>JACKHM010000003.1 GCA_020638995.1 Planctomycetaceae bacterium
CGCCGCTGTGGTGCAACACGAGCGACTCGAAACCATGTTGCTTGGCAATCCGAATGTCCTCGTCAATGTCCGTGTCGGCTCCCCGGTCCCAGAACACGGGGAGGTCAGGTGCCAACCTTTTCACCTCGGCCATGAAGTTCAGATTGCCGTCATTGAAGCCCACCCATCGCTCAGCGTTCATTGATTCGACAAGTGCAATGGCATCGGCCACCCAGTCGATCTTGGGCTGAATGGAAACCCGAGTACGATTCTGCTTCATCACCACACGTAGCACATCTTCCAATAGAGGAGTCCTCTGTGCTGGGCACTCGTCGATGGATTTACCTGTGCGATGGCGAAAGTCGGTGGCGACATCCACGGCGAGCAACTCGTCATAGGTGGAATCGGCGACGTTGATGTTCTTGTCGCCCACACGCTCCGTCGTGTTGTCATGAATGACGACAAGTTGACCGTCCTTGGTGCGGAAGATGTCGAGTTCGATCCAATCGGCCCCAACTTCGATACCGCTCTGAAAGGCCGGGATCGTATTCTCAGGGAACTCACCCGAATTACCTCGGTGAGCCGTGACGCCATTGTCAATGAACTCGGCGAAAGCCGGGGCAGCGGCCAATACCAGCACTGTTGTCAGCGCAAATCGCATAGTTGCCTTTCTTCGTTGTGCGAATCACCGTATGCGAAACAATCAACACACGCATTCTACCGGGCATGATTCCACCTCGATAGAATTGAACTTGCTGACATTCACGGTTTGCTGTCGGAGATCGTTCTATGACCAAATCCAAGATCACTCTCATCGCCTTCGTTGCCGCAGGTCTGATTGGGGGTATTGTCCGAGCCGATGTTACCGTCGAAGAAAACATCACCTACGGAAGAGGCGGGGACACCGAGTTGAAACTCGATCTTGCCCAACCGGACGGAGACGGGCCGTTTCCGGCCATCGTGTTCATTCATGGCGGTGGCTGGTATCAGGGAAGTCGTCAGGGATACCGGGGACAGATCATGGAAGCGGCCAAGCGAGGGTACGTGGCGGCAACGATCAGCTACCGGCTGATGAAGTTCGATGAAGAGAAGAAAGAAACCACAACCGCCAAGCCAATCTTTCCGGCGCAAATCCACGACGCAAAAGCGTCGATCCGCTGGCTGCGAGCAAACGCCGAGAAATACCATGTCGATCCAGAGCGGATCGGTGTGACGGGTGGCTCCGCTGGTGGTCATCTCTCGCTGCTTGTCGGTTTGACCGACAACAAATCGAACTTGGAAGGTGACGGCGGAAATTCCGATCAATCGAGTCGGGTGCAGGCCGTCGTCAACGTCTTTGGCCCAACGGACATGGCGGCGTGCCACAAGACAAGTGTTGTGGCGTGGATTTTCCGTCTGTTCATGGGCGGGACGCCAGACGAAACCGCTGAGACCTACACAGCAGCAAGCCCGATCACGTATGTCAGCAAGGACGATCCGCCCGTCCTCACTCTGCATGGCGACCGAGATACGCTTGTGCCCATTGCTCAGGCCACGACGCTCGACGAGAAGATGAAGGCAGCAGGGGCATCTCACACCCTGATGATCTTCGAGGGACAGGGACACGGTTTCGGCGGCGAATACGCCCAGAAATCAATGACCGCCACATGGGACTTCTTCGACCAGCACTTGAAGCCAATGCGTTAAACGGAGTGATACACAATCATAGGAGCAAAGCAATGAAACATCTCACGGCAATCACCGTTGTCTTGCTCGCCGCACTCAGCAATTCGGCGACTGCACAGGACAACGACCGGCAGAACGAGAGACGCCAGCGTCCCACTCCCTTCCAGCAGTTCTTCACGCTGCCGGGAATTGAGTTCTCGAAAGAGCAACAGGCCAAGATCGAGGAACTCCGCAAGGAGTTTGTTCCCAAACTCACCGAGAACCAAGAAGCATGGAACGGCGTCATCACCGAAGAGCAACAGCAGGCCCGCCGACAAGCGTTCCAGACGGCACGTGAGGCCGGGAAGGAAGGACAGCGGTTGCGGGATGCGGTCGATGCGGCGATCAAGTTTACGGACGAACAGAATGAGCAGCGTGCCACCATTCAGCAGGAACGCAACAAACTCCTGTCCGAGATTCGCACTCAACTGACCGCTCTACTGACCGACGAACAACGGGATCGGTTGCCACAACGAGGTAGAGTCCAACAACAGATTCCGCCGACGCATGCTGATGTGAAGTATGGTCCGCATGGGCGGAACGTGATGGATGTCTGGCTGGCGAAATCTGAACAGCCGACGCCGGTTTTGGTTTCGATCCACGGCGGCGGATTTCGTGGTGGCAACAAAAGCGTGGCGGGTGATATGTTGAGGTCTTGTCTTGAATCCGGCATCTCCGTTGTGGCGATCACTTATCGCCTCTCCGATGAAGCCATCGCCCCGGCGCAGTTCCTTGATTCGGCACGGGCCATTCAGTTCGTTCGGCACAACGCCAAAGAATGGAACTTGGACCCGAACAGACTGGCAGCAACGGGCGGTTCAGCCGGTGCGGGGATTTCCTTGTGGCTGGGCTTCCACGACGATCTGGCCGATCCCGATAGTGATGATCCCGTTCTGCGGGAATCAACCCGGCTGACGTGCATGATGGTGAACGGGGGCCAGACCTCTTACGATCCTCGATTCATTCGTGACCTGTTTCCCGAATATCCAGTCTACAAGCACAGTGCTCTCGCCCAACTTTATGACGTTGATCTGGACAACCTCGATGACTTGCCCGATGAAAAGTACAAGCTGTTCGAGGAGGTGTCACCGATCACTCACCTAACCAAAGATGACGCCCCAGCGATGCTCAATTATGGTAGTTCGCTCGACCAGAAGGTGACAAGCCATGGCATCGGCATTCACCACGGACGGTTTGGCAAAGTGCTCAAGGAAAAGATGGACGCCCTTGGCATCCAGTGTGTTGTGATTGCCGGTCGAGACGTGCTCGGTGGTGGTGAACGTGTCTCCGCATTTGAATTCATGCGGCAGGAATTCGGAATGACCGAGTGAGCTAATTCAGCGGTGCATCCATTTATCTCAAGGCTCTCACCAGTGGACACTCATCGCCGTTTGCTTCTCCACGGCGATACCGAGCAAGCAATTCTTTTGATCGTTCGGCCAGCATCCGTCGTACTTCCCGCCGTTTGCCTTTCACCCGTGGAATCACCATGTCATCGTACCCGGTCGTCTGGTGCCGCATCCAAGCAATGACCGCAGCTTCGGCCCGTTGTTCCACGAGAATCCGCTTCGTCCGAGCCACGGTTCCACTTCCGACCGGCGTGGCATGATCCGTCACGGCTCGGGCGAGGCGTTGGCCAAGTTCGGCATGGTCGGGATGGAAGTCGAGAAAAGCCACGACTGCCCCGAAAAAATCCTCGACGTATTCGGCTTGGGCGTTCTCCCGTCGCTTGGCATCAGCAGCCTTTCGTTTGGCATAGCTCTCTGTGGATCGTTCGGCTTCGAGTTCGGCACGGATGCGGGCGATGGTCTCTGCCGCTGCCCAAACGCCTCGGGAGAAGACCTTCCGCCCCTTCTTCTCTTGCACGACCCAGTGTTCGCCTGCGGCTTTCACTCTCCGAGTTAGGGCGGCATCACCGGGCGGCAGCAGAACCCAGTCATTGGGCACGGTCAGGACTTGGCCATCAGCGGTACGAACGGTGTTCGGTGTTGGACCGGGGGTGAAGATGTTGTCGGTCATTTGGGGGTAGCATCCCTGCTAAGAGTTCCTGCTCGGCCAGTCGAGCCTATTCACCAATGTCTTCATTCCAAAGGTCAGGTTGAGACCGGATGAATTCCCGCATCAATTGAACGCATTCAGGATCGTCAACAACCTCGACGGTGACGCCTCTCGACCTAACATAACCTTCTGGCCCCTGAAAGGTTTGGTTCTCTCCAATGACGACCCGAGGAATGTTGTAGAGCAGTGCCATCCCAGAACACATGTCGCATGGAGACAGCGTGGAGTACAACACGGCCCTGCGATAATCACCGGCTTTGAGCCGTCCAGCGTTCTCCACGGCATCCATCTCGGCGTGCAGAATGGCGCTGCCTTGCTGCACCCGGCGATTATGCCCACGCCCGACGATTTGTCCGTCGATGACCAAGACTGAGCCAATGGGAATACCGCCTTCAGCAAGTCCCTTTCGGGCTTCCTCGATGGCCGCTTGCAAAAACTCGCCGTCTGTTGATTGGGGCACGAACCGCTCCTCAAATGGAGAATATGAACGGGACAATCATCGCATCCGTCACTTAGGCCAATTCAGACTGTTGCTCTTTCTTGAGGATCGCAGCAAGTTCTCGCAACAACGCAGCACCATCGCCCCGGTAGGCGCTTCCATGCTGGCAGGCGAGCGTCGTCGGGTTGAGCGATGCCAGACGCTCCAAGATCGTGCCGGTCTTCGTTGAGTGTGCATAGTAATCCATTGGTTTTCGCATGGCTTCACTGGCCGTCAGGATTTCCGATTCGGTAACGGGTGGAGTTTCCGCACCCGGCTGAGTAAAAAGGTCGCCGCACAGCAGCGTGCTGGTTGATTGGTCAAACAGAACGCCGCAATCCCATCCATGCGGCACATGAGGCGTATCGATCCATTGCCATGTTTTCTTGCCCGTCGAGAACGTATCGCCATCAGCCATACCTCGGCCTTCCCGGTCGGCATGATCGTTGAGCGAAGTCATCACGCTGACATGACTGGCGAAGGGGACAGCGTGCGGTGCAACGGCCAGAAACTCGTTCATGGCTCCCGATTCGTCACCCTCGAAGTGGGAGTACCCGATGTGGCGGATGCGGTCGAGCGGGATGACCTTCGAGACCGCCTCGGAGACGAACGGAAACCACTTTCGCCAGCCGGTATGAAAGATCATCGGCTCATCATCCACGATGAGGTACTGGCTGATGTTGAATCCACCGGGGATGGCATCGATGCGTAGCGGAGTGTTGATGCGGTAGATTCCTGCCGCCACCTCGTCGATTGTTGTTCCAGTGTGTGCGTTCGTCTGCATGGCGTCTTTCCTTTGAGAGCAAATGGTTGTGTAGGCTTATGCGATTCACTCGTCCTTGCGTTGCCAATACAACTTCAGAAACTTTGGCTGTGGTCCCTGCCAGCCTTTGCTCCCCAGCAGCGTGCCGTTCTTCTCGTAGTATGCCCGCAAGCTAAGGAGATCGATGTTCTTCCACGACGACAACTTCTCACCGGTCGTTGCGGTGAAGTCACCCGGCGTCAGCGATACGGTTTCCGTTTTGCCGCCGTTCAGTTTCACGACCGCCACGAATTCTTGCGACTTACCCCGATACGAACGGAAGAAGTTCTCCGTCAGGACGATCACCAGTTCATTCTCCCTCTCTACCCGAACTTCAAGAGTGAGCTTCTGATCGGGCTGTCCCTGCCACTTGGGATCGTTGAGCTTGCGTGCTGAGTATTCCCAGTGATGCGGATTACTTGCTGAGAGCGTGTACCAATCCTGCCAGCCGAGTGAAAAGTCGTCGATCAAAGAACTTCTCGTGTCAGTGGCCTTCGTTGCTGCCCGGTGCAGGTCATCAGGAGTGGCCGTGTGCAGCACCGAACTGATAGCGAACTCTTTGGTCGGTGGCGCAAACGGAACGGGTTCAGGTTTTGTCAGTCCGTAATGGACATTGGCGAAAGCGAAGAGTGGCTGATCCACAGTCAGGATGGGCAGCTTAGCGGTCCAACGGCTCCCGTCTTTTGTCGCATTGGCGGTTCGCCAGAAGCGTGCCTGCGGATCGGGATCGACCGAGTACAAGAGTTGGACTCGCTCAATCGGCAGCGAGGAGTCGGGAGTGACCTGAAGCACAGGAATTCCATCATCGGCAGTCAGCATCAGCTTCGACTCGGGCATTTTTGGAAACGTGAAACTTCCTTTGAGGTACTGATCGAGCCATAGCGGCCTCGTCACGGCGAACTCTGGTGTGAACCGATGGTTCATGTGAGGCGTGAAGGCGTATCGGACGTTCTGGTGCGGAATGAGTTCGCCGGTGCGATAGGTGTCGTCCATGATGCCGTGGAAGTCGTTCGTCGCTCCCAGCCATAGCAGCGGAGCCTTGATGTGCGGCGCATACGACTCGAACCCAATCGTCGCATCGAACAGACCCACATCGCCATTCGGCGTTTGCTTTCTTTGTTCAGGAAGAAGTGGCCACGACTGCGTGCGAAAACCCGATCCACCGACTGACGGTGCAGCCACTTTGATCCGGTCATCTGTCCCAGCGACATAGACCGTCAAGTTGCCCCCCATCGAATGGCCGTAAACGCCGAGTTTGTCAGGATCAACTTCGGGCTGCTGCTCCAGAAACGTCAGTCCCCGTCTCGCACCCAGCGTCAGCAGATACCAGTTGTTGTTGCGAGGAGATTCGACTGGATCGAGGTACTTCTCACCGGGCTTCAAGTTGAAGTAGCCGGGGACGTTCTGCTGAGTCGGATCGACGGCTCCCCAATCGGTGTTTGGATCGCCGTCTTTCGCCTCTTCCATCTCCCGGCCACCCCAGTTGATCGACAGGCAGGCGTAGCCTCGCTTGGCGTAGAACTCGACTTCGTGCAGAAACGCCCGTTGACCCCCGCCATGAAGGTGCAGCAAACCCGGCAGCTTCTCCGTTCCCTTTGGGAAGGCGTAGAACGCCGCCATGCGAGCCGGTGTGCCCTTGAACGTGCCGATGTGGAATGTGACGTAGCGGTAAACGATGCCGTCCTTCTCCCATTCCCGCACGACTTTGGTGTCGAGGGGGTCGCTGCGGGGATCGAAGTCGGACCAGAGTTCCTTGACCGTGGCGGGGGCTTTCGGTTGGTCGGCGAGGACGGTGGCAGGCAGTAAGCAGACGAAGCCGATCAGGATGTTTCGATTCATGATGTTTCTCCCGACCCAACGTCCCCATAACGCACCCCCAGCCACACAGTCGGCTCGCCCGGCGTCGTCCAATCAACCCGGTGCTTCTTGAATGCTGGGATATTGATGAAATCGCCGACCTTCATCTCGACCATGCCATCCTCGAACTGCAACCTCGCCGCCCCCTTCAAGACGATCACCCACTCGTGCTGCGGCTGGTCGTACCAGAAGTCTGCGGCTGAGGCATGGCCGTGAGAGATGATCCGCTCGATGCGCACGTCGGCGGCACGAATGAGCGTCTGGACGACTTCCTTTGGCAAGTGTTGGGGGAGTCCATCGAAGATACTCGTGACGGTCTCCCCGACCTGCTCGCTGCTCGACCCCAAGGGTTGAAAACGAGGCACTTTCCGTCCATCGACCGTAACTGTTTCCGAGAACATCTGCTTCGGACGCACCCAAAGGCCGTGTTCGCCGTACTCCTGCCGGTAGACGACGTGTTCTTCCAGCGTCTCGCTATGACGGGCTGTGCCGATGACGGTGTATTCATTGCCCTTGTAGTGCCGGTAGCGACCGGGTTGGAGCGAGGTCTTTTCATTCATTCACTCTCTCCCTACTTCAGAGAATGTCTACTTTCGGTGATTGCAATATCCCTTTGATTCTTCGACGGGAGATTTGGTCGCCAAGTCAACATCGTTGAAACTGCTTTTGTTGCCCCACCCGAAGATTCTCTCGAACAGCGGCAACAGCCGGTTGTTCTGAAGACCTTTCTGAAAATAGACTTCGTGTTCCTTCTCCTTCATCCCCATTTCGTACAGCAACTCGTCGTGTGCGGTGATCCCGATTTCGTTGAAATATCGCATCATGATGAAATACTCGCAGACATTTCCGCTTTCCAATCGTCCAGCGAAGTAATACGGCATGAACCAGCCGATGACGTAACAGCTACACGAGATGACCCTGCCGATGATGTGATATTTGATTTCGTAGTACCGTGACGGCGTAATTGCGTGTTGCTTCATGATGGAGAGAACGGTTTCTCGGTGTTGCCACTCATCCATTTCAATTTGCTTGATTGCCACTTTCTCGTCCGGGTTCTTCACCGAACCGGCGTGGCCGATGTATGCAAACGCCGCTGCTTTCTCGGCGGAGTAAGCCAATTGGAGTAGCCTCACGAGTTTTAGATGCTCAATCTTGACTGATTCGTTCACCGTGCAAACTCCGTCACATCCCGGCACAGGTACTCTGAGTAGCAACCGAAATTGCCGAAGCTGCTTAACGTCCGGCTTACTCGTCGTCTTTCGCTTGCTCTTCTCCGGTTGCTACGACTCTTCGTCCGTGTAGAGATGAGCATCACTTCTTCGTCAGTTCTGGGCAATTCTTCTCCAGCCAATGGGCTGCTGACTCTGCATCGAAATTGCCGTATGCCCTTCCTTCGATCTTCTGCTGCGCCTGCCGGATGCGTCGAGACACCATCTGGCTCTCGATGGCTTCGTCCTCGGTCATTCCCATTTGCCGCAGCACGTTCTTTACCCATTCCCCGCCGAAGATTTCCAAAACGGGATCGTCCAGCGAGAGGTGATGGGAAAATCGACAGCGGCACGGCAAGTGGTCGGCGAACGCTTCGAGACCGTCATCCACCGATGGTAAGGGATGTCGTTCGCCCACGATGACATCGATGATCGCCGACTCGTCGAGCTTCAGGCTGGCGGCGAGGTCGGTATCGAGATTACTTGCAGGCACCGCCCTACACGGCACACTCCAGTCTCGCTTGTTGGCAACGTCTTCAAGTCGTTCCAACACGTCGGGAAAATGTGCGACAAGCAGGATGGCGACGGTTTCGGACTTTGATCGCTCCTCTGCTTCCTTGGCCAAGCCAGCAAACTTTGCATCAGTCGTCATCCAAATGTGATCGGGGACGACCTCGACATTCGTTCGCTTCTTGCTGCCGAACAGGGCGTCGAAGAATCCCATCAGTACGTTCCCTGAACTTATTCAAGATGCGGCTATCGCCAAGATCATGCCGTCTCCACCGCCTGTCGTTTCTCGGCGATGAACTGAATGTGGTGCGGAATGTGATTGGTGATGCGCTCCAGCAGCGTCCGCAGCGAAATCGGGCCATCCTCGGAATGATTGACTGTACGGTCAAAGGCTTCCGGTTGGAGTGTTCGCAGAATGCGTGCCATGTGATTGCGAACGCTCTCGATCAACTGCAATTCTTCTTCGATGTCTCGGTGCTCGTATGCGAGGCGAGCCGCAAAGGCGTCGGGATCGCCGCCGAAGATGGTTGGTTCGTCTTCGGCCAGCGCCCGCTTCATCCGGTCGGCGTAAACTGGCTCGAAGTCGGCCAGATGACAGATGACTTGTCGTGTTGACCATTTGGCTGGAATCGGCGCAGAGTCGATCTGTTCAGGCGTCATCCCGTTGATAGCGTCACGTATCTTCTGCGGCCCGGCAGTGTATTCATCGATAAGTTCGGTGATTTCCATTCACACATCTCCAGAAGTGTTCTCGGGGGGGCCGATGATCGACCCGTTCCACTACTCTGACTTCACTCGCTCGAATTCAACGAGAATGTGCTGATTCTCGGGCGTCGAGGAAAATTCCGTGGGCCGGTCCTTTCCCGCTGGGGCAAAACACAGCTTTCGAGCGTTTTTCCCGAGTTGATAGATGCCGAGGAACTGGTCGCCCTTCCCGCCGCCATCGGTTGGCGTGAAGTCGATGGTCTTGGGCTTCTTAGTCGGGTCGAAGGTGCTGGTTCCCTTGCTGATTTCCATATTGCCAGAACGGAGGTTCCATGTGCCCTTGTCGTCGTTAACCACAGTGAGTTTCTTGGCGTCTTCATCCTTCGCCTTGTTGCCGTTGATGGTCAATGCCGTAACTTGCCAAGTGCCTTGGATTCGCTTTCGGTCCTTCCTGATCGCTTCGTCTTTGGCATCGTCGGCGGAAGAAGTGGCCGTGAGTAAGAGCCCGACGATCAGCAGGCTGAAGAGTGAATATCGCATCGTTGTGGCCTCCACGAGTGTTTGGGACAAATCGACAACACTCGTCGATTATAGTGTTCGCCGCCATTGCCTGCGCTCGGTACAACACGGCACACTTTCAATCGAACCAGACATGGATGAGGACCGTGTTGCCTCGTTCCACAATGGGAAGCACGGCACGCCCTCGAAACTCCGAGTTCCGTTGCAACCAATTGTAGAAGTCGTGGTTCAGGTATCCGGGCAGTTGGTCAGGTGGCTGTGCTTCGCCACGACACACGGGTCGTCATTTCCATTTCCCGACTGAACACAACGCAAGCTCTCGCAACCTGCCACGCCCATCAAACTCCCAGCCCCACGCCGCACCGTCTGCCTCGCAACTGTGCTGAATCAGGCGACCGCCTTTTTCCGAATGGAGTTTCAGCCATTCAGCAATCTTCTCCGATTCGGACCATTTTCCAATAAGGACAGGCACGTCGCCAATGCCTGCGTCAGGATCGTAAGGGCTGTCGTATCTTCCGGTACTCTTGAACGACAAGAATCCGTCGTCTGAAAGATACGCTTCTTCAAGGAAGCATTTGAGTGGGCCAAGGCCACGGCCCTTTTTCGTCTGCAATGCCTTCCTTACCTTTGGCAGTGACTCATCCTTGATCTTCACGTCGATCAGATGTAGGGCGGTTTCGTATCCCATGCGTTGTCACCGCCGTTCCTGCCTTGTTGCGTGTTCTTGCATGATCCTGTCGAATTTATTCCATCCCATCTTGCATCCGTAAGTCGTTCCTTTCGGAAACCACACGAGGGAGCCATTTGAAACAGTCAGCGTGCCCAACACGGCCCCATCTGCTTTCACCGTAAACTCAATGTCGGCTCGTCCCAAGGGGCGCTTCGGAACGTCGAATGCTACTTCATGCTTTGCCATCTGCTTTGCCTTTCGTAATGGAACAATTGTAGCCATCGCATCCCGGCGAAGTATGCGTGGCACACCTGCTAAACTACTTCGTCAAACACGATCAATCGCTCAGGCCATCGCAATGCTGCCAACTTCAAGTTGAACCCACTCGACTTTCCTGCCCGCCGTTCGGTCCATCGCTTGCCAACTCCGTAATCGACGCAGAACGTCGAGTCGTTGCCACGGGGCTGACCATCGAGAATCGAATAATGGCCGAAGACGCTAAACGGACCTTCGTAGTCGTTCCACCATTGAACCCGCCGCTCATGGCGTATCTTTCCCGCTGAGTGGATCGGTGCGTCTGTCCGCTCTTCCGGTCCCGACGAAAGAACTTTGACTGGGTTCTTGTTCTGGTGCTCCAAATCCTTGTCGATGTCATCGAGGTCCAGATCGGGGAAGCTGCCTTCGATCAGTCCGTGGTGTTCGTCGTAGAGGGTGACGACATCGCTGGATTCTCTCGCAATGTCGATCATGTCATCGTTCCAGCAGGCATGAATTACCCGCAGGTCGTCACGCTCCAAAGCGATTGACAATGTGCGGAAGAAGGCGAGGACTTTCTGCCGAATCGATTCGTCGGCAAGAATTTGCGGAACGACGATACCATCTTCCTTGTGTTCTTCACCAAAGAACCAGTTGTTGTCGTGCTTGCGATGGCCGAGCAGAATGTTCAGGTCATGGTTGCCAAGGACGCACTGGGCTCGGCCAGCTTCGACGAGGCTCTTTACAAGATCGATGACTGCTGGACTATCCGGGCCACGGTCAGTGAGATCGCCAACGAAGGCGAGTCTTCGGCCATCGGGATGTTCACCATCGCCGCTGTAGCCAAGATGTCTGAGCAGTGAGCGGAGCGGATCGATCTCGCCATGAACATCGCCAACGATGTCGAGAGAGCCATCGAAGAGGGGTTGGATGAGGGAACACGACATTACTCAGGACACGCCTTCGTTCAAATTGCGACTACTGTGAACCTTCAACAGTCAACAGCGAGATAACCGTCAGGCACAATTGGATCACGTGACGTTTGCGATAGCTACTTTCACGTGATCGATCAGACGATCAACATGCTGTTCCAGCTACTATGGCTCAGAAGGGAATCACCTCCCCTTGGCCAGCGAGTGGCGGAGCCGCTGAGTGCGTGCTTTCACCGAGGTTAGCGTTGATGATCTGGTCACTCGTGCGCACTAGACCGTCAAAAGTAACGACTTCGATATTGTGCAGATGTGAATTGTACATCCTGAGCGCAAGTCGCTTTCCTATCTGCTCCTCGTCGTCATCAGCAATGTGTCCAATCAACACTTTTGCTTTCACTTTATAAAGATCAGTGTGGTAACGGGCAATGAAGTGATCCCGCTGCCGTTCAATCTCTGAAATGTAGTGTCCAGCCTGATTCACAGCGTCGTTCACGTCAGCAGACACAATGATCTTGTTGCGATGCTGCTTGAACAGCGGTGCCTTGCTCCGCTTAAGTTCGATAATGTCGTATCCGTTGTCGGCACTCTTCAGCATCATGTCCAGATTCTCTTCATCGGTCCAATGACGCTTCGGAATCTTCTCAACGTACTGCCCTCCCAACATCCACCAGTTCTGGTCAAGTAGCTGTTGGAACTCTTCTTCTTCAGCGTCTTCATCAATGAGCTTCCGAAGCTGGTTTTGAGCAGTTGCGGCGTTTCATTTTAACTGACCGGAAAGCGCGGCGTTTGTCTCGATTTGATTGACCGAGAATAGCCCGCCGTAAGCCCGCTCCGAGCCCGCCGTCGCGCATTATTTCTAGAAGCCCGCCTCTGTCTGGGCGGTGCGCGCAGAAGAAGAGGAACGAGCCTCGACGTTCGCATGACAGGCCCGTTCCTCTCCAGTCAATCAATGATTCTTGCATCGTCTTGGCTGCCACCAATTCTTCAGTTCTGACCGCCTTCGAGCAGCATCGGCAAGCGATTGCCAACGGTGTTCGCTATCGCCATTGTTGCAGTCGTTGCGATGCGACCAGCGGCTTCACACGCCACGAACTGCGACGCCGCAAGCTGCGTGTGATTGTTGATTTGACCGTGCAAGTCGTCAGTGTCGTCTTGGCTCGTTGGAGGTGCTCGCGATGTCGGCATGTGTTTACCGATTGGCCCGACTTTCGTACTGCCGCAGCGGCGTTATGCCAGCATCAGCCTGCTGCCCTTGGCCCGCGATTACTTGGAGCAGGATCGGCTCTCCTTGCAGCGGATCGTCGCGCCGCAGAAGCGTGTCATCGGTTATGTCACGCCGCCGGAACGGAAGAAGATCGATGAGCGGGCGCTGCACCGCTCGACGCTGTGGCGGTTCTTGCAGTTCCTTGGCACGCAGTCGGTCGCCTTGCAATTAGGTCTCCAGCTATGCAGCGAACACGATCCGCTGTTCACCGACCATCGCTTTCTAGGTGCCGTCGCCCCGCATAAATACCGCAGTCCGCACCGGGGTGAGATCTTACGCACCGCGCGCCGTTTACTGCATCTGATCGATCATTGGAATCGGATGTTTGCCGAATCGTTCTTCCCCCGCTTCGCAACAAGATCACGGCCGCCTTGAGGTAGCTTGCTCCTTCGACAGACCACTTGGTTCCCGGCGAAGGAGAATTTTTATGGGTCGTGACGATCAGGCGTGGGCCGTGTTTCGGTGCTCGCTACTCAGTCCGCTGCTGTTGGGAGAGATTCCTCAAGCGGAGCGCGAAGCGTACTTTCGCAAGCTGGCCGCCGAGGAGCGATTGCTGCCCAACGGACAACGCCAGTGCGTCTCGGTGCGAACGTTGCGGCGATGGTGGAAGCGGCTCCGCGATGAGGGAGTTGCCGGCACCTTTCGGCGCTCGCGCAGCGACCGGGGCCAGCCGCGCGCCAACCAACAAGCCCTGTTGAATCGGGCCGTCGAACTGAAGAAGGAACAGCCGCGTCGTAGCGACGTCGTCATCAACCGCATCTTGAAGCAAGAGTTCGGTCGCGGCGTACCGCGCTCGACACTCTATCGTCATCTCCATCGCGAAGGTGCCACGCGTCGCAAGCTGGGAGTCAGCGAGCAGACCATTCGTTGTCGTTGGACGCGCGACGAAGCCGGAGCCTTGTGGGTCGGCGACTTCGAGCACGGCCCGCCGGTCGTGCAGCAAGGACGCGCCGTCAAGACGCATCTCTCCGCCTGGATTGACTGCCACAGCCGCTACATCGTGGAAGCC
The DNA here is from genome assembly GCA_020638995.1 of Planctomycetaceae bacterium. Taxonomy (GTDB): domain Bacteria; phylum Planctomycetota; class Planctomycetia; order Pirellulales; family Pirellulaceae. Next base: position 13,951 of record JACKHM010000003.1, read on the forward strand.
AGATATTACCTCCGCGAGAATCTCGACATCCTGGTCGATTCGCTGTTGCGTGCCTGGTCGCATCATGACACCAGCCGAGAACTGTATGTCGATAATGCCAAGATCTATCACGCCGGTGCGTTGAAGCTGGCTTGCACCGAACTGAACATCAAGCTCCTTCATCGCCCGCCGCGCGATCCCGCGACCGGCGGCCTGATCGAACGTTTCTTTCAGACGCTGCAGGGACAACTGGAAGCCGAAATCCGCGCTGCCCAATTGCTATCACTGGGAGACATCAATCGCGCGCTGCAAGCTTGGCTGACGCAGGAATATCACGTTGCTGTCCATAGCGAGACCAAGCAGACGCCCCACGATCGCTACCACTCGGCCACTCGCTTGCAACGCCCAGTGCGGCTGCAGAGTATCCTCCCGCTGTTTCATCGCCGCGAGCAACGGACCGTCGATCGCGACTTCTCCGATGTCACGATCCTCGAACAAACCTTTGCTGTCGATCCCAAGCTGCGCGGCGATCGCGTGGAAGTTCGCTTCGATTCCTTTCAAACGCGTGAAGCGTTGCAGGAAGTTCAGCTCTTTCGACTCGACGGTGCTTATCTGGGCCTCGCCCGCCGCTATCAGCGCGAGCCAGGACATCATCCGCAACCTGCTCCGCCCCCACAGCAGAACTCTATTGAACCGTCCTACTTGAACGCCTTGCAGGCCAGCCACGAAGCCAGCCAACAACAACGGCGACAGCAAGGACTCGACTTTCAGTCCGCTCAACAACGCAACGTCTGGTCGCTCAGCAGCTTCGCCACGCTCGTGGCCCGCTTGCTGGGACGCACCGCGGGACTTTCGGCACTCAGCCGCGACGAACTCGATGCACTGCGTGCCTTTCACGCGCGACACGATCGCTTGCACGAAGCGCTCGTCCGCACGGCGGTCGCTCAGGCCGAAGCACTCACGATTCCACACGTGTTGTGGCAACTTCAATCCCTCTTATCCACAGGAGACCCTTGATGTACCTCGAACATTTTCAATTCCGCACGCAGCCTTTCTCCGAACACGCGACCGCCGCTGCCTTGTGGCAAGATGCACGCATGAAAGAAGGACTCGCTCGGCTCGAGTTCCTGCTCAAGATGGGCGAACTGGGACTGGTCACCGGCGCGAGTGGCGTCGGCAAGTCGGCGCTCATCAAGCGACTGCTCAGCCGACTCACGCCGCAGCAGTGTGAGGTGGTCTATTGTCATCTGACCCATCTGCCTTCGTCAGGATTGTTGAAGCTGATCGCGACGCAACTTGGCGAAGCGCCGAAGCGCGGCAAGGATCGTCTTTACGAACAGATCCTAGAGCGGGCTCAACGCAGCGAGGGCACCTTGCTGCTGATCTTCGATGAAGCCCATCTGCTCACGTCGGAATCGTTGACCGACTTGCGGCTGTTGATCAGTTCGGCCTTGGAAATCGGCCCGCCGTTGAAGATTCTGCTCGTCGGCCAAGAGTCGCTCCGCGGCACGATCAAGCGGGCTCAACATGCCGACCTGCTGAACCGGGTGTCGGTCCGTTATCAGCTGCGGCCGCTCAGCAAGGAGCAGACCGCCCAGTACGTGGACTTTCAGGTCTCGCAAGCGGGCGGCGATGGGAAGATTTTTGACGCGGAAGTCAAGGATCTGCTGCACGACTTCACCGGCGGCCTGCCCCGCGCCATCAACAACTTGGCCATCGCCTGCCTGCTGCAAGCCACGGCGCTCGATGTGGCACGCGTCGATGAAGACGTGTTCCGGCAAGCGGCTGGCGAGTTTCAACTCTAACAGGAGCCCTCTCATGGCCAGACGCTTCACCGACCAGCAGCTTCGGCAACTGCGTAACGAGGTCCCCTTCCCATGGTTGTTGCAACGCCTCGCTTGGCCACACCGCCGTCGCGACGGACAGCTGATCTTCGTCTGTCCCCGCTGCGGCGAAAGCCGCTCGGACCTCAATCCGCAAGAGAACTTGGTTCGCTGCTTCCACTGCCAGACCAACTTCAACCCGATCGACTTCACAATGGCGGCTCGCGATTGCGGTTTCGTCGAGGCCGTTCAACACCTCCTCAGTCTCACCGACCGCCACCAGACCCACTAATCCACATCACCATGAACAACGGGCCGCAATCCACCGCCCGTCTTTCATGCGCCTCCCCAAGCTCTTTCGACGCCCCAACATCCGGTCAGCCAAAACGAGACTATCGCGGACAATTAATCTGAGACGCCGCAGCAGTCATTCGGTGCGAAGCCCTGAGCGCTGATGCCACCATTCGGCGATTGTCCGTCTCGCCGAGCGCCGGCAACTTTTGCAGTTCTTCTGATCGCTCTGCCAGAATGGAGATGACGCCAACAAGATTTGGCGATTCGAGTTCACTCAGCAGATCGAAGAGTTCCTGAACAGACGGCGATGGCTTTCCTTCCATGACAGTGTACTCGCCGGGTGCATTGGCATCCTTGTAAGTGTCGAGGAAGGCTCGCAGCTTCTCGATCTCGTCATCTTTGCATCCCCAGTGCTTGAGGCGATCCTTCACATCCCATTGAATCCCCGTGCCGACTCGAAACTTGTAATCATTTACATGCAGCTCGCAGTGAGACACTTCACCCGAAGTCGGGTTCGTAAATTGCAGGATACTCGCAACCTTGTATGTCTGTGGGCCGTTCTTGATGACGCAGTTCTGAGTCAGGGAACAGTTCAGGATGCTCGATTGTCGGGAGTTGATCGATACAAGGAACTCCTCCTCGGAAGGTCGAGTGTGTTTCTTCTTACCCATGGGAGTCGCACCTATACATCAAAAGACCGGCTTACTCTGCTCCAAACGCCACGCTCGATGCGTAATTCTCTCGTTCCCGTCGTCCGTTGGTTGTTGTGTCATCTACCAGAGCTTCAATTCGTTCAAGGTTCACTGGCCGCAGGCAGACCTGACCGAGCATCTTGCCGTACACGGGATCGGTCACGTCGATACGGGTTTCTCGTGCGCCGGGATGGAAGGTGGGATACAGAATCGTACTGCGAGGCTGGTCACGATGGCTGACGGCATAGACGACTAACTGATACAGCATGTGGCGAGGCAGATCCTTCTCCCAAATGTCTCGATACTTGGCGTCGAGGATGGAGCAAATGTTGTTTCCGTAGCGGATTACATAATCCGGGCGTGGCGTCGGAGACTTTCGTGGTGGACTGAAATTCGGGTTGTACCGCATCATCCCTTTCAGGCTGTGTTCGTCGATGACGCTGTAACCCGGCAGGTTCTCCCGGAGGAATCGAGACAGGAGTGCCTGAAAGAAAGCATTCATATCGAACATGAAGCCGGGCAACCGATGAGTGATGGCCTCGCCTTCAAGGGCAACTCCCTGCGCCTCGACCAACAGCCTGATGATTGACATGGCAGGCAGGTAGCTCTTCGTCAGCCGGTTCAACTGGCGTGCGACCTGATTCATTACGGCGGAATTCAGGTTGACGGGAGAAACCTGCTCTTCGATTTGTGTGGCAAGCCGTCTGGACTCTCGGCGAAGTGCGACGTTGCTCGCAATCGATCCGGCCAGCTTGAGTCCAGCGACCAACACACGATTCAACAGTGTGTCTTCGATGCGTGGATAATGTCGGCATGGGAGCGTGGCCGTAATGTTTCCGCCGTCCAGAGCCAACTGCTGGATATTGATTCGGCCACGAGGCGAGGCCAGTCGTTCGTTCTGTGCGATATACGAGCGTTGGAGTCCACGAGACAGAAGCTCTTGGGCTTCGGTATTCAACTGGGCGACAAGCAAATCCTCAAAACCGCACGGCTCGATCAGATGCGAGGTGTCGGAAATCAAGTTGAGGCGTCGAAAGCCATAGACATAACGCAGCAACCTCAACAGCGAAGCACCACGCAGTTTCGGCAGCACGGTGATGTTCAAGTCACCGATCCGAATCCGACCAACGTGGGAGAACGCTTTGACCTCAAGACCGCCACGCAATTCAGTCAGTTCAAGCAAGCGAGAATCGGCCTGTGTTGAAGCAACGGACTTGGCGGCGTCGGATTGATCGAGAAAACGCCCTTGCAATTCGTCGCAATCCCCCGGCCCGACAGTCTGCCATTCCGACAACGTGATAGAGTTGGCCGTTGCAATCATTAGTCGTCTGCCCCGTTTTCTTCGTCCTCATCTGCCTCTTCGTCCACCGATGACTCATCCGACGAGATTGCTTCCGACGAAGTTGAGATGTCAGGGCACGGAGCCAAAAGCCCCTGAACTAAGACATCTTCCTGACCATCATCGAACAACTCATGGCGAATCCTTTGCAATGCGACATCGACAAGTTCTTCGCCGAGGATGTTGGCCAGCGTCCCGTAATCCTCGTAGCAGTATTCCTCCAGCAGCGGGATGATGTCGTCCCGGATCGCTCGTTTAAGAGGAGCAATTTCCTTGATCGGGCTCCCTGACTGCATCAGGTAAGAGTGGCCGATTTGCAGGTTGCGAGCGTCTCGGCCAACGTGCTGCCGAATTCGTTCGTTAAGAGCGTCGAACCATGCACGCAATGGAATGCCGCTAACCTTGGAGTCACGCAGGACCGTTCCATCCGGCATCATCTCGACGAAGCCAAAACGCCGACGCAGAGCCGCATCAAGCAAAGAAATGGACCGGTCGGCAGTGTTCATTGTTCCGATCAGAAAGACGTTCTTGGGAATGACGAAGACAGTCTGACTGACGGGAAGGATGATCTGCTTGCCACGCTTGTCTTTCTCCAACGTAGTCAGTAGTTCGCCGAAGATTCGAGGTATGTCGCCTCGGTTGATCTCATCGACGATCAGGTAGAAGTTGCGATCTGGCGTATCCTTGGCATCCTTGCACAGCTTCTTAAACACGCCATCTCGAAGCTCGAATGAAATCTGATCGTTTACAGTGTGTGGACGATAGCCTTCGAGGAAATCTTCGTAGCCGTATGCCGGATGGAAGCAACAGAGTCGGACGACTCCCGACGATTCACTGTCGCCAGTGACGACGTGCTTCTGCTGTTCGTCCAATTCATCGAATCGTTTGCCGAACGCTGAGATCGCCGCCAGATCGTTTGCAGCACGTTCAGCCCAGTAGGTCTTTCCCGTGCCGGGAGGTCCATAAAGGATGACTTGGGCCTTGCGATCCAAGACCGATTGAATCCGCCCCGGTATGCCGTCGAGTCGAATGTTGCGTTTAATTTTCGGATCTGGATTTTCAAGTTTCTGCGGTGGCGGGCCGCCCTGAATCCGTCTCTCGGCCTCGACGATGTTCTCGTTGTGCTTTCTGATTTCACGGACAGTTGATCCCACACCCTCGGGAATCGGCATCTTCCATTCGTCGAAGTTCAGCCACTCGACCGGTCGTTGATGCGGGAGGTCGAACTCTGGGGCGTATCTATATTCACCAACGACTCGACCGATCCCAAGCACTGTAGCCCCGTCCGCTGCCAAAACGACATCGCCCTCGCTCAACCCGGCAACGAAATGCGTTATCTGCGAGCAGTCGTTTCCGATGGACGATGGCTGCTGGCCGGGCTGCTTTTCTTGAAGTGCCTTTTTGAGCTTCGTGCGTATGTCTTTCTTGGCCTCGACCCATGAAAGGTCGCCGAGTTTCTCCCAACCTATGGCAATGCAGTCTCGCTCCCGCATCATGGGCCAATGACTCACTTTGTCATCGCCACCTCTTGTACTGATCCTCCAATACTGATGCAGTCTACCTTGAACAGCATTCAGTGCCCCTGTGAGAGAATTCATCGGAAGAGCGACTTCCCGAGCAGCAGCGACGAATCGACCGGCGCAGATATATCGACCGTCACCTTCAGGGGGCAGTTGTAGCAGTTTCAGAATGTGAAATCGCTGCCAGTCTGGGCTGTGGAAGTCGTCAAGTTTATCGGGAAAGAGCAAACTGAAATACTTGTGACCCCATGCGAGTCGGCTGACGAGTGGGGCTATTTCGTCCATCTGGTCTTGAAGTTCAGCGTAATCTTCGTCAGTAGCATCAGCCGCCAACGCCTGAAGAAGCTCGACGCCCTTGAGAAGTTGGTTGCGGTGCGTTCGTGCGATCTCAATCGCTTTCTCAAGCGAAATATCTTTTGGCTTGTTCTTTTCGTCCCCGGCTTGCCAGTGACCGGTTTCCCGCCGTCGAAACACACGAAACTTCAATGCGCTCCCACCTGCGATACTGCCGAACTCCTTTGTGTCGAATTCGTCGTCGTTCTTGAACTCCAGCCAATAGACCAAGCTATCCTTGTTGCCGTGATCGTGAATGAAGTTGAGCAGGGCTTCGCCATCGAGTCCCGAAAGCACATCGGGACCAAATCGCTGCCGAAAGGTGCCGTAGTATTGTTCGAGTTGTGCTTTGGTATAGAGTTTTCCCTCGTTGAATAGCTCTTCAGACTTGCTGAGAATCTGTTGACGCTTGGAATCACTGAGTATCGCCTCGCCACTGGCACGGGCAACACGTTTGACCTCGCTTAGTGACCGCCCATCGGAATGCTTCCACTCCTTCCAGCCGTTAGCTGTTCGCCCAAGCACTGCCATCGCAGCCCCGCTCGGTGAATCGAACGTATGGTCTTTAGTGAACCGCAGTTGGCCTTCGTAATCTTCCAAGACTCCTTCGGCCAGCAACCGTTCCCGTACCGATGTCATGGAGTCGATTGCTGACGGTACGATTTCTCTGCGAGCAATCGCTCCTGCTTTGACGACGAATCCTTCATCGGTGAGGGAGCCAACGGCCTCGGCGTCTTTACCTTTCAGGAAAAACTGTTCTTCTGCAATGTCACTCACTTTTCGATCCCTTGCGACTTATACATCAATGACGGGTGGAGCGAATGTGCGCAGGCAGACCCCTCACTCCCTTGATTTCAACCTCACCGGTTTTTCCCTTAGTGAGCCCACATTGTAGCCGTCGCCGGGATCAACCGCACGATGGTCGTGTAACTAATTCTCGTCGGGGGCCGAGGCCGACATGCTTGTTCAAGACCGGGTGCGGACTCCAATAGCTTCGTGTTTAAGTGCCGTGCCAAGTTGTCATCTGTAGCTCAGCGACGACTGCACAATACGAACTCGTTCGAAACCGTTCGCCTTTAGCATAAGCGTAGCTGCGTACTCTTGTTCAGTGGTCCAATTCTTGGGTCCGAAATAGACCTCCTTGATCGGCTCCATCCCTCGCTTGCGATAACTCTTTCCTTCGACGAGCGGAACTTCGATGTACGGAGTAATGACCCCTCTCCGATCCATGTATCGAGGCACAGCAGCCTTCATCCAACAACTCTCTTCGTTCGTGCCGAACATAAAACTCGGCTCGCATACTAGCCGCCACTCCACTTCTTCGAGGAATGCCTTGCTCTTGCAGCGACTTGCGGCTTCGCTAAGTTGCCCAAGAATTGCAAATGAGCCTTCTTCAATCGTCTGGTCTTCGCCATCACACAGGCGAGGCGGCAAATCGAATGCGTTTGCAATGAGCTTATCTTGCTCGCCATCGTCATAAATCACATCGGTAAACATGCCTTGGAGGTTTGCAGATAGCCACAGCAAATGTTCTGTTGCGAAACCAATAGATACTCCTTTGCCATCGTCACCATACGCCCGCCATTGGCTCAGCACATCAGCTTGTTCTGAAAAGCAGGCACAATAGATTTCATGTCGCCACTCTTGTTTGAGAATTGTTTCGAGGTAGTGGTAGCCGAACTCATCTGGTTGCTGGCGTATCCGCTGCTCGATAAACCGTCGAGCCCTGTTGCGTAGCCAGAAATGCTCATCGCTGTCGTTCAGAAAGAATAAGTTTGTCAACCACAATGCTTTGTTCGTAACTATCTTGACGAACGTATCAACCGAGCAGTAGTGATAGATGATCGGCGGCAGCGGCTTAGTAGGCCGACTCAGCGACTTGTGCCATCCATTGTCATCCCACGGTATTTCATCGGATTCCATGTTCACTACACCTCCAGAATTCAACACGACTTGCCCATGCTTGCCGATTGGGTTGTCCGTCGAATACCATCGCTTAGTCCAGTCCGCAATTTGGTCTCACAGAGTTCCGCATCCAAATTGTTCGTTTCGCTCAGAAGTTCTCGTTACGGTTTCATTATTCCGGGTCTGGAAACGACAATGGCATCTTCAATTCCAACGATTTGGCGCAGAGCGGCACTCAACCCGTCGCACTCTTCCGTGCGGCGACCGTCATCCCAAGTGAACGGAACGATGCTAAAGTATCGACTTCGGGGGACAAGGTAAACGTGTCGTGACATGTGTACTCGAATCTGTCGCTCGAACTATTCGCTCGGCCGCCTCAATCGGCTTTCAAGTCAATTGCCCTTCGACTTGCCAGAGCGAGAACACAATCCGGCCAAAGCAGTCCGAAATGACGAAGCCATGCCTCAAACGCCGCTTCCAAGTCGTCCTTACTGCCTGCCTCTACGGAATCAAGCATCTTTTGCACACGGCTGGCAATCTCTTGAAAACCGGCCAGATCGATGATTTCCAACTCGGGTGATGGGCTGGCGAGATTGGAGACTGGCAACTCGTATCCGACGATTGCGTGCTTCCGTACTGCGTCTTTCTTCTCGTCCGCAAGCCATTGAGCGTGGAGATGCGCCCGTCCGACTTCATCCTTTGTGTACTCCGAACTCTTCTCCTTTCCAGTTTTCAGATCGAAACCCCATGCCTCAATTTCACCACTGCTGCACCACAGGTTGTCCGGCCCGGTCTTCTGATCCTTGTCCGGTCGAGTTGAGTCGAGGCCGAGTAGTTTTCCGAGTATCTGAAACGCCGACTCAGCCGATTTTGTATCGTCGCCGTAATCGAGGTCACTGATGACAGTTCCGATGCTGTTGAGCATCTTCGTTCGATTCTTGCGATACTGTCCCGCCAACGCCTTCGCCTGAATTCCGACCGTATCAACCTTCGGAGGCTTGAACATCTTGTCCCGTTGCTCGGATGGTCTGCCAAGTTCGATTCGCTGGGCTGCGGCAGATGCGAAAGATTGAAGGGCTGTGGTCTGATCTCCCGCATGGAGGTGTGCGACACCCTCAAGATGCCTGTACCACGCTCCAAGGCGGCGTTCTTTGGAATCAGATTCTTCGGCAAGCTCAGAATACCGCTGGATTGCCGTAGAGTAATCGCCATTCCACATCGCCCCATAAGCCTCACGTTCTGAAACCAACATCTCGGGATACCAGTCGTCCTTCACCTTGGGAGATGTCGGTTCGTAGTCGTCGATATTGTCAGAATACAACTCATCCCACTCGTCACTTCCAGTAAGTACGCCGTCGAGCAATTCCGACTGCGTGACTTTCCCAGCAGCCACCTGCTTATCCAGTTCGATGCCCAAAGCGATCTGTTGCTGTAAGAGCGGTGGCAAAAATGAGCGATTAGATGGATTCCTGATCCAATCGTGCAGGTCTGTTCCAACGAGGAGCACGGCCCCGTGATCGGTGTTGCTTCTAAAAATGCGGCCAATCGCCTGAACAATGCGTGTTGCTGCATGGTGCAGTCTCAACGACTCCATTCGCACGCCTTCGTCGAGGAATCGCTCGAAAACTAACTCACCCTTGGGAAGTCGATCAAGAACGAGGATTCGACACGCATCGCCCGGAAGATCGATTCCGTCGTAACGAGCCACCAGTCCCAAAACCTCTGGCCTCTTGGACTGCGAGAACCGTTCGATCTCCTCATGACCGTCAGTCCTCTTGAAGACGACAGAAGGAGGGCTCCATTGGTTGGCTTTTCCAGTAGACGGAGAAATCACACACGCCTTCTGCCCGTCAATCATTTCCAAAGTGCTTCGCCGCTGAACCTCATCGGTCTTGCCCTTGGTGAACAGTACCAATCGCTGTGCATCGCCAGACTTGCCGCCCGGCGTTACGAGAGTAGGCTCAGTCAGACCGAACGTCCGTGCGAACGACGCCTGCGAAGGAAGCGTTGCCGTGAGGTAAACTCGCCGCACGTCCTCAGCGAAAAATGGCAACGACTTCAGAGGAACAACTGGTGGGCTGATTTCAATGCCGTCGCTCGAAATGAGGACGCAGCAATGGCTCAGATGTTCAGAAATGTGATTCCAAACAAACTTTGTCTCATCGTCCTGATCGACGCCTCCGTCAAGCAGGAGCGTGCGAAGTTCCTGAGCGTGCTTCCAGACGACGAACATCGGAACGAATAAGAGGGCGGTTGGGCTTTCGTCCTCGATGTCTTGAAGCTTGGAGGCTCCGATAGAATTCGCAAAGTGCGGACGATACATCGACACAATCTTGTCATAGAGTTCCCACTCCGACGAGATTTTCAGAGTGAACTGGTCACGAATCAATGACTCGGCGACGTGGGCATCGTCGAAGATAAGAGCAGCGATGTCTTTGTCACGAAATGTCGAGAAACCGTTGAACACGGCAGCGTAGTTTGTCACGCAGATGGCCTCTGCGGACTGGAATGACTCCTGATTGTGCCATTGCCCTCCGTATCGGGCAGACGAAGGCAAGCTCAGTTCGGTTGCACGGGAAAGCGTTTGCTCAACGAGTTGGTTGTTGGCAACGACGTACAGCACACGTCGGTTCAATTCATTGAGAAGCGATTGTGCGGTCAAGAGTCCGACGAGGGTTTTGCCGCCGCCTGTGTTCATCTGAATAACGGCATCCGAGTCGGCTCGAACCTTATGCCAATTCTTGAGTGCTTCGGCCTGCGGTTCCCAGATATTCTCGATTGACCCTCGAAGCGTCAGCTTCTTGAAGATTTCCAGTGGATCAACCGGCTTCTTCCCGGAGGTCATCGATAGTTTTAGTTTCTTGAGACTCAAGGCTAGTCTCCTCACGTTTTCTGATTGGCGGCGGTCTTTGAAGGGGCCTTTCTGACCGATTCGAGGGTTGTTCGCCCCAAGAAGGCTCTCAGTAGAGACCGAAACAGTCGCCCATGGTTCGGCACCTTCAAGTGCAGCACCTCGTGGACGATCACTTCGTTGCGAAACTCCTCTGGCTCGTCGAGAAGTTCGGCGTCGAACGTCAAGCGACCGTTGCTGGAACAGCTTCCCCACTTGTGTTTCATCGAGCGGACGTGAACCTCGGCGATCTCAACACCGATCTCATCACCCCATCGTCCCACCTCAGCCTTGAAATCGTCTTTCGTGACTGAACCGTTTCTGTGACTCTTTCGCTTCGTCATTTGCCCACCCCTTTCAGCATCTTGAGGATGTTCTGGGCAACTTCGACGACGCCATCGACTCCAGCACTGATGAGGGCCTTGTAGAACGACTTGCGGACTTCCTGCTCCTGATGGCTGCTCGACTGCCAGTGGGGATTCTGCTCGAACGCTTCGGCGGCGGCTTTGGCTACATCGTCCGCCTTCTCCACTCCCTGCTGCTTGAGTAACCAGAAAACGGCGAATGATTCGGGAGACAGTTCCGTTGCCTCCCGCTGCTTTCGAGCCTCCATGTACTCCTGAATCAGCTTCTCCAGCCCGGAGAGCGTGTCTTTCGTGTTCTGCTGACGATCCTCGAAAGCGGCGGCAATCTGCTCGGCTTTCTCACCGATGCTCAACAGGTACGGCTCCTTGTTCGCTTCCTCTCGGGTCAGTTGGTCGATGGCTTTCAGCAAATTGAAGACTTTGACCGTATCGGGTTCATCGCCATCGGCGATGGCTTGCAACATTTCGGCGTTGAGCTTCTGTAGTTTCGTCGGCTCGCCAATGCCGCTGGTTTGCGTGTTCTTGCGGACGAGCTTGGCGGTCTTGCGCATGAACTCCTTGTCCATGCTGATGCCACGGTCGTAGGCACCTCGCACCAGTTCGTACATCGACGCCAACTCTGTGAAGTCGTCGATGAACGGGCGCATAAACTGATCGGGTGAAATGATCTCGTGGAGTTCTTCGAGTTCTCGGAAAAAGTTGTAGAACTCCTCCCGAGGTTCCTTATCCCGAAAATGTTCAAGCAACGCCTCGACAGCCTTGTCGCCCTTGTGACTCTTCGTGAGCGTCAGGTATTTCTGGCGACCGACCTGCATCTGGTCCTCGAACCGCTTCTTCAGGACATCCAGTCCTTCAATGACGCCTTCCACGTCCTTTGAGTCGAACGCCAGTGCCTTTTCGAGCTTCTCGAAGATGCCAACGAAATCGAGAACGAACCCGCACGGCTTGCGGCGGCCATCTTCATCTTCGTAAGGACGATTTACCCGAGCGATGGCTTGCAACAGCACATGGTCCCGCATCGGCTTGTCGAGATACATGCAGTACAGGACTGGAGCATCGAAGCCGGTGAGCAGTTTCTCAGTGACAATCAGAATCTTGGGCTGTTCTTCGGGCTTACGGAACTTCTTGCGGACGGCCTTCTCGTCGTCCTCGGATAGCTGGTACTTCCGCAGCTTCTCTGAGTCCTTCTTCCCTGCCGAACTCATCACCACCTCCGAGTATTCGGGCGGCAGGTATTTGTCGAGGGCTTCCTTCAGCAGTGCGCAGCCTTCCCGGTCCACAGCAACCAGAAACGCCTTATATCCCATCGGCTCGATGGTACTCAGGTAATGTTCGGCGACGAACTTGGCGAGCTTGTCCACACGCTCTTCGTTCTTGAGCATGTTCTTCAGCGTGACGGCCCGATCCAGCACCTTATTCAGTTCTTCGATGTCGCTGACACCTTCGGCATCGGCCAGTTCGAGGAACTCCTTCTCCAGCGTTTCCCGATCTACCAGCAAGTCATTCGGAGCAAGCTGGTAGTGCAACGGGACCGTAGTTTTGTCCTCAACGGATTCCTTGATCGAGTATTTGTCGAGGTAGCCCTTCTCGTCATCGGTGCCGAAGACCTTGAACGTCCCCTTGCCGTAGGCAGTCTGGTCAATCGGTGTACCGGTGAAGCCAAGATAAGTGGCGTTGGGCAAAGCGCCCATCAGGTAGTTGCCAAGATCGCCGCCGGTGCTTCGGTGGGCTTCATCGACCAACACGAACACGTTGTCACGAGTGCAAATGTTGGCGGGGATGTCGTCGAACTTATGGATCATCGAGACGATCAAGCCACGACGATCAGCGGCCAGCAGGGTACGCAGCCCCTTTTTGTTGTCGGCGATGCAGTACGGTCCAAACTCCGTGTAGCCGTTCTTCTTCACAGGTTTGACGTTGCCAGTCAAAGTTGCAGCGAGATTGCCAAATAGCTGCGACTCCAGTTCGTTGCGGTCCACCAGCATCAGCACGGTCGGGTTGCTGAAAGCCGGGTCTTCGATCAGCCGGGTGGCCGTCGTAATCATGGTGTAGGTCTTGCCCGAACCTTGAGTATGCCAGATCAGCCCCCGCCGCTTGTCCGGTTCTTTGGCCCGCTGAACGCTTCGTTCGACTGCTCGCATCTGGTGAGGGCGCAGCACGCTCTTCTCAAGATCGCCGTCCTTGCGAGTGAACAGGATAAACTCATTGACGACCTGCAACACCCGGTTGCGATCAACAAACGTCTTGACCAGCGACTCGTAATTGCCTGCCGCTTCGTCCCGCCAATTGAACAGCCCTTTGCGAGTCAGGTTCCATGTTGCCCCGTAGTAGAACTGCACCAAATGCGTCAGGCAGTGCAGTTGCATGATGGCGAGCAGTTCTGCGCCCTCTTTGTGGTAATAGCGGATGTCGTCGAAGGCGAGAGCGATCCCGTCTCGCTTTTTGGCTGACTTGGTTTCACCAACGATCACCGGAAACCCGTTGATGAACAGCATCACGTCGGTGCGAACGTCGGGCGGTGTGCCGTTGGAGAACGTGAACTCGTCGGTAACGTGAAATTGATTCGCCGTGAGGTCGGTCGGATGAAACAACCGAACATTCCGCTCTCGCTTCTCGACTTCCACAAAGACCGTCTTGAGTCCTTTCAAAAACTCCCAAGCGTCGAAGTTGCCTTCAATGGTTGGCCGCACCCGAACGATCTGATCCCGAAGATTCTCAGCCTGTTCCAAACCGACGATGCCGGGATTGAGTGCCTGAAGCTGGTCGATCAGCACCGAATCGAGAACGGGACTGGTCAAACCTCGCCGCTTGGCAAGTGCCTCTTCAGGAGTGAGATACGTCCAGCCTGCTGCCTTGGCATACTTGAGGAATGGATTCTGAACAGCACTTCGTTCGCCGCCGATTGTCATGCTGCGTCCTCATCGGTGAAATCAAAGTCGAGGTCATGCACACGCCGCTGGCCGGTCATCAGGTCGTGGAGCAGTGAGTCAAACATCTCAGTAAGAGCTTCGAGTTTGCCGACTTCACTTCTCTCTTTTTCGTTGACCGAATCAAGAGCCTTAACAATCTGTTCCTGATCCCCGGTCGAAGGAACGGGCATAAGCAGAGCTTTCAACTTGACGCCGGGTAGATGTGCAATTGTCGTTCTCGTACCAACAAGCCCATAGGTATTTGAAAGAAGGAAGGCATTCATCATGTGATACGAGAGGAAATCAGGCAGCATGTGGCCGTTCCGAGGTCGAGCAAGGTGTAACGCTTTTTGGTAGTAGCACTCCGGCAACTCGTCACGCCAAATAGCAGTTCTGCCAACCTCGCCACCTTCGCAAATCAGAACATCCCCATTTCGAAGCCGAAACTTCGCCTGTTCGTTCTCGTCGAAATCCATCTCGTAGAGATCGTGAGTCTCGATTCGTCCCCATTGGACGTTTGCATTTCGCAAGTACGGTTTAGGGCTCATACCTTGTTTTGCGGCCCGTGAAAGCATTTTGCCAAGGCGAGATTCGAACAGGTTGTCGAACTTCTGCAAACGCCACTCAACTGGAATGTCGCCGACTTCCGTTTCCTGCAACTCGACGTGATCGGCTTGTTGGAAGGGGACGGGGCCGTAGGTGAAGAGATGCCGCATGAGGCTCTGCTTGAGTTGCCGGGCGGCGGCGATCACCTTCTCGGTCGCTTCCTTCGCCCGCTGCACCGTCCGCAGCGCTCCCGCTATCGCCCGCTGCTCTTCCATTGAGGGGCACGGGATTGGAAGCATTTTGAGCTTGATGGCAGGCAGATGTGCAATCGTCGTTTCTGTCCCGAAACCCGTGTATCGTTTTTCGCCCGTAAATGAGTGCAGCATGTGATACATGAAGAACTCAGCGTCAATCCGTCCGTCTTTCGGTCGTGCTCGATGGATTGCCTTCTGGTAGTAGCACTCTGCAATTTCACCACGCCAAATTGCGGTCCTACCGACTTCTCCCCCTTCACAGATCAGTATGTCACCGGGAACAAGCCGAAACTTGCTTTGCTCATGTTCAGCAAAGTCCATCTCGTAAACATCTGATATGTCCACGTTCAGCCATTGGACGTTGGCGTTCCGCATGTAGGGCTTTGGTAAGTTACCCTGACGTGCGGCTTTGGAGAGCATTTTTCCAAGTTTTGATTCGAACAGATCACCGAACGAGATCAACGGCCACTCGGAAGGCAGTGGTCCTAGTTCTGTCTCGGCGAATCCATTGGTGGCCGCATTACCCATTGCGCCAGCCCTCGAAACCCAGCTTCGTCAGAACATCGTCGAGTTTCTGATCCGCCTCGACTCGCTCTTCCTCAGCTTCGGCCAACAACACGACGGCTTCATCCAGTGGCAAGACTTCGACTTCTTCACCGGTCGAAACGTAGCGGCTGGGTGAAAGGTTGTAGTCCCCCTTTGCCGCCACTTCGTTCGTGACAATTGCCGACAGGCCATCCACAGCCTGCCAATCAAGATAGGGCTGAGTTATCTGTTCGATGTGGCTCTCTTCCAGATAATTCTTCGGTCGCCCCTTCGAGAACAACCGACTGGCATTGATGAGCAGAATTTCGCCGGGATGCCGCTTCTGGCGATTCACGACCAGCACGATGCCCGGTGCCGTCGTGTTGTAAAACATGTTCTCCTTGAACAGCACGACCGCTTCGATCAGATCGTTCTCGACAAAGTG
This sequence comes from Planctomycetaceae bacterium, assembly GCA_020638995.1. Taxonomy (GTDB): domain Bacteria; phylum Planctomycetota; class Planctomycetia; order Pirellulales; family Pirellulaceae. Next base: position 29,770 of record JACKHM010000003.1, read on the forward strand.
CTTGCGAGCATCCCGTTCCTTGTTCGATCCGGTGTTGCCGCTGCCCCGACTGACGGCTCCCGTATCCAGCACAATTGCCAGTCGCCCGCTCGGCCCAACGCTCGCCAGCATGTGCTGCACCCAGCCCCAGTCAGCGCTGGATGATGGTGGAATCAATGTCTTGTTGGTTTCGCCGTCCTGATGAGTGAATCGTTCGTAGCCATCATTCTCAAACGTGGCGCTGGGGAACTTCTGGTTCCACATCGGATTGGCCGTCACCAGATCGAATGTCTGCAATGTGCTGTCGTCATTGGTGAATGCGGGCCGGTGCATGGTGTCGCCCAGACGAATCTCGGCCTCCATATCGTGCAGCACGGCATTCATGCGAGCGATGGCATACGTCGAACCTTCAATTTCCTGACCGAACAGCTTGAGAGGGGCAACGGTCTTGGGCAGCTTCGCCCTTCCATTCGACTTTTGCCCATGTTTCTCTAGCAGTCGCAGATGACACTTGATAAGCAAACCACCTGAACCACAGCAGGGATCGTAGACGGAGTTGCCCGGCTCAGGATCGAGGATGCGGGCCATGACGATTCCCACCTGTGTCGGTGTGAACTGCTCGCCGCCGCTCTTGCCCTGACCTTCGGCAAACATTCGCAGCAGGTATTCGTAAGCTCGCCCCAGAATGTCCGGTTCAACTTCTTCCAGTCCCAGCCGATAACGGCCATCGCTCAGCACGTTGACCAGCGAGCCAAGCCGTCCATCATCAACGATCCGCTGCCCAGCAGTCGTAGCGTTGAAGTCAGTCACGTCGATCACGCCCGACAGCCGAGGATTCTCACGGGCGACGGCACGCACGGCGTCGGTCAGATGCTCACCAATGCCGCAGTCTTTGGCGTCTTTGTCCTTCGCCTTCCGAAGCTCGTTCCACTTCTTTTCGGCAATGACTTCCCAGCGAGCAATCGGCGGGATGTAGAACCGCACGAGCTTGTGATCCTGTTCGACCAGCTTCGCAGCCGTATCCCGGTCGCCGAACTCAGCCGCCAGATGCGTCACTTCATCATCGAACACGTCCGACAATCGCTTCAGGAAGATTAGCGGCAGGATGTAGTTCTTGTACTTTGGCGCATCGATTGGCCCTCGGATCGTGCAGGCAGCATCCCAAAGCCATTGTTCCAAAGCTGGAAGGTCCAACGCCCCGCCATTTGACCGCTCGGCCTTTGGTTCCTCCGTGGCTTTATTTTCGGTCTCGCTCATCGTCTTCTTTCCGTTCCTCGCTGGTTTCGCTGACGTTGAGCCATTGCTCATCAGTCGGTCGATCAATTGCGGCTTCGTTCCTGCACTCGAAACCCCAATGCCCTCGCACACCTGCTTGATCTCGTCCTTCCGCATCCCGCCGAGCAGAGTCTCGGTGGAGACTCTGCGAGACCGTGACAATTTCGCCCGCATTGCATCCACGCTGCGCCGATCCACACCGTCGATGCCGAGTTCATCGAGGAGACTCTTCAGGTCGTCACGACCGAACGAGGACAGGATGGCTTGTTTAAGGTTCATGGTCGGCTTCACATCCCCTATGTTCCAAATCGATGCCGGATGTATTCCAACTGTTTCGGCCCCACCAACTTGTCTGTAGCGGGGTTGGTTCTGACGTAGAACACTTCACCATCAAGGAAACACGGCTTCTGCGACGGCTTACAGTGGACGACCATTGGATTCTTGCCATCCACTTCAATGAGTCGGTAATCGATGAAGGGATAGAACTCTGGACCGATACGCTTCTCGACAGTGTTCTTGAAATGCAGAAGAAACTTGTCCGTGCTGTCCTTATGAAACTTGGCAATCTCAGCGCCAAGGCCAGCAATCGTCCCGTCGTCAGCGACTCCGACGAGCAAATGGCCACCCTCAGAGTTCAAGAACGCCACGATGGTCTTCAGACACATTTCCTCCATAACCTTGTCTTTCTGCCCTGTGTCGTGACGCAAATTGAGGCTGAGTGTCTCCTTGAATTCGACTGTCTTCGACTCACCCTCTCGAATGATGCTGCGAATTTGGTCCGCATCGGACAGCTTGCCGATCACGCTGAGCATTGAATCCAGTTGAACCTGCAATTCCGTGAGTCCAACGGGATTCACCGACAACTCTCGATCCAACACGCCGATGGCTTCTTTCAGTGCCGCCAGCTTGTCGTGAGTCCGTAGAATGTTTTGCTGCGTTGGCAGGTCCGGCAAGGCAATGATGCACTCGTTCAGATCGGCCTTGCCAAGTCTCTGAATTACGCTCCCCACCGCCATAATCGAGAGGGCGTGTTGGCCAACCGACGTTCCCAAGAATTGGGACACGTATGCGTTGATTGCCCTGTCGCTAAGCACCACCTGATAATATCGGTCGTGCCGTTGGGCGATGTCGTCGAGGTGGTGAGTGACTCGTTTACCAACCATCGGGATATAGACGGCGTTCGCCTTGTCGGAGAACGTGCCGCCTCTTCGAGCCGAGTTGACTTCGAGTGCCAGTTCCTTGATTGCGATTTTCTCGAACGAGTTGTATTGCGTCACTAAACCACTGAGGGCAGACGAATCGGCGTATCGCTGGATGTTCAGGTTGTAGTCGTTGGTTCTGATGTCATCGATTGTGGCGACCGTGGAGAATCGCTCGGACTCCGCAAACTCTTCGAAGCAGGTTGTGATGCGGGCGATGTCATCCTCACCGAGAAGATTCCGCCGATCTCCCTTCTGGAATCCCTTGTCAGCGTTAATGAACAGAACCTTGCCTTGACGTTCAGGCAACTTCCGTCTGTTGAGAATCAGGACGGCAGACGAAATGCCTGTTCCATAGAACAAGGCCGGGGGGAGACCGATGACGGCCTCAACCAAGTCATCATCGACGATACCCTTCCGAATCGCTTTCTCCCGTCCTCCCCGAAACAGAACACCATGCGACACGATGGTCGCCATGACTCCGTTTGGCTTGAGTGACGCCAGCATGTGCTGAATGAAGGCAAAGTCGCCTGAACTGGCTGGTGGTAGGCCGTACCGAAATCGATTGAACTGGTCGTGTTCAAGATTCATGCCCCGCAACGAGACAGCGAACGGAGGATTGCTCACGATTCGGTCAAACTGCATCAGACCGCCATTAGCGACGTGGTGCGGGTGCGTCAGCGAGTTGCCATGTGCCAAAAAAGAGTCTTCCGCACCGCTGAGTGCGAGATTCATTCTTCCAATAGCGAGGGTTTCGGCGTTGATCTCTTGCCCATATAGAGCAATCGAGCCTGCATCATTCTTCTGGCGAACGTAGTCTAGTCCTTTCGTCAAAAAGCCTGCCGTTCCTGCGCACGGATCGTACAAGCTCATCTCACTTTCTGGTTTGACTAATGCGATGAGTAAAGTCCTGATGTCCTTCGGCGTGGAGAACTCGCCCGCATGTTGGCCTGATGCTGCCGCAAATTGGGCGAGAAACGCTTCGAACAGTCGGGGGATAGTCTCTTCGCCCGCTTCGGAAGATGTCGTCGCAAGCACGTGAAGCAAAGGCCGAAGCCTCGCCTTGTTTAGCTTGGCGCTGTTGAAGTCAGAGAAGTCAAATTCCTCCAAAAATGAGTTGTCCTCCTTCAACGCATAGAACGCTTTGTTCAGGGCATCACCCAGCACATGGTCGGGAACGGACAGCAAGTGATCGAATTGGGCTGTGGCCGGAAGAGCAAGACCCGAATTGCGTTTCCAATCTTTCTTGACGGGCGAGTATTCCTGACGATTGGCCTCCGCTAAGAATAGTAGGTCAAGAACTGGCTTGGCGTACTCATCAAGCCTGAGATACGAACTCGCTCGAAAGTCATCCAATGCCGACTTAATGGCACCAATGAGCAGTGTCTCGTCCGGCTTGTCGGCGTCGTTCTGATCGTGGACGCTATCGGCGGAATTGGATTCTGACATCAATGGTTCACCTTCCATTGTTTGGCTGCATCGTCGCCATCACTGCCTGATCGATACGCCGTGCCTGAATGAAGACCTCGCAATCGATCAGCGAACCGCCTTTGGAGAAGGTCCACGAATTCAGATTCTCTTCACCGGATGCGTCGGTCAGTTCTTCCGCAAACGCCCTGTAGACGACTGACGACTCCGGCACTCGCATGTTGTTTCGGGCTGTCAGTTCCATCTCGCTTGCCGGGCCGTTGGGAACAGCCAGTCGAACCCGCAGCTTCTTCTCCGGCTTGTCGTTATCAAACATTCGCATCTGCTTCAACCCACGACGCTCGTTGGCCGTGTATTCCATGCGTGCTTCGATGTATAGCAGCGGAGTGGTCAGTCGCCGGTGACAGGCATAAAGCGTCGATTGGAAGCTGGCGTAGGGGCAGAACTCCTGCCGGACAGCTTCCACGATGTCGAACGTCAATCTGCCACCTTCGGAGATGTGCGTGTTGAACAGCGGTGAGAAGATCGAGTCGTAGAACCCAACGTGGCCTGCAATCTGGTCCATGAGCCGTTCCAGCGGTTCATCCGTGGAGCGGAACACCTGCTTGTCCACGTCCTCTTCGACAAGCAGGTGAGCGATCTCATGCCAACGAGTAAAGAACCGCCGTGCGGCCTTGTCGCCTCGGCAATCGATAACGGCAACGTGCGTGCCGTCCTTCAAGCGGATCATCGTCCCGTAAGTGTCGTCGGTGAGGTCGAGCTTGAGTGCCGCAAAGATGGGTTCGCCCATCGGAACGTACTTCGCCTTGAGCCGGTCGAAATCCGATTCCTCGTTGACTTCCTCAAAGACGAGATTCAGGCGATCTGCGACGACGGCTTCCAACTCGTCAACCGAAGTGACACCACCGGATTCTTGAACCCAAGTGTCTATCTGGTCCTGACAAAAATTGATGATTGCTGCGACGGGAGAACCAGTGAGCCCCAGTTTTTCAGCAAGATCAACAACGTCTTGTTCTTGATCCAATGCGCTCATAGGAACTCCTTCACTGCCTCGTAGAATTTCTGCCAATCGACCTTGTCCAGATCGCCTTTCTTCGTGCTGCTGCGGTGGGCGATGATCTGATTCTGCATTTCGAGAAGCGCTATGGCCTGCCGAAAGCTCAACCCCTCGTCCCCAGCGAACTCGGCAAGTGCCTTCGGTATCTGGACTTCTTCAGCGGGCTGTTGCTTTGTCTTCTTCGGTGCGTCCTTGCCGGTCATCAAGTAGTCAAGCGAAAGGCTCAACGCACGAGCGATGTCGAGGAGCTTGTCGGCTCCGACGTTTCGCTTCCCGTTTTCAAGGTCTGACAGGAAACTCTTGCTGATCCCGGCTTTCGTGGCCAGATCGTCCTGCTTCCACTCAAGCTCTTCTCGACGAGCCTTGATTCGTTCTCCAACAGTCGCCATTCGGCACATCCTTTGACTGCCACCTGCGTGAACTAAACGAAAACATCGTACAGCTTTACGTAATCCGCTTCAAGCAGCGTCTTCGACAGGCAGACGTGTTGACTTCTTGCATAGCGAACTGATAGCATGTAGCGATATTAACGATTGCGGTAAGTGTGCTGCCTGATGTTTCCTCGATCTGCCAAGGAGAAATCGAGATGGTGTGGAATGAGAAGCGGTCACGGGAACGAGTTAAGAAGAACGACTTCAGTGACTTTGAGGTCAACGTCCAAGACCTGTCACGGTCGATGGACTTCACAAACCTTGGGAGAAAGGATGTACGCCGGGCGGAAGGCGTCCATTTGTATGTAGACGTTCCCAACTTCCACCGAGCAGTGGATGACGCCGGGAACGACAAGCAGAAGCAGCGGAAGCTGGTGCGTGCTTCCAGCGTTCTGCGCCGAATTCAGGGCAGTTTGATGAAGGATGACGATGTTGGTGACATCCAGCGTCAGACCGTCCGAGCGCACGGATTGGTCTTCAAGCCTTACAATGGCAAAGATACGCCAAAGGATGGCGACCGAGCGAAGCGGGCGGTGATTCACGCCATCACGCAGAATACGTATGTGCTTGACGTGTTCAACGGCGTTTTCAGCGATGTCCGTGACTTCAGCAGTGCCGTTGGTTTGGCCAGCGGAGCGAGTTACATCTGTAACGTCGGCAAGACCGGCAAACGAGAACTGATTTCACTAGGTACGTGTGCCAATCTTGCTGCCAAGATAATCGGGGGGCGAGACTCGATAACGATCACCGACAAAATGTACGATGTGCTGCCTGATTGTCTTCAGGAGCACTTCGAGAAACACGATGTCGTGTCCGGGGTTCAGACGTACCGAGCGACGGGTCTTCGTTGGAGTCGCAATACCGAGTTGGCAGATGAGCTTGGTGTGACGTGGGACGAAAAGAAGTGGCAGCAGGAAACCGAAAAGCATCGAGACAATCTTCCCCTCGACCAGATCAACATTTCCGAAGCCACGACCCTGATTGATGTATCTAAGCTGACTGAACGCAACTGCAAACGAACCGAAGCGGTGACATTTTATGCCGACCTCGATGGGTTCACCCGGTACGTTCAAGAGGCTGAATCCGACGATAAGGTCATCAGCCTGATTCGGCAGTTTCACATGATCCGAGCCGAGTTCCATTCGGTTGTCGGCACCGACTACGACGGGCTGGCACTGCAACACCGAGGAGACTGCATTCTCGGTATCATGCACCTGCCGTCTGGCAACGGCGATCTTGACGAACGGTGCCAAGATGCCGTCGATCTCGCCATCGGCCTTCAGTCCTCAATGGAGCATGTCTTGAACGAGCATCTGACTGACCGGAAAGATATTCACGTTGCTGTAGGTATGGATGTTGGGAAGGTCATCGTCTCACGGCTCGGCAAGCAAGGTGAACGAATCACGATTTGTTTCGGCCCGGAGGTGACAGAGGCCGAGCGACTTCAGACGATTTCCTCCGCAAAGCAAATCCGCATTTCCAGCGAGATTTACGATCAACTCGACGATGAAGATGTCATGGAGGAATTTACCAAGCGGGGCTCGGCATACGTCGCCACCAATCTGACCTTTCCGAAGCTGGATGAGAAAAGGGAAGAGAAGGCTGCGGAGGCTGGCAGTCTTGGTGCGAACGTAAACGAGGGTCAAATCCGAGTGACGACGGCGGCAACGGCCACTGCTGCTCGACCATGGCACGACAGCAAGCCTTGGAGGTCGGAGTGATCGAATGTGGCACGAAGCCGACCCAGTGCGTTGGAAGCGGGAGCAGGCCATCGCTTCCAAACTACTCGGAGATTTCGAGAGTGGAATCGACAGCAACCGGACTGCGTACATCCGAGGCACGTTCAACGTCTATTCGGAACATGGACACCTCTACGAATCGGCAAGGCTGCGCATCGAGTATCCGAAGACGTTCCCGGTCAGAAATCAGCCACCCTCCGTTTATCTGGAAAGTCACCGAGATCGCTGGAAGAACTCGGGCGACAGTCACATTGAAAGTGACTGGCGGCTTTGCCTGTTTGTTCCCGGTGAATCCGGTATCGACTTTTCGTCCCCGACCTCTCTCAACGACCTGTTCGCCGTTATCTACACCTTCCTGCTCAAGCAGCGAATCTATCAGAAACGGTTGGCCAAGACGCTCATCACAGGAGACGTTGCCAAGTGGCCCGGTGAAGATCGCTCACACGGTGAACAGGGAATCCGAGAAGCAATTCGAGCAATGGGCAGCGTTGGAAGAAATGCCCCTTGCCCTTGCGGAAGCGGCCTGAAGTATAAGAAGTGTCACATGCGCAAGTTCGACCGACGATAGCGACAGGCGGTGAAAGGGATCGAATCATGATCGAACGATTTGAAGGCGAGGATGGCAAACGCCTGTTGGCGGAAGCACTCACCGACCAACGAATTGTCAACGGGGACAAGACGGTGGTGGCCCGGCTACTCGAAGTTAGTCAGCTTCGAGAACTGAAGACAGGCGATATTCTCATTACTCAGGACGCTGACGACAACGACATCTACTTTGTGATTTCAGGGAGTTTGACTATCGAAGCGAACGGTCGTCCGGTGGCAACACGAAATGCCGGAACGCACGTTGGAGAGATGGCCCTGATCGACCGCAAGGCCCGTAGGTCGGCAACTGTGCTGGCCGCAGAGAAGACGGTGGTTGCACGGGTAACTGAGGCTCAATTCAGCAGTTTGGCGGATGACAACCCAGACTTATGGCGGCGAATCGCCGTCGAGCTATGTGACCGCCTGCGCAGTCGAAATCGCTTGATTCGTAGGCCGAACGAAATACCCAACGTGTTCATTTGCTCGTCGAGCGAGAAGCTGACGTATGCCGAAGGCATTCAGTTGGGCCTCGACCATCATCGCAGTAGCGTTTCAGTCTGGACCGATCAAGTGTTCGGGCCGACCAAGCAGACGATGGAAGACCTTGAACGGGAATTGCAGATTGCCGACTTCGGAGTTGCTGTCGTGATGGGCGAGGATGTTGTCCGTAGCAGGAGTGAACAGAAGTCTGCGCCACGAGACAATGTTGTGTTTGAACTCGGTCTGTTCATGGGACAGCTTGGCCGAGAACGCACAGTGATTATCAGCCCAAGGAACATCGACTTGAAAATGCCAAGCGATTTGCTCGGGCTAAATCCGCTGACGTTCTTACCGCCCAGTGACCCGACCAACCAAAGAAAACTGGCCACAGCGCTTGCGCCAGTATGTACTCAATTAAAGGCGCTGTTCGACCGGCTTGGCCCACGGTGAAAGTGGTGCGACAATGCTGCAATGCGAATTCTCTTTCTCCACGGCTGGACCTCGGTTCCGGGCGGCGTGAAGCCGACTTACCTGAAAGAGCACGGGTACGAGATTGTGAATCCGGCGCTGCCGGATGAAGACTTTGAGGAGTCTGTTCGAATCGCCGAGGCCGAATACCAGACGCACCACCCCGACGTGATCGTCGGCTCCAGCCGTGGCGGCGCAGTCGCCATGAACATCGACTCCAAAGGCACGCCGCTTGTCCTCTTGTGCCCCGCATGGAAGAACTGGGGTTCAGCCACGACCATCAAACCCAACACGATCATCCTGCATTCACGCCAAGACGACGTGATCCCATTTCAAGACTCGGAGGAACTTCTAACCAACAGCGGCCTGCCACCCGAGAAGCTCATCGAAGTCGGTGACGATCACCGGCTCGCCGATGAAGAGTCCCTCGAAGCGATGCTAGAAGCGTGCTTCGACGTGTGCCTGCCCGAGTGGAACGACGAGCAAAAGAAAGTGCTTCAGCAGGAATGGGACGGGCTTTGCTACTCAGCGGCGATGCGATGGATCACGGCTTCAAAAGGTTCTGATTGGCAAGTCGTCCACGGAACAGTCTTCAGCGGAGAACTTGACAAGCGAATCGAACACGCTTGGTGCGAACGTGATGATCTTGTCGTTGATCTGGCCATGCACCCTGAAGTACGAGTCATCGACCGACACTCGTATTACCGGCTCATCCAGCCCGAAGTTAGCAAGCGATACTCGGTGAAGGAGGCTTTGTTCTTGTCGATCAGCACCGGTCATCACGGACCTTGGGACGAGTCAGAAGAACTGAAGGAATAGCGGGGCGGCGACGGCGGAGGCAAGAGTATAATATCGACTCGTTAATTGGGAGGATTTGCATGAAACTTGGCGTGGCGGCAGCTACACAAATCGCAGCCTTTATCTGTGGTGAAAAGGGAACTCCGTTCCCCTACAAAACAGGCCGGGAGCTAACTCTGTTCTTCACGGGATTGGGGCATGGGTATCGGATCGAAGGGCACAGTTCTCGTGGGAATCTTGCGGAAACTGCGCTCGTAGAGATTGATAGACAAACAGGCGACGAAGATAGCGAGTATCCTTCACCCGAGATTGTCGAAATTCTTGAGGAGTTGATGAGTCCGACTGCGTTTGAGGCGTCGGACGACCCAGAGGCCGATTACCCGAAGGCGCTTAAAGCGATAAACCGTGTCTTGGGCCGGACTAATCTTCAAATCGTCTTGATTAACGGCAGGCCGACCGTTCAAACAACCGAGGGAATGCTTGTCTCCACGGCGAGCAAGAGTATCAAATCAGTGACCAAGCTGATGTTCGTTCCCTCCGTCTTCCAGATTCCAGACGATCCTGAGCCGAAGGATGACTTGGTTGCGGTCATGATGCCCTTCGAGGCAGCCTTCGAGGGCGTGTTCAAGGCTATCAATCGCTCTTGCAGTGAACTTGATCTTCGCTGCTTTCGTGTGAAGGATATTTGGAAAGAGAGCCAGATCATTCAAGACATCTTCGAGTTGATTCTCGTCTCACGCATCGTCGTTGTCGATTTTAGCGAGGAAAACACGAACGTTTTCTACGAAGCGGGAATTGCTCACACTCTGGGAAAGGAAGTCGTCCCACTCGCCCAGTCTGTGAAGAACGATGTACCATTCGATCTCCGGTCGCATCGAGTCATCGAGTACAAAAACAACGAGCAAGGCTTGCGAGAAATGTCGCAAAAGCTCAAGAAAAGGCTCCGCACAATTCTCGACGGACATGATTGGAATTCTATCTCTATGGAGGATGATATTCCGTTCTGAACTCTGCTGTACCGCTCGCTTCCCTGTACGGTGTTGCTGTCCTCGCTTCCTTCAACGCTCAATGTTGGTTCGAGAATTAAGACCCGTAAACCATCCGCCAAGGAATGGAGATCGCAATTATGATGGCGTCCAGCAAACCTCTGTCGTTCGTCGCCTGTGCCTTCTTCTTCATTCCGATGGCCATCGCTGTCGAGCCTGTGCAACCACTGATCGTCGCCCACCGTGGGCTGCTCCGTCACGCCCCGGAAAACACACTGGCCAATTTCCGTGCTTGCCTTGAACTGCGCATCGGCTTCGAGTTCGACGTTGAAAGAACCAAAGACGACCACTTGGTCTGTATCCACGACAGCACCGTTGATCGGACCACCAGCGGCACGGGCAAGGTCTCTGAACTGACGCTGGCACAAATTCGTGAACTCGACGCTGGAAGTTGGTTTGATCCTAAGTTCGCCGGTGAGAAGGTGCCGACCGTCGATGAAGTGCTGCAACTGATCGCCGAGTACCGACAGCATGATGTTTTGATTGCCGTTGACCTTAAAGCGGAAAGCGTCGGGTCGGATGTAGTGCGACTGGCCGAGAAGCACAAGGTTTTGGACAAGCTCTTGTTCATCGGCAGAACGATCACCGAGCCCGAGTTGCGTAAGCAGATCAAGGATGCTTCGGCCAAGGCTCACACCGCCGCCGTTGCCAACAATGCCGACGAGTTTCCCAAGGCTTTTGCTGCTCCAAATGCGGATTGGGTTTACGTTCGGTATCTGCCGACCAAAGAGCAGATCGAGGCTGTTCATCGAGCAGGCAAGAAGGCGTTCATTGCTGGCTCAACGGTTGCCGGAAACGTGCCCGAGAACTGGCAACATTGCGCCGACGTTGGAATCGACGGCATCCTGACCGACTACCCACTTGATCTGCGGACGGCCCTCAAGCGGCCACTGGAGTGACGGTGTTTGGCGATGGTGCTCTCCAAATAGTCCCTTCCGCCAAGCGAATAAGCAAGGTGTCTAACCGGCAGGCCGGAGGTGACTCAGAGCACGGCAAACAATGAAGAAATTCCTCAGATTTGTAGCGACTGGCTATGTCTTCGGTATTGGCGTCGAAATCCAGTACCGGCTGATGGGCCGATTCAATCCGCAGGCATTGGCGGCGGCGATATTTCTCTACCCGTTCATTCTGTCGTTTGCATGGCTTGGCCAAAAAGTCATCGACAAGTGCGTTTCACGACGCCTTGTGGCAGACATCGCCTGCTACTTTGCCTGCGGCATCTCGGGGCTCGCCATCGAGTGGATACTGCTTGGGAATTCGCCCTCCGCCAACCCGAATGCGATTCAGATCGGAATGTTTTGCATGTGGGCGACATTTTGCTTCGGCCCACGGCTGCTGATCCGACAAGATGATTCCACACGCCGACTGCGCAGAAGAGTATGGCAGTTCTTCGGAGCCTACTTCGCCTTGTCCACGGTCATTGGGCTGTTGATTCCCGCTCCACAGACTCGTTTCGTGGTTATCATCCTCGTTTCGGTCGCCGCATACATCGGCATAAACGTCCTGCTGCTGTGGCTGATGATTCAACAGCATCGAAACGAAACGACGAGACGGCAGGTATTAGACAATGACGACGAGGCTATGATTCTCGCCGAGATAGTCCAACCCGCCGATGCCGGGAGTGCTGGTGGACACAACAGATAAGGGATCAGCATGACCGTTCTTCAATCCTTCCTCCTGTTTTCTCTGCTCACTGCCGATCCCCTGACTCCCGGCGACCATACACGCACATTGAAGGTTGGCGATCTCGAACGCAGCTACCTCGTGCATGTTCCTCCGAAGTACGACCACAATAACCCGACACCGGTAGTGCTGATCTATCACGGCGGCGGCAGCAATGCCGAAGGCATGGTTCGATTTAGCGGAATGAACAACAAGTCGGATGAAGCTGGCTTCATCGCCGTCTATCCAAGCGGAACGGGCCGGTTTACAAGAGTGCTGACTTTCAACGGCGGCAACTGCTGCGGCTATGCCATGCAACAAAACGTGGACGACGTTGAGTTCACAAGAAAGCTACTCGACGATCTCGCCACGGTCATTAACGTCGATCAGAAACGAGTCTTCGCCACCGGCATGTCTAACGGAGGCATCATCGCCTACCGAATGGCCTCCGAGCTTTCCGACCGGATTGCGGCCATCGCTCCGGTCGGTGGTCCAATGGGAACGGAGACCTGCAACCCAAACCGACCGGTGCCAGTCATTCACTTTCACGGAACCGATGACGAGAATGCTCCGTTCAAAGGCGGCAAGGGCAAAGGCGTGTCGGGCACTGACTTCTACTCGGTCGAACATTCGATTCAGGCGTGGGTGAAAGCAAACGACTGCGACGGAGAACCGGTCGTCACGAAACAGCAACCCAGAGTGAATGACGGTACGACCATCATTCGCAAGACCTACGGCGGCGGTAAAGACGGATCAGAAGTTGTGCTGATCGAGATCGTTGGTGGCGGGCACACGTGGCCGGGCGGGCCGTCAAAAGTTCGATTTCTTGGCAAGACGACGATGAACATTTCCGCCAACGATGCGATGTGGGAGTTTTTTCAGAACCATCCGATGAAGTGAACTTGCGCCGCCCATATCAATTAAGTACGGCGCACCTGCCTCGCCGCATCCCTCTCCGCATCGAACTACCCTCTATAGCTGGCCCTTGATCGCTTTATGCTCTCCACGACACGATCCGGTACACCTTCCTTGGAGAGAAAGAGTTGAAGCGCTATCTGTGCCATCTCTTCCCCAAATCTCGGGCCGAGCCAGATACGACGGATTGCACTAAGCGGCATTTCAATTTCGACAAAGGGCACAAGTGTTTTTCCTCGCAACCGGAAATCGATACCGTTAGGGAATTTGTGAGCCAACTCTTCATCGTAGCGCCACACGTTGTCCGCAGACATTTCGGTCGTTCGTAAGACAAGGCGGACTTCTTTCTCGCTCGAAAACGCCGGATTCTTGCATCGCACAGCATAATCCGATAACTGGAAGTAAGAGTGCGCTATCTTGAGTCGTTCCCCAACCCGTGCAGCAAGCGTTCCCTTCTTGATCGGTGTCAGAAACGCTTTCAGTATTCTATCCAGACCAGCTTTCTGTTTTGTCTTCGAATAGATCACGTCCAGTTTTTCGATATAGGCCGTGTTAGCTTTGGCGATTTCCGTGACATCTACTTCGATGGCGACACCTTGCCCGTCGTCGGCATATCCTCGCCACTGACTGAGATCATCCTTCAGCCTAGAAAAGCACCCACAGAAGACATGCTGAAATCCTCGCTCTTGCGTCCGGTCAATCAACGGAGCGAATGTGCTCGGGTTTTGGCTTAGCATGATTTCACGGGCAAGATTGAAGCACCACTCGACCTCCATAGCGTCGTTCATGAAGAAGATGTTGCTCAAGCGGAATCGCTTCGACTTGACGATCTGAAGTAGAGCCTCGACCGACGTGTAGTGGTAAGCAGGTTTGTCAGCCATCTAATTCCCCAGTTGCACTTTCACGGATCATTGCAAACAACAACGTACGCCTGAGTCTACTGGCCTTTCCACAGTTCGTCCGATGTTTCTTCGAAGGCCCGATCACGTGCCCCTCAAGCTCAGAGAGGTGTCTGCCCCACCTTGAGGCTTTTTCGTTGACGGGGATTCATCGTCGAATTGGAGGCTAAATCAACCAAATCATGGAAGGAGCGGACTGATAGGCAGATCGTTGGCCCCTCATCTATATGACGCATCCGACTTCGTTACGACACCACGCATTCCAAGGTGCTTTGTAAGAAAGAGCGTAACCGAAGCCTCGCTGAGATGATCGTTGAGCTTGGGTCCCAACATGACCTTCTTGATCGAGTTGAGAGGAAGCGGAATGTACGTACATGGAATTAGCGCTCCGTTTCGCTCGTAAAACGTGACTCCTTCGGGAAGAGCCGTTGGATCAAGCAGGCTGTGGTCGTATACCCCTTTATCATTAGCTCCAGCGTCGTCTTCGGGATGAATGATGAGTCTGATTTCGTCTTCCGACTCGAAACGCAAATTCTTGTAGCCGGGGGCGAGCGATATAAGCCGAGTTGCAGCCCACCGGCCTCGCATTTCGGCGTCGGATCTAATCTCGTAGTTTTCGATGTCTGCAAGGCAATTGTCCAGAACCTCCTCTGCTTGTCGAGTCGCCGCTTCCGGTGAGTAATTGATCTTAGACTTCCTGAGTTGACGGTTTTCGTCCATGATTGTTTCGAGATCGAACAGAATAGCGACGCCCTTGGCGTCGTCGGCGTAGCCACGCCCCTGACTCAAATCATCACGTCTCGTCGAAAAGCAACCACCGTAGATGTGATCGAACTCTCTTCTCCTTAAGAGACGTTCGATCATTGCGTGGTATGTATTCGGGAACCGTAGCTTGGCTGGATCGACATCGCCTTTGGGCTCTCTCTTGGCAATAACTTCAAACGCCATGTCGATGAGCCACGACACTTCCTTATAATCGTTCATATAAAGGACGTTACTCAGTCGGAATTTCCGGCTTTCGACAATCGCTTTGAGTGCCCCGACGCTGCAATAGTGCCACGCAAAGTGTTCGCTCACATGAATGCTCCAGAATTGTCGCTGCTGTGTCGTCGGTCGGCTTCATTTTACGGCTATGCTACGGCAATTCACACCTGCGGGTTGACAAAGCGGCGACTGTGGTGGCTACAGGTCACGTTCGTTCTCCACCCACTCCTTCAACGCTGCTGCAATTCCTTCGTCCCTTCTCTGATTCTGTCGCCGATCAAATTGAATGGCTTGATAGAAGAGTATTCCGAACCAGATGCCTCCTCCACTGACGACCCATGCAATCGCTTGCGGCGCTGGCGGCTTCAGCGCCGTCAGGACAAGCGTGGCTGCCATGCCGATCAGAGCCCAAGTTAGAAGAAACAGCAGGTAGCGACCTCTTCCCGACTGGGCATTGATCCGTGGTGTCGGCATTCCTTCTCGTGGAGTGCTGAAGTGCATAAAGGCCCAAAGCAACAACGGTGCTACAGGAGCGATCAGCGACCGGTGCAGTTGAAACTTCCATGAAAGAATAATGCCAACGATAGTAAAAACCAGCGTTGTCGGGATGAAATACCACGCCCACCTCTTTCGAGTAAGAACAAGCCACGTTGGATCAGGTGGTTCGAGATGCCGTGTTTCGAGCTTGCGAAGCGGAACGGCAACCTCGTAGCAGAATTTGCCCCATCCTTCTTGGCGATCCTCGGGGACGATTCGCTGTAAGTGCCGAACCAGCCACAATCGGTCGTGTGGCTCGAAATTATCAAGGGGGATCGTCATTCTGAAAGTCGGCGTGAGTAGCCGAACCTTTCTGCCTATCGCTCGCCATTGGAGAATCTGAATGTCGTCGGTGGAGACGGCCTTAGTTCTTGCAACACCATGCTGAACAATTCGGTCATCAGAGACGGTAAGACGCTCACGCAAGTAGGCCCAAAGCAGCCAAATCGAGAGACACGACATTCCGCCCCAGACCACACCGATCAACACCACCAGACAGATAGTAGGCATCCCGCCGTTTGCTGGCGGGTCCATCAAGATGCCCCAGACCGATCCAACTCCCATGGTCGGACAGAAGCAGAGACCGACAATCGCAGTTGTGCGAAGCCCCTTTCGTAAGCGAAGCGTTCGTTCCATTTTTTCACTGCTCTGTCGTCATTAGAATTGACGCACTGCATGTATTCGCCGGAGGTGGAACAATCTCGGCTACGATGTTGAGCAACTCCTTCGTTTGTCAGCACAGGCGTTAACTCGTGGGCTTCTACTCTAGGACAATCTTTCCGTGGCTATGTGACCTTGCGCTCGACAAACCGTTCGTCGCCAAGCATCGCCGGGAACTCTTGTCGGAAGTCAGCGGCGAGATACTGGAGATCGGCTTTGGGACCGGGCTAAACTTGTCATGCTACCCGGAGGAAGTCCACAAGATCACCGTTGTTGATCCGAACGCCGGGATGCACCGGAGAGCGCAAAGACGGCTTCGACAGAGCGACATCGAGGTGGACAAGCGGATTCTCAGTAGCGAAGAGTTGCCGTTCGAGGAAGCTACTTTCGATTGTGTCGTCAGCACGTTTACCTTGTGCAGCATTCGACAAGTTGAACGTGCGTTGGAGGAAGTGTTCCGTGTCTTGAAACCAGAAGGGCGGTTTCTCGTTCTTGAGCATGGTCTCAGCAACAATTCCGAGGTGCAGAAGTGGCAGCGGTGGTTGAACGGACCCCAGCAACTCTTTGGCGACCACTGCCAACTGGTACGAAACATCCGGGAACTGGTAGCAAAGCAGCCGTTTCGATCAGTCGAACTGGACGAGTTTTACTTGGAGAAAACGCCGAAGACACACGGGTACATCTACCGGGGAGTGGCGATCAAGTAGCGGTGAGATTGCTTTGTCGGCAGGTAGTTGATTTCACGATTGCCTCTGTTACATTGAATCGGTAACAACAGCCCTTCAAGCTCAGAGATGTTTCTGCCCCACCTCCTGAGCTTTTTGCCCCGAGGTCACTGCCCCGCCTTGGGGCTTTTTCGTTGACCGAAACAAGAACAGCCCTCCAGATCGTACTGATGAGGAGGGCTGTCGTCAGTCCAAGAAGTCCACGTTTCGCATGGCTCGTGACTGGTTCTCGGTGTTCATCACCACCTGATGCCAGCCGTGGAGCATGATCGTGGCATGGTCAAGGTGGCGGATACGTCCTCGGACATAAACACCGAGATTGCGCCGCATCGTCTGCCAGCCCCAGTTCTTGGCGTTCCGGTTGCTTGACAGAATCTTCTTGTACTCCGTCGCCGTCACGCCGTTTGGGTGACGGTTGCAAACGTAGACGGTCTCGCCACCGGTGCGGTAACAGAACTCGGCCCAGTGCGGCTTTCCACCGTTGCCACGACGAAGTGGTTCGTTCGTCAGAACCAGCGATGCGTCTACCGCCATGTCGGCAACTGGCAAGAAGAACCACTCGCCCTGACGAACGAAGGCCGCATTTTTGCGCCGGTTGCGTGCTTTACCGGAAACCTTCCGTCGAGCCACGGCACTCTGAACTTCCTGCGGCTGCAACGCTTCCTTGGCCTGTCGAACGGTTCCGACTGGTGCCGACTCGGGAATCCCGGCGACGAACCAATGGCGCTCATCGTGGCCGCAGAGGTACTTGTTCTTGTTGCCGTCCTCACGAACAAGCAACAGCAAGTGACGGTCGGCAGGCTGAACGTCGAGCACTTCGACTTCGGGATCGGCTCCGGCCTGCGGCGTGATTTCAAAGAACTCACCCCGACGATCCGTACCGATGTCGAGCGACAGCAGACCGGAAGTCCGCATACGTCGAGCGGGACGCTCCACGACCTTCAGTCGAGCGCCCATGCGTTCAAACTTGTTGTTGAGTAAGGAAGTATCCATACCCAGCAAGACACAGGCTTGATGGCAAGGTTCGCATTGGACTTCACTCGAAGACCCCGAACGGCGGCGGATACTCAACTCGTCCTTCGATGCCGTCCAATGCACCAACTTCAAATTCCATCGCCATCCACGCTTAACCATCGCCGAACGGGTTCTCCAATGACCGGGCGAGTTCGGCAGAGAATCCGAATCGTGGATAGAAGTCAGGATGGCCGAGCACAACGACCATCTTGAAGCCTTGATCTCGACATGCTTCCAGTCCGGCCTCCACCAACCGACTCCCGATACCTTGCCGCTGACGACTTGGCAGTACAGCCATCGGGGCCAACGACAGCGCTTCGACCGTTCCAACTTTTGTAATGATCGCCACTCGGCTGAACAGTATGTGGCCAACGATCTCGTCGTCAATCTCGGCAACGAGCGAGACTTCGACATAGCCGCCGTCACGCAAAGCATCGACAAGGTTGGCCTCGGCATCGGATTCAAACGCAGACCGATTCACAGTCCAAATGGCTTGACGATCTTCGGGAGTTTCGTGACGAATCTTGACGTTCATGAGGCAGAAGCCTTTTATCGGTTCATCCACGTGATCGAAAGTTGCAGGACGGTCGCAATCGACACCCAGACGAAGTAGGGCACTTGTGCCACGGCGACCCATTTGTAGTGCTTCCAGACGGCAAACATCATCCAGATGATCGTGCCCCAGACAATCAGGATGTCCACCGCCGCCAGCGGCAGGTTCCGCATTCCGAACTGGATGGGCGTGAAGATCACGTTCGCCACGAGGTTGATGGCGAACGGCAGAGCGACCAGCCAAGGCAACTTCTTGCGAATCGCCTGCACGAAGACGAAGCTGAACGTGAGGATGATGATCGGGTAGAGAATCTGCCAGATCAGGCCGATGGTCGCTGGCGCTGGCGTCCAGCTTGGTTTCCAAAGGCTGTCGTACCATTCCATCCAAGTCATGCTAATTCAAGAATTCAACGAGGTTGGGCTTCGTCTTCGAATCGCCTCTTGGCCACCGCATCCATCTGCTTCAGGACCGCTGTGAAGTCACGATACGTTCCTTGGACGATGTTGGTCGTGTTGCCCTTGCGAATTCGCACGAAACCTCCTGTTGAAACGTCTTCACCGACTTCAAGTTTCCCACCGGCACGCAAGAATGCTGCAAGGTGCGGGTAGCCTACCTCGTCCGGTAGCTGGTCCTCGGCTCTGACAATCTGCACCTTGACCTCTTTGATGGGCATCAGTTGATTGAACCGCTCCCGTGGATTTCCATAGTCCAACGCCGACATTGGAATGTCGTTAAGCCGGAAGCCAACATCGTGCGGCGACACGTCGTCCTCTGTAAGCCAGTACGTCGCATGTTTGACCAGATCGTTCAACGATCCTGTCACCGAACGATTCAGTGCCTTGGCAAAGCTATAAGTACCGGTCAACGGGGCTATGAACTGTTGATAAACGAACGCCTGCCCGTCGTTTTCCATGAATTCACGGATCGTGCTCAACGTCCGCTCAATGAACTGGCTGTCGTCGGTGATCCCCGCTCCGTACATGACGCACGAGTAAAGCGAAGTCGTGTTGGACATAATGATGTACTGCGTCCGGTCAGCCGTGAACAAGTGGCAGGACCAGTCGGCATACGGATTCTCATCCAATGGCATCTCAGAGAGCTTGCCTGCTTTGATCTTATTGGCGAGTTTCTGGGACAGGCGAAGAATCATTCGGAGTGTGATCCTGTTACGGTCAGGAACTTAGCCACTACTTCTGCAACCTGCTTTCCCTGAGCCTCTTTGCCCGTTCCGTTGAAGTGCGTGCCGTCGCCGGAATACCAGTCAGGATGATTCTCCACGAGGCCGAACAGATCATCGGTGGAGATTCCACGCCCTTTCATGATCTCGGCAGCGATTCGATTCCTGACTTTGACTCGCTCAGTTCGTTCGCCGAATTGGTTCAAGTCACTCGGAAGACGTACTGGCGTTGTCGTGGCCCAGATTAGCTTGGCATCGCCTGCCTGCTTTCTGATTGCATCTACTGCTTGTACGAGACCATCTCGATATTGGTCCTCCGTGTAACCCCAGCCGTGTAGGCCATTGTTGAAGTGAATGACGGCGAACCGGTAGTGCTTCAGCAGCAGTTGCACCTCGTCAATGAAAGACGGGTCGGAAACGCACTTGGAAGTCGTGAGACGAGCACAGTACCCCTTGCCAGCCAGATGCTTTTCAACTTCGCCGAAGTAGCCTCTCGTGATCGAATCGCCGATCAGCAGGACTCGTGGCAAGTCGTTTTTGTCAGCGTCAGTGACCCAGATGTCTGCCCATTCAATCCGTTCTCGGATCGGTTCTTCGGCGGAGACGAACTGGGCCGTCATGAGTAGGGGAAGGAGGACGCTGAGAAGTCGTTTCATGGATATTGTCCTTTGGGAATTCAGGTGGCGTGCTCATCAGAGGTATGCGCTTGTCTCGTCGGCGAACTGAACAATAAGCCAAACCACAACCGCCAAGAAGACCCCGGTGAAGATCATCCAGCTTGCGGTACGCCCTCTCACGTCAGCCCATACGAAGAGGCCACAAATGGCGGCGACCGCAGCCACTAAGGCGGCGTCAAGGATGAACGGAATGAGGCCGTTGCTTGAATACACGAAGTACATTTCCGTGCTCAGCGGAATCGGTGGGATGTACGCCCCGTCGTTGACTTGGTGTGGATGATCTGATCGCCAAAGCTCCGCACGAAAGCACGCAGGCCAGCCGAAATACCGTTCAACCTCCATTCCCGGCTGGCGATCATGTCGCCCACCGTAACCCGGCATCCACGAGCAACCGTTGACAAGAATGAAAGAGAAGAGCGCCCAAGCGAGAATCGTCTTCAACCGCATTTGGAGTTCCGACGACACCACGGCATACTTCCTCGGGCTCAACTTCCACCATTCTTGGCCGAGTGACAAAATACGCTGAAGAGCTTTCACTTCTGAAGTATCACCAACGCTGCAACGACGACAATCGCAATCAGGACGACGAACGAAATCATCACGACGCCGCTACATCCGCCACCTTGAACGGCGATCCCATGACGCTCGGCCAACGCCTCAACTGCTTGCTTGGAATCATAAAGCGTTGCACCAGTCTGGTCTCGATAGAGCTTTACCGCCTTGATCTTCTCGCCTCGGCCCAGCAGTCGCAACAATTGCGAATCCAGATCGGCATCGGGCTGAGACGGGCTCGGCAGGCTGGCACCACGCTGTAACGATTCGACGGCATCCTTGGCGTCTTTCAGACCACACCCAAAGTGATCTTTGTACACCTTTACGGCTTCGATCTTCTTGCCTTTATCCAGCAGCGACCGAACTTCTCGTTCGAGTTCGGCGGTTGTTGTCGAGTCAGGAATCGACGCACCACAAGATCGGCACAATGTCGTGCCGGGAGAAGTCGTGTAATTGCAGGACGGGCAAACAGGCATGGACGCATCTTACCGGTGGGGATTAGTTCAGATTAGAGGTCGGTCTACTCCAACAACCACTGTCTCGCCCGCTCGACCAATAGCAGGTCTCGTGTGCATTGCCGAATGTCTTCCTTCCTCATGTCTTCGATTTCTTCGGCGTCGAACTCGATCTCTTCTTTCCCGAGGATCGGATGGTCTCTCGGCTCAAACAACTCAGGATTGAACGGCTCGGTCTCCCGTGCTGTTTCGAGATATTGAGCCAGTTGCCAGCGCTCGAAAATCGTCTTGATCTTGGCGACGAAGGCGGGGATTTCGGCTCGAAAGTCGGCGTCGGTTTCAGCAGCTTCAAGAAAGTTTAGGAACTTCTCACCGACGAGATAGTCGAGGGCCTTCTGAGTACCGAAGTCATCTTCGATGCCTTCAGCGGCTTCGCACTGCTCGACCCAGATTTTGTGTGGTTCAGTCATTGATTTCCCGACGTAGGCATACCTTCCTCGTGCTGTTTTTCACACAGGGATGGTTTTCCGTCCGTTGAAGTGTCGCTATAGCATTATCATGGAGGTGGGCGCTCCAAGCAGCCAAGGATTGCCTCAGTTTCAGCATATCGGATATTCCCACGCTTGGGTGAACGCCCCATTTTTCCTGTTTTAGCCAGTCTGTTTACGACACCACTAAGGCCAGTGTGTGTGTGTAATTGATTAGTGGGTGGAGGAGTGAATGGTCGAGCATTGCTCGTTCTATCGAATGGGAAGACGACAACCGCAGTTTTTGCAACGCCGACTCGATATTCGTGATTGATCTTCACCCAACCGAGTCTTCGTTCCAATACCTTTCGGCAAACTAGGTAATAGTCGTTGGTCCAAGCTGGGAGTAGTCCTTCTTCATGAAGCTCTTTCCACCAGCCTTCAATTGCAGTTCGTTTGATCGCACCGTCAGCGTGTTTGGATGATTCGTGATCGAGGATCGCAGCAAGCGTGACGACGTGATCCCTGTGAACTCTGAAACTTCTTCCGGCTTTCCGAACCGGGTTCATGAATTCATCCATATCAGGAGCGTTCTGAATCGTGACTCGCTGAAGTGACGGAACCAGCCAAGACACGCTCGCCCACTTCGTTCGTCGCTCATCGAGTTGAGGGCGCTCTGACTTGTTTTGGCGCACCTTCTTGTGGTTCTTGAGTGCGACGGCAAAGACACGTGGCGACCTCACGTTGCGATCCGACCTATCGTCGTCCCAATCACCCGAGTACAGATCGTTGGCGAATTTGAATCGTTCGTAGTCTTCGTAGCTCGGAGATCGCCCATGATGGCGTGCGAAGGCTTCAACAAACCACGACGAAAACAACTGGTCACGCTTGAAGGCGGAAGGCTCGGACTTCATCACGGCGTTTAGCCGTTGTGGAGCTTTAATCGTGCCGCAATCCAGAACGTTGACGGGTTCTCCGGGGTCAGTTGCCGAAGGCTCGGAACATAAGTCATCAACCACCCCCGGTGGTTGATGCTTGTCGCCGCAGGCGACAACCGTATCGCTTGCTTCCTTTCCTGTTCGACTGGAAGAACGAATCTTTTCGGCATGTCGCTTCAGTTCATGTTTTCGTTCGTCCTTCACACATAGCCTGTCGTGTGGCGCAGGACGAGGTTCAAATGGTGTGAACGGTTTCGGGCTTGGCTCAGCCTCTATCGCTGCAAGCTGGCTCAGAAACTCTTCCGTTGAGAACCTTGACAGCGATGTCGATTCTTTGGGCTCCGCCTCACGAACAAACTCGTCTAGGAGCACGTCGGTCCCAGCAAGCTCCTCCTCTAGCTCCTCAATCCAAGCAGGGACGGGCACTGGGCCGGGGATGTCTTCAGGAAGATTTTCGCAGGACAACTCCACAGCCTTGATGAACGTGTCGAAGTGGAAGTTCGAGCCTCCAAGGAGCCAATGGTGATAGTGAGCTACCGAGTGACTTTCAAACCGCTCGAACTTCCCTGAGTCATTCTTCTTTCGATAGGTGTGCTTCTCCAAGACGCCGGAATCAATGATGTTGATTTTACCTAAGCGCAACGGGAGTCGGATGTGTGGGTTGTTGTCGGGGAAGACCTCGATTCGTTTTCCCGTGGCCGATAGAATAGCTTCCTTGATCTCGTTAGCCTTGGCTCGTGCATCCTTGATTGGGATCGTTACTGGCGTCCCTCGCTCTCCAATCTTGAAAGCAAACAGCTTCGCCGAGCCGTTGTTTGGATTCACTTCGGCGGATAGCCTGTAGTCGGGGCACAAATCGAGCGTGATCTGCGTGACGGCTTTGACCAGTTGAAGGAACTCTGCAATTGATGTTGGATCGTGGCGATCCAAGTCGATAGCGAGAAGGGCAACCTCAATCGTCTCGTCGTCAGCAACGAGTCCGCATGGCCGACCTTTCAAAGTTTCCCACACAAAGTTCGTTGGGTACTGATGCCAATCGAACTGCCACCGTCTAGTGTCACCTTCGTTGTTCGTCCACAGATGAAAGACTCCACGGACATCCGGGTGGAAGAAGAACTCATTTAGGCGGGTACGTGCGGCTTTGAAATCAAGAAGGTCTTCGGGCGACCGATGAGGCGTGAACGGTTCAAAGGGCGCTAAGAATTCTTCGATTTCGCTGACAGATTTTTGCGGTGACGCCGCTACTATACTTTCAGGTGTTGACATACACTATTTAGAGTGAGCCCCGCCGTTTTTTACTGAATGGTGGGGCTTCTTTTTTGTTCTGTTCGTCCATGTTCGTGGACTCGGGCAACGCCCATTGACGCCATGCTTCAGGCAAGTTCCTTCCTTGATTCAGCACGGCATCCGCTATGGCCTTGGCACGTTGACCGTTCAGCCAAATAAAAAGCCTCACCGCCATGGAAGCCCATCACAGAAATGCGATGTGTGCGGTGAGGCTTGTGAACTCAAGGACATCCTGCATTGACGGGCTTCCATGCCTATCGGGACGCATTCTACCAGAATTCGAACTTTGAAGCAAAAAGTCGAGGGCGCACGAAACCCGTTGTGGTGCGTCTTTGATGTACAGCAAAGTTTGGCTTCAAAGCCAACTGCTATCGAGCCGGATTACAGAAGTTGGAACGGTGTCACGAAGAACGAAAGTGTGCTCCGGCCCGTCACGTATCGTGCGGGTGTAGCCTTGCAATTGAGACAAGACTCAACGTTCTGATACCGCCGATGCAGGCGTGCGCTTCGCCAGCGTTATTAACGTGAAATCTGAGACTCGCCAATAGCAAGTCGCCGCAACTTGGCTTTACAGCAAAGTTTGGGTTGTACAGCCAAGATTGCTCGGTCTCAACCGGCACTGTCTCACCATCGGCAACCGCCCAATCTGAAACCGCCCGTTCCAACAGTTGCAATTCTCACCGCATCCGGCAAACACGCCATCTGTCAGTCAGTGACACCCGCAATGTCGCCGTCAACCAACCACCACTGGAGACGGCGAAATGCCCAGCAATCAACAAGTCCGCCAAGACATCACCAACCAAATCGTCGAAGCCATCGAGTCCGGCGAATTGCCGCCATGGAAGAAAAGTTGGCGTTGCTGCCCCAACTCGGGATGGCCGACGAATGTGGTCAGTCGTAAGCCGTATAGCGGCGTGAATCCGATTTTGTGCATGATTTCGGCGATGCGATTTGGGTTCAACTCGAAACATTGGGCGACTTTCAATCAATGGAAGAAGCTGAAGGGTCAAGTGAAGAAGCGCCCGGACCACGTGAAGCCCGGAACTTGGGGCACCAAGATCGTGTTTGCTTCCCAAATCACCAAGACCAAGACGGACAAGCACGGCGAAGAAATCGAAGACAAGTTCTTCATGCTGAAAACCTTCACGATCTTCAACGTTGACCAAGTTGAGGGCGAGCACCTCGATCATCTTCGAGCGGGATACGAGCAAGACACCCGCAGTGAGTTCGAAATCCTCGAACATGCTGAGGAAGTTTTCGCCGCAACTGGTGCCGAAGTGCGTCACGGCGGGAATCAGTGTTACTACAGCCCGACGCACGATTACATCCAGATGCCGGAGCGTGAACGCTTTGACTCTGAGTATTACGAGAGCTTATCGCACGAATACATTCATTGGAGTTTGAACGAACGTCGTGGCCTCGGATGGAAGGCTTCCAGCGAACACAAGTACGCCGAAGAGGAGCTTGTTGCCGAGATCGGTGCTTGTTTCCTTGCCAGCGAGTTGGGGATTCCGATCACAGAGAACCTCGACAACCACAGTGCTTACGTGAAAGGCTGGCTGGAACGAATGAAAGGCGATGCTGGGTTTATTTTCCGAGCCAGTAGCGCCGCATCGAAAGCAACAGACTTCATTCTGAGCTTCAGCCGTGAAGCCGACACCATTCCAACAGTTGGAACGGAAGCCACACCCGCAACCGTGCTGTCCTGATCGGGACAACCGAGTTGAACCGCCTGACGTTGATCGAACGGCGATCTCGACTTTGACACAAGCAATCGCTGAAGAACGACCATGCTTGACCGGTCGGCTCCGTCGTCCACTTCAGCGAATCAGTGAAGTCTCGAAGTCTCCACCAGATCATCGTCGGCGGTTAACTCGGCCTTTTGATGACACCCGCAGACAAGCCAACACAACCACTCACTCAACGGAGTCAGTCATGGACGCAACAACCAAAGCCCTGCTCGCCAAGGCATGGAAGAACGAAGACCTCGACCTCGGTGTTGGCCGACACTACTTCGACGAACAGTTTGTCGTGCGGGTCAGTGGAAGCGTCGAGAAACACGAGGATCAACTCGTCGCACCAACCGTCAGCATTCCGCTCGTCACGACGCTGGCACTCTTCTTTGACAAGTGCGGTGTGACAAGAGACGCCGCATTGAACTTGCTCCGTGAAGCTATCACGGAGGCGATGGACGAAAACGTCAATGAAGATGCCAAGATCAAAGAACGCATTGGTGACGTTGAGAAAGCAATCAAGGCAGTCAAAGACGAACTCATCGGCAAGTTGCCGAAGATGAAGCGTTCGGGAAAAGTCATCACCAAAAACCTCGAAGTCACACTGACGCCGGTGATGGCCGAGGAACTCGCCGCCGCCTGACACCCGCAATTACAACGCCGCCTCGATCACTTCACGCCTCGGCGGTCTCGACGCCCCAATGCAGGGACCACCGGACACTGCTGGTCGAGGCGGCACTTTCAACCCAAGGAACAACCAATGTCACAAACGCCTGTCGAAGACTACTGGCTCGCAGTTGAAGCCGTTGCCGAAGCAATTGTCGCCGAATTCAACGATGCCGATGACGATGATCGGGACGAACTGCTGACACGGCTCGTCCATGAGCACACCGACCAGCACACCTACGTGATTGGCACGGACCTCCAGATTCACACGTTGCAATACTCGAATCATCCGTGCGCCTCGTTCTTTCAAGGCACGTACAAGGCCGATCATTCGGCCCACGACTGCTTTCCATTTGCGGCGTTTGCCGCTGATGCCTTCGAAGCTGACGTGCGGGACAAAGTTCTGGAACTGCTGGACTGAAACGGAGAACAAGATGGCCGACTTTCGAGATTTGCCGGGATTGCCCAGTAGATCGCTTGTGAAGCGAGTTCGTTCGCATCTCTGGCACTACGGCATTCGACCACACGGCGAAGAGTGGCGTGCCACATGGGCTTGGGCGAGCGCCATAGCGAGGAGCTACTACCACACCCACTGGCCGTTGCCGCACGAGATCAGCGCTCAGTACGTGCTGTTGCTACTCAATCGGATGAACGAACGGCGTGGATTGAAACTGCCGTACCGGGCCAGCAAAGTGATGCCAGACGAAGTTCGGGCATTGCTGCCTGAATCTGGCCTGCCGTTGCTGACAGACGGAAGCGACAAGTGACACCCGCTACTCCGACAGATCAACCACCACTCAATCTGCCGGAGACAAGAAATGCTGGCGCAAACATCCGAATTCACGATCTGCAATTCAATGCTCGTCGAGATTCCATACTCGACAGTGTTGCGAGCAATCGAAGATACGAGCAGCAACCCGTTCACGATGACAATTCGCTGTCAGGCCGAATGGTCCGCTATCGCACAATGCGTCAATCAAGGAATTGATGCCTACCTTGAGGCGTGCAACTTGCAGGGCCAAGACAGCTACGACAACGGCCACTGCTCCGTGACGCCGCATTCACTGTGCGTGCTGCTCCGAAGACTTGGCGACACGAACTTCCGTGACACGGACGAACACAGCGCCGACGAGATTTGGGATGCAGCTACATCCCTGCAAAGCAGCATTCTAATGGTTATCGGCATTGATGAGGAAGGCAAGTACGTCGGACGTGAAGCGATGGGACTGGAATGACACCCGCCACTTCGACAGAACAACAACCACAACCTCTGCCGGAGACAAAGCTATGGCAACTCAACTTGGTGAACTCAGTCTCGAAGAAGCAGCACAGCAAGCCGCTGGCAACTGGAAGAGCTTTGACCATTTTGTCTGGTTTCGGAGCGATCTCGAAGACGCCGACGACTGGTGCATTATTTACAACCAGCATCGAGATTCCGGGCTGATTGACGAGAGCAACGCTCACGTGATTGAGCGTGAATTGACCAAGTTCACCGAAGGCGACGATCCCGATGTGGTTCCCGAACGACACGACCATTATCTCGTCGGATGGATTGAGGGCTACTCGATCCGAGTGTTCAAGCATGGCGAAGTGACACCCGCATTTACTCGGTACTTCGAGTTACAGAATGCACTTGAGGATTACGCACTGCTTGATGAGGAAGACTACAGCCGCCGTGAATACGAAGCCACAATCGAGAACATCGCCGATTGTGCATGGCGTCTGAAGTACGATTACGACCTGCCTGACGGCTGGCAGCAAGCAGTCTACTCGTGGCTCAGCGATAACGATTGTTCCGAGATCGAAAACACCGACGATCAGGGCGGCTATCCGTCTGAAGAAGCATTGCAGGCCGCATTCGAGGCACTTGGTTACGACAACGCTGAAGCCGTCACGGTCTGAATCCAAAAGTTGGAATGCCTGCGGTCATGGTGGATCGCAGTCTTCACACCCGCAATGAAGTCACCGCAACACGATCTGGAGAACTCGCATGTCGTCGGAAATACCGAAATACATTTGGGACGACGTGCGGGCAAAGCTGGCCGAGTGGTCCGACGACGATCTGGCAAAGGCGATTGCCAGCGATCTGTTCACCGAGATATACGCCAAAGCATTCGAGGAAGCGAATCGAGCCTATGAGGAAGAAAAGGAACATCTGTCGCAACTACCTCACGACGAACTCGTTGATCGAGCGTTCAAGTTGATTCAGACAAACCACACGTTCTGCGCCTTCGTGGACCGAGGCGGTTACTCGTGTGTTTACTTCGCCGAAGACACCCGCAACGAAACTACCTCGAACGACAACTCATCGAAGGAATAATTCAATGGAACTGGCTCGCCCGAAAACTCGACTTGAAGAGAAACAGGAAACGCTGGCCAACATGGTCCGCATGATCGCACAGAAGCAGTATCACAGCTTGTTCTGCATTTCTTCAGCCGGCGCTGGCAAGTCGAGAACCATTACCAACGTCCTCGAAGAAGAGGGGCAGGACATGATTTTGTACAATAGCCACTGCACGACGCTGCAACTCTATCGTGTCTTGTTCGAGAACCGTGAGAACGAAAATGCGGTTCTATTCTTTGATGATGCCGACTCCCTTTACACCAGCGCCGCCGCACTTGGCATCCTTCGCAGTGCATTGTTCGGACAACCGAATCGAATCGTCACGTACAACAGCAGCCAGTTGCCGGACGACCTTCCTGCCCGGTTCGAGACGACATCGAGGTTTATCTTCTGTGCGAATCAAATCCCGAAGAGGAATCCGATGTTCGATGCCGTGCTGACTCGGTGTCTCGTCTACCGGTTGGACCTGAGTAATGCCGAAATCCTCGAACAGTTTCGAGTCATGAGCGAGCACGGCTATCCGGGATGCCCACCGGAAGCTGCCGCCGAAATCGTGGATTTCATCGAGGAGCACGGTTCAGAGAAACAACTTTCAATGCGGCTGCTGACACCCGCAATTCGCATCTACAAGTTCTGCACCGAACAGGGGCAGGACTGGCGACCCGTCGTCTTGGCTCAGTTGCAGAATCTCGGTCGTCCCGGATCGGCGACGAAACGATTGGCCAACGCCGAGCGGGACGAACGATTGGTTCGTGAAGCGATCCGCAAGTTTCCAGACAGCACTGCCGATGCTTGCCGGTTCTATATGGACAAGAGCGCCAAGAGCAGGGCCAGTTTCTATCGCTCATTGAAGCGAGTTAAGAACGAAGAATGACACCCGCATTCAGTGCAACAACATTCCAACTTTTGTACTGGAGCAGGTCATGGCACAAATCACAGCGAAAGCGAAGCTCGGCGACCACGAACTCGGCGACATCGAAGTCATCAACCCCGGCGACTGGTGCGGGAGGACTTGGCTGCTCGAAATTGGCGGCTCGTACACGCCACTCTTCTTGATCGTCGAGGCCGACTCGGCCAGCGATGCAATTGACGAATTGGCTGACAACGAGAAGTACGGGCACCACATCGTCGTTGACGAGGACTACCTCGACGATTATCCCGAAGAGGATCGCCATTACGGACCATCGGGCCAAGTCCTCGACCTCGATCATCTGGCTATTCATGGCGCAGAGGGGACAGCGATTCCGTTTCCGTGCCGTTACTACGGCGACAACCTGCCCGATGAAGGCGTCCTGCCCGCTGAACTCGACGAGTGGGATTGGGACTCGACGTTCGCAGAACAGTCGGGAGATCAATCATGAAAACGCAGGACACTGAAGCCGAACGACAAGCCGCCGCTGACGCAAATGCGGTCCAAGATGCAGTCAACATCGTGGCCATTGTCGGATGTTTCCACCGCCACTTGTTGGCGATGCACCGCAGCGGGATTTATGGCGACAATCTGAACAACCACCCTGTATCGCTGGCCTTTACCAGCAAGCTCAATAGCCTTTGCCGCATGACTACCGACCGAGAAATGGCGGCGTTGCTCGCCGTCCGAGACATCGAACGTGGCGAGGAAGTCGAATACGAGGTCATTCCAATTTGACACCCGTTACAACAATTGGAATGGCGAACAGGCATCGAGAGCCTCGTTGGCGGCATCGAGCAAATCGCTCCGGCTGTCAGCGTGAATATCTCGATGGTCGAAGTCGGCGACGTATGACCTGACCATTGGTGCGAACGCCTCATTACCCGTTGCTTTGACGCCATTGAAGACGCCGAAGTGAAGAACATCATTTGACGTTGCCAACGCCGCCATCAGCAACGGCAGTGCGTCTCGGCCACAGAAAGCTGCCGACTCAAGTAGCTCCATCTGGATCAACTCAAGAGTCGTCGCAAGATCGATTCGTTCTTCTTCGATGATTCGCCAGTCGTCGGGGCGAGAAGCATTCCTGTTGATTGACAACAGCAAGTCAAGCATAAGTTCGGGTTCACGGGCTTGCTTCACGGCAACGACTGAATTGAACAGAGCCTTGGTGTACGCCGACTTTAGCCCCCTGACGATTCGCTCATCGTCCGGCTCGCCAATCAGATCGGCGAAGTCATCGGCGACACTGCCGTGTAGCAGTAGTGCGCCCGTCAGGTAGTCAGATCGGTGCATCGTCGTGGCCTCCATACCGGTATCTATCCCGGCATCTTACCAAACACCCGCAGGAATGCTGTCAATCACAACTCTCTTCTGAAAGGCAGCAACCATGCGACAGAATACTCCGAAGTTTCCCGTTGGCCAGACCGTCGCCACACCGGGAGCACTCGACGCCATCGAAGAAGCTGGGCAAACGCCGGACATCTTCATTCGCCGCCATCAGGGCGGAGACTGGGGCGATGTCTGCGAGGAAGATGCCGAGGCCAATGAACTGGCACTCAAAGACGGCAGCAGACTGTTCTCCGTCTTCCATACGGCCAACAAGGTCAAGCTCTACTGCATCACCGAATGGGACAGGTCGGCAACGACAATTTGTCTGCCAGAAGATTACTGATGCCGATCTTCCGAATTGAAGCACTCGAAAAGTTCGTCGTCCGAACGGTCTATCAAGTCGAAGCCGACACGCCCCAACAGGCAGAAGAACTCTGTAAGTCAGGCGAAGTCGGCTACGACGAAAATGCCATCGAAGAAGGCGACGAAGAATGGCTCGAAACGGCCTCTGTTGAGATCAGCGGTGAGAGTTTCTGACACCCGCTGCTCATCCAGTCAATCACTCACACGATTACTGGAGCCAAACAATGGACACGGAACTCGACCTCTACGCCGAAGATGACTGCGACATCAATGACGACTTCGACGTGTTCGACGACCTGCCGCTTTTCGAATCGGAAGAACCGACCGACGAAGAACTCAGGCTGATTGAAGCAGAGTTGGCAGCGTAGGCATCAGCACAATCACACCCGGCCAGTGCTGGCCTCTTCTATTGGGAGAACAACATGGGCTGGACCTATCCGTCTGGGGCCACACGCAAGAGCCTGATCGAAGAACGGACAAAGGCTTGGGAACGTGAGTCGAATGGCTGCACGATCAAGTCAACCTGTCTCGCTCATTGCTTTCGTGGCGGCAGATTCAGCGGCGTGTTGTGGGCCGTCTGGGAACGCATCATCGAACAGGACGGGCAAACGACCGAACCGGCGCAGCGTTGGATAACATGCGATCTGATTCGCTGTTACTCGGGCGAGTGGGGCTACAAGGACATGAGTGAGGCCTGCGGGCCGTACTACTTCTCGTGTCCGCTGAAGTATCTCGATCTGGTTCCGATGGAGCGCTACGGCGGCAATGCTGAGTGGCGTGAACAGGTCCGTAAGCACCACGAAAGGCAGAAGGCAAAACGGCGGCAGAAGCGGTCTCAACTGGCTTCATAGGTGACACCCGCCAGCGAGACGTTGAGACAACTTTCCCCTTCACCGGAGCAACATTATGTCAGACGCCACCGAAGCGATCCGCCGCCAGCAACTTGCCGAAATCAACGCCGATCCCAATGGCCGTGAGGCCCTCGAAGCCAAGCATGGCCAAGTCTGGGACACCAGCGAACTACAACGGGACTTCGATGTTCTGGGCTTCATGGCCCCCTACGTCGTCGCCAGCCGCAAGAGCGACGGCAAGAAGGGATCGCTGATGTTTCAGGGATCGCCAAGGTTCTATTTTGGATGGTCCGCTGACTGAGTGACGGTGGTTGGTTGCCCCGGAGCATCACGGACGATGCTTCGGGGTCGTTTCGTACCTGAAAGTGTAAAGAGTCAGTGGGATCAGAATTCTTGAGCGTGATCGCTCTGAGCTTCGGGGATTTCGTGAGACCCCGGCGCTACGCCTCAATTATGGACCGCCGTTTACATCGTCTATCCAAAGTCGTACACCGTCACTGGCACACCCGCTGCGACCAGCGTGCCGAGCAGCAACGGTTCGATCTCGTCCCACGAACCGCCTGCCAAACCACACCCGATCCTCGGCATGTGAACTGACGCATCTTGGTTCGTTGCGAAGTCAGCAACTCTCGCAAGCCCAGCTTCAATCGCATCGTATCTCACAGGCGGCTGGCCACCGGCCCGTCGAATTCCTCGTTGACCGATCAGGTTGGCCACCCACAGTTCTGATTCGACGGCAACAAACTGCACCTGTCCCAACTCGAATGGCACTTCGCCACCCTCGTTGTGCCATCGCCGGTAGTGCGCCTCCGGTTCCTTCCATCGCTTCGACAACGCCATGACAAAGCCTTTGCCCCAGCCACCGATGTCGTTGCAGACATGGACGATGATCTTGTTGCCTTCGGCAACTGGCTGGGTCGCATCGCCAGTGGTGTAGGTGATCGTTGCCATGCGGTCATTGTACTGAATGCGATTGACACTCTGCGATTGGGGGCTGTGACGGCGGTGATTTCACCTGACACCCGCATGGTAAAGAGCCTTCACCGTTCGTTGAAGGCCTTTTACCACCTGTGAAAACGGAGGTCTTGCAATGAAACTGGTCCCGTATTACCGCTGCTCGACGCAGAAACAAGCACGCTCCGGTCTCGGATTGGAAGGACAGGAAGCAACCGTGATGCGGTTTGCGGCTGCCCACGCTGCCGACGTGCTGAAGTCATACGTCGAGGTCGAGACGGGGAAGTCAGCAGAACGTCCAGAGTTGGCCAAGGCAGTTGCTCACGCACGTCGAGCCAAGGCCACGTTGGTGATCGCCAAACTGGATCGGCTGGCTCGCAACGTTCACTTCCTCAGCGGTCTGATGGAAGCTGGCGTGAAGTTCGTCGCATGCGATCAACCGAGCGCCAACGATCTGACGATTCACATTCTCGCTGCCGTTGCTCAAGACGAGGCCAAGCGGATCAGCGAACGCACGAAAGCAGCACTCGCAGCCTACAAAGCTCGTGGTGGCAAGCTGGGTGCGGCGCTGCCTGAGTGTCGGAATCTCACGCCGGATGCCAGTCGGATGGGAGCCGAGGCCGCAGGCAGAGTCGCCAAGCAGGAAGCCGACACGGCATACACTGATCTCTACCCGATCATGAAGGAACTTAGGGATCAGGGCTGTTCACTGCGGGCCATTGCCAAGCATCTCAATGATGAGGGCTACGAAACACGCCGTGGTTGTCGCTGGAACCACGTGCAGGTCCGGGCCGTGCTGAATCGTTACGAGCGTAGATGAAGATCGGGCGTCACACCCGCCCCGAAACCAGAAGCCCCGCTCGACCTGAATGTCGAGCGGGCTCTTGTCGAGGCAAGTTCCGTCGCAAAGATTGTTTTGGCGAATTGATCGAAGAAAAGTTCTGAAAGTAACCGGGGGATGTCGGCTATATCCCGACTAAGCACCCCCCTCTTCTTATGTCATCCTGACCTGACGGAGATTCTTCTGCGCAAGTTCGGTCGCAAAAAGTGCAATTGCCGCTTTGGCACCACGTCAGAGATTATCTGAAACGAATTCCTCGAAGGAAAGTTCGCAAAAATCGCCGGGGCTGTGAAACGACTCTACGCATAGGCGCTCGGCCAGATCGCATCTCGAAGGCCGACTCGCTCCAGTCACAACGTCGGATACACTCACGTGAATGAATGAAGCAAACAAATCTCCGAAAGGCAATCGCTTCGTATCAGCGATCCGGTGGCTTGCAGTCATGCCAGCGGCATTCGTGGCCAGTCGGCTTGTGTCCGGTCTCGCCTTCGCCCTGATGACTTCCATGGGGATTGATTTGCGGGGACCGGGCTACTCGGCATTCTTGCTTCCCCTGCTGCAATTGCTTCCAAATGGTGTCGCCTTCACCGTCGTTGGTGCATTGTTCGCTCCGAGTCGGCGATCAGTCACGGCCACGACTCTGGCTGTGCTGTGCGTCGTGATGTCGCTGATGATCCACGTGGTGCTCCCGTCAAATCTTGGAGTGGCGAACTACATGCACTTCGCCGGAGCATCGCTGGGTGCCGTGATCGGCATCGCCGTCGTGTCCAAGGTCACTCGTGGTTGAGGGAGGATCGTCGGGAGCAATGAACTTTCTGTGCTTTCCCAGCCAAATTGACGACTGGCCGCCGTTTCGAGAAAAATCAGAAATTGCCCCTTGCCAAAAACAGACAGGTCTGTATATTTCCAGCATGAGCAAGACACGAACCAAGAAGTCCGACGCACGCCAGCGAATTGTGGAAACCGCCGAACGGCTGTTCTATGCCGAAGGTGTGCGGGCGGTCGGGATCGACCGAATCATCGCCGAAGCTGAAGTGGCCAAGATGTCGCTCTACAATCACTTTGCTTCCAAGGACGACTTGATCCTCGCTGCGCTGGAGTACCGTGAGCAGAAGTTCGATGCCTTGTTCGAGAAGTGGATGGCGAAGCACGTCAAGGCGGGGCTCAACCGACTGGAAGCGTTCTTTGCCGCTCTCAAAGACTGGTTCAAAAGCTCCGGTTTCCGAGGGTGCATGTTCATCAACGCATGTGCCGAGTTGGCGGACGCTAACCACGAAGGTTCCAAGTTCTCGGCCAGACATAAGGAGCGATTTCATGAATTGCTGAAACAGACCATCGCCGAAACGGCAGGAGAAAAGGCAGCGGAAGAGATGTCACCTGCGATTGCTTTACTGGTCGAAGGGGCAATTATTTCCGCTGTTATGGAACAGTCACCGAAACCTGCCGACGTAGCGAAAGCCGCAGCTTTGGCGCTGGTAGGGAAAGTCAAGAAGTAGAACCGAACTCTCTTTTTTTTTGACACAATACATACAGACCTGTCTGTATTGTAGTCGCAGCCTCAAACCGTGGAGATCACAAATGTCCCAGACCGAAACAACCGGAAACAGCTTGCAGGACACCATTGTTTACGGTAGTGGCCGCAGGCCCGATGCCGCCATCCCTCGACCCGGCCTCAAGCTCCGCAGGGGCCATGTCGGAATTGTCGTCACCGACCCGCAGAACGACTTCCTCAGTCCAGAGGGTGTCACATGGGGCGTTGTCGGCCAGAACGTCACCGAGAACCGCACTGTCGAAAACATCGGCCAGTTGTTCTCGCTGGCCAAAGAACTCGACATCCCGCTGTTCATCAGTCCGCACTACTACTTTCCCCACGACCACAGATGGGAGTTCGAAGGGGCGCTGGAGCAGTTGATGCACGACATCAAAATGTTCGAACGTCCGGGACCGCTCGATACCACGAACTTCGACGGATCGGGAGCCGACTGGCTGGAGCAGTACAAGCCGTTCATCAATGACGGGCAAACCATCGTGTGCAGCCCGCACAAGGTCTTCGGCCCGGAGACAAACGACTTGGTTCTCCAACTGCGAAAGCAAGGGATCGATCAGGTGATCCTTGCCGGAATGTCGGCCAATCTGTGCGTCGAATCACACCTGCGGGAACTGCTCGAACAGGGATTTGAAGTGGCCGTCGTTGGTGATGCCACGGCAGCGGCGCAGATTCCCGGCTACGACGGCTACGAAGCGGCAATCACAAACTTCCGATTCCTCGCCAGCGATCTGTGGAGCACGGGCGAAGCCGCCGAGCGACTGGCTGAACTCAAGTAGCAACTTTTTCTTTTGCCTCAACATATACAGACCTGTCTGTACTTTCGGGCCGAGCGTGTTGCTCGGCTCACCATCCCAACGTGTTCTCAAGTCCATAGGAGAAGAACCATGCAACGTCTTGAGTCTGTTAATCCTGAACTCGCCCAAGGCCGTACAAAGGAATTGTTTGATGCCGTGCAGCAAGCCTTTGGCGTCATTCCAAACACCGCCAAGGTCATGGCGAACTCGCCTGCCGTCCTCGACAGCTTCCTCGCCTTCAGCACAGCAATGAGTGAAGCCCGGATCGGTGCGAAGCTCCACAATCAGGTGAAGCTCAACACCAGCGAGACGAATTCGTGTGACTACTGCACTTCGATCCTCAGCGCCGTCGCTCCCACTGCCGGACTCTCTGCCGACGACATTCTCGCCGGACGGACGGGTGACTCGGAAGATCGCCGCATCAAGGCGGCACTGGCGTTCGCCAACGACGTGTTGGAACACCGAGGCAAGGTCAGCGATGAGCAGATCGCCGCCGTCAAAGCGGCTGGCTTCGATGACGGTGAGATCGTGGAGATTGTCACGAGTGTTGTGCTTGGATGTTTCACGAACTTTCTGAACAACGTCGCTGACACCGAACTCGACATCCCGCAGGCCGAACCGGTCGAGGCCGGAAGCTGTGCAACCGGTGCCTGCTCTACTCACTAATCGTCAGGTCGCAACGGGCAGCGTGCTCGCCGTCATGAGCACGCTGCCCCCTTATTCCACATCCAAACAAAGGATCAAGCTATGCCGTCACCAACAGACATCCGCCCGCCTTTCACCCGTGAGTCAGCCATTGCCAAGGTTCGTGCTGCTGAGGATGCGTGGAACTCCCGTGACCCAAATCGAGTGTCGCTGGCCTACACCGTGGACTCCGAATGGAGGAACCGCAGTCAGTTCGTTCAGGGGCGAGATGCCATCCAGACTTTTCTCGCCGACAAGTGGTCGAAGGAGTTGGACTACCGACTCACGAAATCACTGTGGACGTACTCGGACGACCGAATCGCCGTTCGCTTCCAGTACGAGTACCACGACGAGCAAGGCCAGTGGTTCCGAGCCTACGGGAACGAACTCTGGGAGTTCGATGAATCTGGTCTGATGCGGCGGCGTGAGGCCAGCATCAACGACGTGGCCATTGAGGAGCAGGACCGGAAGTTTCATTGGACAGCGCCGGGGCCTCGGCCTGAAGGCGATCTCGGAATCCCCAACGTCAAATAGAGGAGTTGATGATGCCAACGTATCCCAGCGACATCGCTTTCACGCCTGCGGTCAAATCCATCCAGAGACAGAAGGGCTCACGGGACGCCTACGCCAAAGTGGAACAGGGGCGGGGCTGGCAAACGACGGTCACGCCCGAACTCAGAGCGTTTCTGGCTGGCCTCGACATGTTCTATCTCGGGACAGCGAATGCCCAAGGCCAACCCTACATTCAGTACCGAGGCGGTTCGCCGGGGTTTCTCAAGGTCATCGATGATCGCACGCTTGGATTCGCCGACTTCGGCGGAAATCGACAGTACGTCACGCTCGGTAATCTCGCTGAGAATCCCAAGGCATTCATCTTCCTGATCGACTACGTGAACAGCCGACGAATCAAGCTGTGGGGTACGGCTCGTGTCATAGACGACGATCCAGACTTGCTGGAACAACTTCGTGACTCGGACTACCCCGGTCGAGTTGAACGGGCGATTGTCTTTTCGATTGAGGCGTGGGACATCAACTGTCCTCAGCACATCCACAAGCGTTTTCCACAACGGGAAGTTGCTCCGGTCGTCGAACAACTTCAACAGCGAGTTCAGGAACTCGAAGCACAACTGGTGACGTTGCAGCAGGCAGATACGACCTGAGTGCGAATATAGACGAACCAAGTTGGCAAAGTGAATGAACGACTCCCAAGCCAATTCTCATTCGACAGGAGAATGACATGCCTCATCTACTTCATATTGATTCAAGCCCCCGTAACGACCGCTCTCATACACGTCGACTGACAGCCGACTTTGTTCGGACATGGCGGGAAAGCCACCCCAACGGCACCGTGACTTATCGTGACATTGGGCGAAACCCATTGCCGCATGTGACAGAAGAGTGGATCGCAGCAGCGTTTGCCCAACCTGATGAACGCAGTCAAGCAATGCTGGATGCCTTGCAACTGAGTGACGTATTGGTAGACGAGATTCTTGAAGCTGATTCCATAGTCGCCGGGATTCCTTTCTACAATTTTGGGATGCCGAGCGGCTTCAAAGCCTACA
This sequence comes from Planctomycetaceae bacterium, assembly GCA_020638995.1. GTDB lineage: Bacteria > Planctomycetota > Planctomycetia > Pirellulales > Pirellulaceae. Next base: position 68,337 of record JACKHM010000003.1, read on the forward strand.
TCATCAAATTGTGCGTGTAGGCCGGACATTCTTGTTCAATCCAGACAACGGAGAAGCGACATATACACCGCTCGTTCACGACAAACGAATGATTGCAGTCATCTCTCGTGGAGATGGCGGTTACGGTCCCGGCGGTCGAAATGAAACTCTTAATCACCTCGATCCACATTTGCGGACAGTGTTCCGCTTCATCGGCGTTAACGACTTGGAGATTGTTGCTGCCGAGAATGACGAACATGGTGGTGCGGCGTTGGTAGACTCACTTGAGTCTGCCCGTAGACGGCTTACGAGGCTTGCGAATGACGATCCGTCGTAGACGACCATGTGTCCTCTGTTTTACCGCCGTGGTGACGACTCAATCTATATCCCAGTTTGGTTGCTACGTCGCACCGCAGAGAAATTGAACAAGAGTAGCGGTGTGACCACGCTCAAGGTCTTTTGTTGCCGTGACGAGCGTTACTGTCGAAGCATCAATGGCGTTCATCACCTTCATGATCGAGGCATGGCGGGAGTCGAGTTCCGCCATGTACCTTGCGGCAAACTCTTCATGCCGACTCGGCTCGGCATGGAACCATTTGCGTAGTTCGTTGGATGGAGTCAGTTCCTTTGCCCAGAGGTCAATGGCAGCGGCTTCCTTGGACACACCTCTTGGCCAGAGTCGGTCAACCAGAATGCGGAAGCCATCGTCCTCCGATGGTTCGTCGTAGATTCGCTTGACTCTCAGTTCAGGCGTCATGAGAGCGTTCCACTTTGATGTCGAGCTTTTCCATCCGACTGCGAAGCGTATTGGGATTCACTTCGAGAATCTTTGCTGCTCCATGAGGACCAGCAATCACGCCGTTTGTGTGGTCGAGAACAGCACGAATGTGTTCGCCTTCAACGAGCGAAAGCGGGCGAAGTGCTGGATTCTTTGGCGACCGGCCTCGACGGGCTGGAATCACACCGGCTGGTAGCTGAAGGGAGTCGCCCGTTGTCAGGATCATTGCCCGTTCGATGACGTTTTCGAGTTCACGGACGTTGCCCGGCCACGAGTAATTCTGGAGTATGGTTATCACGTCGGGCGGAGCGTTCTCAACGACCTTCCCAAGTCGTCCAGACAGCTTCGTCAGGAAGAAGCGCACGAGCGTCGGGATGTCTTCCTTTCTGTCTCGAAGCGAGGGTATCTGAACTGGGAAGACGTTCAGGCGGTAATACAGGTCTTCCCGGAACGTCCCTTCATCCACCATGTCGAGAAGATTTCTGTTCGTGGCTGCGAGGACTCGCACATCGACTCGAATGGTCTGACTGCTGCCGACTCGTTCCAACTCCTGTTCCTGCAACACTCGAAGCAACCTTGCCTGAGCAGGCAGCGGCATCTCGCCGATCTCATCGAGGAATATCGTCCCTCCGTCAGCGAGTTCGAATCGCCCCGTCCGTTGCTGAGTTGCCCCGGTGAACGCTCCGTGTTCATGACCGAACAATTCGCTTTCCAGCAACGATTCGGGAAGCGCCGCACAGTTCACTTTGACGAACGAACCATTACTTCTCTTGCTGTTGCGGTGGATGGCTCTCGCTACGAGTTCCTTTCCGGTTCCCGTTTCCCCGAGGATGAGCACGGTGCTGTCAGTCGGAGCCACCATGTCGATGTTTCGGAGCACTTTCCAGATGCCGTCGCTCTCGCCCACGATCTCAGAGAAGTCAGACCGGGCACGCAACTCTTCCCGGAGATAGGCGACCTCGGCTTCAATTCGCTGTCTTTCTGTTCGTAGCCGGACTTCTCTCTTGCGACTGTCATCAAGCTCACGTTCCGCCTGACGCCGGACAAGTTCCGCCGTCGCACGTGCCGCAAAGATGTGGAAGATCGAAAGTTCCCGTTCGTCGGCTTCGAGTGGCTTGTCGTCGATGACGGCGAGATGTCCGACAACTTCTCCGGCGTCATCAGTCAGCGGAATCGCCAGATAGCTGCGAGCCTCAAGCTGTCGCAGTAACTCGTTGGCTGGAAATGTCTGCTGAATGTCATCGCCGTAGTGTTGAATAGCCCCCGTGAGCACCCGCTTGCAGGGCGTGCCTTCGATGTCGAATTCAAAGTTTGGAACGTGCTCGCCGTCCGCCCATACAGCCAGTGTCAGCACCGTTGTCCGGTCAGCGTTGAACTCGGCGACGAATGACGCTTTCACGTTCAGCGAGGCAGCAAGGTACTGCACCAGCGACCGGAAGAAATGATCGCCTTTGGCTGTTGCCGTCCCTTCCATGATCGAGCGAAGCGTGGCGTCAGGATCAACGTGCTGTCGGGGAGTTTGGGTTTGCGAACTGGTCATCTCGAATTCTCCTGCGGCCTCAGATGATTCACGGCATTTCGTCACAAGGCACGATATATCGTATCTTCAGTGGCATCGCCAAGACAAGTAGAAAGAACGCAACATTCTGCCATTACATGCTTTACGACACATCTTGCAATGTCGCCGCATTGCTGGCACTTCCATTGCTTTAGCGACCACCATGCCAACTGACCTGAGCGGGTCAGTGACAGTCATCACCCAAAATGGAGGTCGCAGAAATGAAGTCTTTGAAAAGTGGAGCATTTGTATTGTTGCTTGCGGCGGGCACCGTCGCAGCGTTGGTCGTCGGATGTGGAACCTCTGATTCGCCGTCTGTATCGGCGCAGACGGTCAATGCTGGTCCAGTGTCGAAGCCGCTGATGGCAGCGGCTCGATACTCGACAGATGGCGAGTTGAAACGCCCGGCAGATCACCATGAGTGGGTCTTCGTCGGAGCACCGGTCACGCCGAACGACATGAACGACGGGAAGGCTGCATTCCCCGAGTTCCACAACGTTTACATCGATCCCGGCAGCTTCGCTTCTTACAAGCGGACGGGCGAGTTCCCTGATGGCACGGTCATCCTGAAAGAACTCGTGTCAGTCGGCGGCAAGTCAATGCCGAGCGGCAATGGTTATTTCCAAGGTGACTTCATCAGCCTTGAAGCCATGGTGAAAGACAGGAAGCGGTTCAGTGACGAACCGGGCGGCTGGGCATTCTTCCGATTCGGTGAGGCCCCGAAATACAGCCCAACTGGCGCTCGCATGAAGACCGAATCCTGCAACGCCTGCCACTCAGGGGCAGCAGAAGACTACGTGTTCACAGACACGTATCCGATCCTCAGAGCCGCCAAGGCAAGAATGGCCAAACCGTAGTCCTCGTTCTTTCCAAGTTCATTCCATCGAAACGCAAACCAATTGGAGTCATCACAATGAATGATTCGCTCAAGCCCGAGATCAACGGGCATTGTCCGGTCGCCTACCTTGCAATTGGCGAGGCCGCCGCAGGCGACCCTGAGTTCTCATCAACTCACAACGGAAAGCTGTATCACTTTGTCAGCGCCGAAGCCAAACAGGAGTTCGACAGCAACCCGGAGAAATACGTCCCTGCTTATGGCGGAAGATGCGCCTTCGGTATGTCCATCGAAAAGGAATTCGAACCCGATCCGACGAACTTCAAGATCATCGGCGGACGAGTCTATCTCTTCCTGAAGAACGAAGACACAGATGCCTTGGAACTGTGGAATCAAGACGAAGAGAAGTGCCTCGCCAGCGCTGATCGCCACTGGTCAGCCCAGACAGCAGAGTGAACCGAACGACTATCCAACCACGAATTCACGAATGACAGGAGTTTTGAAATGAATATTCGATTTGTTACCAAGGCGATCCACGCCTGCCTTGATTACCCTGTGGCTGCCAGTCTGATGGCAATGCCGTTTCTTCTGCACCTTGGCACGTCGCATCCTCTTGCGAAGTGGCTGTCTGTAGCCACGGGAGTTGCCGCTCTGGTGCTGACGATTTTCACCAACCACCGATTGGGCGTGATTCGAATCATCCCTTATCCGGTTCATCTGGCAGTGGATTTCATGGTGGGCGTCGTGTTCGCCATTGCACCACTGCTGCTCGGCTTCTCTGGTCTTGATGCCGGTTACTACTGGGTCAACGCCGTCGCCGTACTCACGGTTGTCAGCCTGCACAAACCGGAGGCAGAGGCGAAAGTAGAACAGCAGCCAGCAATGGCCTGAAGGCGGGACAGCGATCCGACCGGGATGGCAGGAGCCCGGTCGGATTATTGTCGTAACTGGGGGAGTTCTGGTTACAGCTTGCGAGTCAATCGGGGCAAGAATCTCGCTGTCTTAGCCATGTAATCTCGATACTCTTCCCCAAACCTCTGGACGAGCTTGTCTTCCTCGATCCGTGTTCGAGCAACGAGAAAGGCGAATGGGATCAGACTGGTCAGGAACAGGAACCAGTTGGCTGTCACGATGCTCCCGCCAAGCACGGCGATGAAGAATGCGAGATAGAACGGATGCCGAACGTAGCGATACGGGCCAGTTGTCACCAGCGTATGTATTTTCCTCGTGACCACCGTGTCCGTCAGGTTTTTGCCGAGCGTCTGAAACGTCCACACGAACAAGACGCCCCAGCATCCGATCAGTATGAAGCCGCACCATCGTAGCGAGAGCGGGATCGGCACCGACGCCCATGCCATGAGCTTGGGATCGATCATCCAGACGATGCCGCCGATGAACCAAGGCAAGCCGCCCAGCCGGAGGCCGAACAAGATGAACGAACCTTCCTGCCATCGATCCAGCTTCTCACCACTCATGTTGGAACGAATCCGGTGGTAGAGGGCGAACGGCAAGAAGCAAACGAGGGTGCCGACAAAGATGAGACGGAATAGTTCGTCGGTGGCCATCTTCCATCCTCAACTGGAATCGTCGCCGTGAACGAATCTCTGCAACTGATCGAGGCTCATTGGGCCAACATACCTCCCAACTTCTTGACCTCTGCGGTAGAGCAGCAGCGTTGGCAAGCCGCCGATCTTGTGTTTGCTGGTCAGCTTGGGATGCAATGTCGCATCGACCTTTGCCACAATCACTCTCGAAGCCTCGGCTTTGGCAAACTCTTTCAGCACTCCGTTCATCAACAAACACGGCCCACACCATTCGGCCCAGAAATCCACAACGACCGGCAAGTCCTGCTCGAACAACTCAAATAGCCCCTTTTCGTTAGCGTGGATCGGTTCGCCGGGCAGATTCGTCCGCTCATTGGTTGCGATTCGGCGGATCGCCGAGTACGGCCATCTGACGACTGCTATCAGATTGCTTAACATCAGGGCGACAAACAAGAGGCACGTAGCAGCGAGACGAAGCGGACACAGAATCAGTGGTCGAGAACGAGCCTCGATCCACGACTCGATGCTATTGATTCGTTCCGTAATGTCGCTGCCGATAGCCATCTTAGCCTTGTGGCGAAGTGTTTACGTGCGAGTCCAACGTCGTCGTGTCAGGTCAAAAATGAACTTAGCCGTATTCTCGACGTGTTGCTCCTGCCCATCGATCTCTCGACAGACTTTGCCCTCAGAGATCGCAATGACTCCCGGTTCCTTCAAGCGTGCCTTGTGATCGTAAATCCAGCCGGGGTTGTCGCCGACTGACGTAATCGCTTCGATCTTCCATGACTCGCAGTTCAGTCTGAAGATGGGCGTTCTGCCGAATTGACGCTCTCCGTGATAACCCAATCCGCCAATGATGTAGATGAATCCATCGATGTACGTGGCGGAATGGAAGTCGGTTGGCGGGAACACATCTTTCGGATACCCCATAATCTTGAATTCGCCAGAACGGTTGTGGACGATGACATCATTGTAGATGCAGAAATCGGGATCGTAGAAATCTTCGTGCTCGCCGCCGATCTGGATGAACCGTCCATCCGGCAGTTCGGTGAACGACATCCCAAAGCGGCTGAAACACCAAGCGGGTTCCGACATATCGCTTTCGTCACCGAACTGGGCTTTCCCCCGATATGCCGTGATGCCAGCCCGAACCATCTCTTTCCAAAAGGGAATGTCCATCACTTCTGGATTCGACCTGCCAAACCGTGGGAGTTTCCCCGTTCGGTACTCTGCCTTGGTGACCTTCAGGGTCTCGCCATCTTCCAGTCCCACCAGCTTTCTCTTCATCTCCGTGCTGATGTCGCCGATGTCTTCACCCGCCTCCATCAACAGGCGGACGACCTCCTCCGTGGTCGCCACCGACATCACGTTCTCGTCGTATTCGTTCTTATGACCGGGATTGGCCCCGGCTTTCAGCAAAAGCCGCACGCATTCCGCCTTCCCAGCTTCAGCAGCGCACATCAAGGCTGTCTTCCCAAAGCCATTGATGGCGTCGATCTTCGCCCCACTCTCGATGAGACAAGCGAGCCTTTCAATCTTGCCTCTTGTAGAACAGTGCATTAGCACGGTGTCGCCCATTCTGTCTTGGTCTTCGATTGCGGCCCCTGCTGCGAGCAGAAGTTGGGCTTTGGTCACGTCCTCGACAAAAGCGGACAGTAGCCAAGGCGTGCGTTCCCACCGATCACGGTCATCAAGGTTGCCACCGCCTTCCAGCAGCCGTTGAACATCGCTGCTACCGCCAAGCGCAACTGCCTTCATCAGTTCCGTCCAACACAGCGGCGATGGATCAGCACCAGCATCGAGCAGCACCTTCACGGCGTCAAATCGACCCATCAACGATGCCACACTGAGCGGCGACTCGCTGTAATCGGTCTCGCAATCCGTTTCGGCCCCATGCTGAATCAAGAACTCAGCCAACGGCACAAGCCGCTCATCGTTGTGCAGAGCGTACATGATGTTGATGAGAACGGTGTACCCTTTAGGCGACTTGAACTTGATGTCGGCACCGGCGTCCAAGAGCGTCTGGGTTTTCTCGACGCTACCCGAACCAGCGGCCAGCCCGAGCAGGAAGCCCTCTGATTCACCCACGAGAGCGTTGACATCCGCACCCGCATCGATGAGCAGTTCCAGCATCGGTGCATCGGTATCTGCACTACTTGCCGCACACGCCAGAGGTGTGTGGTTCTTGTCGTCTCTGAGTTCAATTGAGACGCCTTTGGCAAGCTCGTTGCGTACTCCCGAGATGTCGCCTCGGGATGCGAAAGCGTGAATGTCCATTTCAGCGTAGTTCAAAAATCAGTTGGGTAAGCGCAAACGAATCAACAGATCATCAAGCGCCGCTGCGCCGCTCGCTTGTTCTGGAAGTTGACAATCATCGAATGCCTTTTCAAGTTCGGCGAGCAATCGCTCGTATTCCTGCTCGTGAAGCGAAAGGTCAGCCTGATCGAGAGTACCCTTCTCAGCACCATTGACCTTCCGCTCGATGAGTTCAGGCAAATATGGCAACTTGAATGTCTCGTTCAGATGTACGACGTTTGCCTCGATCTCGCCCGTTCGCATCAGGTGAATCCCCGTCAGCAGAACCCGGTAGACATACAGCAGCGGCTTGACCCGTGGCGGACTTTCTTTGTGGAACAGTCTCCACTGCGTGGCGGCGAACCCGATGTAGTGGTGGGCATGGTGTTTCGTCAGGCAATCGACAGCAATGGCCTTCAGTTCTTCATGTGCCGGTGTTGTGTGGACGATCAACGGCGAAAGCACCTGCTCCATGACGTAGCCGTTCTTCTTCAGCATCAGTCCCAAGAACTTCTTGGCGTCGTGTGTAACAAGGTCGATTTCCAACCCGTCATGGATGCCAGATTTTTCAACGGTCTCTTGACCGGTCTTCAAGCCGACGACCTTTTCAAGCGGCAGCAGATGTGCGCCCCGCAAGTCGTAGTCCGAGTCAGGTGACGGGAATCCATACAGGTGCGCTCCGCTGATTGTGGCGAACAGCAGCGGGTACGGATGGTCGTCTACTTGCTTGTGCAATCGTGGGTCGATCTTCATGGCAGGTCCTCCGCAATGGCGGCCCTCCGGGCTTTGACGAGAAATTCGTTCGCTTTCTCGTAGTCAGGACGTTCCGGGAGCTTCGTCTCCTCCAACGCTTTGTCGAATTCTGTGTGCAGGGCGAGCCGCAACTTCTCCGTCTCTTCCCACGGCACGTCACCCCGCTTGATCGCCAATAACTGATCTCGATGCTCGTCCACTCGAACAGGAACAAACCCCTCACGCAGCACGCTGATCCCCGAAATCAGCAGTCGGATCAAGTGCATCACATGCTTCCATTTCACTTGCCCCTGATTGCGAATGTCAGACTGCATTTTCTTGAACTGCGACATGACGTAGCCGTTGTACGTCTGGTAAACGAGCCGAGACAGAAAGATTGACCGCATCGCCAACAATTCGTCGGCCAGCGGCGTTGTCTTCTCGACCAATGGCGTGTAGAGACACTCCAGCACATTCGGGTTCGACTTTAGAGCCAGCACGATGAACTTCTGGATTTCCCAATACGCTTCTTGCGTTGGTTCGCATTCGAGTTGTTCCGGCACTCCGTAAAGCGACCAGTGCAGTTCGGCAGGCGGCAAATAAATGCCACGGCGGTCGATGTCGGATTCACTGTCCGCCAAACCGTAAGCCTGCGATCCGATGATGCACTGGTAGATGACTCGCTCGAACAGATCGGAGCGTCCTGCTGTAATTTGGCTGTCACCAATCTCGCCTTCTTTGAACTTGGCGAGTGAGGTGAGGTCGCCCGAGTTCAGCGATTCCTCAACTCCATCGGGAAAGCGGATGCGGTAGGCGTGAGTAAGGTCCGTGGGAGATTTCACGACAACACCAACCGCTCCCCGAGGATGCAGTGTGCGACCGTTCTGGCCGATCACATCCCGCAGCGCCACCACTTGCGTGCCGACTGAGAAGAGCAGGTTGGGATAACAGTGAACTCGTTTCGCCATGGTTTTCCTTACAGCAGTTGCAGGTGGCCGGTGATCTTGTCGATCTTCTTCGCTTCATCAGGGCCAATTGCCAGACACGTGTTCGTGGGCTCTCCATGGAACTCGGTCTTGCCGCTGTCCGTGATGAGGTGAACTTCGAGACCGGCTTCCAGTGCCTTGTCATGGATTGCCATCAGTTCTTCCTCGCTGTCCAGTCGGCAACAGACTTTGGCAAACGCTCCGGTAAGCCATTCCCGTTGAGCATCCGTGAAATCGTTAAGTGAAACTGAACCTGCTTCCTGCAAACGACGACAAATGAACGACATTGAGGCGTGAGCGCCTTGAGCGATTTGCTTGCCACGCCGCATTTTCAGGTCGTGGCGAACACAGATCACTTGCTTGATCTTTCTTGGTTCGTCAACACTCAACATTCATCTCCGTATTAAACTATCAACATTACAGCCGAGGATCGACTGGCTCACTCTCCAAGGCCAATACACCGAAAACGCATTCGTGGACTCGCCGCAGCGGCTCACGTCGAACGAACCGCTCCAAAGCCTCAAGGCCGAGAGCGAACTCACGCAGGGCCAGCGACCGCTTGCGTCCGAGACTTCGGGTTCTCAGGCGAGGCAGGTTTTCGTCGGAGTCGTAGTCGGGGCTGTAGATGATTCGCAGGTATTCCTTACCCCGGCATTTGACCGCTGGCTGAACAAGCCCTTTCTTTCCTCGCACGATCCAGTCTGCCGGTTTGACGACCATTCCTTCGCCGCCCCGTCCGGTAAGACTCGTCCACCATTCGATCCCTGCTGAGATGCTGTCCAAATCGGTGAGATCGATCACCTTGAAGGCCGTCGCCAGTAGAAGTTCTACATCCTCTTGGCAAATCCGTGCCAGCGTTTCCATGTGCCAGACATGGTTCTGATTCGTGTGGACTTTGCCTTCCGTTGCCAGCAGGTGGAAAGGAGCGAGTTTTAAGTCGTTGAGCGACTCAACCGTCCAGCAGTATTGTCGATAGGCAGTGACGAATTGGCCGATGCTCTGTTGGCGACCACGGAAGCGATCAAGAAGGGTAGTCGCTTTCAACTGGTTATCGCCGTTCACCCGCCCCACAACTCGTTCCAGAACACCGATGGCTTCCGGCAGCGACACACTTCCGGCTGCACCAACTGCGGCGTATTGCGAGCGCAGTAATTCCTGAGCCTTGGCGGACCACGGCATCAATTCGCAGTCCAGACAAGCCCAATCGGTTTGGAACTCGTCCCAGAACCCGGAAGCCGTCATGGCACTTCGCAGCCGGTCAAGGAATGCTGATTCCAATACCGAGTCATTAAAGAACCGTCTGCCCGTGCGAGTGTAGATGATCCCTACTTCACCTTCGGTCACTCCGAAGCGTTCTCGGGCGACATCGTTGTCTCGGCAGACAACAACGACAGCCCTCGATCCCATGTGCTTCTCCTCGCACACGACTTGCGGAACCCCTTGGCTGCGGAAGTAGGAAAACGCTTCAGCCGGATGTTCGAGCAAACCGGGCTCACTGGACGTTTCGCACGGTGACATCGTGGGCGGAAGGTAAATGAGCCATTTCGGGTTGGCGGCAAACCGGCTCATGACTTCCAGCGCTGCGGTGGCATTCTCTTCCCGAATCGTCACGTTGTGTTGGAGCCGAGTCGAGATGAGTCGCTTCCCGAGCACATCCTCGGCATCGAGGATGTCGTCGTACAACTGTTGAGCAGACAACGGTGCCTGCTGTTCGTCGGTGAGGAATGGGCGGGCTGGTTCACAGTAGGTCTGCTTCGCTGGAACCGAGACAAACTCCTTCTCGGGATAGCGGAGGGCGGTGAGCTTGCCGCCGAAGACACAGCCGGTGTCGATGTTGACAGTGCGATTGAGCCACTCCGGTTCCGGGACGGGCGTGTGACCGTAGACGACCATTGCCGATCCACGATATTCCGCTGCCCAGTTGTAGCGCACCGGCAAGCCGAACTCGTCGGTTTCTCCGGTCGTCTCTCCGTACAGGGCGAACTCTCGAACCGTCCCCGAACCACGCCCCTGATATGCTTCCTTCATCCCAGCATGAGCGACGACCAGCTTGCCATCGTCGAGGACGTAGTGACTCACAAGGCCGTCGAGAAACTCGGCCAACTCTTTGCAGTAGGGTTCACAAACGTCATCGGGAAGTGCTTCGATCTCGGACCACGACTGGGCGAGACCGTGTGTCATCTGCGGATTCTTGCCTCGCAGCTTTCGCAACAGCTTCATGTCGTGGTTGCCGGGGACGCAAATTGCACTACCGAAAGTGACCATTCCAGCAACAATCCGCACTGTGTCCAAGACCCGAGGCCCTCGGTCCACGAGATCACCGACAAAGACAGCCTTGCGACTGTCTGGGTGAGCGAGAACTGGTCCACTGACAAGTGAGGGACCACCGGGTGCAACGAGGCTCGGTCGGTAGCCAAGCTCGTGCAACAAGTCTTCAAGTTCGTCGCAACACCCGTGAACGTCTCCAACGATGTCGAACGGACCATGTTCATCCCGCTTGTCGTTCCAAAGCGGAACCCGCTCAATGGTCGCCGCCTCGATCTCCTCAAGCGTTTCCATCACGAAGATATGCCGGAATCCTTCTCGCTTCAGCGCCTTGAGGGAGCGTCGTAGTTGTGACCGCTGCTGTTGAATGACATGCGGCCCGAACGTTCGGTCATCACGATCTCGGTTGCGCTCGTGACAAACTTTCTCCGGGGGATTCAGCACGATGGCTACGGGCAGACAGTGGAACTTCTTGGCCAACTGGACCAAAGGCTTACGGGCCTCCGGCTGAACGTTGGTGGCATCGATGACCGTAAGATGTCCCCGAGCGAGTCGCTTCGCAGCAATGAAGTGCAACACCTCAAACGCATCGTTCGTCGCCGCCTGATCGTTCTCGTTGTCACTGACCAGTCCTCGGCAATAATCGGACGACAACACTTCGGTCGGCAGGAAGTGCTTCCGTGCGAACGTACTCTTGCCCGACCCGCTGGGACCGACAAGGACGACAAGGGAGAGCTTGGGAATCTTGAAACTCATTCTGGCAACAATTCGACAGGGCTAATGCAACGAAACCCTAAACACCGACCACGGGCGCTGGGGACTCGTCCACGGCGATATGTGGTGCGGCACAATTCAATTGGCCCGACCCAACTCCCGCCACGTTCGCTACGGACACCCGTTTCGACTGCGTTCAATGGATTTGTCCCTCGTGATTCGGGCCGTTGATAGAAGTCATCAGCAAACCAATCCCGGCACCACTGCCAGACGTTTCCCGCCATGTGGTGCAAACCAAACGATGAAAGCCCGATTGCAGTGTGAACTGGTGCCATCGGCATCGTGTTGGCTTCGTAGTGGGCACCTCGCTCATGTTGACCGAATACAAGTGTTGCATCTTCCACCTGAATTGACGACGGTTCGTGGAATGCCCCCTGAGCGGCATACTCCCACTGAGCTTCCGTGGGGAGAAAGCTGTCTTGAGAGTCATAGCGGTTCCATTGCGATGCGTTGGCCCAAAGGGAATAGGCATTAGCTCCGAACCATGAAACTAGCACCATCGGAAGGGTCTCGGCCCCAATGACCGGTCGCCAGCCATCCTTTGACAAAACGATAGGCATTTGAGCAATTCGGTCGTCGTTTGCTTCGAGTTGGAACCAATCGAACAGATTTGCGTCTGTTGCATCAACCGAGTTTAGAAACCGGCAATATGCCGTCGTCGCTACCGGTTCCGCATCTATGACGAATGAATCGAGATGAATAATGTGGGCTGGTTGTTCATCAGGTTGAGCATCGGAACAGTCGGCACCAATCTTGGTCTGAGCGGAAGGGAGCAGCAAACAACGCATACCGTCCGAGCGTCGGCGAAACTGGCGAACGCCGTCTTCTGAGCCCAGCGGCTCAAACAATGAAAGTGTTTGATGCGACGAATCGATTTGCCAACGACCGCTGAGTTGGCTGAATGGAATCGTTGCGCAACCTGCATCCGGCACCTTGGTCCGTCGCCATCCTTTACGTTCCGGCTTTCCGCTCCCTTGTTGCAAATACACGATCTCAGCAAGGTCACTGAGACGGAACGGCTGTCGGATAAAGACAGACTTGCCAACCGGATTTGTGGGTTTGTTTGGAATCGTTACGTGGAATTCATCCTCCAATTCCATGATGAGTTCCACCAAGTCAAGGCTGTCACATCGTAAGTCTTCGATCAACCGGCTTGATGGCAAGACCTCATCTCGGGGAATCCCAAGTTGCTCGGAGACAACATCGCACACACGCTGTTCAACGACGCTCAATTCCAGTCGAATATCGTTTGCCATGTCTCGTCAGTCCCTTCAACGCCGTTAGCCACGCTCGAAAACTCCCATCTGTGTCGGCGATCCGACTTCTTCATCTTCCGGTCCCACAGGCAGAAAGCGAACCGAATAACCATGCTGTTCAGCGACTCGATTCGCCCAGCCCTGAAACTCCTGACGGCTCCACTCGAAACGATGGTCAGGGTGGCGGAAGTTGCCAGCCGGAAGCGTCTCCCACATCACGTTGTACTCCCGGTTGGGCGTCGTCAGCACGATGGTCTGAGGCCGGGCGAACTCGAATACAACTCGTTCCAAGGCTGACAACCTCGGTGGGTCCAGATGTTCGATGACTTCGACGACCGCAGCCGCATCGAATCCTGCCAATCGTTTGTCCCGGTAGATCAACGACCCGTGGATCAGCTTCAGCCGCTCGGCCTGCCGGTCAGGAAGTCGGTCGAGTCTCAAACGCTTCTGCGCCGTTTCCAACGAGCGGATCGACACATCCATGCCGACAATCTGTTCGAACTGCCGATCTTGGAGTAACTCACGCAAGAGTCTTCCTTCGCCGCAGCCAAGGTCGAGAACCGTGCGGGCACCGCTGGCCCGGAGTGCGGCAATGACTGCTCCGTGGCGTTGATCGTTCAGGCTCAACGGCCTTCCGAGCGATTCCTCTCGCTGCTCTGACGACTCTTGATCTTCAGTCGGTTCAGCTTCTTCCTCCTCGACTAGCCGGGCAAGCGCCTGCCGATAAAGGCTGGAACGATGCTTCAGGTAGCGACGAGTGATCTGCTCTTTCTCTGGGTGCGAGGCCAACCAGCCGCCACCCTTCGCCAGCAACTTTTCTAATTCATCTTCGCCGACGAAGTAGTGCTTCTCGTTATCGAAGACGGGAATAAGCACGTACAGATGCGTCAGCAATTCGGAGAGGGTCTTCGTGCCGCTGATCGTGGCCGAGTAGTACGGACTCTCACCCCATTCGGGAAAGCGTTCGTCGAGTGTATGTCGCACGGCTTCAACCGTGTAGCCGAGCGGCTCGAACATTCGATGGAGGAATCCCTCGCCGCCACGCACCGGAAGGACATCCAACCGAACGGTCAAGTGTATTGGTGTCGTCACGAGTTCCGGTCGATCTTTACAGCGACCGCCCATTGCCGTCCCGAAGACTTGCGAGATCGCAACACTCATGAACGACGAGGCAACGTAGGGGCGGTCGTTGATGTAGTGGCCGAGCAGAAAACTCTGGTCTCGACGCTTGCCACGCACCATTCCCACCGGGTCCACGTCGAGCAACAGACAAACCGTGCAGCGATCTTCCGTCACATCAGGATAGAAAACGTGCGCCTGCCCGAAACTGAGGTCAAAGCTCTGAAACCGATCCGGGTGCTTGTGCAGCAGAAAGCCGAGATCGGTCGCTGGTTTGTGTTCTGTGGAAATCGTCAGGAGCATAGGCACTCGTATTCATCGTTGTTTGACGCTGATGGCGGGCTCAATTATCTGCCTTACCGTCGCTCATCACCAGACTGTGACACTCGATCCACGTCGGCGGCTCACACTTCTCGGCCAACTTTCGGATTACCGCCTCGGGAACTGCCTTGCTGCGAGCTTTGTTTTGACGGAGCAGGTTCTCAAAGGGCGGTTCAAGGTAGACGATCTCGATCCGGGCATTGTAACCGGCAAACAGGTCAAGCCAGCGCCCACGGGTCTGCCGCATCGTGTTTGTGGCGTTGAACGCAAACGACGTTCCCGAACGGAGAAACTCTCGGCATCGCTCCTGTGCCAGTTGAGCCACCTGCCCCTGATTTTCGGTCGGCTGAACATCGAGTTCGCCACGGATGTCGTCCAGCGAGATCACGGGCAGATTGCTACGGTTTCTCGACAGCCAAGTGTCCTTGCCGCTGCCGGGCAGACCTGCCATTAACGTCGCCGTACATGTGAAGTCTTCGTGGGGAACGTAATGCAGATTGGGTTCCCGCTGCCGAAAGAAAGTGAAACGAGCATGGTCGGTGGCGAACGGATACGGCTGATCGTAACAACCAGTTTCCTCGGCCATGAGCTTCCAGTAGTGCAAGTTCTCCTCGGGCCGGGTCATCGAGTCGGTATCCCGGCCTCGGGTATCGGCGAGAGCGAAGAGATACAGCAGTCGGTTGTTGACGAGCCACGACAGTCGGACGACCTCGTGTGTCGGCTCTTCACGTTCGAGCAGAAAGGCCGGTCGTCCGTGGTAGCGGACCAGCCGGGCGATCTCCTCACGAGTTGTCAGGTCGCAGCCAAGATCACGCAGGACGTTACGGGCAACGTGCTCTCCTTTGACGGCGTGCTTCGGCGAGCGGACTCGCCCCGACTCGGGATCAACCTCGGTCGTCAACGGCTTGGCAACATCGTGGAATAAAGCAGTGAAGATCAAGACGGCTTGGTCATGCGGCGTCAGAGATGGCCACTCATCCAATTCGAGCAGTTGACCAAGGACCATCTTCGTGTGGGTCCAGACATCGCCTTCTGAGTGCCACTCAGCATCCTGAGCGCAATCTGCCATCGCCTGACACCACGACTGAGTTTCGGCCCACCCCGTGATGTCATCCGGCGACGACTGTTTGAGTTGCTCCCAGTTCATGACCAAATATCCACATTATCCGCCAGCAGATTTGGCACCATGACCTGATGCTGCCAATGCGTGCTTTGCTTGATCTTCTCAACAAACTCCGGGCGCACGAACTTCGCTCGTCCCGTCACAACACCATCAGCTTCAGTTCTCAGGTAAAGACCTTCCATCAGGTTGTCGGGCCGCTTCGTGACCGGATTCTCGAAGTGGCTGTCGAACTGCGATGGCCCGATCAGGTCTTCGAGGTCGTCACGGTTCACCGTGCCCGTGTGAACTACTGGAACAGTCTGGATGCCGGTTCCTTCAAGTAGCGTTAACCGAAGGTTCAGGTCGAGGAAGACTACCTGCTCCTTGTCGTAGATGTCAAACTCGAAGAAGTAGTGCGTCAGCTTCCGGTAATGGACCGAGTGCCGGGCGTAGACCCATTCTCCGAACAGGATGAATCGATTCTCAAGCCGTTGTTCAAGCGCATATCGCTTTACGGTCGCCCACTGCTTGAACAGGTCGTACTGCGGGTGCATCCCCTCAGTGATAAGATGACCCCGGCATTGCAGGACCATCTCACCCGAATCCGAGAAGTGGATGCCAACATTCGTGCCGTCGATCTTCTCCTCGACAATCAGCGACTCGTTGGCGATGAACGCCTTCGACTCCGCTTCTCCGAGATGCTTATCATCGTCCGTCCCCTTCGACCCAAACAGATGGGGCGTGCGGGGGTACTTGGTGAAATCACCGTGGGAAGTACCCATCATCAGGCTCCTTGTGTTTGGGGTTGGGGAATGAGTGACCGCACGAATTCGTCAATATAGACAAATGCAAAAGCCCGCTCGGTCATGTTGATCCGAGCGGGCCTTGGATGTTCACTCCCTAAAAGTAGTCGTCCCGATTCACGCCATCAAAAGCAGCCCTTCTTGAGACAGCACTTCTTGAACCGCTGGCCAGAGCCGCAGGGGCATGGATCATTGCGCCCGAGCTTCTCCTCCAGCAACTTACCGCCGTGGACGACCCTCACTCCACGCTTGACTTGCGCTTCTGACGGGAATCCCCGACGCCGTTTGCTCATGTGTTCGAAAAAATGGCTGTTCGTCGAACTGTTCGTGATTCGTGTGTCCCATGGCGCACCTTCCCTTCTGGGTTCTGTGTTCCACGACAGACACGACAAGCCGACGAAGGTTCGAAGGAGAACGAACCTCCCCGGATGCACGTTGGTCATTGAACCGAATACACTTACACGCATCGGCTTTGGAATGCCTATGCTGAGGAGGCCACAAGATCATGGCATATCTGGGATGGTTATTCACCGGGCTGCTTGTAGGTGGAGTGGGTGTCTTCTTTGCGATGGCGAAATTTGGATTTACCCGCTTACACGGAGCCGGAACTGAAAAATCCGTCGCCTCACTCTTGCGTTCACATTTTCGCCCCCTGCCAATTGACGACATCAGCATCTCCGAGCGGCACTTCCCATTTCGTGTGCGAGCCGATTTGCAGCGAGCGATTGACCACCTATTCGGCGACGAGACACAGGTTCTTCACTTCTGCGGCATTCGCCGGGAATACTCGCACGAAGGAGTTACTCTTTCGGCGTGCATTGTGGAAAGTGGCCAGAATCCAGCCGTTTCGATTCCCCCGGAGTTCGAAGAACTTGACATCGGTGAAGAACTGCCGTTTCGTGTTCTGAAGAACGGATTATGGTTGCTGGAAAGAGCAGGGCTTCGATTTGCCGTCCTCTTGGCACCAACCGGAATGTTCGGACGCACAACCGGAATGCAGTTCCAAGTAGGCACGCCAAACTCACCGGAAGGGACACAGATTACGCAACACTTCTTCAAGCAACTGGAGGATTCGATTCTCAAGGCCGAATCCTATCGAGGCAAAATCCTCTCGCTGGAAGAAGCCGAGCATTCCTATTCGGGCGAGGCGGGTGGCATCACGGTCCACAAGTTGCGAACCGTTGAGCGGGAGCAAGTCATTCTGCCCGAGTCCACGCTGAAACTGCTGGAGCGAAACGTCATCCAGTTCGTCCAGCAGCGAGAGCGATTGTCGCAATTCAAACAGTCAACGAAAAAGGGACTCTTGTTCTATGGGCCTCCGGGCACAGGTAAGACCCATACGATCCACTATCTCGCACGAGCCCTAGAGGGTCACACGACGCTGCTTATCTCGGCGGAGCAAGTGGGACTGCTGAGCGATTACATGACACTTGCAAGATTGCTGCAACCAAGCATAGTCATCATGGAGGATGTCGATTTGATCGCCCGAGACCGAAAGGACATGAATAGCCCGTGCGAAGAAGTGCTGTTGAACAAGCTGCTTAACGAAATGGACGGTTTGAAAGAAGATGCCGACATCCTGTTCATCCTCACGACGAATCGCCCTGAATCACT
Organism: Planctomycetaceae bacterium; assembly: GCA_020638995.1. Classification (GTDB taxonomy): domain Bacteria; phylum Planctomycetota; class Planctomycetia; order Pirellulales; family Pirellulaceae. The sequence continues at coordinate 86,298 of JACKHM010000003.1, forward strand.
GGAGGCAGCTTTGGCTTCTCGGCCCGGTCGTGTCGATCAAGCCATCGAATTCCCATTGCCTGACGAGGAGGGTCGAGGAAAGTTAGTGCGTCTGTATTCGCAGGGAGTTTCGTTGTCGAGCGAGGCAATTGCGGAGATTGTTCGGCGGACAGACGGCGTAAGTGCGGCATTCATCAAGGAACTGATGCGTCGAACAGTTCAATTTCACATTGAAAGGAACGGCAATGGCGAAGTGAGTCACGAAGACATCGACTGCGCACTTGATGAAATGCTCTTCCGTGGAGGATCGCTTAATCTGAAACTGCTGGGCGCAACGGAGCGAGACCTAACTGAATGACTCCCATCAGCTTTTGGTGCAAAGCACGACTGCGACTCTCTCCAGAAGAGATCGGCGATCAAATCCTCGATGTTTCCCACTGGACCGACTTCAAAGGTTACGGCCCATTGCCCGGCATCAAAGCTGCGGAGTTCGAGATCAGGACGCCGGAGGTTGTCGGCTCACGCATTCGAGTCAGAAACACTGATGGCTCAAGTCACGTGGAGGAAATCGTCGAGTGGCAACTGGACAAGATGATCCGGCTGCACATGTCGGAGTTCTCACCTCCTCTGTCACGATTAGCAACAGGGTTCGACGAGACGTGGGAATTCGAACTTCGGGATGCCGATACGCTGGTGACACGACGATTTGAGTTGCACACTCGCCCCGTACTTTGGATCATCTCGTTCATGCTGAAGCGAGCGATTCAGCGTCACTTGAATCATTTGAAGTGATTCACCTACGGCGACCTGCGAGGCAACTAACGCCTTAGAATGTTGTGGCAGTTTGGGCATATCACACCGGTCGTCTCAAACGCCCCTGCTTGCGGCTGCACGACTTCGAGGCCGCACGGGCACACCATCTCATTGGCTCCGAAGCCGCATGATGGGCAGACGCCGTTGGAAGACCACATGCCCGACTTGCATCGGAGGCAGGAATATGGGGCAGTGCGTTGTTGGCCGGTGTCACCATGAATCGCTCTGGCAATCAGAAACGGAATCCCGATCCCGATTGCAATGACCAACAAGATTGGAAGCAGTGGCAGAAATCCCATCACTGCGATGCCGATAACGACAATCAGTCCACCTGCGCTCTTGATTCCATTCACGTCCCACTGGCCCGGCCTGTGGTTGCCGCAATTTGGACAGATCAAGGCGTTGAGCGCCACGTCATGTCCGCACGAGCGGCAATAAGTTGTTCCGTAGACGAACTTACGCATTGCTTACCTCGTTTGCACTTTAACGCCGAAAACATTCCTTAGACTTTCATCTCGCTCTTGTTGTGCCTCGCCAACCTTTGGAAACCTCCCTTCAATCATTGGGTGCCGGACGATGTAGCCATTGATGGTCGAGGCAGCTTTGGCCCGTCGTTGCTCCCACGTAGCCTGAGCTTCAGCACAACGCTTTCGAACTGATTTATTGTGTTCTTCGATGGCCAGATTCAATTCGGGAATGTCCGCTTCGAACTTGGTCTTGGCCGTCTGCCAATCTGCAAGGGACAACCGATGCGTCTTGTCGAGTTCAGCGAGTTGCGTCTGATGGGCTTGGTCAACTTCCTGCTGGTATTCAAGTTCAGAGAGTTGTAGGGCATCGTTCACCGGCTTGAGTCCGATGAAATAAATGCCAACAGCGATCACGGCTCCAACGACTGGCAGGCAAAGATTGGATGCCATTGAAATGCCAATAGCCCAATACAAAGCAGTTCGCTTCTGACGCAAGGAAATCAATTCACGTGGCGGTAGAACAAGATCACGAGGGTCTTTGACTTGGAGCTTGCCAATCATCGGCTGTGGTACTTCGAAGCAAGTGACTTTCGGTTTCTCCGTGAAATCGTCTGAAATGGGCTTGGGAAACTGGGTCTTCCCGTAGAACTCTGTCTTGTATCTGGCGTAGAGGGCTTTGAATTGCACAAACCGCTCATGCGTTCTTTGACTGATCCTGTCAAACACATCAGCGGCACGGCCTGTGATGTTGTTGAACGACTGCATGTCTGACACGTGGAGCAAGTCGTTGACACGGAAATCATTTGTCTCGATGGCGTTCCGAAACTCCTCGATGGCACAAAGTTGTCCGACTTCATCGCAGTCAACTCGATCCAGCGAACTCGCCAGAGTCGCAAGCAACTGCTTTAAGTCGGCATCTCGGCGAATCAGGCGTTGCTGTCGTTCCTGCTCCGCCTGTTGCCGTTCAAGAAGTCGCCGGTTCTCTTCCGCAGCCATCGCCTCGAATTCAGCGGCCTCTTGCTGTTGGCGGGACACTGCGGCGTATTGAACGAACGCATCAACAACGCTTCCGATTGCTGAAACACCTTCGTTCCACTGCTGACGACTATTCGCTTGTTGCTCCCGTCTGCACCGGTCGCTACAGATGGGGTGGCTGCGGTCTACGAGCCATCCGGTGGACGAATGCTCATCAAAGGTGCGCCCACACCATCTACACGTTAGAAGTCCCATTTCGCTGACTCCCTTGCTGGTTGCCTTGCGTTGAGGTCACTGCGGGTGTCAGCGCACGAAAAAAGGAGCGCCGACACAACACCGCTCCGAGAGCCCCGACCAAGAGGCGCACAAGAACAGCGAGGCCGACGCTCCCGTTTCGCAACGGGAGCGAAGCCAGCGCTGCCTCTTGTGCTTTCAAGAGCCTTGCGGCTCAGGTTGGTCGGTTTCTCGAAGGCAGACCTGACGTATCGCTACGTCGTTCGAATTGTCGTGTGGCCGGAACGGCCACGAAATCAGTTTAGTCTCCTAAAATTGCGATGTTTGAATGGCATCAATTTACCATCCAGAAAACGGAATCGGAATTCGTCGTGAGACTTTGGCAGCACATCCGAGCGATTCTTCTGTTGCCAGTGATGGTTGCCATCGTGATCCCGGCAATGCTGCTGGGCCTGTTCGGCTGGCATACTGCTGGCCTTTGGGCCATTCCAACGGCGATCCAACCAGCGCCTTCGATCCTTGGGGCGATGAGTGCTTTGGCAGGACTCGGGTTGGTCGTGACGACGATCAGGCAGTTCGCCACGGTCGGACGAGGCACGTTGGCTCCGTGGAACCCAACCGAGAAGCTCGTCGTTCAGGGCGTGTACCGGTACGTCCGCAACCCGATGATCTCCGGTGTGATGGGCATTCTGCTCGGCGAGGTGATGATCTCGGTTTCCGTCGCCGTTCTAATCTGGTTCGGCGTCTTCGTTCTGGCGAACACGATCTACATCCCGCTGGCGGAAGAGCCCGGCCTCGTGAAACGATTTGGCGGCGAGTACGAAGTCTATCGCAGCAATGTGCCCCGATGGATTCCGAGGCTGACGCCGTGGAATAAAGGCGGCGTGAGTCACCGTTCAGGCCAAGTGTGACCGCTGAGTGCGCAACATGCGGGCATTATTTCTACCCCCGGTATCCCGTTGCGATACCGGAGAAAATCTGGCAAAACGCACAACTCTGGCGCAGCAGAATTGGCCCAATTTGGTACAATTCGGCAACAATACGTCTCAACGCTTTTGGGACGGAAGTTGTTGTGTGCCTTTGACTAACCAACATCAGCCCAACATGCAAATTCGGGGTTGCTCACCTTCGAGTCCTACCGGGGGAGCTTTTTCAGTTTGCGGAATTTCCGCCGACAATCCAGTTAACGCACCACGCCGAGAGTACACGCTCTCGGCGTTTTGTCTTTTCCGCAAGGTTTTCAAGGACTTGTGGCTTCTGGCCCGCGCAGCGAGAGTTCTCTACCTTTGCCTACCGGGCTAGCGACGGTCCGCACTTGGTCCCAACTCCCGCCCAAACTCTCGCGCTCTCTGTTTAACAGACCCCTTTGGGTTAACAACCTGGTTGGATTCGGACGCCGAACGGAACCGGTGCGGGAACTCCCCGTAAAGTAGCATACACCAGCCACATGCGCCTTGAATATCGTACCGTATTTTTGACGGGTCCGAGTCTACTGCGAAGGTCACCGAATGGATTAGTCTTCGTCACCGTAGTAGGAGCCAGAAGTTCGATAGCTTGTACCATCGAAGAAAATACAGGCGACGCCGTGGTGCCATTGTTCGTGCCACTGTACCGATTTCGTGTGTGGACACCACGCCCCAGCAACACCGCCCTTCCACGACTCCTTCCACTCGACAGTCTCCTTCAGTGGATTGAAAATGCCACTCACACCGTGATGCCAACTCTCACGCCATTCAATCTCCTGGAGCTTGGGATTGAATGCCCCCGCAACACCTCCGTGCCATACTTCGCGCCACTCGATCTCTCGAGTAACTGGATTGAAGACGCCAGCCACACCATGCTTCCATTGTTCGCGCCACTCGACTTGTCGACGGTCGGGGTGATAAACACCGGCAATGCCCGTATGCCAAGATTCACGCCATTCGACCTGCCCTGTGTATTCGTTATACACACCCGCAATTCCACCGTGCCAATTAGACCTCCATTCAATCGGCTGACTCGCATTGCGGACCCATTCGAGAAGCTCACAACAACGCGTCAACAAGAAGCGATCCTGTTTGACCTCGTTGTCTACCGGCTGGACATCTCGTTTGTGGGCTTCCTGTCGTTCCTTGTTGAAGGGGTTGATTCGATCAAGGAAGCTGAAGTCCCGTCTGAACCGATTCTTTTCCTCCTCCAAACTATTCTCATCGAGCGCCAGTTCGGCAGCGATACACTCAGCCAAGCGATCGATCTCAACGAGTAATGCCGCGAGGTTTTCGCGCCGAGTCGTCCGCACTTGCTCGTGCAATTTGCTCAGTCGTGCTGCCAGTTCATCTGGTGAATAGTTACCGGCGGTCGAAGCCATTAGCGTCCCTCCCACCAACAATCTCGACCGTGTAGGCTAACGGTCAAAGCAACTTATTCTACTGTACCTGGCAGACAATCCCAGCAAATGCAGAGCCGTTGTATGGGGCCGTTGGATTAACAACCTGTTGGGTTCTGACCCCGGAAGGCAACGGGATTGCGAAACGGGCTAGCCATCCAGGCGGCATAGACGCGCACCGGTGGCCCGCGTTGGCGTCGAGCACGCGGTCGGACGAACGGGCCAACCGTAAGAAAAGGCCGCAACGTGCGGCCTCGTGGGCGACTGGGTGCGAAGGGATGCCGATCACGGAGTATTGCGACAGGGCCCGGCTGAAGGTATAGAACATCAACTAGGTGTAATGCGATTGGTCGCTTTTGGCCCCCTCGCCACATCACCAGCCATCACACGGAGGAATCACGATGGGAGCCATGGCCGAGGCGATTGCGGCGTACGCCCAGCCGCTGATTGACGAGACGGACGGCTCGACCGAGCAGATGAACAAGGCGCTGTCCATTAGCCAGGTCTGCTGGAACATCGCGCTCCTTCCGGAGGAAAAGCGCCAGTCCTCCATTAACTCGCTAGGAGAAGCTCTGTCGATGGGCGATGCGGAGCTTGAAGACTTTCAGCGCTCGATCCTCCTGCCGATGATTCGCCGCCACGAGGAGATGTTCCCCAAACTGCATCAGCGTGAATCAATTAAGCCGTCACATTTGGAATCCAGCTTCTCGCCGCTTCCGTCGGCGAAGTCCCCCAAGGGAAAATCTCAGGAGCCGGGGCGCTATGATCCCTGCCCGTGCAACAGTGGGCGAAAATACAAGTTCTGCTGCGGCCGGTCGCCACGAGCGTTCTAATAGGATTGTGGCGGCCATTTGATGCGGGCCATCCGCGATCAATCCACCGGCCTTCGGTTTCCCATTTGCGTACTTGACCGTCGAGCATTTTCTGTTCGTCTGTCGTCTTGGCTCCTCGTTGCGTTCTTGGCGGGCGGCCGCTGCTGTTCTGGCCATGGGGGGTTTGATAGACTCGTTACCGGGCTACGGCACCTCTTCTTTCGTAGGCGATGAAGTGAAGACGAAGTTGTCCGAGTACGTGCAGACCGCTGAGGCAGCAAAGCTCCGAGGTGTAGCAGAGAACAATGACTACAGTCGAACGACAACTCGAAGAACAGTTCATCCAGAAACTGAAATCCCAGAAGTACGACTATCGACCCGATATTCGTGACCGGGACTCGTTGGAACGGAACTTCCGCGAGAAGTTCGAGGCGTTGAACCGGGTCACGCTGACAGACGCCGAATTCCAGCGTTTATTGGAAGAAATCATCACGCCTGATGTCTACGCCAACGCTCGCGCACTTCGCGCGAAAGAGTCGTTCACACGCGACGACGGCACCCCGCTGAACTACACGCTCGTCAACATCAAAGACTGGTGCAAGAACACGTTCGAGGTAATCAACCAGCTCCGCATCAACACCGACAACAGCCATCACCGTTACGACGTCATCCTGCTGACCAACGGCGTCCCGGTCGTTCAGGTCGAATTGAAGACGCTTGGTATCAGCCCACGCCGGGCGATGGAGCAGATCGTCGAATACAAGAACGATCCCGGCAACGGCTACACAAGAACGCTGCTCTGCTTCGTGCAACTGTTCATCGTCAGCAATCGCACCGACACGTGGTACTTTGCAAACAACAACGCAAGGCACTTCAGTTTCAACGCCGACGAACGATTTCTGCCCGTCTACCAGTTCGCAGCCGAAGACAACACGAAAATCACACACCTGGACGACTTCGCAGAGCGCTTTCTGGAAAAATGCACGCTTGCCCGCATGATCAGCCGCTACATGGTGCTGGTCGCGAGCGAGCAAAAGATGCTGATGATGCGTCCGTACCAGATCTACGCGGTGAAAGCGATCGTCGACTGCATCCAGCGGAACTGCGGCAACGGTTACATCTGGCACACGACCGGAAGCGGTAAGACCCTGACCTCGTTCAAGGCGTCCACGCTGCTGAAAGATCGGGACGACATCCACAAATGCCTGTTCGTTGTGGACCGCAAAGACCTGGACCGGCAGACGCGCGAGGAATTCAACAAGTTTCAGGAAGGCTGCGTTGAAGAGAACACCAACACGGCCACCCTGGTGCGTCGCCTGCTGTCGGACGACTACGCCGACAAAGTCATCGTCACCACCATTCAGAAGCTCGGCCTCGCTCTCGACCAGAACAGCAAACGCAACCAGCAGCGACAGAAACACGGACGGGAATCCTATGCGGACATTCTCGATCCGCTGCGGGATAAACGAATGGTCCTGATTTTCGACGAATGCCACCGCTCGCAGTTTGGCGAGACGCATCAGACGATCAAGTCATTCTTCCCGAACTCGCAACTGTTCGGGTTCACCGGAACTCCGATCTTCGACAAAAACGCCTCCCAAAAGCAGGCCTCGCAAACGGACGGCGAAGAAGATCAAGCCAGCTGGAAGACCACACTGGATCTGTTCCAGCGCGAGCTGCACGCCTACACCATCACGCATGCCATCGAAGACCGGAACGTCCTGAAGTTTCATGTCGACTACTACAAACCCGACGGCGAGAAACCAAAACAAGGGCAAACGATAACCAAGAAAGCGGTCGTCGAAGCCATTCTCAAAAAACACGACGCCGCCACCGGCAATCGACGCTTCAACGCGGTGCTGGCCACCGCCTCCATCAACGACGCCATCGAATACGTCGAACTGTTCCGGCAACTGCAAACCGAACGCCAGCAGGCAGACCCCGATTTCGATCCGCTCAAGATCGCCTGCGTGTTCTCGCCGCCAGCTCAGGTCTTGGCGAAGGACTCGGACAGCAACAGCGCCAAGAATGCGGCCGACGTCCGGCAGCTTCAGGAAGACCTGCCGCAGGAACAGGAAGACAACAAGGTCGACCCCGAGGGCAAAAAGAAAGCTCTCGAAGCCATTATCGCCGACTACAACCAGCGATATGGCACTAACCATTCGATCAACGAATTCGATCTCTACTATCAGGACGTGCAACAGCGGATCAAGGATCAGCAGTTCCCCGAGTACGAATTGCCGGAGAAAGATCGCGGCAAGAAGATCGACATCACCATCGTCGTCGACATGCTGCTGACCGGCTTCGATTCCAAGTATCTCAACACGCTGTACGTCGATAAGAACCTGAAGTACCACGGGTTGATTCAGGCGTTCTCTCGCACCAATCGCGTGCTGAACGCCACCAAGCCGTACGGGCATATTCTGGACTTCCGCAATCAGCAGACCAGCGTCGACGAAGCCGTCGCCCTGTTCTCCGGAGCGAAATCGGAAGACGCGGCTCGCGAAATCTGGCTGGTCGACAAAGCCCCGAAGGTCATCGAAAAGCTGAGAACGGCCGTCAGCGATTTGAACGAGTTCATGCAGTCCCAGGGGCTCCAGTGCAAGCCGCAGGAAGTCTCCAACCTGAAAGGGGACGACGCCCGAGCCCAGTTCATCAATCGCTTCAAGGAAGTGCAGCGGTTGCAGACGCAGTTGGATCAGTACACCGATCTGACCGACGAAGACAAACAGGCGATCGAGCAAATCCTGCCGGCGGACGAGCACAAGGCGTTCCGCGGCGTCTATCTGGAAACGGCCCAGCGGCTGCGGGACGGGCGAGGAAAAACCGGCGGCGACACCAGCCCCGCCGTCGATCAGTTGGAATTCGAGTTCGTGTTGTTTGCCTCGGCGCTGATCGATTACGACTACATCATGAACCTGATCGCTCGGTTCTCCCAGCAGGCACCGGGCAAGCAGCAGATGAGCCGCGAGCAGTTGATCGGCCTGATCCAGTCCGACGCCAAGTTCATGGACGAACGGGAGGACATCAGCGAATACGTCCTTTCGCTGCAGGCGGGGCAGGGACTCAGCGCCGATGCCATCAAAGCCGGTTACCAGAAATTCAAGGACGAGCGGAACGCGCAGGAACTAGCCGACGTGGCGGCCCGGCACGGATTGACGACCGAGCGGCTACAGAGTTTCGTCGACAGCATTTTGCAGCGCATGATTTTCGACGGCGAACGGCTGGTCGACCTGCTGGAACCGCTCGACCTCGGCTGGAAAGCCCGCACCCAGAAGGAACTGGCGTTGATGGCCGACCTCGTCCCGCTGCTGAAGAAGCGCGTCGCAGGGCGTGAAATTTCTGGCCTCAGCGCGTACGAGGAATAAGCCGATGGCAGGGAAGTCAAAACAAGACAACAAACGCGAGTTGAAACCGAAGCTGCGGTTTCCAGAGTTTCGTGACGCAGGCGACTGGGACTCGCAGCCACTTGGAAACGCCGCGACTATTCACAAAGGCAAAGGAGTTTCCAAAGCGGACTTGGCAGACGACGGCGTTCAACATTGTATCCGATATGGCGAACTCTACACCCGTTACGGCGAAGTCATCAATGAGGTGTTATCTCGCACAAACGTCCCCGCCGACGAACTCGTGCTCAGCAGAAAGCACGATGTGATCATCCCGGCTTCCGGTGAAACAAAAGCAGACATCGCAACAGCCGCTTGCGTGATGTTGGACGACGTAGCATTGGGTAGCGATCTCAACATTGTTCGATCCGAATTACATGGGCCATTCTTTAGCTACTACCTCAACGGCTCGAAACGTTTCGACATTGCCAAGGTTGCCCAAGGTGACACGGTTGCCCACCTATATCCGGGGCAATTAGAGAAGATTGAAATCTCGTACCCATCCCTCGCCGAGCAAACCAAGATTGCGGGTTGCCTGAGTTCACTGGACGAGTTGATCGCGGCGGAGAGCCGGAAGCTGGAGACGCTGCAGGCCCACAAAAAAGGACTGATGCAACAACTCTTCCCCCAAGAAGGCGAAACCGTCCCCCGCCTCCGCTTCCCCGAATTCAAAGGTGCCGGAGAGTGGAAACAGATCGCCTTTTGGGAACTTGGCTTTGATGTCAGCGACGGAAACTATTCTTCCAAGTATCCAACCCAGTCGGATTTTGCAGAAGCTGGAGTTCCATTCTTGCGGGCAAACAATTTGAGATTTGGGACATTGTCTGATGAAGACATGCGATTTATCTCAATCGAACAACACAAGGAATTGACAAAAGGGCACCTTAAGAAGGGCGACCTCATTATCTCAACGCGCGGTCAGCTTGGAATAGTCGCCCTTGTCCCAGATCGCCATGTCGGCTCAAACATCAACGCACAACTTGTCCGTATCAACGCGGATGGCAAGATGGTGAATACGTTCCTGTTTCAGCTTCTGGTTTATTCTCGCACTATCGGCTTGTTTGACAGCCTCTCAACCGGAACCGCATTGAAACAGTTGCCAATCGGCAAGCTGAATCAACTGCGTCTTAAGTTTCCCGAAACACGAAATGAGCAGCAAACAATTGCCGACTGCTTATCCGCGATTGACGAGTTGATCACTACACAATCTCAAAAAAACGACGTACTCAAGACTCACAAAAAAGGCCTCATGCAACAGCTCTTCCCGTCGCTGGAGGACGCCCACGCATGAGCGACGCACCCAGGATTCGCGAATTCGACTCGCTGGAAAAACTGGTCGATTGCCTCCGCGACGACTTCGTCAGCGGCCATCAGGACTTCCTGCTGATCTACGCCTACAACGGCTGAGAATGTTTAACTATGACTGACAACGACCAAAAACAACTGGGCAAGACGCTCTGGAACATCGCGGATCAATTACGCGGGGCGATGAACGCGGACGACTTCCGCGATTACATGCTGTCGTTTCTGTTCTTGCGGTATCTGTCCGACAACTACGAAGCCGCTGCGCAGAAGGAACTGGGCAAGGATTATCCCAAGGTCAATGGCGACGACCGCACCGTGCCGCTGGCGATCTGGTACGAGCAGAATCCCAATGACGTGCCGGCATTTGAAAAGCAGATGCGCCGCAAGGTGCATTACGTCATTCAGCCAAACTTCCTCTGGAACAGCATCGCCAACCTGGCCCGCACGCAAGACGGCGAACTGCTGCATACGCTGCAAGCCGGATTCAAGCACGTCGAAGAGGAATCGTTTGAAAGTACGTTCCAGGGACTGTTCTCGGAAATCAATCTGGCGTCGGACAAGCTGGGCAGAAAGTACGAAGACCGCAACGCGAAGCTTTGCACGATCATCTCCAAGATCGCGGAAGGGCTGTCCGAGTTCTCCAAGGACATCGACGCTTTGGGCGATGCCTACGAATACCTGATCGGGCAGTTCGCCGCTGGTTCGGGAAAGAAGGCAGGCGAGTTCTACACGCCGCAACAGATCTCCAGCATTCTTTCCGCCATCGTAACGCTCGACAGCCAGGAACCCAAAACCGGACAGAAGGAACGACTGGAAAAGATACTCGACTTTGCCTGCGGATCGGGCTCCCTGTTGCTCAATATTCGTCATCGCATGGGAGCAAACGGGATCGGCAAAATCTACGGTCAGGAAAAGAACATCACTACCTACAACCTGGCCCGCATGAACATGCTGCTGCACGGCGTGAAGGATTCCGAATTCGAGATCTATCACGGCGACACGCTGACCAACGACTGGGACATGCTGCGCGAAACGAATCCGGCCAAGATGCCGAAGTTCGACGCCGTCGTTGCCAATCCGCCGTTCAGCTACCGCTGGTCACCCACCGAGGCCCTGGGCGAGGATGTTCGCTTCAAGAACTACGGGCTGGCTCCAAAGTCGGCCGCTGACTTTGCCTTTCTGCTGCACGGTTTCCACTTCCTGAAGGACGAAGGCGTGATGGCTATCGTCCTGCCGCACGGCGTTCTGTTCCGAGGTGGCGCGGAAGCGAAGATCCGCAAGAAGCTGCTCGACGACGGTCATATCGACACGGTCATCGGGCTGCCCGCCAATTTGTTCTACTCGACCGGCATTCCCGTCTGTATTCTGGTTTTGAAGCGTTGCAAGAAACCCGACGACGTCCTATTCATCAACGCCAGCGAACACTTCGAGAAGGGCAAACGCCAGAACCAACTGACCGAGGAGCACATCGAGAAGATCATCGAGACCTACCGACTGCGAGACGAGGAAGAACGCTATTCACGTCGAGTCGAAATGGGAGAGATTGTCAGCAACGACTACAACCTGAACATCTCCCGCTACGTCAGCACCGCGATCGCCGAACCCGTGATCGACCTCGCGGCAACTCATGAGGATCTCGTCAGCATTGACGAAGCGATTCGGGAAGCGACAGAAAAGCATAACGGCTTCTTGCAAGAGCTGGGCTTACCGCCGCTGCCATAACCCTTCGATGCCTGAGCCGCCACCGCGTCTCGCCCACGCTCCGTCACCGGCAAGAACAGAATCTGCTCCTGCAGATCGGGCGCGAGGCAAAGTAAGTTCATGATCTGGGTCAGGCGAGCACGGGTCACGTGCCCGAGCCGGGCCAGTTCCGCCTGATCGGTCACCTCGCCGTCAAAAATCAACTGATCACGCCGGATCGCCAGGGCCATGAGCCGCGAAACACGTGGCACGTTTCACACGGGAACGGACGCTAACGATTCGCATGCCGTCAAAGACTTCGACGGCTTCGGCCGATGTGACCGAAGCGAGCTAGTTTTCGTCTAGGGAGCCCTTCCGCTTTTGCTAAGCGGAGAGGTCGCGGCCTATTACCCAGGGGATTGCCCACGAGAGTACTCAGACGGCGTGATCCACCCGAATCTGAAGGCGGCTTGGTCTACCTGACCCGCAAATATTCCACGACACCCTTTGCCGCAGCATTTCTGTACGCAGTTGCCTTTGGAGGCGAAGTGATGGTGGCGAATTTGAATCTGTAAATTCCGATGTCTTGAACTCCGATGTATCTTCAAGTGACGCCACGAAGGATCCCTGGTAGACTGAGTTTGTAATGGAGTTCCTGCGATACATGACCAGTTCACAACAAGTCAGAGCCTTACTGAAGAGTCACCTGTCCGGTGATGACGAACACTTCGTTTCCGTCGCTCTGCAAATCGCCGCCTCCGCAGCACGCAGCGGCGACGGAAAAATGGCGAAAGAACTGCGTGATCTGGCCGACCGCATCAAAGCACAGATACAAAGCGGCGGCCTTCCCAAAGCCTTTCCTATCACAAAGCCAAGCGGAGAGCTGGCAGGACTTCTCAGCGTCAGCTATCCGCAGACTCGCCTTTCCGAAATGGTGCTGTCGTGCGACACTCGCGAGCTGCTCGAAAACGTCAAACATGAATACCGAGCCGCCGACAAGCTGCAGCATCACGGTCTCTCGCCTCGCCGTAAATTACTGCTCGTCGGTCCACCGGGGTGCGGAAAAACCATGACAGCATCAGTACTGGCCGGTGAGCTGAAGCTGCCTCTGTTTAATGTTCAGTTGCATGGACTTATCACAAAGTACATGGGCGAAACCGCCGCGAAGTTGCATCTCATTTTTCAGGCTATGACGGACACCCGTGGTGTCTACTTTTTCGACGAGTTCGATGCCATCGGTGCCGAACGTGGAGCAAGAAACGACGTCGGCGAAATTCGCCGCGTTCTCAATTCGTTTTTACAGTTCCTGGAACAGGACGAATCAGACGGCCTGATCCTGGCAGCGACCAACCATATCATGATGCTCGACGATGCCTTGTTCCGTCGTTTCGATGACGTGATTCAGTACTTGCTGCCCACAGAATCTCAATTTAAACAATTGGTGCAAAACCGACTCTCACGATTTCTCGGGAAACGCACTGGCTGGAAGACTCTGTGGAAGACCGCCAACGGCCTCAGTCACGCCGAAATCTGCCGAGCATGCGACGATGCCGCTAAAACGCACGTTCTTCAGGACACGGAATCTATCGGGACGTCAGCCTTGAATTCGGCCTTTCAACACCGTCGAAAGAAACTTGAGCTGAAAGCGGCATCACGGAAATAAGAGCTTCGCATGGACCGTCCTCATCTCTTTCCCGGCAAGACCGGACAAAATAAAGACTACGTTTATCCTGGTCGGGGCGGAGAGCCAACGCTGAGGCTGCCGGAAGGCGTCTCCCGTGTCCAACATGGACAACGGTTGAAAAGCGAGGTTGAAGGCGGCGTCAGAGAGTCAACGAACTCTTCTCCGGCTGCGGCCAAGGCCAAAGGAACGGTTCTTCTGTTCGAAAGCAATGAAGGACTGAAACTTGCTCTGAAGAGTCTCGAACGTCGTCCAAGCGGCATTGAGCTATTGAACTCCCGAGTGATTGACGATGTCATGACCGCAACCGTCTTTATTCCGGAGGGTAAAGAGAGCATCTTTCTGAATGCATTCGAACGGTACTGTTACGAAGACGACACGCGAACTGGAAAACCCAAGGCAAAGAAGCTCGCTGAAAGCATCAATCGAATTCGCCTCGCGACGATCAGGTCATTCTGGACTGACAATCACGATATACCTGCGGATTCGGATGTTCGAGATTTTGAAGTCTGGATTCGCCGAAGCGGCGATGGTCGCGACGCAGACGTTGCCGACTTCAAGTCGCGTGCCGATCGTGCCGGAATTGCCGCAACTCACCGCAACATTGTTTTTCCGGAGCGAATCATCCTGCTCGCGAAGACTTCGCTCCAACAACTTACTCAGGTTGAGGGATTGTTCGACATCCTTGCTGAGCTTCGACTCGCCCGAATTGCGATCAGCGAATTCCTAAATCTCGCACCCAGAGACCAGACCGAATTCATCAACGAACTCCGCGATCGAACCACGGCACCGCCAGATACCGCACCATCGGTGTGCCATCTCGACACTGGCATTCAGGCGGGGCATCCGCTGCTGGAAGTTGCCATTGACACTCAACATGTCCTTCATGTGCTGCCTCACCCAACCGGTGCGGACGTTGATGGGCACGGAACAGAAATGGCCGGACTTGCGTTGTACGGCTGCCTGAATGAACAACTTAATTTGTCTGATCCTGTCGTACTTGGTCATCGCCTTGAATCGGTGAAGATATTTTCACGGCTGAGAGCCAACGATCCAGATCTGTACGGCGAGATTACGTCGCAGGCGATGTCCATGATTGAAATCGCGGTGACCAGAGTCCAGCGGGCGTTCTGCCTGACCGTGACGTCAGTAGACGGTCGCGACGAGGGACTTCCGTCCTCATGGTCGGCTGCATTGGATGGGCTCTGTGTCGGTGCAGAATCGGAAGACGCTCCCCGAAGATTGGTTTGTGTGTCTGCTGGAAACATCGAACCGTTGAACGAGCGAAGAGAGTATCCCGCCGTGAATGCTCTTCGGCCGGTCAAAGATCCAAATCAAGCGTGGAATGCAATCAGCGTTGGAGCCATGACGCAGAAAACGACAATCTATGACCCGGTGGTTCAACATTGGAAGACAATTGCGGCCGCTGACAGCCTGAGTCCTTCGAGTCGAACATCGACCGTGTGGAAAAACACGTGGCCGTTCAAGCCAGACATCGTCATGGAAGGCGGCAACAACGCGATCAACCCGGCCAATGGTAAGGCAGACTTCCTGGACGACCTTTCTCTTTTGACGACACGAATGGCAAATGGAGAGGCTCAGTTAACGACAACCGGCGACACGAGTGCGGCCACAGCACTTGCTTCGCGTTACGCAGCGCTAATTTGGAGTCAATACCCGGCACTGTGGCCAGAAACAGTGCGTGCATTGTTGATCCATTCTGCTCGATGGACCGACAAGATGATGGAAGAGTATCCAGATAGGAAAGTCGCACGATTACGAACATATGGTTACGGCGTCCCTGACCTCGGAAAGGCTCTGTCCAGCGTTGGCAATGCTGCAACCATGGTGGTTGAAGAGGCTCTTCGACCGTTTCATAAGGTTGGAACCGAAATCAAGACAAAGCATATGCACCTTCACGAACTTCCATGGCCCAATTCCGTGTTGGCACAGCTCTTCGATGCCGACGTGAGCATGCGTGTCACATTGTCTTACTTCATTGAACCGAATCCCGGTGAACGAGGCTGGACTCGCAAGCATCGATATCGATCGCATGGGTTGAGATTCGACGTGAAACGACCGGGCGAATCTATGACCGAGTTTCAAGCACGAATCAGTGCCGACGCTCAGGATGATGACGACGATGACACGTCACACGCAGATGAACAGGAATGGGAATTGGGAAGTTGGTACCGCAACAAAGGCTCGATTCATTCCGATACGTGGACAGGAACAGCTGCGGACCTCGCAAGTTCCGGTGTCTTGGCGGTCTATCCCGTTTCCGGGTGGTGGAAAGAACGAAAACACCTCAACGGCTGGGAAAAGGATGCCCGGTATTCCCTGATCATTTCGCTGGAGACAGCCAGCGAAGAGGCAGATTTCTACACGGAAATCGAGCAGAAGATTAAGCCTGTCATTGAGACCGAGATCGAAATGTAGAGGACAGTTTCATCCACGTGGTACGTGTAGCCGAGAGCCTCCGGTGTTCCGCCCGATCTTCCATTGAACACTATACTCTGCACTCTGCGTCCGCCTCGATCCGACACTTCGACGCGATCATGAGCCCTGGTTAAGCAGCTGCCACATCCTCTTCTGTCTCCGCCAATCGGGAATCGCTGCGATGGGGCGCAACTCTCGCTCTGTGACCGCGTCCCGCCCCCGCTCTGTCGCCGGTAAAAACAACAAGTCCTCCTGAATATCTGGGGCCAGAGACAGCAGGTTCATAATCTGGGTCAACCTCGCGCGAGTCACGTGCCCAAGCCTGGCGAGTTCCGCCTGGTCGGCCACGACGCCGTCGCGGATCAACTGGTCGAGCCGGATTGCCAAAGCCATGATCCGCGACACACGTGGCACGCGGCCCGCGGGCACGTCGTTCCTATCTCCTGCGTGAATTACCTGCCGGCTGTGCTGTCCACTTTGAAAGTGCACCTTCTTCGTTACGGTCATACCGCTCATGCCGCATGCTCCTTATCACTGGTTGCCAAAGTCTTGATGCCAGTCGGTCGAAACGTGATCGATACAGTCTCGTCCTTCGCGTCCCAGGCCACCGATTCCACCAGCAACTCGATCGCTGTGGCTTGTTCGCGCGGCTGCAAGGCGTCCCATACGCGGTCGAACTCGGCCAGCGCCGCTGCGATCTCCGCGTCCGTGAGTTGTTCGGCTTCCAACTGCGTCAGTTCCAACTCCACCGTCGCCAACCGCCGCTGGACATCGCGGTTGTGATCCTGGACTTCCGCCAAGCGCCGCACCCGTACGTCCGTCGGTATATCAGCCGTGGCCAATCGCCCCAGTTCCGCCTCCTGGGTAGCCAGTTTGCGCCGTAGCGTACCCCGTTCCCGGCGTAGGCGTTTGAGTTGCGTTTCCGACTGGCGGCGCACGTTGGCCATCGTGCTACGCACAACGTTCGGGTCCCGGCCAACGTCACGGATCTGCTCGACCACGAAGCGCTCAAGTTCCCCGGCGGGGATGGACGGATGGGGACATTCCTGCCGCCCGTGTTTCTGCGCGTGGCAGCAGACGTAGTATCGATAGCGCTTGCTCCCCTTGCTGGAATAGTGATGGCTCATCGCACTGTCGCAATGCTGGCAGCGAACGAGGCCTTTGAGCAGCGCGCCATGTTTATTGCGGACGTCCTTGCCACCCGTGGAGCCGTTGCGGGACAGCCGTTTCTGAACCTTCTCGAATTGTTTAGCGTCCACGATCCCGTGATGCTCGCCCTCGAAGACGTTGTCTTTGTGGCGGACCTTGCCGATGTAGACCGGGTTGGTCAGTAACTGGTACAGGCTGGTCTTGTTGAACCGGTTCCCGCCACGCACCGTGCCCTTCTTGGTCTTCCATTCTTTGGTCCGCCAGCCGCGGCTATCCAATTCCCGCACCACCGCCGAGAGCGAACGCCGGTCGAGGTACAGTTCAAAGATCTCCCGCACACGATCGACTTCCTCCGAGTTCACGACGAGCTTGGAATTCACCACATCGTAACCCAACACGGGCATGCCACCGGCCCATTTTCCCTTTCTGCGCGTCGCGGCGATCTTGTCCCTCGTGCGTTCGGAGATCAGTTGACGCTCAAACTCGGCGAACGACATCAGGATGTGCATCATCAGTTTTCCCGTTGCCGTGGACGTGTCGAAGGCTTGCGTGACCGAGACCAGAGCCACGTCGTGTTGCTCCAGGATCTCCAGCGTCCTGGCGAAGTCGACGAGGCTGCGAGTTAGCCTGTCCAGCTTGTAGCACACGATGCAGTTCACCTTCCCGGATTTCACGTCATCCAGCAGACGTTGGAACGCTGGGCGGTCGGTATTGGCACCGGTAAACCCACCATCGTCATAGGCATCGGACAGACACTCCCACCCCGCGTGCTTTTGAGCGGCGATGTAGGCCTCGCCCGTCTCTCGCTGGGACTCCAACGAACTGTAATCTTTGTCGGCTTGTTCCGACGTCGAGACGCGAGTGTAGATGGCACATTTGACCGCAGGTTGTGGTTGCTTTTTGGTCATTTCGCACCGCCTTTCTGAAGTCCAAAGAAGCGGTGCCCGCTCCAGTGGCTTCCGGTCACAGCCTTAGCGATCGCGGAAAGTGACTTGTATCGCTCGCCCTCGAATTCGAATCCGTCGCCGCGGACTTGGACCTCGATGGTTGCGCCTTTGTACGTTCGCGTGAGCACCGTGCCGGGGAGCGGCAGGCGGGAATCTCCCGAGCCATTGGTCGCAGGTTGGGCAGCGTGGGCCTTAGGTGCGCGCGGCGGCGTCATCCGAATATCCGCATCGTTGGAAAGTTCCATTGCGCGGCGTCGAGCCCGCTCTGATAGATCTCCTTCCGCGTTCGCTTGTATCCGCCAGGCGATTCGCTTGATCAGCCATTCTTTGTGCCGGCCGTTGGTTTGTTCACCGAAGACGTCGGCATACTTGCTTCTCAGCTGGTCGACCGTCATCCGCTCCATCGCGGAGACCTCTTTGGCAATGTTCAACATCCTTTGCTCCTTGTGTTTGAGACTCTCGGAACCGTTAACTCGTCGGTCACACTGAGCACGGTTTCGGAAGGAACATCAAGCGGATTCTGGCCCGATTCCGCATAGTTTTCGGATGCGGATTGTGGGAGCCTACGCGCCCTGAGAACGCCGCGTGCGAAGATGGCCACGAGTTCGGCGAATCGTTCGTCGGGCGTCATGTCGGCAACATCGAGAGTTCTATTCATTCTGGTCGCACCTTCAGCCCACTGAGATCTTCAAATCGCCGAACGATGGCAACCGCATCGACAGCGGCCTTGTTGCGGCGCGTGTTGTTCCGAATCCGGGCAGCGTCGGCAGCAAGTCGCCGAGCTGGGATGGGTGGATTGCAATTGAGGCAATGCAGACCGCCGAGCAAGTCCCACCAACACATCAGCCCGTCACATCGCGGGCAGGGTTCGGGCGGGTCGACGCAATCTTCCCACCGTGGGCCATCGTTGGCTTGCGCAGCTTCCAGTCGTCGGATGATTTCGTCGCGGTGCCGCTTTATTTCGGCCGTCAATTCCGGGGTGAACAAGCCTGCGGGTGCGTCGATCTGCAACCGCCCGTCTTCCACTCGCATGACAACACCACGATCTGCCAATGTTGCGAGTAAGTGGTCTAGTTGGTCGGGTTGGTCAGGTAAATCGAACATAGGTAGCGCTTCGCGCGAGAATTTAAATATCAAACTGTTCTCGCTCGTCACTCACAGTTTGTTTTTTGTTCATTTCCGCTTCTTCCCCCGTAGAAAACCCGACCGACTCGACCAATTCATCGCTAGTCGTTATCTCGTCATGGGTTCCGTTGGTCGGGTCTTCGCTTTCAACCTGACCGCCGCTGGGAAAAACCTGACCACTGGTCGGGTCATTGGTCGGGTCGTGTGAGCCAACCTGACCGCTGTAACTATCGCCCCCGTCGCCGGTTGGCACTGACTGGTCGGGTTGGTCAGGTTTTGTACCGATAGTGTCAGCCCGCAGACTCAATACTTCACGGCGTTTGCCGCCAATGGTTTTTCTAACGGTCAGCGTTTGACGATTCGCGTCGGTTTCTGCCAAGTAGCCCCGTTCATGAAGCCGCTTCCGCAGCGTGGTAGGTGTAACTCCAATTGCTTCGTTTTGCGCACCCGCCAATCGCTGAACTGCTGCGAATGAAGTTTCCGGTTCGAGGTACAGATGGTCGCCGTCGAGCCAGCCCAGAAGATCGCCGCCGCCCAGGCCGCTTCGCCAGCCCCAGCTTTCGGCCGCGTCCGGCTTTCCGCCGTCCATATCCGCAACATGGGCTTTGCCAGTCGCAATGGCCGCCGTTAACAGCCGAATGAAGTGTGCCGCGGGCTCGTTGGCAGCTTGTTGATCCGCTTGCGCATTCGCAGCGTCGATAAATGCCCGCCAGCCGCGCTCAAACAGTGTTTCACATTCTCCTTCCGATATCGCCCCGGTCGACGTCGCGAAGCGTAGGAACAAGTGCCAACCGATTGCCAACTGGGCTACGATCCCGGGCGTCCGAGCGTGTTGACCGTTGCTCGTCGCCTTTGCCCGATACTCTGCCAGTTTGCTCGGCAACTGCTCTTGCGTCGCCTGATATCGCGGCGCAAGCCGGGAGATGAAACCTGCCATTGTTTGAGCGTATAAACCGCTGGCCGCATCATGTTGGCAATCGGTAAGGCGGGCCGGGTCGATGTCGCCAGCCGAAACGTCAAGGATTAGGAGTCGTGCTCGCAACGATTGTCCGCGGGGAACATCTTCACCGGTACTCAGAATCAACCCGCGGGGCGGTTTCGCTGGTCGTAGCTGTCCATCGCGCGTCATACGTTGCCGGCCTGAATGATTTCCCTGAGCACGAAGTAATCGATCCGCTTCACGGTGCAATCGCTGAACGTCGCCTGTCGAACCGGAGGGGGCGAAATCATCAACAACGAAAATCGCGTCCTTCGCCAGAAACGCGGCGTACTCCAAGCTGTTTCCGGTACTCGACCAATTGCCCGGTAGATTTCGAGCGTCCAGTTCAGGGCCAAAGTGTTGCTGTGCGAGGGCCGCCAGTTCGCTCTTGAAGACACCGCTCGCCCCAGCCAAGTGCACAGCGAAATCAACGCTTCCGATTGCGGCTCTGAACGTCGCTGCCAAAACAGGAAACATCAATCGGTGCGGACCAAGTTCTAATAGTCGTAGGCATGCGCGAATCGCGTCAATTTGGTTCGCCAGATTTGGCAATGCGTACTTCTCTAACGGCGGTTGCAAGTCAACCGAAACGGTCGCATCAAGTTTCGGCAAACCGATTGCCCCGCCGGCATGCAAGTAAACCCAACACCCGCTGATTTCTCGCCAGCCCGTGTGACAGAAGACCGTGCGCCGCTGCTTCTTGCCGGACAGGGCCTGAATCGCCGCGGGCACTGCTCGAGACTCGTTGGGCCAGACGATCGCATCACTACCCCAGTTCGGAACAATCCAATCCAGACGAGCAAACGACTCTCCCGCCACTTCGATACGTCGCAAAGGTTTCCCGCTTGCCAGTTTGCCGGTAATGCCGAGCATCACCCGCGATTCCGCCCCATCATCACGAACCGTTTCATCGACGATGCTCGCAGTGAAGTTACACAACGGAACAGTGATCGGTTGAAACGCTGTGAACTTCGTTCGGCATAGGCAACCATCCGAGGTAAAAAAACCGCCAGTTTCGCCGCGCGCAAAATCCGCTGGCTGCTGACGGACCGCCTCTTCGATGAGCTGCTTGATCGCTCGGTCGAAATCGCGAAGCCTCACACCACCCGTTCGCAACTTTTCACGAATCGCAGCATAAGCCGGAGGGTCGTTCACAGCCACCTGGGCTAACCGTTGCAACAACTGTTTGTCACTGTAAATCGCCCCTGGTCCGTCGCTGAGTAATTCATCAATGCGGTTTGAAATCTCATCGACGACGGTCTGCTTGTCTTCAACGCCAGCCGCTTTCGCGATTTCGCGGGCTGCTTGTAAAGCAGCGTCGCCGACCAGCACTTCGGGTTTACCACCCGCCGCCAGTAAATCATCAATGCCTTTGCCGTTGGCAGCATCCCATCGTTCAAGTTCGACCGCGAACCCGTCTCCGGCCAGGGCCTGGAATGATTCAAGCAGGCAACGGGCAACATTCTCGTTTTCCATCGCGTCGGCATCGAACGCCAAGCGAACTGTTTTAACTTGCAGCGCTTTCAAAACGGGCAACACTTGTCGCCACGATGAAACACCAGGAAACGAAATCGTAGGAATGCCCGACAACGCCGTTGCGACGTCGGCTTTGAATTCGCCTTCCGTGATTCGCGCGACGTCACACGGGCCAGTGATTCCCGTGGGAACGTGGGCAGGGCTTCCAGGTCCAGGGCCGTGATACTTGGAACTCGATAGATACAAGTACCTTCCGCTGCTGGTCGCTTCATCCCGACGCAACTTCAAGGCGATGATCTGACCACTGACACCCCGAACTGGAATGAGCAAACCGGGCGGGGCTGCAACCTTTGTTTTCAGCAAGCCTGGGACTGACAGCAAGACATCGTCGCCGAAATCCGCTCGCAAAGTTCTGATTGTCGGGCCGGTGTTATCTGGCAACGTTCGATATGCGCCCGACTCAATAACCGAATCCTTCAATCCGCGATTTTGTAATGCCTTCTGATGCGCGGGTGACAACACCAACGCGCCTAGCAGCCGTTGATACACACGGTCAATCGTTTCCGCATCGGCACGTTTGGCCTTGGCCGTGTTCGCTCGTTTGGTGGTCCCGCGATCCGGCTTGCCCTTGCGGTTCGCCGTCCGGTCATCGCGGAGGACGTGCAAATACGCTTCGCTGCCGTCGCTATACGAAAGCGTTTTCTTCGCTCCACGAGACTCACGTCGGCAAGCGATTTGATTGCCGTCCGGTGAACGTCGACAGTAGTCCGGTTTATTGCAGATGGGGCAAGGTTCATCTCGGGAGACTTCTTGCCATTCGGAATTGCTCACCGCTGGTTTCTCCCATCAACTCGCAAGCATCCCACCTGAATCCAATCCAGCAATTCCGATCGACGATACCTAACCGCCCCGCTGCTCTTGACCGGCTGTGGGGCTTGCCCCGAACGGAACCAACGCCGAAGAGTTCGCTCGCCGTAGTTCAGAGGTTGCGAGGCCTCCTTGGTCGATAGCAACTCGGGCGTGAGAGGTCGGGCCGGATTTGAGGTATCAAGGTGAGTCGGCATGATCCACCCCTTGATTAGCTTTGCGATTGCGCGCAGCGGTTTCATCCTCGCGGTATTTCCGTTGAAGAATGCGACGAAGGGAACGGAGCACACGCAACTCGCGTAACCGCTCACCAATCTGCCGTTCCACCTGCTCTAACTTTGGTAGCGTCGATTCGAGAGACATAAGCAACTCCTTTCTGAGTTGCTTATGTGTATCAAGCGTCCGGTCTAATACCGGGTCGAAGAAAAGCCCTTAATCTAGCCCTTGATTCAGTTGGGGCTTGTTGACGAGTTTCACCCACCTGTCGGCGTGCGACCACTCGACAATGAATGGAGCATTGATTGCGTCCAGGTCGCGAACCAGGTCTTTAATGCCGGTCTTTATTCCATCGTCCGTGATTTCCACTTTCGTGAACACGTCCGACTCATCGCGGAGCTCTTCGTAGCGAGTTTTGTGCGGCCTTCCCACAATGAACCTAAACAATCTCATTGTGCGACCGCGAAGGCCGTCCATTGTCGTTTGAGTCGCATCCAGTGCCGGTGGCTCATCGACGCCATTCGGATTGCCAATCGCCTTTGTCGGTTCGCCTTGGCCACCATTGGGCCGATGCGTTCGACTAACGGTCTCACTGAATTCACTTTCGCTTCTGATTGCCCTTAATCGTTCGTAAAGTCTGCGGGTGTCGTAAAGAATCGCGGGCTCGGCAGCGGAACAATCATCGCAAATACCAAAGTCACTGTCGTGGATACTTAGTCCACCGAGACGGTACTCGGGCTTAGACTCATACCTACATACCCATTTCCAAAGCTCGTGCAGAATCTCGCGAACGCGTTGTCGACAATCGATCAGCTCCACTTCACCGTCATTAAGGACCACTCGCAAACGTTTCAAAGGTCCAGCCAGCTCCGACCAGAGTCGATTGTATTCTATCTCGTCGTAGATCCAGGCTGGCCCCAAAAAAGCGTCGTCGGGAGTTGATTCGACATCTTCAAATCTGGGAATCTCTGCGATCGCCTCTAACGTGGAAAGAACGATTTCGACGTCTTCGACGATCAACTCCAATTTAAGAGGTTTCAACTCGGACATTCAGGCACCTACCTTTCAAAACGGGCCGGCACCGGCCGCATTGAGCGAAAGGTAGGTGGAAGCTCAACAGGACCGGGCCGCTTTCGGCCAGCGTGTAGCTACTCACAACTGGCCACCCGATTCGATCAATATACCGCAATCTTATGGACGACGTTCCAATCCGTCACGGTGTTGGTGGTGAGTGAGTTATGAGGAGAGGCGGTTCGACCCAGCATCCACATCCATTCCGAGGTTGCACTGTCGATACATGGCTCAGATAGATTAGACTGTAGTTCGAACTAACTGAGGATCATCAACGGCTGATCACCGCTGATACCAACAACGAAAAGGCCGTGCGGGGCCGCATTCCCGCGCGGCCTTTTTCGTTGGCTTCGCCCGACTGGGTTTCATCCCCGAGGAGTGTTTAAATGAACGAAGTTAACGACGAGGCGAGCCGCAGCAGCGAACGATCAGTGAGCGCCTGCATCGACTGGTATCACGAGGGACAGACTCGCATTGTCGAAGTCGGTGGAGTTCGAGTCACAGTTCGCCTTGTCGGTCGGAAAGGACGGCGTGCCAGGATCTCGATCACAGCGCCGGCAGGTGCCACGTTCGATTCTGGTGATGCGCGAGAGTTGGCGCGTAGTGACTGACGGATTCGCGACTGGGCCAGCGCGGCCAAAGGCCTGTCGGTTGGGTGATCATGACACGCCCACCGCAGTCACTTTGGTCGTTTTCGTTCGTGACACAGGTCTCGCAGTCCTGAGTCAATTGCGTTCTCGGTGTTGCGCGCACATGACGGTTCGTCATGAGCGCGCAAGGCTCTGTCAGGCGCAAGACGAGGAACAGCTACCGACAGTAGGTGAATTGCTGGAGCGTGTCCGCGAGTTGAAGGCCGAACCCATGAGTGACATGCCGACTAACTCCTCACCACTGGTCGCTAGAGGTTCATCTCCAAGTCGCTGGCATCCGGAGCCAATATCCCACCTGAATACTCCGTGTCAATCCAGATATTACCATTGTCGAAGACAAGTGTGGGCTCCCCCGTCAGCGTTCTATGCTGACTGCAGTCAACATTCTCCAGTGAGATGCTGGTTGTTAGCAAACCTGCTCTTACGAGAAGGTTTACCAGCGGTAGGAATTCTAGAACCATTTGACGCAGCAGTGTCCGGTGCTCTTTCATCATAGCTTCATCAACTAGGAGTTCGTCGTCAGCTTTCGCTAGGGCATTTAGGACTCGCAGGCGTTCTAGCGTATTGCGGACATCAGTTGGAATCTCGATGCGAGGTCGCACCGGAGCTTTTGACTGAGTGTCATCACCAGTGATCGCAGCTTCCGCAATCGCACGACGCAAGCCACGAGCAACTTCACTGAAAGCGTGATCTTGAGTCGTCCAACTAGATATCGGTTTCCCGTCTCTTGGTAAGGCCTGGAGTTTGCCAAAATCGGCACTAGTCCAATCACACGGGCGAAGAATAATGGGGATCACCCGTGCCTCGCCCGCATCGTGTCGAGCAAGTGCTCGTTTCATCTCTATGTCATAACAGTAATCTGACGCGAGGAAGTCGGCAGTAACCAACAAGAGAATCACGTCCGCAGAGTTAATGTGTTGGTCGATTTGCCCTTTCCACTCAGACCCGGCAGTAATCTTGCGGTCGTGCCATGACAGAATGAAGTGCTGGCGTTTGAGAAGGCTCAAGTGGGTATCCAGCCGAGTTCGCATGCGTTCATCTTGATGCGAGTAACTCAGAAACACTTCTACAGGCTGGACGGCGTTCGCTGCTTCGCTGGCCATCATATGCCTCCTCTTTAGCGTTGTTTGACCCCAGCCCAACATCTACTCTCGGTCGTGCAATGATACCAGAGTGGGCTACGACAAACATTCGTTTTCGGCTGGCGACTCCGAACAATGAGTTTGCCGCAAGCGATTCCATGCCTTGGCTACCGCTACCTGATCGTGGATGAACAAATCGCTCGCATCCGAACAATTCGGAACATCGACTAGCAAGATGTCGTTCCGAAGGTCGCCTGGCGGCGAATCCTTCTGTGTGCGGTCAAGGACAAGCAGGACACTCACCTGCCGTGCCTCACCTGCGCCACGTCTGGAAGCTGTCGCAAGTTCGTTGCGGCGGGCGGCTCGATGGTGGAAATGTCGCCGGTCGTGGACGGCCGTTACTCTTCGCCGCATGTTGCGACTTTGAACGACTAGACAATCGCGATGATGGCGAACGTTTGAAGCACGGCGAAATCGACAACTCCCTTCGGTTTAGCAATTTTGCTAGATTGGTATGGTCGCTTGCAAGAGGCTCTACCGTGGCTAAACGCCTTTCTCCCCATTTTCTGGACTTGGTTTACGACGCCGCCTTGAAGTCGTTCTGGCGAAAAAAGGCGTTGCGTCAATTCCTGCGCCGATCCCGTGTTTCGGAATCGTTTGTCGCAGGGCTGGACCCCGAGGACTCGAAGCGGGACTATCTTGACCAACTATTCCCGAAGTTGGAGCCGTCTGAACGGGGGCAAGCTTTGATTCAGCAGATTGCAAGGTCGCTGGCCGATCAAACAACTTTTCCCGATCTCCAAGGTTGGGAAGACTCAGAAGACAAGATTCGAGACGCCAAAGCCGCCGTAAAGGCACTACGGGATTTCCTTGACGAGCGTGACCGTGAGAAGATCGATGAGCGACAGGCTGTGGAGCGCCGCAAGGAGGCCGAAACCGCTCGATTGGCGAACGTCCGTTCCCAGGCCGACCTTACGAAATTGAAGGAAAGGCTAGATGCGCTTTGCTCTAAACTGGGTACGCAGGAGGGCGGCTACGCGTTCCAGGATTGGTTCTACGACTTGATGGAGTATTCGGAAATCGATAGTCGGCGACCGTACATCGCACCGGGAGGGCGACAAATCGACGGCTCAATCACCATTGACGGAACGACATACCTCGTGGAAATCAAGTTCACGACCGCCCCGGCAGTCCCGACTGACATTGATTCGTTCGACAAAAAGGTTGAACGAAAGGCCGACAACACGATGGGCATCATGGTGTCCATGTCGAGCTACAATGACGGCGCAAAGGACGAGGCATCATACGATAAGAGCCCACTCTTGCTGCTGGACTATTCGCACTTGTACGCTGTGCTTTCAGGTCTTGCAACGTTCGCAGATGTCGTTCGGCGTGTCCGGCGTCATTCGTCGCAAGAAGGACGTGCATATTTGGCGTTCAACGATTTCGGCGGCTAATCACACCTATGTTCGCTCCCATACTCGAAGTCGTCGTAACATTCCTGTTGATCGTCCCGGCTGTCGTGTGGTCTGTACTCGATCCAAGCGTCGAGGCGAAGGCAGCCGTCGCCACGACCGTCATCTTGTTCGTTGCTGCATTGCTACATCTTGCCTTTTCCTTCGGCCGACGATCTGTCTCCGAAAAGGAGAGTGCCGAAAGATATGAACGGCAGAAGGAGCACTTCAGAAGGGCGCACGAACAAATCCAGAACGAGGAATCACATCTCCAGAAAATGCTACGTGACCCGTCGCTTGTGGCGGGCGTCGATTACGCCGAGCACAAACCTTTCGAGTTAATTGCAGACCGAAGTCGGCCATTGACTCACTACTGTGCGGTCGCTCGCCTCGCAAAGAAAGTAATCAGCGAATGCGAAAGGAACATGCGGCTGCCGAGTGGGCAGAAAGACGTTTCCAAGCTCGTGCCCCTTCTCGAAAAACTGGACACTAAACTTCGGAGTTGGTTGCGAGTCTAATCAGACTCTCCAAGTGTCTCTCTCAACTTCGCTTCGGCCTCTCGAAGGAATTGAACCGGCCCACCGACGCAACTTCTGTTGCCATGGAGTCGCCGAGCTGTTGTCCGCAACTGCGCTAAGGAGGGCGTGACCTGTGTCGCCAACGCTGATTTCGTTCAGCGCTCATGACTTAAACTCCGCAGTCATTTTCGAGCCTGCCGTATCGCGCCACTGTCTATCCGACACTGGTCACAAGGTGTGTCGCTGGCTCGGCATCTAAACTAGCAACATTGAGTCCACGCCAATAGAATCAACAAGATGAACCCAAGTGGCAGGTGTATTCTGGACGCCTGCCCGCCGCCCTGGATTGCCGGGGCCGCACTCCGCAACTCGGAGCTACCAGCACAACTCCTGTGCCGAGGTGCGCTCCGATGAAGATTCAACTTTGGGCTATCACGCGAGTTAAACCCTATCCCAACAACCCGCGGGTCAATGACGATGCTGTGGATGCCGTCGCCGCTTCTCTCCGTGAGTTCGGGTTCCGTCAGCCAATTGTCGTCGATACCGAAGGCGTCATCGTCTGCGGTCACACTCGGTGGAAGGCAGCACAGAAGCTCGGCCTCGCCAAGGTCCCTGTCCACGTCGCCAAGGACCTGACATCCGAGCAGATCAAGGCCTATCGCATCGCCGACAACAAAACGTCCGAGCTGGCCGAGTGGAACTTTGATCTGCTCTCTATCGAGTTGTCCGAACTACGCGACCTCGATGTCGACTTGGGGCTACTCGGGTTCGATCAAGACGAACTGGCACGTCTGTTCGATACGGGCGTGCAGGACGGCTTGACCGATCCGGACGACATACCTGAGCCTCCGGACGAGGCGATCACGCAAGTCGGTGACCTGTGGATACTTGGCACCCATCGTTTGCTCTGCGGCGACAGCAGCAAACCCGAAGACGTCGACCGATTGTTGGACGGTACATCCATCCATCTCTGCAACACCGACCCGCCGTACAATGTCAAAGTTGAACCGCGCAGCAACAACGCAATCGCGGCGGGCAACAGCAGCTTTTCCAACAAGCATCACCAGAAGTTTGATCTCGAGCGTCATCCGGGAAAGTCGAAGCCAACGCAGAAGAAGATGCGGGCCAAGGACCGGCCGCTCGCTAACGACTTCGTTTCGGACGAAGAATTCGACCAACTCCTCGCTGCATGGTTCGGCAACATCGCTCGCGTGCTTCTACCTGGACGCGCCGCGTATATCTGGGGTGGGTACGCCAACTGTCTGAATTATGGACAGTTTCTGAAAAGGGTCGGGCTGTATTTCTCGCAGGCGATCATTTGGGATAAGGAGCATCCGGTACTGACTCGCAAGGACTTCATGGGGGCGCATGAGTGGTGCTTCTATTGCTGGAAAGAAGGCGCTGCCCACAAGTTCTTTGGACCAAACAACGCCAGTGACTTATGGCACGTGAAAAAAGTTAACCCTCAGTCAATGGTGCACTTGACTGAGAAACCGGTCGAGTTGGCCGTGCGTGCGATTCAATACTCCTCGCTGCCCGGCGAGAATGTGCTCGACTTGTTCGGCGGCAGCGGGTCGACATTGATCGGCTGCGAACAGACGGGGCGGAATGCTTTCCTGATGGAACTCGACCCGCCGTATTGCGATGTCATCGTAGAGCGGTGGGAAAAGTTTACTGGCAAGAAGGCGAAGCGAGTTACGCAACAACGCACCGCCAAGAAGCGCCCGCGAAAGAAGACGAAGGTGGCCACGTGAACGCGACATTGGCAACGTGTCGTACGATTGGAGAGTCGTTGGCCAGCACGCCCATCAACGAGAAAACGCCCCAGCGTCGCGGACGTGGGGCGTTGGGTGCGAACCCGTCGCGTGGTCTAGCCGTTGGCGGCGAACTTGCCGCGCTCGGTCTTCTTGAAGCGGGCGTCGTTTCCCTTCACGTTGATCTCCCTGAGCATTGCGGAATAAAGCGTCGCGTGCGGGGTCTTGCCGCCGGGGCTTGTCCAGAGTTTCTTCGCCGCCATCGACTCGACCAGTTCCTTGCAGTTCATCGGCTGCTTCGTGTCGACCAAGACCTTTGCCGCCGCATCGAGGGCGCTGAGCTTGCCGTTGGCCTTGGGCGTGGCCTTCGGTGCCGCCGCATTCTTGGCCGGCGCTTTCTTCACCGCTGCCTTCTTCGTTGCAGCCTTCTTCGGGGTCGCTTTCTTCGTCGCGGTCTTCTTCGGGGTTGCTTTCTTCGTCGCGGTCTTCTTCGTAGCCATGATCGTGCTCCTTGTGGAAATCGTTCTCGATGGTTGGGCTGCCATCATCAGGCGACGGGAACCACCCGCCGCGACGCCGGGGCACCCGCGTTGGAAGCGGGTCCGGGCGTTTCGGCTTTAGTAGGCGACCTCCCAGGCCCGCTTCGACCCGTAACAGCGCTGCTGGCCTTCGACGATGAAGACCGCGTTGTCTTCGTCCACGTCGTCGTCGTCCCCATCGTCGCTCTCGTTGATCTCTTCGCCCGAGGCGAGGCCGATGATCTCGTTCTCGAACGGCCAGTTGCTCTGCGTCATCAATCGCACCTCGGTGTCGCCGCCCAACTCGTCGCGGTAATCTTCCAGGCGTTCGATCAATTCGTTGATGGTCATGTTCGTGCTCCTTTTGGTTTGCGGTGTTCGTTACTCGTCGCTGCCGTCGAGGAAGGCCACGATCGAGGACAAGCGGTTGTTGACTTCGTTCACGCTGCCGACGTCGGCCCAGTTGATCGGATGCTCGTCGTTGCCCGGCGCTGGCAGATCGAACAACAACTCGCGGATGCGTTCGACAAGATCCTGGGCGACAAGATGTGCGTTCTCGTAGGCGGCCTCGGCGGTCAGCTTGGGCTTCTTATTTCCGTTGGCGTTCATCGTTGTTCTCCGTTTGGTTGGTGGTTGGGATTCGCGTTACGACATACACACATGAGCCATCAATTCCGACACGCAGCAAGCGCTGTTGGCCAAATCTGGAAAACAATTCAGCAGGTTTCTTGCCGCGCGAATCGAATCGCGACTTGCATGGCATCGCACACGTTGGCGACGTGTCGCGTTTGTGTTGCCAGTGGGCGCGTGAATCGAAGAGCGCAAACGAGATGCGACAGTCGGCGAACAACGCAACGACGTGGCGTTCAGGAGGAGCCCCCCGGGCTTGGTTCCTTCCGGGCGATGTGTAAGCGCTGCGGTTCCCCCCGCCGCGGCTTTTTTACAAACAACGAGTTAAATTCAGGTAAGTAAGTAAGCATGACCAAAGCTGCTGCCAAAACCGCTGCTCCCCCGTCTGATTCTGCTGCTCGGGTCGACAAGGATCTCGTGGCCAGTGCTTATCGTAAAGTCATGGACGGGCAGGAACTTACGAAGCAGGAGCGGGCCGCGCTGAAGCGTCACGAGAAAGAAAAAGAGGAACGACTACGCTGGCAGCATTACACTTCGATCCCGCAGAAACATTGGCGGCAGATGTCGGGACGTCAGACCAAAGTGATCAACGAGCAGGCTGCGCGGTACGGCATCCCGTTCGGCGGAGCGAAGGTTGATCTGCCGGCGGTGGTCCGGGCGCTGCACAATTTCCTGGCCGACAACGCTTACAAGCTGGCCCGCGATGATGATGAGCTGATGCAGGGGACGGGCAGTCCGGCCCTGGAACGCTATCGCGAGGAACGCGCGGCGCTTGCCCGCCTGGATCGATTGGAACGTGAGGGCCAATTACTACCCCGCGACGAAACGAGAGAAGTGCTCGGACGCATCGCCGGAATCCTTCGTGGCGCTGGCGATACGCTGCAACGGCAGTTTGGAGCAGCGGCCGCCGAGATCTTGCACGAAGCCTTGGAAGACGCCCAGCGGGAAGTCGATCGTTCGATTCCTGGAGTGGAGGATGGTGATGACGATTCTGTCGCCGAATATGCGGCACGTAGTGCGTAATGACCTGCACTGGTTCCTGAAGCAATCGCGGCCGCGTCGAATTCGGACGATGCGCGAGTTCGCCGAATCGGAGATCGTTATTCCCGACGGGCCTTTTGTCGGGCGTCGCTTCCGCTGCGAACGCCAGCCTTACACGGGCCTGTGGTTCGACGCCGTCGACTCGGGACGATGGTCTCGCTGCGTAGCAACTGGACCGACGCAATCCGGGAAGACCCTCACCTGCTTTGTGATCCCGATGCTGTATCACCTGTTTGAATTGTCGGAGACGGTGATCTGCGGGGTACCCGACATGGACATGGCGGGCGACAAGTGGCGTGAAGACATCCTGCCGGCGATCGAACAGTCACGGTTTCGCGATTTGTTGCCGCGGCGTGGCGGCGGCAGTCGTGGTGGGAGAGTCGAGTCGCTGCAATTCGGCAACGGGGCCACGCTGAAGTTCATGTCCGGCGGCGGCAGCGACAAGAGTCGGGCCGGATTCACCTCGCGGGTCGTGGTGATCACGGAAACGGACGGGATGGATCAGCCCGGAGCGACCAGCCGTGAGAGCGACAAGATCACGCAGCTTGAGGCCAGAACTCGTGCTTATGGTCGTCGTAAGCGGATCTATATGGAGTGCACCGTCAGCACCGAACAAGGCCGGACGTGGCAAGAGTATCTACACGGCACACGAAGCCGGATTCTGTTGCCTTGCCCGCATTGTGCAGTCTGGGTGACTCCCGAACGCGAGCATCTGGTCGGTTGGCGCGAGGCCGAGTCACAGTCCGAAGCCCGAGCGACGGGACGTTTTGGCTGTCCGTCCTGCGGTGAGATGTGGAACGACGAGGAACGCTCCGAGGCCAATCAGAAAGGCCGCATCGCCCATGTTGGACAGTCCATCAATGCGGAAGGGAAGCTCTGTGGTGATCCGCCTGCCGCCGATACACTTGGTTTTCGCTGGTCGGCCGTTAACAACCTGTTCCTGACATCCGGCGATGTCAGTGCCGATGAATGGCGAGCCGGACGAACCCCTGACGAAGAGAACGCCGAACGGGAGATGTGTCAGTTCGTGTGGTGCCTGCCCGTCGCGCCGAGCAAGTTGGAGGAGACTTCGCTAGTCGCCCACGAATTAATGTCTCGAATGATGTCACTTCCGCGTGGCATTGTTCCAGAAGATGTAGAAGGCCTCACAGCGGGCGTCGACATCGGCAAGTATCTGCTCCACTGGATCGTGGTGGCTTGGTCACCCGGGCCGAAGGCACACATCGTGGATTACGGCCGCATCGAAGTTGCCAGCGAAGACTTGGGCGTTGAGCAGGCGATTATGGTGGCGCTCCGCGAGTTCAAGGATCTGGCGCTCTCGGGTTGGCCGAAGGGAACGTCCAAGGGAGAGCACACGGCACCAGCCCAAGTGTGGGTCGATGCGGGCTACATGACACCTGTAGTCTATGCATTCTGCCGCGAGTCCAACAAACGGTTCTGTCCCGCCATCGGCCGCGGCGCCGCACAGCAACACTCCCAGTGGTATAACCGACCCAAGTCGACAGGCTCGGTTGTGAAGCACATCGGCGAGGGCTATCACGTCAGCTGGCTTCGTACGGAACGTTTGCATTTGGTGGAAGTCGATGCCGATCACTGGAAGACCTGGGTCCACCAGCGTCTTTCGACGCCCCTAGAGTCGGTCGGAGCAATCTCGCTGTTTCAGACGTCGCCTCAGGAACATCTGGCTCTTGCTAAACACTTGACTGCCGAAGTGAAGACGGAGGAATTCGTCGCGGGAAAAGGGGTGGTCGTGAAATGGGAACGCCTGCGGAGGCAGAACCATTGGTTTGACGCACTGTACAACGCCAGTGCAGCCGGCCATTATTGCGGCGTCCGGCTGGTGAAAGAGCAGCCGGTGAAGAGGCGGCCCCAACGAACCTTGGCGGAAATGGCTGCGCAGAGCAAGGAGGGTGGCTTGGGGGACCGGTGAGCGTCTCCTTCGACTTCGACGGCACGCTGCATCGGGATGGCGATCCGCTCTGGCCTGCAATGGGATTGTTGCGGCATCGAGCTTCACTACGACGACGATCCCGCCGAGGAAGCCGCGGCAGTCGGGACGGTTGTACACATTGTTCTGCCGAACGGAGTCACTTTCCATAGTTGAGAACGGCAAGCGTCCCCACATCACCGTGGTTGGCGACTTGATCCTCGATCGCTACTTGATCGGTGATGCCACGAAGCTCAATCCAGAACAGCCGGGTGTTGTCATTCGTGTGGACAAGGAAGAAGATCGTCTCGGTGGCGCGGCAGCAGTCGCGATGATTGCAGCGGGACTGGGTGCTCGTGTCACGCTGGCTGGCGTCGTCGGTCGGGATGAAGCTGGTGATCGATTGCGTCGGTTGATCGACGCCCACGGTATTGAGCCACATCTCTGGATCGGCGATCGGCCGACGACGTGGAAGCAGAGAATCGTTGCTCGCGGGCAATTGCGTCCTGATCGCTGTGATCGTGAGGTAACGATGCCGATCAGCGACCTCGCGGCACGATTTCTATCGGAAGTCCCGCTGGGCGACATGCTACTCGTTTCCGATTACGGCAAAGGCATCTGTACTTCGCGTCTGCTTCAAACACTCGGTGACCGTGCTCGGGCCGCCAGCTCGCCGATCCTGGTAGATCCAGCGCGAGGCCGCGACTGGTCCGACTACGGCCAGGTCACGCTGATCAAGGCGAATCGGATCGAGGCATTGGGTATCGCTGGCCAGGAAACGCGCCCGCTTGCGATGGCGCGACGACTGGCAGACGAACACCGATGCAGCGTGGTCGTGACGTACGGCGGGCATGGAATGGTCGTCGCCGAGCGAGAGGGCGAAACTTGGTACTTCCCCGCCAAGGCAACGGACGTCCGGGATGTGTGCGGGGCGGGGGATACCGTGCTGGTTGCGCTTGGATTAGCACTTCTTGATGGCAATTCTCTTCAGGCGTCTGTGAGACTCGCAATATCGGCGGCAGCACATCAGGTCGCACAGCTGGGTACTGTGGGCGTGAATCACTCGATGGGATGCACCCTCTTTCCCGTCTTGGCACTTGTTGACGACAATGCCTGAAGGCAGCTTCCGGATCACGGTGCAAACCGCCTGGCGTCGACTACAAGTCGTTTTCGGGACACGGGTTGTGTTGTGATGAACTCTACACGACGCGATACCAAACGCAGGTTCTTTTAGGCGACTATCACGACCGCCTGACGGTGCATTGCAAGTTTTTTCAGATTCTTGTCCCCATTATGGCCTTAGCCGACAGTAATAGGTGTTCGATCATCGAGGAGCATGAGATTTGTCCGACCAAAAGGCGAGACTGGCGTTCGAGATACTGGCCCGCGAAAACGCGCGGATGCTCACGGCCTATCTACGCGGTCTCGTGAGCGACGAAGCTGCCGTCGATGACCTGTTTCAGGACGCGATGGTTGTTGCGTGGAGGCGACTGGATGAATGCGACCTCTCAAAGCCGTTTGGTCCCTGGCTGCGCGGTATCGCATCTCGCCTGGTGCTGGCGTACTACCGCAAACTGAAAACGCAACCAGTGATGCTGCACGATGAAGTCCTGGAACACTTGGACCGGCAGTTCGAGTCGATCTCCGCGCAGGTCGGCGATACTTGGGAGCAGAAGGTGTCGGCGCTGCACGATTGCCTTGACGCCTTGTCGGCACCACATCGCGACGCGATCAACGGCCGTTACTTTGATGGGCTGAAGACAACATCGGTGGCAGAAAGTCTAGAGATAACTTTCGAGGCGTGCAAGAAGCGACTCGCGCGAGCCAGAGCGTTGCTGGCAGATTGTCTCAAGCGAAAGGGCGTACTGCTCGCCGGGGAGTTGAGTCAATGAATGATGATGTTTCTCGCGAGCACTCTGATGAATTGTCCGAATGGCTCGACGGCGCCGGACTGCCGCCGAAAATGGATTCCGCTGTAGGACCGTCCATCGACGATGGCCAGCGGATCGCCGACGAATTGGTTGTACACGGGCTTTTGCGAGATGCAGCCCTGCACGATCGAGCGCTGGAAGAGAGACGCATTCAGGACGCGCTGGCTGCGATTGACCACGATGAATCTCCCGCAAATCCCAGGTCGCGTACTCGATCACGCGTCGCAGTTGTGTGCAGCGTGGCCGCAATGGCAGCCAGCGTACTGATCGCGGTCACGTTGCTGCGGCCGACGACTGCAACTGCGGCAGTCGCTCTAGAGCGAATTATTGAATCCGTTTCACAGTCCATCGATCGGGCCTATCGAATCCGCGTTGTAGAAGAATACTCTGAACACAAGCGGCCTCAGGATCTGCCGGAGGAACGTTGGCTCGTCCAGTCGGAGGAAGAACTGGATGGGTCGATGCTTTACGTCGGTGGCCCAAGTCGCTACGTCTTTATCCGCAAGTTGAAAGATGGCCGCACGCGAATCTCTGGATGTGATGGAAACGAAAGCTGGGCCTTTCGCGAGGATGGGCCGATTCATGTCAGTGATGATTTGACGCGCTTTCGTGGAGGTCTCCCTGGAGAGCAACAGAACCTCGGTTTCACCGACCTTTACTCTCAACTGACTGGACTTCGCGAAGGTTATCAAGTGGCTCTCTCCTCGGAGAAGCGAGGGGATCGCTTACACCACCTGACCGCCGATCGTAATTCAAGGGAGGTGCGGGGACCGAAACATGTCGAGATCGACTTCGACGCGAGTAGTGGAACGATCCACCGCATGTTTCTGGACGGACTGCCGCGCGGTGGTGGTGGCCCAAAGAGCGTCGAGGTCGTGTTGGTCGCGCGTGATGATGTCGACGCCACCTTTTATTCGCACACCTCACATCATGGATCTGGACGGCGAGTCCGGCACGAGGAAACACAACCATGACACGACGAGTCCATGGTGCAATAGGAAGTATTGCAATCCTGCTTGCCGGGCTTGCGTTGGCTCAGCAAACGCGCGACGATCCATTGGTCTCGACGATCGACACCAATGCGGATGGAGTGATATCGCCCAGCGAGCTGAAAGCTGCCCCGGCAGCGATTACCAAGCTCGACGCGAATGGCGACGGCGTCGTTTCTCGCGCCGAAGCATCTGGCCAAGGAACTTCGACACCCCCGCGCGGCGGCGGCAGCAAGCTTGGCGGCTACACGACGCCTCCACCTGCGAATAATGTTCCCGACCATCCCTTCAACATCATCGTGGGGCGGCTGACCGACAATAGCGGGACCGTTCGGGTTCTGTTTCACAGTGACGTTAACGCGTACCTAAGCTACGGCGATCAGCAGGGACATCTCACGAGAAACACTGTCACGCAAAGCCTACGAGCTGGCGAGCCGTTCGACTTCGTGATCGATTCGCTCGCGAAGAACACTCGCTATTACTATCGGCTGGTCTATCAAGCTGGCGGACAAGCGAAGCAAAGTGACGAGTACACATTTCACACGCAACGTGACAACGACAGTTCGTTCGTCTTCACGGTCCAAGCAGACTCGCATCTGGATGAAAACACCAGCGGCGACGTCTATCTGCGAACATTAGGCAACGCACTCGCCGATCAGCCGGACTTTCATTTCGCTCTGGGCGACACATTCATGACGGGCAAGTACGTCAAGCCGGAACTAGCGCACCCTCAGTATCTCGCTCAGCGGTATTACCTCGGCCACTTGTGCCATTCAGCCGCATTGTATTTCGCGTTGGGCAACCACGATGGCGAGTCGGGCAACCGCGGCTCGAACGTCTGGGCAACGACGACCCGCAAACGATGCCTGCCGAATCCTGCACCCGATGGCTTCTTCACCGGCAACGACCAGCGGGAACCAGAAGTTGGCCTGCCAGAGAATTATTACCAATTTGAGTGGGGTGATTCACAGTTTATCGTGCTTGATCCGTTCCGGCACACGACCACACGTTCACGCGGCGGCAGCAGCGATAACTGGTACTGGACGCTCGGCGAGCGACAGTATCAGTGGTTGAAGCGGTCGTTAGAGGAAAGCGACGCAAAGCTACGGTTCGTCTTCCTGCATCATCTCGTCGGCGGCAGCGACCGCAACCAACGTGGTGGTGCCGAAGCGGCTCCGTTTTGGGAATGGGGTGGTAAAGGTGAATCGGGAGACGACGAATTCGCTGGTCATCGTCCGGGGTGGGGCAAACCGATTCACCAGTTGCTGGTGGACCACGGCGCGAGCATTGTGTTTCACGGCCACGATCACATGTTCATCAAGCAAGACCTGGATGGCATCGTGTATCAGCTCGTTCCGCAACCCGGTCATCCGCGCTCGGGAATCAAAAGTGCTGGAGAGTATGGCTACTTGAGCGGTGAAATTCAGGGAAGCAGCGGCCACGTGCGCGTTCGCGTCGACGGCGAAAGGGCTCGCGTTGATTATGTCAGAGCCTATTTACCAGCCGCCGAAAGAGGCGGTCAAAGGAATGGCGATGTGAGTTATTCGTATGTGATTTCCGGAAGGAGCAGCCGATGATGACGCGAAAGCTGCGTGTGGTAAGCTACCAGCTTGCCAAGATCCTAGTTTTCATCCTGGCCGCAAGCTGGAAGCCTACGCAACTCACTGCCGACCAACCGAACTTCGTCTTCATCCAAGGCGAAGGCCAAGGGTGGGCAAGCACTTCGGTCCAGCTCGACCCAGACGAGCCGGAATCGAAGAGCCATGTCTTTTCGACTCCGAATCTTGAGCGGTTGGCCCGTGAAGGTATTCGCTTCTCGAATTACTACGCTCCCTCGCCGCGATGTACGCCTTCAAGAGCGACGTATTTCACGGGAATCAGTCCCGCACGTTTGGGAATGACGTTCACGTCTGCGGGGGGCGACACGGGACAGGTGTGGATTGAACCTCGCGTCGTCAGCGAACTGCCCCCGGACGTGACGACAATCGCTGAACTGCTCAAGTCCGTGGGCTATGCAACGGCACACTTTGGCAAATGGCATGTCGGCCGGACGGACCCGCGAGTTCACGGTTTCGACGAATCGGATGGACCGACCAGCAACAGCGGGCCTGAGAATTCTAGCAGCCCGAATCCAAAGCAAGCGTATGGAATGACCGAACGAGGGATCGCGTTCATGCGGCGGCAAGTCCAAGCGAACAAGCCGTTCTATGTGCAGCTTTCGCACTATGGCGGCCGTTCGCAGGCCGACGCGAAGCCGGAAACTTTTGAGAAGGCACTGCGGCTTGGGCTTGGCAGAGACGAACGCAACCTGGGAGCCGCCGCCGTGGTGCTCGACATGGACATCACGATCGGCATGCTGCTGGACGCGCTGGACGAACTCGGCATCGCCAACAACACCTATCTGATCTACACCGCTGACCATGGCACGCCCGGTCGCAACGGTCCGCTGCAAGGCGGCAAAGGCGGTTTGTGGGATGGTGGAATACGTATACCGCTGTTTGTTCGTGGGCCGCTAGTTAAAGCCGGTTCGCATTCAAGCGTCCTTGTCACCGGCGCGGACCTCGTTCCCACCGTCGCGGACCTGGCTGGCGTCTCCGTCAAACTGTCTGACGACGTGGAAGGTGGCAGTCTGCGGCAACTGCTCGTCAATCCTGTCTCTGGCGAAGTCGCCCGTCCACGCGAAGAGATCGTCTTTCACTTCCCGCACTACGACAAAGATCCACTCGGACCCGTATCCGCGATCATCGTGGACAACTTCAAGTTGATACGCACTTACGAAGACGACCGTCACCTGCTGTTCGATCTGTCACAAGACATCGGCGAACGCAATGATCTTTCCGGCAGTCGCAGCGACAAAGTGCGAGAGCTATCGGCCCGACTGACGAGTTACCTTGATTCCGTCGATGCTGGCGTGCCGGTGAAGCGATCAGGCGATGATACTCCTTCGTCAGTGGCCGCGCGGAACAGGAAAGCGAACTTGGACGCAATCATGCAAGGCCTCGATAAGAACCTCGACGGGCAGCTCACCACAGATGAAATCAAACGTCTGCCTGCGTTACTGCGTTCTCTGGACAAGAACAAAGACGGAATTCTGTCACGTGACGAGGTACGTGGACGTTAACAACGCACGCAAATCTATAACCCCAAAGGAAATCCAACATGAACCGGCTCTTCATTCTTACGGCAACGGTCGGATTACTGATGTCCAGCATTTCAGTTCAAGCGCAACAGCGAGGAAACAAAGGCAAGGACAATCAGACAGAAAGCACGCAAACCGACCGCGGTGAGAAACAACGTGATGGCCAAGGAAAAGAAGGGGGCGGAAGTGGCCTGTTCCAACTGCTCGACGTTGACGGCGATGGCAATCTTTCGGAAAAGGAGATCCATGGTGCAGTCGCCGCGTTGATGAAGTTGGACGTAAACAAAGACGGCATTCTTGATGCTCAAGAACTGGTGGTTCGCGGCAGAGGTGGCACAGGTGGTCAGCGTGGCACAGGTGGTCAAGGTGGTCAAGGTAAGAGCGGCAAGGGCAAGCGGTCTGCGGAAACGGAGAAATGAAATGCGGGTTAATCGCTACATCGGAGTTCTGATGCTCCTCGTCTCTGCAGCCGCACAGGCCGCCGATCGCCCCAACATTCTGTTCATGATGTCGGACGATCAGGCGTGGAACGGGTTGTCCGCCGCGATGCATCCCGATCTGGATTGGTCAAAGAGTTCGATCGTCGACACACCGAATCTCGAAAAGCTGGCAGCGCAAGGGATGCGATTCTCGGCGGCCTACGCCCCCGCATCGGTCTGCTCGCCAACTCGGATCAGCCTGCAGACGGGCAAGAGTCCCGCTGCGATGCACTGGACCAAGGCAGCACCTGCCGAGGAAGGGCACAAAATGATCGAGCCACGCAATGTCAAGCAGATTGACGGGCGTGAGGTCTCGATCGGTGAGTTGCTGCGTGCTGCCGGTTATGCAACGGCGCACTACGGTAAGTGGCACATCAACGGCGGTGGGCCGGCTGCGCACGGCTACGACGAAGGCGACGGCGACATCGGCAACGAGTACGCGCACGAGTTTGGAGATCCGAACCCGGCAGACATCTTTGGCATGGCCAAGCGTGCGATCGCCTTCATGGACAAGAACAAGAAGGCAGGCAAGCTGTTCTTCATTCAAATGTCGTGGCATGCGCTGCACGCTCCGCAGAACGCGTTGAAGACAACACTTGCCAAGTACGCTGAGAGGATGGGGAGCAGCGTTGACGACAAACGTGTCGGCAGCGCGGCGATCGCGGAGAACCTCGATTCCGGTGTCGGGATGGTTGTCAACGCCGTTGATCGACTGGGACTCGCTGACAATACGTTCATTATCTACATGTCGGACAACGGATCGGGCGGTGGAGGCGGAGGCAAAGGTGGCGGAAGGCGCGGCGGTCTATCGGGTGGCAAAGGTGGCGTTTGGGAGGGCGGCATTCGCAGCCCGTTCATGATCCGAGGCCCTGGAATCGAAGCGAATTCATGGTGCCACGAGCGCATCGTGGGTTACGACTTGTTTCCAACCTTCTGCCAGTGGGCCGGTGTTCCTCAATCGAAGCTTCCTCCCGGCATCGAAGGCAGCAGCATCGTCAGTCTGCTCGATGACGGTCAAGGTCAAGTGACTCGGCAACGAAAAGAAATGGTCTTCCACTTTCCACACTATCAAGGCGGTGATGGCCCGCACTCAGCGTTGTTCCTGGGCAATCACAAGCTGATGAAGTTCTACGAAGACGGACGCTTGGCGCTGTTCGATATCGAAGCGGATATTTCCGAACAGAATGATCTGGCCAAGCAGATGCCAACGAAAGTGTCCGAGCTCGATGCGTTACTGGTGAAATACCTGCGCGACATTGACGCTCAGATGCCAGTCCCTAACCCGCAGTACGATCCGAGCCAGGAACCTGCCGTCAGAAAGGGCGGAGGAGGCAACAAGAATAAGGGCGACAAAGGTGCGAAACGCAAGCCTGGAGGTACCAAGCCGTGAAGCCTTCCGCGCTAGTTTTCGTCGCCACGGTGATCTGCAGTGCCACTGTTGCTGCACAAGAACAAGTGGAAGCGATCGGGACGCGTCAGCCGTCGCGCGAACGCGAAGTTGTGTACGGGACACCAGTGTCTTCGGGCACGGTGATTGTCGCCGGACGCCGATTGCCGTTACCGTATCGTGTTGGAAGGCAGGGGCGATTCGTTCTCGTGAACGGCGAACGTATTGCTGAGATGCCGGGTCGAACGCCCGATGGTAAAGAAAAACACGAGTCGGGTGATCCAAACCGTTTCATTGCGAACATCGAGTATTGGCTCCACCAAGACTACGCGATCGTTGTATTCGACGAGCGGATCAGGATTGTCGCTGAATCCGATGGTGCCGCCCGGTTTCTCAGATCATTGGGCGAAGCAAAGTCGCTCGATGAACGCGTGGCAACAGCACTCACCTGGGACGTCGACATTTCGGACGATGGCATGCCTCACCGAATACCAACGGCTCAATGGCAAGGAGTCCTGACAGAGTTTCGAGTGACCGATGGCGTGCGCGCGTTCATCGATGAGTACGACGAACAATCTGACGATGAAGATGACGATGAAGCCAACTACCTTGCTCCGCCGGACACTTCGGCTAAGAAAATGTACGCACTCAGCGTGGCGGGCATGGTGCTGGTCGCTTTGTCGATCGGGACGTTGTTGAATCATCGGCCACAGTCCGGGCGCTGGTCGGAGCTTGTGCGGTCTCCCGAGGCAGTGAACCTCATCAAGCGTGCGCTCGTGTTGATCGTCGCGTTGAGCGCGTTTGATCTGGCATGCACACTGTTTGCGACGACCGCCGGCGATTTTCTGGAGGTCAATCCATTTGGCGAATCGCTATTGAGCAAGCCATGGATGCTATCCACGTTCAAGCTGACTGCGACCGTCTTCGGTGCCGGGATACTCTGGTCGATGAGGTCGTATCTCGGCGCGCAACAGGCGTCGTGGTGGCTGTGTCTGGTCCTGACATTAGTAACCGTGCGTTGGGTCGCCGTTCAGTCGTTGTTTTTCGTTTAACTTCGTCACGAACGATCCGCGAGACAAATGGCGACGGGTAACACAACGGGAAAGGAGATGATCATGTTCAGAATTCGGACGATGTTTCGCTCGGTGGCTATCACGGCTAGCCTGTTCGTACTCGGCTCCCTCGTGGGAGCTGCGGAACTCGCTGCTCAACAACGTGAAACGAATGCCCCGCCCCGCGCCGAGCAGCAGCGAGAACGTAGGCAAGACGGAAAAGGACGCGACGAGAATCGACAGTTTCGTGGCGGGCAACGTGGCAGCGGTGAGAAATACTCCATCGAACAGGCCATTTCCGATAAGGCTCAGTTGCATACGATCGCCTTCAGCGGCTTAGCGTTTTTAACAGGTGATTTCGGAGCGTCGACGTTCATTCCGCCTGGGAAAGTGTGCGACTACTTCGGTTTCCAATACATGCGCGACATTGACGCGGCGGGGAAAGGGCATAACCCGATGTTCCTCAACCGAGTCGCGGGCAACGTCTTGCACGTTTTGAACGACGAACAAAAACAGATATTCCTTGACCTTGCCGAGGAACAAGCTCCGCGGTTAGAGGCCTTGGCGGAAATGCGTTTGCCGCTAGTCAAAGCCTTTCATGTGCAACGTGATGGCCAGGTTCCCGCCGGCAGCACGGGACTAAACAAGGAAGCGGTGTCGCGATACGTCGGTGACATCTTCGCTCAAGATGCGGAACTCAGCCTGCGCCGCGCCGAAGCCATGGCCCAAGTCGCATCGTCGTTAACTTCCGACCAACGGGAGTATTTCGCCAAGATGAAGTTCGGAGATTTCAATTCGTGGCCCGATCTGGATGCACGTGACGGCAACCGGCAACGCGGACGCCCTGCATCGCAACTGGTCAACGTAGCTTACATGACCTATGTGAGTGAATTCTTCAGTTGGACTGCTGGCTCGGTAAAAGCCGACACCTACTTCTGCCCGGAACGACACGGCACCTACTTCGGTGGCTTTTATATGAAAGATATGCCCGCCATGGGCAAGCGGGATTACGACATCAGCACGTCGGTCACGGGCAACAGCGGCCAAGCGTTTGTCGACGATATTCTGACGTCCGAACAACGCAAACATATCGATTCGATTCTCGACATGCAAAGGCCCGCCTTGGCAGAGACCGTAAAGGTGCGTGAAGCCATTTCTCAGGAACTCCGCCAGCTCCTTGCGGGACAAGCCCCGGTTCAAGAACGAGTCGTTGCACTTGGCCGCCGCTACGGCGAATTGGACGGCGAGATGTCGTGGTATTACGCGACGGCGTTTGCAAGTGTGAACCAAACGCTCACTGCCCAACAGCGCGCCGCTTTGATGCAATTGCGAAATTTGGACGGATACAAGAGCGCGCCCTACTACATCTACTCGCGAGCCGTAAACATCGAGCCGGATCTTGCTGGCGTGGATTCGTTTTTTTTCGCGCCGAACGCTGAATGACGTTCGACTCGCGATTCGTAAGCAGAGCATGTGAGCACGCACATAACCCTCCATAGGAACGGAAACATGAGACGATATCTGAATGCACTGGCCTGCCTCCTACTGGGGCTGTCACAAACCCCATCACTTGTTGCCCAGCAACCGCCAGCGGCCACCCTTCGCAAACCGCGTATGGACGACACCATTAAGGCAAATGTCTATGCGGACAATTCATTCAAGCTGTACATCAACGGCGAGTTGGTCGCGGT
The DNA here is from genome assembly GCA_020638995.1 of Planctomycetaceae bacterium. Classification (GTDB taxonomy): domain Bacteria; phylum Planctomycetota; class Planctomycetia; order Pirellulales; family Pirellulaceae. The sequence continues at coordinate 130,506 of JACKHM010000003.1, forward strand.
AGATTCGATCAAGTTCGTGCCGCACAACGTCATCTCGGTCGACATCTTACCGACGTATCCAATGACGATCGCGGCGATGGGCATCGACAACGCCGATCCGAAAACGGGTATGGAGTATGCCAACACGAACATCGGCGACGGCGGCTTCATCCTGAAGCTCGGCGACGGCACCGTGACGGATGCTAGTTGGAAGGCGAAGAAGATCTCGTGGGGGCCGGTCGGCGGCGACACGAAGAATCCGCGAGTCGAAAGCATTCCGATTCCAGACAACTGGTACTCCGTGAGCTTTGACGACACGGATTGGCCGCAGGCAAAGGAGTACTCCGAAGAGACGGTCGGGCCGAAAGAGCCGTTCTTTGAACATGACTTCAAAGGAGCGAAGTTCATCTGGTCGGACGATGTGTTGCTGGACAACATCGTACTGTTTCGCACGACGATCAAATCGCCACCGGATGGTAAGGAACGAATTGATTTTGCGAACCTGACGAATGTTGTACCGCAGAATCCCCAGCGTGGCGGCGGCCCCCGCAGGGGCCCTGGCGGACAACGCCCGCCGCGCAATTGACGGATGATGGAGAACGTCCGCTACGCAACGATCATCAACCATAAAGACGAGCAGATATCAAATGAAGTATTTCATCGTAATCACATCGACCCTTTTGTGCACTTCGCTTGCCCTGGCGCATGAGGGACACTCGCACGCCCCAACGCCTGAAACCAAGAAGAGAATCGAGCAACTGAACACGGCGCCAAACGTGACGTTCGTCGCGACACAGCTTTCGGCATCCCACCAGGACTCGAAGCAGCCGGAAGCGGCAAAATACTTCGCTCCGTTCATGGGCAACGATGGCGATGGCAAGTCGTCCACTAACAACGTGAAAGTGCGTTGGGATGAGGACTATTTATACGTCGAATCCAACGGCATGCCCGATCATCCGATGATGATCGGCATCACGGCGTGGCAACAGCAAGTTCCACTGCCGCAGCGTTACATAGGCACAAACGCGTGGCGAATTCCGCTTCACCCGGTTCCTGCCCAGCATCCCATGTCCGCCAAGGAACACTTCTTTCGTGGCGCGATCGCGCTGGCAGTGAACGGAATCCCCATTTTCAATCCCATCAAGAACGATGGTAAGACGGATACATTGCTCGCGGGTGAATTGGACCAGTGGGGCGGTCACTGCGGCCGTGCCGACGATTATCACTACCACCTCGCGCCGGTACACCTGGAGAAGATCGTTGGCAAAGGCAATCCCGTCGGCATTGCGCTCGACGGATATCCCATCTATGGGTATGAGGACGCCGATGGATCGAAGCCGTCGCTGGACTGGTTGAACGGACATAAAGACGCCGCAGGAAACTACCACTATCATGCGACGAAGACCTATCCCTATCTGAACGGCGGCTTTTATGGAGAAGTGGTCGAACGCGACGGGCAGGTTGATCCACAGCCGCGAGCACAAGGTGTGAGACCCGCATTGCCCGGTCTGCGCGGTGCTAAGATCACAGGCTTTGAAACTCCCAAGCCAGGAAGTTACGTCGTCAAATACGACGTCTTCGGCGAGAAGCGATCGGTCGAGTACACCGTTGCTGACAACGGATCAGCGACGTTCAATTTTGTGTCTCCACAGGGAGCAAAGACGGAGAACTATACGCTGCGTCAGGGTGGCGGTAGCGGTCGCGGGAATGCCCAACGCCCAGGATCACAGCGGCCGGGATCACAGCGGCTTCAATCGCCGCCTCCAGGGGACCGCAAGTCACAGAACGAACGTGGCCAAGGCGAAGCCGATGGAGGTCAACCACTTCGCGGCGGCGGTGATCGGATCGCCAATGCTCTCGATGCCAACCACGATGGCCAGATCGATAAGACAGAACTGAGTCGCGCAGTCGAAGCGTTTCGCAAGCTCGACGTGAACAGGGACGGCCAGATATCAGCGCAAGAACTACGTGACTCCGGCGACGATCGTAGTCGTGACCAAGGAGACCAACCTCGTGGCAATCGTCCTCCCGGTCAGGCCGGTGGTCCATACGGACCTCAACCAGGCGATGGTCCCCGTCAGCCTTGGATTCTGGTCCACGCCGATGAGATCGACCTCAACAAAGACAAGATCATCAGCCGCGACGAAATTGTCGGCGAAGCGGCCAAAGCCTTTGCGGGCTACGATGCCAACCACGACGGCAAGTTGACGGATGAAGAACTCAACGGTCGCGGTGGCTCTCGCAGCGCGATGGGCGGGTTCCTGAAAGGCCATTTCAAGGAAATCGACCGGGATGGTGACGGCATCCTATCTCGCGACGAAGCCATTGGCAACGCCGAGCGAATGTTCGCCAAGATGGACAGCAACGAAGACGGGAATATCTCACCTGAGGAGCTGGAAGCTTCGCGCCGCAAGTGATGTCCCGTTCGCCGCTCATTGCTCAGTGCTGACCCAGTTGCCATGACTCGACCCCGTTTCAAAACTCGATGGCTAACACATTACTTGCTGCCAGCGTTCGTCCTGGTCAGCAGTGTTGTCGTGTTCTATGTGATGGGTTCGCGGCCGGATGTTCCTCGAAAGGCCAAGGCAGCTCCTCAAGCGACGGTTGTTGAAGTTGCCGTCGCCGAGACGCTGAATGGCCCGCTGGTCATCGAGACTACGGGGGAAGTTGTCCCGCATCGCGTCCTGTCGCTCGCGTCCGAAGTCGCAGGCAGAGTGGTGTGGAAACATCCACAGTTGCGAGTCGGTGAGCAAGTTCAGGCAGGCGAAATCTTGATTAAAGTCGATCCACAGCGGTTCGCCTTGGAGGTGCAACAGCTTGAGATTGAGCTGGACCAAGCAACAACCCAACTTAAGCAAGTCGGGCAGAATCAAACCAATCTGGCGGAACAATTATTGCTGGCTCGCAAATCGGAAGAATTGCAAATGGCGGAAGTGTCGCGAGCGAGGAAACTGGTCGAGAGCAATGCCTTTTCAGCTTCAGAACTCAGCGGCCTTGAGAAGGTGGGAGTGGAGTCGCGGCTCGTGGTGGAGCGACTCGAGGGCCAGCGGCGATCGCTACAAATCGAACTGGCTCAGCAGGAACTCGCCACAAGGCTGGCTGCCGTGAAGCTGGAACAAGCGAAGTTGGATCAGGCGGCCGCTGAAGTTCGGGCGCCGGTATCGGGCATCGTTGTGGCTGCGCCGCTGGAAGAGCATGCGATGCTGCAGGTGGGTGATCAATTAGCGGTCATCGAGGAAGCCGGTCGCTTGGAAGTTCACTGCCATTTGAAACTCGACGAGATGGCATGGGTTTGGGAAGGTTCTCAACAGTCGCCAGACATCACCACGGCTACCGAGCCGAGTGCGCCGCGTCTTGCTCCACTTCATGCAGAAGTCATCTACAACGCTGGCGGTCGAAGCCACACGCTGGCCGGGCAATTAGTCCGCCACCACGGAGCGGGACTCGACTCGACGACGAGAACCGTCGCTTGTCGCATTTTGGTCGAACAACCGGCGTCAACGTCAAGTATGCAACGCCAACCGATTCCACTGATGACAGGGATGTTTGTTACGGTACAGGTACAATGCCAACCCAACCGGCCGCTGCTGACAATTCCCGAGCGCGGCATCCGCACGGACGGCAGCGTATGGCTGATGCGAGACGGCAAGCTCTGTACGGTTCCCGCCAAGACGGTTCAACTCCGCAACGGCACGGCGGTCGTTCAATGCGAGTCGAATGACATTCAACCAGGTGACAAGGTGATCATTTCGCCTGTCGCGAATGCGAGAGACGGATTGGCAGTACGAGAGCGAATCGACGCCAACTCGGAAACACATCGGGCGGTCGCCGATAGAGGACAACCTAAGATCGCCACGCATGCGGCCAATGTTGGAGATCCGTCTCCATGAAGTCGATGGTCCGTTGGGCGGTTGATAACACGCCTGCAATGAACGTTGCCATGATCGCCTTGCTCGCTGCTGGAGCGTGGTGCATGGCTTCGCTGCAACGCGAGTTCTGGCCGTACTACGACCTTGATGAAATCGAAATTCGCGTCGCGTATCCGGGGGCAAGTCCGGAGGAAGTCGAAGAAGCGATCTGTGAGAAGATCGAATCGGCAGTCGCTTCCATCTACGGCATCGACGAGATTAACGCGACAGCTTCCGAGGGCTCGGGCAGCGTTCGGCTGATATTGGATGGGGGCGTTAACCAAAGTGATGTCCAGCAGATTCTCGGTGATGTTCGCGCTGCCGTGGATCAAATTCCCAGTTTCCCATTGTTGGCGGAAGCGCCTGTCATCAGTCAACGCATCCCGAATTCCACCGTGATTCAGATTGGTCTGATGGGGCCGAATGACAATTCGATCGAATCGGCATTGCAATTGAGGCAAGTTGCGGAGAGTGTACGAGACGACTTATTGCGTTTGCCCAGCATTTCGCAAGTGGAACTGCTGGGCGTGCCCGAGTTTCAAATTGACGTCGAGTTGCGTGAGGAAACGCTACGGCAATACGGCCTGACTTTGCCGGAGGTCGCCCAGATCATTCGCGAAGAAAACATTGAAATCCCGGGCGGTACGCTTCGCAGCGAATCGCAGGAGATTCTGTTGCGAGGTTCCAACCGCAGCAATGTTGGGCATGAAATCGCTCGTCTACCGATCATCAACACAACCAGTGGTTTGACGCTTCGGCTGAGTGATCTCGGCACCGTCCGTGATGCCTTCGCCGATGACACAGCGATCAGCCGCATCAACGGACGACCGGGGATCGCGATTTCGATTAACACGACGCGAAATGAAGATCTGCTGGAAGTGGGCCGCGATGTATACGCCTATATCGAGACAGCCAACGTCCCTGACGGCTACTCCATGGTGGGCTATCGAGACCGCAGTGACGATGTGCGTGATCGCCTTGCTCTGATGCTGAAGAACGGCTGGCAAGGGTTGTTGCTGGTGTTCATCCTGCTGGCCCTGTTTTTGGAAATGCGACTCGCCTTCTGGGTGGCGATGGGGATCCCGATTGCTCTGTGCGGAGCGGGAGTCGTGATGCATTTCACCGGCCAGACGCTGAACCTCACGTCGTTGTTCGCATTTCTTATTGCCTTAGGGATTGTGGTTGATGATGCGATCGTGGTGGGCGAGAACATCTACGTTCATCAGTCGCAGGGGAAAAACTTTCGTCAGGCAGCGATCGACGGCACGCTGGAAGTGATGCCGTCGGTATTTGTGTCCGTTGCCACCACGGCGATCGCGTTTCTGCCCCTGATGTTTGTAACAGGCCAACTTGGTCGTTTCACCACGGTGCTGCCGATTGCCGTGATCGCGATGTTGTTGGTGTCACTGTTGGAAAGCGTTACCGTGCTGCCTTCGCATCTGGCGCATCGTGACAACTTGTTCTTGTCGGTACTGCGATGGTTGTTCACACCACTGCAATTTCTGGCAGTTGTTCTCGGCTATCTGAACAGAAGGCTTTCGTCGCTACTGGACGTTTTCGTCGAACGGTTCTACGTGCCGACCCTGCGATACTCGCTGGCCAATCCCGCATTGGTCATTGCGTTGGCGATTGGGCTGCTGGTCGTATCTTCCGGCATCGTTCGGAGTGGAAAAGTGCCGTTTGTTGTCTTGCCGCAAATTGACTCGAACGTCCTCCAAGTACTCATTGCCTATCCCAACGGAACGCCAGCCAGCGTCACTGACGAAGCGACGACACGACTTGAAACCGCACTGGCGACGGTGAACGACGAACTGACGAAGCAGAATATGACCGATCGTGAAGGCGGTGTCGTCGTCGCAATGCATCGAGCGGTCGGCTTTGGTGCCAATTCCACGGGAGACGTCTCAACGGGCAGCCACGTCGGCAGCATTACCGCTTCATTGATCGATTCCGGAATGCGGCGAGTGTCGGCGAAAGAGATTGTCAATCGCTGGCGAGAGCAAGCAGGAGAATTCCCGGGTACGGACGTGCTGGTCTTCAGCACCGGGCCGAGTGGACCAGCAGCCGCACCGATCGAGATTACCTTGCTCGCGAGCAGCGACGAGATCGAACAACTGCAAGCCGCCGTGTCTCAGACAGCGGATCGATTGCACGAATACCCCGGTGTCTTCGACGTGACCGCCGGTTCGAAACCAGGCAAGTATGAATACCGACTGAAGATTCGCGATCAGGCACGAGCGATGGGCGTTTCTCTAGCGGATCTCTCCCAGACCGTGCGGTCCGCGTATTTTGGATCTGAAGTCATGCGGCTGCAACGTGACCGACATGAAGTGGAATTGCGAGTTCGCTACCCGCGTGATCAACGCGATTCATTGGCCGACTTTCGACAGATTCAGCATCGCACGGACGACGGACATGTCTTCCCGATTACCGAACTCGCTGAAATCGAAGTCGCCCGCACGGATTCGCTGATCTACCGGACGGACCAGATGCGAGCGATCACCGTATCGGCCGACGTCGATGAGACGCAGGCCAATGCCATGAACATTGTCGCCGACCTGAAAGCGTCCTTTCTGCCCACGCTCGCCCAGCAGTTTCCCGGCGTTCAGGTGCGGTGGCGAGGGCAACAGGAACAAACCGACGAATCGGTGTGGAGCATTGTTCTTGGTTTCGTGTTGGTCATCGGAGCAATGTATCTGTTGTTGACGATCGAATTCAAATCGTACGTACAGCCGATTCTCGTGCTGTCGAACATTCCCTTCGGCTTCATCGGGGCGATCGCGGGGCATCTGTGGATGCAGTTGCCGCTAACCCTGTTCAGCATTTACGGCCTCATCGCGCTGTCGGGCATTGTGGTCAACGATTCGATCGTCCTGATCGATTTCATCAACATGCGGCTGCGCGACGGCCTTTCCATGGAAGAAGCCATTCTCGATGCAGGCCGGCGTCGTTTTCGCCCGGTGATTCTCACATCGATCACAACGATTGCTGGAGTGTTACCCATCCTGCTGGAGACGCAGCGTCAAGCGCTGGTCTTAATCCCCATGGCAACCAGTCTCGCTTTCGGCCTGATGTTCGCCACCGCCATCGTCTTGGTGCTCGCCCCAACATTGTTTTTCGTGACACAACGCCTGAGTCACGTTTCGCTCCCAAGTCGAGACGCGCAAGCCGGAAGCATACGCCACCTAACACAATCACTTTCAACCTCGAGATAATGCTCATGAGATTCAACCCACGAATTGTCGTCCTGGTCGCAGCCATCACGCTTGCGTACGAGATATCCAGCGAAGCATTCGCCCAGGGAGGCAAACGGCCGGGTGGCATCCAAAATCAGGTCGGCGGCAAGGTGATGAATGGTCGCAAGAAAGGCGGGGGGCAAGGAAAAGCCAATGGCGACGAATCACCCTCCGCTCATCTTCCGCCCGGTTTTCAGGAACTGTCCAGAGACGAAGTGAAACAACTTGATTCCCTTTGCAATCGCTTTATCAACTGGATCGCCGACTCGAAATCACGTGAAAGAGCATCGCTGCTTTCAATCGGCGACTACTTCGGGGCGATGGACACTCCGAAAGAAAGGAATAACAACGCGGACGGAAATCCCCGAATCTCAGAAACTGACATCGGCTTCTACGTCCTCAGCCTGCTGACTAGCGATCAAAGAAGCCAACTGGCCAAGCTGGTCGTAAGCCAACGGGCGGCCATCGCCGACTACGAAAGACATCGAGCTGATATTCTCGCGCAACTTAAGTCCGTTCCAACTAACGAAACTTCCGAACGTGGCTTTGATCGAGCAATTGCCGAGTCTGCGAGAGCCGTCGGACAATTGGAAATCAGCATCGCCGTCGCTCAAGCTCGAGTCTTCGCCGACATTTTCAAGGTACTCACCGCCGAGCAGCGTGAGTTCCTGATACTTGTGCGCTCGAACCCCATAGCGATCAACTACAATAATGGCTCAATAGCAGCGGTGCGCGAGACGCTCGCAACGCATGACGTGAAAGATCAGGAAGCAATCGCTGTGCTGGCCTACAAGGCAGCTTGTTTCTGCACCGGCACCGCCACTCAGAATGCCGCTTCTCTCCCAAGCATGAATGCTGGATTGGTGGGCAACCAATCCAGTGGAGGCGACAAGGAGGGGCGAGCGACGGGTGCATTGTTAAGTGCGTTGACCCCCACCCAGCAGCAATCGATGTATCAACTTCTCGCCAATCAAGTGAAGACTCTCATGACCCAATCAATCCAGCGGAGGCAAGTTGTTCTTGCGCTCGACGCATCGAAGACAGGCAATTCGATGGTCGAACGAAAACTCCAGCAAATAGGCGGTCAGATCAGCCAAACGGATGCGCAATCAGCTGTAAATGAAGTAAGAACATTTGCCTTGATCAAAAGGTCCCTGACGGAGCCTCAACGCCTGTTTATCCAGCAGAATTTCGTCCCTACCGTATCTGAGAATCCATAAACGAACAGCAACCGCCGATGAGTTGCGGCGACAAGATGTGCATCGGTGACTGCCGGGATTTGACGTCCAGCGGTCACACCGCCTTCCGCGAGTACTTGAGCACCCCGCCGAGTCGCTGGCGCCGGTATGTGACCGCTCACGGCTCTCGAATTGCCCGCAGCATTTGCCAGTTGTGCGCGATAGGAGCGCTCGCAACCTTCTATAACCCGGACGGGGCGAGACAGAGAGACAACCGAGAGTTTTGGCCGAATTTGGCCCCGGGCGTTAGCGAGAACTGCGACGCAGCGATTCGCGCGCGACGCCGAAATCGCCGATTCGAGCCGCGCCACAACACTCGAACTCGTTGCCAGAACTGGCGATAGAACGCAGAAAGGCCGACGTCTCGCAACGCCGGCCTTTCGTATAACCCTGCGGTAGCCGGATTTCGCTACCGTCAAAACAAGTTGTGCGGTCGGGATTTGCACCGGTGACTGCGGGGTTATGAGCAGGGCGGTGACCGAACCGACTCAGCCGCTACGGCGGACAGCTGGAGCCTTCGAACTTTTGACCCACTGGTTAACACATTCCGTGTTAAATCGAGAGCGCCGAGTTCGTGCTGGTTGGGTTCGGTTCGGCGGGCACCGAAAGCAACGTCAACTCGCCAAGTCTTGATCGTTCATGCACTTCCGCGTTGAGAAAAACAGAGAGTGTTTATGAACAGCGCTGGTTTCGGGGGAGATCGGTGGCAGCAACGATGTTAGGATGTGAAAGCGAGCCGATGATCCGCATTTCCTGTTCGAAGCGTGCCGCAGAGTCTGCGTCACCGAATCGATCTTGCGTCAATACCTTCACTGCGACGTGCCGATTGAGTCGGGTGTGAGTCGCCTTGTAAACTACACCCATTCCGCCTCGCCCCAGTTGCTCGATGAGTTCATATTGCCCGAGCACCCTCGGGAGTTGCATCGGATGAACTGGCGGAGTGCCCTCTCGGTAACCGACTGTCTTGGGGAGCACTAAGACTCGCTGTTGGCCGGTTGCCAGCTTGTGAATTGTCAGAATTGCTGCCTGCAACGTCTCATCCAAGGCTTCTGTGGAAAGTGTGTTGGATGCAGCGAGCGCCTTTAAGAAGCGATCCGAGGATGGGGCAGCACCATCAACCGCGTCTTCGCAGGTGCCGCATCTCTCGATGTGCCGGCCGATCCGTTCCAAGGCTTCAGAAGTCAGGTCACCAACTGCAAATTGGCGAAGTTCGGTTATAGTCGGACAGACAGCGGTTTCTGCGGCCATGATTTTCCTACTCGCCCAGCATGCGACCATGTGACGGGAACTCAGAACAGGACGCCGGTGTAATTGGCTACCAAGTAATACGCGAGCGTCTGACACGACTTCTTCGCGAGCCGGGGCGTGTCTTAGAACAAGCCTTCCAGCTCTTGTCGTAAACGCTTGAGAACACGGGACTTGGCTTGGTAGACGGCCGCTCGTGAAATTCCCAAGTCGTGGCCGACGTCAATCGCGGAACGCGTTTCTACGGCGGTCATCCAGAACGCCTGCCAGGTTGTTTCCTCGAACTCACAGCGAACCAGTTCAGCGGTACGTCGTACCAATTGTCGCTCGTCCGTCTCGATGTCTTCATCGGTGTCTGGCACCCCATGCGCGATGATATTCTGGATGCCTTGGTGATTCGCACTGCCACCCGGCGCGGCCACACTACGATTGTGCCGACGGGCCACATCTTGGACTTTGCGAACCGTTATCGTCTTCAGCCACCCCCGAAAACTGCCACGTTCAGAACAATAACGCCCAATACTTCGCCACACGGAACTAAAGACTTCCTGCAGGACGTCCGTTGCGTCCGCGTTGCCGAGGTTAGCTCGTCGACACCATCCAATAACCATTGGACTGTACAGCCTAACAAGCGATTCCCAAGCTGCAGCGTCCAGAAGCCTGGCCCGCGCTAACAAACTGGAAGAAGTTGAAGTCAACGGCTGTTCCCTTCTGTCTGGCGTTTAGCGCATCGCGCTGGCACCTGATCTTGTACCTACCTGCGTGTTTAGCGAGTCAGCCGTGATATTCGCCCAATATCGTACGGCCCTTGTATTGGGGGGAGTCTAACTGGGCAATCGTGATTCGTCAAACACATGGGTCAATGCCATTGTCGACCGAATGACTCACCGGCTTCGCCATGAGTCTTCGGTCTTCTGATTAAGTTTTAGCCCTTAACGGAGGTGCTTGATGTTCGTCCTTGAGATCACGGAGACACAGATGCAAATCGAAGTCAATGAGTACGCGGCACGACTGCGGCTTAAGCATACCGAGATCAAGTGTTTTCACATGACCGCGGCCGATCTCGCCAATTTCGACCTGCGCGAGCACGACGAAAGCGAATGCCCGGATTGCGGAGACTGCATCGTCTGTTGCCGCTGTTGTCCAGGAGAAGGTTAGTCCATGCCCGACATCATCAAGTTCCCAACGGGAACGCAGCGATCCGGCGATGCCGAGTCGGAACGATACGACCTGATCACGCCGATCGGCCTGCGTCGCCTGGCTGAAACCTACGCCGAAGGTGCCGCGCGACACGGCGAGCGCAATTGGGAGTTGGGCATGCCCGCTTCCGCGCTCATCAACCACGCTATGCGGCACATCAATCTGTGGATGGCGGGCGACGACAACGAGGACCACTTGGCCCACGCCGCGTGGAATCTCTTTGCCGCCATGCACTTCGAGGAAACAAATGCCGAACTGATCGATATTCCGACGAGACAACACGTTGGAACGTGAAAACGGACATTCCACAAACGACGGTGTGAAACGGTCGTCGGTGATCGAGGCCGCGCGCGGATACCTTGCTCGCGGTTGGGCGCCGGTTCCGATCCCACCGATGATGAAGAAGCCAATCCTCAAGGGTTGGACATCGCTCAGATTGCAGGAAGGCGACTTAACAAAACGCTTCCGAAACAGTGCCAACATCGGACTGATCCTCGGTGAGGCAAGCGGCTGGCTCGTCGATGTCGATTTGGACTGCGACGAAGCGATTGAACTCGCGGACCAGTACCTGCCGCCAACGCCAGCCATTACAGGACGCCCGAACGCTCCCAGATCGCATCGATGGTACATCGCGAAAGGAGCCAGCACCGAACAGCACAAAGACCCGCGGACGAATGACATGATCGTCGAGTTGCGATCGACTGGTGGTCAGACGGTCGTCGGGCCCAGTATTCACCCTGATGATGGCGACGTTTACGAGATCCTCGACGGCGAGCCGGCCACAGTCCCTGAACCGATGTTAGCCGCATGTGTCGCGGCGCTCGCGAAAGCGATCGTCAAACTGCGTTACGGCGTATCACCTCCCTGTGCACGTAAGGTCAAAAAAGTCGAACGACCATATTGCTCTTTGAAAACCTGTGATTGACAATCGCTCGTGGCCAAAATCTCGGTCGAGATTGGTGGCTTCACCCGCGAGGCGATTAGGTCGTCGCGGAATTGGTCCGGGCAGCGCAGACCGGTTTCGCACAACTTCGAACTTTCGACCCGCTGGTTAACACATTCCGTGTTAAACCGAGAACGCAGAGTTCGTGCTGGTTGGCTTCGGATCGGCAGGCACCGAAAGCAACGTCAAATCGCCAAGTCTCGATGGCTCAATGACTTCCGAGTTGAGAAAAACAGAGAATGGTTATGAAGAGGGTTGGTTTCGGGGAGATGGCTGGAAACCGAAATCAGGTGATCAACGCGCAATCCCTATGACCGACCGCTTGTACGCGATGCTGTCGGCGTTAACGAAGTGCGGTCGTTGGGTATTCACGGCTCGTGTCACACCACGTCATCCAGAAGTTGGTCGCCAAATCTCCGAACGACGTTTGCTGAAATATCTGAAACGCGTTCTCAAGCGACTCGGTTACGTCGGACATCTTCACACGTTTCGGCACAGCTTTATCAGTTTCGCCGCGAACACGGGCGTACCCGAACGGCTTCTTCGGCAGTGGATCAGGCACGCCGACCGTGAAATTCTAGACTGGTACTATCACTTAGCGGACCGCGAGTCCAAGGAGGCCATGCAACGACTTTCGAAGGCATCGAAGCCTTCACAGCCGACGGATGATTCGGATTTGAATTCAGCACAAAATCAGCACAATCCCGAGGAGGATTAAAATGGTCAGAGCGCAAAGTAAAAGCCATCAACTAGTTAAGAAGATGGCTTTACGTCCAAGCGGAGGGCAAGGGATTCGAACCCTCAACCCCTTGCGGGGCACCTGTACTCCAAACAGGCCGCTAGCCATTCGCATACCCTCCGAATTGTCGAGTATTTTAGCGGCTTGCCGCTCGCGTGGAAAGGCGAAGCGGATGCCTTCCTCAATCACCCGCTCTGCGAAAACAGTCGGGATCTCTCTCCTATCGGATCAGGAGCAAAATGCGAGAATGCCAATCCACGATAGTTACACCCTACATCAGCTATCAGTCGCTCGAACAAGAAATGTCTCCAGATCATGCGTGAGTTGAAAACGGCAGGAATTGCGGCACGTGCTGGCGGCGAAGTGTTGGCGAGATACTTCAAGACAGGTGTTATTGCAAAGCACAAGAACGACGAAGAAACGTACAACTTGGTCTCGGTCGCGGATGTCGAGGCGGAGCAGGCCATCGTCGAAGTGATTAAGCGAGAATTTCCAGACCATGCCGTACTTGGTGAAGAATCGCATCATGACGACGTCAAGTCAGAACATCTATGGGTCGTTGACCCGCTCGATGGCACAACCAACTTCGTTCATGGAATACCACATTACGCGGTGTCCATCGCTTACTATCATCAAGGCAGACCGGCCGTCGGTGTGATCTTCAATCCAAGCCGGGACGACTGGTATGAAGCGACGGCTGGAGGTGGCGCGTTTCATAACGGCCAGAGAGCCAGTGTTTGCAATTCCAAAACGCTGGACAACGTGCTCGTTGGCGTTGGGTTTTACTACGACCGCGGCGAGATGATGGAGGCGACGCTGGCCGCTGTCGGTGACCTATTCCGTGAACAGATTCATGGGATTCGACGCTTTGGTACGGCAGCTTTGGATCTCGTGCAAGTTGGGTGCGGTTTGTTTGGTGCCTACTTCGAATATCAGCTTTCACCTTGGGACTTTGCGGCGGGAGCATTGTTTGTGGAAGAAGCCGGAGGTCAGGTAACCACCTCCGAAGGGCGGTTGTTGCCGCTGCGAAAGACGGATCTGTTAGCCTCGAATAGGATCCTTCATGACCGAGTACAGAGCATTATTGGGCCACATCTTCCCCTGTCGATGAGGAGCTAGATCGAGTCTCCAGCAGGAACAATCGATAAGGTCCTCACAACTGGCGCGTCATGCACCTCCCTTCCCCGTACTAAAGGGGCATTCAGTAAATCGTGGCGTACGATTATGGAGAACGAATCCACTGCAGGAGGTAGTCTCCTGGGGGGTGGCAAGGGATTCTGTGGCCACGACTAAAAGACATCACGGTCGCGATTATGTTCCTGCGAAACAGATCCATTAGAACGAAGACAATGCTGCTGGCTTGTGGGTCAGCGGCGCTCGCTTTACTGTTGGCTTGTGTTGGATTCGCATGGCATAGCGTAGATACACTTTGCGATGCCAAAGGCCGCCAGCTGCGTGATCGGGCAGAAATCATCGCATTTCAAGCAGGCCCGGCGCTGGCCCTCCGAGATGCTGAACGAGGTCGTCAGTTACTCGAGTCGCTACAAGCCGATACCACCATGATCGAGGCCCGGCTCTATGGTAATGACCGCAAGACGCTCGCGACCTGGGGCGAGCAACAGTCGATTACCGCCCCGGTCTACTCAACAAAGGGTTATCGCTTTATTGGCTTTTCCGAGGTTGAGGCGGTCCGAAACGTAGTCGTTGGCTCCCAGCGTTTGGGGACTATCTATCTGCGGGCAAATACATCTGATCTTCAACAGCGTTTAGTCGACTTCGCATGGATCGTCGGTTATGTGTTTGTACTGGCCATGCTTGTTGTCGTACTATTTGCAACGCGACTCCAACGTGCGATATCGCGTCCGATCACCGAGTTGACGAAAGTCGCTCAAGAGATTTCCATCAACGCCGATTACACAATTCGTGTTGACGGAACTGCACACGCGGAATTGAAAACCCTGCAAGATGCGTTCAATCACATGCTGGACCGCGTCCAGGCTAGTGAAGCCGCAATTCAACAGGCACAAAACGGCTTGGAAGACCGGGTCATCGCGCGCACGCAAGAGTTGTCCAAGGAGATTCGACGGCGCCAAGAAGCTCAGGTCGAATTAGAAACGGCTAAGGAAGCTGCCGAAGCGGCGAATCGGGCAAAGACTGAATTTCTGGCCAATATGAGTCACGAAATTCGCACCCCATTGAATGGCATCATGGGATTCACTGAAGTCCTCAAGAACGAGGAAACAGAGATCAGTTCAGAGGACCGTCAAGACTATCTCGCAACGATATATCGCAGTGGTGCACAGTTGGTCGAGTTGATCAACGACATTCTCGACGTTTCAAAGATCGAGGCAGGGCGATTTGAGCTCGACCGAGTTACGTGTTCACCTCAACAAATCATCACCGAAGTCGTTTCCGTCCTGCGAGTGCAGGCCAAAGAAAAAGGCCTTCAACTCGAATATAAACTCGCTTCTGAATTGCCAGAACTGATTCAGAGCGACCCGGGACGTCTCCGCCAGCTGTTGATGAATCTGGTTGGAAACGCCATCAAGTTCACTGCGGAAGGGACCATCCGCATCGTAGCGGGCATGATACCTTCCACGCCCGATCAATTGCAGATCGAGGTCTCAGACACCGGGATCGGAATCCCACGCGAGAAGCTGGAAGTGATCTTTGATCCTTTCAGTCAAGCAGATTCTTCCGTAACGCGACGATTCGGCGGAACGGGCCTGGGATTGGCAATTAGCCGCAAAATCACCGAAGCGTTAGGCGGTCGACTAACCGTCCAAAGTGAAGTCGGTGTGGGCAGCGTATTTCGCGCTACCATCGATACAGGCTCGGTTATCGGCCAAGCGTTGATCAGGACACCCGACAACTCAGTGCCTGCGAGCGCGAGTGGCCACCAGTCGAACATCCGATTCCCCGGCAATCGAATTTTGATTGTTGATGACGGCGAGACCAATCGAAAGCTGATCCAACTGGTTTTACGACGGGCGGGCGCCGAAGTCTCGACCGCGTCGGATGGTTTACAGGCAATTCATATCACCGAAGAAAAGAAGCCGGAGTTAATCTTGATGGATATGCAGATGCCTGTGATGGACGGTTACTCGGCAACCCGTGAACTACGATCGAAAGGCTTTAAAAGGCCAATCATTGCACTGACAGCGCACGCGATGAAGGGTGACGAAGAAAAGTGCTTGCAAGCCGGCTGCTCAGGTTACCTTACGAAGCCTGTCGATTCGCCGCAACTTTTGGAAATCATCGCGCGCGAACTAAATGCAATCGACGGCGGTACCGTAGTCGCTCCACCTGTCGAGTCGAGTTATTCGGACGCTTCTGACACGGATGCTATCTATTCAACTTTGCCGATGGACGACGATGAATTCCGTGAAATTGTTGTTGACTTCGTTGACCGTATGCGGGACAAGCTATTGGAGATGCGTTCGGTCCAATCCGGCAATTCTTTCCAACGACTGGCTCAACTAGCACACTGGCTCAAAGGAACCGGTGGCACCGCCGGCTTTGCTCCGCTGTTGATCGCGGCCGGAAAGCTGGAAGGCGCAGCACTGGCGGGCAATAGCGCCGAATGCAGTCGGCATCTATCCGAGATTGAACAAATCGCAGAGCGAATTGTAGTGCCGCGGTCGGCAGTCCGTTAGTTGTCACATTAGTGTCACGGATGGAGGGCAAAACATTTCAGTCCCACCACCAGACGCTGGTATTTGGAGGCGTTGAAGCTAAACGGTCTCCTTGTAACTGACCATACGTATCTCGTCGAATCGGTTGCTGCTTGAGCAAGCTGCCCGTGTCGACTGAAACTCCGCCGCTGACGCCAACCACGATGTGTTTGCGGTTAATGATGCGGTGGTTCATGACGGTTTCAACTGTTTTTGGGACCGCGCCGAGCCGGATTCGAAATCGTGAATCGTCAAGCAAGTGAGCCATCTCCCATCCGATTTGGCTCGGCAGGTCTTGGGACTTGAGAATGGCGGCAACCAAGGCTACATCAAACACGTTTCGCAACTCCGCATAAATCGTATATTTGCGGGCCAGTGCTTCGAAGTGTTTCGTAAAGCTTTGGGCAAATTGGCTGTTCAAGGCATCTGACTCGCCGGTATGAATGCGTTCGCCGCGTTCGGTGAGCAGTTCGTTTTCACTCAGTACTTTGGCACCCGGCCCTGCAATTGTAAATGCGTCAGCCGACTCCGTCGCTAAAACACTGTCGTAGTTTAGCGTGAACCACCATCGCAAAACGGACATTGGCGGCGGCGATCCGCCGTCGGTTACCTCGATGCTATCCAAATAGCTGGTCACGCCCAAAGTCCCCGGCTCCAGCCCCATCCCGACAAGCTTCATGCGGTAGTCAGCCTCGACCAAGACTTGAGCGGTTCGCGTCCGCGGGTCGATACCAAATACGGAAATGTCCTGTCGACCTAGTCGCTCACGCAGACCTTTCAGCCAGCGGTCGCGTTGATGCGGCTTCAAGGAGATTTTCGCGGACTCGGCTAAGTAACCCTGGACGCTCGCTAAGTTGTCTCTAGTCGGAGTGATGGCGCAACCGAATCGTCCTCCGTCTCTGTATGCGTTACGCAGTGCAATGACGAAGTCCTCGATCTGCAAGATTGGGCTACCGTCAGCGGTGCTGATCGACCGTCCTTCAACATCGCTTGTCCAATCGCCGGCTGGTCCGGCAATCACAATGTCGCGGCTTTCTGGGTAGACAAAGACGTGGCTGATCCGACGCAGGCCAGCTAGGTTCATTACGGAGGCATCGGGTTTGTGACCTGACGCCCAAGTTGATTGCAGCTCGCATTCGAGTTTCGTAAGCGAGACCTTTCGAAGTGCCGAAGGGGAGCGAATATCCGTTGGCTCCGAACGTGACTTTGCTTTCTCACGAGTTGCGGCCAACGAGCCCTTCATAGCGGCGTCGATGGATACGCGTTTCACGAGTCCGCTGGCATCCACGAACACTCCGGTGGGAAACGGTTCCACAGCACCAGGCCCGCCTACGGTGTCCCAACTATCAGGCGAAACTGTCGACTCGATGAGGGTGATAAGCGTGTCGAAGTCTGCTAGTGCAGCTCCACCTCGCGAAGCCGTCCCACCGAGCGGCGATTGCATCAAATCATTAAAGGCAGCGGCGCGCTCACTCTCGCTTTCGATCGATGACGCGCTGCCGAGCGATGCGCGGAACATGCCGGAGGCCACTTGGGCAGCAACAATTAGCCTTGTTAATTCATCCCGTTGCTGGAGCGTGTTCGCGGTGGTGGCAACATCCGCAGCGAGCCCAAATTCGCCGGCGTCGAGATGCGATCGAACCGCATCCGACACGTTGACATCTTGCGCGTTGCACGCCAATCCGAATAAACCGGAACACAAGATCAACACGACTGCAGCAAGTGCGCAAATCGCCCGACGCGATGACATTGAAAACATTGAATGCCTCCTCGACCGCCGCGCGGTCACCGAGACTAAATCCCCTGATCCAGCCCCAGCGTCGCACATCTGGACCGCTTTGGCAAGCGATTTTCGGGCTGAGGGTGACTGCCTAGATTGAGAGCACTATTTGACACCTTCCTAATTGCCTTTCCCTGTGCCTTCTCGGTCACCGAAATGGAGGCTAGACTGGTGAGTTTGAATTCTTACGAAATCGTTTAGCAGATACGAGCGAGAGCCCTATGAAGCTCGCCTTTAGCAGCAATGCCTACATGCACTTCTCGATCGAGGACACCATCCGCAAGATCGGGGAGCTCGGTTACACCGGAATCGAGATTTTGGCCGACGTTCCTCACGCTTGGCCCTCCTTTTTACTCGAAGAACGCAAACAGTCTATTCGGGATCACTTGGCCAAGTACAACTTGCAAATTGCCAATATCAATGCCTTCATGATGAATGCCGTCAATGACCCACGCCAGCCCTATTGGCACCCAGGTTGGACGGATCCCGATCCGCACTACCGTGCAATTCGACGCGAACATACCAAGCGTTCGTTGCAACTGGCAAAAGAGATCGGCGCTCCGAATGTCACAACCGAGCCCGGTGGCCTGCTCACTGCGGAGCAAACTTGGGAAGATGCAGCTGATGTTTTTTATGACGAGATTATGCCATGTATTGACGTAGCCGAAGAGTTGGAAGTCTTGCTGCTGATCGAGCCAGAACCCGAGTTGATGATCGAAAAGTTCGATCAGTATCTTGAATTTGTCAGTCGAATTGAATCGCCATGGGTCGGATTGAACTTCGACGTCGGACATGCTTACTGCGTGAGCGAAGATCCTCAGAATTGGGTGGCAAAGATGGCACCTTACACCAAGCACTACCACTTCGAGGACATTGCTTCGACGCGCGTTCACAAGCATTTGATCCCTGGGCACGGGGCGATTGACTTCAAGGCAACGCTGCAAGCGATCGAGAAGACGGGCTACGATGGCTGGATCACAGTCGAGCTATATCCATACATCGACAATCCCGACGACGCAGCTCGCGAAGCACGCGAGTATCTAACGAAGGCAATGCAAGACTCGGGAATCACAATCGAATAGCAGTGCTTCGAAATAGCTTGGTCGAGTAGCAACGCGATGAGCGACGAGAACGTAGTGAGATCGACGGCTTCGTCGAGGCTTCTTGCCTATCTTCAGCTATTCCGCGCACCGAACGTCTTCACGGCCATTGCCGACGTTGCGATGGGGTTCGTGTTTGTTGCAGGTTCGTTCGAGCCGGCTGCGAGTTTACTTTGCTTGGTCATCGCATCTTGCTTGATGTACACCGCTGGTATGATCTTGAACGACGTGTATGACTTTGAGGTCGATCTAGCGGAGCGTCCATCGAGGCCCCTGCCCTCGGGCAGGATTTCACGAAGCCACGCACAGCTGCTCGGCTATGGGATGCTCATGTGCGGCGTGGCGTTGGCATCATGCACGAGCTTGATCGAGACCGCACCTAGTTTAGTGCCCTGGCGAAGCGGTGCGGTCGCACTGCTGATTGCCGTCAGCGTGATCGCCTACGACGGAATAATGAAGCAGACGCCGCTAGGCCCGTTTTTGATGGGTGCCTGCCGCTTCTTCAACGTGTTGCTCGGTATGAGTTTCGCTGCAACGGGTGAGGTCACACCGCTACATTTCGACATCACGCATCTTATCGTTGCGGGGGGCATCGGCGTTTATATTACCGGCGTGACTTGGTTCGCACGAACCGAGGCAAAGGAAAGTAATCGGCTGCTTCTTGCTTTAGGTGTTGTCCTGATGTCCAGCGGTGTCATGATGTTGGCGTTCTTTCCAAAGTTTGCACCCGTCGAGTTGGTTCAACGATTTCATATCGAGCCAACATTTGTCTGGCCCATGGCGATATTTTTGCTGACGGTCACGATCTTGCGTCGGTGTTTGACCACGATCGCAAATCCGGCTGCCAATCAAGTTCAAGCCGCCGTTAAACAGAGCATCCTGTCGCTGGTAGTTCTGGACGCCTCGGTGGCGCTGCTTGTGGCAGATTGGCCTTACGCCGTCGGTATCTTGCTCCTGTTGTTGCCGATGCTACTACTCGGTAAGTGGGTTTATTCGACTTAAGCGCTCGTTGATCGCGATGTTACTCGGCTACAACACGAACGGCTTTGCTCATCACGACTTGCTCGAAGCGGTGGAAGTGTTGGCAGAGATCGGCTACGGAAGTGTTGCCATCACACTCGACCACCATTCACTAAATCCCTACGAATCATCGTTCGAGGAGAACCTGGCGAAGGTCGCGTCATGCTTGCACCGATACAAGATGCGATCGGTCATTGAAACGGGCGCTCGCTACTTGCTCGACCCGCGCACCAAGCATGAACCAACATTGCTCACTGCCGGTGTGGAGCAACGTGAGCGGCGACAGAACTTCTTGCGACGGGCGATTGACGCCGCTCACGCCCTTCAAAGCGATTGCGTGTCGCTTTGGTCCGGGATACTTCGGGATGACATTTCTGATGCAAACGCCATGAAGCGACTTGTGGAAAGCTTGATTCCTGTGATCCAGTATGCAGAGACTCGAAACGTGACGATCGGCTTTGAGCCGGAACCCGGTATGTTAGTTGATACGATGGAACGGTTCGATCAACTGCGGTCGCTGATTGACTCCGACCTATTTCGATTGACGCTCGACGTCGGCCACCTCCATTGCCTTGGCGAGACTCCGATCGAAGCCCAGATCACTCACTGGCGCGAGGAGATCGTCAACGTCCATATCGAAGACATGCGTGCTGGCGTCCACGACCACTTGATGTTCGGCGAAGGTGAGATCGACTTCATTCCCGTCTTGCGAGCCTTTCGCGATAGCGGCTATTCAGGCGGTTTGCACGTCGAGTTAAGTCGCCACAGCCATGACGCTCCAGGGGCCGCCCAACAAGCGTTCGGATTCCTACGGGATCAACTTTCAAAGATCGAGTCAACAGATTGAGAGCATGTATGTACGCAGAAGTTATCGCCATCGGCGACGAATTAACCAGCGGCGTGCGTCTGGATACGAATAGCCAATGGTTGAGCCAGCGGCTTGGTGAACTCGGTGTTCGCACTCTGTACCACTCAACGGTGGGCGATGATCTCGGCGCAAACGTGCGGGTATTTCATGAGGCCTTCGACCGTTCTGACATTATCGTTTGCACTGGTGGACTCGGCCCGACGGCCGATGACCTGACGCGTCAAGCCATTGCAGAGACTTTGGGTGTGGAACTCATTCTCGATGAAGAGTCGCTTATTCACATCCGATCGATGTTTGCGAGCCGTAAGCGTGAAATGCCCGAACGCAATACGATTCAAGCAATGTTGCCAGCCGGCAGCTTTGCCATCGCAAATCCACATGGCACGGCCCCGGGAATCCAACTCCGCCACGAACGCGAAGGAAGAAATCCATGTCGGCTATTTGCGTTGCCAGGTGTTCCCGCCGAAATGCGCGAGATGTGGGCGCAAACCGTCTCTCCTGCAATTCAAGAGCTAACGGGCGGTCGACGAGTGATTCGTCATCACGAAATCAAGTGCTTCGGTGTCGGCGAGAGCGATCTGGAACAAATGCTGCCCGATATTATCGCTCGCGGGCGACAACCTTCCGTTGGGATCACGGTCCACAAAGCAACGATCACGCTGCGTATTACTGCAGAAGCGGAAAGCGAGGCAGCGTGCCTGGAAGCGATGGAGCCTACGATCAGCACAATTCGCGATTGCCTCGGCTCGCTAATCTTCGGCGAACAAAGCGACGAGCTGCAACACGCTGTTTCCAAGTTGCTCCGTGAGCGATCACAAACACTCGCCACATTCGAGTGGGGTTCGGGCGGTTTACTCGCAGAGTGGCTGTCCGATGCGGATGAGCAGAATGTTTTCTACCGGGGAGGCGTTGTCGCGAGAAGCCAATCCGCAGTAGAGGCGGTCTTGCGAGAGATTAATGAAGCGAACTCTTCCCTCGAGGAATCTTCAATGCTCCGCAAAGTGGCTGCTCACATTCGAGATCAGTTTTCGGCAGATTACGCATTGTGCCTGGGCGCCTTTCCCGTCGCTGACGGCTCAACCTCCGAGCTCGGTGAACTCTATTTCGCACTCGCGACGAAAGGAAACGTCGTTGTGAAGTCAGCACCCTTCGTGGGACACCCCGATATTTTGAAAGAACGCGCGGTTAAACAAGCGTTAAACTTTCTTCGAACCACATTGATTTCTTCATCCGAATAGTCGGCATCTGTCGCGATCGCGACTCGATCCGGATTGATGCTGTGTGTTGCGTTGCAGCGCAATGTTCGAGGCAGTGGTCACTTGGAAGGTGATTGCCACAGTCGCCGTCACTTGCGGTGTGAGGAGTCAGTTGGCAAATAGTCCCCGAACTTCTGTCTCAACGAACCTTAATAACCGGCCAGCCAGCGGCCGCACGAATGGTTGCGCAAAAATCTTCTGGTCCGACTATTTTGAACTCGCAGCGTGCAATCTCGCTCTCCCATCCGCAACCTCTGCGTTCGAGTTTCTTAATAACAAGCGTTGCGCGCTGTTTAAGCCCCCACTCGAGTACTGGAGTGCGTTGACTTGAGACCGACATTTGTCTAACCTGCGCACATCCATTCACACTGATTGATGCGTTCTCCGCACGAAAGGTGAGCACGATGCTGGAAGTCAAAGGTCGCCAGTTCTCTTGTTGTGACGGCATTACTCGACGTAGCGCGCTGCGTGTCGGGGTTCTCGGACTTGGAGGTTTGACACTTCCTCAGTTGCTCGCTCAACGCTCGGCTCAGGCTGCGGCAGGTCGACCGACGCGAAACACCTCGGTAATCTTCGTCGAATTGGCGGGGGGCCCCTCGCATTTTGAAACATACGATCCAAAACCGAACTCGCCGTCGGAGTATCGTGGCCCGTTGCAACCTATCGCAACGGGACTCGCTGGCGTTCGATTCAGCGAATTCATGGCCGCGCAAGCCAGAATCGCCGACAAGCTGGCGATCATTCGCTCGATCCATCACGACTCGTCAAGCCACAGCACATCTGCTCACTTGACACAAACCGGCTACTATCTTCGCGATCGTCAAAATCGCGAAAACGAAATGCCCTGCGTCGGCTCTGTCGCATCGCGTCTGCTCGGCTCGCACGCCGAGGGTATTCCAGCATACGTAGCCATTCAACGCTCCATGCGATACGGGCGAGCTGCCTACTTCGGAAAGGCGTTCAATCCGTTCGATGTCACGGACGATCCGAACCGAAGTAGTTTTCAAGTAAATAATCTCGGCTTGGTTCGCGGACTCGACGCCGATCGTGTGACTGATCGCCGATACCTACTCGATCAGTTTGATGAAGCCAAGACTGTTGTTGACACGAGTGGCGTCTCGGAGGCCGTGGATCGCTTTACGATCGAAGCGTTCGACATGGTCACGAGTGGAAAGGCGCAGCGAGCCTTCGACATCAATGAGGAGCCGACCGCGATTCGTGACCGTTATGGACGCAATCGAACCGGTCAGGAGTTTTTACTTGCGAGACGATTAATCGAAGCTGGTGTGACGTTCGTGTCGACGCGCGTGAGCAGTTGGGACGACCACAATGGAATCGCGAAGCGGATGCGAGACAAGGGGCCCTCCTACGATCAAGCATTGGCCGCCCTGGTTAGCGATCTGCATGAGCGCGGGCTAGATCAAGACGTGTTGATCGTCGCTATGGGTGAGTTTGGGCGAACACCGAAAGTTAACCGAAACGCCGGTCGCGATCATTGGGGAGCCGTCATGAGTGTCTTGCTGGCGGGTGGAGGTTTACGCGTTGGACAGATTGTAGGCAGCTCGACGCCGAAGGGTGAAACGCCAGAAGACAATCCTTATCGACCAGAGAATGTCCTCGCGATGGTCTATCGGCATCTTGGCATTGTTCCCGAGCAGACTTTCCCCGACTTGAGCGGTCGCCCACGTTACTTGCTCGAAGAACGTGGACTCATTTCCGAGTTGATTTGACCGCTACCATGCAAATTCAAAACCAACGTGCCCACCGTGATAGATGAGTGTCGTGAGATCGACATTTCCTGTACCGGCAACCGCATTGAAATCATCCAGTTGATCCGATGCGAGCCCCACGCGGTCAAGCCATAGTCCGGTATATCCGATGTTCATGCTGAAGTACGGGCAGAATTGAAGCACTGCAGTTACTCCCAGTTCCCCGCCGTAGGCTATCGAACTAAAGGTGCGATCGAACGTGGGAATTGTAGCTCCTCCGGTTCGCAGCTCACTATCCAGTTGCATGCTGTTGTGAAACGCGCAGCCTTTGACGGTAGCCTCGACTCGGTAACCACACCCCCAGCCCTCATATCGTTCCCACAACACGCGGCGCAGGCCCAATTGGGCGCCGAACAGATTGTTATCGAAGTCGACGAATGCTCCTTCGGTGAGGTCGTTTGTAACCGTTGTTTGCAGTTCTTCGGCATGGCGTACGAAGCGAACTCCAACGACCGGCTCGAAGCCCCAGAACGGATTCATCCAAACATTCGCCTCCAGATTGTTTAAGTCCGACGCGTAGTTTGTGGTGAGATCTGTGTTCGATCCCAGAAAGCTTCCAAAATGTGAGACGGCGGCATCGTTGGTCGTGATCGCGTCTCCATCGATATAGGTCCGTCGCTCGTTTGCTTGCTGGTCATAGATGCCAAAGTATCGCAACTCCCACACACGACCGTTGGTTCGCTTGGTCTGCAAACCCAGTTCCACACCTCCTGCAATATCGAATTCAAGCTGAGAGGTTTGAAGCAATGGCGTTGCGGGTGCGTCCGCGGGAGTGAGAATCAAATCGTTGGGATCGACTTTGCCGCGACTCAACCAAATGAAATTCGTCTTCGCTGAAAAACACGTCTGCGGCACACATTGACACACCAGGCCGCAATCTCCTTCGCAGTAGTCGTTGCTAGTGTAATCGCTTTCGATCCCTCCACCCAGTTCGTTCGACCTGAGTTCATTCAGACAAAGTGGAGACACCGGCAGCAACACCCACAGGATGCAACGAACGGTTACTACAATTTTCCAACGCATACACTCTACTCCCCGATGCGCAAGCGCATCTCCGCCACACCCGTCTACCAAGTGCCCTCAATGCCGATGTAGCTACCGTGATAGACAATCGTCCCGTAGTCGAATGTCCCAATTCCCGACTGGAGATTGAAGTCATTGTGTTGATCTGGTGCCAGCGCGGCACCATCCAAAGCCATCACGGTATAGCCCACTCGAATCGCCCATCGTGGGTCGACCTGAAATGAGAACTCAAGGTTGGCTTCTCCAAAAAATGACACATGTTGTGCACCAAATGTGGTGGTTGGATCAAACATCGCAGTGGTAATGTCTTCACCGCCTGTTGTAAGGGTCACGTTGTTGTAGAAGGCCCCTAGTTTGCCGACCGATTGAAGTCGCACGGATCCGGCGTCAAGGAGCAACGCTTCGCCTCCCACCTGGAAACCAAACATCTGATTGCTTGTCGAACTCGTTGCAATCTCAGATGAGTCGGTGCCAGACAATCGATCGAATTCGTCGCAAAGTCCGATGTATCGCAGACCCGACAGCGGTGCAAACCGTTCCCATTGCCGCACACGAGTGTTGAGTTCTACGCTGTTAAGAGTCGACACATACGACGTTTCAAAACTCGTCGCGCTGGCGGGCGTCAGCGACGGGAATTCGAAGAAGTCATAGCTGGCCGTGGTTGCATCGTGAACACGGGAGTTCTCGAACCTCGCCCCCAGGTAATTGACGACGAGGTCGCATCCATTACAACCGGGAAGCACAAAGTTCACGCGAAAGGCAGCGTGTACCGGGTATCCCAAGTCTGTTGTGTTTAAGAGTTCGTTGCCGGTGCCGGTATTCGTCACAATCGTTCGTGAGTCGGCATTCGATCGATCGAGCAACAGCACATCGAAGCTCGTCTGGCCCAGCCAGCACGGCGGCACGTCGCGGTAGCAACCGACGATGGGGCCCGGATCAAAGCACGGCTCGATATAGGGCAACGGCGCATGGTGTGGAAACCACCCGGAGTTGATCTGAGCTTGCGCAGACGTGTGGCACCAAGCCAGTAGCAAACTGAAAACGATCGGCACCCGAATGCAGAAACGCACCGCACTCCCTCCGTGTACCGAACCAGAACATCCCCAATAAGGTAAGCTGGTTCGTCTGCGTCGAAATCCATGACCGCGCGGCAAACTGCCACGACCGTTAGAGTAGATCGACTCGCCGTTAACCAAACACGAAGAAGAGCTACCCGCCCAGAGCAATCGTCACGACAGGGGTTGGCCCGAAGAATCGAGACCAACCGAATCGGCACTACCATCGACCCGCACGCTCGGCATCGGAATGCGCAAGGCCGTTATAACCAGCCCTTGGAAACCAAATCGCCGTTAGGATTATCGTACGTGTTTGCGATGCGCCGATTCGAGGGAATTATTCGGCTCCCGTAGACTCGCTGGCAGGCGGATCAAAGTTTGCGAGAACTTGGCCATTCTCTTCCCAAATCCGAACAACACTGTCCTGCCCGCCCGAAACGATCACTTTCCCGTTCGCACTCGCTCCGACCGAATACATAAAGTCTGCGGCTCCGCCGAAGCTGCGAACATTTCCACCATTGTCGGCATTCTTCATCTGTACGGTCTTGTCGCCGCACGACGCAACCAAATTGCTACCGTCGGCGACGAATCGCACAGCGGTCACTTCTTTGTTGAAGCCTGTGATCGTTCGCTTCTGATCGCCAGTCCGTACGTCCCATATCTTGATAACATTATCCGCTCCGCTTGTCGCCAGTAGGCGACCGTCGGCGCGCCAGCTGACCCCTAGTACGTGATGCGTGTGGCCCTCAAAGGAGCGGACGAAGTCACCGGTCGCAACATCAAAAATCTTAGCGAATCGATCCGACGCAGAACTTGCGATTTGCTTTCCGTCTGGAGAGAACTCAAGGCCGTAGATGACATCGCTGTGCGCTTCTTTGATTTCGCGAACAAGACTGCCATCCGCGACGCTCCAGAGTTTGAGCTCTCCGCTTCGAGAAGGTTCACCGCCACCCGTCGCAAGTAGTTTGCCGTCAGGACTGAAGTCCAGAGAAGTCACACGGTCTACAAATTGTTCCGTCGAGTCAACCGAACCAATCGTCCGAACTAACTTCCATTCGGGTTTGCTGTCCCACACAATCGTCGAGTTGTCTGCGGCAACCGAAACAATGTTTGAATCTGCCGAGAAAGCGATCGCGTGAACGGCACCCTTGTGACCTTCAAAAGTCTCAATCGCAGCACCGCTTTCACTGTCCCAAGTGTGAACCTTCTGATCATCTCCGCCGGTTGCAAGCGTCAAACCATCCGGCGAGAAGGCTATCGCATGGTTGGGCTTTTCCGTCTCTTTGGCGGCATTTTGTGTCTCGACAAGCTGAGCTTCCATCTGCTTGGCGAGCTCTTCCGCGGCTTTCACTGTCGCTTCCACCGGCGGAATGCTTTCGATGGCCTTCTTCACGGAATCTTTGGCACGAGCGACCGTACGAACCGCTGATTGAAGGGCGCGTTCGGCGGCAGTCTGCTCATCGAGGGCTTTCTGAGCCGGAGCAGCAAGCTTTGTCACATTCGCTTCGGCAGCCTTGATGTCGTTAGCTCCCTTTGCAATTGCAACCTCTGCCGTCTTCTTAGCCTCCTCAAACGACTTCTTCTTCGCTTCGCTATCGGTGACTGCCTTCTGAGCCGCGACTTTAGCAGTTTCCGCCGCCTTCTTTTGTGCCTCTACAGCGTCCTTGACTGCTTTATCGACCGACGCGGCGAGGGCGGCCAAGGCCGGATTGTCTGGCTGAGCCTTCGCCGACTCTTGCACTTTGCTCAGACCATCCGCCAGAGTATCGATAACCGTTTTCGATGCCGCGACGGTTTGAGCAATGCTCGCATCGGCGGCAACGACATCGGCCTGTGATTTCTTGATTGCTTCGTCCGCGGCAATCATTCCCTCCTCAGCAGCTTTTTTGTCCGCGTCGTACTTCATCTGCGACGCTTGCAAGTCCGCAAGGGCTTTATCCGCAGCCGCTTTGTCTTCGAGCGGCTTCTTCGCAGCTTCGATTTTCTTCTTGTGTTCTTCGTCCGCCTTTTTTTGCGCCTCCTCAGCTGCGGTCGCGTTCTTTTCTTCGGCCTCTTTTCGGTCGGTTGCTGCCTTGAGATCGGCCTTTGTGGCGTCGATATCGCGTTTGGCGAGCGCGACCAATCGCGTCACGTCCTCGACACGGATCTGAGCGCGGAAGTCACCTTTCAGCTCGGCAAGTTGTTTACCTGCTGCGTCCCATAGCTTCGTTGTGTTGTTGGAACTCGCGGAAGCGAACCGCTGACCATCGGGTCGTACAGCAATTGCAGTAATCGGGCCACCATGATTCACTTGGCGAACCATGTTACCGCCGTTGACATCCCAGACACGCAACGTCCCGTCTTGGCTTCCTGACGCGATCTGAGTGGGAGTTGGAGCAATTGTCGCAAGGGAAGTGACGGGACCACCATGCCCCTTAAGTTCTTTGAGCGGAATGACAGGAGCGGCAGCTTTATCAGCAGCGGCTTTGGCCAGGGCGGCCTTCTCTGCCGCATCCTTTTCTGCGGCGACTTTCTCTTCGATGGCCTTCGCCGCTGCCGCTTTGTCTTCCTCGGTCTCGGATTTTGCTTTCTCGGCTGCCGCGGCAGCAGTAGCGGTCTTCTCGGCAACGACTTTGTCCGCCACTGCTTGATCGGCTGCGGCCTTTTCAGCAGCGGCTTTCAAAGCGGCTGCGGCTTGCGGATCAGGCAACGCCCACATCCGAATGATGTTGTCCGCGCCAGCCGTTGCAATTTGTGCATTGTCAGCTGCAAAAACAACAGCATTGACCGCGGCTGGAGTTTCAACGCTGCCGAGCGTTTGACCATCCGCAGCTTGCCAAAGACGAAGGGATTTGTCTAATCCACCGGAAACGAGTTTGGTGCTATCCGTCGAAAATGCCACGCTGGTCGCACCGCCCGGGTGCCCTTCGAGCGTTTGAACCAATTTACCCGAGGCGATATCGAAGAGCTTTACCTTACCGCTCTGCTCCGCCGTAGCGAGCCATTTGCCGTTTGGACTAACTGCACACGCATTCGCTGAGCTCTCGATGCCGGCGATGTCGAGTTTGTGAGCGTTGCGAGCTCGCTTCCAAAACTTCACATTGCGATAGCCGCCCGATACGAGCAATTCGCTGTCTGGGCTGAAACGCAGCGACTGAACCAGGTCGAGGTGAGCGATTCCGTAGTTCCCTGTTGCGGCATCAACCAACGATGGGTCGGTTAGTCGTCCTACCTCGCGTTTGCTGCCGACGTGATAGAGAAAGATCTGATTGGCTCGTCCGGCTGCGGCGTACTGTCCATCGGGCGAGATGCTAATTGAGTAAATGGGATTCACACCCGGAGGTAGCGGTTGCCACTTCACGGGTCCGCCAGCGCCGGTAACTTCGCCCTTGGCTCCTTGGTCAATCCAGAGCTTGATCAGCCCTAATTCTTCAGGCGTCAGAGGCTTGGCACCGACATCATTGTCTTCTGGGGGCATGTAGGGTTCGACCTGTTTAGCTGCCACTTTCAGCAACAAACTCTCCACACCTTTACCGGCGACGGCAGAGGGGCCTTCCGAACCTCCCTTTAAAATCGCTTGCGGCGTTTCCAATACGAGATCACTTTCTGCATCCGTATTGTTGTGGCACGCCAGACACTTGCGGCGAAATATGGGCAGGATTTCTTTTTCGAAATCAACATCTCCCTCGTGTTTCACTTCCGCAATGGAGATCGCGTCGTCAGCTCTCAGCAGACGAGCTTCGATGCCGCCACAAAGGATGACGATCATTGCGAGGGGGGACAGCAGGACGCGTGATTTTCGAATCGACATAGTAGTAAAACCTGTTCAAGAGGCTTGTAGTGCTACAGAGTTATTTGTCATTTTCAGTTCTAGGCAAACCGGGATAGAGTCGGCCAGCGCAAAGATACTCCTATTGTACTGACTCGACCGGCACAATTTTGAGGACAAGTTGCTGAGATGCCTCAACATCGATCCCGTTGAACTTTGCTTTCGCTCGCACGGTCACCGCGTGTTCCCCGGGTGTGGCATCTTTATTGGCCGTCACCTCGAACTTGCCGTTCTGTTGGTCCTTCGCGATGGTAAGCTTTGAAATCGTTACGCCTGCCACTCCTTTCGGAAGCTCCAGGGTCACATCCGTCGGTTCGGCAAAGCCGTACATGCGACCAATCGAAACGGGAAGCTCTAACTTGTCGCCTTGCTTCAATGGCTCGGCGGGAGCGTTTGCCGTGAGCTTCAACGGTGTTTCGACGATCCGCAGGCGGATTGGGGTCGAGAGGAAAGCCACGTTTTTATCTGCCGGAGCGTTGGCTTTTTTTGCATCTGCGACCTGCTTGTCCACCGCGGTCTTTGCAGCTTGGGCCCGTTTCAGTTTAGCGTCGGTTTCAACGGCAACTTTCTCAGCGGCGGCCTTGGCGGCATCGGCGGCTTGCATTGCGGCTTGAGCCTCGGTGAGCGTCTGTACCGCGGCCCTTTGCTTGGCCGTTGCCTCTGCACTCGCTGCCTCCGCATCCGCTTTGGCTTTCTCCGCTTCGACGACTGCCTTGGCCAACGCTTCGTCACCCGCGCTCTTGGCTGCGGCCTCGGTTGCAGCCGTTAGTTTTGCAACAGCCTGATTGACTACATCTGCCGCCTGTTTGGCGGCAGCGTCGGCGGCATTCTTTGCATCGGTCGCCTGTTTCGTCGCCGCCGCAGCATCGTTTGCGGCCTTCACTGTCATCGCTTTGTTGTCGTTGGCAACCTTGAGCGACTCAGTCACATCCTTGAGGGCGGCTTCGATGGCCTTCTGGTCGGATTCGGCGCGAGCTACCGCATTCGGATCTCGCGAATGTTTGATCTTTGCGTCCGCACGCAGGTAGAAAGTGTAGATCCCTGGTTTGGTTGCCTTGTTTTTAATGTCGAGCGCGAGTTTCGCTTCCCCTTCGGCCGCCTTGACAGCGATGTTGGCGGGTTTGAATTCGTTGGCCGCCTCGATTGGAACGAGACTCAGGTCGCTTTTAAAATCATCTCGACGCGTGACCTTGATTGGGATTTCCAGCTTCCCGCCTAACGAAGTTTCCCAGATTTTGTCTTCCCCGGCTTCGATCAACGCCTTGTCAGGGTCTTGATCGATAACGGCAAACTGAATGTCGCGGCTGGCTCGATAGTTGACGGGCTGCTGCGTCCTATTTCCGGTTTCCCAGACGACCACGCCGCCGCGGGCATAGCGTGCGAGCTCGGTACCGTCGATCGTAGCTTTGCCCACGACGCGAATCCCGCCGCTCCATGCAGCAGCATCTTCCGATGCCTGAAAGACCAAAACTCCGGAGTTTTGATTTGCGCCGATGTATGTTTCACGGCAAGTTACACCCGAGGGCAACCCTTCCGCGGTTACAGCCACTTCGCCATCGAACCCCTCCCGACGTTCAATCCGCACATCAAACAAGGTGGTGCCGCCGCGGCGTACTGACGTCGTACCGGCGAGAACTGCGTTTGCATTCAC
This sequence comes from Planctomycetaceae bacterium, assembly GCA_020638995.1. Lineage (GTDB taxonomy): Bacteria > Planctomycetota > Planctomycetia > Pirellulales > Pirellulaceae. The sequence goes on from JACKHM010000003.1 coordinate 161,998, forward strand.
CGGAGCTTGGATCTGCTCTGCGATCGCGACGACACGAAAGTCTGGCTGTGGCGGTCGTACGACCAGCCGGTAAACATTGCGCGGATCGACGGCTGCAATGCCATTCTGGTCACGAACTGTGATTCGGTAGATTGCATCTTGATCGATCTTCAGTTGATAGGACGGATCGTCTGTCGAGGTATCGAAATTACTGCCAATGCGTCCGTTGCGATCGGATGGATCATCAATGGTAGCGATGTTCGCTAGAACTTCTTCCCCTTGATCGTTCTTCGTTACCCGCTGAACCATGAGATAGGGATCAGTACTCAGGCCAAGGCGATGAGATATCAGGTCGAGGTAGTATACTTCGCCCTTCTTCGCCTCAAACTGGAAACAGTCGTGGTCGCCGCGTGGATAGAACTGACCGACGAGCTCACACGGGACGGACACGAGTTGAGACGCCTTTGCGTCGTCATTGGGCTCGACTTCTTTGACAACCGGAGCGCGGGCAAAGTGGATTGTCGCGGGGTTTGCCGTGTTGAATTGATAGACGTACGCGTCGAGGACTGCTGCTTGGGGAACTACAAGCTCAGCGATATCCAGTCGCCGGGCAGTGGTCGGATCAGCGGGCAGTGGGATGTTTACAGTAACTTGCTCCAAAGCAACACCATCGATCGCTAAATCTGTGCGTTGCCCATTCGGTAGGTTTCGCCCGTAGACGACATACGAGTCATTCGATCCTGCCACGCCCGAAGGAGGAAAGATGAAGTCCACGTGCGGACCTGAGTTTACGGTTAGGCGATAGAACGAATCGTTGCCGCCGCGGTATACGAAATCGTATACCGCGATGATATAGTCACCGCTAACCGTCGCGGTGAGATCAATAAATGGGTCGGTTCCGATACTGTCACGATTGCGAGCAATCTCACGACCACTGGGGTCGTAAACGATCATCGTGCCGTCCAGTCGAGAGTCGATTCGCTGCGCCGCACAGTCAAGCAACACTCGCTGGCCATCCTTCAACGCCAGCTTGAAGTGATCGATATTGTTTGCATCGACCCAGCCGTTTACGGTCTTGTCGACGCCAATCTCGAATGCCGATTCGACAGAGTTATTACCTCCTCGCTCGACCAACTCATCGTAAATCCCGACAGTAAACGCACGAGGATTGGAAACACCGTACCGCCCTACAACCCGAGCTTCATAGACACCAGGAGGGACATCTCCCGCAACCGTAACGGAGAACTGCCCGGGCGCTGGCTCCTCTGCAAGGAACTCGTTGGGCTTACGCGTCTTTTGAGTGGCTTTGATACCGGAATGCGAAAACACCAACTGCGACAGGTCGATCTGATCCGCGCCAGACACTTGCACGTCGAACGTCGTTCCAAACTTGCCCCCGGGTGGAAAGATGCTGGACAATTGCGTACTGGGCAACTGGGCCCAAAGTGATGTGCTCACGCAAGACAGCAGCATGCCTCTAACAGCCACGCCAAGCAGGGTCATTCGCGAAAGTCGATGAGAGACTTGAACGGCGAATGTTCGTCGCGCCATCGGAGCGTTCCTTTCAAATTTCGGGAGGGGTGAGACCGTCGGTGTGTCTAACGGCGGGTTGCCGGTACAACAATCAGGATATAAGTCTCAGTGTGATTGCTGCGGTGGGGGGATTCAAATCTAAACGTGCGATCGTGGACGAACTTCCGCAGTCACCGAAGACTACGGAAGTTTATGTGCGGCCCATCCGCACAACGGAAGTTTATGTGCGGCCCATCCGCACATTGGTCACTAGTGGTTGAACAAAAACTCCTTGGTATTGATCAATGCCCACACGATGTCTTCGTAAGCGCGTTTTGTATCATCACCGCACTTCTCGATATGAGCCATCGCGATCGCGGTTTCATCGGGCAAAGGTTCTCGTGAAAACGACAACAAATACAACTCACGAATTTTGGCTTGATGTTCGCGGTCTTTGTCGGCGGCAAGTTTCGCTGCGCGGCCGCTGCCGGTCGTAAGCTTGCCTTGAATCTCACTGGAGTTCAAAAGGTGTAGGCTCTGCGCGAGATTCGCTTCAGACGATCGCTCGCACTCACAAGCGCTACTTGCCTCCGGACGTCCGAAGACTGTCAGGAAGTACGAATTGAAGCCATTGTCGGGCAGTTGCACAGCACGTGTGCCGTTGGGTGCTCCACTAAATCCAGTCGTCGTCCCGGTCACCTGATTGATTGCGTCCAGCAACACTTCCGCGTTCAGCCGTTTCGGATAGTAACGGGAGAAATTCTGCTTGTCATCTCGATTCCAATCATTCGGCTCGGCAGCCAATTGATATGTGCTCGAACTGCAAATCGTGCGAATCAAGTGTTTCAAATCAAAACCATTTGTAACGAAATCTTTGGCCAATGCATCCAACAACTGGGGGTTCGAGGCCGGATTGGTGACTCGCATGTCATCCTCCGGATCGACCAATCCGCGACCAAAAAAGTGCTTCCAATACCGATTTACCAACGCATAGGAGAAGAACGGATTGCTTTCGTCCGCCATCCAGTCCGCAAGTTCAATTCGGGGGTCATCTTGCGGATCAATCGCGGGCGGCTCACTACCGAGACCTGTCGGAGGAACATTTTGCTTCGTCTTTGGGTTTTGTGCTTGAGCGGTGCCCGGATTGTGGAAGATGCGATCTTGTCCCTGGATGTAACCCTTTTTCTTTCCGACGCGGGAGAAAAACGCGGAGAAGCCATAGTAGTCTTGCTGGCTCCATTTCTCGAAAGGATGGTGATGGCAGCGGGCGCATTGAATTCGAAGCCCAAGAAACAACTGGGCAGTGTCCTCTACCTGAGCTGCCTGATCAGATACCTCCCGATACCACGCGACCGGCGCGTTTGTACCGGGCGTACCGGATGCCGTTAGGATCTCGCGTACAAACTGATCGTACGGCTTGTTCTCGTATATGCTCTGACGAATCCAGTCGTAGAAAGCGTAAGTAGCAATCTTGTCAGAATCCTGCCGCCGCTTGTTCCGCAAAATCGCTGACCACTTGTTGGCGAAGTACTCGGCATGGTCACTGCTATCTAACAAGCGATTGATAGCTGCGGTTCTCTTTTCGGACGAGCTATCCAACAGAAATGCTTCCGCTTCCTCCATGGACGGCAACCGCCCCGCGACATCAACGGTAAGTCTGCGAAGAAATGTGGCATCGTCCGCGATATTCGAGGCAGGAAGTCCAAGGTCCTTCAATTTTGCAAATACGTTTTCATCTACGAGGTTCTTTGCCACGGGCAGATTTTCAACTTGAATGCCCAATGGGATCGTCGCGCGAAATACACCCACATGCCCCTGGTAACGAGCCATCACTGCAACGCTGCCCGTCAGTTGGGCGGTCGTCACTAGTCCCGTAACACTTACCTCGCCCATCTCCGTGTCGTTTGAATCGAATTGCGTGGTGCGCGTCACATCCTCCGACGAGCCATCTGAGTAATGAGCAACTGCAACCAATTGTTGAGTCGCCTCACGCCCCATGATTCGCTCGGTAGGAAACACCTCAATGTGAGTGACCGTCGGGTCATCGTCGCTACCATAGGGGACGCCTTGCTCGATCCAACGTCTGAGTAGGCGGTACGCTGGCGAGTCGGCATCGATTCGATGGCCACCGCCGTGCGGCAACTTGGCAATTGCTTTTTCAAGCAACAGGCTGCGATCAGGAGCTGACAAAAAGAGACGGCGACCGCGTCCTTCCTTCACGAGGTACTCATAATCCTCGGTGGGCTCAAACCCAAGCAAAGAAAGCCGAAATCCATTCTGGCCGCCAGACTTCCCGTGACAGCCACCGCTGTTGCATCCGTACTTGGTAAAGACCGGTACGATCTGATTCGGAAAGTTAACCGGTAAATCCTGAAGGATGTTTGTGACTGTAACTTGGATCGTCGCATCCAAGCCGGCTGGTACTTTAACGTGTATCGTCGCGTCGCCCTCGGTAATGGGCGTCACATTGCCGGTTGCATCGACGCGGACGATGCCGTCTGGCGATGCGGTATACGTTGCCTCACGTGTGAGGTCTCGTTTCTGACCCGAGTCGTAATCGCCGGTCACAACCAACTGTTGGCTGGCGTCACGACCTGATACCAAAAACCTTCCTTCGACCGTACGCCCTGTCTCAATCGAGATCGCCATGAGCTTTCCGGGATCGCCGAGCCCTGGCGGCTTGGCAGCGACCTCGTCCTCTGCGCGAAGCAAGTTCATCGACGTGATTGACAGCAAAGCCAGCAGTGTGGCCGAAACGGGGAGAGTGCGAAGCATTTGGAGTTCCTCAAGTAACGGGAGTTACTACATCCTTGGCGGCGGTGTGATTACTAACGGTGGGCGTGTATTAGGTTAACATATCGATGGAAGTAAATGCAAGAAACGGCCTGGATTCCTTCCGGAGGGGATGAGCGTTCTAGGCGACGATTGACGAAGAATTGCCCCGGTTTATTCGCTTTTTTCGAGAAAACGGTGAAATTCGCTGTTTCCGAGGTTCGGGAAATTAGAACAAACCAAAATCAATGGAACAACATGTCGGGCGAGACCTCGCGTCCAACGCCATCTGGCATTTCAATCGCAAATTGCAAAGCCTCCTCGCCATTACCTTCAAAGTGTTCGATCCGTAGCGGATGTAATCCCGCCTTCAATCGGAGACGTTTACTAGCCTGCTTCGACGGGTGATTGCCATCGTTGTCGATCACGAGTTGGTCGTTCAGCAAAACACGACTGCCGTCATCTGATCGAACAATTAGTCGGTAGATCCCATCCACCGGCACTTTCAAATAGCCGGTAACAAGTAACGCAAACGCGTCTGCGCGATTCTGTCGCATGGCCGCAAGGTCGACCATTGGCACGACGTCTTCGCGAACAGTCGTCAATGTTGCGAAGTCCGGCAGAAGGCTAAACTCGCCGTGATAGAGTCTGTAGGTCAAGCCCGGCTCCGGATTCTCAATCGCTACGGCGGCGAGACCCTCGTCGCGTTGCAATTGCAACTCAAGCTCCAGCGGTTTGTCTGCTCGGTGGATGGCAAGTGTGAGAGTCTTATCTGGCTTCGTCTCGAACAATAGCGACAGTTCCCAATCGATACTGTGCCGAACGGTGCGTCCGTTAACAGCGGCAATTACGTCGCCAAGTTGAACACCGGCGAACGCTGCTGCCGAACCGTCTTCAACGCGTGAAACGGTCGCTCGATCGGCAGTTGGATTCACCGCAATCCCAGTGGACTTGCCTAACAGCATCTCTGCTTCCATGACATCGCGGAATCGGTCCCAGACACGATCAACGGGAATTGCCAAACCAGCGTTCTGTTCCTGAAGTATCAAACCGGAGACGATGCCTATTAGCTCGCCATCCATATTGACCAGCGGCCCGCCCGAGTTGCCGGGGTTGCTCGCTGCGTCGAATTGGATGAACCGATCACGATAGTCGGTCTTGTAATTCGTCATCACCAGCGCGTTGGGCCCACCTTCGAGCACGCTGCGCGAACTAACGATTCCCGAAGTGTAGATTGTTCCTCGGCCTCCCGGATTTCCGGCAACGACGACGGTCTCACCATTTAGGATGTCACGGCTTCTTCCCAGCGGTATCACCGGCAATGGCGTTTGCGCTCCCATCAGCTGTACGACCGCAATGTCTCTTTCCGGCAATCTCCCAACGACGCGAAACTGGAGCGGTCTACCATCGCTTAGCAGCGCGTGTCCGTTGGGTTTGGGCAAGACGTGATTGTTCGTCAAAACAAATCCGTCAGGATGTATTATTGTTCCACTTCCCGACCCGATCCCTCCGTCGGTGGCCGTGAACAACGCGACAACAGCAGGCTCGATGCGTTGAATGACACGTACAATCGGCGTAATTCGCTGTGAAGAGACGCCAATATCTTCGCCCGCGGCCAAATCGATCAAAATGCCGCTCGCGCCAACGACAAACGCGACTGTCGCGTGTTTTGTTAGGCGGGTCATCCCTAACCGGTTCATAAAGCGACTCGCGAATCCTAGGAGTTGTGCGACTAAGGTTTTGGCAAAGGTGCGGACCGAAATCGATCGAGCTGATCCATCAAGCTCGTGCCTAGCGGACGCAAGGCCAGAGCACGCTCAGCATAACGAATTGCTTCTTCTCGGTCTCCACGCTGAAAGTAAACTTCGGCCAACGTATCTAGAAATCCCGCGGCTTCGGGTTCCAACTCAACGGCCCTTTGTGCGTGTGCTAACGCTCGGTCCAGCAGACGCCCATTGCGAGCTGCGGCCCAGGCTAGATTGTTGTGCAGCGTAGCGGACTCGGGTGAAGACGCACAGCGAGCGGCAAAGTAATCGACAATCTGAGCAACTAGCTCGTCGCTGATGTCTCGCTGACCTTCTGCATCAAAGAGTTGGACCATTTCCTCGACCAAGGACATATCGCCAGGGACTAAACGCAACGCCCGAAGCGTAAGATCTTTGGCAGTCGCAAAATCTGAGCGGCTAATCGCATCGACAGCCCGCAGCCGATGAATACGCGCTCGCGAGATCAAGTGCTCTGCATCGTTCAACAACCAAAAGGCTGGCCGAACATCGCCCAGTAGATAGTGCTCCCAAAGCTCCGCGGCGCGCTCGGGGTTTTCAGATTGCAGGTGAATGGCCATACGGCGCGATGCGTCATTTCGTTCGAGTGATTCGAACGGGGCTATGCGAGACAGTCGTTCCCACTGTTTGATGGCTGCGCCGCCCGCGCCATGCTCGCTTAAGACACTTGCGAGACGATATCGAATCTTGGGAGTAACGGCTTGCAAGTCAGCTAAGTTCTGTAACTCCCGTCCCCGTTCAATCTCACCGGCACGCTCCCTTGCGACTCCCGCCAGGTAGAGCCAACCAAGGGTGTCGCTCTCTTCTTCCCATGCTGCGTAGTAGGCGTCTGCGGCATCGAGCCATTGTTCGAGCGAGAATAGCAAGCGAGCATAGTCAGACCGCACCGTTGGGGAAAAGTCCGTAAGCTGTTGATAGCACTCCACGGCAAGGTCGCTGCGCCGGTTGGCAACGCATGTATCGGCGAGACCTCGCCAGAAATAATCGGACTTTGTAGTTCCGCCAATCTCGACCGCTTGCTCGAACAGTGCAGGAAACGCGTCAAGTTCCGCTTGCGTGCCTGGATTCATCACGGCATGGATTCGTTCAAAGCGTTGCTTGGGCGATAGCGATCGCTCCCGAGCGTTTAGTACCAGCCACCAAGTGTGCGCTTCGTTCCCTCGGGTGCCAAACAATGTCGTCATTGCCGAAGACGATTGAAGCGTTGAAGGGGAATGGATCGTCGCGAAGACTTGCCAAGCGCGGGCCCGCTCGCCTATGCGGTACATCGCCGTCGCTAGTCGATGACCGAGGGATTGGCGTGTAAAAGTGTTACCACGTTCCGGAGCCTCTTGCACGATAGTTTCCAGTAGCGATAGCACGCAATTCGCGTCATCCGCGCGGCCGGCTTTACTCAGTCGCAACGCAATCTCGGTAGCGAACTGAATTCGAAGGTATTGGTTACCTTGCTGCGCGCCGAGCGGAATCATGTCGTACCACTTACGATCGGCAGTGAATCCCAAGTTGCAGTTCACCAAAGCTAAAGATGCCTCGTATTCATATCGGTGACCGAGCAATTCAAATGCTTTCACCGGATCGGCCTGCTCCGTCGCTCGCAACCCCTCGGCGACGCGATCGTTGAGCAGAAGCATTTGTGCCGCATACCAACAGAAACGCAAGTCGGACTTGTTTGCATCCACCAGAGCGAGAATCTCCGCAACGACCTCATCACACGCCTGTTCGTCGTGAGCCAACCGATGGTAGCTCGCCAGCATACCCAGCTGTTCGAGGTGCGCTACCTTGGCGTCCGGTACGTAACCTGCAAACTCGACGGGAGGTAAAAGCGTCGAATCGCTCTGCAATTTGGCGGCCTCCGACCACTGGCGTTGCTCGACTAACAAAGGCCTCAAAAGCCGTTTGTCATCAAGTTGCCTCGCGACAATCGTGGCCTGCTTCAAGTCGCCTCTAGCGCGATGCGAGTAAGCCAACAAACGTCGGTCGTAATCGGTTTGGCTATCGAGCGGCAACGCCCCGAGTCGTTCAATTTCCGTATCTAGTTGGCCGCGTGACAACCAGTAATCGACAATCCAGCTCATCGCCAGGTCACCCCGGTATTTCTTTAACAATCCCTCCGCTTGGTCAAATTGCTGGTTACGGAGCTGGTACCCGAGCACTCCCGACGGAGTGTAATACAAGTTCTGTGTCTGTTGAACGCGAGTTGCGTCGTCCGGCAACAAAGCGATCAACTTCTCTAGCGCCGCCAAATTGCCGCCTTCGATCCAACAACGGCGCAACTGCGTGCTGGCGAGCAAACGCATCACCAATCCCGAGCTAAATTGCGGGTCTTGCGTCGCCAGAATTGAGACCAGTGAAGTCGGATCTGGGGTGGTTGTCAGCTGCCGGCGGTGGTTGCTCGAATAGATCAGGTCTTGCAGCCACCGCCGAGTGAGTTGCTCGTTGCCGAGGCGACGGACCAGTTCAAACAATTCGGTCAGCTTTCCGGCTTCTGAGAAAGCGGCAATCGTAGCCCGCGATGCCAGGATTTGATGCTGCGTACTCTCCCGTGAGGACCTATCGTCGAGTTTCGCAGCACGTTCGAGCAAGTCGTTCAACTGATCTGCTTTGATCACGGCTCGCACCATTTCGTCATTCCGGACTATCTGGGACAACAAGTAAGATCGCTGGTCAGCGAGTGTCTCACTGTCGAGCAAGTCAAAAGCCAATTGGTGCCGACCTTCTCTGGCCAGCACGCTGAGAGTCGCGGAATTGGATAGCATCATTCGATAAGCGTTGTGCAACCGCCCCGAATCAAGTTGCGTTCTAGCGGCCTCAAGCAACGCGTCTCCTTGTCCGTGTTTCATTAACATCGGCAGCACACTCGGACTCCCCATTACATTGCTCAACCAGCTTGTACGGCGAGCCGCGTCGGGTTCGACGAGCAAGTCCGCTACGATTAGTTCGAGCCGTCCGTCGGTAGCAAAGGCCTCAATCGCGATGTCTGAATAAAGGAGCGATGCAAAGAGTCTTCGTCGTTGGTCGAGATCCGAATCGGATTCGACGACTGTCACCAACTCGTTGAACAATTCTGCGCGGACCAACTCTTTGATCAACGCCTGATTGGAACAAAGCTGTCCAAGGTAGGTGCGCCGAACGCCGATATCTTTTTCATCCCGAGCATAGTTGACGACAACGGGCAATTCGTTGGAGGACTTTAGGTGCTCGATGGCCTCGCTGGCACGAAGCAACTGCCCAAGCGATTCGGTTCGTGTCCTTGCGTCCTTGCTGGTGGTAACGAGTTTGTACAGCGCGGCGAAGTGACCGTGATTGATCAAAAGACGAACGGCCTCCTGACTCGAAAACAGACTGCTAACGAACGGCGCTGATAATGTGTTGTCTGAGTCAGTAGCGTAGGACAGCAGCGAGTCGACACTTTCGTTCTCGACAAGTTTGGCAAGCGCCGCCGGAGTTGTGAGCAACTGTCCCAGTAAACGTGATTGCGTTTCGCCATGCGTGTGCTCTTTGGTGAGCCGCAGCATCGTATCAAACCCGCCATGTTCGATCACGAGACCAATGAGGTCACGACGAGCGAACACAACCGACAGAATCTGTTCACGGGCTACCGGTGTCGCGGTGGTAGTCAGATAAGCCAACAGTTTGCTGAGCGTATTGGTGTCGACATAGTGCCTAACGACATCGGGAGATGAGAAGACAACATTGAACAGAGAAGCTTGTTGACTTGGCGCTTGACGGTCCTGAATCACTTCGCACAACGTCTCGAATTTACCGCCTTCTAAGAGTGCTTTCCTCGCGTCACCGTTTTGAGCGAGTGAATACAGGACGCCGAATGATTCATTTCCACTTAGCTTCTCGACAGCCTCGAGCAGAGGAGACATTCGCTTGTTGGACACGCAATACTCGATGACCGCCGACGAGCGATAAAACACACCGATGTGCCGACTGCCGAGGCGTTCGGACATGGCTCGTAACTTTTCGAATTGCCCCGTCCCTAGTAACGCCTGTATTCCCTTCCGATTGTTACACGCCGTGTCGAACAACGATTGTTGCGTGGCAATCGGAAGCTCTTTCGCAGCGGCGTCCAACAATGGTTCACCATGCCCAAGTTTGACAATCGCTTCAAAACTATCGGGCCTTCCAAACAAAGTGCTAAGCCAGCTCGCCCGAACATCGACGTCAGAATCTGTCATGGCGCCTTCGAAAATCGGCTCGAGCAGCTTGCTGTCGGCAAGTTTGGCAACCGCCTCGCCAGAATACAACAATGTCCCAAGTAGGCGAGATTTGACAGCGGGATCCGATTCGCCTTGGAGCGTAGAAAGAAGCGAATCAAATAGGCCTTGCTTCATAAGCTCATCCATCACCGCATCACTTCGGCAGATGGCCGTGAGGTACGTCCGTCGCAGCTTGGCGTCGCCCTCGCCACCTGCCATCGCAACAAGCTTATTTACTTCATGCCGGACGATGATCTGCTCAATCGCTTTTGGATTCGATAGCAAACGGCCCAGCAGCACCGTGCGCCACTCGGCTTTGGGACCCGTTGTGGCGAGATGAAAGAGATCGCCGAAGTATCCCTGTTCGACGAGCAGGTCGATCGCGTCGGTTTGCGCCAGCAGACGAGAGAGATAGGCCAGCACGAATTCATCGTCGCTCTCTTTGACAAACGACAGCAGTACCCCCACGCGTCGATCTGCTTCGAGAAGTTTCAGTGATGCCTTGTTCGTGACAATGTTCACCAGCGTCGAGGCTTGAATCTGGCCCTTCGATTCCTGCATGACACATGCAATCAAAGCGTCGAAGTAACCATTTTGCACATAAGTTGCGACGACATCCGATCGACGCGTTAGGTAGCTCAACAATCGTGCACGGACCACAGGAGCTGAATCATTCGAAATCAGGCTTAACAACTCGTCCAGCTTTTTCGCCTCAGCATAGTGTGAGGCAACTGCCGATGAGCCCAGCACCGGCCCCAGTAGAGAGCCACGCCACGTGGGATCTCTTTCGGCCTGCACCAAGCGAAGAACTGGAGCGAAGTTGTCTGATGCGATCAATGAATCTATCGTTTGGGTTGATGACAAGATATTTCGCAGTAGCGTGCGCCGCGTGTCGTCATCAGCCTTTACCGTCGCGAAGTCTACGAACAAAGCAAACTGCTTTGAGGCTACTAATTGTTCGATCACTCTAGGTACGCCGAGGAAGTTGGCAAAGTGCGGTCCTCCATCTTGCTGGGCGAGTTTCAAAACTCGCAAGAAGTGGCCTTCCTCGATTAACTTTGTGATGGCGCTATGGTTTTGAAACAGCCCCGATAAGTATTGTTCGCGCGCACCATCGTGCTTTAATTCCTCAACGTCCAGCAATGCCCGGCACCCACCTTGATTCGCAAGTTCGGCGATGACGTGCGCACTTTGAAAGAAGTCGCTGAGCAAACTAGCGCGTCGGATGGCGTCGTCGTCTTGTTGAATCATTGCGCGGAACGTCGTGTAGTGCCCCGCCTTCAGAAGGGCCGCCATCGCAGTCGAGTTGCGAAACACGCCGCGCAAGCATTGTTGCCGGACTACACTATCGGCTTCTTCCTTGGTCACGGCGATTAGAGTTTCGATACGATTCGTCGAAAGCAGGTGTTGTGCGACACCGCTTCCGGCCAGAAAGTTCCCCAAGATTTCGCCTCGCGAGCGGAGCGGCAACTGGCGGGCCAACGACAACATCGCCTCAAAATGTCCATCGGCAATCAGCACATGCTGTGCTTGAACGTCAGGCAGCAAGAATCGCAAAATGTCTTCGCGAGCTGGGCCCGCTCCGTCTTCGCTGGCGAGCTTGAGTATCCAGGCCGCTTCTTCCTTGTCGCGCAGCAAGGCGTGGGCTCGGCGCGTTTGCAGCAACACGACCAGCGACTGAGCTCGCCAGGATGCGTGCTGATCTGCCTTGATCAATTGCCACAGTTCCGCAATTGTGGACTCGTCGCTCAATGAATATACGAAACTCGTGTCATGCAAAAGCGATTGGAGAAACTCGTGGCGTGCCGCCTCATTCTGCTCTTCTTTAGCAAGTCGGATCGCCAGCTGTGACTGCCCGTTTCGCTGAAGGAACGTCCGTACTGTTGAGGATGAAATTGTCGCGCCGAGCAACTTGCCGCGTTCGATGGGATCGGTCTCCTTCGTTGCAATTGCGACGACGCGATCGATGCCGCCGGTCTTGAGCAACGAATCGACAATCGGACCGGATGCCAAGACCTCCCTGAGCAGTCGGCGCTGACTGTTCATGTCAGTCTGTTCAGCGGAAAACCTGAAGAATGGCTCGAGTTGATCAAATTTAACAATTGCTTGGGCGGCTTGTGCGTTGGCAAAGACGTCTGTCAGCAACTTGCCGCGATTCTGTAAGTCTGGCTCGCAACGCAACACATCGAACAAGAATTCAAAGTTGTTGCCCGCCAAGATAGCGCCAATCGCGGGCGACCGGACGATCGCGGCAAACATTAATTGACGATATTGAGCGTCGTTCTCTGCCTGAATTGGCTGCAAAAGGTGTGACAACCGATCCGTCGCTGCTAATCGTGACAACACCTTCGGAGCAAACGTCAATTGAATGTAGACGCTACGTTTCCATTGTTCGTCCTGGTCAAATCCCACAGCGTCCACAAGCGACTGGATTCGCCCAGGTGCCAGGTATTGGTCGATGATTGCGGGTGATTCGAATAGAAACAGCAGCAGCGACTTTCGCGTTTGCGGATCAGGTTCGAAACGAACCAAGCGTTCGACGACTTGGAAGTGTTGCTTTTCAGTCAGCCAACGCAAGGCCTCTTGATGAGCGGTTGCGTCGCCATCACGGAACTGGCGAATCACCTGTCGAATGTCTCGCGATACGTCCGGCAGAATCCCGTACTCGAAGTCGCGCAGCAGTCGCCTTGCACGCAGCCGTGTTTCAGCATCGCGGCTCTTGGACGCTCGACGAAGAGCCGCTTCCGCTGCGAGTCCATGCCGCCACAAGTTTTGGGAAGCCTGCTCGCGAGTGGCATAGTCTGTGGAGCCAAGTTGCTGAATCGCAATGAGGATCTCGCGCTCTTGAGCTTCATCTGTGTCCGCACTGGCCACTTGACCAACCAGCAGAATCGCGACGGCTATCGAGCACGTAACGGGTACCATAGATCACCCCTTTAGCGACAACGATACGTGTCAATGAAGTGGCTAAACGCCCGAGAGATGGCAGTGCCGCTCAGTCTACCAAGTCGGCTGTGGTGTGTCACGTGTTCAGCTTGATCGCATACTGCTCGCTGACGACTTCCCCAAATCTAAAACGGCGGTTCATGCCGCACATTTTCGGGAAGGAATACTATTCGCACCGAGTCGCCCGCTGAATAACGCCGGCATCGAAATAGTTGATTGACATTCCGGCATCGATCACAAGTGTTTGGGCATTGATTCCGGAAGATCGCGGGCTCAGGAGGAAGGCGGCCACATTCGCCGCTTCTTGGGTTTCGACCGCCTTCCCACGCGGGATCACCTGTTCCGCAAAGAGATAGGAGTCAACGTAGCCCGGTATGCCCGCGGATGCCGAAGTTTTCAAGAGGCCGGGCCCCACGGCATTGAAGCGAATGCGAGAAAACTGGCTGAAAGACTTAGCCAGGAAAACCAATGCCGAGTCCAAAGCCGCTTTGATCGGCGCCATGTAGCCATAATTCTCGCTCGCCATGCGCGTCGTCGAGATTGAAATCGCTACAACCGACCCGTCAGGATCAAGCAAGTCCTTGAACGCATTCGAGATTGCAATCAGCGAGTAGCAGGAGATATCGACCGCGCGTAGAAATTGTGCTTTGCCCGTCTCATGAAACGGCTTCATGCCTCCATCGTACTCCGCAAACGCAATCGAATGCACCAATCCGTGAACGACGGAGTGCTTCGTCGCAAGCTCGCTTCGCAGCTGTTCGATCTGTTCAGGGAATTCAACGTCGCACACATAAACATCGCCACCTTTGAGGAGTTTCACGACGCTCTCTTTGCGTTCTTCGCTGCGCACGACATAAATGACATGAGCACCGACTTCTTCTAAGGTTTTGCCGATGTGGTACGCAACGCTCTTGCGGTTTGCGACGCCAAGTACGACGAAGGTCTTTCCGCTGAGCCGTAGAAAATCAGACACGCAAAACAACTCCAGTGATTAGTGCGTAGTCTCGGCCGCCATCGTGCAGGCAAAGTCAAAACGAACCGCCAATTTGCCATCGCACGTGACCTTGGCCTGCATAAAGAAGGCGTCGGCGAGCCGTTCGTTCAGTTTCACCGCCATCTCAACCGTGTCGCCGGGACGAATCATTTTTTTGAACTTCACATCGTTCAACCTCGTAGCGACAGGCACGCCACTACCTTCCTGGACGAACTTCGACAGCAGGATAGCTCCGGCTTGCATCGCCGACTCGCACAAGATCACACCCGGAACGATGGGTTGCGTTGGGTAATGCCCCTGAAAGAAGAATTCATCGGGTTGAAACGTCTTGCGACACAGAATCGCGTCTTCAGTCTGCTCGACAACTTCATCGACAAGCAGCATGGGTGGACGATGAGGGATGGAATTCAAGATTTCTGGCGACATCGCCACACACCATGTGATTTAGAGAAAGCGAAATGTGATTTAAAGAAAGCGAGGCGCAATCGCACGCGTTGACGCGACACTCAATTCGGTCGAGTTGCTGCGCCAACTTGCTTCATTAGCAAAGAGTCGACATCGTTGGCAACAATCACGCCATAATTAATGGCACCCAACCAGCCGGACATGATAATGCCGACGCTGCCGGCATGGTACAACCCCTTGACTTGTTCGGGTAAAGCGCGGCTGACCGCCAACCCCTCAAACTTTGTACCGAAACTAGCCCCCGCTACGTGCTGTGTGTAGTGCTTGAACGTCCGCGGCGTCGACGCTTCGACGTGAGCCAGTCGATTGCGGACATCGGGAACGTAACGATTCAAGTGATCGAGCGTCTTGTCGATTAAGTCTTGTTTGCTCGCTTCATACTCGTTGTCACTCAAGCAAGCCCAATCATCGTAGTGAGCATTCGTACTCGACACGATCAGTGTCCGCGGCCTCCCTTGCGGACGCGTCCGAGGGTAATAAATCGAGTAAGTGCGGCTTGTGACATCGCGGCTCAGTAGCAGGTCGGTCTTAAAGTCTTTGGCTGTCGACGTAAAGAAAAGATCTCCCATCGATTCGTCAATCGTCTCGCCTGGCTTCAGTGCCATGTAGACCTGGGTGCTTGAATTATTCAACCGAACTGCGCGTGCTTCTTCAACAAACCGCTTATCCAGAGTTTCCGCACCCAGTAACCGAAAGATGGTGGCGTTGAGATTAGCGTTAGATATGACCGACCGAGCTTTGATCGTGCGCCCATTGACCGCAACGCCTTGGACGCTACCTTGCTCGACGTGGATTTTTTCGACGTCACAACGGATGCGGATGTCAACACCGTTCTTCTTAAGTTCCTTTTCCATCAGTGCGACCAGAAGATCCGTCCCACCTTCGAAGGTGTAGACACCCTTCGACATGAAGTTCGAGAAGACGATGCCATAGGTGATCGCGGGGTCTTCTAGTGTAGAGCCATTGGCGTAGACGATCGGCTCCATTAACAGACGATGCACATCCTCGCGACCGGGAAAGAACTTGTTGAACAGTTCACCCGTTGTCATCGACTGGTCGTCATAGAAATTCATGCCCCGAGCGGTGTCGAAAAACTCGCTCACCGTACCCGCAGGAATCCTAAACTGGGTGGTCAGCAGTTTGGTAAAGTCCTCGCGGTTATATGTCGTCGTGAGCGAGAACATCGGATTGTCGAACCGAATTCCCTTTAGTTGGACGATCGAGTCCGCAATCTCCTGGCTCCAATAACGCCGGCAACTCTTGATCATCCCATACGGGAAGCCGTGAAGTGAAACGTCGAAGATGTGTCCCCCTGGCCTTTTAAACCAAGTGGCCATCCCGCCCAGCTTATAGTGCTGTTCTAGCAACAACACGGAGTAGCCCGCCCGACCCAGCACGTTGGCTACAGTCATGCCTGCCAACCCGCTGCCGATGACAATGACGTCGTACGCGTCCTTTGCACCTTTCAGAAAATCGCGTGGCATAGGCTAGAGCACCGAAGGGGCGGAAGGGACGCTTGTCCAAAACGTACCATGATCGTGTCTCGCGGCCTGCGGTCAACCGGCCATCGAACCGGTGGTTACCGTTGGTCTGGGAGCCGACAGATCGCACGTTGGGCTGGTAAATTTAGCGTGCCGCCTCGCGCCGTCTCCTGCGTTTCCAAAGCTGGCTTTTCAAGGGAGGCTTCGTCGAGTGTGAAGGAACTTGTTGTTAAAGGCGGACATCTCCTCGAACAGGACTCGCCCTCGGATCGTGGACGCAGCCAGCGACCCCCCTCTCTCGAACCGTGTGTATGGCTTTGCTGCGGCGTTTCTCTGGGGATTTCGCAGCGAGGGCGGCACAAAGTCTTCGGCAGCATTGTACTGCGGCGACCGATCACGGTTGTTAATATGATATGTGGACATTAAAGTATTGATACCCTCTTGACGCGTTGTCGCAGCACGGTAAATTGAACGCAGAGTTTCGGGAGTGGATTAGGAATGAAACTTCTTTCTGATGCATGTGAGTATGGGTTGCGAGCGGTCGTGTGGCTGGCTCAACGCCCGCTAGAACCACACAAGGCAAAGGATATTGCACATGGCATCGAGGCGGCTTCCGGCTACCTGGTCAAAGTACTTCAGGATCTAACCAAGGCCGGAATTCTCTCCGCGCGGCGAGGGAGTCAAGGTGGGTTCATGCTGCGGGTCGATCCTGCGGTCCTGACGCCGTTGGATGTCATCAATGCCATAGATCCTTTGGAACGCAGCCTGACCAACCCGCCAAAAAGTGATGGTAACACAATGGCCCAGTGTCCCATCCATCGCTGCATTGATGATACGTTAGGGATGATTGAAGAGAACTTTCGAACGGTTACGATCCAAGATGTTATCTTGGGCGATACCGTACCAGGGCGAATGCCCGACGCGTTTCAGACGCCGCCACTACAAACGTCAGGTGGCTAAACAGATGAGTGCAGGATTTAGATCAATACATCAATGAAAACACTTTTCCCGTAGTTACTTTGTTTTTGCGCAACGGATTGCGTCTCCCTGGTAGCAACGGGGTCGGAGGCGAGCGTAGTGAACAAGTCCATCAAGCCAAGCTCAAACGTGCCGGTCGGTGATAACGAGCAAGGCAATGGCCAGCAAACACAGGACTCGCCAGCACGCCGATCGCACGCTGCTGTATGCTATCGCATGGAACCTTCCAAGCGAATGTTGTCTCACAACGGGTGTCACTTCTCGCATCTTTCTGGTGACGGCAATCATATGCCACCGTGCCTGTTGTGCAATCAAGAGCACAGCTTAGTCGAGTTGGAAAAGGTTTCTCGCGTGGCGTTGATGATCACTCCCGAGGGCAGCGGTGAGGTCGTAGACCAAGCGTGGGAGGCGGTTTCGACGATCCGAGCAATCTTAAAGCAGCAGCCGGTACCGATGACGGTCACTTCCCAAACGGTCTTTCTGCGGCGGGCTGAAGATGCTGATGTTTGTCGCAAACTATTCGCTGCTTATTTTGGCGATCATGTTCCCGCAACGAACTTCATCGTTCAACCTCCTTGTGGTGGACAAGCACTTGCCATCGAAGCTTGGGCTCTGGGTGGGGAAGGCGTCGATGTACAGTTTCCGCAACCGAATGTAGTCACGGTCGCCTACGATGGTTTGCGATGGACGCAGATATCGGGCATCTGTCCGCCCCCATCTGCCGAGACCGCATACCAACAGGCGGAGACGGCATTTGACGAGTTGGCCGCGCGGCTAGCGCACGCGGGTGCCTCATTCAACGATGTTGTACGCACTTGGCTGTATCAAGGCGGGATCACTGAGCCTGAAGACGGAATCGAGCGCTATCGTGAACTGAACCGGGCGCGAACAGACTTCTTTGACAAACAAGAGTCCTTGGGACGCATGTCGATTCAGCGTGGACGTGCTGCCTTTTATCCAGCTAGTACCGGGATTGGTATGGCCGGGCGCGGGCTGGCAGTCAGTTGCCTCGCCCTTCAAACGCAACGGACCGACGTTCAGCTTCAGCCTCTGGAGAATCCCCAGCAGGTTCCTGCATTCGACTATGCCAAGAGCTTTTCCGCGAAAAGTCCGAAGTTCTCGCGGGCAATGGCCGTGATCATAGGGGACTACGTCACGACTTGGATTTCTGGAACTGCCAGCATTGTTAACTCCGAAAGCGTCTATCTGGGCGATATTGAAAAACAGACGGAGCAAACGATCAATAATATCGAGCGACTCATCAGTCCTTACAACTTCGAGCGTCACGGCATGGTCGGAGCGGGAGCACATCTTCCCGACTTGGCGAAGGTACGAGTATACGTCAAACGGCCCGAGGACTACGAGAAGTGCCGTGCCGTCTGCGAGCGGCGTCTAGGTCCCTTACCAACGATCTATGCTCAGGCGGATGTATGCCGGTCGAATCTACTGGTCGAAATCGAAGGCGTTGCTTTCTCCAAAGTTAGCGAACGGGAAAAGAGTTCAGAACGAGGTGCATGATGGCAGGCCACTTGGCTCGACATGCAGACGGTCGACTCATCCATGCGGACGCACACCGCCACGCAAATAAAAACATCGACTGGGCCATCGTGGCTGGCGGCGCGCTCTGCGGTGCCTTGGCAGTGATTATGGGAGCCGCATTACTGTGGCCGGCTACCGGTGGTTCTATCTCAGAGTCACGTTTGTATCCTCCAACGAGTGTAATCGCACGAGGGCTCGAAGCAGAGAAAGAGCGAGCTCTACATCGGCAAGAGCATTCATCGTCGACCGAATGGGATCTGCCAGGCGGTCGACGGCAGGCAAGCGAGCGACCGGTCGCATCAACAGGATTCGACTTTGCCTTCAGCGGTGAAGTGGGGCGGGAAGGAACAGGTTCAACACAAGCTGTCTTCGAGAGTGAACAGCCGCTCGAAGTTCAGAACCGAATTGACGATCTCGTCTTCGCAAGATGGGGTAAGCTAGGCATTGAACCTGCGAACTTGTGTTCGGATGCCGTATTCCTTCGACGCGTCTATGTCGATGTGCTCGGTACGTTGCCGACCCTGGAGGAGACACAGCAGTTTCTTGATGATCCCAGCGCCACAAAGCGATCCGCCCTCATCGAGCAAGTCTTGGAACGTCCCGAGTACGCAGATTACTCGGCGATGAAGTGGTGTGACCTGCTTCGCGTGAAAGCTGAGTTTCCCATCAAACTGTGGCCCAATGCGGCGCAGGCGTATCATCGATGGATACGAACGGCCATCGCGAACAACATGGCTTACGACGACTTCGCTCGCGAGCTGCTGACCGCGTCTGGCAGCAATTTTCGCACACCCCAAGTCAACTTCTATCGCGCGGTACAAAGTAAGGAGCCCGAAGGTATTACGGAAGCAGTTGCCCTGGCGTTTCTGTGCGAACGCATCGATAACTGGCCTGCGTATCGCTTGGAGGGGATGAGCGCGTTCTTCTCGCAGGTTGGCTATAAACCGACGGGAGAGTGGAAAGAGGAGATCGTCTACTTTGATCCGCGCAAGACGAACGATACGACCGGCAACAAGCCGTTGAACGCCGTATTTCCTAATGGCTCCGCAGCTCATATTTCTCCGGGGCAGGACCCAAGACAAGTATTCACCGAATGGTTGGTCGCAAAAGACAATCCGTGGTTCGCCAGAGCGATGGCTAACCGAGTTTGGTATTGGCTGCTGGGAAAGGGAATCGTCGATCCGCCGGATGATGTTCGAGCGGGAAATCCGGCAACGAACCTGCCGCTTCTGAATCATCTTGCCGAAGAATTTACAACGCATGATTACGATATCAAGCATCTCTTTCGGCAGATTCTCAACTCGCACACCTATCAACTCTCCTCGATTCCCCATAGCGATAATTCGCGGGCCGCCGAAGCGTTTGCGTACTATCCCGTACAGCGGTTGGATGCGGAGGTAATCATTGACGCGATCTGTCAGCTCACGGGCACAACTGAGATCTATTCGAGCATCATTCCCGAGCCCTTTACATTTCTACCTGACAATCAGCGCGCTATTGCGTTGCCAGACGGAAGCATTACCAGCAGCTTTCTCGAAATGTTTGGCCGACCTCCTCGTGATACCGGCTTGGTGTCAGAACGCAACAATCAATTTTCTGCGGCCCAAGCCCTACATCTTTTGAACTCCAATCATCTCCGAAGAAAACTAAAAGAGGGCGAGCGGATGAGGGAGTTCTTGCAGCAAGCCGTAGCCTCGCCAGACCCGACGGAATTGATCTATATGGCAATTCTTTCGCGCCGCCCGAGTGAAACCGAACGATACGATGTGAGCGGCCTTTGCCAGTCTACAAATAGTGCGCAGGACGTTGTCTGGGCGCTTGTGAATACCGACGAGTTCCTATTTCGGCACTAGTTGCCCAGGAGGTTTGTCATGTCTCGAACACATTCAAACTGTGGTTGTTCTATGTGGGGTGAACCGCTGACTCGTCGTCAGGCAATTCAGTGCGGGCTGCTTAATTCGGCTGGTATGTTGATTGCTTCGCGATTACTCGCTCAAGAGACAGCTGGTTCAACGAGTCCGTCCGCGAAGGCTAAAGCTGTTATTCAAATCTGGCTGGCTGGGGGGCCGTCACACACCGACACTTTCGATCCGAAGCCAGCCGCCGGCGTAGAGTACACGGGGCCTCTCAAGAGCACATGCACCACAAATGTCGAGGGGATTCGTATCGGCGAACTCTTGACCGAACTCAGCAAGCTCGCCGACAAGTACTCGTTGGTGCGCAGCTTTACGCACGGACAGAATGGACATGAGACGGCGTCGTATTTGACACAAACGGGACGAATGCCGGGAAGAATTGTGTTTCCCGCTGCCGGAGCCGTGGTCACCGCTTTTAAGGGCTTTGACGAGTCGCCAGGAAATGGGACGGAAAGTCTGATTCCACCCTACGTCGTACTGACAAGCCCTCAGGGCCGCTTCTCGGAGGCGGGGTTCATGGGGACGAAATACAAGCCGTTCGCTACCGGGGGAGATCCGAACGCAGCACGCTTTGCGGTCGAGGGAATTGTAGCGCCCGATCTCTCCGATGCGCAGCAAATGCAGCGGCGCGATCTACTTCAGCGTGTGAACTCGCTAGGCAACTCCCTGAAACGCGAAACGGAACTGGCCGTTGCAACAAAGTCCCGAGAACATGCGTACGATCTCATGCTTGGCGATGCAGGAAGCGTGTTTGACCTGCGGCAGGAAGATACCGCGTTGCGGGAGCGATATGGTCGCACGAAGTTTGGCCAATCGTGTCTGGCGGCGCGCAGATTGGTCGAGCAGGGAACCAAGTACGTCACGATTAATCACGGTGGATGGGACACTCACAAAGACCACTTCCCACAGATGCGGCGTAAACTTCCCGAGTTGGACCGCGGACTGGCCACATTGATCGCCGACTTGTCGGACAGAGGCTTGCTCGACAGCACCATCGTTTGGTGCATCGGCGAGTTTGGACGCTCGCCAAAGGTCGCCAATGAATCGCCCTGGAACGGAGGAAGGCATCACTTCGGTTCCGTGTTCTCGACGCTCCTTGCCGGTGGCGGCTTTCAAGGTGGACAGATCGTCGGCGAGTCGAACGCAACCAGCGAGCGAGTCAAAGATCGTCCCGTTTATCCAGGTGATCTGATCGGGACGATGTATCAGCTCCTGGGCATCGATCCGGAAGCAAGCCTGCCGCATCCGCGAGGCGATTTCATTCGAGCGACACCGGGAGAAGATGAGGGATTAGAATCGGCAGGTCGTTTGACGGAGATTGTCTAGTGTCGATCAAGCGATACACGCGATTTGGTCATCGCGACATTTGCGTTACGGAGTGAACAATGCGTGAGGGAGTCAACTTGATTCGGAATATCGGCTCGATCCTAGCCTTTGTCGCGATCGCAATCCCAGCAAACGTCTTGGCCCAACGTGGTGAGAAGGATCCGCACGTCGCTTACGCCTTTCCCGCAGGGTGCCAACAAGGCGAGTCGTGTTATATCGTCGTGGGAGGCCAGTATCTGAGAGAAGCAGAAGAAGCTCATCTCTCTGGTGAGGGTGTCGAAGTGGAATTCGTGAGGTGGTATCGCCCCATGACTCAAGGCGAATACAACAACCTACGGATGACACTCAGTGATGTGCGAGATGCCTTGATCGAGGATCGTGCCGCGTTGGGAAACACGACACCACCAACGGAAGAGGAGGTTCTGAAGGCAGCCGGAATTACGGATGAGCAACGACGCGAGATGGAGATTTTTCTCCAACGTGATCGTGATCCTAAACGCCAACCGAACGAGCAGCTGGTGGAAGAAGTTACGCTCAAGCTGACAGTAGCCCGCGATGCGCCGCTCGGCAAACGCGAACTGAGGATGCTCACCGAGACGTCGATGTCGAATCCGATTTGGCTGCACATTGGCAAGTGGCCGGAGGTACGTGAGGCGGAACCGAACGATGTGCAACCTGACGATGTAATCGACCAGCTACCAATCGTTGTCAACGGTCAGATCATGCCTGGAGACACCGACACGTTCTCATTTTTCGCGCGCAAAGGCACGCGACTGGTCATACAGGCCGCCGCCCGTGAAGTCATTCCATATCTGGCGGATGCGGTGCCAGGTTGGTTCCAAGCGATTATGGCTTTGACGGATTCGAGTGGTAAAGAAGTGTCCTACTCGGATTCGTTCCACTACCGACAAGACCCCGTCATTTATTACGAAGTGCCTCGAGACGACCGGTACACCGTTCTGATTCGCGACTCGCTGTATCGAGGACGTGAGGACTTTGTGTACCGGCTAACTTTGGGCGAGCTGCCATTTGTCACCAGCGTTTTTCCGCTAGGCGCGCGAGTGGACTCGGAGGTTACGGTCGAGTTAGAGGGTTGGAACCTCGCCAGTGACACGCTCCAAGTAAAAATGTTGCCCCGGCGTCATTATCGACCAGTGCAATGGTACGAGGCTCCTCAGTATGACGGGACGCCCATCCGTTTTCCGATGCAAATCGATCGATTGCCTGAGTTGCTCGACCAGGAACCAAACAACGATTTGAGCAGTTGTCAGGAAGTCAAAACGCGAATGATCATCAATGGCCGCATCGACTATCCTGGCGATCGAGATATCTTTCGCCTCGACGGATTCGGGCGGCTGGTCGCGGAGGTGCATGCGCGTCGTCATGGTTCGCCCTTGGACTCGGTCCTGACGATTACGGATGCTCAGGGTAACGAAATCGCCTACAACGACGACCATGAAGATAAGTCGCAATCGTTCTTGACGCACCATGCAGATTCCCATCTGGAGGTCGTCATTCCCAGCAAAGGCGATTACTATTTACACGTTAATGACGCCCAAAGCAAAGGTGGCAAAGACTTCATCTATCGATTGGACCTGCGGGCTCCAGAACCGGACTACGAGTTGCGTGTCGTGCCTTCGAGCATCATCGCGCGGGCGGGGTCCATTGTTCCAATTACCGTGTTCGCGCTTCGCACGGATGACTTTTCCGAAGACATCGAGCTGTCGCTGGTCGACCCGCCGAACGGATTTCATCTCGACGGAGGAATCATTCCAGGAGAAGTCGATCGTCTCCGTATGACTTTGGCAGTGCCAACAACGCCGCCCGATGCGCCGGTAATCCTGGAAATGGAAGGCAGAGCGAGGCGCGGCAAGGGTAACAGCACGATCCTCACCCGACCTGGTGTTCCCGCCGAACACATGATGCAAGCCTTCATCTGGTACCACTTGGTACCCGTCGAGAATTGGAACGTGATTATCAGCGGGAAACCTCGTACGATGCCGCCATTCGCCATTGTCACTCCGGATCGACGTCTGGACCTTATTCGCGGCAAGGAGGCAATTCTGAACGTGAGGCCTCTGGTGAAGAATATCGCGACGAGGGAGATGAGAGTTGAAATCGACGATCCACCTAAGGGTGTGACGGCCGAGATTATTACCGATCATACCAACAAGTTTGCTGTGAAGCTGAACGTCGATGCGGAGGAATCTGAGCCCGGCGTGCGCGGCAACCTAATCTTCAATGTCTACCGCGAAACCACACCGCCCCCGACGGAAAACGACCCCAATCCGCGCCCGCGTCGCACCGACTATGGCCTGCTGCCAGCTATCCCCTTCGAACTATCACAACATCAAGCAACGCGTTGAGTGATTCTGCACAGTTTTGTGCGTCACTGGTGAGGGATCGAATCTGCGCGTCTTCGTCTCGACCGCGCGGGTAGTAGCCTTCTAGGCCATCGATCCGATCGACGCAGAACGCCAACTCGCGGATCTCATCGTACGCACAAAAGTTACTCGGTCAGCGAGAACAATTTGTCAATTTGCTCTACAGAAAAAGCACGTCGGTGTCCGCTGGGTAGCAATTCATTCATGACATCTTCGGGATTCGAGTTTTCGTGCTCCAGGCCCAGCAGATGCCCGAGTTCATGCATCACTACCGTCAACAAGTCCATCCTGTTGCTTGCAGCATCAATCCCCACCGCGCGCATGATCCCGGTGCTTGGGTCCCACAAGAATTCGTTGCTGTCTTGTGGCGAGCGGTCTACAAACCAGCCATAGCCCGCGGCGTTCTGGTCGACGTAAACTACATTACCCACAGTAAGTGCAAGCATGTCGGCTGGAAGATCGGCAACCCCGATCGAGGCGGATCGCAATTGTCGCAGTGCGTCGGAACTACCACCCACAGTTCCAAGCGATTGGACAACCGAGTTCCAAGCCGCAGTCAATTCGGCTGCAGTAAGCCTTACGTCGGTGGTGGAACCCTCTGGGACTCTGCCCGTCGCGCGAAGCGGATCTCCTAACCTAAAGTTGACAATTGTGGCAAGCTCTTCAGGAGTGAGGTTTGCAAGCGACTGTGCGGGTAGTGCCGCCAAGCTGGCTGTTTCAGCCGCGGCAGACGAACGATTCTCTGCTTGCGTGGTAAACAACAGCAGCCTGCGTGTTTCGTTTGCTGGAATCGTAATCGTGTAACCCCACGTCAGACCATCGCTAGTCATCGCGACACTGCCGATCGAGACTTCGCCGCCTGGCCCTTGTGTGATGTGGCCAACTTCGGGGGAGGAGCTCAGCCCGTCAACGGCGTCGTCGGTCGTAAACCATGAATCCGCGCTATCTAACGCAGCATCGCCGCTGGAGGATGCAATCACCTGACGGTCAGAGTCAAGAGCTGGCGGTATGAGGATTGTTACGTTTGCAGTGATTGCCTGCGAAGTCGGGTTGCTGAACACTTCAAGCAATCTCGCAAAATCTCCGCCGCTGGTTGGCACATACACTTCACGATGTACGTCCAAGCCTGCAATCGATTGAATCGGGAACTCAAACGTCCGATGTCCGTCCTTCACCGTGGCAGTCCCGGCTGGGGCGTAGGTCTCACCATCCACAAGCAGGCGGTAGGAATTGTTATATGCCTCATAGCGATCGATATAACCGAAATCGCCAATCTGACCTCCGCCATTGAGCTCGCCGGATGTCCCAAAGCTGTAAACAAACTGACCTTCACTTTGCAGTGCCAAAGCGACGCGAAAGCTTCCGTTGTATCGATCGGTCTCGCTGCCACCCACGCCATTCAGATCAGCGTCGAGCGACTCGCCATTGACGTCTTGGATGTCAGACCCGAGTTCAAACCGGTAAGTTCCCAGCAGGACTTGCGAAGGAAATTCAATAATCGCATAACGACCGGCAACATTGATTCCCGTCGGTTCAATGTCTCTTCCCAGCGGGTCCGTGAAGCGCGGGATGTCGTCTGGTTGTCCGTCGTTATCCGAATCGTCCAAGGTGAATGATTCGGACGCAATCTCTTTGGAAAACTCAATCACTATTTGTGAGATTCCAGGACTGGAATCGACAAAACTGAGTGGAAACTGCTGGACGACAACAGGTGGAGTTTCGAGGACTTCGAAGATCTTGAAATAATCTTGCCCGATGCCGTCGCCGTCCAAATCGTTAAGCACATTCCCTTCCGCATCCTTGATCGATGCTGTGCCGTTAACGCGGAACCCATAAAGCCCTGGTAGCAGCGGCAGCTCGCTCGCCGCTATCCGCATTTCCGTGAAGGGACTGCCGTCGTACGAACTAATCCCGGTCTCGTGTCCGAACAGCGAAATCAATTGATCGTCACTGCTGGTTGCTCCGTTCTGCCCATCAAAGATGCGGTCCAGTCCTGCGAAAATCAGCGAGTAGTTTTCTGGGTCCAAGGCCGCGTCTTCGTCGAGCCGACCCGCTTCGCTAAACAGCACCTCGACATGATTCAGCGAGGTGACTCCGAATGGGAAAGCTGATCGGCTGGTGCTCCTTTCACTGGCGACCACGAATCCACCCGATCCATCGCCTTCCAGGAACGTAAGCCCACCATCTCCGTAGACAAAAGACGGCTGTGCTCCATACGCGTAGCCGCTATTCCCCCGCAGCAAGACCAGATCGAGGTGGCTATCAGAATTCAAGTGGTCATCGACCAGCTCAACGGGAACAAAGGAGTAGGCCAGATTGCCCGATCGAACCGGTAACGCAATCGTGGATCGCGCCGAAAAATTGCCTGCTCCATCGCCCAACAGGATAGATAGCGACGGGTCAAAGTAGCTCCCATCGTTCGAGGAGACGATATCCATATGCATATCGCCATTGACGTCAGCAACCACAAAGTCAGTGGGACCATCGTCGACGGGGATTTGTGAAGGAGCTCCGAACGTACCGTCACCAGCCCCCAGCAACATCGTTAGAAAACTTGGCTCGCCGAACGGAGCGCTCGCGGAGAGTAGATCAAGTACGTCGTCTTCGTTCACGTCCGCCAAGGTCAAAGAAGTCCCACTATCGCCGACCAGATAGGACATTGTCGAAGCAGCTCCTCCGCTGCCATCGTTTACATAGACCGTAGCACGACTTTCCGGAAAGACGAAGGCATCGAGAACGACCAGGTCATCGACCATGTCTCCATTGAGATCAGCGATGGCAAGTTCATCGGCCGAGTATGGAGAATTGCTAAGCGGGGCTGCCACCGTGAACTCGCCAGATCCGCTTCCTGCAAGTACATGTATCGTCGACGTTCCGTTCACGCCATAGATATCTAAGTTGTCATCGTGGTTCAAATCACCCACCGTCAGTTGACGGACGCCACCGGTCAATTCGTAGAACTTCGGAGTATTGAAACCTCCGCTGCCCGTGCCAGGCCAAATGGAAACTCCGCCAGGAAAACCGGGGACTTCCGGATGCGCGGTGATCGCGTCCAGAACATTGTCACCGGTGACATCGACAAGCAGAAGGTCGGTGATTGTCCCCCGTTCACCAAAGTCCTGTTGCATGGTCGTCCCGCCATCGCCGTCACCAAGGAAGACAGTTAGATTTCCCGCAAAGCCCGTGTTCCCGGTGACGACATCGGCGTTTCCATCGCCGTTCAAATCACCTGTCGCGACTGCAACGGGAATCGTCGAGGGCAGGAAATCGAACGGGGATACATACTCGACCGTGGGACCCGTCCGATCCGCAATCAATTCGATATCATCAATCGCCACGCCTCTGAAAGGTGCCGGACCGAATCCGTAATGTTGGAATTTGAAGTACGTAAGTCCCAAATCGAGATTCCGTTCCTTCAGGAACTCGTCGATGTCGATCGCGAAGTCATGTGCAGATGACGTACTCTGGTAGTTCTCGCCAAATAGGTTGTACCACGTGTTACCGTCGGTACTGACAGAGACCCCGGTTCCATTCACAGAGCCTGTGAATTGTGCCTGCAACGATGTGATGGGAACGGAGGAATCGAAGGTCTTAAACTTGAAGTTGAGTTGGACGTTGTCGTGACCCGTCAAATCGGCTCGCAGGATGCCTTCATTAAGTGCCGGATTACGATTCGCAGCGGGATTCGACTCCGCGGAACCGTCAATAGCGAGGACAAGCCGTCGGTCGCTATCAGATGCATCCACCGCAAGCGTAATAAAATCCGGAATGTCAGCATCAAAGTAGATGTAATAGGACGAATACCAATTGGAGAGCCCCGCATTCGTCAATCCGCTCATTACGTCATGGCTGGGCGCCGCGATCTCGACGTCGTTATCACTGTTGAAACGTACATGTGTCTCGAGTTCGGCGGCCCACGGACTCCAATCGAAGCGAGCCCCATCCGGTAATGCGACGAGTCCCGTCGTTTCGCCTGCTCGTACCCATTCGATTGCGTTTCGCAAAAACTCGCGTTCTTGCCCGTCGGAATAGGAGGGATCCGCATCAAGTCCCGTCAATACAGCCCGGCCCGTGCTACCAACCCCTGCCAACACCTCAGCGAGATCGGTCGTGCCATTACCGTCTTCGTCGTCACTTAATCCGGAATGATCAGAGATGAAACTCTCGACGAACACGACGTCAAAGGCAGCGATCTCAGCCGCGCTCAGCGCTGCGAACTCGCTTGGCGACGTTGTAACATAGTCCACATTTTGAATGTACCCGCTTTCGTCCAAAGCGCGGTTCGAACCGCTAGAACTTTGGGCCACAAGAATCCAGGGGTCGGTTGGTGTGTCTGTGTCCACGACCAAATGGAACATGCCGTTGATCGGATCGGCGTCGCTAGTCACGCGGATACGCCCGGTTTCGGTCGAGTTCGTTTCCCATTCAAACGCCAAAGGTGCTCCAGCCTCGAAGTCTTCGATGTAAGGAATGCCCGCAATGGCATCGCCAGATGAAATCGTAATGTCGTAGATGCCGAGCATGGAGTCGGTCGAACGGATTTCAACGAAGTAGTCACCGTTCGCGGCGATCACGGCAGATGAAGTCGCGTCGTGGCCTGAGACGGGAGTTACCAGTTCGTTGCCAGAGCTATCCAGTAGCCTCAGAGTGAAAGAAGTTGGACTAGACATTCCGGGAGTAGGCTTCGCGCTCACGCGGGCTTGTATAACCTGGCCAGTTTCGCTCGATACTTTATAGACGTCGACATCATCCCCGCCGGCGGGATTGTTCCCAATCGCAGCACGAAGACGCACGCGGCCGCCTTCCGTCGTGATGCCAGCGTCAGTAGCCGTGGCGATTGTTTCGTTCGTTGTGAGTTCAGAAGCGAACACGTCAAAGAAGACTTCGCCATTCAGTCCGTCGTTGATCGGATTTCCCGAAAGATCCGAGATTGTGTTATCGCCGCGAGCGGTCAAGCGATACGTGTCGTTGGGGAGCTCCAAGGGGTCGCCGGTAGCGCGGTCAACCACCGAAAGCGACACCGTTTGAGCGCCGTCATATGCCACATCAAGTGACGTGAAGAAGTCATCCGCTGTTCCAATTCGATCGTCTGGTCCGTCTCCTCGTAACTCCCAATTGCTTGCGTCCACTGCGTTTGTCGCGTTTAGTGCTTCCGAGAACTTCACCTCGAATTGCGAAACGTCGCCGTCGAACACAAACGGCGCCATTGGCGTGACGTCGACGATGGTTGGTCCCACCGCGTCAACCGCAATACGAATATCGTCAAACGCTCGGCCCCCGGCAGGAGCCACTTGCGAGCCGGACTGCTGGAACTTGATCGCGAGCAGGTCGCCAGTGATTCCGGCCGAGGTCATCGCGGCAGTTAGGTCAACCACAAATTGTTCATAGCCATTCACTGGGGCGGAAGGCAGTTGCACGATCCGGTGCCAAGTGATTCCATCATCGCTGATCGAGACGCCACTGCCAGCCACGCTTCCTTGGAACGTCTCGGGAAGTGGATCATCTATGTCGGTGAATGCTTTGTGGTAGAAGTTAAGTTCGGCATTCGCTGTGTCTGCCAGATTGACTTGGTAAATCAACTCGTTGATCGCCGTAACTCCAAACGTCGCATCAAGCACCACATGTCTTCCGCCAGACCGCGGACCCAGAGTTGGTGTGACACGGATTCGACCATCATTCAGGCTTCGTCGGACGACATTCGTAAGCGGCGTCGAACCTTCCAGATTGGTCGTGATGGGAAGAGCAACGGCATCTGCGAAGGTAGTGCCAACGAGGATGCTGACCGACTGGTCTTCATAGAGAATGTCGGACGGAATGCCTGCTGGAATTCCCTCGACGGCGGCAAACTCACCACTACGAGAACTGAGCAAAATGATCGGCGCAGAACGCAACTCCAATAGCCGCTCGTCAGAACTCGTCAGCAGCAGCTTTCCGCCAAGCTCGACGGCCCCCATTGCATCGATGCGTCCCGGCGCTTCCTCATTTGCCATAGAAACCACAAGCGTTCCATCATCGCCTTGCACAAAGGAACCGCCGGTGACATTAAACCGAGCGCTTTCAGCAAGCTCCAAAGTGCCATGATTGGTAAACGTTGCTGTTTGCGTCGCGAGGCGCGCCCCGCGAAGCAGTCGCAATTCGGCATCCGCCGCATTCTTCTCCAGCGTTGACAATGGTGAAGTCCCTTGGTCATCCTTGACGAAGGACGCGTTAGTGCCATCGAGGATCAGAACGCCGCGGTTTTCCTTGATATCGATGCCGCTTAGTTTCAATGATCCGATTGAACCGACGGTCCACGACCCCGTCAGCACTCCCCCCGGTGCCGAAAGATGCTCTACGGTCGCGCGTCCTTTGTTAACAGATACCGCTCCGTCATTCGCAAAGGTACCGACGGAGAGTGTCAATCTGTCACCGGCGGCAACAATACTGCCTTGGTTTATAACTGAGCCATCGCCATCGAGTCTGTTGTAGGAGGTTGTCCTTAGTGTGATCTCCGGACCAAGTGTCAGCGTCGCGTTTTCATGTACTACAATGCTGGACTGCCAACTTGATAAAACGATCGTCCCGTTTCCGGAAAGCGTTTGTGTGTCGTCAATGGCCAGAGTGCCGAAGTAGGGAACAGTCAAGACACCATTCAGCGTTAATCCCTGCTTACTCGTCAACCTACCATAGTCGCTGATGCGGAGATTGCCGTCGGCGACGACATTCTCGAATGTGCTGAAGCTGATCTCTGGAACTGCAAGGTTTTCGCCGCGAGGCAAGGTCGCGTTCTTCAGGGTCCCGCCTTGCAATTGGAAATCGTTTTCCACCGCGATGAACTCGGTGACATCCAACATCCCGCCCCTGAGCGTAAAGCGATTGCGACTTGAGATACTGCGAACTTGGGTGCTGACCGTGTTGTGAACCACTTCGATATCTTCAGGAAGGTTAATTAACACATGGTCATCTGGCCCCGGTAGAACGCCACCCTCCCAGTTATTCGGATCGCTCCATTCGCCGCCGCCTGGATTACTGAAGATCGCCGTTGCTTCCAATATCGTAAATTGCGAAATGTTCGCCGCGCCTTCGTAGGCATTGCCGACACGATTGGTGACCGTGTTCCCGTCGACCTCCACACGATACTCACCTGGTGGAATGACATCGAACGTGAAGCGAACTTCTTGGCCAGAAGAACGAATCTGCGTCATCGCGGGGATAAGTGGATTCTGGGCATCATCGATCGGCACCACTCGAATTCCCAGCTTCAGCGAGTCCGCATCCATCGGCTCAGAGAAGCGAACGATCACGGTCCGAAGTGCCGTAGCACGCGACGTTCCATCCATCGGAAACACGGTGTCCAATTGGGGCGCAAACGTATCCGGCACGACGTCGATGGTGATTGGAGCGGAGAGGCTTGTATTGCCACCGGTGTCTGTTGCGCGAGCTTGATAGACCGCGCGATTTCCATTATCGCTTCCCGCCAGTGTCGGCGAGGCGAATTCGAATGGAAAGGAGACGTCGTTCGCCAAAACCTCGCCATTGACCAGCAGTTCGACGTTCCTGACCTGCACATCGTCGGTCACGTCTGCTCGCAACGAAATCAACGAACCTTCAACAAGTTGAATTCCAGGGGTGTTCGGATCGAAATCGTCGATCGATGTGGCGAGTGAAACTTCGGGTGCTTGACCGAGGTTGTCGAAGGGAAGGTAATTGACGACATGCAGTCCGCCGCTAAGGTCAGCAGCAAAAGCAATACCGGATCCGATTGCAATGCTGTTCACACCGCCTGGCGTATTATAAACCGAGGTCACTCGATCAGTCTCCGTCGGATCGGTGATATCGAGTACGCCAAAATTGGCAGCCGTTGGACCACCCGTGGCACGCCCGCCAAATAGCACAAGTCCCGAACCGTTTGGAGCAACTTCAAACGCGGTAATTCCCGACGGTGGTCCGATCAACGTTAGTTTCGTGCCATCATCACGAATGACTCCGACGCCCGGAATCTGCTGTTGCCAGTTGTTATCAGGCGACCCGATGTAAATCAGACCTCCACCTGCATCAATGTGCATCCGGCCAAATGTTGGATGGGCACTCAGTGAGAGCGAAGCTATTGGATCTTGCAACTCCGGTGTGACGAGGATCTTGTTCACGGTCAGCGGCGAGATACCAGAGCGATGAATGGTATATAAGAAACCACTCGCAATCGCCATGTCGTCAATCATACCACCTTCATAGCTCGCCGTACTAACGGTGTCTCCACTGGCAAGATCAATGGCCGATAAAGCGTTACTGTGACTTACATAGGCAATTCCGTCGAAGACTTCGACCTGGTTTGCACGTAGGGGGACTGATTGAATCAGCCTTGGCTGCATCGGATCCGATACAGCAACCAGATGCAGTGCCGTGGAACTGGCAACTGCAGCGATGCCTAACTCTGAATCCACAGAAACGTCATTCGCGTCGCCGGGAAGATCGAGTTGGCCGAGCATAATTGGGTTATCGAATTGTGAGGCATCCACAATCGCCAAGCCATGCGATCCGGTAGCGACATAGGCCGTTTGCTTTCCTGGGGCGGTGGGGCTTCCTTCGACAACGACCTCTTTCGCCGTTCCCTTTGTCGCCAGAGTCGCGATGATTCCCGTGGGGAACGTCAAACCGCTGAGCGGATCGAGATTCTGGCGTATCTCGGCCAGATCGTCGACGCCATCGCCGTCCGTATCGCGTTTGGTGATGTCGGTGCCGATGGCCTTTTCGCTCTCGTCGGGAATGCCGTCGAAGTCGGTATCAGGCGACGTATCCGCGACAAAGGTGAGCGAACTCGTGATATCGTTGAACGCACCGGCAGCGCCTGTGAATCCGGAACCCGCAGCAAAGTACTCGCTTACCGGCTCGAAAATCGCGACCGAGTACTCGCTATGGACCGCCAACCCCACCTGGAAGAAGCCTGCATCGTCGCTGCGCAATTGATGAATCGCCGCGCCGTTCACAACTCGCACATAGTCATTCGCCCACTCGAAGTCATCGGGTCCGATTCCGCCGACGGGGATACCGGTACCTACGACGCCTTGTTGGACAAGCGGCTGGTTGGGATCGTTCGTGATGAACTGAATCATCCCCGGGCGCAGACCGAGAGCTGTGGGAGAAAACGTAACGGGAATCTGAATCGATTCCAGGCTTCCCAAACGCTGTTCAACATTCTCGAAACCATCCACGTCAAAGTCGACCGCGCCACCAACAAACTTTGGAGTGAAAACAAGGTCTGAAGCTCCAAGGTTTGTTACGGCAATTAGGTCGCTGATTTGTCGAGTGTTGCCCAATTCGACGCCGCCAAAGTTGTTGTTCCCAAGATTGCCAAGTTGAAATGACCAGACAGGGCTAGTGCTTAACCCAATGCCATCAAGCGAAACATAGAACTTGCCATCGGGCGTTTCACGGTTTCCCATATCATATCCAACATCACTCCCATCTCCCGGGTCTGGAACGATGTCGTTGGCACCTTCACTAGGGCCGGTCGCATTCGTTTCAAAGACCAACACATCTGCGATGGCGCCAACGGAAGTCGGATCGAAGGATAGTGATAGAGCGACTTCGCCATCTGGTGGTATGGACATGCCAGGAGTGAATCCAGAGATGGCAAAGCCGTTCGTATTGTCTTCAAAGCGAACGTCATTGATGACAAGGTCTTCATCGCCCGGGTTTTGAAGGACGAGGTCCATAGTCGTCTGCTCACCACCCACACCGTCGGACGCCACCCCGCCGAAGTCGATGTGATCGAAAGTAGGTTCTAGCGAATCGTATAACAGCGAAAAACTCGGACCTTCAAAATAGACAGTCGATTCATAAAGAGTTGGGAAAGCTGGTGGGTCGCTGCTTCGCATGTCGTAACCCATGCGGTAGGCGAGTATCGAGTATTGCAGTAGATCGTCGGGAGAAACGGTCAAGTCCAAAGCAGTCCTCATCGCAAAGCGACTGGCATTGGTTAGACGATTGGCAGGTGGATTCGTGTGGTTCTGGATATCAAAACTTCCGATTCCCATGTTGTCGGAATGAACCATCCCAAAGGTATGGAAGGCCTCGTGAGCCACGGTGATTCCGCCGAATACACCACTCTGCGCAATCGTGCGATTGCGAAAGATATTGTCGATCATCAGCTCGAACGAGCCGGTCAAATCGTTATCGAAGAATGTGTCAAATCGGTAAGCTTGTTGCGCCTTGCCGTACTTATCCTTATCGGTGACCAGTTGCGTACCAAACGAAGTCGTATTGAAGTCGACTCCGGTGAATGCCCGCCCCAACAACCGGTCAGTGTCGTACCGTCCATTTTTGTTGTAGTCAATGTAGTCTCCCGGCACGTCCCGTTCAGGCGTCCCATTGAGCATGACACTCTTGTTTGGATCAAATTCACCCGGATCAGGCATTCCGTTTCTATTTAGATCAATGAACTCGCCAGGCGTCTCGAAGTAAATACCATCGTTGTCGATGTCACCTGCTTCGTCGGTCTGCGGGCGGCCGTCTCCGTTTTTGTCATAGAATTCGTCATCTGCAAAATTCCAAATGACTTGCAAGGCGCGCGAGTTGGCCGGTGGTGAAGCACCATCGTCGACTTTGATCGCCGACTCGGCGTTCACGCCCAAGTCTTTGATAATGCTCTCAAGGTGTATCCTTGATACCCTTGTAAATGTTTTCCGCATCCGCCTGGTTCTTCCCTTGATTCTTGGCCGAATCGATGGCGGCCATCTTGTTCAGGTAGATCGTCGTACCCTCTTTGCCCTTACCTTGAACACTAATGCTCTGCATGCTGTGGCGCACCATCCCACCGGCGTTGATTGTCAATCGCATTTGGGCATTTCTGGCACCTGCCGCACTGGGATCTAGTTTGAGGGCAAAGTCTACGCCTACAAAGTCGTCCGAGTAGTCTGCAGCGGCGGACCCAGAGAATTCAAAGGAAGGAGCAGACGCAGCGCCCGTCGTAAAATCATAGGCCCGAACTGAGTAGAAATTGTTTGTATGAACAGCGTCCCGAAACTTCAAAATCTTGTCGGTTCCGTTCTCGTCCGCCTGGTCTGCATAAAGATATGGATAGATGTACTTGGTCCGCGTGACACTCGAATGGTCAGGCGCAGTGAGCGTGTCCTTGATCTCGATACGCGCCCCGTAAACCTGATCCATATCGAATGGTTTTCCACCATTCGCCGTGTCAAGCAAGCCTTGCAGCGATCGCAACGACGCCGATAAGGTGACTTTCGCGTCGCCTGGATGCAACGTAATGGGATCAAGGCCGGCCTTTAGTCCGCCAGTTGTGTCGAAGAACTTGTCAAACGGACCATCAACATTAATCGAAATAACTCGCTCGGATTCTTGCTTCTTCGCCTCGTCGCCATGTTCACTTTGCTGCTTCGGGATGCCTGGAGGTGCGCTAAAGTCCAAGGTGATCGTGTCCGCATCGCCTGTCACGTACAGCCGCACGTCGTACTCCGGGTCCTCGTCCCGATGTTTGGGATCTGATTGCTGCTTGTTTCCGCCAGGCTCGCCTCCGGCGCCATCCCAATTCTGTGGCGGCGCGACGAAGACCCAGCCTGGGGCAGGCAACTCGGAACCAGGATCGGACACTAACTTTGTTCCGCCGTTCCCGTCATCAACTACCGTCAACGTGCCGACCGGTGCAAATTGACCAAGGTCGTGGTTGAATTGGTATAAGGTTGGATGCTCGCCGACAGGAAGTCCGTCGAGATTGGGGAAGGTCACCGTCGCGGGCACGTCGAAGTTGGTGGCCCCGAGTGCTTGTACGGAAACAACCAACTGAGGGTTTTGATCATGCGGCAGTGGTGCCGGTAGGCGATCTGGCGGTACCGGGATGACCGCGGCTTGCGTGGCCATTCCGCCCTGCTCGTCGATTGCCGTGCCTGGCGCAAACTGAACTTGCATGACATCCCACAATGCCGGATCAAGGTCCGGTAATATGCTTGCGAGTTGCTGCTTCGCCGTTTCGCCAAATCCGACCATCGTCGTCTCCGTCATCGACAAAGGCGTCAGATCATCGTTCGCCATGAGTGGCAGGAAGACGTCGAAGACATGACCGTGATGGTTCAGTTGCGTGCGTTGGCCGGGTGTGCTGTGGAAGGCTTTGCCGACATAGGGATACAGGAATCCCGCTGGGACATTTGTTGCCGTTCCACCGTCAACGTGAACGAAGAACTCGGGCGCGGGCATGTCAACGAGTTCAAAGAATCCGTTCTCGTCAGTCACGGCGTTTGCTTCCGGAAAGGCATCCACGCGAATCGTCACACCAACGATCGGTTCTTGCGTTAACGCGTTTTTGACGTAGCCGAACACGTTGGTTCCGGCAACTCGAGTGAGCGGCAACGTCGAAAAGTCTGCCGTACGAATCCCGCCCGGTTCACCATCGCCGTCGGCGTCGAGCGCTCGCCCGTCGCGACCCATGATCTTATTGCCGTCAACAACGATCCGAACCTCGGTCGACGGCGGCAGGGCGGTGTCATAGAAGAAGTTCACAAACCGCTCGGTGCTCGACGCGACGATCCGCCCGGGAACTCGCTCACCGTTCGCAATGAGATAGAACGCGTCCTCCGTGACCGTCGATATATCAACCGGTTCGTCGAATCGGACGATGGTCTCACGCGTCACGTTGACAGATTTCTCACCGTTACTGGGCGAAATCGACGATATTCCAGCAGGATCAGCGACCGTGAAATCAAAACTGGCGTCTCCGGTCAGCAAATTGCCTGCCGCATCGGTCAGCGCACTGTCAACTGTCAGACGATAACTCTGATCGGCAAGCCGTTCGAGCAAATTCAAAGTACCCATCGTCGCGTCGAACTTATTAACGGACGCGACATCGATCAATTGTCCGTCGTTGTGACCTCCTACGACTCGCAGCCCAAATACCTCTGGTGCGAACGCGTTATCGGGCATACGGTCATTAAACGAAATCAACGCCGATGCAAAAGAGCGGCGCACCGTGTCGTTCAATTGAGGCAAGAAGGTTGGGCCAACGGTATCAACCACGAGATCGAACGCCCCGCTCAGCTCACTTGTGTTCCCAGCTGCGTCGGTCGCGGTAGCTCGCACACGATGTACGCCATCAGCCAATTGTCCGGTGGTAACCGACCAGGGACTGTTGGCGTGTGCTTGCCCTTCCAAGGTTTCTTCGACGAACACCGAAACAAGCGAACCGGTCTCCGCGTCTCCCATGAGCGTCGGTGTCTGATCGCGGGTAATACCATCCGAGTCGCTCGTTCCGGTATCGCTCGCCGGGTCGACGTGAATTTGTGATGGCGGCGCGGGCGGCGTCGCGTCGAGCGTAAACACAATCTCCTTTGCGGTCAGCAACAGAAAGTCTCGAAACGCCGTGATTCGCAACGAATGGATGCCATCGTTCGCGCCATCGCTGGCCAAGGGAGTGTCGAACGAGAACTGGCCGCTCTCCTCTAGCGTCAGGTCAATTCGTTCACCACCGTCTACTTGCGCGGTGACACGAGTGACGTCTGAACGAGCTCCGCTAAGTGCGCCGGACACATCCGGATTGGAAGTCAATAAATCGGAATTCGTCGTCCCTCCGACGGCTGTGTCCTCCGTCAACGCGACATCGATCTTTGGCGGCACAAATCCCCCGGTAACCGCATTGATCACAATCAGGACGTCGAGTGGCGAGATCGATTCATCACCGTTCACGTCGTAGAAAAAAGCGTCCGGAAAATCGCCGCGCGCGGGTAGCTTGGTTCGACCCCCGAACAGCGTTCGGTTGTTGAGTTCATTGATCCCAACCAACGCATCGAGTGGACCAAGGCTCCCATCGCGATTCACGTCCACCGCGCCGAATGGATTCGTCCAGTCCGAGACAAGAAGCAGTCGCTGTTCAAGTCTTTCCAGAAACAGCCGACGACTAGAGATTCTCGAGCGTTGATTTCGACGATGAGTGTGCTGTACTGACGGAACACTCGATGGGGCTTTGGGCATGAGCGCACCTGATTGTTGAAGAGCGGATTGAAACGTCGCCCCACAAGCAAGCCGCGGCATGTGCGGGTTTCAATCTCTCGAAACCACAATCTCGATGCGGCAGCCAGCCAGCAACGCTACCACGGTTGGACGGGAATTTCAAGCAAAACTGAGACTCGCGATTCCAGAGGATTAGCAGTGTTCCGCCGCGAGGCATTCGAGGGCTTGAGGGATGGTTCGACTCGCTGCACATGTCGAAAGAGGCTCGATCCAACTGCCGCTTTAAACTTTCCGCCGAAAGGTTCAGTCACGCAAGCAGTGTTGATTGGCGATCGAGATGCCGCTTACGATCGAGCCGATGATGCCAACGAACCCCTGGTCGGTGCCGCACAAAAACAAATTTGGAAGGTGTGTTGTTCCGTCGAGCCGTTTTTCGGGTGCGCCGTAAACCGCTCCGTTGTCGTGCCAAGTGAAGCGGCGTATGGTGTTGGGAGTGAACATGTCGGTATCGATCACGTGCCCGCGGAAGTCGGGAATGAATCGCACGGCAGACGCAATCGTGCGGTCGTACCAACGGAGCTTTTCTAGCTTGTAATCGTCTTCCGATAGTTGGGCCCAACGGTCGCAGTCCGCAATCGTCGTGATTCGAATGACGCCATCGGGAAGGTCGCCATCCGAATCGTCGTACCTATAGTTATTCGGCGAACAGATTACGCCCGTTCGCATATCGCAGAGAGCATCGTGAGGCTTTTGCCAGTGGAACGAGGAAGAGTCGTTAAAGAAGACGATCGTTCGGTCAAAGCCAAGTTGTTTCGGGGGCTTGTCCAAAATTGAGATCGACTCGGTGAACGACATCTGCCCTGCTTGCCGTTCATCAACTTCGGTGATGTCTTCGCACAAACGGATCGTTTCAACGAGACCCGCAGAAGAAAGAATCCTACGGCCTTCGATCTCTTCTCCGTTATCGAGGACGACGCCGATTGCCTTGCCGTCACGTACCTTGATGCGTTCCACGCCCGCCCGTAGCTTCAATTCACCTCCCAGCGACCGGAATCGCCGAACAAGGTTCTTCAGGATCAAACGCACGCCGTTGAACGGGCGGGCAAACCCTTCCATAAAGATGCTGCGGAACATGATGCAAAACTGACCAAAGTCCATATCATGCTCTCGAGCGTTGCCGTACCACATCAATGGACAGAGCAGCATCTCGTTTAACAGCGGATCACCGATAGTCTCCTCCAGAACTTCCCGCGCCGATCCGCCGAAGTTGTCTTGGTCTAGGTCGTCATAGTCAATGATCTTTCCGAGTAACCGCTGAAAGGCATCCTTTTGAGCCGGAAACTTTGCCGCGATTTCTGCTTCTAGCAACTCGAGTCCGTTGCCAAAATGCAGCCGCACGTCGGGAAACGCGATGGTGGACCCAATCTGCGGAGCGAGGGCGAAGTCTTCCCACTTAAAGCGCAGCTGCCGCAGTAGCCGAGCGAGAGGTCCCTTCTTCGCGCCCTTAGGAGTAAAGTTTGTTACCGCGTGTAGACCGACGTCGTAGTCGCGCCCGCCCAGTCGATAAAAGGAGTTCAGTCCGCCAATCGTATAGTGGCGTTCGAGGATGCAGACACGCTGATTGAAGTGGGCCAGCCGTATGCCAGCGGCCAGCCCTGACATGCCCGCGCCGATGATGATCGTGTCGTACATGGCAAGTTTTCAGTGTTCAGTGCTCAGTGTTCAGTCGCTTAACACTGAACACTCTACACTGAAAACTCTCTAAGCTTTCTGCAAATCCTTCATCAACGGCGTCAGATACGTCACCGTGCTGTGCATGCTGGCGAGTTGCCCATAGTCTTCTTCCGGTACTTGAACCCGATGCCGCTTTCGCAGCTCCATTACAATGTCCAGAAAGTCCATGCTGTCGAGTTCCAGTTGTTCGCGGAAAGCAACTTCGTCTTTCAAATCGCCTAGATCTTCATCTGGCGCGATGTCTTCAAGGATATCGAGGATCTCGTCGCGAATCTCGGCAGGTGTCATGGTCTTAGTTCTCCTATGGGCTCATCACGGCGGAGCGTGATGGCTACTCTAGATTCGCTCGATGATGACGACCGAGTTGATCCCCAGCATCCCAAACGAATTGTTCAATACATATTTTGGTTTTTCGATCTCGCGGGGCTCGTTCAACACAAGTCCTGGCAAATCACAATCAGGGTCCAACTCGTCGACATTGATCGTCGCGTGACAGACGTCATCGTCGAACGCCGCCAAGTTACCAGCCAACTCCAAAGCTCCTGCCGCCCCCATCGCATGGCCAATAAAACTCTTGGCATTGTTCACGTAAGTACGATCACTTTCGCCAAACACACTTCGCAACGCCGCGCACTCTTGAATATCACCGAGACCGGTTCCCGTTGCATGCGTACTGACAATGTCAATTTGGTCAGCAACCAGACCAGCACGGCGCAAGGCCAATCGCACGCATTCCGCTTGACGCTCGGGATTCGGCAAGACAAAGTCGGTTGCGTCGGTGTTGATCGCATAACCAATCAGCTCGCCGTAGATCGTCGCTCCGCGGCGTTTGGCGTCGTCTAAGCGTTCCAGGATATACAGACAACCACCTTCCGCTACAACGATACCGTTTCGCTGTTTGTCGAACGGACGTGAAGCACGGGTCGGGTCTTCGTGCGTCGCCAAAGCACCCTGACTCTTGAAGCTCGCAAAGATGCCGAAGGTGTGAATGCTCTCCGATACGCCCCCGGCGATGGCCACGTCACACTCGTCGAGTCGCAGCATTTGAGCACCCTGGATCAAGCCGGCATTGCCAGCGGCACACGCGGCGCCGATCGTGTAATGCGGCCCCGTAATGCCCATGTTCAGTGCAACTTCGCCGGCCGGGTTGTTTGCCACCGTGCGGGGATTATGGTGATGCGACCAGAACTGCGTGTCGTAGTCAAATCCCTTCAATTCGTAGATTTCGTTTTCCGTCTCGACGTTTCCGTGCTCGGTCACACCGACGTAGATGCCGACTCGCGATTTGTCGACGTTCTCCCAATCGAGCCCGGAATGCTTTACCGCTTCGTTTGCTGCATAGACACCAACGCTCCCGGCTCGCGTGCCTCGGCGGGCGTCCTTTTTGGACTGGTATCGCTTCACGTCAAAGTTACAGATGCCGGCTAAAGTCTCGCCCACATAACGGATTTCGTAGTTGCTGACGCCGCTTCTCCCGTTGAG
The DNA here is from genome assembly GCA_020638995.1 of Planctomycetaceae bacterium. GTDB lineage: Bacteria > Planctomycetota > Planctomycetia > Pirellulales > Pirellulaceae. The sequence continues at coordinate 203,427 of JACKHM010000003.1, forward strand.
CAAACTCTCGCGGAACTCTTTCCAGTCATTGCCGTTAGGCGCAGTCAGGCCAACGCCAGTGATGACGATCCGTTGACTGTCGGGCAAGTTTTGGCGAGACGTCGCAATCATAGGGCATACGCGTGCAAGGTAGAACTCATGAGGCTACCGATTTGTGCCGCGATTGACAAGCGGCTAATTGCGCCGCTTCGGCTGCCGAAGGCAACCTAATTGGCTAGGCTCAGGCCCAAACGCCGCATGCCCTCAACCGTCGAAATCTCCGGGGAATAACCGAAATCTGCTCGCGCTCGCGTGAGGTCAAAGAAGTGGGAGGTTGCGAGTTGAGCTGCCAAGAAGCGAGTCATTCGAGGTTCGCTCTGCTTGCCTAACACTCGATACGCCGTTTCGAGTACGGCTCCGATCCGCCACGCCGTTTTCAGCGAAATTGACCTTTCGACGGGGGCGATTCCAGCCAACGCAAGTATCTCGTTGATCCAGTCCCAGCAATTTACCGGTTCGCCTTGGCTGATAAAGTAGGCGCGTCCGCAAACCGGCGAATCGGGGTTCAGGGCGTCGGCTGCCTGAAGGTGAGCTGCTGCGGCGTTTTCGACATACACCATGTCAACCAGATTCGTACCGTCACCAATCCGCAGAAGCTTGCCGCTGGTCGCCCGATCAAGAAGGCGAGGGATCAGGTGCTGGTCCCGCGGACCCCAAATTAAGTGGGGTCGAAGCGAGCAAGTCAACAAACTTCCCTCACTGTTCGATCCAAGCACATGCTGCTCGGCCAGTGCCTTGGTGTGCGGATAATGGCAAAGCCATCGGGAAGGATAGGGCGCAGACTCGTCGATCCCGTTTTGATCTGTTCCGTCGAAGGTCACGCTTGGACTGCTCGTGTAGACCAGTCGCGAGACACCGTGCCGCAAACAGCCCGCCACAATGTTATGCGTTCCCAGTGTGTTGATGCCATAAAAATGATCCCATGCACCCCAGATGCCGGCGACACCGGCGGAATGGAATACGACATCAACACCTTCGCAGGCTTTGGCCACAGCGACCGAGTCGCGCAGATCGCCGGTGACGGTCTCGATACCAAGCGCGTCGAGTTGCGGGTACTTCCCTCGCGAGAACGATCGCACTCGGTCACCGCGCGCAAGCAACTGTTCGGCGATGTATTGACCGAGGAACCCGCCGGCTCCTGTAACCAGGGCGAACAAACTTTGATCTCCGAACGCGGGGAGGCGACGCTAGCGCATTGTGATAGCTTCGATATCGCGGCGTTTGCCAGTGCGAGTCTGCTATTTGACTCGAGTTGGAGGAGCACTGGCACAGTCAGTGGCACTCTAACTTCTAGCCGTAAGCACGCACACGACAATGCGAAACTAATTAGCGTCGTGCTCAGTCTAAGTGATAAACGCGTCGCCACCACCGTCTGCGCCACCGCCGACCGTAATTTCACCAGTCTCTTCCAGGCGGCGAACGATGTCAACGATCTGCGTCTGAATGGCTTCGACTTCCGAGAGTCGCACCGGTCCGAGATATTCCATCTCTTCCGAAAGCATGGCTGCGGCGCGCTGGGACATGTTGCCAAGAATCTTTTGCTTCAACTCTGGGCTGACACCTTTCAATGCCATCGCCCACTGTGATGTTTCGACGTTCTTGAGGATCGTTTGAATATCCTTATCGCCCAGCTTGTTGATATCTTCGAACACAAACATCAGCCGACGGATCTCTTCGACCAGATCCGGATCTTCTTGTGAAAGATTCTCCAACAGCGACTTTTCTGTTTGGCGGTCACAGACATTGAGAATCTGAGCAACGCTTGGAATGCCGCCGGCCGCGGCAAAGGATTGACTCACAACGGCAGCCATACGCTTCTCTAATCCAGACTCTACTTGCTCGATGATCTCAGGGCTGGTTTGACCCATATTGGCAATTCGCGAGATTACGGCGAGTTGTCGATCCGTCGAAAGGCCTGCGATCACTTGCGCGCCGTAAGCCGGAGCCAGGTGCGACAGGATTAACGCGATGGTTTGTGGATGCTCGTCATTGATGAACGTCAGCAAGTTCTGCGGATCGACCTGCTTCAAGAAGCTAAATGGCAATGATTCAAGCGACTGGCGTATGCTTGCAACAGTCCCACTAGCCTCTTCACCTAGTGCCTTCTCAAGCAGCGCTTGCGCGGCGTCCAGACCTCCCATGCTGCCGCCCAACGCCTGAGGATTCGCATCGGCAAACGCGAGAATTGCTTCTTCCTGGTCCTGACTGCTGAACCGGCCTAACTTTGCGATTTCAATGGAGACTGCTTCCACCTGCTTCACATTCAACTTGCCCATGATCCGCGCAGCCTCGTCCGAGGGGAGGCTCATCATCACAATGGCAGCTTTACGCAGATTAGAGGGCATGAAATTGCGATCGAAAACGCAGCAGAAGGGCGGAAACTCACTGGAAGTGGCGGTTGACGACTCGTCCGTGAACACTTCGTCTTCGGAATCTATCGGCTGTGAAAATGTGCCAAGTGAACGGAATCTGCGGGGTGGAAGTGATTGTACGAGCCTCTAATGCTAGCTTGCCCACCAAAAGATTGTATTTACGCAACAATCAAGCGGCAATCGATTGCTTCTGCTTCGTGCCTCGGGCTTGTGGCCGGCGCACCAGACGGTCGATGTCGAGTTCGCTGCCATCGACCGTTACGCAAACCATCGACGGTTAGTCGCAGGGCCACCACAGACTTGGGGCCGTTCAGATCGCGGAACATGCTGCTATTCAATGGATACTGAAGACAAAACAACTTCGCTCTTGCATAATGCGGACGAGATCGTTCTGAGCGATGAGAGAACTGCGGTCGAAGTTAACATTATCCCATGTGATGAGCGCACGTCACTTGGAAAGTGACGGCTACACTGAATAACAAAAACCGTCCTAAAACGCATACACGACTGGAACATTATGATGGTTCGAAGCTCCTTGGTTGCGATGATTCTCGTGGCAATTTGTGTCACCTCGACGTTGGCTCAAAAGAAGCACGCTCCGATCCGTGACGACATACCATACGGAGGCCGCTTGGCTCCGAGGATGGAAGAACCCGTATTCGCCGTCTGTTCCAAACAAGGCATGCGTATTCTCGTTTCTCGTGACGATGGCAGAACCTGGAAGCAAACTTTTCTCGGAACCGATTCGCTCGAAGATGGCGGTTGGCACGGGACTTTCGCTGTTTACGGCATGGCGTCGACGAGAGGAGTCATCGCTGCGTTCTCTGGTTGGGGAACTCCCGGTGTTTATATTGGATCGGACGACGGAGAAAATTGGACGCACTTGAACAAGGAAGCTGCTAAACTCGGCAGCGTGTGGGGTGCTGCGGGCGGCAACGGGATCATGCTAACCAGCGCTGACCAATGGCGCGGCATGACCAGTTCCCGCGAAGCGTTCTCCGCGTGGAGTGCCCACAGCGTGAAGTCGTTGCTCGACGGAGGCGCGACCCATCACATGATCAGCGGATTCGGTGACTACGAAGGTGGACGGTTCATCGTCGTGGGGGATAACCAACATGTTTTCTACAGCGATGACAAATGCCAGACCTGGAGACACAGCCGTATTCCCGAAGAAGCCGGAGCAGGGCAAGAAGTAATTGCGTATGGAAACGGCGTCTTTCTGTGCAGCTACAAAGACCATGTCGCGCGATCAGCAGACGGCGGAGAAACATGGACACTGCACGAAACGGGACTCAAGGGTTGGGGCAAATCGTGGCGAGGTCTGAGCTTTGTGAAAGGCGAATTCTGGCTGACCGCCCAGAAGGGCAGCCACGCTCGCAAGAGTAAGGACGGTATCACGTGGGAAGATTTGCCGAAATCAACGCCGGGTGGCCGATTCGTTGAAGCGGAATCAGGCACAATCATCAACGTCGAACGTCGTCGGTACGACATCAAACGCAGCGAAGACGGCTTGAGTTGGGAAACGGTTTTTACGGCGCCGCAAGAAGATGTGAGCTGGGACACGGCTTTCGCGGTCTACGCACGAGTGAACTCGTTCAAGCCTTAAGAGTTGTGCATCGACCGGAATTCATCAGGCGATCCGCTGCGGTTGCTCGGACGAGTCGAACCGCAGTGGGTGTCTTGACCGGCAAACATCCGCCTGGGAAATTACGACGGTTCGGTAGGGTATTGAAATTTGCAAAGTCGCCGTTGTACACCTGGAGGAGAATCTCATGAAGTCGAATGTTAAAGTCGTGATTGTGTGTTGTATAGGAGCATTGTTCGTGTGTCTGCATACGCCGCGTGTTGAGGCCGAAGAACTGAAAGTTGGCGACGCTGCGCCGAAATTCGAGTGCAAAGACGATTCGGGAAATGTATGGAAGTCTGCGGATCACTACGGCAAGAAGTCCGTCGTCGTGTACTTCTACCCCGCGGCAATGACCGGAGGATGCACGAAGCAGGCGTGTGCCTACCGTGACGACAAGCAGAAACTCGCGGACAAAGATGTCGAAGTGGTGGGGGTAAGTGGCGACGAAGTCGACGGCCTGCGGTTGTTCAAAAAAGCACACGATCTCAACTTCACTTTACTGGCAGACACGGACGGCAGCGTCGCCAAAGCCTTTGGCGTTCCTCTGAAGGACGGCGGCGAAATCACTCGGGAAGTGGACGGCAAAGAGTTCGTGTTAAAACGAGGCGTGACATCTGCGCGTTGGACGATTGTCGTAGGCAAGGACAGCAAGATCGCTTCGATCAACAAAGAAGTGAAGGCGGCTGACGACAGTCAGTTCATCCTCAAACTGTTCAATTAGTCACCGTATCCAGCGCTGCCCGGCTTTCAAAAACAAGCCGGGCAGTTTTTTCGGTTGCCGACGTTCAATCAAACTCGATACGTGCAATGCTTGGACCTTGGAAGTGGTTAGCGTGCGGTGCGTTAGCTCTGTTATCGAGTTGCAAGCACCCTTCCCCAATACGCGAACTTTCCTCGCAAACGCGTCGGGTTGAGAATAATCTGGGTTAGCGGAAATAGTTTCGGGCTGCCACGATGGCGGCGAGTTTTGCTTCGGCGGTCCGCGCAGACGCGATTGGGTTATCGGCAAATGTCGCAAAGCCGCAATCCGGTGTAAGCACGAGCCGGTCGGCGCCAAAGAGTTCTACGGCTTGCGAAATCCGTTGGCGTATGTCTGCGACCGACTCGACCGCGTCCAGCTTTTGATTAACGACGCCAATTCCAATTCGCCGATCTGCGGGGAGTGAGGTCAGAACTTCCAACTCTCCCGCACGTGGTGTACAGGCTTCGAGGAAGTAGCCGCCCACTTGCAATTCGCCAAGCAGCGAAACGAGTGGCCGGTAGTCGCCTGCCAAGGCAACCGCTTCGTTGCGACTCCAGTTACCGCGACAGATATGAATCGCTGTCCGTTCGCGCGGTGCGCCGTCGACGACACGATTCACGAGCGACGAGGCGAAGGCCAGTTCCTCTTCTTGCGAGCGTTTTTCGCTGAGCGCACCGCACATAAAGCTACGACCACCTTGTGGTGTTCCGAACACGACTTCGGTCAGCACCGGTTCGTCGAATTGAACCACCGTTGCACCGGCCGCCAGTAAGTGAAACAACTCGGCACGTAACACCGCGACAATGTCGTCCGCCAGCGCCTCGCGAGAATCGTAAGCTCGATCCGACACGCACTCCAGCCACATGGTTCGTGTCAGCAGGTACGGCCCTGGCAACGCGACTTTGATGGGGCCCCCGGTCAAGCCACGCGTGAATTCAAGTTCATGCACGGCGAGCGGGCGGCTCCGGCCGAGTTTCCCGAAGACCGCGGGATGCCTGACTTCCCCGGCTGGCACGTCAAGAGCTCGCAGTTCCGATTCAAACTTTGCAGGATCATCAACGTACGGCAGCAGATCTGTGATTGGGATCAACTGACAATTGTCGAGCAGCCCGCCGACGAAGCTGGCGTAACTGTCGCGACGCTGTTCGCCATCGGTGATTACGTCGACACCAGCACGTTGTTGAGCTTGAACACAAAGCCGAACTGCATCGTCCGCCGTGTCATGAAATGCGTCATCTGCGAGTTGTCCGGATATATGGCAGTGAATCGCTTCCAGCATCCATCGCGGGCGCGGCCAACTGCCAATTCCCATCACGGCCAGCGGCGGCAATGGCGGCGCGAGGATCGGCTCGGGCAGTGAAGACTCATTCGCCCTGGCTGGTTGTGACTTGGGTATTGGTTGAACGGCTACGTCCGCAGTCTCAGCCGCACTTCCACCCTTACGTACCAGAAAACTCCATGTGCCCGAAACCTGTACAACGGACAGGAGCTTGTTCTGTGTCATGCGGCACCAGGCTGGCAGGTCGTCGGCGACAGTCGGTTCCGTGGAGCGAACCTCCAACACGCCACCGCTTGGAAGCGGATCGATGTGCCGGCGGATTAACAGCAACAAGCCGTTACCGCAATCCAACGGCCCGCCGTCGAATGTCACATCGGGTGTTTCCTGATGATGTGAAACGTGATCCATCTCGGTCGGTCCTGGCGTCTAGAACGAAACACAAGGTGCGCCGTCGGAGAGAAACTCAACGAGCTTGGCACCTCCAACAACGGTCACGCCTGCGACGAGCGACTGGTCATCCAACTGCCGCCGTTTAAAGCACGGCGAACATGCGTAGATGGTTCCGCCGCTGGCCGCAAAGTTGCTCATCAGTTCGCTCAACGGCGCAAAACCTTCTTCGTGGATGTCGTCAGTATAGCCACGTTGCGTCAGACGCACGCCTTCGTTGGTGAGAAAGACAAGCGTTTCCTTTTCCGAACCGAGCGCAGCGTTCGCAATTACGAAGGCGACCGTCGCTTTGTCCGTATTGTCTTTGGCACAACTGAGGGTAACGCAGAATTTTCCAGCCATCTTTATTCCTTTCGTTGGATCCAGTAATGGGGGTGATCTTGGGCCAGAAATGTGTGGCCTGTCATGCGGCACCAAGCCGGAATGTCTTCGACGGCTCCGGGATCATGTGCCGTTAGCTTGAGACAGGTGCCCGGTGTCAGTGCGTTCATGCGACCGCGAAGAGCGAGGACCAGATCGCCGCAAGACATTTGCCCAGCGTCCCACACTTCAGCCGCTAAATTGTTGACATCAATTGCATCCAGGGAAACGACCGACTCGTCCGGGCGATTGCCCACATCGGATGTGTCCTCTTCCTGCCACAAGCATCCCGGCAACGCATCATCCGGAAAGCCTTCACGTACACTCTCGCGTCGCCAAACTTCACCGTAACAATCTCGCTGTTGGAAATGAGCGAGCAGTTGATTGCGAAGTTGTTTTGATACTTGTCCGAGCCCCTGCGCAAGACAATCGGCACAGCGCGGGCTACTGCCAAGTCCCAAGGCGATAGAAAAGAGGATCTCGTGACCACAAATGCCGCGTCGGCAGACGCAGCACGCGCGGTGACGTACTGCGTCCACTTTCGCTTGTAATTGCTCGATGCTTCTGTCGTCGTTTGCTTCCATCGCCTCGACCGCCGCCTAAAACGTCTTTCGCGCGGCTCGTTCTCGTTTCAGCAAAAAAGTAGGGGGCATAAAATGATCCAGAGCACTCCGATTTGGCGCATTCCATGCACCCTGCATTCGCCGGGCAACCGTCGCCTAACTCCAAATCGAAGCTGTAACCGTACGCTAGTTGTCCGGAGAAACGATCTCGCCACTCGCTGGAGTTTCTGCCGCCGACCATGCCGGATCTGAAACCGACTCGGTTGCAGATCGCACTGATCCATCGGCCAACGCCATGTGAATGACGCCCACGGACAGACTCTGTGATTTCAGTGGATGAGCATTGGTCGGCTTTACGCCAAATTCAGGTTTTAGCATGCATCGGCAGAGCCAAGGTGCGGTGCCGGTCCAGGCCGTTGGAACGGGTCCTCCACGGTTCACGAAGCCGCTCCGGGCCCAGTATCCATTGGCGTACAAATGAGTCGCTGGCATGGTGACCGAGTAGTCGTACGGTCGCGTTGGCGGATACACGCCATAGCCCCACAGATTCGCTCCATTTAACGGTATGCCGGCTGGTCGGGATGACACGGCGTATTTTTCATTGAACAGGATGGTATGAGAAAGGCCATCTTGAATGTCGGCGAATTTCGCGCCGTCATCGCCAAACACTTGCCAATTTGCAGAGTAGCTGCTCAAACCCCATGTTGTGTTACCGACGCTTGCCCAGGGTGGTACGTCAGTCGTCAACGTGTAAGTTCCATTGCCATAGGACACGTCGGCGGGTGCCTCAAACGTTGATACGGTGTGTGAACGCGAGGCGTCGGGGCCGAGATCGTGTAGGGCCGTCTGCTCGATCCAGGGCAGCATGTGAAAGAATACCGTGCCAAGTGGCGGCTGGTCGGTACTCGCGGGATTGCTGCCGTAAATAGGCGGCGTGACTTTGTTCACATCGTGAATCGCGTGAATCGCAAGTGCCAATTGCTTCAGGTTGTTTTTCGACTGCGTGCGGCGAGCCGCGTCACGAGCTTGCTGCACCGCTGGCAAAAGCAATGCGACCAAAATACCAATCACTGCGATCACAACCAGCAACTCGACGAGTGTAAATCCAGATCGAACTTTCGATCGAGGGACCATAATCAATCTCCTATTGAAACAATTGGATGCATCGACGACTTCGGAATCTACGGGCATTACGACATGGGGTCTCGGGCGATGACCAAACGCCCTTCCTTGTTCACCATTTCGTAGGTCACACGAACCTGTTCCGGCGGCTGTTCGCCAACCTTTATGACTAGGTCCACTGCACAGCGCGGGGTGCCATTGGTCTCGTAATAAGTTTGTTGCACTGAATATTCGACGAGGTTCGCCGAGCGATTCCAATCGTCGTCAAAGAACTCGATCGCCTGAGGACTGTCCAGCAGCACAGAAGGTTTCTCGCCCAGTTTCCAAGCGTTCAAAGCCGTTTCTACGGAATGTTGAGACTCGTCGAGAAGTGCCTGTTTCCCACGATCTCCGCACCCGCAACACAGCAAGGGCAGGAGCAGCAGTACCGGCAGTAGAAGACAAGCTTCGCGGCGCAACGAATAACGCATCTTTGATTACTCCACCAATTGCGTAGTGTCATTCAGAGAATCCGGCATTACGAAACAAGCCGGAAGAGGCGAAACCGCTCATCATTCTCAAGCTCACTCACAAACGGCAAGAGAAGGTGCGGTACACGCGGTCGGACACGCCGACAACTAGATCAAGACACTCATCCGAATCCCGATGAATATCGGGAGCCACAGACGGAAGGGTAAAGCGGGAGTGTCATCGGGTAGGGCTCGCGCAAAGAGTAATTTCGACCCGAATTTTATAGGCTGCGCGCGGGCTGTCAACCAGCGACGCAGCCCCGAAGGTTGAGCGCACGCCGTGCTGAAGTGGCTCTGAGTCCTAAGCGAGCGAATGTCACGTTCGTCTCCAGCCTGTTACTGGTTGACGGTAGCCCCGCTAAATCCAGCTTCGCCGAGAGCCGCAATCGACTCGTCCGCCGAAAACTCGCCGCTCAACGAGAGGTAGACCGTCGGGTTGTCGATTGCGTTCTCATCTGCCTGTTTTGCTAATGTCACGGTTTCAACACCGGGTTGATGTTCGAGAGTTTCTTTCACCTTCGGCCAACAAGCGAAAGGGCAATTCATCGTGGGCACCGTTAACGCCACGTCGTACGTGGGCTCCGCGGCTGCTTCTACGACTTCGGTGACTGGCGCGTCGGCATCTACGGCTGCGTCTTCGACCATCGATGTCGGCGTCGAAGAAGAACACCCAACAACCACGGACAACAACAGGAGACCCACCAGAAAATTCAGTTTCATCATACGACCTCTGAAAGGGTGATATTCGGAACAACTTCCACGAAGTGTAGTTTATCGCTCGCACGGCCAAAGTGGTACGGGTGTGAAACCACGGGCGCACATCGACTGCGAGACTGCCACGATTTCATTAAGCTTGAACAATTCAAGGATGCAAGTAGGAACGGGAAGAATTGCTTCAGCAACGAGCATCTCACTTCAGATAGTCCTGATGTTGAGTGTTGAATTGCAGACTGGCTTGCACTCGTCGGCTGGTTATACTGCCGGAGTGATCGGTTTGATCGGTCTTACGGTTGACGTGTCGTCCAAAGACTACCAAAGAAGGCGTTTGCTCTGACAATGAGATTCCTGTTTATCACTGTCCTGCTACTGATAACGCCGCTGGCAGTCGCTAGCGAACGCCCGAATGTTCTGTTCATTGTTGCAGATGATCTGAATTGCGCTGTTGGGCCGTATGGCGACCGCGTGGCAGTAACGCCGAATCTCGATCGGCTTGCGGCGCGGGGCTTGGTCTTCGACAGGGCGTATTGCCAGCAGGCGGTTTGTAATCCGTCGCGTTCTTCGTTTTTGACGGGTTTACGACCAGATACGGTCAAGGTCGACGATTTGCGTAAATACTTCCGCGAGACCGCGGCGGGCGGCTCCACGTTGGTCACACTGCCTCAGTACTTCAAGAACCACGGCTACTTCTGTCAGAACATTGGCAAGATGTTCCACAACATGGGAGAAACTCAGGACCGTCGTTCTTGGTCGATCGACGAAGTGCTTTTTAAAGGCACTCATGCCGACGACACGGTCTACACTAACACGCCCCCATCACTGCGAAACTTCAGCGTGACAAAGGCCCCCGTAACCGAAGCCCTCGACGTCCCCGACACAGCGTATCGCGACGGACAGATCGCGAATCTCGCAGCTGGCATGTTGCGCGATCATCCCGTGAAAGGTCAGCCATTCTTCCTCGCCGTGGGCTTCTGGCGTCCGCATCTGCCATTCGTTGCACCGAAGAAGTATTGGCAACTTTATCAGCCCGAAGATATTCCACTGCCCAAGCCTTCCGGTCCACCTGCCGATGTTCCAGAGATCGCGATGCACGGGTCGCGGGAGATCCACGGCTATGGCGGGACGCCACAAGATCGTCCGTTTACGATCGACGAGATTCGTCACCTTCGCCACGGCTATTATGCGTCGATCAGTTTCATGGACGCACAACTGGGTGAGATTCTCGACGCACTCGATGAGAGCGGACATGCCGAGAACACCATCGTCGTATTTACGTCAGACCACGGCTTTCACATCGGCGAGCAATCCCTGTGGGGAAAGACGACTAACTTTGAACTCGATGCCAGAGTGCCGCTGATCATTGCTGATCCTCAGCATGCCTTCGAGCATGGCAAACATACGACGGCACTCGTCGAACTGATCGACCTCTATCCAACGCTTGCCACGTTGGCTGGGATCGATCGCAAATTGAACAGCCGGCTAGAAGGCAACGATCTTAGTACCGTTATTGCTGACGCTGCGGCAACCGTGAAAGACGCTGCATTTACACAACATCAGCAACCCTTTTACGGTTCACCCAAGAACTGGCAGGCCTGGGGCTACTCGATTCGCACCGCCAATTGGCGTTACACCGAGTGGCGGTCCATCGGGAGCGGTGAAGTCGTAGGTCGCGAGCTCTATGACCACAAGGCCGATCCGCTGGAGTCCAAGAACATTGCCGCCACACATCCCGAAATAGTTGCATCACATGCCAAGCAACTCGCTCATCAATTCAAGTTTTGATGCTCGTGCCCTATAACACAAAAGTTCAACGTCGAGTTATTGTCGCCATAATGGCGGTGTTCGCTTGCATGGCAACGACGGCGCGAAGCGCCAAACCGCCGAGTATTCTCTTCATACTTGCTGATGATCTCGCTTGGTCCGATCTAGCTTGCTACGGTCATCCCTGGCATGACACGCCGCATCTCGATGACCTTGCCCAACAGGGCATGCGTTTCACAAATGGATACGCGGCCGCACCCATCTGCTCGGCATCGCGGGCCAGCATCTTGACCGGAAGGACGACGGCGCGATTAAACTTCGAGTTCGTGACGAAGAACGAATCGGGGTTCCAAAAAATCGAAGGGGAGACGCTACTCACTGCCCCGCCGTTCACCTTGAATCTTCCACTCCAGGAAACGACGATTCCTGAGTACCTAAGGGGACTCGGCTATGAAACGGCCTTCTTTGGGAAATGGCACCTGAACGCACACCATCGACGCTACCTCGGCTGGAGCCCGACACACGGGCCACGGCAACAGGGATTCGAAGTGGCCGAGGAAGATTTCGGTAGCCATCCGTACGCTTGGGGAAAAAAGGCGCCCGAACCGATTGAAACAGCCGGCGAATTTCCGACCGATTCAATGATTGACCGAATTGTCCGCGTGATTCGGCAACGCAGGGAGCGACCACTCTTTCTCATGGCGTCGCAGTTTTACGTTCATACGCCGGTGCAAACTCGCTGCAAGTGGCTGCTCGACAAGTACGAACGTCGAGTTCCACGGGAATCGCCGAATCGGGAGCGCCGCGTCGCGTATGCGGCTTTCGTCGAGGAGTTGGACCATCACGTCGGAGTCATACTAGACGGTTTAGATACTGCCGGACTTCGCGATCAGACTTTGGTCGTGTTTACGTCGGACAATGGCGGCCATCCGGAATACACCGCAAACGGTCCGCTGCGAGGATCGAAGTGGAACCTCTATGAAGGCGGAATTCGCGTTCCTTTCATCGCACGTTGGCCGGGACGCGTTGAGGCGGATTCTCTCTGTGATGTGCCGGTAATTGGTTATGACTTGTTGCCCACGTTCGTCGACCTAGCCGGCGGCGCAGCACGGGACGTGGACGGAGCGAGCTTGTTACCGCTGCTTGAGAATGCAGAGATGCTTCCAGATCGCGATCTCCTATGGCATTTTCCCTACTACCATCCCGAAAGCGGATATCGTCTGGCAAGGGAAACAATCGGTATCGACGATTTCGCCGTTAGCAAGACGCGTCCGCACTCGGCGCTCCGGCGGGGCGACGACAAACTGCTGTATTTCTACGAAGACGAACGCTCGGAGTTGTACGACCTGGGCGAAGACTCGGGCGAGCAACGGGAGTTGAGCCGTCGTCAACCAGAATTAGAGACGAAGCTACGTGAGCATCTCCTAGATCGATTGCAACAGGCCCATGCGAGGTTCCCGACTCGTTTGGCGAAGTGATTCGACTCGACCACATCGAATCAATTGTTCGTTGCGCTCGAATCGTCAATCATCGTGTCCAAATCGTCCAACGCGACATTGAGTATTTCCATCGTTTGCTTCGCGCCAGAGAACGCAATCATTAGTTGGCCATCGTGTTCGATCACGTGTGGATAGTCCACGTGCCGTCCGCCAACCAAGTAAAAGAGCTGCGTGAACACCAGGCCGTCTCGACTGATCGCCAACGTCAGCGGATCACGTCGATGCGGGTTCGAGTTCGACACCAGCACATAGTAACCGCGCGAGGTTCGTAAGGCGAAGAATTTGCTTGTCGCATCTGGAAAATCTGTCTTTACGATCTCGCTCCACGTTCGACCGTTATCCGTGGAAAATGTCCGCAGCAATCGGCCGGAACGTCCATTGTCGCGAATCAGACCAACTAAGTTCTTCTCGTCGGGTAACACATACCAATACGGCTCTTCGGGCCGTCCTTGCGCGTTGTAGCTTGCCAGCGGATATATCTGCCAACGATTAAATGCTTCGTCGCCACCAATCATGACCGTCACCTGTTGTCGATGGTCGCGGCGAGTCATCATGTATTCGCCCGTCGGCAACTTCTTGGGCGGAAAGTTATTGAGCGTGTCATCGAGCACCGTTCCGTGTGCAAGCCACTCGCGGTCGGTTTCGTTCCAACGAAATGCTTCGAGGCTCAATCCCTTGCCAGGATACCCAGGGGCGTTGAAGTGGCTGGCAAGTGCCAGCAATTCACCTTCGCGAATCCAGAAGCCACGCGCAATCCATCCGAATCCCACAACTCGCGGCGGCCCCGACAGTGTGGCGGGCTTACTCCAGTTACGGCCATCTGTGCTGGTTGCATACGACACGCGCGTGTCTGGTCTGTCGTGTCCCGGTACCAGATTGCGATGCTTCTCCGGAGCGACATTCGCGTGCGGCACACCTGGACCGTCGCTCCACATGGCCCAGTATCGTCCCTCGTAGTAAGCCAGATATGCATGTTGATGCACCCACTTGCCGCCCCGATCGCGAACATCGCTGATCATGGCGTGAACCGAGGGAACGCGAGGCAACTCGCCATATTCGATTTCTCGGGTAGCGAACGACTCGCCTCCCAGCCCGAGCATTTGTGGGCTTCCAGGATTCGTCAAAGGATCGGGCGGCCCAGGCAGCTCGGCAATCGCCACTCCGCTCACAGAGATTACGAACAGACACAAAACGATCCGGTGCGAAAAGCCGTCGAGCATAGCCAAGATCACGGGCAAGTACCTCCAGGGTTTGGACCATGGTAACTTGCTGGTGACGCAAAGCCCAGTGTCAGTAGATTCGTGCAGGTGGCACGACCAAAACTCGCAGCAGGCGAAACCACTGTTGCCCAGGCTGAAGTCCGTGAATCCGCCGAAATCAGGCAGAGACGTCCGAACTGCTGAAGCTAAACCATCAGGTGAAGCTAAACCATCGTGTCCGCAGCTCTGACGCGTGCCTAACGAGCATCGCCACTAGCTTCCAATCGGCTTACCTGCCTTGTGGGTGATTGCGACAACCGTAGGCCGCGGCGGCATGCCGGGACGATTGTCGGGCCAACGCGTCGAAGGCTTTTGAAAATCTGAACCTTCTTCCTCGCCGGGATGCTGAACGGAGACAAACAGCGTCTTGTTGTCTGGCGAGATGCAAATTCCGCTTACTTCACTGCCACGGGGGCCGCGGAAGAAAAGCTTCGGCAAAGCGCGGCCCGGTCCCGTCGTGTCGCAGGCATAAATGCCGTCTCCGAAACCAGTCAATTTGTGATCGCTGTCCGTCGTCAACCAAATCCGGCCTTGGTTGTCGAACGCGGCATTGTCCGGCGAAGACAACCAGCCGTTGCGAGAAATGGATTCATGATAACGCGCGCCGTGGCTTGCCTCCTGTGGATCACCCGCACGCAAAAATACCTCCCAAGCGAATTCATCCGCAGTGTGATCAACGCCGTTGCTTGTCATCGGCGGAATCAATTCGAGAATGTGGCCGTGCTGATTGTCGGGACGCGGATTCACAGCATCGATTTGCTCGGGCTTGCGTTTACTGTTGTTCGTCAGGATTACAAAGACGTGCCCGGTTGTTGGAGACGGCTCGACGTCCTCTGGTCGATCCATTGGCGTAGCACCTAGCAGGTCAGCGGCCCGACGGGTTTCGATCAGCACATCACCTTGGCAATGGAAATCATTCTCCGCGGTCAACGGGCCCTGCCCATACACTAAAGGCAGCCAGCGAATCGTTCCTGCTTCGTCGAACTGGGCAACGTGCAAAACTCCATCGTCAAGTAGATCACGATTGGCTTCTCGGTTGTGGGGATCGTAAGCGCGGTCTGTGACAAACCGGTAAACATAATCGAATCGCTCGTCGTCGCCGCAGTAAATGACGACGCGTCCATCGTGATTGACAACCACACCAGCTCCTTCATGCTTACAACGCCCCAGCGCGGTTCGCTTGACGGGCTGGCTATTCGGGTCGTACGGATCGAATTCCACGACCCAACCGAATCGGTTTGGCTCGTGGGGCTCCTGCTCGACATCGAATCGCGGAAAGTGCTTCGCCCAAGCCGGACTGAACTGGCTTGGCCCCGAAACTCCGTAACGAAAGTGATTCCGTGCTTCTGATGTAGTTGACGGATCGCCACTGAAGTAGTTGTTGAAATTCTCCTCACAAATGAGCATCGTGCCCCACGGTGTTACTCCACCCGCACAGTTGTTCAGAGTTCCCAGCACTTCCTTTCCCGTAGGATCTGCGGACGTCTGCAACCGCTTGTGTCCAGCAGCCGGGCCCGTCACCTTCATTATCGTGTCGAGGGCAGTGATCCGGCGATTGAAGGAACTTGAACGAACAACTTGCCAGCGCCCGCGATGCCTTTGAATCTCGACAACCGAGTGGCCGTGCGCCGCCAACTCGATCGCAACTTGTTCTCTAGTGAGATTCTCCAATGACGACGAATCCAAAATGTTCGGGAACATGAGGTTTGTGTCGGTGTATTCGTGGTTCACACAAAGCAAACCGCGCTGCGACCCATCTTTGGCGTCGGGCAGTGGAAGAAACGCGGTAAAGTCGCAGTTGTAGCCAAACTGCTGTGACTGGCTGGCCGGAGACTGCTTCAATACATCGAACACCGGGGCCCCGCTTATGATCGCATCGCCCCAACGAAGCAGCGGCTGGGCTTCATAGCCATCGGCCACATGGACCAATCCGTCGTCACCGTGCTCGATCTCGCCAAAGGTAAGCGATGAGGGCGAAGCTTTCGGTTCTGACTTTGTAGAGACAGACAACTTTTCAACTGCGCTAACAGAACTGCCGAGGCATTTGGTTGCTAGGATGGCAGTTGCAGCTTGCATCGCGGTTCGACGAGATAACCGTGCGGAAATCACATCACCGATCGTCCGATCGATGTTGGGATTGGAGCAGAGATCATCCTCGACATAACAAGCAGAGTTGGCCTGCGCACGCTCATCCTGAATCATAAGACAGAACTCCTGCCGCGGAAGCGTTCCGCGACGCGTTGAAAAGAGAAAGACTACCCCCGACCAGGCGGCCTCTTCCGATACCGGCTACAAGTAATACAAAGCTGCCCAACTGGCACCAGCGAAAGCCGCCAACAATCGCCAATCCCACGCCGCCGGATAGTCTTGAGAAAGATCCGTCGCGGGGGCACCTACACACGACGCAGAGACGTCAAGCTCTGACATCCAGTCCGCGTCAGTTTTTCTTGGTTCTGGCACTTGAATCGTCAACCTGTGAAAAGAAGTTACTCATCGACACTGATTGACTCGACAAGTTATCCAACCTCCATTAGCTTCTCGTGAAGCAATTGTGAAGATTGAGTTAACGGCGATTGGGGTCGTGTGCCTGCCCGGAGTTACGGCCCCTCAGCTTTGTCTCGGCAGCCATTCGCGAGATAACGAAAAGACTTCCAAACTTTGAATCCGGTTGTTAGCCAACCGAGCACCATCACAGCAACTAACGCCGATAACTGAATGAGCGTGAGCCACCGGCTCAGGCCCAATAGCGCGATGGCCGCGAGCGCTTCGGCAAGCGGTTTCACGATTCCGGCAACGAACGTGATCGCTTGACGACGCGTTCCGGATTCAAGTGGCCCGTAGAGCAACTGGATCGAAGGATCGTTCATGCTTCGTTTCAAGATGTCGCATCCTTTTGCGCAAGTCACCGCCCAGAGCATGAACCGTTCGGCGCGAAAGACCAACACACCAATCGCGGTAGCTAACAATGCGAAGGGAAAGGCTGCCAAGCCAGCAAAAACACCTCGGCGTTCGAGTAGCCTGCCGGTAACGAAAAGCTGCATCAGACCGGTGAGGAGGTAGACTACCCCGTAGTAATAACCGAAGTACTCCGCGAGGTTCGCCTCTTCGCGATTGAAATGCTCGGCAACGGAAGCTTTCCACTGAAACTCGACCACCGTCGCGACGATCACGCCTAGCAAGACCACGGCGCCGATTCCGCGAACATAGCTATTGCGAATCGCCCACCGAGTGAGGCCGGTCGACGCTGTCGCTTCTTGCCTTGTCGTGCCGTTCGTGGTTTGGGATCGTAAAACGCCGGCAAGCCGCGTCACTGGTACGATGGTCAGAAGGTCAATCGCGACAACTGCGTACATCAAAGATGCGACGTCCACGTCATTCGGAATCGCACCGATGGCCATTCCCATCAAAAAGCCAGCGAATGTCGCACCGGCGCCTGCCAAACCGATGACACGCTCGGGACGCTCCTTCGAGAAGTGTTCGTTGACAAGTGTGGCATAGTGAATCGTCCCCAAAGTGCCACGAATTTGGGTAAGTAAATACACGATGGCAAATGCGGTGATCGAACTGGACAGTCGATGCATCAACTCGGGAAGCAGCGCCGCGCTCGCCGCGAACATGACGAGCGTCAACGCGACAGCTCGATGTGGGGCCGTATGTTGCGTCAGGCGGCTATAGACGACAGACGCAAACGCGACGACGCCTGCCGAGACCATATACATCGGCGGCAGATGTTCCGGTCCAATGTGGCTGAGAAATGCGCTATCGGCAATCGTTCGAGCCAACACATACGCCGCAGCGTTGCCGAAGCCGTATAAAAAGAGCATCGCCACAGCGGCGCGTTCGTGGCGTTGAAGTGGCTTCAGACCTCGACTCACTTGCCGCCTCGTCAGCGGAATTCAACGCGATGTCCCATCCCCACGACGGAATCCGCAAGCGGCTCACACGACAAATACACTCAAACGGGATCGAACCACTAACCTTCCACTTCGTAGTTCAGGTTTACCCAACTACGGGCTACGCTAAAGTTCCCGTTTTAGCTGTAGTTCAGTGGGACTGGATAATACTTCAAACATAACGTCCGATGCAACTACGGACGTTGATATGTAGTCGTTCCGTATTCTTCAGTCCCGATCGCATACTCCCTGGACGCGAACGCCACGCCTTCCGCGATCCGTCGCTCGCCACGACAACAAGGTGAACGACCGGCTCGCGCTGACGACAGTTTGGCAATCTTCGCCTCTGCTGTCTCTCGTGTGCAAAATGTGCGACGGCCGCGCCAGCCAGCCAAATGAAATACACCATGAGTATCACTCCGCCCCCCGTGTACCCAAATGCCCTTGCGATTCCGGCCACCCCTGCGACGACAAAAGTCACTATGAAGAGGAACTTCGTACCGAACTGCCAACTCTTCGGCTTGTCGGCCGGGATGGTCATTGCAAAAACCCTGAATCGGTCTCATTCACGTTGCAAGTACTTCTAAGAAAGAAGATGCGGCGACCGACCTAGTTGTTTGTCCGTTTTCACCCCGTCCGTTTCCTTTGTTCGGGCGGCGTCATGAAGTTCTTCGATTGCGTTTTTGCCTCAATATTGCATGGCCGAAAGCAAGCTACTTAACGCTCGCCAGCATCAGTTGCTGGTGGCGTCGGAGTAATCGCTCCCACGCCTTTCCCTGATTCTCTACAAGTATGGCATGTCGAACTTCCGGGGCTGAGTAGTAGTTCCAGGGGCTCGATTTCAGCGTCGCTTTTGCACGAGTCGCAGCATCAAAAACATTCTTTAATCTTGGAAAAATCTTCGAAAGAATTTCCGACACGGTGGTCATCGTCTCCGGGTTGGATTTTGCTGTGAGTCCGATTAATCGATACACCGCGCCGTAAAATCTCCGCCCTAGGTACGGTTAGTCATACTCGATGAACTTAACTTCAAAGGGAGGGTTGGCGATGGTCCGAAGGCGACAGAAAAGTGGCTTCACGTTGGTCGAATTGTTGGTTGTAATTGCGATTATTGGGATACTTGTTGCGTTACTGCTACCGGCTGTGCAAGCGGCACGCGAGGCAGCTCGACGAATGTCGTGCAGCAATAACTTGAAGCAGCTGGGCTTAGCGCTTCACAACTATCACGATACTTACAAGCAGTTTCCGTTGAACATGTACCCGCAAAATGTTACGGAATCGGGAAACGGGCAAACGGGTGGCAACGGTGGACAAGGTGGCGTACTTGTTGGGCTGCTGCCGTTCATGGAGCAACAGCCTCTCTATGACGCAATTTCCTTCGTCAATCCGATTGGACAGGGAAGTGGAGCAGGCGGTGTTTTTGGAGTTCAGTTTCGCTCACAAAAGGTCGGCAATCATTTCGGTCACGGCAGTCTCTGGTCAGTGGTCGTTCCGGCATATGTCTGTCCAACGGCATCGCACCCGTCGCACAACGGTACTTTGACGGATCCCAATAGCGCCCGCCATCTTACGGACTATGCTTTCAGTATTGGTGCAAATCGGATGAACCACCAAGGGTGTATCACAAATGAAAGCACCGCGAATGTTGGACTTAATCTCCTCAATATCGCAACAAGTACGCACGGCAATGCGGCAACAATTCAGACGGTTTCCGGCCCGTTTGCACGTACGCCCTACTCGGTCAATCTCCGTGACGTTACTGATGGCACGTCAAATGTAATTGCTATGGGCGAGATCCTTCCACAGCATAGCAACTGGCAGCTTAACGGCTGGGTTTGGAGCGATAGCTGTTATGGGCACACCGGTTGGCCTATCAATCAAAAGGTGTGGGATCCGTGGAATGAAAAACAGACTCCAACGATGTTACCGAATCCGAACATGCCGGGCTGTCAAACCGTCGGTACTGCAAACATGGGTATGTCACGAGGCAGTATCACATCCTCTGGATTCCGATCGTCCCATCCCGGAGGTGCTCAATTCGTCCTTTGTGACGGCAGCGTTCAGTTCCTCAGCGAAACGATTGACTATCTCATGTATCAGCGACTCGGCGACCGCCGGGATGGCGAGCCGGTTACTCTCCCGTAATCCATCCAGCTTTGCGATTTAGCTTTTATTGCCGATAGGCAATCACGTAGATTGCCTGTCGGTTTCCCGATAGGACATTGGTTTGTTCTATCGTCCTACTGTGAGGGAATTTAAGACAATGAAGAAGTGGATGATATTGGTAGTCATTGGATTCTTAGCAACGAGTGTCGGCGGGTGCGGCGATTCAAAGACTGCGCCGCCAGCTGAAGAAGCGAATACGATCGACAACACGGGAGTTGATACTACGCTGTCTACAGGCAACTAAACGTGTTTACAACCGACTCATTTGCCATGTTCTGGCAAAGAGCTGGGACGCATTTGGTGTCGACAGGAGAATGCGGACTACGCTATGGCGAGCCGTACTGGATGTGTACCAGTACGGTTTGCCGTAGCATCTAGTTGGGCAAACCGTTTCGGCTGGGTGGCACTGAAAACGGATCGGCTTGCCACTGGCCTTGCGAGCGCTACAGCATAATAGATGCGGCGGCAAAACTTGCTTGACTGGACTGTGTCCAGGAATCCCGACAATCGTTCTGGTTGCGTAATCATGGCACGTGCACAGCCGTGGCACACTGCGGAGGAGAAACTCGCAGTTTGCACTGGACAGCACGTCGTCGTCTGGAGTCATTCTTTCCGGTACGGGAGACACCGGCCAAGTCGGTGACTTCCGACCGCTCACGCGTCACCGTACTTGCAAGCCCGGTGCCACGCTGAATCACCACCCGTGCCACTTCACCGATGTGCATGGTGCGCGAATCGATAAAATCCTGGCTCAGCGAACTCGTCAGGCTATTCAGCTTGCTCCGGACATAACGGCTGTGCGGAGGATTTGGGCGATGGCGTTACGTTCGATCATTCTGTGACGGCTGTCACGTTGAACTCGCCGACTCGCTCGCCGTTTGCAGACATTTCTCTGAACCGATTGCGGGGAGCGAGACGATCGGACACGTAGCCACAATAGGCGAACGGCGAATGGATTGTGTATCGCCCCGGCCCAGGAACACGGATGTGACGATGCGTCGTAGAGAAGTCATCTATTTGGTCAGCCTCGCCGGCATGACGGTTTTCAACGGTTGTGCGGATTCTCCTGCGCCGCCTCAAACCACTTCACGTTCAGAAGCTCAAGGTTCAGTTAAGACAGCTGTGGTCGTAGCGGCTCACTACGAGTCGATACCCAAATTCGACACGCTCTTGAACGAGACAAGCGTCCCTTTGGTGTCGTCGATCCGCACGCGAAGTGAGAACATTCAGCGTTTGCCGCCCTTGTACCCGATTCCTGTCGCTGCACCGGAATCACGAGTAGCATCACGCGAACAACGTACTTTCCAGCGCCTCCCCGAGCTGAATTGTATTGCCTCGCCCCCGCCACGACCTTACGCAATTGACCTGAGCGAACCTGAAACGCCAGTCGCAACACCTTCGGCGGCCTCGCCCTCGCAGTTGACAACGCTTGTGCCATCGATCGTGAAAGTCGTCGCAGATAAGGAATCACCTCACGAACCGGTTCTCCCGGCGCGACGTTTCGTCGAGCCAAAAGCACCCAAGCCACCACTCGGTCCGATCACCAAGCAGTCCATCGCGGCTCCGAGCGGTTCGGCGGGATGGCTAATGACGGGAACGGCGCTGGTTGCCGTGTCGCAGCGTGCGGACGCCATGATCGAACGCGGATTCCAGCTGGGCCAGAAAGGCGCCTACTACTCGGCACAGACTGAATTCAAGCAAGCACTCCGAACGGTATCTCAGGCGTTAGACGCACACTTCGGCGGAACACACTACAGCGAGTCGTTGGCGGCAGGATGGTTGGCGCTCGATGAGGCGGCGGACTTTGCAGAACAAAGCAAACGAGGTCCGGCAGTCGACGTTGGAGTGATCGTTGAATCGCATCAGACTCCTGTGCTGAAAGACTACGCGTTGGATGACGTCTCGCCCGTGTTGGCAATACAACACTATTTCTCATACGCCCAAGAGCAGCTTGTCGAAGGATGCGGACGCGCACCAGTTGCGTCGCGCGCCTTGCACGGTCTGGGAAAGATCCACATGGTGCTGGCCGAACAATCCGCATCGGCGGAACAAATGCATGGCCCAAAAGCGATGGCGTTTCATCAGGCGGCGTTAACGACCGATCCCAGTAATTACCTCGCGGCGAACGAACTCGGCGTCTTATTGGCACGATTCGGCAAATTGCCGGAGGCGCGAACGGTCTTGCAGCATTCGGTCGCAGTCTGCCCATTACCGGAGACTTGGCGTAATCTCTCGGTGGTTCATCAAAGACTGGGCGAGGCCCAGTATGCGGCTCAGTCGCTTGCGAACTGGCAAATCGCTTTACAGCAACAGGGCAACCAGCCGGTGACGCAGCAAGCGGATCGACGTTCGATGGTGCAGTGGGTTTCACCGGAAGCATTTGCCGGGGATCAGAATGAATCACCGACCCTGCAGCCGAACCCGGAACCAGCTATGCAACCGGAGCAGCCCATACAAGCACAGAAGAAGTCTGGATTCCTTTGGTGGTAATAGACGGCTCGGACGCCGTTCGGAGTTAGGGTGCCATGAGCAACGGAATGAAAATACGAGTCGTCGCGACCGTTGGCATCGTAGCCATTTGCGCAGCGGGATTCGTGGCGAAGCAACGAACTGCCATGAAGGACGCTGGTGTGTCAGCCACCCCCAGTTCAGCGCTTCGCCAATTGGATAAACCGGCATTGCACCAAAAGCAGCCCGAGGTGGTCGAGCTGACTCGGTTTGACGGTTCGACGCAATCGGTACAACTCTGTCAGGCAAATGGCGGGATGATGCTGGGTGTCGAGTGCAACGGCTGCGGCAGTACCTGCCAAGAGGCACATTGGGCCGCGACAAGACCGATTCCCTGGGAGGTTTTCGCGCAGGGAGACTACGTTGGTCCAGCGCGCGTTCAGCACGTCCCTGAATATGCATTGCGCGTGAACGACGTCGTCGAAGTTGTCTATTGGTTCACGCTGGAAGCTCGCGACGAAGCCTATCGGTTGGAGGTCGGTGACGAGGTGATGGTTGAATCGTTTTCCGATCCGAGTTTGAATCGCGGCAGTCTGGATCTAGGCCGTGGCTTGATGGTCCAACCCGATGGCACAATCACGACGCGGTTGCTTGGACAGGTTCCCGCGGCCGGTCGCACGATCGACGAACTACGAGAGTTGCTGGAGGAACGCTACCTCGAGTTCTACAAAGTTCCTTCGATCACCGTTACGCCTTTGAAGACCAACGCACGGTTAGAAGCTTTAAGGTCTGCGATTGATGCGAGATTTGGGCAGGGTGGACAGCTTCGACGCGTGACCGTCACTCCAGAAGGAACAATCCAACTTCCCGGCATCGGTTCGATGCAGGCAAATGGGTTGTCAATCGACGAAGTCGAGCGCGAAGTCGAAGAACGATACGTCCACGAAGTTGGGCCGGGGGTAAATGTTACAGTTTCACTGTTCCAGCGGGCTCCCACCTTCGTATATGTGATTGGAGAGGTCGCCAATCCGGGACAGTTCCCGCTGCAAGCGCCGACGACTCCGATTCAAGCGTTATCTCTGGCAGGCAGTTGGAACAACGGCGCGAATCTGCGTGAAATCGTCGTTCTACGCCGCACTGGGGACTGGAAGTTAATGGCGACGAAATTGGACTTGCGCGGTGCGCTCTTAGGCAAAAGGCCCTGTCCCGCAGACGAAATCTGGCTTCGCGACGCCGACATCGTCATTGTGCCCAAGTCGCCGATCTTGCTGATGGACGACTTCATCAACCTGACGTTCACTCGGGGCCTCTACGGAGTCGTCCCGTTCCAGGGTATGTCGATAAACTTCTCCAAGTTAGGCAGCATCTAGTCGGATTCGATTGCACCACGATCCTCGCTTGCCACATCGGAACGCAAAGCCAACAATAGACCGTGCGGTGCTCGCCCACCCCTCGGTGGCCTATTGCGATTCGAGTCCCGTGTCGATTCGTTTCTCGTGACAGGGAAGTCGTCTGTTCTGTATGACCAATTCGCGGATTGCCGACGTATTTGACGAGATTGCCGATCTGTTGGAGTTTCAGGGCTCCAATCCGTTTCGAGTGCGAGCCTATCGCAACGGCGCTCGCATCATTCGCGATCTGCCGGAGTCGATCAAGACGGTCTTAGCCGACAAGCAACGAAAACTTACGGATCTCGAAGGCATCGGAAAGGATCTGGCGGACAAAATCCAGACGCTTGTCGAAACCGGGGAACTCAGTCAGCACCAAGAATTACTCGAACAGGTCCCCGCGACGGTGCTCGACATCATGCGAGTGCCGGGGCTTGGTCCGAAGAAAGCGGCCGTACTCTTTAAAGAGCTCAACATCGAAACTTTGGAGCAACTCAAAGCCGCATGTGAAGCGGAGCAAGTTCGTCAGTTGAAGGGATTCGGCGCCAAGACGGAACAAAAGATCCTGCACGGCATTAGCATTGCTTCGGCAGCCAACGAACGTATTTACTGGGCTGAAGCGGACACTGTGGCAGGCGAACTAAGGGAACTGTTTGCCGGTTGCTCGTCCATCGAACAACTGGAGTTAGCGGGAAGTTATCGACGAGGCAAAGAGACGGTTGGTGACCTGGACATTCTCGTCGTGTCGCAAGACGTAGAAGCGGTGATGAATCGGTTTGCTGAGTATTCGGATTTGGCGGAAGTGATTGCACGCGGCGATACGAAGATGTCGATACGCACGCACAAAGGGCTGCAAGTCGATCTGCGAGTTGTTGCGGCCGAGTCCTTTGGCGCAGCGCTCCAATATTTTACCGGCTCGAAAGATCACAACGTCGTTGTCCGTGGGTTGGCAAAGCAGCGTGGTCTGAAGATCAACGAGTATGGCGTGTATCGAGTTGACGGTGACAAAGAGATCTATGTTGCCGGAGCAACGGAAGAGGAAGTCTATGCAACCCTTGACTTGCCATGTTTTCCTCCGGAATTGCGCGAATCACGGCGTGAATTCGATTGGGCAAGTGCCGGAGAACTGCCCGAATTGATTTCCGAAGCAGACATTCGCGGCGACTTGCATATGCATACTCATGCCACCGACGGGCGCGCCAGTATCGAGGAAATGGTAGCGGCCGCGAGGAGTCGCGGCCTAAGCTATATCGCAATCACGGATCACTCGCAACGTGTTTCAATGGCTCGCGGATTGGACCCCAAACGGGTCCTAGGTCAATGGGCCGAAGTCGATGCCATGAACCGTCGATTAGGAGACGAATTCACCGTTCTTAAAGGAATCGAATGCGATATCCTCGAACAAGGCGGCATGGATCTGCCTGACGATGTGCTCGCACAGGCAGATTGGGTATTGGCAAGCGTTCATTATGGACAACAGCAATCGCGTGAACAAATCACCCAGCGACTGTTGGGTGCGATTGAAAACCCAAACGTAACTGCGATTGCGCATCCCACCGGAAGAATTCTGAATCGACGCGAAGCGTATGAAGTTGACATCGATGCCGTATTCTCTGCCGCCGCAGCGTATGGGAAAGTTCTCGAATTGAATGCTAATCCCGCGCGGCTCGATCTGAATGACATTCATTGTGCCGCCGCAAAAAGTCATGGTATTCCGATCGTGATCAACACCGATGCCCACAGCATTGAGGGCCTCGCTTGCATGCGATACGGTGTTCTTCAAGCTCGCCGCGCTGGGCTGACAAGGGATGATGTCGCTAACACTCGCACGTTGGCTCAACTTCGATCATTAATCGAATCGGGGCGTGGAAATTCATGACAGGCCCCTCGTTCTACTATCGACATCGCATTCGCATCTTTGCCTGTTTCTTAATCGCAACTCCTTTCGTCGTGTACGGTGCGCAACTCGCGGTGAAAGATAACTCAAATCGAGTTGAAGACTGGTTGCCCGATTCATTTGAAGAAACCAAACGCCTGAAGTGGTTCGCAGATAACTTCACATCCGACGCCATCATGATGATCAGTTGGGAGGGTTGTACGCTCGGTGATTCTCGAATGAATCAGTTTGCCGAGGAACTTCGCAAGCCGGTAAGATCGATTGACGGACGCGAGGTGTATCTATGGAGTCAGGTTGCCACCGGCGACGATGCTCTGCACCAACTGCGTCAACCGCCGCTCGCCATGAGTGTTGACGATGCCCGCGAGCGGCTGCATGGCTGGCTACTCGGAACGGACAACGCAACTAGCGGTATCGTTGTCACGATGTCGCTTGATGCCTGGGAAGAACGGCATCGTGTTGCGGAACATATCCATACCGCGGCTGCGCGAGTCGCTGATCTCGATGAATCCTCACTCCGTATTGCAGGCGGTGTACTTGATTCGATCGAGATCGATAATGCCAGTAACCGGGGTTTGATTCCACTTGGAATCGGATCGTTTCTGATTTGCTTCGCGCTAATGTATGCGTTATTCCGAAGCTTTTTGCTCGCCACAATGGTCTTCCTCAATGCGTTGTTCTGTCATCAAATGAGCTTGGCAATCGTCTATTATTCTGGCACGCAGATGGACAGCGTGCTGCTAATGGTTCCGATTGTGGTCTTTGTGCTTGCGATCTCGGCAGGCGTACACATCGCAAACTATTATCGCGACGAAATCTGCCATCGCGGCTTTGCTGGCGCACCCATGCGCGCGATTCGCGACGCAATCGCACCGTGCAGTCTTGCTTCCATAACAACGGCGCTCGGCTTGGGGTCTCTACTGGTAAGCTTTTTGGTGCCGGTGCGCAAATTTGGAACATTTGCCGCGATTTCTGTACTTCTCGCCACAGTCGTGTTGTTTGTGCTCCTGCCCACGCAACTCGAAGCATTCCCTCCTCGCCGAGCAGCGCTACGGTGGCGACCCGAGGAATCGGACGAGTCACCTTTTTGGCAGGGAGTTCTGGCGGGAGTAATTCGCGCGCGCTTCATCGTAATCATTCTGACGATCGCTCTTGCGGCGTTGGCTTACGATGGAGTTACGCAATTGCGAGCTAGTGCGCGCATCCATGACATGTTTCGCCCCGACGCGCGACTACTCCAGGACTACGATTGGTTAGAGCAACGTCTCGGCCCTTTGGTCCCCTTTGAGATCATCTTAAGGTTGCCCAAGGATGAGAACGGCGAAACGACGCCTTCCATGCTGCTGCAAATGCAATTGATTGATCGCGTTCATCACGCTGCGGCATCGATCGAAGGGATTGGTGCCGTGGTGTCTGCGTGGAACTTTTGCCGGCCGCTGGAAAAAGAACGCATCTATGGCCGCGGTGCACAGCAAATCGCAAGACGCACGGTATTTAACAAGAACCTGGAACAGAATCGAGACTCATACGTCGACTTGGCGCTCTTGCGAGACACTCCGGACGAAGTGCTGTGGCGCGTAAGTGGTCGAGCGTATGCAGGCAGGCGACTCGACTATACAGAGGTCATGCGACAGTTAAAGGCGGAGATCGACCCGATTCTTGAGATCGCGGACGAACAAGGTTTTCCGGGAGTCTCGGCGCTATATTGTGGAGGCATTCCGCTGGTGCAAAAGGCACAGGACCAGATGCTGTCCGATCTGATCAGTAGCTTTCTGGTCGCGTTTGCATTCATCGCGGGAATGATGGTAATTCTAATGTTGGGTCTCGCTTACCCGGAACTCCAAGCAAGCAACGAGATTGGCACGACGGCACTGATCGTTACGCGCAGCATCTTTGCCGGTGCGTTATCTATGGTTCCAAATATTCTGCCTTGTATCGCCGTCTTGGGGTGCATGGGGATTTCAGGCATGACGATCGAGATTGGTTCGATGATGACTGCGAGCGTTGCGTTGGGAATCGCAGTCGACGATACGCTGCACTTCATCACGTGGTTTCGACGAGGCTTGGGCGAGGGCCGGTCGCGCCGCGAAGCCGTCGGCTTAGGCTACCAGCGATGCGGTGCCGCCATGGTACAGACTTCACTAATATGCGGCCTCGGAATGCTGGTCTTCGCGCTTAGCGACTTCGTTCCCATCTCGCGTTTCGCGTGGGTGATGTTTGCCATGCTCATGGCCGCGTTGCTCGCGGACCTGATTGTTCTGCCAGCCATTTTGCTCAGCCCGCTGGGGATTACATTCGAGCCGATCGAGCTCAATTCCCCCTCGCCCATCCAACGCAAACCGCAAGAAGCCGTCTAACGCTTATGTGCGGTCTCGAAGTCCCACTAGTTCCAAAAGCTTCAATGCGTTGGTAGTCGGTGCAATCCCATCACGCAGTTTGTAGTCGAAGGTCATCGTTTCCGCCTGACCACTCCCGTGTAATGTCTCGCGTAAATGGACGACTTTACACAACTTCGAGATCTCTGGGCTGTTTGCCAGTTCAAGATCATGCGTCGACACGGCACCAAATGCCTGGCTGCCAAGCAAGTGTGACAAGACCTCGACGACGGCGATGTGCCGTTCCGTGGAGTTCGTCCCTTGCAGAATCTCGTCCAACAAGAAGAGCAAACGACGCTCGCCGTTTTGTGCTTCCGTGGCTTGATCGACAATCGCTTTTAGTCGCCGTAATTCTGCCATGAAAAACGAGACGTGATCTTGCAATGAATCGCTGATTCTCATGCTGGTTGCGACAACCAACGGAGGCATACTCCAGTGCTTCGCACAAACCGGAGCTCCGGCTTCGGCAAGCACAGCATTGATTCCGATGGACCGCAGCAGCGTGCTTTTCCCGGCCATGTTCGATCCGGTTACAAGCATGAAATGTCCGGGCGGACCGATTACTACGTCGTTACTCACCCGCTCCTGATCAGTGAGCAGCGGGTGTCCGATATCGATACCCGTCACGCGGTCGACGGCGGTTCCGACCTCAGGAAAACACCAGTCGGGGTTGTCGTGGGCAAGTGATGCCAGCGAGGCGATTGCCTCGAACTCGCCCAAGGCTTCAAACCAATCGCGAGTAAATCCTCCATAGGTTCGCTGCCACGTTTCAAGCCGAGCCAAGACGTGAAAGTCCCACAAGAAGAACAGCTGCAATAACACATAAAGAGCCCAGAGAACCGCATCGTGGCTGATCCGCGCGAATGCAATGATCCAACTCAGCTCGTGAAGGTGCTTCAATGCCGACCGGTCGTCCATCGTGGTTTCTTGCTTGATTTCGGCCAGTCGTGACGTTGACTCCGGGATCTGGTGCATCAGCTCGAACATCGCGACATATCGACGAATTTGACCGTTACGCGTCGAGACCGAGTTGAAGATGTCGTGCGCTCGCCCTGTAAACAAGATACTGATCACGCCGTTCAGCACAACAACTCCGATCAGTGAGAATCCGGCGACGTCAGGTGTGATTGCCCGCATTGCCGCGGCCATCACCAGGATTATTCCAACGCAAGGCAGCAGACGTGCGAGCCACAACAACCACGGACGGCTGCGCAACCAAGGCTCGCCCTCTGCCCAGGCAATGAATTCAGCCGGCCCTTTCTTGCAATCCGCAAGCAAGCTCCCCTGAATGTTGAATTCTTCGCGCAAGTCCAACAGAGGAGCCAACTCGCGTACCGCCTTTTGACGCTGGAGAATCTGTTCGGCCGTCGCGGGTGAGACCAGCCAATCACGCAGAATCGCTTGCCCAGCGTCCGTATCGGCGCGGTTGATCAATTGGAACAGCGAGGCCTTGCCGAACAAGTCCAGGTCATTAGCCGTCGGCGTTAAAGCTTGCGGCAATTCAACCGGCACCACCGGCAGCTTGGACCATGCACGTTCCAGTCGTGCCAGCCCGTGTTGGTTGATCGCCTGCTTCGTTTGCAATCGAAGAAGCCTTCGTTCCAGGTGATCGTGGTAGCCAACGGCCGCAATGAATGCGATCATCCCGATAGCGCCAGCAGCATAAAACGGCGTGCCTCCCTGGCCGCCCCACGCAACAAAGAACAGTCCGGCGGTTGCCAGGAATAGAAGGATGCGAGCGCGAGAAACAAGCCGGTCCAGTTGTGATAAAGCTCCCACCTGCTCAACACATCGTTCAATTCGCTGTTGATAAATAAGAGCAATCTCGTTCATGTTCTGCTAAGTCCGCATTGTTCGGTGTCCATCGGTCACCGCTTGGTACCGAGTTCCGGTCAAATTGAATTCGCCGATCCGGGCTCGAAATTAGTATTTTCAGCACAACACTTTGCAAACGCATGATCGGAGTCGCCAAGACGGAACCCCGACGTGGTTGACCGTAAGCACTTGCGACGATTGTCACTGAACATCCGCCGGGTTCGCCGGATCTCGCGATTTCCAAAAATGGTTGCTGTTTTCGGCTCGCTCTGATATTAAGGTGAACACAGAGTTCTGACGAGGAGTCTCACCGTATGCTTTCGTTCTTTGAGTCAAATCGATGTCTTGGTCGCCGCGATTTCTTGCACGTCGGGGGCTTGGCCCTGGGCGGCTTGTCGCTACCCGGTTTGCTTGCGGCGCGGGCCGATGCGGCACGTCGCGATCTGGCCGTTAAAGACAAATCCGTAATCTTTCTGTTCATGCATGGTGGACCGAGCCAAACCGAGACGTTTGACCCCAAGATGACAGCTCCGGCAGGTGTCCGAAGCGCGACCGGAGAGTTGGCAACGAATATCCCAGGCGTCACATTCGGCGGGACGTTTCAAAAGCTGGCTCCGATGGCAGACAAGTTTTCGATCGTGCGGTCTTTCAAGACTGGTAACGGCAATCACGATATAAAGCCGGTCGTGTGCAAGGAGACCGTGGGAGCCAACATCGGCTCGCTTTACGCTCGCGTCGCTGGCACGAACGATCCGGAAACAGGGATGCCTCGCAATGCTGCGTTGTACCCTCGTGCCGTTGACCCTGAAACCATGCCACAGATCTTGAATTTCGGCGACTTTGCGTCGACGGGAACATTAGGAAATGCCTACGCTCCCTTTGTTCCCGGCGGAGGGGGCAGCTTGCAAGAGAGTATGAAGTTGGCGATCCCCCGAGAGCGATTGGATGATCGCAAGTCATTGCTAACAACGCTGGACCGCATCCAGCGGAACGCCGATGCCTCTGGCCAACTCGCAGGGCTCGACCAGTTTCAACAACAGGCTTTCGATACGATCGTCGGAGGCATTGCTGATGCGTTTGATCTCGCCAACGAGGATCCGGCGATAGTCGCCCGCTACGATACGGCTCCGCTGGTACGTCCCGAACAGATCAGCACCGCTTGGAAGAATTACGAGCGTTACGTCGACAACGCCAAGTCGCTGGGCAAATTGTTGTTGTTGGCGCGCCGGTTGTGTGAATCTGGATGCGGCTTTGTTACGATCTCGACGAATTTTGTCTGGGATATGCATGCGGATCAGAATAACGCTGGCGTCGAAGAAGGCATGCAATACATGGGTGTGCCATTCGATCATGCCGTGTCTGCCTTCTTGCAGGACGTCGACGATCGCGGATTGAGTGACGACATTCTGCTCGTGTGCTGCGGCGAAATGGGACGCACTCCCAAGATCAACGCCCGCGGGGGACGCGATCATTGGGGAGGGCTCGCGCCGCTGTTGCTGTCTGGCGGCGGACTGAATGCGGGGCAAGTCATTGGCCAGTCCACGCGCGACGCCAGCGAGCCGGCGACCGAGCCAATCACGATCCCAAACCTTGTGTCAACGATCATGCACACGCTACTCGACGTGGGCCAGGTGCGAACGATGGCGAATGTTCCCGCCGACGTCGCCCGAGTCATTACGGGAGCTGATCCGATTCGGGAACTCATGAGTTCATGATCCGAAAAACTCTCGGTCGCACCGGGCTGGAGGTCACGCAGCTTGGATACGGCAGCATGGGATTGCGTGGTCCGAGGACCTGGGGCGTGCGTGTCGTCAGTGATGCCGCAGCCGACGAGTTCTTGAATCTCGTGCTCGACTCGGGCATTAACTTCATCGACACTTCGCCCGACTATGGAATCAGCGAGCAACGAATTGGCCAGTACATCGGCGCGCGACGCAGCGAATATATCCTTGCAACCAAATGCGGCTGCTCGTACACGCAACACGAACAACACCTGGAGATCGATCATATCTGGGAGGCTGACGTCGTTCGCCGCAACCTCGAAACGAGCCTTCGACGGCTGCAAACCGATTACTTGGATATCCTTCAATTTCATGGTGGAGACGCCGAGACGTTACAGCGTGCAGGATTGATTGACTTGTTACTGGATTTTCGCGCACAAGGCATGATCCAGTTCCTTGGTGTGTCGAGCAGCCTGCCTCACCTATCGGGTATGATCGATCTTGGTGTGTTCGATACGTTTCAAATTCCATATTCGTGCCTGGCTCCGCAGCACGAGGCATTGATTAACCAAGCAGCAAAGACCGGGGCTGGGATCATCATCCGAGGCGGCATCGCTCAAGGCGGCCCGGAAGCCGAGATTCAACGTCCGGCACTAAACGATGTTTGGAATAAGGCAAACCTGGACGAACTGTTGCCCGCCGGAATGCGACGAGCCGAACTTATCCTGCGCTACACGCTCTCGCATCCGCATTGCCACACGACGATTGTGGGCACGTGCAATCCTGAACATCTGGCCGAGAATTTGGCGGCAGCTCAAAAGGGATCATTGCCCCAAGAATTGCGGTTTCAAATTGACGAACGCATCGCGGCGATCGAAGGGTAGGCAGCGGTCTCAGCGTTCGATCGCGCTGTCGAGCAAGCTCAGCAACCGTTCCAGCTCTTGCCGCGTTTCTTCATCCAATTCCCAGGCAAGCGGTCTTCGACGGCGGTCCGTAGCGAAGATGCCTCGCTTGTGAAGCACATACTTCTCCACGGCTAGGAAACCATCAAGGCCCGCTTGAAGTTGCAAGGCGACCAACGCGCACAGCGGCAAGTAGATCCGGTACGTCGCCTCCTCGTCACCTGCTTGCAAAGCCTTCCACAAGGCGACGATAGCGGGAAGAAACTCCATACCGGGAATCGTGCCAACGATGCCGCGTCGGAAACTGTCAACCAAACACATCCCACCAGAGCCTTCAAAAATGCGTGCCTTGTGATCGGTTGCATTGCGCAACTCGGACAGTTTTGGGCCGATCGGTGATGCTTCCGGCTTAAAGAGAATTTTCTCTTCGCCATACCGGGCCAGCAGTTCGATGCTAACCGACAGCGGAATTTCCTGGCCGACATAGGACGAAGCATCTTGCACGATCATTGGCAGCGAGACGGCCTCGGCGAGGTCTCGGAAGTAGCTGACCATTTGTTCTGCCGGCAACACAGTCGACATCGGCGGGATGGCCATGATGCCGTCACATCCCGCTTCCTCGGCACAGCGAGCGTATTCGACGGCCTGCTTCGTACTTTCCGCGCCGACCCCAATCACGACGATACCGCGTCCCTGCTTAAGATCGCCGAGCCGTTTTGTCAGCTCGGTTCTTTCTCGAAAAGTAAGCCGAAGCAACTCCGACACCATGCCCGTACAATAGCCGTCCGCACCGGCAGCAAATGCCCAATCGATCTGTTGTTCGAGGCTTTGCCAATCGATCGTGTCGTCGTCGAGAAATGGTGTATGTACGACAGGCAAGACGCCCGAGAGTTGTGTTTTCATGGCAGCAATCCCGAAGGATGATGTAGGTGAGCGTGGCGATTCGATTCAAGAGTTGGTGCCTTCGCACTTGCCACGAACGCTCACCAATCGCCAACGCTTCCGTCAGGGTAAAATACTCGTTGTGGCAATTCTTGTTGGAACGGATGTTTGCGGACCTCGTCTTCGTTGATCTCAATCCCAAGTCCGGGGCGGGCGTTGGGGCGAACGACTCGGCCTTGTGGTTCGATGACGAAACCTTCTTGAACAACGTCCCCTCGCCAGGGCACATCGCCATGAACGGTCTCGCAAATGATGTATCCGGGTTGCGAGAAGCCGAACTCGAGCGAGGCGGCTGTACTGACGGGGCCTTGAGGATTGTGAGGTGCCAAAGCAATTTGGTGTGCATCTGCTAATGCGGCGACTCGTCTTGCGGCGGTCAAGCCACCGCAGTGAGTGATATCCAGCTGACAGATCTCGCAGCCTCGCCGAGCAAAGACATCGCGAAAACTGGATAGGTCCGTGATCCGTTCTCCGGTTGCTACGGGGGTCGTGATTGCACCGTTGATCATCGCCAATCCCTCGATCGATTCTGGCCAACAAGGTTCTTCGAAGAAATACAGGCCATAGGGATCGAGTGCTCTGCCGAACCGCAGTCCCATGGCCGGCGAAGGACGCGCGTGGCAATCGACCATAATATCGATTCCGTCGCCAACAGCATCACGCATCGCAGCCACGGCGGCTTCAGCCAACCGTACTGACCGTAAGCCTTCGATCGGCATGGTGGGCGGCACGGCCATGCTCTTAAACGCTGTGAAACCGTCTTCGACAGCTTGGCGAGCCAAATCTCCGAAAGCCTTCGCGTCGTCTACGGTCGTTTCGTAGAAATCCTCCATTTTACCGCCGCCCAAATGGCAATAGGTGCGAATCCAATCGCGGACGGGCCCGCCCCACAGCCGCGAACACGGAACGCCTGCGATTTTTCCGGCAATATCCCACAAAGCAATATCTATCCCCGATATGGCGGTCGACCTGACGATGCCGTGCCCGTGCCAAAAGTGCTGCCGGAACATCATCTGCCATAAATGCTCGATTCTCCGGGGATCTTCGCCGCGGATCAGTTCTGCAACGTCTTCGATTGCTCCGACTACGGATCGGGTGTGCCATTCAAGTGTCGCTTCGCCCCAGCCGTAGAGTCCCGGCTCGTCCGTGACGACTTTCACGAATATCCAATTGCGCATTCGCGCGTGGCAGACGAAGGTTTCTATGTTCGTGATTTTCATAGACACAATCTTAGCCGATTTTTGCCCGTTTAGCGTTAACAAGCTGCGGAAGAACTTTGATGCCTTTGACCAGCACTCGCGGAGGTCAACATGCTTTCTTCTCAGCAGCAAGTCAATTAGAATGCCGCCTTCGATTTTAGTCGGTTATGCCGTTCACGATCGCCTCACGACGAGATGACCTGTTATGAATAAGCCCGCGACAAGCAGCCCCAGTGGCATGGTGACACTTTTGTCCATCATGATGTTCCTACAATTCTTTGCATGGGGGGCTTGGTTCGCAACGCTCTCTGCGGCGCTTGATGCCAATGGTCTCGGCGCGATTATCGGTCCGGCATACGAGTGTGCACCGATCGCGGCAATCTTTGCTCCGCTGTTCCTTGGACTGATCGCCGACCGCTTTTTTGCCTCGGAACGAGTGATGAGCGGCCTGATGCTTATTGGTGGCGGGATCATGTGCGCGATTCCGGTCGTTGCGGCACGGGGCGAAGGAAGTGGCAAGCTGCTCGTGTGGCTGATTCTAGGACATATGCTGTGCTACATGCCCACGCTCGGCCTTTCGAATACGATCGCCTTCACGCACATACCCCATCAAGACATGTTTCCCAAAATTCGCGTTTGGGGAACTATTGGTTGGATTGTCGCGGGTTTGGTACTG
Source organism: Planctomycetaceae bacterium (assembly GCA_020638995.1). Taxonomy (GTDB): domain Bacteria; phylum Planctomycetota; class Planctomycetia; order Pirellulales; family Pirellulaceae. The sequence goes on from JACKHM010000003.1 coordinate 239,145, forward strand.
GGGGCGATGGGTTGGTCGGCAAGTTTCAATATCTTCTGGCTGGGCGCGGCGAGCTCGATCATGCTCGGACTGTTCTGCTTCGCGTTGCCACACACTCCGCCGCCGCTGAAAGGCAAGCCGATGGACCTGCGGTCGTTGTTCATGGTCGACGCGTTCAAGTTGCTGGCCGATTGGAACTTCCTGGTGTTCGCAGTGTGCTCAACCCTGATCTGTATTCCGCTGGCGTACTACTACGGCATGACGTCGACGTTCCTTAATCAGACAGGATTTGCCGAGCCGGGTGCAACAATGACGATCGGCCAGATGTCCGAGATTTTCTTCATGCTGTTGATTCCGTTCTTCTTCCGAAAGCTCGGTATCAAGATCATGATTTTGATTGGCATGGCTTGCTGGGTAGTCCGCTATGCTTTGTTTTCGTTTGGTGCGCCCGATCAAGTTACCTGGATGCTGCTGCTCGCTGTCGCGTTGCATGGTATTTGTTATGACTTTTTCTTCGTCACGGGCTTCATGTACACGGATCAAAAAGCGCCAAAATCGATTCGCGGCCAGGCGCAAGGACTGCTCGTCTTTCTCACGCAGGGAATCGGCATGTTCTTCGGTTTTCGCATCATGGCGGGCGGCAATTTGTTCGGCGTGATCCCGTTAAACTTGACTGTCGGTGAGTACGGAAAGCAAGTTGCAAGTTCGACAGAGTATGTGGCGGCCTTAAAAGAAGCTCGCGGCGACACCGCAGCACTCGACTTTTTCTCGACCTTTACGCAGATGTTTTCGCGGAGTCTGCCGTCGGAGTTAGATCCTGGCATTTTGGCAACGACGATGGGCGAGTGGAAGAATTTTTGGCTGCTTCCCGCCATTATGGCCGCCGCGATTCTTATCGTTTTCGCAGTCGGGTTCTGGGACAAGCGAAAGCAGGACGAAGGTGAAGCGACAGACATCGCTTAGAACGAGTTTTGCTCGAATTACTCCGTCGCGTCATGCCAACAGACGCGAAACGCTTTCCACTAGCCGATCCATCGCGAACGGCTTACGGATATAGTCGTCGACGCCCAGCATCTCGGCATAGGCCTTGTGGCGACTGCCTTCGTTTGCGGTGATCATTATCACACGAATCGGTTCCGAATGCGTTCGCCGAAGTTTTTCCAGCACGAGGAATCCGCTGCGTTTTGGCATCATCATATCGAGGATCACGAGGTCGGGAACTTCGCGTTCGGCCATTGCCAAACCTTGGTTGCCGTCTCGAGCAATCATCACTTCGAAGCCCTTGGCTTCGAGGGCGTAGCGCAGGGCGTCGATGATTTCGTAGTCGTCGTCGACGATTAAGATTCGCTTCGGCGTCGTCTCTTGCGTTTCCGTTTTGTCAGACTGTGCTTTTTTCGCCATTGAGGATCAGACCTGTTAGCTGCCGAACTTTGGTTTAAGCATTAGTAGAACGAAAATGGTACTCGGAAGCGAGCCGCCCCATCAAGAACCCGACGTCTTTTTTGCGATAGATGCGCGCGATTCCTGTGCACAGTCAGCCGCGACGCTCCTACCGCCAAGGGACCGCGCCTGTTATCGTGGTCAAATGTTGACGCCAGCGGAAATTTTGGGCCCCGACGGACGTATCGCCGCCCGACTCTCGAATTATGAACACCGCGCCGAGCAGATGGCAATGGCGGATGCAGTTGCTGCTGCGCTGAAAGACGGTCGGCATTTGGTGGTTGAAGCTGGCACGGGGGTCGGGAAGAGTTTTGGCTATCTTGTGCCCGCCATCCTCGCCATCACGGCCGACGAAGCGTCGCCGGTGGACAAGTCCAAAGAAAGTAAAAAGCGACGAATCATCGTGTCGACGCACACCATCAGCCTGCAAGAACAGCTGATGACCAAGGACTTGCCGCTGTTGAAAAGCGTCATTCCCCGTGAATGTACTGCCGTGCTCGTAAAGGGACGCCGAAACTACTTGAGTCGCCGCAGGCTAGACACGGCACTTGGTCGAGCTGCCAGCGTGTTTCAGCAGCCGCAGGAGTTCGAGCAGCTGCAAACGATCCAAACGTGGTCAAAGAGTACCGGCGGTGGATCGTTGAGCGATCTGGCGTTCAAGCCGCTCGGATCGGTGTGGGACGAAGTTGCCAGTGATAGCGGAAACTGCATGGGACGCAAGTGCCCGACACACAAGGAATGCTTTTACTACGCGGCGCGTCGTCGCGTACATAACGCACAGATCTTGGTGGTGAACCACGCCTTGTTTTTCAGTGACTTGGCACTCCGGCGAGTCGGCTTCAGCATCCTTCCCGACTACGATGCCGTCGTACTCGATGAAGCTCACATGATTGAATCGGTTGCGGGTGGCCATCTCGGACTAAGTATCACCTCGGGGCAAGTCGAGTACGCGCTGAACAAACTCTACAATGACCGTACCAACAAGGGCTTGCTTGTTCATCACAAACTCGGCGAAGCGCAAAAACGGGTATTGGACTGCCATCATGCGTCGGACGAATTCTTTGGTGACATCTTTCAATGGTCGCAGGATCAGAAATCGGCAAACCACCGCGTCCACGTTCCCGAGATCGTGGAAAACAACCTCACGCCGACCCTTGCTCGCCTAGCCCAGCAAGTGCGAGACGATGCAGATCGGATCGACAATGAAAACGAACAACAAGATCTGATGGCGGCACACGACCGTTTAATTGCATTGGCAGGCGAGATTGAAAAGTGGCGGATGCAAGATGTTCCCGATGCCGTCTACTGGGTAGAACGGAGTTGGTCGCGCAGGAGCAGTCCAAGGCTAACCTTGTCTGCAGCCCCAGTCGATGTGGGGCCCGCGCTGCGCGAGTCGCTGTTCAACTCCGTGCGGACCGTGGTGTTGACCAGCGCGACGCTTACGGTGGGAAAGCAAGCATCATTCGATTTCTTCAAGTCGCGCGTTGGTTTGACGCAATCGGACTCTCTGCAACTCGGCAGCCCCTTCAACTATCGCGAGCAAGCTAAGCTAATTGTCGTCAGTGGATTACCCGATCCGAATCAAGCTCGTGACGATTTCGAGCGGCTTTGTTCGGCGATGATCAAACGCTATGTCGCTCGAACCGATGGCCATGCATTCGTCCTGTTCACGAGCTACGAGATGATCCGGCGTGTCGCACGTGATATCGCTCCGTGGCTGGCAAGTAAAGATCTTGCACTGTACAGCCAAGCCGAAGGGATGCCGAGGAATCAGATGATTGAACGGTTCAAGGAGAACCCTCGCGGTGTATTGCTAGGAACGGACAGCTTCTGGCAGGGCGTTGATGTGCCGGGCGATGCTTTGCGTAATGTGATTATCACGAAACTTCCGTTTGCGGTTCCGGACCATCCGTTGCTAGAAGCCAAGCTCGAAGCGATCCGGGCTGGTGGCGGCAATCCATTCTTTGACTACCAACTGCCGGAAGCGATCATCAAACTGAAACAAGGATTCGGACGCCTCATCCGCACCAAGAGCGATCGTGGAATCGTGGTCCTGCTCGATCCACGTCTCCGCTCAAAAAACTACGGGCGAAAATTTATCGACTCGCTTCCCGAGTGCGAATTCGTCGAAGAGTCGGCGTTCAGCGAGACCGAGATCCCATAAAAATCCCCGGACCTTTGAATCCTTACCCAGAGCTAGCACCGATCCAATCGATCTGGACGAGCCCTTGCAACTTGCTACACTCCTCACGCCCAGTTTCTCTGGGAACGCTCGACCTTCGACCGCGGAGCACGTTCACATGCGTGACTGGATGTCTCGCAAGATCGCAATCATTTGTTTGATAACCAGCATGGTTTGCTGGTGCGCTGCGGTCGCTCCTGCCCAAGAGTCGAGTGGGGACGAGGCTGAAGATTCGCAAACGACTGGTGAAACAGCCGAGACCGTTGAAGCGGTCGAGCTTCAAGCCGCGCGCTTTATGGGTGTGACGCCTGGTGAAACCTTGATGGCCGAAGTGCTCGCAAAGTTAGGTGAACCCAAGACGCGGCAAATAGGCCAGACGACTACCGTTCTGGAATATCAGCTTGGACCATTCCCAAGGGTGGAAGTTTTTTTCAACGACGACGTGGTTTCGTCGGTCGTAGCGCAACTTAAGGAACCTCGCAACCCTGCGGACTTGGCCACCGAGTTGGGGCTGGATTCGTTCAAGCCTGTCGCGATCAGGAACGCAGCGGAGACGCTTGGGATTGCTTATCCAGAGCGTGGAGTCTTGTTTAGCTACGACGTCGGATCGCCTCGACCGCGCGTCGCTCAACTTTTGCTCGAACCTTTGTCGGCGGAGATGTTTCTGCTGCGTGTGGAATCTACGGCGAACGACCAGTACTTGCAGAAACTAGCGGATCTCGAGCGGGTTCTCGATCTCGATCCCAAAAACGCCGACGCGCTTTGGCTTGGCGGCAAATTGCTAGCCATAACCGGACAGCAAGATGAAGCATTGAAGTTGGTAAAGCAAGCGGTGCAGCTGGCCCCGAAGGACGATCGGTTTCAATTGACGCAGGCAAAGTTCACGGCGAGGGCAGGCGACCACAAGGGGTCGGTCGTCGCCGTGAAGCGTCTGCTCGATCGTGGCGATCTGTCGGCGGTCAACCGAGCAAGAGCCGAACTGGATCTCGGCGACCTCATGTCGACCGGACTGAACCGCGATTTCAAATCGGCGGTGGAACACCATCTTGCAGCGGTGAAATCTGCCACTCCGTTGGTCACCCACGAAGATGCCATCATTCGTCGTGAGGCGGAAGAGATCTTGGTTGATGCCTATTTGGGTGCGGCCAGCGATATCGCGCAAGGCCACTGGGATCGCAAGTCGGAAGTAGTTCCGAAGTGGTTACGAAGCGCCGAAGAGCTCGCCACCGGATTCGTGCAAAACGACGGTGCTAACAAGCTACTACCCTTGTTGGTTTGGCGTCGCACACTTGAAGCGTATGCAAGCATGGACGACGAAGTTGTAGATACCGCTTCGGTGGCGGAGGCCGCGCGGCTGATCGCCACGGAGTTGATCGACAACTCCGACGACGCACTGTTTCATGAGCATGTACGATGGGAATTGTTGCAGGCAAACTTTGCGGCCTTGCGGGTCGAGCAGACTCGCGGTCGTTACTCACAAGCACTGAAATATGCTGGTGAGGCGGTTCGGCTGGTCGAAGAGCTGCCGAAGGATCGGGCCGCCAATTCACAGGCCCGATATCTTGCCGGGCGTCTGTACTTTTACGTCGGGTCCATTTACGCAATCAATCACAAAGACCACTCCGAGGCAGTCCGCTGGTACGAACGGGCTTTGTCGCATTTCACTGGCGGGCTACCCAAGTCAGAACTCTATGACACGGGCATTCATGGAGAACGATACGTGAGCATGGGCGTCTCGTATTGGAAAGCGAAACTGTCTGACGAAGCGGTCAAGCTCACCGAGCAGGGCCTCGATCTGATGGAGCGCGCGACGAAAGTCAATCTGCTCGATCAGCAATCGCTCGCCGTACCCTACTCCAATCTGGCCGAGATGCATCGCGTTGGCGGTCGCAGCGACCAAGCCGAGGAATTCGCCGCCAAGGTGGCCAAGCTCCAAAGCGAAGAGGCGCAGCGCTGACCCGGTTCGTCACGCAATTCTTCCACGGTCGAGGCCGCTTCCGAGTAGGATAGATCTCTCATCCGTTCTCGCAATCCCGAGATAGTAGGTGTGTCTGTCCTAGAGATGAGCGTATCTCGCACAGACGTGTCGATCGAACATCTTAAGATTTGCTGCCATGTTGCGATCCAAGGCTTGTACAACGAACGCTTCGCCACCGAGACTTGCCGAATCAATCGAAGTGCTCCTCATCTTCGTGCTCTTCTTCGTTCTTGCTGGCGGCGCAACGCCGGACGTTAACGAAGCTCACTATCTGAGCAAGGCGAAGCACTACTGGAATCCGGAGTGGTGCCGCGGTGACTTGTTTCTGGAATCGGCCGACGCGCATCTCGTGTTCTATTGGACGGTTGGTTGGCTAACGCGATTCCTTTCCCTGAACGCGGTCGCTTGGGTGGGCCGTTGCGCGACGTGGTGGTTGCTCGCCTGGTCCTGGCGAAGGTTGAGCTTCGCGATTGTTCCTGGCACACTTTGGTCATTGTTTACGGCGGCAATGTTCGCCATGCTGCTGCGTTTTACGCATTTGGCGGGCGAGTGGGTAATCGGTGGAGTCGAAGCGAAGGGCTTTGCGTTTGTATTCATGTTCCTCGGACTGGAGGCGCTTGTACAAAATCGGTGGTCGAAGATGTGGCTGCTGTTCGGAGCTGCCTCGGCGTTTCACGTTCTCGTCGGAGGCTGGTCCGTGGTGGCCGCAATGTTTGCGCGGCTGTTCGGCAATGAAGATCGCCCGGCGTGGTACAAGATGCTCCCAGCTTTACTTCTCGGCGGCACGATCGCACTTGCTGGGTTGCTTCCCGGATTGATGCTGACCTCGGGAGTCGACTCGGCGGTCGTCTCGCAGGCAAACGAAATCTATGTTCACCAACGGCTCGCCCATCACTTGTTGTTTCACCGCATCCTCGCTCAACCGATTACGCTCGACTTCAGCTACCTCGGCATCGTTCCCGTGGTCATGCCGTACTCGCACCTGTACTTCTTGCGTCACCTGGCAGCCGTTGTGGTAGGCGTCCTGATGTGGCGATTCGTGCGACCCGCGGGAGGAGCGGCTCGACTGTATTACTTTGCGGCGGGAGCAATCGCAATTGCTGCGATGGGGATACTGATCGATCAAGTCACGATGTATCACGAAACTCTGTCTGCCAAATTGATGCGTTACTACTGGTTCCGGTTATCGGATGTGATGATTCCTGTAGCTGTCGCGTTCCTATCGGCACAATCGATTCACAAGTTGGCAAGTTCGTGCCCTGTCAAGTCGCAATGGGCTCTGGCGAGTTGCATTGTGTTAGTCACCGCCAACACATCGGATGTGTTCTTGAGGCGAATGTATGATGCTAGACCTTCTGCCATCGCCCAAGCTCAGCCAACCGAATTGAGCAAGGAACAAGCCGATCGCTGCTATCACGACTGGCTGAACACTTGCGAATGGATTGCTACTCACACTCGCACAGACGAGCTTTTCCTTACCCCCCGAAATCAGCAAACCTTCAAATGGTATGCGCAGCGCGGCGAGGTCGTCGCTTGGAAAGACATCCCTCAGGATGCAGTCGGCGTCGTAGAATGGAACAGACGGATCAACGAAGTGTTTTCACCTTCAGTTCGCGGTTACGATTTAGCCGCGCACGGGGAAGAGGAATTGCAGCGATTGTCGGCTGAATATGGATTTCGTTATGTCGTCGTTGATCGGAGTCGCAGTAAACGACCGCTTGGTTTTTTGAGAGTTTACCCTGAGCGCTGGCAAGGCGATTCGTGCTTTGAAGTCTATCGCCTGCCGCCGCAAAGCGAGTGATGTCGTGAACGAGTTGTCAAACACCGACTTTCACGAGATGCTCCGGCAACGCTTGGCAGCGTCACTTCCGGGGATCGCTCGATGTTCGGATTTTGAGCCCGAGTTGGCTTACGGCAGACACCAAGGCCCGCCTGCTCATGATGCACGTCAGGCAGCCGTCTTGTTGCTGGTCTATCCGTGCGAAGGCACTTACCGCATTCCGCTAACCGTCCGCCCCGTGTCGATGGCCGCGCACGGAGGGCAAGTTAGTTTTCCGGGCGGGGAAATCGAACCCGGCGAGACGGTCGAACAAGCGGCGCTGCGCGAGTGCTGTGAAGAACTGGGCCAAGCAGGTGATGACGTCGAACTGTTGGGGCGATTGTCGCCGTTGTACGTCTTTGCGAGCAACTTTCATGTAACTCCCTGCGTTGCGTGGTCGCCAATACGTCCCGAATTCATGCCCAACGCCGCCGAAGTCGCGAACCTGCTTGAGCCATCAATTGTCGAGCTTCTAAACCCAGAACGACGCGGCGAGCATCTAATCGAACGACGCGGCGTCCGATTTCGTGTGCCGCATATCTGTTACGGCGAATACCAAATCTGGGGCGCGACGAGCGTAATTCTCGCCGAGTTCTTACAGATCATCGCTGAACTGACTTGCTAATCATCTCTCCGGCTTGGCGACGTCTAGACGAAAGTTATATTGAGAGCTGCTCTTTAAGGACGCTTGCGCAAAGGAAAGTTGAGAGGTCGCCAGATGGTTCGAATCGGTATCTTGGGGGCGACAGGTTACACAGCTTTAGAGCTGATGAAGATCCTGCTACGTCATCCAAATGTTGAGATTACGACGCTCACAAGTCGTCAGGAAGGTAATCCACACGTTTCAGCCATTCATCCGCAACTGATGGGACGGCTTGACGTCAGCCTTGACGACTTGGCACCCGAGACCGTTGCCTCCCGCACTGACTGTGTCTTTAGCTGCCTGCCTCATGCGACTTCGGCCGCGATGGTGATGAAGATGCTCGAGACAGACGTGCGGGTAATTGATTTCAGCGCCGACTATCGCTTGCGAGATCCTGAAACGTATGCCGAGTGGTATGGGCACAAGCACCCCGACCCCGATCGACTGGGAAAGACCGTCTATGGACTGCCGGAGTTATTCGCAAGCGACATCCCGGCAGCGCAACTAGTCGCCAACCCCGGCTGCTATACGAGCACTTCGATCTTGGCCTTGGCCCCACTGTTGTCGGGCGGTTTTATCGAATCCAAAGGAATTATTATTGACGCCAAAAGCGGCGTCTCCGGTGCTGGCCGTTCACCAAAGCTGACGACCTTATACCCGGAGTGCAACGAAAGCCTGTCTGCTTATTCTGTTGGCAGGCATCGGCACACACCGGAGATCGAACAGATTCTTTCGGTCTCTAGCGGCCAGGACGTGCAAGTCATCTTTACGCCGCACCTCGTTCCGATGGATCGCGGCATCCTCTGCACGATTTATGCGACGCCGATTAAGGACGCAACCGAAGATCAATTGCTGGAAGCGATGCGTGAATTCTATGTCGACAAGCCGTTTATGCGAATCGTCGATCATCTGCCCGCGACGAAAGATGTGACTGGCACAAACTTTTGCGACATTACCGTGCGGTTAGTAAAGGGCCGACTGATCGTTTTGTCCTGTACCGACAACTTGATCAAGGGCGCTTCGGGCGTCGCAGTCCAGAATTTCAACTTGATGCACGGCTTCGACGAAACCACCGCCCTACTTTAACCTCACCGAAAGCACCCTAAGATGACTCATCCCGTCCCGAAAGGCTTTCGGTTGGCTGGTGTCCACTGCGGAATCAAGTCCAATACAGCCAAAGAGGATCTGACACTGATCGCAACCGAGAAAGCCGGTACAGCTGCGGGTGTCTACACTCAGAACCTAGTCGTCGCTGCCTCAGTCACTCAGAACCGAGCCAAGACGCCTTCTGATAATTTTCGGGTGGTCGTCGTGAACTCGGGCAATGCGAATGCGTGCACTGGCACACGAGGTGACAGAGACTGCCGCGAGATGGCTCGGCTTGCGGGAGACGCGGTTGGTGGCAACGAAAGCCAAGCCCTCGTCATGTCCACCGGTATCATTGGTCACTTCTTACCGATGGACAGGATCGAGAGTGGGATCACTGCCGCTTCCGCGAAGTTGGCGGCGAACGACGAAGCCTTTGATTCGGCCGTGCGCGGCATAACGACGACTGACAAGTTCCTCAAGAAAGCCAGCCGCTCAGTCCGAATCGCTGGGCAATCCGTCCAAATCACCGCGATGGCAAAGGGCGCTGGAATGATTGGCCCGAATATGGCAACCATGCTGTGCGTCGTGATGACCGACGCTGAATTGACGGCATCGCTCGCGCAGGAAATGCTGACGCACGCGGCCGAACTCAGTTTCAATTGTATTAGCGTCGAAGGTCACACGAGTACGAGCGACACGGCGCTGCTACTGGCCAGCGGAGCATCGGGAGTCGCGCCAATCAGCTCCACCGACAAAGCTGCATTTCAACAGACGCTCGACAGCGTGTGCATTGAACTTGCCAAGCTCATTCCGTCCGATGGCGAAGGGGCAACGCATTTGATCACCCTTGACGTCACTGGTTGCGCCACGCGTGGGGATGCGCGACGAATCGCAAAGACCGTCACCGAAAGCCCGCTCGTAAAAACAGCCATTACAGGGAACGATCCCAATTGGGGGCGAATCGTCTCGGCGGCGGGATACGCAGGCGTGTCGTTCGATCCTGCCAAAGTGACGCTCACGATCAATGACACACTGATTTACGAAGCTGGTATGCCGGTCACCTATGACGAGAAGCAAGTGTCAGATTCGATGAGAGGAAGTTTTGAAGTACGTTTAGAACTTGCATTTGGCGAAGGTGACGCCAGCATACGTTTCTGGGCGAGCGATTTGACTGTCGAGTACGTGAATTTTAATTCGGACTATTCGACATGACGACGAGGGATCGCTTTTTCGCTTGTCGAACGCGGGATTCATCGACTGCTCTGCGAGGGTCGGAATTGCCTAGCCACAGACTTTGGCCGATAATACTGCTTGACTCCGCCACGTCACTTTGACGAAAGTTCCTTCCATGCTGAAGTTTCACACATCTGCAGTACTTACGTTGTTGCTATGCACAGCCAGCCAGGCCATTTCGCATGAGACGCAAACAGAACCGGACATCCCGCCCGCGTTGCAAGAATACATGGGTCGGACCATCGCACAAACAATGCACTATCTCGGCGCGCCATGGCTCGTCCGTGAGAATCGTGAGAACCAAGAACGCTGCTCCTTGATGCTGGCCACTCTGGGAATCAAGCCCGGCATGACCGTGTGTGACATGGGATGTGGCAACGGGTTTTATGCCCTACAAATGGCGAAGATGGTCGGCGCTGAGGGCACCGTGCTTGGCGTCGATATTCAGCCCGAGATGCTCAAGTTCCTGATGGAGCGCGCTACAGAAGCCGAGGTCACCAATGTTAAGCCAATTCTCGGAACCGTGGCCGATCCTAAACTGCCGATCGGGACGGTCGACGTGATTCTTTGTGCCGATGTCTATCACGAATTCTCGCACCCCGAACAAATGCTGGCCGCGATGCGCGCTTCGTTGGCTCCGAATGGAGTCGTTGTCTTGTTGGAATTTCGCGAAGAAGATCCGAAAGTGCCGATCAAGCCATTGCACAAAATGAGCAAAGCCCAAGTCAACAAGGAACTCACGGCCAACGGGTTCAAGCTCGTCAAAGAATTCGACAAGCTTCCTTGGCAGCACATGATGTTTTTCGGGAAGGCCGACGACGAACGGGCAAGCGAATAGCGCTGACTTCAACTTACCCCTTGACTACGCCGATCGGTCTCATGCGGGCGACTTTTGTTGCTAGGTTCGCCTTGTGGACGACGTCGACCACCAAATTCACATCCTTGTAGGCATCTGGTTGCTCTTCCGCCAAGCCTCGCCAGCTTTGGGCTCGCGCGACGATACCTTTCGCGGCCAGCTCTTTGTCGATGCGGCGACCTTGGGCGTGTTTTACGGCCGCTGTGCGGCTCATTGCTCGGCCGGCTCCGTGACAAGCGGTGCCAAACGTCTGGTCCATGCTTCCGCTTTGTCCGACAAGAACCCAACTCGCACGCCCCATGTCGCCCGGAATAATGACCGGCTGGCCAATACTCCGATACCGCGTTGGCACTTCGCTGTGGTTTGGGGGAAAATCGCGCGTGGCTCCCTTGCGATGCACCCATACTTTGCGGGCCGTGCCGCCGGTAGTGTGTTCCTCAAATTTGGCGATGTTGTGAGCAACATCGTAGACGAGATTCATCTGCAGTTTCTGCCACGTGCGACCGAAAACGGTTTGAAATGACTCGCGTGCTTGATGCATCAGGAGCTGGCGGTTGCACCAAGCATAGTTCGCAGCGGCACACATCGCCCCGAGATACTTTTGCCCTTCGTCACTGTTAATCGGTGCACATGCCAACTGACGATCGGGCAAAGCGATGCCATACTTTTCCGGAACACCGCGGAAGTTTTTCAACGCGTCGTCACAAACCTGATATCCCAATCCTCGAGACCCCGAGTGGATCATGATACACACCATGTCCTTTGCAAGGCCCATGGTTTGTGCCGCCGCGTCGTCGAAGATCGCATCCACGACCTGAACTTCAAGGAAGTGATTTCCAGACCCAAGCGTCCCACACTGCTTGCCTCCTCGCTCCAATGCGCGATCGCTCACAAATTCGGGAACGGCATTTGTAAGGTGTCCGTGCGCTTCGGTGTGTTCCAGGTCGCCGTCCGTTGTTAACTCGCGATCACGGAAATAGCTCGGACCTTCGCCGAGTAATCGGAGCAGTTCCTTCTTGTTGAAGTGATACTTTCCACCGCGGCCAACACCCGCCGGCACGTTGCGAAACAACTCGTCGACCAACGCCGAGAGATGCGGCTTGACCTCCTGATAGAACAGGTTCGAGCGAACCAGTCGCACCCCGCAGTTAATGTCGTAACCCACCCCGCCCGGCGAGATAACACCGCCTTCATCCGGATCGGTCGCACACACGCCGCCGATGCAAAACCCGTAACCCCAGTGGATGTCGGGCATGGCCAAGCTGGCATATTGAATTCCCGGCAGGAACGCCACATTGGCCACTTGCTCAGCGGCTTGGTCGTGGCGAATCTGCTCGATGAGCCGATCATCTGCATAGATCAACCCGTCGACGAGCATTCCCTGCTTGTAGCTCTTGGGGATTCGCCAGCAGCAATCGTTCACTCGCTCTAAGGGACCATTGAACGCACCCTTGGGCATTTCTTCACCTGTCTAAATATCCACGATCAATTCCGCAATCCATCCGTCCGCGACTTCTTCGACGCGCAGGCCGTGGTACGTGATCGCTTTTACTTCGTGTTCCATGCGATGTCGCGATCGGTCCATTGGCTCGCCGCTGGCCGTCGCCTGCAACCCGCCGGGATCCAACTCGACCCGAAATGACGAAAACAGCATCTGGTCACTCTCGAAGGTGAAAAGCAACTCGTTCAGCCAATCGAACAATAAATAGTCTGCCGCCGAGCCTTCAACACGATACGTCCTCTCCTGGAGACAGCGAACGTCTTCGAGGTTCGTGACAAGCATTGAAAAAAGACCGCGACCAGCTTCCTGCATGAGGTGTTGAAGCGTATCAGCCCGAACCCGAAGCCCCAAATCTGCGGTGTGCTCGAATGTCTCAAACATGGTTTGTGATTGTTCGTCGCAGGACAATTCGCGTCAAGTGTCGGCACTGGTCATCGCGTGAACTCAGCGGTATAAACGGATGCTGAGGCGCGGAGACATGACACACAATAACGAATAAAGAACGGGAAACGCTCTCAAAATGGCAAAGAAAACAATCGCTGACGTGGACGTCGCCGGCAAATCCGTGTTAATTCGAGTTGACTTCAACGTGCCGCTGGACGATCAACAACAGATTACCGACGACCGTCGCGTTTCCGCGGCCTTGCCTTCCATCAAGTCGGTACTTGATCGTGGAGGTCGTGTGATCTTGATGAGCCACTTGGGACGCCCCGCGGGCGATGGCGATCCCGGAGATATGAAGTACAGCCTCAAGCCTGCCGCAGTGCGACTTAGCGAGTTGCTTGGCCAGGATGTTGCCTTCGCGAGCGATACCGTCGGTGAAGATGCGAAGGCAAAGGCAGCGGAGTTGAAAGACGGCGGCGTCTTGGTTCTCGAAAACCTGCGTTTCAACAAAGGTGAAAAGAAGGGCGACGAGAAGTTTGCAGGAGTGCTGGCCGGGATGGCGGACATTTATTGCAACGACGCCTTTGGGACGTGTCATCGAAAAGACGCCTCGATGGTTGCAGTGCCACAGGCGATGGCCGGGAAGCCGAAAGTTGTTGGCTTCCTCGTCGCGAAAGAAATTCAGTATTTGAGCGACGCCATTGCGAATCCAGCCCGCCCCTTCGTGGCAATCCTCGGCGGTGCAAAGGTCTCGGATAAGATCAATGTCATCAACAACCTGCTCGGCATCTGTGACAAGATTTTGATCGGAGGGGCGATGGCGTATACTTTCGCACTGGCTCAAGGTGGAAGTGTCGGCGGCAGTTTGGTCGAAAAGGACAAAGTCGATCTCGCCAAAGAGCTGCTTGCGAAAGGTGGTGACAAATTGATGCTGCCGACGGATTCGCACTGTGGCGATGCTTTCAGTAGTGATTGCAACAAGCAGGTCGTCGCATCGGGAAAGATTCCGGATGGTTTTGAAGGGCTCGATATCGGCCCCGAAACTGCCAAGGCGTATGCGGAGGTGGTAGGTAACGCCAAGACGGTTGTATGGAACGGCCCGATGGGCGTCTTCGAGATGCCGCCGTTTGATGCCGGTACGAAGGCAGTCGCAGAAGCGATTGCCGCCAGCGACGCCATGAGCATTATCGGAGGCGGCGACAGTGCCGCGGCGATCCAACAACTGGGATTCGCCGACAAAGTAAGCCACGTCAGCACAGGCGGCGGCGCGAGTCTGGCGATGCTCGAAGGACAAGCTTTTGCCGCCGTTGATCTGTTGGACGAAGCCTAGTATCGTCGCCGCGCTCCTGCGTGATGCGTGTAACGAGCCGGAGTTCTTATGAAAACGAAAGCGGAATTACAACCGATCATCGACAAGATTGCCAGTGCTGATAGCCCCGTCGGAATAGACGCCGTCTATGTGCACGCGTTGATTCTCGACAAGCTGGCGGGACTCGAGGCGAGGCTTTCCGCGTTGGAGGCGTCGTGCGGCACGTCTTCCGAAAAATCCGAAGATGTTTACTAAATCGCAAATCCCGAAATTGAGATTTCCAATCTGCCATGCCCAAGATCTTGATGCCCATTGGTGATGCAACCGAAACGCTGGATACTTTCTATCCCTACTTCCGGCTTCCGGAGGATGGTTACGAAGTCGTTGTTGCTGGTCCGGAGGCTCGGCTTTACCATTCCGTGCTGCACGAAATCCCGCCCGATTCCAGCGTCCCATGGGACATCACGCAAGAAAGACCTTCTTACTTCATCCGTGCTTCTGTTGCCTTCAAGGATGTGAAGTCCGAAGACTACGCGGGACTGTTCGTGTCGGGTGGTCGCGCTCCCGAGTACCTGCGATACGACCAAGATCTATTGCGAGTAACTCGTGAAATTCACGAAGCGGGAAAGCCAATCGCGTGCCTTTGCCACGGTATCGAGATCCTGACGGCCGCCGGCATTATCAAAGGGCGAACGGTGACAACGGTAGCCAAGTGTGCGATGGATGCCGAGCAAGGAGGGGCGACCTACGTCGACAGGGAGGTGGTGATTGACGGCAACATTGTCACTTCGCGAGTTTGGCATGACAACACAGCGTTGCTACGCGAATTCATCAAAAAACTGAAGGCTTCCGAATAGCCGCCGCGCCCTAATGCACGTCCGGTCGTAACGGCGGTTGTTCTTGAGCCACCGAATAGTCGCGTTCGCTGACCGGCGGGTGTCCTAAGGGTCCGAAGGTGCCAAACTCCTCGCATTGGTTGTCGCCCGGTATGAACTTTACTTCGATGCCCGCTGGCGATACGTCACATCGATGAAAGCCGAATCGCGTGTCCGCATCGGCCCACCGTTCGGCAAGCTGGCCGGTGTTGCCAGCTGCTTGTGTTCGATAAACACGAATCCCGTCGACCAATTGCACAGGGCGGCCCGTGTGTACGTGACCACAAAACAGAATCTCGACGCCAGCGTCTCTAAGCAGTTTCCATAGTCTTTGCCGGTGCGGCGGATCGATGGAAAAGTACCAATTGTCATACTCGTCAGCATTTGTCAGATCCCAGGCAGGCTCATTCGGCTGTTCCATGAACGGCCAGTAGTGCATCACGGCGACATGTTGTTTCGCCGCGGGTAAATCGGGCAATCGTTCGAGCATCCGCCATAGACGCTGCTCCTGCGGCAAGCCAGTTCCCGCAACCGCTGCAAAGAAGCCGGTAAAGCGAACGCCCCGATGCATGAACGTCCAGTGAATCGGACCGAAATAGGTCGCAAACAACCGTAGCCGTGCCTCGGTCATGTTCAAATCAGGATCGTGCCAGCCGAGACCGCGTTCTTCCCATTTGCGTTTTCGGCCATTTTGCGACGCGTGCTTGTTGCCGACGTCCATATTGCCGGGAATGACAAAGCTCGGAAAGGGCAGTGTTTCGAGGTCCTCGCGGGCTTGCAGGTATTCAAACTCGTGCGTTTCGCCATCACGCGTCAGATCGCCGCCATGTAGCAAGAGATCGGCGCCGATGGTAGCCATCTGGCGTTTGATCGCGGCCCAGCGTTGGTTGATGGCCGGGCGAAAGCGATAGGAGCGAGGCGTACCCATGTGGCTGTCATTCACATGCAAAAAAGTCCACGATTCTTCGGGCATCGACGCGGCTCCCTTTTAGTCATCGGCGATTCAGGCGGTCTCATTACTCAGGGATTTCGCTACTCGCGAACCCGGATACGCCAAGTTATCATATCTACGTTTCGACGGCACCTTTGACAGAGGATCTTCAATGCGTTTGCACCTTTTTGTGCTGATCTCGGTTTCCGTTAGTTTGTCATCTTCGTTGCTGCGTTTATCTGCGATCGCTTCCGAGCCGATTCCCGCGGACTCGCAGCTAAAAATCGAAGGAAGAGTCGCGTTCACGGAAGGACCGGCCTGGCACCCTGATGGCAATGTCTATTTCAGTGACATCGTCAACAACCGAATCATGCGTCGTGACGCGAACGGCGAGTTGCACGTCTTTCGTACTCCATCAGGACGCACCAATGGCATCTTATTCGATCACCAAGGACGAATGTTGTGTTGCGAAGGCGGCGGGCTCGACAGCAATCGTCGGATTACTCGCACCGAATTGAACGGTACGATCACGGTATTGGCGGATCGATATGAAGGCGGCAAATTCAACTCGCCGAACGATCTGGCCATTGATTCAAAGGGTCGGATTTATTTCACGGATCCCCGGTATGGTGATCGCGCTGACATCCAGCAGCAAGATGCCCACGGAGGCGAGATCGAGGGCGTCTATCGTATCGACGATGTCGGGAAAGTTGCCCGGATCATCACACACGAAGTTGATCGTCCCAACGGCATTTTGGTTTCACCCGACGACCGATATCTGTACGTTGCAGATAACGTGAACGACGGGCCGCATGGTTTGGGTGGCAACAGAAAGCTATGGCGATTTGATCTCAACGCGAACGGTTCGATCGACCCGTCGAGCCGAAAATTGTTGTTCGATTGGGGGACCGACCGCGGGCCAGATGGGATCGCGATGGACGTGGAAGGCCGTTTGTATGCCGCAGCCGGATTTAATTTTCCGACTCCGCCTGTTGAAACGTCCCACAAGTACAGGGCGGGCATCTATGTCATCGCACCCGAAGGCGGCTTGTTGCAATTCATCCCCGTTCCCGCCGACATGGTCACCAACTGTACCTTCGGAGACACGGACCGAAAAACGCTCTATATCACAGCCGGGCACAAGCTGTGGAGCATTCGAACCAGCACACCAGGTATCACCGTGTGGCCCGCAAGTGAGTAACACGCTGGCTTCGCGTCAATAAGATTCAAGCGTCCCGGAGTAAACGGCAAAGCTAAAACCTGTAAGATGTCAGAGCGCCTTGGTGCGGGCTGAATCCTTGTGAATCCCTCGCCATTGGCTCGAAAACCTGGAGGTTAAGGTTACTTACGGATAGTTGTACGCTTTGTTATCTGGATCAAAGTCGGCATCCGTTAAGCCGACGTTCAGCTTGATATTGCGGTAGGTATACTCCTCTTCCAGCACTGGGGCGCCGCCAGGTTCTGTCGGCCAACTCCATGCAGCGTACCGCACGGGCACTCCAAGCTCTTCGTCAATGTAGATGTGTGCCCGATAGAAATGAAAGTGATCTCGCTGGATCGGATGAATCACTTCGATCAAGGTACAGACATACTTGTCAACCTTGGCTCCTTTGTAGAACTTGACTTCGCACTCGCCATGCTTTAGATCGTTTTCACCTCGGGCAAGCAACTCTTCAATCAGATTCTGGAAGCCGATCTCAGTGATCGGATACCTCTGCCCCATCATCGCCAGGAAACCGTCCGGCGGGAGGTAGAACCGCTTGAAGCCGAGCAGTCCTGTCTCGTGAGCGATGATCTTGTTGTCGTTTTCACCCTCGACCCAGATCACTTCTCGCCCCGCAACCGAGTCGGGTTTTAGAAACTTTAGATAAACCGCGAATGGCACGACGACCTTGCCATCTTTCAGTTTGCGATTTCGAATTTTGGCGTTGATGAATTCGTGTTCTTTCAGCTCGCCATCAATCCGCTCGCGTTTGATGATCGTCGCTGTGTAGTCGTCAATCGATTCTTCAATGAACTTCAGCCCTTCTCTCGCTCGCTCTAACGCTGGAACGAGCGGGTGCTTCTCGACATTCTGTTGTTCAATTTGTTGCGCAAGCAGTGTTGCGCTGGCAACAAAAAAGTATGCCACACTTGCGACTGGCCAACGGAGAACTCGTGAGGTGCTTAGCCGATTGTAGGTCTTCATCGTTGCTCCATTGCGATTAGGCGGGGCGCGCTCGGTAGGCCAGATTACGTTACCCAAGCCGCGAAAACTACGCAACCGGCCAGCCGGTAGGGGTGACCCCCAGCGCGGAGTTGCCTACCAAAATTGCTTAGTGTCTACTAGTGCTCCGTTACAGCTGAGTTGTCGGGTTGTGTGCCACCGGTTCTTCTCATGCAAACCCAGTCCGCGAATCAACTTGGGAAAGGCTGGAACCCTAGCTTCTGGTTGTAACGACGCGTTAGGTTCGCAATCGTCCTGCATTGCACGCGAGACTTGTTGGCCAGACCAGCCCACACGAACTAGGAGTCATCAGTATGAACGATTTGATCCGACGTTGTCTCGGCGTCGTAATTATTGCCATAGCGTCAAGCATTAGTGCTGCTAGCGAAATTGACTTTCGCGAGTCGGAGCTGCCTACGAAGCTGACCGTCGGCTACGCCGTACGTCTGATTGATATGAATGATGATGAGCGATTAGATATTGTGATTGTTGACAGCAAGCGGCTGTTGTGGCTTGAAAATCCGAATTGGGACGAGCACGTGATGCTCGACACGCCGTCACAGCAACATGACAACGTGTGTTTCGCGCCCAATGACATCGACGGTGACGGGCGACTCGACTTTGCGTTGGGAGCGGATTGGCAGTTCGGCAATACCGAATCCGGCGGGACTATCGGCTGGATTTCGCCCGGCAAGACTGTCAACGACCTATGGACTTATCACGCCATCGGCGAAGAGCCTACAACTCATCGCATGCAGTTCGCAGACATCGATGCCGATGGAAAGGACGAGTTGGTCGTGGCCCCACTCAAGGGTCGCGACACAACCGGCCCCGATTTCAACGAAAACGGAGTGCGGCTGTTATCGTACGAGGTGCCCAAAGACCCGGTAAATGGCAAGTGGGTGGCAGAAGTCATCACCGATGAATTACGAGTGATGCATAACTTTTGGCCGGTGCGGAAAGGCGGAAAAACTCGTCTGCTCACGGCAAGCTTCGAGGGAGTTAATGCCTTATCGCGCCGCGACGACGGCACTTGGGGACGTGTGCATTTGGGTACGGGCGACCAGGAATCGTCACCAAATCGCGGAGCGAGCGAGATCAAGTCTGGTAAGCTGGGGCCGGATCACCCTTATATTGCAACCATCGAACCCTGGCACGGCGACAAAGTGGTTGTCTATACGATGCCGGATACGGAATACGATGGCAGTGGCGAGTGGCTGTGGAAACGTCAGGTTCTCGACGACCAACTGAAGTGGGGACACGCCGTTTGGTGTGCCAATTTGGATGGAGATGACGCCGAGGAGTTGATCATCGGTGTGCGAGACGACTTGAGTGACGAGCATCGACGTGGTTTGCGAATCTACGACCCTCAGGATGACGCAGGGTCGAGTTGGAAACGCACTGTCATCGATCCTGGCAGTGTAGCGGTCGAGGACCTCGCTGCCGCCGATCTCAACGGCGACGGACGAGTCGACATCGTGGCAGTCGGTCGACAGACGCACAATGTGAAGATCTATTGGAACGAGACGAAGTGAGTGTCTTATTGGCGAAATGCGAAAGCGTTTACGCTGCTCCGTTGAGTTCCCACGAGTTCAGATGAAGCTTTATCCCCGATGAGATGATTGATATGTCAGACGATCGACGAGCTTTTTTGAAAGCGACCACCCTTGGCGTAGCGACGGCGACCGCGGTAAGTGCCATCACCACCAAGCGAGCCGTTGGAGCCAATCAGAAGCTCCGATTGGCGCTGATTGGATGTGGTGGTCGAGGGAGTAGTGTCGCACGTGATTTTGCCGCATTACCGGGTGTCGAGTTTGCTTATGTTTGTGATCCCGATTCGGGGCGAGCCGCGGACGCCGTCCGAAAGTTCTCGAATCAACCGAAACCGTTAGGAGACTTTCGCATTGCGCTCGACGACAAGAGCATCGACGCAGTCATTGTCGCCACACCGGATCACTGGCACACACCAGCGTCGATACTGGCTGCGGAAGCCGGCAAACATGTGTACGTCGAAAAACCCTGTTCGCATAACGTACGCGAAGGTCGCTTGCTGGTTGAGGCCGCACGTCGTAACAAAGCCCACATTCAACACGGTACACAAAGTCGCTCGCACGACATCGTACTGCAAGCAATGCGATTGCTGCGGGAAGGCGCGATTGGAGAGGTGCTCGTGGCAAAGGCCTGGAACGTCCAACGTCGCGGTGAAATCGGCCATGCCGAGCCCACGGCCCCCCCGCTCGGTTTTGACTACGACGCCTGGGTTGGCCCCGCGCCGATGGTTCCATTTCAATCTAACCGACATCACTACACGTGGCATTGGTGGTACAACTTTGGAACGGGCGATATGGGTAACGATGGCGTTCACGAGTTAGACATTGCTCGGTGGGGATTGGGCGTTGATACTCATCCATCAAGGGTTGCCGCAATCGGCGGCAAGTTTGCGTTTGATGACGACCAGCAGTTTCCTGATACGCAATACGCTTGCTTCGATTATCCGGGCAACGGCGCAAAAGGCAGCCGGCGTCAGTTGGTCTTTGAGATGCGACTCTGGTCGAGATATGGATTGGAAGGCATCGATAACGGCAACGCGTTTTACGGCACTGATGGTTGGCTGTTGCTCAGTAAACGCGGCGTCCTTAAAGTGTTTGACGAGCGGAATCAGCCCAAAGTAATATCCATCGAACGACCTGTTGTCACGGGACATTTTCAAAACTTTGTCGATACGATTCGCGGTGACGACCAGTTGCGAGCGGAGATCGAAGTTGGCCATCTTTCGGCCACACTTTGCCATCTGGGGAACATCGCGGCGCGGGTAGGTAGGGGCTTCGAGTTTGACCCGGCGAGTGAGCGGGTTGTCTCAGATGACGAAGCAAGCTTGCTGCTGGGGAGGCAATACCGCGAGGGACATTGGGCGGTGCCGAAGCACGCCTAAGGTCGGATTTTCGACCGTATCGGCGCTAGTGGAGAGTTCAAAGAGCGGACGTCTGCCATGATCAAGAACCTCGGTCCCTATCGAATTATCCGTGTGCTGGGACGCGGCGGTATGGGCACGGTTTACGAAGGCGTTGACGACAAAACAGGGCAGCGAGTGGCTGTAAAAGCCCTGCCTCTTCATCTGGCGGAGGATGGCAACTTTCGTGATCGTTTCATCGGCGAGATTGAGACGCTAAAACAACTGAAGCATCCAAATATCGTCGAGTTGTTTGGTGACGGCGAACAGGAAGGGCTGCTTTTTTACTCGATGGAATTGGTCGAGGGGCAAACGCTTCAGGACGAGTTGCAGGCAAAGCACAAGTTCGAGTGGCCGGAGGTGCTGCGAATTTCGATCGACGTGTGCAAAGCCTTGAAGCATGCGCATGATCACGGAATCATTCATCGCGATCTTAAACCCGCGAATCTGCTTAGAACAAAGAGCGGCAGTATCAAGTTGACCGACTTTGGCATTGCGAAGCTGTTCGGAGCAACTCATCTCACAGCAGATGGCAGTGTCGTGGGCACAGCCGACTACATGGCACCCGAGCAGGCAGAGGGGCGACCGGTTAACAATCGCACGGATCTGTTTAGCCTGGGCGCCGTGATGTTTACTCTGTTGACTCGTCGCCCTCCGTTTTCGGGCGGCTCGATTCCGGAAGTCTTGCACCGCTTGCGATATGAGGCTGCGCCGCCCGTTCGACGCTATTCTCCGTCCGTGCCGATTGAACTTGAAGAGATCATCGATCAACTGCTTCAAAAAGACGCGAGCGAGCGAATTCCGACTGCACTTGTCTTAGCAAATCAACTACAGGCGATGGAACATGGGCTTTCGGCGAAGACGGTGGCCGAGCACCCCACCATCATGACATCGCCTCCGATGGTTTCTCCCAACGATCAGAAAACTCGTGAATCGAGTCCGGAACGTCCGCCGGCAACGGAGCTCTCTCCGACGTCCGTCGAACCGCCCAGCGGTGACTTGTTGCCGGAAGCGTATTCATGGAACGACGCGACGGTCGTAACCTCGGGCCCTGAGTCTGAACAAGATTTTGGTCCGCCTGCGAATTGCGAGACCGTTGCCGAGCCAAAGTCGAGTCGGAATCGATTCACGACCTTGGACGAACAGCGACGGCAGCAAGAACACTCAGCCGCGCAGCCTGTCGATTTACTTAAGATCGGTGGACTGGTGTTGGGACTCGTGGCGTTAGTTGGATTTGTCGTTTGGTGCCTCTCGCCGCCGACCGCGGACGAGTTGTACACGCAAATCGCCACGATTGCAAAAGAAGGCAATTTGCACGATGCGAAGCCTAAGATCGAGAAGTTCCTGGCGTCACACGCCAACGATGCTCGGTGTGCCGAAGTCGAAGACTGGTTGCTCGATCTACAATGCCAATTCCTGTTTAGTCGACTGCGGACGCGTTCGAAACGCGAAACATTGTCCGATGTCCAGCAAGCCTATCTCGAAGCAATGATGCTTGCCGAAGCTAAACCTCAGGAGGCAGTCGAGCAACTCGAAATGCTGGTATCAAACTATCGCGATGCGTCGGACGAAGCTGATCCTATCACGTGCGTACTGGCCGCGAAACATCAGCTCAAACGACTGAAGACCGCTGAGTAAAGTCATCAGAAGTTCGGAGTCGTCGGCAGGAACTTTTCATCGCACGTTGCTCGTTATCCGAGGGTAGACGCACCGCAAATGCGAACATCGCCAATGCGACATGACGATAGAATCGCGAGTTAAATGCAGCGGGCCTACCCTGCCCGCCGCTCACGCTGAATCACGCCAATTGGTCGTTGCTCCAATGCGGCGGGCGGTGTGGTTTTAGCGCGGCTGGCCACCCGCAGTCGCTGAGGGAATCGCGATGCGAGGTCTTCTGCCTCGCGAATTCGGTCGAGAATCTTTTCCGCCACGCTCAAACAGTATCGCCCTTGCTCACCACATACGCGCGGTCGACGCCCTGTGCGTATGCAGTTCAGAAAATCTGCTTGCTCGTCATGAATGGCATTACGTTTTTCTACCGCCAAGTCCGTGACCGGCAGCATGTCGGTAAATAGATTATGTTTGACGCGTTCCCGCTCTTCCACGGACATTGACTGCACATCAATCTCGCCGCGCAACACTTGTTTGCTGGGGCGAACTACGCGAGCACTAAAGTCACCAAAATCAACGCTTCCGTAAACGCGATCCGTCACAATCTGCATCGTTCGCTGTGAATAGAAGCTGGTGCGAGACGTATTCAAATTGGCGATACAACCGTTAGCGAACCGCAGATGCGCGTGCGCCATGTCCTCGTGCGGGCCGAACACGGTAGAGCCGATCGCATCAATCTCGACAACTTCGCTGCGAACCGTCGAGAGGACAAGATCGAGGTCGTGGATCATCAAGTCGAGTACGACTCCAATATCAGTGGAGCGAAATGTGTACCCGCTCATTCGCACCGCTTCGATGTACCGAGGCCGCCGCACTCGAGCCGCAACCGCGCGCCACGCGGGATTGAAACGCTCGACGTGTCCAATCTGTAACACTAAGCCGTTAGCTTTCGCAAGACCGACCAGTTCATCGGCCTGCTCGACTGTCGAGCTGATCGGCTTCTCGATGAACAGATGGATGCCCTGCCGTAACAGCGCCGTACCGACGGCGTGATGGTATTCAGTCGTTGTGGCAACGATCGCCCCATCGACGCCCGCAGGTAGATCTTCTTGATGTTCAAAAACGGGAACATCATATTCCGCGGCGATGCGAGCGCGAGCTTCCGGGAGCGGATCTACTACGCCCACCAACTCGACATCATCGAGCGGCTTGAGCAGTCGCGTATGAATGCGACCTAGATGTCCTGCACCAACAACTGCAATTCGTAAAGGTCTCACGCGGCTCTCCTTCGTTCGCGGCCTCGTCCGTGCCGACCTTCGTGTTGATGCTCGATGAATCCCAAGAGATGATTTACCGCCGGTACAAGATGGCCGTTGCCACGCAAGATTTCACGAGCGTGGTCGATGCCAACTTTAGAACGGTAAATCAGTTTGTAAGCTTCGGAGAGGGCGCGAATCGTATCGCTGGGAAAGTCGTTTCGCTTGAGCGCGACAATGTTGACGCAACGCGGACGCGTGGGCTGTCCCTCAACCAACATAAAGGGTGGCACGTCGTGCAATACACGACTCAATCCACCCACAAAGCTGAAGCTGCCAATGGTCGTGAAATGGTGGACCGCGGTACCGCCAGACAATGTCGCGTCGTCGTGAATGTGAACATGGCCACCTAACAATGTTGCGTTGGCGATAATAATGCGATCCGCCAGTCGGCAATCATGGGCCACGTGGCAACCCGCCATAAGGTAGCAGTAGTCACCAATCGAAGTCACGCCGTCTTCTTTCGTCGTGGCGCGATTGACGGTGACCGATTCGCGAATGATGTTGTGGTCGCCGATCTGGACCGAGGTCTCTTCGCCGCGGTATGAAATGTCCTGAGGCGGCGCTCCGATGACCGTGCCGGGGAAGATGTGATTGTGTTCACCAACCGTCGTGCGGCCCATCAAGGTGACGTTGTTCTCAAGTCGCGTGCCGCGCCCGATGCGAACGTCCGGACCAACGACGCAAAATGGACCGATCTCAACGTCGTGATCGATCTCTGCGCGTGGGTCAACAACCGCTGTGGAAGCGACTGCCATAGCGAGGTCCATCTCTAGTACTATCAGTCGCGGCGCAACTTCCGTGTTACGCCGTCCGTCGTTGCTCGCCGATGATTTCTCCTTCGGCAAGCAACGCGCGAATTAGTTCCGCGTTCAGCCGATGGCCGCTTCGGTGAGCCATCACTTGTCCGACGATTTCGCATCCGGAGAGGGCAAAGTCGCCGATCAAGTCAAGCGTCTTATGTCGAACGCATTCGTCTTCGAATCGCAGTTCGTTGTCAATCGGGCCTTCGTCGCCGAATACTACTAAGTCTTTGGTCGTCACACGCGTGCCTAGTCCGCGACTCCGTAGCCATTCGGCTTCCGATTCGAGCAGGAATGTTCTCGCGGAAGCAAGCTCCCGACGAAAACTTTCAGGATTGACTTTCAGCTCGATCGTTTGACGCCCGATCGCATTATCGGAGCCGTAATCCAATCGATACTTAACTTTCAATCCACCTTTCGGTCGCGGTCGAATCTCCACCCACGTTTCATCATCACCGACTCGAGTGACTTCGGTCACGACGAGTCGCTGGCGAGTAGCGTCCTGTTCCACGATCCCGGCTTCCGACAACGCGTCGACAAATGCCTGACTTGAACCATCACAGCCGGGCATCTCCGGCTGATCGACCCAAATCTCGCAATTGTCGACCTCCAACCCTGCACATGCAGCCAAGACATGTTCGACCATTTCGACCGAAACGCCGTTTGAAACCAGCGTCGTCCGAAGGGGGGTCTCGATGCGATTCGCGACTAGCGCCGCAATCCGTGGTCGAGACGCGATGTCTTGCCTCACAAAGACGAGGCCCGTCCCTGCGTCGGCAGGGCGGAACTCGACTTGTATATCCTTGCCACTCCAATAGCCAAAGCCGGTCACCGTGGCCGGCTTGGCAATCGTATGTTGCGATCGAAGGGGAAGCATGCTCAGTAGTTGATCATCAAGATGTAGGGATCGTCGCACTCAACAAAAGTAAATCGCTACCTTCGCGGCGGTACATACGGCTGACGACTGTTGCCATTCGAAATGGGGTTTGGCGTTGTCGGGGTGCCGCGATTCATTTGATCAAGGATGTGTCCCGTAATATTCAAATCACGCTGGTAGACCACAAACCGGTTGATTCCGTTGAGCACCGATTCCGGTTGTGACTGATCCATTTCTTCACCGTTGAACCTTAGCACCAGATCAATACCATAGGTTGTTGCGAACTTGTTAATGTGGTCTTCCAATTCGCGATACGCGTTGAAGTAGATCTTCGCCTCTTCTTCAACACGTTCCTTTTGCTTACGAGCCATATCCAAGCGGAGCTTCGTCTGATCGCCGGCAAGTTTCTCTTCGAGAATCTTATAGTCGGTCGTACCTTTCCCCATCTTTTGCAGGTTCTGTACATCTGCCTGCATCGCTTCTTGCTTGGCAAGGACCTCTTGCTTGAACCGCTCGTCGTCGTTCTTGATGTCGTCCATCGCCTGCTTGAAGCGAGTCGCATTTTTGAAGATGTACCCAACATCAACGACGGCGACATTCGTGCCGCGGGGAGCCGTCTGCCCTTGAGCGTTGGCTTCGTTGTGAAACAAGCTACCGGGGCCAATCAACATGGCTGCCACTGTCGTGGCGAAGAGAAGAGAAATTCTCACGTTCAGCACTCCTTGCTGTAAACGAAATCATCCGTGAACCACGAGCCTCATCCGACGAGACTCCCCCAAATCTGGAAGTGGGGCGGTATTGTGCCGAGAAAGAGTGGACGCGTAAAGGCCAGAAATTCCCACGAAGGTAGGCAGTCCTGAAGACAAATTGTCGCAGATCAATGTAGCCATGCGCCCGATAGCTCCCCCCGGTAACCGTCTTCTACGGCAATTCGAAGAAAGTGGTTCGCGCCCGTTTGACAATCCTGGTTCTCTCGAATAGCGTTGCGTTAACTATGTGCTCGCGTAACCATCGATTCGCCGCCGGATACATCTGCCGATTCGCCAGCTGGTTGGCGCTCGCCGGCGTGCTTGCGTCGTCGCTGGGAATTGCCGTGGTGCCGCATCAGAAAAAGAAGTCATCTCTGGCGTATCCTTGTCAGGGTGGAAGTTGCGGTTGCAGTTCCGCGGCGCAGTGCTGGCAAAATTGCTGTTGCACAACACCTGCCGAGCGGCTCGCCTGGGCCGGTGATAACGATGTGGCCCCACCCCCCGTGCTGACAGAATTGCTAGCGAACACGAAGCTGGTTTCAGATTCCAAGAGCTGTTGCAGCCATCTTGTCGGCGAGGGCCACAACGCGGAGCACTGTGTCGAACAGTCAGCTCGCGAGTTACCGAGCCGATTCATTCTCCTCAGCGACCTCAACCGCTGCCGCGGGATGTCTACGTACATCGCGGTCTTCGGCGGAGCGATCTGCGAGCCGCTGCCTGACGGTCCTACGTTTGATGCGACTTTCATTGGTTGGCTGCGTCCACTCAATGAATCATTGGACACTCCTCTCCCTTCGCCGCCAACGCCGCCACCGCGTCTGGCCACATAGCGACTGCCTCCGCGCGTGTCGCGCAAACTAACCTTCGACGCTGGTGCTTTGACACAGCTTGGTTGCCGGATTGTTTGCCATTGGCTCTGCCAGTGCAAACCAACTTGGCATTTCAGCTTGGGGAGCACTGACCGGAGCCAGTAGCACCCGAACTCTTGGCTGTAGCAATGCGTTAGGGAACCTTTGTGCGGATTCCGGAAGCCTCGCGTCTCCGCTTCGTCACACCCACTTGCCGCTTCTAACTAAGCATGGGCGATCAAACGACGTCCCTATGCGGCTGAAGCGGTCCCGCCTTAGTTCACTGAAGGAGAGCCACCATGAAAAAACGTCATGGTTTTACGCTTGTCGAATTGCTTGTTGTGATTGCCATAATCGGCATCTTGGTCGCATTGCTGTTGCCCGCTGTGCAAGCGGCTCGCGAAGCGGCAAGACGTATGCAGTGTAGTAACAATTTGAAACAATGGGGCTTAGCCGCCCATAACTATCACGATACGTTTCGTGCATTTCCGATGACGAATGCACAGAATTACTTGCCCAACGTGCAAGGCTTCTCACCTCAAGCGCGACTGCTGCCCTTTATCGAACAGACTACCCTACAGGACCAATTAGATTTTGCGCTGCCGGCGTTCACTGGTCCGTGGAACGCGTTGGTCCCCAATCCGCAGTTCGCCGCCTCTTTCGCGACACCACTCGCAGTCGCGTTATGCCCTAGTGACCCAGCACCCGAGCTGAATGTGGGTGCGGGCGGAGCGGTGTATTCCGGAATTAACTATATGGTTAGCTACGGTAGCGGAAAGGGGGCAAATTACGACCTTCGTTGGAGAACAGATGGAGTCGTCTATGAAAACTCTGGCACACGATTCGCCGACATCATCGACGGGACATCGAATACCGTCTTTATGAGCGAGACCGTGCGGAGCGTAGGAGCTGACTTCACACTAGCAGGTGGCACACTTCCCAAAGCGCCCTACCAAGCGACGCTCAATGGGTCGTCGGGCGTAAGTGCAGCGAAGCAGCCGGTTCAGGGATTGGCGGCATCCGGAGGCGCATGGTCGAACGGGGCGAGTGGAGTCATCGAGGACCCGGACCTCTCGGCCATTTGGCCAACGATGTCGAATTGGCGTGGTGCTTCGAGTGCAGCCCTTCGTGGCCGCGGTACGTCGTGGGCGCATTCAGGAGCGATTAGCACGCTTACCAACGGCTATAGCACTCCCAATAGCCGTATCCCGGACGTGGTCGTTCACTTTACGGGTTTCTTTGCGCCTCGCAGTTTTCACCCTGGCGGTGCACAAGCCACGCTAAGCGACGGCTCAGTTCGATTCCTCACCGAGACGATAGACGCCACACTTCACCGCAGTCTCCACAGTCGCGACGGTGGCGAAGTTGTCAGTGGTTTCTAACCAACAGTCCCTTTTGATTTGAAAGAAAAAAAACATGATTCCACGAATCTTCGTTTTCCTGGCCCTCGCAGTTAGCCCCGCGATCGCACACGACAGTTGGCTCGAGACAAACTCAAATATCATTCGCTCCGGTGATGCCGTGCATATTGCACTTAAGCTCGGAAATCACGGCAACGACCATCGTGATTTCAAGTTGGCTAGTAAAATCGATGCAAAAGACTGTGCCTTGGAAGTCCTTGGGCCAGAGAAGTTCAAACACGATTTGCGGAGCGAGCTGTTGGATGTCGGATACGCTCCGAAAGAAGGGTACTGGGCGGCGAAGTTTGTAGCAGCCCAACCTGGACTTTACACGCTCGTTCACACATCGGACCGCGTTGTCAGTTATGCGCCAACACGTTCCGTTAAAAGTGCGAAGGCGATGTTCGTAGTCAGCGACAGTTTGGACAAGGTCGCTCGCGATCAGACCGGCTTCGATACAGCACTCGGACACGCTTTGGAGATCGTTCCGACGAGCAATCCCGTCGTTCCGATGGGGCCTGGCCAACCGATCAACATCCAACTCCTCTTCCGAGGCAAACCGTGGCCGGACGCTCGTGTCTCGTTTATTCCTCGCGGTGAAATGCTGGAGGAAGGCTTCGACGCAGAATATGAGAGGATCACAGATAGTCAGGGAAGAGCGAGTTTTACACCTCGCACGGGGAACGTCTTTCTTGTCGTTGCCCACCGGCTAGAACCGAATGAATCTGGCGAATCGTTTGAGAGCACCAAGTACTCAGCAACATTGACAGTATTCGTTCCAGAACTTTGCCCGTGCTGCAATGAGTAACTGGGCACG
The DNA here is from genome assembly GCA_020638995.1 of Planctomycetaceae bacterium. Taxonomy (GTDB): domain Bacteria; phylum Planctomycetota; class Planctomycetia; order Pirellulales; family Pirellulaceae. The sequence goes on from JACKHM010000003.1 coordinate 268,941, forward strand.
ATTCAAACGACTTGCCACAGCGAGTTTTCGCGTTTGTGTCATTAATAGACGGAGAAACGAGATGTATAAACGCCGAGGTTTTACACTAGTCGAATTGCTTGTTGTGATTGCCATTATCGGCATCTTGGTCGCATTGCTGTTGCCCGCTGTGCAAGCGGCTCGCGAAGCGGCACGACGTATGAGTTGCACGAACAACCTCAAGCAATTGGGGCTTTCACTGCATAACTATCACGACACATTTAAGGTGTTTCCGCCGGGGTATCTTGCAAACGGCGTTGCCGCGACTGACCCTGCTTCGGCCGAGACCGGTCACGGATTTGCCTGGGGCGCACTGCTGCTGCCATTCATCGAGCAAACTTCGCTACACGATCAAATCGATTTTCGATTAGACTGTCGCGACGCGGCTAATATTCCACACGGCCGCGAGAAACTGCCGGGATTTCGGTGTCCCAGTGATACGGGAACCGATACATTTACCGTCACCAGCGGTGGCACGAGTTACGAGATCGCAACCGCGAACTACGTGGGCATCCTTGGGTACGGTAATGTCACCATGACACCGGGCCAGCCTATGGGTCCCGGAATGTTTTACCGTAACAGTTCCGTTCGAATGGCAGATATTCTCGACGGAACGGCAAACACAATCATGATCGGCGAACGGACGCAGCGGCATCGCTTCGTGGTAGGAGGCCCAATCGTCGATGCACATTCGACCTGGTACGCCGCGATCCCTGGTGTCACGCGACCCTCCGGCATGATGGCCATGACGGAGGGAGCCGGCTCGTTGGTGTTGGGACATGTCGGGCAGCCGGCCATGATGGGCATGATGGCGATGCATCATACTCCCAACAACACAAATCACATCGTGAATTTTTCCAGCCTTCATCCCGGAGGCATCAACTTTGTGGCTTGTGATGGATCGGTACACTTTTTGAGCGAGACGATTGAGTACAACACTTTTCGTTGGCTCGGAGAACGCGCTGATGGAAATCCCGTCAGCCCGTAGGATTAGGCGGTCTAGAACTTCCGAAGTCTTGGAGGACTTCGGAAGTTCTGCAGCGGTTGTACGCGACAAGTAATCCGCTAGGCTAAACGACCTTCCTGGACCGTTCGATTAATTCCTTTTGGAGTGCTGTGTGTGGCCGACCCTCGCCCGAACATCATTTTCATCATCACTGACCAGCAACGATATGACACGATCCGAGCGCTCGGCTATGACTATATGGACACGCCGAACCTCGACCGTCTGTTCAGCGAGGGTGTGACGTTTACGGATTGCCATGTGACGGCAGCCTCTTGCGCGCCGGCGCGAGCCAGTTTGTTTAAGGGCTACTACCCCCACACAACGGGAATCTTGAAGAATGCCGATCGCTGGCGTCGGTCGTGGATCGAGCTACTGAACGACTCGGGTTATCACTGTACGAACATCGGCAAGATGCACACTTGGCCCTTCGAAACCGAACTGGGGTTTGACGAACGCTATGTCGTCGAAAACAAAGACCGATATCTGGAAGGCCGGTACTACTTTGATGAGTGGGACAAAGCGTTGCGATTCCGCGGCCTTATCAAGCAACAGCGCGAACTGTATCGCAAACGCGCAGATTATCGCAACCGACTCGGTGCGTTTGAGTGGGAACTGCCGGAGGACACGCATCCAGACAATTTCGTTGGGGACATGGCTACATGGTGGATCGACAGCTATCCCAAGACGGAACCGCTCTTTCTGCAGATCGGATTCCCTGGGCCGCATCCACCCTATGACCCTGTTCCGAGGTACGCCGAGCCATATCTGAAGAAAGACCTCCCGCTACTCGAGGTCACGCAAGAGGAACTCGACAACCAGCCGCCCGCATTCAAGGAACTACGACAGCACAATCAGGAAGTCGATCACGATTCCGTTGTCCTCGAACTAAATCCAACTCGCGAACAACGACACTTGCAGCGTGCGTACTACTTGGCGAACGTGACGATGATCGACGAGAAAGTCGGCCGGATTCTGGATGCTCTGGAACGAAATGGGTATATCGAAAACTCGATCATTATTTTTACGTCGGATCACGGTGACTGCCTGACAGATCATGGACACAGTCAAAAGTGGACAATGTACGATTTGATCACGCGGATCCCGCTGACCGTCTGGGCTCCCGGTCGCTTCCCGGCGAGACGTGTCGACTCTCTGTGCCAGCAGATGGACCTCGGGCCGACAATTCTCGAACTCGCAGGCGTCGAAGTGCCATCCACACTGGAAGCCATATCGATGCTCGATGCTTTGGCAGGTGCTGATTGGAACGGACGTAATTTCGTTTTCGCAGAGCAGATCAAAGACGGCATACTGACCGGCTGCGAATTCATGACGATGGTACGCAACAAGGCTTGGAAGTTAGTCCACTTCCTTGATGAACCCTACGGCCAGTTGTTCGACATGTTGCACGACCCGGACGAAGTGCGAAACCTCTGGTCCGATCCCAACGCGGGCAACATGAAACAGGAACTGCTCGGCGTGCTACGTGAATGGCGCATTCGCAGCGGCATCGACACGGCCAATTGGTCGCAGGATTGGCGGTAAGTTTCGCGAGTCGGTTCGTTAGCTGTAGTGCAACAAGCTAAAAGCCTCGTGAGGCGCGATGCGGGCAGCGCCACCTAGAGCATCGAGCGCGATTAAGAACGCACAACCCACGACATTAACGCCTGTATGTTCAAGCAATCTGCAACAGGCTTCAACCGTTCCGCCCGTTGCGAGCAAGTCGTCGACGACTAACACATTTTGCCCGGCATCGACGCCGTCGACGTGCATCTCTAACGTGTCGGTGCCGTATTCCAACTCGTAGTGAAAAGAGTGTGTCTCAAAGGGAAGCTTCCCGGGTTTTCGAACTGGAACAAAACTGGCATTCAACTCTAACGCCAAAGGAGCCGCAAAGATGAAGCCGCGAGCTTCGGCGGCGACGATGGCATCCACTTGTCGGTCTCGATAATGATCGGCCATCCGGCCGATCACTTCACGAAACGCTTCGGGAGAAGCCAGCAGAGGCGTAATATCTCGAAACAGAATTCCAGGCTTGGGGAAATCTGGGATCTCTCGGATATATTGCTTCAAGTCCAGTTCAGTCATACAGATCTCAACCTTCGTTTATTAGTAAGAGATTTCGTATAAGAAGTATGAGAAGAGGTTACTCGGCGAAGAGTTCCAGCATCTCGGCTCCGACATCCTCATCGGTGTCCATACTCCCTCGTTCATAACTCTTCAGTCCCGCAACGCAGCGGCGCGCCCCATCGCTTGCCTTTCCCTCGAAGTCCAACCGGTCGATAAAATTGAACTCTCGCGACCTGGATTGTTCCGAAATTCTAGTCGTCAAAAACGGGTAAAGCGTGACGAATTCGGAAGATGAAATTTGCAAGTAGAGGTCGCCTCTTCGAATCGTTGGCGGAAGGACCCTTTGTTCCGTTAGAAATCCAGGGTTACCACCCATGCATTTCAATAACATCACGTCCGCCAAGTTGCCGCGGCGGTGTGGATTGACATCTTGGACTAGGTAAAGCGTGTGCGATTTAAGAAAACTCAGCGCATCGAAAACGCGATTCAACAACTCACCAATCGCGATACAACCTTGTTGACACTCCGATTCGACAGAGGGACCACGGTCGTGCTTAAAGTCATTCTTCGCGCGGACAAGCATTCTGAATGTCTCGCCCAGACTACCTTTTGTCTCTTTGTGCGATTTGAGGTCGATGAACTGCTTTGTCAACGCGTTTTCGGGCTGTTCGCTCATCTGTAATGTGGCGTGTATACAAAGATCAAGCCAATTGCCCGGCGAGATACCGCCTTTCCAATACTCCAACGCGGGACGCGAAAGTTTGTGATTGAGTTCCCGCAAGCGTTCGGGCGTTAGCGACGCCAACATTGCCGAACCAACAAACGCAATCAAGTTTTCCGCGAGTCGGAGCAGTTCCTTGTAACGCTCCGTATAGGTCGCAAAGTTGGTTAGTTGCCGATATCCGATAGCCATCGGAAACGGAAAATCGAGCGTCGAATCTCCCAACGTCAAAAAGACGACGTCATCGTAATGATCAACCGCAAAGGTCGCACTAGCCCGAGCTGAGTTTACATTCAACGGTGCGAACGACAACTCGATGACACTGTGCCCGACGGTCAGATGAACTGGCAGGCTCCGATGGTCCGCAGATTGCGGTTCCAACCGCGAGCCGTCGCGGAAGAACACCGTACTGCGACCGTTATTCTCGATACGAACTCGGTTGTCTGAAACTTCCTCGACACGCAGTTGATGACGCGACACATGTGTATCATCAATGACCACACAGGCCGCCTCAGCACTGGGAATTCGACCAAAGTCCAAGGGGCCATCTGGATGCTGAAAATGCTGGCGTTGCCGTTCGTTTGATACAGTTCCATACAGCATAGAGGTGGACCGGTTACTCGACTCAATCAGACGGGCTGCCATGCCATTTCGTCAACTTGGCCATGTCGTACGGGGAAGAATTGCCAATTCAGCGAACAATGAACACGTTCGACCACGCCAAAGAAGTGAAGCTATTAGCCGACAGCCCCAGCATTAACCAAGACGAATGTCCAGTCAAGTAGCCCAGAACGACTCGAAATCCCCACCAGAAATCAGCTGCGTCCGGCGACACGGAGAGAATTTGAAGTTGGTACAACATCTAGCAAATCCCCAAAGCCCGGAGTTGTACCTTCCTTCACGTGCCTCAGAGTCTCGCCGCCCGCACTCAGACCGTTCGGTGAATTGCGATCACGCTTGCGTCTGCGAGGTGGCAGAAGCTACAGAATCTGAGTGACGACACCAGCAAAAACGCGTTCGACGCCACCTTCGTTTTGTACAAGAAGCGCGCCCTCGTCGTCGATTCCGTGGCAGACGCCCGTGACTCGTTTGGGGCCCAGGTCAATGCTCAGAGTTCGGCCTTCCAACATGCACCTAGCGCGCCAGGACTCGGCGAGATCCTCCGCGTTCGATACGACGCTTGCGATGCGGTGTTCGATTTGTTGCAGTTGTCTGATCAGAACACTGGTCAGTTCAAAATTGCGATTAGCGGTATCCGCCAGCGATGTTGCGATCGAGCGCAATTCCGCCGGTGCGTTCGCGAATGAGTTGTTAACATTAATACCGATCCCAATCACAATCAGGCCGGGGCGTTGAGCGATCGTTTCGACCAGGACGCCGCAGACCTTGCGACCTTCCAAATAAACATCGTTGGGCCATTTGAGGTGAATTCGGCGTCCAGGCATCAATGGCTCGAGTGTCTCACAGACCGACAGCCCAATAGTCAACGACATTTTCGGCCAGTCGTGCATCGGCAGTTGAAACACCGCTGCATCGATCGTTAGCGAAAAAGTTAGTGCCCCGCCCGTTGCCCACCATCGATTCGCGCCTCTTCCTCGCCCGCCGGTCTGCCGAGTCGTAATCGTCAGTGCCGGGAAGACATCGGCGTTGGCCAGGGCTAGTTCAATCGCCAAGTCGTTCGTAGAAGATACTTCTGGGCGATATTCAACGTGCCGTACCAGGGTCTCGCCGAGAATACGGGGAAAGTCGAAGTCTGCCATGACTACCGAGTTCGCTCGACGACGAAACTCGCTATCAGACGCAGTGTGTTGGTCGCATCGCTTTCTTCGAGGCAGTCGAGGTTCTTCAGCGCGCTCGCTGCAAACTGTTTGGCAGTCTGATAGGCGTACTCGATCGAATCATACTCCGACAGCCAGGGCAGCAACGCTTCGCGGCTGGGGGCAGTATCACTGCTTAAGAGTAAAAGCAATTCTTCTCGTTTCTCGGGCGAGTGGTTTGCCAAAGCGTGGATAATGGGAAGTGTTGGCTTTTGCTGTTCGAGATCCGTACCCAACGATTTACCCGTCGTCACTTCCTCGCCCTGCAAATCGAGTACGTCGTCAACGATCTGAAACGCAATTCCCAAATCACGCCCAAACTTAGTCAGTTGCTCGACAACCTCTTCCGAAGCTCCGGCGTAGTGGGCACCAAGCCGACAGCTGCATGCAGTCAGTTCCGCGGTCTTGGCGGCAATGATCTCAAAGTACTCGCTTTCGCTCAGTGCGAAGTCCCCGCGGCAACCCTTCTGTCGGAGTTCACCTTCACAGACGATGTTCGTCGCTCGACCAATTTCTTGACACGCCCAAGCACTGCCAATGGTGCTTGCGAGGTAGAAAGAATGCGTGAATAGATAATCGCCGAGCAACACACTGGCCTTGTTGTCCCAACGTGAGTTGACCGTGGCTAGGTGGCGTCGCGTGTCGGCTTCATCCAGCACGTCGTCGTGAACCAGCGTTGCTGTGTGAATCATCTCAACGACTGCACCTAAGACCAAGTGCGCTTGCTTCATCTCGCCGATCGCCTTGGCGGTCAATAGCAACAAAGTCGGACGCAGCCGCTTACCCCCGATGAGACAACCGTAACGCACAAGCTCATCAACGTAGGGGTGATCGCTGCGAAGTTCAGATTTCAGGATGCGCTCCACCTCGGCCAGTTCCGACTCGACTGGACCATAAACGTCCGGCTGGTCGGATGTGTGGGTTGCGGGCTCAGATACGGATCGGCTCACGCTATCAATTCCTTACGCGGGCGATTGACGAATAAAATGGCCGCTTCGACCGCCGGACTTCTCTTCGAGTTGAATTCGCTCGATGACCATTTGACGATCAACGGCTTTGCACATGTCGTAGATGGTCAGCGCGGAGACGGAAACTGCCGTTAGTGCTTCCATCTCGACACCCGTTCGTGCTGTAACACGTGCAGTCGCCTGGATGGCTACGCTGATCTCATCTGGAAAAGTAAACTCGATCGACACAGCATCCAAGCCGATCGGATGGCAGAGCGGGATCAAGTCGCCAGTTCGCTTGGCGGCCATGATCCCGGCCAAACGCGCAACTTCGAGCACATCACCTTTTGCCAGCCGCCGATCTCGAATCAAACGTAGCGTTTCCGCACCCATCGTGACGCTCGCGGAAGCTCTGGCCACGCGATCCGAAAGTTTCTTCTGGCTGACATCCACCATCCGGCTGGCGCCGTCTTCGCCGAAGTGGGAAAGCTCTTTCGACACGGGGCACTCTCAGGATAAGAGACGAAGGGCAGAGATCTCGTAAACTCAACATTGTAGGCCACTCGGTGGCCTCGTCGAGGGCCGTTTATGCGTCAAGAACCGTGCCCGAGAGCAATCATTAACGGCCATACGCCGAGCTGCTGCCAAACAAAAAACCGCCGCGGGGGTCATCCGCGGCGGATTATTAATCGGCGATGAGCTGCTACCGGAGTAGCAGGTTGTGCTAGACGAGTTCCTTCTTCGCACCGATCAGCGTTCGAAGTCGTTCGGCCAAAAGATTGGCGTCGAATGGCTTCTTGAACGTTTCGTTGATGCTAGAACGATCGAAGCTCATCGGGCTACCGTCGTCAGGGAGTAGAGCGATCAAGATCGTCTCGCCGAAATCGGCGTTCTTCCGAAGATTCTGGCAGATTTGCAACGCTTCAACCTTACCGATCGAGAAGTCGGTAATGATGCAGTCAGGGTGGAAACTCTCAGCTTGGATACCAGCTTCGAAGCCGCTGGCTGCCACGGCAACCTTAAATCGCTTCTCAGCAGGCAGTTCCCGCTTCAGATTCTCAATCAAAACCTGATCTTGAGCCACGATCAATACCTTGGCCATCGCCTCGTCTTCGAGGTCGCCCAAAGGCATGCCGTGCTCTTTCAGGAATCGAATCAGATACTCTCGCGGAATGCGACGGTCCTGAGATCCGGGGATCCGGTATCCCTTCAAGCGGCCCGAATCGAACCACTTGCTCACCGTACGCGGTGCCACTTTACAGATCTTTGCGACCTGTCCCGTTGTGAAGACCTTCATCACAGGCTCTCCAATTACTCGCTCGTTGTTTTCGGTCAACTAATCTGCCGTAGGCAAACTAGCTGTGCCCCTTGCTTATGTGCACGATCGACAATGATCTTTTTCTTGTTGCGGGAACCAGAAAACACACATAAACATCTGGGTCAGGGCTTGGAACTTGCTTCTAGTGTGTGGCGGAGGATCAGGTCCTTCTGAGCCGCAGCCTCTTACGAACAACATCGGCAACTTTGATAGCATGAGGTTGGTTAAAATCCGCAAAATGGAGAAGCTTGCTAAGGGCTTCGTTTTCGGATCTTCGTGCCGGACCTCGACTATCCTTTCATCTGGTACTCGACGAAGTACTTTCCGTTAGGGAAGTTGATACAGAGAGCGCAACGGTCGTCGGGCCAACGAACGCTGTACTCAAACAAAGGCATTGCGAGCCTTTGGCAAGGCTCCCCCTGGGCATGCTTCCATCGAATCGTCTCCTTTGCAGAAGACAGGTTCGATAAGAACAAACCCTCCGAATGTTAGTTTCGATTCGGAAGGGTGTATTTCTTGAGCCCGTTTCGCAGATCGTAGCGAAGGAAACAGTCCGCACGGTAGAAATGGACGTTTCGATAGAGAAAACGTGTTTGATCGCGTTGGAGAATACGAATCCCGCGAGCTGTTGCATCAAAGAGAGTCGCGAAGTCGGGTTGTGTCTCCGCGTCAAAGAGTTTGCGTAAGTGGGCGGTAGTTTGCGAGTCGCGACGCGATTAACGATTTCGTGTTTCCCGAAAACGCTCGTCCTCAAATCGCTCATAGCTTTGTAGGGAACACTGGAGCGTCTTGTTCTATCCGACAGATGCTCGCGTTTTTCATGAGGAGAGGAATGGCATGGACCGGATGGGGACCGGCGCGGTCAAGACTACCGGTGTTTAGTGCTCCCCAGCAGTTCGCAGCAATCACATATGTGCGCGCCAACCGACTTAGCCTGCGTCGGGCACTTTTTACGGTGACTTGCCATGTCCCGATCCGTCAACGCGGCGCAGCTTCGCGGGGCGGTAAACGCAATTACTCGCCCGAAATGGACTCTGCGATATTCTGCGAGTGATCTCGGACGCGGGCATAGGCATTCAGCGTGGCGAGCCAAGCGATCGATACCGGCGGGGCGATCGCTCCGTCGGATAACTCTTCGAGGTGCCGCCGGCGTAGCATCTTTAGCTCGGTTCGTATTCGCTTTGCCAAGGGCGTCGTCTTTGCGAGCACATTGGCATTGTTCTGCAAAAACGCTTCGTTGACCGCGGCAAGATACTCGGCGATGTGCCGATTTAGCTCTGCCAGACTCGCAAGCTGCTGTGCGGTGAAGCGATGCCCATCACGACGCAACTTACGATCAAAATTGTCCAGGTTCACAAGATAGTCGCTGACCGATTCGTACTCGTCGGCAATTCGCAGCTGTTCTCTGGCCTCCTCCGCCACGGCATGGGGAACATTGCCAGACAACAAGTTAGTCACAAAGTGCGCAATTTCGTCCTGCATTGAATCGAGTATTTGTTCACGGCGCTTCAAACTGTCGGCTAGTTTCTTATCTGGTTCGTCCTGTTGGCACAACTCGCCCAGCCAGCCAAGCATCTTCGCGCAACCATCGCCCATCTTGACGATTTCCTTGCGGGATTGCTCTATGGCCAATGATGGCGTTTCGACCATCCGTATGTCGAGATCCGTGAGGTGAGGTTTCTCCTTGAACGACTTCGAAGGCACAATTCGACTCAACAACCGCACCAACGTCGGTGCGAACGGCAAGAATAGTAAGGTATTTATCACATTAAACACGCTGTGCGTCGCCGCGATCGCCGCGGTCGTATGAGGAAACACCTCGACGCCATTCTGCACCTCGGCCTTTGACACGTCGCCGTCAACGAGCCACTGGATACCTTCGATGTACCATCCGAAGATCAGAGTGATCCAGAAGACACCGATGATGTTAAACAGCACATGAAAGTAGGCCGCGCGGCGTGCATTCGTGGTTGCTCCAATCGATGCGAGAAGTGCCGTGATTGTTGTTCCAATGTTCTCGCCCAAGACGAGAGCGGCAGCGGTCTCGTACGAGATCACGCCCTGAAACGCCAGTGAGATCGTTATGCCCAGGGTCGCGGACGAGGACTGAACGACCATCGTGAGAAGGCAGCCGGCAATCGCACACCCAAGGACGCCCACGTAACTATCCGCATGGAATCGTTGGAACCACGCTTCAAACTCCGGCAACTCTTTGATGATCGCGCACGCATCCTTCATGATCTCCAAACCAAAGAACACCATGCCCACTCCCATAAATGCCATGGCCCAGTAACGCCACCGATCTCCTTTGGAAAACAAATAAATGAAAGCCGCAGCTCCGAGGATTGGCAAACCATATTTCCCAATCTTGAGGACGAGAATCCAGCCCGTAATCGTGGTGCCAATGTTGGCGCCCATAATGACTCCAACACCCTGAGCCAGTTCCATCACGCCGCTGTTCACGAATCCGACGACCATGACGGTTGTCACAGAGCTAGATTGAACGACAACGGTGACGACTGTTCCGACGATCGTCGCAAGAAATCGGTTATTGGTCGCCAAACCGATCATTCGACGAAGACTGCTCCCGGCAACGGCTTGCATTCCGTCGGACATGTATTTCATTCCGAGCAGAAATATCCCCAGCCCTCCGATGATTTCGCAGGCCATCTTAACAAGAGTTGCAAGTTCCACGGAGCGAGCCTCTTCGGTGCGCAGGCATTTGAGTTGTTAAGAACATGTTAAGACGCGGATTCTACGGGCCCACACTTGCAAAACAAGTCCCCAATCCATGCGTATAGCGCCACGAAACTTTGGGCGGCACGGTCGAACGAAACGGCGGCTCCCAGTCTGGCGAGTAGTACGAGGTTGTATTTCAACGTGTGTCCGTCGCCAAAACGACTGACTCAAGATCGAACATCGGCGAATCAGTCACGTCATGCGAGTTGCGGCGACGCCTTGCTACGTCGCGAACGGCCAGTCCCATGTTTTGCAGCGTTCGGTACACTACTTGCAGGTCAGTAATCTAAGAAAGTCATTCAAAGAACGAGATGGGAGGACAATCATGTCAGACTCCAATATCGCCCCCACCAAATCGACTGTTGATGGCGACAGAATCCGGTTGCTCATAGCGGATCTGGCGAATGATGACGCGGGGGTTCGTATGGCGGCCCGGGCAGGATTGGCCGAAGTTGGACCGGCTGCCGTCGAAGCGCTCAATGTTTCATTACTCGATCCCCAGCAGCACGTGAGGTGGGAAGCAGCGAAAACGCTCGAAGCGATCGCTGACGTAAGCGCGGCGACAGCCCTTGTCGCGGCTTTGCATGACGAAGACGCGGACGTGCGGTGGGTTGCAGGCGAAGCCTTGGTAGCCCTGGGCGGCGGAGCCCTGCCGCCGCTGTTGAGCGAGTTGATCCGGCACAGCCACTCAAGCGACTTCTGCCGCGGTGCACATCATGTCCTGCACGACTTGGCGAAGGCTGGACATGGGGAGTTGTTGTCTCCAGTCATTCAAGCCTTGGATGGCCCGGAGCCGGGAGTCGCCGCACCGCCGATGGCTTTCAAGCTCCTGCAATTCCTGACGTTTGGTACGGGCGTGTGATGCCACTCTCGTATGCATTCTCGCAAGGCAAATTGCGCACGATAGATGCTGCTTCGACGTTCCGTCGGGTGCGTCGCGGGAGTAAGGACAGCCTGTGACGCATCAGCACTAGTGCTGCAAGCGTCGTCTCCCTCCCGCGACGATGTCCAGCAACTCTTGTGTTGAAGCTTCGCTGCGCGCGTTCGCAAGTCTTCGCGATGTCGTAGTCGTCGAGCTGTCGAGCCATTCGAGGGCAGATTCGGCGGCAAGCAATCGCATGCCGTGCTCGGCGGCAATGGCATCGAGAAGTATTTCATATAGAGTGATGTACAAGAACTCACGGACTGCGCTCGAAGTCAGCTTAGATGATTCGGTATAAGGCGACCGACGTAGCGGGCTGGTCGCGGCTATGGGCTCGATGGGCAGGACTCGCACCGAATGGGGCGAGAAGTGTCCCACGCCCTCAAACGCGGCAGATACAACCTGCAGTCCGCTAATCCTCGACGCTGTGTACGATTCCAATACGTCTTGTGCAAGACCGAGCAGAAGTTGCGAAAGCCCCTCGATACTGGCCGGGGCATCGTATTTGCGAATTGGAACCGAGACGTATTTCTTGAGCGCCGCTCGAGCGCGGTGGCCCACGGAGAATATGGTCTGTACGCGATGCCGTTTTGCTTCCGACACGGCCAACCGAGAAAGCCTCGAATTGTAATCGCCGCAGAGGCCCAAGTCTGAAGCAATCACAAGCAAACCGAGGGGTGCGCCGATGTGCAACGGCTGATGAAGTCCAATCTCGGCGATAATCGTGTCCATCTCGGTGCGATATTTGCGAGCGGCAGGCAATGTTTGCCGCACGCGTCGGTAATGATGAGCGGACAGAGATCTCATCGCAGCAACGGCATCTCGTAATGCCGACAAAGTCTGTAAGCGGTGCTGGAGATATTGTTGCCGTTTCATAGATTCGACGGGGTGGGCATTTTTTAGATTGACATCTCTCCCAACGTCACACACAAACCATCCTTGCCGGATGAGCCAGAATGGACTTCCCGCGTAGCGACGCTAAGGTTCCTCTCTTGGGATTCGGTCTCGTGCTTCACCGATCAGCTTCTTCATGGATTCGAACTGGTCCTCTGAAGGTATTTCACCGCGGTCCAGTGCAGCGACAATGTCAGGAAGTTGCTGTTGCGCGAGGTCAACTAGCGCATCGATCACTAACACTGCTTGCCCAGGACTCAGTTCATTCAACCAATGCCTGCTGACGGCGGTTAAGGTGATGACTTGGCGGGCCACACTTCGGGGGCTCAGGCGTTTCTGACGCAACAACGTTCGCAGGATGTTACCCTCTCGCAATGTCGTCTGCGTCGCTACGTCGATGTCCAAGCCTACTCGCGACAGCTTCTCCAAGGATTCAAATCTCGACAGTTGGATCTTGAAGTTCTTTGCCGCACGACGCATCGGGGGAGGCTGCGCAACGCTGCCGATGCGCGAGACGCTCCGTCCAATATCAATCGCCGGTCGCAAGTCTCGTTCAAACCGACCGGTATCGAGATAGATCTGGCCGTCCGTGATCGAGATCAAATTCGTCGGAATGTACGCTGATATATCGCCATCAGTCGTCTCGACGATCGGAAACGCGGTCACAGAACCGCCGCCGTTTTCGCTGTTCAACGGCGCAGCTCGTTCGAGCAGTTCAGCGTGCAAATAGAAGATGTCACCAGGATAAGCCTCGCGTCCCGGTGGTCGATCGAGCAGCAACGCCAACTCGCGGTAGGCATCTGCGTGTTTCGTGAGATCGTCATAGACAACGAGTGCATTGCCGCCGCTGTCCCGGAATGATTCCGCGAGCGAGGCTCCGGCGAGTGGTGCCAAGTATTGCAAACCTGGGCTGTCCGATGCATACGCAGCAATTATCGCCGTATTCGATAAACAACCAGCCCGCTCCAATGTATCTCGTAGTGCTCGCACGCGAGACATAGGTTGGCCGATCATCACATAAACACACGCCACATCTCCCGGCCTTTGTGCGGCGACGAAGTCGATCGCCAATGCAGTCTTGCCCACATTTCGATCGCCAACAATCAATTCGCGTTGTCCGCGCCCGATGGGTATCGCCGCGTCGATGGCCATTACACCCGTCCACAGAGTGCGGCTAACGCTCTGCCGCTGGATGATCTCGGGCGCCGGTCGAAACAGCGAGAACAAGCGCTCGCCTCCAAGCGGCGGCCCTTCGTCCAACGGATTGCCGAGTGGATCGAGCACGCGGCCTAACGCTTCCGGACCAACTGGCAACTCCGGAAGTCTCCGAAGTCCGACGACGCCATCTCCCTCGCGCACGCGCGACCCACCGGCCAAGAGCACGGCGCCCAACTCGTCCGATCGCAAATCGAAGGCGATTCCGTAGGCCCCTGAATCGAAGGCCAGCAGCTCTTCGTATCGCACGTTTTCCAATCCGGCAACCGCAGCCACGCCATCCCCGACTCGACGAACAACACCACGCGGTGCGAGTCCGTCAGCGAGCCGAACCGAGCGAGCCGCTGTCGTCAGGTCGCTTGCGATCGAGGATAAGTGATCAGGCATTGTTTGTGCCCTGCAAAGGATGGTGGCCATTGCCGTGCCGCGACATTTCCTGAACGAGCGAGCGACGAGCAAATTGCGTCAGGCCGCTGACTGATGCGTCAATCAATCCCTGCGAGGTTGCGATGCGAACGCCGGCTCCCAGTCCATCGGTTGTTCGGTAAGCCGCATTTGTCGCAGCTTGGCCCAAGGCGTCATTCAATGCGGTGATTTGCTCGTCGGACAGCGGCGCGGATGACTCGATCTTAACGGGCGCGAGTGTCCCCGGGGAGAGTGCACGAACCTGTCGGCATGCGGAGTCAACGAGAGCAGAATGAAGATCTGGGCCACCTATCTGGCGAAACAATTGGCCGACGGTCTCAGCAGCGGCAGTCGCCGCGACCTCCGCCAACGTATCACGCTGGGTGTCCGATAAGCGAGTTGCCTCGCGGCGACTCATAGCTCGCTCCCTTTCAGACACCGCCCGAGCTTCGTCCAAGATCTGCTCGGCTTTGCGCCTTGCCGAATCGAGTTCACGTGTTCGCAGGTCGTTCAATTCAACCTGCAAACTGGCACGCGTTGCTTCGATATCGTGCTGTACCTTTTCCGCGTCGGCGAGCTTTTTACTCGCCTGATCTTCCAACGCTTCGAACTTCGCGCGACGATCCACCAACGCTTGTCGCACGGGCTGGAAAAACAGCCAGCTCAGCACTGCGGCCAGCACTAAAAAGTTTGCTGCCTCAAACAGGAATGTTGTCCAGGTCGGTGACACGACTAGCCGCCTGTAGTTTCAAGGAACGGATTTGCAAACAACAAGATCAACGCAACGACGAGGCAGAAAATCGCCGTTGACTCGACCATCGCAAGGCATACGAAAAGCGTCCGCGTTATCGACGAAGCCTCATCGGGCTGTCGGGCAAGCGCGTCCATCGCGGCAGCGCCGATGCGGCTTTCGCCGATCGCCGCTCCAACCGCACCGAGTCCCATCGTTAGAGCTGCACCCGCCATCGCGACCACTGCGATGATTGTCTGTTCGTTCATGGTTCGTTATTCCTCCCCAGCGCTGATTGCCGCGCCGATGTAGACGGTAGATAGAATCGCAAAGATGTAAGCTTGCAGCAAACCGATCAGCAGGTCGAGCGCCATGATCGGCGTGGGTACAAGAAAGCCAGCTAGTGCGACGAGTAAGGCGACTACCAAGTGCCCGGACATTATATTGCCAAACAGACGAACTGCTAACGCCAGCGTACGTGATAACTCAGAGATAACGTGCAGCGGCATTAGCAGAGGATTGGGGCGAAAGTACCGTCTAACATAGTTCCGAAATCCGTTGGCATGAATTCCGGCAATCGGAACGCTCAAAAACACCACAACCGCTAAGGCTGCCGTCGTCGCTAAATTGCCAGTCGCCGGATGCACTCCAGGCAATTGGCCTGCGAAATTGCAGCACGCAATGAACAAGAACAAACTGCCTGCCAACGTGGCAACAGCGGAATGACGGCGTCCGACGATGTCTGCGACCAGAGCATCTGAAGTCTCTACGATGGTGAATGCCACCAGCGCCATCCAGTGTCGCGGACGAGAAGTCGCGAACAGTCGGAGAATGGCGGCAAAGCCGATCAGCGCAACGGTGACAATCAAGGATGTGATCATCGTCTCAGTCACCGGTATCGGCCCAAGTTGCAAGAGGACCGGATCCTCAAAGATGCGAAGATGCATGTGCGTTACTCCATTAATCGTTGGGAGGCGTCACAGAAGAGGAGGCCACCCAATATTCTTGATCTAGGCACAGCAAACCGCAGACCGTTAGAAAACCCGCCACCCAGCCAATGGCTGCTGCGAGAATCGCACCAGCAAATGCGGAGGCTAACAAGCAAGTTGCGACGACGCCGATCCGGATGATACAGAGCGCCGGAGCCCAGATCGTCAGTCGTGCCGTCGCTCGACGTAACAACTTCGCGTGCATTGCTCCCGACACAGCGCCCGCTACGAGCCACAATATCTCTGGAGCTTCAATCATGTTTCGGGGTCACCGACTTCCAGGCTGCAAAGCAGCCGATAAGAATTCCTGCCATCATCAGAATCAACGTGTAACGAAGGCCTGTATTGAATTGCGCATCCAAGTATCGTCCAAAAATCGTTCCTCCTACGGAGCCGATCGCGATTGGCCAGCCGACCATACCCAGCACGCCTAGCGACCGCCAAAAGCTTTGGTGGCCAGTTTCGCGCCGCGCTAGACGCGATGCGTCGCGACTGACGGCGGTACGGGGGTCGGTGCGGGGGGGGGGACTACTTTCTCGCATTAAGGTTTGTCTTTCACCGTTGCAATCCCTTCCTCTCCCTGATGCAGTTCCTGCAAGATCCGTGTTTCCAGTCGGCCCAAGGCGCGACGCACTTCCATCTCTTCGCTTGGCGCAGACAGCAACACGTCCAACTGTCGCGAAACCGAACTGACATCGTCGCCGACTACCGCGAGAGGCGTTAATAGGCTGGCCGATGTTCCGCCGATGTGGAGTAAACCGCCAGCAGTTCCTGCATATTGCAATCCGTCTTCAAGCCGCATTAAGATCAATCCGGCCTCGATTGCCAATACGGTCGGTTCGCTTTTTGGACGCAGTCCCACTTGCCCGGAACTTGTGGGCACGCGGAGCGAGATCACATCCCGATCAACAATCACTTGACTTGGCGTGCGAATTGTCACATGCAGTGTCCGTTTCGGCATGATGACCTCACGTCTGCCGGCCTGTTACTGAAAGTTCATCTAGCGATCCCACCATAAAAAATCGCTCTTCCGATATCGAATCGTAGCGACCCTCAAGAATCGCCTCGACCCCATCAACCGTCGCCGCTACGGGAACATTCCTCCCGGGCATCCCCGTAAACGACTCGGCGACGAAAAACGGTTGTGTGAGAAAGTTCCGCAATTTGCGTGCGCGACCAACTAACTGCCGGTCTTCGGCGGAAAGTTCATCGATCCCCAACATCGAGATCAAATCCTTCAACTCCTCGTAACGTCCCAAGCATCTTCGCGCCTCTTGTGCAACATCGTAGTGGCGTTGGCCGACAATTGCTGGATCGAGCGATTTCGAGGACGAAGCGAGCGGATCAACCGCCGGATATAAACCTTCGGCTGCCACATCGCGAGAGAGCACCAGGGAACTGTCCATGAACCAAAACGCGTGCGTGATTGCTGGATCTGAATAGTCGTCGGCAGGAACATAAATGGCCTGTACAGAGACCATGTCACCATGGATCGTGGCTGTAATGCGCTCTTCGAGCGCAGCGATGTCCGCAGCCAGCGTCGGTTGGTAACCCACGCGTGACGGTAACCGCCCCAACAAACCGGAGACTTCCATGCCAGCCTGGACGTGCCGATATACATTGTCGACAAGGAACAAGACGTTTTTCTTTTCTACGTCGCGGAAATGTTCGGCTACCGAAAGCGCAGCAAGGCCAACGAGAAACCTTGCACCGGGCGGTTCCTTCATCTGGCCAAAGACCATGGCCGTTCGATCCATGAATCCTCGCTCACGCAATTCTTGCCACAATTCGAGTCCCTCGCGCGATCGCTCGCCAATTCCGGCAAACACAGCAATGCCATCTAAACTGGCGACGGCATTGTGAATGAACTCGGTCAGAACAATGGTCTTGCCCACACCAGCGCCGCCAAACACCGCGACTCTTCCGCCTTGAGTAAAAGGACAGAATAGATCAATTACTTTGATACCGGTCGGATACAAATCGCCCAAGCCACGACAGTCAGAGGGCAAAGGCGGCGCCCGGTACAAGGGCGACGACTCGTCCCACGATAATTCTGCTCCACCGTCCAGCGGTCGCCCGCGAAGGTCGATCACGCGACCTACCAATTGTTTTCCGACGGGAATTCGTAGCGGCAATCCTCGCGAGGTGACCGTAGCCCCTCGCCTGACTCCGAGTGTGCTTTCGGTTGCAATCGCTCGCACGGAAGAGACCCCGAGGTGCGAATGGACTACGGCAGTGATCGCTCCATCGTTATCAAGTTCGCAGTTCAGCGCTGCATCGATCGGAGGTAGTCCGTCTTCAAACCAGCAATCTAGCACCGTGCCTCGCACCGCGCTGACGCGTCCCAGCATCGTTTTTGCGTTTTGAGCACTTTGATCCGACAACAGCTAAGTCCCTTTTACGCCTTTTACGACTTCAACGGCAACCCACATGTGCTCAATACTTTGATCCGCAATCGTAAAGCCAGCTGCTTCTAGTGCTCGACTTACGAAAATGGGGCGACAGTCCATCAGGTTTGGAAAATGTTTGTGAGTCCACTCGTAGGCTTTCATCACAAGGCCCTGCCGCCCTTCCTTCGACAGCCCGACGACTACCAAACGCCCAGACGTCCGAAGCACACGTCGCCATTCCGTCAGTACGGAAGGAAGGTCTGGCGTATCAAACAGTTCGAGCGTGAAGCTGGTAAAAATGCCGTCAACCGATTCAGATTCGTACGGCAAATGCGCGGCATCACCACAGTCCAACCGCACACGATCCGCGAGACCTTCGCGTTCGGCGAGCTGTTGCGCAATGCCTTGCATATTTTGCGAGAGATCAATCCCCCAAACTTCTCCATCAGGTCCAACTGCCTTCGCCAAGTCGACGATGCAATGGCCCGTCCCGTAACCAATTTCGAGGATTCGCTCGTTTGACTGAGCAGCCAGCATCCGTAGCCCAGCTTCGCGCATCGGCTGCTCCGACCTCTCGGCGAGCAGATCATAGACCCGAGCGATCTTGTCATAGAAGGCCCGCGTTTCGTCCTTCGTCTGGAAAACACGAGACACGCCCGGTTCGTAGTGCTCGGCATCGTAGTGTTCGACATTCGTCATGGATAGCTCTCCGGCCTCGTCGATCGAGCAGCATCTACTCGTATTGCGCTAAATGTACTCAGGCACACCTTAGGAACACGGGAAAAATAACTTCGGCGAAACCAAAGTAGCCATCACACTCCGTGGGATGATTAGCAGAAGATATAGCGAAGTTGTTTTTCCCGTGTTCCTTAGTCCTCGTTTCATCGTACCAGTTGCCGGTACAAGAAAGATTCATTGATGAATCTCCTCCTGCAACCGACCGTCTCTTACGCACCGCTACTACAGCAAACAGCGCGCCGGCGTGCGTTGCATGATACTCCCCGCGCGCTACGCCGGGCAACATACACGCAACCCATACATCGGGTCGCAGTGTTCTTCGGCACGCGAGATGCATTACCTGTGGTGCTGCCTTGTTCAGTAGTTACGAGCGCGATTGATCAGAATGTCAGCCACCTAGTAGAGGAGCGATGTCATGGTTAGCTTCGCTATCGTGGAACTTGACGACGGACTAACCGTCGCGACGATTAATCCCGGACAATCTCCAGAAGACGCTGCTGTTGCGATTCACGGAGTCTTAATTGATGCCGGGCCATATGCAACCTACGAAGATGCCTGTGATGCATTAGACGAATTGAATTGTGAAGACGATGACGACCGGCAATGATTCGCTCTTCGAGATGAGTTTTTCGCAGAACCTGGTACATCGCAGATGGTCAAATCTGTTCTCGAAAAGCCAGTCGCGGTGAATGCCTCGCAGCAGTACAGTCGCCACGCGACGTGGCTATGGCGACTCCCAACCTTGATCTCCAATCAGCGGGACAAACGCAAATCTCCCCAAATCGTCAGCGATTACTTCGCCACGCTTGCGATATATTCGGTACAGATGCTGGCTCGACTTCTGCTGCCCGATCGGGATCACGATACGTCCACCATCGGTGAGTTGGTCGACATATGCGGAAGGCAGACACTTTCCGGCTGCGGTCACGATGATCGCGTCGAACGGAGCCTCGTGTGGGAGCCCAAGGGAACCGTCCCCGATGTGAACATGAACATTTCCAAAATCTAGTTTCTTCAGTAACTCGCACGCGCGATGTGCGAGCGCCGGGAGTCGTTCGATCGTGTGAACTTCAGCGACAAGCACCGAAAGCACGGCAGCCCCATATCCCGACCCCGTGCCGACTTCAAGGACTTTTTCCTCGCCTCGCAGCTGGGCTGCTTGAGCCATATAAGCAACAGTATAAGGCTGTGAAATCGTCTGTCCCGCCCCGATCGGCTGTGGCCAATCTCCATAAGCATCCGCTTGCAGAACTTCCGGCACAAATTCCTCACGCGGCACAAATAGCATTGCTTCGAGGACTCGCTCGTCGCAAATACCACGAGCTCGCAGTTGCGAGTCGACCATGCTCTGCCGGAGTTTGGCGAATTCGTTCGTTGTAGGGGACACGGATATCGGTAGGCTCTGATAGTGTGACTCTTGAACCGTAAGGGTCTCTGGCGTTCTGCGTATAGCACCACGTCCGCTCGCAGCGAACCGGGATCGCACCAGCCATTTTCGCGGGGACTCCTTATAGATAGTAACGCACATCTTATGCCGACACAGATTCTAAAAACCAATCGATCCTCGGTCGCGTAGAAAAAATAGAGAGACAAACAAAAGCGGCTGGCGCGGGAGCCAGCCGAGAATCAGCGGAAAGGAGGTGTGTGATGTTACGCTCACTAGTTCCAAGAAGAGAGAGGTCATTGCGACCGACCGGTGATCGTTTCACTGGCATGTTTGGTCAATTGGAGCAGGAGATGCGCGACCTCATGGAGAACTTCTGGGGTGATGGCGGCCAACTCGCCACAACGAATTTCGTTCCCAGCGTAGATGTGGTTGAGAACGAAAAAGAGTTCGAGGTAACCGTCGATCTGCCAGGCTTGAAACCTGAGGAAGTGAAGGTCGAGTTCCAAGATGGCGCACTGTGGATCACGGGCGAGAGGAAGGAAGAGAAAGAGGAGAAGGAGAAGACCTACCACCGGATCGAACGGAGTTATGGCGAGTTCCGGCGTGTATTGCCTCTGGGTTCAATGGTGAAGGAAGGCGAGATCGAGGCCAAGTTCACCAACGGGGTCCTGAAGGTCTCCGTCCCGAAATCCGAGGAAGTCAGGACCAAACGCATTGAAGTTAAGTCTTGACATGAATTTGAACCCGGCTCGGAGGTTCCGAGCCGGGTTTGTCTCGTCGCAACGGAGAGCGATATTCCGGTTGTAGGAGTATGAAAGTTGCACAGGAGTAAACACCATGACTCTGCTCGATTGGTTGCGAAAGCTTGGAATTGTGCGTTTTGGACAAGAATCCGCCGTCTATCGTAATGCCGCGGAACGTCCGCTAAGTTTGCAGCAAGATGATATCTTCAACTCGGAGAAAGATGTACTCGTAGCACACCAGCAAAGCGAGCCCAAACCATCGCCACAAAAGTAGCCCATCACTATTTGAGGCATGATTCGTAGCATCAACTCCTCGGCGCGACACCACGTAGACGATTCGGTACTTTAGCGATGCAACGAGTCGATCTCTGCTTGGAGCCGCTCGGCGTCGAGTTCCGCAAATGCGGGTACCGTTTTCAGAGCCCTCGTTGTCGGAAACACGTGCGCGTCCGCAGGAAACGCCGCGAGATTCGACGCAGTCGTTAGGTTCTCCAGCAAGTGCCTACCGACCAGATGACACATTGCGGTGGTGATTTGGGCAGGTGTTTTGGAAAGATATTCCGCGACATCTCCGACCGTCATTCGGAACTCCAAATCATTGTCGAGATGAATAACCGCGGATTCGACGACCGCGGATAGAATGTCGTTCTCGAGTTTGGTTAGGTCTCGCTCTGAACCAGCGTCTCCGGAATCCGTTTCTAGAGGGAGTGTCTCGTCTAGCGGGTTGCAAGCATGGCAAAGTCTCGGCTCGTAACCCGCTTGTTCGAGAGCCCAATCGGTTAGCTCAGTGTGATTTTCCGCGCAGGCCTTAACCTTTCCTCGCGTCGTCCAGTGGGTTCGCTTACTCTTCGACTTTCGAATCTCAGGACAGATTGCCCGGTGCAACGTCATGTTTCGCTTTGTCGCCTTCCGTCGCGTATCTAGCACGAACCCATCCCGATGCCTCCGGATCCACGAAACGTACACCGGATCGTCATTTAGAATAATGATCATTTTGAAGCGTTCACCATGCGGACTCCTGCGTCTAATATTTGCCCGCAAGTTGAGTGCCGCACAATCGAACGCGGCGATCGGAGCGATTTCAGTAATCTCGGTCAGGACGGTGATCGAATTGCGCGCGTACCCGCGCATGCAGTGTACAATCAGCGACCAGTCAAACCGGGGAAACGGAGAAGTTCGCGAGCTATGACAAATCCACATATGCGAGAACTCATGTGCATTCTCCTGCTACAATCGGGAGAAAGAACCGTTTCACGAACGTAGGAAACTAAGCTATCCATCCGAAATCGTCTCTCAGGAGTCGTAACGTGTATCGACCATGGTGCAGCATCGGGCTTTGCCTTGTTGGTTTTTTGTTAGCGCCGTCGTTGAGGGCGGACGTGTTGAGAGTACCCGCTGATCACTCCAGCATTCAAGCTGCGATAGAAGCGGCGACTGTCGGAGATGAAGTGATCGTCGAGGCTGGCGTCTATAAAGAGCGCATTCAGCTAAAGCTGGGTGTTGCACTGCGCAGTCAGGGGGACAACACAGTGGGAGAGCTTGGGCTGGTTCGTGCTGAGCGAACAATCATCGATGGAGCAGGAGATGATGGGCAGGCCGCAGGCGTTGAGATGGCCGAGGGCTCTACACTGGATGGCTTCACGATTCGAAACGTAGGAGTCTACGACGACACAGAGTGGCGGAGGCATTATGAGACACAAGGCGAGGAGCAGGAGGAAGAGCCGATCGGCGCTGCTGGCATTGCCGGGATCGCGGCGACCGGAGTCTCCTGTACGATTCAGAATAATATCGTGCATCACATCGGCTACACAGGGATCGGTATCACGGGTGCTGAAGGTAAGACGTGTTCGCCGGTCGTGATGAAGAATATTTGCTTCCGCAATATGGGTGGCGGCATAGGATCGATGCGAGGATCGACCGCGATCATTCGTCAAAACACTTGCTTCGAAAACTTTTACGCAGGGATCGGCCACTCGGATGCCAGTCCGCTCGTCCTTGAAAACGTCTGTTACGGAAACGTGCGTGCTGGTATCGGCATCAGCGAGGGATCCTGCCCCGTCGTTCGCGGCAACAAGTGCTACGGGAATCGCCGTGCCGGAATCGGGATTCGGACGGGACACGAAACTCAACCGCTAGTCGAAGACAACGACTGCTATGACAATGACATGGCAGGAATTGGGACGCGCGAGGAAGCTGCTCCGATCATCCGAGGTAATCGCTGTTACAGAAATAAACTTGCAGGTATAGGTTCGCGAACTGCGGCAAGTCCCGTCGTCATCGGCAACGAGTGTTACGAGAATGCGTCGGTTGGGATTGGCCAGCAGAGCAACGCAACCACTGTGCTGATCGGCAACTTTTGCCATCACAATAACACGGCGGGGATTGGATTCGACCCCTGCGACTCAGGCGAATCAACCTTGTTGAACAATCGTGTCATCGATAACAAGCTGGTCGCGGTCGGCATTCAGGCTGGCTGGAAGGTGCAGTTGGCCGGCAACGAACTCGCTCGCAAGGGAGGGCTGCCACCGATCGTGATGGTATTCGAAGGCGCCGAAGCCGTGTTCGTTGGCAATACGATTCGCGGCGAAGGCGTCGCGGGAATCCGAGCCGCTGGTATCGTCCGCATCAGTAAGAATATTTTTGAAGGGACTTCGCTACGAAAAGGAGGCCCACCGAACTTCGCGGTCTGGGCATTGCCGGGTTCGCGTGTGACGATGTCCGAGAATCGAATTCGCGGTTGGCGAAATGCGCTCCATGCCACCGAGTCCACTGTAACGGCAACTGGCAACACGGTAAGTCAGTTCCACAAAGCCGCGTTTGTTCTTCAACAACCAACTGCACGAGCCATCATCGCGGGCAACCAAATCTTCTCCGGCGATGAAAAGGACGTGACCCTCATGGTCAACGGAAAGCCAATTGAAGATGGGGAAAATGAACGGGTTCTTTCGGACATGCAAGAAGATGCATCTCGTACGGATGTGGACTGATAGAGCGACCGCACTTCATCTCACTGCCGGGGAGTGACTCTCCGCAGAGATTTCTCACACGTCGTGTTTGGAGTTGTTGCTCACAGCGTCACTATGCTCCTTAATAACTGCCAGACAGATGAGCGACTCGCGAAACAGCTGCGCAGCGGCAAACACGACGCATCCGATTCCGGCAATCGTAAAAGCACCCACGAACCAGACCGACGTTGGCCAGAAGAAGTCGACAAAGGCGCCCACGAGACTTCCCATCGAGAACAGTCCGACGCTGACGTAGAGGCTGGCTAATGCATCACGGAAAAGCTCGGATCGCCGGAGAAGGTTTCGCGAGATAATCTTCGCATGAGCATTGGGATGTTCGATGATTTGGTGAAAGTCAGCGTGCAGTTGCCCGAATCGAGCGGACGTCGAAACAATCAACAGCGCCACGCCCGGCAGCAAAATCAGCGGAGTTAACCACACTTCTGTCGCGAATGGTCGGTCACTTTGGGCAAGCAGCATCATGCGGTTGCACACTCGGCTCTAAAATCTCATTTACAAACACGTCAAAACAATTGCTTCACTCAGCTGTCGGTATCTAAACGACACTTCTCGCGAAGTAACCTACACGTGTGAACTGCAAGATCTCGCGGAGGCTCTTCGTGTCGCTGGCCGTTGCCCAGCGGCAACAATGCGCGGCGCAGTAGTTTCAGGTGCCGCTGAGCTTCTTCGTTCGTTTCGAGCAACTCAGCAATGGCAAGAGCCTCTTCCTCCTCTAATGCATCTAAAAGGTAACCAATGATTTCAGCTTCCATTGTTCTTACCTTAACCGTGTGGGTGATCTTCCCACCACACTTCGTTCAATCGTAACAATGCCGCATGGACACGCGATTTGACGGTCCCAAGTGGGAGGGCTAGCGCTTCCGCCGCTTCTCGATACTTCAAGCCTTGGAAATAAATCAACAGTATTACGACACGTAATCCGTCCGGGAGCTTATCGACGGCTCGATGTGTCCAAGCTTCTCGTTCGATTTGCTCCAGACAATCCGGGGGCGTGGGTGTTTGTGCTCGAAGAAGCTCGACGAGATTCGTAAGCTCAGCATCAGCGCATCCATACTCCGCATTCAGGCTGACGGCGCTATGGCGTTTTTCCTTTCGCAAAGCGTCGATTGCTAGATGCGTCGCAATGCTGTAGAGCCACGGTCGAAATCGCTTGCCCAATGAAAACTGTTGGGACTTGGCGTGGACGCGAAAGAACGTCGCTTGAAAGACTTCTTCTGCCAGTGTCTCACTACGAAGAAACCGGGACAAATAACTGAATAAGGGTCGCTCGTAGCGATGCACCAGCTCTTCGAATGCGTCAATCTTTCCGGTGTCACGGTAACGAATCAGCAACGATTCGTCCGAGCCCTCAAGGTTAGTCCTGCACGATGTTTGATGAGTTCGATTCATGGCCCGTCATCCGCGACCGTTATGTGTCTTCGGCTGACACTGCATCTGCGGTGCCAACCCCGAGAACTCGACATCGAGCGACCGCGACAGACCGAATACGCACACTGCGTCACAGAAGTGTGCGTATTCGCCTTGAACCTAAACTGCTCGCATACAGCAATGGCACTGACTTCATCCCCTGAGCGAACGGTCGCACGGAATTGACGCGCGAAGTTGGGGCAATGACAATAACTCCTCGCGATTGATCACGGCTCCGCTCTTCCCGGCCAGCCACGGTGCTGACTTCTATCATGTTGCCGCGATACTGGAGTCGCCGGTCACATTTCGTTTCGCTAATTGCCTGTCTTTCCGAGAGCGTTTCGCACGAAAGCACGAGTCATGTGTCAAACCAATGCAAATAATTCCACAGATTGTTCTCAGTCACTGTGGCGTTCCCTACCACGCCAAGCAACGACACTGTTGATTGGCGTGGGAGCAGTGCTCGCGGCGCAACTGAGTTCGCTACGAGCTGTCCATGCAGATCACGACTCGCGTCCGAACATCATTCTGATCATGTCCGATGACATGGGTTTTTCGGACATCGGATGTTACGGCGGCGAAATCAACACGCCAACGCTCGACAGTCTTGCCGCTGGCGGATTGCGCTTCACGCAGTTTTATAACACAAGCCGATGCTGCCCCACGCGGGCCTCTTTGCTGACAGGCTTGTATCCCCATCAGGCTGGCGTTGGTTGGATGATGACAGATCGCGGATACGACGGGTATCGAGGCGACTTGAATCGCAACTGCCGGACGATCGCCGAAGTTTTGCGTCCCGCGGGCTACTCGACATATATGGCAGGTAAGTGGCATGTAACGCCAGACGTCAAGCCCGACGGACCGAAGGATAACTGGCCGTTGCAGCGCGGGTTCGATCGGTTCTACGGCACCATTCACGGGGCGGGAAGCTTCTATGATCCGAATTCGTTGACGCGCGATAACTCGCAGATTTCCCCCAATGCCGATCCTGAATATAAGCCGGAGCAGTATTACTATACCCATGCGATCAGCGATCATGCGGTGCGATTTCTCAGCGAACACGAAAGTCAGTCCGGGGACAAGCCGTTCTTCTTGTACGTTGCCTACACGGCCGCCCATTGGCCAATGCATGCTCTCGAACAAGATATCGCCAAGTACCGTGGCAGATATGACGAGGGCTACACAGCGATCCGGAAAGCTCGCCTTGCAAAGTCGGGCAAGCTTGGGTTGATCGATACCGCTTGGCAGATGACCGACCAGGCAGAGAGCTGGGAGCAGGTTACGCATCGGGAATGGGAAATCCGGTGCATGGAGGTTTATGCCGCGATGGTGGATTCGATGGATCAAGGCATCGGGCGCATCGTAGATACGCTACGCAAGGCAAATGAGCTCGATAATACGTTGATATTCTTCCTACAGGACAACGGCGGTTGTGCGGAAGGACTGGGACGTTCTCCTCGCGATGGACTGCTAGCGCGACCCGACAAGCCAACTTTACCAGTCATGGCCCCCGACGAGTTGCAAACCGAAATGATTCCGCGGCAAACACGCGATGGCTACCCGACGGTATTGGGCCCCGGCATTATGCCGGGTCCCGATGGGACCTACATCGCATATGGGCGCGGGTGGGCGAATGTTTCGAATACTCCGTTCCGCGAGTACAAGCATTGGGTCCACGAAGGTGGCATCTCGACACCGCTCATTGCACACTGGCCCGCGAGAATTCGACGAGCCACTAACTTAGAGCATCAACCGGGACACTTGATCGATATTATGGCAACCTGCGTTGACGTCGCGCAGGCAGAGTATCCAACTCAGGTCGCAGGACAAGCCATTAAGCCACTTGAAGGCGTGAGCCTAGTGCCCACATTCATGAGCCGAGACTTAAACAGAACGAACCCGATTTTCTGGGAGCACGAGGGAAACCGAGCAATTCGCGATGGAAAGTGGAAGCTGGTCGCCAAGGAGAACATGCCATGGGAACTCTACGATATGGCCGCGGACCGTACGGAAGTACACGATTTGTCGGAGGCTAAACCAGAGTTAACGCGGTCACTCGCAGCGAAATGGGACTCTTGGGCCGAACGCGCGAATGTCCTTCCCCTTGGTGCTTGGAAAGGCAATCCGAAACAAAGTTCCTTCAACAAGCAGCAAAGGAAATTTCAGCTCCGGGCAGGCGACGACTTGCCCCGAGAGGCTGCTCCATTCGTCGAAAAACGCTCCGTCAAAATCAATGCCCACATTAGCGAGGCCACAGATGGAGTGATCGTTGCCCACGGAGGAACGAGTGACGGATATGCCCTGTATATCAAAGACCGAATACTAACATTCGCGACTCGCCACCAAGGCGCATTGACGCGAGTAACTTTGCCCAACGCGTTTGAGTCGAGTTCATACGAGATCGAAGTCGTATTGAGCAAGTCGGGGAATATCTCCCTGCGGGCCAACGGTCAGCTCATTGCGAATGGTCAGGCCCCGGATGTCGCGTTACGCATGCCGCTCGATGGATTACAAGTGGGACGTGACACCAAAGGCGCCGTTGGTGAATACGACGCACCATTCGAGTTCGCGGGGCGAATCGAGTCGATTTCGATCGAAGTTGCCAACAAGTAACAATCCTCTTGCTAGCAGCACGGCTTAGCTTGCAACAAATTATCTTGACACGTTGACCGAAATCAGCAGAATGCTCTCCGCACTGAAGCCGTAGTGAGGCTGAGTTCTACTCCCTCCGACTGCTGCATGCACCCCGTACCCACATGGATGTGGGAATCAACGTCTGATCCAAGGCGTGATCCGTAGGCAAGGAGGCCGAGGACATGCAGCCAACACTCGAACGCGCAGGTCGCGTGAGTTTACGTGAACTGATCCCGCAAGGTCGCTTCTTCGGAAGTGATGATATTCGGTTCGAATCCTGCTGCGGCGATGCTTATCGCTGCGAACCCGGTGATCTTTTCATTGCTTTTGATGGACCCGATGGTGACGGTCACGAATTGTACCGCGAGGCCGTCGAGCGAGGCGCTTCCGCGATCATCGCCGAACGCCCGCTCCCAGTGAGCATTCCGGTCTGCGTCGTGCCTGACACGCGGCAGGCGTACGGTCACATTTGCCAGCTGCTCGCTGGTCGGCCAGGCAGTTCGATGAATGTCATCGGCGTCACGGGAACGAATGGCAAGACAACAACCAGTATGTTGATTGCTTCAATTCTGAATGCCGCGGAATCCCGCGTCGGTGTCATCAGTACCCTCGGTCGCTCGGACTCGCAACAAACCGTACCTGCCCCTCGTACGACGCCCGTTCCTCCCGAGATGGCAAGCTGGCTTAAGCGAATGTCGAGCAATGGCTGCTCGCACGCTGTACTCGAACTATCGAGCCACGCCCTATCACAACATTACACGGCCGGCATGCGATTTGACGCAGCGGTGTTAACCAACCTGCGACGCGATCACGTCGACGTGCATGGTTCGGTCATGAACTATCGTAAAACCAAGGCCAGACTATTCGAACAACTGAAACCAGATGGGTTCTGCGTGGTGAACGCAGATGATCCGGGCAGCCAAGCGATCTTGCCAAAACTGAACGCGCCGGTCATCACGGTCGGTCAACGCGAGCAAGCCGAGGTCATGGCGAACGTCATCGAAAGGCACCCCAGCGAGCAGACCTTTCTGCTACTGGCAGGCAATGAGACCGTTCCCGTGCGGACTCAAATGATCGGCGATCACCACGTCAGTAATTGCCTGGCCGCTGCGGCCGTTGGCTTGGTGATGGGCATCGATTTGGCAACCGTTGCACGCGGCCTGGAAGCCGTTGCACAGATTCCTGGGCGAATGCAGCGAGTGGAATGTGGGCAGCGTTTCGGCGTCTATGTCGACTCCGCCGATAACCCCGACCGACTGGCTATCGCGTTGAAGACTCTGCGTAAGGTCACCTCGGGTCGAATCATTTGTGTGTTCGGAACTCCAGAACATCGTCCGGTTGATGATCGCCCGATGATGGGACGAGTGGTCGAGCGAGCAGCGGATCTGGGGATTCTCACTGGAGCGCACGTTCCGCACGCTCAACCTCTACAAATATTGCACGATGTGCTCGACGGCTACGACCGTCCCGCTCGCGCACACTTAATACCAACACGTGCGCAAGCAATTCAATGGGCCCTCGAACAGGCTAAGCCAGGAGACTGCGTCTTGATCGCCGGAGAGGGGCGATCAGGTATCGTTTCCCATCGGGGAAAGGCCGGAACGCTTGCCGACTACGAAATCGCTCGCAGTTGGTTATACGAGACGGCTCGTACAGAACCGTCTTATTCATGTTTCAACTAACCGGTTAAACCACGACATTATGTTCAACCTGTGCATCGCTGAACTGAGCGAGATCGTCGAAGGCAGCGTCAGTCTGGGCGCGATGCCTCCGTTAGCAGGTCTGTTCGAGCCGATTGGGCGAATTGTCGTCGACATACGCGAGGTTCAACGTCGTGACGTATTTTGGACGTTCGAGGCGAAGACGAAACATGCGTGCTATCAAACCGCAGATGCCTACGCGCGAGGCGCCTTGGGAACGGTGGTTGTAGGTCGAAGAATCGAGCCGTGGGCTGGAACATTCTGCATCAGCGTCGCCGATTCAATCGGAGCGTTTCACCGTTTGATGCGATGCCTTCGCTCGAAAGACGGTGGTTGGCCGGCAGCAATTTTTGGACAAGATGAATCTACGCAAGAAATGATGCGAGCCGTCTGGTCGCGCGACGAGGAATCCGTACGCACGATGATCGAACAACTCGATCAGCAAGCAACTTCGGCAGCTTAAACGAATCAAAGGAGACAACTGGAAGTTCCACCTTTGTGTCGCGATTTGCGGGAATCCGGCACAGCCCTCCCTCCTGGGTTGGACAGGTTGCTTGTCGTGTATGGCGGTTACTGGGTCGACCGCTTCGATGAGCAGTTGTTAAGGTGGAACTTAGACTGTGCGTCGCGAGCGGCCCCCCCCCCCCACGCCAGGGATCACCAAGGGCGAAGTTCCAAAAGGACTTCGCCCTTCGCTTGCGCGCACGGAGTGGGCTTTCGTCGGCGCAATCGGCACAACCGGTCAATTCGACCTTCTAGTCAGGGCTGTTTGCTCCAAGCGTCGATGAGACTGAAGTGCGGTGTCGGGACGTTCGTTGGATGTAGTGCCAAGGATGGACGTCACCGTTCCCTAGCCGTTTTTCAAGCTCGACGGAGCAATTCACCGGCGAAATTGTCCCATGTGCAAAGCAGCCAAAATCCCAGCGTGTGTGCTATCTGCCGCGATTTTATCGCTGTCCATTTCGAAAGGCTTCGTCGCGGCTCAGAGCTTCGAGCGACTTCCCCGAACCCATGCCGTCGCCCAGTTGGAACGTCTGCCAAGCACTGAAACAGGGCCACCGGTAAGCGGTGCTCGAGTGGAACCTCATCGCGCAATTCGGTTTGCCGGCGGAGCAATTGAACTTCAGGTCCCCGACGGTTGGTGGGCGCAAGAGGTTCCATTTGGTCGCGAAATTCGTTTGGTCATCGCTGCCCGGCGTCCAACGAATCTGCGCAAGATCCCGAGCGACGCTATGTGGATGGCCTACCATGCCGCTACGCCTAATGAGAGCCTTGGTGCCGAGACGTTATCCCGCGAGTTGATTGAGCGAATGCAGATGGTAGTTGGCAAAGACGCCAAGTTTTCGCCGCCATCGCCGTTTCCGTTTGGCAAGTGGAATGCGGCAGTCGCCGAATTCACGACGAAAGATCCATCTTCGGCGGCTTCCGCAATCACCGGTCGTCACGTTCTCGTTCGCACCGATTGGGGGATCTTCGAGTTTCACGCCTCGGCACCCGACGTCATTGTAGAAACTCGAAGCGAAACGTGGACCCGCACCTGGGAAAGCCTGATTCTCAATCCTCCCGCGACTGTGAATGATTCGTCTTCGCGCGGCATGGGCGATACCATCACGATTCTCGGTGACTGGAAATCATACCGCAGCCGGATGCGATTTAGCGATGATGGTCGTGTCGTAATTGTGCCCGATGCAACTGGCAACGGTCGGCCCGCCAACCCAGTTACAGGCAGTTTCGAGTCGCGAGGGGACTTAGTGTTTGTCCGCTGGGATGATGGAAGCCGCTTGAATTTCCGCTGGCGTATCCAAGGCAACGATTTGTACTTGACTGATCACGAAGGCCAGATCAGCCATTTGAAACGAGTGCTCAATTGACGGCGAAGGCTTCCACGTTGTAGTCTGCTTGGATGATTGAACAGCCTTCAGCACTCATCACCGGCGCGTCTCGTGGGATCGGACGCGCGATAGCCCTGGAAATGGCAAATCGCGGCTATGCCGTTGGAGTGAACTACGTTCGGAGCAAAGCCCGCGCGGACGAAGTCGTAGAGCAGATAATCGCTGCTGGCGGGCTTGCGGTCGCGCTACAAGGGAACGTCGGGCTTCCTGGTGGCCGCGACTCGATTATTGCTCGAACGCTTGAAGAATTCGGACGGCTAGATTTGCTCGTCAACAATGCGGGCATCACTTCGCCGGGGAGGAAAGATCTGCTCGAAGCGACGGAGGAGAATTGGGATTTAGTTTTTGACACGAATCTTAAAGGTCCTTTCTTTCTCGCTCAGCGGGCCGCCAATGAAATGGTGTCGCTGATTAAAGCAGGTTCGATACCTCGAGGAACGATCGTAAACGTGTCATCAATTTCAGCCTACGCGGTTTCAACCAATCGTGTCGACTATTGCATTGCCAAAGCCGGCGTGCAAATGATGACCTGGCTGCTTGCAAGCCGATTGGCTGAAGAACGAATTCGTGTGTACGAGATCTGCCCTGGCGTGATCTCTAGCGACATGACCGCTCCGGTCACCGAAAAATACGACAAACTGATTGCCGAAGGCTTGAGTCCGATTCGGCGTTGGGGCCAACCCGAAGACGTAGCTCGCGCCGTCGCGACCGTTGCATCCGATGCATTTCCGTTTAGCACGGGCGATCGCATCAATGTCGATGGTGGCTTTCACATCCGCCAGTTGTAGAAATGTGAGGAGCTTCCGGCGTTTAGCTTCGGCAACTTGATGTACGTGGAACTTGGACGATGTTGACGCGTCCATTAGCCCGGAATATTCGCAACCCGACGCGTCAGCGAGGGACGTCGTGTAAATCCCTCGCTGACGCTTCGGGTTACCATTTGCGCGGTGTTTTGGGCAAGATACCCACAACTCCTTCTCACGAAGCCTTTTAGATCGTTACAGTAACACTTCATGAATAATCCGGGTTAGACTGATATCCAACAATCACCCTCGCCGAAAACGGCAATCCACACCGCCCCTCACCCATGCCCAGCGACGTCACGAAGGATCTAGAATGGCCCGTTCTCCGTTCATACGTCATCAACACCGAGTTGGAATAACTCGCCGCGAGTTGTTACAGGTCGGCTATTCGGGGTTGCTCGGCGTCGGCTTGCCATCAGCCTTAGCTGGGCGAACGCTCGGCTCGGACGCTGATCGCGGCGTGCAATCTCTGCCGGCCAAGCCTAAACAGGTTTTGATCATATTCCTCACGGGCGCCGCCAGTCATCATGATACGTTCGACATGAAACCAGACGCTCCCGCGGAAGTGCGAGGTGAATTCAGTTCGATTGCGACATCGACTCCGGGCCTGCATATCAGCGAACACCTACCGCATCTCGCGAAACGAGCCGATAAGTACAGCATTATTCGCAGCCTGTCGCATGGCGACAACAATCACTTGATGTCTACGCACTATGTCTTGACTGGCGAATTGCAACCTGGTGGATTTTTCGACAAAGTAGCTTCGCGCGACGATTGGCCTTCCTATGCTGCGGCTTGTGCCTACCTTAGACCTCGCAACGATGGCATTCCCAGCGGCGTCAATCTACCAACCTATCTCTGGTCCGGCGCGCTGACGTGGCCCGGACAACATGCAGGATTCATAGGCCCCAAGTACGATCCGTGGCAAATAACGGGTGATCCGAACAAGGACAACTTCCGCGTCGACAATCTGACGCTCGCCGCGGGGCTGGATGTCACGCGACTCGATACGCGTCGCTCGCTTGTGAACGCCTTCAATCAGCAACGCGACCGGCTGTCGAATGCTGCCGTCGCTCAGCGGCTTACCGGAGAACAAGACTTAGCGTTCTCGATTCTGACCTCGAGTCGCTTCGCGGAGGCTTTTCAATTAAGTCGCGAAAGTGACAAGGTCCGGGAGAGCTATGGTCGCCACACAACCGGCCAGTCGCTTCTGTTGGCGCGTCGCTTGATCGAAGCCGGAGTGCCAGTTGTGCAGACCAATATCGGGGCCGTACAAACCTGGGATAATCACAGTGCCATCTTCTCGACATTAAAGGATCGACTGCTGCCGCCGTTGGACCAAGGTGTTGCAACGCTACTGGACGATCTCGAATCAAGGAATTTGTTGGACGGCACGCTCGTTATGATGCTGGGCGAGTTCGGACGCACACCGAAGATCAACAACAACCAAGGGCGCGATCACTGGGGTCCCTGTTTCTTTGCTATGTTTGCCGGAGGAGGCGTTCGTGGAGGCCAAGTCATAGGTCGCTCCGATGCCACAGGCGCCTATCCGGTAACTAAAGCATATTCGCCGATCGATATTGGCGCTACGGTCTATCAGGCGTTAGGCATACCGCCAAACGCAGAAGTTCGAGATCGGTTTGATCGCCCTGTTAGATTGAATCGCGGCGAGGTCATATCGCCTTTGTACACGGGGGTCGAAGTCTAGTCGTCGGTCGTCACGGAGCGTGATCGCAATCACGTTTGCAACTCAACCTCGGGTGCGAACAATGAAGTATTTTGAAGAGCAGAAAGTTACAATGGTTCGCCACCGGAGTTACTTTTGTGCGATTGAAAGAAACTGCGACGAATCTCCACCCAACGGCACTGCCCCTTGTCCAACGAGAGGCATTTGTTCCAGCTTCCCAGGCACTTTTCGAGCAGGCTGTTGATGCTGTCGAACCGCGGATGGTGGAATTCCGGACTAGATCGCGCCGAAAGTAAAAACGCGAAGATTCGGCAAGTCCTACATGCGCTCTGCGCTATAGTTTCCCTTGCGAGCACGAGCAACGCAGCCAACGACGACGGAGTTGAACTGTTCGAGAAGCAAATTAGACCCACACTGATTAAACATTGCTACGAATGCCACAGCCTGGCAGCAGCCGAGCCTGGCGGTGGATTGCTGCTGGATTCACGAGACTCGATTCGAAAAGGCGGAGAGAGTGGTCCAGCCGTCGTTCCATATCGAGTCGCCGACAGTTTGCTCGTGGAGGCGATCAGGCATCAATCTCTTGAAATGCCACCTAAGAAGAAGCTGGATGAAGCGACAATCGACGCTTTTATCGAGTGGATTGAAGATGGTGCCGTCGATCCTCGCGACAAGCCAGCCGATGCAAAGGCATTAGCTGACGAGATCTGGGAAGTGGCTTACCAATCAAGAAAGCAGTGGTGGAGCTTTCAACCGCTCGCGACAGTCGTTCCGCCGGCGGAACTAGACCGTGATGAATTCAATGCTTGGTCGGCCAGTCCCATTGATCGATTTTTGCTAGCCAAGCTCGACTCGCAGAAAATCACTCCCGCCCCAAAGGCAGATCGCGCAACGCTGATCCGGAGGCTTGCGTTTACATTGACCGGATTGCCCCCGGTGGCCGCCGACATCGACTCATTCGTGAAGGACCGTCGTGCTGACTCCTGGGAGCATTTCGTCGACAAGTACCTTGCCTCGGAGCATTTCGGCGAACGATTCGCGCGACATTGGATGGATGTCGTTCGATACTCAGATACTTACGGCTACGAGTGGGACGTGCCTGCAAAGGGCGCGTGGCGTTATCGCGACTATTTGATTCGGGCCTTCAACACGGACGTCCCCTACGATCAACTGATCCGCGAGCAACTTGCCGGGGACTTGCTGGAAACACCGCGGTTGAATCACGAACTTGGGCTCAACGAATCTTTGATTGGCCCAATGTTTTACCATCTGGGTGAACATCGGCACGGAGACAGCCTGGAATTTGAAGGCATTCATCAGGAGATGATCGATAACAAAATCGATGCGTTCTCGAAGGCCTTTCAAGGAATCACCATCGCATGTGCCCGCTGCCATGATCACAAGTTGGACCCGATCTCGCAACAGGAATACTACGCGTTGGCGGGCGTCTTGATGAGTTCTCGTTGGATCAGCAGGACCATCGATTTGCCTGAACGCAACGCCGTGACGCTATCCAAGTTGCGATCGGTGAAAGCCGCCCTTCGCGAACGAATCGCAGAGGTCTGGAGAGCCGATGTAGCCAGCAATATCACTCCACCAACGCTCGACAGTATCCAACCCCCAACAGCGCTGCCGATCGGAGACATCAACTACCCGTGGCATCACATCCACAAGCTCGAAGGCGCCGAACTAGGCGACACATGGAACGCGGTACGACAGCAACTCGCTGTGGCAGATCAAGAGGCGAATGCATTCAATCGAGCCAACTTTGAATTGCTCGTTGATTTTTCGCGGGGGATTCCCGACGATTGGAACGCGGATGGCGTCGGTCTGGAACCGGTTCGTGCGGGCGACTTTCAAGTTCTGCGCGGTGAGGACTTCATTCAGTCGCTGTTCTTGCCGGGCGTCGCGACGTCAAATCTATCGTCCAAGTTGAACGGAGCGCTACGTTCACCGTTGCTGCACACGCTGGACAAGCCATTCGTCAGCATCTTCTCCGCCGGTAACGACTTGTCGGCGTTTCGCCGTGTCGTAGACAACGCTTTCCTCTGCGAAAAACAAAAATACTTTGCAAATTCAAACTATCATTGGACCGTCGAAAGTACGTTCCCGGGTCAAGGGCGACGACGCATCTTCTTCGAGTTCGCCACCAAGACGAGCAATCCGAATTTCCCGCCACGTTGGGGACTCGGAACGAAGCTGACAGACGATATGATCGCTGATCCGAATAGCTGGTTTGCCGTTAACAAGATCTATGCCAGCGAGAAAGCTGCGCCACCCAAGAAGCGGCTATCTGCGTTTCTCAAGCTGCTCGATTCTGGACATCCACGCTCCAAATCCGAAGCAGCCGAACTCTACCGTCGTTGGCTTGTGCAGCTGGTCGAAGCATGGCGTGACGGGCATGCGACGGAAGACGAGATACTAGTCCTAAATAATCTGCTGCAAACGCCATGGGTGACGAAATCTGCAAACCACCCAGAACTACAAACATTGGTCGACGAGTATCGCAGGATCGAATCTCAAGTCGAGCCGCCTCGCACCGTCAACGGCATGGTAGATCATGATATTGGAATGGACTACGCGCTAAATATTCGCGGCAGCTACTATGACCTCGGTGATACGGTGCCACGCGGCTATTTGCGACTAATCGAGGGCGAACAGTATCAAACATCCCGACCTGAACATAGCGGGCGGCTAAGGTTGGCTGGTCTCGTCGCAGATGCAAAGAACCCTCTGACGGCGAGAGTGTATGTGAATCGAGTGTGGCATTGGATGTTTGGCCAGGGGATCGTCGATACGCCAGACAACTTTGGCAAACTTGGTGGGCAGCCTTCGCATCCAGAGTTGCTGGACTGGTTGGCGAATCGATTCATCGAACAAGGCTGGTCTACCAAGAAACTAGTGCGCGAGATACTGCTCACGCAGGCGTGGCAGCAGTCTGGCCGAACTTCGCACGCGGCGATCGAAGCCGACCCCACCAACCGGTCGCTTCACCACTTCGCCACACGGCGTCTGGATGCCGAATGCGTTGGTGATGCCATGCTTGCAGTTTCCGGTCGGTTCAATCCTGCACTTTACGGAGCGCCGCACAATCCATTCCGAACGGCCGAGGACGAGACGAAGCGGCTATTCTCGGGTCCTGTCGAGGGCGATGGAAGAAGGATGCTATACACGAAGGTGACGATCATGGAACCTTCAAAGTTTTTGGCGACGTTCAATCAACCAGAACCAAAGATACCAACTGGACGCCGCGAAGTGGCCGACACGCCGACTCAGGCATTAACACTGCTGAATCATCCGTTCGTCCTGAACCTTGCAAAACACTGGGGCCTGGCAGTCACCAAAGACGGAAATACCACACCAGAAGCGCGCCTTGAAGCCATGTTGTCCACTGCTTTTTCCCGATCAGTCGAGTCGACGGAGATTAATCAATGGACGCACACACTGCACGATTTTGCAACCTTGAGAAACGTCACCAAAGATGACATCATGGCAAATGCACAACTTTGGACAGACGTGGCTCATACGATCTTCAACTGCAAAGAGTTTATCTATCTGAAGTAAATTCAAACACGAACCACAAGCAACGAAATGACGATACGTTCCAACCGACGACAGTTCTTAAAAGACGCTTCGATGGGTTTTGGAATGCTCGCGTTTACGTCTCTGGCCACGCGTGAATGCCGGGCCGCCCAATTTGCGCACTTTGCGGCCAAGGCCAAGCATGTCATTCTGTGCTTCATGGATGGTGGTCCCAGTCACGTCGATTCGTTCGATCCGAAGCCCGAACTGAGGAAGCAAGAAGGAAAACCGATTGGAAACGAACACGTCTCGGTGCTCTCTCAGAGTGCGGCTTCGCGAGTTTGGCTAGGGGCTCGTTGGAAATTTCGTGAACGTGGCGAAAGCGGTTTGCCCGTCAGTGATTTGCTCCCGCACATCGCGGAACTTGCCGATGACATTTGTGTCGTTCGCTCTCTGGTCGGCAAGCAACCGCTTCACGGACAACAGGCGTTGCTCATGCATACGGGGCGAGAAACGGGCCGAGCGCCGAGTTGGGGATCGTGGGTCTCTTACGGATTGGGTTCGGAAAACGAGAATCTGCCGAGTTATGTGCTGTTGAATAACGACTGGATTCCGAACGGCGGGTTCGAGAATTTTGGCAGTTCTTTCCTGCCTGCCAATCACTCTGCGATGATGCTGCGAGCCAAAGGAACGCCCGTCGACGACATCATTCCATCCGACAGCCAGGCCATCCAACGTCGGAAGCTTGATTTGCTACAGAATCAAGATTTGCTGTTTGCAAAAACAAGCAGCTCATCGGCGACGATTGAAGCGGCGATTCACAATTATGAAAAGGCGTTTCTGCTGCAGTCCTCAATCCCGAATATTGCTGACGTGGCTGATGAACCAGCTCACATCCGGCAACTCTATGGCGTCGACAGCAAGAACGACTTTCAAAAGTACTATGCCCTCCAGTGCCTGCGTGCTCGCCGCTTGGTGGAACAAGGTGTTCGCTTCATTGAGATTACGTGTCCGCTAACTCATGCCAACAATTCGCCGTGGGATCAGCACGGCAACCTCGTCAAGCACCACAACGAAAACGCAATGATCACCGACCAATCGGTGGCTGCTCTGATCCGGGACTTGAAGCAGCGAGGAATGCTCGAAGAAACGATCGTCATTTGGGGTGGAGAAATGGGACGCACACCACACACACCGGCCATTCACAACGCTGTCGGGCGTGATCATCATGTGAACGGCTATTCGATCTTTCTAGCAGGTGGTGGGTTTAAAGGCGGAACGTCCTATGGGACGACTGACGAATTTGGAAACAGCGTCGTCGCAAACCCATTGCTGATCCAAGACATTCATGCGACCGTCCTTCACCAAATGGGAATCGACCACAAGCGTCTGACCTTTCGCTTCGGCGGTCGTGATGTCAGCTTGACGGATGTTCATGGCCGAGTCGTCCGAGAACTACTCGCATGACGACTTCAAATCGCTCAGGCCTTTTCAGCAAGTGCCGCTAGGGTAGAGTCGGTGTAGCGCAGCGAGAGTCAGTCGAATAGTTGCGACTGGCCATCCCCAGTTGTCGGTTTCGGCGGCGTCTTCTGTAGGTGGTTGTAGGCCTTTGCTGTGGCCATACGACCACGGGGAGTGCGCACCAATAACTCGCTGCGTAGCAGGAACGGCTCGACGTCGTCGGTGAGCGTATCGACGGCGACATTCATTGTGTGAGCGATGGCTTCGATGCCCGCAGGGCCGCCACTGAACACTCGCATTAGCGTATCGAGATATTGACGTTCGTGAGGCCCCAGCCCTAATTCGTCGACACCGGCCATCTTCAACGCTGCCGTAGCCACTTCCGTTGTGATGTGGCCGTTCGCGCGACTGTCGGCATAGTCACGCAGCCAGCGGAGCAAATTGTTCGCCACGCGCGGAGTTCCCCGGCAACGGCTGGCGATCATTTGAGCCGCGTCCTCGTCCAAGCGGACCTTCAACTTCTTCGCATTCCGGCGCACGATCTCCGTCAAATCAGCGGTATCGTAGAAACCCAGATGCTCTCGAATTTGAAAGCGGTCTCGCAGTGGAGCGGATAACATACCGGCTCTGGTCGTGGCGCCGATCAACGTGAATCTTTTGAGCGGCATGTTCAAGGTGCGTGCGTTAACGCCATCGCCTAAAACGATGTCGATTCGAAAATCTTCCATCGCTGTATAAAGATACTCTTCGACGGATCTAGGCACGCGATGGACTTCGTCAATAAACAGGATCGAGCCCTCGCTCAGATTCGTAAGATACGGCAACAGGTCTTTTGGGGCGGTTAAGCCGGCTCCGTTGGCCATCTGCTTTGTGGCCCCCATCTCGTTGGGGATACAATGAGCGAATGTCGTCTTGCCTAATCCCGGAGGTCCGTCAAACAGAATATGCCCTAGCGGCTCACCTCTTTTTTGCGCGGCGTCGACTGCAATCTCCAAGCGTTCGCGCACTTCGCGTTGTCCGACCATATCACGCATCGTTTGTGGACGCAGATCACGATCATCATCTTCTCCGGGCGTCTCGGGCACACCTCCTAAAACAGTCTCGCGTGGCATCGTGGGTGTCGGCGCTCCATCATCAGACCAGCTATTCGCTTAACGACAGTGAATGCAGGGCATCATAGCAGACACAGCAGCAACTCGGAACGCGTTGTCGATCCTGGGCATTTGCACGCCACCAGAATGAGCAGTCACGCTCGCGCTGACCAGTCCCACGAACAACAGCAGACTCAAGAGAATGGCGATCACAATCATGACCGCTACGAACAGCTTTTTCCACGAGGTTGGCGCTTCGCCGGTTGCTTTGCCCGTTTGGCCGTTGATCAAGAATCGAAAGACTTGATTTTGATAGCGGTACGCCATCACCCAAATCGGCAGCAACACCGGCTCGCTCGACAGTCCCTCTAGTCGGACGTTCACTTTGAGGTTGCGATTGCGACCGGGGACGTACTCGGCACAAGCCGCACGTTCAAGACTCTCCAGGCCTTGTCGCGCCAAAGGTCGAGCGTATTTTCGTTGCACACGGAATTGTTCGAAGATTACGTTCTCCAGATCAACTTGATTGGTGGGAACAGCC
Source organism: Planctomycetaceae bacterium (assembly GCA_020638995.1). Taxonomy (GTDB): domain Bacteria; phylum Planctomycetota; class Planctomycetia; order Pirellulales; family Pirellulaceae. Next base: position 309,751 of record JACKHM010000003.1, read on the forward strand.
CGTCCCAGATCGAACGGACACAGTGCCGATGTCTCGCCAGGTGTGAGGACGCTGCTCGCGCCGACCAATAGTCCTGAGTAGCTGCCACGGTGCTCCCCCGACATCGGCACCCAATTGCCTCGCGCCCCTGGCGGAGTGTGACTTGAGTCCGCCGTCCAATAGGTGAATGTGCGGGCTGTGAAAATCCAATAGGGCACAAACACCGCAGTCATCTTCGTTACAGCGGCTTGCTGTGCCAGATCACTCGGTCGCCAGAACCCTTGACCGAGCCAACGACGCATGGTCGCCTCAGCGACACTTGCGTCAACCGCAAGAGGAACTACACGTGCGGGAGCCATCGACCTCGCATCTGGCTTATTTTCAAGACGATTTGAACCACAGAACGGGCAACGCAATGTTTGAGCGCTGGCGTCGTAACTCATCGAAGCGCCACATCCTTGGCATTCAAAATTGTGTCGAAATCTTTGCGCCTCCGCGATGGCACGTTGCTCGCGCCGAGGTGCTTCCGTGCCGCAATTGGCGCAAAACAGATCCTCCTCGTCGATGAGCGCCAAACAAACCGAGCATTTTTCCAAAAGATCAGCCATTCTGGGCCAACGCCACTCCCAAGATTAACGCAGCAATGAGCAAGGCAGCCACAAAGATTGCGAGCAAAATGCGCTGCCAGGACAACGGCTTGTCGCCAACACATTTACCGGTCTGACCATTCACGAGAAAGCGATAAACTTTGTCACGATATTGATAACTAAGAATGTATACAGGTAGCAGACATAGATCCGAGTTAACGGAGCTGAAACGTGTCGACACCTCCAAACCACGGTGCGTGTTGCCGGGCAGAAACGCCGCAACATTGCTTCGCTCGCGAGCATAAAACTGTTGCTGGCAAATCTGTAGCGCAGACTCACGCTCGATCGAGTACTCTTCCGACAACCACCCCGCGAGAAAGTACGGTTCATACCGGCTCAGCGCCGGCAGATTGAAGGGCTTGATCCGCTCGGCCTGATCCTGCGGCAGACCTTTGCTTCCCGATACGAGATATCCGGCATAGTAGTGGTGATGGTTTCCCGACAGTGGCCACCATTCAGTTTCCTGCACTTGCCTCGTACGGATGACTGTATTCCCTTTCGAGTCGCGTGTCGTATACGTCTCGGTTCGATACCAATACTCACCTATGGTGGCCGACCAATGACTTTGAGCCAACATCGAAAAGGACCAGAAGGGCAAATAAACGCCTTGCTGTTTGTCCGCGAGCATCGCCATACGCAAATCGCCGGGGCGAAACCAAGAGTTTTCCGCGATCCATTCGCGGAACTTCGCCAGGGCCTGATCTCGAGTCACGCTGAACCCGACAACGAACTCGGGCCGTTGGCGATCGGTCTGCTGCTGCAATTCGACGACATAAGTCGAATCGCAAAACGGGCAGACGTAGCTGCGCTGATCAGGTTCCGTCGACACTTCGCTGCCACAGTTGTCGCAACGAAAGTGCCTCTGGTGTGTTGGCTTGTCATCAGAAACACCGATCGATTCAGTCACGTGAGCCGAGCCACAAGCGGGACAGAACTTGTCGGTCTCTTCCAGAGGGCAACCACACGATTCACACGGTTGTCCGTGTGGAGCCACCACTTCGGCATCGATGATCGGGTCGTCGAACTCGTTCGGGGACGAGGGCTCAATGAATTCAATCTCGGCCATGACTCTGTTCGTAGATTGCCGTCAGCAATGCGTTCACGTCTTTGAAGCGTTTCTTTGTCTCCAACGCAGCGTCGAGCAACTTCTTGGCATCTGATTCACTGTGGCCCAGGGCACACAACGCGCGGTAAGTATCCTCCACGACGTCGCGTTGATCGTCGCTGGCCGCACCGGGCTCGTCTCGCCCGACAAGCAATGCAAACTTAGGCATCTTACGCCGCAACTTCGCGATTATCCGCTCGGAAGTTGCCGCTCCGATTCCCGGCAATGTTGACAACCCTTTGGAGTCCTGTTCTTCGATCAAAACTGCGACATCTTGCACAGGCTTGACCATCGCTCGCAACGCCTTTTTTACACCCACGCCATCCACCGAGCAAAACATCTCGAAGAATTCTCGTTCCACCTTGCGAAGAAAGCCGATCAGCCGGGGCGTCATGCGACCGTGAGCCGGGTTGCCTTCCATGTAATGGATCGTGTGAAAGCTGATGGTCGAGCCAAGCTGTGACTGAAGTTGCCGCCGATTAAAGTCAGGGATCAGAACTTCATATTCAAACGGATCGACGGAGACGGTCACGGAATCATCTTCGACGGACAGCAACTTGCCAGTGAGCTTGGTGATCAAGAGTTCGGTTCCGATGGAAACTAGTTGTTATAAGGACAGACTTCCAAAGCTTCCAAAACTTCGGAGGTCGCTGGACATGAATTACTCAAGCGACTTTTTGCCCCAAGTGATGATGGCAAAGCGCGATGGCGAGAGCATCGGCAACATCCGGCGGCTCAGGCGGTTTAGCAAGGCATAACTCGCGACAGATCGCCAACTGCATTTGATTCTTAGGGGCTCGTCCATTTCCCGTCAGCATGCGTTTCACTTGCGTAGAAGCATAGTGCATGATGGGAATGCCGCGCTGAGAGGCAGCCAAGCACAACACGCCCCGCGCATGCCCCATCAGGATCGCCGTTCGAGGACGTTCATAGTGCGAATAGAGTTGTTCGATGGCCATTGCTGAAATGTCATACGCGTCGAGCACTTCGTTCAACCCCGCATACAATTCTCGGAGCCGGGCTTCCAGCGAACGATCCTTGCCGCCTCGAATCACGCCGCCTTCGGTCAGTTGGGGGCCGTGAACAGTAATCTCCAGCACACCGTACCCCGTAATGTTGAGGCCCGGATCGATGCCAAGTATTTTCCGTCCAATCGTCGCCGCGTCTGACATAGCCATCCCTGTAGCAAATCGAGTCATAGCAAAAGCCGGCAAGCGAGGCTTGCTAACCCAACCGCCATGTCGTTCCTTCTTTGCGGTCTTCGAGCGTGATACCCGCCGCGGTTAGTTCGTCGCGGATTCTGTCGGACAACGCGAAGTCCTTGTTCTGACGAGCGTCGGCTCGCATGCGTATAAATGTTTGCACGAGTTTGTCCATCGTATCTTGGCTGCCCGCCTCCGGCGACGTTACACAGGGTTTCAGGAACAGTCCCAAGATGGCACTCAACTCGCGGAGCACTTCGACACCACGAAAGAATTGATCCAGATCAGCTTGCGATCGCCGAGGTACGTCTTCGAGATGCTGTTGGTCCGCGAATTTGTTCAAACTGCCCAGTAAATTGAACAGTTCGCTGACCGCCCCGCCCGAGTTGAAATCGTCATCCATCTTCGCGAGATAAGCATCACGGCAGGCCTTTACGTCAGCCAACAATCCGCTCGTGTCCAAATCATCACACCCCTCACGTCGGCCCACACAAGAGCGGCCATCGCCTGCGGCAAGATAGAAGCTCCTCCCTGCAATCCGCTCGTAGCGAGCAAAGAAGACGTAAAATTTGTCCAGCGCAACGGCCGCCTCTTCGAGAGCTGCTTCGCTGTAGACGACCGTGCTGCGATAATGAGTCTTCAAAAGGAAAAAGCGGATCTTCTCGCCACCGTGCTTGGCGAGTTGCTCGCGTAGTCCCCCCGCACCTGCGGAGCGGCTCATCTTTCCGCTGGCCGCCTGATCGACTGATGCTTCCGAAGTGTCCGAGAGTTCTGAAGTTTGTCTGTCGCCGCGTCCACCGACCTTTCCGGCCTCTCCCGACCGAAGCAGCCCATTGTGCATCCAGTATTTCGCCATCGGCTTACCGTGGCAGCATTCGCTCTGAGCGATTTCATTCTCGTGATGTGGGAACATCAAATCCAATCCGCCGCCATGTATGTCGAACGAATCGCCCAGCAACCTTCGGCTCATGGCCGAACATTCGATATGCCAGCCGGGGCGTCCCTGTCCCCAAGGGCTGTCCCATGCAGGCTCGTCTGGTTTGGCCGATTTCCAAAGCGCAAAATCACTGGCCGAGCGTTTTTTTGCCGCAGCGCCTCCACCTTCGCCTTGCTGCTCGTCGGCCGAGCGATTGCTCAGTTTTCCGTATTCCCGATCTTTTTGGACATCAAAGAAGACGTCACCACCGGATTCGTAAGCGAAATCTTTTTCAATCAACACCTCAATAAACTGGATGATCTCGCCCATATTTTCAGTCGCGCGTGGCATGCTCGTGATCTGATCGACGCCCATTGCGAGCAAGTTCGCACAGTAGTCCATCGTCATCTCGGTGGCGACCTGTGACATCGCGATGCCGCGTTCACGTGACTGAGCAATCAATTTGTCATCGACATCGGTGATGTTGACAACCCAATTGACGTCGAAGCCGTTGTATGTCAGGTAGCGTTTAATCGTGTCGAAGATGACTGGGCCCACCATGTGCCCGATGTGCGCCTCTTTGTAGACCGTTGGTCCGCAAAGGTAGATTCCAACTTTGCCGGGTGTGATCGGCTCGAACGGCTCTTTGGACTTCGTTAGTGTGTTGTAAATGCGAATGTTCATCGAGCTTTGACCTTGAGTCGAATTCGAAGAAGGGGCAGTTGCGGTAGTCATCTCAATCCGTTGAGTTTTGAGTTGTGAAACGCCACGCAAGTGGCAAAAGATTATGTTTGACCTTCGAGCAATACTACGCACTGTGCCATGATGGCCTGTTGCTGACCAACTGCATCAACACCTTCGCCAGTCTTTGCTTTCACGCCCACGACTTCCATAGGGATTCCAAGAATCGCCCCGATGCGTTCGCGTATGGCCTGCTTGTAAGCGCTAAGTTTAGGACGTTGAGCGAACACGATACAGTCGAGATTGGCGACTCGGTATCCCGCGTCGGTTACCTTCTTGTGAGCTAGCATCAGCATTTCAGCCGAGTCTCGTCCGCGATTGGCATCGTCCGTATCGGGGAACAACTCGCCAATATCGCCCAAAGCAGCAGCACCCAGGATCGCATCGGTTACCGCGTGCAGCAGCACATCCGCGTCGCTGTGGCCGACCGCGTGTCGATCGTGCGCAACCTCCACGCCACCGATACGTAGCGGTCCACCCTCCGCAAGGCGATGAGTATCGTGGCCTATGCCAATCCGTTGGTTCGTCGTCTGATCTCCTTGTCTTGGTACACGAAGTCGTAACCAATGCCTAAGATGGACCAAGCGTCCATCCTGCCGGTGCGAAACGCATCCCGTTCAAGAACTCGCCGCAACTTAGGGACTTTAGTTTGAGCTGCGGATTATAGCGAAACTGCGAAAATGCGACAACGCGAGCAGAACTACAGAAGGCGCCGGGCTTGGCGGAATACGCTGTCGAGCATCGCCTCAGTTAGACGACCGGTAAACGTGTTTTGCTGGCTGGGATGATAGCTACCAACTAGCCAACGGTCGCCGTTGAATTCAACCTTCGCTCCGTGTCCAAACTTCGGTGGATGCCCTTTCAACCATCCCCGCCGCCTGGCTTCCGCAATCGTGCCCCTCCAACCGAGTTGCCCGAGAGCAACGAAGACGCGAATGGGAAGTTGATCAACTGTTCGTTCGAGAAACGGCTGGCAATTCTGAATCTCACCTGTTGTTGGCTTGTTATCTGGAGGTGCGCAATGGCAGATGGCTGTGATGGCACAATTGACGAGTTTCAAACCGTCATCGCCTGCCGTGGAACTCGCTTGAGACGCAAAGCCGGATTTTTTTAATGCCCGAAAGAGCCAGTCGCCGCTGCGATCTCCCGTGAACATGCGTCCCGTTCGATTCGCTCCGTGCGCACCAGGTGCGAGTCCGACGATAAGCAGTTGGGCGCGCGGATCACCAAAGTTCGGAACCGGTCGCCCCCAATAATTCCAGTCTTGGTAGGCACGCCTTTTCTCTTGAGCGATTTTTTGGCAGTGCGTTACGAGCCGAGGGCATTGGGAGCAGCTGATGATGTGTTGATTCAGCTCGTCCCAGGCTTCCATGAATGATCCTTTAGGATCGCATCTCGTCGAGCATCGCGCGGAGAATTGCTTCTTCTGTTACGACGCCGAGCAATCGTCCGGCTTGATTCACGACAGCAATCGCTTGTCGTCCGTGTTCAAGCATCAATTGAGCGGCTGTGCCGAGTCGCTCACCCGGGCGAATTGTAGGTGCTGAAGCGGCAAGTGCCAAGATCGAGGTCGATTTCTCGGATGCAAACTCACCGCGAAACACTTCACGCAACGTCTTGCCAAGTTTAAGCCTGCCTAACTCGCGCCGCGAGACAACGCCCAATGGAAGATCGCCGCGAACTATGGGAGTCACACCTGACGCAGTAAAGTGGATTGCCATCGCCACTTCGTCAAGCGTCGCATCACAATCCATGGGCTCGCCGGCATCTTGCATCATCTCGCTCACAGAAAGGCAAGCCGCAAGCGAGCCTCCGTACGAAAATTCCCGCAGGAAGTCACTCGTGGTCGCGAGCGCCGTGAGATAGTCATCCGTCAACACAGGAAGCGCGTGTATACGGTTTTCCACCAGCATCCACAGCGCCGTGGCGGGAGACTGGTTCTGCTGGATGCTTAGCACGCGCGTCGGCATCAATTCGCTAATCGGTTGGTTGCAAACAGTTGCCAATCGTTCCTGTCGGCGTTCACCAGCAACCTCAAGCGCAGTGGCAGCCGCCTCAAAGATTCGAACTAGATCCACGCTAGCAAGCATGCCTAGCAGGCGTCGATCATCATCCACAACCGGCCAATGATGGAAGTCGGCCCCGTGAACCAGTTCTGCCAACTCGCCAAGAGTTGTCTGGCCTTCGAGCACGCACGGGTTATAGGTGACGATATTGGATAGTTCGCAATGCATCATGAAATCGTTCAGTCATCGCAATCGGATTAATCAATTCCGTCGCGCACAAAGAGCGCAGATATCCCAGCTACCGGAGTCTAGGACACAAGTTTGCGATGCGTGAGCGCTGATTTGATTACTGAATCACCTTTGCGGCAGATTAGGCGCCCCGAAAAGCGACTTTACCGATTGAACCGGTTGTTTCGAGGCGCTGCGCCCTCATCTGCTCGGCATTTTCCGAACAGGCCCTACAAGACGCGAGACCAGTCTCGCGTCTGCCGATTAACACTTCAAACCGCTTTTTCCTTGGGAGCTTTTTCGATATGAGTACTTTGTTCGTTGCGTTAACCGCACTCGCCGCCTTGGGGGCACCAATTCCAAGCGCCGAAGTCGCAAAGCAAAATGAAACATTCGAGCAATTGTGGGAAACCGAGTTTACGTGGCAATACGATCAACTACCTGAAAAGGGTGGCGTCGAAGAGTGGCGAGTGCCTTACTCCGGTTACATCTACCCAGACACGGCAGGTGGAACTCAAAATGCTCTCTGGAAATACGATCGCGCTTTCAACGGCGGTCGTGGCTTGGCAACGAGCTACGAGAAACGCGATACCTCGATGACAGAGCGACAACCCGGTTTGTTTGGCGGCCGTCTGTTCTCTCGCGAGCGAACGCCGGATTGGTATGGCCACTGCAATGGCTGGACATCGGCCGCGATTCGTCACGCCGAGCCCGAGAAGAGCGTTACGCGCAACGGCGTCACATTCTCGCCCTCCGATATCAAGGGCCTGTTGGCGGAGATCTACATCTACAATCACCACGAAGTTCTCGCTGGCGAAAATCAACGGCCAATCAATGCCGGAGTGTTCCACGCAATCGTTGCGAATTGGGTTGGACGCGGCGATCATCCGCTGGGAATGGAAGCTGATCCTTCGGAAGAAAAGTGGAACTACCCGATCTACGCCTACGCTACTTCATCCGCACAGCATTCCGCTCGTGAAGTCGAAGTGAAGATGAATATCGCCTATGCCAAAGACAGCAACGGCGAGTGGGACGAAAGCCCACGGATCAAGCGAGTCAAGTATTTTCACTACATGCTGAATTTGGATGCCAATGGCAAGATTGTCGGCGGCTACTTCTATCGCGATAGCAATGTTATCGACATGCTGTGGGTACCCCTGCGACCGAAGCAAGCTGGTCAGCCTGGCAACGAAGCTGGCAATCCCTATGTCAATGTTGACGAAGTCTTGGCAATCTGGCGCGCATCAGCTCCCGAGGAGACGCGTAAGAAGTGGCTGACGGTTGATCCAGCAGAGCTCGATCGTGTCGCGTTGGTCAAAGACGAAGAGACGACGCCCGTTTCCGAGAATGCGGCTCCTGTCGAATCCGACGCCGAAGTAGATTCCGTTGAGGAGACGAGTGAAGCCGTCGAGGCAGAACCCGCGGACGCAGCCTCTACGACACAAGCGGAAGCAGCTGAGGACACGGCAGCCGGCGAAGCCGCAACTGAAGAAGCCGCAACTGAAGAAGCCGCAACTGAAGAAGCCGCAACTGAAGAAGCCGCATCGGAAGATGCTATCAGCGAAGAATCGGCCACGACAACTGACGCTGAAGAAGAACTCGAAGACTGAGTTCATACGCGAGTCCCCAGACCTAAAGCGTTCAAGGGGGCGGGAGTCTTATTCGGGTCGAACCCCGGACATGACTCCCGCCCCCTAACGCTTAACCCTCGTCAAAGACGACGTTAGCTCGTCAACATCGGATTCGACGTTCCGCTGAATGCTAAACACACCCTTTCCAGTTCGCTGCCTCTGCGGGATACTTGTCGGATGTTTTTACGTCTTGGCAACGCTGTCGCTCGCCATTGGTGCCTGACCATTCTTGTCTGGCTCGGAGTCGTCGTCGGCTTGCGTCTGGTCGCACCCCATTGGGATGATATTACGCGCGACGGGGACTTGGCGTTCTTGCCTTCGGACATGCCGAGCGTCCTCGGGGAGGAGTTGCGACTTGCGGCCTTTCCAGAGAATCGGGCCAATAGCCAAATTGTGCTGATCTTCTCGCGTGAAGGAGAACCGCTCAGACAAGCCGATCTTAAGGCGTCTGATCGGCTGGCCAGTCGCTTTCATAACTATCTGGCCATTCGGCTTGCGAACTCGAACAAAGAGCCAGTTGCATCACTGGAACAACTCGACGAAGCAATCCGGCTCGACGGGAACAATGCCGAGGCGTTACATAACCGGGCGGTCATCTACGCTCAATTGGCACAACACGACGAGTCTGAGGCAGACCGTGAAAGTGCTTGGACACTGAAACCGGAGCTTCAGGCAACTCCAACATCACTCGTCCCGCAGTCCGAAGCACGATTGCCTTTGGTTGACGTATGGACGCGGCGCAACCTCGTCGTAGGTTCAAAACTCCGCAGCGTCGACAAGCAAGCTCAACTTATCGTCTTGCAACTCGATACTGAGTTTATGGCAACTGAAAACATTGCCGCATTAGATCTTGTTAAAAACGAGGTCGCATGGATGCGGAGCGAGCTTCGGAGTGAAGAGTTCGAGGGGCTGAACGTCAACCTCTCTGGCTCGGCGGCAATCGGGGGCGACATGTTGCAATCGGCATCGGAAAGCATCCAAAACACAGAGCTGTTCACTGTCATTTTGGTGATTGTGATTCTGCTTTTGGTGTATCGAGCGCCGCTACTTGTCATCGTGCCGTTGATCACCATCGGCATCTCGCTGTCGGTGTCGATCAACCTGCTCTCGATGCTTGCCGATCTGGCGGGGACGCCTGGATTCGAGTGGTGGACTTTCAAAGTCTTTAAGACGACAAAGATTTTTATCGTCGTAATCTTATTCGGCGCGGGGACGGACTTTTGCCTGTTCCTGATATCGCGTTTTCGCGAATGCCTGGAGGAAGGCGCTTCGCACAAGAATGCCATCCCGCAAGCGTTGTCTGGAGTCGGCGATGCATTGACCGCGAGTGCCCTGACGACCATCGTTGGACTTGGCATGATGTATTTTGCCGACTTTGGGAAGTTCCGAAGCAGCGGGCCGGCAATCGGATTGTGTCTTTTGGTTACATTGTTTGCCTGCCTCACGTTGGCCCCAGCGCTGCTGCGAGCACTGGGGCCTGCCGTCTTTTGGCCATTTCATCCACACCCGGACCAAGGTTCGAAACGTCGACCGCAACGCCGCCGTTTTGCGGCGTTATGGGATCGCCTGGCAAGAAGTCTGATGCTGCATCCTGGCAAGGTGCTCATCGCGAGCTTTCTGCTGCTCGCGCCATTGGCGTTTCAAGGGTCTTTTTCCGCCGATCACACAACCTTCGATTTACTAAACTCTTTGGCGCGCACTCGCGAAAGCTACCGAGGAAGCGTCGCGCTTAAGCGTCATTTTCCAATCGGCGAAGGCGGCCCAATTATTGTGTTGGCACAAAAACAAAGCGCGGGTTTTGACAGCGAAGATAGAAGAACCGCGGCAATCGCGATGGGAGCCATCTTTGACCTGACCTCCGCTCTCACCAAAGTCGAAGGAGTCGACGCCGTAAGAAGCCTCGCCGAGCCGCTGGGTGATCCGCCACGCTGGTCGCTGACCGATATCAAGAAGAACTCACTTCGCCAGCACCGTCTTACCGAGTCGATCTTTCTCGCTCAGTCTTCGGAGCACCAAGGCAACGTGACCCGCTTCGAGCTGGTATTGAAGCATGACCCGTTCTCGAGCAGCGCAATCGACACTCTTTCGCGGGTCGAAAAGTTTTTGGCGTCAGAATCGCATCGAACCGACTCATTTTGGCATCATGCGGTATTCTCCTATGCCGGCACAACAGCCGGGATACGCGACTTGCGCGACGTTACGCGCTCGGACCGTTGGCGAATTCAGATTCTCGTTGTTGCAGCCGTCTATATCGTGCTCGTATTCATTCTCCGTCAGCCAATGATCTGTATGTATTTGATAGCGTCCGTCCTGTTTAGCTATTTCGTGACGATCGGAGCAACGGAGTTATTCTTCATCTGGCAGTACAGCGACACTTATCAAGGATTGGATTGGAAAGTACCGATCTTCCTATTTGTCATTCTGGTCGCCGTCGGCGAGGACTATAACATCTATTTAGTCACGCGAATCACCGAGGAGCAAAAAGTAAGAGGTCCGTTTGCTGGCTTGCACGAAGGGGTCGTTCGCACCGGTGGCATCATCACCAGTTGCGGCGTGATAATGGCAGGCACCTTCGTTTCGATGACGACTGGAACCCTGCGTGGAGTGGTCGAGCTAGGATTCGCACTTTCTCTCGGCGTGCTGCTGGACACATTCGTCGTCCGAACGCTTCTGGTTCCGGCGTTCCTCGCCATGCTATTGCGGATCAAAGAAGGACGTTCACGTCACAAAGGGATGAGTTCGCGATGACGAAGAAGGCCAACGGTGTCTACTACACGCCGCAGCCAGTTGTCGACTACATCGTAAAGAACACGCTTGGACCGTTGCTCGTAGGCAAGTCTCCTATGGCATTGGCAGGTTGCACTGCAACTTGGCAACGAGATTCAGGAAAGTATCCACTGACCATCCTCGATCCGGCCTGTGGCAGCGGTCACTTGCTGCTCGGTGCATATCGTTTTCTGCTCGAATGGTTTTTGAAGTGGTACATCGAAGATGATGCCGACTATTGGCTACGCAGTTCACATCCGCGACTTCAAAGAATTCACGGTTCGCTACAACTCTGCGTGTGCGAGCGTCAACGCATTCTCAGCGAGCACATCTATGGTGTTGATACGGATGAGCAGGCGATCGATATCGCGAACCACGAACTTCTTGAGGAAATGACCGACGAAGCGTGTGACGAGGCGCCAGCTTTTGGAAATATCCGTTGCGGGAATAGTCTGATCGACTCAGATTTCCAATCGCGAGCAAACACGACTTGCCCCAATATCATCCGAGTATTCGATTGGAAGCGTGAGTTTCCAGCGATTATTGCACGCGGTGGCTTCGACGCGGTTATTGCGAATCCGCCCTATGTGAACGCTCGACTGATCAAGCAAACGCAAGGTGAAGTTGTCAAGGAATACTATCGGGAAAAATATCGAGGGGCTCGCCGCGCGTTTGATCTCTACACGCTGTTTGTGGAGCGTTCACACCAGTTGCTGCGGTGCGGCGGTCGAGCAGGCATGATTGTGCCGAATAAGATTGCCACGCTAGATTACGCCCGGACTTGTCGCAAACTGCTGCTCGCGGAGACGACGTTGGAAGAGATTGCAGATGTCTCCAACTTACAGCTATTTCCGGAGGCCCGCGTCTATCCATATATCCTTACGTGGACGAAGGTCGTACCTGATTCCGAACACCATATTCGAATCGTGATGGCGGACGACATGGAACAACTCGCCACAAAAGACAAATCGCATTACATTCGCCAAGCTTCATGGACCGCAGAATCGGGGTTTGCGATTCACTCAACGCTGGACGTTGAAAGCCGCGTAAGGACGCAGCCATTGGTGCAACGTGGTTCGATTCATAGCGGCACAACTGGCTTCTCGGCAGGAAAGCTCGCAAATGAACTGCAAGCTTGGGACGTGGCTGGCCAAGAAGAAGCATTCGAGTTCATTGTGAGCGGCAACATTGATCGCTACTCGATCACACTTGGAAACGTCCGTTTCATGAAGCGTCGTTTCGCGCGGCCTGTGTTGCCAAAACGCTCAAGCGTGCTAAGCAAGCACAAACGGCGGCTGTTTTCGCATCCGAAGATCGTTATTGCCGGGATGAGTCGACGCTTGGAGGCTGCGTTTGATGAGCGAGGTTTGGCGTTAGGGGTGCAAGTTTATGCCATCGCGGATCTTCGCGATGATCCACGGTTCATTCTTGGCCTGTTGAACTCGAAACTGATGTCTTACTTGCTGCGTACGAGATTTCATGCGAAGCAACTAGCTGGCGGCTACTTGGCCGTCAACAAAGGGCAACTCGCCCAACTTCCGATTCGTTCCATTGATGATCATGACCGACAGTCCAATCGCTTACGAGAAGACATCATCAAACAAGTTGAAAGACGCGAGAACGGCACGACAGCAGCAGACGACTGTATTGATCAATTAGTCTTTGAACTCTACGCACTCACCAACGACGAGATCAGCACGATTCAGCGTGATCTGTCGACGAGGGACACCTGACTTCATCGTAGGCGAAGCAGAACAAAAGAATCCACCTGAAAGATCTGGAAAGCAGCCAATCGGTACCAGTAGTACGCTGTGATCCCTAACGGGAGTCGCGCGTTCGGTGGTCTACTCCGCAGTTGCTCGTTCAACTAACGCTTGCCAGAAATCGCGAGCGTTCCGGTGGTGTTTGATCACTGCTTCACGCTGCTCGGCATCATCGATCTTGATTCGCCGCGCCCGTTCATAAACCCAGTCAAAAAAGAACTGGGCCGAGGTCTTGCTAATCCTGGGCGTTTGACCGATGTCAATATAATACGGACCGGATGAAGCGAATCGAAAGGTATCTTGATTATTGGTAACCGCTCGAATGAGCATCCATCCACTCTTAGCGAACGACACCTTAGGCAACTTACCACCGGCTTCTTTGTACTCAGAAAGTCGGACTTCGCGTTCCACCCGTCCATTTTTGACGATCTCTAAATACTCGACCTTCTCGCGAATCGAGAGATTCAACGTGGCTTGCAAATCGATCGTTTCTCCGGCGGCGGCGGTAAACACGTGCCCCGGCAACTCGCCGTTGACTCTAGGACGCAGCATCGGCCCGTTGGTTACGACGACACGGCCAGCGCGCAGTCCTTCGAACCATTTGTCATAGGTCAGTTCACCTTCGCAATACACATAAACGCGGTTGTAACCGACCGGGTTAGGCAGTACGCCCGACGCACTGCCTGCGGACGGCGGAATGCGGAGGCCGCAATTCAGCAAATGGTAGTAGATGTCTTGTGTCCAATGACCGTTGCCATGCGTTCCCGGATAAAACTTCGCGTCGCGAGGTTTTCCCCAAGCTTCGTTGCCGAGCACCTCGCTGCGGCACATGTGGTTATTAGCAAGGCCAATGGAGTCGATCTTTCCGCTTGCAACCCAGGTTGGCATATCCCACCAGAACGGTTTCTCGATATCGACGTGCGCGGAGGCGTGCTCTCGGGCCATTTCCAAGAACTTCAGCGGTGAAGGATACTCGTGATTCGCATCTTGAATTGGTAAGGGGCGATCCAAATTGAAGTACATTAACGCGCCGCCCTCCCGTTCGTCTTCGCCACCCATGAGGTGGTAGAAGCGGTTCCCGTCAAATGGAACTAGCGGCGACTCCGGCAACTCTGCCTCCGCCCAGTCGTTTTTTTGATTCCACCAAGTGATGATCGGCGCGATGTGTAAATCCTCGGCCCGCATTAGCAACTCAATATCCCTGATGGGTCGATGAACGTGGAGATCGCCGCACCACCAGCCCTCCCGCTTCATGTCGACAAATCGTTCCATCTGAACAACGTGCGAGTCTTCGGCTCCGCGCTCGATCGTAAAGTGCCCAGTGCGAACTCGATATTCCGGCCCCCGTTCGATTTCGAAGGTATAGGCGCCGGGTCGCAGGGAGAGCAGGATCTTCCCGTCAAATACAAAGTGATCTTTCCAAGCGATGGTTCCGCGCGGCATTACCGGGCGACCGCGAGCATCTTTGAGGTGCATCCGGACGGCGATGGCGCCGCCGGAGTCCTTATCCGTCGCAGCAACTGTCACTTCACCTTCAAGGGCGGCCCCCAGGGAGTTGGCTGACGTCCAAAGGACGAACAGCAATGTAAGTGGCAGAAATTGCAGCCTTTTTGCGGACAAGGACATGATTGTTTCTCGATTGAGTTCAATGAACCATTAGAAAGCATAACCTAAGAACCACAAATTCGGTGAGGCCGCCAGCATCTCGGATCTAGTAAGTGCCGCTTGATGGAAAACGCAACAGGGTCTTAGAATGACTAGGCCGTTGATTCGAATTACACGGAAGGCAGCACCAGCACCTGAGACTATAGCCCGCGAGAAACATGGAAGAAGACTACTACAAGATCCTGAGCGTTGGTCGCGATGCCTCGGCCGCCGATATTCAGAAGGCCTATCGCAAATTGGCTCGAAAGTATCATCCTGACGTCAATCCGGAAGATGCTTCCGCCAAACGCAAGTTTCAGGAAATCCAAAAGGCGTACGAAGTTTTGAACGATGCCGAGAAGCGAGAGATGTACGATCGTTATGGCAGCTCGTTCGAGTCAATGGGCGCGGGCGGTCCCGGTGGTGGGACGTGGCGAACTCACTCAGCAGGCCCGGGCGGACAAGCGGAAGTTGATTTCAGCCAGTTTTTTGGCGGCGGCGCGCAAGGAGGTTTCGAAGGCGGGTTTGGTGATATCTTTCGTCAGTTCGCCGGCGGGGGAGGTGGCAGTCCGCGTCGTGCTCGCCAGCGACCGCGAAAGGGTGCAGACCTGAAGCATCATCTCGACATACCGTTTAACACGGCGGTAACCGGCGGTGAAGCTAGGATCAACGTCAAACGGCCTGACGGGAAAGTTGAAGCAATCTCAGTCAAAATCCCAGCTGGAATCGAAGACGGGAAGACGATCCGATTGCGCGGTCAGGGCGAGCAAAGTCCCAATGGCGGACCCGCGGGTGATATCCTGATCACCGTAAGGCCGGCGGCGCATCCGTTCTTTCGTCGTAAAGGCAATAACCTGGAAGTGGATGTTCCCGTGACGCTCGCAGAAGCAGGTCTGGGCGCCAAAATCGATGTGCCCACGCCGAAGGGAGTCATTACACTGACCGTGCCGCCCGGAACTTCCAGCGGAAAGCGATTGCGAGTTAAAGGTCATGGCGTTCAGTCAAAGGAGACGCCTGGCGACCTCTATGCTGAGATTCAGATCGTGCTGCCGAGCAAGTTAGATTCGGAGTGCGAACAACTTATTCGTCAAATCGATAAGAAGCATAAAATGACACCCCGGTCCGATTTGCGCTGGTAAGGATTGCGAATTACGCCATGATTCATGCCGCTTGGCTCTTCGCTCAACAGACAGAGCCGTTGATTCGACGGCTTGACCCTCAAACGCGAGCCAAAGTGTTGGCGGCGTTGGCGGGGCTTATCATTCTTGGCATGGCCATGATCGCGCTCACATGGCTCGGGGGTCGCGCCACGAAACGTTACATGGGAATCTCGCCAAAGTCGCGCCGTCGAGAATCCGACCTTGATCCAGACGATTGGGCCCAGAAACCGCTAGTCCCGCCGCTTGACGACGCGACTCACTCGGAGAGCGAATGACGGGCGGTGACTCCTCCAAAACGAGCGGTTTCCCAAAGCGGCTTCGCCTGCGCAAGCAGGCCGAGTTCGATCGTGTGTTCGGAGGAAAGGTCTATGCCGCGGATGACACGCTAGTGATGAACGGTACTAGCAACGAATTGGGACGATCTCGCATCGGACTGTCGGTCTCCCGTAAGGTCGGAAACGCCGTAGCACGAAACCGCTGGAAGCGGCTACTCCGGGAAGCATTTCGGACACAACAAAGTGAATTGCCTCAGGGGTTCGATCTCGTGGTGCGACCGCGCCGTGGTGCGACGCCCGACTTCCTTAGGATTCGAGCGTCGTTGCGTTCTTTGGCCGAACGCATCGCCCGCAAATTGCAGAGGGGGCGTTCATGAGATTACTACAGACGTTGTTCGTCGCATTGCCGAGTTACATTCTGATCGGGGCGGTGCGGTTGTACCAAATATTTCTCAGTCCGCTGCTAGGTCGTAATTGTCGCTTTCACCCGACATGCAGCAGTTACTTCATTCTAGCCGTGCAGAAGTACGGGCCAATGAAGGGTAGCGCTCTAGGACTCTGGCGGATCTGTCGATGCAACCCGTTCAACCCGGGCGGGGAAGACCCGCCTTAGCGACCTGGAGACGTTGATCGTCGCCGCTCGGGTGAGGCGGTTGGCGGATCCTTGGAAATTCCAATTTGTACGATCTCTGACGGCACTGCTTCGGCCTGATGGCAGCCAAAACACCCGCCGCCGCATGCACTTGACTTGCGTCGTCGAAGCCAATGAAAGCTGTGTCGAACGATGTAGGCAAAGGCGCCGGCGACGATGAGCAGTGCCGTTAGGTTTTGCCAAGCCCAAGTCATAACTATCACTCGATAAACAAGCTGCCGATTTGGTAGGTGAGTAGCGCCGCGAAGTACGCCAAGCCGGTCATGTAGGCGAACGTAAAGGCTGGCCAACGCCAGCTGTTTGTCTCGCGTTTGATGACCGCCAGCGTCGAAGAACACTGCGCGCACAGCGCGAAGAATACCATGATCGACAACGCGACGGGGATGTTAAACACCTGACGATCCGTACCCTCCCAGGTCGCGCAGCGCAGCGTCTCTCGAAGAGTCTCCGATTGTTCGTCCTCGTCTTCACTCAGATTATAGATCACACCAAGTGTCGCGATGACAACTTCTCGTGCGGGGAAAGACGCGATGGCGGCACATCCGATTTTCCAGTCCCAGCCAAGCGGCTCGACGGCCGGCTCGACAAATCGTCCTGCCTGACCCAGGAAACTGTGCCTCAGTTGCTCACTCGGGTTCTCCGCGCCCTCGTATCGCGGATAGTAGGCAGCTGCCCAAACCAAAATCGTAACCGCGAAGATCAGCGTGCCCGCGCGTCGTACGAACGCCCATCCGCGATCGAACATTCGGTACAAGACGATGCCAAGTCCCGGAATCTTATAACTGGGCAACTCCATTACGAACGGTGGAGCTACACCTTTCAAAATAGTGCGCCGCAGCGCGAGTGTTACCAGGATAGCAGCGAGGATGCCAATGGAATACATCGCAAACATAGTGAGACCTTGCAGCCCCAAAAAGCCAGCCACGCGAGCGTTTGGTATGAATGCGCCAATCAGCAGCGTATAAACAGGCAGCCGGGCACTACAACTCATCAATGGCGCTACCAAGATGGTGACCAGACGATCGCGTGGGTTCTCGATGACTCGCGCCGACATGATACCGGGTACGGCGCAGGCGAAAGAAGATAACAATGGGATGAAGGACTTACCGCTCAGCCCGACTCGTGACATCAAGCGATCCATCAAATATGCCGCGCGTGACATATAACCGCAGTCTTCCAAGATTGCGATGAACAAAAAGAGCACGAAGATTTGAGGCAAGAAGACGAGAACTCCACCGACACCTTCGATAACACCGTTGATGAGCAACGATTGGAGCGGACCTTCGGCGAGACGGGCGGATACAAAAGTCGCGGCGTGCGACTTGAGCCAATCGATCAGATCAGATGCCGGCCCCGCAATCCAGAATACAGCCTGAAACAAAAAGACCATGAGCAGCACGAACACAATCGAACCCACGATTCGATGCGTGAGCACACGATCAAGTTTGTCGCTTAGACTTCTCGGTCGCGAAGCCGGGCGTTGCACGACGCCATCCAGTAGCTTGCCAATCCATTGATAGCGAGACATCGCTTCAATTGCTGGTACCGGCATTCCAGCTGCAGCCAGCCGCTCGCGCGCAGTTGAGATCGCTGGGTAGATAGACGCACTAATCTCGCGGATGCCTCCGTGCGACAGATATCCGCTCGTATCCAGCAACAGCCGCTCGACAAGGTATCGTGGCAGCGGTACTCCCGCTGTGTCCGTGCACTGCGTTTCGAGCTTTGCTACTTCCGCCTGAAATACCTCTGGAAATGGACTTTCCGGCGGCGTCTGCTTGACTTTCAATGTGTCGATTAACGATTGCTTCAGTTCGTTCAAGCCAAATTTGCGATTTGCTTGGATCTCGATCACGGGGACGTGCAGTCGCTCGCGGAGTAGTGCGACGTCGATCTCAATACCACGATCGCGTGCCACGTCGACCATGTTCAGCGCAATTACCGTGGGTTTCCCGAGTTCCAACACCTGGCTAACGAGGTAAAGATTGCGTTCCAAGTTGCTGGCATCGACGATACACAAAACCGCGTCTGGCTCATCGATCACGTTTAGCCGACCCAGCAACACATCGACCGCAATCATCTCGTCGGGCGATCGCGGCGCAAGGCTGTACGAGCCTGGGAGGTCAACCACCGTAACAGGTTGGTGATAGAATTCGGCACGCCCAAGCTTCTTTTCGACCGTCACTCCGGGATAGTTGCCCGTCTGCTGACGTATTCCACACAGCGCGCTGAACAACGTCGACTTGCCGGTGTTTGGATTTCCAATCAAAGCGACGGTCAGAGTTTTCGTGGTTGATTCGGCGGGCATATCGGTGGAAGGGTTCAAGGCGAGTCGGTGGTCAGGCTATGAGTTCGACTGTGACGCGAGCGGCCTCGCTCTTGCGGAGACTCAGGCGATATCCTCGAATCGCGATTTCGATCGGATCTCCCAAGGGCGCGATGCCGAGCAACTCGAACTCGACGCCCGGTGTCAGGCCCATTTCGAGCAGTCGAATTGCCACGTCGTCCATCCCGTCAACCTGGAGAACACGTCCCCGCTCTCCCACCGTGGAATCCGCAAGCAAAGCCACGTGAATTTACCCCTACCAGCTAACGAGTTCCGGTCGCACGATGACATTGAAGACATCTGTATCGCGAAAACAAAGTTTCTGGTCAGCAACTCGCACGATACAGGGGGTGCCCGGCTGCAGCATCTCAACTGCGACGCCCGCACGGAGCCCAAGTTCTTCGAGGCGGTGGACTTGATCGGCTTGGCCAACGAGTTGCTCGATCTGGGCACATTGCCCGCGGGACAGCAGATTTAGGGGAACCAGTTCGTCCACGAGGGAAGACTCCATGTAAGCCGCATCGACTGAGACTGTGTCTCAATATCAGTCCTTGATGATAGTCGGCTGGCACGTAGTACGCAACGGGCAATGTCCGGATGATGGTAGACGTCGGCACAGCGAGGCTATGTACGTCCGAGTGGGGGGGGCTTAGTTGGGAAGCATCACCCGGAGGTTGATGGCTACTATTGTTATTCAGCGATAACCGGTGACTTTAATGTGCCGATTCCGGTGATCGACGCCTCAATTTGATCGCCAGCCTTCAGGAAGGTACCCGTGCTGCTTCCAACGCCGGCTGCCGTTCCGGTCGAAATGATGTCGCCGGGTTCAAGGGTGACAAAGCTCGAAATGAATTCGATTACGGCTGCAACAGGGAATATTTGCTGTGCCGTGGACGCGTCTTGATGCACCTTGCCGTTTACCGAAAGTGTCATGTCGAGCTTCTGTGGGTCGGGTATTTCATCAGGCGTCACGACACATGGACCGCACGGACAGAAACTGTCGTGCCATTTCCCGTGCAACCAGTCGAAGAAGCCGTCCTTCTCGCGTTCCTTCCGATTTGGGTTGGGTTTGAATTTGCGATTGGATATGTCGTTGATCACCGTGTAACCCGCAACGTAATTCAATGCATCGGCTTCGCTCACACCCTTCGCCTCGCGACCAATGATCACCGCAAGTTCGAGTTCCCAATCGATGTGGTCGGGCGAGACACTCGGAATGCGGATTGGCTTACCGGGATCGGTCAGCGTTGTGGTCGGCGGCTTCATAAAGACATATGGAAAAGTCTCAGCTCGTTCGGCAGCAATCCCGCCACCCTCTTCGATGTGTTTCGCGTAATTGCCAGCGAGAAGAAACAACTTGTTAGGACGCGGAATCGGTATGAGCAACTCGACTTGGTCATGTTGCAGTGTCGCGTCATCGGACAATTCACACTCATCGCCCTGCATGAATTCGGCGAGTTTTCGAGTGGCTGCTAATGCCTCACCGTCTGGCGGCAAAAACGGTAGCAAGCTGTTGCTGATCGGTAAAACCGTTGTCGACTTGGTTGCGATCGTAAGGGCCTTCGCAACGGACGACAGCGGAATGATTCGGTCATCTTCGAAGAAGCCAACCGACGTTTGATTACGAAACTTGTAGCGGCAAAGTCGCATTGTAGGTATTCCTGATTGTTTGATCGGTGCAGCAACGCGTGGGTTGATAACGCCGTACGTCGACGGGCTAAGATTCTGGAGCCCCGAATAACTCTTTTCAGAGTTCGTTTTTCATGCGTCGGAAATAATCGCCAAGATGGTGCCCTCCACCTTCGACGATCCGTTTGCGGACTTGCTCCTGAGGCGAGGTCGCTCCTTTATCCGTTCGAAGGCAAACTGCTCCATCTTCTTCGACCCACTCACCTCCGCAGGTCTTCCGTAACGACTCTCCGATGTACCCCCCCCACACTCGAACGAGCATCGCTACATTTTCCTCGGATTTGCCCCCTTTGATCGCGTACTCCACGTCATCTGCATTTGCTTCGATCAGATCAACGCTGGCCTCGGAAAAGTCGAGTTCGAGCACAAGGTGCTTTCGAGAAAATCGTTGGGCTTCGAGCGCGTTTGCTTTCATCGCTTCGGCAAGATCTGACATGGTTCGTCCTTTGGTCGTAACGGGCTTTACTGGCAAGACTTTTGGTTCGGTTTAACGTCGCGAGTTTGCCACGTCAAGCCGTCACGACGAGCGGTGTTAGGACCTTCGATAAAACTGGCTGCTAGTGAGGCGACAAATGTGACGCTCAGCGAACACGGCATGATCCACGTGAAACTCAGGGTGCGATCGGAAGTTGCCCATCCGAGCATGGCTAGGATGGGCGCGAGTTGCTCGAAGTAGCCGAGGCAGATGCTGGTTGCAAGGCCCGCTACCACGCCGGCAATAACAGCCTTTTCGCCGACACGCGGTAAGAACATTCCAACGAGGAAAAGGCCGCCGAGCGGTGCGGTGATCGCGTTAAATGTTCTTGGCATGGCATCGACCACTCCCCACTTGTCCGGAAGAAAGCTGAGGCAATAAGCCGCAATCGTAATGAGCAATCCCGCAACCAAGGTAATTGTTTTGGCTCTGCCAACATGCGATCTCTCGGGTACCGAGTGCTGCTCGGTTGTGAGGACCGTCGCAATCGAGTTGATTCCCGAATCGATGCTCGACATTGCTGCTGCTAACAACGCAGCGAGAATCGCTCCGCCACAACCAGCCGGCAAACGACTGACAGCAAATGTGGGGAAGATTAGGCTTTGCTCTTTAGTTGAACTTAAGCCACGATCGATCGCGATGTCTTGACCGGCATAGAAATAGAGAACCGCTAGTCCAACGACGACCAACATTAGATTAATGCCGACTCCAAACAAGGAGCCCGTTACAAAACTTCTTCGCGCCGACTTCACATCGCTCGTGCTGAAGTACCGTTGAACAGTCATCTGGTTGCCGACATGAGTGCAAACGTGCCAGATACACATATTGAAGGCCACGGTGACAACCGTAGCACGCACGAAAGGATCAAAGCTGAACAGCGGCAAGGCGTGCGTCGTCGCCGTGCGTGTCAAGTGAATGCTCGTGGCTTGATACCAATCGGGCAACCAAGTACCTGTGGTAACCGCGATGAAGCCAATCGTGAACACGCCTCCACCAATCAGTAGCACGACTTGCGCTACATCGGTCCAGATCACGGCTCGCAAACCACCCAGCATCGTATAGCTGGTTGCCACGATGCCAACTGTGACGATCACAATCAACAGCTGCGCTGAAGCGGCAGCATCAGAGATCCCGGCTCGCTCGAATACTGCGATCATCATCGTCGGAACTTGCAAATCGCTAACCCGCGCCAGCGCCTTCGCGGAAAGTAAGACGACAAATCCCATCCACAAAACGACCATCGTGACAAACAGGCAAGCGCCTATTCTTCGCGTCGTCTGACCGAATCGATGGCCGAGATACTCATAAGCAGACGTGTATCGAAATCGCATCATGAACGGGATACAAAACACCCACACGATGAGCATCTCAAAAGGGATCGCTAGCATCTTGCCAAAGATGTGCGTAACGCCCGACTTCCAGACTTCACCCGGTTCCGACAAATATGTAAGGCTTGACAGCAGCGAAGCAATCACGCTCATGCCGACCGCAAACCAAGGCATCTGTCGCCCGGCGAGAAAATACTCTTCGTCGCTGCTCTGGCGGCGCGAAAGATAAACACCAAATGCAATCATTCCAGCCAGATAGGCCACGATGACCGCGTGGTCTTGCCATGCCAGTGCGAGCAGCATCAACGAGTTCCTTTACCGGCAGTTGCTACTTGCGAATGTCATAGCACAACATCTCGTGCTGATCGCGAAGGTACAGCCGACCGTCCGCGACGACAGGGTGGGCCCAACTCTTGCCGTTGTTGATCCCAATCTTGAACGATCCCTTCAACGTGTAATCGCGAGGAGTGGCTTCGATCAACGCCATCTCGCCGTTCTCATATCGGAAATACAGGTGCCCGTCGGCACACACCACCGCCGCCGAACCACTTCCCGGCCCGCGGCCCGGTCGCCAAGCATCGCGTCCGCTCATCAAGTCAAAGCAAACGGGAAAACCATTGTTGTGGCCGTGGCCCATGTAAACATGCTCACCGACCAGTACCATCCCTCCGTGGTGATTCTGCAAGTCTTTGGCGTTCTTATACCAAACCTCTTGCGCGCTCACTTGCCCGCGTACCCGCGTTAGTTGCAACAGGGCCGATCCCCCATCACCGTAACCGCTCGAACAGAAGACGAAGTCACCCGATACGATTGGTGTCGGCACATTCGCGGTCCCGTTGGCGATACGATTGTAGCCCCACAGCACCTTGCCGGTCCGTGCTTCGACACTGATCACGCCGCGGCCAACAAGTTGCACGTATTGCTTCACACCGGCCCCTTGGCTGATGACAATGGACGAGTAGCCCGCTCCATCTTGCCCAGCGGACCCGGTGTTGGGCGGCATGGCCGCTTGCCAGATGATGTCGCCCGCACGTTTATCGAGCGCCGCCAACATGGCATCTTGCGCCCCAGGTGTGACGATCAATCGATCTTCGTCGACCAGTGGCGATTCGCTGTATCCCCAAACAGACATCATTTTGCCGCCGAAGTCGCGGGGAAAACTCTTGCGCCAGACTTCGCGCCCCGTGTCTGTTTCAGCACACAGCAAATCCCCGCCGTGAGAAAGCGCGAACACAAGATCACCGTCCACCGTCGGCGTACAGTTCGGCGCATCCCCGCCGCCGACCGGAGTCGACCAAAGTATGGCACCATCTTCTGCGCCAAGGGCAAGGAGCCGTGTTTCACCACCGAACTTCCCCATCGTAAAGATGCGATTACTTGCAACAGCGACACTTGCGTAGCCACCGCCGAGTCCACTAGCCTTCCAGATCGACGCCGGTCCTCCTTCAGGCCACTCGGTCAATAGTCCGGTTTCATGACTGACCCCATCGCGGTTGGGGCCTCGCCACTGAGGCCAGTCACCTAGTTCCGGTGCGATGTCGGCTGCTAAGTCGAAAACTTGCGAAGTTGTTCGAGCGGCGCGTCGTGCGTAGGCCTGGTCGGCTTGGCTCAAGCGATCTAGCGGAACGGTCACGCGCTTGCCGTCTTCGCGACGCAACGTGACTTGGTCGCCTTCAAGAGAAATGAAGGCTGCTCGCGATTTATGTTGTCCAGATGAGTCGGTCCACGTCCGAACTGGCTCCTGGGCGCAAAGGTGAAAACACAAGCTCGAAGCAATGAGCAGTGCAATCATAAGCGAGTAATTTGTACTCGTCCTCCGGCGCATTTTAGGTTCCCCTTCTAATCGTGTGGCGGATACGTGGGATGTAGTCGTCACCGAGTATACTCGATTCGTAGCAGACACTCCGAGACAGTCCGAATCCAGAACGGTGAGAATTAGTTGTTCGTTGCCTTCCGAGGTGCATAAAGCACTCCCCATTGAAGGCGTTTAAGCGTGGTTTCATGCAGGCCAATCAGCAACGAGACGCCTGTGTAAAAGAGGATGACATACAGCGCACCATCGCCAAACGGGTCGGCGACGCCAGCCACCGAAGGAAGTATTGCGGCTTTGATTAGAAGTGCCAGTCCGCTGTTGCGCACCAGAACTTCGATCGCAATCGCGAAACGGTCGTCCCGTGGCAAGCGGAAGATCGTCGACGTTCCGACACCGCTCCACATCAAGATAGTTCCAAACAGAATCAGCGCCACCGGCGTGCGCCATCCGTAACTTGCGAGCGCGATTCGCCCACTGCCAAGGGCCCCGACGATATAGAGGGCAAGCAAGACCGTGCTCGCGTGAATGAAAACGCGACTGATCCACGGGGCGTATTGCCTCGCAGCTCTTCGAATCGTCATTCCAATCAACAGTGGAGCCAGGAGGTAGCGAAGGATATCGAAGAAGATTTGGCTGACTGGCATCGCAAAGTCGTCGGGTAAATGAGTCGATCCGTAGATTCGCAGGACGAGCGATGTACTGATGACGCACAATATCGTGGAAACGGCAGTTGCTGTGATGGACAACGCCACGTTTCCTCTTCCCAGATATGTCAACAAATTGGAATACAAACCGCCGGGCATTGCGGCGATCAGAAGCAAGCCGAACGCGACTCCTGCCGGAAGCCGAAACAACCACGCAAGGGCTAATGCCAACAGCGGAGAAACGACGACCTGACCGAGCAGCACCGCCAACACGCCATACGGTGCGCGGAGGACACCGACGAACTCGCGGACAGTGAGCGTCGCGCCCATCCCCAAGGTCGCTGTGACCAGCAGCGTAATCGACAGGTGATACTCGACGACCGCAAAGCTCAAAATGCAACCTCAACGCAAACAGTGAGGAATTCGTTGCCCTCCGGTGCCGAGCGATCCTACTTTTCGCTCAGCGGAACGACGCGAATGTTGAGCTCGCCGAGCTGTTTGCGATCAACTTCGCCTGGCGCCTCGGTCATCAAGTCCGTCGCACGCTGCGTCTTTGGAAAGGCGATACAGTCGCGAATGCTCTCCAATCCGCCAAACAACATCACGACACGATCGATACCCAGCGCGATACCCGCGTGTGGCGGCGCGCCGTATTGAAGTGCGTCGAGCAAAAATCCAAATCGTTCCTTGGCGGTTTGCTCGTCGATTCCCAATAGATTGAAAACAACCTGCTGGGTAACCGAGCTGTGGATACGAACCGTGCCACCACCGGCTTCCGAGCCGTTGATTACTAGGTCATACGCTTTCGCACGGCACTTCTTCGGGTCGGATTCCAGCATCGCCAAGTCTTGATCTCGGGGCGCCGTGAAGGGATGGTGCATAGCGACCCAGCGATCTTCTTCGTCGTCGTGTTCGAACATCGGAAACTCGACTACCCACGAGAAGTGCATTTGTTTGGGATCGTAAAGCTTCAATTCCGCTCCCAACCTCTTCCGCAATCCGTACAACGCCTTGCAAGATACTTCCCAAGAATCTGCTATGAACAACATCAAATCGCCTGGTTCGGCTTCCATGCGCTCGGCGAACTTCTTCAGTAACTGTTCATCGAAGTTCTTCGCAATCGGCGACCAAAGCGAGCCGTCTTCTTCCATGCGGAACCAAGCCAGTCCTTTCGCACCAAAGTCGTGCTTGACGTATTCAGTCAATTCATCAATCTGTCGACGCGAGTACTTTGTCGCGGCACCCTTGGCGTTAATTCCACGAACGACGCCACCGGTTGTCGCCGGCTCTTTAAAGACGCGGAATTCGGCTTCGGCGGCGAGATCCGTACAGTTCACGATCTCCATACCGAACCTTAGATCGGGAGCATCATGGCCGAACCGTTCCATGGCTTCGTCATAGGTCATGCGAGGCAACGGTAACTGCAGATCAAGACCGGCCAGTTCTTTTGCAAGGCGAGCCATGAGCCCGTCGATCATGCCCATGATGTCATCTGCATCGACGAATGACATCTCCAGATCGAGTTGCGTAAATTCGGGCTGGCGGTCAGCCCGCAAGTCCTCGTCGCGAAAGCAGCGTGCCACCTGAACATAGCGGTCGAGGCCAGCCACCATTAGGATCTGTTTGTAAAGCTGAGGCGATTGAGGCAGGGCGTAAAACGAGTTGTGATGCACGCGGCTCGGAACTAGATAATCGCGAGCTCCTTCCGGCGTGCTGCGACCGAGAATTGGAGTCTCCACATCGACGAAGTCGTGCTCTTCAAAGTAATCCCGCATCGTTTTGATGATCCGACTGCGCAGAAGCAACGTCTTCTGCATTTCCTGGCGTCGAAGATCGAGATAGCGATGCTTCAATCTCAAGTCTTCTCCCGGAGGAACTGATTGACTGGGCGTGAACGGGGGGACTTTGGACTTGTTCAAGACTTCCAGCGCCGTCGCCCGCAGCTCGATCTGTCCGGTTGCGAGCTTCGGATTGTCTTGCTTGTCGGGACGTGGTTGTATGGAACCGGTGACACGAATGACGTCTTCCGCTCGCAGTTTCTTAGCACGCTCGATCAAATCGCTGCTGCTGTCGGGCGGACCAAAGCAAACCTGAGTCAGGCCATAGCGGTCACGAAGATCGATAAAGATGCCGCCGCCGTGGTCTCGATAGCCGTCCACCCAGCCACACAAAGTCGCCTCCGAGTTGACGTGATCGAGCCGCAATTCGCCGCAGGTATGAGAACGTAACAATCGAATCTCCTTGTCCTTCGATGGCTTTCTTCAAGCAAATCAAAACCTCGCATTCTAAACCGTGACAGGAGTTAAGGGAAGGTTCGCGTTTTATAAACGAAGACGCGGATAAAGGTTGGAATTGTTGGGTCATTCGTTGAAGGTGCCCGTAGCGTCGAGTAAACTTCCCCGGTCAAACCTTCCCAAATCCCAACTTTCTTTCATCGCACGCATACTCAGAATAGATCCGACGCGAGCCAATCCATGCCGATAGAAACCACCTGCCCGGGTTGCGGACGAAAGCTGCAAGTTGGGGAGGAGCATGTGGGGAAACAAGCACGCTGTCCTTTGTGCAACGAGATTTACTCTGTCCCGGCGACCGAGACGTTTCAGTCACCTGTGGTCGATGTAAGCCAGTGGAGGATGAGGACTCCGGAAGGGCACACCTACGGGCCAGTGAGCCGCGAAGATCTGAACGCCTGGGTGGCTGAAGGGCGAGTCAGCTCAGATTGTATGCTCGCATCCGAGCTGAACGCGAATTGGGTGAACGCGGACTCCATTTTTCCGGAATTGTCAGAAGTAAGGACGCAATCGCCTGCGACGCCCTCACACCCCGCAGAAAGATTTGTCGATGGACATCGCGGCGGATTGATCCTGGCGTTAGGTATTCTCAGCTGGGCCGTGGGCTGTCCCATCTTTGGGATCTGTGCCTGGGTGATGGGAAGTGCCGATCTGCGCGAGATGCGAGCCGGGCGAATGGATGCCAATGGAACCGGCATGACGCAGGCCGGACAAATCATTGGGATGTTGCATGCGATGATGACCATTATTGCCATCGTCCTCTTTGTTTTCCTGTTACTGCTAGGAGTCGGTTGGCGATAAGTCATCCGCCGCACAATGGCGATTGAGACGATTTGTAAGGGCTGTGCCCAGAAGCTTCGCGTGGGCGATGAGTTTGCCGGGCGAAAAGCGCGTTGCCCGCACTGCAAGACGATCTATACGGTGCCCGCGGCCACTGGCGATCAACCGACGCACGGCGACGGTGACAGCTGGCTGATGCGCTCGACGGATGGTGCGGAATACGGTCCGGTTCCTAAATCAGAGCTGGATCGTTGGTTTCACGAGGGACGACTGGATTCAGCTGCGCAGGTGCGGAAAGAAAACGAAGCGAGTTGGCGGCAGTCCTCCGAGCTCTATCCTTCACTCTCGCCGCGAATTGCGTCGAGCGATAATCCGTTTTCAAGCAAACCCGCGTTCGGATTGCCGGAACCCAACCCCTACGCCTCGCCATCTACTCCGGGACAGCTAGCTCGTAACCACCGTCCGCATCGCGGGGGACTGATCCTCACGCTCTCGATCCTGGGTTTCGCATGTTGTCAGATATTCTCCGTCGCCGCTTGGGTTATGGGGCACGGCGATCTGAAGGAAATTAACGCAGGTCGAATGGATCCCCAGGGGCGGGGTTTGACGCAAGCCGGGATGATCATTGGGATCGTCGGCACGGTTCTGATGATACTTGGGATAGGCGCTCAGATCATTTTAGTAGCCATCGCGATCTTCAGCGAAATGTGAGAGTGTGCGCTTGCGTGCGTTACTCGCGAGTCCGAAACCGCGAAAAAGAACTGGCTTTTGCCAAGCGAATATGTGACAATGCCGTCATCCACTCGGATGATCTTCCCACGCTTTTGGCCGTTCGGTTGTTAAGACTTTTCTCGGGAAGGAGACAATATCATGCTCCGCCACTCACGTTCCGGATTTACGTTGGTTGAACTGTTGGTGGTAATTGCCATCATCGGAATTCTGATGGGCCTACTGTTGGTGGCTCTGGGCCCTGTTCGAGAAAGGGCGCGGCAGATGCAATGTATGAATAATCTCCGGCAGCTTGGGATGGCGACGATCGAATTCAACAGCGCAAAGAAGCGGTTTCCCGGCGTTCAAGAGATCGTTGCGCGAGACGCTGGCCTGCCGCTCGAACATCCCGCCACACTGCCCGGCGGAAACATCAACAAGATCGCATCGTGGGAAGTGTTGCTGCTGGACTACGTTGAACAGCGACCCTTGTTCGACCGCTGGGACGACCAATCCGTTCCGAAATGGGTGCCTGATCCGCTCACGGGCCAACCGGTTCTGAATGGCGACCTGGCGCATTACATTCCAATTTACAATTGCCCAAGCCACCTCAGCAGCCGCACCTACGGACCATTCACGGCGTATGTGGCAAATGCCGGATACTACGCGCAAGCATCTGACCCCGCTCCCTATAACCAGGCCTCCAGCAAGGGACCATCAACCGCGGGTTATGACTATTGGGACTCGCAAGACGGCACCAACGGCATGTTCGTCGACCGTGTTCCGATTCCCAGGACCGCCGGTTCGCTCACGCCGCACGATCCCGCGAGAGTGCCTGAGGTCACTTACACAGATGTCAAAGACGGACTGTCGAACACCTTACTAATCAGCGAAAACTTGGTGGCCGGTCAGTGGTGGCAACCGGGGTTGGAGTCGACGTTCGTGTGGTTGTATGCGACGGAAGCCAGTTGTCCGCCCTCGTCAGGAAAGCCCGCACCGACGCAGCCCGTCACAGCCGTCATGCGAATCAACGGGCAACGGAATACCGTGACTGCGCTAACGCCGCAATCGGCTCGCCCATCCGCTCGGCATCTGGGAGGCGTCAATGCGGTGTTCGCCGATGGACACACGAGCGTCGTGCGCGATGGAGTCGACTATCACGTCTATCAGCAACTCATGACACCCAACGGCGCCAAGTCGGCAATGCCCTGCAGCGGCTATGTGCTGAAGGGCGGCGATTTCGAGTACTAGGCTTTGTCTCAAGAACACGAGGTTGACAAGTTTAGGCTGGAACAAGCGGCGTCGCGACGAAGTCGCCTTCGCTTTCCGGGCGATGCCTTCGTGGCGAAGGTAAAGGTTGCGTGAAGGATTGACGAATTGTTGAAGGAATTCGGGCGCGACGGCGTTGATCGGCAGTGGACACGGCCTTGTGTTTTTGCGATTATGAACCGAGTTCATATCTTCCCGTGTCGTCAGATGTGTTCGTTCTTATTCAGCACCCAAATCGGGAGAGGAGTCAGCCGCTATGTCCAAGTCGACATCTAGAGGCTTTACATTAGTCGAGTTGCTGGTGGTCATCGCAATCATCGGCGTCCTTGTTGCACTGCTTTTGCCAGCCGTCCAAGCCGCTCGCGAATCCGCCCGCAAGATGCAATGCGGTACACAGTTGCGCGAGCTGGGACAAGCCGCAATAACATTCGAGGGAGCGAAGAAGCGATTTCCTGGTTGGCAAGAGATCGTGGCGCGAAATTCGGGGGCACCAATCGGACCCACAGGTCCAAACAAAGTTGCTGGGTGGCCTGTTCTATTGCTTCCATACTTAGATCAGAACGCCCTCTTCGATTTGTGGGATGACCAGGCAGTAGCGGCAGGCGGCTCAAACCTACGGCCTTTTCTCCCGATATACAGTTGCCCTAGCCGACAGACGAAGTATCGCAATGACTCGTACACGTCTTATGTGGCTAACGCTGGCTTTAGTCTCGATCCGAGCACTACTGATGTTAAAGATGATGGAACGGGCAGCGGCACATACTGGACAATTCATAATCAAAACACCGGTGTTTTCCTCGACAGAGTTCCCTATGACCCAAGCGGTGCTCTACTAGGAACATTACTGCCGAAGAAGCTGAATGAAGTAACGACCACGGACATTGAGGATGGATTGAGCAACACTTTGCTGTTTTCGGAGAACCTGCTCGGCGGTAAGTGGAATCACGCCCACAAAAACGGGTACGGTCAGCTGGATACCACAGTGACGCCGAATGTCGTGCCACAATGTGAGATCACATTTCATTGGTTCGCGAGGTCAGACGGTACTGTTTGCACAACCTCGGCGACCAAACCTGCTCCGGAAATGAAGATCAATGGTAATGCCGCTGGAGCAAGCCGTCCTGAGTCAGACCCTGACTTATTGAGTCTGATCCCGCAATGGAAAGTCGCCGCCAGACCCTCCGCTTGGCATAGCGGTGGAGTAAATGTTGTGTTTGCGGACAAGCACACGATCTTCCTCAATGAGGCGATTGACTACGACGTCTATCAGCAACTGATGACGACCTACGGAAAGAAAACACAGATGCCTTGCAAAAACTATGTCTTGCGAGCCGAGGACATGGGCGGTTAGTTCGCGACACGCTTGGTCGAAATAGATCTCACGAGACGCTCGCCTACTTGGCGAGCGTTATTCGTTTCTTGCCGACCCATTGTCCACAGGTTGTAGTTCTTCGGTCGTTGCGTCAAACGTCGCGACGAAGCCTTTCCCGCGAGACCATGTGCAGCCAACGCCGCAGAAGCGAAGTGATGGTTCGAGCAACATTTGACGGTGACCTCGGTCCGCGATACCGGGGTCGATGATCCACCAGCAAACTAAGCCGCGGGCCGCCAGTTGCCGCGACCAGGGTCCCCAAACCACATTCTCGCCGTGCATCGGCATTTGCAGCGGATAGCTGATGCTCGCTTCGCCAACGCGAAGCAACCGGTTGTCGGTATCTACTTGAACTTCGACTGTAAAACCTTCTTCGTCGAGTCGGGGAATGGTTACTTCCGTACCGTGCTCAACAACAAACTTGCCGAACGATTCATCGACACTGCGGTAGCGATAGCCGCCCCGCGCGGGCAGATCGACCAAAAAAGAAATCTCCTCCTTCTGGAAACTGTAAATCGTCGTACGTCCTTGTTGATCGAGCTGCGTCGAAAAGCGTTCCCATTGAGCCAATGCTCGCGCGGTGGCGCCAAACGTCGAGATCCTAGCTGCCGGCAATCGCCCGAGGCTGTCGACATGCGGCGGTCGCTGCTCGCCCTCGCGCTGAAAATCGTCGGAGAACCAGCGGGCCGCGCGATTGAGCGGTTCGTTGCGTTTCAGTTTGGCAAGCTTCGGCGTCGCCTTCAAAGCTTCGATTGCCTCATCGATGACTGCCAGTCCGCCTTCCGTACTTTCCCCCTCCGGAATATCAATGTAGTCGATCGGATCGTCACTCAAGAACACGCGGCTCGCCTCGTACGCCTCGTCAAGATCTGCGGGGATTCTCCGCAGTGTCGCTTTAAGTGGTTCGAGGACTTCGATTGCGTAGGTCGCCGGATCTGCACGCAATCGATTGATCTCGTCGAACATTTCCGCTTCGACTTCGCGCACTGTGGCCGGATCGGATAGACGCTGTTGAGCGTCTGAGCATTGAGTGATGAGACCAAGCAAAAGTGCAGTCGCCGGGATGGCGTAACGCTGATAATCGCTAATTACCACTAATCGAATACCCCTGTCTCATTAGCGGCGATCAGTGCCGATTAGCGTTCCTGCAACTTGCTCGCCCCCTACGTTACCATTCTAGCTCATCGTTAAAGCCGGGCGGTACCAGCGACGGATCTTGAAAACGCTCGCCGTCGAGATGCGTATCGTTGACCACCCACGGGTCGCCGTGCGAGTGATATCCACCGCGTTCCCAATAGCCCAGTTGATCTTCGGTCGAGAACTCAATTGCCTTCAGCCACTTGGCGCTCTTCCAGGCATACAACAGCGGCACGATCGCACGCACCGGCCCGCCGTGATCTGCTGACAAGGCCTCGCCGTCATGCAAATCCGCGATGAGTGCATCGGGGGCAAGGAAATCTTCCAGCGGCAGATTCGTTGACCAACCGTTGTCAAAGCCATGTAACAAGACGAACCTTGCCTCGGGTCGAACGCCAGCCGCATCGAACAGGTACCGCGTCGAAACTCCTTCCCAGAGATTGCCGAGCCGCGACCATCGAGTGACACAGTGAAAGTCCGCGAAGACTTTCACCCGAGGCAACTCGCGAAACTCATCGAGCGTGAATGTCAACCGCCGCGAGACCATTCCGAAAACTTCGAGCTGCCAGTTGGCTGGAATCTGCGGCGTGCCAGTTGCATCAAGCACCGGCCACTTGCGAGTCCGTGACTGGCCCGGCGGAATGCGATTGTCTCGCAAGGTATCGGAACTGATGACAACATCAGCACTCAACTCAGACGGAGTTGGAGCGTCACCAGCTTGGTACTTCGAATGATCTTCGGACATGAAGTGGTGAACTCCGAATGACGCAGCACCTCAATAGGCAACAACGCGATCTACTTCCGGCTTGGCACCGGCAATCAGCTGCTCCGCTGCCCACGCGACGACTTCGGCAGCTCGACGCAGCGCTTGCTCATCAACATCAAGATGGGTAACCGCTCGGACGCGCGTGGGGGTGATCGCTAGAGTGAGCACCCCTTGCTGCTGCATCAGAGTTACGAGATCGGCGGCAGTACCCAGCGACGGCTCGACTTCGATAAACACAATATTCGTGTCGACTTCGGGAGTCAGCAACCGAATGCCGTCGGTTGCTCGGACGGCGTCGGCGAGAATCTGTGCGTTGGCATGATCTTCCTTCAACCGTTCGCGATGGTTCTCCATCGCATACAGTGCTCCGGCACCAATAATACCAACCTGTCGCATTCCGCCGCCAAAGCACTTCCTGTGGCGGCGTGCCTCTTTGATCATTTCGGCAGGACCGGCCAACGCCGAACCCACCGGAGCTCCCAGCCCCTTGCTGAAGCACACACTTACCGTGTCAAAGTGCCTTGACCATTCATCCGCTGCAATGCCGGTGGCAGCAACGGCGTTGAATAATCGAGCCCCGTCGAGATGTGTCCTCAATCCACCCTCGTGCGCCCACTCGCAAATCCCCGCGACGTTCTCGTAAGGCTGCACTCGCCCGCCGCCTCGATTGTGCGTGTTTTCCAAACAGACCAGTCGCGTACGGACCAAGTGCTCGTTTTCCGCGCGAATCGTGCCGTGGAGCTGTTCGGGTCGCAAAACCCCATTGTCGCCTTCGATCGTTCGAGCGACGACCCCGCTAAGTTGAGCGAATGCCCCTTGTTCATAGTTGTAGATGTGGCAACCGGCTTCGCAAATGAATTCATCGCCCGGCTTGCAGTGAATCCGAACCGCAATCTGATTCGTCATCGATCCGCTGGGCATAAAAATCGCAGCCTCTTTGCCCAAAACTTCTGCGGTCAATGACTCAAGCCGCTGGATCGTCGGATCGTCGCCCATCACGTCGTCGCCAACCTCTGCATTGGCAATTGCGCTGCGCATTCCAGGAGTTGGCTTTGTTACCGTATCGCTACGAAGATCTACGACATTCGTCATTGTTGTTTCTCGTGACTTGGTCAGGGGCAAACTGCGAAGGTGTGATTATAGGCAGATCGATCGACCTTCGCGACCAGTATCCCACACGGCCAGTCAATCCGTTTACAATAGTTCGTCCCTGGGGCGTTGGAATGTAAATTGCCGCTTAGGAGGAACACGATGCCCAGCTATCAGTCGCTCGAGCGCATCTCTCGACGTGATCTCATGAAGGCCGGATTGGCGGGTGCCGCAGGAGTGCTCGCGCCGAGCGCGTGCGCCGACTACTTGCGCGCGGCGACTTGGCACGTCTCCGACAAGTGGTTTCGCGTGCTGAAAGTGGATCGTACGACGGTCAAGCTGCCGTACCGCGAGACCTCCGGCCGCAATATGGCTCGTGAGCTGCCACATTGGGCGTGGAGCGAAATCATCGAGCTCGAGCTGTCTTCGGGCGTGCGTGGCTTCGGAGAAACGCTGCTGTACTATACGTGGGGCGTACCGGACGACGAGGACATTCGCCGAGTGCTCGGCAAGAACGCAATAGAAGTCATGTGGGACGACGAGTTGGGCGCAGGACTGCAAATGGCGTTGTTCGATGCCGTGGCGCGAACCTCCGGCGTACCGATCCACGCGCTGCTGGGCCCTAAGGTTCACCAGACGACTCCGGTGGCATGGTGGAATATCGACACTTCGGCGGAAGACATGGCGTCTGAATGCGTCGAGGCACATCGGCAGGGCTACCTGGCTTACAAATCCAAGGGGAGACCTTGGTTCGATGTTTGGGCGCAAGTCGAAGCCGTTGCGAAGGCCGTTCCCGAATCGTTTCATGTCGCACTCGACTTCAACGACACCTTGCTCGATGCCACACGGGGCATCCCAATTTTGAAAGAGTTAGAACAATATCCGCAAATTGCGATCTGGGAGACACCGATCTTTCAGGACGACGTCGAAGGCAATCAAGCAATTCGGCGCGAGTGCCGCGCGCCGGTGGCGATGCATTACGGCAAACCCGATCCCATCGTTGCGATTCGTGAGAATATTTGCGATGGGTTCGTTGTAGGCCACGGCGCGAAAGAACTGATGGAGACGGGTGCCGTCGCTTCGATGGCTGATAAGCCATTCTGGCTGCAATTGGTTGGCACAGGCGTCACGGCAGCTTGGTCGTTACAATTCGGCGGCGCATTGTCTCACGCGACCTGGCCGGCGGTTAACTGTCACCAACTGTACGATGTCAACCTGCTGGCCGAGCCGATTAAAGTCGAAGATGGTTTTGCCGAAGTGCGCGACGACCCGGGTCTGGGCTTTGAACTGAATCGCGATATGATCGAGCGATATCGCGTCGACAAGCCGCAGTCACGTCCGGAACCTCCGCGATTGATCGAAACCTCTTGGCCAGATGGACGTCGGATGTACATCGCGAATAACGGTCATGTGAACTTCATGCTCACCGCGGGCCAGGAAGGTAAGGTGCCCTATTTTGAACGTGGAGTCGATACGCGGCTGGTGCCAAACGATGGCAGTTCTAATTGGAAACAGCTGTACGCCGCGGCCAGAAAGGGCCCGCACTTTATTCAAGAGTAAAGGCCTGCACTTCGAGGAGAAGATAAATCAATGACCAGAAGCTGCGTCGTTCTGCTCTCGGGCGGTCTCGACAGCATGTTGGCAATTCGCATCATGCAGGAACAAAGAATTGAAGTTGAAGCTCTAAACTTCAAGACGATTTTTACTTGTTGCCAAGATCAGTCGGCCCAAACCGCTCGCGATCTCGGAGTGCGACTGACGGTCGTCGGCCAGGAAGACGACTACCTGGACTTGGTCAAAAGTCCGCAATTCGGACGCGGTAAGGGAGCTAACCCCTGTGTCGACTGCCGGATTTATATGTTTGAAAAGGCAAAGCGGTTTATGCACCAGATCGGTGCGGACTTTATCGTCAGCGGCGAAGTAGCCGGACAGCGGCCGATGAGCCAAAAGAGACGTGATCTGGATCGGATTGCGTACCACTCCGACCTGGAAGATCTACTCCTGCGACCTTTGTCTGCAAAGCTACTTCGACCCACGCTGCCCGAACGCGAAGGTTGGGTTGATCGCAACCAGCTTTATGCGTTTGAGGGTCGCAGTCGCAAGCGATTGATTGCATTGGCAAAACGGCTCGGGCTGAATGAGATTCCAACGCCTTCGACCGGATGCTCATTGACCGAGCCCAAGTTCTCGAAGAAGGTCTTCGATTTGATTGATGCGCCTGGCACGAGCCGCCGTTGGGACTTCGAGATGTTGAAGATCGGGCGTCACTTTCGCTACGATTCCGAAACCAAAGTAATCGTGGGACGCGACGCCGCGGAAAATGATCAGTTGCGGTACGCTCACGAATTGCCTGACGCAACCAGCACCGCCGCCTTGGTACCTGAGAATTTTCTCGGTCCGCAAGCACTGGTGATTGGACCTCGTACCGACGAAGCGATCGCCTTTGCGGCGAGTTTAATGCTCCGCTACTCCCGAGGCTTTGATCCCGCCCAGGCGCTGGTTCGCGTCGACGACCAGATCATCAATGCCTCGGAAAACGAGCGAGCGAAGTCGCTGGAAACGATCGCGATGACGTAGGAACTGGCTGTCGAACCGCGTATGATAAGAGTCGCGGCCGTTACTGTGAATTCGTTCGTATTCAAGCAGGCCAGCAGTTCGACGGCTTACCCACCGACGTCTAAGTATGAAATCTTGTCCCTCCTGCCATCAACCTCTCGAGTTGAACGAGACTCAGGCGTACGGTGAAGCGGAGAACGTGACGCACTGCTCGAACTGCGGGATGGACTTATCCGGTTCACAAGCGACGAGCGCTTACATGCACTCGTCATCACAAAAGACGAATCGGATCGCGAACTTCTCACTGATACGCATGTTGGGTCAGGGAGGCTTCGGTGCGGTCTGGCTAGCCAAAGACCGTAGCCTGGGACGCCAAGTTGCGTTAAAGCTGCCCAAGGCTACTGGCAAAGATTCAAAGCTGCTCCATGAGGCGCAGACCGCCGCGAGGTTGAAACATCCGAATATCGTTTCGATCTACGAAGTCGGCGTCGACGAAGGGCAAGTGTTTATCGCCAGTGAATACATCGACGGCGAAGATCTTCGCGACGAAATGGCGCGGGCAAAGCCCGAAGTTTCGCGCACGGTCAAGGTCATCGCGACCATAGCCCACGCCGTTCATCATGCTCACAAGCTTGGCGTTGTCCACCGCGACTTGAAACCCGCGAATGTCATCCTTAATGCCGAAGGCGAGCCATTCATTACCGACTTTGGCATCGCCAAACATCTGTCGGCGGAGGACACCATTTCGACGGACGGCGAGGTTATAGGCACGATCAGCTACATGTCGCCGGAGCAGGCGCGAGGTAGCACGCGCGAGACAGATTCTCGGTCGGATATCTACGCGTTAGGCGTCATGTTGTTCGAGATGCTGACAGAGTTTCGACCGTTCCGAGGCAATGCCCGGGCCGTGATCCATCAAAAGATATATGACGATCCGCCATCGCCACGCAAGTTGGTACCGGCGCTGGCAAAGGATTTAGAAACGATCTGTTTGAAATGCCTGGAGCGGGAACCTGCGAAGCGTTATCAATCGGCACTGGAACTGGCGGAAGAGCTCGAACGCTTTCGGAATAATATTCCTATCAAGGCACGTCCGATATCGCGCGGCGAGAAATTGTGGCGGTGGTGCCGCCGCAAACCAGCGGTCGCTGTCTTGCTGTTCGGCTTCATTCTGAGCTTGTCTTGTGGGCTGGCAAGCACTTCCTATTTCTGGCACCAAGCAATCAAGAACGAAGCCAAGACCCGCGCATCGTTGTATCGCACACAAATGAGTCTGGCCGGTAAATTATGGGCGGCGGGTGACATTGCAGGTTTGCGGCACACGCTCGCGAGTCATGAAGGTTACGCAAATGCAGAGTCGGCGAAGCGATTCGAGTGGGACTACTATTCGCGGCTTACCGAACCGTTCCTACAAGCGGTTAACCACGGCGAAGTCGTCACGGATGTTGGCGTCTCGTTCGATGGCCAGCTGTTTGCCTCGACCGGTCATGATCGGGTGATTCGCATTTGGAGTTCAAGCAGCGGGCAGATCGTACGTACCTTGCAGCCGCGTGCTGGCAAGCCCGGAACAATCATGTTTTCGCCCGTTGATGATCGTATCGTTTCGGCTCACGGCGACGGACAGGCAAGGCTTTGGAACCCGCAGCAACACGACCACACGATTCGTGAATTTCCTCATGGCCCAGGTTTGACGCACGTTTTGTTTTCATATGACGCCAGACACCTGATTACCGCCGGGAGCAATGGCAAAGTTCTGAT
The DNA here is from genome assembly GCA_020638995.1 of Planctomycetaceae bacterium. Taxonomy (GTDB): domain Bacteria; phylum Planctomycetota; class Planctomycetia; order Pirellulales; family Pirellulaceae. Next base: position 348,464 of record JACKHM010000003.1, read on the forward strand.
GTGGAAAGTCGGAACAGGCGAACAGGTTGCTGATCTCTCACTTCCCAAGCGGGCGGTGCGAGACTTCCGTTTCTCCGCAGATGATCGATTCGTAGTCGTCGCCGCCCAGGGAGGCGGCATTTCGATTTGGGAATGCGAATCGCAGGAGTACGTCCAATCCATGACAGCGGGGATCGAAGTGTTTTCCGTATCTTTTGTTGACGAAGGACGGTTGATCGCGGCGGGTACCTATGGGGGCACGCTGGCGTATTTCTCAAGCGATACCGGGGAACTTGTCGAAACGGTCGCCGTAGATGGCGGGGTTGTTGGCGATTTGGAGTATCTGCCCAACGTCGACTTGCTTGCTGCCGTCACGACCGCTCACCGCCTGCACCTGATCGATGCTCAGCGACATAGTGTTCGGACGTTAGTGACGCACGCGCTGACACACGGCATGTTGGCTCATTCGCAAGACGGTTCCATGTTGGTGGTGGGAAGCGGTGATGGCACGGTAAAGCTGCTCCAGGTTTCTGCGCTTCAGCGACCTGACGTGTATTGGCAAGACTCACATATCCGCGACTTGGAGTTTGTGGCGGGTGGCAGGAAGATTGCCTCGTGTACGGGGGATGGAACTGTTTCGCTGTGGGATGTCGAAACTGGTGAGAAGTCAGAGCTTGTCGCACGCTCGGACCACGAGATGCTGGCGCTCGCTGCCCAGGCGAAAGGGCATTTGCTGGCCGCATCCGGTATGTTCCGGGAGGTCTTGGTCTTTGACACGAGTACCAACGAGAAAGTTGGTTCGATTTCGTTGCCCTATAGCGGATTTTCATCGTTGGGATTTTCAGCAAGCGGAGACCTGTTGGCGACTGGCAGCCGAAGCGGAGAAGTGCGAGTCTATGCCACAGGGCACTGGGACGAACCAAAGTGGGAATGGACCGATCCTGACGTGGAAGTTTTCGACTTGCGATTCTCGCTTACCGGCGAAACGCTCGCCGTCGCCTACTCGAATGGAAAGGTGAAACTTATCGACCTTTCGCGATCAGAACCGACCATCAGGCATCTCCAGCTTAAGACGTCTCCGCTCTCGCTGAATTTCTGCAATTTGAGAGGTGAGCTCGCGATCGGAACGCAAGACGGCGAAATCCACGTTATCAACTCGCTCACGCTGGAAACTCTCCGGATTTTCAAAGCCCATTCGAGTCGAATCAATGCCTTGTCTAGTTTTCCTAGCGGCGACCGGCTGGTATCGGGTGGGCGAGACCGTGAACTTCGCATTTGGGACTTTGACTCAGGCGAGTTGGTTGCATCGCTGGTCGGCCATGGTCGGCAGGTGTTCGCCACAGCCGTCTCGCCAGATGGCACCACGATCGCCTCCGGAGGTCTTGGCGGCGACATTCGCATCTGGCGAGGAGCCCGCCATAGCCACAAGACCGCAACTGAACCAGATTGGACGCCTCGTCCGACAGTGGTGCGCGACGGAAGAGGCGACCAGCCTGCGAATGCGGACAACGTGCGTTGAAGTTCAGAATGACGACTTGCAGGGCCTTTTCTAGGAGCGGGGCCCGGACGAAGTCGAAACGCGCGCCTTGAGTACAGCGCGTTGTAGCAGCAGAAAGTTCCCGCCTTTGTATTCCGTGATGATCCCGGTGACACTCCATTTGCGATGGCTCTGATCAAGATCTTGTGCGACTCGCTCCAACGCCAAATTCTCTAAAAGCTGAAGCGAATGAGATTCGCCGTCCGGATAAAAGGCGATGCTGCCGCCTGCTTCCCGCAACTCACCGATCTTATTGACATACCTCATGCCCTCGCGGAGTCTCTCGGTTTGACGCCCCGCACCATCTAATTCTTCCGGATTGACTCCCTGCCGCTCGGCAACGGGTGTTGTCACCACGCCGCCACCGGTCTCGATATCGTCTCCATCAACAGCGCAGGCGATCATGACGAGCGCGATGGTGAGGGCGAAACTAAGGCTGGTGTGGCGACTCATCGATCTGCTCCTCTGACACGGAAAAAGGCTGGCTTTCCAAACATACCGCACAGAATGCCGCACAACTCGAAGAAGTTCAAGTTCTCTGGGCGAGGCAGCTGGCTTCGCCAGAATTCAGCCTGAATCGCAGCGCTCACAACTCGTGCGCGTTCAGCGACCCCGTCCGCTCGGAAGTACCGAATCCCTAATCGCGAGTCGGTGAGGTGTTGTAGTTCGACAACATGTGGTGTTGCTCGCGAACATCCACCGAACGGCACTCATACATTTTCAAAAGCCTTGTCAACGTAGCTAACTCGCGAACACTGCGCGACTTGTGTGACATCGCTTCAGTGACCAACGCCCAATTGGCCTTCCCTTTGCAAAGACGTCAACCCTCAAAGCACTCAACCGATTCACTAACTTGCGAGCGAGGGACGAACATGACGGTTGCATCGATTCCAACCAAGGAAACGCTTCTGCTACTGACACTCGCCATTTTCACGCTTGCAGTTGCGAACGACGCTTCGGGTGAAGTTGTTGAGGTTCGGCTCACCGATGGCAAGAAGATGACCGCCGAACTGCATCCGCGCACGGACGGAGAACATCTTTGGCTGCGGTTCGGCAGCGGAGCAACCGTGATTCTTCGTTCGATCGCGTGGGAAAGAATCGAGTCTGCGAGCATTGATGGTGAAGAAGTTAGTGCGGTCGAAATTCAAGACCTGGCCACACGCGAAATGGTTGGCAGCGACACGATCGTCGCCCCGTCGACTCCCTCCTATGCAGAACAAGCCCGCGACTTGCTGGGCTTCACTCGCCGGATTGCCGCGGTCGAGTTCGACGCGCAGGCAGCGAACTGGGACGGCGATGTTGAATTCGACGGGATCGCGCTGCGATTGTTTCCGCTTGATGCAGACGGCCAGTTGACGACCGCCAGAGGCACGCTGTATGTCGAACTCGTTGCCGGTCGACGTGTCGACTTCGATCAAGCTCCCAACGCTCGGGGCCTGGTTTCTAGCCAGCTCGGCCAGTGGACGGTGGCCGTCGATGCAACCGACATCAATAACAACGGCATGCTGGTAAAACTGCCGTTCAAATCCAACCATCCCGAGTTTGACACAAATTGGATATCGCACGGCTTAGTTCACGTGCGTTTCGTCGTACCGGGGCACGGCGTGTTTGAACACTCCTTCGACGGTGTAAGAGTACGGCCCTACGCTCCTTTGCGAGACGCTCTGGAACGGAACGGTCAATCGCGTTTCCTGCCGACGGAGCAAACGGGCGTCGGCAAGCGTCTCCAGACTGGGTTCGGTCCCCAGTAGACTCCGTCATCCCGGCTTCCGCATTCCCAAACTTTGGATCACGAGTACGGAACCGATCGAAATCATCGACCACCCCAGCCACTTTGGCGGACGAACGGTCTTTTTCAACGCAACGGGGTTATTTTGGCCAAAGAGCACCGCCAGCGGGCTCTGCGTCATTACCGTTTCCTTCTTCATCCGCTTTGCCAGGAACGCCGTGGTCTCTTCGGTCAATTGGAAGGAATCGACGTATCGGAATTGAAGTCCTAACAACAAGACGATCAATCCGATTCCCAAGTAATGATTACGATTCAGTTCCATGAGTGACCTCAACAACGGCAGTTGGACGCCGTCACCGAAATACAATTGAACGAAAGTCTGTGCGAGCTCGGCGCGTGCAACGCGTTCACCACCACTTCGAGCCACGTGCGAGAATTCCTGCTTTTTCGTTTATCGAACCGTGCTTGCGGCAAGTTTACTTGTCTGGTGCTCACGCCGGTTCTGTCGGTTGACAGGGAGGTATGGACTAGCCCGAATTATTTGCGGAGGCCGGAACAAGGTCGCCCAAGTCGTTGCCGGAACAGCGCAAACGCTTTAAGTACGATGTCGTTTTCGGGGGACCGTCGAAATAGGAACCAGCGACCGAAGTTCCGGCACTGGCTGCGTTTGCTCGTTTCGGCCTACAAGCGGTGGATAATCCGGACTAGGAGAAAGAGGTTTTAGTCGGCGAGATTTTACACCCGACTTTCAACACTTGCGGAGATGTTCCCGTTGACGCAAGACCTCTGGTTCGCGACAACTCAGACATCATTTTGCGTTCCTCCTTCTCGTTCGGTGCAACATGGCATCAGCAGACAATGCAGTTATTGCGGACGATTCGTCGGACAAACTGCAACAAGGCAGCTTGCGTAGCGCCAGTTTTGTGGGGCTGCTTCTTACGCAATTGCTGACGGCCACAAACGACAATGTCTTCCGCTGGTTGGTGATCGGGATCGGCAAGGACTACTATCCGGATAACGTCAGTGCTGTTTTGACGGCTGGGTCCGCGTGCTTTCTGCTTCCCTATCTGTTGCTCGCCGCGCCCGCGGGATATTTGGCAGACCGCTTCAGCAAGAGGACGGTGATCGTGGCCTGCAAGGTTGCGGAAGTGATCATCATGGTGCTTGGCATCGGAGCCATCCTACTTGGTTCGCCGATTGTCTTATTCGTCGTTGTCGCGTTAATGGGTGCTCAGAGCGCTCTCTTCTCGCCGTCCAAATTGGGCAGTATCCCAGAGATGCTGAAGTCAGAGAAAATTTCTGCCGCGAACGGAGCGATTGGGCTAACGACCGTCATCTCTACGGTTGTCGGCACTGTCGTGGGGCTCGTGCTCAGCGACGTCACTGGTGACAAGGGACAGACGGGCTGGTGGATCTCGGCAAGCGTGCTGATCGGGATTGCGGTCATCGGGTGGTTGTTCAGTTTGCTCATTGCCAGACTGCCCGCGGCCGATCCGACACGACGATTTCCTTGGGATGCACCCCAACAAACCTTCCGAGACCTACGGGTACTGGCATCCGACCGCCCGTTGCTGCGAGTGGCATTGGGTTTGATGTTCTTCTGGTCCTTGGGCCTGCTCGCAAACTTGAACATTGATCAGTTTGCCATGGAAGGTGGAGCATTGCGGGAATCAGACAAGGCTCCGCTCATGATTGGGCTCGTCTTCGGCATCGGATTCGGAAGCGTGCTCGCTGGGATCTGGTCGGGTGGACGAGTCGAACTGGGTATCGTTCCGTTGGGAGCGGCGGGGATCGCACTCAGTTCGTTATTGTTGTTTACCGTTCAAGGTACGATCATCTCGCCAACCGAAACGGTGACGGTCGGCTTTATACTCGCCTGTCTGTTCCTGACGGGACTTGGCTTTAGCGCCGGTTTGTTTGATGTCCCGCTCAGCTCTTATATGCAGCATCGCAGTCCGCCGGAACAGCGCGGTGCCATTTTGGCGGCAAGCAACTTCCTAACATTCAGTGGTATGTTAGTGATGTCGTTTTTGTATCTCGGTATGCGTGTGCCGCTTGAAAGTGGGAAACCGCTGCTGTCGGCACCGCAGATTTTTCTCATCGGCGGTATCATGACCCTGCCGGTCTTTGTGTATATCGTCTGCCTCCTGCCGCAGGCAACGATCCGTTTCCTGGTGTGGCTGCTTAGCCGGACGATTTATCGCGTGCGTATCGTTGGCCGCGAGAACCTACCGGAAACTGGTGGTGCTTTACTCGTCCCGAATCATGTTTCCTGGATCGATGCCGTGATGCTGCTGCTGACAACATCACGTCCGATTCGAATCATCGCCTACGCCGGGAACTTCGACAGCCGTTTGCTGCAGTGGTGGGCGAAGATGTGGGGCGCGATTCTGTTGGGCGACAATCCGAAAGCCATCATTCGCGCTTTGAAGACGGCGACAGAGGCCTTGAGCAACGGGGAACTCGTTTGCATCTTTCCTGAGGGCGCCATCACTCGCACCGGCCAGCTTCAGGCTTTCAAACCGGGGATGATGAAGATTTTGAAGGGCACCTCGGCACCCGTTGTTCCCGTCTACCTTGACGGCTTGTGGGGGAGTGTCTTTAGCTTTGATCGTGGTAAATTCTTTTGGAAGTGGCCGAGACGCTGGCCCTACAGGATTTCCATTCACTTTGGCCAAGCGATCTCCGATCCCAACGATGTGCATTACATCCGAAGGGTCGTGCAGGATTTGGGAGCAAATGCCGTGCGAGAGCGTTCTGAGAAAACGGTAGCGTTGGTGGAGACTTTCATTCGCAGATGCAAGAAACGCTGCTGCAAGGTGAAGGTCGCTGATTCGATGGGCGGTCAACTAAGTGGCGGCCAATTGTTGATCCGCACACTCGTCTTGCGGCGATTGCTGCGACGACATGTCTTGCAGCAAGACGAACAGCATGTCGGCCTCCTGCTGCCGCCTTCTCTGGGTGGAGTCGTTGCCAACATGGCCTTGTCCTGCGATCGGCGTACGACCGTCAACTTGAACTATACCGTGTCGTCGGAAGTCCTCAACGCCTGCATCGCGCACGCGGGAATCAAGCACGTTCTGACCAGTCGCAAGTTCATGGAAAAAATGAATTTCGACCTCAACACCGAGATCGTTTATCTCGAAGATTTCAAAGACAAACCGACGGCCGGTGACAAGTTATTGTCGGCCATCGCTGCGTATCTCGTGCCGGCGAAGCTGCTGGCCAAGCTGCTTGGCGCACACAAGTCGCAGGGCAACGACGTGCTGACCGTCATCTTTACATCCGGTTCGACGGGAACGCCGAAAGGGGTTATGTTGACGCACGCGAATATTGCATCGCAGGTGGATGCGATTGAGCAAGTGGCAAGCTTGACGCATCGCGACGTTTTCATCGGAACCTTGCCGTTCTTCCATTCGCTTGGCTTTACAGTGACGCTTTGGGCGGCAATGACCTTGGATCTGAAAGCGGCTTACCACTTTAGCCCACTGGACGCAAAGCAAGTCGGCAAACTTTGCAAGCAGCATGGCGGAACGCTGCTGCTGTCAACGCCGACGTTCTTGCGAGGTTACTTGCGACGCTGTGAACCGGACGAATTGAAATCGTTGGAAGTGATCGTGACCGGAGCCGAAAAGCTGCCGAAAGACGTTGCGGACAAATTTGAACAGCGATTCGGCGTGAGGCCGGTGGAAGGTTACGGCACAACCGAACTTTCGCCACTCGTGTCAGTAAACGTGCCGCCCAGCCGATCCACAGGCATTGTGACCGACTGTAAAGAGGGTACCGTCGGACAACCAGTGCCAGGCGTTAGCGCGAAGATCGTTGACCTCGATAGCGGCGAGGAGCTGGGAGCCAATACGCCAGGCATGTTGATGATCACTGGCCCCAACGTCATGAAAGGCTATCTTGGACGCGAAGACTTGACGGCAGATGTCATCAAGGACGGGTGGTACGTCACGGGCGACGTCGCAGTCATCGACGACGACGGATTTATCAAGATCACCGGGCGAGAAAGCCGCTTCTCGAAAATCGGCGGCGAAATGGTACCGCACATTAAAATTGAAGAGGAACTGAACGAGTTGCTGAATGCAGACGAACAGCTGTTGGCAGCCGTGACCGCTGTTCCCGATGCCAAAAAGGGAGAACGGTTGATCGTGATTCACACGACGCTGAACCTGTCGGTCGACGAGTTGCGAAAAGGATTATCGGAACGTGGGCTGCCCAACATTTTCATTCCAGGGGGAGACAGTTTCCTTGAGGTCGAGTCGCTACCTGTGCTCGGCACCGGCAAGCTGGACTTGAAGGCCGTCAAGCAATTGGCAATAGAGAAGTTTGCCGCAGGAGACGCCGAGGCATAGCTTTCGTCCGACGTCTTTGTCACGGGGTCTTACTCACGAGGTCGCCGGGTGATTCCGCGGTCATTCGGCGAGCACCAACCCTTCGACAACACTCCTCAATCCGCGTACGACACGGGCCATCTTTTCAAAGTCAATTTTATCGACGGTGTCGTCCGGCGTGTGGTAGTGCTTATACCGAAACGGCGCCGTGTCTGTGACCATCAAGGCGGGATAGCCTTCTTGCCAGAACGGCCAATGGTCCGACCTGCCGATATCGGACATGGCTTCTGGCAACGCTCCGCCCTCCGACGGAAATGACTCGCTACGACGAAAGGTTCCTGTGACTTGCCGCACGATTTGGCTGTAACGAGTGTTGCCGATAAACGCAATGAAGTTGCCTGCCGATGGGTAGATCCAGTGGAGCAACGGTGGATATTTTTGGCTCCCCGGAGCATCGCAGTAATACCCAATCGTTTCGAGGCTGAGCATCGCGACAACCTCCTCGCGTCGCTCGCGACAACGACGGGCATAAACCCACGAACCCATGCGGCCCGTATGAGCATAGGGCTCTTCCTCGTTGACAAACGCAACGAACCGAAGCGTTCGATCCGGTCGTGTCTTCGAGAATGTGCGAGCGAGACTCAGCACGGCAGCAATTCCACTGGCGTTGTCATTCGCAGCTGGACAGCCCGCCACCGAATCATAGTGTGCGCCGATAACAACGATCTCCTGGGGTTTCGACGCGCCGACGATCTCGACTTCTAGATTGGCGCAGTTGACACCATCCACGTCATACTCCTGACGTGCAACCGTGAAGTCAGCTTCGGCAAACTGCGACTCGATATACTCGCGGGCTTGTGCCAATTCTTGAGGACAGAATCGTACGTTCCTTTCACCGATGACCTCGGCAAGGTGCGTGACGTGACGGGAAAGTTCAGAGACTAGTATCAAGAGCTCTTCGTCAGCCGGTGGCAACGTGCCGCGGTAGCTCCGTCCCGGCATTCGAACCATATTCCACGCCGCACAAACGCAGTCACGCAACAGTTGGCAGCGATTCGTTTTTGCTCGCTTATTCATGCTGGCTCGGGCTACACTCGCTGGGCGTTCGATACGGCGGCAAGGACAAAGTGTGAGGCATCTAGCGTCGACTCGCCTCTCCAACGATAGGCACACAGACGACCGCCCTTCGCGACGCTGTAATCGAGGCACGCGACATTTGCGGCGAGTGGTTTTGGTGTACCACGCAACCAGTAGTGGCCAACGAATACAGGGGGCGCATCCGGCGAGTAGATACGAGCGGCGAGGCGGGCCGATTCCGGAAGCGGATGATTGGGAAAGCCCGCCTCGGCGGACAACGCATATTCAGAATAGTTCTTGCCGACAGGCGACTCGTACCAACGGACACGCATCTTGCGGCGAGGAGTCCCCTCTTTGTCACATACAGCGATACCTTCGGGCAAAGCGATCTCAGGGCCTTTGAGTACATCTTCGATGGCTCGGAACAACCGCGAATGTTGATCGGTCGCTTCGCGCATGAACTCAGGGGTGAATCTTCCATACTTGTCGAGCGACGACTCTATGCAATCGATCCCCTCACGATCCCAGCACGCGTGAACAACGCGAACACCGTCGAGTTCCAGGGTCACAGGCAACTTCTTGAACCATTCCAAATATTCCGCCAATTCGCTGTCACGCAACTGGGTCAGGGTTGCATGATGCTGGCGATTGTTCTTTTCCGAGTGCGGTCGCAGGAAGTCCTTCGGCGACTGGGGGTCGGACGTATGGTAAGCGATCGCGTTGAACTCGTGATTTCCCATGACGGCCACCGCCGAGCCACTCTCGACCATCGCTCGAACGATGTGCAACGTCTCGCGGATCTTTGGGCCGCGATCCACGAAGTCGCCCACGAATACAGCTTGTCGCCCGGGATGACGAAAAGTGCCGCCCGAATCTTGGTATCCGAGTTCTCTAAGCAAGGCGGAAAGCGCGTCCGCGTGTCCGTGAATGTCACCGATCAAATCATACATTAGGCAGCCTTTGGTTCCCGGCCCAAGAGTATACTCAATGCGGTTGAAGTTGGCACATTAGTGAAGTGATGGACGCAATCCGCTCTCCCGTTGGTCGAACTCACGGTGCGACATCCTCAAACGACTGCGAGATAACAGAAATCTCTCCGCTGCTCCATGCTGAGCGAGTCGGGTTGTGCCAGGTGTTCCGGTTGTAGCGTTTTGGTAACGAAAATCCGTTGCGAAAGGTCAACCGCTTGTTGCTTTTTTTCGTCATCGTCCCGAACGGTGAGGTAGAGTTTCAACGTCTTGCGAAATAGGTGCTGCGCGCAAGATGCGTTGAGTATGCGTGGCGTTGCGGGTTTGAACGACAAACGGAGTGTGTCGTGTTCGGCAGCTGGAAATGGTTACGAAAGCGCAGGACGCAGCGGGCTGGAGACCGCCGCGAGACTCCCGCGTTGCGCGCCATTGACGCTCAACTGCTCGAAGATCGCGTACTCTTCAACGCGGCACCGATCGATCTCGATGCAATGCAAGCCGCAGACGCCTCGGATACCTCGCACGCGGTCCTCGATGCGCTGGAGGCCATCTCCACAGCACTGCACGCCCAGGAATCATTTGCGAGTATTCCGTCTTCGCCGGACACGGTTGAGGCAGATGCTGGCGCATCCGATATCGATATCGATGTTGATTCCAGCGATGAAGTGCCTTCCGAGGAGTATTTCGACGGCGACGCTGAAAATGTTTCAAGTGAGACGCTCGAAATCGTCTTCATTGATCGCTCGGTCGACGATTACCAGACGCTCGTCGACGACCTGCAATCGGCGAGCCACGCCGCTCGCTTCGAGATTGTGTTCATTGAAGCCAACGAGGACGGTGTCGAGAAGATTACTGACGCTTTGTCTGAGCGGGGAGGCTACGATGCGATTCACATCGTTTCGCACGGCAACGGCCTCGGCATCAGACTTGGCGAAGCATGGCTGTCCAGCTCGACCCTGGATTTTTACGCTGAAGACATTGGTTCATGGGGCGAATCGTTGGGTGAGACGGGCGATCTTTTGTTCTACGGCTGTGATCTAGCGGAGAGCTCCCAAGGCCGTGCGCTGCTGGAGTCGGTCAGCGAATTGTGCGACTGTGACGTCGCGGCCAGCACCGACGCTACGGGACAGGACTTGCTGGGCGGTGATTGGGAGTTGGAACACCGTGACGGTTCGATGGAATGCAACCTGATCGTCGCTGACGGGGCGAGTACGAGTTGGCAAGATGATTTGACGACAACCAACAAGACGATGACGACGGTTGGGGATCATGGAGACGTAAGCGACTTCTCCGCGTTTCCCCTCGGCCCTGACGCCGTTGACGTTGCGCCCGCCGATGTGGTCAGTACGACTGACACCAACTTCACCACAGCCGCTGCGGACAATCGTGTTGACGGCGAGTTTGCGGACCTTGTCGATGTTGTCCTGATCGATTCCCAGCTTCAGGATAGTCATCTGTTGACGCAGGCCGTGTTGCCAAGTACCCAGGTGTTTGTGTACGACAGCCTGTGGGACACGTCGCACGATGTCTTATCAAACGTGATCGATTGGGCAGAGACGCAAACGACCCAGATCCACTCCTTAGCGATCGTTTCACACAGCGCGCCGGGTGCTTTTGAGTTGGGTAATCAATGGATTACCACGGCCAATCTGGATCAATCAGCAGCGGACTGGGGACGACTCGGACAGGTACTGGCAAAAGGGGCGACGGTTGCGATTTATGGGTGTGATGCGGCCGTTGCCGGGAGTGACGGAAGTGAGTTGGTGGATGAACTCTCGCTCCTGGTTGGTGTTGATGTTTTCGCCTCGAACGAATTGGTTGGCCAACAGAGTGACTGGGCCTCGGACGTTAGCTCTTCCGCACAAGAGAGCAACGGACGATTGCAGTTCAGCGACCTGGACGGCCACGTGGTGAGCTTCGGGCAAAGCTCGATCATTGTGGCAGCGTCGGACCATGCGCTGCAGGTAGAGTTTGTAGGCTCGAATCTGGCGGATCCGGTGGCAACGAGCGCCGGCAACAGCGCCGATGCGTCGCCAGATGCCACGCAGCCTTTGATGCACGCCACGTACGTTGGCCTGTGGGATGGCGTGACGGCGGTTTATGACTCGCAGGATGGAGCGATCCTCAAGAGCACGTACTACGTCGACGCGAATGCGGGCGAAAACGCCGTCGATCAGATTCACCTGCACTACAATCGCGATCTCGATCTTGACGCCGATGGGAACTTGGTCATTGCGTACGAGCACGGTGCCATGATCGACTCGGCACCAGTGGCCTGGCAGGACATCGACGGCCAGCGGCAATATGTCGATGTGTCCTATGTGCTGCTGGGCGACAATGACGTCGGCTTCTCGGTGGGCAAGTACGATGACAACTATGCTCTTGTGATCGACCCCACGCTCACCTGGAACACGTTCCTCGGGGGCACGGGGATCGATTACGGAAAGGCCGTTGCCGTGGATGGCAGTGGCAATGTTTACGTTGCCGGTTACAGCGGCGCCACTTGGGGTTCGCCCGTACGAGCCTTCGGCACGGGCAGCGATGCGTTCGTCGCCAAGCTCGACAGTAGCGGCAACTTGCTTTGGAACACGTTCCTGGGCGGCTCGGGGAACGCGGATCAGGCCAATGGGATTACGGTGGACGGCAGTGGCAACGTCTACGTCACCGGCGACGCCAACGCCACTTGGGGTTCACCCGTGCGGGCCAAGAGTACCGGAGTCGATGCTTTCGTCGCCAAACTGGATGGTAGCGGCAACCTGACGTGGAACACGTTCCTCGGCGGTTCCAGCAATGATTACGGCTATGGCATCGCCGTGGATGGCAGCGGCAACGTCTACGTGGATGGAAACAGTTCCGCAACGTGGGGCGCGCCTGTGCGGGGCTACACCAGCGGCGCGGACGCCTTTGCCGCCAAGCTCAACAGTAGCGGCGCGCTGACCTGGAACACCTTCCTGGGCGGTAGTGGTTCGGACGGAGCGAAAGGTATCGCCGTGGACGGCGGTGGCGACGTGTATATCGGTGGATTTAGCTCCGCCACTTGGGGCTCGCCCGTACGGTCCTATGGCGGCAGTTTCGACATCATGGCTGCCAAGCTCGACAGCAGTGGCTCACTCACGTGGAACACGTTCATGGGGGGAAGTGGTTATGAAGTCGCCGAGGGAATGACGCTGGACAGCGGCGGCAATCTCTATATCGTCGGCTACGGCGACACCACCTGGGGCTCGCCCGTGCAGGCTTTCAGTGGCAGCACCAATGCCGTGGCAGTCAAAGTTAGCAATGCCGGCGCGCTGACGTGGAATACATTTCTTGGTGGTGGTACTGACTATGGCAGGGGCGTGGCCGTGGATGGCAGTGGCAATGTCCTTGTGGCCGGATACAGCACCTCTGCGTGGGGTTCGCCATGGCGCAGTTACACCAGCGGCTATGATGCCTTTGTCGCCCAATTGGACAACAGCGGTGGCCGCACCTGGAGTGCGTTTCTCGGCGGTAGCGGGGACGACGTCGGGAACGCGGTTGCCGTGGACGGCAGCGGTGGCGTCTACGTGGCCGGATATGGTGACGCCACCTGGGGAACGCCAGTGCGAAGTTTCAGCAGCAATTACGACGCCTTCGTCGCAGCCATCGACGCACCCGTGTCTCATACCGTGACGGTGGACACGACCAGCGACGTTTCCGACGGCGACACGACCAGCATTGACACCTTGCTGGCCAACAAAGGGGCCGACGGCTTCATTTCGCTCCGCGAAGCAATTGTCGCCGCCAACAATACGGCCAATGGCGCGACGCCCGACGAGATCCACTTCAACATCAGCGGCGCGGGCCCGCACGTCATCACACTTTCCGGATCGTCACTTCCTACGATTACGGAAGCGGTGTTGATCGACGGCTGGAGCGAGCCCGATTACGCCGGTACACCGGTGATCGTGATCACCGGCAATGGTACAACCACCAAGGGCTTTGAGCTGACGTCGACTGCGGACGGCAGCACGATCCGCGGGTTTATCATGCGGAGCTTCATCAACAGTCCGCTCATCATTGATGCCGGGTCCGACGGCAATACGATCGTCGGCAACTACCTGGGGCAGTACAGCAACACCATGTTTGATGGTGGCGGTTCCGCGGGAAATGGTGGTGCTTCGCTAAGTGTCGCAGGCGCCAACAACATTATCGGTGGCACCACCGACGCCTTGCGGAACGGGTTCGCGGGGCTGGTTCAGATCACTGGCAACAACAACATTGTCACCGGCAACACGTTTGGTGTCGCTGTCGACAAGGTCACTCCGGTGGTCCACTGGGGACTCAGTGTCTCCGGTTCGAACAACCAAATCGGGGGCGTCAACGCCGGGGAAGGAAACATCATCACGGCCGGCGCTGGTGCCTCGACAGCCGGAGTTTCCGTCACCGGGGGCAGCAACAACTTTATTCTCGGCAACCAGATCTACAGCAACAGCGGCCTGGGCATCGACCTGGGAACCTCGGGGGTCACCGCCAACGACTCGGGTGATGGCGACACCGGTGCCAATAACCTGCAGAACTTTCCGGTACTGACATCCGCGACCGTGTCCACGTCCGGCACGAACATTGTGGGAACGCTGAACACGAACGCCAGCACAACTTACCGGATTGAGTTTTACTCCAATCGTCCGGCCGTGGCCGACGCCGCGAACGGCGAAGGTCGCACGTATCTCGGTTCCACCACGGTCGCCACCAATGGATCCGGCAATGGCAGTTTCAATGTGACGCTGGACGCCTGGATCAACTCAGGCGACAAGGTCACCGCGACGGCCACGGTGGATCTCGGCGGGGGGAGCTACGGCAGTACGTCCGAGTTTGCTGCCAACGTCACGGCAACTTCAGCGGCCAATATTATCGTGGTCGATACGACTAGCGACACCTCAGACGGCACAACGACGTCGATCGCCAATCTGCGAAGTGCTCGCGGCGCCGACGGCGTCATCTCGCTGCGCGAAGCCATCGCCGCCACCAACGCCACCGCCGGCGCGGACTACATTTTCTTCAACATTCCAACTCCGCTCATCGGCGGTGGCCACACGATCAGCGTGACGAGTGCCTTGCCGGCCATCACGGGCGCCGTGACGCTCAACGCAGCCACCGAACCCGACTTTGTCACGAACAGCAGCCGCCCGGTAGTCATCCTCGACGGCAACGATATTTCGTCAGACGGACTGGTGTTGTCGAGCACAGCGGACGGCAGCACGATTCGGGGATTCGTAATTCGCAATTTCGATGGCGAAGGAATCCAGGTTGACACGGGGTCGTCCGGCAACACGATTGCTGGCAACTACATCGGCAGCCTGAACAGCGGCGGTACCGATGCCGGTGCCAGCTTCGCGAACGCGAACAACGGGATCCGGGTCAACGGAAACAGCAACACCATCGGTGGAACCACCGATGCCGATCGCAATGTCATTTCAGGCAACAGTTCAGCGGGGATCCGCGTCGACGGTACTGGTGCCTATGGCAATCAGATCCTTGGCAACTACATCGGGACGGATGTAACCGCGACCGTCGCAATTGGCAACAGTCAGGAAGGCGTGAAGATCACCAATGCCGCCGTGCTGAATTATCTTGGCGGCACAGCCGCGGGCAGTCGCAATATCATCTCGGGCAACCTGAACGACGGTGTTACCATCGCCGGAGTTGGCACCGACAACAACCGGATTCTGGGCAACTGGATTGGCGTGGACGCAACCGGCAACACCACGCTGGCCAACGGCGACGATGGCATTCAGATTGGGGCCAACGCCAGCTACAACATTCTCGGCGACGGGACCACCGCCGGACGCAACGTAATCGCTGGTAATGCCGACGACGGCGTTCAGCTCTATGATCAGGGCACCAACAACAAGATCCAGGGCAACTATATCGGAGTGGGGTCGGATGGCACCACGGCGCTCGGCAATTCGTCAGACGGCATCGAACTTTACACGTCTGCCAATTACAACACGATTGGTGGGACCGATGTGGGAGAGGGAAACATCATTGCCAACAATGGTGCGCGAGGCGTCTGGATCCAGAATGGGACGGCGGATTCCATCGGCAACTCGATCCTGGGCAACGAGGTCTACAACAATAGCGGGTTAGGCATCGATCTCTACGGTACCGGTGTGACGGCCAACGACTCCGGAGACGGCGATACCGGGGCTAACAACCTGCAGAACTTCCCGGTGCTGACCGGCGCGTTCACGAATGCTGCGGACACAGTGGCAATCTCGGGTTCGCTTAACAGTACGGCCTACTCGGCATTTCGCATCGAATTCTTCACCAACTCCGGCGGCGGTAACGAAGGCGAAACCTACCTAGGCTATCGCAATGTCATCACCGATGGCAGCGGAAACGCTTCCTTTGTCGACTCGTTCGCGGCCAACGTGGCGGTCGGCCAGAACATTACAGCCACGGCCACTGACCTAGCGACCGGCGATACGTCGGAGTTTAGCAGCGTTGTTGTGACAGCTGGTGCCTTGATTGTCGATACATTGACAGACGTTCTGGACGGCGACACGTCGTCTATCGCCAACCTGCTTTCGAATAAGGGAGCCGACGGATTCATCTCGTTGCGTGAAGCCATTCGAGCGACGAATAACACGGCTGGTCACGATGGAATCTTACTATCGGATGGTACTTATACCCTAACCCGATCCGGCACGGGTGAAGGTTCCGCGAACACGGGAGACCTGGATGTCAATCAAGATTTGACCATCTTCGGGACAGGGGCCACCAGTACGATCATCGACGGTAACTCCTTGGATCGGGTCTTTGACGTCGTTGCTGCCGGTTCAGATCTTTACATGACTGGCTTAACCGTCACCGGCGGAGCGCTTGGCGCCAATGGTGGCGGCATCCGCGTTCAATCCGGCACGAGCCTCGTGGCGACCGAGTCGATCATCTCTGGAAACGTCGCAGCAGGAGTTTCCGGCGGCGGCATCGCCAACGATGGAACCGTGTTCCTTGATCAGGTTCGAGTGACGGGCAATACCGCGGACGAAGGCGGCGGCTTGGAAAACGTGGGAACCGCGTTGATCACCAATTCGCTCTTTGACGCCAACAACGCGACCAGCAACGGCGGCGGCATCCAGTCGAAGGACGGCACGTCGAACCTGACCATGTTCAACGTGACGCTGAGCGGCAACTCGGCCAGCGCAGAAGGCGGCGGCGCCTATCTCGCGAACACCGCCGTCATTGCGAGCACGACGATCACAGACAATACGGCGGTGGTCGGAAACGGACTGCGCATTGCAAGCGGTACGATCAACATCTCCAACACTATTCTGGCCGGAAACGGCGCGGCGGACGTATCGGGCACCGTGACCAGCGGCGGATACAACATCATCGGTAATACCAGTGGTAGCAGCGGCTGGAACGGCAACGACCAACAAAACGTCGATCCACTGCTGTCCGCGTTGGGTGATTTCGGCGGTCCGACGTTCACCCACGCGCTGCTTTCCGGCAGCCCGGCTGAGGACGCTGGCAATCCGGCCGCCACGCTGGCCTTCGATCAACGTAGCGTGGCCCGCGACGATGGCATGATCGACGTGGGAGCCTTCGAGGGAACCGTCACCATCAGTACGCTGACCGTCGATACGACCAGCGACGTGGCTGACGGCGATACATCCAGCATCTCCGCGCTACTGGCCAGTAAGGGCGCGGACGGAAAAATCTCGCTCCGCGAAGCGATCACCGCCACGAATAACACGGCTAACGGGCCTACACCGGACGAGATTCACTTCAACATTGCCGGCGCTGGGCCCCATACGATCAATGTTCTCTCGATCCTTCCCACGATCTCTGACGCAGTGATCGTTGATGGGTGGACTGAGCCCGACTTCGTGAACGCTCCGGTCATCGTGCTTAACGGCAGTGGAGCAGGAGCCGTACACGGACTGACACTGACGGCCAACAACTCGACGATCCGCGGCCTGGTGATTCACAGCTTCGGCGTCAATGGTCTGTTGCTCAACAGTGGTGCATCGAACAACACGATCGTCGGCAATTACATCGGTACCGACGTGACTGGAACCGTTGATCTGGGCAATGCGTCCCACGGCATTTCGATCAACAATAATTCCAACAACAACACGATCGGCGGGACCGGAGCCAATGAACAGAACGTGATTTCCGGAAACAATTCGTCGGGCATCAACATCAATAATGGCTCTTCCGGCAACACGGTCATCGGCAACATCATCGGTCTCAACGCTGCTGGGACAGCCGACCTGGGGAACAGTTCTTACGGAGTTGTGATTGGAGCCGCGGCGGCCGCCGACAATAACATCATTGGTGGCACCACCACGGCGGTACGCAACATCATTTCCGGCAACGATGTTAATGGAATTCGTCTTACTTCCGGCACCGGCAACGTCGTTCAAGGCAATTACATCGGCACGGATATCACTGGCACTCTGGATCGAGGCAATGCCGACGCTGGTGTCTATGTTCTGTCCGACAGCAACACGATCGGCGGAAGCGCTACCGGCGCCGGCAACGTCATCTCGGGCAACGACGCCCAGGGAGTTCGCATTGAGAATGCAGATGGCAACACGATTCAAGGCAACTTCATTGGCGTGAACGCCGCTGGAACAGCCGCGCTCGGAAACTCCAGTGACGGAATTCAACTCGTCGTCGATGCGGATTCGAATACGATTGGCGGCACGACGGCAGGCGCGAGAAACATCATCAGCGCCAACGGGGGCGAAGGGATCAAGATCGACGCATCGACACTGAACGTCGTGCAAGGAAACTATATCGGTCTGGGCAGTGACGGTTCGACGTCGCTGGGAAATGCGTTTGACGGAATCCACATCGCCTCGGGAGCGACGAATAACACCATCGGCGGCACCGCGGCGGGCGCGAGAAACGTCATCAGCGCCAATACGTCCAAAGGTGTGCAAATCGAAGGTTCAGGGACGTCCGGTAACATTGTGCAGGGAAACCGCATCGGCAGGGACGTGACGGGAGTGCTGGACCGTCCCAACAGCGTTGGCGTGTCGATTCAGAACTCCGCGACCAGCAACATGATTGGTGGAGCGATCGCAGGAGCTACCAACATCATTGCGGGGAATACAGGCGATGGCATCGAGGTTCTGGGGGCCTCGACGACTGATAATGCCGTACTGCAAAACCTGATGGTGGCCAATGGCGGCCTGGCGATCGACATCAACAACGATGGCGTCACGGCCAACGACGCCGGGGACGGTGACGGCGGCGCAAATGGCCTGCAGAACTTCCCCGTGCTGACGGCCGCCTTCACCTCGAACGCATCGGTCGGTATCGCCGGATCACTGAACAGCACGGCCAGCACGACGTACCGCATCGAATTCTTCGCCAGCTCCACCGGCGACGGCTCGGGGTACGGCGAGGGTCAGCAGTTTCTCGGCTTCGCCAGCGTCACGACCGACGGCAGCGGCAACGCTTCGTTTGCCGAGACGTTCGGGAGTTCCGTGCCCGTGGGCTACGTCATCAGCGCGACGGCGACTGTCGATCTGGGCGGCGGCAACTATGGCAGCACCAGCGAGTTTGCGTTGAATGCAACCCTGACCGCCGGGCTGATTGTTGATACGACCAGCGACGTTGCCGACGGGACCATTACGAGCATTGCCAACCTTATCGCGAACAAAGGGGCTGACGGCAAAATCTCACTCCGCGAAGCGATCACCGCCGCGAACAACACGACCGGCACCGACCGCATCTACTTCAACATCAGCGATGCACTGGTCGGCGGCGCGCATACGATTGCCCTGGCCTCCGCGCTGCCGACCATCACCGAGGCTGTCATCCTGGATGGCACGACGGAACCGGATTACACGACGCCGGTGATCGTGATCAATGGATCGAGCGCCGGCGGGAGCGCCACGGGGCTATTCATCAACACAGATGACGCGACTATCCGCGGTCTCGTGATTCAGCAGTTCGCCCAGTACGGCATCCTCGTGGCTGGTGACAACAACACGATTGAATCCAACTACATCGGCACGGACGTCACCGGCACGGTCGATCTGGGCAATAGCTTGCACGGCGTGGAGTTGAACGGCAGTGCCGACTCGAACACGATTCGTGGCAACCTGATTTCGGGTAATAACCAGAGCGGCGTTGATATCGCGGGGGGAACGCTGAACGTCGTGACAGGCAACCTGATCGGCGTGAACGCGTCGGGCACAGCGGCGCTCGGCAATGCCAATGCTGGCGTGAGCATGAACACAGGAGCCAGCAACAACACAATCGGCGGCGCGACCGTGTCGGACCGGAACGTGCTTTCCGGCAATGGAACGGGAATCATCATCAGCGGCGCGACAACAACGGCCAACGTCGTTGCCGGCAACTACATCGGCCTGAACGCGGCCGGGAATGCCGCGATCGCCAATGTAAGTGCTGCCATTCAACTCGACAGCGGCACGACGAATAACATCATCGGCGGCGCCACGACAGCTCATCGCAACGTGCTCGCCGGAGCCAGCGTCGACGGTATTCGCATCGTCAACGCCAGTGGCACACAGATCAAGAACAACTACATCGGCACCGATGCCACCGGGATGGTCGATCTCGGTTTCCAGCAGGAAGGGGTCGAGATTCAAACTGGCACGGGCACGATCATCGGCGGGGTTGGCGTAGGCAATTTGATCAGCGGCAATGGTGTAGGTATCGGCATCCAGGGAGGTTCGGGCGCGATCGTGCAAGGGAATCTAATCGGTACCGACGCTACCGGTACCGGCGCGCTAGGCAACACGGTCCAGGGTATCTACATCGTGGGCAGCCCCACGAACACATTGATCGGCGGGACGAATGCCGGCGAAGGCAACACGATCGCCTTTAATGGAAACGACGGAATTGGCGTGGCCAATACGGCGACTGGTCAGACGATCCTCGGCAACTCGATCCACGACAACACCGGCCAGGCCATTGACTTGGATCCCGATGGTGTCACGGCCAACGACGCAGGGGACAGTGATACCGGAGCAAACAACTTGCAGAACTTCCCGGTGCTGACCGGCGCGTTCACGAATGCTTCAAATACAGTGGCCGCGACGGGCACACTGAACAGCAATGCGTATACAACGTATCGCATCGAGTTTTTTGCGAATGGCACTGGGGACGAGGGAGAAACATTCCTTGGTTATCGAAATGTCATCACCGATAGCAACGGCGACGCTTCGTTTATCCAAATGTTCACGGCTGCTGTTTCAGCCGGAGTGAATATCACGGCGACAGCGACGGACCTGTCGACTGGAGACACGTCGGAATTCAGTGCCGTTCAAGCCACCGTTGCAGGCTTGGTCGTCGACACCAACACGGACGTCGTCGACGGCAATACGTCGTCTGTCGCGAACTTATTGGCAAGCAAGGGAGCCGACGGATTCATCTCACTACGCGAAGCCATCATTGCCACCAACAACACAGTTGGTCATGACGGAATCATTCTTTCGGCCGATACCTACACGACAACGATCGCCGGCACGATGGAAGAATTCAGCGCGACCGGCGACTTGGATGTGCGTGATTCGTTGACCATTGTTGGCGTGGGGGCCAGTTCCACCATCATTGATGGTGGAGGACTTGATGGCGTCATCGATCTGAATGTTGCCGCGGCCAATTTGTGGATCACCGGAGTCACGGTAACGAATGGCGACGTTCCGGATACCGGTGGTGGATTCTATGTCGAATCCGGTGCGAATTTGGTCGTGACCGATTCGATCATTTCTAACAACCAAAGCAGCAGCACGTCGTCGGGCGGCGGTGTTCAAAACCACGGCTCCGTGACATTAGACGCGGTGCGAGTCACCGGAAACACGTCGACCGCCAACGGTGGTGGTATTGCGAATGATGGGGCGTCGCTGGTGATCATCAACTCGCTGATTGATAACAACAGCGCCAACACCTACGGTGGCGGCCTTGCCAGTTATGGTTCCGGGGCGGACGTGACGGTAATAAACACCACATTCAGCGGGAACACAGCCGGGACGCGCGGCGGCGGTATCTACAACGGTCGCGATCTGGAACTTGTCAATGTTACGATCGCCTACAACATGTCCACCACGGAAGGCGGTGGCTTGTTCGATACCGGTGGATCCGCAACGACGAATATCTACAATTCGATCGTGGCCTCCAACACTTCGACGGGAACAACCAGCGAAGACGTCGACGGTGCGGTGGTTACCGCTGGCTATAACATCATCGGTGACACAACCGGCAGCAGTGGTTGGAACGGAAACGACCAACAGAACACCGATCCGCGGCTGTCCACGTTGGCCGACTTTGGCGGGCCAACGCTCACGCACGCGCTGCTCGCCGGCAGTCCGGCGGAAGACGCGGGCGACCCGGCCAGCACGCTGTCCATCGACCAGCGCGGCATCGCGCGCAACGATGGCAGTGTCGATGTGGGAGCGTTCGAAGGAACCGTGGCCGTTGCTACGGTCGTTGTCGATACTACCAGCGACGTCAGTGACGGTGACACGTCCAGCATCGCGGCCCTGCTTGGCGACAAAGGTGCCGACGGCAAGATCTCGCTGCGCGAAGCCATCGAAGCGGCCAATAACACGGCCAACGGCGCCACGCCGGACGAGATTCACTTCGATATCGCAGACGCGCTGGTTGGCGGTGTTCACAGGATTCAGCCAACAAGCCCACTGCCGGCCATAACCGACGCGGTCGTCATCGACGGTACGACCGATCCCGATTTCAGTGGCTCGCCGATCATCATGCTGGACGGCGACAATGCAATAGTGACTGATGGAATCGAGATCGGCACCAATGCCGATGGCAGTACAATTCGTGGCCTGACCATCCGCGACTTCACCGGCTACGGAATTATCGTGGTGAATGGATCCGACGGGAACACGATTGTTGGCAACTGGATCGGTCGCCTGGATGGTAGCGGTGGTGATGCGGGGGTTGGCGAGCAGAACACGAGCTCGGGAATTCGTGTTCTTGGCTCGAACACTGTGATCGGTGGAAGTAATGCGTCGGATAGAAACATTATCTCGGGAAATGCAGGGGCCGGAATTTCTGTTGGCACTGTCGCTACCGGAACCGTCATTCAGGGGAACTATATTGGTGTCAACGTGGCAGGGACGACAGCCATCCCGAATGGTGCTACCGGAGGTATCAACGACAGCGGACTGTTGACGGTCATCGGCGGCACAGGTGCAGGTGAAGGCAACTTGATTGCCGGAAACAACGGCCCAGGAATCATCGTTGCTGCAGGATCCGGTTCCGGACACGTAATCCTTGGCAATACGTTCACTAATAACAATGGTTTGGCAATCGATATTGGCGGAGACGGAATTACCAGGAACGACGCCGACGATTCAGATTCAGGCACAAATGATTTACTTAACTTCCCAGTTCTTACAAACATTGTTCAGAACGGAGCCAATCTCGACATCGATTTCGTCGTGGACCTGCCAGTCGGCAATTACCGCATCGAGTTCTTTGACAACGCGAGCGGACTGGACGGCAGCGGCTTTGGCGAGGGCGAGACCTTCATCGGCTTTGCATCGATCTCGGTGACCGGAGCCGTTGGCTACGAGTCGTTCAGCACCACATTGAACTCCGTGACCGCCAGCGATGTGACAAATATTACCGTCACCGCGACCGAGGATCTGGGCGGGGTCAACTTTGGCAGCACCAGCGAATTCGGCCCGCAGTTCCAGGGTGCCGGAATCATCACGGTCACGACCACCAGCGATACCAGCGACGGTGATACGTCGAGCATTGCCGCGCTGCTGGGTAATCGCGGCGCTGATGGCAAGATCTCGCTCCGCGAAGCCATTACCGCGACCAACAACACAGCGAACATCGGCGGCAATCCGGACGAGATTCACTTCAACATCTCGATCTCGGATCCCAACTTCACGGGAACCAACGGCGTGGACGGACGAGTGGTGATCACACTTGGCAGTTTGCTGCCGCAGATCACAGATGCCGTGGTGATCGACGGGATGACGCAGACGACCAATGTTGGTGATACGAATCCCGGACTCCTGGGAACAGGCGGGACGGTGGGCGTGGACGGCCTGACGCTCGATCAGGTGCAGCGTTCAGAGATCGAAGTGACAGACGGTGCGGGGCTGACGATTGGCTTCGATGTCGGTGCGGACAACGTCACAGTTCGCGGCCTGGCGATTCACGGCTTCGGCAATTCCGGTAACGGGGACGCCGCGATTTTGGTCCGAGATGGCGTGTCGGGCGTCCTGGTCGAAGGGAATATTCTTGGAACGATCGCTACGGGGATCATCGATCCCGGATCGGCGGCGGCACGCAACTGGATGCACGTTGCCTCGTCGGGCGGCGACAACGGCGTTGTCCAGAATAATCTGATGGCGTATTCAGAAAGCCATGGCATTCGATTGCCGAATGCTTCGGAAGGATGGCAGATTCTCAATAACGAGTTCCGCGACACAGCCATCGAATCCGCGAATGGAGACGGCGTCGTCTTCAACACCACCACATCGGGTCTGGTTCAGGGGAATCTGATCACGGGAACTTCAACACAGGCGATCACACTGAATGCGGCGATCAGCGGTATTACCATTGTCAACAACACGTTGACGGGCAACGGCGTCGGCACGACGCTCGCGGCGCCAGTCCAGTCGCAGGGAATCATTGTTCGTGCCGGTACGACTGAGTTGACCATTGATCGCAACGTCATCGCGAACAATTACGGGGCCGGCATCGGCGTCAATGATGGTGCTTCCGGTGTGAGCATCACGCAAAATGCGATCTATGGAAATGGCACGATCGTATCGCGCAACGGAACCGCTGCCAGTGGCCAGATTGGCATCGATCTCAATGCTCCGACCGACGACATCGATCTCGGAACGTCTCCCTACTACACCGTCAACGACGCCGGTGATGGCGATGCGGGCGGCAACAACTTGCAGAATTTCCCGGTGCTAACAGCAGCCATTTCGTCCGGCGGCAACACAACAATTACCGGTACGTTTAATAGCAACGCTTCGACGAACTACCGACTTGAGTTCTTTTCGTCGGCAACGGAGGATGGCACGGGCTACGGGGAGGGCGAGACGTACCTCGGATCTGCTTCCGTGACGACGGATGGCAGCGGCAATGCAACGATCAACGAGATTCTTACTGGTATCACGTTGACCAACGGGGACTACGTATCGGCGACGGCGACCGTCGATTTGGGCGGTGGAAACTACGGCAGCACTTCGGAGTTTGCCGCCAATGTGTCGGCCATCACGCCGGGCTTTACGGTGACGCCCACCAGCGGACTAACAACCACCGAGGCTGGCGGCACAGCACAGTTTACGGTCGTCTTAAGTACGGCGCCGACGGACGACGTGACAATTGGCATCTCGTCCAGCGACATCACCGAAGGCACGGTTGACAAGTCCTCGTTGACATTCACAACCGGTGACTGGAGTACGCCTCAAACGGTCACAATCACAGGCGTTGACGACGAAATCGATGAAGGCAACGTCGGCTATTTGATCGTGACTGCGGCCGCCGTGAGTTCCGACAGCGATTACAACAACGTGAATGCCAGCGATGTCTCGGTCACCAATACCGATAACGACACGGCCAATTCGATCGCGTATGAGTCGTTCAGTTATTCGACGGGCTCGCTTTCCGGGAAAAACGGTGGCACTGGGTGGTCGGGAAGCTGGACCGCGGCCATTGGGACACCATCAACACCCAATGTCGTGAGCGGAACGCTTCACGACGCTAGTGACAATCTTGTTAGCAAAGGGAATTCAGCACAACTGATTTCGACCGGCGACTCGTCCGAGTATCGCCACATGTCAACGACCATTGGCACGAGCGGGACCACGAAATGGATGAGCTTTTTGCTGACCGTTGACAGTACGATTTCCGCGAGCGATTACGCGGGGATTTCCCTCGGTGGCACGGACGACCACGGTTCGGATGGCCTGTTCATCGGGGCGACTGGTAACGCGAAGTACACGATAGAGCAGGTCGGCGGCGTATCCTCCGTCTCGGCCTCGAGTTCCAACGTGTCCGTGGGCCAGACTGCACTACTTGTGGTTCGCATGGATTTCGCAGCCGGAAACGACACCATTACCTTGTATGTTGACCCTACGCCGGGTATTTCCGCTCCTGATTCGCCAAGTGGTTTGGTCGCGGTCAACACAGGGATTGACCTCGGATCATTCACGCGTGTCGTCCTGACCGATGGCACTTTCAGCGGCCCATCGACGGACGCAACGTATGACGAAATTCGATTCGGAGATTCCTATGCGGAGGTGGTACCGTCACTGATCCATGTCACTCCGACCAACGGACTGACGACGACGGAGGATGGCGGAACAGACACCTTTGCTGTGGAACTGGTCCAGGCCCCGACCGACGATGTGACGATTGGCCTAAGTTCCAGCGATGCCACGGAAGCGAGCGTCGCACCAAGCAGTTTGACCTTTACGGCATCGAACTGGGCAAGTGCTCAAACTGTGACGGTGACCGGACTGTCCGATGCGATTGAGGACGGTGACATTTCCTATTCGATTCAAACGGCGGCCGCCACAAGCAGTGATTCGACGTTTAGCGGCGCAAATGCAGCCGACGTGTCCGCTGTCAATGAGGACACGACCCAATTGAACAGTGTGCCCGGTGCACAGTCCACGCCGGAGGATACGTCTCTTGTTTTCAGTGCCGGCAACGGAAATGCAATCGACGTCAATAGCAGTGGCAACTTGGAAGTGACGCTGTCGGTAACCAACGGATCGTTGACGCTTTCAGGAACGAGCGGTCTGACGTTTACGAGCGGTGACGGAACGAGCGATGCCTCGATGACATTCACCGGAACGGGCACTGACATCAACACGGCGTTGAACGGATTGAGCTTTGACCCGACAGCCGACTACAACGGCGGTGCGACTCTGACGCTTGATACCACCGAAGGCCCGTCAGCACTGGACATCGATGCGGCGTTGGATGGACGTTACACGTTCGACAATACCGGAGCACTGGGCACCGATGACAGTGGCAGCGGTAATACGGGATCGGTGGTCGGAGCAACGGCCTTTAATGATCCGACACGCGGCGATGTGTTGCAACTCGACGGCTTCAACGACTACGTACAGATTGCCGGTCACTTTGGAAACCCGGCGAATGTGACTCTTGCTGCCTGGGTCAATCTCACGACGGCTGACACTCAGGGATCGGAAGTCATCTCGCTGGGCGATTCGGCAATACTGCGCGTCGATGAGGGAGGAAAACTCGAAGGGCTTTTCTATAACGGCAGCAGTTGGATCATTACGTCTTACAACGTTACCTTGGAAGGTGCCGGTTGGCACCATGTTGCCTATAGCTTCAACGATACAGGAAACGCTGCCAAACTCTATCTGGACGGTGTGGAGGTCGCTTCAACCACCACCTTTGGTTCGATCAACTATTCGCTGGGAGCAAACAGCTTTATAGGCAAACATGGCAACGGAGGATCGACTTGGGATTTTACGGGCCTGATCGACGATGCACGCATCTACACACGAGCGTTATCCGCTGTAGAAGTGGCTGAGCTTGAAGCGATCGGTCCTCCCGCAACCGATACCGACAACGTGGCGATCACAGTCACGGACGTGAATGATATCCCGACACTAACCAGCTTTGCGGCACCAATCGACACGACCAACGAGGATACCGAAGTCGAGCTCACCCTGGCGGAGCTGAAGGCTCAAGGCGACGAAGCCGACATCGACGGTACGGTCGATGCGTTTGTCGTGCAGAGTATCACGACTGGCACACTCAAGATTGGTTCGAGTTCCGGCACGGCCACGGCCTGGGCAGCCGGTACCAACGACACGATCAACGCCACGAATCACGCTTACTGGACTCCGGCCAGCAACGCCAATGGCACGCTGAACGCGTTTGCTGTCATCGCGGAAGACGATGATGGTGGGCAGTCCGTCGGCAACGTGACCGTCCAAGTCAACGTCACCGACGTGAATGATATCCCGACACTGACCAGCTTCGCCGCGCCGGTTGACACGACCAACGAAGATACCGAAGTCGAATTGACATTCGCCGAGCTGGCGGCTCAAGGCGACGAAGCCGACATCGACGGCACGGTCGATGCCTTCGTTGTGCAGAGTGTTGCCACCGGCACCTTGAAGATCGGCACCAGTTCCGGCACGGCCACGGCCTGGGCCGCAGGCACCAACGATACGATCGACGCTTCGAATCACGCCTACTGGACTCCGGCCAGCAACGCCAACGGAACCTTGAATGCGTTTGCTGTCATTGCCGAGGACGATGATGGCGGACAATCCGTCGGCAACGTGACCGTCCAAGTCAATGTGACCGACGTGAATGATATCCCGACACTGACCAGCTTCGCCGCGCCGGTCGACACGACCAATGAAGATACCGAAGTCGAATTGACATTCGCCGAGCTGGCGGCTCAAGGCGACGAAGCCGACATCGACGGTACGGTCGATGCGTTTGTCGTGCAGAGTATCACGACTGGCACACTCAAGATTGGTACGAGTTCCGGCACGGCCACGGCCTGGGCCGCAGGCACCAACGATACGATCGACGCTTCGAATCACGCCTACTGGACTCCGGCCAGCAACGCCAACGGAACCTTGAATGCGTTTGCTGTCATTGCCGAGGACGATGATGGCGGACAATCCGTCGGCAACGTGACCGTCCAAGTCAATGTGACCGACGTGAATGATATCCCGACACTGACCAGCTTCGCCGCGCCGGTCGACACGACCAATGAAGATACCGAAGTCGAATTGACATTCGCCGAGCTGGCGGCT
This sequence comes from Planctomycetaceae bacterium, assembly GCA_020638995.1. Lineage (GTDB taxonomy): Bacteria > Planctomycetota > Planctomycetia > Pirellulales > Pirellulaceae. The sequence continues at coordinate 376,849 of JACKHM010000003.1, forward strand.
CAAGGCGACGAAGCCGACATCGACGGTACGGTCGATGCGTTTGTCGTGCAGAGTATCACGACTGGCACACTCAAGATTGGTACGAGTTCCGGCACGGCCACGGCCTGGGCCGCAGGCACCAACGATACGATCGACGCTTCGAATCACGCCTACTGGACTCCGGCCAGCAACGCCAACGGAACCTTGAATGCGTTTGCTGTCATTGCCGAGGACGATGATGGCGGACAATCCGTCGGCAACGTGACCGTCCAAGTCAATGTGACCGACGTGAATGATATCCCGACACTGACCAGCTTCGCCGCGCCGGTCGACACGACCAATGAAGATACCGAAGTCGAATTGACATTCGCCGAGCTGGCGGCTCAAGGCGACGAAGCCGACATCGACGGTACGGTCGATGCGTTTGTCGTGCAGAGTATCACGACTGGCACACTCAAGATTGGTACGAGTTCCGGCACGGCCACGGCCTGGGCCGCAGGCACCAACGATACGATCGACGCTTCGAATCACGCCTACTGGACTCCGGCCAGCAACGCCAACGGAACCTTGAATGCGTTTGCTGTCATTGCCGAGGACGATGATGGCGGACAATCCGTCGGCAACGTGACCGTCCAAGTCAATGTGACCGACGTGAATGATATCCCGACACTGACCAGCTTCGCCGCGCCGGTCGACACGACCAATGAAGATACCGAAGTCGAATTGACATTCGCCGAGCTGGCGGCTCAAGGCGACGAAGCCGACATCGACGGTACGGTCGATGCGTTTGTTGTGCAGAGTGTTGCCACCGGCACCTTGAAGATCGGCACCAGTTCCGGCACGGCCACGGCCTGGGCCGCAGGCACCAACGATACGATCGACGCTTCGAATCACGCCTACTGGACTCCGGCCAGCAACGCCAACGGAACCTTGAATGCGTTTGCTGTCATTGCCGAGGACGATGACGGCGGACAATCCGTCGGCAACGTCACGGTGCAGGTCAACGTCACGGACGTGAATGATATCCCGACACTAACCAGCTTTGCGGCACCAATCGACACGACCAATGAAGATACCGAAGTCGAATTGACGCTGGCCGAGCTGAAGGCCCAAGGCGACGAAGCCGATATCGACGGTACGGTCGATGCGTTTGTCGTGCAGAGTATCACGACTGGCACACTCAAGATTGGTACGAGTTCCGGCACGGCCACGGCCTGGGCCGCAGGCACCAACGATACGATCGACGCCACGAACCACGCTTACTGGACACCGGCCAGCAACGCCAACGGCACCTTGAACGCCTTTGCAGTGGTGGCGGAAGACGATGACGGCGGGCAGTCCGTCGGCAACGTGACCGTCCAAGTCAACGTCACGGACGTGAATGATATCCCGACACTGACCAGCTTCGCCGCACCAATCGACACGACCAACGAGGATACCGAAGTCGAATTGACGCTGGCCGAACTTAAGGCCCAAGGCGACGAAGCCGACATCGACGGCACGGTCGATGCCTTCGTTGTGCAGAGTGTCGCCACCGGGACCTTGAAGATCGGCACCAGTTCCGGCACGGCCACGGCCTGGGCCGCGGGTACCAACGATACGATCGACGCCACGAATCACGCCTACTGGACTCCGGCCAGCAACGCCAATGGCACGTTGAACGCTTTTGACGTCGTCGCGGAAGACGATGACGGCGGACAATCCGTCGGCAACGTCACGGTGCAGGTCAACGTCTTTGCAGTCAACGACCAGCCGGTCATTAGCAATCTCGACGGCAATCCCACCTTTACCGAAGGCGGCGCGGCGGTTGTCCTCGATTCCGACGTCGACGTGAGTGACGCGGAACTCGATGCACTGAATGGTGGCGCGGGTAATTACAGTGGTGCCAGCCTGACGATCGTCCGCAACGGCGGCGCCGATGCTGAGGACGTATCGAGCTTCAACGACGGCAACGGCATTACGCTGTCAGGTAGCAACCTGATCAAGAACAGCCAAACGATCGCGACCTTCGATACGACTTCAACGGCTGGCGAACTTGTCATTACGTTCACCGACACCAACGGCGAGATTCCGACATCGGCTGACGTCGACAACATCCTGCGTCAGATTACTTACGCTAACAGCAATAACGCACCACCGTTGAGCGTGCAATTAGATTGGACGTTTGATGACGGTAACACCGGCTCGCAAGGCAGCGGCGGCAACTTGCAGGCGCTCGGCAGCACAACCGTCAATATCCAGAATGCAGCTGACTTGGCGATCACGGCACCTGCGACCGCGACAGTCACCGAAGATACAGCATTTGTGTACTCCGGAGCCAACGTCATTCAAGTGAACGACGGCATCGTAGCGGACTCTCTAATTCGCGTGGCGTTGAATGTCGCCAATGGCACGCTGACGCTGGCTAGCACGACCGGCCTTTCGTTCGTGGAAGGTTCCGACGGTTCTTCGAGTTTTGTAATCGATGGCCTGGAAAGCGACATCAATACGGCGCTTGACGGCCTGCAATTCACTCCCTTCGACGACTACAACGGCGGCGACACGCTGAACATCACCGCTGCGATCGCCGCGGACCTTGTCGGCAACTACACCTTCGAAGGCGGCAACGCGAACGATCAGAGTGCCGGGACGGATGACGGTGGTGCAATCAACGGCGACGCAGTCGTAGTGACCGATGGCTCGCGAGGTCAGGTCTTGAGCGTGGATGGAACTGGTGACTATGTTCGAATCAGCGGGATGTTCGGAAACTCGGGCGACGTGACGCTTGCCGCCTGGGTCAACCTGGTTGCGGCGACGCACGGCGACATCATTTCGCTGGGAGACAATGTTGCACTACGCTATGACGACAGTATCAACAAGCTGGTCGGCTTCTTCTACGACGGCGCGACTTGGCACAACACCGAATTCTATACGCCACTAGGCGGTACCTGGCTGCACTTTGCCTATAGCTTCGACAGTGGGACGAACACACAAACGCTGTACCTCAACGGCAGCGAGGTCTCTCAAACCAATCATGCCGGTTCGATCGTTTACGCTCGCGGTATAGACACCTTCATTGGAAGCCACGGCAACGGCAATCCGACCTGGGATTCAGAGGGCCTGATCGACGACGCCCGCATCTATACGCGTGCCCTGACGGCCGACGAGATCGCAGCACTGGCCACCGACCAAGTTGAGGTTACCGACAACGTGGCGATGACGGTGAATCCGGTGAACGACGCGCCGACCTTCTCCGTTGGGGACGGAGTGGTCACTACGGCCATCGGTGGCGGCGACGACACGATCAACGGAGCGATCGTCCAGGCAGATGGCAAGACGTTGACGGCAGGTCGCAGTTACAACGGCACGGATTACGACTTTGCTCTAGTTCGGTACGATGCCGACGGTCTGCTCGATTCGACCTTCGGGGGTGGCGATGGCATCGTTACGACTGCGGTGGGCGCTGCCGATGACATCGGGCGCAGCATCACCCTACAGACCGACGGCAAGATTCTGCTCGGCGGTTATTTCAGCAATGGCGCAAACAATGATTTCGCGTTGGTCCGCTACAACGCGGATGGCACGCTGGACACCACGTTCGGAGGCGGTGATGGGATCGCCACCACAGCCATCGGCTCCGGTGATGACCTTGCCTACAGCGTCGCCGTTCAGTCCGATGGAAAGATCGTCCTAGCGGGTTACAGCGACAACGGCGTCGACTTCGATCTGGCCCTGGTTCGCTACAACGCCGACGGCACCCTGGATTCCGGATTCGGAGGCGGTGACGGCATCGTTACTACGGCGATCGGCGCGGGAGACGATGTTGCGTTTGGTGCCACGATTCAAGTCGATGGAAAGATCCTGTTGGCGGGCTACAGCGACAATGGCACAGGATCTGACCTTGCGTTAGTCCGCTACAATGAGGACGGAAGTCTCGATACCCTCTTCGGTGGCGGCGACGGAATTGCAACAACGACCGTCGGGGCAACCTACGATCGTGCTCGTGCCATCGTTGTACAGACTGACGGACGCATCGTGGTTGGCGGCTACAGCGACAACGGCAGCGACAACGACTTGGTGTTGCTGCGTTACAACATCGACGGCACGCTCGATACCAGCTTCGGTGGCGGCGATGGCATCGCAACGACGGCAGTCGGTGCCGGCGATGACCAGGGCCTGGCGCTTGCTTTGCAAGCGGACGGCAAATTGCTGCTTGGAGGTACCAGCGACAACGGCTCGAACAATGACTTTGCTTTGGTTCGATACAACACCGACGGCACGTTAGACACCACATTTGGCGGCGGCGACGGAATTGTCACCACAGCGATAGGAACAGGGAACGATCAGGGTCTGGCCCTTGCGATACGGTCAAATGGCGAAATCCTGCAAGCTGGAAGCAGCAGTAATGGCGCCGACAATGATTTCGCATTAGTGCGTTACAGCGCGGACGGTTCGCTCGACAGCCGCTTCCGTCTTATAGATTCACTCGACAATAACCCCACGTTTGTCGAGGGCGGCGCTGCGGTTGTGCTTGACTCCACCGTCGAGATCTTCGATCGAGAATTGAGCGGTATCGACGACTTCAACGGCGCTACACTGACCATCGAACGCAACGGCGGGGCTCAGTCGGAAGATCAATTCAGCTTTACAGGCAATCTGTCATCGACGGGCGAGGGACAGCCGCTGATTCTGTCCGCGGTCAACATCGGCACGGTCACAACCAACAGCAGCGGCACCTTGCTGATCGCGTTTAACAGCAACGCCACGCAGGCCCGCGTCAATGAAGCCATGCAATCGATTGCCTACGCCAACGGCAATGATGCGCCACCGGCGAGCGTGCAATTAGATTGGACGTTTGACGACGGTAACAGCGGGGCTCAGGGGAGCGGCGGCAACCTGCAGTCGCTCGGCAGCACGATCGTCGATATCCAGAACGCAGCCGACCTGGCGATCACGGCGCCCGCAACGGCGACAACCAACGAAGACACGACACTGGTCTATTCCGGCGCGAACGTCATTCAGGTTAACGACGGCATCGCGGCTGACAACCGGCTTCAGGTTACGCTCAGCGTCGCTCATGGCACACTGACTCTGGCGAACACGGCCGGCATCACGTTCGTCGCAGGCTCGGATGGTTCGTCGACCTTTGTGATTGAAGGGCTGGAGAGCGACATCAACACCGCGCTCGATGGCCTGCAGTTCGATCCGAACGCTGACTACAACGGCGCCGACACGCTGAACATCACGACGGCGATTGCCGCCGATCTGGAGGGTCTCTATACCTTTGACGGCGGCAACGCGAACGATCAGAGTGCCGGGCCGGCCGACAACGGTACGCTGAACGGAACCGCGACGACGGTCATCGACGGCACGCGCGGCGAAGTGTTGAGTCTCGACGGATCACCGACGAGCAACGTCCAGATCACGGGTCGGTTCGGCGAGCCCGCGAACGTCACGCTGGCCGCCTGGGTCAATCTCACCACCGCTGATGCCGCCGGCGCGGAAGTCATCGCGGTGGGTGGAACACTTGGCATCCGTTTGGATTCAGCCAGCGGATTACACGCTTTTGCCTATAGCGGGTCGGGTTGGGAAACGGTCAGCTATGGCGTGACGCTGGCTGGCGGCGGCTGGCATCACGTCGCGATGAGCTTCGACGATGCGACGGGAACGGTGTCCCTGTACCTGGACGGAGCCCTGGTCGGAGAAAACGTCTCGGGCAATTCGCTGACGTACAGCGGTCCCTTCACCGACACCTACATCGGCAAGTCCGGCGATCCCGGCAACGGCGACGTTGACTTCACCGGTCTGATCGACGATGCGCGAGTTTACTCGCGAGCCCTGACCGCCGACGAAATCGCCGCACTGGCTACGGATCAAGTGGAAGCAACGGACAACGTGGCGATCACAGTTGCAGCCGTCAACGATGCACCGGCGTTTTCGGCAGGTGACGGTATTGCGATAACCGACTTTGGAGGCAGCGACGAATACGGCCAAGACGTATTGCTGCAGTTGGACGGCAAATTGTTGGTGGCCGGCTATTACTATAACGGTAGCGATTATGACTTTGCCTTGACTCGCTACAACGCGGACGGAACATTGGACACGAGTTTTGGCGGTGGAGACGGCTTCGTAACAGCGGATCTGGCAGGCACTGATGATTTCGCGTACGGTGCCGCGTTGCAAAGCGATGGCAAAATCCTAGTCGTCGGAAACACAAACAATGGCGCAAACACCGATTTTGCGATTTTGCGGTTCAACGCGGACGGCACATTGGATACGAGCTTCGGTGGTGGCGACGGGATCGTCACCACGGCGCTCGGCAGCGGCAACGACTACGCATACGGAGTGTCTCTCCAGTCGAACGGCAAGATCGTCGTGGCCGGATACGGTCACAACGGCAGCGAATTCGACGTGGCCGTAATGCGCTACAACACCGACGGCACCTTAGATTTAACGTTCGGCGGCGGCGATGGCATCGTCACCACCGATGTGTCCAGCTCTCCAGATCGTGGGGTGAATGTCGCGGTTCAAACGGATGACAAGATTGTCGTGGCTGGCTATACGCTGGCTGGCGCAAACAACGATTTCGTTGTTACACGCTACACGGCAGATGGTGTGATTGACACTTCGTTCGGTGGCGGTGACGGGATCGTCATCACCGACCTTGCCGGCGGGAATGACTACGCTTGGGGCCTGGCTCTTCAGACCGACGGTCGCATCTTGGTCTCTGGCCAGGCTTACAACGGAGTAAACCCCGACGTGGCGTTAGTGCGTTACGACATCGACGGCACGTTGGATACGAGTTTTGGTGGCGGTGACGGGATCGTGACCACGGACATTGGTGGCGGCAGCGACACTGGTCGCAGTGTGTCCGTACAGTCCGACGGCAAGATCGTGGTGACGGGTTACGGAGCGATCGCTGGCAACAACGACTTTGCAGTCGTCCGCTACAACACCGATGGAACCATCGACACGAGCTTTGGCGGCGGCGACGGCATCGTGACGACGGCGATCGGAAGCGGCAGCGACTACGGGCAAAGTGCTGCGATTCAGTCCAACGGGAAGATTGTCGTTACCGGTACGACCATTGGCACCAGCGACGATCTTGTCGTCGTGCGATACAACGCCGACGGCACGTTAGATACGCGGTTTGATGTCGCCAACAGTCTCGACGGAAACCCGACATTCGTCGAGGGTGGCTCGCCAGTCGTCTTGGATGCCAATGTCGCCATCTTCGATGCCGAACTCTCGAACATCGACGACTTCAACGGCGCTACACTGACCATCGAGCGCAACGGCGGGGCTCAGTCGGAAGATCAATTCAGCTTTACAGGCAATCTGTCATCGACGGGCGAGGGACAGCCGCTGATTCTGTCCGCGGTCAACATCGGCACGGTCACCACCAACAGCAGCGGCACCTTGCTGATCGCGTTTAACAGCAACGCCACGCAGGCCCGCGTCAATGAAGCCATGCAATCGATTGCCTATGCCAACGGCAATGATGCGCCACCGGCGAGCGTGCAACTTGATTGGACGTTTGACGACGGTAACAGCGGGGCCCAGGGGAGCGGCGGCAACCTGCAGTCGCTCGGCAGCACGATCGTCAACATAGCGGCAGTGAACGATACGCCGATCGTCGCCGGTCCAGGCCTGGCGTACGCCGTCAACGAACAAACGAACTTGGCGATTCACGGCACGGGCTTTAGCGTGACTGACGTTGATGCGGCCAGTGGGACGATGACGGCGACGCTCCAAGTTGGTGAAGGCGCGATCACCGTCGTCGCCGGCGACTCGGGCATCACGATCAGCAGCGGCAACGGCAGCGCCATCGTTGTGGTCACGGGCACGGTAACGCAAATTGACAACTTATTTACCGGAGCGGGCACCGGCACGATCACCTACTTCAACAGCAGCGACACACCATCGGCGTCCACGGTCCTCACCGTTACCGTCAACGACGGGGGTAGCACGGGAACTGATCCGGGACTAACGGCGGATGGTAGCAGCGAGCAAGACGCCGCATCGCAAACGATTAACATTACCGCCACGAACGATGACCCGACTAATGCAGGCAGTCTGCCGACCGACATCATCGTGACGGAAGACATCTTGTCGAATGTTGATTTGTCGCCGGTCGCCTTCAGCGATGCCGATGCAGCCAGCAGTTCACTGACAGTGACTTTGTCGACCACAACCGGTGGCCAGCTAACGGTCGCCGCGGGAACCGGAATCACGCTGGGCGGCACCGCAACCGCTCGCACCTTCACCGGCACTCTGACCGATCTGAACAACTATTTCGACACCGCGTCGAACATCCAGTACCTGCATCCTACCGCGAACATGAACGGCAACGACGCTGACACGATCACCGTCGTCATCAACGACAACGGCAACACCGGAACCGGAGGCGGGACGGATCAGACCTTGGGAGTTGTCAACGTCGACATCACAGCCGTCAATGACGATCCGGCGATTACCAGCAGCGGAGGCGGCATTAGTGCCACGGTCAATATTGATGAAAACACAAATTCGGTGACCACAGTCACCAGTACGGATGTCGATGGTGGAACTGCGAGCTATTCCATCAGTGGCGGCGCGGATGCGCTGAAATTCACAATAGGTAGCTCAACAGGAATCCTGTCGTTTGTCACGGCTCCAGATTTCGAGTCTCCGACAGATGTTGGCGCGGATAATGTCTACGACGTACAGGTTCTGGTGAGTGACGGCAACGGCGGAACCGATACACAGGACATTGCAGTCACGGTGCTGGACACGGTCGACACAGGCCAATATCTGGATCGATTCACCACCAGTGCCTTTAACAATAACGACGGAACTCTCGTGTGGTCATCGGACTGGGTGGAAATTGATTCCGGAGGCATCGGCACATCGACCGGCAATATCGATGTCCCAACACCGTATATGCGGATATTCCCATACAGCATCGGAGATTCGCTCACACGTGAAGCGGATCTGTCTGCTGCGTTGACATCCACATTCTCGTTCAATTGGATTTACAATAATTTGTCGGGAGGACAGATTGCAGTGCAGGTTTCGGGTGATGGAGGCAGCAACTTCACCACGCTGGAAACATTGACAAGTGGGAGCGTAATCGGCGTCCACAGCTTTGACATTACTGCATACCAGGCGGTAGACACCCAAATACGCTTTTATGTCGCCGTCGCTGGCGGTGCGGGTGGCGTGCGCCTCGACGACGTTCAGATCTCGCTCGATTCAAATACCCCGCCCACGATCACCTCAGACGGAGGCGGAGCGACGGCCAGTGTCAATGCCTCGGAAAATTCGACTACGGTCACGACCGTAACTGCGACGGATGGCGACGGACACTCGCTGACTTATGTGATTTCCGGAGGCGCCGATGCATTGCTCTTCGCAATTAACAGCAGTTCTGGAGAACTGACCTTCGTATCAGCCCCGGATTACGAAACGCCCGCAGACACCGATCTGAACAATGTTTATGAAGTATCTGTTCAAGTCAACGATGGACACGGTGGTGTTGATTCGCAGGACATCAGCGTGACCGTGACGGATGCCAATGATGCACCAACGGCTGCGGACCACACGATTTCGACGAACGAAGATACAACATACACTTTCACCTCGGGCGACTTCCAATTTGCCGACGCCGACGGTGACACCTTGGCCAGTGTGAGGATTACTTCACTGGAATCGGTCGGTGCGCTGCAACTCAATGGAGTTGATGTGGCGCTGAATCAGGTGATCAGCAAAGGCGACATCGACGCGGGGCTGTTGAAATTCGTTCCCGTAGCAGATGCCAATGGTGCGGGATATGACAGCTTCGAGTTCTCGGTCAACGATGGTCTCGTCGATTCGGTTTCAAGCTATACGATGACCACCGATGTCGCAGCCGTGAATGACCCGCCCAATGTTGCCGGACCAGGCTCGGCGTATATTGTCACCGAGCAGACAAATCTTACCATTCACGGCACGGGCTTCACCGTCACAGATACTGATGCAGCCGGGGGCTCGATGACGGGGACGATTACCGCAGGTGAAGGCACAATCACAATCGTCGCCGGCGATTCCGGAGTCATCATCACCAGCGGCAACGGCAGCGGAACGGTCGTCTTCACTGGGACGCTCGCTCAAATAGATAGCCTCCTGACCGGAGCGGGCACCGGCACGATCACCTACTTCAACAACAGCGATACGCCTTCGGCATCCACCACGATCACGGTTACGGTCAACGACGGCGGTAATACGGGAATCGATCCGGGCCTCACTGGCGACGGGAGCAGCGAGCAAGACGTCGCATCGCAATCGATTGATATTACGGCTACGAACGACGATCCCGGCAACGCCGGTGGTCTTCCGACCGACGTTATCGTGACGGAAGACGTTTTGTCGAACGTCGACTTGTCGGCGATTGACTTTAGCGACGTCGATGCCGCAGCGAGTCCCTTGACGGTCACTCTGACGACGTCGACCGGTGGTGAGTTGACGGTGGCCGCCGGAACTGGAATCACGCTGGGCGGCACCACGACATCGAGAACTTTCACTGGCACGCTGACCGATCTGAACAACTATTTCGACAACGCGTCGAACATCCAATACCTGCATCCAACCGTGAACCTCAGCGGCAACGACGCCGATACGATTAGCGTCGTCATCAACGACAACGGCAACACCGGAACCGGCGGTGGGACGGATCAGACCTTGGGAGTTGTCAACGTCGACATCACGCCTGTGAACGACGCACCATCCGTCGGTACCAACAATGGCGCTACCGTGGCCGAAGGCGGTTCGGTGACGATCACGACGGCCATGCTCAACGAAGCTGATGTCGATGATAGTGGAATTGGCCTGTTGTTTACCGTGACCGGCGGTCCAACCAACGGGCAATTGGAACTGACGACTGCCCCCGGTGTCGCGATCACTAGCTTTACGCAAGACGATATCGACAATAATCGGGTAGTCTTCATACACGATGGCACGCAAGCGAGCAGCGACAGTTTTAGTTTCAGCATGGCAGATGGCGGTGAAGACGGGGCGACACCGGCCATCGGCACCTTCAACTTTACGGTAACCAACGTCAACGACGCGCCCGTCGCGGGAAGCATCGAAGGATCAGCTCTGGCTTACACCGAAAACGACGGCGCCGTGATCGTGACTTCGGCCATTACTTTTGCCGACGTCGACGATACGAATCTTGAATCAGCGGTTGTACAGATCAGTGGTGGATACAACAGCAGTGAGGACGTACTGTCGTTCGTTGATCAGAGCGGCATTAGCGGCAGCTACAACGCGTTGACCGGTGCTTGGACGCTGACTGGTTCCGCCACGTTGTCCAGCTACGAAACCGCGATTCGTTCGATAACTTATACGAACACCAGCGAGAATCCAGATACCGCGACCCGCACGATTAGCTTTACGGTCAACGACGGTGACGTGGACAGCAATACGGTCACCCGCGATATTACGATCACCAGTATCAACGACGATCCCGGCAACGCCGGTGGTCTTCCGACCGATGTCATTGTGACGGAAGACGTTTTGTCGAACGTCGACTTGTCGGCGATTGACTTTAGCGACGTCGATGCCGCAGCGAGTCCCTTGACGGTCACTCTGACGACGTCGACCGGTGGTGAGTTGACGGTGGCCGCCGGAACTGGAATCACGCTGGGCGGCACCACGACATCGAGAACTTTCACTGGCACGCTGACCGATCTGAACAACTATTTCGACAACGCGTCGAACATCCAATACCTGCATCCAACCGTGAACCTCAGCGGCAACGACGCCGATACGATTAGCGTCGTCATCAACGACAACGGCAACACCGGAACTGGCGGCGGGACGGATCAGACCTTGGGAGTTGTCAACGTCGACATCACGCCTGTGAACGACGCACCATCCGTTGGTGCCAACACTGGTGCCACGGTGGCCGAAGGCGGTTCGGTGACGATCACGACGGCCATGCTCAACGAAGCTGATGTCGATGATAGTGGAATTGGCCTGTTGTTTACCGTGACCGGCGGTCCAACCAACGGGCAATTGGAACTGACGACTGCCCCCGGTGTCGCGATCACTAGCTTTACGCAAGACGATATCGACAATAATCGGGTAGTCTTCATACACGATGGCACGCAAGCGAGCAGCGACAGTTTTAGTTTCAGCATGGCAGATGGCGGTGAAGACGGGGCGACACCGGCCATCGGCACCTTCAACTTTACGGTAACCAACGTCAACGACGCGCCCGTCGCGGGAAGCATCGAAGGATCAGCTCTGGCTTACACCGAAAACGACGGCGCCGTGATCGTGACTTCGGCCATTACTTTTGCCGACGTCGACGATACGAATCTTGAATCAGCGGTTGTACAGATCAGTGGTGGATACAACAGCAGTGAGGACGTACTGTCGTTCGTTGATCAGAGCGGCATTAGCGGCAGCTACAACGCGTTGACCGGTGCTTGGACGCTGACTGGTTCCGCCACGTTGTCCAGCTACGAAACCGCGATTCGTTCGATAACTTATACGAACACCAGCGAGAATCCAGATACCGCGACCCGCACGATTAGCTTTACGGTCAACGACGGTGACGTGGACAGCAATACGGTCACCCGCGATATTACGATCACCAGTATCAACGACGATCCCGGCAACGCCGGTGGTCTTCCGACCGATGTCATTGTGACGGAAGACGTTTTGTCGAACGTAGACTTGTCGGCGATTGACTTTAGCGACGTCGATGCCGCAGCGAGTCCCTTGACGGTCACTCTGAAGACGTCGACCGGTGGTGAGTTGACGGTCGCCGCCGGAACTGGAATCACGCTGGGCGGCACGACGACATCGAGAACTTTCACTGGCACGCTGACCGATCTGAACAACTATTTCGACAACGCGTCGAACATCCAATACCTGCATCTAACCGTGAACCTGAATGGCAACGACGCCGATACGATAACCGTCGTCATCAACGACAACGGCAACACCGGAACCGGCGGTGGGACGGATCAGACGTTGGGAGTTGTCAACGTCGACATCACGCCTGTGAACGACGCACCGGTCAACTCAGTTCCTGGAGCGCAGACCGTCATCGAGGATACGATGACCCCGATCAGTGCGATCACGATCAACGATGTGGATGCTGGTGCGAGCAACGTCACGACGCGGCTGCAGGTCAGCAACGGTGTACTGAACGTGACTTTATCTGGTGGAGCCACGATTACCGCGGGGGCGAACGGCGCAGGCGATCTGACAATTCAAGGTTCGACCGGCGACATTAACGCCACACTGGCATCGCTGACGTATCTTGGCAACTCGAACGTCAACGGTACGGCTGTCGATTCACTCATGGTGACCACGAGTGACTTGGGCAACACGGGCAGCGGTGGGACGTTGGCTGATGTCGACACGGTCCAGATCGATATCACCGCAGTCAACGATACACCGGATGTTTCCGGACCTGGTTCAGCCTACACCGTGACCGAGCAGACGAATCTCACGATCCACGGCACCGGCTTCACCGTTACGGATCTGGACGCGGCTGCGGGTACGATGACCGCAACCATCAATGTTGGAGAAGGTGTGATCACGGTCGCCGCGGGCGACAGCGGCGTGGTCATCGATAGCGGCAATGGCTCCGGGTCGGTTCAGCTGAGCGGCACGATCGTACAGATCAATAACTTGCTCACCGGTATCGGCACGGGCACGATCACTTATCGGAACAACAGTGATGCGCCATCCGCAACGACCACTTTAACGGTGATTGTGAACGATCAAGGTAACACGGGGATCGATCCCGGCCTAACCGCCGATGCCATCAGCGAAGAAGATTCACAAAGTGTTGCGGTCAATATTCAGAACGTGAATGATGCTCCCGCGGTGAACGCACCGGGATCGGCGCTCAACGCCACGGAACAAACAAGCTTGGCGATCCAAGGCGTGGGCTTCTCGGTCACGGACGCGGACGATGCGAATGCTGGCGCAATAGCGACCTTGGGCGTTGGCGAAGGGATGATCACTGTTGTCGTTGGTGATAGTGGTGTGAGCATCGGCAGCGGTAATGGATCGGGAATGGTTCAGATCAGCGGTACGGTTTCGCAGATCAACAATCTGCTGATAGGCGGAAGCACTGGCACGATCACCTATCTCAACAGTAGCGATACTCCGTCAGCCACGACGACGCTCACAGTAACGATCAACGATCAAGGCAACTCGGGATTTGACCCCGGTCTTACTGGCGATGCGTCCAGCGAAGAAGGCGTCAACAGCGTTACGATCAACATTCAGAATGTGAATGATGCTCCAGTGATGAATGGGCCAGCTTCTGGCTTGAATGCCACGGAACAAACGAGCTTGGCGATCGAAGGCACAGGCTTTCGCATCACGGATGTGGACGAAGCCGGTAGCGGGGCCGTTGCGACGTTGAGTGTGGGCGAGGGAACAATCACAGTCGTTGTCGGAAGCAGCGCGGTGTCTGTCACCGGCGGCAACGGTACTGGAACCGTCATGCTTAGCGGTACGATCGCTCAACTCGACGATTTGCTCAGCGGAGCGAGCACCGGTACGATCACGTACTTCAACGCCAGCGATACGCCTTCGGCGAGCACCGTGTTAACGGTCACGGTCGACGACCAAGGCAACACCGGAGTCGGGGGCGTTCTGATGGGCAGCATCGCGACAGTCATCAACATTACTGCCACGAACGACACTCCGCAGATCGACCTCGACGTCGATAATAGCAGCGGCCAGTCGGGAGCTGACTTTGCGAATACGTTCGTCGAAGACGGCGGTCCTGTGCGGATCGCGGATACGGATGCAATGCTCGCGGACGTCGATAACGCGACGCTGGAGTCGCTGCAAGTCGTGTTGATGAATCAATTCGACGGAGCCGACGAGATTCTAACGGCGAGCACCGCCGGAACCAGTATCACGGCCAACTACAGCGCAGGGATGTTGACGTTGTCCGGCGTCGACTCGATCGCCAACTATCAGCAAGTGCTGCGAACCGTGACCTACGAGAACACATCACAGAATCCCAATCCCACGACACGGGCGATCGAGTTCGTCGTTAACGATGGCCTGACGACCAGCAATCTCGCCACGGCGACGGTTGTCGTCGTGCCTCAGAACGACGCACCGGTCGCAGTCACGGAGAGCTATTCCGTCGATAACAACGGGACGTTGACGGTAGCCGCGCCCGGCTTGCTCGCCAATGATAGTGACGTGGACGCTGATATGCTCACGGTCACACTTACGAGCCCTCCGCCCACCGGCACGCTAAGCCTCAACGCAGATGGTTCGTTCACCTACGTACCGAATCTGAACTTCAGCGGCACGACATCGTTTACCTATGTCGCGAATGACGGAATTGTGAACTCGATGCCAACCACTGTTTCGATTGAAGTCAAAGCGGTGGCGGCATCACCGATCAACCCTTCGCCGGATCC
Source organism: Planctomycetaceae bacterium (assembly GCA_020638995.1). Lineage (GTDB taxonomy): Bacteria > Planctomycetota > Planctomycetia > Pirellulales > Pirellulaceae. Next base: position 392,241 of record JACKHM010000003.1, read on the forward strand.
GTCTCCCACTCCGCCGCCGACCGACAATTCTGATGACGAAGCGCAGGACGAGACAACCCCGCCCGCGCCGACTCCACAAGATGAGACAGAGGACAACGAGGATGCACCGTCTGACAACACCGCAAGCACCTCGGGAGCGGGCGCAACGAACTCAGACGCGACACCAGAAGTCGCTCCCGCAGAGACAACATTTCTCGCCCAGACAGAAGAGGAACAGACGAACGAACAATTGATTTTAGAAGTGTTCCGGGCGGGGTCAGCGACCGTCGGTTACAGCACCGAGCACTCGCGTTACGACGCATCAGACACGCAGCGATTTGGCTCCGTCGACCTTGCCGTTCCATTTACCGAATACGAGTTGGCCGAGTTGCAACGCCAAGTGCTATGGCACAAGCTTGATACCTTACAGGAACAACTTGAATCGGAGAGCGATTTTCACGACCACATAGCAGGTACCGCAACGGTCGTGACGGCAGCGATTTCGACCGGGTATGTAATTTGGGCCCTCCGCGGCAGCTTCCTGCTTGCGAGTTTCTTATCGACGGTTCCGACCTGGCGATCGCTCGATCCACTGCCAATCATCGAAGGTAGTACCGAAGGTGGTAGCGATGATGACGAATCTCTCGCGGACATCGCTCAATCGAGTTCCGAGAATGCCACACCCGCGGATGCCGATCGTAAGGACGTCGAATCCGAGTAGCGTGATCGTTTCGATGGTTTTTCCCAACACCGTCGCGTAGTCAGAGCTTTGCTGTTTTTACGATGGTGAGACTGTTCCGAGTAGTACGGACGTCTCGCTCGCCGATAACCTCGATCGACGAGTTGTCCAGCCCACCGTTTGTGCCCCTAAACTAAACAAAGGTCCTGGCTGGATAGCTACGCGACTACCCGTTCGCAAGACGTTCCAGGTAAGATAGTCGCAACTGACTTTCCCAGAATGTACTCTGCCGCAAACGCTTGGTGAGTCCAATGTCAAGAAACGCGAGCATCCGAAGCTTTCTGACTTTCTGTTTCGTCGCAAGTCCCTTTGCTTCGACACTCACACTCGTGGCGGCGGAGGAATTATCGTCAGGCGGCAGACCGAATGTCTTGTTCATCGCGATGGATGATCTCAACGACTGGATCGGCTGTCTTGGCGGGCATCCTCAGTCACGCACTCCGAACATCGACCGACTGGCCGCCAGTGGAGTGCTATTCACAAATGCTCATTGCGCGGCTCCTGCCTGCAACCCGTCGCGGACTGCGATCATGACTGGTATGTCGCCACACAAATCGGGGCTCTACGAGAACGGGCAAAAAATGCGGGAAGTTCTGCCGGACGTCGAGTTGTTGCCAAAGTATTTTTCGCGGCACGGCTACTGGTCGGCTGGTTCGGGTAAGATCCTGCATTACTTCATTGACGCACCGTCGTGGGATGAATACTTCCCGCCGAAAGAATCGGAGAATCCGTTCCCTCGCACTCTTTACCCTGCGATGCGTCCTGTGAGTTTGCCGCGGGGAGGCCCGTGGCAGTACGTAGAGACCGACTGGGGTGGGCTCGACGCAACGGATGAAGAGTTTGGCGGCGACTGGCTCGTCTCAAAATGGGTCGGCGAACAACTTGGCCAGAAGCATGACAAGCCTTTCTTTCTCGCTTGCGGCATCTATCGACCGCACGAGCCCTGGTTCGTACCGCAGAAGTACTTTGACCAATTTCCGCTTGATGAGATTCAACTGCCGCTTGGTTATCGCGAAGATGACCTCGCGGATCTGCCACCGAGCGGCAAGCAACGCGGCCCCAATCGCTACTTCGCACACATTCAAGCACACAACCAATGGAGGCAGGGAATCCAGGGGTACCTGGCATCGATTGCATTCGCAGATGCGATGGTTGGCCGCGTTCTCGACGCGTTGGAACAAGGACCCAATCGCGACAACACGATGGTCGTCCTGTGGAGCGATCACGGCTGGCACCTCGGCGAGAAGCAGCACTGGCAGAAGTTCACAGCCTGGCGAGTTTGCAGCCGTGTGCCGCTGATCGTTCGTGTACCAGCAGGAACGCCGGGCCTAAAGGAAGGCACGCCCGCGGGCATCACTTGTGCGAAGCCGACGAACTTGTTGAGTCTCTTTCCGACCTTAGTCGAACTCGCGGGACTGCCAGCACACCTTGGCAACGATGGCCCAAGTCTCGTGCCGTTGCTCAAGGATCCCAAAGTGGATTGGCCCCACGTGTCCCTGACCTATTTAGGTGACCCCGGGTCTTACGGACTTAGCGCCGAGGATTGGAGGCTGATTCATTACGCCAACGGTGACGAGGAGTTATACGATATCGTCAACGACCGATATGAATGGGACAATCTGGCAGGGCGAGCTGGGTATGCGGACAAGTCGCAGGAGCTACGGTCGCTTGCCCCAGATTCGTTTGCAGCTCGCGGCCTCGCGAACGAAGCATCGCTACCCAGACTCGATTGGCACACAGCCACAACAGCAAATTCGGCTCCCGCGTCTCAGCCGGAAGGTCAGCCGTTCGATGTTGTCTTCATCAATAATGGCGATTCGCCTGTCGAGTTGTACTGGATGGACCGCTCTGGAACGCCGGTGCTATACTCGCAAATTGAATCCGGCAATCGTCGGCGACAGCAAACGCGACAGGGAGCCGTCTGGCTAGTCACGGATCGATCGCAGCGACCGCTCGGATATTTTTCGATCAACGCTCGAAGTGCTCAGGCGATCATTCCGCGCGTCGTGGAAGAGTCGAACGACTGACACGAAACCAACGTATCGCACGTCCGATCGTCGTGCTCAAAGAAGGAACTCAGGTGCATGAAGATCACGGGAGTAAAAGTCTATCAAGTCGACCTTCCGCTTTGCGAAGGTAACTACAGTTGGTCCGAGGGTAAAAGTGTCGATGTTTTTGACTCAACCGTTGTACAGGTCGATACCGACGCCGGCATCAGCGGATTCGGTGAAGTGTGTCCATTAGGTCCGGCCTATTTGCCTGCCTACGCGGTTGGTGCACGAACGGGAATTCAAGAACTGGCGCCGCAACTCGTCGGAGATGATCCAACTCAGCTGCAAACGCTGAACATAAAAATGGACCGAGTGATGAAGGGACATCCCTATGTCAAATCGGCAATTGATATGGCCTGCTGGGACATCCTCGGCAAGGCGGCCGGCATGCCGGTGTGTACATTGCTGGGTGGTCGGTACGGCGAAGATGTCGTTCTGTATCGAGCCATTTCGCAGCGACCGGCGGCGGAAATGGCCGAGAATGTTTCGGGCTATCGCGCGGAAGGCTATCGGCGGTTTCAGCTGAAAGTGGGCGGTAAACCGGACGACGATATCGATCGAATTCGTGCCGTACGCGAGATCCTTCAACCCAGCGACAAGCTGGTCGCGGATGCCAACACCGGCTGGTTGATGCACGAAGCCATGCGTGTCGTCAATGCAGTTCGAGACGTCGACGTTTATATCGAGCAACCGTGCAGTACTTACGACCAGTGCCTGAGCATACGACGAAACACCAACCTTCCGTTTGTTCTTGACGAAGTAATTGATTCCGTTGCTGCCATTCTCAAAGGAGCATCCGATCATGCGATGGATGTCGTCAACATTAAGATCAGCAAATTCGGAGGGCTGACGAAGGCGCGGCAAGCGCGGGACCTGTGTGTTTCATTGGGGATCGCGATGACACTCGAAGATAGCTGGGGTGGGGACATCATCACAGCGGCAATCTCGCATCTTGCCCACAGCACCCCCACCGAGTTTCTGTTTACATCAACCGACTTTAACAGCTACGTCACCACTTCGATCGCCGACGGCGCACCCCACCGATTGAACGGGCGGATGTCGGCATCGACAGAACCCGGACTTGGAATCCGACCCAAGTTCGAGGTGCTTGGTGATCCGATTTGGGAATGCTGATCACTGCCGCCGACCGGTGAGCGAATCAACTTCATTCGACCTGCTAAAAGGAACAACATGGATTCGAGCGTCTTCCAGGGCTGCGTGCCCGCAATCATGACTCCCTGTCGGCCTGACAGGACGCCAAACTACGAGGCGTTGACGGCCAAAGCAAAGTCGCTCGTCGCGGCAGGGATGAACGCTGTCGTATATTGCGGTTCGATGGGTGATTGGCCCTTGTTGTCGGATGCCCAGCGGCAGGAAGGTGTGCGGCGACTATGCGAAGCTGGTGTTCCCGTCATCGTGGGGACAGGCGCCCAGAACCCGGCGGCGGCGGCGGCGCATGCGGCACATGCACAGGAAGTCGGTGCGGCGGGCCTGATGGTGATACCGCGTGTACTATCGCGAGGCACCTCGGTCGGGGCACAGCGAGCGCACTTTGCGGGAGTGCTTGGGGCCGCTCCAAATCTTCCCGCGGTCATCTACAACAGTCCCTACTATGGCTTCGAGACGAAGGCCGATTTGTTCTTTGACTTGCGTCGCGAATTTCCAAATCTCGTCGGCTTTAAGGAGTTTGGTGGGCGCAACTCGTTGAGCTATGCTGCGGAATATATTACGCACGCCGACGAAAACGTGCTATTGATGGTTGGCGTCGACACCCAGGTGTTTCATGGTTTCGTCCGATGCGGAGCGGTGGGCGCGATCACCGGCATCGGCAACTGTCTGCCCGAGCCAGTTTTGAAGCTGATCTCACTGTGTCGGCAAGCGGCCTTGGGAGACGTGGAAGCGAGGAGATTGGCCGCCGAGTTGGACGATGCGTTGGGCGTATTGTCGGCTTTCGACGAAGGGCCGGACCTTGTGTTGTACTACAAGTATCTTCTTGTGTTGTTGGGCGAGGATGATTACTCGCTGCACTTCAACGAAACCGACGAGCTATCTGCCAGTCAACGACAGTTCGCGGAAACGCAACTCCGACTTTTTCAACGATGGTGGGAACGCTGGCCTGGAACTTCTTATGCGACCGCTTAAACGGTCAGAGGAACTGGTCCACAGTCGACACTGTCGCTCGATTGATCGTCAGTTGCACTATTCCGATTGGGTGGGCATTGACCTTAGACCCAGCGTATTCACGGCGATCACGGTATAAGTGTGTATCGTGCCGGGTTCAGCATCTTTGTCGGTGAAACTCATGGAAGCGAGAGGCTGAGTCGGCGTATCGCTGTACTGCAAGCCCTGAAAGATGGGGCGGCCAAATGGGTTCTTACTCTGTTGCGGAACATTGGCCAAGAACTTGCCGTCTCGTTCGAGAATGAAATGAGACAAGCCGCTTTCGAGATCAGCTTCGGCCTCCCAGCTTAGCTGCCCACTCTGCACTCGAAGATTCGAGGGCGCCGGCGGGGGCGTCGCGTCTTCTACGCTCGTGTCCTTAACGTATTGCATCCATCGTTTCGCAACAGACTGATTCGGAAACCACGCTGCCTTCAGCGGATCGCCGACAAACTCTGCGGTGGGAGCAGCGTCGAATCCAGTTGGACCGGCTAGCCATGTGTCGTCGGTCGGCATCGAACGCAGCGGATCGCCACTGTTTTTCGGAAGGCGCAACGCCAAGCACTCATCGAGCCAAGGGATCGCGAAGTAGCGTTGATTGCCACACTCGTGTGCCGTCAGCGGATCAACAGCGACGCTGATCAGGCCGCCCTTTCCTCGGACCCCGTTGAAGAACGCCTCGTTGGCAGGCCAGACGCCCGCAAATCGGCCATCCTTAACCGTCACACCTTCCTTCGTTCCTGGATTGCACATTATCGGCACTCGCAATGCGCCGTCGGACAACGTGTGTGCCTTGATTCCGGGACGATCTGGATTCGGCTCCAAAAGCGGAACTCCCGAGCGGAGCCAAGCGGCAGCGACTCGATCCGGATGCAACAACACCATTCCGCCCGCCCAATGTCCACCGCCGCTGTGTCCCCACAACGCCCACGGCACGTTCGCCAACTCCGGGTGGCCTGACTGTTGCCCGAGGTCGGTCAGACATTTTTGAAAGGCGGCATCAGAGCCATTACGTGGATCGCACCACATTTGACAATCAGCCCCTTCCGGTTGCTCGTAGGACGCAGCCAATAAGGCACAATCGTGCTTCTTTGCCAGGGATTGCCAATGCAGGTCGTACGCTCCCGTCAGCCCCGACTTGCACGAACCCTCGCCGCAACCGTGCTGGTGTACAACAACACCGCGCAACGTGGCCACATCGTTTGGAATCCAGATCGTGTAGTTCACCGGAAAGCTCAACTCCCCCGCCTTGGTCGACGCGTCGTATCTCACGCGATAGTACGGAGGATCAGCATCCGGAAAGACGTCGTAGGGCGGCTGCTGTGCGAACACGATTGTGGGCAGGGCTACGAGTACAGCGACGACGCGGCACAATGACAAAAACTCTTGACGAAACATGAAGTCGCTCCTATCGAACGTCCGGCCATTCTGTACGGCCGAAGGTTCTCGTTTGGGTGTGTCAATGCTTTACTGGGTTTTGCAAGGGTGAACCTGCTATCAATGACCTCAGGAGATCATCGCGATTCTTTTACAGGTGTCCGGCTGAAAACGCAAACCACCGAACCATTTACGGGGACTTCAGTATTGCACAAGAAGAATTGACTCGACATCCTACCTCCCAATACGTTACTTTGGATGCGAATTGCGGCATTCCGAAACAGTAAGTCCCGGCCTTAGATTGGACCGTTGCGAATTGAGCTGACGACACGAACGCTTCTCATGGAAATCAGGTATCTGTTATGACGACCTACGAACTGAACCGACGCCAGGCCCTTGTGACGGCTGGCATGGGAGCCCTTTCGCTCGGTATGCCCGGAGTGGTGATGGGCCGTGACAAGTTGGACGCAGGCGGCAACGCGGTTGCCTCCGAGAAGTCTTGCATTTTTGTGTTGCTCTGCGGCGGACCGAGCCACGTAGATACTTGGGACATGAAGCCCGAAGCGCCGGATACGATCCGAGGACCTTACCGACCGATCGCCACCAAGGTGCCGGGGATGCGCATCAACGAGATGCATACTCAGTTGGCAAAACTGACCGACCATTTCACACTGATAAACTCGATGACACATCCAGGTGGGATCAGCAACCATTTCGATGCCATGCACAACTTGCTGAGCGGCCAGTCGGTAAAACGCGTGCAACAGGGCGTGACAGACGATCAACCTTACCTTGGCTCGTTCGTTGCCAAGCACCGTCCAAGCACACGTAACATCGTCTCGAATGCTTGGCTCATTAAGTGCGTCGGCCCTCCCGTGTTTTGTGCGCCGAACATCGGCATCGGCGGCTATCTTGGATCTGCCTATGCGCCAGTCTTTGTCGGCGCCGCGGACAATCATCCGGCCATGGAGAACTTCACGCCGCCACCAATCTATGACCTTGGCGATCCCGATCGGCTGGCCACTCGCCGCAAACTGCTTGGTCGTCTCGAGAGCAGCACACTGGAAAGAGATGCCCGGGGAGCTGATTGGGCGGACTTGCGTGAGAAAGGATATGAAGCGATGACGCGCCCGGAGGGTCGCGAAGCGTTTCGTCTGGATCGAGAGCCCGACAAGGTGCGAGACCGTTACGGACGCCACCCGCTCGGACAAAACCTCTTGCTTGCGAGGCGTATGGTCGAGGCAGGGGTGCGGTTCGTTACCGTCAACGGTTGGGCTGGCCAGGCAACACATGATACAGCGGGCCCGCCCAGTAGCAGTTGGGATATGCACGGTGGAAATATGGGAATGGGCAATGCTTTCGGTGATGGGTCCTACGGCATGGGATTTTGCCTGCCGCGATTGGATCAAGCTCTAGCCGGTCTGTTCACCGACCTCAAAGAGCGTGGCATGTTGGATAACACGCTCGTGGTTGTGACAGGCGAATTTGGGCGCACACCAACCGTCCTGACACAGCAACCTCCGGGACGCCAGCACTGGCCCAAGTGTTTCTCGTCGATCATCGCCGGCTGTGGCATCGCAGGCGGACAGGTATACGGAAAATCGAACAAGCACGCTGAATACCCTGACAGCAACCCAATCCGTCCTGAGGAGTTGGCCGCCACCATCTATCATGCATTGGACATTCCACTCAACGGCCCGCAGAACAACAGCGGTATTTCGCGCCCCATCACCACCGGCAAGCCAGTGATGGAGCTCTTCGGATAGAAGCAATCACCTCGGTATTGAGGAGCTGGGTACCGCGACAGATTCAGGGGACTCCGCCGCGATTCTTTCGAGAGTCTACGCGAAAGGGGCAACTGCTCGGTACAGTGACCGCCGAGGAGATTGCGTTCGACCCCAATGGCCAAATCACTCACACGTCATGGTACTCTCACCTGCACTATGCGGCGTTTTGTCCCGGCTGTGCCTTCATGCGTAGCGTGCAGACGACCTTGGCTGATCCCTTCGAGATCGAAGTCGAGTATCGTGATCCAACATGTCTCATACAGCGAATTCTGCTTTACAAGCGGATCGCTGACGATCCGGATCTGAACTGGGCCGTGCATAGAATTGTCGACCCCTTAGCGATGAAAACGCCGCCAAGTCCGTAACCGCACGACGAATGGTCAAGCCTATGCCACACATCGAGGCGTTGCTTAGTGCTTGGGCTTCCAGTCGTCAAGCGATTTCGCGAACACGTCGAACTGGCTTGGCTTGTAAAGCACGAATCGAACCAGCGAAATGCCCTTCGTCTTATCGAGAAAAGTACAAACCGCGTCGATTGCGATTTGTGCGGCGTCGGCAATTGGGAAGCGATAGGCGCCGGTAGAGATGGCCGGAAATGCCACCGAGCGACACTCGTGCTCGATGGCCGCCTTCAATGCCAATTCATGCACTTGCCGTAGTTGGGTATGTGCCCTGTCGGCATAGCGCTCGTTGTAGAACGGACCGACCGCGTGAATGACGACTTTGGCGGAAAGATTACCAGCGGGCGTTGTCTTGACATTTCCCGTTCGACAGCGGCGTCCGTGATCGTCGGCAGGAAATTGCAGGCACAGTTCTTTAAGCGTTGGCCCCGCGGCGCGATGGATCGCACCATCCACACCGCCGCCGCCGGCGAGTTTGGTGTTTGCGGCGTTGACGATTGCGTCGGTGTCCTGGTCGACGATGTTGCCGAGAACAAGTTCTACGACGCCATGTCGGAGGTTACGTTTCATCGGGAGCTTTCTATGGAGTCTTCGTGTCGCACCCAGGCGCGGTCAAATCCGATCGTCAATATACGCCACCGTGAAGCAAGAATAGACTGCTGGTTAGCTGACGGACATTTGAAGTTGGCAGTCGCCAAGCGGACGTACGGGGCCGATCCGACGGCCAGGAGCATGACCACCCAATTCACGTTCGGCATCAGCATTTTTCCGAACCTGTCGCCCTCAGCCCGATCGGCTTGCCACGGTGGAATTACCGACCAGCATGAGCCGCTCGGCGTCGTCAGCGCCAAGGCATTAATCCGGAACAAGCGGCCCAAGGGCAACGAAGCGACTGATATCACGAATCATGACTCATTTCCGCTTCCGATGAGCGAGACATGCGTTCCCGGTGATGCTCTTGGTCCATCGAAATTGAATTGAAGCGCGGGAGTCTTTCGTTATTGCTGCCCAGTACATAGGTGCGACGGACTGAATGAACGGGATTCCCATTGCCGCCATCACGATCAGCGTTCCGATAAACGGACCGATGAAGCTGCGGACGAAGTAGCATTTTCGGCAAAGGAGTACGGTGATCAGCGACTCGTCCCCCACGGCGAAGAAGATGAAGTCGATTTGTCGAAACGCTCGGATCGTGTGGATTGCCTTCGGCTCCGCGCCGCAGCGAACGCATTGCTTGGGGGAAGATCAAGTACTGATTGGAATGGCAGGTGATTCGATCGTCGATGGTTCGCTTTGAGTGTCGCAAAGGTTACGCGATATCTCGCCGCTACCACACAACAGGCAGCGTCTCTCGTTTTACGAACACGGTCATACACAGCTCCAAATCCTGCCCGGCGCCATCCTGTTCCCCAAGCTATTCTCCGTCCCGCACAGCGCTCAGCACAATGCACCGCCGCACCAAACACAAATCGATCATCCCGGCAGACCATGAAATCGCTACCAGCCTGCCGCCGACCGAATTGGCCTCGGTGTGTCGGACCGAGGCGTCAAATGAGATTCCGACCCAACGGTCTTTTGAAAGCCGCGTTTGAAGGTAAACTGTGCGAAACGGAATCCCGAGAATCTGCAGATGGCGGCTAATCACGAACGAAAATATGTTATTCGGTGCCCGCTTCACGGATTTGTAACGCTGTGGGATTGGGAACGAGAGATCATCAACCAGCCAGCGTTTCAACGATTGCGCCGCATTCGCCAACTTGCTTGGACAGATCAAGTTTATCCGGGTGCAATGCACACACGATTCGAGCATTCACTTGGCGTAATGCATGTTGCGAATGCGATGTTTGATCGCCTCGTTCAAAACTCCAAGACACTTCTGAATGACGAACTCGGATTTAGTCAGGATGCAATTAACAACGACAGACGCTTGGTGCGTCTTGCTGCTTTGCTCCATGATGTAGGTCACTCACCATTTTCACATGCATCTGAGGAGCTATTCCCTAAACACGACGGACAACAGCTTGAGCACGAGGAGTACTCCGCGGAAATCGTTCGCCGGAAAATCAATGAGGTAATCGACGGACACGTCGATAGCGAGAACACGGGAATCACGGCTGAAAAAGTTGCTTCTCTGTTGGAAGGGAGTACGGTTGGGCGATCGTCGATCTGGCGAGACATAATCACCGGCCAACTCGACGCTGATCGTACCGATTACTTGCTTCGTGACTCGCTGCACTCCGGCGTTGACTACGGAAGATTCGATTGGCGACGATTGATTGATTGTCTGAGCTTTGTGAGGACGGGGGAAGAAGGAACCGGTACACGTATCGGGCTGAGCCAAGGTGGCTTTCATGCCGCCGAGGGTCTTGTGCTTGCCCGATATTTCATGTTCACGCAGGTGTACTTCCACAAGACACGCGTCGCGTTCGACTGTCATTTGAAAGGCGCTCTGAAGGAGATTCTGCCGGACGGAAAATTTCCGAAGTTTCAGATCGAAGGGGAAATAGATCATCCAGACGAGTATCTGAAGTGGGATGATTGGCGAGTCCTGGGACTCCTTTCACAGGGAGAAGGAGGCGAACATGGGAGAAGGCTTTGCGAGAGAGACCATTACCGGATGGTGTACGAAACGCCGGAAACACCAACTGATGATGACAAGAAACGGTTAGAGGCGGTAAAGAACGCCCTTGGTAATAAAGTGCGACACGAAGTCAGTTTGGGCAAGGCTTGGTACAAGTTTGCTAGCGACGACATTCCGATCTGCAGCGAAAATCCTGAGGGAATCGTCCGCCCACTTTCCGAACATTCAGCGGCAGTGAAGGGGATTCAAAAAACTGATAAGATGATGTTGTACTGTCTTGACGAAGAAAAAGTAGAAGCGAAGCAGATAATTAACACCACGGAGGGATAGCATGGCGGCGACGGAAGAACTTCGACACTCGATTCTCGCGACATGCGTTAAACGGGCGCGGAAGAAGCCCGGACGTACTGCGATGATGAAGTACGCCTACCTTCTCCAAACTTTGAGAGGTGTTCCGCTCGGCTACCGATTCCGACTCTACAATTACGGTCCGTACGACGAAGACGTCCTGACCGATGTTCGGATGGCAACGAATTCAGGAATGTTGAAGTCAACTTTTGTTACTTACAACAATGGCTACGGCTACGAGTTCGAACTTGGCGAACAGTTTGGAGACAACGAAGCCGACGTTGCCACAACTGTAGCAAAGTACGACGAAGATATTTCGTGGTTGATGGACAAGTTCGGCGATGAATCTGCGGCACGACTTGAACTCATTTCAACAATCTTCTTTGCGATTTGCGACAAAACACGACAACGCGAAAAGGACGAACTCGTGGGCGTCGTGCACGAAATAAAGCCACACTTCTCTAAAGAGACGATTGGCTCTACGATCGACGAGTTGTCGGAGGAGCTGAATTGCGTGAATTGCGGTTCGGATCTCTGACACCAAAAGATCGTCTGCAAAGCCTGGAACTCTTTCCATCCCTGAGCGACGTGGCAATCCTACATGGCTTACACCGAGCAGATCAATTTTCTGCTCTTTTCTAAACTGGCCGACAAGCATACGCCGCCACCCTGCAACCACAAGCTCCTGCATCACTAACCTGCCTCGGACACATCGACCGAGGTGAGTTTCGACGGCAGTGCTGGCCTGATCCTGGTCACATGAGGATCCGAAAGTCCGGGCGAATTTTGCTGCGGCTCACAATGGACGACAGAATCTCCGACGGTGCTTGGCGAAGCCCTGGTGTCGTCGGCTTTCGGTTGCTGTTTCCGTAGAGCCTCGAGGGTGGGTGTTCCAGTCGGTGGGGCTGATCAGGTAGTCTTGATGTTGTGTTTTCGCGAATCGAGAGGCTCGAAGCGAGATAGCCATCAAGATGAGAATAAGCCTGCGAGTGCTCGGCGTCCGGTTGCTTACGCCGTTGGCAGAGCTGTTGCGGTCCGCGGAACGCTCTCGCATCAGGGTTTTCCGTATCCCCATAATATTGACGGCGGTTGAAACGATGACTGACAAAACGACACTCCAAAAGTTCGGCAGCTTGGTTGCCTGGCTGTCGGTGATTCTGGGAAGCTTCGCGAGTGGGTCTCGGGCAGAGGACGATCCGGCACACTATCCCAAATGGTCCTGGGACAGCGTGCCGGTGTATCTACACTTTGGCAGCCAGACGCAATTGACCGACGAGCAAGTAGCGACTGCCGCTCGACTCTCGAATTTCATCTGTCTTGAAAAGGCCCACGGTCGGCTGACCGATCGTGACCACCCCGAAAGAATCATGGGGCTGGATGCACGGCGGCTGAAGCAGGCCAATCCCGATGCGAAGGTGCTGATGTACTGGAACACGCTTATCGCCTGGCCGTTCACGTTGTACAACCAGCGATTCGCGGAAACGCATCCGCGAGATTGGACGCTGCGAGATCAGGTGACCGGCGAACCGCTGCTGAAATCAATGTTGGGAGATATGCCCGTCTATCAATACAACCTCTTGAACCCGGAAGTACGATCGTGGTGGGCCAGCACAGCCGGCGCGTCGGTCAAGGAGTTCGGCTTCGACGGTTTGTACATGGACGCGATCTCGCAATCGCGGCGACCCGTGCTGCTCAACAAGGGGTGGGGCCGCGACAAGGGCGAGGAATTGGACGAGGCCGCGATCGACATGATGAAGCAGGTCCGCGCGGCGATGGGACCGGAGCGTCTGCTCGTATTCAACGGATTGCGCACTCGGAACGGAACCGTCGATGAAGAGACTATGGGTGATGCCAAATTCCTCCCATATGCCGATGGCGCGAAGATCGAGCACTTCGATCAATTCGCGAGTTCGAGTAAAGAAGACATTGTGATGTATTGGCGCATGGCGACGAAGGCGGCGGAGGAGGGCAAGATCGTTCTTTATAAAGCCTGGCCGGACCACGAGGCGAACTTCACAAATCCCGAGTTCATGAAGCAAAACGCCGCGGAATTGGAAGCGATCGCCCGCAACAAGATCACCTTTCCGCTGGCATGTTATCTGATCGGCGCTCAACGGCATTCCTATTTCTGTTATGGGTGGGGATACAACGCCGAAGATGGTCAGCTTGTCGATTATCCGGAATACCGCCGCCAACTGGGGCCTCCAAAGGGAGCCGCGAGCCGCGATGGTAAAACTTGGGTTTTCGCTCGTGAGTTTGAACACGCCTCGGTCCGGGTCGATCTGGAAAGCCGCTTGGCCAAGATCACTTGGAATACGGGAGATACAGAGAACGCAGTACAACCGACGCCTGACGCCGACAACGACAGCAACTGGCCGGATCTAAGAAAGCGGGTGGTCGAGCTCGGGGAGCTCGCCGCCGCACCCAAGCTGCACATCGCAGAAGGTTATTCTGAACGCGACAATATCAAACCGATATACTTCGACGGCTTACCGTGGCAAGGCAAACCCACTCGAGTCTTCGCCTGGTTGGGGTTGCCGCAATCAATCGACGGAAATGTTCCGGGAGTTGTATTGGTACATGGCGGCGGAGGAACGGCGTTTATCGATTGGGTTAAGAAATGGAATGAGCGTGGCTTCGCTGCCATTAGCATCGCCGTTGAAGGCCAGATCGATCGCCGCGATGCGACCGGCAACGGTTGGCAACGCCATGACTGGGCGGGCCCTGCGCGAGATGGAATTTACGGTGACAGCGACAAGCCGTTGACCGATCAATGGATGTATCACGCCGTGGCTGACACGATCCTGGCGAATTCGCTGTTGCGGTCGCTGCCGCAAGTCGACGCCAAGAAAGTCGGCTTGATGGGCATTTCGTGGGGCGGCGTCATTACCAGCACGGTTATCGGCATCGACGATCGTTTTGCCTTCGCCATCCCGACCTATGGCTGCGGTGGACTTTTCGATGCACAGAACCAATACGGCCGCGCACTTCGAGACAACGCTCTCTATCGTGAGGTGTGGGACCCGTTGGTGCGGATGGACAATGTCAAGATGCCTGTGTTGTGGCTCAGTTGGACTGGCGATCTACATTTTCCGCTCGATGCCCAGAGTCGCTGCTATACCGCCGCACCGGGACAGCATCAGGTGGCACTGTTGCCTGACATGCGGCATGGCCATGCGCCGGGCTGGAATCCTCAGGACAGTTACGCATTTGCTGAGAGCGTCGTGCAAACCGGATCGCCCTGGTGTACGCAACTCGGCGTCAAGCACGAAAGCGATGGTCCTCGGATCAGTTTCACTTCCACTAAACCGATCGACAAAGCGATGCTCATCACCACGACCGACACCGGCCATACGGGACTTCGGAGTTGGACCGAGACGCCTGCGGAATTCAAACAAAACCAAACTCGCGTGATCGTCAACCTATCACTGCCTCCTGACACGACTGCCTGGTTCATCAGCCTGTACAGCGGCGACCTCGTCGCAAGTTCAGATTTCCAGCAGCCTGAAACAAACTGACACTTCGGCGAGTCGAAAGGCAGCCGCGGTCATGACATGCTTCGGATATTCGAACGGACTTCGCACTGTCGTCGCCTTAATGATCCGAACGGAGTGAGATGTTCCGGTCGTAATCAGTAACGCTTCTCCGATACTCGGATGACCTGTTGCAAGCGATAACCGACGAATCAGCTCAAGACGAGGAGAGACCGAACGTCACCTGGAGATTCATACACAGCTATACGAGGAGATGATGCGCTATCTACAATAGTCGGGTGTTCGTATGCCGAAACAAACGCCGGCTTTTGACCAGCAGATTTCCCAGCGATCCAGGGAATTCGAGAAACACATTTCCTGGAGGGGTGTTCAGGGGCACTAGGTATCGTGAGGAGGAGAAGTGAGAGATCGCAAGACAATTCCGAGATGCCGCAAGTGGACTGTTGTCGCGCTTGCCATGGCAGCGATGCTCGGGGCGCATCGATTGACTTACGCGGCCAGATCCAACATCTTGTTCATCTTCGTAGCCGCCCAGGGCTGCTACGATTCCGGGTGCTGGACACCTATCGCCGTGGCTCTCGGCTGACGCACCTTGACTAGTATGACCCGCCCCGCTGGTTCATCACTGGTGAAAAAGACAACTTTAGTACATACGCCGACACGTTCCGACAACCTATGAACGACCTCGGTATCGAGTCAGCTCTGACGGTCGTTCCGCACGCCCCGCACCCGTTCCTTGTTGAACAGATTTGGTTCGACCTGATGCTCGACAAGGGCAACGAACTATTAAAAGCAAACCTCAAGTAGAGATTCGCCATGCACCCTCTCTTTATGATCGGTCGCGTCCTTCCTCAGCTATGTTTCCTCGCGCTGTTAGCCATTCCGCAATTGTTGCCAGCCACTGATCGACCTAATGTTTTGTTCATTGCGGTGGATGACCTGCGCGACACGCTCGGTTGCTACGGGAACGCCGCCGTCAAAACGCCAAATATTGACCGTTTCGCGGCGCGAGGAGTCGTCTTCGAGCGAGCCTACGTTCAGTATCCGGTATGCAACGCGAGTCGTTCATCGTTCCTGACCGGTCTGTATCCGGATCAAACCGGGGTCACGAGCAATACAACGCTCTTGCGAGACAAACTTCCGAACGTCGTGACCTTCCCGCAGTTGCTGAAGGACAATGGTTGGCACGCTGCGGCATTCGGCAAGATCTTTCATCTTGGCGGTGGTCGTAATGCCGCGCTGCAAGCTAAATGGATGGACTTGCCTAAGTCGTGGCACACGGCGCAAGCGTTCAAGGCCACCGAAGTTGGCTCCCGCAAACTGGCCGGACGTGACCTGTCCGGTGGCAGACTCAACTGGTGCCACTGGGGTGCAATGGATGGCGGTGACGACGATCAGCCCGATGGGCAAATCGCCAGTGCCGTAATCGCGGAAATGGAACGCCTTGGCGATCAGCCCTGGATCATCGGTTGCGGATTTATGAAACCTCACGACCCGTTCGTCGCGCCAAAGAAGTACTATGACCTCTATCCCGACGAATCGCTGACCCTTTACCGGAATCCAGAAAGTCAGACTTCCGCGCCGCCATTGGCCGTCGGCTTTGGCTTATTTGGGGAAGTGTTTGACGGATTCACCGACGCGGAACGCATGGAGTTTCTGCGTGCCTACTATGCTTGCACGAGCTTTATGGACACGCAAGTTGGTCGAGTGCTGAACTCGCTCGATCGTTTGGGACTGAGCGAGCGAACGCTCGTGATTTTCGTCGGTGACCACGGCTACCATTTGGGCGAGCGCGACTGGTGGAACAAGAACACGTTATTCGACCGCAGTTGCCATGCACCGCTGATCATTGCCGGTCCGCACGTAACTGCTGGGCGTGTCCCGGAATTAGTTGAATTCACCGACATGTTTCCAACCATTGCTGAGCACTGCGGCGTAACTGCTCCCGATGGATTGGCCGGACATTCGCTTTGGCCGCAACTCAAGAACGCAACGGCACCCGGTCGCGATTCAGCCTGGACAATTGTCACACGTGGTCAGAATCAACGCGGCGACAGCATTTGTACCGACCGTTGGCGACTGACTCAGTGGAGCGACGGTACGATCGAACTGTACGACCACGTTTCTGACCCGCAAGAAACACGCAACGTCGCGACGATCCATGGCGATGTTGTCAATCAATTGTCAAATCTGATCGATCAACGTCGCGCTGAAACCACGAGATGAATTTCAGAAGCCAGCGATCAGTAACGTCAACTACTCCGTTGGGAATCGATTCGGAAATGTTTCCTGATTCACCGGCGGTCGAAAGCGATGCAGGATCGCCACCAAGTGTCTCGTTCAATGGAGTTGTTCAACGGCATCTTTTTTCCTTCCGGATTCGGAGACCGTTAACGATTGTGGATACCGATCGCGGTTTCGTCGAACAACTCGAAACACTTCGAATCTCAGGCACCGGTGAAGACCGATTCGGCGAGAGTTCCTGTGCTGTCCGCAAAAGATTCGACAGGCAGCTTGAGGGTTCGGAGAACGCTGACGAACAGATTTGACATGCGAGATTCTCCGTCACGCCAATAAGTACCGTGCTTCAGCCCAAGGTTATTGCCGCCAGCGATCAAGGTGGGCAGATTACGTGGGTTGTGGGTTGTACTGGCACCGCTGCCATAAAGCACGATGGTGTTGTCGAGCACACTGCCGTCACGGTCGCGATAACTCTGTAACTGTGCGAACAAGTGAGCCAGTTGTTCGCTGAGGAAGTGATCGTACTTGGCGAATTCCAGTTGTCCCTCCTTATCCCCAGCATGGGACAGGCTGTGATGCGTTCTTGTTAGGCCGAGCTTCAGGGGAAACGTGTCGCTGATACCCATGCCATCTTCGCGGTTTAGCATGAACGCCACGGATCGAGTGATGTCCGCGTCGAATGCCAGAGCGATTAAGTCGAACATGTTGCGGTAATAGTCCGCAGGTGCGCTTTCATTCGTCACATCCAGGTCGATCTGGGAATAGTCCTGTTTCTTCAGCGGGATATCGATCCACTGTTCTGAAGCAACCAGACGCGACTCCACTTCACTCAGAGAAGTCAAATACTGATCCATCCGGTCGCGGTCAGACTGCCCTAGATGCTGATTGAGCGAACGCGCGTTGTCCAGGACGGCATCGACCAGGCGAATCCTGTGCTTCAGTTGTTCGCGTTCAGACTTCAGAGAAGCCCGATCCCCGCGGAATAGCCGATCAAACACACGGCGCGGATTGTTCTCCGCAGGTATCGGCTTCCCTTCCAGGCTGTACGAAATCGTGCCCGTTCGCGACAGGAAGCCAGTCCCTGCGTCGATCGAAAGCACCAATGATGGTTGGCGGCAAAACTGTTTTGTGTGCAGGGCGATGATTTGGTCAAGCCCCACCGAGTTGTAAGTTCCCGGCTTCGGATTGTGGAGCGGGGCACCCGTCAACCACATGTCGGAACACACATGGGGATCGGCCTTGGGACCGCTCGGGTGATGCATTCCTCCAAAGAACGTAATGTGATTCTGAAATGGTGTGAGAGGCTCAGTGGACTTTCCGAGAACGAACCGACCATTCTCTTGCTGTGATGGGAACCAACTCCATTCGTCCAGGGCGTGATGAGCATGCGGCAGCGACATTCCGTTTGCCGTGTACAACGCACAGAACCGCCTGGGAACTTGATTGGCGATCTCGTCGCCCATGGCGTCGAGAACCGGCAGAGCCAGAGTCGCACCAGCCATGCCTTTGAGGACGGCTCGGCGATCGAGTCGTAGTGCAGCCATTCCTATTTCTCCAGAAAGATCGGGCTGTGAACAACAAAGTGGATAAGGTCACGCATCCGATACCCATCGTCCCGTAATGCTACACCCTTTTGCCGGAGCAACTCAATCTCGTTATAGGTAAGACTACGTCCACTGGCGTAAATCGAAAGGTGTTTCAGAACTCCAAAGGCCACCTGATCCAGGCGTTCTTCCGTCAGATAGCGTTTCAGACTCGCCACTCCCTGAACTTCAGTCTGGTCGGGTAACGTCGAATCCGCAGCCACAGACTCTCGGCGAAATCGCCCTCCCGCGTCATACTGCTCGAATGGCAGCCCCCAGGGATCAATTCCAGAATGACACTTGGCACACCCGGGCTGGTCACGGTGCAGCTCCAGACGTTCACGCAGCGTCAAGTTTCCGTTCTCTTCACCGAGTTGTGGAACATTGGGCGGGGGATCTGCTGGAGGTTCCGCAATGATCTTTCGGGCCATCCACGCTCCGCGTTTGATCGGGTTTGGCTCACGCCCATCCGACAGTCCTGCAAGGGGGCCAGCCTGGCTCAGCACTCCTCCCAAATCATCACGGTTGTGAGCAATCCGTACGAAGTCGAGGCCCCGTTCCGTTTTGTTTCCCAAATCGTAATACGAGGCTACCACTTCATTGGCAATAATATAGTCTGCAGCGATCAACTCGCTGACCGGGCGATTCTGTCGCACCAGATGATTGACATACCAGATGGGTTCCTGGGCGAGTTGTAGCTTGACGTCCCGGGTCAATTCGGGAAATCGCTTTCGATCGGGTTCCAGTACAGCCAGTTTCTCCAGATTTAACCATTGCGGTACGTACTCGTTGGCGAACTGGTAGAAGCGGGGATCGTCGATGAGTCGGTCGGTCTGTCGATCCAACTCGTCGTAGAGTCGGTCGCCTTCGGCGCAGTCTAGTAATTCCTGGTCGGGCGGTGCATTCCAAAGGAAGTACGACAACTTGGATGCCAGTTCATACTGATCCAGCGGTTCAGGCTCCGGACCTGCACTGCGTTCGATCAACATGAGAAACTGCGGAGACGTGAGTACAACCAGCAATGCATCGCGGACCGATTGTCCAAACGAGTTTCCGGTCGAGCGAGATTCTTCGAAGACTCGCGTGACTTGCTGCACTTCCAGGTTCGTTAACGGTCGACGGTAAGCACGTTGTGCGAACTTCGTAATCACTTGATACGCATACTCTGGTGAATCTTTTGGCAATGGAGAATCAAAGAAAATCTGTCGATGCGTGGAGGGTGGCCAAGCATCATAGTAAGGACCTTCGAATTCGATGGAGCGAATTAGGAGCCGAGGCATATCGCGTCCGTCGGTGTATTCGCTACGAACACCGATTTCACGTATCCCGGCGAGATAGTTCACATTGTCTTTCTCGACATCGGGACTGGGATAATTCAAGATTGCACTTTCAAACATGTATGGCCGGATTTCGCGACTGTCGACAGTCTGCGCTTTGCCAACCTGAGTCAGCGTGCTCCCACAATCTCGGCGCAGCCCCAAGCGAACGCCGACTCGCGGCGAACGGCTTTCAAACACAGCAAAGCGCTGTGCAATTTCATCGTCAGGTGAGAGTGGCGTGAGAACAAGTCGTTCCAGTGGTGTCTGACCGGAGTACGCTGTCTGAATGGTCAGCGGGCCCTGTTCCAGTCGCATCGCGACGAACGCCGGACTGTGTAGCTCCCCGCTGAATTCGCGATTGCCGGACTTCTGCTGTCCGACGAACAACCGCAATGCCTGCGGCTTTTCCGCCGGAGGAGGACTGACAAACTGACGACCATTTTCCAAAAGTGCCTGAAGTTCCGCGTCACTCAAGGCGCGACGATAAAAGTAAACTTCATCGATTTCGCCTTTGAACTGCTGCGCATCTTGAATGCGTCCAATGTGCAAACTGACTTTGGGATTGTCTAGAACTTGAGGTGCAATGGTTCCGCTGGCAACCTGGAAGCCGTTCACGAACAGACGCGTATTGTTTTCGCCGCGGCGCACAACAGCAGCGACATGCTGCCACCGATTGGCTCGTATTGTCCCAGGTCTGCTTACAACGGTGCCATTTGACTGGTTATCAGGACCGGCCGTCTCAATTCGCAGCACTCCCTGACCATTGGGCATGTCAAAATACCAGCCATGTGTCCAACTGTACTTCCCGAGGCAGAAAATTCCTGACTGACGCAGTTCCCGCGGAAAAATCCAGGCAGCGACGGTGAAGTCTCCGTCTCCGACATCCATACTCGCATCACGCGGAACGACGAAAGAATCTTTGTCACCGTCAAGCGATAGCGAGCTTTGAAACGGAGATTCCGTAAAGTGAGCATCTCCCACCAATTGACCGGCGAGCGTCTCAGGACGATCGGTGGCGGCAGTCGTGGCGTCAAACGTCCAATGACCAACGAGCTCTACATCGAGTCTGCTGTCATCCGGGGGAACTTGTATTGCTTCAGGCTGTTTTGGGAACACATCGACTTGGTAAATACCGTCGCGGGAAAGCGTAATCTGCTGAGCGTTCTGAGGTTGCTCGATTACGATTTGCGGGGAAGCAGAATTCGCCGAAATGCGGGACGCCGTGCCAGGCTCCAGTAACAATCCATCATCGTAGCGCGCGGCGTTCACCGTGACGCGAAACTTTCCCATCTCGGGCAATTCCCTTAGCGAGATTTTGAAGTTTGCTTTCGGACCGTAAGTGCTCTCAACCTGAAAAAGTTCCGCGCTGGGGATGGCAGGACGCAGCAGCAGCCCCTCGGGGACGATATTCCAAGGATCCCCTTTGGGGTAACCTGGCGTTCCCCGCATACAGGCAAACACCGAGTGGTAAATGCTGTCGTACTCGCGCCAGCCACGTACGGTGTCATTCCCTTGGTATCCCTCGATGAACCGGTACTTGGTTTTCATGAAAAATGGGTTGTAGTCGAACGGCTGTTCCCGCGACAGCTGTGTGACCATGAAATCGTTGTTGTTCAGCAGCATACTGAGTGCGCCCAGGACAAGGTCATCGGGACAAGGGCTGGGATTGATGTTTCGTCCCAGGTCCATTCGGAAATTCTGAATCGTTGGCTTGGCTGACTCATCGACCAGGCATCGATTCAATGCAGCTTCCGCAATGTCAAAACAGGCTTCTGCCAAAAGCGGTGTCAGTTGCAATGTCTCGTGATTGTTTACGAATCCGTCTCTGGAAACGGCATCGGGAGGCAGGATCTCTGTTAGATGGTCCTCGATTCCTAACAGGTCTCGCAATGTATTGCGGTATTGTGCAACCGTCAGTCGTCGCATGAGTCCGTTCTTGGGAGTGGGGCGAGAACGTGCCTCCTTGAGAGCCATTCGCGTCCAGGACGTCAGTTGCGCGAACTCTTCGTCGTCAAGAGGTGCTTCCTCAGGTGGCGGCATCTTGCGGTTGGTGATTTCACGTTCGATTGCTTCCCACAGACGAATGCGACTATCTGGGAGTGTACCATCGAGGTGATCAACGCGGACTCCGGAAGTGATTTCGTCGACGTTGTGACAACCGAAGCAGTGTTGCTGCAGCAGTGGTTGGATGTCGCTCTGAAACTGTTGGGCAGAGGTGCCAGGTTCTGCAACTGTCGTAGCTGTCGTCTGAGCGCATGCCGCCACGGATAAAAAATGACAAAGCAGGCAGGCGATAGCTAGAAGCGGCCAACGCCTGTCTTCAAATGGAATGGCGAGCATGTGTGGCCTAACGGGGACAATGGGTAGCACGACCTTTAGGCATAGCTTACCAGACATGGTATTCCCGGGCATCCAATTACTAGCAGTACACGCGGAAACGTCACGAACCGGGAGACTTTTCCTACCTAGCTCGGAGGATTCCGCTGATGCGTTCGAGGCATTCACCATCAGCCACATTCGAGACATCGGCCAACGCAACGAGGCCCGCAAAAAGACGCGACCTGCCGAAGAGAGTGACCGCAGTTTGGTCCATCCCAAATACCGACCGGTGTGACACTCACCATTCACGGCGAAGGGTTGTCGTAAGACGTTTGGGCAGCATTCGCGAATGACTCGGCGTCCCGATCGCCCGTTGATTTGATCCACTGTTTGAGATAGCTACGATGTTCGCGGATCGTGGCGCCATATTCGGGTTTCGTAGCCAGATTCTTCATTTCGCCTGGATCATCTCGCATGTTGACAAGCGATTCTCGGAGGTTGCCTTCACGGTACACACAATACTTGAAGTCGGCGCTGCGAAGCATGCGCCCTGTATGATTCTCCGTGACGATGTAGTCTCGCCAGCGCTCGACATCTTTGGACTCAGCGAGCGGCCGCAGGCTTTTTCCCATCAGACCTTTCGGTACGTCCAGGCCGGCGTAGTCGCACACGGTGGGAAGTAAATCGAGCCCGCTGGAAATAAGGTTTGTATCGACTCGTGGAACGACCTTGCCCTTGTATCGCATTAAGAATGGAACACGGACCGACTGCTCGTAGAATTTTCCTTTCGAAGCCAGGCGATGGCACGCATCCATGTCTCCGTGATCGGCGGTGAAGATGACCAGCGTCTCTTCATCCAATCCGTTCCGCTTGAGCGCATCGAGAATGCGGCCGATGTGCTCATCGACCTGTTCGGTCAACCGACAATAGATCCACCGATAGATCTGCCATTGCCGCTCGTCATAGACCTTTCGCATTGTTCCCGAAGGGGTTACGGCGTTCGCCTTGGAGTAAAGTTCGATCGCTTCGGGTTCAAGTTCTGGAATTCGGAAATTGTCCGGCAATGGCGGAAGTTGATCAGGTGGCATATCCGACGCTTGTTTATAGAGATGTTCGACACTCTGTTTTCCCTTGACCGATTTGCCTTGGTACGCGCTGTACGCAAAACAAATGTCGTGGGGATTGATGAACGAAGCGACAGCAAAGAACGGTCCATCTCGACTGCGTTCGATAAAATCGATGCACGCTCCCGGCAATGCTTCGCGTTGATCCGCAAAGTATTCGTCGTAGCCGGCGTCCAACGGGTTCAGCTCGCGGCACATGTGGACCTTGCCGCCGTAAAATGTCTTGTATCCAGCTCGCTTAACGAGCTTTCCAAGTGAGTTATCGTCGACCTCTGGTGGAACTCTGGCTATGTCTCCGTTGTTCAGCACGCCAAGTCGACCGGCCATGACGCCCGTCGCCATGCTGATCCGACTGGGCACGCAGACGGGATTGGTCACACAAGCGTTGGCGAACCGGATACCGTCTCGAGCCAAACTGTCGATCGCTGGCGTGTTGAGAAACGTGTTACCAGCACAGCTCATCATGTCCGCATGTTGCTGGTCGGTGATGATCAACAAGATGTTGGGAGGTCGTTCCTCCGCCGCCGAATTCGTCAACGAAACAACACAAGCAACCGCCGAGTACACAACTCTCGTAAGGCAGCGCAATGTGGGCCGTGAAATGTTCATGAGGGATCTTATGGACAGTCATGTTTTGCGAAAAATCGATCCCGCAATTGTATCTAAAAGCGTCGAAGTGATATCCATCGTCAGCCAGACTACTCGGAGGCTTTCAGTATTTCAAATTGGACGAACCGTAGGATGGACTTCCAATGTGTCATGTTGCAGCTGTAGGACTCGTCCGCAATTAACTTACCGAAGTTAGCAGGTCATCGTGGTAGTATTTCACAGTTCCAGTCGCCGTGGAATCCACTGCGTTTGATTTTGACATCGGCCATGTCGGTGTCGCTGATTTTGCGACCCTTGGGATAGTCGTTCTCGTCCAAGCGGCAATAAACCGTCAAGCCTTCTGCAGTGCGTGTCGAACTGATAAGACTTGCCACAACTTGATGGCTCTCCAGGGGAACACCGCGCCAGTTGCGAGGGATGTAGCAGAACAGGCGGTGTTCGGTATTATTTCATTTGCTCGTGCCCGGCGGATAACGCGGCGGAAATCAATTGCCCCGGCATGTTCACGCTCGGCGGCACGTATTACCTGGACGAAGACAAAACGTGGACCGCGTCGGCCCTCTGCCGCTATGAAACCAACAGCCAGCGGACGAAGGTTGCGATTCGTCCAGGCGACGACTTTCACATTGAATGGGGTATCGGCAAGAGTTTGACCGATTCGTTGATCGTCGGCGCTTCGGGCTATTGTCACTGGCAAGTCACAAACGGCAGCGGCGCGGCCGTCGCCTACGACCCGAATATCCACGACCAGTTCTTTTCGGCTGGCCCGGAAGTGCAGTGCTGTTTTCAACCGGTGAGACTCTGCGTCCAAGTCCGATATCAATTCGAAGTCGCCACGCGCGACCGCCCAGAAGGTCAGAGTCTAGTCTTCTCGTTCGTGAAAATCCTTGATCCATGCAAACGCCAGCAGCGCTGCAAACGGTTCTATTGTCGCTAATGTGAATCGCATGGATCAAGGATGGCAAGGATCAATTCACGTCGGGGTTGGGATGCCATCCGCAGTGCTTCGAACGCAACACAACTCGCCAATCTGATGTCCGATAGCGGTGATCTTGCTCGCCGTGTAATTGTTCTTGATTCCGTTGCCGCATTTTGCAGTTGACTATCGATTTGTTTCGTTGGCGGAGTTTTGCGAGCGTGCTTTGTCGCGAGAGCTTTCTACCGGTATATTGGTGCAAGGTTGAACCTGCCATCCTGTGACGGGTTCGTTGGGTCACGTTGCTTCGACAGCGACACACGTTGTAGTGAGTTGTCGTACCTTTTCGGAGTATTCACCATGCCTCGTGCGATCGCGATGTTGTGCTTACCGGTGCTCTTGTTCGGATGTACGGTCATGACGCCGAAACTCTTCGCGCAGGCAAGCGGCGAGGAGCTACAGGTGGGCGTCGCCGAAGTTGACATAACGCCGCCGGTGGGTTTCCCGATGGCGGGCTACTATCACGAGCGGCTCGCGACCGGCAGTCGTGATCCGCTCAAGGCCAAGGCCATGGTATTTCGCCAGGGTGAGACGAAGGCAGCGTTTGTCGTGGCCGACCTTACGGGAATCGCCAGGGATCTGTGTGAAGCCGTGCGTCGCAAGGTTTCCACGCAAACCGCGATTCCTCCAAAGCATATCGTCGTATCAGCAACGCATTCGCATACCGCGCCCGACTACACGGGACGGCTGTACGAGTTCTTGGTGGACGAGGGTGCGGCTGATTCGACAGACGCCTATCCGCAAATGTTAATCGATGGCATCGTCACTGCGGTTGTGCGGGCTAATGAGGCGCTCCGGCCTGTGACGCTCACGGCGGGAGTCGCGGACCAAAGCAATCCCGTATCCTTCAACCGCAGGTTCGTTATGAGAGACGGAAGCGTTCGCACGTGGCAACGCTATGACAATCCAGATGTCGTTCGGGCCGCCGGTCCGATCGACCCTGAAATTTCGATACTAACGATTCGAGGTGCGAACGACGACGAGCCAAGTGCTGTTCTCAGCAACTTTGCACTGCATCTGGATACCGTTGGAGGACATCAGTGGAGCGGAGACTATCCGTACTACATCGAACAGTCACTGCGAAGGCGATTTGGGGAAGGCCTGATTTCGTTATTTGGCCTCGGGGCATGTGGCGATATCAACCACTCCGACCCGTCACGTGCAGAACGCAACAAGACAGATGTTATCGGCGATTCGCTCGCAGCAACCATTGACTCCACGCTTCCCAATCTGAAGACAGTCGAAACATTCGGCTTACAAGTTCGTTCCGCAACGGTTGACTTCCCGCTCCAAAAGGTATCGCAACGCGAATTGGAGCGGGCAACACAGTTGATCCCGGCAGCCAAGTCCGGCGAAAAGATCGACTTCTTTGACCTCGTCGCAGCCTACAAGGCCGTGATGCTTGATCAGTTCACGAACAAGTCGCCACAGGTGCCCAAGTCGGACTATTTGACCTGGGGTCTGTCTCACACATGGGCAGGCATCGGCGACTCGTTGCCTGTCGAAGTAACCACGATCACCATTGGACGAGAAGTTGCCATGGTGTTTTTGCCGGGTGAAGTGTTCGTCGAGTTGGGACTGGCAATCAAGCGGGGTTCCCCGTATCGGACGACATTCGTCATTGAACTGTCGAACTGTGTCGAAACAATCTACATTCCCACGCGCGCTGCCTATGCCGGCGGTAGCTATGAAGTCAGCAACGCAGCAGGGGAACCTGGAAATGGCGAGATGCTAGTCGAAGCCTCGCTTAAGCTGTTGCGTGAGTCTGCCAGTTCCAATTGACGCAACACGCGAGTCCGTGATTCGCGTTAACAGCCACCCCTTATGTCGCAACTCATAACTCGACTCGGCGTTGTTACAAATGCCGCGTCAACGCCTTGGGGTGACTCGTCGGTTAAAACGACAACAGTACAAAAGCAGCCAGCCTACGAAACACTTGCCTTACTATCTCCCGCAGGCGGTATTGCTGCGGCAACGCTGCCTGAGCGCGTAGACGTGTCGAACGAGGACTTGACTCTCTGTGATCCGCGAAGTGTCACAACTTCCCATGTGGGATTGCATCAGGTTGATCAACTCTAACATTTCATGATAGTTCAGTCGGGCAATATCGTTCGACGTGAGCGCGGCAACTTCCGATTCCGTCCACGTCTTTGATGAAGTTAAGGTTGCCACTTTGTCCCTCGTTTTCTCCGCCTTAAGGAGTGAGATGGGAATCGAACCGAAATCATTCGATCGATCAGCAAGCACCACGCATCGCTGACAAAATCGCCAGGGATGCGTTGCCTCTGGTTAGGAACTGACACCAACTTTTTCTGCGTCTCCGTCGGCAACGCAGTTTTCGACAGTAGGGGCTGTAGCTACGGCAACGACTCGGCGAGGGCCACGATCGTTGAAAGCAAATCCTTTTGGAACAATCACAACTCCGCCATCTGAAACAGTGAACCTGGCCGCATCTGCCTGCAAATCGAATCCGATTCGCTCATTGGCCGGAAGCTGAACACCCTTGTCGACAATACATCGGCGCAGGGATGTTCCTGGGCCAACACTTACTCCGTCGAACAGGATCGAATCCTCAACAACAGCGTCGTCGTCGACCCGTACGTCGCGGGCCAAGATGGAGTTCCAAACGGATCCGCCGCTGATAATGCTGCCTGGAGAGATAAGTGAATTAATCAATTCGGGCTCGTTTCCGAAGCGGCCTCGTACGGTGCGAGCCGGCGGTGACTGGGAATGTGCGCTGCGTATTTGCCACGACTTCTGATAAAGATCGATGGGCGGTATGGGTTCAAGCAGATCCATATTTGCGTGATAGTAGGAGTCGATCGTACCGACGTCCCGCCAATACCGGTCCACGGACACACGCCCGGATGCACCTCCGAACGGATATGCGTATACAGCTTCGGATCGAATCAATGTCGGCAGAATATCCTTGCCGAAGTCGTGGGCGGAATTCGGATTGATATGGTCTTCGCGAAGTGACCGGACGAGCAACTCACGAGAGAAGACGTAAATCCCCATCGAAACGAGAGCCCGCTCCGGATCCTCGGGCAGCGTTTTCGGAACGTCCGGTTTTTCCTCAAACGTCGTCACGCGACCATCGACATCAACTCCCATTACGCCAAAGCTACTGGCTTCTCCCACGGGAACCTCCATACATGCGACGGTGACCGTCGCCAGGGATTCGGCGTGGAACCGCAGCATGGCTGCATAATCCATGCGATAGATGTGGTCCCCGGAAAGAATGACGACATTGTCTGCGCCACTACGTTCAAGGAGGTACAGGTTTTGATAAATCGCGTTTGCTGTCCCCGAGTACCACGACTCGTCGGTTCGCATCTGAGGCGGCACAGGCGTGACGTATTCGCCGAGGGAAGGGTTAAAAATCGACCAGCCATCACGTAAATGCTTCATGAGCGAATGCGACTTGTACTGCGGCAGCACGAGTACACGTCGCAGGCCAGAGTGCAGACAATTCGTCAATGCAAAGTCGATGATTCGATATTGACCGCCGAACGGGACCGCTGGCTTCGCACGATCCGCTGTGAGAG
Organism: Planctomycetaceae bacterium; assembly: GCA_020638995.1. Classification (GTDB taxonomy): domain Bacteria; phylum Planctomycetota; class Planctomycetia; order Pirellulales; family Pirellulaceae. Next base: position 420,877 of record JACKHM010000003.1, read on the forward strand.
GATGCAGTCGCGTGCCGACTCCACCAGCCAGCACAAATGTAAGAGTTCGATCCAACATCACCCTTTCCTTCTTTAATCTATTACAAAGTCTCATAAACACCGCGTCGCCAAGTCGGCTCTCCTCCGGCCTCTCCCTCCTTCGGAGACGACTTGGCGAACGCGGTCTAAGGCTAGGTCAAGGCTGGCTCCAGTTGTGGCTCCACTTGTGGCCGATTCTGACTCAAGGCCGTCTGGTCAGCCTTGCTGGATTCCGACTCGGCTTCGGGCGAGAAGCGGACTAATAAGGCCGCGAACGAACAAACCACCACAACGGCTCCGAGTATGAGCAACACTGTCTGCCAATCGAGAGCACTCTTAAACAGAAAGCCAGCGGCCACAGCGCCCGTGTGTCCGCCGGCACCGACGATGCCTGCGACAGCACCGAGTTCCTTCTTGTTGATGAACGGCACCACTGAGAAAGTCGCACCCTCAGACATTTGCACAAACCAACTGAATAAGATCAAAGCGGGGATTGCGAGGAGCAAAACCGCCATCTGCGAAAACATCATCAGTGCCAACCCTTCACAGAACACTGCGGTGAACAACCAGAAGACGCGGCCCTTGCCGAACCACGCAAAAAAGCGCAGGGAGAAGGAAAACCAGGTCATGTGGAAGACGCGGATTTGCGGCGTTCCAAGCATGAAAAAGTTACTCCACAGCGAAGTTGCTTTGTGTTGTAGCTCCATCTCTTGCTCTTCTTCTCACGCTGTATCGGTTCAGTAACGGACGAACCAGCGAGTGTTGTGAACGCTCGCATGGCCTGACCCAAGCGGCTCGGAGAGGAGAACCGTCGGTGGCCCTGCGGGAATCGACCGAAATAACAGATACCCCCAGCGATTGCTCGAAGTCGGGATATCCTCGCGTACGACCCGAGCGTTGACGCAAAGACCATGCCGGAGCTCGATAGTGCGTAGCTCTTCGGCAGGCACTCGGGCTAAGCGAAACATGATGTCGCAAACGTGAATCGAGTGGAAACCTACGAAGTTGCAAAGTCTCTTCGATTTTTCATCGCTACGCGTAGCAAGTCACTTTAAGACCGGTTCAAACTAGTGAGCCTGACACTTGCTCGACGGCTGCGCTTTTGCTGCTTACAAAATACGCATCCCGTGATTTCGCGACAGGAATCTCAAGGCCCGACTTAGCCGTCTTTTCTCGATTGATCATCGAAAGAAGTAAGATTCCGTGGCGAGCCACGACCGTTCGTCAGGAACGCTCGATTCCGCTGAGTGGCTGCTCGAGGCTCTGGCACGCGGGTTGCGTCACAGGGTGGGCAAGAGCGATGGCGGCGTCTGCTTTGAGACGTGGGCGGTCGCAGCTGCGATCAAGTATTCGTATGCGGACCGATCTCCCAGGCGGCAGGTCTCTGATACTGTGAGCATGCGTTCAACGAAGCGATTGCCCGTTTCGCTTTGTGTGCCGGAGCTGAGCTTGCGGTAGATCACCGCTGGACACAAGGCTCGCTCGGCGGTTTTGTTCGTCGGTTCGATACCTTCGACATCGATGAGCAGATGCAATATCTGATGGATAAGTATAAGTGCGAGTGGAAAGAAGTCGTAAACGACCCGGAAAAGTGAAAGCTCTTTCGCCAATTCGTAAATACCGATGAATCTGAATCCGCCATTGAGCTCATCGCCCAGCGAGACCAACATCGTCCCGCGGATTGGCCGAAAGACTTTGTGCCGATCGCATCGCTCACCCGCGCGAGCAGTCTCGCGTCGCCTCCCGATCGCTGTCTTCCCCCACTGCCGACCAACGGTCGCAGACCGCCTCCGAATACCACTTGGGTTAAAGTCGGAATCACCTCCGACTTCCCGGCGGATGGTGGCGCAGCGATCAAATGCGGCGACGTCCAACTGGCCGTCTATAACTTCACAAGTCGAGGTGAATGGTATGCCTGTCAGAACATGTGCCCCCACAAGAATGCGTTTGTGCTCTCTCGTGGCATCATTGGTAACACGGGCAAAACGCCCAAAGTCGCCTGTCCCTTGCACACGGAACCATTCTCGCTGCAAACAGGCGAGTCATTGTCAGGGGAAGGATTCGCAGTCGAAGTCTTTCCCGTGAAAGTTGAAGGTAACGGAGCCTTCCTGCTGCTGCCGCCCAAGTCACAATTGGACGCGTTGCTCTCGACCGAGTTGCACTGCGTTCGAGATTGTCGAGAGAAGAACGCGACAGAAACGGAATGTGCGTTAATCTAGCGGGCATGGTCGACGAGTTCGCATTCGCGGACTCGCTGGCCGTGGACCACCTGCTTTAAGATGACGCCGCTCAATTAGAACGGTGCCGCAAGGCACGTCCCGCGAGAGCACCAGTGACATCCCCATCGGAAATGACCGGTGTCCCATTCACGAAGGCGTAACGAACGCCTTCGGAGTATTGATGAGGTGCTTCGAAGGTTGCTCGATCGATGAAGCTGTCTTTCACCCAAACGATAACATCGGCAAAATAACCTTCCCGCAAGTAGCCGCGGTCTGTCAGGCCAAGAATATCCGCGGGGAATCCGCTGGCGCTTCGTATTGCCGCCTCGATCGGCACAGCGTGCTCGCGAATCGAATAATGTCCGATTTTGCGAGAAAACGTGCCGTAACTTCGCGGATGCGGGATTTCCTCGCCGGGGATTCGCGATGCACCGTCGGAGGCTGTCGCCACCCAGGGCAGAGTCATCACGAAGCGGACATCTTCCTCGCTGATGCTGTGATTCACAATCTGCGCTCCGCCGCTCCGTTCAATTTGTAGTATCAAGTCGAATGGTGTCGTTTGTTCTTTATCGGCGATCTCTTTCAGCCGCCGACCTGCCCAGTCGGGCCTGGGACCATAGTTGGCAATTTGAATCCGTTGGCCGTCGTCGGTAATTTCGAGTTTGTTGCGGATCGCCGCCTGAATGCGAGCGGAGTCGTCGCCCGCTTCCAAACGCTCCAACATCCTCTGGCTACCTCCGGCCCGAGCCCAGGCTGGTATGAATGTCGCTGAAAGCGAAGTGCTCGACGCCGTATACGGGTACTGGTCTGCCGTTACGGTGTGGCCCTCAGCCCGCTCTCGCTCGATGACCTCGACTGCTGTACGCACCAGCCCCCACGAGTCCTTTCCGGATGACTTGAAGTGCGAGATATGTACAGGCAATTTCGCATTACGCCCGATTTCCAACGCCTCGCCGACGGCGTCGAGCAAGCCGGTTCCTTCGCCTCGAATGTGGCTGGCGTAAATACCTCCGTGCGAAGCGACGATTGCCGCGAGCTCCGTCAGTTCCGCAGTATCCGCGTAGGAACTTGGCACATAGATCAGTCCGGACGACATCCCCCATGCTCCGTCCTGCATTGCGCGATCGGCAAGCTGCTTCATGCGAGCCAGTTCATCGTCGCTCGCCGAACGCTGTTCGCTGCTCATGACTTCGCGGCGCAATGAACCTTGCGGCAATAGATGCGCAACATTCACTCCCGCGCCGAGTTCATCGATCTTCGCGTAGTAAGCGTCAACATCGATTGGACCGCTCCCGCAATTCCCGGTAACTATCGTCGTGCAACCCTGTGTCAGGTAATTCACGGCAGCGCGGGTTTCCTTCTGCAAGACCGGCCCGTCGCTGTGGTTGTGCAGATCGATGAAGCCTGGCGATACGTTTAGTCCAGCGCAATCGATTCGCCGCTTGATACTTCCCTTTGTAAACTTACCAACGGCTACGATCTTGTCGTCTGTTATTGCAACATCACCCACTACCGCAGGCGCTCCGTCGCCGAGGTGCAACAGTCCACCCTCAAGGAGAAGATCGGCGTTGATCGGAGTCTGTTGTCCATCCACTTCTGTGAGCGAACCGACACCAAGCAAAACAAACGCCAGTGGACCGACCGCACTGCGAGCTAGAGAAGATAAGAATCGACGCCTCGCCATGGTTTGTCTCCAGGATTCGATATCGGCCTTTACAAAGCCTTACAAGTACCCGTCGCCGCCGCGTCCAGCCCGCATTCCAGGATCGCTTGAGCATCACGACCAAGTACGGGGTCGCACATCGCAAGTGACGCCTCACCCGTGCGAATGCAATGCACAAAGTGGGCGGTCGCTGAAGCCCGATGAGGCGGAAGCGTTGGAACGTCGATCGATATTCCCTCCGGCTGTTCTTCGGTCGCCATCAATAGCCGCCCACCAACGCGCGGCTCCAACATCAGCGTGCCGGTCGTTCCGTAGATCATCGTCATGTAGGCGGACAGCTTGCCGATTTGAGTCCACGATCCCTCTGAAACCGCAATCGCGTGCGGATAGTTCATGATCAGCATTCCGTTGTCTTCCACACCGATATCCGTTTTGACGAGCCGCTGTGCCACCGCGCTAACTTGCTGTGGCATGCCGAGGACCGTTCGAGCTAACAGGGCGCCGTAACAGCAATAGTCCATAAACGCACCGCCTCGTCCGTTTCGCTTGGGATCGTAGAGCCACTCGCAGAAGTATTCGGAACAGCCCAATTCGCGTGGCCCCGCATGAGCCGCTCGGTAACGAACTTGCCAGATATCGCCAATTGCCCCATCGGCGGCCATCTTCAGCGCGTGCTGCATTTGCGGCCACCAGGCAAACGGCCAATTGACCAACAGTCGCACATTTGCTGCCAGAGCATCGGCGAGCATCCGCTCTGCTCCCGCCGGATCTGCCGCCATTGGCTTTTCGACCAGCACATGCAGACGACGCGAGGTTGCCATCTCGGTAAGCTCCGGACCGGCAGCGTTATCCGAGAAGACGTAGACCGCGTCCAGCTCTTCGCTGTCGAGCATCGTGCCTGGATTGCTGTACGGTCGGCAATGAAACTCCGATTCTGCGCGACCGAGCAGTGCTTGATGCGGATCGGCAACTGCGATGAGTCTTGTGTCGGGGTTCAACTTAGCATCTTGCAAATGCTCCCAGACATGATCGTGTGTCAGACCGAGTACTCCGATTCGCAGCGGTGCATTCATAAGTTCTACCTGGTGAAACGAGGAGCATTTATTTATCGTTCAACCCAAATTGGACTCGACCAGGCCCATTGTCCATTCGTCTGGGCAACGCGAATTCGGTAGCGATCACAATCGATATCTGGCTCGTCGTCAAGTTCCGTATACAGCTCGCATTCAGCCACAGGCACCAACGGCCCAACACGGATTGCTTCGGACAACCAACCGCACAGATAAGTTGAATGTCCGCGTCCAAGCAACTTCCGGATGGGGTACAGCATCTTAATTCCGTTGACTTCAAGTTCTATTTCGGCGTCCAAAGGGGCGTCGACGCCCAGCGATATTGCCTGTGTCGTTGAATGCCGGGTCGAGCGATTTCCCATTGTGCTCGACCGCCACGCCAGCGCCCGCTCGGCACGCTCTATAACTGCATGGGGCAAGTCTTCCGAGTCTGAGCCATCCGTGTGACCACCAACTCCCCGCGGAGCAACGATTGACTGGCCCGAGAAGCATGTCTCGACATCCGTGATTTCGCCGGCAGATAGTGCGAGTCGAGCGTTCCAGGCGACCGGTTTATCCCTCTGCCCCCAACCCCAAGTCACACGAAGCCGATATCGGGACGCACTTGCTCCCCCAGCACTTGGGAAGAATCGCTGGATAATTCGGTCGTTCTTGAGCAACTCGACGCGATCCAGCTTGTCGGATCCTCGCACTGCGATCTTGAGATGTCGCGTCTGCGGCACGTGAATCGTCGACCCGATCCATGCGTCGTCGACGGTTAATCGCGCATCAATCTTGTCTCCCGTCACCGCATAGACACGGCGTTCGGTCAGGGCTCGCCAAATCGCATCGCGCGTTAGGGCCTCGGCAAAGACGCCAACGCGTCCATCGCCGTGACTACCAGGATATCCACCGTGATGATCGGTCGAAGCAATCACACCAAAGCGATGCCCCATATCCCAGCCGCACTCCGCAGTGCTTGACCAATCGCGCGGTCCCATGTCGTGCAACATCGGATAGGGAGCATCTTCGCTCTCCGAGCACCCATGCAGCGAGAAAATCTCGACGAAAGGCGACTGTCTGTCATCAAAATGCCTCCAGTTGATTCCACGATAGCCAGCCGCATAGCCGATGTGGTGCGGGATCATGATTGCGTTTGCTTGCCGACAGACTTCGCGCAAGGCGGCTAGGTCGACAGCATCACGAAGCGGCAACTCTGGCCCATTTGCGTAGATATTGTGATCACCATACTCGAGTGAGTGCCATTCGTAGCTGGGAAAGGCAATGAATTCGCCATCGCAACTCATGGCCGATTGCTGCTCGATCAACTGTTCCCAGTTGCCCGCGAGCCGAGCGAAGCCCTCTCGGTGGTAATCGATGATCTCGCCATAGCGCTCACGATCGGTTGGCATATCGGGCCAGAACGCATGACCCGTGACGGAGCAAAAGTCGAGCTGTGCTTTTGCTCGCATCAACGCTTGCTCTACAGTTCCTTCGCCGTAGCTTATCGAGCAATGACTGTGCAGATCTCCCCAGTAGACTTGGTAGCTCATGTCGCAACCGCTCCGTCCCGAGCCCGCTCGGTCGGGAAGAAGATTGCGAACACCAGAATGCATATCGAGGAAAATGCCGCGCAGCTCAGCCAGATGCCGGTCCAATTGCGGGCCAGTGACTCGCCGCTGCCGTTTGAAAACAAACCACCGACCCAGCCGCTCACAAAGCCGCCAACAAACAAGCCGACAGCCACAACGAACGTACCGTATAGCGTCTGCATACTTCCACGCAAGTCGGACGGTGCCGCTTTGTCAACGTACATGTAACCCGCAGCCAGAAAGCATCCGAAGCAAAACCCGTGAAGAGCTTGGCCCATGATCGCGATTGCCAATTTGCCCGTGAACGGCGGATCAAGGCCAAAGACAGCGGCGAACATTAGACAACGGACGGCATACGCAATCGTTCCGGATACCATGGTCCACTTGAAACCGAAGCGGCGGATGGCGAAACCCAAACCGGCCATCACAAAGATTTCACAGAACTGGCCCACCGAACTGATGCTCTGTTCATACGCGCCCTCAATACCACCGCTATCTAAAATCGCCCGCAAAAAGGGACTGTTCCAAAACCAAAAGAATTTGTGTGCAATGGCGATGAAGAAGCTGATGATCACCAACGTGAAGAAGTGATTTGTGAGCAATTGTTGGACGGCGGCTCCCGGCGCGTACTTTCGTTGTTCGTTGGGCTCGGGCGGAGTGTTCGGCAAGGTGAGGCAGTAGGCCGCCATCAGCAATCCGACGACACCAGAAAACATGAATACGACACCGCGTGCGCGGCTCAAAGCCTCGCCTTCAAGTCCCCACAACCACCAGAACTCGACGAGATAAGCGGGCACCATGAACCCGATCGTTCCAAACAGTCGAACCCATGGAAACTCAAGATCGCGATTTCGCAGATGCCGGAACGCCAATGCATTCGTCAACATCATGGTTGGCACATACAGCACGGAGTAGAGGGTGCCCAATACAATTACCGGCCAAAACGTCGTCTGCGTGTACAACGCCAGCATTACGAAACCGCCCAGCAGATGACAAACTGCAAGTACACGTTCGGTCGCGAAGTAGCGGTCGATCATCTGCCCCACGAAAAACGGAGCGATCAGCGGTCCAACGGAGAGCATCGCCGAGAAAGCTCCCGCCTGACTCTCGGTGAAGTTCAGCGTCTTAAGAACGTACACTGTCACCACCGGTTGATACGCACCTTGAACGAAGTACTGCAAGAACATCATCAATGACAGTCGGCTCATGACTTGGAGCGACGAGCGCGTTTGCAGTTCTGATGCGGTGGGGTTACCTTCTGGCATGTCAAGGTTCTAGCAAAGACGCCTTGGGATTACCACTAACCCAAGTCGCTCGCACGAGTTCAGACCTCCGGTGCCTTGCGAGCCACCGAACACCGTGACGAGTTGCGACTCAAAAAACATCAGGCAAGGTTCAGTCAAGATGATACGGATCGGAATAGTTGGATGTGGCCGAATTTTGGCGGCACACTTGCGCGGTTACCAGTTGCTGCGAGCAGCCGGCGTGGACAACTTTCGCATCACCGCACTCTGCGCCCGTCGCGAATCGGATGCCTGGAGTTATGTTCGCCGCGGCGAAGGTCCCGCTCAACGCGAACCGGTAAGTACCAGTCCGGGTGATCCGTTAGCCGTCGGCGACGTTTTTTTGTCTGACCTTCAGAACGACGTCGAGGTAGAAGTCTTTACCGACTATCGCGAGATGATCGCGGCGGGCAAGATCGACGCGGTGAATGACTTTACGACGCACGCTCTGCATCACCAAGTTGCAGAAGCCGCTCTTGCTCACGACAAACATTTGCTGACGCAGAAACCGCTGGCCGTATCCGTCGCCGCCGGACGGAGGATGTGTGACCAGGCCGAAGCACGCGACCTGACGCTGGCTGTGTTCGAGAACGCCCGCAATCGAGCCGATACGAGACAACTCGGTTGGCTCTTTCAGTCCGGGTGTTTTGGCGAACTAAAGATGATTCTGCTGGCGAATATCGGCAATTGGTGGGCACCGGATCGCATCGTGGCTGAGACACCCTGGCGACATCAACTGGTCGAAGGCGGTGGCATTACTCTGGATATTGGCGTCCACCTGTTCAATCACTTTCGGTTTGTAGCCGGCGAAATTGCAGCCGTTACCGGCAACACGCGGATCGTGGAACCGCGAAGGTTCACTCGCGACTCTCAAGGTCAAGTTGTCGCAAGCGTAAACTGCGACGCAGACGATACGATGTTCGCGACTTTCGAAACCGAGCAGGGTGTGATAGGCAACATCGCTGCGAGTTGGAGCGGGCACGGTCAACCTTTGCTCACGGGACAGGGACGCGGCATCGTCTACTATGGGACTGCCGGAAGCGTTGTCGGCAACGAGATCGCTCGTGACGATGGCACACACGACGAACTGTCTTCAGTCTATGAAAGACAGTGTGAACCGATCCGGCAACAGCGGCACTTTCCGCTTGGGCTGACGGATGCATTTGCGTTGAATCAATTGGACTGGCTGCAAGCGATTTCCGAGAAACGCGCGCCGGAAACTAGCGGTCGAGAGGGACTGCGTGACCTCGCTGCTTCGTTTGCCGTCCTCGAATCGAGCCTAGCCAAACGGACCGTCGAAGTGGATGAGGTGCTGAGCGGAGCGCTGCGCAAGTATCAACAGCCTATCGACAGCCGGTTCGGGCTATTGAGCTAGTCGCATCTCGTTTTGGGTCTGCAACTTGATTCGGAAAACTCTTCGAGAGTGTGTCGGACCCTCTTGGTTCCCGAGTGATCGAAGTTCCTGCAAGCACCGTGTCCTGCCCAACAACCATGCCGCGATGGAAGGCTCGTTTTTGATTTTTGGGCAGGTCAAGTACGAACCAGCCTTCGAGCCTTCCTATGCGGCGCGACTGTGATTGACAAAGCTGCTGGCTCGATGAGGAAGCTCCCAAAGGCTGCGGGGCTTCTGGCAAAAGTCCAAAAGCTGACACGAATCCTCATAGGTTTGCCGAACAATTTCTTCCCGTAGTCCCTCAGCCCAAACAATAGGACCCTGGAATCGCCTTCGAAGCCCTAGTCGCTGTCCCAAATCATTCTGCTTTGTGAAATCAAGTTGGTCCCAGACCAGCTTAAATGGTGTGACTCTGCGAAGTGTACGTAGCAGTCTCGCGTCGTATAGCTTTGCGGAGCCCGGATTAAGCCGGCGGCGTACTTGCGGAATAGGGATCGAAGTATCGGCGCCGATGAATTTGAGACAATGATTCAGCTCGCGAGTCGGATGTTTGACAAAGTCTTCGAGGAACATGATGTGAATCTGATCGTCACTGAAGCGTTGACGATAGACATTGATGTTACGCCAATACAGTGAGTTCTTGACCATCGCCGGGATCATCTTCACCGCTGCTTCGAGCGAATAGGGCGCTTCGAGACCGTAGAGAAAGTAGCCTATGTTGTGAATCTCGCGGTAAGCGGCCTCCAACCGGGCGATTGGATTTCGCACCATGAAGATGAGGCGAACTTCCGGACAGTCCCGAGCAATCCTCTCGCACGCTTGCGCCGCAAAACTAATATTCGAGTACACCGTACTTCCTTCGCCACGAAGTTGCCCGCTGTGAGATTCCTTAAACAAGGTGTCGTACCACTGCCAGCCTCGGTCATATTCGTGCGAGAAGAAATTCGGTTCTTTGTCCTCTGAAATGCAAATGTCGGGGTGATCGTCGAGCAGTGAACAAATCGTCGTTGTGCCACATTTCGCGAAACCGGAAACTATAAAATCGAGTTTCATTTCAAGTCCCTAACAGTGAGCATGTAACCGGTCCGTTGGGCGACACTTCTTGATTGACTCGCAGTCGTCGATATTCGCCACTTCCGTTCTTCGTTCGTGGCTGAATCTCACAGGGAAACCCTCCCTGGTCAGCTAGTGAATAGCCCTAGGTTCGTCCGATTTTCGCGATTGAGAATGATCTCCCTGATGGTTTTGAAATGCCCTGTGAAGTTCCGCGCCGAGTACACATCGACGTAGGTTATGGATGAGCATGACAGTGTCGTCGTGGCCACACACCTGGGACAAGTAGATCTAAGTACTGGTACCGGCAGTTTTTGATGTTTTGATAAAGGTGAATTAGTACTTATGAGAAACAATCATGAGGAACGACGTGCGCATTTGATACGAATCCCGATTCGCAGTTCATTCATTCATTCTCTTCGGTTCCGATCTTTGATTACCTGACGATCAAACATATCTTGAGTTCCAGCGTTCGCGTCTGAAAGTTCCCTTAAGCGGCCGCACCTTCATTACGCGCCAGACTACTCGCCCAAGTCTCAAAGCCCCAAAACTCTTCCGGCTTGCCGTAGAACTTCAGGAAGTTGTTGATCTCGTCTCCAAGAGCCTCGATAAGTCGCGCGCGTGACTCGGTCGTCCACTTGATCGGTAGCGTGAAGGGCTTCCGTAGGCCGAGTCGCGACGCCCATTTCTCTTGGCATTTGTTGCTGACCATCGACAAACAGGAGTGGACGAATTGATTGCGGCGCATGACACGCATCGCGTTCGTGTCCGTATATTTCGTCGATCCTGAATTCAGCCGACGTTCCAATCCCCGGATTCGGACGTCAGGGTCGACACCCAAGAATGTGAAGCATTTTCTTAATTCGCCAGCCGGATCTTTCTTGAAGTCTTCTAAAAAGAGAACAAGAATCCGATCGTCTGGCACTCGATCGCGATAAACATTGATCAGCGACCAGTACCTCGAGTCGGCGATCATGTTAGGCAGCGATTGCAGCGCCTCATTGATGTCATCAGGCACTTCCAATCCATATTGGTATCCACTGTGATGAAATTCTCTAAAGCTGGATTCAAGCCGATGCACCGGATTTCTTGCAATGAAGATAAATCGAGTTGCGGGAAAGTCCTTGAGAATTCTCTGGCATGCGAGTTCCGCGCCACCAGCTGCTGAGTAAGAAGTGCTGCCGTCACCCCACAGTTGGTGCTCACTTGCTAGATTGAAGTGTGTCTGAATCCAGTCCCAGCCCTGATCGTACTTCCACGTGAAAAAGTTAGGTTCCTTAACCTCGGGAATGAAGATGTCATCGTGCTCCGCGAGTAATGAGCAGAGGGTCGTGGTGCCACACTTGCTAAATCCTGGAATCGCGAAATCGAGTTTCATATTTGCCGCTTCCTTTGCTGTCTAGCTATCCCATATTGCCAACTCCGACGGCACACCGATCCGTTGTCGAGTTAGCCGCAACCGATTCAGTACCACGAGTGTTCTTTGGGCGTAAGACGAATGGCGGTGCGGTGGCGCATCGCGCGCGGACCCACCGCAACTTTTCCGAACTTTTGGGTTATATCGGTTCTAGTGATCGGCAAAGTTCCAGCGAATCATTGAAGGAATCTCGCCTCGCTAACCAGCGTTGAAGCGTGATCGCTGCGAGCTCGATAGTAGTGTTGGAAAGTTACATTGACGTCCTGGCGTCATTCTTCTAGTCTCCCGACCGTCCCTGATTGCTGGCATCCCGCCTGAAGTGCGAATCGATTTTAGCACGGGTAAAACGCCGGTGCCCGATGGCCTTTGTGCAAGATCCGTGCGTCCCCGTATTCGACCGTAAGAGGAAGAACATGAGTGAAAAATTTCGGAGTACGATCCGCTCGTTTTTTACAAAGCCTCCTCTGAAGGGCCGGATTAACGGGAAGAATTGTGGCCTTGAGGACGCAAAAATGAATGGGTGGTTTCAGCAAGAAACGGGTGATCTCATAACCGGGTTTCGCATCGGCGCCGAGGATACGGTGCTTGACGTCGGCTGTGGAGATGGAGGAGCCTGCATTTTTGCCGCAAACCAAGGTGCGGAGGTAATCGCCGTCGACATCCTTGACGAAGCGATCCAACGCGTCGACCGTCGACTTGCGAACAGCAAAGCCCGCGCTCATCGGGCCATTGTGAGTGATGCGAATCCGTTGCCGCTGGAAGACAATACCGCAACCTGCGTGATGGCGATGGAAGTGCTCGAACATGTTGATGACCCGGCCCAGTTTCTCTCGGAACTGGTTCGAGTCGGAAAACCACAGGCTCGCTATCTGATCACCGTTCCCGATCCAGTGGCTGAAAACGTCCAAAAAAGGCTCGCCACACCAAGCTATTGGAGTAAACCAAATCATCTGCGAATCTTTGGACGCGAGGAGTTGGATCAGGCCGTGTCCGAAGCCGGCCTCATGATCGAGTCTCGCGGATATAAGAGTTTTTTCTGGGCGATGTGGTGGATACTTTTTTGGGGCGTCGAGCAAAAGGTTGGCGAACCAGAGGAGCCAGTCTTAGCAAATTGGACCGCTACGTGGAACGAACTATTGAAGAGTCCCAAAGGTAACTCTGTCCGCAATGCACTTGACGAATTTATGCCGAAGAGCCAGTACGTGATTGCCCGCAAGGCAGCCTGAACGCTGTTGTTCGTGTGCCAATCCGGCATGCGTAGACATGGTGGGACCTGCTCTTTGGAAGCGAGGCTTCGTTGTCAGCATGGTCGATGTGGACATACCTAAGGTATTGCACCAAACGTGGAAGGACAACCAACTTCCCGAAGCGTTTTCGGACTGTGTCGCCTCCTGGAAAGCGAACCATCCTGACTGGGAATATCGGCTCTGGACTGATGTCGACAACCGGCGACTAGTTGCGGAGCATTACTCTTGGTTCTTGGAGACGTACGATACCTACCCCAAACCAATCCAACGAGCAGATGCGGTCCGCTATTTCATTCTCCACAAGTATGGCGGAGTTTACGTTGATCTCGACTTTCTCTCCTGCAAGCCGATCGATCCATTATTAAGCGGTCGCCGATGTGTACTCGGCGTAGAACCTCCAAACCATTGCCGCCACTGGGGTGTTCCAGAGTTGGTATGCAATGCACTGATGGCGACCGTACCCGAGCATCCATTCATGGAGACCGTGATTCGTCGGCTAGCTGAATTCGCAGATCGCGCCGAGCGAAAGGAGCAGGTGCTGAGTAGTACCGGCCCATTGATGCTCGCTCGCGTCTACGAAGATTTCCCGGATAAGGATTCGATGGATGTTCTGTCGCACCAGTATTTCTATCCACTCACAGTACATCAGGCTGCCGATTTTCGTCTTACCGGTAAAATAGAGGTCGATTGTTCCGGTTGTTTTGCGATCCACTTATTTCACGGTACTTGGTGGAAGCCTAGTTGGTGGGACCGTCAGCGACGTGTCGTGTCCGCTGTTGCCACCGCAGCACGTTCATGCACTCGCATTGCAAGGCACCTCGCTCCCGCTAGCAGGAGACGGGCACCCATCAACAAATGTTGAGCTTCTTTCTTGGGTTACTGTCCATTCGCCGAACATCCGGAGGCGGAGTTTCTCGATACGTGGCCGTTGCAAAGTGACAAAGGAAGTTGGGCAGCAACATGCCAACTAGAGTATTCATCGAAGGTACGAGCACTTACGTCACTCATGAAGTGGGCGGTATCCATCGGGTTGTACGCCGAATTGTTGAAGCGATGCCGACGCTGCACCAAGAGTTCGGCATCGAGAGCGCGCCCGTCGTCTTACGATCGGGACGGTTGTGCGACGCCAGTTCGCTGATCCATAGGCCTAGATCCACGACACCAACGCCCATCGCAGGGCTCGTTCGCGCTTGTGGCCGGACCGCGGAATGGCTGGCGGCGCGCGATGCCGTTCCCTGGCGCAGTACCGACTTGCTGCTGATGCTAGATGCGACCTATGGGAAGGGTATCTGGCGTGCTGTACGCAAGGCTAAGGAGTGCGGTGTTACGGTGGGAGTTGTGGTCTACGATCTAATTCCGATTAACTATCCGCAGTTCTTTCCTGCGAAGCATCCGGCAAAGTTCCGAGAATGGCTTCACGGTGCCCTTGAGCATGCCGACTTTCTTCTTGGCATTTCGCGAACTACGGTTCACGATGTTCAGGATTACATTCTCCAAGCTACTGGTCACGGCCTGTGGAGTTGCAATCGAATCGACTCATTTGGCCTGGGGGCGGATTTCCCGCGTGCTGAGCGCAACGCCATCGTTAGGGACGCCGTTCATGCTTTCTTCAAAGACGGCCCCGCGCCGTATTTGCTGGTATGCACGATCGAACCACGAAAGAATCACTCTTATCTGCTTGACGCATTTGAACGGATCTGGAAAGACTCACCGAACACAAAGTTGTGCATCGTGGGCAAAATTGGGTGGCGATGCGATAGCGTGGTAGCCCGCATTCGGCAACATCCACAGTTTGGAAAATCGCTGATGATGTTTACTAATCTCAGGGATGCAGAGTTGCAATTCTGCTACCGAAATGCCGGCGCTTTCATTTTTCCGTCGATTGTCGAAGGCTTTGGCTTGCCCATTGTCGAGGCTCTGGGATATGGGCTAACGGTGCTCGCCAGCAACACTCGTATTCACCGCGAAGTAGGAAGAGAACATTGCCAGTACTTTGAGCTCGACGACCCAACATCGCTGGTTACTCTGATACGCAAGCTGGAACGGGAGACGCTCCAAGATTCGCCACAAACCAAGCCCTACCGCGTTGTGAGCTGGCAAGAGAGTTGCAGGGAACTGCTGGCGAAGAGCTTCCACATGGCCGGAATGGTTAGATCTGCGGGCGACGACGGAGAGCGCTTACCTCAGCCGTTGAAGAAAGCTGCCTAAGCGACTCTGAGTTGAAGTCGATCGCGCCCAGTCACTCGGGATCTTTGGCAAACGGCGAAACTATTCGTAACGCAACGCGTCGATCGGATTTAGCCGGGAAGCGATTCGCGCGGGATAGTAACCAAACACGATTCCGACGGATGCTGCGACAGAAACGGCGACCAACGGGGCCCAAATTGATATGGCGGTTGGCCAGCCGACCACTGCTCCGACCGCCGTCGACCAAAGGTGCCCCACGAAAATCCCGATGAATCCGCCCACCAAACAGAGTACAGTGGCTTCGATCAGGAACTGACGCAGGATTGCCTTGCGTCCCGCGCCGACTGCCATTCGCAAGCCAATCTCTCGGGTCCTTTCGGTCACAGAAACGAGCATAATGTTCATGATGCCAACACCACCGACGACTAACGAAACTCCGGCGATGATGAGTCCCAGGGCGGACAAACCGCCGACGACTTGGCCGACGACCTTTGAGACCTCGGTGATGTCATTGATTCGGTAGGCACCTGCGGGATCGACATTATGACGCTTCGAAAGGAGTTGGGTGATCTGTTCGCGCGCCAACGCAACCTCCTCAGAACTCTTGGCTTGAACGTAGATTTGATGAATGCTCTCGCGATACGCGGACACTCTTGTCGAGGCAACTTGCATGGGAGGTAGCAAGTCGGCGAATGTCCGGGCCTTGGGCGCGTCGTTAGTGGTGCCGTTTACACGAAATTTAAACGTCGTCCACGGGCCAATAACAATATCGTCTTGGTCATTGCCTATGACGTCGCCGCCTTTCGGTGACAAGACGCCGACGACCCGCAACGACACTCCGTTTGCTCGTATCTCTTGGCCGATTGGGTACTCGGTACCGAAGAGTTGCTCGGCTACGGTGTTGCCTATAATGCATACTTTTGCGGCGTCGTTAACGTGTTGATCGGTAAAGCTCTGACCGATTTCCAAATCGTCCCAGTTGCGTGCATTCAGGTATGCAGGCGATGTGCCCAAGGAGAAGTTCGGACTCCATCTTCGGTTGCCGCGAACCAACTGCAAATTTGCGTAGAACAAAGGAGCGGCAACCTGAACCGCAGAACACTGCTCGGCGACAGCCTGCACGTCGTGTCGTGAAATGGTTATTGGCCGTTGATGCCGACCCGTACTTGAGCCCTTGCCAGGACCAACGGTGAGCATACTGGCCCCCATACTGGCAATCGTTTCTGCGATCGCGGCAGATGCGCCGCTACTTAGTTCGATCACCGATACGACGGACGCGACACCAATGATGATCCCCAGCATTGTCAGCATGGTCCGCAGCAAGTTACGACGCAACGCAGTCGTTGCCACCGCAACCGCATTGACGGTGGCCGCTAAAGGAAACGACTGTGTTTCGTTGAAGGTCGGCCGCACGTTGCTGGGTTCGCATTCGCTCGACGTACGAGCGCCGCTGAAGGACTTCCGCTCATCGCGAGAAATTAGACCATCCTTCATGTGAACGACGCGGTCCGCCTGACGTGCAACTTCCGCGTCGTGGGTCACGACAACCAAAGTGATTTTGTGTTCTTCGTTCAACTGACGAAATACGTCAAGAATTTCAAGTTCGGTGATCGAATCGAGGTTGCCCGTCGGTTCGTCCGCCAACAGCAGACGGGGACGATTGATCAACGACCGTGCGATCGCGACTCGCTGCCGCTCACCTCCGGAAAGTTGATTTGGAGTGTGGTCAAGGCGGCCTGCAAGTCCCAGGGTTTCCAGAAGATGCTTTGCGTACTCCAATCGTTCTCGGTGGGTACGACCATCCGAAGCATAGAGCGTCGGGAGCAAAACATTGTCCAGTGCTGTTGTTCGCGGCAAAAGATTGAAACTCTGAAACACGAAGCCAATATGGCGACTGCGAAACTCTGCAAGTTCGGCACTTGAAAGGCTCGATACGTCGATCCCCGCCAAACGATAGACGCCACTTGTCAAACCATCCAAGCTGCCGAGCAAGTTCATCAGCGTTGTCTTGCCAGACCCCGAAGACCCCATCAAAGCAACGTACTCGCCCGAGTCAATACTCAGTGAAATGCCCTTCAACACGGGCAGGTCAACATCGCCGACGGAATAGCTCTTGTAGACGTTTTGAAGCTCGATCAACTCTCGGCTCCCGTGCTAGCGAAGTGTCTTGACGCTAGGAATGATACGAGCAAGCGTTGTTTCGCGAATGACACCGACGACCACTGGCATTTCTTCCCGAAAGCCATCGCCAATCACTTCGGTTTGCACACCGTCGTTAATCCCAACCTGCACCCGCACGCTTCGAACGCGACCATCCCCGGCGGGAACCCAAAGGTAAGCCTCTTCCCCCTCCTGGGGCGCCGGGAGATTTGTTGCCCCTTCCGCCGGCGCGGTTCTTTCCGTCGCGTCGGCGATCTGTTCATCGCTTGGCCACCATCGTAACGACTCGCCAGGTACTAACCACGCGTTCTGTCGCTGTTCGATTTCGAATTCGACGTCCGCTGTCATATGTGGCAGCAGCATCTCGGTTGTACCAGCAATGGAGATCAGCACATCGTAAGTAACGAAGGTGCCCTGGACATGAGCATTGAGCAAGATACTGGCTACCTCTCCGTTGAACACCTTTTCGCGGTGAGCATCGACCGTAAATGACACAGGTTGCCCCTGATGTACCTTTCCGATGTCGGTTTCGCTCACGGAAGCACGAATTCGCATATGTTCTAAGTCCGGTACAAGAAGAAACAAACCGGAATTCGCGGGCGCGACGTTCTGTCCCAGGTTCACTCGGCTGTCGATAACGATGCCATCAATAGGTGAGTAGATCGTCGTCCTAGCCAGATTGATCTCCGCTTGCTGAACTTCCGCCATCGCCTGCTCGCGACGTGCCTGGGAAATTTCGAGATCCGCTTGCGCCGTGTCGAACGCCGTCGCCACTTTATCGAAGGCGCTCTCCGCATTCGTTGCACGCAATCGCTCTGCTCGCTGAAGTTCTCGCTTCGCCTGCTGGAGTTGCGTTACCAACCGCTCGACTTCGGCACTACTAACTCGCTCGGCAGCCTGCGCCTTTCGCAACGCGATCTCGTAAGGTTGGCGGTCAATCTGTGCAAGCACGGTCCCTTTCGCAATCCGGGTTCCTACCGCGATAGATGTTGTTGAAGATTCCGGAACTCCCCCGAACCCGACAATCGTTCCAGCTACAAGGGCCCCGACCTCGACAACTTCGACAGGTTCAAGCGTGCCTGTCGTTCCGATCGTGATTCGCAAGTCGCGATTTTGCATCTTTACCGTTCGCAGCTCCGGAAGTGCGGCGAGACGGCTACGGGCGTACTTTGTGAACAATGCACCGGCACAAATCGCTCCCACGACGCACGCAATTCCGATGCTCCGGCGTGTTGGTCTTAACAAGCGTCGAGTCGAGATGCTGTCCCTCGCCATTGCGAGATTCCTTCGGGTGCGTAGTCGCGGCGACCGCCGCGTGACGTGAGAGCGGATTTTGTGATCGAGGAGCAAGAGGTGGATATAGCAACGAACGAGCAAACTGACAATCGAGATCGCGCGGTGAGTTGCCCTTTTGCCGTTGCTTGCTAACCAAACGGAAGGTTAAAGAAGCTGCGAAAACACCTGCGACGCACTAACTGAGCACGATTGACCGAGAACGCCGCTCAAGTTGACGTGCATCGAAGATGCTCGACTCAACAACACTTTTCAAAAGCTGTCGTGCAACGCGCGGTTTGTCATTTACCGGAGTTACCATCACATCATGTCGATTCAATTACTGAAGGCGAGTCAGTGACGAGACGCGAGCGCTAGCGGTGCTAGCAAAGCGATCGCGTCAAGTTGAAGTTGACTTGGATTTGGGATTTTCCGTAGGGTTCGGCACCTTTGGATGGAATTCGAATGGAGTTGGTGCCGAAGTTACTTCCATTAGGGTAACCGCGAGGGAGGGATTAAATGGTAGTGCTCGCACAATTCTTCTTCTACACCCTAATTGGACTGGCTGCGTACGACGCGCTTTGGACCCTCGTGATGGTCGTCGTTCTGCGAAAGCGTCCGTCGGACATGCCGCCTGGATTCGAGCTTCCCAAAGCAGCTGTCTTGTTATGCTTGCGTGGCGCCGATCCAAACCTGGCCAAGAGTTTGCGACGTCTGCTGGGGCAGGACTATCCCGACTACGAATTGTTCATCGCCGTTGATTCCGAGCAGGACCCCGCTTGGGAGATCGTTCACCGCACGGTTCGTGAAATGGATGCCAAGAACGTCCACGTGACGGCGCTGCGTCGGCGACTCAAGACCTGCAGCCTGAAATGCAGCTCCCTCGTTCAGTTGTTAGAGGACGTCGACGACTCGTTCGGTGTCGTCGTCTTGGCGGATGCAGATCTCGACAGCCACTCGACGTGGCTGCGCACCCTTGTCGCTCCGATGGCCGACCCGCAAGTTGGGGCGACGTTTGGAAATCGTTGGTTCCTGCCCGAGCAAGGTTGGATGGGATCCCTCGTCCGACAACTTTGCAATGCCCCAAGCGTTGTCGTGATGTTGGGTGCACAGATTCCGTGGGGCGGCTCGCTTGCAATCCGTTCATCCGTGATGAAAGCGGGTAACTTACGCGACCTTTGGGCGCATGCGATCGTTGACGACGGCCCGGTTCGTACAGCGGTCAAGGAACAGAACATGCGACTACAGTTCGTGCCGACGTTGCTCATGGCAAATCGCGAAGATTGTGACTTGTCATTCGCACTTGACTTTCTTCGACGGCAATTGACGTGGACAAGCACGTATGTCCGCTCGTGGTGGCCTGCGTTGTTGGCCTATACATTGGCGTCAATCGGCCTCTGGACTGGGGCGATCCTTCTCGGTGCAATTTGTTTCTGGCGTGGCCAGATGGTGGAGGCCGCCTATTTTGGCGCAGGAGCGTTGGTGCTCGGCGGCATAGCGCCGCCGCTTTGGTTTGCATTAGATGCGAGTGCCAGGAGTGTCATCCGACGACAGGGCGAATCGGCACCATTAGCAAGTCGAAATCAACTGCTCCGACTTCCGTTGGCTTTGGGACTCGCCGTATGCATTCATCTATGGGCGACTCTCTGCGCAACATTCGGGCGGCGCATCATGTGGCGGGGCGTAACGTACGAAATCGCCGGACCCTGGAAAATTCGTATGCTGCAGGATGCGGCGATGGCTCCAACGCCGACGACCCAGGGCGCATCGATCTAAATCTCGCCGGGCGTGCCGCGGCGCTTAATCTATAGCAATGCGTGATATTGCAGAGCGTAAATCGGACGCGGCGTACCAGTCTTGGCTGGCGAGGATCGCAACGGTAAGCTAGAGCCTGAATTGACGTATTTCCGCACTCGATTCGAATGTTCTTAACCCCAAGGTTCCGGCAAGATGACTAGTCGCCGTTCAATGATCTCCGTCGCGGTTGGATTTTTTCTCGGTGCTGCGACCGCTCATGCACATCCAGGACATGGCGATCCAAGCAACAGTACGGAAGTCGTGCATTATCTGACGGAGCCAATGCATCTGGGGTTTTATGCCGGATTATCGCTGGTGATCGTGATGTCACTTCGGCTGGTCATACGCAAATACCGCGCGACCAAAGAGGTCGTTCATCGAAGCCGCGAAGTTACTTAGGGAATTGATTACGGTTGGAGCTGAATTCCTGCCGATCATCTAACTGCCCTTGCAAGCCAGCAGTGGCGTCTTATAATCCTGAGATCGTACAAACTACGGGACCGTTCCCTTTTAGGGGACGGACGTAAAGCGCGGGTGTAGCTCAGTTGGCAGAGCACAACGTTGCCAACGTTGTTGTCGTGGGTTCGAATCCCATCACCCGCTCTTTTTTTATTTTCAAGTGGTTTCTCAGAAAAGACTTATCCCTTTGATGGCGACTCCTGACACTGAATTGGCACCTGAAGAAGCGTCGGAACAACAGAAGCCTAAACTGGCTCTCGAAGTGAAAGTCGACAAGCCGAGTGCGTGTCAGCGCCACGTGACCGTCACTGTCGCGAAAGAGGATATCGAACGCTATTTCAAAGAGGCGTTCGACGATTTGGCGCCGAAAGCCGAGGTGCCTGGATTTCGACCAGGTCGGGCTCCACGAAAGCTGGTGGAAAGCCGCTTCCGCGATCAGATGTCCAATCAGGTTAAAGGATCGCTGTTGATGGACAGCGTGACGCAGGCCAGCGAGGACTGCGAATTCTCCGCAATTAGCGAGCCTGACTTCGACTTTGAAGCTATCGAACTTCCTGAAGATGGGCCAATGACTTTCGAGTTTGACATCGAAGTTCGGCCCGAGTTTGATGTGCCAGAGTGGAAAGGCTTGAAGCTCGAACGGCAGAACCACGAGTACACCGACGAAGAAGTAACGAAACACTTGGATGGCTTGCTGGCTCGATACGGTCACATGACTACAAGGTCCGGTGAAGCTGAAGCCGGTGATCACGTCACGTTGAACATCACATTCACGGACGGTGACGAAGAACTGTCGCGGGTCGAGCATCACACTGTTGAGATCAAGCCCACGTTAAGTTTTAGCGATGGAAACATTGAAGGCTTTGACAAGATCGTGATCGGTTCGAAGGCTGGTGATCACCATCAAGTCAAGATTGCGATCAGCGGCGAAGCCGAAAATGAAGCGTTACGAGGAAAGGAAGTGTCGGCGGACATCGAGGTTTTGGAGGTTCGCCGCTTAGCCCTACCCGAGATGACACCGGCGTTCCTGGATCGAATCGGTGGTTTTGAGGACGAGGAAGAACTCCGTGACGCTGTCCGGGGTGAGCTAGAACGTCAGCTGACCTACCACCAGCAGCGCAAAATACGTCAACAAATCACGACCGTACTGACGAAGAACGCCAACTGGGAGTTGCCGCCCGATATGTTGCGTCGCCAGGGACGCCGTGAACTGGAGCGGGCGGTTCTGGAACTCCGATCGAGTGGTTTCTCGGATGACGTAATTCGTCAGCATCAGAACCAGCTTCGCCAAAACAGCTTGGCGTCGACCGAGCGTGCCTTAAAAGAGCACTTTATTCTCGAACGAATCGCGGAAGATCACGAAATCGATGCCGAACCAAGCGATTACGATGCCGAGATTCTTCTGATTGCCCGTCAAAGCAATGAATCGCCTCGTCGTATTCGAGCTCGACTTGAGAAACGTGGTCAGATGGATGCATTGCGAAATCAAATCATCGAGCGAAAGGTGATTGATTTGATAACTGCCGAGGCTGAATTTACTGAGATTCCGTTCGAGGCCGAGAAGGACGAGACAGTCGCAATCGATCACGCGATCAGCGGCTTTGAACACGAATACGAAATCCCAGAAGCCAAGTATGGAGGCGATGCCGAGGAACTACGTAGTCCCAGCGATCGTAGTTAGCGGACTTCGCGATCTCACTGAGTTGCCTCGCAGCACAGTTTGAATCGATACGATCTAAGTTAAGTTGATCTCGTCTTCCGCGTTGTCGCTCGTGAGGTGTCGCGGGCTGACTCATCACACTCAGGCTGATTCATCTGCCAAGTTAAGGAAGGGCTGGTAATAAATGAGCCGCTTTATCCCGCCGGTCTTCGACTCACAGTCGTACCAAAGCGTCCAGCGCCAACGTCAGCTCACCTTGGGCGACCTGTTGCTGGAGAACCGGATTGTCTTTCTTCAAGGTGAGATTCATACCGGGAACGCAAACGAACTCGTTATGAAACTACTGTACCTGCAAAGCGAGAATCGGAAGAAGGATATTCACTTCTACCTTAATTCGCCCGGCGGTGATGTTGTCGCAACGCTTGCGATCTACGACACGATGCAAATCTTAAGCTGCCCTGTTGCAACTTACTGCGTCGGTCAGGCAGCCAGCGGCGGCGCGGTCTTGTTGGCGGGCGGTGCGAAGGGAAAGCGTTTCGCGTTGCCGCATGCCCGAGTAATGATGCATCAGCCCTGGGGTGGCGTTCAGGGACAGATTAGCGACATTGAAATTCAAGCCAACGAAATTCTGAGAAATCGTCAAGTCCTGAACGAGATCCTCGCGAGTCACAGCGGACAGCCGATCGAACGAATCGAGAAAGATACCGACCGCGACTTTTTCCTGAGCGCCGAAGAGGCCAAAGCGTATGGCCTTGTCGACGACATCCTCGCCAAGCCGCCCACGGAAGTCGAAGAAGAAGACGCTTGAAGCTCGCTACATCGGCCCAAGATCTAGAAGAACGGAGTTTCGCACACGATGGCACCTATCCCCTACGTCGTCGAAAAGAGCGGGCGTGAAGAACGCGTCTATGACATCTACAGCCGACTGCTCAAAGACAGAATCATTTTCCTCGGTACGGGCGTCAATGATGAGGTCGCAAACGCGATCGTTGCACAGTTGCTCTTTCTGCAATCCGATGACCCAAAGGCCGACATTCACTTATATGTCAACTCGCCTGGTGGCAGCGTGAGTGCAGGCTTGGCGATCTATGACACCATGCAGTTCGTAACTTGCGATGTTGCGACCTACTGCATTGGGCAAGCCGCGTCGATGGGAGCGGTGCTCCTGACAGCAGGTGCTGCCGGCAAGCGGTTCGCGTTACCAAACGCCCGCATTATGATCCATCAACCGCTTGCGGGCATGCAGGGAACAGCTGCAGAAATTGATATTCATGCGCGAGAATTCAAACGGATCAAGCAAAAGATGAATGAAATCTTGCTCAAGCACACTGGGCAAAGCCTTGAGAAGATCGAGCAGGATACGGATCGCGACTGTTTCATGTCTGCCGAGCAATCGGTCGAGTACCACTTGATCGACAAAGTGATCGAACACATGGAATCCGTAAAATAGCACCGGTTTGGTAAACCGCGTTCTGCGGATACTTCAGGCTGGTGTTGACTCGGTCGTTCAAACCGAGTATTCCCTCGTCCGCACATTTCTGTTGCTGCGGTTTTGCTCCGTTTCGACATCGGAGCTGCGCGGTTCGTCCAATCACTTCGCGGTTCGTCAGGGAAGATGAACAGCTTGCCCACCAAGGCCAAAATCCGATTGCGTCTCGTTCTCTTCGGGGGCGCGATTTGCGCGCTCACATCGGGCTGTAGAAACGATCCGCACATTAATGCCCATATCGAAGTGCTGAATGCCGAACGGCGCGCATTAGAGGATCAACTATACGAGTTGGAGTATAACTACGAGCGCAAAGTCGCAGAACTCGATGAAGCCAATGCGAAGCTGCGGGAACTCCGAAGCGAGGAGCCGCCGTCGCAACGAAGTAGTTCGACGCCGCGTGTAGAAATACCCGATGACGAAGATAACTTTCTTGATTTGAGCCCGCCTTCCGTTACACCTGGCGTTCCCGACGAGCCGAAGATCGAATTACCGGAGCCGGGGAATTCGGGTCAAACAACGAGCCGCGGTCTTAGGACAGAGCCGGTAGCCGTCGGCCCAACGCTGCTTGACCCTGACGATCCCAGGATTACTCACATTCATATTGATCCGCTGCATACGGGCGGTAGCGACTTTGATCAAAAGCCAGGTGATGATGGAGTCATGGTGGTGATCGAGCCGCGAAATCGAAACGACGCGTTCGTGCCTTTGGCCGGGCCGTTGACGGTAGTCGTGCTCGATTATGCGAAGCGCGAAGCCGGTGACGAGGCGAGAATCGCAAAATGGGATCTATCCGCGCAACAGGTTGATCGCTCCTTACACAATAACTCATCGCAACGCGGAATTTACTTGAGGTTGCCTTGGAGCGGTGTGCGCCCCGAAAGCAATAAGCTAATGGTGGCTGTCCGCTACACAACAGCAGATGGGAGGAAGCTCGAAGCAACGCGAGATATTTATATCACGCTTCCTGGCCAGCTATCGCAACGCTGGACGCCCCGCTCTTCCTCCGATTCCGACGGCGATGAGGGGCAAAGCAGCATTAACATCGCGCGGCAACCTTCGGCAACCGATGGTGCCAGCAATATCCCCACTCCGCCACGACGTGAGCCAACGGTAGGCCCCATCGCACCAATCTCTTACGAAGAGTCGACACCCACCAGCACGGACGAGCCACCGACGCCGACGTGGCGCCCGTATCGATAGCCTGCGAGTCAAAGGTCTCCGAACAACGGAAACGACTCGGACTCGACGTGTTCGCGATTCATTACCGCCCGCAGTTGGGCAACCACTTCCGGATGATCGCTGGCGATGTTGTGCTGTTCACCAAGGTCTAGAGACAAATCATACAGTTCGACCGGAGCATTAGGATCTTTCTTCAGGTCCACTCGAACCCCTTTCCACTTCCCGACACGGGCTGCTTGACTGCGTCCACGTTCGGTGAACTCCCAATACAAGGCTTCGTGTTTCTGTTGTTCGACCGTATTTCCGAGTAACGTAGGCACCATAGAAATTCCATCAATGCTCTTAGGTGGCGCAATTCCAGCCAGCTCACAAAAAGTCGGGAGCATATCCCAATGCGCAGAGATCAACCCCGAGACACGGCGTGGCTCGAGCTTTTCCGGCCAGCGAGCGACCAGCGGAGCACGAATGCCGCCTTCGTACAGGTCTCGCTTGTAGCCGCGGAGCGGGCCGTTGGAGTCGAAGAAGTCGGGCTGATGCCCGCCTTCTTTATGCGGTCCATTGTCGGAACTGAGCATTACTAACGTGTTGTCGTCGATATCCAGCTCCCTCAAGAGTGATAATAGTTGACCGACTTGGTGGTCGAGGCGGGTCATCATGCCCGCAAATCCTGCAACGGGATTGTTTACATCCGTTCCCGCGTACTTACCGATTGTGCCTTCAAACTGCGAGAACTTCTTTCGAAATTCGGCCATCGAATCTTCTGGCACTTGCATCGCCGCATGCGGAATCGTAACGGACATGTAGCAGAAGAACGGTCCTTTCTTATTCGCTCGCACGAAGTCCAATGCATTTTGAACGATCAAGTCGTGTGAATAAGTTTTGCCATCTAGTTCAACTCGCTGATCATTTTTCCAGAGGTGATCTGGATAGAAGTTATGCGCTTCGCGTTGGCAGTTATAGCCGAAGAACGAGTCAAAGTGCTGAACTGGGTCGGAGGTCGATCCCGGTGCCCCCAGGCCCCATTTGCCGAACATCCCTGTCGTATAACCGGCTTTATGAAGCAACCGCGGAATCGTCACGATATCCGCCGGCATTGGCGACTGTCCTTCGGGCTTCACCTCGCGATTGCCTCGAACGAAACAGTGACCGGTATGCAATCCCGTCATCAGAGAACAGCGAGTGGGAGCACAGACCGTCGACCCCGAGTAATGATCGGTGAATCTGATTCCTTCGCTCGCCAAGCGATCTATGTTGGGTGTCTTGAACTTTTTTTGGCCATAGCAGCTCAAGTCCCCGTATCCCGCATCATCGAGCAAGATATAGATGATATTTGGCTGCTCGGCAAAGGCCCGCGGCGCGAAGGCAACCACCGCAAGAAATAAGAGTGCAGTACGATTCATGTGAGTAATCGCCTATTGTCGAGTATCGTAACAGAGTGTGATCGACTACCGACTACGATAACCACCTCACGCCGATACGCAAGCGCGATTAGTTTGCAGGTGGGATGTAAAGCTTCGAGGGAGCCATCGGCCGATCGAAAATCGCGATTTCGTCGAGACGACCTTCCCACGACGAGTCGCCCGAGCAGTGCCCCCCGAAAAAGAAAGTAGGAGGCTCGGGCCGGTTGTCGCCAGAGACGACGGTGTCGATCTCGGGTGTCTCTTCACCGTTAAGATAAACTCGTCTGTGGACACCGTCGCATACGAATAGCAAGTGGTTCCAAGTCCAACGCTCGATTGATGTGCGGCCCGCGACAACCGTCGTTCCGTTGTGAAACATGATCTTGCCAGGATGGTTTTCGCCGCCTCCAACTCCAACGTGTTCTCCGCTCTCGCCGCGACTGAACGCAGGACCGCGGGAAATCAGCCATCCGGAAACATCACGAGCATCCGTTGGCAACCCATTCCAAAACCACATCGAGATGGCGTAATGTTCGCCAAGACTCTCGATTCGTGCTTGCAATCGACCACCCGCCAGATGTGCCGCGCGGTTCTCTTCGCCATCGGTGCAAAAGGCATCGCTACGAGGCCCGCCCAAAAAGTAAGCAACCTTGGCATCGTACACTGCGTGAAGGTTGTGTCCCGAGGAATCACTTGCAATGGGTCCAGCGAACTCATCAAGACGCCAATAGGCTATTGGCTTTGCTGCCAAGATTGCGCCGACCGCCTCACCGTGCGACTGCCTGAAGGTACGTCGCGGTTGTTCGGCAACGTCTTCAAGTAGTTGGATTGCCGCCTCTACGATCTTCGGTTCAGCATGAACTTCGAGACCTGCCGAACGCGCCGCCCAGGTGTTATAGCCGCCCAGAAGATGTTGTTCAGGTGGCGGTATGTAACCGTCACCTCCATTCGCCAACTCGATTACCATCGTTTTTGGCAGAGGGCTTTGCAGCTTTAGCTTGAGCCCCGTGAGCGCGTACGTTTCGTTCGGTGTAGTCGCAATCGCGATGTTTCCTATTCGAATCGCTTGCACGACAATTTCCGTGGCCTGCCGTTCGTGGAGTATGAGTTGCTCTTTCGCATAGACTTCTTCCGTTGTTTTGGGAAGCCGGTCACCAATGCTGTCGACGATCCGCTGTGCCCATTCCAGACGCTGCTTATCCGCCACTCGATACTTCAGCTCCATGCGAGTTTCTGCCATAGCGAGATTCGCGTCTTCGTAGGAGATCGACTCGTAGGCCTTCATCGCGGTATCTAGTAATCCGTTGGCAAAACTATCTATCGTCGGCTCTTCGGTTCCTGGTGTCGGTGGATTTCGATAATCGCGTCGCCAGATGTCGCCACTGCAACCGTGCGACATGATCCCTACGAAAGGAGCATGACCCGCGCTCTCCTGCGGCGCGATGCGTGCTCTCAATCCGTCGGAGAACAAGCCAAAATAATCCGCACTCAAGCCTCGCTCGCCCGAGAAGTAGTGCATCGAAAAATTGGCGAGCAGCGCGATCGGGCGACCATCTGTCGAATGAAACGAAATCAGTGAAAGGTCTGGGTCTTCCGGTCCAGACTCGCCGGTGACATCATCCCAGTTTCGACCGGCGTGCATGTTTGCTCGCACCGTAAGATTGCCGAACGGGTCTTCCGCCACTCGATCCGGACGACGAATCCAGCGTCGGACCGCGGTGTAGTCGGCAGCATTCGCTACCGCCCAACCAACTTGCGCGGGTTCGAGGTTTGCCTCGGCGTTAGCCAGAGCTTCCGCGATTTTTTCGCGTAGATACGGAACATAGGTTGGGTCGGCATCGGTACCAAGGCAACTCATTGAAGCCGGCGCGCTGTGCGTGTGCGTGGCCGAAATCAACATCCGGTCCGGCCTGATACCTGTCCTTTGCGAGGCAAGTTGCTTTACCTCGTCCAGAAACGGACGCGGCATCATGCAACTGTCGACGACGGCAATTCCCAGGCGTGTTTTTCCATCGTCCAAAACGACGGCACGGACATTGATCTTCGAGGTGACGAAATCGAGACTGCGGCTTGTCATGCCACCGTTAACGAACACCGGGAACTGAATCGGTGTTGCATCCACGACCGCAGCTCCGGCACGAAGTTGAGCGAACAAGTTCTCAGAGAATGTGCCGAGCAGAGCGAGCGTCGCAACAAATACCAATGTCGATTTCATGCATTAGCCTCAAAAGTTGCCATCACGCTCTACCGTGATGAACCTAGAAAACGTGATGAACCCAGAACAACAGCTCCTTCGCCAAAGCAAGTCCCGACGAAGCGTATTGCCAAGTTTACTGGGCGTCGCGGATATCGTAACTGATAATTAGCTCTTGATCACGCAAATACATTCGTCCGTTCGCTATGGTGGGGTGCGTCCAAATCTTCCCTTTGGGATTGCGTCGTTCAGTTTGAGGATCGAGCACGAAGCGACCACGTTCCTGCCATCCACTGGCGGAAGCATCGACTAACACCACATTTCCGCCCTTTTCGTCGACCAGATAGTAGCAGCCATCCGCAAAAGTCAGGCACCCTTTGCCGAGTTCGCTTCGTTCTCGCCATACCATCTCGCCGGTCGCGAAATCCTGACACAGCCACCCCACACCATCTGAATAACCAAACACATGGTCGCCGAGTCGCAAGACCCCACCGTGATGATTCTTCATGCTTTGGTTGGCGTATACTTCCGTCACTTCATTCGAATCGCTCAGCTTTACCAATTTGCAACCCACCCCATACCCGCTGGTGATGTAAACAAAGCCATCGTGAAAGATTGGCGTCGGAATAACCGCCGTCTTGCCAGGCCAATCGGTCTGCCAGAGCAAATCGCCTGATTCAGCATCCAGACCAAACAGAGCCTGCTGCACGAGTTGAATGTATTGTCGGCGTCCTGCATGCTCAGCGATGATGATCGACGAATACTGGGCGCCGTCGGTGAATTGACTGCTTTGCCAAATCTTCTCGCCAGTCTTTCGATTTAATGCGACCACAGCGCCCTGCTTGCCGCCCGGCGTCCAGACAACTTTGTCACCGTCGACCAACACGCTTTCGCAGTAGCCCCAGTTCGGCTTGCGTCCGCCAAAATCTTCTGCTTTTGCCTTCCAGACAATGTTGCCGTCTGCGGCGTTAGCACAGGCCAGCGTACCCGTGCCGGAGAGTGCATAGACGTGTTCGCCGACCACTGTCGGTGTACTGCGAGGACCATCGCCCCAGCCATTTGATAACACATCACTAATCGCAGTTGACCATTTTTCGGTTCCGTCCGACACATTCAATGCGATGAGACATTCCTGATCGTCCCGAGCTCCGAGGGTGTACAGGGTGTCGCCAACAACGGCCATCCCCGCATAACCGAGCCCGGCTTCAGCGGACACCCACACCTTATTGGGACCACCTGCCGGCCAACTCTTCAATAGCCCTGTTTCCTGTGAGACATTGGTTCGATCCGGTCCTTGCCATTGCGGCCAGTCCGCAGCCGAGGCAAATTGCGAGAGAAATAGCGCGGTACAAACTGCAAAAAGTAGTCTCATTGCACAACTCCGTGCGGTGGGAAGCGAGTGGTAGGCGCGGTCAGTAGTCAGGTATCAGGGTGCTCGTGAAAGCGTCATGAGACCCAAAGATACTTATCTAGGTGGGACAGGCTTCAGTTTAATCAAACCTCTACTCAGTTCGATAGTAGCGACCTCGTAAGCGGATTCCCTCAACGATTAGTCACCAGATTTGCTCCCCAACGCGCGCCGGCTCACCTGCGTTTCAATATCTCGCAGCCAGCGTTCGCAGGCCGTCGTCCACTGAGACGCCGGATAAGAGACGGGATCGATACCTCCTCCATGACCTCCTCCCGCATAAATGTGGCACTCGGCCGGTATCTTGGCGGCTTGCAGTTCCAAGTAGAAGTTCAGGATGCCCCTGGTGAAGGGATCGTCTTCGGCGCCGGACACGAACAGTGGCGCTGTGCTGTTTCGCTTGAGTCCAAGTACGTTGGGGTCTAAGGTGTTAGATTCGCGGGGCTCCGTTAGGTAAGCGGGATATGTCAACACGGCAAAGTCCGGTCGGCAACTGAGCCTGTCGATCCCGTCAATCGGCGGGTAGGCGTCGGCTTGGAAGTTTGTGCATAGCATCGTACAGAGGTGCCCGCCTGCCGAGAATCCGCAGACGCCGACTTGGTTAGGGTCGATCCCCCACCTTTCAGCATTTGCGCGAACCAATCGCATTGATCGCTGCAGATCCTGCAGCGCGTGGTGATGTTTGGGAAACTCACCTCCACGACGTGGGACGCGATACTTCAGTAGGATACCTGTAATGCCCAGTTCGTTTAACCATTCACAGACTTTCGCCCCTTCATGTTCGGCGGCCAAGGCGCCGTACCCACCACCAGGACAAACGATAATCGCCCTGCGTGTCGCTTTGTCAGTGACAGGCCGAACCACTGTGAGCGTCGGCTTCGTGACTTGTGAAATGTTAAGCGCGTTCCCACCTCGGGACTTCGACGTCACCAGTTCGTCGACCGAATCGAGAGTCTCGTCTGGTCCCAGCCTGTCAGGCCACACCTGAACGATCGGGCAATCGCGGCCGAGTATCTGACGTAACCGCTGATCGCCGAGCGTCAATTCTTCCGATGGTCCGACGTCCTCCAAGCTTTTGGCTTTGTAGGTAAGCGGCGTTGGCCTTTCGAGCTCACCGAGAAAGCCGCGGTCACGCAGGAAGCGGTAGCATTCGTCGGCCCAATTTCCGAAAGGATATTTTTCGATGGCGCCGCCGTGTCCACCCTCGGGGTAAACGTGTAGTTCAGCCTTCACCTTAGCTTCCATCAAGGCTAGGTAGTACTCGACGGAGCCCACGGTGAATTTGTCAGGACGCGTGATAGCGATGAGTGTCGGCGGTGTATTAGTTTCATCGATTAGTTCGTAATTCAACTTCGTATCCCGATCGCGTGACGCAACGGGTTCGGTGAGATAAGCGGGGTAGAGCAAGATCGCAAAGTCGGGCCGACAACTCATCTCGTCAATCGCGTCGACCGGCTTGTACCATCGCTTCTGATGATTGATCGCGAGTGAAGCTGCGAGATGTCCGCCGGCCGAAAATCCGGCGACTCCGATCTTGTTCGGAGCGATATTCCATTCCGCGGCCCGGCTGCGAAGTACACCGATCGCGCGCTGAGCGTCTTGCAATGGTTGATAATTCATCGCAAATCCCTGATGTCTTTTCGGCACACGGTACTTCAACAGCACTACAGTAATTCCACGGTCGTTCATCCACTTGGCAGTCTCGACGACAGTTTCACAAGCCAACGTGCCATAGCCTCCGCCGGGGCACAGAACGATGGCGACTCCTGTGTTGTTGTTTCCCTGCGGCGACAGAATTGTCAGGGAGGGATCAGATACGTTCGTGATGTTCAACAAGCCTTCTCTGTCTCGATACGTAGTTTTGACCGCTTCGGACGCAATCGGTCGCGGCTCGTCAGGTACCTTGCCATTTGGCCACAGTCGCACTACCGGGCAATCGCGACCGACGGCTTTCAAAAACTCAACTTCGCCAGTTGTCGGATTTGCGGCGAAGACTGAAACCGGAAACACGATGGTGACATAAGCGATCAAAAACGTCGGCCGGTTCATCGATAAGGCTCGCATTTCTGAGATTGGATGGGCTGTTACTTCGTACTGTGGAAGCAGAGAATCATGGATGCGATTGTAGCCAAAACAGCGCAAGCCGGATGACACCCGGACTACCGTGTAATGAGTCTTTCGCAGCTCAGTTTTGCGAGCCTCCCTCGAAATAGAGGGCGAATCTCGACGGAAATGTGCCTGGAAGTCTTGACCACCGCTTCTCGGGGATGATATAAGCGCTGTAGTAATAATGGTTTCTCATATCACATCCCTTTCACATCTTCCCAGAGAGACGGGCTGATGGCGATTACGTTGCGCGTACTCGACGGTGCCGATCGTGGGCGAGTTTTCGGAGACATTTCGCCCCCGGTGACCGTGGGACGTGAAGAAGGCAATTCGATCCAACTGAATGACGAGCGCGTTAGTCGCTTTCACCTCAAAATTCAGGAGGATCACGAGAAGCTCGTGCTGACGGATCTTGAAAGCACGAACGGTACGAAGGTGAACGGCGAAGATATTCAGCTGCGGATCCTTCGTTTCGGAGACATGATCACATTGGGGCGGTCCGTACTGCTATTTGGTTCACGAGACGAAATCGCGGGTCGCTTGGCGGATATGCGGCGTGGAAGTGCTGCCGCTCGTGGTACGATCGATCCTTCATCGCAATCGAAACGGAGCGCCGGATCGTTGGACTACGATCTGCAATGGGAACAGGACGACGACTTACAAGCAACGCTGCACTCCATGGAACCGCCCGAACTTCCGGAGCGAATGTCGCCGGGCCAGGCGGCACAAATGGCCGAATTGATCGAGTACATCCACATCCGTATTCGCCATTTAATGAATTCCGTCGAGACCGAGGGTAAAGGCGAACAAGTCAAGTTGGACTTGGGCCAGTGGCAGAGTTTGCTCGACCTTCAGAGTCGGCTTGCCGAATATCTTCGCGCGGTGAGCGGACCACACGATTGAATTGAATCTCGCTGTTCGTTCAATTAGCTGTTCGTTCATTTAATCTAGCCGTGGTGGCCTCAATCCCTCGATCTTTGTAGGCTAACGGCCATCAGAGATCTCGACTCCACCGGAAAGAGCATCATGGAATCCACCGCTCACGCTTTCTTGAAGCAACTTCTTCTCACTCCTAGCCCGTCCGGCTACGAAGGGCCAATACAAAAAGTCGTGAGGGACTATGTCGGCACTTTCGCCGATACCGTTACTACCGACGTCCATGGCAACGTCATTGCCTGTAAGAACCCGGATGCCCCGTTGCGATTGATGTTTGCGGGACACTGCGATCAGATTGGTCTGTTGGTCACGCACGTTGATGAATCTGGGTTCATTTATACGCAGACCATCGGCGGTTGGGATCCCATTCAACTGGTCGGCCAGCGAATGACCATCTGGACCGATAGCGGACCGATTCCCGCGGTCATTGCGAGAAAACCGATTCACCTATTAAAGGACGAGGAACGTAAGCAGACGGTCAAGCAGGATGATCTCTGGCTCGACATGGGAGCAGCCAACAAGTCCGAAGTGATCGAGTTGGTTCGGATTGGCGATCCGGTCACCTTGGAGTTGGGCTATCAGGAGATGCGCAACAACCTTGCCAACTCGCCGGGAATGGACAATCGCACGGGGTTGTGGGTTGTAATGGAAGGGTTACGAAGAGCAGCGCTGAATAATCCGACGTGCGGCATCTACGCGGTCTCGACAGTCCAAGAGGAGATTGGTTTGCGCGGCGCTCAAACAAGTGCCTTTGGAGTTAAACCGCACGTTGCGATCGCCGTCGATGTAACCCACGCGACGGATTGCCCGACGATCGACAAGCGGCAGCAGGGTGATATCGCTCTCGGAAAGGGGCCCGTCATCTATCGCGGCCCCAACATGAACCCGCGTGTGACCAGTCGTCTAATTGACCAGTGTGAGAAGCACGAGCTACCCTACCAACTCGCCGCTATCGGTCGCGCAACGCCAAACGACACAAATTCTATCCAGGTGAGTCGCTCGGGTGTCGCGACAGGACTCGTGAGCATCCCCAATCGCTACATGCACAGCGCGGTCGAGACAATCTCGCTAGACGATATCGATCGGGCGGCGGATCTGCTTGCTGCCTTTGCGTGTAGCCTCGGCGAGTCGGAGGATTTCACGCCATAGCTCGCCAGAAATCGACGACCAACACCACCGCCGAAATCAAAAGTGTCCCGACGATCGCTCCGACACACATTCCCAGCACAACGCTCCGTCGCGTCCCCCCGATGTCAAATGCCAGGCTCGCAGGCGGCACCGCGAACGAGAGTACCAGCAACAAATGAGCTGCGTCGGCGGACCAGGCACGGGTTGTAAACAACGCGCACAAGGTCGAGCAGCCCATCGTAGCCAGTAGCAAAGTTCGCAAGCTGAATGTTCGCATTGCGGCAACTCTCCTGTAACTCCGGCTTCTTTTGATGCTCGCGTGGCAAGCTGTTCGCATTTTAGAGCAACTTTGGTCGTCGCCTAGCGTATGGAGTTGTGTTCCTCATGCGATTTCCCGACGACTCTCCGCTCAAAAAGTGACGGCCACATTTGCAGCTTTCATCACGTCCTAATGAATCGGAATGAAGTATGGGTTATCGAAACATCTCGCTTGCTACGAGGATTTCCACGACTTTGGTCGGCCTACTTTTAATCGCGGCTATAAGCAACGCGGTTGCGATCGCGTCCGCCTACCGCATCGAGGCATTTCAAGAGACCTTGGTAATTGAGAACCTGTCAAGCGTGCGGGCCGCCGAGGGGTTGGAGAGCGCCCTGTTGGAACAGCGCGGCTACGTCTCGTCGTATGTACTGGATCGCGGGAGAGGCGACGGGCTAGAACGGCTGGCTCGAAAGACCGTTGACTTTTGGCTGGAAAAGGCGCGTGAGACCGCTCGAACCGATACGGAACGTGAACTACTCGACCGCCTCAAAGTTGTTCAGAACGCTTACGCCGGGCGTCGAGAACGCCGGTCGCGCCGAATGTGCGTAGATCGATTCGACGAGAGTCACGATCGCGCTCCACTGCTGGCAAGACCAAGTGTCAAAAAGCTGACCGAAGTGTCCAGTCTTTGACCGAAGCCCCAGACCCAGCGGGCTAGGCGGAGGTTGGGAGGAGGGCAGTTTTGCAGCTCAATTTCGACAGAAATCGCAGCTTGTGCCGCTTGGATACACCGCAATACTTTAGCGACCGTTCGGCACGTGATGTGCAGTTTCCAGGACGCTCGCCTAAACCATGGCACTTACGCGACCTCCTAGAGCGATGAGGTGTCGTACAACGAAAGGAACGCAAGGATGTTAATTCTCAGTAGGAAGATCGGTGAGGAAATTGTGATCTCGGATCAAGTACGAGTGCGTGTGGCTGGCATCCAGGGCAATCGCGTGAAGCTTGCCGTCTCGGCACCGGAACAGGTCGCGATACTTCGCGGCGAAATCCAGGGGCAACGGCACGAGTTTAATCTTGAACCAGAGTCGCTCGCTTTAGTTGGAGTATGCGAATGATATTGAAAAAACTCCCCACCGTCGCTTTGGCGGAGAACGACACGCACGATGCCAACTTGCTGCTCATCGCGTTGCAACAAGCGGCACCAAACTTGAATGTTGATCTATTACGTAGTGGGGAAGAGGTCATTCAGTACTTCTTCGGTTCCGGCGGACGTCAGGAAAAGAACTCACACGCTATCGCCTGCGACTTGTTGCTTCTCAATCTCGCCCTACCAAAGTTGGACGGCTTCAAAGTGTTGCGGCAATTGCAGTGGCTGTATCGTGACGACCTGACGCTATTGCCGCCCATTGTGGTGCTTTGCGAAAGCGACGACCCCGAAATCATCGCGCAAACTTATCGCTTTGGAGCCAAAGGTTTTCTGAGCAAAGTCGTGCCGGCAGCTCAATTAGCAACCGCAATCGAACAAGTCTTGCACTACTGGCTCGAGGTCACCCTTCAGCCACCGCGCGAGAGAAAGCCGGCCAAATACGGTTTGCGTAGCTGGCTTCGAATGCGACTGAGTACACCAGACAAACAAGCGCTGGCGATTCAATGAAACCGACTATTTTCTTTGCCGACAGTAGGCAAGAAGTGCTAGTTGCGGACCAGCAGACCGATGTTCACTTTGTCCGACTCGAACGGCTTCCGAATGTTCCCGGCACTTCCGAAGTTCTGCAACTTCCCGATTTGTTGCGCGATCGCATCTGGTTTGATGAGGTCCAAAGACGTCTGGTTTTCCGGGGCTTTATGAGCAAGGCGACTTTCGACCAGCTGCATTCGCTAAGCAACGACAGTGTCTACTTGCGAGCGATCGGCGAACTGTTTCAAGTTTGTGTCTTTGAAGAGCCGGCTCGGAAGACGCGTTCATTGAGCAAGCTCTTGCCAATCGCCGCCATAGCGGCGGCTGCTTTATTGATCGCGGTTCTTGCACTCCCGCTACGGCTGCTGACCGTGCGTTGAATACCTTCATCGCCTCACTTTCGCGCTCCGAGTGCCTTCGTATTCTAGAGAAAGCTCGTCTGAGTTAGTGAAAGTGCATCGTTTTTGACGGTCTGCGCAGTATTGCGTGTATCGATTAATCTCGCTTTACGAATCATGCAACGCCGAGCTCCGTGTCGTCAAGCGTTTTCGTCAAATTGCAGTGAATTGACCGTTGACCTTGTATGGCGCCATCTGCTCGACTCGACTCATGCCGGTCAATTCAGTTCACTCTACTCAGAGGAGGCATTATTGATGAATGCATGTTTGCTCGCAGCTGCGCTGATTATTCCCAACACGATTGGGCAAACGATGTACGAAGGTGAAATTGAGGCGCAAAACAGCACGTTCCACAAGTTGTGGGGTCAAAGTTTCAAGTGGACGTTTGACGATTTACCGCTTACCGCCCGAGTTGCCGACCATCGCGTTCCCTATTCCGGGTACATCTATCCGGATACGCATGGAGGCACTGTATCCGCACTCGTCAAGTATGATCAAGCGTTTGACCAGAAAGGCCGGGCGGCGGCACACGAACGCCGTGATACATCCCTTACCGCACCGGTAACTCGCCGTGTGACTTATACGCGGCGAGTGGGCTTCGGCGGCTCGCGCACATTTACGCGACTGGAAACCGTTCACGCTGTTCCGTACTGGTATGGGCACTGCAACGGATGGACTTCCGCAACCATCAGGCACGCTGAGCCGCAGACTTCCGTCGTTCGAAATGGTGTGGTGTTTACGCCAGCCGACATTAAAGGATTGCTGGCCGAGATCTACATCTACAATGAAAACGAAATGCTCGCCGAGGGGTACATCAATCCTGGAAAGTTGCACACGATTATTGCCAATTGGATCGGTCGCGGAATGCACCCTATCGGGATGGAAGCCGATCCCGGTAGCGAGAAATGGAACTATCCGATCTATGGCTACTCGGTCGAAGCGTATAATCGCTCTGCCAAAGGCGTCGACGTGCAGTTGGTTGTCAAATATGCGATGAGTAGCGAAACAGAGACGGACAAGAGCCCTCGCATCGAGAAGGAGAAGCACTTTAACTATCACCTAAATCTCGACGACGAAGGCAAGATCACCGGTGGGTATTACTACCGAAACAGTGCTCGCATCGACATGCTGTGGGTTCCTCTCCGACCGAAAGCCGCAGGTGAGAAGGGCAACGAGCGAGGCAACCCGTACGTCGATATTAACGAGGTCCTTGCGATCTGGCGTGATTCAGTTCCTGCCGTAGATCGCACAAAGTGGGCTCATGTCGATCCCATCGAGTTGGACCGCCTTACTGACGACATTCAATTCACACACCTAAGACCGACGCAACCTGGCGACGCAACTCTCGCCACGTCAGCGAAGCCTGCAACGGCTATCGAACCGGCACTAGCGATCTCAGAAGTCGTCAATAACAGCTTCGCAACAACATCAGCAAGCGAAACGCCAAACGACGAATTGGCCGAAAGTGATCTGGCGATGCCGTAGCCAGCTTACCTTGGCGTGGACTTAACCGCTCGGTTGCGTCAGGGCGTCACTCCATCAGTAGAAACGCTTCGACGACGCGACTATGCTCGCGAACCGGCATCACGCTAGTTCGTCCAGCGGTCGCCCGTCGTTCACCAGGTACTGCGGGCGGCCCGTCGGGTCAATCAATGTAGTCTTACTTGCGTCGATGCCAAGATTTCGATAGAGGGTGGCAAAGACGTCCTGATAGCTAACGGGACGAGCGATCGCTGTGCTCGCAGTCCGATCGGTTGCTCCGATGATTTGTCCCGTTCGCATTCCTCCGCCGGCCAACATTGCCATGCCTACGCGTGGCCAGTGATCACGACCCGCCTTGTCATTAATCTTCGGCGTCCTGCCGAACTCACCCCACAATACAATCGAAACATCGTCGATCATGCCGCGCTCTTCGAGATCACCGATCAACGCGTGCAATCCGTGATCGAGGATCGGCAGCATGTGTTTCATGCGTGTGAAGTTACCGGAATGAGTATCAAAGTCGCTGAACGATACACTTACACAACGGACACCCGCCTCGACCAATCGTCTCGCGAGCAGGAGTTTTCGCATTGCGAGTTCATTGTCGGCGGTCGTAAACCGCTCCGTGGCAGAAGTCGGTGCCGTATAACGGCTAAGCACATCCGGAAGCTCGCGATTCAGATCCATTGCTTCGGCGAATTGCCCGGAGAGCAAGATGCCTGTGGCCTGCTGAGTGAACCGATCCATAGCGTCCATCATCCCGCTCTTGTCCAACTCGCGTCGGACTCGGTCCAAGCTGGTGAGCAATGTTGTGCGATCGTCCAGCCGCGTTGCGTCGAGCGTGGCATTTAGTTCCAAGCTCGTCGTGTGGTTCGCGCCCTGGCGAGCCAGTTCGTTCACCATGCCGGCTTCCAGCGGACGTTCAAACTGATCCGATATGTCGGGGCGAAATGCTTTGTAGGCCGGACCGAGAAACCCTGGCCGACTGCTGTTACGGACGAGAGGACGCCCCTGCATCAAATCGACGAAAGTTGGCGCCGTATCACGCGGCGAGCCCAGCAACTTTGTCAGGACCGACCCCATCGCTGGTCGACCACCGAGTGATTCGAGATCTTTGAATGAATAACCGGACTGGCACTGAAATGCATCGTGGCGTCCAACCGATCCGACCAGCGAACGAACGAAGGCGAAACGATTCGCCATCGCAGCGACGCGCGGCAGCAGTTCACAGATTTGCAATCCGGGTACTGACGTCGCGATTGGACTGAATTCGCCCCGTAATTCGACCGGAGCGTGTGGCTTCAGATCAATCATGTCCATTTGGGGCGGGCCACCATCCAAATGAATATTGATGATGGCTTTATTCGACGACCCAATGCCCGCAGCGGCTTCGGCTCGTAACAAATCGGCCAGCGAGAAACTGCCCATGGTCAAAGCGCCCGCGGTCAGGAACTCTCGGCGTGAAACACCATCGCAGTTGCTGTGCGGTCGCCCGACAAACTTTAACATCGACAGACTCCGGCAAGATCCTCAGAGCGTAAGCAATCACTGGTGCCTAGTGCATTGTCACAACCAGATGTTCAGCTCGGGAAGCACTGGCAGAGCCAGTTGCACCCTAACTTTTAGCTGAAACAAAGCACTAGCATGTCCCTTCGCGTCGTTGATTGCAACCTCGCTTTGACAATTCCCCTGGCAATCCACATTTCCACAGGAGACAAGGTGCATAATATTCATCGATTTTAAGAAGTCTTCTTTCACGGAGGTTGAACTTTGAAATCGTCACCCGCAGGGAATCTGCTAGCCTTCCTGGCACCGATTCCCGATCCTCGCAGGCGACAGGGACGACGCCATCCTTTAGAGGCCATGCTGGGTTCGATTGTTTGCGCTTGGTTACAAGGTGCTCGCGGCTATGTCGCAATCTCGGAGTGGATTCACGATCACGCGGTCGAACTTTGGCATCTCCTCGGCTTCAGGCGTCGACCGCCGAAGAAAAGGGCCTTTCGGAATCTGCTGATGGCAAATGTGCCGGAGCATCTCGAGCAGGCGGTACAGAACTGGATCACGTCTTGCATCGATGCACCGCAAATAGACGGGCCTTTGGCACCGGTCGCCATCGACGGCAAAACGCTTCGCGACACGCTCCGTTCGCACGAGCAAGCGATTCACTTGCTCTCCCTACTCGACCAAAAGACCGGGTGTGTGCTCAGCCAAACTCGTGTCGACGCGAAGACCAACGAAGCCAAAGCCGCGTTGGCACTGTTGAAGAACTTAGTCCCGAAAGGCCGCGTCATCACCGGAGATGCGATTTTCTGCCAACGCGAAGTCTGCCAGCAGATCATTGACGAGTGAGGGCATTCCTTCGTACCTTTCAGACCTGTTTCCGATTATGCCCTGTCCCTGGAAGGAATGCCGATTCAACGAACTCAACCCCCGACTTACCACAACTCCGATTCGAGTTCGCGAACAAAGCAAGTGGACGAAACTGTTACGAGAAGTCTCTGTAAAACGCCAAGCAGGTCAGCTAGTTCAACGTGAGTACCGCCGCAAGATGATCGAACGTAGCACCCGCAGTCAAATCCTCCGCACAGCCGTGATGTCCGGAGCAAGCTGCTGAATCGCCTGACAAGTGTGCTAAGCCAGGATTTTGTCGATTCGCTCGCCATGCACGTCGGTCAGCCGAAAGTCGCGACCTTGGAAGCGATAAGTCATTCGAAGGTGATCGATGCCCAAGAGGTAGAGCATCGTCGCGTGGATGTCATGGACGGGCACAATATCTTCGACGGCGTTGTAACCCAATTCGTCGGTTGCTCCGTGCGTGATGCCTCCCTTGATACCGCCTCCACATAAAAACATCGAGAAGCCTTTGATGTGATGGTCGCGTCCGCTACCTTGTGCCATGGGAGTGCGGCCAAATTCGCCCCCGAAGACGATCAAAGTCTCGTCGAGCATCCCGCGATCCTTCAGGTCCTTGATAAGTGCCGCCGTGGGTTGGTCTACTTCGCCGGCAGTCCCCTTGATACTGTTCTTGATATTTCCATGGTGGTCCCAACCACGGTGATATAGCTGAATGAATCGGACGCCCCGCTCTGCCAAACGACGGGCAAGCAAACAATTCGCGGCGAACGTCCCATCGCCGCCTTTCGTGCCGTAGGCCTCAAAGACATGTTCTGGCTCGTCGTGTACATCCATCAATTCAGGCACACTAGTTTGCATTCGAAACGCCAATTCGTACTGCGCAATCCGTGTTGAGATCTCTGGATCTGCAACCGCAGTCCCAAATGTTCGGTTCAGCCGATTGACTGCCGCCACGACATCTTGCTGCTGACCACGATTTACGCCGCTTGGATTCCCGACGTACAAGACCGGATCGCCAGTCGAATGGAACTCGACACCTTGAAAGCGGCTCGGTAAGAAGCCGCTGTGCCATTGACGTTGTGCGATTGGTTGCGCTTGCCCGTGTTTGCCGATCGAAGTCAACACGACGAAGCCTGGCAGGCTGTCCGTCTCGGATCCCAAACCATAAGTCAGCCATGAGCCCATCGCGGGGCGCCCAGAGATCGTGGTCCCCGTGTTCATGAACGTGTGCGCTGGGTCGTGATTGATCGCCTCGGTCTTTAACGACCGAATGATGCACAACTCGTCGGCAACGCCGCCCAGATGTGGAAAGATTTCGCAAAGTTCTTGTCCGCTATCCCCGAACTTTTTGAAAGGATGCTGCGGCGCAAAGCACTTCAGTTGCTTACCTTGCAATTGCGCAATCGGCTGTCCCAGCGTATACGATTCTGGCATGTCCTGATCGTGCATCTCGGCAAGTTTCGGCTTATGGTCGAAAGTTTCGAGATGGGACATTCCGCCAGCCATGCAAAGCCAAATGACCCGCTTTGCACGTTGTGGCACATGCAATGTACTCAATGCCCCGCCTGCAACGGACGTCGCGGCGTTTATCCGTGGTGACATCAGTGACGCAAGTGCCGTGGCGCCCAAGCCTGTCAGGGTATGTCCGAGGAACGCCCGGCGAGTGTTGTCTGAACCAATGAGTTCTTGAAGATGCATCATTCTTTTATCCTGGGGACTTGCGCGAGGCAC
Source organism: Planctomycetaceae bacterium (assembly GCA_020638995.1). GTDB lineage: Bacteria > Planctomycetota > Planctomycetia > Pirellulales > Pirellulaceae. The sequence continues at coordinate 463,092 of JACKHM010000003.1, forward strand.
AATCGCATCTCGCCGGCAAACCATCGACTCTAGTAGCGTGTGATCGTCTCGTGAAGGTTCAAAATGACCCGCGAGACTGACGTCCACGCGGCAAGTTCAGCATGGTTCATTCCGTCGGGCGCCGGCAGCTCGCCCACTTGCAGCAGCTGATTCGCTGCTTCTTGCTCGGCTGAATATTCGCTTAGATGCTTCTTGAGCAGAGCCAACAGCACTTCCTGCTCTTGGTCCGAGGCGGCACGTCCCAGTACCTGACGAAACGCAAAAGTGAGTCGCTCAGCTTCGCCATTACCGCCATCACGCACCGTTCGACTTGCGAGGGCCCTCGCTGCTTCGACGTAGGTTGGATCGTTTAACAAGGCCAACGCCTGGAGTGGAGTGTTCGAACGTGGGCGGTCGACGGTACACTCTTCGCGGCTCGGCGCGTCAAACGCCAACAGGCTGGGATGCAGGAATGTTCGCTGCCAGTAGGTGTAAAGTCCACGCCGGTACAGGTTCTCACCTTTGTCCTGCTCCCACTTGCGTTTCGGAAAATTAAGATGTTGCCAGTAACCGGCCGGTTGGTAAGGCTTAACGCTGGGGCCGCCAATCTTCGGTGCTAACAAACCACTTACGGCCAACGCGTTGTCGCGGACCATCTCGGCGTCCAAGCGAAAACGAGCTTGGCGTGCGAGCCATTTGTTACTCGGATCGATTTCGTGCAACTCTGGGTTTCCATTCGAAGACTGCTTATACGTCTCCGAGCTGACCAGCAATTTGGTCAACGCCTTGACGTCCCAACCACTGTCCATGAATTCAATAGACAGCCAGTCCAGCAGTTCAGGATGCGTCGGCGAATTTCCTTGCGTTCCAAAGTCATCCAGCGACTTCACCAAGCCTTGACCAAAGTACAACTTCCACAATCGATTGACAAACACGCGTGCAGTCAAGGGATTCTCTCGAGATGCGATCCACCGCGCAAAATCCAGTCGCGCTAACTTGCGATCTTCGATCTCGATCTTGGGAAGCGAAGTAGGGACGTCGGGATCGACAACCTCGCCGGAATCGTCTAACCAATTCCCACGGGGCAGTATGCGAACCGTACGTGGATTCATCGAGACGGAGATCAAGGTTTGTGGGAATGCTGCGCGGATGGCCTTTTGCTGCTGCTCGTTCGCAGCTATTTGGTTGCGGACCGATGACAATTCTGGTGCTACCGTGCGGTAGTGGCTGTCCAGCAATGCAGCCTCTGCATCACTACGCTTCTCGGGTTCCACTTTCAAAGCCGCAGCAACCGCGTCGGGTAGGCCGGCCACCTCCTCAATTGTGGGCGCACTTTCAGAACTGGTCGCGAGCCGGAACCGCCCGATATTGTGATGGGCATGTGCCGAATCGTGCTTCAATCTAACCGTTACCACCGTATCCTCGGAGACGGTGACCGGTTCTGCTAACACAAACATCGCCTTGCGGTTCTCACGACGATTGTGGCCGTCGACTGCCCACCCCGACTCGGGTTTGCCATCGATCGCATTCACGATCGGCCAATCACTTTGTGAGAAATCAGCGATTGCTTCCTTGATCGGAATCCGCTTGGCATCTTCTGCTCCTGTTGCCCTGAGCTCAACTTCAAACTCCGTCAATACAAAGTTTCCATTGCCACGAGCGAGACTCTTATTCGCCATGCTCTCATCGAGCAACGCTTCCAACCGGAGGGCCGTTATGGTCCCTGGTGCAGGACGCAACTCGACGGTGTAGGTGTCTTTGCCCGGGTTCTCACCACCGGCCAACGCTGAAAGGTCCTCCTGAACCGTCAGGGTCTGGCCATTTGCCGACGAGAGTGAAGCGGGTTTGATAACTTGCCAAGCCGACCGTCCGCTAAGGACGTCGGCTCTTGCTGTTCGCATCCACGCGCCGAGGCCTGCTGCGTAATCCGGTGTCGTCGCACGATACTCCTCTTTCAGTGCGGCAAGTTGACTCGATAACATTTCGAGTTGAGCTTCCTGCTCGGGCGTGGCGAAGCTCGTTTGCGGTTGATTGCCCACGGGAACCTCTTGGATGTCGGCAAAGAACGCTCCCAAGCTATAGAAGTCCTTCATCGTGAGCTGATCGAACTTGTGATTGTGGCACTCGCAGCAACCCATCGTTAAGCCAAGCCAGGCGGTGGCAGTGTTTCGGACGCGATCCGCGAGATACTTCGCCGTGTATTCCTTTGGCTGTGCGCCGCCTTCCTGAGTTGTTTGGAGTAGGCGGTTGTACCCCGAGGCGATTTTTTGACTGGTCGTTGGATTCGGCAAGAGATCGCCGGCGAGTTGTTCGATCGTGAATTGATCGAACGGCATGTTGTCGTTGAACGCATTGATCACATAGTCACGATACGGTGCCACATCGCGATGGTTGTCGCTGTGATAGCCGCCAGTATCCGCATAGCGAACAACGTCCAACCAATACATCGCCATTCGTTCGCCAAAGTGTTCAGAAGCAATCAGCCGATCAACGAGTTCGTCGTACGCATCGGCGGAGTGATTTGCGACGAACGCATCCACTTCGGCTGGCGTGGGAGGAAGGCCCGTCAAATCGAAGGACAAACGCCGAATCAAAGTACGTCGATCGGCGGTCTGCGACGGTGCCAAACCGCGTTCGGCAAGTGCAGCGCGGATGAAACGGTCAATGGCCTGCTGAGTATTTGAATCACCGGCAACTGTGGGTGGAGTAACTTTGACCGGCGGCATCCACGACCAATGCTCCTGCCATGGTGCTCCCGCGATGATCCACGCGCGAAGCGTTGCGATTTCGTCTGCGGTCAGCGACTTTTCTGTTGATCCCGGCGGCATGCGCTCATCGGGATCATCGCTCAAGATGCGGCGTAACAGTTCGCTCTCGTCGGGCTTGCCCGGCACGATCACCGATTTCTTGGTGCTTTGCTCGTCGTCCAATCGCAACTCAGCTTCACGTTTATTGGCGTCTGGGCCATGACAGGCGAAACACTTGTCCGACAGGATGGAGCGGACATCGCGGTTGAACTGAATTGTTGGTGATGGTTCTGCTTGAGTCCGCATTTCCAACAACGAACACAGGATAATGACGGCAATAAGAGCTCTTTGAGACATCAGATTCTCCGCACACGAAACATCTGGTCGCGACATCCGCTCGCGTTGAAAATAAACGCATCTTGGCTGGCACGTTATCTAGGGTATCCCGCCCATCGAGACGACTCAAGTCAGCTGGAGGCGTGCCCTCGAAGTCTGGCTTGCTCTCTCTTTACACAAACGCCCGCATCGAACAGAATACAGGCACATTCACCGAATACGCGACCTCCGCACGCCGGAGGTCGTTTTTTTGTCGCGAGTTGGAGAACGTCGAATGTCCGAGCGAATCCCGATGACCCAAGAGGGATACAACAAGATCAAGGCAGAAGTCGAGCACTTGGAGAAGGTCGAGATGCCAGTGATCGCTGAAAAGATTGCGGAAGCTCGGGCGGAAGGCGATCTGAAAGAAAATGCTGAGTATCACGGCCAGCGCGAGCGGCAGGGCATGTTGCAGGCAAAAATCAATTTGCTCAAGAGCAAGCTCGCCAACGCGACGATCGTAGACACCTCGAAGATCCCGACGGACGAGGTTGGTTTTGGCGCGAAAGTCACGGTGAAAGACCTCGACTTCGACGACGAAGAAGAGTTCACGTTGGTCGGTGCCGGGGAAGAAGACTACGACACGGGAAAGATTCTCATTTCGAGCCCGATTGGACAGGGCTTGCTCGGCAAGAAAATTGGCGAAGTTGCCGAGATCGAAGCCCCGAAAGGCACCATCAAGTTTGAGGTCGTAGCCATTAGCTACGACTAGTCGCTTTCTGCCTCGCTGTGCCATCGCCCGCCAGAGGATGCTCGCTGGCGATTTGCCTCAGTAATACCGTGATCGCGCCAGCCCTGTTCCATATTCCATCGGCGCGATATCGTTACACGCTATAAGTTATGCGTGCCGCAGCCCGGCGACGGATAAGGTCCTCGGGTCAGGGATTGGAAGATGTCCAGGTTGTCCGAGGGAATGAAATGGCGACCGAGAAAGTACGTGTTTGGCCCGGAAAGCCATACCCGCTGGGGGCGACGTGGGACGGAGCCGGTGCCAATTTCGCGATTTTCTCGGAGCACGCGGAAAGGATCGAGCTGTGCCTGTTCGACTCCGTTCGCTCTAAAAAAGAAACACATCGCATCCCGCTGCCCGAGCGGACCGATATGGTCTGGCACGGATACCTTCCCGATATCGTGCCGGGGCAATTGTACGGATTCCGCGTGCATGGTCGGTACGCACCCGGCGAGGGCCATCGCTTTAATGCACACAAGGTTTTGCTTGATCCCTATGCCAAAGCGATCGCCCGCGACGTAAATTGGCATGACAGCATGTTCGGCTATCGCATTGGCGATCCGAAATCGGATCTATCTTTCGACAAGCGAGACAACGCCGCCTACGCCCCGCTTGCGGCGGTTGTCGACACTGCGTTCACATGGGGTGATGATCGACGTCCCAACACCCCCTGGCACAAGACTGTAATCTATGAAATGCACGTCAAAGGCTTCACAAAGCAACACCCGGACGTGCCGAAGAGTTTGCGAGGATCTTACGCAGGGTTGGCCTCAGAGCCATCGATCAACTACTTGAAAGAGTTGGGCGTGACCGCGGTCGAGCTGATGCCGGTGCATTATCACCTCGACGATCGACATCTCGTCGACAATGGATTGAAAAACTACTGGGGCTACAACACGCTCTCTTTCTTTGCTCCCGACCCTCGCTACGCATCAGGCTCTGGATCGAAAGACGCAGTGCTGGAATTTAAACGCATGGTTCGCGGGATGCACCAAGCCGGTATCGAAGTGATCCTGGACGTTGTTTACAACCACACGGCCGAGGGCAACGAAAAGGGGCCGACCCTTTCTTTGCGAGGTATCGACAACGCCTCCTACTATCGCCTTGTTCATGCCGATCGACGTTACTACATGGACTACACCGGGTGCGGCAATACGCTGAACATGCTGTGCCCGCGCGTGCTGCAGTTGATCATGGATAGCTTGCGGTACTGGGTCTTGGAAATGCATGTTGACGGATTTCGGTTTGATCTGGCGAGCGCGCTGGCTCGCGAGCTTCACGCCGTCGACCGGCTGGGAGCGTTCTTCGATATCATTTGCCAGGACCCCGTGCTGTCGCGTGTGAAGCTGATTGCTGAGCCGTGGGATCTTGGCGAAGGCGGGTATCAAGTCGGAAACTTTCCCACGGGGTGGACCGAGTGGAACGGTAAGTATCGGGACAGCGTGCGAAGTTTCTGGAAAGGCGATGGAGGTGCGGTCTCTGAATTTGCTTCGCGCTTAAGCGGTAGCAGCGACCTGTACGAGCACAACGGTCGCCGGCCTTATGCCAGTATCAATTTCATCATTGCTCACGATGGTTTCTGCTTAAACGACTTGGTTAGCTACAACGAGAAACACAACGAAGCCAACAAAGAAGGCAACAGAGACGGCGAGAGCCATAACCTCAGCTGGAATTGTGGCGTGGAGGGCGCCACCAACGACGCCAAGGTCCGTGCGCTTCGAGAAAAGCAGAAACGCAACTTGATGGCCACACTGCTGCTGTCGCAAGGCGTGCCCATGATTTGTGCCGGAGACGAGATCAGTCGGACACAACGCGGTAACAACAACGCCTACTGCCAAGACAACAAAGTCAGCTGGTTAAACTGGAACTTGACGGAGCCCCAGTTGAAATTGTTGGAGTTCGTCAAAAAGCTGATTCGCATCCGCGCAGAGCAACCAGTCTTGCGACGTCGGCAGTTCTTCCAGGGCCGGCCCATTCGCGGCTCGGAGGTCAAGGACGTGGCTTGGCTTGAACCTTCCGGCAAGGAGATGCCTGATGCTGCGTGGGACTTCGGCTATGTACGCTGCCTCGGCATGCTGTTGGCCGGCAATCAGATCAACGAGTTGGATGAGCACGGCAAGCGGGTTGAAGGTGACACGCTTCTTCTGCTCTTGAACGCACATCACGAACCAATTCCGTTCACACTGCCACGCCCTGCGAACGGTTGGTGGGATCTCGTTTTCGATACGGCCAAGGGAGATGCCGATGAAGTGTGCTACCAGATTGGCGACGGATATGAACTATCAGACCGCTCGATGGTTCTGTTCCGATTCTGGTTCGAACAGGAACCCGATCTGAAATGAGCGATCTGTTTCCGGCACCAACAGATCTGCCTCAGGGTGTGTTTCGCACCGGTGATACAAAAGAAGCTGAGTGGCGAGTTTGGGCGCCGCACGCTGATTCGCTGTCGCTCGTGCTGTGGCGCGATGGGCGCGAGCGAGTGTTACCCATGCAGGATGCCGGTGACGGCTACTTCATTTGCCGAGAGCAAAAGGTCGAAGACGGCCTCCGCTACGCGTACCGATTTCCGGCAGGCGTCACCCGTCCAGATCCAGCCTCTAGATGGCAACCCGACGGCATTCATGCCCCGTCCGCTGTGTTCTTTCCAAAGTCGGACGGCTTTACTGAATCGTGGCCAGGAGTTTCTCTGCGCGAACTCGTGATTTACGAGTTACATGTCGGCACGTTTACGACCGCCGGGACTTTCGATGCAATCATACCGCGACTCGAACAGTTAGTGGACTTGGGAGTGACGGCGATCGAGTTACTACCGGTCGCTCAGTTTCCTGGAGAGAGAAATTGGGGCTATGACGGCGTACATCTATTTGCCGTGCAGAACTCTTACGGCGGTCCCCAGGGATTAGTGCGGCTCATCGAAGCCGCACACCGAGTTGGCTTGGGAGTTATCCTTGATGTTGTCTATAACCATCTCGGCCCCGAAGGGAACTACATTGGTGAGTTTGGTCCGTACTATTCAAACTGCTACCGCACTCCCTGGGGCAATGCACTCAACTACGATGGTCCTGATAGCGGACCCGTTCGCCGATTTGTGATCGACAACGCCGTGTCCTGGGTTCGTGATTTTGGTTTCGATGGACTTCGGCTGGATGCGATTCAAACGATCTATGATCTCAGTGCCAAGCATCTGCTGGCCGAACTCCAGGAGTCAGTCCAGGCGGTCGCAAGGGAACAGCATCGTCCGGTTCATGTAATTGGTGAAACAAATCAAAACGATTCGCGGTTGATCCAGTCGCCGGAACGCGGAGGCTACGGTCTCGATGGCATTTGGGCTGACGATTTGCACCACAGCATCCACGCGTTGCTGACCGGTGAGAAAGACAGCTACTACGTGGACTTCGGTCAGGCGGAGCACATTGCTAAGATCTTCAACGATTCGTTGGCATTCGACGGGCAATACAGCCGCTATCGCCGTTCCCGGCGCGGCAACCGAGTTGACATGATCGACTGCGAGAAGTTTGTCGTCTGTATCCAGAATCATGATCAAGTTGGTAACCGCGCGCTAGGAGATCGCTTGTCAACATTGGTTTCAGAGGAGCAACTTCGGCTGGCGGCGGCATTGATGTTGGTCTCGCCCTTCACGCCACTGCTGTTCATGGGCGAAGAATATGGTGAGACAGCACCGTTTCCCTTTTTCTGCTCGTATCTGGATGCATCGATCAATCGAGCAGTTCGTCGTGGGCGGCTGGATGATATTAAGGACTCACGCATAAGACGCTCGGGAAAGATTCCGATTCCTGCCGCGCAGGAGACATTCGAGTCGGCCAAATTAAATTGGAATTGGGACGATAATCGCAGTCGGAAAAATCTTCGATTGCTGTATCAGGAGTTGCTGAAGGCGCGAAAATCTTGGCCAGTTCTCAGAGAACACTTGCGACCAACGGCGAAGATCATTCAGTCGCCAACACCAGATGGACCAGCAGCAAAGATGCTTCAGCTAACGTACGAACGAGCCGAAGGTTTTGTCGTGCTTGCGAATCTGTCCGCTAGCAGCGGGCAACTGCCGACCGAATTCTCGGCGTACGCGCAACTACTATCGACCAGTAGCGAGGTCGAGGTCGTCGCGATTGACTCTTCGATGTTGCGACCTTTTGAACTTCGTGTCCTCACAAAGGACACAGCCGTTCGCTAATGACTCTCGGCAACTTTACAGTGTGTATTGATTGTGCGTGCGACGGAAAACCGAGTTGCCAAATTGACGCTTCGTCGTGTTGCCCTATAATCGTGGGTGCTACGCGCAACGAAGAGGATGAAGCCGAGTCGACGACCGAAGTCGACGGATTGCGAATGAAACGAGTTTGCTTTCTCGGATCGGCGATGTTCACTGGCAAAGGAGGCTGAAGTGTCTATTGACACCGATCGATTGAATCAAGAGACAACAGGTGTCGTTTCCGAGGCGGCTCTGATAAGGCTGCAACATAGTCCCTATCGGGCAATTCGTCGCATCGGATGCCGTTTTGATAACGGAACTCTCACGCTCACCGGGCGCGTTCCGACCTTTCACCACAAGCAACTTGCGCAGACCGCGGTGGCGATGGTGCGCGGGGTCGAACAAGTCGATAACCAAATTGAAGTTAGCTAGCCCGGATTATTCGAAACCCGACGCGTCAGCGAGGGACATTGTGTAAATCCCTCGCTAACGCCTCGGGTTACCATTTACGCGGTGCTTTGGGCAAGATACCCGCACCCGTTTTCACGAAGCCTTTTACATCGCTACAGCAACACTTCATGAATAACCCGGGATAGAGCTGTCGCTCATGAGCTTCATCTCAAAGTGCGCGTACTCACCATCGCGGCGTGTTTGTCATCGCCATTGTTTTCGTCTGCGTTCTTCAAGTGGTAGTTGCAATTCAGTGTGCAGAAATACTGGTGGCAATCAAAAACGCAATCCAAGTGATTTGGGTGTCGCGAAGTATACTTGAGCATGGTGCGAACAGTTACGCTGGCCACTAACTGCGGCAAGTGTCCTGTCGCTCCCGGCAGTTGTAATTCGACGAGTTTCGCTACGAAGAGAGATCACATGGTGTGCGAGCTTCTTTGGCTATCCGCGATTCTAGCCGCCCCGGGCGATGCATGGGCTCGATACGATGCAGCGCAGTCGCACATGGGAACCAAGTTCGAGATCGTCGTCTACACCTCCGGCGATGAACTAGCTCAAGAAGCGTTTCAAGCTGGCTTCGAGAGAATCGCCGAGCTGAATCTTGTAATGAGCGACTACGTCTCCGAAAGTGAGCTCAGCAGACTCTCGAATTCATCTCCAACGACATCGCCGGTAAAGGTCAGCGATGATTTGTTCGTAGTGTTGGCAGCCGCTGATGCTCTTAGCCGTCGTTCGGAGGGAGCGTTTGACGTCACCGTTGGACCGTTAACAAAACTATGGCGTCGAGCGCGACGGCGGGGAGAATTTCCGGCAACGGATCTCCTTCAAGCCGCCCGCGCCGCAACGGGGTTCCGGTATCTGCGGCTGGATGCTATGAACCAGTCGGTCGAGCTGCTTGTTCCCCAGATGCGGCTTGACCTAGGCGGAATCGCCAAAGGATATGCGGCGGACGAGGCGTTGCGTGTGATGGCCAATCTCGGCGTGACACGCGCGATCGTCAACGCCGGAGGAGACGTTGTCGCGGGCGACGCGCCGCCTGGCGAGATCGGCTGGCGAATCGGAGTCGCCTCGTTAGAAGAGGATGCTCCTCCACGGCGTTTTTTGCGTTTGGCGAACGCCGCAGTCGCGACCTCGGGAGATCTCTGGCAGTACGTTGAAATTGACGGCGTCCGATACTCGCATATCCTCGATCCGAAGACTGGTCTCGGACTGACGACCCGCAGCAGTGTAACCATCTTTGCCCCGACTGGTATCGCCGCAGACAGTCTGGCGTCAGCCGTGAGCGTGCTTGGACCAGTAGCCGGGTTGAAACTCGTCGAAGAAACGCCACAGACCGAGGCCATGATACTTACTCATATCAATGGCGGTTCTAAGGAATTCCAATCGACCGGTTTCGAACACCGGCTCGAGGCAACTGCCGATCCCGCCAAAGGCGCAAAAAAGTAACGCCGACAAGCGAACTCGTCGGCGTGACTAGCATCTTCTTTGTGCGGCAAGACCGGTCAAGCTTGGTGTGAACTACTGTCGGCCCACCATGAATGAGCCATTGTTCGCAACATTGAATAGCGGTCGATAGTAGTCATTACCGTAGGCAGAACGAGCACCAGGGTACCAGACTAAACTCATCCCGATATTCCACGACTCTTCGGCGTGGCCGCGACCGACCACCCCGGTTGCTTGTTCCGGAATTAGGTAGGTGAAGCCGCCTTCCAACGCCCAATCGCAACTAAGTGGCAATCGCAAATCTGCACCAATTAGCCCATCGCTATCTCCTGTCCAGCCTGCATATACGCGAGCTTGTGCTCCTTCTAGTGCCTCGAAGTGGTGACGATAGAAGAAGGCATACAGATTTGTGGACTCAAACGTCTCGGTAATCGCAGCTGCACCGTTCGAGAAAGTTGAAACCTGTGTGTCGTTTCGCGTGCTGGACGCAAACCAGAAACCCAGCTCGTGAAGGCAAGGGAAAACCCAGCTCATCTCGCCGCGCATCTGTGCCAAGCTCGTGTTGGCGTACCAGTCGTCGGACAAATAGTCGAATACAACTCCGCCTTGAAGGCCCCAATCAACGCGACGGAACAAACCACCGGTTGCGAACAACTGATGACGAGTCTCGTCGGTGAACTCTGCTCCAGACAGATTGCTTTGAGTCGTCTGCAACCCGAGTTGGGCGCCTAACGCACCAAAGCACGGGACGGGAGCTCCCCAGTTGAATCCCTCGTGGAATCCAAAGCTACCGGTCTGCCCGCGATTGACCGGGCCGGTAAACCCTTGGACGCCCGCGAAGACCTCGAAATTGTCGAAGCAAATCTGTGGACAAGGAATCGCACAACATTGAAGGCAACCTCCTCCACCACAGCAGCTGGTGCCAACGATTGGGCCTTTTCCACCCTCTTCGAAGATCATGTCGCCTTCGTAGATCACATCACCTTCGAGAAGTTCCGATCCGAGGATTCGTGTTTCAGTGAGCGGTTGCTGGCGTGCCGGCGATTGGCTCGGCGCGATGACGCTGCGCTGATTGCTCGCAAACCGACTCGCGGCTCCGTCGAATCCGGTTGGACGCATTGGTGAAGCTTGTGCGGTATGTGAAGCTCTCTGAACCGTCTGGCTCGATGTCCGCGCAGTTTCCACCGAACTCGTGGGTGCTTGCGTCGCCGGGGCCGAGCCGCGCGCTTGTCGCAATGGGTTCACTGCCCCAGATTGAGAAAAAGCCGGCGTAACAAGCCACACCGTCGCGAGACTCACGGCGAGTAAACCGCGAAACAGTTGCGGTGAGATGTTCATGATCTGTCCTCACTTTGCTACAACGAAGTCCAGCAACCGACTGGAGCCTCTTCGTAGCCAAGGTATCGGACACCACCTAACCGGAACTTCCGTTAAAATCGGAATAATCCGCAAAGCTTACCACCGCACCGCATTCTCTCACGCTGTGAGATGCTAGCGTGGGCCGCTCAGGGTTTCTCGACGCGCGTGCCTCGCAGTTGGATATTGTCCCAATCGCTCGTATCGTCAAACGATCCGACACCTACGCGTCCCCAAAGAAATGTCTTGTCATTGGCAGTCATGATGGGCGTCTCCATGTCGTCAAAGTAGATCTCGATCGAGCCCGATTCGACACTGCGAACGATCCGCACATGATGCCACTGATCATCCCAATCCGTTCCGGGAGTTGTCTTCGTCGAGATTTTGGTTCGAGGTGCTTCGTTGACGATGAAGATTTGATTGGCGTGATCGTCGGTCTTCTTGCCAAGATGCACATAGTAGAAGTGTGCAGGGTCCTGGTAGCCGAAGAATAAGCACGCGTCGCGATGACCGTAGTCTTCGTGCGTGCTGAGGACTTCCGCGTCCAGAACAAAGTCGCCGACATTGAACTCTCGCAACAGCGCCATGTTGTACGGACTGCGGTGCGGAGGTTCGTACTTGCTCCGCTTCTCAAACTGGCTAAAGACGTGCCCTCTTTCCGTCTTCTTTATCTTCCAGGCCTTCGTGTCCGTCGGTTCCCAATGTTCTGCTCCATTTTCGAACGCCTCCTCGAAAATCAGCGGTGGTACTTCGTCGGCAAGCGCGTCAGTGCAAGCCACCATGCAACAAGTTGCCATCAACAACATTCCGCGATTTCGAGACATGATAATTAGTACTCCAAGGACAACGGAAAATGCGATTCGGCTCCACACAAACTGTGGACTGCCTTTCATGCGATCACGACGAGCAAGTTCCCCTGTAACAAGCCCGCTTGCTGGGCGGGCAGGCGCTACGTTCCATCTGAAACGAACCCGACAGCCGAAATTCTAATGTGGAATCAACCGCCACGCCAACCTAGCGGATGTCCGCGTCTTCGACCATCAAGGCAAGAACTGTCCCCATCACTGCTTCGGTTCCCAAGGACCGAGACGTTAACCGCCGCTCTATTTGAATGCCACCCACGGCGGCAAGACCAAAAGCGTTCGCATCGACTCTGAGCAGCTGACGATGCTGCTGCGTGGAGCCAATACAGAACTTTAGATAGCCCGACACGAACGCGAGACTGCATTGCGGTCTTTTGTTCGCATCGGGCTATATGGTCCTGCGAAAGTTGTCTAGTTTCCGTAGCGGACGGTTACAGCGGCTGCGAGGGAGTAGGATGCGATCTCGCTGCTGATCGGTCCGAAGGGGCTTGGTCCCGATTGGTCCGCTTCCAAGATTTGATTGTACGCCAACGTCAGGTCGACGTTATCTGCGAATCGATAGGAGGTACTAAGACCAATGACATGTTGCTGGATCAGCGGCGAAGCGACGTTGACTGCAATGGTGCTGGAATCGATGGGGCTGGTGTTAAAGGTGTAACCACCGCGCACGTAGAGCTTGTCATTGACGCGTCGCTGCGCACCCATCGCAACTGAAAATACATTTTTCCAGTTCAGTTCGCTTCCAAATGGATCAGGCTTGCCGAAGCCGTCTGTGTTCTCGTAATCCATGTAACGCAGATCTAAAGCAAATGTCCAATCCGTCAGTCCCGTATAGGACATGCCGCCCGAGACAACCATGGGAAGGTCCAGTTGGATCTCGGCGACTTGCGGCGCACCCATCGCTTTCGTGTGCGTGCGGAATGGCTCGAACCATTGAGGGCTTTTGATCGAGAAGCCAAATTGGGTGGTGTCGCTATGGACGTAGTAAACGCCCAATTGGGCGCCTATTCCCCACGCCCAACGCGTTCCCGCACCACCTCCGGGCGCAAAGGTTTGTGGACCAAAAATGATGGGGTCGATCTCCAGTCTTCCCATATTGATTGTCGGGGCGAAGCCAACGGACACACGATCTGTTATCGCCCGCGAGAACGTGGGGACAATCTGAAAGAACTGAGCTTCCGAGTAGAGAGGACTTAGAGGGCTCATCGGATCAAGCACGGGGTGGCCAGAAACGGCGGGCAAGTTCTGTGCGAAGCCACCGATCGAATAGAGTCCAAGTCCAATCGTGTCGCTTGTTCCTTCCAGGTGGTGGACCCAACCGATCGACGGGATTGGAACGGCACCCGATTCGGCTTGCGCTGTAATCCCCCCCGCGGTCAATTCTTGGTCAAGTAACAATACCTCGGCGGAGAACGAGATTTCATTGCAGCGCAGACCGCTGATGCTGGCCGGATTCCAATGCAGCGCGCCCATGGCGTCGATTGGTGCGGCAGTGCTCGCGCCACCCATCGAACGATTCACAGCGCCCACGCCCGTGAGAAGAATTCCCTGCGCGAAAGAGATCGAATTTGCAGAGAGGAGTAAGGCGAACATCAGTAGGATTTTTCGAACGGCCGACATACTTGGCCTCCGGCGGGGTTGAGGTGGGAGAGAGAGAGTCCGGCTGCCACTTTTCGGACCCCTGGTGGGTGAGTCTAGATCCATTTTTTCGCATCGACTAGTAAATGCCGCAAACTGCAACGAAACCTTGCAATCGGAACTCGGACGTCGTCGAGCGGAGAGCCGCAATGTCAAGCTGTAGCGATTGGGGCTAGTGTGCGGTCAAGACTGGGTGACGCCCCAGGGCGTCGATCGTAGCTGATGCAGCGTTGCTGTCGGTTAACACACCTAAACTCAATAGCTTTCAAACGAATCAGCCGGTGCGAAGCATTGATAATCAAGAGTTAGAGCAGTTAAACTAGCGATAACTCCGCTCTAGATTTTTTGCACTCTGGTGAGGGTTCCCTGAAGGTTCACGTCCGAAGTCGGGCAGCGACTCGTTGTTGTGCCTTCGCTTGCGTTATTCTTGCGCTCGCTGTAAGAACGCAACTTCGGCGAAAGATATTCCCAATGCAACAGCTGCTGTGCCATCACGGACACAGATTCAACGTCCCTGAGAATGCCGAGCGAGAGGTAATCTGCCCGCTGTGCGGAGCAGTTACGAAGTATCGGGCGAGAGTTCAATCGAACGGAGGCTTTCGCACGAACGACGACGAGACCGGGCATGGTTCATATGATCAGACGCTTGACTTGCCGGGAACCGGCGAAACGGAGAACCTACCCAGCGGAAGCTCCGACAAGACGCTGGAGGCCAATACGCCGACGTTTAGCGACGATTCGCTTGCCACCTACAACTTCGATGAGCAACTTCTCGAATCGGACCTCCAGGACTCCGGAACGAATCATGATTCGGCGATTGGCAAGACTCTCGGTTTTGACAAGACTTTAGACCTCGAAGAGCTGCGTCGTGCCGCCAAGACGGTAAAGGTTGACAAGACAGTCAGTATCGACCGTCATGCGTCTGGTCAGAACTATGAGTCGCCAGCAACTACGCCGACGATGGACACGACCTGTGGTCCCACGCTCGATGGCGGACCGCTGAATCCTACTGCGATGCTTCCAACACCTGCCCCTGAAAGCGGATCGAAGGACCGGGCCGTTGAAAGTTCTCCGCCGCCTCCCCCCATTCGAAAACGAGCGGGGAAGGTGAAGCCACCAAACCTTCCTGGTTATCAGGTCATGGGAGAGCTAGGACGCGGCGGTATGGGAGTGGTTTATCGTGCGAGACATGAGAAGCGAAACCGCGACGTCGCGCTCAAAACCTTGTTGCACATCAGCCCCTCTGAATTGCAGCGTTTTAAGCAGGAGTTTCGTTCGCTCGCTGACATCGCACATCCAAATTTGGCGGCGTTATACGATCTGCTGTCCGACGGCGAGACGTGGTGCTTCTCCATGGAAATCCTCGAAGCGGTAGATTTTACGGAGTATGTTTGGTCTGAGTTCGCTGCTCTTCGACGCCAGAAGGGACAACTGCTGATGGGCGCACCGTCAGCGGAGGGTCCGCGTCTGTCGAGCGAAATCAAGGACCGACTTTTCGCGGGGCTGAGGCAGTTGGTGGTGGGGTTGAACACGCTGCATCAAGCCGGAATCCTACACCGTGATATAAAGCCATCAAACGTGCTTGTTACGACGGAAGGTCGAGTCGTTCTGGTCGATTTCGGCTTGGCTTCTCAATTTGAGGAAGGATCGGAGGATCGACCCGTCGGCATCCAGGGCACTCCGGAGTACATGGCTCCCGAACAGGCTGCTTGCAACCCCTTGTCGCCGGCAAGTGATTGGTATGCTGTCGGCGTAATTATTTATGAGTTGCTCACGGGCCACTTTCCGATTCACGGCAAGCCGCTGGACATCATTTTCAGGAAGCAGACGGACCCACCAAAGCCCGCAAAAGAGTTGCAGCCCGGAATTCCCGACGAACTCAATGACTTGTGCATGGAGCTACTCGGCATCGATCCGAGGACAAGGCCGAACGCAGAAGAAATTCTGCGGCGCATTGGAGCTGACGAACTCGCCGAAACATTGCAGTCGACGACGCGAATCGGCAGCAATCAATCCCTAAACCTCGTTGGACGCGAAGGTCACTTAAAAGGGTTAAAGAGTTCCTTTCGTCAAGTTGTCCACGGGATGACGAAGACGATCTTTGTCCACGGCAAGTCGGGCATGGGCAAGAGTGTCTTGATTCAGAAGTTTCTGGGCGAGATTCAGGCGAGCGGTCAGGCCGTTGTCTTGTCGGGGCGTTGTTACGAGCAGGAGTCGGTTCCCTTCAAGGCGCTCGATAATCTGATCGATTCGCTGGCTGACTACCTCACGGGCCTGCCGGAGCCGGAAGTGCGGGCCGTGACTCCGGATGACCTTCTTCCACTGCTTCGATTATTCCCGGTACTCGGTCGAATCCCCGGCGCTGCTGATGGGGGACGCCCTTCGATCGAAAAGGTCGATCAACAAGAAATGCGTCAACGTGCCACCAATGCTCTGCGAGAGATTCTCAGTCGACTGGCGCAACGCATTCCTTTGGTGCTATACATCGACGACCTCCAATGGGGTGACGAGGACAGCGCGGACTTGTTGGCGGACCTTGTCCGGCCTCCAGATTCGCCGCGTCTGTTGGTTCTCGGCTCGTACCGCACCGAAAACCGAGACAACAGTCACTGTCTGAGAGCAATCGATCGGGCGTATTCGTCTGGTCAATATCGACCGCATCGGGAAGATATTGCCGTCGACTCACTTCAGTCCGCGGATGCAGAGAAGCTTGCGTTGATGCTATTGCGCCGCGACGACAAGAAAGGGCGCCAACTGGCTGCCGATATCGCTCGTGAATCGCGCGGCTGGCCGTTCTTCGTGTGGGAGCTTGCACAGCATGTTCAAGACTCGTCGGAGATGGCGAATCAGTCCTTGGAGCTGGACGAAGTCATTTGGTCGCGTGTTAACCTCTTGCCCGAGTCAGCGCGAGAGTTGCTCGAGTTAATTGCCGTCACAGGGCGACCGATCCCAGCTGTAGAAGCGTACCACGCCGTCAACGCAATCGAGAAAGGCCAGAGCCTGCTCGCTCAGCTGCGGACTCGGAACTTTGTTCGAACGACAGAAGCGGATGATGGAGACACCGTCATCGAGAGCTATCATGATCGCATTCGTGAATCGGTCGTTTCGCATATTGGCGACTCTGCGGTCCAAAGGCACTGCCATAACTTGGCAGAAACGATCGAGTCGGTCAGCGGCATTTGTGTTGACGACTTGCGTGCTCACATCGACAAGACTGCCGCATTTGAGGAGCCGATCGAATCTTACGAGTTAGAAAAGCATCAATGGCAGCGAGTCTTCGACTTGGCATATTTCTTCGACGCCGCTGGGGAATCGGAGCGTGCCTTTCCGTTCGCGCTGATCGCCGCGGAGCAAGCCCGCGCACAGAACGCGTTGGAAGTCGCGGAACAACAGTTTCGTTTTGCATTGAAAGGCGCCGCCAAGATGTCAGTGCCGATACGATTCCGTGTTATCGAAGGGTTGGGCAGCGTTCTTCGGCTTCGAGGGCGGTATGAAGAGGCGAAAACTCAACTCCAAGAGGCGCTATCGCTCGCGCAAGGAAGTCTCGCACTAGCGCGCATCGAGGGAAAGCTTGGGGGGCTGGCATTCAAGCAGGGCGACATGACACCTGCCGGCGAGCACTTGAAGAAAGCGCTCGCCGCCCTAGAGGAATGGCCGCCAAATAGTCTTCCGACGCTGATCGCTCGCATTCTAAAGGAAGGAGCGGTGCAGCTTCTCCATACATTTCTGCCCTCTCGTTTTGTCGGACGCCGCGATCCGAATACCGCCCAGGGGCGTCTGGAATTGTTTCGTGCAAGACTTCTTGATGAGTTCACTTATGTCTGCTGGTTTTCGCTGGGAATGGAACTCACGCTGTGGTCGCATTTGAGACAACTGAATCTGGCGGAGCGCTATCCGCCAAGTGCCGAACTGGCAAAAGTTTATTCATTCCATTCCATCGTAATGACAGGCTTGCCGCTTCCGCAGCGAGGTATTAATTACGCAAAGCGTTCGCATGACATTTGGAAAGACCGAGGAGATTTATGGGGGCAAGGGCAATCGTTAAGTTTTCATTCGTTTTCCTACTTTGTCCTCGGCCAACCGAAACTCGCTCTCGAAACTTCAAGTCGAGCGGTGGAGTTGCTTGAACAAGCTGGTGATGTTTGGGAAGGCAATATGGCGCGCATGATGAAGACTTGGACACATTACTTATTGGGTGACCTTTCAAACGCGTACCTCGAAGTGCAGCGCGTCGTCGCAACGAGCGGTGAAGTAGGCGACTTTGCCGCCATGGCTATCGGACTTTGGCTATGGATGCAGATCGATGCGAAGAGCGCGCCAGAAGGTGCAATGCAGGCCGAAGTTGAACGAGTTCGCGAAGATCCGCTTTCAACGGCGCTAGCCATCCAGGGCCGCGGTATCGAGCTACTGTTTCGGGAAGATGAGCCGCTGATTGCCGCACAAGTCATCCAAGAAAGCCTGGACCTTGCGAAGCGAAAGAGCATCCGGAATGTCTGCGTCTTTGCCGGAGCTACTTGGAAAGTCACCGCGCTCCGCATAGCCGCAGAACGAGAAACCGAGGCAGCAAAACGATTGGTAATCCTCAAACAAGCCAACAAGGCGGCCCGTGCTGCCTTGGGAGTTACTAAAGGTTATCGTACTTGCCGCGCTCAGTTACTTCGGGAGTGCGGTTTACTTGCGATACTTGCGGGACATGAACGACAAGCTCGGCAATACTTCGACGAAAGTATCTCGCTCGCGGAACAACAGGGAATGGAACGCGAGCGTGCTAAGTCCATGTTGGCTCGAGGCGAGGCAGGCTTGGCGTTGGCTTGGCCTGATGCCGATGAAGACATTTCGAGAGCAAAGCCGATCGTCGCGGAGTTGGAAGATATTTCCGGTGAGCGTTTGAAAGCGACCGAGACCGAAACGTAGAGACGTGAGAGAAACGTCGTCGATCTATGGAGAGCGAACTCATCATCGAACCAAACTCATCTGCACCCGCTGGGGCGTCAATCGTCTGGTTCGCAGAAGTGCCTGCCTCCATCGATTCCGATGTGTTAGCCCAACTCGAGTCTGTGCTCGGTGAAGAGGAGGTTCGGCGATATCGCTCGTTCCAATTTGCGGAAGATAGGCAGCTCTATCTGGCCGCCCACGCATTCCTGCGAACCTGCTTATCGCGATACGCGAAAGTTGCGCCGGAAGATTGGCGATTCGAGTGTAGTGAGTTCGGTCGACCAGAAATTGCGGCGGACCAACCTCACGCCGGCGGAATTCGTTTCAACCTGTCACATACTCGCGGCTTGGTCGCTTGTGTGATCACTCAGGATCGTAAAGTGGGCATCGACGTCGAACGGCTGGGACGTGGTGTCAATCAGCGATTAATTGCCAGTCGTTACTTCACGTCGCAGGAAAGTGAGGACATTTTTTCGTGTCCTGACGAGCAGCGAAGCGATCGGTTCTTTGAGTACTGGACGCTGAAGGAGGCATTCGTCAAGGCGCGAGGAGGAGGGCTGACCATCCCATTGGATGAGTTTTCCTTTGATCAAAGCGCCGACGGATCATGGTGTGTGAACATTCGAAATATCTTGGATACCAGCGAGGCTTGGCAATTCTTCTGTCTGCGTCCCACCATCGACCACGTCCTCTCGGTAGCGGTTCACGTGCCGGATCATCGCACCCATGATCTCGACGTCAACCGAATGCCCTTGGATTATGAATGTTTGTTAAGACGCGTTGAAATCTGTGAATGTGGACGTCACTCGCCGATTGACGAGTGCTTGTTTCTCGGAGAGTGACGGCCATAAGTTACGTTGTGCGAGAGTATAGATGTCGCCGAGCCTTGGGAAGTACTGATCAAGTGCATTGAGTTTAATGATACGCCCCCTTCCTCATTCTGCGTCTGTCGAGACGAGCTACGTCTCATTAACCGACGTATTGCGACAGCGCGCAAAAGACTCGCCGGACAAATTGGCCTATCAATTTCTTGTGGATGGGCAAAGCGAAGGCCCTCGACTTACGTACCTCGACTTGCAGGACGGGGCAAACTTGATTGCAGAACGTCTGCTCGCGGTAGCGGATCGCGGAGATCGCGCCCTCTTGTTGTATCCGCCCGGAGACGAATTTCTTTTAGCCTTCTTTGGTTGTCTGCAAGCTGGAGTGATCGCGGTTCCACTCTCTCCCCCAGACACGTCGCGGCTGAAACGCGCGTTGCCGCGGCTTACGGCTGTTGCTGCCGACGCGCAAGCTTCATTGGTGCTGACCACCACAGACATTCGTATCTCGGTAGAAGACCATCTCGACGGCGCCGGACAGCTGCGTTGGGTTAACACCGATAACCTAACCGACCGGGACGCCGCTTCGCCAATCGCTGACGCATGTGCAGCGACCGCAGATGATCTCGCCTTTCTTCAGTACACGTCGGGATCAACTTCGACACCAAAGGGTGTCATGGTAAGCCACGGCAACGTGCTTAGTCAGTGCCATGCGTTGATGCTCGCGTCAGGTTATAACTCATCGAGCATCACCGCGACTTGGATGCCGTACTTTCACGACTACGGACTGATCGAAGGGTTGCTTATGCCCTTCTATGTCGGCGCGACTTGCTACTATATGTCACCATTGACTTTCATCCGCCGCCCGATTCGATGGATGGAAGCAGTTTCTCGTTATCGAGTCACACACACACAAGGACCGAACTTTGCCTACGACCTATGCAATCGCAAGACGACACCTGAGCAACGGGCCAACCTCGATCTGAGCTGTCTGGTGTCGGCCGCCAATGGTGCTGAAACAGTTCACGCCGGTACGATCGAGACCTTCTATGCACTACATAAAGCGTGCGGACTTGCGAAAGATGCAATCTCGCCGGCATATGGTCTTGCCGAGTCGACTCTCGTCGTTTCCGCGACGCCACCCGATGAAGAGCCTGTATGCTTCGCAGCTGACGTGCAGGCCTATGAACGTGGGCGACTGAAGGTCGCCACCGAAGGTGCGGCTTCGCGGACGATTGTCAGTTCAGGCCGACCCTTGGCCGGATCGAGCGTCCAGATCGTAAATCCACATACTCGGCGACGGTGCGCGGCTGATGAAGTGGGCGAGATCTGGGTGGCTGGGCCTTCGGTAACGCAAGGTTATTGGCAACAGCCTGAAGTGACTGAAAGCACCTTTCACGCTCAGATTGCCGATTCGGGTGGTGGCCGCTTCCTGCGGACTGGTGACTTGGGCTGCCTGCTGGACGGACAGCTTTATGTTACAGGACGACTCAAGGAGTTGATCATTATCCGCGGTCTTAACCACTATCCACAGGACATCGAGTTGACGGTGGCGCGGAGTCACCCCGCGCTTCGCCCAAGTTGCGGTGCCGCCTTCTCCGTCGACGTAGGCGGAGAAGAGGAACTCGTCGTGGTTCACGATATCGAAGGCCGAGCTCAGCGCAATCTCAATGTGGAAGAGGTGCTGTCGGCGATTCGAGCGGCTGTTTTCGACGAACACGAATTAAGGTTGCACGCAATATCACTCGTTAGACCTGGTGCTGTCCTGAAAACAACCAGTGGTAAGATTCAACGCGCGGCGATGAAGGCCGCATTTGAATTGGGTGAACTTGAAACTGTCGCAAGTTGGATCGCCACGACTGGAGCCGACGACAGTGGCATCAATACAGACACACCAACAGTTCCCTCGCTTCGTCGTTGGATTGCCGATTGGCTTGCTACGAAGGCCGGACAAAATGGCAATACGATTGATGCATCGAGCAGATTTGCTGATTGTGGACTCGACTCGTTGCGAGCCTGTGAATTGGCCGATGGGCTTGCAGCTTTGTTGAATCGCCGTATCGATCCCACATTATTCTGGAATTATTCAACGATTGATGCTGCAGCCTCACATCTACTTCAAAGTAACGGCCATAACTCGAACGGCAATTGCGACAGAGCGCACGGCCAACGCTTCAAAGCCGAACAGTCTGTTGTATTGGTCGACTCGGCACGCCGTCGAAACCACGCCGATGATAATGACGCTGCAACAGGCGGCATCGCGATCGTCGGCACGGGCTGTCGGTTTCCTGGCGAATCGGACTCATCCGAAGAATTCTGGAAGTTGTTGCGAAACGGAGAGGACGCGATTTGCGAGATTCCAACGGATCGATGGGATTTGGACGAGTATTACGATGACGACCGAGAGGCCCGAGGCAAGATGTATGCGCGGCACGGCGCATTTGTCAGCGGCATCGACCAATTCGATCCGGCCTTCTTCGGACTGACTCCGCGTGAGGCGATGGAGATCGATCCGCAGCAACGCCTCTTGCTGGAGGTTGTTTGGGAGGCCTTGGAAAACGCGGGGATCGCGCCATCAAGTTTGCTAGGTAGTGAAACGGGAGTTTTCGTGGGGCTTAGTTCCGATGATCATGCGTTGTCGCAGCAGCGTGCCATTCACCCTGAGGATGTCGATACTTATCAAGTCCTCGGCACGGCACGCAGCATCGCCGCCGGTCGCATCGCTTACGTCTTGGACTTGCGTGGGCCAGTAATTCAACTCGACACGGCATGCTCGTCCTCGCTGGTTGCGGTCTATCAAGCGTGTGAGTCGCTACTCTCGGGTGAATGCGATCTCGCGATTGCTGGTGGCGTCAGTTTGATCTTGTCTCCCGAGACGATGATCGCGCTCTGCAAGTTGAACGCGCTCTCTCCGTCGGGACGTTGCTACACTTTCGACGCGTCTGCCGACGGCTACGTTCGTGGCGAAGGTTGTGGCGTTGTCGTGCTGAAACGAATGTCGGACGCGATTCGCGATGGCGACACGATACTGGCGCAGATTCGTTCGGCAGCTATCAATCACGATGGGGCGAGCAACGGACTAACCGCTCCCAATGGAGTTGCTCAAGAACAAGTGATTCGAAGGTCACTTCACAAAGCAGGAATCGACGCCCGGCATCTTACCTATGTCGAAGCGCACGGCACCGGTACCGAACTCGGTGATCCAATCGAAGTGGAGGCATTGAATAATGCCTACGGAAAGGGGCGAACGAAGTCCGAGCCGCTGTTCATCGGGTCGGTGAAAGCAAACATTGGCCACCTGGAGGCGGCTGCGGGTATCGCCGGAATGATCAAGGTCGTATCGATGCTCCGGTATCGTGAGATCCCGCCTCAGTTGAACTTCAAGGCCCCGAACCCGCACATCGATTGGGAATCGATGCCGATCCGGGTGCCGACGGAAATCTCACCCTGGCCAGAGTATGACAATCGCGGCCTGGCAGCGGTGAGTTCGTTTGGGTTTAGCGGCACAAACGCGCACGTGATCATCGAGGGAGTCGATCGCGTTGTACGCCATGTCGAGCCACGATCTTCGACGCTCGGATTTCACATTCTCCCGCTTTCGGCGAAAACTCCAGAGTCTCTTGTAGATCTTGCTCGAAAATACGTCGCCCATCTTATTTCGAGACCTGACCAACCGGTCGAGAACTTGTGCTTCACGGCAGCAACTTGTCGTGACCATTTCAAGCATCGCGTTGCCGTAATCGCGGCCTCACGGGAAGAGCTGTTAGAAAAGCTGAGGTCTTATATTTCCGGAGACCAAACCGCCGTCCTCGAGACTCGTGAGTCCAAGTCAGTCGCGTCGACGTCCCTTGGTGGTATCGGATTTCTATTCACCGGCCAAGGAAGCCAGTATCCAGGTATGGGACGCGAACTCTATGAATCGCATCCAGTATTCCGTGAAGCGATCGACCGGTGTGATGAGTTGTTGCAAGCCGAATTTGACATTCCTCTCGCGAAACTGCTTTATGGCAACTCGGCTCCGACTCAAGTTTACAACAGTGCGGCCTACACACAGCCTGCCTTGTTCTCATTGCAGTACGCGCTCTCGCAGTTGTGGTCATCGTGGGGCATTCGTCCCAACGCCGTAATTGGTCACAGCCTTGGTGAATATGCCGCTGCGTGTGCCGCCGGTGTCTTCGACGTCGGCGCGGGGTTGAAGCTCGTGGCGACGCGCGGGCGTTTGATCGACGAGTTACCAACAGTCGGCATGATGGCCGTCGTCATGGCGGACGAGCATTGCGTCCGAGCCACAATTGCCGACGCCGCGGGAAGAGTTTCGATCGCCTCGATCAATGGTCCAGATACGACAGTGATATCTGGCGAGAAGGCAGACGTGCAGACTGCTTTAGCAACATTCATGAAGAGCGGAATCGAGTCGGAAATACTGGATACCTCAAACGCAGGGCACTCGGCGTTGATAGAGCCGATGCTCGACCGGTTTCGTGAGGCTGCGAAGCAATGCGAGTACGCTGTGCCGAGTATTGAGATGATCTCTAACCTGTACGGGAAGGCTGTCGGAGACGAAATCGCGTGTTCGTCGTATTGGGCACGACACCTTCGTGAACCTGTGCGTTTCGCGGAGGGGATGGCGGCAATGGCTGCTACCGGATGCCAAACCTTCATCGAACTCGGCCCGAACCCGCACTTGCTTGCGATGGGAATGGGATGCCTTCGCAAGGTACGACCTCGACCTCATTGGCTGCCTTCTTTAACTAAAGATCGCGATGCTTGCGAGATGATGCTATACAGTCTCGGCAAGCTATATGTCGACGGAGTTACCATTGATTGGCGAGGCTTCTATCGTCCTTTTTCATACACGAAGGTGACTGCTCCCACGTATGCCTTTCAACGGGAGATCTGTGAAACATCTGCGCGACGTCGATACTCGGGCAGAACTCCGCAACAAATAGAATCGCAAATGCCACGACCGTCGCAGATTGCAAGCAAACTGCAGGTGTTGCAGTCTGGCTTGGAAGATGAAGCACAATTGCTGACTGCTAGTTTGGATGAGGTCGCACTACGTTTCGTCGTCGAAGCCTTCGGGCGACTTGGTTTCACGTGGACGCCTGGGGACACACTGTCTGAGAATGCAATCTACGCTCGCATACCCATCCAGCATCGTGCCAAACTCGATCGAGTGTTAGGCCGCCTTGTCGAGCGTGGCTGGCTTGCACACGAGGCTCGCAGGTATCGGGTTAACGTGGCGGCGCCCGTCGATTCCGCGAATGAGCGGCTGGAGGTGTTGCGGCAAGAACTGGATTGTCCTGAGTGTGATTTATTGCAGCGAGCTGGAAACTCGCTGGCCGAGATATGGCAAGGAAAAGTCGATCCGCTGTCAATCTTATTCCCAAATGGTGCACTCGATCAGGCGATGGCTTTTTATAGCCGCGCGAAGATACTTGCCGGCTACAACGCGATCGCGGGAGCAGCATTGAGGGAGGCAGTGTCCGAGTTTCCGGATGGCGATACGCTCCGAGTACTCGAAGTCGGCGCAGGCACCGGCGGACTGACAACGCATCTCCTTCCGCATCTCCCAGAGGACCGATCGGAATTCTGCTTTACCGACCTTTCACCTCTGTTCTTGCGAGCCGCTTCTGATCGCTTTAAGGAGTTTCCCTTCCTGCAGACCCACTTGTTGGATATCAGCAAACCACTCGTAGACCAAGGAATTAAGCCGCAATCGTTCGACGTCGTTGTCGCAGCCAACGTCTTGCACGCAACGCCACGTTTGCACGATACGTTGGCGAATGTACGTAAGTGTCTGAAGCCTGGGGGCTGGTTGATGTTGTTGGAAGGCGCCAATCCGCCGCTTTGGGGCGATTTGGTGTTCACTTTGATCGACGGATGGTGGTCTTTCGAGGATAGGGAGCTTCGTCCTAACTATCCACTCATGAGACGCGACCGTTGGTGTCGGGTGTTAAGCGAGAGTGGTTTTGATGAGATTGCTTACCTGCAAGATGCCTCATTAAAGGATGCCTCCAGCAATACGCTATACCTCGCGAGTGCCAGCACCGGGTTGTCGTTAGACGCTTCAGACCAGAGCAACCGATTGTCTCGCCCCGAGAGTACCGCGACTCCATCGAGAGCGATCGAAGAATCAAACGCGACCGCCAAGGTCCGTCTTCGAGAGTTAGTCGTCGACATCTCGGACGACGATGGACTTGCGTTGATCGTGCTGCACCAAGCCGCCCATGTAATGCGGCTTGCCCCGGAACAGATCGACACGGCGCAGCCGCTCGCGGAGTTGGGGCTTGACTCACTGATGGCGGCTGAGTTGCGAGCGCAACTTAGTGAAACGCTTGCTCACGAGTTGCCCTTAAACACGCTCCAAATGCGTCGCTCGATAAACGAGATCGTGCTCTACATTCGACAGCAAGGCGATATTCGCGGTTCGCAACCCGAGGCACGGACGTCTGATCCACGCGAGAGATCGCTCAACACGCCGCGCGTCCACCTTACGCCATTACAGCCACACGGCCGCGATACGCCGCTGTTTTTCGTACCAGCGGGGTACGGAGACTTATTCGCCTTTCAGGATATTGCCCATGCCATTGGGGCTAACCAGCCAGTGTACGGGCTGCAACCAGCCAGTGCCAAGCTGGTCAAAACATTTCGACAGATGTCGATTTATCGACTCGTATCGGCGTATATCTCCGAGATTAAGAAAGTTCAGCCGCAAGGACCTTATTTTCTTTCAGGCTACTCGGCGGGTGGGATTATCGTCGTCGAATTGGCGAGGGAGTTGCTGCGTCAAGGCGATGAGGTCGGCCTATTGGTCATCTTCGATCCTCCTTCTCATGTGCCAAGATGGCTGGATTGGTTTTATACGGCGACGTATCGGATTTGTAAATTCACGGGTATGTTAGCATTTGCCGAGTTGACGCGATTGAGGCCGCTTCGCAGATTATTCCATGCGTTCCTGGATGAAGGCCTGCGAACGCATACAACTGTATCTCGCGGTCATCACATAGCGTCCTATCCGGGCCGAATCACTCACTTTCGACCACACTATTCACAGAGCAGCTTTGTCAGCCTTCGACCGGTCGGTCGGTTTTGGAATACGATTGCACGAGAAGGGACCGAGGTGCACTGGATACCGGGTACGCACTACGGAATGTTGCGAGGTGTTGGTCAGGGAGTTGTTGTCGACGAATTGCATGACTGTTTGCAACGCGCGAAAGCAAGGGGAAGCCGATGACGCCCCGCGTACTTCTGCTGTACTATTCGTATACAAATCAAACTCGGCGTGTTGCTGATGCGATGGCGGAAGTGTTTGTTGCAGAGGGGTGTGAGGTCACGCGATTGGAACTTACATTGAGCGACCAACGATTTTCGTTGGAGCTTCCCTTGCAACCATTTTGGCGGCGAATTCTGAAGTTCGTGGTGCCGCAACTTCTTGGTCAGACTGCAGAGATCAAATTCGACGAGCAATTGCTCGACGCAGAGTACGACCTCGTGTGTATCGGATCACCGACTTGGTGGTTCTACCCGGCAGTGCCCATTACATCTTTTCTGAAATTACCTGCAGCCTCCAAAGTTCTCCGAGGAAGTCGATTTGCCGTGTTTACCGTTTGCCGCGCGTTTTGGTGGGTGAATTATCGAACGGTTAGGCGACTGGCCACCCGCGCGGGCGGAAGCTTTGCCGACAGTGCAACATTTGCTTTCCACGGAAATCAAGTCCAGTCGATGCTTTCGTTTCTGAATTACTTACAATCTGGCGAAAACCGAGAGCGATTTATGGGATGCCGAATCTATGCGTTCGGTGTGCCCGACGAGGGGATTGAGAAAGCAAAGTCATTCGCACGGACTCTTGCCTCAAGCCAACTCGGTCACAACTCAAACTGACGATCTCTTGATCCCTTTCCCACGAGGAGAACGATATGTCACGACAGCAATTCCTTGGGACGTGGAAACTCGTGTCTTCAGAAATGGTGACCGACGACGACGTCATCTATCCATTAGGAAAACATTGCGTCGGCATAATCACATTCGACGATTTCGGCAAATTGAACGGGCAGATGATGAATGTGGAACGCCCAAAATTCGCCAGCAATGATATGCTGCGAGGTACGCCGGAGGAGATGCAGGCCGCCTATCAGGGATACGTTGCATTTTGGGCCAACTATACGGTCGACGAGGAACAAGGAACCATGAGCTACACCGTTGAGGGTAGCCTGTTTC
This sequence comes from Planctomycetaceae bacterium, assembly GCA_020638995.1. Lineage (GTDB taxonomy): Bacteria > Planctomycetota > Planctomycetia > Pirellulales > Pirellulaceae. The sequence continues at coordinate 490,853 of JACKHM010000003.1, forward strand.
CGAACTGGGTGGGCCATCAACAAGAGCGGCATTACAAATTCGATGGAAATCGACTGACGCTCGAGACGTCGCCTCTTTCTTTGGGCGGGAAAGAGAATGTTGTGGGCGTCTTGGTGTGGGAGAAGCTGACTTAGTTCATCTCGCTTCGATTTAGATACGCGACAATGTCATCGAGCGTTTTGAGTTGGTTGGCGATTTGGTTGGGTAACTCCACGTTGAACCGCTCTTCCAATTCCGTCAACAGCGTCATGCGGTCGTAGGAATCTAGTCCTTGCTCGTCGAGCGGTTGATCAGGGGATAGCGAATCAACTTTGTTTCGCGCGATGTCTGCTTCCTTCATCAACAGGATGATGTCCGCCACCGTAGTCATGCTTCCTCCTTCAATCGTTGCAAAAGATTGTTGCCCCAGCTGAAACCAACTCCAAACCCGCTGAGCATGATTCGGTCGAGGTCCGCTGCGTCAACATGCTTCTGGAGCATTAGCGGGATCGAAGACGAAACCGTATTCCCGTAGTTCGTCGCTTCGAAGGGAACTTTTTCCGACGGAATTCGCATTTTCTTACTGATGTACTCGACCAGATATTTCGACCCTTGATGCAAAAGATACAAATCGACGTCGTCGACACACAACCGATTGCGTTTGAGCAACTCTTTCATGCTCGGCGGCGCTTCCTGTACGGCGTGTTTAAAAACGCTGGCACCGTCCATTTCCAATCGCTCGCGAAACATGAGGCAGCGATAGCTGTTTGGCAAGGTACCGAAATTCGAGTCAACAAGTTGATACCCGGCACCACAGCGCGAAAAGTAAGTTGCTGTCGCAGCATCTCCAAATAACAGAGAGACGTCGCGGTCGTCGTCAGCGACTTTGTTCGAGTATGGATCGCTGGTAATCAACACGCCGTGATTCAATTGTGCCGCGTCCATCATGCTCGTGACAATCGCAACCGCGTGTGTATAGCCAGCACATCCTTGTGAAATATCGAACGTCATGCACTGCTTTGCAAGATCAAGCCGATTATGTACCAACGCCGCGGTGTGTGGAACTTTGAAATCGGGATGCTGCGTAACAACGGTGAGCAACTGAACTTCGTCTCGTGGCAAATCGCTTCGATCCGCCAGTGCATTGAAGGCGCGAACCGCGAGATCGCTCGTGGTTTCGCCGGCGTCCATGACTGATCGAGCGATGACTCCGAGCTTGTTCTCCAGGAATTCTCGATCAAATCCAACTCGCTCTGCCTTCAGATAGTTCGACTCTCGCCTATCCGGCAGGTAGATACCGATCGATCGGATTCTAGCAGGACGGCCGCCGTCGATCATTGTTGCACCTTGCCGTTTCCCTCAAGCATTGATCGAGAAAAGTGGAAAATACGATGTGATACGATCATTCGCGTACTCACTGAACAGCTTAGGAATCTCGTCCCAAGTCCAAATGCGGTCGGGAGCAGGCGGCATCCAGCCATGTTCTTCGGCAAACAATACTGCTTCGACTCCTTCTTCGTAGCGAGCAAAATGTGTATGCACGTGAATGTGACGATTCAGGCATTCGATCGCGCGGAAGATGTGGCTTCTCATTCCGCGCTTCCAGCCACAAGTCGTCACAACACCCTGACGCGCGAGCGCTTTCAGCGTAATCCGATGGACGGGGGTGCCGATATTGTCGATGAAAATCGATACCCCTTTGCCTGCCGTTTTCTGTGTGATCGCGTTCAAAAACTCGGCCTCGAATTCATTCTCGTTAAACTGCGATCGATCGATGGCTTCGATCTGCTTTTGTTGCAATAACTTCAGTCGCTCGGGGCCCGAACACGCCATGATCGTTTGGCAGCCGAACCGCTTGGCTAATTGGAGTTGCGCGAAGCTCACACCTCCTCCCCAGGCACACACCACGGTCTGCTCGGGAGGCACTTCCCGCATCTGGGACTGCCAACATTCGTAGGCGACCCGCCAATTCGCCCACGCGGAAATGTATCGCAACGAAAACGCCGCCCACTGCGGAAGCGAGAATGAGGTGTCTCGTGGAATGCGAATCAGTTGCCGCTGGTGCAGTTTCATGGATTTTGCAAGAACGCCCATTGTTCCCGGTGCATCGTAGGCCAAGATCTTGATCGGATATCCTTGCTCGTCCCAGATACCATTCCCGAAGAGGATACAAGTGTCACCTTCAGAAAACTCCGTGACACTCGATCCGATCCGTTCGATTCGGACAACACCTGAATTCCCGAGGACGACACAGTCTTCATGCCGTTCACGACAGATATCGATCGGATCGCGTTGCAGGGCATGCAACATATTCCCTTCCATGCAACCATAGAGTGGACTTGCAAGTACCTCATCTGCCGTGATATCCGGGAAGGTATAACGCTCGCGGACAAGTTCCTTTCGGTTCGCGTGGCGAGTGATCGCAGGAAGAACCCAGGCTTCGGTTGAAATAGTGCCCATTGCGACTTTGGAATCCGCTCCCTCGTAGCCCCATAAATGCCGGTCGGTGTCGAATACAAGGTTCCATTGAATCAGAGGGGCGGCTGACAAGCAAGCGAGCGGTCTATTTCAATCATGCTCCGTTTGCGGTATGAATGTTAGTTGAACCAACAATCGTCAAAGCGGGCATTCGTTTGTAGTCCAGTAGCGAAACATGCCTCCTCCGAACGATGCGCCCACACGCGAGGAACTCGTTCGTCTGATCGCAGACGATCCCTTGCTACGCACGATTGATCGCTCTTACCTTGCCGGCTTGCAGCATGAACTGAGCTGGGTTGTATTGGCCGAGGGCGAGACGCTGTTTCGCGAAGGCGACACGATCGACGCGTTTTATTTTGTGACCAGCGGGCTCTTGGAAGTAGCCAAAGACCAGGAAAATCTCGACGACAATCCAAACAACGATCGCCTCGTGATTGCGGAGATTGGCCCAGGTTCCACGATCGGCGAAATGCAGATTCTGACCGGCGGCGTTCGCAGTGCGACAGTCAGCGCCGCAAAGCCGAGCGGCCTCGTCAAATTCCCGAAAGAGGCGTTTGATAAGTTTCTGGGCGCAGATCCGGATGTGGTCGAGCAACTGGCCAAGACGATCATGCCCCGACTCTATCGGGACCAGATGGTCGACGTCCTCCCCAAGCTTTTCGGCGAACTTAATGAAGAGATGCTCCGCGACCTCGAGTCCAAGATGACTTGGCGAAGTTTGCGCCGCGGAGACTTACTGTGCTATCAAAGCGAGCCCTCGGATAGTTTTTACATCATCATCAGCGGCCGAATGCAGGTGCTGATTCAAGACATGAGCGGACAGTCGCAAAATGTCAGCGAGTTGTCCCAGGGCGAGTCGGTTGGTGAGATGGGCGTTGTGACCGGCGAGCCCCGTTCCGCGACGATTATCGCTTCGCGTGACACCGAACTTTTGGAGTTCTCGCGAGAAGAGTTTGAGGACTTTACAAAGCGATACCCCGAGATGATGCGTCGGATGACGAGTCTGTTAATCACGCGGTTGCAACGCGCCAATCGACTGACGCGTCTGAAGACGTTGAGCTCCAATATCCTCCTCGCTCCCGCCAGCGACGGCGTCGAACTTGGCGAGTTTGCAAAACAACTCTTCGAATCGCTACACGCGCTGGAGTATGACGAGAAGAGCGGCACAAAGCCTTGCTTGCTATTGACTAGTGACGAGGTGGATCGCCGCCTCGGCAGGCCAGGGATCTCGCAAGCTGGCGAGCGACGTCCGGATGATTTGCGACTTCGGTCGTGGTTGAGCGAACAGGAGCGAAAACACGCGGTGATCCTCTTGCAAGCAGATGCGACAGTTACAAATTGGACGAGCCGTTGCATCCGGAATGCCGACGAGATCATGTACGTGGCGAATGCAACCTGCGAGCCCACCACGACGCCTGTAGTTGCCGAAATCCAACTGCAAGAAGAGAAGCATGCCGAACGTCGTCACGCTTTGGTTTTACTACACGGAGACGTGGCACGCCCCAGTGGTACGATCCGTTGGCTGAAGCGACTCGATCTTGCCAAGGAACTACTAGCCGAGGGAAGCCGTGGGCGACACTTTCATATTCGTCGGTCGAGGAGCCATGACTACCAACGTCTTGCCAGATACGTGGCGCGCCGTGAAGTCGGGCTTGTTTTGAGTGGGGGCGGAGCTCGCGGTTTTGCACACGTTGGTTGCATTCGGGCGATGCACGAGTTGGGTATCCCAATCGACGTGATCGGCGGCGTGAGCATGGGTAGCCTAGTGTCAGCGGCCTATGCTTTTGATCCGGATCGCTTTGAACAAACCATCAGCACGATTGAGTCTCAGCTGAAAGGCACGCTCTACGATATTACCGCACCCGTGGTAGCCATCGCCCGAGGGGAACGATTTGATCGGCGTCTGCGAAGTTGGTTCGGAGCTGACACGCAAATTGAAGACCTATGGATGCCCTATTTCTGTGTATCGAGCAATCTCACGCAAGCTCAGATCGTCGTCCATGAAACGGGCCCGCTGTGGTGGTCCGTGCGTGCCAGTGGGACACTTCCAGGTCTGACGACGCCGGTCGTGCATGATGATAGTCTGCTGTTCGATGGTTGCTTGTTGGACAATTTGCCAATGGATGTCATGCGCGAACGACTTGGTAGCTCAACGGTTATTGCCGTCGATGTTGTCCCACCTCATGACTTAAAAGTGCAGTTTCCCAATGTGCAAAGTCCGTCGGGGTGGTGGCTTTTGTGGAGGAAGTTTAATCCGTTCATGCAGACAATCGCGATGCCGAACATTGTTTCCATTTTGCACCGCGCGAGTGAGTTGGGCAGCGTCTATGGTCGCCAGAAGTTGATCGACCAGCACATCGCCGATCGCTACATACAACCTCCGGTCGATCACATCAATATCGCCGACTTCGGGGGAATCTCCGAGGCCAAGCAAGTCGGCCACGACTATTGCAAAGCCAAGCTGAAAGCGTGGTGGCCATTGCACGAAGCGTCACAGATCGCCAGTCGCCGCGCATGAGTTGAGAGTGTGCGACGCAATATCGCCCGACATATGTGTGGAGCACCCCGAATAAGTGTCCGTCCGCGTCTCATTTGTCCGCGAGTGAAAAAGCGCCGTCCCACGCCGGAGGTGGTGAGTTTTGCGATTCCGCCATCTGTCGGAGCAGGAACTGCTTAGGACCATCGGCATCCGGGACCTTGGTCAACAACTGTATTGCCGATTCCCAGTTGCCATCGATAACGGCATCCAAAGCCGCCTCATAATCCGAAATGACTTGATCGGTCGTAGCGGGCTGTTGCTCCACGGGTGGGATCAAGCCAAATACGTTCATGGGAGTATCCATGCCTTTAGGACGAACACGCGCCAGGCGACGGACACGACCTTCGCTCGCATCAAGATACTTCCTCGCGTACTTGGCTGTCGTTTCGTCGATGCAGATTGGTAGGTCGAATTGCTTTGTCATCGTTTCCAGTCTTGCACCTTGATTGACGACCGGACCGAAGACACCAACTTTAGCTTGCTGGTCCGTACCAATCTGCCCCGCGAGCGCACGTCCATGAGCGACTCCCAACCCGACGGAGAAGCCTTCCAATAAACTCCCGCCAACCGCAATATCGTTATAAAACTGATTGTAGATCGCCAACGCCGCACGACACGCGGGCACTGGACCTTCCTTCAATTCGACCGGCCAGCCCCAGAACCCTAACGCAGCGTCTCCTTGAAAATCGGCAATTGCTCCGTCTCGTTCGAGGATTCCCCCTGCCATGACTCCCAATGCCGCACTTACGCTCCGGAGGAGTGTCAACAAATCGTTTTGAAGTTTCTCGGACTTCTGCGAAAAACCACGTACGTCGCAGAACAGAACGGAGATTTCCTTTTCGGACGGGGACAATGCGTCCTGGCCTTGCGGACCAGTCAAACCCTCGATCACCTTCGGGGAAAAGAACGAACTAAGTTGCGTCTTTTGCTCCTGTAACAGCCTCACGTGTCGAATCGAACCGATGAACTGAGCAACCAATTCTGTGAAGCGCAGATTACTTGCAAGATCGCTATCCGAGACGATCAGCCCTCCTCCTTCCGCGCCTTTCCCGGACACATACATGCACCAGCCTTGACAGGATTCACCGCGGAGCGGGACACAAAATGCCCAGCCAAGTCCATCGGTGATGGTGAACGCCCCGGAACCGTGATCCGTATCCCAAATGTGTATAACGCTGGCCTGTTCCCGGAGCGCTTTCAGAATCATCTTGCGACTGGGGCTAAACCTGCCTGAGAAGTCTTCGCGCGTCTCAAATCTCAGAGTCAGCGGTTCCGGGAACTCTTCGATCGAGTCTCCGCTCTGCGGCAACTTCGTCTCGTCGTAATGCGCGACCGCAACCGCATCTGCTTGAGGAATCGCATCCAACAGCAAACGTGAAATGAGACATCCCAAATCTTCGTCCGACTTTGACCCGGAAATCACTCGGGGCAACCTGGCCAGAATCTCGATCTGCTGGGCTGTATTTCGGAAGGCAATTTTTTGTAGCTCTTCTTCCGAATAGGCATGCGCTTCGATGACCGCGCCCGGTTCCTGGTACAACTGTGTCGAGATCGTATCCTCGTCCATGCGGTCGATCGGCTGACTCATCTCTCCGACTGCTTGAAACGTCGTAGCACCAATCTGGAACCAATCGCCTGCGGCAATCGACAGCTCTTTTGTCATGCGGCTTCGATACACGATGGGGTTTCGTGCCGAGGGGAGCATGACGACCCGTAGCGTGCCGTCAGACCAACAAAGATCCGCGTGTTCGCGCGAGATCGCCAAGTCCCAGGGAATCGCCCAGCCTTTCTGAGGTGCTCGACCAATCCGGAGCACCTCGCCTTCGTTGAGCACTTTCTGAATTCGTTGAGAAGGATTTGGCCCCGAAATGCTAATTTGCAGCGTTGGTGTGGCAGCCTGTGCCATTGGGGGAAGATCTCCGTAGTAAGTGCGTTACGCGATCGCAGAATGGATCTGCTGATGAGCAATCACGAAGTACACCGAGTTCTGCGAGTTCTGCTGCATCACTTTCCCGAACTCAGATCTCGTACTCACCATTCGGTTCGCTGATCTGCAGATTAGGCAGTTTCAGTGCGTTCAATTCCGCGGTGACCTCTTCGTAGTATGCCGGTTTAATATGGACGACCAGTAACTTGATGTCGTGACGTGCAGGATGTTCGAGTTTGTCGAATTCGAGTTGCATGAGTGCTGGCGTCAGGTGCTTTGTCTTTTCGGCCAGCCATGTCATCGAGTCGGGAAACGCAGACTCGAGCATCACGCACTTCAATCGCGCAGTTCGACTCGCGTGCTCCCAGATCAACTCCGTCGGTCCCGTGTCGCTAACAAGAACAGCTGCGGAGACACCATCGTCGACGATGAAGCCAAAGGTCGGAACGACGTGATCGAGTGCGACGGGAGTTAACAGCAGATCGCCGAGTTGTATTGGTCGTAGGTTTTCGATTGCCACGAATTCGATGAACGGCGATTCTTCTTGTGACAATCGCACCACATCCGGCCACACAAGGTCATTAAACAAGTTGGCTTGTAGCGATGCGATCACCGACGGCATGCCGTAGACGACAACCGATTCTGGGCGAGGCTCATACACGTTGTCGACGAAAATCGGCAACGAAGCAATGTGATCGAGATGGGAGTGCGAGAGGACAATATGCTTTACTCGCTTTTGAGCAGCGACCGACATAAATCCAATTGATCCGGCATCAATCGCGAGATAATCGTTAAATAAGTAGGAGGCTGCGAATTGGCAGCGGCTACCATCGACCGAGGATCCAATGACCTTGATTCTCATAGACCTTTTCCCACGCAACCGCTGAAAGCGCAGACGAGTCTTTCGATAAGCTCGGAGATACGGCGAGTACTTTGTTGTTGCGAGGACACTTTCATGCCTTGCCATCCGCCCCGTGCTGAATGAATAACACGCTTAAGATACGACGTGAATGTACAGCAGGAGTTTATTAGATCCAGCACAGGACCGCCACCCAATTGGCAGTTTTTCACGACTCTGGTGGTGTTCCTGCGTTGGCGCCACACCACAACAAGTCATCGTCGACGCACTCTAAGGATCCTCGGTTTGCACACGCACAAGCAACTCAGCCAGCTCCGCGACAACTGCCGGGTTTTGCTCCCAAACATAGCGCGTTTCGGAAGGATCGGCAGAAAGATCATAAAGTTGCCCGACCGGTCCACCAGCCTTGTTAGGATCGAGTTCCTAAGGAAATGTGAAACCACCAGACCCGCGTTGAGGGATCATCTTCCGACTCCCTTTCCGTATCGCAAACTTCCCCCACAGTGAATGGGGAATGGAAAAAGCGCGCACGCTCGCGGTCGGTGGCGGGGGTAGCAAAGACGGCAGGATATTTCTGCTATCTTGCCCCGAGCCGCTTGGCAAATCGACGCCGACCAACCCTGCGCAGGTCGCCAAGAGATATGTCAACTCGATCAAGGCGTCGCTAACCGCGCCAGCAGGTGTGTGCCCTGGCCAGCGAACGATGAAGGGGACTCGATGACCAACTTCCCAAATGTCGGCCTTCGTTCCCCGCAGGTGCGAGTTCCCTTGATGGACAAACTCTTGAGCGTATTTCCCGCTAGCGCTCGTCTTATAGTACTCGACATTATCTTTTTCTGTCGCATCCCATGCCGTGATACAGTCGGCCATTGCGGGAGGTGAACATGACGAGCGTGTTATCCGTTATGTTGGTTCGGTCGAGCGCGTCCAACACAGCACCGACGAACGCGTCCGTTTCGATCACAAAGTCGCCGTACGATCCCGCGCCGCTGAGTCCTCGATAGCCGCGCTGCTTCAAGAAGCTGGGAACCGTGAGTTGTCCTTCCTCGATGAGTGGCGGATCGAATCTGTCGAGCACCCGGTACTTTAACCGCGTCCGCCAGCAATATCGACCGGTTAGTATTCCGTAACGCGTTGGCGTACAGACAGCCGACGGAGTATGTGCGTTGGTAAAACGCATACCCTCCAATGCGAGTCGATCGACATGCGGCATGACGATTTGTGATTGCGAGTTGTAGCAACTAACATCCTCATATCCGAAGTCGTCGATGAAGATAAAAACGACATTTGGGTGAATGTCCTGGCTGAAGGACCACTGCGGCTAGATGGTGAAAAATAACGTGCAGCCCGCGATGAATAACACACGTAGCGTGAACGACGTCATGTCAAACCTTAACTTTCTCGAATCGTGCCGCATTGAAAGTCGTACGCCTCATCGTCGGGACGCTTCTGTGAAGGCAATTCTCCAAGCGACGAAAGATCGTCGCTTGGAAAGTGACGGCCACAGTCTTGATTTGTGGACAAAGACACGCTCGGACACACGCGCTACTTCAAGGCGGCAATTAGTTGATCTATCTCGGCGGCCTTCGCATTTGCATCTTCCAAGGATAGGCCTGCGGCTACGCCGGGGCGTTTGTGACCGACGTGGCTGACCCAGGACGCGTGTAGAATCTGTTGCCGCTTGCTCACGAGTTGCAGTAAGTCAGGGGCAAGCTCTTGTGGCTCAACATCTAGCGACTTCAGTATGGCTGCGGCGAGCACCTGGTGCCCCTGCTCGTTCACATGAACTCCATCAGGCGACATTGTGAATTCGGGGGCCGCTTTACGTTTGGCCGCGACATAGTCATTGACCGGCGTGTGTAAATCAACGACATGGTCAACTTGGCCCTCCAACGTCATTAACCATTCCGAGTATTTTTCGAGCACCTCGTCATAGCCTTCATAGATCGCAAACCAAGCATACTTGTCCGCTCCGACCGGACGCAGATCACCCTTCTTCTTCAGCGGTAGTGCATCAAACGCAGGTGGTGTCATCAACACCAGCTTTGCGCCACTGGCCCGAACTTTCGAGATGATATCGTTAATCCCCTTGCGATACGCTGCAAACCGATCCTCACTGAATGGGTAGTAAATCCCGTCGTTCATGCCGTAACACGCAAACACGACATCGGGCTTTACTTTCGCCAAAGCTCGATCAATTCGTTCGTGGACATCAGGTCGTGGAAAGGGATGGTCAGGCTCTGACAGCCCGCTGCACGTCTCACTTGGCAGGCCGAGATTGATCATGATCGGAACGGCGGTCGGATGCATCGTGCGAACTTGTGTTTCGATGCGACTGATATAGTGGCCAGCGTGTGTGATCGAGTCGCCAAGGAACAGGATTCGGTTGCCTGGCGCGAGCAAAGAATCAAAGTCCGCTGCATGCAGGTTAATTGCGGAAAGAAGCAGACTGATTGTAATTAGGGCCTTCATAATCATAGTTGGGTTCCACGTTCGAAGTTGAGTATCTGAGTTGCGGTGGCTGAGTTGCAGTGGCCGCCACTCTCCGAGTGATGAACGCTCATCACTTGGAAAGTGACGGCCACGTTGGCAGCGATCCCTGATTCGAGCGCCAACATCGTAACTTATCTCTGCGAGCTATGCTTCCCGGGTCGCCACGACGACACAGGCCTGATGGAATGGTTTGGGAAAGACATTCTCATGCACGATTGCGCGAAATCCGTGCTCTTCCAGCAACTTTGCCGCCGCTGGTAACAAGAACGTCAAATAGTACATGATAAACGGAGGCTTTACGAAAGTGTTACGAACGTACATTGCCGCGTTAAATCCACGCGCGAGCCAGTAGACCAGCGACAAGCGTGACGGGCGACTCGCAGTGATGAAGACGAACCGCCCGCCGGGACGCAGTGCCTGCTTGATTTGCTGAGTGAATCGTGACTCGTCGCGAGGCAGTATGTGGCCCAACGCTCCAAAGCAGACGGCGATGTCGAACTCGTTCCTAAACGGCAGCTCTAGCACGTCTCCGTGGATGAATTCGAGTTTGGGTTCGGCGGCAACGTCCGCCAATGTGTTCCGCGCAACCCGCAGCATGCCTTGACTAAAGTCAACGCCGACAACTCGCTCGCGACACAACGGTTGCAGCATTTTCATGCCGGCGCCTGTTCCACAGCACAGGTCCAGGCCGGCGTCGATCGACTTTGGCATGCCGATCCGCGGAGCCACAAACTCCAATAACGAATCTGGCGTGCGAAACGGTGTGTAGTCGAATTTGGGAGCGAGCAAATCATAACCACGTTCGGTCGACGACAATGCTTGATGAGCTAACTCGCAGAATGTCGGTCCTTGTGGATGGAACATGGTGTTACCGCCTGTTACCGTCCAACGGTTGCTGAATTCCCTCAAGATGGAAGTGAGCGTCCTCGTGATTCGGGTCGACAGCAATCGCCGCGAGGAATTGCGCCTTCGCAGCTTCTTGCCTTCCTAGTTCAAGGAACGCCTTGCCGAGCTCGTTGTGAATATTTGCATCATCAGGGCTCAGCTCGAGCACGTGCTCGTACAGCGTCACTGCCGCTTCCAAATCACCCGATGCGACCTTAGCCCGAGCAAGCAATGACAATGTACTTGGTTCGATAGGATTGAGCGAGTTCGCTTCCGATAAAGCCTGCTCGGCCAATTCATACTCTTCGAGTTGCAGGTGCACCGAACCCAGCGTTTGAAGAGCATCGTCACGTTGAGGATACAGATACACGCCCATCGCGAGATAGGTCTTGGCGGCGACGAGGTGGCCACCCTGGGCCAGGAGCATTCCGAATGGAATATAGCCGCGGCTGTAGTTCGGTTCGAGCTCAAATAACCGCTCGAACTGGATCATCGACTCGGCGTTTCTCCCGGTTTGACGCAAGCACTCTGCGAGCAGGAACTGGCTTTCTAGATCACCATCAATCAATTGCAACGCGTCGGCAGCACGCCGTCCAGCTTCGTCGAACTTACCAGCCCAATGCAGCACTTTCGCCAGATTCCGCAATGAGGTGCCTTGTGCATTTTTGTCAACTCTTGCGTCAATCACTCTCGCGGCGGCACGAATTTCTTCGTCGGATGGAAGTGTGCCGGTGATGATATGCGCACGCTGCAGCGTCTCGATGATCCACAGTGCGAGCTGCTTATGGACCTCGATTGTTGGATGAACGTGGTCCAGAAAATACTCGTCTCCCAGGCACTCATGGCCAAACTCTTGTTTGCACATTGACCGCAGGTTCGCAGCGAAATCGACGATCGGAATCCTCTCACGTTCCGCGACTTGCTGGATCGCGGTGGTAATGTCCGACAATGCGCGCAGCGGACAAACATCAAGCTCTAAAGCTTGGTCAAAGGCGGCACATGCGTCGTCCGTACGCCCGGCCGCAAACAGCGCCTTCCCCATCCAGAAGTGCGCCGCAGCAAAGCTCGCGTCGATTGCAACGGCTCGTTTCGAAGTAGCAATCGCCGCCTCGAAGTTTCCAGCGTCCAATTGTTCCCGTGCGCGATCGACCAGCTGCTGCAACTGCTTGGTCTGTGTCTCGGACAACGTGGGGGGTGCTTCACTCTTGAACGGCGAGCAATCTTTCTCGTTCGACGCAGGCGTAACGAAAACGACCTCCGCGTTTGCATTTCGAGCGATCTCAACCATGTTGTTCAAATTTCGAGCGTAGTGCTTTAGTACATCCGCTCGCCATTCTTCATCGCGATGATAGTCTGACGGACCGACGGTATGATTGAGTAGTTCGTCCACTTCCTCGGAAAATGGTTGCGACTCGCCTTGCGGGGAGTTGGGCGGAGGCGGCGCAAGGACTCGCTCCAGAAACGCCCAAGTTCGCGTACGGCTCAACATCGCCGATATGTGCAGCCGAGTTGAGGATTGCTCAAACATCCCCGCGTAGGTTCGGCGCTCCAAGAACTCGTTGTGGACGCTGTAAACGATGAATAAGTCTGGCTCGTACTGCGCCAACTCTTTCATTACCGCCGCAACGCGGTAACTCGCATAACTGACCCCCCCGGCGTTGATGACTTCCCACTCGCAGGAATTGTCCGCGAACGGAAGCAATTCTCGCAACCAACCCGAGTAAGAAGTGGCGTCCCAGTACGGGCGGCCGTACGTCGTCGACCCGCCGACACAGAATATGCGCCGCGTTCCCGCAGGTTTGTGCGCTGGGAAGGTTTGAGAATTGAACCATACCAGCTTGTTTTCCGCAGTTGTTAAAAGTTGCTCGCCATTTGCACCTTGAACTGGCTCGAGCAACGGAAGCTGAGAGAAGCCTACGAACGGATCTCGCGAGCTCGTAACCGCTCGGATACCACACAACCCTAATCCGAACTCGAACAACAGAAAGAAACCCGCAGTCACAAGAATCGCAAATACAAACTTCTTGCCATAATGCAGCTTCCTTACTCGCGACGCGTGAATCGACTCGACCATCTTGAGGTTCCGAAACCGTTACATTGCGACTTATTCGTCGGTCACAGAGCATCGTACCACGATACACAACATCATGGCCGGATGGGACCGTTGGGCGGGGGAGCTAGACTGGTCGCCGACGGACGGCAAACGCGTTATGGCCAGTTGGAGTCTTTAAGAAAACTAGCAACGGAAGTCGCAACAGAGTACAAAGGAAAAAGTTCAAACCGTCGTCTGTGCGTGTATCCTACCCCCGCAGCGACAAGATTTCCCGCCGCATGATGCTACTGGACTAGATCTGGTGAACCGAGTCGAATTGCATTTTCCGCTATCCACTCCCGAGCCGATGGTGCAACGTGTAGCAACGCTTGTCAACGCGGTCGTCGTTGGCATGATCTGCTTCACGACCCATTCGATAGCAGGCGACGACGCCGAACGCTTTTTCGAATCCGAGATTCGCCCGATTCTTAGCGAACATTGCATCGCCTGCCACGGTGCAACCGAGCAGAACGGTGGTTTGCGACTTGACTCGAAGCAAGGACTTCTTAGGGGCGGAGACTCGGGGCCTGCGGTTCTCTCTAAGTCTGCCAACAGTTTAATCTTGAAGGCAGTTAGGCGGACTGGTGACTTGGCGATGCCGCCTGACGAGTCACTGACCGAGGTTCAAGTTGCGGCAATTGGCAAGTGGGTTGAACTGGGACTGCCTTGGCCTGACAGTGTTGCGCAGTTGCGTTCTGGCGCGGCGCAAAATGCGAAGGATCATTGGGCCTTTCTGCCGGTTCAAGATCCTCCGATACCTGCCACCTTGTCAACTCCCGCCGTGGGTAATCCGATCGACGCGTTTGTGCTGAAGAGGTTGGAGGAGGCCGGCTTGCGGCCATCACCTGAAGCTGATCGTCGGACGCTCATCCGCCGTTTGTCGTATTCGTTAACGGGTCTGCCGCCCAGTGCAGCGGAGGTCGAAGCGTTCGTCACTACGGAGTCTACGGACGCCTACTCGTCTCTCGTCGAACGGTATCTTGCTTCGCAACAATACGGCGAACATTGGGCGCGGCACTGGCTGGATGTTGCTCGGTATTCAGACACCAAGGGTTATGTGTATGCTCGCGAAGAACGATTTTGGGTACATGCGTGGCGATATCGCGACTGGGTCGTCAACGCCTTAAATGAAGACATGCCTTACGATCGATTTCTACTGATGCAACTGGCAGCTGACCAAGTCGCCGACCGACGCGCCGAAGATTTGGCAGCTATGGGATTTCTAACGATCGGCCGGCGGTTTCTTGGCGTCAATCGTGACATCATCGATGATCGCATTGACGTCGTCACTCGCGGAACGCTGGGCCTGACCGTCAGTTGTGCGCGATGTCATGACCACAAGTACGACCCGATTCCGACTGCGGACTACTACTCGCTCTATGGAGTTTTCAACAGTTGTTCCGAGGAGCTTGTGCGGCTGGACCTTACCACTCGCGATGACAACTTTGAAGCGGAGCTGACGAAACGTAGAAACGCGTTGCGAGACAAGCTGAAGTCAAGCCGCGACGAATCATCGCAGCGAGCCCGTCATCGAGTTCTCGACTATCTTCACGCGCAAACAGAGCTGCACAGGTATCCGCCGAATGGCTTTGATCAGATCTTCGCGAAATCGGATCTGTTGCCGGCATTCGTGCGGCGGTGGGAAGCGTATCTGAGGAACGCTAAACGGGAACAGAATCCGGTCTTCGTGCCATGGCACATGTTTGCTGGTTTGACGCCCGAGGAGTTCGGTGCCGAATCTTCGGCAGTTTGCGCGGCGATTCGTTCTGCCACGCCGGAGCAGATCAACGCGCGAGTTGCTGGCGCATTCGCGACGCCGCCGAGCAGCTTCACCGAAGTTATCGACCGCTATGGCAAGATACTTGCCGAGGTCGACGCCGAATGGACGCAGCAACTGGCCATTGCCGAGACTGACCACTTTTCCGATCCCGCAAACGAACAACTTCGTCAAGTGCTGTATGGACCGAGCTCTCCGTGTGAAGTTCCCGACGAGGGCATCGTCCACACCGAGACATTCTTTGACAGCGGAACCTGTACGGCGCTGTGGAAACTTCAAGGAGAAGTTGACCGCTGGTTAATCGCCCCACAAAAGCCGCCTGCTTGTGCTTTGATTCTGAAAGACCGCCCTGCGCCGTCGGAACCACGCGTGTTCCGGCGTGGCAACATCCTCACTCAAGGCAGCGACGTGCCGCGACAGTTTCTGGCTGTCTTGTCGCAGGACGAACGGAAGCCTTTTCAGGTCGGTAGTGGTCGCCTGGAACTGGCAAGGGAAATTATCGACGAGTCCAATCCGCTGACCGCGCGTGTGATCATCAATCGAGTTTGGGCACAGCATTTCGGGGTGGGGCTCGTATCGACGCCCAGCGACTTTGGCTTGCGAGCCGAACGACCGTCTCATCCTGATTTATTGGACTGGTTGACTAGTCGCTTTGTTTCCGAAGGCTGGAGCCTCAAGAAGCTACATCGCCTTATTGTCACGTCGGCGGTGTTTCGTCAGTCGTCACGAGGGCCGACAAATGAGGAGGATTTGGCGCGGGCCCTCAAGATCGATGCGGATAACCGCTTGCTGTGGCGAATGAATTCACGGCGTCTAACCTTCGAGCAGTTTCGCGACTCGATGCTGGCGGATACTCGCGAACTCATCTTGCAAGTCGGCGGCAAACCGGTCGATCAATTTAAGGACACGTCGAACGGACGCCGAACTCTCTACGGATTGGTCGATCGCCAGTTCTTCCCCGCGATTCTGCGGGTCTTCGATTTCGCAAACCCAGACTTGCATGTCCCGAAGCGCACTCAGACGACCGTCCCGCAGCAGGCATTGTTCTTTATGAACCACCCGCTTGTTTTAGAGCGAGCGAAGCGTTTGGCAGCCGTGTGCGGCACGGACGTGCCGCCACAACGGGCGATCGAAGAGATGTTCCTGCATGTCTTGCAACGACGACCGACGCAAGCTGAATTGAAAGATGCCCTGCAAGTTGTTTCGAACGCTGCGCGCGAGACTCCGGAGATCCGCGTCACAGCGGCCGAATGGACTTACGGTTTCGGTAAACTCAATGAAGCAACGCAGCAAGTCGAGAAGTTTGAGAAGCTTCCGCATTTCACCGGCAACTCTTGGCAGGGTGGCCCCGCGTGGCCGGACCCAAAGCTCGGCTGGGTTCAATTGTCCGCGATTGGCGGCCATCCGGGCAACACTCGGGAGGTGGCGTGCGTTCGTCGCTGGACAGCTCCCCGCGATATGCAAGTAACTCTCACATCCGAATTGCGTCACGAGGTGGCCGCGGGTGATGGAGTGCGAGCGTTTCTAGTGAGTTCGCGAAGTGGTCAACTCGGTGCGGCAAAGGTCCACCAATCTACTGCGCACTTAAATGTAGAAGTGATATCCGTCAGCAAGGGAGAGACAATCGATTTCATCGTCGATATCGACAGCGTATTGAATAGTGATCAGTTCTTGTGGAAGGCGACCATTACTGAAGCGGGTGAAGCGGACGTGCCAACCGTATGGGACTCTGTGGCGGACTTTCCAACCAATGCGGTTGATCGCCTGGAACCGCTGGAGCAATTGGCTCAGGTTTTGTTTTGTTCCAACGAGTTTTTGTTTGTGGACTGAAGACGAAGGTACCTGATGGAATTCAGAACAGCGAACATAATGCACTCGGTTAGCCGGCGGGAGCTACTGTTGCGCTCAGGTCTTGGACTTGGAGTTCTGGGGCTGCGCGCCGTTCTGGCTGACGACGGAGCCGCTAATGGCCTCGCCAGCGGCCCGCATTTTGGCGGCAAAGCGAAACGCGTCATTCAGTTCTTTTTGAACGGTGGCCCATCGCATGTAGACACTTTTGATTACAAGCCAGCCCTGGAGAAGTATGCCGGTCAACGACTTGGCGAAACGCTGACGACGGAACGAAAAACCGGAGCTGCCTTCCCTTCGCCCTTCAAATTTCAGCGATATGGCGAGTCTGGAATCGAAGTCAGCGAATTGTTTTCTCGGACGGCGCGACACATCGACGACATTGCTGTGATTCGATCGATGTACGCTCAAGTGCCGAACCACGAACCGTCGCTGATGCTCATGAATTGCGGCGACTCCGTACAGACGCGTCCTAGCACCGGAGCGTGGGTGTTGTACGGCCTGGGGGTCGAAAACAAGAACCTTCCGGGTTTCATCGCCATGTGTCCCGGCGGCCTGCCGATCAAAGATGCCGAGAACTGGCAGTCGGCGTTCCTCCCCGGCGCGTATCAGGGAACTCATATCGACACTCAGCACACTCAGCTAAGTCGGCTCATTGAGAACATCGAGCATCCGCAAATCAGCGCTCCGGATCAGACGCGTCAGCTTGACTTGCTAGCCAAATGGAATCGCCAGCACCAATCACAACGCCTCGATCGGCGGTTGGAGGCCAGGATTCAGTCCTACGAGCTCGCGTTTCGCATGCAAACAGAGGCCAGTGAAGCTTTCGATATCGCCGAAGAACCTCTGTACATTCGCGAGCTATATGGGGATGGCGTGCATGGACGCCAGACACTGATCGCCCGACGACTCGCTGAACGCGGAGTCCGTTACATACAGTTGTGGCACGGAGCCGGTCAGCCTTGGGACAATCATGACAACATCGCAGAAAATCACCGCAGGCTTGCGAACCAACTCGATCAGCCAATCGCGGCGCTGTTGAGCGATCTCAAGTCACGCGGCATGCTCGACGAGACACTGGTGGTTTGGGGCGGCGAATTCGGACGCACTCCTACCGTGGAGTTAGGGGGTGATGGAACCGCTAAACTCGGACGAGACCACAACCATTACGGCTTTAGCGTCTGGCTGGCCGGTGGTGGGATTAAAGGCGGCACGGTTTACGGAGCGACGGACGAATTCGGATTCAAGGCTGCAGAGAATCCAACGAGCGTTCACGACCTGCACGCCACTATGCTTTATGCGCTTGGATTGGATCACAAGCAGCTGACTTATCGCTATTCCGGTCGAGACTTTCGGCTGACGGATGTTCACGGAAATGTTATTCATGACATCCTTGGCTAGTTTGCGTATCCGGAATCTCGCTGGCCGATTCGCTCTTGACGAGCGATCTCAATTGGCACGAGTTGTACTCCGTCCACAACCACATAACCGTCCGCAGCTTCATTTGTAACCATAACGTACCCGGAGCGGCCCTCGGCGAATCGAAAGGTTCCCAGCGATTGTGGCACTCGGTTGATGAGAACGGGCTGTTGTTGATTGATCACCATTGTCTCGCTGCCTGTTGCGCACTGAATCACGACTTTGGTTTTCGTGGAACGATTCTCGTGCCACGGGTACAGCAGCCGTACTTCGTAATCCCCAGCGACTAAAATGTTCGGCCTGAATTTCGCAGACTTCTCGCCGCGACCGGCACCGCCATCGTGATGATAGGCCGTCCCTAGCAGCGAGGGTTGGCCAGAACTCTTGGTCCACGTTCCGATGAACTCTGCTGAGTCGTCGTCTAGCACAATACCAGGAAGATCGCCTGTTCGCCGGGTCTTGCGAGCTATCGCGTCGACGCCTGTGGAAGCCCACGATAGCACCTGGCCGTCGGCGAGCAATCGCGATTTCAGAATCTCGTAGCTGACGTGCTGCACGGGGACGTTTGCGTCAATTGCCAGGCACGCCGCCGTCGCAGCGGATTGGCTAGTGACCATCAAGACTGGCTCCATGCGAATGCTGGCAAACGCTGTATGGCTGGCGGAGAGCGCGAAAGTAACGAACAGATTGTTGCATTCAACCTGCTTTGGGACGATTGCACCATACCCAATCTGATACGGACCAAATCCGCCTCGTCCACTCGCAACCTTACCTTCGCGAATAACCACTCCGTCTTTAGCGATTCGTCGGACTTCGTGGACGTCCGTGCCGTAGGACCCAAGCCCAATTGAATGAGACGCGATCGTCCGACCAAAGGTGTGATGTTCGGTCATGACCAAGTCGCTCACCATGCGACGGCCTTCGCGAATGTAAAGTTGATGAGGCCACCCGCCGTTATCGATAAACTCGTCCTGCGGCAAACCAAATCGCTGGATGTCATTGCGGACTCCAGTCGGCACACGCGCATCGGTCGCGAGAAAATGGAGTAGCCCTCGATGGTAGTCTTCGATTTCTTTAGCGATCTGGACTCTTCGGGTGTAGTTGGCTTCGGGCCAGTCCCAACTCGCGCCAGGCAGATTGCCGCCGAAGGTTGCGGTATTGAAATCCCACTTTTCATTGGGCAGCGGATCGTGCTTGCTGAACCATCGCAAATCCATTTGATCGCCGTTTGCGAGACAAGCTTCGATAAACCGCGCGACCAATTCGTACCGAGCCGGATCGTAGGCCGAAGGCGGTGTAATCGGTAACATGTTGGCCTTGTCGGTTGTCAGGCACAGCCGAAAACAGTAGGCCATGACGCCCGGGGCCGCTTCGCCCTGTTGGCCGGCATCCCCGGCGGCGACGAGCGGCAAGAGCCCGCTCGAAGGGTCGCCCTTGATGATGAAAGGATCAAGTGGAAAGTCGCGATCCCAGACACCCTGACCGCCAGGAACTCGCCCGTTTTCTCCCGGCTGCTTATGGCCGGTGCGAGGTTTGTACTTGTCGGTGTAATGTATACCGTTGTACTGTTCGTCATACTTTGCGTTCGCTTCTCGTACTAATGTGTAACTTACTCCGGCGGCGGCCAGCAAATCTCCCTCATAGGTCGCATCGATAAACATCTTTGCTTGAACCGCACGATCGTTGTTCAACCGTATCTGGATGATACGTGCTCCCTCTTTCTCGACGGCCTCAAGCATGGTCTCGCGAAGAACGAGGACGCCGGCTTCCAAGACCATGTTGTCAAATACTCGCTCGGCCACGTGGGGCTCAATTGAATAGGCACCGCCGGTAGCAGGACCACCTCGGCCCTCGAATGCGTGATCCCAATTGAGCGCCTTCCCATAGGTCGCGACCAAACGCGTAAAGTACTCGCGTGCGATTCCGCCGATACTACGAGGATCGCCAATATCGACAGCGCTCAATCCACCCGAAGTCATGCCGCCCAAATGACGTCCGGGTTCGACCAGCACGACGCGTTTCCCCATACGCGCCGCCTGCACCGCCGCGACGACGCCTCCCGAAGTCCCGCCGTAAACACAGACATCCGCCTTCATTTCGGTGGCACTCGCCGCACTTGCGAAAACGAAGACCGCAAGGCCTGCTGCCCATCGAATAATGTCGTTCACCATGTTATCGTTGTCCGAAGATCCGAAATGCATGAAATCAACTTGTCAACATCCGGAGCATCCAGTGTATCACCAATTCTGTCGTCGTCTGCTTTATACCGTTATTCAGGTAGCCACCGTCGGGTGTTTAGTATTTGCTTCATTTCCATCGGCTGGTGACGAGCGAAAATACGAGGGAGACGTCAAGGATGTCGTGACGATCGATTCGCTCGATCCCGATGGCCCGTACAACAAGATCTGGGAGCCTTATCTTGCAAAGTGGAGTAGCAAACACTACGTCGCGGCATACGGTCTGCAAGTGACTGGCAAAGGAGATATGGGAGACATCGTGTGTTCGATCAGTCGCGACGCCGGAAAGAGTTGGGGGCATCGTGCCATGGTCTTCGATCATCGCGTACGAAACGGAACGGTGCAGTACGCGTACAACAACGCAGTCTTGTTTCGTCCGCCAGGTCAGGATGTGATCTGGCTGTTCGCGATGCGAGCTCCGATGCACTACCGCGATAGCGAGAATGCTGATCTGGTCGCAGCCTATTCGCCCGATGGCGGCTATGCGTGGCACCATGTCGAGCTGTCGGTCGACTATCAAGGATCATTGATTATCGTGGCGGGTATCGAAGCCGTTCAACGAGAGGGAGTGCTGCATTACTTGCTGCCCGCGCACCGAAACTCATTTCGCCATGATCCACACGGCGACCGACGGCAGTTTGTTTTGGAAAGTACCAGCCTGTTGCATTGGAAGCTGGCAGGATACGTGCCGTACGCGGACAACGATCCAGTCTTCTTGCACGAAGGCGGCATCGCATCCACGGACATCGAGGGCGAACTGAAAATCGTGATGCGAACGGCCGATATGGCTCGCGAGCGACCGCTCGATCCGCCTGTCGCGTATTCATCCATCAGCAAAGACGGTGGTCGCACTTGGTCGACGGCACAGCCCGAATCACGATTGCCGAACTACCGGTCAAAGAGTTTTTTCGGAAAGGATTCGGACGGTCGACACGTTTATGTGTACAGCAACGAAGTCGAGCGGCGCGGGCTGTACTACAAGCTTCGCACACCAGGAGGCCAATGGTCCTCGCAACACGAGTTCTACGTCGCCGGCAATCGCAACAGCTATCCAACATTGGTCGAAGACAACCCCGGCGAATGGTTGGCCGTCTGGGACAGTTCAAACGACGAAAACAAAAATCGTACTGCGATCCGTTTCGGTCGGCTCCGAATTGAGTAGCAAACGCCCGAGGGCTGTTCGAGGCTATCACACGCCCTGAATTACTAGACTCGCGAGACTTTCGGAAAGTGAAACACCTTCGGCGGACAGCCTGACGTGAGCGTCGCCGACGTCAGCGTCCGCGACGCTGATCTTCAATCAATGCTCCCAACCTGTGGCTGTCACTTTCCAAGTGACTAACGCTCGTCACTTGGAAAGTGTCGGCCACGATATGCACTTTCCGTCTCTAAATCGGGTCGTCGCCTTCTCCGAATGCCCCACTACTATGTTGGCCAACCCGGGAGCGGTCGGATCGATTGTTAGAGTTGTATTCTCATCGAAGTCTGGTCTCGAAAGCTAACGTCATCAATTTGGCACAAAGTCTTTTTCGAACAACTTCACGCGGAATCCACCAAAGCGCCATGCCGTCAGCCAGATCTCGCCGGGGCGTCGTTCGAAGACGTACGGATATGAAATCTCTTTGCGTGGATATTTGCCGTCCTCGGTTGGATTCACCGTGGCGATGACGACAGGCTCTGACCAACTTGCGCCATCGTCGTCGGAGAAGGCGATCGACAGCTCTTGGCGGTTGTTAGAAGTTCGCGTACCGGACCATTGCTGATCGCCTCCCGCGGCAGGAAAGTCCTCGCTTCCATTCCAGAAGTACCGATTCCACGCCAATAATATCCTGCCGCTTGCCAATCGTTCGAGAATCGGCGGCGCGGCACTGGCGTCCAGACTTGTCGGACCGATTGGTCGCCAAGTGTGTCCCATGTCGAGCGAGTCGGCTTGCCACAACCGTCCCCAGTTCGTACGCATCAACATCCACAAGCTTTCGTCTCGCCGCTGTACGAAACTGGCTTCGATCGCACCGTCGTGATGGCCAATTCCGCCCAGATCGATGATATTGCTACGTTTCCATGTCGCTCCTTGATCCGCGGATGCATACGTCACCACCGCGTGACGCCCAGGTTGGTGCAGCATCATTTGGCTCGTGAACACGACCGAACCATCCCGCAATTGAATCATGTCGCGAATCGCCCCGGTCCAGTCATCGTGCATCTTTTGCGGACGCTCCCAAGTGCGACCGCCATCCGTGCTGCGGACGACGTAGTTGGGAAGTTTCGCGTCTGGTGAATCGTGAATGTCCGCTTGCCAATCCCAACCGGCCCGCTCGACGAGATTCATGAAGGACACGATCACCGTTCCTTCACGCGTGCAGGTCAATGCGCGTTCGTAGCTGATCCGAAATCTATCCGGTTCGGCGAACACGGGGAACTTTTCCCAAGTCTTGCCATCGTCGGAAGAAACCATCGCGTGCTTTGCATTGTCCGCATCTTCCACGGTCACGAGGTCGCCATTGGGCAAATTGGCAAATGGCCCGAGCGGCAATCCCTCCATAAAAACGGCTTTGGGGTGAATACGATGCTCGCCAGCCGGTTGCCCCCAATTCGGATCTGCCGCCTGAGTCGTCGCCACGATCAACGGGCAGACCATAGTGGCAAGGCGCAATCGCGGGATTAATGCATACAACCAGTTCTTCGAGTTCATAGTGTCTTCTCACTATTGCGGTGCGAATGTGACGACATCAGCATACTTCATCGCTGTCAGCATGGCACCAAGAGACAAGCGACAGGCGGAGATCCACTTAACCTGCAACGCTTCTTAAAAGTTCAAGTTGCAAGTCGAGAAACCCTTGAGCTATTGTTCGCAATCTGACGCCTCCGGGTCACGCCCGATTGTTATAAGAGGTCGGCGGTTGTTAAAACTCGCACGCCACACACTCGCTGTGATCGATGTTGGGTCACAGCACCGCGAAATAGTTTTCCGCCGCAAAGTCAAAAGCTTCGGGTGTGAGCTTCAATTCTTTGCCTTGATAGTAGCAGTGATTACGCACTTGCATGAGCAGGTCGCGCGGCTGGCAATTTCGGAACGGACGTTCGACTTCAAGGTAGTGATGAACCAGCAAATGATCGACCGATTCTTCACAGTACTCGAAACCCATCTTCGGGCACATGATCTTGAACAGCTCCCGAAACTCGCGCTCGTCGGGGTCAATCACCTCGATTTTATAGGGAATTCGGCGCAGAAACGCCTCGTCGACTAGATCTTTGGGCTCCAAGTTCGTCGAGAAAATGATCAACTGATCAAATGGAACTTGAATCTTTTTCCCGTTTGCCAGGTTCAGAAAGTCATAGCGTTTCTCCAGCGGCACGATCCAGCGGTTCAGCAATTCGTCGGTCGTCATTCGTTGGCGACCAAAGTCGTCGATCACGAGCGTGCCGCAGTTGCTCTTGAGTTGAAGTGGTGCCTCACTGATTCCGGTCGATGTATTGAAAACAACTTCCAACGCATCCATCGTGAGCTCGCCGCCAACAACAATGGTAGGGCGTTTCACACGCACCCATCGTTTGTCGATGCGACTCTGGCTCAGCAATCCGGGCCCATCGTTCTGTGGTGCTTCCTCGTGGCACATCGGATCGAACAGACGCAATATCTCTCCATCAATCCCGATCGCCCGCGGTATCCAGATGTATTCACCGAACGCTTTCGTAACGCGTTCGGCGATGCTCGTCTTGCCGTTACCCGGTGCTCCAAACAGAAACAACCCACGTCCTGAATTTATGGCCGGACCAAGCCGCTCGAGCATGTGTTCGTTGATCAACAGGTCCGAGAACGCATCCTTCAAGTCTTGGACCGACGGGTGTTGAGTTCCCAGAGACTGGGCTTTAACGCTCGCCAGATAGTCCTGAAGCGCTACCGGAGCCGCGCCAAAATAAGAACAATGCTCTGCGAGTCGCCGCGCTCGTTCACGTCCGATATCGGGCAACTGATAGATATAGTCGTTCATCGGGGCCGAGCCGCGATAGACAAGTAACTGCTCGTTCTTCAATCGCTGGAGTGTCTCGCTGACCAGAACGAACGGCAAACGAATTTGATCTGCAATTAGTCGTCCTGCCGTGTCGCCCCGGCCAAGCAGCAACTTGAAGATCAGCCCTTCGACATCACTCTCTGACAGTCCCGCCGACACGTAGCTCGTGGGTTCCACCGGAAAGAAACCGTCGCTACAGTCTTCGACTGTCGGTTCCTTCGTCACCTTCACCGTAGCGGCGGCGACCTCTGGTTTTTTAATTGTGTTGATTTTTTTGAGCAGGGCCGAGAGTTTGGGATCCGCACCGCTGGTAACTTCAACGGTTGGCGACTCCTTCGCTGGCGAGGCGGCGATGGCTTCCCAGACATCCGCGTCACCTTGAGTGTCACCCTGCGCTAAACGCTCAAGTAAGCTGCGATCGGAATTCGGCGTCATGGCGAAATAGTGTCCGAACAAGTCGAGTTGAGGCATTCCAGAAAGATGCTTATGAACACTACGTCCTGTCCTTCAAAACGTCAAACGCGATATAACGGTCGTAGGTGTTGTGCCGCACGCCACCACCATATTTGCTTCTCGTGCAATTAGGACAAATGCCCTAACACTATCGTGTCGTATGTTTACACGTATTGGGGCAGACATCGGACGTTTTGACAAAATCCTTACGAAGGTCGCGTGCCGCAACGCCGGTGCGCAGAAAGATGTCTATGCTCGGCCCAACGGTTGCCCGCCGATACCACGCGGTCGCGTCGCACGCGGTGTTTTCTGACTCGAATCGGGCGGAAGCTTCGCCGTCCATCGAAGGTAGTGGTTCACCGAGCTTTCACCGGAATCTAGAGCTTCTCTTTTCAAAAGTCGCTCGCCTTGCATCCCTCCCGTTGATGGCGGACCGGATATTGCGATTGCCGCTCGACCAGCAATTCTCCGGCAGGGCCTTGGTCGAAGTGATCAAGTCAGATCCCGCGATGACGGCAAGTATCATGCGACGCGTCAATTCATCGTACTTTGGCATGACACGGAAAGTGTCAGACCTGTCTCGAGCCGCCAACTTGCTCGGGGCATACGAATTAAGAAACCTGGCACTTACGGTGCTCGTAAAACGGATGTTCGATCGGCCAGCACACTATGGCAGGTACGATCGAGAGGCTCTCTGGCGGCATTGCCTCGCGGTCGCGGTTTCGGCGCGAAAGATCGCCCGGGTCACGGGCGCGGTACCACAACACGAGGCTTATGTCTCCGGCCTGATGCATCACGTTGGAACACTGCTAATCGACTTGCACATGCGCTCTCGCTTTTGCCAGCTCATCGAGTTGCTGGAAGACGGCAGTTCAACTTACCTCCAGGAGCGCAGGCTCCTTTCGTTTGACCAGTCGCAGTTAGGCGAATATATCGTCCGACTTTGGAACTTCCCTGCGAAAGTCGCTGAGGCGATTCGATATCATGAGTATCCTCACGAGTATTTGGGGGAGCATGAAAAACTTGTGTATGTCGTGTCGTTGGCGGATTACCTCTGCAGTCGTGCTGGTATGACTGCGCTGGGCGTTTTTAACACCAAACCTCCGGCCGACATCGCGTATGCCACGCTTGGAATCGATCGAGTTGCCCTCGCGATCATTTGGGACGATTTGCTGAACCATCTGGCCCAAGCCACAAGTTTCTGACTCGTGCCACGTCTCATAGGCCGGAAAGACGTTACGACCTGTACAACGCGCGATTCTGTCACACTTTCGAATCGTTCATAGTAGGCGGCACCGGCAAGTGCGACGTAAGTTTTCCCTACCTAGGACATTGTTCGAGAGATGGCCGATGCACCGCAATAAGATCTCACTGCGAAGCAACCTTGCGATCGCCGCGAGCTACTATATGCTGGCGCAACTCAGCAGAGTTCTTTCAATCCCACCCGACCTCCCATCGGCGATTTGGCCTGCGGCCGGATTGGCGATAGCCGCGAATCTCATTTGGGGGAACCGCGCCGGGCTGGGGTTGTTCCTGGGCGCGTTTGCGACTAACGCATTGGCAACATTTAACCCAGACTCTTCGCTCATATCGACGCTCGTCGGCTTGGGCATGGCAAGCGGATCACTGGTACAGGCATGGTGTGGAGCGACGCTTGTAAAGCGTTTCATCGGCTACCCGAATGCTCTGGCCTACGAGTGGGATATCGCTCGCTTCTTCTTGTTTTGCGGACCTCTTAGCTGTGTCATCGGAGCTTCATTTGGAGTGACCTCGCTCTGGTTCGCGGGCTACACGAGCTCCGAGAATTACTTGTTCAATTGGTTTACCTGGTGGGTCGGCGACTCGATCGGTGCCATCATCATGGCACCAATCATCTTGATCGTGTTCGCCAAGTCACCCAGCATCTGGTCGCGCCGCCGCGTGACGGTGGGCATTCCGCTCGGAATTTGTTTGTTGGGAGTTGTCGTCGCGTTTCTCGCTTCAAAGCAATGGGAAGCGGATCGACATCATCTCGCCATCTCTCGCCACGGTGCCGCGGTAGCCGCGAAGCTCGATCTTGCGTTGCAAGAAAAGGTGTCGATGCTGCAATCGGTTACCGGATTGTACCGCGCCTCCGACTCCGTTACGGAGGACGAGTTCCGCGCGTTTGTTTCGCAGTGGACATCGCAAAAAGAAGTCATGGCTCTGGAGTGGGTGCCCCGAGTACGTAGTGAGGAACGACGAGACTGGGAACTTGCACGCGCGGGGCTGGCGGAAGAAAAGATGGAGATTCGAGAACGAAACACCGACGGGGCCCTGGTTCCCGCTGGTCGTCGAGCGGAATACTTTCCGATACAGTTCGTCGAGCCACTTGCGGGCAATGAATCCGTGCTGGGCTTCGACCTCGCTTCCAACGAGACACGACGGGCGGCAATGGCGATCGCGCGAGACACCGCCGAGCCGACGGCCTCCGACTCCGTGCATCTCGTGCAATCCGGTGACTCGCGTTCCGGCGTGTTGGTGTTTTCTCCGATCTATCGGAATGGCGAGAAGCACGATACCGTCGAGGAACGTCGCGCAAGTCTCGCTGGTTTCGCGCTGGCCGTGTTTCGTATCGGCGACCTGGTACGTGCCGCCTTGTCAGACGAGTCAGCCGCACCGCTGCAAATGCAACTGGTTGATTCCGGCATCTCGGATAGTGAGCAAACACTCGCGGTATTTGATCTCACGGAAACTCCAACGATTGTCGAGGCAAACTTGGATGCCACGGGAGATCAACTGCCAAGTGCGAATGCGGCAATTCACTTTGCTGGCCGCGTGTGGCGCGTCAAAGTAGTCGCCAAGCCAGAGTACCTTGCCTTACAGCATGTTTGGCCGATCTGGATGGTTCTCGTTGGTGGAGCCCTTTTTGCGACATTGTTTGCAGCCTTTCTACTCACGATCACAGGTAAAACGGATGCCACCGAGCAACTAGTCGAGCAACGCACGAAACAGCTCGAACAGGCGATTCGAAGTGCAGAGGCGGCGACGCGAGCCAAGAGTGAGTTCTTAGCCAGTATGAGTCATGAACTTCGCACACCTCTGACCGCGATTCTTGGATTTGCCGAAACACTCCAAACTGGTGACGATAGCGAGCACTTTTCCGAGGAGACCGTCGAGTCGTTGGCTACCATCGCTCGTAATGGCGAGTACCTCCTCTCGCTGATCAATGACATTCTCGATCTCTCGAAAATCGAAGCAGGCAAGCTGCAGATTGAACCGTGCGAGGTATCGCCATTTGAAATCGTTGATGACGTCCTGCAATTGATGACCGTGCGGGCGGATGGTAAAGATCTAGAAGTTCATTGCGAGATTTCAAATGCCTTGCCTGAATCGCTGTTGCTTGATCCGATCCGTGTTCGCCAGATTTTGGTCAACCTGATCGGTAACGGGATCAAGTTTACGGATGCTGGCTATGTTCAATTACGCGTAAGCTTTGTTGAGATAAAAGGAGTGCCCTCACTAAAGTTCGAAGTCACCGACACGGGGATCGGCATGTCGGACGAACAAATTGCCCATATCTTTCAACCGTTTACCCAAGCGGATGGGTCGACCACTCGGAAATTCGGCGGTACTGGGCTGGGGCTTACCATCAGCCGACGTTTGGCTCGGATGTTAGGAGGGGACATAGGAGTCGCGAGCGCACCGGGGACCGGCAGCTGTTTCACCGTTCACGTGTCAGCTCGCGGCATCACACCGTCTACACAGTGGCTCACACATGACGAGTTCTTGCGGCGTAAGCAACAAGTTCCACTCCCCGCGACCGTTGCCGAGGCTCCCACATCGATTGAAGGACGCATCTTGCTGGCCGAGGATGGCCCGGATAATCAGCGTCTTATTGCATTCCTCCTGCGTAAGATTGGCGTCGAAGTTTCCTTAGTCGAAAATGGGCGGGATGCGGTCGACGCCGCAATCGAAGCTAACCCGCCGTTTGACCTGATTTTGATGGATATGCAGATGCCCGTCATGGATGGCTATGACGCCGTGCGAGAACTTCGCAGTCGAGGTTATACCGGCCCCGTAGTTGCACTCACGGCGAATGCGATGAGCGGCGACCGCGACAAGTGTGTCGAGGCTGGCTGTGATGGTTATGCTTCAAAGCCAATCGCGCGAGCGCAGTTCTTACGTCTCGTTGCCAGCTACGTCTGTCCCGAGGAAGTCGCTTCCAGGTAGCCGTACCTCGCTCGACGCGGATTCAACTGCTCTTTACTGCGCACGAAAAGGCCGTCTCCGCGGCCATGGCTGTGACTCGTTCGGCAGTCCCGCAGACATGGTTCCAGCCATTCGCTAGAATCTGGAAATCCAGTTAGAGGAAGGCTTCGACCTGTAAGGAGTTAACACAGCGATGAGCGATCCGTTTGGAGTTCGAGATACGTTTGAATCAGCCAGTGGCCCCATCGGAATCTATCGCATCCAGCGATTGGAAGAACAAGGACTCGGCAAGATTTCGCAGTTGCCGTACTCGATTCGCGTTTTGCTCGAAGCGGTCGTTCGCAATTGCGATGGATTCGTCGTCACGGAAGAAGACGTCAAAAACCTAGCGAGCTGGAACGCGGCGTCTCCTGCTAAACTGGAAATCCCTTTTAAACCCGCTCGTGTGGTCTTACAAGACTTTACGGGTGTGCCTGCCGTCGTCGATCTGGCAGCGATGCGCAGCGCAATGCAGCGACTCGGTGGTGATCCGACAAAGATCAATCCTCTGATTCCCGTCGACTTGGTCATCGATCACTCGGTCCAAGTCGACAACTTCGGCGATTCCGATTCGCTGACCCGCAACGTGGAAATCGAATTTCTACGCAATCGCGAACGCTACGAATTCTTGCGCTGGGGTCAGAAGGCATTTGACAACTTCCGCGTGGTTCCGCCAAACGTAGGCATTGTTCATCAAGTAAACTTGGAGTTCCTGGCGAAAGGCGCTTTCGTTCGGGATGATGGTGATGGACCTGTGGCGCGGCCCGACAGTCTTGTGGGAACGGACAGCCACACCACCATGATCAACGGGCTCGGTGTGGTCGGTTGGGGTGTCGGTGGAATTGAAGCCGAAGCTGTCATGCTAGGTCAGCCGCTGTATATGCTGATGCCTGAGGTCGTGGGCTTTGAATTGACCGGCAAATTGCCCGCCGGAGCAACTGCAACCGACATGGTGTTGACCGTGACGGAGGTCCTTCGAAAGGAAGGGGTAGTCGGCAAGTTCGTCGAGTTTTTTGGCGACGGTGTATCGAGCATGAAGCTTGCCGATCGCGCCACGATCGCGAATATGGCGCCCGAATACGGAGCGACCATGGGCTTCTTCCCAATCGATGACGAGTCGCTGAATTATATGCGACGTACCGGGCGAACGAACGCCGAGGTAGATCTGGTCGAGCGTTATTCTAAAGAATTGGGAATCTTCCGCACCGACGACGCGCCTGTGCCCACCTACACAAAAACACTGAAGCTGGATCTTGGTACGGTCGAGCCATGTTTAGCGGGACCAAAGCGTCCGCAGGACCGGGTTGCACTCTCGGCAATGAAACAGTCGTTCGAGAAATCGTTGCGAGCGCCGGTTGCTGAGCGAGGGTTTGCGCTCGATGACACCGCACTGAGCCGCACTGGAAAGGTCGAAGACAACGGGAACAGTTCCCAGATCGGCCACGGCGCCGTAGTTATCGCTGCCATCACGAGCTGTACCAACACCAGTAATCCGTCGGTAATGTTGGCAGCCGGATTAGTAGCCAAGAAGGCTGCCGAAAAGGGATTGCGCGTCGCATCGCACGTCAAAACGAGTCTCGCTCCCGGATCGCGAGTCGTCAGCGATTACCTGGATAAGGCTGGCCTTACCGAGTCGCTACAGCAACTCGGTTTCCACACCGTTGGGTACGGATGCACAACCTGCATTGGGAACAGCGGTCCTCTGCCTGATCCTGTTGCAAAAGCCGTAACATCAGGGGATCTCGTCGCTTCTGCCGTACTCAGCGGGAATCGAAACTTCGAGGGCCGCGTCAATCCGCTGGTTAAAGCCAACTACCTCGCAAGTCCACCGTTGGTGGTGGCCTATGCTCTTGCGGGGACCACGGACATCGATCTTACGACGGAGCCGATTGGAAAGAGCACTGACGGAACCGATGTGTATTTAAAGGACATTTGGCCCAGCCATCAAGAAATCGAAGATGTCATGGAGCAGGCTGTCCAGCCCGAGATGTTCACCGAGCGATATTCAGCTGCGTTCGATTCGAATGAAGCCTGGAACAAGATCGCCACCAGCGAGGGCGACCTCTACGTCTGGGACGAGAGCAGCACTTATATACAGGAGCCACCCTTCCTCGCCGAGTTAACCGCGGAGGTTGGCGAGACGGCGCCGATCAAGGGCGCACGAGCCTTGGCTTTGCTCGGTGATTCGGTGACCACCGATCACATTTCCCCTGCGGGATCGATTGCGAAAGATAGTCCTGCCGGGCGATACCTCGTCGGACATGGTGTCGAAGTTCACGATTTCAATAGCTATGGTTCACGTCGCGGCAATGATCGAGTTATGGTCCGCGGCACACTCGCCAATATTCGCATTCGAAACCAACTGGCCCCGGGAACCGAAGGTGGCGTGACTCGTCATCTTCCTGATGGCGAGCAGATGACGATATACGATGCGGGGATGAAGTACCGTGACGAAGGTGTGCCGCTGATATTGATCGCGGGAACGGAGTACGGAACGGGAAGCAGTCGCGACTGGGCTGCCAAGGGTACTTATATGCTCGGAGTTCGAGCTGTTATCGCGGCCAGCTACGAGCGAATTCATCGCAGCAATTTGGTCGGCATGGGAGTACTTCCGCTGGAATTCCCCGAAGGACAAACATGGCAAACATTAGGCCTGACCGGTGAAGAAACATTCGATATCGACGGGCTGGGTGACACTCTGGAACCGCGCGGGACGGTGACGGTCACGGCAACTGACGCCGCTGGCAAGACCAAAACATTTGAAGCACGAGTCCGGATCGATACGCCTGTCGAGTTGGACTACTACCGCAACGGAGGCATTTTGCAGACGGTCCTGCGGAACCTGCTAAAAAGCTAAAAGAGGCTATTCGACCGTCTCTAGGTCGTTGTGATAATGCTCGATCGCCTCGGTGGGATTGAGGTTAAAGAGCGCGCGTCCGTCGGCGTTCCACTCGGGGCCATCAAGTCGAAAGACAACTGTCGCTGCACGCAGGTTGCTCACTGCTTCAACATCTTCCATTCCGCCGCCTTCAATTGCTTCGAAGCTGATTGTAACACCGACCAACGCTCGATATCGTCCCGTACGTCGATCTCGCGCGAAGCAGACGTTGTCGTCAAAATCGCAGTGCATCCACCGCAATCCGCGGGGCTTGCCACTGGATTCAGCACGGGTGACGAAATCAGCTTCCAGCCACTCGCGTCGGATTTGAAAAGTCTCCCGGGCGCGTTGCAAGGAATTAGCCTGCTGGTACCGTGCACGCCAAACGAAGCCGAGCAATAGTGCGATAGAAACACCTAGCACGGCGAGTCCAATGAATAATCCAGGCAACATGAATCGGCTCCTGGGTCGAATTGTATCCTCGCTATGGTCGATCAGGCAACTCGCCACCCGACCCCAGGAATCGCGTCGTTCACCCCACGATTCGCTGCGCGATCGCTTCAGGTTCTACTTCGGCATCGACTTCTACGAACTCGCACTCTGCCAGACTGCGAAACCAGGTCTCTTGCCTCCTGGCAAACTGCCGCGTTCTTGCCTGAACTTTTTCGATGGTCTTACGCAGGTCACTTCCCGTCTGGAGAAAGTCGATTACCTCGCGATAACCGACCGCCTGGGCTGCGGTTCGCCCAAGCTCACCATAGCGATCCACTAGCTGAGTTACTTCGTCGACCAATCCAGACTGGAACATACGCTCGACACGCGCCTCGATTCTTTGGTGGAGAATTCTCCGTGGCCACGACAAGACAAATGCCTTGCATTGTTCGTGTGGGATATCGTCAAAATGTATTTGTTCGTGGCTAATCGGTCGTCCGGTAGATTTATAGACTTCCAGGGCGCGGATGATCCGCCGCTTGTCGTGGGGGTGCAACTTCGCCGCCGCGAGCGGGTCGACTTGTTCCAGACGAGCGTGCAGCGCCGCGATACCCACGGTCTCGACCTCAGCTTCGATCTGATGGCGAAACTCCCAGTCGGCCGGAGGTCCGGGATATACGCCTCGCAGAAGCGCCTTTAGATACAGCGGTGTGCCGCCAACAAACAAGACCTTGTGCCCACGTTGCCGAACGTCGCAGATGACCCGGTGCGCGTCGCGGACGTACTGTGACAAGCTGTACTCTTCATTCGGTGCAACAATATCGATCAGATGGTGCGGAAGTTCGGCTCGTTGCTCACGCGTAGGCTTTGCGGTGCCGATATTCATCTCGCGGTAGACAGACATCGAATCCAGCGAAAGGATTTCGGCGTTCAATAGCTTCGCTAACTCGATTCCTACACGAGTTTTCCCGCTCGCCGTGGCCCCTGTCAGGTACCAGCAGTCACGCACCGGATCAAAGGTTTCGCGATCGTCTTGATCTAAGTTCACCGATGTCATCGCTACTCTCGTTGCCCCACTAAACGTCCCACTAGGGCTCCCAACCGCAGAATCTCCCCTGAATTCACTCCTTGCAATTGTCAGTTCGCAGCTCCCTGCCTAACATCAGAGATTCTACTCGTCTCACAGACAACGCAAAGGGTGTCAACAGACATGTCGGAATCACCAACGTCCTCGTCAGCGTTCTCGCAGCTGATGGCGACGATCGAAGACCGCAAGGCCCATCCACCAGACCGATCCTACACAACCAGCTTGTTTCGCGGCGGTGTCGAGAAAATCGGTCGAAAGATCGTGGAGGAGGCAAATGAAATGGTGGAGGCCGCTGGCGAAGCGGGGCCTGACGGGCGAAGCCATTTTATCCACGAGACGGCCGATCTGATCTACCACGTGTTTGTCATGCTGGGACATCAAGGTGTCAAGTTGGACGAAGTCGAGGCGGAACTAGTCCGCCGTTTCGGGACATCAGGTTTGGATGAAAAGGCAGCTCGCGGTGCAAGCAACAGCGAGCCCCAGAAAGGTATCAGCCATGAATAATCTGCGGATCGGGCTGCCAAGCAAGGGGCGGCTTGCTGAGCAAGCCGCCGAGTTGCTCCTGCAGGCGGGATTGAAGTTCCGACGCCAGGACCGCAGCTTGTTTGCGCGTGTTAGCGAATTGCCGATCGATATTACTTTCCTGAGAACGGATGATATTCCCGTGCTTTGTGCCGAAGGTGCAATTGACATGGGGATTACGGGCAGTGATTTAATCAGTGAAGCAGACGTTGAGCTAACGACTCGGCTCGCCCTCGGCATCGGCAAGTGTCGTCTTTCTGTATGTGTCCCGGAAGACTCCACCATCCATTCGCCAAGTGATCTGGACGGTTGCCGAGTGGCGACGAGCTTTCCGAACGTCACCGAGAAATTCTTCAAGCAGCACGAAGCCGATGTGCATCTCGTGCCACTTTCTGGATCCGTGGAGATCATGATTTCGCTTGGCGTTGCCGAAGGAATCGTCGACCTGGTTGAAACCGGCAGCACGCTTGCTGCCAATCGTTTGCGCATACTGACCGACATTGGCAGCTATGAGACATTGTTGGTTCAAAACAAGCAAATGCGTCACGCAGAGATTGCGGATCGAATCGTCCGCCGCCTAGAGGGCGTCGTAATTGCTCGTGCCTGGTCCCTGCTTGAGTACAACATTCCGCGCGCAAAACTAGCCGAAGCCGAAACGATCACGCCCGGCTTCAATTCGCCCACTGTAAACGCGCTCGAAGATAACGATTGGTGCGCCGTCCAGGTGATGGTCAAACGCAAACAAGTGATCGACGTGATGGACAAGCTCGAATCGCTTGGCGCCACCGCGATCCTTGAAACCGAGATCACGAACTGTCGACTTTGAGGTTCAGCAGCCCTCACTTCTGCAAGTAGCGGTGCTATTTTGGACTTTTTGCCGTATGGTTGGGCCGATAAAAACCAACGCCCTCCAAAGCAGCAAACACTTCGTCCAGCGTTTTTTCTCCGAAGTTGGAGATGCTGAGCAAGTCCTCGCGTGTGCAATTCAGTAGGTCTTGCACAGTGAAGATGCCTCGCTCTTCGAGACAATTCGTCGTGCGAACGGATAATCCAATCTCAGCGGTGCTCATCTCTAGCCGGGCTTGTTGGCTGCGGGATTGTTCGTCGGCTGCGCTAAGCGGAATGCGGGTCATGGTTCCCTCCACGAAGTTAGATTTGTTTGAGTCCATTCGTGCTGAGCTCGCAATGATGCTCTCGCCAGCCAGCACACTGATGGAGGCAGTATAACTATCGCGAAATTTTTTGCCTACACTTCGCTAGCAAATCGGTTGGTGCGAGCACGGGGGCTCTGCCTGTGCCACACGTCCCCATATAATCGTGGATTCTCCTTTCCCCGTAGATGATTTATGCCCGGCGTACACCCGACCTGCCAAGACGAGATCCTCCGCCCATTGACGGCCACGCAGCAAGCGGCGGTTCGCCACGTTGATGGCCCGCTGATGATTTTGGCTGGGCCGGGCAGCGGAAAGACACGCGTGGTGACGCATCGAATCGCCTACCTCTTGGCGGAAGGTATTCCGGCGCGACAGATTCTTGCTTTGACGTTTACGAACAAAGCAGCCGACGAAATGCGATTGCGCCTCGATCGACTCGCTCCGCGACAGGCTGTTTGGATGGGAACATTCCATCGATTCTGCGCCCGACTACTTCGTCAATATTCTGCGCTCGTGGGACTGAGCGAGAACTTTTCCATTTACGACACCAAGGACAGCGAGAAGTTACTTAGCGAAGCACTGGAGGAGGCTGCGGTGGCGCTGAGCCACGTCACGCCAAGCCAGATAGCGCAGGAAATCAGCTGGGCGAAGAGCCAACTGATAACACATGACAAGTACGTTGCTCGGCCCGGTCGCTCGTTAGGGACCATTGTGCAAGGGGCGTATCCGATTTACCAACGTCGATTGCTGGGTGCAAATGCGGTTGATTTCGATGACCTGTTGTTGCACGTTGCCAGCATGTTGCGCGAAAACCCCGAGTTGCGACGCACGCTCGATGATCGATATCGATATATTTTGGTGGACGAGTATCAAGACACGAATTTTGCGCAATACGCGATTGTTCGTGCTCTGTCACAAGATCATCCGAACCTTGCGGTAACTGGTGATCCCGATCAATCCATCTATGGGTGGCGAGGTGCGGATCTAAATAACATTCTCGACTTCGAACAGGACTTCCCCAAAGTTGCTGTCGTTCGATTGGAGCAAAACTACCGCAGCACTCGCCGTATCCTTCGCGTTGCCGACCAACTGATCTCGAACAATGTGCGCCGGAAGCACAAAGAGTTGTTCACGGAAAACCCTGAGGGAAAGCCGGTCCGGCTCGTTGTATACCCGTCGAGTCGGGACGAGGCCGACAATATCGCCAGTCAGATTGCCGAGGAGATCTACAGCGGCCAACGTCGGCCTCGCGACTTTGCGATCTTCTACCGAGTCAATTCGCTCTCGCGCTCGTTTGAGAATGCATTACGAAGTTCCGCTATACCGTATCAAATCATCAAAGGACTCGAATTCTATCAACGTAAAGAAATCAAGGATGTGATCGCGTACCTGCATCTCGTCAATAATCCAAAGAACGACGTTGCCTTTTTGCGTGTGATTAATACGCCACCGCGGCGGATCGGCAAGACGACAGTTGTGCGATTGACTCAGCACGCGCGGCGCTACGGACTTTCGCTGTTAGAGGCGGCTCGTGAGTCCGGCTTGATTGATGGAATGAACAAGCGGGCGGCGGCAAATGTTGCGGCATTTGTCGCATTGCACGACCGGCTCAGTTTGCTTGCACATCGGCCATTGGAAGAAATGGTCGGCTACGTATTAAGTGAAGCTGGGTACAACGAATGGTTAGCGAACTCCGGCAGCGAAGACGATATCGAACGGCTGGCAAATGTCCAGGAATTGTTATCGGACGCGCGAGAATTTGACGAACAACATCCGGGTGAATCTCAACTGGAGGAATTCCTAGAGCAAGTGTCGTTGGTCAGCGATACGGACGATTGGGAAACCGAAAGCGATAAGGTTTCGTTGATGACGTTGCACGCGGCCAAAGGTCTCGAATTTCCAGTCGTGTTTCTCACCGCGGTCGAAGAAGGCATGCTGCCTCACGAGCGCAGTCGCGAGGACTCGGGACAATTGGAAGAAGAGCGGCGCTTGCTGTTTGTCGGGATCACGCGGGCCGAGGAAGAACTCCAATTGAGCTATGCCGCTTACCGCTTCCTCCGCGGAAGCCAGAGGATGTCGATCCCAAGTTCGTTCTTGATGGAATTGCCCCGCGATGAGATGGAGGTCCACGAGCCACGTTCATACCGGTCTACGGAGCTGGATGAGTTCGCATTCAAAGAGGAAGGGAATTTCGACGAATATGACCAGCGCCAAGGGTATGAAGACGCCTCTGAGGAAGAACTTGAGTATGTCCAAGATACGACCAGTGTGATTAGTGATATTGCATCGCGTGTCGTCACTGCCGCAGACTTGCTTGGCGAGTCAGGTCGCAACACCAAGAAGGCCGATCCGGAACAGTTCGAGATCGGAATGCTCGTTTACCACCCCGATCACGGTCTTGGCAAAGTTTTGGCGCTGAGCGGCAGCGGGACGAAGCGAACTGCCACTGTCCAGTTCTTCGATTCCGTGCGTGAACGCCGTTTCATACTCATCCACAGCCAATTGCAACCTGTCAAATCAAGTAACTGATGAGCGAAGCCTACCCAAAGATCGCGCAACTCAAATCGGTTGAGGCCTTGCGCCAGCGTCTGGACGAATTGGGGCTCGAACTGCCAATTGATGACGAGATTATTGCGGCCGCGGATGGCTCGCCCCTGGACAAACCGATCCGGGTGGGCCCTCATCACGTGAGCAATCGTTGGTGCATCCATCCCATGGAAGGCTGGGACGCCAATCGTGATGGCTCGCCGACTGAGCTAACGCTCCGGCGCTGGAGCAATTTTGGCAGAAGCGGTGCCAAGTTTATTTGGGGCGGCGAAGCGGCAGCCGTTCAAGGAGACGGACGAGCGAACCCGAATCAGACCTTAGCCGTTCCCGAAAACACAAGTGGGTTGCGCCGGCTGCTTGAGTCGCTTACATCGGCTCATGCAAGTAGTTTCGGTAATACTGACGGATTGCTGGTCGGGTTGCAGCTCACGCACTCAGGCCGCTTCTGTCGCCCAAATTCAAAGACGCTCGAACCGCGAATTGCCTACCATCACCCGCTGTTGGACGAGAAATTTGGGATCGACCCACACAACAATTCCGTTGTTTGGACAGACTCGGATTTGGAACGACTGATCGACAGCTATGTTACGGCCGCCGGGGTAGCGCAGCAAGTTGGCTTTCAATTCGTAGATATCAAATCATGCCATGGCTACTTGCTGCACGAATTTCTGAGCGCTCGTACTCGCGATGGCAAGTTTGGAGGGGACTACGATGGACGAACCAGACTACTGCGGACGATCGTCGGTCGCGTTCGTGATGCTTTTCCCGAGCTGACAATTGTCGTTCGGTTGAGTGTCTTCGACATGCCACCTTTTAGAACGAGCCGCGAAATTGGCGAGCCGATGGATTACTCGAAGCTGCTTCCGTACGATCTGGGGTTCGGAGTGAATCGGAACAACCCGATGGAAGCTGACTTAGAGGAGCCGTTGCGATTGATCGACGATTTGCAAAAGCTTGGTGTTGCCGCGCTGAATGTTTCGGCGGGAAGTCCGTATTACAATCCGCACATGCAACGGCCAGCGATCTTTCCACCTAGCGATGGCTACTTACCTCCTGAGGATCCATTGGTGGGTGTCGTCCGGCAAATTCAAGCGGCTCGATCTTGCCAAGAGGCGTTTCCCGGCTTGCCCATGGTCGGAAGCGGCTATTCCTATTTACAGGACTATTTGCCGCACGTTGCACAAGCCGTTGTGCGGCGGGGTTGGATCGCTTTCGTTGGGCTGGGCCGCATGGTTCTATCGTATCCGGAACTGCCCGCCGATACGTTGTTGGGCCGCGAGATGCACCGCAAACTCGTCTGTCGGACATTCAGTGACTGTACGACAGCACCGCGCAACGGCATCGTGTCTGGTTGTTTCCCGCTCGATTCCCACTACAAAGCACTGCCAGAAGCGGCTCAATTGCGTGAGTTGAAGCAAGAACTCAAGAGTTGAGTTTCCCACGCGCCGACAGAAAACTCCTCTTCCCGTGTGGTGAGTGGTTCTTACAATGTCGTTCGCACTATGAGCCAAGCCCCTGTGACGGTGACCAGCGAACTTCGGTTGCGTGAGTTGCCATCAAATCTGAATCGTCAAGCAGAGTTCGTCGATGCGGTCGAGTCGCTACGAGCGGGCGGCAGAGCGACGTTCGACGGAGTCTGGGGGGCCTCGTCT
This sequence comes from Planctomycetaceae bacterium, assembly GCA_020638995.1. Taxonomy (GTDB): domain Bacteria; phylum Planctomycetota; class Planctomycetia; order Pirellulales; family Pirellulaceae. Next base: position 530,333 of record JACKHM010000003.1, read on the forward strand.
GCGCTGTTGGCAGCTGCTCTGAGTGAACAAGGCGATGGCCCGCTCCTCCTGGTCACTGCGAAATCGACGGATGCTGACTTGCTGGCGGACGATCTGCAGCTTTTTACAGGGAAGACGCCGCTGCGGTTTCCTGCTTGGGAAACCGAGCCGAACGAACGTGTCATCCAAGACGAACACTTCGGCGAACGCTTGCGAACGCTTAAGTACTTGCTTCAGGGCGCTGCCTCGACACCGAAAGACACATCCGGCACCGTCATCGTTACCAGCATTCAAAGCCTCTTGCAGCCAACGCCCAGCCTGGAATTAGTCGAACGCAGCTCGCGAATACTACGCAACGGCAGCCAGCTCGATATTGATGCCTTTCGACGCTGGCTAGTCGATCAGCGATTTCACAGCACGAGTGCTGTCGAATTACCCGGCGAGTTCTCGGTACGTGGCGGAATCGTCGACCTGTTCGCGCCCGATTGGCAGTGGCCCGTTCGTATTGAACTGTTCGACAATGAGATCGAATCAATCCGCCGCTTCGACATTTCCAGCCAAAGAAGCTTGGAGACGCTGGCCGAAGTCGAAATCACGATCATCCAGCCGACGAGCCATTCGACAGCTCACTTTGCGGACTATCTACCGGCGACGACGTGGTGCTTGTTGATCGAGCCGGAGCAGATTGACGAACAAGGCAGGCACTACCTGACGCGGATTGAACACCCAGCCGATTTCCATAGCGTCGAATCCGTACTTTCGTCGTTCAAACCATTTGCCTCCGCGACAGCATCGTCGCTGGCACCCGGAGCAACCGGTGTTCGCTGTGCTTTGCCGATCGAATCCGTCGAACGCTTTAGTGGCGATGTGAAACGAGTGCGCGAGGAATTGGAGCGGTCTGCCGCGAGTTGTCACACCTTCGTCGTCACGCCCACCGAAGCAGAGATCGAACGATTGCACGAACTGTTCGGCGAAACCGTTGTCGCCAAGGAACAGCGACTTCACTTTGCGGTCGGCCAGCTATCAACAGGGTTTCGATTGCTTTCAGAAGCGGTGTTATTGATCTCAGCCACGGAGTTGTTCCAACGGGGCGAAGTGCGTCGCGTCGCGCGACGGCGACTGGGCAAAGCCATCGACAGTTTTCATGACCTGCGAGCGGGCGACTTGGTCGTTCACTTGAGTCATGGAATTGGACGCTATCGCGGCATTGAGCTGCTCGACAAGCAAGGTCAGCTGGAAGAGCATTTGCAGATCGAATTTCGCGACCGCGCTAAACTGTATGTGCCCGCCGCAAAGATCGACCTCATTCAGAAGTACATCGGTGGAACCAAGACACGGCCGACATTAGCCAAGCTCGGCGGAGCGACTTGGCTGAAGCAGAAACAGGCGGCTGAATCTGCCGTGATGGATATGGCGGTCGAGATGATCGAGTTACAGGCTGCGCGCCAGAGTCGCCCCGGGATAGCATTTGCCCCTGATGGCGAGTGGCAACGCGAGTTTGATTCCTCATTTCCGTATGAAGAAACTCGCGACCAGTTGCTGGCGATTGACGACATTAAGGGAGACATGGAAGCCTCGCGACCGATGGACCGCCTGTTGTGCGGCGACGTCGGATTCGGCAAGACTGAGATGGCCATGCGTGCTGCATTTAAGGCAGTCGATAACGGCTATCAGGTTGCCGTGCTGGTGCCAACAACGATTCTTGCTGAACAACACTATCATACCTTCTCGGAACGAATGGCAGAGTTTCCGTTCGACATCGGTAGGCTGAGCCGTTTTTGTACGACCCAAGAAGAGAGACAAGTGGTTGAAGGATTGAAGTCCGGTCGCATTGATATCGTGATTGGAACTCATCGCCTCGCGTCGAAGGACGTGACATTTCACAATCTGGGGTTGGTGATCATCGATGAGGAGCAGAGATTCGGTGTCGAAGTGAAAGAACGCTTAAAGTCCCTTCGGTCGACCGTGGATGTTCTCACCATGACCGCCACCCCGATCCCGAGAACCTTGCATATGAGTTTGGTGGGCGTTCGAGATATCTCCAACCTGGAAAGTCCTCCCGAGGATCGAGTCGCCGTTGAGACACGTGTGACGAGGTTCAGTAACGAGCTGATCCGGCACGCAGTCTTAAGAGAATTGAGCCGCGGGGGGCAGATTTATTTTGTTCACAACCGCGTGCAGGACATCGAAGTCGTCGCGAAGAAGCTCCGCAGCATCGTGCCGGAGGCAAGCATTCGCATCGGTCACGGACAAATGCATGAAGATGAACTCGAACAAGTGATGGTTGACTTCGTAGCGGGGCGGTTCGACTTGTTACTTGCGACGACGATCGTCGAGAGCGGGCTGGATATCCCAGCCGCAAATACGATCTTTATCGACGAAGCAGATCGCTATGGTTTGGCAGACTTGCATCAATTGCGTGGCCGCGTTGGTCGGTACAAACATCGGGCATATTGCTATTTGCTGATAGATCCGCACAAACATGTAACACCCAATGCGGCGAAGCGACTGCGTGCAATCGAAGAGTACAGTGAGATGGGAGCAGGATTTGCTCTCGCCATGCGTGATTTGGAGATTCGAGGTACGGGAAACCTGTTGGGAATGCAGCAAAGCGGTCATATTGCCGCGGTGGGTTACGAGTTTTATTGCGAGCTTCTCGAAGGAGCAGTCCGCTCGTTGAAGCAACTCCCTCGTAAGCTGTCTGTCGATGTGGACGTAGAGCTGCCGACAGCGGCATATATCCCGGATGACTATGTACCGGATATTCGGTTAAAGATCGATCTTTATCGCCGCTTGCGCCGAGCAGCCACCTATGACGACTTATCCGAATTCCGGGCCGAGTTAATCGACCGCTTTGGAGCGCCACCGGACCCGGTCGAGCGTATGCTGGAGCTAAGCGAGTTGCGACTTGATGCAACAATCTGGCAAATTGTCTCGATCGCAGTCGAAGGTCAATATCTCGTGTTCGGTTACGCAGATCGTAAACGCATGGAGCAACTAGTTCGATCATTTCCCGGGCCCTTACGAATTGCTGACCACAAAAGCGCTTATCTGAAAGTTCCTGAAGCGGCCAACGATCCAAGCCTGTTCCTTGAAACTGCAAAATCGGTGTTGCGGTCTATGTAGCTGGCTGGCTATAGTTCCCCGCCGCGCGGCGAATGTGCGGCGCCAAGGAAGATGGTCTCGTCCTATCATACTCGTCTATTCGGACTTCTCCCCAAGAGCGGCCTCGAGTGTTGCAACTACGTTCAACTGGATACCCGTTGCTGGCAGTGCTGGCGAGTTCGCTTTGTGCCGCGAATCCTCTGTGCGGACAGGGCTTTCCGCCCTACGTAGCTCCGAGTCAAGCAATCAGACCGTCGAAAGTATTCGAGGCAGCGGAGACCGTCGCTCGTGTAGGTGATCAGCACATATTCCAGGGTGACCTGGAGGGGGATGCTTACATCGTCCTGATCCCTACGCTGGAGAAGATGCCAGCGGAGGAACGAGAAAAAGCTGAATCACAAATCAAAGCCCAAGTTGCCAGCTTAGCTCAGCAAGTTTTGCGTGAAACCGTACAGCGCAAACTGATGTACGAAATGTTCCTGCGGACGATCCCGCCAGACAAACTTGAAGAAGCGAAGGCGAGCATTAAGGAACGAGTTGGCGAGCAGTTTGCTGAGTCGCTTGACGAAATGGTCGAAAAGGTCAAGAAAGCGGACAAATCTGAGTACAAAGACCTTACACGTCAAAGCTCGCAGTTGTTTCGCTTGGCCTACGTGATGAAGGAACTGAATCTATCCACAACTCGCGAACTAGACTTGCTGCTTCGACGCTATGGCACGTCGTTGGAACGGCAGCAGCAGGCCTATGCTGAAGACCAACTTGGTCGCCAGGAAATGTACAAGCAGGCTCGCAGCACCGCCGAAGTTACCTACGACGATATGGTGACGTACTATCAAGAACACATTGACGACTTTCGCGTCGCGACACGTGCTCGGTGGGAGCAGATCACGATCAAGTTTAACGAGTTTCCAACAAAGTTCGACGCCGGGGAAGAGATCGCCAAAGTCGGAAACGAGCTGTTCTATGGAGCGCCGTTTAAGCAGGTAGCCAAGCGTCATTCACACGGTGATAAGGCCAGCGAAGGCGGCTATCACGACTGGACGGATTGGGGCGACTTCAAAATATCGAGAGAGATCAACGAGGCTGTCTTCTCGATCACGCCCGGCGAATTGAGTTACATCATCGAAGACACCGAGGGCTTGCACATCGTTCGGGTCATCGAGCGGCAAGACGCCCATGTGATTCCGTTTGCCGATGCTCAAGTGACGATCAAGGAACGCATCCAAGGTGACCGCCGAAACGAAGTGATTAATAAGTACTTGGCGGATCTGCAGGATCGTATTCCCGTATGGACGATCCACGACGAATCAGGGTCGCAAGAACAGATCGCAAAGCCGTCGCGCACGAACAGCATCCGCTAGCCGGTCACTCAACGGCCCGCGCCCCCTTGGGAAGAGCTGTCAGGTCGTTATCATTTTGGCATGAATCTGCCAACGGAACACGCGGCAAAGCCCAACTGTAATATCGAATTGAAGGCCCGGCTCTTGTCCTTTGAGGCCGCAGAAAAGATCGCCAAGGCGATTGCCGAAGTTCGACTGCCTGACCAGCACCAGATCGACACGTACTTTCACTGCAGCGAAGGACGTCTAAAACTTCGGGAGATCATTGGGCAGCGTGCCGAGCTGATCGCCTATTGCCGCGCGAACGAGAACGGCCCTAAAGCGAGCAAGTATTTCGTGCTGCCGGTGTCTTCACCAGATCGCTTTAAAGAGGCACTGACGACGACACTTGGGATCCGAAGCTGTGTCGAAAAGCACCGACAGATCTACTTGCATCAAAATGTCCGAATCCATTTAGATCGTGTTTCAAAACTCGGCGACTTCTTGGAGTTCGAGGCAGTTCTTAGCGACGAGCATTTGGAGCCCGATTCACGGCGGTTAGTCGAAGATTTGCGTGATCGATTCGAGCTTTCAGAGGGCCAGTTGCTGAGGGCTTCGTATGGCGAAATGATAGAAGGCGTGTGACCGGCCATCGCGTTGACACTCTTTCGGTCGCGGCCTATGATCGCGGAGCGAGCTTGACGTACGTCACACTTTGGCGATTGCCCCCAACTAATGCAGGAGTTTCCATGGGATTGTTCAGCGGCTTTGAGCACATCGTTCGAGAACAGGAACCGCTTGCCCCCTACACATGGCTTCGCGTTGGCGGACCTGCCCAGTACTTCGCCGAACCGACATCTGTCGACGAGTTGGTCGACTTGGTCAAACATTGCGCCGAGAACGAAGTGCATGTGCGCGTGCTTGGATCGGGCTCGAGTTTGCTGGTGCGTGAAGCTGGCGTGAGCGGTCTCGTCGTACATCTAGCCGCGGCCGCATTCTCACAGATTTCTGCGGAGGGGAACACAGTAACAGCGGGTGGCGGTGCGAAACTCAGTCATGTTATCTCCACGGCGGTGCGCGAGGGACTTGCGGGACTTGAGCCCCTGGCCGGTGTACCCGGTACGGTCGGCGGCGCGCTGCACGACAACGCGGACGCGAATGGTACCGATATCGGCCAGTGGACGTCCAAGGCCACGATGCTGACTCGAACCGGTGCGATTGTCGAGCAACAAGGCGACCAGCTGCGATTCGCTTATCGCGACAGTAGCTTGGACGAACTGGCCATTCTGAGTGCGGAGTTTACCCTTGAGAAGGCGGACGCTGAGGTACTCACCAAGCGGATGCAAAAGTTCTGGATTGTCAAACAATCGAGCCAGCCTACGGCAAACGAGAATCCGGCGTGCGCCTTCAAAGACGTCGGAGGGATGAACGCGGCGACGCTCATCGAGCAGGCGGGTTGCAAGGGCGCAGCGGTGGGGAGCGCCGCCGTTAGCCAACGTGACAGTCGATTCATTGTCGCTAATCCGGGAGCGACCAGCGATGATGTGCTGAAGTTGATCGAAAAAATCCAGGCTGCTGTGCACGAGCAACTTGGCGTCGAGCTCGAGACACAAGTTCGTATATGGTAGTGACCGACCGCTAGCAACCAAAAATCGAGATTCAGCCAATCGTTCCCCTCTGCTAAGCTTCCCGCCCTATCATGGAGGAGCTATGGCGGCAAGGAAGCGGAAAGAGTCTGATGCAACCGACAACGGGAGCCGCATGGCGTCGGGTTTCGCCGGGCTGATTGGCGCGACGGTCGTTATTGCCGGATTGATGGTTGCCGCGTTCTTCGCTTGGAAGCATTGGGCAAAGCCAGTTCTCCAGATCTCGCGCTATCAACTTACTCCCGAGAATCTGCGCATACCTCCTCCGCCTCCTTGGATTCGGACTGACATCAAAGCAGAAGTGTTCCGGGATGCAAGCCTCTCCGATGCTTCTGCACTGGAGGAGGACCTGACTCCGCGCGTCGCACACGCGTTTGAAATGCATCCGTGGGTAGCGGAAGTAACGCGCGTGAGCAAGCAAGCGCCATCGAATGTTATCGTTGACTTGACGTACCGCCAGCCGATTGCCTGGGTCGAAGTCCCCGAGGGGATGTTCGGGCAGCAAGGACAAGCGGCGCTTCCGATCGATGGCGAATCGGTGTTGTTGCCCCAAGACGGCTTTACTCCAGAGGACCTCGGCCTTTTCATTCGAATTGATGTCGAAAATCTATCGATGTGCGGACCAACGGGAGCACCTTGGGGTGATCCGCGAGTAGCCGGTGCGGCAGCAATTGCGACCATTCTCGGAGATCAATGGCGTGAGCTAGGGCTTTACGAGATCAAGGTCGTGGCCGACTACAGCCGTCCCAACATTCCTTCGAGCACTCGATACGAATTACTCACACCGAAAGAAAAGCGTCTAATCTGGGGCAGCGCGCCGGGAGCAGAGTTTCCGGGCGAATTACCCGCCATAGCTAAGGTTCGCCTGTTGCGCGACTACGTCCAAAAGCGAGGTCGTCTTGACGAGAGTGCCGTACTTGGGCTGGATCTTCGCAGCCCTGAATCGATCAGAACGGCGCTACTGCCGCGTTAGTCCTCTTTGGTTGCCTCAGCGACTGAGAACTCGCCGCTGTCCAGTAACTCCCGCAACTCACGACGCATCACCGTACAGTTTTCCGGAGCTTCGATTCCAATTCGAACGCCACCTCCGGCGACTCGAACGACGGTAACCGTAATGTCGTCGCCGATGACGAAACTCTCACCAACTTTGCGTGTGAGTACTAACATCGAGTCTTCACCTTGACTTGACAGTCTGCTCTGGGCCATCCGCCACTTGCGACCAATGGGGCGAATCTTATCAGTGCCCAGCTGGTATTGCAAGCAATTGGGGAGTTAGATCAGGAGTTTCGGACTCTCCGAAAAATAGGCCAAATGAGTAGTCCAGCGGCAAATAGGCAAAAGACAAGTGAGATCGGACTCGTCAGGATTGGCAAGTAGCTGCCCCCGGAAGCTTGCAGTCCCGCACCCAGGTTTTCCTCCGCGATCGGGGCCAAAATGAAGCCAATTACAAACGGAGCCAACGGAATTTTGATTGATTCCAACGCGAAACCAAAGGCTCCGAACGCGAGCATGACCCAAACATCAAACATGCGGTTGTTCTGGGCATACGAACCAACAACGCAACAAACCAAGATGACGGGCACAAGGTAGGCTCGCGGGGCGTTCATTAGTTTCGTCAAGTAACGAATGCTGGCCAGCATGAACCCGGCCATTGCGAAGTTAGCGACCAATGTCGCCGCCATAATTGTGTAGACAACTTCCGGATTGTCTCGAAAGAGTAAGGGGCCTGGGGTAAGTCCGTGCAGCACTAATGCCCCCAGCAAAATCGCGTCGATCACACTTCCCGGAATACCCAAGGCAACCAGCGGAATCAACGCGCCGCCGACAGTTGCGTTGTTCGCCGCTTCCGAAGCGATGATGCCTTCTTCCGATCCCTCGCCGAAACGCTCCGGGGTCTTTGACATCGCTTTCGCGGCCGAGTAAGCCAGAATTGATCCGATATTTGCCCCGACACCGGGCAGGATGCCGACCCAAACGCCAATCAAAGAAGAACGCACAAGATTAAACGCGTGTGTTGTCCAGTCTCTCACGCTAAGCAACAGCCCGCCACTGTCGTACTGAGTCACCTCTGCATGATCGTCGAGACGCAAGACTTCTCGAACCAATTGGCCAACTGCGAACAAGCCAATCAGTACGGGCAACAGCTGAAAACCCGCGTCCAACTCGCGAAACCCGAGAGTCATCCTGGGATCGCCAGTGGCAGGGTGTACTCCCGGTAAACTGGCCATCACTCCGAGCAGCCCGGACAGCGTACCTCGGGTCAGCGAATTGCCACTGACTGAGGCGATCAACATCAACGCCATGAATGTCAATGAAAAGAAATCAAACGGCCCGAGGTGGGTCGACAGGTTGGCGATTGGCTTTGACAGGAGCACCAGGAAGAGCCAAGAAATGGAGCCGCCGACGAACGACGCTGCGACGCCTAGCCCCAGGGCACGCCCCGGCTTGCCGTTCGCCGCCATGGGATGGCCGTCCAGGGTCGTCATGATCGAGGCGGGAGTTCCAGGCATGCGCAGCAAGGTTGCGGAGATCAGCCCGCCGCTGATCGAACCGACATACATCGACACTAGTAAAATCATCGCGTCGGCGGGATCGCTCATCGTGTAGGTCAATGGCAGGGTGAGTGCAATCAGCATCGCGCCCGTCAGTCCAGGGATAGCGCCAACCATCACGCCCAACACGACGCCAATCAACATCAAGCACATGGGCCATGGCGTCAAAAGATGTTCGAATGCGGCGGCAAAATCCGTCATCGGAATCGATACTCCAGGCAGCTGAAATCGTTAAATGGAAAACGGCTTGGTGCAAGTGATCAGCGATTGGGCGAACTCACAAACCGCAATACAAAGCTCTTTTGCCGTCAAGCTAGGGTAGAACAAGCGAAAACAGTTCCGTGAAAACGTAACTTAGACCGAACGACATCGCGGTTGCGACGATCACCAGAGGGAGCAATGCCCGAATTTGAAAACGTGTGAATACCAAGCCGGCAAGTGCCACGAAGCCGAACGTCCCAATCGTAAAACCGACGAAGTTCAGAGATAGCAATCCGACATATAGGATCGTCACAACAACGAACGCCATTGCTGCACGCACACAATACGACGACCACTCGATGTGCCTCGCCGAACGACTCGCTTCACGGAGTGTCTGGACACCGACGACAACTGCCAATGCCGTTGTAGCAAGCCCGACATACAGCGGCACGTTGGGCAATTCCTGTGTCGCTCGTAGTTCGACGGCAGACACCGTTGCCTGTCTGGCGGCGATTTCCTTTCGCATTTCCTCGCCGCGAATAAATGTTGGCTCGCAATGAATTTTTCGCATTCGCTCGATCACATCTTCATTCTGCATGGCCTTTCGTAGCGCCGTTGCGAACACGTCGATGCGATCTTGAGGAGTTCCCTTCGGCGCCCACCAAAACTGCATATTTATATGTTGCACTGGGACACCTTGTTCGAACGTCGTGGGAATGTCGGGCGCATCGGGACTGCGGTGGTCATCACAGTAGGCAATGGCGCGTAGACCGGCAGATTCATATCGAAGGTACTCCTCTAAGGAGAATGCTGAAACAGCTGCGTGCCTTCCCAGTAAATCATGGAGCCGTTTCTCTCCACCACCGCTTTGCGTAAATCGGAAGCGAGCTCCGGGCCAGTGTTGCTCGAGCATGGCGCCAACGAAGTGAACCGGTGCTCCAATATTTGCGGCGAAGACGAGCCGATCCGGTCTCGCTTTAGCGTCTTCAAGTAGCTCGGGAAGCGTGTGGTACCTCGATTTCTCGGCGACGGCGATCACCAGTCCGATTCGCCCAGTGCCAGCAATCGGCTCGAATGCTTCTGAACCGTACTCCGCCTGCCCCGAATATTTTGCGGACACGATCGCCTCGTGGAGCAGCAGCAGAGTATAGCCGTCAGGTTCCGCATTCTTGACGCGGCGGCTGCCGATCGTCGCACCGGCGCCGGGAACATTCACGATGACCAACGGTTGTGGAAGCAATTGGTGATCCTCGATCGCTTGCTTTAGTGCTCGTGCGTACGTATCCGTTCCCCCACCAGCGCCAAACGGAACGACCAATTGGATAGGCCGATCCGGGTATTCGCCGAACACCGTCCCGCTCAACAGCAGCGATACAATCACGCAACTGCAGATGTTCGCTAAGGTCGTCGTCGTCGTTTCTTTTCGAACGGACTTAGAAAATGCCTCAAAATCGCTTCGCCCCGAAAAAACTCCTGCTCCCGAGACGTTCACATTCATAAGAAGATATTCAATACGCAAAGGTGCAACCGGTATCCCTTGGGATGCTCATCGTAACCGATTCAGAAGCGGGCCAAAATGCGTGGCAAGCAATGTTATCGAAAGCGAGCCAAAACTCGATTCATGAACGGCGGGCAAAGGCGATCGAGCCAGACAAGAGATTTCCCGCCGAAGCTTAGGATGATCTCGTGCTTTCCATTCCGCATCGCACGGACAATCTTTCGCGCGACCACGCGGGGAGACATGCCGTCCTTTGCACGCGCGGCTGACTGGTCATCGCCATCGATGGCTCGATCGAAAAACTCACTAGACGTCGTACTGGGGCTAACGACCAGCACGTCGATCCCATCGCCCGCGAGCTCGCATCGCAAAGCATCGCTGAATCCGTGCATGGCGAATTTGCTGGCACAATACTCGCTCTTGTTGGCGACCGCCCGGTGACCGAGCACGGAGCTGACGTTAACAATGATTGGGTGGCGACTCTTTTGTAGTTCAGGCAAGGCAATTCTGATTAACTCGACGGGCGCGAAGAAATTGACTTCCATCACTTGTCGGAGACGCGACTCGTCGGCCAGTGCAAACGGCCCTAACGCCCCGATTCCCGCATTGTTTATTAGCGCGTCCAATCCACCAAATTCTTGAACGGAAGCAGCTACAATCGCATTCTGTGTCGCCGGCTCAACGATATCGCCTGCGACCGCTATGGCATCTCGTCCCAGAGACTTCAGCGTTTTGCGCAAATCGTCTAAACGATCCGCTCGTCGAGCGGTGATGACGAGCCTTGCGCCGTGTTTGGCGAGTTCGATCGCTAGTTCGCGTCCAATGCCGCTCGATGCGCCCGTAACGATTGTTCGGAGGTCCGCAATCTTTCGGAATGCCATCGGTTATGCAACGTCCTCGACGGCATCAGCGCCTTGGCCACTTTCTGCGCTGTTCGTATCGCGGCCATTCGTTTCGTGACTGCGAATGGTTGCTTCCGACTCATCGATGCGACCAAGATACTTTTGCGGCATGCGACAGTGGATGGTTACTTTCGTGTCCGTAAATCGCTTTGACAGGACATCGCCGTGCGCAGCGATGTACGCCATCAATTTGCCATTTTCCACGGTTGTCTCGATGTCAACATCGCGGAACGATCGACTGAGTGTATTGCTGACGGCCCAGGCGAACTTTTCGAGCCCTTCGCGCGAAACGGCGCTCACTGCAATCGCATTGGGATAGCGACGCAGAACACCTTCCAGGCGTGCAGGCGAATCGAGCGCGTCCAATTTGTTCAGTACCAGCAGCGTGTCCTTTTCTTCTATCCCAATTTCGTGGAGGACGTCGTAAACGGCACTGATTTGGTCCAAAACGGCAGGGCTGCTGATGTCAGCGACGTGAAGCAGGAGATCCGCTTGGCGTGCTTCTTCGAGTGTTGCTTTGAAACTAGCGATCAAACGGTGAGGCAAGTCGCGGATGAAGCCAACCGTGTCGCTTAGCAATACCGGCCCCCAATGTGGAAGTTGCCAGCGGCGAGTGCGTGTGTCTAGCGTTGCAAACAACTTGTCCTCGGCAAGAACATTCGCAGTTGTCAGCGCATTCATCAAAGTGCTCTTGCCCGCGTTCGTATACCCGACGAGCGAGACGGTCATATGTTCACCGCGTGCAGCAACTTGGCGTTCTTTGCGGCGTTCGACTCGGTCCAACTCCGTCCGCAGATCGTGGATCCGTTTTTCCACCAAACGACGGTCGACTTCCAATTGCTTTTCACCAGGGCCACGCATGCCGACTCCCATATTGAGACGCGACAGGTGAGTCCACATGCGCTTCAATCGTGGTAACGAGTACTCAAGTTGAGCAAGTTCTACGGCCAGCCGGGATTCGTACGTTTGAGCATGAGTCGCGAAGATATCGAGAATCAACTCGGTTCGATCGATCACCTTGACTTCCAACGCCTTTTCGATGTTTCGAGTTTGAGCCGGACTGAGATCATTGTCGAAGATGACTACGTCTGCATCATGCATCTCAACCAGTCGCTTCAGATCTTCAAGCTTGCCCTTGCCGATGAACGACGTTACGTCGGGCTTGTCGCGACGTTGGGTGAGTCCCGCGACGACTTTCGTACCGGCGGTTACCGCCAGCCCCTCGAGCTCTTCGAGCGGATCGTCTTCGAACTGCTGGTTAGGGAGAATCACACGCACGAGGACAGCGTTTTCGCTGACGACTCCGGTCGTTCGTTCTTGATCGTACACGTGTTGGCTGGGTTCCTGTTGATGCTTTACTTGCTTCGACGTCAGTGACGAGTATCTCGAATGAAACTGCGATTGCCCTCGCAGTCGAGTGACTACTCTATTGTACCTCGCGGATGCACAGACAGAAGAACCCTCTCCGATCGGGCTGCTGCTACTCGCATCACAATCAAGACACTTGCGGAAGCACGCGGGTTCGGTCGACGAGTCATCTCTCCTCGAAGGGCTGCGATAACGTAGCTCGCCAAGCCAGTTGTCGCGGTCTTTGGATCGCAATGTCGGCATCGCGTCCCGCACGTAGTTGTAGTTTCTGTTCTTCGGTCGCGAGGCGGAAAAGTTGTGACTCCTTGAGCGGCGATCCGCCACCGGTCGTACCACCGTTGATAACGTCTGCCCAATAATAAACTCGGTCTCCAGTTCGTTCCGCCATGAACAAGCGGCAATCCATCCAGGCTAGACACTCTGCCAGAATCGGGCTGCGTGCGGTTACCGGTGCGAGCGCAACATGGGCGAGCTTGTCACGGTCGCGCCCACTTCCGATTGCGAAGTTCCAGGCGTGATGGATATGATCCTCGGTGATTAAGTGCAGCCCAAAACCACCACTCGCCGTGATCAGTTCCGAGGTAAAGTGGTTGGGGGCGATCCCGATCATTACCAGTGGACGCTCAGCGTCTATTGACGCCTGGGAAACCCACGTCGCAACCAGACCGCCGCTCCGCCCATCGTCGGACGCGGTCACGATCCAAATCTCTCGATCAATGTGACTAAATACCGTTTCAATTTCGTTGGTACGGGCTGCTGGCATAATCGATTCCTCAAGCCAATCGCTTCGTTGCTCACGACAAATGTCGCATCTATACTAAGCCTTCCCGCTGCTAACAAGCTTGGGGGGCAGCGAGCGACTTCTCACCTAAACTCAGCACAAGGAAGCTTGATTTATGACCAATAGACAACATCGCCGCACATTTCTGAAGGGTATCGCTGCGGTCGCCGGGATTCGCGCCATCTCGGTGGGTTCATTATGCCCGTCGCTCTTCGCTGCCGACTCCGAAGCCGCCTTCAAGATCTCGTTGGCCGAATGGTCGCTGCATAAGACGATTTTCGCGGGCAAGCTAGATAATCTCGATTTTGCGAAGACCGCCAAGGAGGATTTTGGAATCGACGCGATCGAGTACGTTAATCAGTTCTTTAAGGACAAGGCGAAGGATAAAAAATATCTCGCGGATCTCAAGCAGCGAGCGAATGACCATGGCGTCGAGAGCCTGTTAATCATGATCGATGGCGAAGGTAATCTGGGCGATCCGAGTGACGCCAAACGAACTATCGCCGTCGAGAACCACTTCAAGTGGGTTGAAGCAGCAAAGTCTCTCGGTTGCCACTCGATCCGAGTGAATGCGGCTTCATCGGGAAGTTACGAAGACCAAGTGACGCTAGCGGCGGACGGCTTGCGGAGACTGAGCGAATTCGCGAAGCCTCACGGCTTGAATGTGATCGTCGAAAACCACGGCGGTTTGTCTTCGAATGGAAAGTGGCTGGCAGAAGTGATCACGAAAGTGGGGCTCGAAAATTGTGGCACTCTCCCCGACTTTGGTAATTTCAATCTGGGTGGTGGCAAATGGTACGACCGCTATCAGGGCGTCGAAGAATTGATGCCGTTCGCAAAAGCGGTCAGCGCGAAGAGCCACGACTTTGATGATGCGGGCAACGAGATAAACACGGACTACGGCAAGATCATGAAGATCGTGCTAGCCGCCGGCTATCACGGTTATGTCGGTATCGAATACGAAGGCAGTAAGCTGGATGAGTATGAGGGAATACGGGCGACCAAGCGGCTGCTGGAATCGGTTCGCCAAAAGCTCGCGTGATCCTGCAACGAATTTGGTGTTGTGCCCAGAGCCCCGGCGAAAGCGCCGGGGCTTTTTTCGTTCCGAAATTGCCCAGAGTGAAACTTCAAAGAAACAATCAAGTGGACACTTTGGTCTATGCAACAAAACCCGTTGCCTAGTTATTGTGCACGACATTCATTGCCTGTCAGTGTGGCGTGTGTGCTTAAAAATGATGCATGGAATCTGGGTTGTCGTAAGTGCAAGCAATGCAATGACATCCGTGCTTCTCTTGACTCGCCTGGAGTATAGCAGCACGCGAGGGGCGGTGTTTCCGTCCGTCAGAGTTTTGTGATTTAGTAACCGTCGAGGAAGGAGCCCAGAATGTCCGAATTTCACCAGCAGCCAATATCGCCCCAAGGCGGCATCGCCGCTCAGCCGCAGCTGTCAACGCCTGCATCGTCTACTTTCAGCCAACCTGCCGTTACCTCACATACGCCGGGGCAGCCCATAACTCGGCGGCAGGAAGTTTGCCGCGTTGCTTCCGAGTTATTTCGTCAGAGTCCCGATTGGGTCACGTTTTTCCGGGAGGTTCTGGGGGTCGAGGGCGTCGCTCGTCGGATCTTCAGCAATCCCGAGGAAATGGAAGCCTTTGAACAAACGGAGGAATATGCCGAGATCCAGGCGATGGTCGCCAAGTTGCGTGAGAAATCCCGGTATCAAACCGAAAGCAACGAGCCCACGCGTGTCATCACGGTCCGACTACCGAAGAGCCTGCACGAGTCCCTGAAGGCGGAGTCGCATCAGCGACGAACGAGCATGAATCAGCTGTGTATCTCGAAGCTGCTTCAAATCATAGACAACGACCTTGTTCCATCCGACTAGATGGCTAGGTGAAAGTCGCCGACGAATTCTGGACGCGATAGCGGTCTTGCTTGCCGAGGGCAGGGCCGCTCCGCAGTCCGGCTTCGTTCCGTGCTGGCGTGGTTGTTCGATGGACGAGTGAAAATGGCTAGTGAGTGAGCGTGTAAGCCGGGTTCTGTCCTCGTAATGAGGGGCGGTCATTTATCTAGGATGTTGATTGCTCAACACCTCGAGCAGCCTACCCGAGAGTAATGACGAGCCGGACAAGTTCGCAGCGACCGAAGCCGCATTCTCTCTGCTTGGCTTTGCTCCGGGTGGGGTTTACCGAGCCAGCCAGGTCACCCTGGCTGCTGGTGCGCTCTTACCGCACCGTTTCACCCTTGCCTGTGCGACGTCGAGCGAGCTCTTTGTCGCCATCGGCGGTTTGCTTTCTGCTGCACTTTCCCTGACCTCGCGGTCGGTCGGAGTTGCCGACCACCCTGTCCTGCGGAGCCCGGACTTTCCTCTCGTAACGGCAAAAGCCATTACCAGCGACCGTCCAGCTCACTCACTAGCCGCAAGTAAGGATAGACGATCGGGAGCGGTCGCATAAGAAGACGCGTGAGATTCGTTACGCGCAGATCGTTGGACGACCGTTGCCGGCAAGCACTACCACCGGCAGCATTCTCCGGGCATGCGAACTCATCACTTGGGGGAAATTACCCCATTTCAGATCGACGCTGACTTACCGCTGAACGTAATTCACCCAGGCATCGGCAAAGCGGCTAGCATGCCGGAAGACGTAGTATGCGCCTACCTGCGATTGAAATGACAGGTGGTGGTGTCTTATCGCCGCGGTGGTGACTGCACAGTGACCGTCACCGTGCGCGACGACGATGGTGGCGAGTCGCAAATCATTCAGCAAGTGTCCGTCACCAAAGTCAACAACGATCGCTCGCCGTGCACCAGGCTCGCGACATCGATCCACTCTCTTCTTTTATGATACGAACGCGGATGGGTCTGTTAGCCCGCTGGATGCCTTGATCGTGATAAATCGATTGAATGGCGTAGCAACGGGCGAGGCGGAGAATGTTCACTTAAATCCGCGTTTCGAGTTCCCAATTCGCGCGGAATTCTCGCGAGTGGGTGATGGAGCACTGGATAGCTCGTCTATGCGTGAGTTGACCGCGAAAGTCAGAAGCCAGGAGCTGACCGCGCCCGCCAAGCGAGAGGAAGAAAACTGGCACCGGGCGAGTTCGTTGCCTTCCGAAGCCACTGAAATCCCCTACGATCTTCTCCGCAGGAGCGACTCGTGGATACCTTCGGCAGTCGACGAAGCCTTACTCGAAATCGTCGAAACCTTCCGGCATGAGTAGTTGGACGAGTTGAGCAAGGTTGTTAGATTTCAGCATTTGAGGCATGTTGGATTCCTTTCACTTATGATGACGCAGACATCCGAACAAGTGTTGCCCGCGTTTTAAGACGTCAGCTCCGAGACCAACCCACGACAAGAGTCTCCGGCGACGTTGCCCATTTGCAGCCATGTTCCACTGACTTATTGACAATCTTGCGAACAAGACGGCGTCGCCGACGAGGTCTGTCTCTTAGGCTACTCTTACTGCCAGTGAATGCTATGTACCCAATGCTTCTGCCGATTGCGATCTTTCAACGCTCCTTCAAGATACCCTTGTTTCCGATTGCGGTAGCGCTCGCCTTACTACCTGGCTCATTATGGGGACAGCCTTTGGGCGTTACACCAACTTCGCGTCGTCCGAACGTCGTCGTCATCTTGGCAGACGACCAGGGGTGGGGAGACCTGAGCGCCAACGGCAATACGAATCTAGCGACGCCGAATATTGACTCTCTTGCTCGCGATGGCGCAACCTTACAGCACTTCTACGTGTGTCAGGTGTGCGCTCCGACTCGAGCCGAATTCCTCACGGGGCGTTACCATCCGCGCACAGGTGTTAGCGGCGTGAGTCGTGGCGAGGAGAGATTGAACTATGACGAAAAGACGATTGCGGACTTGTTTCGAGCCAGCGGTTATGCCACCGGATGCTTTGGCAAGTGGCACAATGGCACCCAACCTCCGTATCATCCAAATAATCGCGGCTTTGACCAGTTCTATGGATTTACGTCAGGCCACTGGGGTCATTATTTTAGTCCCCCATTGGACGACAACGGCGTCCGTGTACGAGGGAATGGCTACCTCGTCGACGACTTTACCGATCACGCCATCGCGTTCATCACCGCCAACAAGACGCGACCGTTTTTCTGTTATCTCCCGGTTAACACTCCGCATTCACCGATGATGGTGGACGACCGGTTCTACGAGAAATTCGATGGAGCGGAGTTGGGGATGCGCCATCGCGAACCGGACCGAGAAGACATCATGATGACACGAGCCGCGTTGGCAATGTGTGAGAATATCGACTGGAACGTCGGGCGCTTGCTGAGGACCATAGACGATACGGAATTGCGGGACAACACGATCGTTATCTACTTCTCAGATAACGGACCAAACTCGTACCGCTGGAACGGTGGAATGAAAGGCCGAAAAGGGTCTATCGATGAGGGCGGCTTACGTTCCCCGTTCTTTGTACGTTGGCCAAATCAAATTCGCGCTGAAAGTTCCTTCGCTGAAATCGCCGGTGCCGTCGATCTGCTGCCTACATTGACTGACTTGGCTGGCGTTGAACTCAACGTGGACAAGCCGCTCGATGGCCGTAGCCTATCCTCCCTCTTACTCGGTAAGTCGCAAGGTTCGGCGGGACGGTCATTGCTGTCGGTCGCAGGTGATAGAGTCAGTGTCCGAACGCAGCGGTTTAGGTTGGACGCAAACGGCCAACTCTTTGACATCGAAAAAGATCCCGGGCAGCAAACAAATGTTGCCTCTGATTTCCCCGAGGTGACGCGGAGATTGACGCAACAGGCCAGAAGCCATGCGAAAGAAATGCGAGCCGCGTTCGAAGCAAATAGAGATCGTCCCTTTACGGTGGGCTATGGTGCGTCGACAACTTTAACTGCTCGCGATGGGGTCGAACACGGAGCGATACGGCGGAGTTCCAAAGCGCCAAACAACTCGTTCTTTACAAACTGGACAAATAAGGACGATTCGATCACGTGGGACATCGAGGTCGGCAAGACCGGGCAGTACCAAGCTGTGATTTACTACACCTGTGCAGAGGGCGATCAGGGAGCAACTCTGAGGCTGTCGATGGAGGGAGGGGAATCGATTCAATCCAAGGTGACCGAAGTGTTCGATCCGCCGTTGTACGACAAATCAAAAGAACGAGTCGCGGATTCACATTACTTCGTGAAGGATTTCAAACCGCTGACCCTCGGAACGATTTCGTTACAGCGGGGGCGAGGGACGCTTTTGCTCGATGCCGTGGACATCGCCGGCCAACGCGTCGTCGACGTTCACTCGTTGGAGTTGATCTTGCGTTGAGCTGGGACGGGTGAATGACGAGCGATATCGCTTGACGAGTTCTGCCCGGCGTGCACAGCGGCAAGCGAAATCGAAAGGCATGTCGCATCGTCTTTGGTACCTAGCGTCGCAGCGGCATTAAGGACGTGCTCGGTCATTTCGGTGTCATTCACGGTGATGCGGTTGATGCGTCCTAGTAGTTCGTCCTTGAGCATGCGGGTAACACCGTTCGTGAGCAGGAGTACGCGATCGTTTGGCTGGAGCGTCTCACAACGAACCTCTGGCGTGGTGAAATCGGCTTTTCCGAGGCTGGACCAAAGTAAGCGCCGGCTGCGAGCGTACTGTTGCCTATCCTGAGTCAGGCCGGCGTCAAACAACACTTGGAACAACGTCTGGTCGACCGTCAGCCGTTCGGCATCGTGGTTGCGAATCAGGTACACTCGGCAGTCTCCTGCACCTGCGACGTAGAGACGATTGTCGTCGACGACCGCCAATGCACCGCTAGCTCCCATGTCACGAAAACGCGGCAGGAACCCGCCAACATGCAACAGTGCATCGTTGGCGTTGTGAAATGCCTTGCGAATGGCCTCGATGACGGTTCCTCGCCGTTGTTTGCGGCGTAAGTGCAATTGCAGTTCACGCAACAAGGCCCCAGCCGCGAGCCGACTAGCAAGTTCACCGCCCGCATGGCCACCGAGCCCGTCTGAAATTGTAAATACACCGAGTCTCTGGTCCATTCGGTAGCAGTCTTCATTCAGTTCGTTCCGCGAACCTCGCAATGTTTTCGCGGCGGCTGTAAGTGAAAGTCGGTATATGCCCGAATGAGTGAGATTCTTCATTGGTCCTCGTCGCCTCAAGAGATGGACTAGACCTCGCATGATCGGCTGCTTTCCGAACGCGGTGCTACGAGTCATGCTTCCTCGGTACAAATGGTGCGGAGTACGTGCAAGTTGTTGACGAAGGTCAGTTCGCCGGATGACCAGTTCGACCGCGGAATGCCAGGTTTTGCGGGATCAGAGGTAACGCGATATCGGGTCGCAAAGTCCGCAGGAAATATTGCAGTCGATTTTCGGTGGCTACTGAAGCAACGAAATCAGACCGGACGTGAGAAGCGTGACGATTATCAGAGCGACAGGGTAAACCGCGGCATAGCTGGTTGCGGGCAAACTCGATTCGACCTGCGATGTGACGACTCCGAGTCCGGGTGTGGACGTCATGGCACCGCAGATGCCGCCTAGGGTCTCTAACATTCCAATTCGAAGGCCATACCGGGCGAGCACAAATCCGATACCAAGCGGTACTATCAGAATGGCGATGGAGCCGGCACATAGCGGAATGCCGTGCTCGGTTACGACCGAGACGAACTCCGTGCCGGCTTGTGAGCCTGCGTGCGCGAGGAACATGGCGAGGCCAACTTCAGCGCACAGCCAACGCGCCGCCCGTGGCATATAGCCGACGATAGGTCCAATCCGTCCGAAGTGGCCAAGCAGCAAGCCTACCAGCAACGGGCCTCCTGCGAGTCCGAGTGAAATTGATCCGCCGGCATAGTGAAACTCGACACTTCCGGCTAACACGCCGAAGACGAGGCCGACAGTGAGCGAGATTAAATTCGTTTCGTCCAGCGACTGTTCGCGATGACCGGCAAATTGAGCGAGTCGTTCGAGAGCCGGACCTTCGCCTACCGCGGTCAGCGCGTCGCCGAACTGAAGCTTTTCCTGAGGTTGCGGCACGAATTCGATATCGTGACGCGAGATGCGAGTGATTGTCGCACCAAATCTTGTTCGAAAATGCAACTCGGCGAGAGAGTGCCCAACGAGTTCCTTGGACGTGACGACGATGCGACGGCGTTGGTGCTCCAGATCGAGCCTATAGCCGGAGTCATCGCATTGCTTGCCGAGCACTTCTGCGGCATCCGAGAGTCGCGACCGGCGTCCAACGACCATCACTCGTTGCTGTAACGCCAACGCGAAGCCTGCCGGAATCGGTTCCAATTTGTCACCGACAACCAGTCGCGAGATCTGGCAGTTGAAGTGCGATATCACGGCAAGATCACTTAACTTCTTTCCAACGACGCTAGGATTCAATACTTCGACGAGCATACGGACGATAGGATCGTTGTTGGTCGAAGTTGTGTCATCCCGCTGAGCTGCTGCCAAGAGGTCGCGAAATAGCCGTAACACAATCTGGACGAAGAAGATTACGCCGAGAACACCGAAGGGATAGGCCACGCCAAATCCAACCGCGACTTCCGAGTCGCCGGGCAATCGCTCGGAGGCTGCGGCGAGTGCCGGTGTACTTGTTAGTGCCCCAGCAAGCAACCCGCTGGACAAATCGGGCCCCCAGCCCATCAACTTGGCAATTGCCCACGCGACGACTGTTGCCGAGAGATTCATCGCGACGCCAACGATCGCAAGCGCTTTGCCTTGTTGTAAGAATACACGGAGAAAGCCTGGGCCTGCTCCGATCCCCAAACAGTAGACGAACAGCACCATCCCCATCGCGCCTGCAATTCTGGGGACTTGGAATCCGAAATGCCCGGCCGCCAAGGCGACAAAGATCACACCCGAAGCGCCGAGAGAAATTCCCCGAAAAGAGATTTTTCCGATCGAAAGCCCGATACCAATAACGACAAACAGCGCCAGCAACTCATCAGCGGCTCCGTTCATTGACGCGATGCTCCTGTCATAGTCCTTGTTCCCCGAATTTCGGGCGTCCTCGGTGCTAGTGTTCCGAGATGTTTCTTTTGTTCTGGTCGGGGATGCTTTCGTGGTCGCAACTTTTCGCGTGCTTCATTGCAACTCGAATGCCGTGGCGACACCAGCCCCACAGCGAACGGTTGGTCGACAATGATCACTCAGCTCTAAATGCTCTGCCACATTGAACCTAGGCGCAGGCGAAATCGTCGTTCTCTGCTTTTGCGGCGCGAGAGACACCCGGTCATCGCTCGTTCTGTAAGCAAGGCATGCCTTGGATGCGAGAATCCTAGCGATCGATTCTCGAACGGAGCAGCCCACTTGCACGCAAATGAGTCTGGTAACGGAGTGAGACTGCTAGCGAGAATGCCAGCTGACTATTCGGATGATTGGCGACTTGCGTTACTGTCTAGATTGTCCGACACCACGCTAGACTTTAGATTCTCGTGGTCGCTCTCGACGTCGCTGAGGACATTATTCGCA
Source organism: Planctomycetaceae bacterium (assembly GCA_020638995.1). GTDB lineage: Bacteria > Planctomycetota > Planctomycetia > Pirellulales > Pirellulaceae. The sequence continues at coordinate 552,133 of JACKHM010000003.1, forward strand.
AAGACGATTCCGCTTGACTCGCCAACCAGCGATAGGGCCTTGGTCGTGAGGCCGGAGAAAGTATTTCCGCTGATTGAAATGTCTTTTGTCGCTTCCAGCACGAGTCCCGCTGCGGCCAGATCTTCGGTGCCGCGTCGGACTTTGGAGTCCCCGATATAACTGTTCGAAAAGTTATTGCCGCCCACGGTGATTCTTCCGCTGTCCGGTCCAATCCGCAATGCATTCGTCTTTATAATCGTGAACGTGTTGGCCGATACCGCACAGCCGTGAGCATCTCGCAGGTCGATGCCGCCACCGTTGTGAGCGATCACGTTTGAGCTGACCGTTATTCCGTAGCAGTCACGATCCAAGATGACCGCGGTTGCGTTGCACTCTTCGATCATATTGCCCGACAGGACACTGCCGTAGGTGTTTTCAATGACGACCCCGTCACCGAGATGGTCGTCGACACAGCACCCGGTCATGCAAAGGTTAAACCCGTCGAAGCAGTGAAGTGCGTCTTGATTTTCCTCAAACTGACTGGACGCGACGACGATATCGTGACACCCATGCAGCTTGACTCCGACCTGTTTGTTATAAGTTATCAAACATGTGGCGATACGCGGGTCTTCGTAGCAGTAGTTGAGAAAGATGCCGTCGCCACCATTTTCACTCACGGTCACACTATCGACCAGAATTTCGTTGATCTGGCGCGCTTCGATGCCTGCGCCGCTTTGTTCATTGCCGGTGACTCGGAAGTTCGTCAAACGGATTCGCCAGAGTTGATGCTTGCGATCCGTTTTCGCATCTTCGCATTCCAGATGAGAGACGAGCAGAGCGGGTTGACCTTCGGTATTCAAGTTCTTGATATGAGTTGCCGTGCCTGCGCCCTGGATACACGTGTCTTCCGTATGCACCCGAAGAGGCTCTGTTATTTCGAATGTACCTGCTGGAAGCTGTACCAGTCCGCCGCCCTCTGGCACCGCATCGAGCGCGGCTTGCAGCGAAGGGAACTTGGCAGCGTCGATCATCGGCCGAGCTCCTGGCAGGACGCTGCCGGTATCTTGCGCGAGGATCGTGCCTGTCACGAATGTAAGGCAGCTGGCTGCCAGCGTTATCACCGAGATCGAGATATGTGTACGACGTTGCATGATGCTTGCTCCTGAAGCAGGTTTACGTATTGGAATCAGTGTTCGGACCGCTGACAGAGTCTTTCGTCGCCGCGTCGCTGGCCCCAAACCAATTGCGTACGCCTGTCCACACTCGACCGATCAATCGCCCCGAAAAGAGATCTTCTGTGATTGTTTCGCGATCTGATGAGAAATTCGTCCAGACTGCACTTATGTAGGGTTGGCTCGCGGTTGCCAGAGTTGCGTACAGACCCTTCTCCTGGATCTCATTCAGGCCTTGGCGATAGTGGTGGAAGATGTGGCGATCGAACATATTTCCCGCGACCGTGACCGAAGACAACGCTCCCTGCCCAACGCGTCCGACTTTGTCGATGGCGAATAGGGTCATGGTGCTGGAGACTTCGAGCAAACCAACGTCTTGACGACTGGCTACTTCGTGCATTTGTTTCCAGATCTGTTTCATCTCGGCTTCGGGAATGATCGTTGTTGGATCGATCCCTTGAACTGCATGGTGCGTCTGCTCAATGGTTTTACGCAGACCATCCACGGAAAGCGGTGGGAGATCGAAAGCGCTGGCCGTCGTTGCCGACGTGTTGCGAATTGCGTCAAGCAAGTCTGCGGCATGATCGATCGTAGTTTCTTCATCAATGATGCCAGCTTGTTTGAGCTCGGCGCTAAGTTCTTTCAGGTAGCTTTGCGAGCCGTATGCGACATCGCTGACGATTGCCAGCACCGTCAGCGGGGATAAGTGCAGCGTTGCCATGCCTGCCAGATCCAGAAAGCTGCCGACGGCCTTACGCGCGACAAAATCTTCGACCGCATCCGTCGCCGTCTTGTCCTTCGACGTGTCTTCGATACCGCCCACGTCGTGGACCAACAAATCCAGCATTTGTTGCACAAAGACCTCGTAAGACTTCGAGCTGCGAAAGGCTTGCGGAACGAGTAACGCTGCCGATTCGGTCAATGTTCCGCCGACGATGGCCGATGTTGCGCGCAACGCTCGTTCGGGAAGGGACAGGCCGTAGAGCAGATACTGATAGACGTCGGACGATGCAGGGGGAGCGACCGCAGGATCGCTCGACTTCGAATTTAGCGACGCGGCATAGCGCGGCTGGTCATCCGGTGACTCCATTCTTTTCAACTCCTCGCGCAATTTATTCGCTGGCGATTTTCACATGAAAGCCGTCGAGGACGACCGTGTCGCGAGCTCCCTCATAGCCACCAAGATTCTTCTTCGGAGTGTCTAAAATCGTGCCCAAGACGAGGACTTGGTTTCCTTCGGCAAAATGCTCCGTCGGGTCTGATGTGCTAACGACGGCGATCTGTTTATTGCCGCTGGTAATGGTTGTCTCGTAAAACTCGCCGATTGGTTCGACGGTCTTAACGAACCCGGTGAGGCAGATGCCGTTGGTTTGCCGGACGTCGAAGCCGGCACCCATCCAACCGTTAGCGACGCCGGCGATCACCTGAAGCTTGTCCGGTTGCTTTCCAATTTCGTGTAGGAGCTTCGCCGTCTCCGAAATCTGAGCCGCAACTTTCTCGTCGGATCGATCGGCAAACGTCAACGCTTCTCCAAGCTTTGAGAATGATTGATAGAATTCCCGCTTCAAGGTTGCGTTGGGCGTCGTCGCTTCATCCGTATCCCATGCCAAATTGCCACTCAGTGCGGCCTGAAAGTTTTTCACAACCATATCTGGAGTGATCGTCGGCGCGTCTCGAATGTCACCTACCGCTAAACCAGCAACATCCGTAGCTGGTGTTTCAGCGATCATTGCGGACTCCACGAGCGGCGGCAACGTGGCGGCGGGATCATCATCCGGTTCGATCGGTTCGTTCGTCGTTTCGACCGGTGGCGTTGGATCGTCGAGCGTCGGCAAGCCTCCCAGTTCCAGGCCTGGGACTTCCAACGAGTTGCCAAACACATCGGCACCCGCCGCGACAGCATCTTCGAGGCTCATGGCTTCGCCATCCGGAGACTCATCGGCTGAGGCTGCGTCGAATATCGGCAAATCGGCGCTGCTCTTCTTCGGTTTCTTGTTCTTGTTGGTTGATGTCGCGGTAGAGTTTCCGCCACCGCTGTTTGTTGGTGCTGCAAACTTATCGGTGTCGCCAAAATTGAAATCGGATCCGGCGACATCGGAACTCTGAAACGACGGCTCAGAGTTTGATTCAACCTGGGCTTTGTTGCCGCGGAATTTTGCAGGGACAATTGCAGGCACGTATTGTGCCACGATTGGACCGGCACCGAAATCGCGTTTCAAGTCTCCAGGCAAATACCACAAGATCAGCTGAGCGATAGGGAACGCCATCAGGCCGCCAATCACAATCGAAAGGACTGACTTAACCGGACTGCCTTTCGGCTTTCGCGCGCGGCTGCTCGGGCGAATGGTTGATGTTGCCTTGCTGCCTGGTGCTGCGGCCTTGCTCGTGAAATCGAAGGCAGCTCCGGAGGTTGGGATGCTGGTCGGGGCCAAGTCGATTTCTTCAGCTTCATCGGTGACGAGGTTTAGCTCGGACCAGGAATCCTCGTCTTCGTTGACCACTTCCGATGCAGGCGCGTCATCCATGTCGGAGAGCACTATCAACGCAGGCGGAAGCTGCGCGAGCGCTTCGCCCAGTAAGTATTCCTCCTGACATAACGGGCATTGCACGGTCGCATCGCGGCTCGCGTGGCCAGGGACGGACACCTGCTCGCAGCAGCGTGGGCAGTTAGCGATCGTCATGAAAATCTCCGCGGGAATTGGTCCAAAAGTCCAGTTCCCTAGTGTAGCAACGGGCTCCGGGCGATGGCTAGCGTTTATCAGAAATCGCGTAAGTTGCTATCGAAGTATGCGAAATGAATATTCGCTTGACATCGAAAGCATCCACGGGAGTGGCTGAAGATCCGGTCACGTGCCTACAATGGTGGTCCACACTGACCTACATCTATTCCTGTTATCCGGTTCAGAGAGGAAGCGATCTGATGTTGCGACCAACTGCCAACGCCAGTCGACTGGTTTTTCTAACGGTTCTGTTCGCCTGCTTGGGGATGAACGGCTTGGGTGCTGAAAGGCCCAACGTCGTGCTGGTGATTACCGACGATCAAGGCTATGGAGACCTGAGTTGTCATGGCAACCCGACGTTGAAGACTCCAAACATAGACGTCCTGTTCCGCGAGGCGGTTCGGTTGACCGACTATCATGTCGCACCAACATGCTCTCCGACTCGGAGTGCGCTCCAGACGGGCCACTGGACCAATCGAACTGGAGTGTGGCACACCATCATGGGCCGTTCGTTACTGCGTGAGAATGAAATCACGATGGGGCAGGTATTTAAAGATGGCGGCTACGCGACCGGGATGTTCGGCAAGTGGCACTTGGGCGACAACTATCCTTATCGTCCGGAAGATCGCGGTTACACCGAAGTAATGCGCCACGGCGGGGGCGGTGTCGGACAGACGCCGGACTATTGGGACAACGCTTACTTCGACGGCAGCTACTTTCATAATGGCAAGCCTGAATCTGTGCGTGGTTTTTGCACGGATGTGTGGTTCGACTACGCGAAGCGATTTATCAAGACGCAAAAACAAGCCGGCAAGCCGTTTTTCGCGTACATCAGCACGAATGCTCCACATGGCCCAATGCATTCTCCCGAGTCGTCGAGCGCTCCGTACAAAGATTTGGGCGTACAAGTTCAAAACTTTTTTGGCATGATCGCTAACATTGACGAAAATGTCGGCGAACTGAGGACGTTTCTCGACGAACAAGGTCTGGCGGCGAATACGATCTTCATCTTTACGACGGACAATGGAACATCAAGCGGCGGTCGAGTTTTCAACGCAGGCATGAGAGGTTTCAAAGGTAGCGAGTACGACGGTGGTCATCGTGTGCCATTCTTCATTTATTGGCCGAACGGAGGATTTATCGGCGGACGTGATGTGACACCTATAACCGCACACGTTGATGTGCTGCCGACGCTAATTGATCTGTGTAGCATAAACTCTCCGGCGGGCGTAAAGTTCGATGGACGCAGCATTCGGGCGTTGCTCGAAGCAAAGGAGGGTGCGGATGCAGCCGACTGGAATGATCGAATCTTGGTGACGGATTCGCAGCGAGTGAAGGATCCGATCAAGTGGAAGCAGAGCGCCGTGATGACGAGTCGCTGGCGATTGAACAACGGCAAAGAGCTGTATGACATCAAATCCGATCCGAGCCAAAAGACCAACGTCGCCGCTCGGCATCCCGAGGTGATGCAGAAGTTGACTGCCTTCTATGATGCATGGTGGGAAGAGCTCAAACCGACATTTGCACAAGATTGTTCGATCTATCTCGGAAACCGTCGAGACAATCCGGCAACCTTGACCTGTCACGATTGGATCACGACCGGCTCGACGCCTTGGAATCATGCCTCGGTTCGCAGCGCCATGTCCGGCGATGCGAATACGGGCTTTTGGAATGTCAAGATTGTTGAAGACGGGCTCTATGAAATCAGAATTCGACGTTGGCCTCAGGAGGCAGACGCCGCAATCGATGCAGAGCTGCCGCCGGGCGCGGATGTACCCGGCGTTAAAGCTTATCGCACCACGCCCGGCAAGGCCTTCAAGGCCGTTCGTGCAACGGTCGAGATTGGTGGGCAAACTGCAGAGAAGGCGGTCGACTCCGGAGCAAAGGAAGTCGTCTTTAAATTGAAGCTCGCCGCCGGTGTGACACAACTGAGTTCTCGCTTCTTCGCCAGTGACGGTAAGGAAATCGGCGCCTATTACGCCTACATTGAGAAGTTGTAGCAAGACATTGACACGATGGGCTGCCTTCACGGGATTGCCAAGTGCGGACGGTCGATTGATGCCAAGGAGATCGGTCATGTTCGGACGACATAAAGATCTGCTCGTTGCCGCTACTTACGCGATCGTGTTGTTGGTTCTCGGAGTCTCGGCACGCTTGGCCTTTGTCTACTATCGAGACGCAGCCGCCGCGCCGCTCGCCACCGAAACGGACGCGGCGACTCGAAATGTTGTCTCCGTCGGCGCCGCGGATAAGAAGGTCATACACTACGACTATACAGCCGTCGCCGATGCTAACGAACGGCTCGCAGAACTGCAGTCGAATTTGAACCGCATATCGAATCAGCTGCAGGAAAAGAGCAAGCTACTCAATCAGCGAAACGCCGAGTGCCGGGCGCTGGAGGCAAAGTTGGATGAATCGGTTGCCTTTGCGATGGAGTTGCTGGTTCAGGAGTCGAGTGCCGATCGCAGCGAAAAACATCGTGAGGCGAAGGAAACACTCGAAACAGATTTTGAAACTTTGCGGAAGCAACTTCGGGAATCGCAGTTGCTGAGCAATGAGTATGGCGAGCGAGTTGATGCTTTGCGATTGGAGCTAATGCAGGCAGACCTGGAAATCGCGAGTTTACGCGAGCGCGCTGAAAATGAAGTTGCTACGTTAATCGGTGAACGATTGGCCATCGAAGTTGCAGCAGCCGACGCTTTGGTTCAGCTAGGAGAAGAAGCGGTTCCGCCACTGCTGGTGCTTTTGCAGGGCCCGCAAGCGGAAGTGCGATTGTGGGCGGCCACGGTCCTTGGAAAATTGGGGCTCAACGCAACAGCAGCTATCGAGCCGTTGCACAACCTTGCGAACGATCCTGACCGGCGAGTTGTCGAAGCTGCTCGCCGAGCCTTGCTGCAAATTGAGCCATAATCCGCGACGAGCTACCGCAAGCGAGCGTAGATCGAGTTGTTTACTCCACTTGCGTCGACGGTCTAAGAAAATAGAATAGGGCATTCACCAAGCACCCATAGCTCAATTGGATAGAGCACCGGTCTACGAAACCGGAGGTTACTGGTTCGAGCCCAGTTGGGTGTACTGATTTAAAGTGAATTGAGCAAAGCTTTTAGCTTCCTAAGCTCCTCAGCCGAGAGGCGAGGAGCTTTTTCATGTCCCCCCACTAATTCGTTTTTCTTGCATTCGGCGGCAAGTTTCTCGTTGATTTCGTTTGCCGCAGACTGGGCTGCACGCGTGGCACCGTAGAACCGTTCCGTCGTGCGAAAATCCTTATGTCTCATCACGACCTTCAGCGTCTCTGCGGACACACCAGCGTTGATCAGTCGCTGTGCGCATCCCCGGCGAAGGTCGTGAGCACTGGCATACTTCACCCGTAGCCCCGCTTCTTCATCTTCGTCTCGCACGACAACCTTAGCAGCTTTGCCGATCTCAGTGATGATTCGACTTACTCGTTCTTTCGTTAGTCGCTGAGTCGAGCGTCGACCCACCTAACTTTCCGATCGCTCTGATCGTTGCCGCAGTCGCTCGGCGTACTCAAATTCGATATCACCTGCGTACCGATTAAAATTGACGGTTCGCAAGATATCCCCATCGTTTAACCACTTTCGAACCGTCGTTTCCGTGACGTCACAGCATCGTGCGATGGCAGAATTGCTGTAACGCTTCACTAATGCCACTAGATCTTGCTGTGTGGGTCGGAACCAGTCTGAGTGTGACCGAATCGTATATTCAATTGGCTACGGATTAACAACCCACCCGAGCCGCTCTCGTTGCGGCTGGCTCTCGAAACGAATGGAAGGATAATTCGCCGTACAGTATTCCGACAGATAATCATCGATGCCGTGCGAGTAAACGATCGTCGGCATGCGAAGCTGAGCCGGATGCTCGATGAGTTTGGGAAGGATCTGAAAACGCTTCAGGTAGGCAAAGATTCGCGGTCCATACCCGTTTGGCCACTCGGGGACCTTGCCAGAATCTTGTGGCCAGGCTCCCAAATATTCCCCATCGGCACGTTGGGGAAAGTGATCCAGTTCCTCAAATGTTGCGAGAAGAACTTCGTCTACATCCGCGTAAAGTTCTCCGAGCGTACCGAGCGGTCGCTGCCTGATCGCCGCGGAGACTGTGTTGACGTTATGGAGGGTCCGAGCTTCGTCCTGACGCAGTTGCGAATCTTCCAGCGGTCGCCAAGTACGTAGAACGGGTAGTGGATCGGTCGGTGGTGGGCAACAAAACCCCGTGCCAATCGTCGCCCGCTGGAAATCGAACGATCGCGCCGCCAGCAAGGCCGTTGGGCTGTGGTCAAAGATCACGAGACTCGGATTTACTTCTCGGTACAACTCCTGCCATTGGCGAACTCGCTCGCCAAGTTCATCAGTATCGCCGAAGCAAGTGTTGAACAGAACATGGCCGAAACTGCTCGGAGGGTCGAAACCGCCCTCGTATTTGCCCTTTTTGAAGGGAGCTTGCACTGCTTGGCAGTTGGTGTCGGCGTAGATAGCCTCGGCTCGGTGTAGGTCACGTGTCGCCAAAGTAAGAGAGTGGCTGTGACCAGCGAGCCACTCGGCGATGGGCTTGAGCCGCATCAGATGCCCCAGACCGGCTCCGAGTTCCCATGTCAGCAGCACGTTAGCCATGACTTGCGGTTTCTCGAAGCCGGGAAGTCTTAACGCCAGACCTGTTCAGCATCAGCGACGTATCTTCCGTTAATAGTCGCCGGTCGGATTTCCATCCTCGATGGACAGCAGGTACTCGAAGGTGCTGTCGACAGCTTGCGGCGCTGCGTTGATGCCATTCGCATCGAATCCAACAGTCTGAATCGTCTCAGCGACAAACCGCACGCTGCCGTCCGCCAAGGCAAATTGGCTGCCGCCTGGGTGCTGGCTGGAAAAGCCTCGCCGCAGCAGCTCGGCCGCAGCCAGGGCGTTGTTGTTTATTGTCGTGCCACCACCACCTACAATGTCAGCTAGTGCATCTCGAGCTGTGTCTGTAATCGCAGGGGTGAGCGCGACACCGCTACCTCCGCTGATCGCTCGCCGCCCCCAAAGGTTCGCAGCACCGATACGGTAGATAGTTCCATTGGTTAGCTTGACCTGCCAGCGTCGTTCGCCGAATGCAATCACATTGCTACTCCCGTCAATGATGTCACGAAACGAAAGGGCGATGTTCTCTCGGAATAGACCTTTGCTACCAACTGGTCCGCCATTCGCATTTACATCAAACGCCGCATTTCCTCCGATGTAGTTAGCCGTAGCTGTCTGTTGAGTCCAGGTCGAACTTCCTAGTAGCCTTGTCTCGTTCAGATCGGGACCAACATCCGAGGGGCACCTGAAAGTGGCGTTGCTTTGCAGGAGAATAGCTTGGCTGCTTCCCTGACCATAAAGCGTTAACGCATTCGGCGAAGTCGCATAGTCCAAATAGTTGTTACCAACACTCATCGAGTCGACAGATGTCTCTCCCTCAATGAATCTCTGTACTAGTGCTCCCCAACTCCACATCGACAAGCCGGTCGCGGTCGGCGCCCCTGGGAGTGGAAGCGTCGTCTTCGTCAGATACGCCGGCGGAAATGTCTTGTAGGTGTCATGGTAATTATGGCACGCCAACACTATCTGCTTGAGATGATTGCTGCACTGCATTCGCCGAGCCGCTTCGCGAGCCGCCTGAACCGCCGGCAACAGCAACGCCACCAAGATACCGATGATGGCAATGACGACTAACAGCTCCACCAACGTAAAGCCCAGCTTATATCTGCTTCTGCTCACCGAATTCGCCCTCGTATATTCAGCTGCCAATAGAAGAAAAAGACTTGCCAAATCGTAAATAATTGCATCCTTCATTGCAACGATTTCAGGCGAAATATTTGCTCCTCGTGACTGATCGAGCCTCATCTGTCAGGAGACCACGGATATGCCGATTTCTGAAGCCCTTTGGCCAGAACCGAAAGGAATCGGTTGTGACCAATCAACTTCTAGCTGGGATGGCCACGCCGGAGAGCCACTAAGCAATGCAGGATACGCCGAATGATAGAATTCGTCTCCAAGCGATAAGGATTGTCTTCAACAAGAATCCGTTGGAGACGCTACGGACCAATTTCAATCAGCGCCACCAACGCTAGTGAATATCCGGACTCCAAGTTCGGTGGGTCCTTCGACCACCGGCGTGCAAGGCTCATTTCGCATCTCCCAACCAACTTCATGTGTGCTTGCCCGTACGGGGCCAAGTCTGCTCCCCCCACTAATCCCCCCACTAATTCGCAAAATCTGCATTTGGTTGAAGTGAGGTCGAAGCATGGTGAATCCGCAGACCCTTGAAAAACAACGGTCTATGAAGCGTGGTCAAAGCATCGTCCTACGCAGTGCGGTCTACGAAACCGGAGGTTACTGGTTCGAGCCCAGTCGGGTGTACTTGTTGTAAGTCCCTACGAACGCCCAACATGGCGTACCTGCCAGGGAGCAGGCAGAGCGGTTTTAAAGCTTTTGTTTCTCCGTAATTTACGGAGAAACAAATAGCGATATAGGAGCCGTGTCATGCCTCGCAAACCTGGAAAAGTCCCTTCATATTGCCTGCATAAGGCGTCAGGCCGCGCAGTCGTCCGAATTAATGGACGAGATTGTTATTTAGGCCCCTTTGGATCCCCCGAAAGCCATGCCGAGTACGAGCGGCTGGTGGCTGAGTGGCGTGCCCGGAACGCAGAATCTAGTTCTGCCAACCAACGAGTGTCGCAACTCGCCGACCCGTCGCTGACTATCGCTCAGGTATTGCTTGAGTACCGAAGTTTTGCACGAAATTACTACGTCAAGAACGGTAGTCCGACCAAGGAATTGGACGAGATGCGATTCGCTCTCCGGCCATTACGCAAGCTCTATGGTGACACGTTGGCCCGTGACTTCGGGCCGCTAAGCCTCAAAGCCTTACGCCAGCACTTGGTTGACAGCGATCTGTCTCGGGGAGTGATCAACAACCGTGTAGATCGCATCAAACGGTTTTTCCGCTGGGCGGTCAGCGAGGAGTTGGTCCCGCCGTCCGTCTATGAGGGGTTGAAGTCAGTAGCGGGCCTGAAGCATGGACGCACAGAGGCCCGTGAAACGGACCCAGTCAAGCCCGTCGACGACGTCTATGTTGACGCGGTCATTCCGCACGTTGCACGACAGGTCGCTGCCATGATCCAGCTCCAGCGCTTGACCGGAATGCGACCATGCGAAGCAGTCATGATCCGGGCATGTGACATTCAGATGAGCAGCGACGTATGGATCTATGAACTGCAAGATCATAAGACCGCTTGGCGCGGTCACCGCCGACAAATTGCAATCGGTCCTAAAGCACAGGCAGTGCTACAGCCTTTCTTGACATTGCAAACGGAAGCGTATCTGTTCAATCCGAAAGACGCAGAAGCTGAACGCAATGCAAAGCGCCGTGAGAATCGCAAATCGCCCATGACCCCGTCGCAGGCAAGTAGGACACGGAAGAAGAAACCGAAACGTGAAAAACGCGATCGGTATGACGTCGACAGCTATCGTCGCGCAATCAAGTACGGCATCAAGAAGGTGAACAAGCTGCGGTCGAAGGAAGGGCTTGATCCGATCCCGAATTGGTTCCCGCTACAACTACGGCACTCGCGCGCGACCGAGTTGAATCAGACATTCGGAATCGAGGCTGCTGCGGTTAGCCTCGGGCACGCCCATGCTGATGTGACAAAAGTCTACGCGGAGAGGAACCTAAAGCTGGCAATGCAGGTTGCAAGAAAGACTGGTTAACGTTGCTAGCCAAAGAAGTAGTGTAATTTACGACAAGGAAACTAAACAACAATCTGCGGGTGAGCTGCTAAATCGTTGAGGACTCTCGCTTTTGCCTAACGGGAGCATCTCGGTGATCGCCAGTGACGAGGCCCCTGCACGTGAGGTTCATCTATGAGTTCAGGTGGAAACGCTCCAGAGACTAACAGATGTTGCTATGCCGAGGGTGACCGTGAGGCACTGCGGGTCGAATTCGATCCGCGAGGTTCTCGGACTCAGCTGGAGGCGGCATGGCTGATTGGTCGGCTATGCAATGAACTGCGATTTCGATGCCAAGACGCTTGGTTGTCATTCGTTGATCGCGAGCCGATTCGTACAGCGGAAACCTGGGCAAACTTGAGCTTGCTTGTCAGCGATGCCTTGCCGCTTGATAACGTCGACGCGATGTTGCGTGAGATTCAAGAACTCCGCAACATCTGGGATCGAAGGTTTAGATGCGAAGATCACTCAGAAGAACTGGGGCGCGACAATGACTCTCTGAAATTGCACCTTTACGCGGGAATCGACCTCCCACAAGGATTGACGACTATTGAGTTTCTTATACAGGCTACCTCAATACCCACAGAAATTGCCGATTCACTCCACACGATGTTCCTTCGCGGTTTCCCTGCGGTGTTGAGCTTGACTTGCCAATTAGGGTACTTAGCCGATCAAGTCATTCACCCGCCGTACAATCTTCGAGCTGTTCAACTCCGTCGCAACGCGCCGATCGAATCTGAACTATGGACCGCTACTTCGGAAGCGTCTCCCGTTTGGATTATTGACCGGCAATTGGAACCAAACGCTTCGTGGCCTGATGCCGAATGGGAAACGCAAATCATTCATGTACACACACGACTCTTCCGTTCTCTTGGCCTGTCTCCGCCATCGCTTCCAGCTCGGATGAGCAGAGCTACTAGCGCAGACATTCTCGACGAGTTCTTAACGCATATCCAAGACGCTGACGTTCAGGATACTGTGGATGCTCAGCCTGAAGTTGCCGAATCGAACTCTTCTCGACTCAGTCGGCGTGGTGAACGTAAGTGTAGGCAGTTAGGGATTACCATCGACTCGCAGAGAATGGTTGTGACGCGGGCCTACTGCGACGCAGACCTTGCCCCCCGGCTCTTCCGACTCTTTTTGTTCTTCCTGAACCGGCCAGAGGAAGCCGTGACAACACATTGGCTGGCTGAGAATTGGATTCTGTTTTCTCAAAACTCGCCGACGTGCAGGCCGGCTTCTGTCCACTCAGCGATCGGAGCGTTAAACAGCGAGCTTGCCGAGTTGCAAGTTGAGATCAGGTCGGAGGGTGCGGGGTACATTCTCGACGATTTCGGGCGAGTGACACCTTGAAGACGTGCTGATAGAAGCTCCTACTGACGATCTACTGAAGACCTATTCGCTCCAGTAGGCGATGCTCCGCTAGGCTCTCCCTTGCAACGTTTTGTCAATCATTGCGAGGGAAAACATGCCCATCGACATTACGCAGAAACTCGTCAGCTTCGCCGAATTGGCAAGAGCACTACCAAGGCGGCGACGCAATCGTCCCGTCCACGTCTCCACAATCCACCGATGGCGGCAGCGAGGCGTAGACGGCGTCCGTCTGGAAGCGATCCGCATCGGCGGAGCATGGCACACGTCCTGGGAAGCCTTCGCGCGTTTTTGCGAGCGGCTAACGATCGCCAAGTCGGCAGAGGATCGCAAGTCTGTCACTTCCGCAGCGACACCGAACGCCCACTCTGAGGCAGATGCCAGTCTTGATCAAGGCGGATGGTGACGTGCATCGGCCCGCTGCCGAACACAGTGAGGTGCATGGCTTCAAATACTTTCACTAATTCGACCTCCAGGAGCAAAGGAACCAAGTAAATGAATGATCGAAATCGACAAGTGCAAATAGTGACGAGCCAATCGCAAGCGAAGGACGAGACTGTCAGCCCGCTGACGAGGCTGTCGAATACCTGGGCGTCGCGCTTGGCACCCTGCGCAACTGGACTAGCGCAAGATTTGATCCCTTCACAAAACGTGGTGTCGTCCGATACCACCGTGATCGTCTCGACGAATACCTCCTTGCAAAGTCATGCCGTGGTAGGGGGCACATTCAAGAACTGAGCGGTAGCGAACGTGACCATTCTTCACAACGTGGTCCTAATTGCAATTGGCTTACAGCGAGAATCAACAAATGCCTGATTACGATGTAGACGACCTGGGACGCTCCAACGGAAACTGGTTTCCCGAGTTCGGAGGTCTGGCCCACGAGCTCGCTATGAGCTGGCCAGTGAACGCCGTGGGCAGGCGATCGGTGGACTGGGCAGTCCGTGATCTGATCATTGGCGGAGCGCAACAAGACCCGCGTAACGCAATGCTCCGCCAGCTAATCAAGAATGAGCACCCAGAATTCTATCGGGGCACTTTCGAAATGTCGGAGAACGATCGCAAACAAATCGCAAGAGGCAGAGCCTTCCTATTCTTCTACTACCTGTCTTTGTTGCGAATCTCACATCCCGAAGACGAATCGGCAACTACTAGGATTGAACAACTAAAGCGGTGTTGCCCGAACTTGATGCTGGTCGACAGCTCTTCCGCGCCAAACCACCGACTGCGCCCGTGTCGCCACGCACATCAATGTCCATTTTGCTTGGGGAGAAAAGTAGCTCATCTGCACAAGGATCTTTCAGCGAGTGACTTCATTCGCCCCGACACGTTGCTTGCGTTGGCCAGCATCGAAGTCAATCGAAAGCAACTGTTCTCAGGCTCCAGAAACCAAGTTCCACCAATTAAAGCGAAACTAACGAAGTACCTCAGGAAGATCGCGCACGCGTTGGATGCTCCAGGCGGTCTTACCACCTTTCAAGTTGGCCCGAGCAAAGAACTAGTGCGGACGTTCCACGAAATGGAGTTAGGCGGTCAAGCAAGCTACGGATTCACCATACGCGTATCCTTGCTCGTTGAACTGCCGACCGATCAAGCACTTGAGAGACTGTCGGCGGAGTCAGACACATTGCAGTTCGATGACATTCCCGCGTTTGATGGGAATATGCAACCGACATGGACAGTACGAGCGCACCGCCACCGTGACGCACTCCGGGACTTGCTATACGGTACTTCACCCAGATACGGCGAAGTCGGCGTGACTGGCGCTTTCGCCTACCAGCAATGGCACCTTGCCAGCGAGTCACAATGGCAGGAGCACTTCGCCGCTATACGTGGCACAAACCTGTATTCGATGTTTGGAGACTGGCGTAATAGCAGACCACGCCAGCAAGATTCGCGCGGCTTATCGAACGCATCAACTCGCCGTCCGAAGTATCGTCAGAGACTTTCTCTTCGAAATGCGAACGCGCAGCGTGCCGCAACGGCAACGCAAGACGCTGAGAACCTCGTAGAGACCGTCATTCCGATCGCGAATTCTCTTGCCATCAGTTTGGGACGCATGCCTGGCAGAAAGGCACTGGCCAACGCATGTGCGAGTGCAGGATTAGACATCCCCGAAAGGATGCTACGCCGCATAATAAAACTGATCGCTACTCAACAAACGGTACAGCTGCACAATGTTCTCTGAGTTACCATCCTCTCCCGCGTATTCTGGAATCGAATTCCTCGATAGGCAGATTGCTGACGTTCCTGACCAGGGCATCGTGATCGGACTGCTCGGATCGACTGGCACCGGAAAAAGTAAACTCGCTCGCATGATCGCAGCCGAGGGTGCGCTTCGTGAGGCGAAGCTGCGTAGCACCCAACCGAGGCGGAAATGGGTGTTCGTCTGTTCGGAGACGTCCGCAGCCGAGATTTATAACCAAATGCTGCTACACCTCGGTGCCCTGAGCATCGATCAAGTTGAACGACATGTTGCAGCGGACCCATGGCAGCTAGTCCCAGCAACAGACGCTTCGCCAGTCTCACGCAACACATTCTTGCAAACCGCGCTCACCCAGGGCAGCCTCGTCCTTCCCTTGGCCAACTTCCCCTTCCGAGATTGGGGTGATCCCGCAGAACAGATTCATGCCTATCTCGCCAGCAAACTTGGAACAGCCACAGGCATCGCTGGTGTTATCTTTGACGATGTGGATTCGATCGTTGACGAGTACCGGCGTTCTGGTAACCAACCAGTGACAGCACAGTCTCGACTACTTCGGACGTTCCTTGAGAACAGCCGCCAAATGGCGCAAACACTTGCCTGTCCGGTGTGGGTTACACACAACCTCCGCGGCTCAGTCGGCCGCGCCACACACACGGCGATCTTAACTCACCGCGATGCAGCTGGCTGCCGTGATTTTGGCGAGCACCTCGATGGGTGCTTCGTTCTCGGCAACCACGATCCACGTACAGGCTATTTCCTCGTCCAGTGCACCAAATTGCCTCGCAGCCAGAAAACAGCACCAGCTGTCGTTCGGATTGCTCGCAACGGTGCGACCGTAGAAGAAGTGTTTGGCAAGAAGAGTGAGGAGTTTTTCAATCGGCCTCGCCGCAAGAAGGCTGTTGACGTCGACGAGGATGCGCTCGACTTCTTGCGCGAACTCGCCGCGAAGCAACAACATCCAACTCGCGATGATGATCTTGCGAATCGTGTGGTACAGGCGGTTTTCTGTCGTCCTCGGAGCGAAAGTCTTTAAACATGAACAACTTAAACAATTGCGCAATGTTTCGTATAGCGCTGTTATTTAACTTCTTCTTGTCAGTAACAGAGACTGACAAAAAAGTATTAAGTAACTGCGCTATACGAATCTTTGATCGCGAGCTGACACTCCTTACCTACCAGCGAGATACGTCAAATTGCGCGCAATAAACGGCCCGTACCACGAGGCTACACCAAACCACCTTCAGTAGTTACACCCCGAGGGAACCTACCAGGAGATACGAAAATGAGCACATCACTGACCGCGACGCCGAGTGAATCGGCAGCATACTGGCTGCGAGGCGCAGTGCCACCCGAGATGCTCGCACGCGTAATCACGCAGGACGAGCTCAGACGCCTTCGAGACTTGCGGGAGTTCGTCCGCGAGCACAGTCAGCTTCGTGACACAATCAAGGCCAAGGTTCTAGCGAATGCGCCGCTCGAAGCAGGCACACTGGACTTGCAGGTGACGCCAACAACGCAGCGTTCATTCTCGTACGAGAAACTAGCACATCTGCTTGGTGAGCAGGAAGCCGATCGCCTTAAAGAGCAGATCGAACCCACAATTTCCTACCGAATGGAGGTCATCGATTTGTAGCGCCGATTCGTCGCAACGGATGCCCCGACGAGTCCCATACCTCAGTGGTTCCTATTATCCGCAGTTGTTACACGAGCGAAACAATGAACGAGTTCAGCCACGTCGCGATTCGCGAGATTTGCCCCAACACGGACGACGAAGAAGCAGACCTGGAATCTGCTTCATCGCCTGTCTCGGAATGCGAAATGATCGAATGGCTGAAGGTCGCTGGAAAGCTGCCTGGAAGGGCTTCAGTCGTCACGGCCATCATGATTTGGGATCTAGCCGTCAAACTCGATCGGCGTCAATACATCATGCTTACGTCGGCGGCATTGTCGGAAGCCGGGTTGGGGCGGGTGACTGCATATCGAGCCCTTGTCGATTTGGAAAACGCAGGCTTGATCACGGTCTCGCGAAATCGAGGTCGGAGTCCGACTGTGTGCATCCTGCCACATCCAAGGAGTGAGAGCTGATGAGAGCGACACATTCCAACATCCATTTGCGAGCAATAAGAAATTGGCATGCAGCAGCTGATGGCTTACGATCGTCGCGCAACCCAGATCACGCCGACTACAAATTTTTTAACTTGACGTCATCCACGATGGAAATGACGGAACCAACTTGTAGGTAGCCCTCACGACGACGGCTACTCCACTACTCTTCCTTTTGGAGCTCTTATGATGACGAACGAACCAGACAACCGATTCGCTGGGATGTCACGCGCCGCACGTGCCCTGATGATGGCTCAGCAGGCCGTATCGGCGCAAAGACAAGACGCGGCGAGTCCGACGAGTTCGGGCTCAAATCAATCAGCAGGCGAAGACAATTGGCGATTCACAATTGCAGAGCATTGTCTCTGGGAGATGCTGGACCTGCGGGAACTCACTTTCATTGCCTACTTCACGATCGGTAAAGAGCCTGTCACTGACGTCGGCCCCAGCCTTCCGAGCGCTGTGGATTTGGCCTTGCACCTTTGCTATGGCCGCACCGTCAATGCCCGACAACTTGCTCAGTCGGTGTTGCGAGTGTCTATCGCCTCTCCACCATCCGCGAACGCGGCCGACGTCGTCAATGGGTGGATACCTCGCTTGCGCGACGCAGACATCGAGTATGTCCTAGCATGGCATGTGCATGGCGAAACAGAAATTCACTTGGATCACTCCCTGCGTTCAGAATCTGAAGCGATTAACTGTGTTCGCAATTGCCTGCTCGCTGAAGTCCGGCACCAGATGCATTGGCCAGTGCCATTAGTGCCACAGCAGCGCGAAACAAGGTGATTCGATCGCTAAGCAACGTGACTGTTCCAAGCAATGACAACGGAGCTATACATCATGTCCAATCCGACAAAATCACTCGCAACCAAGCTGTCTTGGGAGTGGGTACTCCGCACTCTCGACGTCGAACAATCTCGTCCCGCATACCTGCCACAGGCAGTCGACTGCACTGTGTGTTCAGAGTCGACGCTGCACGTCATGGAGGATCACGTCCTCGGCGGCGTATGGTTTCACTGTCGGACTTGCGGTTTTGCCGGGGATGTAATCGAGTTGGCCGCAGAGACGTGGAAGGTCGATGTCGATGCTGCCATCGCGCAGCTTGAAGTCCACGGTCTATTTCCCGATCCGATCTCAGACGATGACGTGAGTGCGTATCTGCGAGATCACATTATGTATCGCCGGAGGTTTACCGAATTCTGGGAGCGGGCGAGACGGGAGCCACAAGGCGGCACTGACTGCGACCGGCAGCTGTTGCGGAAATTCTGCCTCGACAATTCTTGGCAAGAGGGATGGCTCGAACAAGGTGGTCAGTTCTTTGGAGTTGCGAGCAAATCGGACTTGGAGGAGTTGTTCGCGCCCGATTCGTTTGCAATCCAAGAGCGGGCGAATCGCGCCGACAAGAAGTCAAAACGACGGGGGTCAGGACCGGGGCCACGCAGGATCTTCGATGGGCACGAATGGGAACATCTAATTGTCGTTCCATTCCATGACTTGCCAGGGAGAATCTCTGGTTTACTCATGGTCGGGCGCAATGGCGACTTTGACGCAAATGATTTTGTCTTTAAGCGAACCAACCTGGGATACAGTTGCACCCGACCTAAAGAGGCCGGATTAGGGATGCTCTTTTCTGACGACTGCGGGCGGGTGCGACGTTTAGGCGATGACGTCTTTGTGATGAGTCATCCGCAAATCGGGATGCGACTCCAAGGCAAGCATCTAGTCGACTCACGATTGCCTTTGCCGCTTGTGCTGGTGCATGCATCACGTGACCACACATTGTTTCATTTGCCCTCATCGCTGCAAGGACGACGGCTGATTTTTTGGGGACCGATGGCGACCATGCTGCCGCTGGCCAAACGTCATGGTGGCTGTGTCTCTGATTACGAAATCAGCGAGCGCGAAATTGATTGCAATTTGAAGCACCATATGCCAATAGACTGGCTGCGACTCATCCAGCAGCATGCGAAACCTTGGTGCTGCGCATTGCAAGACTACGCAAAAGGCCTCACCGAATTGAGTCTCGGTAGCCTCCTGGACAAGTTAGACCTAACACCCGATGAGAGCCGCGATTTGATCAGGGGCTTGAGGCCAGGCTCAGTTGATCGGTTCAAAAAATGCGAACCATTTCGATTGAGCTTGAGGACGGTGCAGGCCAGAGGCCGGCATGTCATCGAAAGCGAAGCGGGCTGGCGACTCAAGACTGGCGAGGTCATCTGCGACAAGCCGATCAGAGTCGAGTACGTCTTGACCACCGGCAATAGCGATAGCATGTATCGGGTTGCAGTTTCGCACGGCGAAGAGCGATCAACCTTTACGATTGCGGAAAGGGACTTGAAACGCGACGGCTTGTTTGTTTGCGTCTCACGTAGCCTGCGAAACGAAACTGGCGATGTGTTGAACTACCAGCGCCGTTGGAACAAGGACGCCCTATTCATCGCCATGCAATTTAGCCCGCCAGAGACGATAAAATCCTCACACCGAATCGGCTGGCAAAAGAAACCACTTCGGTTTCAGTTTCCGCACTTTTCGATTCTCAATAGAGGCCAAGTCCAGAACGAGCCTGTGGCGATCGTGTTGGATGACGACGACCCGCCTGCCCAACACCTCAATCCACCGGGGCACTTCCCGCTCGCGCACATTCGGGCATTATCAGAGTCGTGTTCGACCACCCAGATCGTCTGGGCTCTTGCGGCGTGTGTTTGTCACAACTTGCTGGCTGGCACTGCGATGCCTAGGCCCTGTGGCGTCATCCTAGACGGCGAGTTTGCTCACGAGGCAGGTGCGACTGCTGCCAGGGCGCTCGGCTGCGCTGAGTGCGATACGACGCGACGCAGGGGCGGTAAGACGATCCTCAGCGTGATTGTGGATGCAGCGGCACGACATGCGTGGCCACCCTTGATCAAGTTCAGACAGCGTTCCCAACATCGTTTCACTTCCCAATGGCTCGACGAGCCCCATCTGCGAAATGCCATTCTGCCCCTCGATGAGTTCGCAGCATTGGCCGTTGGGTCGCACGACGGTTTTGTTCGGGTTTGTATCCCAGACCCAGCGCTGCCACTTGGAGAACTGCGACGCGCGGCAACATCGATTATCCCCAATTACTTGCAGGATCTGTGCGGGAGGCATCAGTGGGTTGATATCCTCGACGGACCTAAGGTGGTCGACGTCCTCTATGACATGGCGGACTGGTTTCGACGCAATGGCGGTAGTCCGGCGACTGTGCTCAACGCTGAGTCGGCTCTGTTCTTCGATAGCGACCAACGGGCGACTACTTTTGCTGAGTTGGCAACGCGAATGCACCTCGGAGGTGAGATCACGACTGCCCGTGAAGGTTTCGACTTCGATCGGGCGGGCGCGAAGCCTTCTGCACTCATCTACTGTGACGCTGATGGAGCCAAGCCTGCAATGGTTGCAGTGCGCCCGCACGAGATCAACGCCGTGCTGCGGGAACTCAGAGCACCCGCAATGGACATTGAGCGCGTACAGAGTGCCTTCCAAGAATCTGGTGCATGGATCGGTGACACTTCAGACGACCACGGAGCGCTGTGGCTGATTGATGCAGAGTGGTGGGAGGAGAAAACGGTGGAGCTGAAAAGGCAAAGCGTGGCGGTATACGAGGCCAGCATACGTGGCGCCTCGCTTAGCCCGACCTAAGTTTTGCTGAATTGCGTGCGTCGAAAGACCGATTTCGCGATTCTCGATAACGATCGAAACGAATCAAGCAAGCTTCTTGCGACCGAGAACTTGACGATCTTCTAGTTCCTGAACGGCTTTGAGACGAATTCGGCGCTGTGACGAACTTCTGAAGCGATTTAGCCGTCTCTGGCCCCAGAAACAGGTCACTCGCTGCCCAAATCGGACTCCCTCTACGCGCGGCAGTCGTTGGTTTGCGAATCCGTGTTACTGGTGCAACACGGTTACGGCCTAGACATGCCTAAAACCCGCACGTATCTACATAGGTGTCCCTTTGCGATACCACACCGCCGAACGCGTTGGATCTTCCTTATTGTTAGAATCCTGTGCCGAGTTAGGTTCTGTCAAGAAGATTTCGCAACCGTACGGCATCTAATCCTTCGGGGACGCGGTATCGCTTGCCTTCGCCATTTCTGAAATCCCGGACATTAAGAGGAGACTGCTAGTGGTCATTGATCCAATCTGTGGTATGGAAATTGACGAGGCGACGGCTCTGAGTGCCGAATGCGATGGAAAAACAAATTACTTTTGTAGCGAGCATTGTCGTAAGAAGTTTCTTAGCGAGCATTCCAACGAGCCCGCAGAGGCAGACGAGGTTGCAGAGCAAGGGCATGCGTGTTGCCAGCATGAACAACACTCAGTCAAGAAGTCGGTCGCGTCAGATCCGGCAATGGCGACGAAGGCAGGCAAGTACGCCTGCCCAATGTGTGAAGGCGTGGAAAGCGATCACCCTGGCGATTGCCCAAAATGTGGTATGCCGCTGGAACGCGTCAATCCAGCGATGAAGCAGACTCGCACGGTCTACACTTGCCCGATGCATCCGGAGGTCGAGCAGGAGGGGCCGGGTACGTGCCCGAAGTGCGGCATGGATTTGGAACTGAAGTATGTCGTCGCAGACGAGGAAGAAGACGACTCGGAGCTGCAGGGCATGACGCGCCGTTTCTGGGTCGCGGTTGCCTTGGCCATTCCGGTACTTCTGTTGGCGATGCTGCCGATGGTTGGCGTGACGCTGGGACTCTCGCCCAACGTATCTCGGTGGATGCAACTGGCATTGAGTACGCCGGTGGTATTGTGGGCCGGCTGGCCGTTCTTTGTGCGTGGGTGGAGATCCGTGATCACCTGGAACTTGAACATGTTCACACTAATCTCGCTGGGTGTCGCCGCAGCGTATCTCTATAGTCTGGCAGCAATGCTCTTGCCTGACGTGATTCCTGATTCGTTTAAGGAAGGCGGCCACGTCGCTGTTTACTTCGAAGCCGCCGCTGTGATCATTGCCCTCGTGTTGATGGGACAAGTTCTGGAGCTGCGGGCTCGCCGCCGCACTAGCAGTGCGATCCGCGAACTTCTGTCGCTGGCTCCGCCCACAGGACGCGTGGTTCGTGATGGCGAAGAGCGGGAAGTGCCATTGGACGAGGTTCACGAGGGGGACATCCTTAAGGTCGTCCCCGGTGAGAAAGTGCCAGTCGATGGTGAGATCACTGCGGGCAATAGCTCTGTCGACGAGTCGATGATTACGGGGGAGCCGGTCCCGGTCTCGAAGAAGACCGGTGACGCGGTGATTGGCGGGACGGTGAACCAGACAGGTTCGTTCGAGATGCGAGCCAATCGCGTTGGCGAAGACACCGTGCTCTCGCAGATTGTTCAGATGGTTGCCAATGCACAACGCAGCCGAGCCCCGATCCAACGAGTCGCGGACACGGTGGCAGGCTTGTTCGTGCCGGCCGTCGTGTTGGTCGCCTTGGTCACGTTTGCCGCCTGGGCCTGGCTCTCACCGGAAGAGCCGCGACTAGCCTTCGCTCTCGTGAACGCCGTGGCCGTGCTGATCATCGCCTGTCCCTGCGCTTTGGGACTGGCCACGCCAATGTCGATCATGGTCGGCGTCGGACGCGGGGCGAAGGATGGTGTGTTAATCAAGGACGCTGAGGTTCTGGAAATCTTGGAGAAGGTCGACACGATCATTGTTGACAAGACCGGAACGCTCACCGAAGGCCGCCCGAAGCTGACAGAATGCATTCCAATGGACTCCGTGAACGAGCATGAACTGCTGGAGTTTGTCGCGGCAGTTGAGAGGAACAGCGAACACCCGCTGGGGCGGGCCATTGTTGAGGCCGCAGAGGAGCGCGGTATCAAACTCGCAAGTGTCGAGGAGTTCGACTCGACTACCGGGGGCGGAGTATCCGGCAGTGTGGGCGGCAAGCGAGTTTTGATTGGCAAAGCCGCTTTCCTCGCAGAACGAAACGTGAGTGACCTGAATGCATTGACGACTGAGGCTGAAAAGCTTCAGCGCGAGGGACACACCGTGATGTTCGCCGCGATCGACGGCAGGTTTGCAGGGTTGCTGGCCGTTTCCGATCCCATCAAGGCTTCCACACCAGCCGCCGTACGGGAACTGCACGAGTTGGGCCTAAAGATCATCATGTTGACCGGCGATAATGAACGCACGGCGCGAGCCGTCGCTGAGAAACTCGGCATCGACGAAGTCGGAGCAGGATTCAGCCCGCAGGACAAACACGAACGAGTGCGAGCCCTCAAAGATGACGGCCGCAAAGTAGCAATGGCCGGCGATGGTATCAACGACGCCCCCGCATTGGCCGAGGCGGATGCCGGGATCGCGATGGGAACGGGTACTGACGTGGCGATCGAAAGCGCCGGAGTGACGCTGGTAAAAGGCGACCTGCGGGGCATCGTCAAAGCGGTTCGCTTGAGCCGCCGGACAATGCGTAACATTCGACAAAATCTCTTCTTTGCGTTTTTCTACAACGTCTTGGGCGTACCGGTCGCGGCTGGCGTCCTTGTGCCGCTGTTCGGGATGGGAGCCTTGCTCAGCCCGATGATCGCAGCCGCTGCCATGAGTTTCAGTTCTGTTTCGGTCGTCGCAAACGCCCTGCGGCTAAGAGGAACGCGGTTGGCCAATGAGTGAACTTGGGCGTCGCGAAGAAATTTTCTGACGCGACGTGAAGGAATCGACTGCTGGCTGCATCTAATGGGTAGAAACGAGAAGCAAGAGTCGTCCGCGTACGGTCTTTTGTTCGGAAAGGTTGGGCGATGAGCGCCATTGGTGCAAAACTACTGAACTTCTCCCTGGCAGTCATGCTTGCCATTCCCTTCGGGAGTTGTTGCGACCAGAAGATAACCTCAAGCCCCGTGTCGCAAACGACTGGGCACTGCTGCCACTCGAACGACCAACTGCCAAAAGCCCCGGTCGCGGCTACGAAATCCTGCTGCTGCCAAGAGCGACTTACGGCGACGCAAGTCACGAAGTCGCGGAAACGCGTTGTCGAGACAGAATTCCCCATGGCGAGGGCGAGTGTCGCTGCGAATGAGTCCACCCGCATCGGGGCGGCGTCACCACCCCACACGCCCGCCTTGTTTGCGACCGGAAAGCATTCCGCGCAAACGCTCTTATGCGTGTGGCGGCTGTAATCGACATTGGTGGGCGTGCTGGCTCAGTAGAGCCTTCAGACGCTCCAGCGTGCGATACACCACTCGATTGCGTGTGTCACCTTCATCTGTCGATTTCCACACACAACGTTTCACACAGAAGGATCTTTACCATGTTTACCACATTCTTAACGATTAGCGTTGCTACACTTGGGCTACTGCTGAACGTCAACGATTCGCAAATCGCCAAACAGACTTGTTGCATGAAGCGCGCCTACTGCTGCTCGATCAACGCGTCGTGCTGCGGAAAGGAAGTTTCAGCCAATCAATCGGCGTCTGCGACCGCGGCCATCGCCAGCGACGAAGTAGCCAAACCGAGTTGCTGCATCAAGCACTCGTATTGCTGCTCGGTCAAGCGAAGTTGCTGCCCAAAAACAACGGCGGTTGGCAATGCCGAGACAACGGTGGACGTAGCGATCTCCGAGGATGCCGCCATCGGCAAGCAAACTTGCTGCATGAAGCGAGCCTACTGCTGCTCGGTCAATCGTCCGTGCTGCAGAAGTGCGTCAGCCGCGACGGAAGTATAGAGCATCGCTCAAGGATTCAAGCGAGCCCCCGGCGGCGATTCGTCGCCAGGGGCTTGTTGTATTGCTTATGGCGTATGTGGCAGTCCATCGTCCAGCGTTTCGCTCGTGTCCGTCCTTTGTCCGCTCGGGATGTAGCCTTCGGGCGAGTGGCCGCGGTTGGTGTTGATGAAGTTTCTGATCGTCGTGGCGTCGAACGTGTCTAACGTTAATTGACGCGTCAAGGAAGTCACGACGATCGTTGCAGCGTTCTTTGATCGCGGTGTGACGATCACGCCAGTGTCCGTACCGCCGTCAATAACGAGTTGCTCGATGGCGAGCCGATCAGCATCAGCTATCAGGCTTGGGTTGTAACTGATCCAAACGTGGCCATGTTCGAGGTTGTGTACGAGATCCTCGTCCGGCTGCTCCGTCTGATAAACGCCTGTCGGACGTGGCGTGACGCCCGGAAGGAATGCGTGATGTGCACCGTACGACGGAGCGTTGGTGAAGCCGCTATAGTCCACGGCGGTTGTGACGTGGTCCAGCGAGAACGGCGGTGCGCCGGGTTGTGTATCCATTCTCGTTCCGAGAAGACCTGGGTCGTCAATCGATCCGGGGATGACCGGAGCAAACGGTTGATTGCTCGTGTTGCCATCGGAAATGACGTTAATGCTTACGGAAGCAATGTTCGAAGTTGCCAAGCCATCGCTCGCTTGGTAAGTGAAGGAATCGCTGCCGAAGAAATCGGTGGTCGGCGTGTAGACAAAGGAGCCGTCGTTGTTAAACGTCACCGACCCATTACTCGGCTGACTGATAAGACTTGCCGTCAACGCGTTGCCTTCCGGGTCAGTATCGTTCGCCAGCACACCAGATACCGCAGCGGTTGTCAGTACGTCGTTCTCATTGACGGTAAAGGTATCGTTCGTCGCTGCGGGACTGCCGTTCGTGCCAGTGGGAACGTCGGTACGGCCCGCACGAATCGATGCGGCCAATGCCGAGTCGCCGCCTTGTTCTTCGCTGAGCGCAATGGTGTCGCGAAGCATCTCTTGGGCGGGTGGCGAAGATGCAAAGAACCACGCAATGCTAATGAACTCGGATCGCAATCCTCGCTCGCCAAAGTTGTTCTCGACCATTTCCTCCTCATCGCCCAGAGCTATATTCGCGAGCGTATTGTTGCTCGTTACAGCTCCTGGTGCGTTGGTCGACTCCAGACCGTCGATCGTTGCAGCGTTTTGCCGCTTGGCGATCTGATAGGTTCCAGGTTCCAACTCGTCGAAGGAATACGCGCCGTTGTTATCGGTAATCGTTGATTGGTCGATGGACGATCCTGCCGTTTCGCTTCCTGACAGACGAACGACGATTCCTGGAACACCGCCTTCGCTCGCGTCGCGTGTGCCATCACCATCCGCATCAAAAAAGACGAAGCCAGCGAGGCTGCCCCCATGAAGCATTGCCCTCGATTCGAGAGATTCCAGTCTCAGCCGTCTGGTTGTCCGGCGTGCGTTTCTCTTCCGACGTCGCATGTGAAGTCTTTTCCTTTGGCAGTCGACTTGGTTGGCTCGCAAATGCCGTAGCGTAGGTTAACGGGCTAAACTCCATCCTGTTACGTAAGCCCATTGAAGTCAACGATTTCATGTGTTTCCTGCGACACCTTTGACGTGCGAGGCGACATAATCGTTCCAAGCGGTCGAAATGTTGGCGACGTGCCGAACTCTGCAGCAGCGAGCCGCAGCCCCGTTCCAAGTCGTTCCGTTTTGTGGCAGCGATACGCGGATTGCATGAAAGTGCGGACTCTGTGCCCTACTTGGACAGCGCCGCTTCCCTGACGATCAATTAGAAATACAAGGTCGTTAAAGAGCTGTCCAACTACGGAACGCGGGAAGAAGGACCTCGGTATTGATGGTAGCGATTGTCACCAAGACTTTGGGAATTGCTGAACCGCCGAAACTCTTGGCGAGTTTCGCTACGGGAGTTATTCTTGCCGCGTTCCAACGGACGGGCTAATCAATGCGGGTACTTCGCGGTCGTCATGTGTCCGTAGCCAGCCTGCCAGCGGCTATCGATTTCGACTTGGCCGACCAAATCAGCGTCGGTTAATTCGGTGGGGTATTCGGTCTGAAGCTTGTCCGTTTTGTCGACGTAAATCTTGGCAAGATACTTACCCGGAAGAAGCTTCGGTTCGCGTCGTACAAGAGCGGCGCGTTCGGATTCGCGAGGGGCAGTGATACTAATGTGTTGCTGCCAGAGATGGCGATCGCCGGAGATCGCACGATCCGCGGTCGCCCAACGGTCTGGTGACCATGTCTTAGAATCCGGATTCCATCGGTAGAGATCGACTTGCAGGAGCTTCTTGTCGAGTTGCGCGGGGACGTCCGTAAGTTTCAACCAGATATCGGCGACTTGTGAGATCTCGTCGCTGGTCGCGGGCAATGCTTCGGTCGATTGATAGGTTCCCTTCGCGACAGAGGCGTAGTCCTCGATAAAGCGGCGGAATTGCTTATAGGTGCGATCGCCGACTACCAGCTTTTGGCCACCACCATGTTCGACCTGCATCGTCGGTTTCGCCAGCAGCAAGCTTTCTTGCGGCGCATCAAGGTCGAATAGTTCGGCTTCCAGCATGTAGTCGAGCGTCGCTTGCGGATCGCCGAGTTTGATCCAGGAGACTTGTTCACCATTCTCTTCGACTTGCTTCTGGTTGCGATCGGGCGAGTGACACGCGGCACACCGCCCAACTTCCGACCAAATGTTGTCAATAAAGGAAGCGAGTACGCGGTCTCTTCTCGCATGGCGAATGACGGCGTCGGGGACCGTCGGGCCAAGGCGTGAGTCGGTGGTTTCGGACGATGCAAGTTCCGGATCTTTCACAGCGGCGTGAATCCAGGCTCGGAAAGCCGCGTACTCTTCTTCGCGGATCTTGTCGGTTAGCAGGCTCGGCTTGTCAGGGCGTCGTTGAATGAACGTAAGGATCTTCGAGTCGTCAGGATTATCCATATCGATCAAGCCAGAGACGCGAAGCGATGCGAAGGTTGCCTCTTGATCCGGCCCGATGTACTGCTTCAAGTCGACTCCACTCAAGTGGCACTCGCTGCAGCTCGACGGATTCTTGGCTTGCATGATTGGGGTTATGCGCCGTTTGAAGAGCTGAAGGGCCGTAAGGTCATCGGCGATGGGATGTATTGCAGGCGATTTGGACTGGTCTGCATGATGTGCGTTGTGATGCGGCACATGGCGCTGCTCGCCGTGGCCGATGGGCTCATCGTGTTTCGTTTCATGTCCCGCATTCCCCCGATGAGGATGCGGAGCTTCCTCGTGTCCGTGATGTAACTTACCGCCTTCGTGGCTTACGTGAGCATCCGATGAATGATTGTGCGTGTTGTCTGTGTGGGCACGGTCAGCGGCGTGCTGATCATCAGCCAGGACAACCGACTCTTGTCTTTGGTTGTGTTCCGAGACTGGATCAGTGCGACCGCAAGACACCAGCACCACCGATATCGCGACGACACCTAGGGTTAGCAATTGTCGCATGACAATCTCTCCGATTCTGATGGGATTAGGAGCATTCAATATAGCGATATCGGTGCGCAGCCGTTACACAATCTTTCTGCGTGCGTCGGTTGGCGTTTACGTCACACGAATTCCTTTCGCAGCTGTGGTCTTGACTCCGTAGTATGGTACGGAGTGTAAAATCGCGGCGTTGGAGAGATGGTGATGAATTCCCTGACGATCGGACAACTTGCCAAGATCGCTGGCGTTGGCGTGGAAACCGTTCGGTTCTACGAACGCAAGGGACTCCTCGCCGAGCCCAATCGCCGGCCATCCGGGTATCGGCAATATGGCGAGGAGGTCGTAAATCGGCTGCGGTTCATCAAGCGAGCCAAGGAGTTGGGCTTTACGCTCAACGAGATCAAGGAGTTGCTGTCGCTGAGGCTAGATCCGACGACGACCTGCGCCGACGTGAAGGAACGGGCGGAAGAGAAGATCGATGACATCGAGGCGAAGATTCGGACACTGCGAAGAATGAAAAACGCACTCGTGAAGGTGACTAAGGCGTGTAGCGGGCGCGGTGGAACCAGCGAGTGCCCGATCCTGGAAACACTTGACAAGGAAAGATAGATTGCCGAACGAGCCGACCAACAATGCGAACGACTGGAAGCGGAATTTGACGGTCCTGCCCGCGGTTGGTGCGGCACTGTTGCCAAGAGTCACGTGACCGTGCATGGTGCCGGCCTATGCTGGGCTCCTCGGTTCGATGGGGTTGGCGTTTTTGTTGCAGACCGTTTACTTGTTGCCGATCACCGTGGCCGCGTTAGTTGTCGTGGTCGGTGCACTCGGATTTCGAGCGACCCGACGAAGAGGATTTGGGCCGTTTGTACTGGGTATTATTGCCGCAATCGCGTTACTCGTCGGAAAGTTTGTATTGGAAATTGAGCTTGCCACATACGGCGGCATTGGCGTGCTGGTTGTCGCCTCGGTCTGGAATTCGTGGCCGATCAAAGTCGCGAAGAGCGAGACGGTCCAGCTTGAGCTGCCGGAGAGTGCTAGACCGAATCACCTAACCTCAAAGGAGAACGAAACCATGACTACAAAACGTACCATCGAAGTTTTCAGTGCTGGATGTCCAGCGTGTCATGACGCGATCACAATGGTCAAGGACATCGCGTGTCCATCGTGCGACGTGTCCGTGCTGGATATGAACGATCCCAGCGTTGCCGGTCGGGCGAAGGGCCTCGGCATCCGCTCTGTGCCCGCCGTGGTCATCGATGGTAAACTTGCTGACT
Organism: Planctomycetaceae bacterium; assembly: GCA_020638995.1. Classification (GTDB taxonomy): domain Bacteria; phylum Planctomycetota; class Planctomycetia; order Pirellulales; family Pirellulaceae. Next base: position 581,868 of record JACKHM010000003.1, read on the forward strand.
GTTGTGCGGGACGAGGCCCGGACGAAGCGACGCTGCGTGCGGCTGGGATTGGACAGCCGACATAGGACATCCCTGTCCTACTCGGATTGAAGCTGACGAGCGTCAGTTGGCGTGTCCGAGCATAAACACGACCGATGCCGCAGTTTCAGTCATGGGGCGAGGGGAAGCCCAACATTTAACTCAACTTCAATGTCTGATACCCTTGAAGTATGGGAAATGACTTCACAATCGGTCAGTTGGCGAAAGCTGCGGACATCCCGACATCGACTCTGCGGTACTACGAGCGCATTGGCCTTCTTCAGCCTAGGAACCGTAGCGAGGGGAACTATCGCCTCTATGATGAAGGAGATCTTGAACGTGTGCGGTTCATCCGAGCGGCGCAATCTACCGGGTTTACGCTGGACGACGTGACGGCGTTGCTCAATCTGCGCGTCGCTGCCAACGCAAGATGCGAAGACATTCAGGTCCTGATGGAGGAACGTCTGACCGATGTCAAAGCGCGAATGAAGGATCTGCGGCACGTCGAGCGTGTGCTGAAGTCGTTTCTGGCAAAGTGCCGTGAGAGCAACCGACGAGGACACTGTGCTGTCATCGAGGAACTTAACGCCGCCTCGATCGTAAAATCTCGCGGAGCTTCTCATCGCAGCCAGCGGGACAGTGACCGTGAAGTTGCCAAGGCACTGCGGGCGTCGAACTTCCCGCGCCGGCTGGGAGCCGACAAGACGCGACTCCGAATTGAAGTTTTGCGGCTGGTCGCAAAAGGTCGTCCCGTTTCCGTGCGGAAGGTTGAACAAATCGCTTCACAGTTGGGGATGCCACTTGACGCTGCGACATCGTTCATCAGCAAAGTCAGCGAGCGAGATGCCGAGGGTAACATCTTGGGAATCCTCGGTCTCTCGCAGAGAGCCCATCCGCATCGCTTCGAGCTCAAAGATCGCGTGCTCTCAACGTGGTGTGCCTGGGATGCCTTGTTCCTGCCTGCACTGCTCAAGCAGCCGGCCACCGTGGAATCTTCCTGTCCGGTTACGAAAGAGAGAATCAGGCTGAAAGTAACTCCCAAGAAGGTAGAAGAGGTCGCCCCTGCCGACTGCGTAGTCACGATTGCCGTTCCCGCAACAAGTCCTGAAGCGGTCGAAGAGATCTGGGCAGCCTTCTGTCACTTCGTGCTTTTCTTCGCTTCCGAAGAAGCAGCGTCTCGCTGGGTATCGAAGCGTAAGCAAGACCTCCGCATTTTGTCCGTGGAAGAGGCTTACAACCTTGGACGTCGGGCATTTCCAGGGTAATGGCCACGCCGCGCCGACATCTTAACCTCCTCCCTTCGCCCCGCTAGAGCGAACAACGGGAACTCCCCTCTCAAGAGCGATCCGAGAAATATTGCAATTCCTGCAACAAACCTCTTGACCTTGCACTTGGGTTCAACGTCGATAATAGACGCAGCGTCACACGCTACTGTGTGCGCCCGAGTTGGAGCGTCGGCGGATGAGTGCGACTAGGAAGAACATTATGGACACTCAAACAAACACAAAGATTCGAGTTACTTGTCCTTCCTGCAATCGAAAGGCGAAGCGGGTCAGCCCGGTCACGTTGCGGGCTCTGCTGAAGCACGAATTCGCGCGCGGGTTCGGCGATGGCGACGACTCGTGCTGCAGCTCGAACGGAAGTGGGGACACCGGGTGCTCGTCAATCTCGGCGGATACCGGCTGGCGGTTCTGCGAATCGCAGGATTGCGATGTGGTGTACTTCTCCGAGGACGGCGACCGTGCGTTTACGAAGCCGCAATTGCGAGTGACAGTTGGTGTCAAGGAGAAGACGGGCGACCGGCCGCTGTGCTACTGCTTCGGTCATACCGTTGCCAGCATCAAGAAGAAACTTCTCGCAACGGGCCGATCCGATGCGTTAGAGGACATCCGCTCCAAGATGAAAGGTCCCGGTTGCCATTGCGAGACCGCCAACCCTTCGGGTGCCTGCTGTCTCGGTAGCGTTGCAAAGGGCATCGAGATAGCAACGAACGAGTTGGAGATCGCAGACTTGCCGCAGATGGAACGGCCGCCAAATCCGTCCAAGAATCGCGGAGAGCTAATCGCCAAGGTCGGTACGGTCATTTCGGCCATCATGGCGTCCACCTGCTGCTGGCTGCCGCTGCTCTTATTGGCGGTAGGTGTGTCTGGAGTTGGAATCGCGTCGATATTGGAAGCGTATCGTCCAGTCTTCATCGTGGTGACGTTCGGCTTCTTGTCAGCGGCGTTTTACTTCACCTATCGTCCGCGCCACACCACAACTGCCGAAGGCGATTGTTGCGAGTCGCAAGCAACTGCCAATCCGAATTGTCGTGACGGAATCAGCAATCGGCGTCTCGGCTTGATGTCGGTGAACAAAGTGATGTTGTGGTTGGTCACGATCCTCGCAGCCCTGTTTCTGTTCTTTCCGAACTACGTCGGCGTATTCTTAGGAACTGGTGACGGCCAGACAGTCACACCGAACATGACCCAGACGACCATCCGGATCGAAGGAATGACGTGCGAAGGTTGTTCTGCCGTTGTAGCGAAGGCGATCCGCAAAGTGTCAGGCGTGCTGGCTGTCGAGGTTAATTACGAAGAGCGAAGGGCCGTCGTAGGCACTGAAGCCTGTTGTCCGGTTCCAGACGATGAAATACTCGCGGCTCTCAAGAGTGCTGGATACAGCGGCATCATGGTTGAGACGCCATCGGTGCTGTCGCCGCTGGACCGTGGGCAGGCCAAACAGAATCAAGAAATCGTTAATCGTTTGAAACGTTGAACATTTCGGAGTTGCCATGAAACGATCAGCCTTGTTGACAACGGCAGTGCTTCTAATTGCGTACACTGGCTGCAACAGAACAAGTCAGCCGCAACCAGAGACCACTAACGTCGAGCCAGCCGCAAAGGTCGCTGCGACGAAGCCCGACTGGAAGCTTGTGACGCTGCACATCGACGGCTTCAAAAAGAGCAAGAGCGGCGGCACGTGAATGTCGTGACCCAATAGGGTCAAAGAAGCCCTGGAAGGGCTTCAGGCTGTTTCTGAGATCCGCATGGACCTCGAAAGTGACGAGTTTGTCGTCAACTATGATGCGTCACAGGCGACCGAAGCTGACTTGATTGCGATCATCAAGCAGGAAGGATTCACCGCTGGCGTTGCGGCAACCGCTCAATTCGCCGAAGAGCCTGAGTTCTTTCGCGAGGCTTTGGCAAAGGCCCGTAACGAGAACAAACCGATCGTGTTGGACTTCACGGCTTCGTGGTGCGTGCCGTGCCAACGGATGCTCCGAGAGACGTTTCCTGACGACAAGGTCGCTCGGCTCTTGGAACGGTGCGTCCTAATCAAAGTCGATACCGACGAACACCCGGCCCTAGCGAACAAGTACGGCGCGGTCGGCCTGCCAGATGTGCGTTTGCTGTCGCCGGAGGGCGAAGAGTTTCGGCGGTTCCGCGACTTCCAAGGACCGGATGCATTCGCCGAGTCGCTGGACGACGTTCTCGCCGAAGTCGCCTCCAAGAAATCGGGAGATGAGTTGATCGCGTTGTCTGATGGCGAATCTAAACTCAAAGAAGTATTCAACCGAGACGTAGGTAACGTCAGACTTATACTTGTTCTGTCGCCCACGTGAGGTCCGTGCCAAAACGGTGCCCGTGTGGTGCAGCAAGAGATTCTCGAAGCAGTGACTGATGAGAGGCTGAAGGTCTACGTTGTTTGGACGCCCGTGCTTCGCGAGGACGATCGGCAGGCGGCGGTCAAAGCGATCGGCGAAGTTTCCGACGAACGTGCGAGCCACTTCTGGGACGCCGACAAGAGCCTCGGCTTCGCGCTGGGAAAGACCGTTACGCTGCCGCGCGAGCGTGAACTGGCGTGGGACGTGTATTTTGTGTTCAACGCACAGGCCGAATGGGGCGACAACCCGCCGAAGCCTGAGGACTGGATGCACCAACTTGGTACGGACAAAAGAAAGCTCGATGGCGAGAAGCTTCGCGCGTCCATCGAGAAGTTACTTCAGTCACGATAGAGCCGCACAAGCTTGTTGCCTACTTGTTAGAAGCCGGGAACCGACATGCAATCTACCCAAAACGAAATTGGAGTGCCGACCATGCGTTTGACCATTGCTATCTCCATTGGATTCGGATTGCTGGCGTTAACGGCGTGCAGCAAGACTCATCAACCAGTCGCGAACAACGCGCAATCGACAAGTGAATTACACGCCACGTCGAGCGGCCACTCGACGAATGGCGAACACAATCACGGCGAGAACGATGCGGGCCAAGGCCACGAACGGATCGGCGAGCACGGAAGCCACACCGATGCTGATATAGATCAACAAGTGAGTGGGGTTTTGCACGATGGCAAACATTCGGCTCGTGATTCCCGCCATCACGGACACGGAAGCCACAAGCATCCTGTGGAGCATCATGCCGGCCTTGAATCAACGCACATCGCCATCGGCGACAAGGTTCCTGACTTCGACTTTTCCATTGATGGCGAGAAGTTCACGCTAAGCGACCTTCAGAAGAGTACGTCGATTACCGAAGATGGCACGTTAGTTCTGACGTTTTGGTGCTCGTTCTGCCACAGTTGCCGACATGTCGAGCATGCCTTAGATGTATTGGCCAAACAGTACCAAGGGCAGGTTGGCATCATCGCTGTGGATTCCAGCGCTGGAGAAACAACCGAAGGCGTGGCCGAGTTTGCCAAGCAGCGCGAATTGACGCTGCCGATCGCCCTCGACGCAACCGGAGCGGCCGCGAACATCTTTGGCGCGCGAGTCACGACCACGACCGTAGTCATCGACAAGTCTGGAGTTTTGCGATACCGCGGACAATTCGGCGACGAAGACCATGCGTTCGCCCACGAAGCGTTGCGGGCAGTCCTGGCGGGCGAAGACGTCCCCGTTTCGGAAACGCGGCAAAAGGGCTGACCGATCGAACGCGTGTAGCCTCCGTGTGAGGCTCCTAGATCGCGACAGCCATCCGCAAGCGAGGAATTGACGGTCGTGGCTGTGACTGTCGCGGTAATGGCCAGGTAAGTCGCCGAGCACAGTTCGGGGCATCGAAATGGACGATGCCAGTGCCAAAGGCAGTCATCACCGTCGCAATGAGTTGCCCCCTTCGGCACATGAGGCGAAGGGGGCGTTATGACTAGCGGGCGCTTAGTGGTGCAGCCAGAGCGATCCAACCGGAGTGCGAATGCTAATACCATGATCGCCATAATTCCCACGCGTCTGGCCACCGTAGTATCTGGCGGACTGCCCGCCGTAATAGCCGCCCGAGTAGCCGTTGTAAACTTGCCCGTAGGTCCCGTAGTTGTGAGCCGCGCGGTGTTGGGCACGAGCATGACTCGCCTGATGATTCAGGTTGGCATGCAGAGATGCGTGCTGGTAACCCGTTTGCGGATAGTGATGAGCGTTGTGGTGGACGACGTTACGGTGCTGAGCTTGATGCGCAAGATTCGCGTGGACGTTGGCGTGCGTCCGACCACCGTACCCATAGCCGTCAGCCGCATGGACCGAACCAACCAGCGTGGCGACTAGGGCGACAGCGGAAAATGTTAATGCAAAGCGTTTCATGGCAGTTTCCTTCAAGGTAAGGGGGGAGTTGTTCTTCAGTTACTTTGCCAAGGAGACGCAGTTGTCGTGCCAAGCCTGCCACAGATGCCTCGAGCCCTATGTTTCCGAGGTGTTTAGCGATTGATTGCCATATCGAAGTGGTTTGCAGACTTTTCAACCTGTCATCACAACGACTTCACCGATAGTCACGCTGAGACGAATGAATGATCGCCGCGTTGGCGATCCTTGTCGTGCTATCACGCAATGTCCCAATTGCAAAATTGAATTGAATAGGTTGCCATTGACCTAGTCTCGACGGTTCAAGACAATCTCGCGGCTTTTGCTTTCAGGTTTTTCGCACTTATTCTTCATCCAACGACGGTCATCGACCGAAAATAAGCGACGGACGCGGGAGTATCCATTTCGACTGTCACGGAAGGACAGCGACGCCATGCTGGCAGCAGCATCCAATCCGATCATCACGCAGGCAAGTGCCTGGATCGCCGTTGTGATGCTCCTCGCGCAGTCCCTACCTGCCGCAAGCTGTGGCTGCGGTGATAGCAGTTCGACCGTTCGCCGCGAAGTCGTACAATCGTCGACCAGTTGTTGCTCGAAGACCGCGGCAGCATCCTGTTGTGCGAAGAAAACGAATTCGACTTGTTGCTCGAAAGACAAACGCTCGTCATGTTGCAGCAAAGATCGCTCGGCGAACGGGCAGACTGCGTGCTGTTGTGGCGGAACATGTAATTGTGCGGCGGCACCAGAACCAACTCAGAATCCTGCGGTGCCAGTTCCGCAGGAAGACAATCGCCAGGAACGCCAGGACGTCGTGACTTTGCTGCCGCTGGGAGTCGTCGCGACTGTTTGTTCTTGCTCTATCACACCACGCCTTGGCCACTTTCGACAGGTCGCGCCAGGCACCGCTCTCGATCGCTGTATCGAGCTGTCACGCTTTACGTGTTGACACCGCCTAAGCGGTGACTCTGCGCGCATTGGGCAACTAGGCGCATTCGTCTCCGCTTCTCTGCCATCGGTTGCGTTGATCCATTGATTCAGCGCTGAATGTTTCCCGAGTTGGCGATGCCAGATCAGTTCCATTCGTGGTGTCTGGCCTTATGAAGAGAGGGCGTGTTATGGGGTTCTGCAAGAGAAGAATCAAATGTTCTTGGCTGCATAGTTCGGTAGTTAATGTTCTAGGCCTCGTTCTGGCAGTTGTGGCGTTTCAGCCATCCGCCGATCTGTGGGCTCACGGCGCTGGCGGACATGGAGCTTCTGACAAACAAGCGAGTCCAAAACCATCTGCAGTAATGGACAAGTCACGGTCGCTGGGGCCGATCGCGAACTTTGCCGATCGCCCGATGCAACCGCGCCACGGTGGACAGATCACCGCCACGAAGCATCACTACTTTGAAGTTGTCTACACGCCGAACGAGGCACGACTCTACGTCTACAACGCATCGCAACTCGGCGTAAACGCTCGTTACATCAAGGGTGACGCGCTAATGACCGTTCGGAGCAGTGGCCAGTCAGGCCGCTTTCCGCTGGAAGTGGTTGCTCAACCAACATACACCGGTGACCTGGGTTACCTTGTGGCAAAGGTCGACGTGAGCCAGGTGCAAGACGGCGATATGGACGTTCAGTTTGAACTTCACAAGCTACCTTCGGAAGAGCCGAGCGTTAGCTTCACGCAAGCCTTCTTTCTTACGCGACCGCCCTTGCCGGTTCGTCGAGAAAGTCTGTTCGCAGCCGACCAGCAGCCTGTCATCCAGCAGAGTATCTGCCCCGTCACAGAAACGCGTTTGGGCGACCACGGCGACCCTATCAAGCTGATGGTCGGTGATCGACCCGTATATGTCTGCTGCGAAGGCTGTGTCCAGCAGGTGCAGAACGATCCCCACGGGTATGTGCAGAAGACTTCGCACATTGTCCAAGTCAATTCGACCGCTCGTCGTGCGAGTCCGCCGGCACCACAACGCCCTCAGATTACACTCGCTCAGCTTACAGCCAACGATCGGGCTCTGGTTCAGCAACAGGGAACGTGTCCCGTGATGGATGGTCCACTAGGGGGCCACGGAGATCCGGTCAAGCTAATGGTTGACGGCCGTCCTTTGTATGTCTGCTGTCAGGGCTGCGTGGGCCAAGTCGAGCAGAATCCCTACTTCTTCCTGGACAAGGCAGCAAGGAAATCTCGTGACGTAGCTACACAACCAACTGCTTACGTGGCCACCGAAATTCAACCACCTGTTCCTAATGCTTGGTTCTACGAACGACGTCCGCCAAGCAAAGCTGCAACTGGAGGTTCCTGCTGCAGCACGGGGAGTGGCGCGAGTTGTCACTGACCATCGAAGGTGTACTACAGAGTTAACCGTTTCACCACTAATCCTGAAGGAAGTGCAATGTTGAATCGACTTTACTACATCGTTGCCGAATGCGGCGTCTGCGTGGTTTTCGCCGCCGGCTGCAACAACGCCAGCCCCACTCCGGTTGCCGCTCCACCGGCTGCGACTCAAGAGGATCACTCTGGGCACGATCACGGAGATCATGCAGGTCACGACCACTCGGCCGATGATCATGGAGATCACGCCGCCAGCGGTGATTCGGACGTCGTCAAGGCTCTGGCTTCGCTGTCGGCAGAGGATCGAGCGGTTGCGGAAAAGCAAAAGACGTGTCCAGTCGGCGGTGAGCCACTCGGATCGATGGGGGCACCGGTCAAAGTAACTGTTCAAGGCCGAGACGTGTTCGTTTGTTGTGATGGTTGCACGGATGCATTAAAGGCTGATCCAGACAAGTTTTTAGCAAAACTGCCCCAAGAATAGGGAGGAGTACAGGCCGTCGAATTGTTGGAACTTGGCATTGAGCGGACTTGACGGACGATCCGTTGGGCCGAAAGATGAGTTAGACTATACTACCTGAGAACTTCGAGACTTGAGTTGAATCGCTTCGTCATGAAACCTTCCGTCACCAGAACGCTGCTTTCGCTATCGCTGATTCTCGGCGCTGGCGTAGCGCCGTTGTCCGGTTTCATGGGTTCGTGTTCGTCGCGAGTTCAAGCTGCTCAAGTTGAACAGTGCGGTGGCTGTTGTAGCACGTCGACGACGTCGTGTTGTGGCAAGACAGCCGTCGCGCGCGATTGTGCTTGTTCACGTCCCGCGCAGCCCCCGGTTGATCCCACACAACGCAGTTCCACCCAGCGAGTGGAACTGCGTTGGGTTGCGATCGGCTCGGATAATGACGCGGCGTTCGACTGCGAGCACAAGGCATCGCATCACTCAGATGTAGTCACCTCTTCTTCTTGGCCTACGACTCGTCTTCAGGCTGTTCTTTGCCGTTGGTTGACTTGAGTCGCTGATCTCGTTGTAAGCCTGCGCGCGCACTAAGCCATAGTGGTCGTGCGTCGGGTAACGAGATCAAACAGCAGGCATCTCCGCGATACATCGGTCGTCTGCGCCCATCCGTGAACTAGTTCTCTCTTGCAGTTGTTTTCAGTGCCGCCATTTATCGATGCGGTGAGGTCATTATGAGCGATTCCCTTTCAGACAAAGTCGCCAAGAACGACAGTCAACCAGCGCCGGAAACAAAGCAACCGGCCACTTCTGATAGCCCAGCGAACGCAAGTGTAAATCGCAACCAACAGCGAAAGGAAGCTCGCCGCTGGTGGATCAAGCTGTTTGTGCAACCGGCGTTGCTGTTAGGCTGCGGCGTGCTTTTGATCGTAGCGCTGGGGATCGCTCAGCGATTCGGTTTCATTTCGGCGGGTGGTGGTGGGCACAGCCAACAGGCGGCCGGAACCGCCGACACGCGATACATCTGCCCAATGATGTGTACTCCTCCGCAAGCTGAACCGGGTCGCTGTCCCGTCTGTGCGATGGAGCTTGTGCCGGCGACCGCCGGTAGCCGTAACGCGGACGCTCGCTCCGTCCACATCGATCCTGCGTCCCGCCGCATTGCGAACATTCAAACAGTCGCCGTGAAGTCGATTCCGACAACTCGTACCATTCGTGCCATTGGTGAACTCAGCTACGACGAGGGGACTTTGAAGACGATCGCCGCTTATGTAGATGGACGCCTGGAGCGGTTGTATGCCGACTATACGGGTGTCGTCGTGACGAAGGGAGACCATCTGGCGCTCGTGTATTCCCCGCGACTGTACTCCGGGCAAGTGGAGCTGCTATTGGCCAAGAAGTCTCATAACGAGAGCCTCTCGTCCACGTTCGCGCGAGTCACCCAGTCCAATCAGGACTTGTATGCCAGCGCCCGGCAGCGGTTGCTCGAACTGGGTATGACCGAGCCGCAGATTGAGCAGCTTGAGGAGGCCGGCGAGGCGAACAGCCGTATGCACTTGTGTGCCCCGATCAGCGGGACCGTGATCCAGAAGATGGCCATTGAAGGTCAGTACGTCAAAGAAGGCGACGCTATCTACCAACTTGCCGACCTCTCGACCGTCTGGTTGATGCTCCGGCTGTTTCCCGAGGATGCGACGACGATCCGCTACGGTCAGAAAGTCGAGGCGGAGGTTCAGTCGCTGCCGGGTCGAGCGTTCGCTGGCCGCGTGGCATTCATCGATCCCAACGTCGATCCGAAAACACGTACCGTTGGTGTTCGCGTGGTGATTCCGAACGACGGCGGACTGTTGCGAGTGGGTGACTACGCAAAAGCCACCATTAACGTACCGCTTACCGATGCACAACAAACAGTCGTTTTCGACGCGGAACTGGCCAATAAATGGATCAGTCCACGGCACCCGCATGTGATCGCCGAGTCGGCTGGCGATTGCCCGATCTGCGGTATCGAACTCGTCCCGGCTGCCCAGTTTGGCTTTACCGATCAACCGACTGCCGGCAGCGAGGCCCTCGTCGTGCCTCGCGACGCGGTACTGATGGCGGGCAACAACAGCGTGCTTTACGTGGAGACCGATCCCGGTCGTTTTGAAATTCGCCGAGTGGTACTTGGACCGGGGCGGGGTGACCAGATAGTGATCCGTAGCGGCGTGAAGCTCGGCGAACAGGTAGCGACACGAGGCAATTTCCTCATCGACTCGCAGATGCAACTTGCGGGCAATCCCTCGTTGATCGTTCCAACGAAGTTGGAGCACATGCCGGCACCCGCACTGTCGGCCGAGATGATCGCGGCGTTTGCGGCGCTGTCTGAAGAAGACCGCTTCCTTGTCGAGGCACAAGGTATTTGTCCGGTCGCTGATTCTCGACTCGGTGCGATGGGCATACCAAAGAAAGTGGATGTAAACGGAACAACTGTGTTCATCTGTTGCGAAGCTTGCCGCGGACGTCTGCTGCGAGAGCCCGACAAGTACCTGGCAAAGCTGGCAGCCCGGCAACATGAGGAACCGGCTCACGACCATTCGCCAACGCCGCCGGTGATGGATCTTCCTCCCATCGGCGTCCCTCAAATTATCGAGCCGTTGGCTCCCGATGCCATTGAGGAGACTCGGCAAGGCACAAATGCTCTCCGGCCAACCGCAAAGCGAGTCGCGGAGTTGAATGAGGAGGCAGTGCGATGATCAGGGCCATCCTCGATTTCTGCATCCGCGAGCGACTGGTTGTTCTGATGGCCTCCGTGGCGCTAGTTGCCTATGGATGGTACGCCACACAGAAGGTGCCGCTCGACGCCATTCCCAACGTTGGCGAAAACCAGGTCATCGTGTTGACGGAATGGTCGGGGCGTTCGCCGAAGGACATGGAAGACCAGATCACGTATCCACTTTCGGTTGCATTGCAGGCCGTTCCAGGCTCGAAGAGCGTGCGTGGCAAGAGCATGTTCGGATTCAGCTTTGTACAAGTGACCTTCGACGACGACGTCGATTTCTACTGGGCGCGCTCGCGTGTCGCCGAGCAACTCACGACCGTCTCCGGTTCGCTCCCCGACGGTGTCACGCCGACGCTCGCTCCCGACGCCACGGCGCTCGGACAGATTTACTACTACGTGCTCCAGCCGCCTGCCGGTATGGATCTGGCCGAACTGAGGTCGAAGCAGGATTTCTTCATTAAGTTCGCCTTGCAATCGGTGGACGGCGTGGCGGAAGTGGCGTCGGTTGGTGGTTACGTGAAGCAGTACCAGATCGAAGTCGATCCCGACAAGTTGCGGTATCACAACATCCCGCTGAGCCAAGTCATCGAGGCGGTGAAAGCTTCGAACATCGACGTGGGGGCCAAGACCGTCGAGAACGGCGGCATGGAATTCATCGTTCGTGGCAAAGGATTCATTGGCTCGGGGAAGACGGAACAGGAAACCATTGATCAGATCAACAACACGGTTGTCATGACGCGTGATGGAATTCCCGTGCGCGTGCGTGATTTGGCTCAGGTGCAAATCGGCCCGGCGTTTCGCCGCGGAGCGTTGGACCTCAACGGACAGGAGGCCGTGGGTGGCGTCGTGGTCATGCGTTACGGTGAAAACCCGCGCGATGTGATCGAACGAGTAAAGGCCAAGATCGCTTCTCTGGAATCCGAACTTGACGGGATTGAGATCCACGGCATCTACGACCGCACGCTGCTGATCGACGAAACCGTTGCCACATTGACCGAGGCGTTAGGCCAGGAGACGTTGATCACGATCGTTGTTGTTGTCCTCTTCCTGCTTCACGTCCGCGCCAGCATCGTGATTGCGATCACGCTGCCGATGGCGGTATTGATGGCGTTCGCCGCCATGAAGCTGTTCCACGTCGACGCGAACATCATGTCGCTGGCAGGAATTGCCATCGCGATTGGCACGATGGTGGATATGGGCATCATTGTGCTGGAGAATATCTATGGAGGACTCTCCGATTGGGAGCAGGCGGGTTCTCCCGGCGGATCACGCCGTCGCCTCGAAGTCATTCGCGAATCTGCGGCCGAAGTCGTGCCAGCCGTCATGACGGCCGTCAGCACGACGATCGTCAGCTTCCTGCCCGTGTTCTTCCTGACCGGTCGTGATTACAAGTTGTTCGCACCTCTAGCATGGACAAAGACCTTTGCCCTGGCCGCCAGTTTGATCGTTGCGATCACCGTGGTTCCAATGTTGGCTCGCATCTTTTTGCGCAGCTCGCGTATGCCGCGTTGGGCGGGTTATGTCGTCGGAGTCGCGATGGCGGCACTCGCGGCTGTCTTATGTCAGTTCGTGTGGCGCGATCACATTGAACAATGGACGACGCTCAGTCCAGCTTTGGCAACAGTGCTGGCCGCTGGAATTGGATTTCTCGCCGGCTGGTGGATGACGCGCGAGAAGATTCGATCGATGGAAGAGAATCCGGCCAGTCGCTTCGTGCGGTTTCTGTACGCCGGTCGACTCCGGATGGCGCTGAAGCACAAGATGCTAATGCTCTCGTTTCCGCTCACGATCTTCTTCCTGGGCCTGGGCGCATGGATCGGACTGCCGACCGTACTGCGCCCCGTAGAAAAAGCCGTAGCGCTGCTCGGGGCGGACCTGAATGAAGTCCCGGGTTACATCAAAGCCAAGCACGCCTTCACCGGTCTCAAATCAGACGACTGGATCGCGTTGGATGAAGGATCGTGGTTCTACATGCCAAGCCTGTATCCGGCGGCGAGCTTCAATCAAGCAATGGAAGTGCTGCAATCGCAGGACGTGCTGATCAAGCAGATACCCGAAGTCGAGAATGTGATGGGCAAGATCGGTCGTGTCGATTCGGCACTCGACCCAGCTCCCGCTGCGATGGTGGAAACCTACGTGATGCTCAAGCCTCGCGACCAATGGCGCGAGGGAATGACCGAAAGGTTGATATGGAACGAGATCAACGCGGTCGCGACTTTGCCGGGCGTGACGCCTGCCTCGCCGCTACAGCCGATCGAAGGCCGGATTGTCATGTTGCAGGCAGGTATCAAGGCTTCGATGGCCGTGCGGATCTACGGCGATAGCCTGGAAGGTTTGTCAAAGGCTTCGCTGGCGGTTGCCGAGCAACTCAAGCAAAATCACCTCGTCAATTCGGGTACCGTCAATCCAGACATCGTGATGGGCAAGCCATACTATGAATTCGAAGTCGATCGTGAAGAATCAGCCCGCTACGGCATGAACACGATGCTGGTCAACCAGATCGTCTCGGCGGGGTTGGGTGGATTGGACGTAACGACCACCGTGGAAGGACGCGAGCGGTATCCAATTCAGATTCGCTTCAACCGCGATGTGCGCGAGCGGATCGGCGAACTGCACCAAGTGCCAGTGGTGACAAATTCCTCCGAAGTTGTTCCGTTGGAACGATTGGCCTCCGTCTCAACGACTTGGGGACCGGGGATGATCAACAGCGAAGACTCGCGTCTAGTCGCGCACGTAATGTTCTCGCCATCGGGCGGCGCGGGCGACCTCGAAACGGTCGCCTCCGTCATGGAGTCGCTACGCGCCGCGCGAGAGAGCGGCCAACTCGTCTTTCCGGCAGGCAATTTCGAGTTGCAACCGGTCGGCTCGTTTCAGAATCAAATCGAGGCCAACCAGCGTTTGCTGTGGATCTTGCCGAGCGTCTTCCTGATAAATCTCTTGCTGCACTATTTGCACTTCCGCAACTTGCCGATCTCGCTGGTCGTGTTTTCCGGAATTCCGATCGCGGCCGCTGGTGGCATGATCGCCATCGCCGTGATGGGTGTCGAGTTGAACACGGCGGTGTGGGTAGGTTTCATCGCGCTGGCCGGTTTGGCCGCCGATGACGGCATCGTTATGGCCAGCTACATCCACGAACGACTGAAACGCCGCTCGATCGATAACGTCGAGGATCTCCGCAACGAGATTTACGAAGCCGGCCTGAAGCGGATTCGACCGTGCGTGATGACGACCGTCACGACAATGGCGGCCTTGGTGCCGGTCTTGCTCTCCACAGGACGAGGCGCGGACGTCGCGCGAGCGATGGCCTTGCCCGTCTTCGGAGGAATGTTGATCGAACCGTTCACAACGTTCGTCGTTCCAACCGTCTACTGTGCCTACATGGAGTTGAAGTTGAGAGCTGGTTTGCGTGACGAGTTGCTGGAGATGTCGCTCGACGAGGAAACGCCTCCAATCGCGAGTTCTGATTCGGTGGCCGCATAAAGAAAACAATAGTTTGGTGTTTGTTGTCCCCCCTTCTCAAAAGGAGTTGAGAAATGAAGTACGTCACATTCGCAATTGTTATGGTCGCCCTGGGTTTCTGTTCTGCAGCGCCAGCACAAGAGCTGTCGCAGCATGATCAAATCCACATTGCCGTTCAAGAAATTTGTCCGGTCTCCGGCCAGAAGCTTGGTGACCACGGAGCGCCACTCAAAGTTAAGATTGGAGAGGAAGCTCTGTTCGTCTGCTGCCGGGGATGTCTGCAGGGCAAGCAAGTCAGTCCACAGCATTGGGCGACCATTCACGCCAACTTCGCCAAAGCGCAACGCATTTGCCCGATCATGAAGAAGGAGCTACCGGCAAATCCTAAGTGGACCGTCGTCGAAGGTCAGATCGTTTATGTCTGTTGTCCGCCCTGCACCGAGAAGATCGCCGCAGAGCCACAAAAGTTTATTCAGCAGATCGATGAACTATACCTAGCGTCCCTGCGAGCCCAGCAAACAGCTCGCGTTACCGAACGCGTCGCGCGATAGAGTGTGCGGACTCTGGGCAACTCGGAGATCGGCAATTCCGAGTTGCCCAGGCTTTTTCCAGTTTTTACAGCCGATTGACGTGCTTGGCAGATCGTTTGCATAACCGGAACAATCAACACAACCCAACCGTGCGTGCCGGTTTCGACAATGCTCCGGGTTGTAAAGCTTGTTTCGAACGTGCGGCGATTGCCGATAGTACTAGTGGGATTGTCTAGCCGCGTGGCGCACAAGCGTCGCGAGCGTCATGCGAAGGGGGGCCAAGGATGGCCACACGAAACTCGATCTACTTTTTACTCTTAGGCGTCGTTCTGATGGCCGGTTGCAAATCCGCTCATCAAGTGCGAGATCCCGAATACAGCCGTGTCATTCACTCGGTAGAACAAGCCTGGCACGCGCCCGATCCAGCCACCGATGCCGTCAACCCGGTGTACATGCACCTCGAAGGGCCTCACGCCGTCGAAGAGTACATTCAGTTCGCGCTAGAGCAAAACCCGGACATCCAGGCCGCACGCAAGCGGATGGAATCGTTTGCCTACCAAGTTCCAGTTGCCGCAAGTTTGCAAGATCCCATGCTGAATCTGACCGTTCAGCCGGAACCGGTACAAACGGCGGCTGGCCAACAAGAGTTGATCCTGGCGGCCAATCAGAAGTTCCATTGGTTTGGCAAGTTAGATACGCGTGCAAGTGTGGCGGAAGCACAGACAAATGTCGCTCGCGCGCATCTGGCTGCGGCGGAGTTGGGAACGATCGCCAAGGTGAAACGCGCCTACTACGAGCTGTATTTCATCCAACAAGCCACCGCTGTCACCAAGCAACAACAAGCCCTGCTCGGTCAAATCCGCGACGTGGCCAATAAACGCTACGCGGCATCGCTAACCAGCCAGCAAGATGTGCTGCGGGCCGATCTGGAAATCTCGAACGTCGAGAACGAGTTGATTCGATTGCGCCAGCAGATGGAGAGCGGCCAGGCCCGCCTCGCCCGCATTCTGCACGTCGCACCGCAGACGAACGTGCTGGCGCTCGATCAACTTCCGCCTGAACAGGCTCCACGCGATCTCGCGTGGTTACAACATCAGGCGGTGGCGGCCAGACCTGAACTTCACGCTCAGTTGGCCGCGCTTGAACGAGATCAGCTGGCGGTTGACTTGGCTCAATACGACTACAAACCGGACGTGACGCTAGGCTTCTCGTGGATCGATGTTGCCGACGCCGGTCTGAGCCCCGTGGCGAATGGCCGCGACGCATTTTTGCTGACAGCGGGCGTCAACTTGCCCATCTACCAGAGGCGTCTGGATTCCTCGGTGCGATCTGCCGAAGCCAAGGCGGTCTCATCGGCACGAGAATACGATTCGCTGCGAGACGGGACGCTGGAAGAAGTGACCGACCTGTTCGCTCAGGCCAAGAGCCAGCAAGATTTGCTGACTTTGTTTCGGGAAGACATCTTACCGAAGGCGCGACAGACTTTGGAAGTTTCGAGCCGCGCTTACAACGTCGGCGAAGTTGACTTTTTACAGTTGATCGACAATTGGCGGCAGTTACTTCGCTACGAGGTCATGAACTACCGCTCGGAAGCTTCGCTACGCCAGACGGTGGCGGAACTTGAACGAGTGGTTGGAGGCTTCGCTGGTCCGTCTGCCGAACTCATCGGCGAACCGGGCGGCGCGTTACAACCACTGCCACCGCCGCAATAACATTTTGGAGAGGCCGGAGTCTGACAAGTTGAATACGGCAACTCCAAGTTGCCAACCAGGGGGAACAAGGATGTTAAACGCGACGAACGCATTGCGCTGGCTCGCACTGTTGGCGCTCGTACTGATTGCAGGTTGCGCGACTGCGTACCACAGCTATTCCGGCTGCTACGTCGATTGCAGGTACTGCGCCCCGCCACCGCTGCCATACATCCACTACGAAGGCTGCGTGTGCCATTCGTGTGCGGCATCGCAGTATTTGTCAATGCCATCGCAAGCGGTGGAAGAACAAGCTGCGGAACAGCAGACGCCGATGGAGTGACTGGAGTTTGGCAGACGGGCTGTTGCTTGCCCGTCGGCACTTCGTCGCCAGATAGCTAAATTGAGACTGTGGAGCACACCTCAGCCGAGACGGCCGCGACAATCGACCGCTCGGCTCTCATTGTATAGCACCCAACTCTTCGCCAATCTCACTCTGAGGGCTGGGGGGGCTTTTCACCGAACTTGGCTTCGTACAGTTTGACGAACTTCTCGGCTCGCGACGGATCACATTGGAAACACTGCGACTCTGCGCGGTTGTGCTCTTCGCACCAGTCTCCCTTGGCCTTGAAGTCGTCGGCCGCTTTACTGCTGCACATACTGCACTCTTCCTCCGGAATGCCGTGTTCCGCACACCACCAGCCACCGTGATCGTGGCCGTCGCCCTCTGCGTGATCGTGACCTTCGTGGGACTCGGACGCAACTTGCGTCGAGCCCTGATCGCTCGCTTGCTGGTTGCAACCGGCCAGCGACATCAAGGCCAACGCCGCGATAGAAAACCAAACGGATGTCAAATTCACAAACTTCATCACTTCCTCCTTGAGGTTTTTACCTCGTTTGAATAACGAACAACGTCAGTCATCATCCACGGTCGAGAATTGAGGCCGTCGCGACTGGCCCGCCAAACGATCCACTTCGTCAGCTTCGACTTCACTTTCCACTTTCGTTCGTCCGATCGGCCCGGCAAACACCATGTACAACACGCGCAGAACAAGTAGCGACATCACCGTGGCGCTGATCACGCCGCCGATAACAACCGTCGCCAACGGCCGCTGCACTTCCGCCCCCATGCCGGTGTTGAGCGCCATGGGCAAGAAACCGAGTGCGGCAACGAGCGTCGTCATCAACACCGGCCTCAAGCGTGTCATGGCGGCTGTCTCGACTGCCTCCTCCAGCCCCATCCCCTGTCGACGGAGACGACGGATCGTCGAGACCAGCAGCATGTCGTCCAGCACGGCGACGCCTGACAAGGCGACGAAACCAATCGCGGCCGAGATTGAAAACGGCATGTCGCGAATCCACAGCGCGATGATCCCGCCAGTCCAGGCGAACGGCACACCCGTGAAGACACGAATGGCATCGATGATGTTTCGGTAGGTCAAATACAGCAGCCCGAAGATCAGCGTGATTGCCAGTGGCACGACAACCATCAATCGCCGCTGGGCGCTAATCAGATTCTCGAACTGCCCGCCCCATTCCAGGTGGTAGCGGCCTGGTGGCAGCTTCACTTCCTCTTCAATGCGACGCTGTGCCTCTGCTACAAAGCCGCCCATGTCACGGCCGCGAATGTTTGTCGAGATCGTGATCCGCCGGTAACCCCATTCGCGCGTGATGGTCGAGGGCCCTTCGACCTCCTTAATGTCAGCTAGCCGCTGGAGCGGAATGCGCTCGCCTGATGCCGGGCTGATTTGGATGGCTCCGATGGCGGCCGGGTCGCTTCGAAACTGTTCGGGCAATCGCACAACCAGAGGAAAACGAAGCTGGCCTTCGTAGACCTCGCCGAGCTTAAAGCTGCCGAGAGACTCAACGAGATCGAGTACTTGCTTGGCCGATACGCCGTAGCGGGCGATTTCATCCTGTTTGACTTTGATCTGCAAAACCGGCTGACCCGTGATCTGTTCGACCGCCACGTCTGCGCTACCGTCGATCGAGCGGAGTATCTTCTCGATCTCTTCGGCTTTGTCGACCAGCGTATCGAAGTCGTCACCGAACAGCTTCACGGCCACGTCGGAACGGATGCCGCTGATCATTTCATTGATGCGCATTTCGATCGGCTGCGTCATGGCGATGCGTTGGCCAGGGAGTTCACGCAGCGATTGTTGGATCAACACGGTTAGTTGATCCTGCGTCTTCGCCCGCGTCCACCGCTTGCGATCCTGGAGTGTGATGAACACGTCGGTCAGTTCGACGCCCATTGGATCGGTGGCTACTTCGGCACTACCGATCCGACTCCAGACGTGTTCGACTTCGTCCGGGAACTCTCGGAGAATCGCCTGTTCCATCTGCGTGTTGTAGCGAATCGATTCGTCCAGATCGGTCCCTGCGAGACGGACAACATTGATGGCAATGGCACCTTCCGAAAGCTTTGGCACGAACTCGCGACCTAGGTTCGGGGCGATGAATCCAAACGCGATGACCAGCACACATAACGCGAAGCCGATGACGACGACCTTCTGGTCCATCGTGAAGTGCAGCACCGGTTGATAGGCGCGCTTAATCCAGCGAATCAGCAGCGGCTCCCGCTCTTCCAGTCGCTTGGGCAGCATGTAGCTCGCCAGCACCGGCATCAGCGTCAGCGAGAGGATCATCGAGCCGGCCAAGGCAAAGATTACCGTCAGCGCCATCGGCCGGAACAGTTTGCCTTCGACCCCCTCCAGCGTCAGGATCGGCAAATAGACAATCATGATGATCATTTCGCCAAACATCGTCGGCTTGCGAACTTCAATGGCCGCTTCACGCACGACATCCAGCTTGGTCTGGCCACGTGGAATGCCATGTGAGAGACGCCGCACGCAGTTCTCGATCATGACGACGGAACTGTCGACGACCAGGCCAAAGTCGATCGAGCCCAGGCTGAGAAGGCTGGCGGCGATGCCGAACTGCAGCATGCCGGAGAAGGCACACAGCATCGACAGCGGAATCGCAAGCGCAACGATCAGGCCAGCTCGCAAGTTGCCCAGGAACATGAACAGTATGGCAATGACCAGCAAGCCACCTTCGAATAGGTTTTGCTCCACGGTTCGGATCACGTGATCGACGAGTTCCGTGCGGTCGTAGACCGTTTCGACTTCGACGCCCGGCGGTAGTGAAGGTTTAATCTCTTCCATCTTCGCCTTGAGCGAGTTCGTCACTTCGTGGCTGTTCTCTCCCATCAGCATGAATCCGAGGCCGTAAACGACTTCGCCCTTGCCATCGGCTGTGACGGCCCCTCGACGAATCTCGTGGCCGATCTCGACGTCGGCAACGTCACGCACGCGAATGGGAACTCCATCCTTGGCGCGAATGACGATATTCTCAATCTGCTGCGCATTGACGGTACGACCGATACCGTGGACCAGCAGCATCTCCGCGTTTCGCGTGATGTTTCCGCCGCCGACGTTTCGATTGTTCTCGCGCACGGCAGTGACGACTTCATCAAACGTCAAGCCATGCTTGATGACCTGGTTGGGATCGATGCGGACCTGGTATTGCTTCTCATAGCCGCCCCAACTGTTCACCTCGGCCGACCCAGCAACGGTCCGCATTTGCGGTCGGATGACCCAATCGTGGATCGTCCGCAGTTCGGTCAGCTTCTCGATGCGTCGCGCAGGGGGAAGCGACGCGATATCAACTCCCTCGGCTCGCACGACGTAGTGAAAGACTTCGCCCAACCCAGTCGACACAGGTCCCATTGTCGGCCGTTCGATACCTTCGGGCAGCTCGACGGTCGCCAGCCGTTCGCCAATCAGTTGCCGAGCGAAGTAGATGTCCGTGCCATCCTCGAAGGTGACAACAACCTGTGACATCCCGAACTTCGAGACCGACCGCAGTTTCTCCAGATCGGGCAGCCCGCTGATGACCTGCTCGATTGGAAACGTAATCTGTTGCTCAACCTCTTCGGGTGAAAGCGACGGCGCGGTTGTGTTGACCTGCACCATCACCGGCGTGGTGTCGGGAAAGGCGTCGATGTCGATGTATTGCAGCGACCAGGCACCCGCCGCGATGATCACAGCGACCGCCACGAGCACAACCGCTCGATTCCGCAACGAGAAATCGATTATCCAATTCAACATCCGCTTTTCCTTACGAGTCCGTTCACGTTTCCACTTGTTTCAGGCGTTTCGGTCCGACCGGACCGTTTAGTGCTCGCACAGTCAGCCGGCGCCAAGATTGCCCTTCAGCAACTCCGCTCGCAGCACACCGCTCCCTTTGGTCACGACGACTTCACCGGGCAATAGCCCCGCGATCACTTCCGTGTAGTCGCCATTGATAACGCCGGGCCGGACCATTCGCGTGTGAAAGACTTTGTATGAATCCTTTGCCAGGTAGTGCTTGTCGCGAACGAACGCCACGTGGCAGCAGCCTTCCCAATGAATGGCGTCGTTGGGCGCGATGATCGCTTCATCTTCCTCGCGAAGTACAATCCGGCCGGCACCGAAGCTTTCGTCACGTAGGCCACCATCGTCGTTGGGAAGCTCCGCTCGCACTTTGACCGTCCGCGTTTCGGAATCGATGTGCGAACTGATCCATGTGATCTGGCCGGAGTGCTCACGCAGGCCACCATCTGGATTGAATTCGACTTGTTGCCCCACTTTGACGTATCGAGCATCTTCCAATGCGACGTCCAGCAGCAGCCACATTCGCCGGTTGTCCACAATCGTGAATAGTGTCCTTGTTGTGTCGACCACCTCACCCGCGACGACGTCGCGCGCCGTAACAACACCATCGCGTGGTGCGAGAACTGGGACGAGGTTGGCTGTCGCCGGTGGCTTGTCGAGCCGCTCGATTTCCGAGGGTGGCAAGCCGAGGGCCTGAAGTTGGCTCGCAATGGCAGCCCCGTTCTTTCCTCGCACGTCTTCCAGCGTGATTTGCAAACCCAGGTTGGCCAGAATCTGAATGGCCTTGCGAACTGCGGCTTCGGCCTGTTCGCGTGCCGATTCGGCTTCCAGCAATCGGCTCCCCGCCACCACATTCCCCAGCCCTGACAATCGCTGCACGGTCTGGTCGTGCAAGTTGAGCTGAGCGGCGGCTTGCAGCAGTTCCGCTTTGGCCTGTCCGACAACGACGGCATCGACTAGTGCTAACAGGTCGCCTTCCCGAACCGGATCGCCGACGTTCTTTTCGACTCGCCAAATCGTACCTGCTGCCCGGCATGACAAGCGAGTGACCCGGGTCGGGTCGTAACGAATCTCGCCGCTTGCCGAAACCGTTTCCACGATTCGCCCCCGGTCCACGAGACCAATGTCGATGCCGGCCTTATCCGCGGCTTCAGCGGAAGCAAACTGAATACGCCGCAGATGCATCTTGCATGACGGATCGTTCTTCGACCTCTCCCTGGTTGCGAGCGCGCGACGCGCTCGGTCGAGGTCCTCGGACGAGATCGTGACCGAATCCTTCAACTGTGCGAGCTCGGGATGTTCCAACAAGCACTCGGCCACGCCATGTTCTTTGCACCAGCCATAAAGCGTCCCTTTAGGCATGAGTTCCGCATCGCAGGCCACACAGATCTCTTCCGGAACTCCATGCTCGTCGCACCACGCTAAGCCGGTGACATTGCCGTTTCCTGCCAACTCGGAAAACTTGGGAACCTGCCAGCCGTGGTGATGTCCGAAGTATCCCAAACCTGCCAGGGCTCCGATGACGAGGAATGTAGGCAGCACACGAAAGACGCCGGTGAGCAGCGCGAATCGCCGTCGAGTGACGCGAGGCTCTGTCGTGGATTCATGTAAATCAACTTGGCTCGCGCACTTCGGCCGCTGTGACTCGTCGTTCTTCTTTGACTCTGTGCGCGACCGTTGCTGGGCGGCTTCGTTCAGATCCGACTTCGTACTCATTGCAAATCGCCTTTGGAATCGTAATCACAATGCAAAAAGTGTTTTCCGGAGGTGCGGTTGGTCACCACTCGCTCGACGTGCGTATTCGTATCCCACGGTTAGCTTGAGCGCAGCGCAAACGGCGGCTATCGCGGGCGTCGAGCGAGCTTGCTCAAGGCGAGATTACAGTTGCAGTGTGCAGGTCAACGCGCACACGTCCCGCCCGGTTGAGAAAGGCGGAAACTGGTGGGGCGGCTCGAAAGAAACAGCCGCCAAGGAGAGGTTGATCGGAGAGGACGCCACCTCAAGCAACCACTGCATGGTCGCAGGCGATGCCAACTCGTCGTCGGCACTCCGCGATGCGTCGAAGATCGCGCCATGACAAAGGCAATCTTCGTCGCGCTCGGCGGGAGATTCAGGCGTTCGGTCACCCGAAGAGTCCTCTCGGTCCTCACCGCAGCTACAAGCAGACTTCTGACACGGCGCAACAGCCCCATGAACCGCCTCGCCCAAACACATGTAGGGGCAAATCAGCACCACTGCGATCAGAGAGTAAGTGGTGGCCAGTCGAATCATGCGTGCCAGTAGATCCCTAAGTCGTTGATACTCCTGAAATTATCGGTTGCTTTTGGGTATTGGTCAAGGTCAACCTAAGGCCTCGCAACCGCAGACCTTATCGGACGAGTCGGTTTGCCGACTAGAATCCTTCGGCCACATTCGCTCAAGTTGGCGAACCGAATCGTTCAAGCCGCACGATCACTACAGCCGATACCGGAAGAGCGGATGCTGTGTAGATTCACTCGGGAATAACTCAATGCGGGCTCCAAATCTAGCGACGAAATGCCTGACTTGGGTCATGGCTGCGTTTGCGCTGCTGCAGTCGTTGCAGGGATCGGAGTTGGCGTGTCAGTTCGGTGTGTGCCATTCCGTCAGCGAGTCACGGTCACTGACTTGTTGCTCCAGGCGAAACGCTCCGTCGGACTCGTCTCACGAAACGCATCGTGACGGCGAGCTGAAACGTGTCGCAGCACCGAGTTCGCCGTGCAAGTGCCCGACGAATTGCTGGTGCCGACGTGCTGAACTGGCTCTCGTCCAGGCAGGCGAGCTGGTACCGATGACCGACGGGAATGAACTCGTCATCGACTGGAGCCCAGTTGTCGACGTCAACTCAGCACGGCCGGTGGTGTCGTCCCCGATCGCTCCCAAATCGCCGCCGCAAGTCTGCGCCGTTCTCTGCCGCTTCTTGGCATGATTGCTCCGCGAGCGATGCCTTCTACTTGAAGGCGTGGTTCAAGCTCGCGACCGATGATCCATGTGTCTCAGCATCGTTCGACTCCCGTCAACGATCGGAGCCGACTCGGATACAGCTCAGCAATCAGTTCAACATTTCGAGACCTTCACGGACAGAGAACCAATGGCAGCCACACGAATCATAGTCGTAGCCGCATTGTGCCTGTGCGCCGGCTGCCGAACGGCGGGGAAGCAACACTCGATCGATTCGAGTCGCGAACTGGTTGGTGCGACCGAGGCGAATACTGGCCAGAGTCCCCCACCGTTTGAATCTCAGCAGGCGGCGTTCGGCGCGCCGGGGATGCAAGTGCAACCGGCTGCTCACATTCAGCCAGCGCAACCGGTGATCGTACCTGAACCGCTTGAAATACCGTCGCCAGCAACAACAGAGTTGACGCTGGAGCAACTGGAAGAAATGGCGATCTCCTTGAATCCGGCGTTGGCCAGAGCGCAGGCTTTGGTTGACGCAGCCCACGGCAAGTGGGTTCAAGTTGGCCTTCCGCCAAACACAGAACTCGGCTACTCCGGCCAGCAGCTCGGCAGTCACGGGCAAGCGGAACAGCAAGGTGTGTACATCCAGCAGGAATTCGTGCGAGGCCACAAACTACGGCTGAATCGGGCGATTGTTGACCAAGAGATCGAACAGGCGGAACAGAGACTAGCGACGCAACAGCAACGTGTACTCACCGACGTGCGATTAGGTTTCTACGACGTGCTCATCGCTCAAAGGCGATTGGAGACGACACAGCAGTTGGTGGACATAGCGAAACAAGGGACGCAGACGGCTGAAGCGCTCTTCAATGCGAAGGAGGTTAGTCAGGCGGATGTGATGCGTGCTCGCATCGAGTCGCAATCGGCGGACCTGCTTCACGCGAACGCTCGCAACCTTCATACCGCAGCCTGGTCGCGTTTGGTCGCCGTACTGGGCAATCCAGACATCGCACCTGTTCCGCTGGTGGGCGATTTGGAAATCGTGGCTGATCAAATCGATCCCGACGACACGTTACAGCGAATACTTTCTGAGAGCCCGGAATTGGCGGTGCTTCTAACTGAAGTCGAAAGGGCCCGCTGGGTTATCGATCGAGCCTATGCCGAACCGATTCCCAACGTGGATGTCCAGGCCGTCATGCAAAGTGACAACGGCACGGGCAGCACCAACGGCAACCTCCAGGTGTCGATGCCGATTCCCTGGCTGAACCGCAACCAGGGAGGAATTCGGCAAGCCCAGTCCGAGTTGGTCGCCGCCGAACGAGCGGTCGGGCAACTCGAACTAAGCCTCAAGCGACGACTGGCCGGCGTCTACCAGCGATACGCATCAGCGAGAAACCAGATGCTGGCCTACTCGAAGCCGGAGGGCATCCTCGCAAACTCACAGGCAACGCTCGACTTTGTACGCAAGGGATACCAAGCTGGCGAGATCGGCTACCTTGATCTGCTAACCGCACAACGCACCTACTTCCAAAACAACCTGGCATACGTCGAATCCCTGGGACAGTTGTGGGCGGCGGTCGTCGAGATCGAAGGGCTGTTGTTGAAGGACAGTTTGGAAAGTGGCGGTGTCGCGGCACCGTGAACGGAACGCAAGGAAACGAGAGGCAGCGGCAAATGAGGGGACGACCACCGACATTTTCTCAACAGGATCGCAAGTACCTGGCTGAATTGATCCTAGAACATGACGTTCGCGGAGCGCGGCGGAAGTCGAAAACCTCCGTTTGCCAGCAGACTTTAAGCAAAATTGCACGCGAATTCGAAATCCCTTTGAGACCAGGAAGACGAGCCAAGCGGGCCGCGTAGTGAGCTAGATTATATGATGAACGTCCCGGCTCTAATCCGACTCACGAAGTTTCCGGCATTGACCGGAATCGGTGAAGCGTCAATTATTACGGGGTCGCGTCTTTTTCGTTTGGAGTCTTTCGTGCGTTTTCCCTTGCCACAGTTCACGACGTTCCTGCTAGTCATGCATATGGCATTTGGCTGCTGTATGCATCATGCACATGCGTGCGAAGTGAATTGCTGCTCCGAACCGGCTGTTTCCGCTGAGGCATGCCCGTGCGGCACGCATCGCGATGAGGAATTGGCGGAAGTCTCGCAAGACGGAGTCGGGCACGATGCCGAGGGTGACGGCCACGACCAACATCAATGCGCCGGCGATCATTGCACATTCCTCCACGGTCAGCCAACGCCTGACGAAGTCGGCGAGTTTGTCGCCGATCACTGCCCGCTGGAAATCGCGGCCACTGACGGTAACGCTGTCTCGGTTCGCTCCCATCTTGATCGCAGTCTCGACCAGCCGCTCTCCGTCGCTGGTGCTTCTTTACGCACGCATCTTGCGCTGCATGTACTGCTGATCTAGTGACGCTCCGGACGGAAGTCCAGAGTCCAATGCCACTACGAAACCGCGGATGGTGCTCAGCCCGCTGATGCGGTCTCTCAGGCCCCGCTGGCTGTTGCTGTGACCTTCGACTCTCGGCTTTCAGCACTTTCACTTTTCGGCTCGCCGCTTATCGGACGGGAGAACATACCCATGAAAAACTTGACACACGCACTGAAACAGCGATGGCCTGCAGTTGCCTCTGCCCTGCTTGTCGTGACGGTTGTTTTTGCTGCCGGAGTTACGTACAAGCTCTGGCTACCGCAAGTTCGCAGCTATTTCGATGGCGAGAAACAAGCGGCTGTCGACCCGCATGCCGGTCACAACCACGATGAGGGAAAACACGACGAACACGACCACTCGCATCCGGGGCACGTCGAAGAATCGGCGATCGAGTTTTCGGTGACCGGCCTCAAGAATATCGATTTCGAACCCGCAACGGTCGCGCTCAGCACGTTCGAGCGAAGCATCACTCTGCCGGCGATGGTCGTTGAGCGGCCCGGTCATTCGCAGATCTACAGCACGGCACCGATGACCGGTGTTGTCACGCGGATCTATCCCGTCGAGGGCGCTGCGATCGAGCCCGGCAGCCCGATGTTTGATATTCGGCTGACACACGAGGAACTGGTGAACGCTCAACGGAGCTTCCTCCAGACGCTAGAAAGTTTCGACGTGGTGCAGCGCGAGATCGATCGGCTTAAGGCAGCTGGTGAGGGAGTGATTGCTGGGAAACGCATTATCGAACAGGAGTACGAACAACAGAAGCTTCAAGCGTCGTTGCGGGCCGAGCAACAGGCTTTGCTTTTGCATGGGCTCAAGCAAGAGCAAATCGATGGCATTCGACAGACTCGCCACCTCTTGCAATCGCTAACAGTCTTCGCACCAGTCCACGGACACGATGAAGATGCCTGCAACGAGGAGCACTTGTTCCATGTCCAGCAACTGCCGGTAAAGCTGGGCGAGCAAGTGAGTGCGGGACAACTCTTGTGCATCGTGGCCGATCATTGCGAGTTGTACATCGAAGGCCGTGCCTTTGAGGACGACGCCATGCGACTGCGCGAAGCGGCTCGCGACGGACGCAGCATTACTGCGACGGTCGTCGTGGGACGGCGTCAGGCCGACGTCATTCAAGGGCTGAAACTTCTCTACTTGGCCGATCACGTCGACGCAGAGACACGCGCCTTCCGTTTTTACTTGAGGCTCCCGAACAAAGTCGCGCTCGATCAAGCGGCGGAGAACGGTCGACGTTTCATTGCCTGGCGATTCAATCCCGGTCAGCGGATGGAACTTAAAGTCCCCGTCGAGCTTTGGCGGGATCGAATCGTGTTGCCTGTCAGCGCAATTGTCGAGGAAGGAGCCGAGGTCTTTGTCTACGAACGCAACGGCGATCACTTCGACCGAGTCGCTGTGCATGTCGAATATAAGGACCAAACCTCCGCTGTCATTTCCAACGATGGTTCGATTGAGCCGGGGGACATTGTTGCGGGCAAGGGTGCGTACCAAATGCATTTGGCATTGAAGAACAAAGCCGGTGGCGGAGTCGATCCGCACGCCGGGCACAACCACTAAACGATGTCGCGCAAGGATACGCACTCATGTTAAACGCCATTATTCGTTTCGCACTCCATAACCGCCTGCTCGTCATTGCGCTGGCGGTGTTTATGCTCGCCTACGGTGGGTGGCAGGCGTACCACCTGCCGATCGATGTATTTCCGAATCTCAATCGACCACGAGTCGTGATCATGACGGAAGCTCCGGGGCTGGCTCCCGAGGAAGTTGAAACGCTGATCACCTTTCCACTTGAAACATCCTTGAACGGAGCGACCGGCGTCCAAGACGTGCGGAGTTCCTCGGGAGTCGGTTTGTCGGTGATCTATGTCGAGTTCGACTGGAATACCAACATCTACAACGATCGCCAGATCGTGAACGAGCGGATGGCGCTGATCGCCGATCGCCTGCCTGCGGGTGTCCAGCCGCAACTCGCCCCCATCTCGTCGATCATGGGGCAAATCCTGATCGTTGGGATGTACAGCGAAGGGACCGAAACGTCGGCGATGGAACTGAGGACGCTGGCCGATTGGGTTGTGCGGCAACGGCTGCTGACAATCTCGGGTGTGTCACAAGTCGTCACGATGGGCGGCGAGCGCAAACAGTTTAAGGTGCTGGTTGATCCCAATGAAATGCTGCGTTACGGCGTCACGCTCAGCGAAGTAAAAACCGCGCTTCGTGAGAGCAATCAGAACACCGCCGGTGGTTATCTCGACGAACAAGGTCCGAACGAATTGCTCGTTCGTTCGTTGGGGCGAGTCAAGACGATCGACGAGATCAGCCACATTGTCGTCAAACACCGTGGCGGCCAGTCCGTGCGGCTTTCGCAAGTCGCCAATATCGTCGAGGGTCCCCAGACAAAACGCGGCGACAGTTCCGCCTTCACTCGCAACGACGCGGGTGATTTGGTGGGTGGACAGACGGTTGTATTGACGATTAACAAGCAACCAGACGCGGATACTCGGCGCGTCACCGAGGCGGTCCAAAAGGCGCTCCGTGAACTGCAAACTTCGCTCCCCAAAGATGTTCATATTCTGCCGGAGTTGTATCAGCAGAAGACCTTCATTGACTTGTCCATTGAAAACGTCATCGAAGCACTTCGCGACGGAAGCGTTCTGGTCGTCATCATTCTGTTTCTGTTCCTGATGAACTTCCGGACGACATTCATTACGTTGACGGCCATTCCGCTTTCGATCGTCATCACCGCATTGGTGTTCAAGGCGTTCGATCTGTCCATCAACACGATGACGCTTGGCGGGCTCGCCGTCGCCATTGGCGAACTCGTCGACGATGCAATCGTTGACGTGGAGAACATCTTCCGACGACTCCGCGAGAATCGACACAGCCCCCATCCGAAACACTCGCTGCTCGTCGTCTTTCAAGCAAGCTGCGAAATCCGGAACTCGATTGTGTACGGCACGATGATCGTCGTACTGGTCTTTATCCCACTGTTTGCACTGAGCGGCATGGAAGGCAGACTGTTCGCGCCGCTTGGCATCGCGTACATCGTCTCCATCGTGTCCTCGCTGCTCGTATCGCTGACCATCACGCCCGTACTGAGCTACTGGCTGCTGGCCAAGGCCAAGATGTCGGATGAAGAGAAGGACGGCTTCCTGCTCCGCTGGTTGAAGGCAATTGCCGATCGCGTGATGCGCATGAGTCTTCGTCTCGCTTGGCCAATCCTGCTCATCGCGTCGATCGTGGTGGGCATCGCGGCCGTGGCAATGTTGCGGCTGGAGAAGGACTTTTTGCCTCCGTTCAATGAAGGTGCCGTACAGATCAACGTGCTCCTGCCACCAGGGACATCATTAGCGAAATCGAACGAGGTCTCCGCCAAAGTCGAACAGCGACTTCAGCAGATCGACGACATTGCCGCATTCGTCCGCAAGACGGGGCGAGCGGAACTCGACGAACATGCCGAAGGCGTCAATGTCACGGAAATGATCGCCACGATCGATCCGCACACCGAGCGGTCGCGGGAAGAAGTCATTGAGGAAATCAGCGAAGCGTTGGCGGACATTCCGGGCATCGTCACCGCCGTCGAACAACCGTTGGCCCATCTCATTTCGCACATGCTCTCCGGCGTGAAGGCCCAGGTGGCCGTAAAGCTCTACGGCGACGATCTCGATGTGCTGCGTCGCCAAGCTGAGAGGATGAAAGCCGCGATGGCCGACGTCGAAGGTGTGCGCGATTTGCAGGTCGAACAACAGGTCAATATCCCACAACTACGCATCGAAGCGGATGGTGCCCGCCTGGAGACTTTCGGGCTGCGACGGCTGGATGTCAACGAGTTTGTGGAAACAGCCATGCAAGGCGAAGTCGTCTCGGAAGTACTCGATGGTCAGCGGACATTCGACTTGCTGGTCAAAATGGACGAGTCGTATCGAGAAGACTTAGAGGCGCTGCGCCGTTTGGTCATCGACTTGCCCGAAGGCGGATCTGTGAAGTTGGAGGATGTCGCCAACATCTATCCATCCAGCGGCCCCAATACGATCAACCGCGAGCAAGTCCGCCGTCGAATCATTATCCAATGCAACGTCCGAGATCGCGGGCTGGTCGACGTCGTGGAAGACATCAAGAGCCGCATCGGGCCAATCGAAGCAGAATTGCCGACGGGCTACTTCCTGGAATACAGCGGACAGTTCGAGAGTCAGCAATCGGCGTCACGGATGATCGGCATCTTGTTTGGTGTCTCGCTGATCGGGATGTTTTTGGTCCTCTTCAAGATGTTCCATTCTGCGAACTTATCGCTGCAAGTGATGATCGCACTGCCAATGGCCTTCATCGGCAGCGTCGCGGCACTTTATCTAACGCATCAGACGTTGACGATTGCCAGCATGGTCGGGTTCATTTCGCTGTGCGGCATTGCCTCGCGGAACGGGATCTTGCTGATCAATCACTACTTGCACTTGGTACAGCACGAAGGCGAAACATGGTCCCGCGAGATGATCATTCGAGCTGGCAAGGATCGCCTGGCACCGGTGCTGATGACGGCCCTGACTTCAGGCATCGGTTTGGTGCCGTTGGCACTTGCCGCCGGCGAACCCGGCAAGGAAATTCTCTACCCGGTCGCCACCGTCATTATCGGCGGATTGCTCAGTAGCACGCTGCTGGAGTTCCTGGTGCGGCCGGCTCTGTTTTGGAAATTTGGAATGACTTCGGCGCGGCGTGTCACGGAGAGCACGCTCGACGAAGTGAAACTTGTTGAATTCTCCGAAGAAGATCATGCGTTGAACACAGGGAGTCCGGAACCAGTCGCCAGCACGTAGCTTTCGGCCCGACTTCACGACGTCTCGTTCGTTTATGTTTCCCGTCCTTGAAAGGAACTCTCAATGCGTAAGTCAAGTTATCTCCTGTTGGTTGTCGCAGTTCTAGCCATGCCAGCCTTGTTCGCCGGTTGCGGCTCGTCGCCATCGCCGTCAAGCAGCGAAGCCGGGCACAGTGCCGACGATGGTCACGACCACGGCGACCACGAGGGGCATGATCATGAAGGCCATGACCACGACGGAGACGGTCACGCTGATCATGAAGCGAAGGACCATCAATAACGCTGAATGCCCGAGTGTCAGGCTGATGGCCTAGCCGACACGTTGCGAATGATCGGTTGCGAAGTGAAGCAATACTCGCACGGCGGTCATTTCGATGTGGCCTATAGCTGCAATCAATGGCGAACCATCGGGTTCGAGAGCCACGATGCCGCGCACAACTGGGAAAAGTGGCTCAAGGCCAACGGATTCGAGACATCGCATGACGAACGGTCGGCGCAAGCAAACGGAGGAGCCAATCGACGTTAATCAGCAATCGTCAATCGCTCGCTGGTAGTGCCCCGCCGCGACAACGGACGGTCGTCGGACGGGCACTACCGGCATTCTAAATACGTTAATGTCGGCGCAAGAGTTTAGCGAAACGGGAAGTGCCGCAAGAATATCATGAGACGTCGAAAACAACAGCGTCGAAAACAACCGAATCGAGTTCGGCCAGCATGGCACTGTCTGCGTTGGTCGCAGTTGGGCATCAGTGGTGTCGTTGTGTTGTCGCTCTGCATGCTGACGGTCGGCTATCACGTCGTCGATCTGTTTGTCCATCCGAACATCTGGAACACGATTGTGGTCCTGGTGATGATTGGCTTCACTGGGTTCGTCGCCTTCGCGAACATCAAGTGGGCGCAAGCTAAACGCAGTCGGCGGCGATCTCGAACCGCAAACTCTAGAAAGGCAGCGTGAGTATGTTTGGATTCGCGACGCGCGACGCGAGTACAACCGAGCGAACACCGTCGCTCGTTCGGATTGCCGACACAGCGTCTGCCCAAGTCGTGCTCTTGGCGGTCGTGCTGCTAGCCACCTTCGCTAAGCCACCTTGCTGTAATGCCGGATGTGTCCTCTCCGAAGCGAAGTCGTGTGTTTGTTGCGAAACTCCAACGCAGTCAACACCCTGCCATTGTTGCAATCTGGCGACGCACGATTGCGTCGCACCGCTGGAACAATTTGAAGAGTTGGATGGAGCGGCTCGGTACGACCGATGCACCGAACACTCACTGGCAACTCCACGTGATGTCGCAACGAAGGACACAGCCCAAACAAGTCGCCACGCCACGATGACGGCATTGGACTATTGCGTACTTCTGTCCCGGTTGACGCTTTGATTTTTCGCAACGGGCGAAGTAGCAACGTCGCCCGTCTGCCGAGTAAATGAATGAAGTTATCTCAACCAACGCACGGAAGAACATCACATGATCGCCACGAATACTCGACAAGAACAAACTCCGCACTACAACTTTCATCCGGCACCGCAGTTTCAATCGCTCGAACGTTCACCTGCAGCACGATGCATTCTGATTGCCGAGCATCGTGATGAAGTCTTCGCCCGCCTGGCACACGACCTCGGAGCCGTTGGTTGCGTGGTGTTTCGGGCCACGCGGGCAGAAGAAATTCCGTCCGTGTACGCCTATTCGGAAGCAAGTCTCGCCATTTGCAATTCTCAGTTGCCGGACGCGAGCGGATGGCTGACCGCAACCAAACTGAGGATGTTTCGCGCTAACGCCAACGTTTGGCTTTACGCGCCGCACCGATCCGATCGCGACGCGGCGTGGTCGAAACTATCAGGCGTTGAACGCATTCTCTATTACGGTGGCGATTTGTTTTGCTTGGCGGAGCAAGTCAGAGAGAACACGATGCGGTTTAATTTGTCCCGTCGGCGTTCGACGATACCGTGCTGGCATAGAGCGGGACGACCGTTTCACTGGGAGAAGACATGATTGGATCGAATCAATGGACCAGCACAAACAAACCACGGCTGGGGAAAAACACACGAAGCACCGCCCAACCCCGCCACGCGGTGAGCTTCGCGAACTGCCTGCAACTGGGTTACCGCTGAGTGTTGATCGATCCTTCGAATAGGACACTGTAACGATCGACATTACTTCCGGGCAGCATTTGGTGCTGACGACCGCCGGCGTCGTCGAAGCTGGGAATCCAGGTGGCGAGTTGTTCGGCCGCAAGCGTCTCGCCGAGTTGGTAGCCAGTTGCGAAGAACGTCCGCCGCGAGAGGTAGTGATGTCTATTCGTGATGCCATGTTGAAACATCAGCAAGGCCAGAAAAGTGGCGATGATGTTACGATTCTTGTTTTGGAAGCGAATGCCATCGCAAGCGATTGTGGCTGAACAACTGCGTGTGGGAGAGAAATGCATGGTCGAGAAGGCAACAATCGATATCAAACTGTTGCTGCCCGAAGTGGTGGACGCCCGCGACGCTTGCGTCAAGCGACTCACAGATCTGTTGGCGGCAAAAGACGGGATCGATGCGGCGCATGTCCTGGAAGCTGAAACCGGTCAGCCCGATCAAATCTGCATTCACTACGAACCGGGCAGGCTTTCGATTGGTGAGGTTCGCGAGTTGGCCAACCGGGCCGGAGCAAAGCTTCAGGAGCGGTTTGGGCACTTGCTATTGCGGGCGGAGGCGATGCACGCTCGACGCGCTCGAACAGTTGCAGCCCGTGTCCAGAAGATTATCGGCGTGATCGAAGCTGCGGCTTCTCCCGACGGCGTGCTGCGGATCGAATTTGATCGCGAGCAAACGGGCGAAGTCGCGATCCGCGACGCGTTGAAAAAGTCAGGCGTTGGCATCATCGCAGAGAAACCCGCGAAGGCGGCAGAAACGGAGGCTGAGTCAGACCACGATCATGCGCACGGTGGGTTGTTCGGTGACAATACGGAATTGATTTGTGCTCTGGCCTGCGGAGCGATCCTGTCGGTCGGGTGGCTGCTGTCCGTGCTAACCAGCCTCACGCCGTGGGTGCCGTGGAGTTTATATGTGGCAGCGTATTTCTT
Source organism: Planctomycetaceae bacterium (assembly GCA_020638995.1). GTDB lineage: Bacteria > Planctomycetota > Planctomycetia > Pirellulales > Pirellulaceae. The sequence goes on from JACKHM010000003.1 coordinate 616,021, forward strand.
CGGCGGCTTCTTTACGCTTCGGGAAGCGATCGAAAGCATCCGAGCAGGCCGTTTCGAGATCGACTCTCTCATGTTGGTGGCGGCCATCGGTGCGGCGTCGCTGGGCGCGTGGGCGGAAGGCGCGCTGTTACTTTTTCTGTTCAGCATCGGGCACGCTCTCGAACACTACGCCATGGGCCGTGCCAGACGAGCGATCGAAGCATTGGCCGAACTTGCGCCCGATACGGCGATGGTTCGACGTAACGGTGACGTGAAGGAGTTGCCGGTCGATCAGCTTCAGCGAGGCGACGTCGTTATCGTCAAGCCGAACGAGCGGATATCGGCGGATGGCTTTGTGATCAAGGGCGAGAGCAGCGTAAACCAAGCGCCGATTACCGGCGAGAGCGTTCCCGTCGATAAGCAACCGGTGGCCGACCCTCAACAGGCCGCCAAGAATCCGGACGGAATCGAGGCTCGGCATCGGGTGTTCGCCGGAACGATCAATGAAAGCGGAGCCTTGGAAGTGCAGGTTACCAAGCTATCAACCGACAGCACACTTGCCCGCGTCGTGACGATGGTCAACGAAGCGGAAACCCAGCAGTCACCTACGCAGCGGTTTACCGACAGATTCGAAAAGTACTTCGTGCCCGCAGTGCTGGGTTTCGTTGTGCTTCTGCTGTTTGCCTGGATCGTGATCGACGAACCGTTCAGTGCCTCGTTCTATCGCGCGATGGCAGTCCTTGTTGCCGCCAGCCCGTGTGCGTTGGCGATTTCGACGCCCAGCGCGGTACTGAGTGGCGTGGCTCGCGCCGCGCGCGGCGGCGTCCTGGTCAAAGGAGGCGGTCCACTAGAGAACCTCGGCACGCTCGGCGCGATCGCCTTCGACAAGACTGGCACACTCACCGAAGGCAAGCCGCGACTCGCCGATGTCGTGCCGCTTGAAGGTGCGAGTGAAGACGAACTCCTGCGCGTAGCCGTCGCGGTCGAGAGCCTTAGTGACCATCCATTGGCTGCTGCGGTGGTGCGCGATGGAAAGGAGAGACTAGCGTCGAGAGACGCTCAGCTCTCAACCATGCCCGAAGCTTCCGACTTGCAGAGCATCACCGGTCGCGGAGTCAAAGCCCAATTCGATGGCAAATCCGTTTACATCGGCAAGGACGATTTGTTTGCCGAAGTCGATGGACCGCCACTTCCAGAGGCAATGCGAGAGCAAGTTGAGTCGCTTGAATCAGCCGGTCGCACGACAATGATTGTGCGATATGGCGAGCGTTACTTGGGCGTGCTTGGTTTGATGGACACTCCGCGAGATGCAGCCAAGGCGATGATCGGAAGGTTGCGCGAATTGGGCGTGCGTCGCATGATCATGATCTCCGGCGACAACCAGCAGGTCGTGGATGCCGTCGGCAAAGAAGTTGGCATCGATGAAGCCTGGGGCGACTTGATGCCGGACGACAAAGTCGATGCGATCAAGAAACTGCGACAGCAGGAAGATGTCGCGATGGTCGGCGACGGTGTTAACGACGCGCCTGCAATGGCCAATGCCACGGTCGGGATCGCGATGGGCGCGGCGGGGTCGGACGTCGCGCTCGAAACCGCCGACGTCGCGTTGATGGCGGACGACTTGAACCACCTCCCGTTCGCCGTGGGCCTCAGTCGCCAAACTAGCCGAATCATTCGGCAGAACCTGTGGTTCAGTTTAGGCATGGTGGCGTTGCTCGTGCCAGCAACGATTTTCGGCTTGCAAATGGGCGCGGCCGTGCTGTTGCACGAAGGCTCGACCTTGCTGGTCGTCTTCAACGCCTTGCGACTACTGGCTTATCGTGACCGCACGAACTAGTCATTGGTCGCCGCCAGGTGGACGAGCGAATCTCCCTCACGCCGATCATGAAGGTGTCGTCATCCTGGTGACGCTGTGTATCACGCTGACGTCACATGAACACGAACTCACTCGCGAACTTCTTCAATATCATTCCGTGAACGTGAAGAAGCGGTTTGGCACGCTGGTTGCGTTCGCCTTGTTTTAGAAGCGTGTGAATGGACGCACGCTCTTTCTATTGGGCTTTATTGGGCGAGGGGAATGAAATGTTTTCAAAACGAATGAACCGGGCACTGCTACTTGCTTTCTCGATCTGTGCTAGCGGGGTGATGGCTACGAACTTGCGCGCCGCAGCGCCCGAGGTGATCAACTTTCGGTTGGCGCAGTGGAAGGCAGCACATTTTGATGACGCAAAGTCGGCGGAGGCGAACTTCAAAACGCTCAAGCAACTTGGCTGCGAAGTCGAGCAGGATCAACACTGCGGCCATTTCGACGTTCGCTATCGTTGCCCCTCGTGGCGGAGTATCTCGTTCAACAGTCACGACGATGCTCATCGATGGGAGCGGTGGTTGAAAGCGAGTGGGTTTGAAACGAGCCACAAGCACTAATGTGTCACCAACGCAAACTTACAACTTCTACGGCACTGAAACGGAAACGCACGCCATGAAATATCGAATCGCAGGACTCTTGTCGCTCGGCCTGGCTGCCGGAGCATATTCAACTCTGTACACCACAGGATCGACGAGCGCTCAGCCACCACTTGGTTCATCAAGCGCTAGCTCACACGACCACGATCATGACCACGACGGGCACAATCACTCCCGCCAACAATCTAGCGAGCCGCCCGCTCCCAATGCCAACGCGATAATTGCGCCATCCGGCGGTCCGCCTCCATTGCCGACAACCACTCCAGGCCCATCAACAAATCAGAACGGCGATATACCGGGCCAGTCGCCTTCATCCGTCCCAGCGGATTCGCCACCATCACTCTTGCCGCCGAGTACCGGTGCAGGAAACGGCTTTCAGCCCGGCAACTACGATTGTCCTAATGCGAGGCAGTACGACAGTCGCTCACAGTGCGACGTCTGTCTGTCAGACTTCGCGAACCACCTGTCGTCGTTTCCAAGTTGTGATCGGCAATACGGGATGGCGCATGTCGAGCCGACCGCCATTCATTGCCCGAGTTCCTACCGCTACGGCGTGACGCGCGATTATGAAGTTCGCGAGTATCGCACGACCTTTGATGCGACAGAGACTTGCTACGATCAGTTTGGGCACGACGTCTACGGGTATGGTGCAACCTGTTACGGACATAGATCGAATTGAGTCGAGACGGATACTGGCAGTGTCAATCTGGCTGAGAGGCTATAAAAGCCGTGCGGCACGCCAGATGTGTGTGCGACACGTACTAGTTCGACGACAAGCCGTACTCGGCTAGTTTCTTTCGCAATGTCGTGCGGTGTAGTCCAAGTTGTCGGGCTGCGGAAGTGTACTGGCCGTGATGCTTTTCGATTGCGACCTTTAACAAGGACGGTTCAACTAACTTTAAGAGCTGTTCGTACAAAACATCAGAAGCATCGGCGTTAGCAAGCTTCGCCGTTGCCCAACGTTCGATCAGTTCCGAGATCGCCGCGTCGATCGGTTGATCCTGTCCATCTGTTTTAACCAACACCGCGGAGGCTGGCTCCGGCAAATGCTCGATTCCGATCACGCCACCACGGGCGACAATAAGGGCGTGTTCCATGGCGTTCCGCAATTCGCGGACGTTTCCATACCATGCGCGACGCTGCAATTCGTGGACGGCGTCGTCCGAGAGATTGGGGCTAGAAATTTCATTTCGGCTTGCTGTAGCCAGAAAGTATTCAGCCAATTCGCGGATATCGTTGCCGCGTTTTCGCAACGGTGGCAGCACGATACAAAACGCGGCAATGCGGAAGTAAAGGTCGTGGCGGAACTCACCGTTCTTCACTTTCATTGGCAAGTCTTGATGCGAAGCGGATACGATACGGAAGTCCGTTTTTACCGGCTTGCCAGATCCGACGGGAATGACCTCGCCGTGATCCAATGCCCGCAGCAGTTTTACTTGTGCTGGCAGCGGAATATCGGCAACTTCGTCAAGGAATAGCGTCCCGCCATTCGCCTGAGCCAACAGGCCAACACGATCGTGATCCGCCCCCGTAAACGCACCGCGCGCGTGGCCGAACAGTTCGCTCTCGGCCAACGATGAACTAAGCGATGCAACGTTTACCGCGACAAACGGTCCGTCACCCCGAGAACTGTACTGGTGGATCGCTCGCGCTGCCAACTCCTTTCCGGTCCCACTTTCCCCGCAAAGCAGCACACTCGTATCCGCAGAAGCCGCGAGCGCAATCTGCTTGAACACGTCTTGCATGGCAGGAGAGCGGCCGACTAAGCCACCCACAGCGCCGCTGCTGGTGCGGCCTTCAGTTGCGGCTACGTTCGTGCTCAACGCGCGCGTAACGGCGTGCTGTACTGTGTCTAAGTCAAACGGCTTGACGATGTATTCGAAGGCTCCGTTGCGGACCGCTTCGACGGCCGTTTTCAAGTCTCCGTATGCCGTGATGACAATGATTGGAACTTGCCCGACTCGGTGACGAAACTGTTCAATCGCCGAAAGACCGTCCATACCAGGCAAGCGGACATCGAGCACGATCAAGTCAGGCCGAACTTCTTCGACAGCTTCCAACGCTTCTTCCGCAGAAGACGCAATAGCAACGTCGTGTCCGATACTCTCGCCAAGCTTGCTCAGTCCCCAGCAAATGCTTTATGCGACCGTTGGCGCTCGCGAATCCCGCCCCCAGGTCCAGCCGATCCCCGGCAAACCAGGCCACGTAACCGGCGTAGGCCCCGGTGGCAATTGCCGCGGCATAGAGGAGCCACAACCATTTCCTGTTCCAATTCCATTTCATTGCATCGGGTCCCCCTTTCACTCCGGCGCGTCAACCAGGAGTGGTTCCATCAACGGCCGATACCGGCAACCGACATTTGCCTCATTTGTACTCATCCACTCACATGGGTTGCTTGGGAAATCAATGCTGGCGAAATGCGTTCCCCCAATCCGTAACGAAGTTAGTGTCGCCAGCGACTGCAAATAGGGATTGAGTTCGCTCGACTGGGCGTATGACAACGCAGGAAGTTGGATGTGAATCCTCGCGCCCGGATCGAACATCTGCCCGCCGTTAAGACCAAGGATGATCGGCAGGATGCGCCCGTCAGCCGGATACGAGACGGCGATGCGGCCTCCGCACGAGGTGACGCGCGCCAGAGCTTTGGCGCTTAACGCTCGCCGATTCAACCGCGCAAACAGTCTCCGTGCGAACACAAGCGGTGATCGCAATGTGGCACATAATCCGGCACGACTCATCCGAAGGGCCTCCTTTCCGGAACGATCAATACGCACAATCCTCGTCGCCTTGAATTCGTAATGTTCTTGCGGCCCGGTTGCCCCTTTGCGAAGAATGCGCTGCGCAATCATGCTTCACGTTCCCCGGTATTGCCACGGTGCGCTGGGAAGACTCCGATTCTGACATCGATTTCCTCGGCGAAAGCGCTATGCGTGAACCGGACTCCCCACGGGACCAGCACATAGTTCCAGCCCCTGAAATCCCATCCCCGGAGACTCTGGAGGGCTGGAACATCGATCGCTTCGACCACCTCTGCCGTTACCTCCATCGAGGTCAAGAGGGTTTTGAGTTCATCAGGGGTCATGGTCCGTCACTCACGCTGCATCTCCAGGGCGGTCGGTGGCTTCTCAGCCTTGACCCGGTTGTACTCAGTGACCCGGCCCAGAAGATGACGGGGCCGACGCGACCGCCCCGGCTCCCACGACCGCCTCGCCGTCGTGGCTGGGCGAAGCCGTCTCGTGCGCCGCTGCCTGCGACCGCCACCGGCCGACCCAGGACCAGTAGCGCGACCAGTATCGAGTGAAATCTTCCCACAGCGAGTAGGCCACGGGCGTCACGAGAAGCGTCAAGAGCAGGGAAAGCCCCTGGCCGCCGATGATAACTTTCGCCATGCTCGCGCGAGCGCCAGCACCAGGTCCCTGCCCAAGTGCGATGGGGACCATCGCGGCAATCAGCATCAAGGTCGTCATGAGGATCGGGCGCAAGCGGGTCTTGTTCGCCTCCAGAATCGCCGCATTGACCTCCATGCCCCGTGCGCGCAACACGTTGGTGTAGTCGATCTGCAAAATGCCGTTCTTTTTCACAATGCCGAACAGCATGAACAGGCCGAAGACCGCGTAGATATCGAAGTTCGTCCGCAGGAGAAACAACGACAAGAATGCGAAGGGCAGCGTCAGGGGTAGAGCGAGCAAGATCGTGATCGGGTGGACCAGACTCTCGAATTGAGCCGCGAGCACCATGTACATGAACAGGAAACTCAGCAGAAACGCGATCACGAAATTCGTGTTCGATTCGGAAAGCAACTTCGCGCGGCCGATGAATTCGTGACGATACCCCGGCGGCAAATCCAATGTCCGCACATAGTCGCCGACATCCGTGATCGCCTCACCCAGCGCGATTCCTTTGAGATTGGCAAGAACGACAATCTGCCGCTGTCTGCCATAGCGATTAATAGCCGTCGGTCCGATCGCAGGTTCCAGCCGCGCGACATTCGATAGCCGAACCAGTCCCGCTTTCGTTGTCGGGATGGTCAGCGAATCGACGGCCGCCGGGTTGTCGCGGAACGATTGTTCGGCCCGTAGCCAGACATCGTATTGCTCGTCTCCTTCTTTGTACTTGCTGACCGGCTCGCCGCCGACGAGGATTCCGAGTGTCGAAGCGACGGTCTGCACCGATACGCCCAAGTCCGAAGCTCTCTCACGATCAATCCGCACGCGCAGTTCCGGCTTGCTCAGGGACAGGCTGGTGTCAACGTCCACGTAATGACCGCGCGTCTCCATCCATGCCACGATCTTGCCAGCGTATTCCTGAAGCTTAATCAGGTCCGGACCGACAAGATTCAAGTCCACGTCGACTTGCCGAAAACCCGTCGCCTGAAACGCCGCAACCTCTTGCACCGCCACGCGCAGATCGACGTATTCGCTCATGACTTTGCGGGCGTCGAGCATCACGTCGAACTGTGAATAATCGCGTTCGGCGAGATCGACGAGCCGACAATAGACGCGAGCTTCCGTGACATCGCCTTGTCCTTTTGCTACGCGTCCCGTCGTATCGCCAATGATTGTGAAAACATGCGTCACTCCCCGCAGTTGCTTGAGCCGATCCTCAATTTCGAGGAGTAGCTTGTTTCCGCGATCAAGTGTGTAGCCTTCAGGAAGCGTCATCACGACTTCAAAATCACTCTGGTCATCCTTGGGTACGAAGTCCTTGCCGATCCAGGAGAAGATTACGGGCGTCGAGAAGAGCGTGACCACCGCCAGGAGAACGATGGCCCACCGATGCCGCAACGATAGGCGCAGTATCCACAAATACGAATTGTCCAAAAGCCGTGAAAAGAATCCCGACTTGCTGGTCTTGTGGCCCGTTTCCAGCTTGAGGAACCGCGAACAGAGCATGGGCGTCATCGTGAACGAGACGATCATGCTCATGAGAATCGCGAAGCCGACGGTGAAGCCGAATGAGTTGAAGAACCGGCCAATGCGTCCCTGCATAAAGGCGACCGGGATAAAGATCACTAGCAGCGACACCGTCGTCGCGACAACTGCGGAAGCGATCTCCGAAGTCGCGGAGCGCGCCGCTTCCATCGCCGAGCGGCCAAACTCTTCCATGTGTCGAAAGATGTTTTCATGCACGACCACGGCATCGTCGATCACGATGCCGATGGCCAGAATCAAGCCCAGCATCGTGATGTTGTTCAGCGAGAAGCCCATAAATGACATGAAGGCAAAGGTTGGGATCATCGACATGGGAATCGCCAATGTCGCAATGATCGTCGTTCGCCAGTCACGGATGAAGACCAGGATCGTGAGGCTCACGAGGATCGCGGCCAGAACCAGATGGAATTTCACCTCTTCAATCGAGGCTTCGATGAAACGCGACTGGTCGCGAATAATGACGGTCTTGATATCGCTCGGCAGCAGAGGCGTAATCTTGCTTAGTCGTTCCTTGACCGCATGCACCACCTCCACCGTATTGGTTCCGGATTGTTTCTGCACAATGAGGCTCACCGCGTTTTCGCCGTCGAGCCGGCTCAGGCCGCGAGGCTCCTCCACACCATCTTCCACGCGACCAATGTCACGAATGCGAATCGGTTGATCCTCCCGATTCGCCACAATCAGATCCAGGAAGTCGGATGACTTCTCCAGTCGTCCCATCGTGCGGAGTACGAGTTCCTGCGACCCTTGATCGACTCGTCCTCCCGGAAGTTCGAGGTTTTGCCGGATCAGCGCTTGCCGCACATCCTCTGCGGAAAGCATGTAGGCGACCAGCTTGTCGGTATCGACATAGACGTTAACCGCTCGCCGCTGGCCGCCAACCAACGTCACCGCGCCAACCCCTTGAACTGTTTCCAAATCTTCCTTGATCGACTTGCGGGCGATCTCGGTTACCTCGCGAAAGTTGCGACCGCCCGAAACGGCGATCGTCGCCACGGGGGCCGCATCAATGTCGAATTTGTCGACGAGCGGAGGATCAGTGCCGACAGGCAAGCGACTGAGAATCGTTGAGATTTTGTCGCGCACCTCTTGCGCGGCCGTATCCCCGTCCTTGTACAGGTGGAACTGGATCACGACCTGTGAGAAGCCTTCTTTAGTCGTCGAACGCAATTCGTCGATGCCGGAAATCGTATTGACGACCTCTTCCACTTCTTTGGTGATCGAGGTTTCCATTTCCTCGACGCTCGCTCCTTTGAGCGTCATGGTGACGACAACCACCGGAAGATCAACGTTAGGGAACAGGTCCACGCCCAAGCGCGGATAAGCAGCCAGTCCCAGCACGACCGGCGCGCTCACGAGCATGAGCGTGAAGATTGGCCGCCGAATGCAGATTTCCCAAATACTCATAACTGTGACCCCGAAACCGAAAGGAGCTTGTGGCCCAAATGGGCCGTCAGTCGCGTCGTGCCGTCCTAGCTACATTCTCTCGCACCGTGACGCGCGTCCCATTCGCGAGTTTCGATTGCCCGCTGGTCACAACCACATCACCAGCTCGCAGTCCACCGAGCGCTTCGACCCAGCCTGGTCCCTGTGTGCCGATGGTGATCTCGACTTCCCGAGCCGTTTCTTCGCGGACAATGAACACTTTCGAAACCCCCGCGAATCGCGTCACGGCTTCAAGCGGAACGGTGAGAGCCTCTGCCGCTCTTCCGACGATGACCTCGGCCTTGGCGAAGCCGCCAGCTTTGAGCCGGTGGTCTGGGTTGGGAATGTGAACTTCGACATCGAACGAGCGGCTTTGTGGATCGACGGTCGGATTGATCCGGGCCACTTTGCCGGGAAACATTTCCTGCGGATAGGCATCAACGCGAACCTCGACATCCAGTCCCATTTGCACTTGCGACATATACCGTTCGGGAACCATGACATGGAGCTTGAGCACGTCGTCTATGACTAACTCAAAGACCGGTGTCGAGGGAAATGCACGTACCATTTCGCCGACCGAGGCCATGCGCTTAGCAACGACGAAGTCCTTCAGGGCGCTAGATCGCGACATATTGCCTAACGTCGGAGACTTCACTTGAGTCTCGCTCAGCTTCTGAAGTGCCTGGTTCAGCAGTGATTCGCGATGCGTGACAGCCGCCAGCGTAGTCCGCGCGTTTATCCGCGCCTGACGCAAAGCCGCGTCCGCAACTTTCAGATCCGTTTCCGCCTGTTCAAACGCCTGCCCCGAACTGGCGTTTTGACCTAAAAGAGTCTTTTGACGCTCAAACTTCTGTTCTGCGTTCTCCAACAACAGCCTGGCACTTTCGACGGAAGGAAGCTGTTCCACATCAAAGGTGTCGGAAGGGGATTGTCGAAGATCAAGGCGCGACAGCTCCTGGTTTAGCGATTGCCTTGCCTCTTCCACCGCCAATTGGTAGTCAGTCGGATCGAGTTCCAGCAATGACTCGCCAGGAGCCACGCGGTCTCCGACATCGAAGTGCATGGCTTGAACGCGCCCCTCGACTTTGGGGGTGATTGTGATTCGCTCAAATCCATGCAAGGTGCCGACCACGGAAACGCGCCGTTGCACCTCGCGGATTTCCACGGACGCAACATTAACCGGCACCGCAGCGGCCACTGTTGTTTTGGTGACGGACTCCACCTCCGATTCGGACGGTTTTCCTTGACAACCGGCCACACAAAACGTGAGGACCGACGCCAACACGAGGGAGACCTGCGGAGTCCGGAAAGCTCGGAGTACCACTCCTGCCCGGTAAAGACTATTCATGGGAACCTCGCTTGGTCTCAACCAAAAGCCCGCGAAAGAGAATGTCCAGTACGTCTTCGCATTGGCGGGCCGGTGACTTCTTTCTGCCAGCGAAATAGTTAGTGAACATAGTTCCATAAAGAAGATCGGAAATGACTTCGGTAATCTGTTCGACCGGCAATTCGCGCACAGTTCCCGCACGGATCAACTCGCGAAACAGGTTCTGCCACGGTCCCATATTCGCCTCGCGGTGAACGAAATAGGTTGGCGTCTTCCGGTCCCGAAAATGGGCTCGTTCGTGGACGAGCAATTCAACGATTTCGGGATGCTCGTCGAAGAATGTCAGGTACGCACGGACGCCTTCGGCGATTCGCTCCAGTGGTTGTTTTGCCGTCGCGGCTGCGGCATCGACCGCCGTCTTGAGATTTCGCATTCCATGATCGACGGCTGCCAGAAACAGGTCTTCTTTGCTGGGAAAGTACCGGTAGACGGTGCCTTTTCCGACGCCCGTCTTGTCGGCAATCTCCTGGACATCCGCCGCCGCAAACCCGTGTTTCGAGAAGACCGCCGTGGCGGCGTCGAGGATTTCCGCACGGCGGCGCTCCGGAAGCTCGGCATCCGGCGGGCGCCCCACCGGACGTTTACTTTTTGAAGCGACCCGCATGGACAGGAATCTCCCTATTTTGTTAACGGACCAGTCCGTCCGCGAATTGTGTTAGTTTATCGGCTCCCGATCTTGCGTCAATCCCAGCTTCTTGCCGACTGACGGAGAGACACGGCGAACGGCGTGGCGCATGCCAATCGAAACGGAATTGAAGAGGCAGCCCCATGTCTCGCAGACAGAACCCAACTGCCGTTCACAATTCACCGCCCCGTCCAGCATTCACGATCGCAGGAAACGCCGGGAAGCTTACTGATCGATCTTGCCAGAGTACCTCGGGGGCCGCAGCCAATGACATGGCGGAAGCGGAACGCACTTGTACCACGCATTTGTCATTGGACGACACGGCGATGGCGGCGGCTTGGGGCAGTAGTTATCCGAGCAGCAGGACACTTCCGGGCACGGCAAAACCAGGCACGGTTTGGGGCAGTACGTGTCAGGACAGCAACTAGAAACCGGAGAGACACAGGGCGCTGGTTTGCGGATGTAATCGTCTCGGCAACACAATGGGCAATGGCCTACGCCGCCGAGGGCCTTGCTCGGCGGAGCCTTTGCAAAGGATGACCACTCATTGGCAGACGTGATCGCCGGCCTTGCCGTCAATAGAGCGACCACAATCAATCCGGCAATGCGTGCGGCGAGAATGGTTCGCCAGCCCTTCGTTTTCGGTTCGACGTTCATTCTTCCGTCCCTTCCGTTTCTGGCACTGGTCGTGGCGCGGGCAGCACATCGGGAGCGGGTGGCAACGGCGGGCCGCCGGGAAACTCAGACGGAGGTATTCCACCCGTCGAGGGCTCAAGCCGGATTTCCCAGCCGCCACCCAATGCCCGGTAGAGATCGACGAGGCTTTGAGCGGCGTTGCCACGGGCGACCGCCAGCAACTCTTGCTGGCCGAGGAGCAACTGCTGTACGGTGAACAGGCGGTTGAAGTCGATCTCACCCTCCCGGTACTTGACCTGCGCCACACGTTCGGCTTCACGCGCCTGGTGGGCGCTCTCTTCCCGCACCTTGATCTGATCGGTGAAGTGCAGGTAAGCAACGATGGCGTTTTCCGCTTCTTCGTTGGCTTGCAGCACTGTCTGCTGGTAATTGGCGGCCAGTTGCTGGAATCGAGCATCCTGAACGCGAATGTTGTTCAACAGCCGTCCATAGTTGAGCACGTTCCAGCGCAGCGACGGCCCGATGGTGCCGCCAAAGGCACTGCTCTTGAAGACATCACTAAAGTGTGCGGCCTCCCACGCCATCATGCCGTTGATCGAGATGTGGGGATAGAGTTCAGACTGGGCGATTCCGATTTCCGCACTCTGGGCAGCAACCAATCGTTCGGCACGTCGCACATCGGGCCGTCGCCAAATCAATTCGGCAGGTACGCCCACGGTGACGACATCGGAAGCGCGGGGAATCGAAGCCGGGCCGTCGAGCATGTACGAGAGGTCGTGAGGGGGCATGCCCATCAGCACTGCCAATCGGTTTTGAGCCTGTCGACGCTGAATCTCAAAGGCTTCAATGGCCGCCAAAGTATTGCCTAGATTCGCCTTCGCTTGCGGGGTATCCAGCTCGCTGTCGGCGGCTTTCGCGTCCAGCCGAGCCTGAGCTACGCGAACGCTTTCATTTTGCAGGTTGGCATTTTCGCGAGCAACGTCGAGACGTTGCTCCAGCGCTCGCAGTTCCACGTAGGTCGTCGCCACCTCGCCGATAAGTAAGACAATTGCGTCGTCGAATTCTTCCACCGAGGCGTCCAGCCGCGCGTCGGCACCCTCGATGGCGCGGCGGTATCGACCCCAGAAGTCCAGCTCCCAGGCGAGACTGCCGCCGATTCTCCAGTTGCTGAATTGCGGTGCCGCCAAATTCGCGAACGGTGAACCGGGAGGAATTGATGGGAACAGGGCAGTCTCCTGACTGCGCTGCGTTCGGGTGTAGTCCGCGATGACTTGCTGAGTCTGCGGAAAGAGATTGCCTGCCACCACCCCGCGCTGGGCCTGGGCTTCTGCGACAAGGAAACCCGCTTCGCGCAGCGTGATATTCTGCGAGTACGCCGTCTCCACGAGGCGGTTGAGCACCGGATCGTTGAAGACGGTCCACCAATCGCTGTAGTCTCCTGGCTCGCTGGAAATCCGCGAGCTTCGGGAGTCGATCCATTCGTCGGCCACCGGCGCGGCGGGCCGCTTGTAGTTGGGGCCAACTTTCAATCCGTTGTGAACGTACTCGCGGACGCTGGTACAGCCGCCTGCGCACGATACTGCCAACAGATACAGCAGTGGCAGCAGTTTCTGCCTCGCAGTGAATAGAACAACTCGGCGCATACCCCAGATTCCCTAAATTGCGACATTGCGCATGAAAGCTTCCGTCTTCCGGTCTAATTAGCGGACTTGCTGGTCAGTTTATTCATCGGCCACTTAACCGGATTGGATGAGAAAATCGGGTAAAACGGCGCTTGCCGACTGCCGAGGGCCCCTATCCCCGAACCAAGCCAAGGTGATCCGAATACCTCCCTGCGCCGCACTTTGTTTGTACTATCTCGCGAGACAATGCTTTTTCTCAAGCCATTAGCGAGAAACAGTTTGCAGCTTTTTTTCCCGATTCGGTGCCAGAGAAAACCGAACGCACCTAGTGTACTGATTCAACCAGATGGGGTTTTATCCAAAGACGCTCGGGCGCGGCGGACCATTGGTTGAACGAGCGACAAGGAGCTGGTAACTACGTCACCGAGATCGGTCTCGACATGCGGTGTGGAATCATTGCGGCCAAGGCGCAAAAAACGCTGCAAGTAGCTCTCCATCAATTCGAGCTGGCGTTTCGCTACGTCGAGGCTTTCGTCATGGCGTCCGGTGCATTGGCGAGCATGCAACTCGACCGCCAGCCGGCAGCCGGTCGCGGAATTTCGCATCTGATGCGCGATGCCAGCAAAGAGTTGGCCGAGCGTCCGCAGCCGCTCGTTCTGTCGAACATTGGATTCGTACTTCGCCAACATTTCCGCCATCCGATTGATCGACCGGCTCAGGTCGGCAATCTCGTCATCGCGAAGAGGTACTGGGATCGATTGAAAATCGCCTTCCGCGATTTCACCGACTTGAGCTTGCAATCGCTGCAACGGACGAGTCACTTGCGAGGCAATTCCCGCCGCCACGGCAACGACCAACAAAAGTGCGACGGAGCCAACTACGAGCGGTGGATAGGCAGCATCTCGCCACGCCTCAAGATAGCTCTCCTCAGGATAAAGAATATGCAGCGTCGCAGCTTGACCAGTGCTAGTACCACGAGCCATTCGAAGCGACTTGTGAAAGAAACGACCGCTTTCAAGTGAAACAGGCTCACCAAGGCCTTGGTCGCGCTCCACGAAGGGTGCAGATTCACTCAATCCAAAAAACGAGTTGTTTGGCGAACTGGACGCTACGACCGATCCATCCTGCTGAATGATCACAAACTCCGTCCCCGACAGGCCGCGCATCTTGCTGAGCACGCCGTCGGTCAGAGGGAAGTTTGCGTCAGCCAACGTAGTCGCCATCTCGTTCATCTCGCGTTCGATCCGCAAACACGTGCGTTGCACTGAAAGGAACGCATTCAACACGCTCACGGCCACGAGGCTGGCGAGCATTACGCCAACCATCGGCAGCATGATCTGGTTTCTCAATTGCCAGCGCATCGCGGAATACCCTTTACGAACATTGCTCAACGTTAATCTTATTAGGGGCGTGAACAACGTACAACGACGCGGACCATCAGCCGTGTCGGTTGAATCGCCATGCTTGTCGAACAAAAAGGCGCGGGGCATCGCGAGTCGAGCAGAGCCACTTCACGGATTGCGTAGTTTCTCAGGGATTCGGATGTTGTCTCGAAGATCCCTGTACATGGCATACCGTTTGCCATGTGAGTCCCCCGCACTAAAGCTGCGCCGTTAACACACCTTGGTAGCGTTTGTCGCGAATTCTCACGATTCCGGCTGCGTTGTTGACGCTCCACCCATCCCACAACTAACAACCGGTCTACACTCCGTCGAGGCCAAGCTTGCACGCACCACGTTTTAGTCTGAGATCGCTCTTCGCGGTCGTGGCATTCATCGCTGCGAGTCTGGCTTCGCTCCTGCAGCCGTGGCGGAGTTGGTGTCCGTCGCTGATGTTGACCGCGATGCTGTTCCTCTTATTGGCAGCGATCCCCGCATGTTTCTTTGCCAACGGTCGCGACCGAGCCTTTTACTTTGGCTTTGCGATCGTCGGTTGGGGCTACTTTCTTGTCGTCCATACTCTCGTGTTCGATGCGAGCGTCGGGCGTCAACTACTAACGAACCATTTCGCTGAATTCGTCTGCATTGCCGTCACGGGCAGCCTCGGAGACATCCAGCAATTCCTTAACGTTTCTCACACGCTATTCACATTTGGCTTCGCGTATGCGGGAGCCGTGGCCACGGAGCGAGGCCACGCAAGCGTCGGTAAAGTTTCTAGCACTTCGAAGGTGCAAGAACTCCGAGCACCTCGTTCAAACGAATTATCCTTGAGGAGAACCCTATGATCCAACGACGAACGTCGATGATGCTCGCGCTAATACTCTACTTTACCTCGGCAGCCGTCTCAGCGGATGACGCGGCACACCGAAATCGGTATGAGCAAGCAGTTGCCAAAGCGATTTCCTACTTGAAATCCAAGGGGCAAGCGTCGGACGGTTCCTTCAGCAGTCACGCCGGCATCGGGCCGACAGCATTGGTGACCACTGCGTTGCTACGACACGGCGTGCCGGCCAGCGATCCGTCCGTTGCCAGGAGTCTTCAATACCTTGAAGAGTCTATACAGCCAGACGGAGGCATCTACAGTCCGGGAACGTTTTATCGGAACTATGAGACGTGTCTAACCGTCCTCTGCTTCACAGAGGCAAATGAGGATGGCCGCTACAACCAAGCGATCAAGCGAGCGGATGCTTTCGTCAAGGGAATACAGTGGGATGAGGATGAAGGCAAAGATCCGTCCGATCTGGCCTACGGCGGAGGTGGTTATGGAAAACACAAACGTCCCGACCTCTCGAACACAAGCTTTCTGATAGACGCCCTGCGAGCGGCGGGTAACTCAGCGGATAGCGAGGCTGTTCAGCGGGCGTTGGTTTTCGTTTCACGCTGCCAAAACCTAGAGTCAGAACACAATACGACGGCCTTCCCGGTGAAGAACCCCGATGGTGGCTTCTATTATACAGTCGCGGCAGGTGGCAGCAGCCAAGCGGGAGAAACGGCGAACGGTGGACTTCGCAGCTACGGTTCGATGACCTATGCCGGTCTCAAGAGCATGCTGTACGCTGGCGTTGGTCCCGATGATCCGCGTGTGAAGGCTGCCGCGAAGTGGGTCAGCGAGCATTATGACCTGAAATCGAATCCGGGACTGGGAACTGCCGGGCTCTTCTACTACTACCATTTGTTTGGCAAGGCGCTGGACGCGATCAGCGACGACACGCTCATCGACGCGGCAGGTAAAGAGCATAAGTGGCGGATCGAACTCGTTGCCGAGTTAGCCTCGCGACAACAGCCTGATGGTTCGTGGATCAACGACAACGATCGCTGGTTTGAAGGCGACGCCAACCTCGTCACGGGCTACGCCCTTCTTGCACTCGCATATTGCGAACCAGCCAAGGCTGAGTGATTCGTATCCAGCGGCGACTTCACTGCCAACCATCAATCTCTTAGGGAACCTCGATGCAAATGAAACGACTCTCTCGAAGATCTGCGTTTACGCTCGTTGAATTACTTGTTGTCATTGCGATTATTGGAATCTTAGTCGCGTTGCTTCTTCCAGCCGTCCAGGCCGCGCGCGAAGCGGCGAGACGGATGCAGTGCAAGAGTAACCTGAAGCAACTCGCATTGGCCGTTTTGAACTATGAGAACACCTACCGCGCGATTCCCGCAAGCGCGGTCGTCGACTTGAGCGTGACGGCGACGGGCAACAATGGTTCCTGGGGAGTTCACGGACGCATCATGCATTTCCTGGAGCAAGGCAACTTGTACGATCAGGTAGACATCAACACGGCTTGGGACTTTCAGCAACCGATTGATGGGTTGGGCATTCCGACATTCGCCTGTCCAAGTGATCCCGGAACGGGCCGCGTGCGAGATCCCGGTGGTGGCAAGGTGCATCTCGTTCCGACCAGCTATGGTTTCAATATGGGAACCTGGTTTGTTTTTAATCCAGCGACACGGCAGGGAGGTGATGGAGCTTTCTTTCCCAACAGTCATCTTCGAATACGAGACTTTGTCGATGGCACAAGCAACACTCTGCTGGCTGCCGAAGTCAAAGCATGGACGACTTACACACGCAACGGCGGGCCCGGCACGACGACAATTCCGCTGGACGCAGCCGCTGCTTCGCTGATCGTCACCTCTGGTGCTCAAACCAAGTCGACAGGGCATACTGAATGGCCCGACGGTCGAGTCGACCACACTGGTTTTACTGCGACTCTCACACCGAACACGTTTGTGCCGTTCACAACCGGCGGACAGACGGTTGACGCGGACTACAACTCTTGGCAGGAAGGAAAGAATGGCTCGTCCGGCAATCCCACGTATGCCATCGTAACCTCTCGCAGCTTCCACCCAGGTGGCGTTAACGTTGCACTGGTTGATGGCTCAGTCCGAGCTATCGCCGAGACAATCGATTTGAACGTTTGGCGTGGTATCGCAACCCGCTATGGCGGTGAGGTAGCCTCGCCCTAAACACGTACAAGCCACTGTGCGATTGCGTTGGACCTACCTGATTGAAGTTAAACACCTCCGAAGACTTCAAGCAGAAGATAGTTCCGGCTCGCGAGCGAATATGGCCTTGTTTCTGACGTGGGAGAGTAGGATGGGAATTGGTCTTGCCGATCTCTATCCGCCAGCTATGATTGCGTGTACAAACGTTTGGTTCGAGTCGTTCATTAAACAATCCGTGCAGACCTAAGAATGTTCCGCCGATCACTCTCCTTGGTGCTCGTTTCTTTGCTGCTGGCCAACCAATGCCTTGCAGTAACGCATGCGCATCTCGGAAGCGATTTCGCAGAGCCGGAAAGTCATGGGGCTCGCCCGCACTTTCACCTCGGCGGTCATGCTCACGAGGAATCGGATCAGCACTCGGAACATCCACACGCTGATCACCCAGGGCACGCCCCCAGAGTTGACGAGCATGACCCGTCAGCCGTACGAGCTGTTACGCTGCTCGGCGAACACGATTCCGATGCGGTCTATTGTGGTCAAACGACGCTCTTTCCTCGAAATCTAGAGTCCCCTAGCATCCTAGTTGCGAAGTGTTCCGTAGCTTTCGCCGTTCTCGATGTCGTGAGTCAGCGAGACCGGTTGCTGCGACCGGGCCCGCGAAGCAGTCAGCCGTCGTCTCTCTTTGACGAGGCTTGTCCCATCTATCTGCGCACGCTCTCTCTGCGCATTTAATCGCCTCGCCGCCATCGGCCGCGTTGTCGTCAGCACCCGCTCGCGTGCATCTGTTGCGTTTGCGCTCTTATGCCTCCGCAGCTGATCTGCAGTCTCGCGTAACCCCTGATCCGTGCCAATTGTTGAGGTGGAAATATGCATCGAAAGCGAGTACTCCGATTTGTCGGTGGCTTTGCGATGGTCGTCGCATTTGTTGGAGTCGGTATTGCCGCACTGGTGACGCGCGATCGTTGGTTGCCAATGCTAAGCTCAAACGTCGCGACTTCCGAAACCGAAGACCATGCAACGCCAATCGAAGACGCCAAGGTTCTGAAACTCAGCCCGCAGGCCCGTAAGAACCTGGAGCTGGTCTCGAAGCCCGTCGTGCCTCAAACTTACTGGCGAACCATTCAAGTGCCGGGAGTGGTCGTCGATCGGCCTGGCCTGTCCGACCGGGGTGTTACCTCTCCAGCTGTGGGCGTCGTGACCCAAGTTCATGCGTTCGCCGGTGACACCGTTAAGCCGGGTGAGACGCTCTTCACTCTTCGGCTGTTCAGCGAATACCTGCAAAACACTCAGTCCGAATTGTTCAAGGCTGTTCGCGAGACGGAACTGATCAAGGAAGAACGCAAGCGGATTGAGGGACTTGCGAGCAGTGGAACGATCGCGGGAACTCGCATCATTGAACTCGATCAGCGGATTCGACGACAGGACGGACTAATTCAAGCGTATCGACAGGATTTACTCACGCGCGGACTTGCACCAGCTCAGATCGAGCAAATTGCGGAAGGCACGTTCGTATCCGCGATTAATGTTGTCGCGCCGCCACCCGTTCAGGATGTTCGGAAGCAGGGTGATGTCCAACCCGTCGCCTTCGTGGAAGATGGTCGTAGTGAAGCGATCGTCTATGAAGTCCAAGAGTTAAAGGTTGATCTCGGCCAGCAGGTGCAAGCGGGGCAACTGCTATCCGTGTTGTCGAATCATCGGTCGCTCTACATCGAAGGGCATGCGTTCAAGCAGGAGGCGCCAATGCTTGAACAAGCTGCCCAACACGGTTGGTCGATTGATGTCGAGTTTGCCGAGGACGACAGTCGGCACTGGCCGCCACTGGAACAGACCTTCCAGATTCGGCATCTGGCCAACACGATCGACTCCGCCAGCCGTACATTCGATTTCTTCATTCCGCTGACGAATCAGTCGCGGGCCTACGAGAAAGACGGGCAAACATTCATCGTCTGGCGTTTGCGACCGGGACAGCGAGTCCGCTTGCATGTGCCGGTTGAACAGTTTGAAAACGTGATGGTACTCCCGGCGGCGGCGCTCATTCGCGAAGGGCCGGAAGCCTACGTGTTTCGCCAGAATGGCGACCTGTTCAACCGCCTTCCCGTCCATGTGTTGCACGAGGATCGATTGAACGTCGTGTTGGCCAATGATGGCAGCGTTGCCCCCGGCTCGTACTTGGCACAAGGTTCCGCCGCTTCGCTCAACCGTGTGCTCAAAGCGCAGTCCGCTAGTGGTGTGCGCGCCGATATCCACGTTCACGCAGACGGCACGACGCACGCCGCTCACTAAGAAAAGGATTCCCGTAGTGCTTAACGCCATTATTCGGTTCTCGCTTCGCTATCGCATGCTGGTCGTGGTGATCAGCCTCGCCATGTTGATCTATGGATCGTACTTGGCAACGACGATGCCGATCGATGTTTTCCCCGATCTGGATCGCCCTCGCGTCATCATCATCACGGAGAGCCCCGGCCTCGCTACGGAGGAAGTCGAGACGCTTGTTACGCAACCGATCGAGATTGCGCTGCTGGGAGCCAACGGTGTGACTGCGGTGCGCAGCCAAACGACCGCCGGGTTGAACGTGATCTATATCGAATTCGATTGGGCGACCGAAATCCGCGCTGCAAGACAAACGGTGCAAGAACGCCTGTCATCGTTAGAGGGCGTGTTGCCTGCGGGCATCACTCCGCAGATGACACCGCCGTCGTCGATCATGGGGCAAATCGTCGTGGCGGGAATCTACCGCCAGCAAGGCCCCAACGGCGGTGAACTGACGGCGATCGACAAAACAGACTATTTGATGGAAGTCATCGAGGCGGACGACGGCACAAAATCGCAAGTCATCGTCTGGCGAGCAGTCGATCGTCGCCTGCATGAGACTTGGGAAGAAGTCCCGCACACAGATCTTCGCTGGTTGGATTCTCAGAAGTTGGACACAGCCCGTCCTCAAGATTCTGGAACTCGGGCCACGCTCAAGATCGATGGTCGGGATTTCGAAGTCGACTTCCTTACCGATCAGCAGCGGCTGATGGCCCTGCGAACGATGTCCGATTGGGTCATTCGGCCGAGGATTCTCAAAGTCACCGGCGTGGCGGAAGTATTTCAAATGGGAGGCGACCGCAAGCAGTATCAGATCCTGGTCGATCCCACCGCGTTGCTTGAGTACGAGGTCAGTTTGCAAGACGTCGAGAAGGCTTTGCAGGAAAGCAACATCAACACCAGTGGTGGATTCGCCATTACGGGCGAGACGGAAAGGCCAGTGCGGATACTGGGGCGTTTGGGCCCTGACGCGCGGGTCGTCCTGGAAGACCTGCGAAATGTCCCCGTCAAAGTCAACGAGCGAAGAACAATCTTGCTCAATCAAGTTGCCAGGGTCACCGAAGGTCCACAATTCAAACGAGGCGATGGCAGTATCAATGGTCGACCGGGCGTCGTGTTTACGGTCGTCAAGCAGCCGCACGTCGATACGCGTGAACTGACCGACAATGTCGCCGTTGCATTCGCGGAAGCCGAAGCGTCGTTGCCAGCGGACATCATTATCAACTCGGAATTGTTTCGTCTGAAGAACTTCATTGATCGCGGCATCTTCAATGTTGGCGAAGCGCTGGTCATCGGGGCGGTCCTCGTCTTGATTGTGCTCTTTCTGTTTCTGCTCAACTTCCGCACCACGTTCATTACGTTAACTGCGATCCCGCTCTCGCTGGTCATCACGACCCTGGTCTTCCGCTTGATTGGCCACCTGACAGGCTCGGAGCTATCAATTAACGTGATGACGCTCGGCGGGCTCGCCGTCGCCATGGGCGAATTGGTGGATGACGCGATTGTCGATGTGGAAAACATCTTTCGGCGATTGAAGGAAAACAACGCTCTCGGCGAACCGAAGCCGTCATTGCAAGTCGTTTACGAGGCCAGCAAGGAGATCCGCAGTGCCATCGTCTTTGGCACGGCAGTTGTGATTCTGGTCTTCCTGCCGCTGTTCGCGTTGTCAGGTGTCGAAGGACGTTTGTTCGCGCCGCTGGGCGTCGCCTACATCGTTTCTATTCTTGCCTCGTTGCTCGTGTCGCTCACGGTGACGCCCGTGCTGTCGTACTATCTGCTGCCACAGTCAAAGGCCACGCACCAGGAGCAAGACGGGCCATTGCTACGAGCCATGAAATGGATGGCCAGTTTTCTCATTCGCTTCAGCATGGCGCGGCCCGTCCTGCTCCTCTTGGCAACTTGGATCGGCGTTGGCATAGCCGGTTGGCAGTTCGCACACTTGGGCCGGAACTTCCTGCCTCAATTTGACGAAGGCAGCGTGCAAGTCAACGTGACACTGCCGCCCGGATCGTCACTTGACGCGTCCAACCGAACCTCAGCGATCATCGATTCAAAGTTCCGTGAAATGCAGAAGACCGAACAGAATCCCAGCGGCGAGATTTTGTACTTCGTCCGCCGCACGGGGCGTGCCGAGATGGACGAGCACGCGTCCCCGGTGAACACCGGCGAGTACATTCTGAGCATGAATCCCGAATCGGGTCGGCATCGCGAAGAGACGATCGGCCAATTGCTGAGCGAACTGAGCGAGGAAGTGCCCGGTGTTGACATCGAAGTCGAGCAGCCCTTGGCGCATCTGATCAGCCACATGGTGTCAGGTGTCTATGCGCAGATCGCCATCAAGATTCACGGCGATGACCTCGACACGTTGCAGCAGCTTGCCGAGCGGGTCAAAACTACGATTCAGACCGTTCCAGGACTCACGCCGCCAGTGGTCGAGCCGATCAAGCAGACAGAAGAACTGCATATTCGACTGCGATCCGATGATCTGGCGTTTCACGGTGTGACGCGAGCTTACGTCGCACAGATTCTGCAAACAGCGTTGCAAGGCGAAGTCGTCTCGCAGGTATTGGAAGGTCAGCGCCGCTTCGATCTGTTGATTCGATTGGAAGAGACGTATCGCACGGATTACGCGAACCTTGGCCGGCTGCGCATTGACTTGCCGAACAATCGAGGGCAAATCGAACTGCACGAACTGGCCGACATCGGCGAAGGCGCGGGGCCAAATGCCGTGAATCGAGAGAACGCCCGTCGACGCATCGTCATCCGTTGCAATACTCAGGATCGCGACTTGGCCAGTGCCGTCGCCGAGATCCAACAACGAGTGCAAAGCCAAGTGCAACTGCCGCAAGGTTACTTCGTCGAGTACGGTGGGCAGTTCGAGAGCCAGCAAAGTGCTACGAGGCTCATTCTCATCTTGGCTGGCGTCTCGGTCGTGGGAATGTTCGTCGTGCTGATGGTGCTATTTCCATCCGTGCGAATTGTGTTGCAGATTCTCAATGCACTGCCGACCGCGTTCATTGGCGGCGTCATGGCACTTGTCATCACACAACAAGATCTGACTGTCGCCAGTCTCGTGGGCTTCATTTCGCTCGGGGGCATCGCGGTCCGCAATGGCATTCTGCTCGTAACCCACTACATCCATTTGATGAAGGAGGAGGGCGAGGAGTTTACACACGAAATGGTCTTACGCGGCAGTCTGGAGCGACTTGCGCCTGTACTGATGACAGCGCTAACCGCCGGGATTGGGCTCGTGCCGCTGGTACTTGGCGGCCAAGAGCCCGGACGTGAGATTCTCTACCCGGTCGCTACGGTGATTCTCGGTGGCCTGATCACTTCGACGTTTTGCGAATTCCTGATTCACCCCGGACTGTTCTTGAAGTTCAGCGGCAAAGATGCGGCCGAGGTCGCGCGATCGCACGAACTGGAGGGCAACTCGGAACACTTACTTACTTGAATCTGATCCCTGCCAGTAATCACTCATGCCGCGCGGCATGAACTGGCATCACGCCTTGAAAAGGAGTTTAGACCCATGAAGAAGTTGACAATGAAACTGACCTCGCTATTCGCGATCGCCTCGCTCGCCGTGCTCGTTGGTTGCGGTAGCTCGCCGCCCCCGACGTCGGCAACACCAGCGGCACCCTCGGAAGCGGCTGCCCATCCTGACGATCACGCTCATTCCGGCCACGGTGCTGGGCCGCACGACGGAACGTTGGCTGATTGGGGTGGTGGCAAGTACCACGTTGAGTTCACGGTCGACCACGACAAGCAAGAAGCCACGGTCTTCATACTGGGTGACGACGAGAAGACCCCATCGCCCATCAAGGCCGAAGAAATCCAGCTCAGCATCACCGATCCCGTCATGCAAGTCGTACTAAAGGCCGCGCCACAGGAAGGCGACCCCGAGGGTTCCGCATCACGCTTCGTCGGTAACCACGAGAGTCTGGGCGTGGTCCAAGAATACGCCGGCACCATCACGGGTGTCGTTGAAGACACGCCGTACTCGGGTGATTTCAAAGAAGAACCGCACGCGCACGAATAACTTACATCTCATGATTTGGAACCTACTCAAAGTCGTCATCTCTGCGACGGTCATCGTGACTGTCGCAGAGATCGCAGGCCGATTCCCTCGGTTGGGCGCGTTGTTGTTGACACTTCCATTGGTCAGCATCCTGGCGTTCATCATGACGTGGACTAAGGAAGGTGAAATGACGACGATCACGCAGCTTGCGCGAGAGACGCTGGTACTCGTCCCACTGGGGCTGCCGTTTTTCATTCCATTTGCGTTATCCAACCGCACTGGTCTATCGTTCTGGCCGACGTTCGTAGTGGGAATTGCACTAGCGTCTATCACGATTGGACTCTGGTTCCGGTTTGCACCCAGCTCGATGAGTCAACCCGCCGAAGAAGTGCAAAGTGAGGTCGTCAGATCCGAAAACTCGTGAGGTCGGAATCTTAAGGAATTTGCCGGTCCCTGCTATGGCTCCGGTTCGCCCGATGTCGGCAGATCGTTAATTAGCGGTAGTTACTCCGATAGCAAGTTATTAACTCTCGATCGAAAGCTTCACTACGTCACACTTTGGTGGAACTCGAACGGGTAACTGCTCGCCAAATAGTCGCCCGTGACATGTCTCATCGATGAACCGTTTTTTCGGAACGACAATCCCTGACCGGACGCTCGTCGGTTGCGCCGACGCTTCGTGGTGTCACGCGATTGCAACCTCGGTCGGTTAGACATGAGCGCCCATTTACGTTTGGCCTGCCGCCGTTCATGGTTGAACTCACAATCTAACTGCCCCCGCGCTCTCAGCTAAATCGATCATCTGGAAAGTGAGCTCGTTTTTGGGGGCGCAGTGTTGCCACACCGGTCGGGCAGTTCCGCAGAGAACACCTTCTTTGAGGGCTGCATTCTGGTAGAATCGCGGAGAACACCACACTTG
Organism: Planctomycetaceae bacterium; assembly: GCA_020638995.1. Taxonomy (GTDB): domain Bacteria; phylum Planctomycetota; class Planctomycetia; order Pirellulales; family Pirellulaceae. The sequence goes on from JACKHM010000003.1 coordinate 640,718, forward strand.
TCTGTCGGGAATGGGGTGCCCTCAACGGATGACCAGCCGTCACCTGGAACTTAACGACGCAACCATCGGTGTTGTTACCGCTCTTCCAAAAGAATATGCGGCCGCAAAACGTGTGCTTGCATGTTCCACCGAGGTGTCGGCGCCTGGCACCGACGCAGGTCGATCCTTCGCCGTGTCAAGGATCTCGGCGACCGATGGCGGACTTCACGTGGTTGCGGTGACACTGCTCCCTGACATGGGAAACAATCTGGCAGCCGTGTGTGCGACATCTCTCCTGCGTCACTGTCCGAATGTGAAGCACCTCATCATGTCGGGTATAGCTGGTGCTGTGCCCGACCCCAAGAACTCCGATCGCCACGTGCGACTTGGTGATATTGTTGTCAGCGATCGCAGTGGCGTAGTGCAGTACGATCTCACGAAAGTGGCGGCTCGCATGTCACTTCGAGAGAATAGACATCTCTTGGGCGCGTTTTTTGGGTGGCTAGCTGGGGATCGTGGGGATATCGTCCGAGAAGTGAAAGAACACCGCGGACCACCGAGGCCTCCCTGTCCGGTTATGCTTCAAACGGTGCAAAGGCTTCAAGCCAACGCACAGTTGAATGAGCGTCCTTGGGAAAAGACGATCACTAGTTTTGTTACAAATAACGGAAAGCAGTGGAGCCGTCCGGGGCCCAATCTTGACCGTCTTTCCGATTGGCACGATGGCTGGCCGACCACGACGCACCCAGCCGATGAACAGCGTCACGATGACAGATGCCCTCGCGTGTTCCTTGGACCCATTGGATCTGCGAATATCTTGCTAAAACACCCACAAATAAGAGATGGGTTGCGAGATCGTTTCAAGATCAAAGCAGTTGAGATGGAAGGCTCGGGAATTGCCGATGCCACCTGGCACGAGGGAGTTGGTTACTTAGTCGTTCGCGGCACATGCGACTACTGTAACAAGGACAAAGGCGACCGATGGCAGATGCACGCCGCGTTGATAGCAGCTGCTTACACAAGGTCCGTGATCGAAGCGATGCCTTCCACGCGACCACACAATCTTGTTCCGATGTTGCATCTCCCAATCGCTCCTGCTGCATCTTGGAGGCAAGAGCTGACGGGCGGGGTCTCATTTGCGTCTTCCAAGACGACTCATACGGATGACAAAGTTATTGTTGATCGCGCGCAAACTCGTTTCGAGAAATCAAATGTCACGCCTGATGGCGGCGGCGCAATTCGCGTTCCCACGCGCGCTTCCGACGACTCAAACGCCAAGCTCGCCGAAATGAAAGCTTCCGGACTGATAAAGAACATTACGCAGTCGCTTGATGTGTTCGATCATGCCGACGCGATCACACTCGCAAGCCAGCTGGAGGAGTCGTTGAAACAGGATGAATCGCTACTTCCGAAGGGTATTAGGGTGGAAGCGTATAAGCAGCTCGCAGAAGTCGCTTTGGTTGAAGCTCGACAGGACGTGACAGACGATAACGAAGTCGACACGACACGTGCAAAATCCTTCTATCGAAAGGCTCGCGATGTCTTACAAGGATGACTTCAGAACTGACGATTTGGACAGCTTTGGCGCTTACCTCGACTCATTCGAGAAAGGGCCGGACGAAGCGTTAAGGCAGCTGGAAGGCAAGACTGATCCCGATAGCCTGCGTCGTCGTTTGCGACTGCTTGTGGACAGCAAGAGGTTTAAGGAGGCAGCTGATTTGGTACGCGGTCGAACGCCGCACGAGCGATGGTGCAGTCAAGCCGTTCGCGGCTTCGTGTTAAATGGTGAAGTCGAAGGAGCAAGAACGATCATCGAGTGGGCGTCCTCCCTGGAGGATCTAACCGTTAGGCGCCAATGTATCGTTTTCTTCGCGAACTCTTTACTTTCAACTGCGTTCCGAGACCGCGGCGAGGACGAAGATGTCTTACCTGGGGCGGCATCGCAAACAGAACGTGCAGTGTTGGAGGAAGCCCTTGATAGCTTGGAACCTATCTTGATGCGGGTAGCAGCGGATCGCCGGGCTAGCAACGAGTTGGAATCGTCCGCCGTGCAGATTGCAACCAAGTGCCATCTTTATCTCGGCGACCACGAAGAGGTCAAGACGCTGGCTGCGATTCTCGCAAGACGCAAGCCAATTCCGATTGAAGTCGCCCACCTTGCGCGAAGTCGTTTTATCGAATGTAAGTTTGAAATCGTTGACAGACTGCGGGCCGAGCATGGCGATGAATTCGAACCGCGACTATGGGCGGCGATTCTGGAGAGTGACGTCTTCGACCGGCCGCGTGAGGCGTTCGAGGCGCTCCTTGAACTTGTTCCAGATGCTCAAGCGCCCAGGCAAAAGGATGATGTCTGTAAAGCGCTATTCGAAGTTGCTCAAGGCATCGGCCTGGAAGCGCTGAACGAAAGCCAGGAGGTAGCAAGAAGAGTACTGAACCAAGATGCCCCACTTCTAAATCAGATTCAGGTCCGCAAGTGTTTTTACGAGGGTAAGATCGACCAGGCAGGAACGCTCCTGGAGAGTACACGAGACGAGAGTGACCCTTTCTGGCTACAGATGTTTGGCTTTTACCTGCTCGAAACAGGCAAGCCTGAGCAATCCCTAGAGTACATAGTAAAGGCAACAGAGCAGATACCGCATGTCCGACTATTGGAACTTGGGGCCGCCACGGCTGTGCGATGTGACCGGCTTCAGATTGCCAAGGAATTGCTTCACAAATTGCTCAGCATACAACCCACAGATCAACAGACGCTTCGCAATGCGGCTTCCGTTACCTTAGATCTTCATGACTATGGTTCTGCGGCGACGCACTTTGAAGTTCTATATGGACTTCAGCCGAAGAACACCGCATACGGTTTGAATTACGCTGGATGTCTGGGGTTGGCAGGGAGATACGATGAAAGTTTGTCCGTGTTTGATGAGTTGTGTCGTCAAGACGATCCTCTACTTGAAGCGTTGATCGGAAGGGCCCAAGTATTGCTGACGCTGAACCGGCCGAGTGACGCGTTTGCGACACTGGACGAAGTCCGCGCCGACCACTGGGGAAGCCCAGAATTCCTAGCCGAGTTCACGAAAGTCGCACACGCATCCGACAAAGACGAAATCGCAGGTCAAGCATTTAACCGGCTTCGCCAGCTCCACGAATCGGGTTTGGTACGTGGCGACCTAATTCGACCAATGACGCTGGATGATGTCATCCAACATTCCAGAGAGTGGAAAGAGCATAGTGACTATCTTCACCGACAGGTCATAATTGGTCGAGTTCCCTGGCTATTTGTCGATCAGCAGCTAAATAACGTCTCGTACTGGGGCTGGCGAATGCGAACGCAGCCGCTTGAGTGGGTGAGCGACTTTCCTGAGCAAAGAGCCACCTACACCATCTACTCAACAAATGGGTATTCCGCCGTTGCCGACAAAACGGGCCGACTCTCGCTAGAAAGAATCACATGCGCACCGCCAAACACGACCGTTACGATTGACTTGAGCGCGTTGATAACTCTGCACCATCTAGACTTGTTGAAGGAAACTGCAAAGTACTTTGGTAAGTTGTTAGTACCAACCAGCTATCTTCGGCATGCGTTTAATGAAAGCGGGCGGCTTGTACCTCATCAGCTCTCGCGAAAATCGTCCCGTGAAGAGATCAAGATGGCTCTTGATGATTGCCGCGTATTAGTACACGACAACGCTATCGGAGAGGCAGTGATTATCCACGAATACTCGACGGATAATGATGTTGGACAGCATTTCTACCGCCTGCACGACATTGCGGACACACTTCACAACTTGGGAAGGATAACTGACGATGAATACAAGCGTCTCCGACTTGTCGCACACAAAGCTTCAGGGGTCGACCATGATCATCCAGAGCTAGTTTTTGACGATGACGTCGTGATTCGCCTGTCAAGCCTTGAAACGATTACGACGATCGGCGTGTTGGCACCAGTTCTGGAATGTTTTCGGGTACGTATCCTTGATGAAGATCGCATTGACCTTCAAACCAGCCTTCGAACATTCTCGGCTCAGGAGCAGGTCCGTTCGAGGCACTCGGATTTATGGGGCTTCGTCGTTCAGGACCCTCGAGTTGTTCCAACAACTCATACCTTTCTTAAACGCGACGATGACGGATTGTCCGAAGACGATGCATTGGAGATGCAAGTAGAAGACCAACTAGCCATTTCCGCCACTTTGCTTGCGGAGCAACATCGTACACCTCTTTTGTCAGACGACCGCTTCTGCCAGGCGTTGCTATTGAACGCGCGGCGAAACGAGTCCCATGCGGCATTCGGTTCCGATCTTGTGGTAGAGGCTTTGCACCAGGCTGACATCATCACAGATGATATGGCGGCTGACGCGTTTTTGGCCCTTGTTGAACTGCGATACCGTTTCTTGACACCTTCGGCAACTGTACTGAAAGTACTGCTCGATCGGTTCATCCAGCACCCTCCAGGAAACCTCTTGCAGCGAGTAGCACTATACTGCCACGATTGCATGAGAGACCCTGGCCTGCTGGGAGGCAAGGAAGCTACCGAGCCTCCCATGCCAATGGCGTTTCGGCTATTCCAACGGTGGTGTGAAGCTGCCTCGCTTTTCGTAGCGAGCGTCTGGCTAGATGACTCCATCGATGTTGATACGGCTGAACACATCACATTGTGGACGGTGTCTGAATTGCTGCCATCGCTCCCGAGGTCGATGGCGCAAGATGGCATCAGACTGGCGGAACACTTGCCGCGTACTGTGATGTCGCACATCTTGGTGAAGTTGTGCGAGACAGAAGATCATTCCCGAGCAAACGCGGCCCTGCGATGTTTGGCTGGAGGACTTGGATTGAGTGATGAACAGTTCCTGAGGATGGCTGGGGAGATCATTGATGCATTCTGAACCAACCGAACAGGAGATCAGGGATGTAGAACAGGCCATGAAAGCTCGCATGACACATCATGCTCTGCACCACCACGAAACCATTGGTGCAAGAATGGCGATGGTGCTGAAGAAGAACGGCCTACTCAAACAATCGCTGCCGGATCATTCAATGCCACAGGTGACTGAGGCGTTGGAGAATAAGACGCATGCTGCACGTCTCTCCGCATCGAATGGCGGCCCACTGCTGTTTGTCCAAGACGATGATGGTGTTTCTCCAACAAAAGTTACGGACTTGTTGATCACACCAAACAAGCGGCTTCGGTCTGCTGCGTGGAATCACATCGACAGCCTAACTGGTCAAGGGATTCTCTCCGATGCAACGACAAGAGTGATGAATGTGTGTCGCGGTGAATTTCATGAAGACCGAGACGAAGCGTGGATTCCAATCGCGATAAAAGTGCATGATGCAATTGGCGAGGACTTTCTATGCAACTTAGCTGCCGTAAGACAGTGCTTGCAGTCGAGTTTTGAAGCTGGGTACACAGACTATCTTCCCTCCGTATTGCATCCAACAGCCGAGTCGCTCAACTCAGTGCCGCCGCCGATCTGGAGCCCCAGCGATCAACGTGACGATTTGTTGAGAGAACGAGACAAATGCTTGCGGGCTTTATCGGTTCGATCCACTCTTGACCGCTATATAGCGACCCTGGGCCACGTTCCTTTAACAGGAGAGCTCTCGATGAAAAGCGTCCTTCGCGAGCTTAGTGGTCGATCACACTCCCTCTGGGAGGACGTTTGGAAATGGGTTGAAGAAACTGGTAACCCGTTGGCGCAATACCACGCATGCCAGGCATTTGCAACAAATACCGACCTAGTGCCAGAGAAACAGATCCCCGCGCTGCTTGAGCAAGTCTGTCAAGTCTTGCAATCCATGAAACGCCCAAACGAAGACCAGGCGGTGATGCAAGGCTGGTACCTGCGATGTGAGTTGGCGCGACACTACTGCACCCACATAGAAACGCTCGTTCCGGGGCAGGAAGGCCGACGAGTTGCAGCGTGGGCATGGTGGCTCAGCAATCAGGTTGCGTCTTCACTCCCGCGCGACCCGAACTGGATTCGAGAGTTCCGACAGACTACGATGTCCGCTGCTTTAGGCTTGTCTTTTGAGCTGTGGCGTCTGTCGCGAGCTCACGTTCAGCCATCGACTCTTCGGTACGCCACGTTGTTCACTACTTCACCCTGGGCGGCGTCATTATTGGCTCAGCTTGGTGATTCCCGACAAGTGCTGGAATGGGCATCACAGGACAAAGGCACGCGTGAGACAATTACAGAGACGGTGTTCGGCAACCTTGTGGCAATGCCGATGCCCGATCTAGCAGGCAACCGTCTGGATTATGGCTTCGAGGCAGGTATGAAGCGGGTAGCTGAGGAATGGGTAACTATAATCGACGGTCTGGAGCGGGAGCACCTCGAAGCAATTATTTCGGCTAACGCCATCGTGAGTGATCCAAGCCAGCTTTCAGAAGCACTCCAACGTTTAACCAGCACGAGTCAGGCAGATGTTTTCTTGGCGGGCGGTGCGATTCGAGCATTCGCGATATGTAACACCACAGGTGTAGATGCGATATGCACCAGAGTCGAAGATTCATCGTGGCGCAATCTGGTGTTCTGTGAAGCGAGCGACGATGCGATCGAGTTGTTCGCGGAAGCATTGCTCGAACTTCAACCACGCGTCAATGAAGAGTGGTTCTATAGTCTGCCGCACTACTTTGCTTGTGCATGCGAACTCGCTACCGGGGAACGAAAGGATACGCTGTTCACGCTCACCGTCGTAAGTTCATTGGCATCCGACACTGTGAGTGCGATTCAAAGGCTAATGTCCAGTGAACAACGAAAGGAACTCATGCAAAACGCGGCGAACTGGCGCAAGCGACTGCTTGTGGCGCTCACCTTCAGTCCGGGTTGGCTAGCGGCTCGCCTCCGTGGGGTTATTGCGGTTTTACCGACTCAGTTACAACGGGGCAGCGAGATGCCGTCCCCAGCTACGGTGAGGCAGCATTGACTTCACAGGAGGGCGTGTCCTCGGTCAGTTAGTCCAAAGAGTTAGAAGCATCGGTCGAGCAAACCGCGGACATTCCCACGCCCGGAAAGGCCATTGAAACCGGACTGGTCCGGTCGCTTCCGTCACCAGTTCGCCGAACGCTTAGCGGTGTCGACAGTGGGGCTCAGCTACTCGTCACTCAGTTCCAGGAGCCGCAGGTCTAGCTTCGATAACTCCAGGTCGATCGCAAGCACGTCGCCTTGAGCTGCTTCGCCAGCTTTGTACAGTTGCTTTGTTATCGCGAAGATGTTCTGCAGCAACTGCTTCTGCGATTCGACGGCGGCGATCTTCTGTCTGTTCGTGTTCGCCAGCTGAGTTTCCAATTCGAGTAGTTGGCGATTTGCAGCGGCTACGTCGAGAACGCTTGCGTTTCCGGATTGATATTCGCGGGTCCTGAGTTCGAGTATTTGGCGGGCCTTCGGTAACAGGTCATCTCGGATCAGCTTGCGGCGAGCGTCATCCGGTTCTAGGGCGGCCTTGCCAGGATTGCGGCCAAGCAGGAACGGCAGTTCAGCTTCGATTTCGGCGAGTGTGGCCCACTGGAAAGCGAGCTTCTCCTGCGCGACTGCAGACAGCGCAACGTTCTTCTTGGCGATAGCACCTTCTTCGGCGAGTTTCGCAGCTCTTGCAGCCTCCGTGGCTTCTCGCTCTGCGGCACGGACGGCGAAGTGCTAGACTTGCCACTTCTCGCGAAAGGCAATGAGTTTTTGTACGATTTCCAGCCGCGTACGATCAAGTTCCGCTTCGACTGATAGCTCCTTGGCCTCCGCGGCCCGCACATTGGGATTGTGCTTCAGGGCGATCGCCAACATCTCTTGCAGGCTCACGAGCTTTGGCCCGCCCGTGGCAACGGCCGTCAACTCCATCGCGCAGATCGGACATTTACCAAACTTGGCAGTTCGGATCTGCTGATGCATCGGGCAAGTCCAGACTTGCGCTCTGTCCGCCGCTGCCTCGGCACCCGCTTCGGCCTCGGTCGCTGTCGCGCCGGTCTCCGCCGCGGGCTGAGCAAGGGCTTGGCGATGTGCGGACACCAACGCGATGAGTATCATCCAAGCCGCAAGCGTCGCTCTCCGATAACCAGACGAACGGATCATATCGAGTCTCCTTGTGCGCAGAATGTTTATGCGACTGACCAACTTGTTCAAGGGCTGGCGGGAGTCTCGTCGAGCTTCGGATCACCCGCTGTTGGCAAGCTCTCGATTCGCTTTACGTACGACTCGTATTCTTGCGATTCCTTCGCCGAATAATTCAAGTTTCTAAAGAGTCCAGTCAGTCGTGTGAAGTAAACGCGAACCTGTTCCTTGTCGGTAAACAGATGATCGCGATCGATGAGGCGTTTCATTAGCAGCAGCATCTCGATCTGTCGCTCTAGCGGCACGGATACATCGACCGCGTCGAAGGCATCTTGCTGCAAATACGCACTGTCGAGAAGTAGCGACTTTTGATAGGTCACATAGTCTTCCAACGAGATCCCCTCTTCGCCGGTGACTTGCATCATTTGGTGGACGGCGTTGCCGTCGCGCAAAAGTTTGGCCAGCGATTCGACGATATCCATCCACCCGGCGTGAACGTGAGTGTCGAAGTGCGATCGAAGTTGCTCGCGGTAGCGCGACCAGGAGATCAACGGGTCGATGGCGGGATACGAGCGTCGATAGGCACGATCGTAGGACAGACCGAGAAACGTCTTCACCGTACTAAGCGTCGATTGTGTGACGGGTTCTTCAAAGTTGCCGCCGGCCGGTGAAACGGTCCCGATCATCGTGAGACTGCCGGTCGTGCCATCGCGCGTCGTCAACACGCCAGCGCGCTCGTACACCCCTTTGATTGCTGAATCCAAATAGGCGGGAAATGCTTCTTCACCCGGGATCTCTTCTAGGCGGCCGGAGGTTTCTCGCATCGCCTGCGCCCAACGCGAGGTGGAATCGGCGAGCAATAACACGTCGAGCCCCATTTGTCGGTAGTATTCACCCAACGTGATGCCCGTGTAAATGGAGGCTTCGCGCGCGGCGACTGGCATCGAGGAGGTGTTACAGACGATGATCGTGCGATCCATCAACGATCCGCCGCTGCGCGGATCCTGGGCATGCGAGAACTCGTTGATCGTGTCGACGACTTCGCCAGCCCGCTCGCCGCAAGCCACGACGATTACGACGTCAACCGACGAGTAACGGGCAATCAGTGTTTGCAGCACGGTCTTCCCGGCCCCAAACGGACCGGGGATGCAGGCCGTACCTCCTCGCGCCACGGGGAAGAAGGTGTCGATGATCCGAATCGTGGTCACTAGCAAGTCCGACGGATACTGCCTTTCGACCAGGTGCCGCGCCATTAAGTCTGCAGGAAGCGGAATGCGGACGGGCCATTCTTGTCGCATGGTGAGCGGGTGCTGGCCATGCGAATCACGGATACGTGCAATCGGCTCGTCAACAGTAAAACTGCCGCCCTGAATCCAGGTCAATTCGACCTGACCAGTGACGTCAAAGGGGATCATGATCTTGTGCTGGAGACCCCGTTCTTGGACGGTCCCCACAACATCGCCAGCTCGCAGTTTGTCGCCGGTGCGACGCAGCGGCACGAATGACCATTTGTGTTGGCGGTCGAGTGCTTCGACATAATGGCCGCGACGCAGAAAGAACCCGTCACGATTTGCCAAGGCTTCGAGCGGGTTTTGTAGACCGTCATACACCGCACCTAACAAGCCGGGGCCGAGCGATGCGGAAAGCAACTGGTGAGTCAGTTCGACGCGGTCGCCCACTCGAACGCCCTGTGTATCCTCGAACACCTGCAGATCGGCTTCGTCTCCGTAGACGCGAAGCACCTCGGACTTTAGCCGCTCGTCACCAACGCAGACGTATGCCACCTCGTTCTTCACGATGTTTCCATCCGGCACTTCAATTGCCACGATGTTGCCGTTGACGGCTGTGACTCTAGGTTCAGTTGTTGATTCTGGCATGATCGCCAAGTGTCTCCGCCAAGAGTTCCTCAAAACGCTGACGACCGAGGGATTCGTTCAACCGAGTCCAACGATCGACGATCTCCCAACGCGCCAGATACAGCAAGATTGTTTCGAACGAGAAATGAAACTCGTCGGCCAGCTTCACCCAGCGGTTCCACGTGGCCAGCAGCAACTGGCGTTCAGCCTGCAATGGTTCGTTCGCCTCCATATAACGCCGCACAAGCGGAATCCACGGATGTTCTCGCGCCAGTCGAAAATCGAGCTGCTCCCAGTGCTTTTGAATATGATCGACGTACTGCCCAACGCCTGACGGCGGCGCAAGGCCAAGTCGCCGCCGCCGCAACGCACTGGTGATCGTTCGTACGTCCATTCGATGGCTAACAATGTCGCGAACCAGCTTGTTTGCGATGGACTTCATCAGCCGGTCATACTCTCGTTGCACTTCCTCGTCGGTGCGCTCGGGATGCTGCCGGTCCCAGAGCAAGAAGCCCTGTACTTGTTCGACGACTCTTCTGTCATGCTCGCCGAGCATCGCCAGTCGCTGTTCTAGACGAATCCGCGAAATCGGCACTTGATCTAGTTCAAACGTGCGCGGCATGTGCGGCAGACTCGCGACCAGCATGTAATAGTTGGTATCAGAATACATTGGAAATTTCGTCATTCATTGAATAATCCCTTCCATCATGGCGCGAAACCTGGGCACCAGATGGCGCAAAAGCAATTCGGCGACGGCCTGATCGGTCAAGTCGATTTCCAGGTCGGCGTCTTCTAGCTGGATGCGAATTCCGGCCGCTTCGTCGTCTCGCGCACCGATCTCGATCCCTTCGCGCAGGATGTCCTTCGTGACAGTAACGGCAAAGTGGCTCAGCGTCCCTTCCTTCACTTCTTCTGGGTCGCGGCGCAGTTGTTCTAATCCAACCACGTCTTTGGGAAGCAAGAGTCGTGCTGCTTGATCGGAAGTCGGAGTGGCGCGACCAGCAACTTCCAGGATCAGTTGCTTCAAGAAGTCTTTATCTTCGAGTTCCCGCGTGACGAGTCGGCGGACGCGATCCGCGAAACGCTCGACCAGTTCAGATTTCAGCCTGAGGATCGAATCGCGAACGGCGAGTTGGACGGCTTCCTGGCCAGCTTGCTTGGTCTGTTTTGCCTCCTCGCGCGCCAGCCGAACGATCTCTTCAGCTTCGCGTCGAGCCTCGTCCAGACGTTGTTCCGCGAGCCGCCGAGTCTGTTCGAGCAGTTCGTCTGCCTGACTCTTACCCGCCGCGACGCCTTGTTCACGCAGACGCTGGATCAGCTCTTCAACACCGGATGATTCCTTGTCCACACTCATATTGTCAGCTCGCTGTGCGATTCATTTCGTATCGGTGGCAAAACAGTGCTGCCTAGCCCGCAGTGCCGCCCGGAATCCCGCCGCCTACGATCATGGCGAAAATGAAGGCGAAGACGGCGAATCCTTCGACAATGGCGGCCGGGGCGATTGACAACCCAAACACCTCCGGCTTGCTCTTCGTCGTGTTGATTGCCGACGCACAACAAGACCCTTGCAGAATCGCGCTGAACAACAGAGCCAAGCCCGCCAGCAAACCGATCGCAAACAACCCCGGCGCGGCGTCTACCGTCATCGGTCGATTGAATTGCATCGTGACCACGATGCCGTAGATGGTCTGGGAAGAGGGTAGTGCCGATGCGCCGACGAATCGTCCATACCCACTCTCGACATCCAACAGCGCACCGCAGGCGGCTTGCCCAGCTCGAGCGCAACCGACGATGCTGCCAATAGCACCTAAGGCAGTTGGCAGAAAGATGCCAGCCCATCCGAGCATAAGGATCAAACTTTCCATACTCATACCGCTTTCTTACAAAATGGTCGAAACGGATAGCCTTCGTCGAGCAAACTCCAGCCGAAGAATTCGATACAGTTCAGCCGCAAACCGTGGACCACGCCGCTCATGATCGCCAGCGTGAAGTTGAGCCCGTGCCCCAATGCAACCACCAGAACCGCCAGCAGGCTGCCGATCCCAACGCAGCAGCTTGCCTTATAGGTCAACTCGTTGAAAGTGACGGCCAGTTGAGCGCTCGCAAGTCCCAGAGCGAACAGACGCAGGTAACTGAGCACATCGCCAAATGCACGCGTAATGCTCGTCAATGATTTCAGCCCATCGACAATCCGTCCGCCGTGGTCTCGCAATTTGAGCGTCAGCAAGGGCCGATCGCTACTGAAGAGGAGAACGGCGATCATTCCCGCCGCGATTGCACATCCGCCGTATTGAATCAGCGGAGCCTGCGGTTCGACTCCGCTCTTGCCAAACCCCAACGCCAGGCCGCCCAACAACACCGCAATCCAGCCAAACGACGAGAGCATCGTCGGAGACCACCGGCGACTCCAGGCGAAGGCCAAATTTGCAAGCGTTAGATGAGCAACACCGATAGCGATGGAAATCTGCATCATCAAGGTAGTATCCCTTGCGTCGATGATATGCAGCTTGTGCAAAATTGATCCTTGTGTCGGTGATAGACCAAAGTAACTACCGACCGCGACGCCGTACGCGATAGACGTGATCACGATGAACAGCAAGAGCTTACGCAACCGCAATCCACCAGTGGATTTCCCCACGCGGCTCCAGAATCCGAACACCAAACCACCAAGCAGCATCGCGTAGCCCGCATCTGCCATGATCATCGCGAAGAAAAGACTGAACGAAACAAAGACCACAGCAGATGGGTCCCAAGCGCGATAGGCAGGTGTCGTATAGAACGTAACGGCGTCCTGTCCGCCAGCGGTCAGCCCTCGATTCTCTAATAGCGTTGGCGGCGCGTCGCTCGCTGAAGGGGCCTCGATGGTTAAGCCGAGGCAATGGTCGCGGGCAAACGCTCGAATCCGTTCGGTATCCGCCTGCGGTGCCCACCCTTGGATCGCAAACATCGACGGATCGTTCCACGCTTGCTGTGCGGCGCGCTGCCGCGCGGCGCGGTCGTCGGCCACCGCGATCGTTCGCGACAGTAGCTGATTCCAACGTGTCAACGCGACGCGTCGCCAGTGCAAGTCTTCCTGCTCGGCTTCCACTTCCTCTAGCCTCCGCTGCAGGTCGGATAATGGCCGGTCGTCCAAGTGGACTCGCGGAGCGGGCATTCCGTCAGGTTCTGTGGCACTGATGACCACGAGGTAGGCAAATCGGTGGTCGCGGGAAACGACATGCCATGTCAGGTGGTGATCGTTCAGCGAACGCAGGCGGTAATGAGGCACGATATAGAACCAGAGCCGCAACTCTCCCAATTCACTAGCGGGTGGCAAACGGAAATCGCCCCACGGCGTCAAGTTCCTAATCGCCAAGGTCAATTCGTCTCGTTCGTCTTGCAACTGCTGTTGCCGCTGCTCAATTCGCAGAGCCTCTTGTACGACTTCGTCAAATTGAAAACTGGCCTCGTCCTTTACGGCCCGGCGTCGAATTGGGCAGGTACGAAGAAACTTCAACGCCTGGTGAGTCTCGGCCGAGATGTTCGTCTTGGGGCGAACGGTTTCCGAACTCTGTCCCAAGTCGACTAAATGCACGCAAGCCAATTCCTGAAGGCTGTCGAGGACAACATCCTTCTGGTGAGCCGTGCCGTAAAGCGTCACTTTGGAAACAGGAACAATCGCCATCAGCCAACTCTCTTGTTGCTTTCCGCTCTTTGCTGCTTGGCCTTCGCGATCTTTGAGCGTACGACGGCGGCCCGCTCCGCGTCGGCCAAGTAGATGCGGATTCGTTGAATGTCTTTTTCAGCCTGTGGAATGAGTACCTTCTCAAACAAGTTCACGCGTTGCGTGATGCGACGTACGGCCTCGTTCAAGCGTCGCACTCGTCTTTGTTCGAAGTCGCGGCGAATGCTCAACGTGGCCATCGCCCGTAATAGCTCCACCAAAAAATCGACCCAGAAAGGTTTGGCCAGCATCGAGTACTCGATGGAATGAAATCGTACTTCTCCTAGCCGCGGCAGTCGCACGCCGAGTAGATTCTCGTCATCGATCTCTACGGACTCGACGCTAACGAGCCCTCGCAAATCTTGTTCGCTCGCACCCAGTAATTGGAAAAGTCCTTCTTGCGATGTCATCAGCTCGTCGATTTCTCGCTGCGTGGTTGCCAAGACTCCTTTTGCTCGTTGATAGTCTGCGATCAATTGCTGGCGCTTCAGGTCAAGCGATGGCAAGAACCGCTGGTACATCTCCAGATGATCGCGTTGCTGCTTGAGAGCTGTCTTATTGAGTGCCAGAGCCATCGATCTTAACCGTTTCAGGACTTGCCCCAAGATGAAAATACTTATCTACCAACGCCTGCTTCATGAGTAGCTCCTCCGCCTCAAAACACTCGCGAAGCGTCTGCCAAGAAAGATCGAGTGCGGCGTCCAACGGCATCGAAACGCGAATATCCATGAATCGCTCGACAAACAATTTGCCAAACCGCAACAGCTTGTGATCGAATGCTGACAAATCAAACGCCATCGCTTGTTTCTTTTCCGCTTCCTTTGCGCCGGAATAGAAACGGATCATGGTGTTCATGATCTGAGCATGGTCTTCTCGCGTGACCTTGCCAATCACCTGTTGCTTAAGTCGCGACAAAGAACCGAACGGGTCAATCATCCCATTGTGCAAATACAATTGCCCTTCGGTGATGTACCCCGTGTTGTCGGGTACGGGGTGCGTCACATCATCTCCGGGCATGGTCGTGACGGTCAGGATGGTGACCGAGCCCGCGCCTTTGTAATCGCAGGCCCGCTCGTATCGCTGTGCGAGTTGCGTGTACAAGTCGCCCATGTAGCCACGATTCGACGGGACGCGTTCCATCGCGATACCGATTTCTTTCAATGCGTCGGCATAGGCAGTCATGTCGGTGAGCAAAACCAATACGCGTTTGCCCTCGTCGACGGCAAAACGTTCGGCGACCTTTAACGCCATGTCCGGCACAAGCAATCGTTCGACAATGGGATCGGATGCCTGATTCACGAACATGACCGTGCGAGCAAGGATGCCTTCGTTCTCGAAGGTCGTGCGGAAGAAGTAGTAGTCATCGAAGATTAAGCCCAGTCCGCCAAAGACAATGATGTCGGCGTCAGCCTGGATGCCAATGCGGGCGAGCAATTGGTTGTACGGTTCACCGGCCACCGAGAAGATCGGTATCTTCTGGCTTTCGACCAGGCAGTTGAACAAGTCGATCATCGGTACACGCGTGTGGATCATCTTCTGTGGCACGATCCGCATCTTCGGATTCACTGACGGACCACCGATTGGGATCGCCGACTCGTTCGACAAGTCAGGACCACCATCGACGGGCTCGCCCGACCCACGAAACACGCGACCGAGAATGCTCGGAGAGTAGGTCACCTGCATTGGGTGGCCAAGAAAACGCACCTTAGCCTGCGTCGACAATCCCTTGCCACCCGTGAAAACCTGCAACGACACTACGTCGCGATCCAATTCGATCACTTGCCCCAGGGATTGTCGTCCATTCCAGTTCTCGATTACCGCCAGATCCCCAAACCCAACCCCGGTCGCCCGCACTTGGAGAATGTCCCCGACGATGCCCAGAACATTGGTGTGTCGTATGAGGTCTGAGATCATGCGATTGCGGTTCTCCTTATGCGACATATTCTCGTAATCACTTCGCCAAATCAACAACCCGCAGATCGCTTGCGACCACTGCGTCCCAATCAACGTTTCGACCTAGCTTGCCTCCACCATTCTTTCGCAAGACGGGAGTTCCAATCGCTCGCCGACTTGCAGCGTGAGAGGGCAGACCTGAGCTCAGCAACATCATGGAACCTGTCCAACGCGTCTTTCTGCAGGCATCGTTCAAGGATGGCGGCGAGATCACTCGGCACATCTGGAGCGATCTCGCGCAATGAATGCAACTCCTCGCGGACGTGCGCCATCATTGTTCGCACGGGATTATCGCTTTCAAACGGTGGCTTGCCGCTGAGGAGGAAATAGCCGACAGCCCCCAGTGCGTAGATGTCCGCACGGGCGTCGATGTTCTCACCCTCTGTGATTTGCTCCGGTGCCATGTACAGTGGTGTGCCAACGACACTACCCTGGTCGGAACTGTCACCGGCAGCCGCGATCTCGCCCTTGACGAGTCCGAAGTCGAGCAGTGTTAGATGGTCCCATACACCGCCCCGTTGTCCAGCAAAGAGATTCGCGGGCTTGAGGTCACGATGTATGAGTCCGTTGCCGTGTGCCTCGTCAAGCGCGTCACATGCCTGGCACAAGAAGTGGATCACGCGCCCCGGTTCAATGGGTCCAAGCTGTGTCACCAGGTCATCGAGGTTCAAGCCATTGAGTAATGCCATTACATAATAAAAACGGCCGTCCTCAGTGAAGCCGTAGTCGAAAATATCAATCGTGTTCCAATGCGTCAACTCAGCCGCTGCTTTGACTTCTCGTTCAAACTGGCTAATTGCCGCAAGTGAAGCCTGTCGATCCGTTCGAATCATCTTCAACGCACAACGACGCTTCAGAAGTAGATGCTCCGCTTCATACACTTCTCCCATTCCTCCCGAAGCGATCTTTCTTCTGAGTTTATACTGACCAAACTGACGCGCTGCAAAAACATCGTGACGCAATTGCGAGACGGTTGTTGCGGCAAACACTGCTGCACCTACGGCGATGAAAGGCAGCGGAGCAGTCAACCAACTCTCGGGGTTAGCCAATGTGGTAGCGACAGACTCTGATTGGTTGCGAAGCAACAGATTGACGAACAATGGAATGCAGGCCAAGGGAATCAGAACCAACGCGGCACGCTTTGCCGTGTTCGGGATGAAAACGCCATACGTCAGGATCAAGACCGACCAAGCTGCAAAGTTTGTGTGTACGATGGCTAGAACTCTGAAACGATCGCCTGCGTCGGCGGCATGCGGCACGAGGCACATTGGCACGACGAGGCCTGCAATGGCAGCCGCTCCTAGCAACGCAAACTCGCACTTGTGCAATCCTCTCGCTGACCATTGCGGCCAAGCCCGCAAGACAAGCCATGTCGAGAGCACGACAACGAAAGCCAAGGGAGCGCCAACTCGATGAATCCACAGATGCGCTGCTCCAAGATTTATCGAAAGGATCAGCGCGACCCCCAAGACACAAAGTAAAAACAATGCGAGTGACTGCAGCCTAACTCGCAGGAGTTCCGCCGTATGGTCACTCAGGCCTCGCGGTGCAGCGTCGCGATGCAGCTCCGGCGCAACAAACCGTTCGGTGCTCGCACCCGTCGTTTCCTGCTGCGAGCGGTTCACATTCCACGCCTCATGCGAAGTAAGTGGGGTTGAAAGAACGAAGCTCATATCAGCCTGAACTCCGGGACGCCGAGAAGTAACTGCTGGTCCCCTGAGCTTCTATGGCCTGACTAATTCGGTTGAGAGCGTGAGCATAGGCTGCCGTG
Source organism: Planctomycetaceae bacterium (assembly GCA_020638995.1). GTDB lineage: Bacteria > Planctomycetota > Planctomycetia > Pirellulales > Pirellulaceae. The sequence continues at coordinate 658,016 of JACKHM010000003.1, forward strand.
CGCATATCGATGCGGCGTTTGGTCATCATCTCGTGGATCGCGAGGAACTCACGACTCATGATCTGCTCCAATCGCTCATGCACTTCATCTTCTGACCAAGATAAGCCTGCACGGTTTTGGACCCACTCGAAGTAACTCACTGTGACACCACCAGCATTAGCGAGGATATCGGGTACGACGAGCGTACCGTTGCTAGCGAGAATATCATCGGCGTCACTTGTCGTCGGGCCATTCGCCACTTCAACGATTGTGGGCGCGACGACGCGATGAGCGTTTTCGACCGTGATTTGATTTTCGAGCGCAGCGGGAATCAATATGTCGACATCAAGCTCCAATAGCTGCTCATTGGTGATTACGGCTCCCGTCGCAGTACCTTGCGGATCGCAATGGCACTCGACGCAACCACACACCGGACAGTCGCATACACTTCGCGTGTAATACACATCCGCCACGGACTTACGCTGAGTTTTCAGCGCAATCGCATTTGGGATGTCTAGCCCTGCTTCACGAAAGACGCCACCTTGCGAATCGCTGATTGCCACAATCCGATAGCCATCAGCATGAAGTAGCCGCGACACGTGTTGGCCCGCGTTGCCAAAGCCTTGTACGGCCACTCGCACTTCTTTGGGCTCCCAGCCATTTAGCCTTTCAAGCTCCTTGATGCAGTAATACGCTCCCCGTCCAGTCGCGTCCTCACGACCAAGGCTGCCGCCCAGCGGAATCGGTTTGCCAGTGATGACGCCTGGCGTCCGCTGGCGACGGATCTTCGAGTACTCGTCCATCATCCAACCCATGATCATCGCGTTGGTATAGACGTCGGGGGCGGGAACGTCCGTTTCCGGGCCGATAAAGTCAGCGATCTGCTCGATGAAGCCGCGGCTGAGCCGTTCCAGCTCCATGCGAGACAACTCCTTCGGATTGACAACGACACCTCCCTTGCCGCCACCAAAGGGAATGCCAACCACGGCGCATTTACATGCCATCCAAAACGCCAACGCCTGCACTTCCCCAAGATTCACGTCCGGATGGAAACGAATTCCTCCCTTGGTTGGACCGCGAGTGTCGTCGTGCCGCACACGGAAACCTTGAAACACGCGCAGCGATCCGTCATCCATCCGCACTGGAATTGAAACCTGCAAGACAGCCTTCGGGTGTCTCAGCTTTTCCAAAGCTTCGCCGTCGATCGCGGCAAACTCAGCGGCGCGGTCGAGGCGCCGAATTGCGTCACGAAAGATCTCGCCCTCTCGTTCTTGCGACATTAGTTTCTCCGACTACGAGCGCCGCGAATGTCATTCCGGCTTAGAACTCTGGCCATCCATCGCCAGTTCGGCTTCCGCCTGCAACCAAAACTCGACGCCATCGCCACATGGACAACCGGCTGCTTCCCACTTGGAATGAGCCAGTTCGCGAATCTTCTCGCACTGCGGGCTAGGAGACGCGCAGCCTTGCTCTTTTGCACCTACGTCTCCCGACTTCTTTTGAGGTGCCTTTTCGGTTTTCAGACTACTCATGGCGGGTCTCCTCTTTTGAGTTCACACAGTTCAGAATTAAAACGTTTCTACGCTGGTTGGAATTGTTCGGGGTCGGTATCGAAGCGTTCCGCGCACTGGAGGGAGCAGAATACGTAACGGTCGCCGCCTCTCGTTCGACGAGCCGCTGCCGTACGCGGAGCAACCCACATGCCGCAAACAACGTCCTGCTGGCTACCATCGACGGGCGAAGGGCTTGCTTCGCCAGTCCCACGGCAAAAGACAGACGGCTGCCGGAAATGCTCGGTGCGATATACCTCTAGCAACCGATCGACTAAGCGGCGTGGATCACCGTCGTAAATCACTCGTGCGCCGGTGTCTTTGTTGCACGTGGCCAGGATGTCGCTGACCATATCACTGATGCCACCGGTGCCGGTCACCACGCCGATCAACTTGCCTTCGTCGTAAGCGATTGCCAGTTCGCCGAGTGTGCCGCTACTGCCGCCAACGATCACCACCATGTCGCTGCTTCGGATGTTGACGACCTCGCGACCCATCAAGCCACTGCCGGTAAAGATCAACACGTCATGAGCGAGCGTTGGCGATTCGTATTTGAAGGCGTGTTCATCCAGGCTCAGGGCGGGCGAGATGCCGATCACGGTGCCGCCACCGCGTTTGGCCCCACGAGCCGCCGCCATCGGCAGCCCTGGGCATGCTCCTGTGATGACGATGCAGCCAGCTTCCGCGATCGCTTCACCCAGCAGCGCGGCCTTATCCAAATACTCTGCCGGTACGCCATCACCTGCACCACCCATGACACCCAGTTTCAGTCGCATGCGGTCGGCGGGTTCTTGAGAATTGTCGCTGCTAAGCATTTCCTTAACCGTTCAGCTGATGTTAGGTTCGGACACTGCAGAACTTTCGTTTGTCACATCGTTTTCACCTGTACATAGGTGGTTGGAGCACGGGAGAATTGTTCTTGGCAACGCGTTGAACAAAAGTAATAGGGATGCCCTCGATAAGCGTCGCTTGCCGCGGCGGATGACCGGCTGATTCGCATTCCGCACACCGGATCGGTCGCGGCTTCATCCAAGAACTCCTCGCCGCCACGGTCGATTCGAAGATACGCATCGAGAAACTCCGATAGCCGCTCCTCGACCCAATCCGTGACTCGATCGTCTTCCACTTCATCGAGATTCAGCGTCAACCTGTCGTGCTCGTTGAACTTGATGAACACTGGCATCATCGTGGCGTCGTAGCATACGGCGACCTTCTCGAAGCGAGTGTCGTGTTCGACTGCGAAAGTGACTCGGGTGCTGACCGGAAAACGCTCGCAATAGCCGAACCAGCAAGCACATCGCCCCACGGACTCGTTCTCTGTCAAGCTCGCATTGGAGAAGTAGCTGGCGAGTGTTTCGAGACGCGGCTGAACTAATGTGTCGTTCAGCCGCACGGCAATTTCCTCGAATCGCCCGCGACGCACGTCCACATCAGACATGTATCGCTCGGCCTCGCCCGCCTCCCAGTGTGGCTCGCGATTGGTGCCAGCCAACTGTTCTTCAAGTCGCTTGGAGAAATCAACGAGGTTGCTCATTCGAATCTACTCTTGTTGCAGTTTGGCGAGGTACTCATCGGGCTTCTCAAGTAGCTGGTCCTTGCAGCCGTCGCAGCAGATCCAGACGTTCCGCCCATTTACATCAATCTTTTGCGGAGCGCCCATCGTCCCCAGCATCTCGCCGCTTACGGGGCACATGTGTTGCTTCTCGGCCGACGCAGCATCTTCCGGTGACAGCTTCGCCAACTCGGCCTTCATCTTCTCCATGTCAGTCTGACCACTCGCGCCGTGGTTGGCGTGGTCACCGTGATCGCCATGATCCGTGTGAGCATCTGTTGCTTGGCCTGACGGAGAAGGGCCTGAAGATGGTGTGTTACAGCCGGACAGGCTGAAGACGAGAGCGGCAGCCCAAAGTAGCAATGTAGAGGTAGCGATCCTACGCATCTGTTCAATCCTTTCAATTTTTAGAACAAGTCTTCAGTGGATGCGGCTGACTGGCCTCCGCCTTTGTCAGCCGCACCGCCTTCTGTACCACTTGGCGAATTCGTCGTCGGCTTCAAGAACGTTACCGCACGATCTCCAGTTCTAGCTCCTTGCCACAGCAAGGTGACTTGATCGAGCAGCAGTAGGAGTGCTTGATGCAGCAACTCGGCAGTGAGATGTCGCGATCCGCCGCGAAGGCGACAAGCGTCGCTTGATCGACTTCTTTAGCGACGAAGTCAGCCTTTGCCTCCTTACCACAGCAAGTGGCTTTGATGCTGCAGCAGTAGCTTCGTTTTGCGCAGCAGCTCGGCTTGCCTACATCATCCTTCGCGTCCACTGCATCGTCTGTTGCCAGCGCGGCGACTTCCACAACCAACGTCTTGCCACAGCAAGGTGCCTTGACCGTGCAGCAGTACGCCCGTTTATCGCAGCAGGTTGGCTTTGCCGCTTCGTCCTTCACGAACGTCAGAGGGATGATCTCCTCCTCGACGGTCTTGTCGTTATCGCAGCAACGTGCTTTGATGGAGCAGCAGTACGAGTGCTTGATACAACAACTCTGCTTTGATACCAGCTTGTCGTCGGCAAGCACCACCGTCGACAGAAATGCACCGACTACAACCAGGCACAGACTCTTTGTGGACATGACTAAACTCCTTGAGTGAGGAAGACTGAACGCTACGCCGGGCAACCGTTGCCCGGCGTAGCTAAGAACCCGATCGTGGATTGCTGGCCGTTTAGATGCATGTGCCAAAGGCAATCTTCACAAAAAAGTCTGTCAAAATACGCACATCTCTGTGCGAGTTCGCACGGCGACTTGCCTTGAGGGTGATTCAATCCCAGTATTCCACGGGAAAGCCTGATCGAGTTTGATTGCGAGAGGACGTATATGGATTTGGCGCGGCAAATGCCACTCGGAGTAGAGCGTGAAACTCTCGGCTCGGACTCGTCTATTGAGGGTGCGTCAGATGACTACGGTTACCAACGAAAACAAAATCGCTGAAATGTCTGACACCTCGCGAAGAATTACGAGCCCACCTGCATCTAATGCCAGTAGCGAGGAGACGTCCAGACCGGAGGGCGACTCGCTTGCGGCGGTCGTGACGGCCTGCCAGCAAGGCGACCATGCGGCGCAACGACAGCTTTACGATTCGTGCCAGCAAAACGTATTTCGCTTGGCGGTGCGAATGGTGGGGCTCCAAGAAGCTGCTGACGTGACGCAACAGGTCTTCCTGCAAGCGTTCCGCTCGATTAAGAAATTCAACGGTCGGTCGCGCTTCGAGACTTGGCTGTACCGACTCGCAGTCAACGAGTCGCTTCAGCAACTGAGACGCATGCGACGAGGAAAGCATCAGACACTCGATTGGGAGCCGATGGACGAATCGCATCAAGGAGACGATGTCGAGCGGAGGGAGGTGTTGGATCGGGCTCTCGCACGGATCGACCCCGAATTGCGTTCGATCTTCCTACTCCGCGAAGTGGAAGGATTGTCTTACCATGATATCGCCGAGACGCTGCAGATTCCCGAAGGAACCGTGGGGTCGAGGCTAAATCGGGCGAGGCGGGAATTGCGAGAACAACTTTTGGAACTTGGATTTCACTTTTAACCCACGGCAGTTGGTTCGTACGTGCCCCGAACGGATCGTTTGCCTCGAAACCAATTGCGTGAACTCATCAACATGGATTGCACAGAAGTGAAAGAACTCCTGTCGGCCTATTTCGACGATGAACTTGTGTCCGAGAAGCGGACTGCGGTATCCGAACATCTGGCGGGTTGCGATGAGTGTTCGTCTGAGCTGGCTGGATTCGAGCGACTTTCCGATATGGCTCGCGATTTGGATACTCCGATACCTCCGCCGCAAATGTGGTCTCAACTCGAAAAACAACTCGAAGAAGAACAACTCGCGCAAAAGGTTCAACTCACGAACCGTAGCGCGAGGCTGTACTTTCCCGTGCAGCGACTAGTCGCACTTGCCGCAAGCCTGTTGGTCGCGGTCGGTGTTGGCTGGTTTGCATACTCGACGTGGATTGGACATGACGGGCACAATGGGTTCACTGCCGAGATGGGGCACTATCTGGAGGAGTTCCATCGTGACCCTGCTGCGGCTCAGCAGTTTCTGCTCGCGAAGTATGAAGGCCAAGCGGTGGATGCCCAGCTAGCGGTGAGCCTAGTCGGCTATCGACCGGCCGTGGCTGACGGAATGCCGGATGGCTACTCGGTCGACTCGACCTATGTGATGACGATGCCTTGCTGCACCTGCGTACAATGCGTATGCACAAGGAGTGATGGAAGCACAATCGCCATCTTCGAGCATGACGATGAGGAGGCAAAGGAATGGTTTGGGGACCGACCAGAGATGTCGGCGAATTGCAATGGCAAGCAATGTATGCTCGTCGAACTGGACGACCGCATTGCCGCAAGTTGGAAGCATGACAAGCGACATTTCACCGTGGTCGGATTGCGCGACGTCGCGGAACTGACGAATCTGGTCGCTTGGTTTGACGATCGAAAGCGAATCATCACGCAATGATTCTCGTACGCATTCGATCGATTCCCCCTATCCTTTACGCCATGCCCTGGCGACACATCGACAGCGCAATGCTCACGTTCTGGCTTTTTCCTGCGAAACCGTGAAGAAATGCGGCGATCACTGCATCTAACCTGACAACCGGCGTTACATTGTTCAGCCACGAGCCAGTGGCGATATCGTTTGCTACTCTTCACGCATCTGGGTTCGCCAGAACGGGGGTATTCCGTCCTCTGGCGAGTGCAGCTACGGCAAACTGATAGACTGGTGAGTGCTGTGCAACGAGTGTTCAACACGATCGAGGTTCGGGATGCAAAACCCCTTTCAGACTGATCGGTGCCGTCGTTTCTACGCGAGGCATTGGGGCAAATTGTGGATCACGTACGCGGTCGCGCTGCTGATCATTGGATTCGCGATCGCATCGAGTTTGGACGGAACTCCCTCTGCGGTCGCGCCCCAGACGGGCGGCGACGGTCACGCTCAACACGCCGACGCTCCAAAAATCTGGACCTGCTCGATGCACCCTCAGATCCGGCGTGATGGACCGGGGAAGTGCCCTCTCTGTGGTATGGCTCTAGTGCCAGTTAAGAAGTCTGCCGCCGGTGTTCGCACCATTTCGATCAGCCCCGACGTGATGAACCTGATGAATATTCAAACAGTCCCGGTCACTCGACGCTACGTCACCGCCAACGTGCGGATGGTTGGCAAGATCGAGTATGACGGAACGCAACTGGCACATATCACCGCGTGGGTCTCCGGTCGCCTTGATCGGCTTTTCGTGGACTACATCGGCATCGAGGTCAAGCAGGGCGACCACATGGTTTCCATTTACAGCGAGGAGCTGTATTCCATCCAAGCGGAGTTGATCCAGGCCCTGAAGTACCAGCGAGACCAACCAGCCTCGACCACCCGGCTGATCCAACCGATCGACCTTGCTGCGTCGGCCCGCGAGAAGTTGCGACTTCTTGGTCTGACGGCCGAACAGATCGAAGAGATTGAGCAGCGTGGCACGCCTAACGATCACATCACGATTTACTCGCCAGTCGGCGGGATTGTGATTGACAAGCTCCAACAGGAAGGCGACCGAGTTCGCACGGGTGATCGAATTTATACCGTGGCTAACCTGAACCATTTGTGGATGAAGATGGATGCCTATGAGTCTGACCTCGCGTGGCTGCGATATGGGCAAGAAGTCGAGTTCACGACGGAAGCTTACCCCGGCGAAGTCTTCAAGGGACGCGTTGCTTTCATTGACCCCATGCTGAACGAGGCGACGCGGACCGTGAAAGTGCGTGTCAACGTTCCGAATGAAGATGGACGGCTAAAACCAGAAATGTTTGTTCGCGCAATCGTTCGATCCAAGATAGCGGAGGGTGGCCGTGTTTTGGATTCATCGCTGGCTGGGAAATGGATCAGTCCTATGCATCCCGAGATTGTCAAGGACGAGCCTGGGGACTGTGACGTGTGCGGGATGCCGTTAGTGCGAGCCGAAACGCTTGGCTACGTGACGGCAGAACCCAGCGACATCGCCAAGCCGTTGGTCATTCCAGTTTCGGCAGCCTTGCTGACCGGCACGCGGGCCATTGTCTACGTTCAAGTTCCCAACGCGGAAGAGCCAACTTACGAAGGCCGAGAAATTGTGCTTGGTCCTCGTGCAGGCGACTATTACCTCGTCAAGGCGGGACTGGAAGAGGGACAGTTAGTCGTGACAAACGGTAATTTCAAGCTTGATAGCGCACTGCAAATCTCCGCCAAGCCGTCGATGATGACTCCCGAGGGTGGAGGCGGTGGTGGCGGTCACCATCATGGGGGCGATTCAAAACCGAGTGAAGGCGGCGAGCCAATGAAAATGGCTGGAGACTCCGGCATGTCGCTGTCGCCTCAATTGAAGGTGCAATTGCAGCAGACCATCGAAGCGGTTCAACAAATCGGCGAAACGATCGAGTCGGCGGAGTTGGGCGACATTCGCGACGCTTTCGGCCAGCTTGGCCAGCAGGTTGCTGCTGTCGACGCTGAGCAAATGTCGGGCGACATGAAGGCGCAGTTGCAAGAGTTCGCGATGCTATTGCGAAACGATTCCGTTGAGGGGAAGGAGATCACCGACCTGCAAAATGCAGATCGGATCTATCTTGTGACGAAGCGTCATGCCGAGCGACTGCAACAAATGTTTGGTCTGTCTCAGGCGGGACATCTGATGGAAGAGCAGAGCCTCGAAGTCCCCGCCGAGTTCCGTTCACAGTTAAGTCAACTCATTCCCGCATACTTGTCGATTGGACAAGCCTTGTCGGCTGATGACGGCGACTCGGCGGTTCGGGCGGTAGCAAGGCTGCGTCAAGTCGTCGATGCCATCAACCCACAGTCACTGGTGGGACAGACATCCGAACGCTGGAACGTCGAGCGGAATAGCCTTTCCACAATCGTTGCACGACTCTCCAATGCCAATGACCTTGCCTCTTTGCGTGCCGCGTTTGCACTACTGTCTGACGAATTGCTGGCCCTACATCGGACGTTTGGTTTTCCGAACAGCGACCAACTGTTTGAGCTGCATTGCCCGATGGCGTTTGAGGGACGCGGAGCGAGTTGGATTCAATCCAACAACGCGGTTCGCAATCCGTACTACGGTGCTTCGATGTTGAAGTGTGCTGACAAAGTTAAACCACTGGGCGTCAAAAGCGAACCGAAAACGGGCGAGCATGCGGGGCACGACCATGGTCAGTAAGGCCACGACAAACCTCGCCACTCGATATATGGCCACCCGGACTAAGCAACGAATGCTGCGAATGATTCACAGCTTACGAACCCACAATGGGAATCTCCCGCTCTGATGACTGACTCCTCCAGTGACTCAATCGCTCCAGATATTGAAACTGCCCGACGCTCGCCGCTCGGTCGCATAATTTGGTTCTGCATCCACAACAAGCTGGTCGTGTTTCTGCTTGTCTTGGCAATCATGACTTGGGGAGTGATTGTCGCCCCGTTCGATTGGAAGGTGAGCGGCCTGCCTCGCAACCCGGTGCCGGTCGATGCGATTCCTGACATCGGTGAGAATCAGCAAATCGTCTTTACCCAATGGATGGGACGCTCGCCGCAGGACGTTGAAGATCAGATTGGCTATCCGATGACGGTGGCCTTGCTTGGCATCCCGGAAGTCAAGACCATCCGCAGCTATTCGATGTTCGGATTCTCGACGATCTATGTGATCTTCAATGAGAATGCCGAGTTCTATTGGTCTCGATCGCGAGTCTTAGAAAAACTGAACAGTTTGCCAGCCGATACGCTCCCAGAAGGTGTTCAACCAACCTTGGGACCAGACGCCACGGCGCTGGGGCAGATCCTTTGGTACACGCTCGAAGGACAAGACCCGGATGGCAATCCGACTGGCGGTTGGGACCTGCATGAGTTGCGGACGATTCAGGATTGGTATGTCCGGTACGCGATCGCATCGGCGGAAGGTGTTAGTGAAGTTGCCTCGATTGGCGGTTTCGTTCAGGAATACCAAGTTGATGTCGACCCAGACGCGATGCGGGCAGCGAAAGTCTCATTGGCAGACGTGTTTCAGGCCGTGCGGATGACCAATGTGGATGTGGGCGCGAGGACGATCGAGCTGAACAAGGCGGAATATGTCATCCGTGGTCTTGGTTTCATCGAAAACATTGAAGACATCGAGAAGACGGTAGTCAAGGTTGCCGACAACGTACCAATCACAATCAAAGAAGTTGCCACCGTGACGCTAGGTCCGGCCCTGCGACGTGGAGCGTTGGATAAGGCGGGTGCGGAGTCCGTTGGCGGCGTGACGGTCGTTCGCTACGGATACAATCCGCTTGAAGCGATTAAGAACGTCAAGAAGAAGATCGAAGAGGTTTCACCGGGCCTACCAAGCAAAGTCGTCATCGACTATACGCAAACCACTGCGGAGCAAGTCGATGCCTACGCCGCATCTCATGATCTGTCGATCATAACGGGAGCGAACGCCGACCACGATGCGTGGGTCCAACACCTGCGCACAACTCCACGAGAGCAATGGCCAAGCTGGATCACCACCAGCCAAGTCCGCGTTGTGCCGTTCTATGACCGCACTGGCGTGATTTACGAAACGTTGGGCACGCTCAACACGGCGCTGTCGGAAGAGATCCTTGTCACGATCATCGTGATTTTGGTGATGGTTTTGCACTTGCGTAGTTCCATCCTCATCAGTGCTCTACTACCTCTCGCCGTGTTGATGTGCTTTATTGCGATGAAGTCCTTCGGCGTCGATGCAAACATCGTCGCTCTGTCGGGAATCGCGATCGCCATCGGCACGATGGTCGATATGGGGATCATTCTTTGCGAGAACATTCTCAAGCACCTGGATGAAGCGGACCCAGCCGAGGATCGTGGGCACGTCATATTTCGTGCCTCCAATGAAGTAGCCAGCGCGGTGTTGACGGCGGTGTCAACTACGGTCGTGAGCTTCTTGCCTGTGTTTACGATGGTGGCAGCGGAGGGCAAACTGTTCCGTCCACTAGCGTTTACAAAGACGTTTGCACTCGCCGCGTCCGTGATTGTCGCTTTGACGATCATCCCGCCAGCGGCTCACATTCTGATGGGCGGTCGGATAAAGTCGGACGCACTGCGTCGATATTTGATGGTCGCGTTGATCGTTGCTGGATTATTGTTGACCTTTTTCGTTTCCTGGTGGGTTGGGGCCATCGTTGCCGGCTTGGGCGCGTACAAGCTCTTGGAAGGACGCATTCCAACTGACTACCGGAAATATGGGCCGTATGCTGCGAGCGCCGTCGCCGTTCTGGTCGTTGGTGTGTTGTTGACCGACCATTGGTTGCCACTTGGCCCAGAAAAAGGGCTGCTTCGCAACTTCATGTTCGTTGGCCTGCTGATTGGTGGCTTGCTGGGTTTCTTCACGCTGTTTCAGCGGTACCTCTACGAACCGCTTCTCCGCTGGTGCCTTGTCCACAAACTTCTTTTCCTATCGCTACCTGTCGCGATTCTTCTGTTCGGCGGATGTGCTTGGCAGGGCTTTGATCGAGTGTTCTCGTTCATTCCGAAGGCAGGCTCATTCGTCGGTATCTCAGATTCGACAGTGCGGGAATCGCGTCTCTGGATCGCGGCCAGTTCCACATTGCCCGGACTCGGCAAGGAGTTTATGCCGCCGTTGGACGAAGGTTCCTTTCTCTACATGCCAACAACGATGCCTCATGCGTCGATCGGCGAATCGCTGGATGTCCTGCAACTGCAAAACCAGATGCTCGTTTCGATTCCCGAAGTGGATTCGGTGGTCGGCAAGATTGGGCGAGCCGACAGCCCACTCGATCCAGCGCCGATCTCAATGATCGAGACATTCATTTCCTACAAGTCCGAGTACAAGACGGATCTCAACGGCAATCGCATAAAATTTCGATACGACGCGGACACCAGTGAATACGCTCGTGACAACCAAGGTGCTCTGATCGAAGACCAGAGCGGCAGGCCGTTTCGTCAGTGGCGTGACGAGATTCGTTCACCGAACGACATTTGGGAAAAGATCACCGAAGCCGCAGACATCCCTGGCACGACATCCGCACCCAAGCTGCAACCAATTGCCGCTCGTATCGTGATGTTACAGAGTGGGATGCGTGCTCCCATGGGCATGAAGATCAAAGGCCCTGATCTGGTGACCATCGAGCGAGTTGCTCTGCAAATTGAAGGGCTCTTGAAGCAGGTTTCCAGCGTCAAAGCATCTGCTGTCATTGCCGACCGAATCGTAGGCAAACCCTACTTGGAAATTGACATCGACCGTGACGCGATCAAGCGTTACGGACTACACATTCGCACGGTTCAAGATGTGATTGAAGTTGCGATCGGCGGTCGCCGCATCACCACAACGGTAGAAGGTCGTGAGCGATATCCGGTGCGGGTCCGTTACGCGAGAGAGTTGCGGGACGAAGCGGAATCCCTGGAGCGGATTCTTGTCCCCACGCCGATGGGCCAGCAAATCCCCTTGGGGCAACTCGCCGATATCCGATATATCCGTGGCCCTCAAGTTATCAAGAGTGAAGACACCTTCCTGCTGGGCTATGTCTTGTTCGACATGAAAGCCGGGCACGCGGAAGTCGATGTCGTCGAGGATGCGCAAGCCTTCTTGCAGGAGAAGATCGACAGCGGCGAGTTTGTCCTTCCCGCGGGCGTGAGTTACGTGTTTGCCGGAAACTACGAAAATCAGTTACGGTCCCAGAAGACGTTGATGGTTGTGCTACCATTGGCGCTTGGCATCATCTTTCTGATTCTCTATTTCCAATTCAAATCCGTCATTACGACTTCGCTCGTATTCAGCGGCATCATGATCGCTTGGTCCGGCGGCTTTATCATGCTGTGGCTCTACGGCACCGATTGGTTCCTCAACTTCGACGCCTTTGGAACCAGCATGCGAACGCTGTTCCAAGTTCACACGATCAACCTCAGTGTCGCCGTCTGGGTTGGCTTTCTCGCTCTGTTCGGCATTGCCAGTGACGACGGCGTCGTAATCGCATCGTATCTCGACGAGAGCTTTCGAAAGGACCGTATTACGAATGCGAAACACGCACGCGAAGCCACCGTCACTGCTGGGATGCGTCGCGTCCGCCCGTGCCTGATGACGACGGCGACAACGCTACTTGCCTTGATTCCGGTGCTAACATCCACCGGCCGCGGCTCGGACATCATGGTCCCGATGGCCATTCCAAGTTTCGGTGGCATGATGATCGAGATCATGACCATGCTCGTCGTCCCGGTCCTCTACTGCTCCGTCATGGAATGGAAGCTCCAGCTTGGCATCGAAGATCCGCGTTTCGCTGAAAACGCGCAGTCGTGATCCATGAAGTCGACGTAAAAATCGATTCACGCCATCGTAACGTTGTCCATTTCGTCGATATCCCAGGCTATCGTTTGTTCGGTTGGTGAATACCAAGTCGCGCCGTCCTGCTCGGCGGCAGTAGTTCCGTGTTGGCCAATCATCGCAATGACGTGGCTAAATTATACGCCTGTCCCAAAACCCCAGCTACCAACCCCTTCTGATAGTTAAGAAAGAACACTTGGGTGCCCCGCCACTCGCAGCGAGCGAGTGACGGGGCACGTTTGCATGAGTTGTTCTTCTGTCGATTGCTTAGCGCCGGCGTTTCATTTGCCTGCGTCTACGGCCACGTCGCCATCCAACCTTGAAAGCGGCCTTCGAGCCGTCGCGTTTACCGTGCTTGTAAGCCCACGATGCCAAGCCCACGATGACTGCGACTGTCAGGATTGCGTCCATAGAGAGAGTTCCTCTTTCGGTGTCTTGTTTGTTGTAGTGGACCTCGCTACTTCAAAATTCGTCGCACGTCCCGTCGCTGAATTCGCACATCGTGCAGCCGAAGCCCGGTCGATGAACGAACCGCCCGCGATCCAGGTCGTCCAGATACGCCCGCACGATCTGGAAGAACCGACGAAGTTGTGACTCCGTGCGTGTCGGGTACTCGCGATACTCGATCTTCGGGGTTTTGGTCTTCACCAGGCTGCGAATCTGTAGGCCAGACTCTGTCTGTTGTGTCGTGGCACGATACAGATACGAGTACGCCGACAACTGAACTTCGTGAACTTTCTCCGTCGGCGGACCCGACTTGGCCGCCGTTTTGAAATCCACGACGACCGCTCCGTTCTCCGATGGAACGATCAAGTCGACGACTCCGAGCAACGGGATGCCCAGATCCTCGCCAGTAAACAAATCAACCAGCGGCTCTTGCAACGTTGTCTCGACAGCCATCGGAGTTGGTTCTTCGCTGAGCTGCGATAGATAGGCACCGATCAGCACCGCTGCCTGTTGCTTGAGCTTGGTCTCGTCACTGGTCGAGGTGAACGTCATGTTGTCTTCGGCCAATAACGCTTCCCAGCACGCATCGAGCCGTAGAACGACGTCATTGGCTTCAAGTTCCGTGCCGACTTGTTTATGCCGATAGTAGCACTCCAAGCCCGCGTGAACGGCCTTCCCGAGAAACAAACTCGGCGTCGTCGGCGACCGAATGCCGTCGATGTAACGCAGCTTGAATGCGACGGGACATTTCAGCCAAATGTTTAACCGTGAAGGCGAGATGTACGACCAGACATCGCTCGACCGTTCTTGCACTCCGTTACGATCTGGTGCGGTGCTGATCATGCAGGTGCTCCATCGAGGGCAGCATTCAAGTCCAGGCGACCATCCTTGATCGCCTTCAGCGTGTCTATTAACGAGCTGGCATCGAGGCTCGACAGCCCGGCGAGTGGCTTGCCGAACATCTTGGTGGCAAGCGATTCCAGGCGGCGAACACCCAGCCCTTGAATCTGACCAGCGAGTTGATTGGCATAGTTGAGCTGCTTCTGGGATGCAGTGCCGCCGTTGCTTCCGTTGCGATGGCCGTTTCCGTTCGTTGCGGCATTGCTACCAGTTGTGCCTGCCTGCGGCTGACTCGCGGGCCTTACACTTGCCCCCTGTTGCCGAGCGAGCTCGTCGTTAACAGCCTGGGCACAGGCGACGTACGCCTGCCGCACTTTCTGGTGAAATGCGTCAAGGTCGTCGAAGATTAAGCCGCTTTCGACTTCCACTTCGACGTGGCACGATGTGCCGAGACTGCCGTAATCGGGTAAGCCTACCTTCTTGTTGACGCCCACATTTAACTTGAGTGGCATAGTTCCTCTCTTTCTCGCGTAGTTCACGCGCGTACGGTTGCAAATTTCGGCGATGTATCTGGGCGCGCGGTCGACTAGCCAACCGTTTGCAGCTGGCGCAACGAATCCAGCGTAGTGCGAACAATCTTGGCTTCCCGGCGATGTCGCTTGAGGCCGACGATCAGCTCGCTGGTCTTGCCGAGTGTGTCGCGGAGTGACGCTTTCAATTGTTCTGCCGCGTCGATCAGCTCTTCCGTCGAGCTCGGCGCATGCTGCGGTTGATCAATCTTCGCAGTAGTAGCTTCTGCTTTCGCCACGGTTGTCTCCTTTGGGAATTGAGTGGTTTTGGTGGTTGTATACGCGTCATCGAGCGCGGAACTGATCCGCACCGCGTCGTCCGATGGTTTGATGGCTTCGCTCGGCGTGAGCACGGCCCACAGATACTTGCGGCGATCATCGACGCAAAGCAGCGGCTGGTCTGGTGCGAAGACGTGAATTTCACGGAAGCCCAGATCGAGAGCCCGGCGTAGAAACATGCGGTTGGTGTTGATCCGCTCCGGCTGTCCAGTGCGAGTCGAGTTCGACAGCAGTAGCTCGACGGGATTGGGTGCATCCTCGGACTTCGAGCGAATGAACACACTACCGTTGGCATCGACTGTCACGGGCGAGTTATATGCGTCGTCTCCCGGCAGTTGCTTGATCGACTTCACCAGAAACGCCGCGTCGTGCGAATCGATCTGGACGGAAGCGGCGGCACTCGCAATGTCGCGAACACAGGATTCGACATCCGGGAACCGGCCTTCTTTGCTGATGGCAAAGAAGAACGACCAGCATCCCATGCGAAAACAAACCCAGTCGTCGGACTTGCCGACTTGAACGTTGCTACCGTGCGGCAGTTCACCGGAACCGAAGACCGTGCGCCGCGGTATCATCAAGTCTTCGTCCCACGGGAAATCAAAGCCGGTTTCGAGCAGCATCTGACTTCCGTCCGTCGCGACAATCGTTCCCGATCCGCGTAGCTGAACACACTGCAAAGCGTAACGCGTCGACTCCGGTGCCGCCGTCTGCATCGTGTCGTGCAACGACATAGCTAACTCCGGTGGGTTATCCGTGAGCGACGCCGGAATATCTGGAAACGGACATGGCACTTCCGGCATGGCGTAACGGACCATCTGCGGAACGCTGTTGTCGTTCCAAGTGGCCAGAACTTCGTTGCCACCGGTTGCTTCGAGTTGAATCGGATCGTCCGCGCGGCCTTCCCAGTCGCCGAGACTCTTGAACGGCACGATCGCCTCGTCCGACTCACGAGGCTTGGGATCGTGATACTCGGCGGCGACTTCACTGGAGGCGATGCGGATTCGCAATCCTTCTGGCCCGGCGTGAAACAGAATGGGTATGTGGACACTACCTCTGCCAGTGTCGGTGATTGCACGGCGAAAGATGGTTTTCAGTTCGCGCGCAAGCGAACGTGTGATTTGAATCAAGGGCGTTCTCCTAAGTTCAATGCGAATGAGTGTGTGAGCACATCAATCACGACACCTCCTTTTGGGATTGGATCTGTTCGGTCGACTATCACACGAGCCGTGTTGAGATGCCTGACAAAACACTTGCATGGCCCACGCCGCGCCGGCCCACGCAAGAAGCACGGGCCAGCCGACGTAAAGAAATGCAAGGAGACACACGAGCAAGAGAACGCCAACGTAGCGATGGCAAAACATTTCTATGTCTTTGTCTTTTCTCAAATCAGGCCACCGATCGTAAGGAACGATGTCGCTGGTGAATGAGGGGCGAGTTGCGTTCGAGCTCATATTCGTCCCAGTCGATTGCCTGCGGAAATAGGTCGTCGGGTTCAGGATCGAAATTGACATCAGTTGGGTCCGCGATGCTAAAGCCCATTCGGCGAACATCGCAGAGAGTTTCGCCTGTAACATCAGCAACGGCGCAGTTCAGTTCATGTTGGGTCATCGCACTCTCCAATTGGTAAGTAAGCGACCACCCATCGCAGGGCAGTCGCATCAAAAGCAACTGCCCCGTAGGTACGAGGCAACGAATCAGATTGTCGTCTTGATTACTGCTCAATCAGCCAGTGATCGAGTAGCCAAGTTCGTTCGGCTTCAAGAGCCATCGAACGGTTTACAAACGGCCCGAGAACAGGACCATTAACCGGAGACATGTCGGCGGTCCAGCGACCATCGGTCGTTGGTTCAACATGCGACCCACGCCGAATATCAGCTCGTCCAAGCGAATTCAGGTCGAGCGTTTCGTCATAGACACACCGGACATTGCCAGTGGTTTCAATCAACAGTTCCATGCGATCCTCCGTCACCGTGATCGACGTAGGATGTTGCGGCGCGGACGATCGACGAGCAGATCATCGAGTACGTCTTGCACTTGTGATAGCTCGCTCGCCATCGATTGCCGTAAGACGTTGTTGTCCCGCAGAGATTGCGGTTCAACACCAGCGACGACATGATGGCAATGATCGACCAGTTCATCGAGTTGATCGTTGCTACGGATGTTTAATTCGCGGAACCGCTCAAAGAACTGCGTCAGGTTTTCGACGGCTGAGTCGCGAAAGACTTTGGGTTTCCCATCCGTTTGGCCAGACAGCCGTTCGGTTAGGTGCGACACCAGACCTTGCAGTTCTTCGATGAACGCTGCCTCGGCTAACTGCACGGCTTCGTCAAACCGACCCGCAACTCGCTCGCACTCTTGGCGATACACTTCGGGATTGAGCTGCCGCAGGTACTCTGGCGGTTCCACCGAGGGAAAGTCCCAAGCAACTTGGAACATACCCTGGAGTGACGCGGGATAGTCAGCTGCATTGTACAAGCTGCCTAGTCGTTCGCGGGCTGCCGACTTCAGCTCCGCGTAGTGTTCATCGAGCCCGGCGACAGATTCTGTAAGCTCTTGTTGTAGCAATGTCAGTTGTTCGTTGAACGTGTCGATTTGGCTTTGTCGAATCAAGCGAATGCCGGGCTCGGGATACGGCAGCGACATTGCTTTCCAGAGCGAAACGATGCGTGAACGAACGCCAGTGACAGCCTTGAACGATGGATGTGCTGTGTCGAGCAGCTTTTTGCCAGCCGATAGAAACTGACCTTCGGCACCGAACGTGTCGGCAGCTTGGGCTTTCTGTTCGCTGTTCAGTGTCTTGCGCGTGCCGAGCCAGGTGAATGCAATTCGGACGGCGGCGAAAGTGGTTCGCAGTCGTTGCGACGGCGAGGTTGATGGTTGGACAGTGGGCGTGTCGAGAAGATTTGTTGACATAGATGCCTCGTAGGGTGTGAGAAACAGATCGCACAACGCAGCAGCGTGTCGCTGCTGAAAAGGTCTGAGTTCAAGAATCCCGGATTCAACCCATTTGATTTCGCAGTGTGGCTCACTCCGGGTGGGAATGTCTGTCTGCGCCTGTGGTGCCAGGTGATCAGCCCGGCCAGGATAAATAGAGTCTCAGCTCAAGCCCGATCAGTACCGTGAAGACGTATTCACGGAGACTCATCGCTCATGTAGCCGCCTTCCGCATTCGGCGGATTGAGTAGTTCGTAAGGATCACCGTCGAACAACATCGCCAGCGGGATCAACTCGTACTCGCAGTCGGTATTCACTGCGCACACGACCGCGATCGGTTTTCCCGTCTCGCGGTGCTGGCAATCAACGACAACCGCATCGAAGTGTCGTACAGCGCGACAGAGAGTATCAAAGTTAGTCTTATGCCCTGGAAGTAAGGCAGGCATGAACGTACCTCCGTATAGATCGCTGGCGATTAGTGGTGAGCCAACGTCGAACGAAATGTGGCTTGGTGAAGCCTTTGGATCGGAGTCGGTGGAAAGGAAGAGCTACGCGGTTGCGACCTCGCTACAATCAACCTCTGCGTAGCCCTTCTTGGTCTTGGCGGCGACTTGCTTCGCAGCATGGCGGGCAGCTTCATCGTCGTTGTGGAACGTCTTAGCTTGAGATTGTCCGTCCGTGCCGATCCGGCCGAAAGTGACCGTCACTTGGCAACCGGAAACTGCGATTTCCCAAAACTTGTACGACTTGCCGCTAACGAATTCAAAACGTCGTTTTAACATTGGCTTCTCCTGAATTTTCGAGAATCGATTGGTGTGAATTGAACAACGTGAGGCGAGGGCACTACGCGACACTGGGCGCGGTTTCACAAACGCGAACGAACGTGGGAAACCTTGGGACTCCGCCGTCAGTTAGCTCCTGATAGCGGAATGTGATCGTGGCTCCGATCGCTGGTGGAACGTCTCGCTGTGCATCGGTGAATCCACTCCCAACGGAAAACTGTTTGCCGTCTGGCAGCACAACGCGCAGTGCGCCCATTCGTCCCTTGTGCCTGCCGCGACCGGCAATGTGCTCGACGACGCGAGCTTCGGCATCGTGAAAGGTCTTGACCTTGAGCAAGGTGTTTGACCGACCGGCCTCGTATCGTGATGCTGGCTGGCGAAGCATCAACCCTTCACCTCGCAATGACTCGATGCGAGCCAGTTCGTGACGAAGGTGGTTAATTCCCGTGCAACGATGTTGCGAGAGGACTCGTACATGCGAATTCGATTGGCGAATCGTCTCGTTCAAGAACGTCAACCGCTGCTCGAATGGCTCCTCGATACCGGGTGCATCAAACACAAGATACGCAATACGCCGCCAGTCATCAGGATCGTCATGGCGACGCACGATACTGACTGTTCGCTGGAACGCCTTACGAGCCAACCACAGTTCGCCGTCAAGCGGCGTCTTGGGGAACTCGGCAACGAACCAGGACGGGGCGTGATAGACGTTACCTTGCCGCGATATCAACTGCTGGCCATCCCAGTAGGCACGCACGCCGTCCAGCTTTTCGCTCAGCCACCAATCGGTTGGGTCGTGATCTTCGTTCCAACTCTTCGCGAGCAGTAACGGCGGCGTGGTGGCTTTTGGTTGAATCGTGCGTTGTGGCGACAGCGGTTGACCGATACGTTGCTGCTCGACCGTATCGCCTCGCAGCTTCCGCAAATGTTTGCAGGTTCGTCGTTCGATCGGCAGTGACTGATTGCGCCACGCTGGGCACGAGCACGAGTACACGCCGCCGACATTCTTGAGTTCGTACGGCTGACGCGCAGATCCTTGCATTTTGACGGACTCACCGTCTTGGAGGTCGGGCATCTATAAATTCCTTGTTGGGAAGTAAGTTCGCGCAGCAGCGAGCGCATGCCAGCGAACAACACGACAGAATGGAAATGCCGCGTTAAGACGGCGGGAAGAGTCAGTGGGGGGAAAGAACTCCCACGCACTGGAAGGCAGCTACTCGACCGCCCGGCCTTTGGCCTCAAGATGCTCGAAATCAGGAAAGTCCGTGATCGCCGATTTCACGTCGTCGCCGAGCCAGTCTTTCATCTCGCCGGCGAAGGCTGCAATCATTTCGTTCCATTCGCCGACTTCGCCCGCCAGCGCGGGAAAGTCACGTTTATCCCAGTAGTCACCTTCGTCACTGACTTCATCCAGAATGTCCAACGACTGGGCATGATCGAGCAGCCTAATGACAGCGAGGTGGCAACGCAGGAAGTTTTGCACGCCACCGCAATCCGGGTTGCTGGCATATTGGGTCTTACAGAATGACGACCATCGCCAACCGTTCAACCCTGTCCGTAACCTTCGTGTCGGTTGTACAAAGCCCTTGCCATATATGTACCGCTCCTCACCTTCGATTTCGAGGAAGCCTGGATACTTGCACAGACCGAGGTTCGCCGGTTCGCAACCTGGCCCAGGAACCGTCTCGAACGCCACAACGTGGGTTGGCGAGACGCGGTAGCTATGTGTACCGCCGCCCCGTGCCGGACGGCCGACGTATTGTCCGGCTTGAATCAGCAGCCAGCGATGCGGATGGTCTCGTTCGAGCGACTCAATGTCACATTCGGTTCCAGAAAGTTCCACGATGTCGCCGACGTGTTCAAATGGCAGATCGAGCGCTCGGCTTCTTAGCGACGCAACCAGCTCACGAGCGTTCTTTGGGCTACGTGTGTTGGATCGCAATGAGTAGTGAATTGTCAGCCCCATATAGGTACTCCTTCATTGAGTTGATTTTTGTACGACCGAACAAAAACACGCCGCCCAGCGAAAAGCACTGAACGGCGTAATACTAGGAAGTTGAAAACCTTTGCGAGTGATCAGAACTCATCACCGAATTCAGGCAGGGCGAATGGCTGGCCCTTGTAACGCTCCTTCAATGTCGCCTGCATGACCTCGATCTCACGCAGTTGTTCGAGGCGTCTTTCTTCCAGTTCGATTAAGCTCGCTATCAAGCGGCGAGATTCCTCGTCGGCGTTTTGCCAAAAGGCTGACTCGTCGATTGCGAGATCCGCGAAAACCTTCCGAGTTGTATCAAACTGCTCACCGATGGGGGTTAGATCCTTGGGAATGCCTTGCTCTTCCATCATCGTCCAAACGTGACTGACGGCGGCAAGTATGTCATCATCGAGATCAAGGTGACGCTTTACCATCGCGACTAACTCAGTGTCAACGTTTTGTGTGGGCAGAGCGTTAGCACGGTCGACCGCTGCTAGAAGGTTGGTAAACAGCCGTTCGTAATACTGACTTGCTGGTTCGTCTCCCGTTGGGGCAATGAATCGGTATTGGTGCAGATCAGCCACGGCAACTTGCCAGAACTTCGATGTATTGACGCCAATGCCTCTTTGCACCGGTGAGACGGCTGGTACGTAAATTCGAGGCGAGTTCCAGGGCTCGTCATATCGTCGAGCGTCATTATGGTTTCTTGCGATATTCCCGGCCACGATGATCATAGCGAGAATCGTCCATCCGCACCCCCATTCGCCTTGTTTCTCCTTCGTTGGCTCTGGAGAGTCCGACGTTGCTGTTTGCAACTTCGCACTCCCGACTCGCTTGCGGCATACGACAACCACACGAGTGACCACCACGAGTGAGAGGCCAATGGCAAACACCCACCAGGCGAGCCAAGTCGGCAAGCCGAATAGCGTCGCAGTAGCGACGATTAGAAACAGACCAAAGACAACCGATGCCCACGACCAACGCCCTTCGTTTACTTGCTCGGATTTCGCGTCACTCGGACCAGTGTCAGGCATTGGCAAAGCAGCGGCGTCTGGAGCTATTGTGTCTACCTTTGCGACTTTGGGCTGCCAAAAGTAGTTGGCAACGGCACCCACCAAACCCAGCAGCGCAAATCCGTAGATGAGACAACACCACGCGAGCCAAACGGGCATACCGAACATGGACGCCGTCACCACCGCAACAAACATGGCAACCACGACCGACTGCCACGGTTGCTGTACGGCGAAACGGAGAACACGACGTCCTGTCGATAGTTCGGAATTAGATCGATTGCTATTCGTAGTCACTGACGCATCAGCATCGACCTGCCCAGTCGACTCAATGTCGTTGTTCATCTGAACCTCCCTATACAGAATCTTGAGCTGTATCCATCGAATGAATCACATGGATGCCCGGCATCACGCCGAGTCAGACCTAGTTCCTCGCTGCCACAGAATTGATAATCCCTCGCAAGACGTCGCCATTCGCATCAAACCTGCTGGGAACAGCCCACACCTGTAGTTCCACCCAGTGGTTGTCAAACTCAAGATGTCGGACGTGGTAGAACAGGTTGGTTGCTTCAATAGTCGCAACGAATGTCGTGTCAGCGACGGGGACGCCATCTTGCTGTACTACGACGGTTTCGATCTCTCGGACATCCTGAAGACGCTCCTTGTACGAGTCGATTGTCAGTTTCGCCAGCTCGTCGAGGGTACTCACTGTAGTGTCCGTGCGAGGAATCACCGTTGCAAATGCGTGCAAGTCGTTCGCCTGATCAAGCAAGTAGATGCTTCCGCTGACGTTAAGAGGATCATCCGCGAGCTGCCAACTTGCCGGTGTCGAAAGTGTGAATTCTCCGTCACCAAAGCTGTGTTCATTCCAGGGCTGATTTTCATTCGCTGCATTCGCTGCTGCCTGATGTGCCGCCTGCGTTGCAGGAATTAACAACGCAAGCGTCTGAAGCCCGATCCCGCATGCGATCAACAACCCAGCTACGGCGAGCCAGCGCTTCTGCTTCGACTTGGGTACAGCCCGACCGAAAAGTCTCGCGACGAATGCACAGACACCCAATGCTGCACAAACGAGCATGGCAAGCATCGGAAAAACCGCGATTGCGCCGAGGCTATCTGATATGTCTTTCCCAATCACTGCCGACAGCAGCGGGACTGCACCTGTGAAACATCCAATCACACCAAAGCAGACACACGCGAATCCCCACCACGGCTTTCCAAGCCACTGGTCAATCGTTGATCGCCCCACCAATTGGGCAGCAATCGGGGACGTTTCTTCCGGTTTTTCTTCCATTCGTGTTTCCCTAGTTTGTGAGGAGTTTGAAGAGCGTTGCCTAAATGCTACTCATAGTCCGTGGCTCATTATTGCAAAAATGATGACTATCAGCATCATGGCTGACAGCGACATTTTGCAACGATTTGGCGAACGCGTGCGAGAGCTCCGCAAAGAGTGCGGATGGTCGCAAGAGGAGTTGGCCTTAGAGTGCGGACTCGATCGAACCTACATGGGCGGCATCGAGCGAGGTGAGCGGAATGTCGCGCTGCGAAACATTGGGAAAATCGCCGAAGCCCTTGGACTCACCGTCGCGGATCTGATGGACGGTGTGTGATACCGGGACTCAAGGCGAGTTCCCCGGCACCAACACCGTCACGACTCGGCCAGAGCCCGCTTCAGAAGTTCGCTCGGCTTCTACGATTGTCGCGAACAGCTGGCCGCCAATCAGCGTTGTTGCGGCTTCATCACATGCCGCGTATCGCGCCGTACAGTTCGCCAATTGCTGTCGAGCATAAGTAACATCTTCGCTGGTAAGATTGCCAGCGAGACTTGGTTCATCAAGGTAAGCAGCAAACGAGCCCGCACGGTGCGGACTCATCTCTTCATCCCAATACTTCAATGCCGCCCGAATCACAGCCAGATGTCGGGGTGTTAGCATCGACTTTCTCCCTCTGTGATTGCGGATTTCAGTTTAACGACGGGTTACGATTCACTTTCCGGCGAGTGCCCGATTTTGCGCCAGTCCATTGGTAGATGCCAGCTCTGTCGGCATCGAGGCAGCGGCCACTGGCCCAAGTGCGTAGTCGTTCGACCGACTCGGCAGCTGTTACCGCAACGGGTACGACATTCTGAGCGGCTTGAGCCAACGGCACATCCAGTAGTCCGGCAAGACGGCAACAACTACGAATCTCCGCGCCGGTCCAATTAGTGTCATCCGGTCGGCGCTGATTATCGTCGAGCTCGAACAACGTGAGGTATTGCTGCCAGATGGCGTCCTTCTGATCTCGACCGGGAAGGTCGAGAAAGAAGATGCCATCGAACCTCTCGCTTCGTCCGAACTCGGGTGGCAGTTTGGTAATGTCGTTGCTGGTGCAAACCACAAACACATCGCTCTCGTGATCGTTGAGCCAGCTTAAAAACGCGCCAAACATCCGAGCGGATACTCCGCTGTCGGTCTGACCCGAGTTGCCGACGCCGGCGAATGCCTTTTCGATCTCGTCGATCATCAACACGCATGGAGCCATCGCGTCGATGATCTGCAATGCCTTCCGCGTTCGCTCTTCGCTTTGCCCGACGAGTGAACCCATTAAGCTGCCAACATCGAGGTTCAGCACGGGCCGTCCGACTTCGTTGCCGAGCGTCTTGCAGAACTGCGATTTCCCGCATCCCGGCGGCGACAACATGAGCACACCGCGCGGCCGCAACTTTGAGTTACTTCGATTTGGTTGCAGCAACGCACGCTTGGTAAATGTCTTGAGCGACGTGAGTCCTCCGAGACTATTGAAATCTTCAACACCACGATGCAAAGTTAGCAAGCCGCTTTTCTTCAGCATCTGGGACTTCTGCTCCCACAGGGTCTCGGCGGTCAGCCTTCCTTCTCGAACGAGCGACAAACTAAACGCCGCTTCCGCTTCGTATCGAGTCAGGCCCACTGCCGCGTCAAAGATTTGTTCCCGCTCCTGCCCTTCTGGCAGCTCACCTTCCTCGGTGGCAATTGCCGTCGCGATCTCAGCGAGTTGCTCACGGTCAGGCAGTTCGTGTTCGAGCACAACGAACAGCTTTTCCAACTCGACCGGGATCTGCACGATCGGTGACAGTACGACAATGAACGTGCGGTTTTGTTTGCCAGCGAGAACCTGCTGTGCGAGGGCCTGCACGATCTCTGCTGACTGCGTGAAGCGATGGAAGTTTTGCAGGATGAGTATGGACGTGCCTTCTGGTGTGGCCAGCGAGTTGACCGCTCGGATCGCGGCCAGTGGATCTGAACCGCCAGATTCTGTTTCCGCGCCCGATACTCGCAACCCTTGCTCGATGTCCCATATCGCGAGCCGCCATTCTTCCTCACGACACAATTGCGAGATTGCAGTAATCGCGTCCTGATGTTCGTGACTTTCAATCCATAGGCCGGTGAAGCACGCGCGTACGTATTCCCCGAGCCGCTCAGTAAGCGACATATTGTCTTTCCTTTGGGTTTGATGGAGATGTTAGTTGAGTGCTACAAGAGAGAGCTTGAAGTGCTCAGTAGCCTTGGCCCGTTTGTTGTTGCGTCGTTGCAGCTTGATGAAACTCAGGCTTGAGAAGTTCGTCCACATGTTGGCCGAGTGCCTGTTCAATGAATCGGCTGGCCTCGCGACACTCGCCGCCGGTGAAGCCTTTCGTTTCGACACGAGACTTGCCATCTGGGGCCACGATGATTTCGATTGTCTTACTCAAGCGGCACCTCCTACCTGCACGACGACCTTGATGCTACCGTCTGCGAGTTGCTGTTCAGTCACGCTGTGGCCCCGTTTTCGCGACTCGATTTTCGTCTTTTCAACGGCGTAACTTTGCATATATTGAGCGAGGTGTCTCTGTTCGCCCCACCGCCCGCCGTAGTTGTCGAAGTCGACTTTTCCTGTGGCAACGTCGCAGACGATCGGGTAACGCCACTCTGGCAACTGCACGGCCCAGCCCGTAGCTGAGCTAGTAAACAACTTCGTTTCGCCGAAGACTGGCTCCGGCAAACGAAGCCGATCACACGCGGCACTAATGGCGGCGGGATCTCGAATCTCAGTTTGAATCTGCACGATGTGGGACACGTTTGATCCTCCAGTAATGCGGGATTAAAAGGAACTTGTTCATTGGGGACATGGTGATCTATAACCACGTTCTAGCGTCTCAAGAACTTGCTTCTTGGGTCGAACTCGACGTCAGAACGAAGCCACAAATGTTAAGCCATTGGCCTCACCTTATATGACGCATCTGAGCTTCGGTTTAAGTTCGATCGCGTGCCTTGGCTGCTTCCGCCCTTCGGATCAGCTTGGTAAGCTCGGCACTTGTCGCCGTCCATAGCAAAGATTGGACGAGCCTATAATCTGTAACGGATGCTGCGGTGAGTTGCTGGCGAAGCGGTCGGTTAAGCTATGAAGCGAACGGAACTCGCGAATTTGATCCGCAACACGGGATGCCGAGTCATTGGTGCCGAGGATGCAAGCAATGACGCGCAGCGCGAAGTTCTTGCTGCGTTGATTGCGGGTCACAACGAATCTGATTCTACGATACTCTGCGAGCCGAGCTTGGCGAGGAAAACGACTCGACCACCTGACGCCGTTCTAGTTGATCTAATCGCTGGTGTTCACGTCATCGAAGTCAAAGGCATCACGCTCGATCAAATCGAAGCGTTGGAGCCGGGAGGCCAATTTCGGATTCGTTACAACGGGATGACACTCGGCAAGAACCCATTTGCTCAAGTTCGTAACGCCATGTTCGATATCAAGGATGCTGTCGAGCGGCACTTTCCCGCCGAACTGGTTCTGCCATTCAAGTATTGGGTTGCTCTGGCCACCATCAGTCGAGAGCAATGGCTAGAGAAATGGGGCAAAGACGCGTTCTGTCCGCCAGAGCTTCTTTTTTCGGATGATCTGCCTGCTCTTTCTCAACGACTTCGAGCGATTGGCCAATCGTCTTTGGATAAGCACAGCCTGAAGTGCTGGCCCACCGATCAGATTCAATGCGTCTGGCGTGCCTTTGGCGATTCGTCAGTCTTGTTTCCACGTCCTGAAGAACGTCAGCCTCGTCGTGTTCAGGAAGGAACCCTCGGCGAAATGTTTGACGAAGCTGCCGAGACCTACAAGGCGCTCTCCGACGAGCAGCAGAAACTCTCCGCACAGCGTTGGGAGAAAGGGCCACGGCTGGTCCGAGGCGTTGCTGGGAGCGGCAAGACCATTGTATTGGCTAATAACCTTGCCCGGCGAACGCAACGGTCGCTGTCCGGCCAATTCGACCTGTTCGCCGAGAATCGCCAGCCCAGGATTGCTGTAGTTTGTTTTAATCGCACGCTGGTTCCGTTCATCACCAAGAAGATCGAGATTGCTTATCGGCAAAGGACCGGTCAATCGCTGCCCGACAACATCGTCGAGGTCTGGTCCTACAACCGGTTGATGTGGAATCTGTCGCAGAAGGGGGTTTGGCGATACCAGAAGTTCGACGACACCGACGATACCTCGCGTGCGAGTCAGTACCTCAAGGAACTCTTGTTCGCCAAGGAGAATGACCCCTCGGCCTTTGAACGATGCAGTTTCGATGCCATCTATATCGACGAAGGACAAGACTTCTTGGAGGAAGAATTCCGGTTGCTCAAGGAGCTTTGTCGCACCGACGCGAATCGCGAGCCGAGTCTCTTCGTGTTCTACGACGACGCTCAGAACCTGTACGGACGGCGGCGGCCAAACTGGCATTCGTTGGGTCTGAATGTCGTTGGACGTTCGCATGTTATGTCGGAGTGTTTCCGCAATACCAAGCAGATCGTCGAAGCGACGTTCAATGTTTTGTACGGCACTTTCGCAATCGAAAAGTCGCAAGTTCCCACTAAGGCATTCGGCGACATCGGAACGATGGAGGAGAAAGACCTGCTTCACAATGAAGACGGCGTCTGGAGGGTCCGGTTCGCGAAACGCAGCGGGCTCAAACCAAAAGTCACCGTGGCCGATGGTAGGCCCAAACAATGGGCTGAGATCGTGCAACGGCTTCGGTGGTTGACGGAGGAGCAGCAGGTTCGCCCTGAAGACATTAACATCTTGGTCTACTACAAAAATCAAGTCGAGAAGTTAGTGGCAGCGGTGGAGGCAGCGAGGCTTCCTGCCATCGAAGGAGTCCACGTTGCCACGACGAAGAAGGACGAGTTGCTCCGCAAACGCGGCTGGCTCTCGATTTCAACCGTGGCGTCGGCCAAGGGGTACGATGCGTATTGTGTTCTGCTTGCGAACGGAAATGAGTTCCCCACCGACGTTCAAGGAAGGGCAAGCTTCTACGTAGCCTGCACCCGAGCAATCGAATACTTGGAAGTCTTTGCCACGAGTCGGTCGGGACTGGTTGTTGAAATGGAAAGAGCCGTGGCGGTGCTAAACTAAGATCATCGGTCGTGATTCTGAGGAAGTGATCAAGGAGTACGGTGGACCGCTGACGGCACAAGTCGACGCCGAATCAGTTGCTTAGGTGCCAGTAATGGAGAAGAGTTCGTTCAACCAGGTAAGTCGTTGGCTTTTGATCGAGTAATCAACAATGAGTTCGGCACACACGCCGTCATCTAGCAGGGAGACGGTGTCGTGCGTGAACTTATCGTCACGTCCATCGTCGAGTCCCTTACCAAACATCACGCCGCCTCGGTCAGTGAGGATATACCGATTGTGCATCTGATCTTTGCCCCAACGGACGACCGATAACGCGACACCTGTCGGCAGATGTGGCCGTACCCATTGATCTAGGTCTCTCTGGAAGTTCGCTTTGTCTGTGTTTTGATTACCGCCGTGGTATTCGATTCGAGTTGGCATTTTACGCCTGCCTCTATTGGCCATCGCATGCAGGAACAACTTTAGCGGATCGGTGTATCTTCGCGCGCCAGGGTCGAAATACGGATCAATAAAAACAATCTCATCTGAAAGCGACAAAAGGAGCGAGACGCATGTCATCATGGCGACGGCATCACGTTTGACTTGTATGGAAACAGGAATCTTCCACAGCTTGTGTGGCTTCGTTGGGTCGAGCGATTTGCCGTCAAGCAAGTTCTTCGTCGTGCCTTTCTTCGTTGTTGTCGCGATCGCATGAAAAGGACGCTTCTTGTTCTCCTCAATAGCATTCTTCAGCCAGCTATGCGAGTCGTTGTAGTCGTGCTCACGAGTAATCATCTCTCGTTCAAGACGATCGAGGGCCTCCGTGATCATGAGAAATTCCTTATCCTTCGCCGCCCTATTTGCAACTTCTTTCACCATTCGCTTCCACGTTGTTGGGAACTCCGATAGAAGGCGGCCATGAGGTACCCCGAACTGCGAGATGTAGAACCTGAAGTCGTTCCACGTCCCTAACAAGGCTGGATCAAGAGCATATTCCGCTATCATCAGAACAGCTCCTCGGCTCGCTCGCGGAAGAATCCGTAGGGCCACTTGTCGATGAACTCCCCCGTCTCGTCGATGTTTATCCGCTTTGTCGTAACTCCGGCGGGCGTCCGTTCGACAAAGTAAACTGCCACATCGGTTGGTAGCAAACCGTTGACGCCCTCAGGTAGTGTGTTCTCCGAAGTTTCCTGAATTCGGCGGAGTATTCGCAACATCAGGTGCTCGCCGTGCGTTTCCAAGATGAAACGACATTGCTTCTGGTGGACGGTTTCAATGAACAAGTCGCCCAGTCCGACTTCGACGGACGGATGGTTGTGCAGCTCAGGCTGTTCAATTAGGAACATGCCGTGCTGGTCAGGTTTGTCACGATTGGTTTGCGAGGTAACGCCGGCCACGACTACCGGCACCAACTGAGCGATCCCAATAGCACAGTCGTGTGGGTCAATACGGATATTGAGCATTTGGTCGAAAAGCTGGACTTTTACAGATTCCGGGCGTGAAAAAATCAGTTCACGAATGCGTTCTATTTCGTCGAGGTAGTCGTCCGCTTCCAGTCGCTGCATTTCCAGGCCGTCGCTGGGCAGCTCGCGCACCTTTCTCCGCACGATCTCGTGACGCGTCCCGAGACGCTTATCAGCGGCGAGCCATTCGCTAATCTCGGTTAGCGTTTCGTCGGAGCATTCTGCAAGAACATCCCAGGCAGCTAATCCAGTTGCCCAACGAGATCGGTCTGGCGTGCTTGGTATCACGAACTGACGCGAAGGAATTTCTCGAAGCGGCCCGACATACCGGCAGGCATCGAGTGCATTCATAAGCGTGCGTCCCGGAACGATCAATAGGCGACTGAGTAACGCGCTTACGAAATCGAGATCCGCCTGATCGGCATCGACGTCATCTTCTGTTGTTGCCAGTGGCTCAAACTGGATATCAAGAGGCAGATACCAGTTCGGTAGGGCATCCTCGCTATTGAGCACTAGTGTGTGGGCTTTTCGTTCGACGTCTCCGGCGTTGAGGCCAACTTCGTCTGCCCACGTCTGAATAGCAATGGCTGCTTCGTCGGGAAGCCAACCGTCTTTTCCGAAAAATCTGACAGCGACGACTCCCACTCTTCCACCATCGATCCGATACAAAAACGCCTCAAATGCGCGCCCAGACGCGTCCTCGTGGAGGATGCGCCGCACTTCCAAATCGCCCAATTGCCGCAAGTGGGCGAGTGATTCCAGCTCCGTGACCATGTTAACGGGATCGTTGGTGTTAGGTCGCTCCGTACCTTCGATTTCGTCGACTTCAGGACGGCTGCTGTCATCAAGCAGCGATTGCAAACCAGGAATTACAATCGGAATGGCGTCCAGATATAGTTCTTCGGCGGGCGTGCGAAAGCTGTGGTGGAAATAGTCGAGCACGCCAATCGAGTCGTTTGGACCTTTGTGGGACCATCTAAGAACAGGATGGGACGGATCAACATGCAGCAGCACAGAACCACCGACAAGACGGAAGTCCTCGATCTCGGCAAACTGTTGCTCGTCGAGTTCGACGATGTACTTGGATACAAACGGCCGCCGCCGCGATTCGTCCCAGCTCAAATCGATCTGCACCGACGCTGACCAAACGTCCGACCCGATGTTATCGGCGTCGACACTGACCCAGTCGACATCAACCACGCGTTCGTCGATTCGCCACTCTTGGTCAAGGCTGACCGAAGACAGATCCAACTCGAACCGCAGTCGGATATTCCGCTGTTGTTCATGCTGATGGACGAAACATGGGAATCCACCAAGGTCAACGACGGAACCACCGAGTTCCGTCTTGTCGGGATTTCGGTTGCCGCGCACAAGCACTTCGTAGGCAAGCAGAATCGCGTGGAAGATTGTGCTCTTGCCGGCGCTGTTGCTGCCAAACAGTAAAGTCACCGGTTCGAGGTCCAGCTTGACGCCAGGCTCGCCGATGCCCTTAAAATTCTCGATGTAGATTCCTGTGATCATTTTTGATTGCCGTCCATAGTTGGTGTGCCCACAACGGCATCGTCTTTACCAGCATGCGAGTTTGCACCCGGCGTGTACGCATCGACGATCTCGTTCAGCTCTTGGAGCTTGTCCGTCTGATCAGGCCGTGGGATGAACAAAGCCTTTGCTCTGGTGATCTTGGTGAAAAGTGGTTGCCCGTCGCGGAAACGAATGGACCTGCCAAGTGCAGTCTCGTAAATTGTCCACACAGACTCCCAACTGCCATACTGCGGCTTGTGCTGGTAAACACAGGTGATTCCGTTTGTTGCTTTCACGACCCACCGCAGTTCATCCCAATAGATGTAACAGGGATCGGCATTCCTTTTCGACTTGGCTGCTTCGTTCTTTTTGTCGGTGGCGATTCCGGTACTCAGATCCCAGAACACAATGTCGGCGTCGAGTCGATTGGCATCGGTGGTGACCGTTTCCAGATACTCAATGCGGTCTTCTTTGGGTTTGGGGAACTCAGCACAGTTTATCCCGGTGATTCCGGGAAGTTGATCACGCCAAAGACTCTCATCGGTGAGGTGTCTACTGAGATCGAGATGCTTCAAATACGGATACGCAGCCATAGATCGCCATGAATTTGGCGGATCGTCCTTTTGCACGTCGATCTTCGACTTCTTATCAATGCGAAACTCGGCACAGACAACCCAGTAAACTCGCAAGTCGCGAGTAAGGTGAATGAAGAAATCGTTCTTGCGGAGACTTACGTCGTCGGTGAGATAAGCTTCGTTCATTCTGCTGGCTCCGTGGGCTCTGGCATCTCTACTAAAGTTGCCAGGAAGTCGGCATCGATCCACTCCTGTAACGTTTTGCTCTGTTCGCCAACGTTGAACCGCATGGTGAGTTGCTGCTCAAAAGGCTGCGGGAGATTGTCAGCAAATATTCGGCACTTGAGGGTGATTTCCGGCGACTTCGTTGTTCCAAGAAAACAGCATGACGTCCACGCCGTTCGCTTTGCCTGGATCGATTCAAGTTCGGCGCGGATTATCGTCTGCTCCTCGCCGGTCTTAACGGTAAGCCAGTTCGGCGGCGTAGCCGCTAACGCGCTGCGAAAGCCGCGACCGAGTCGCACGCTGTAGCTTGGTTCGTCAGGAAACGACTCTTCATCGTAGGCGGCCAGTGGAAAGTCAGGCGTATCGATCTTGATTTCAAGCCGAGGCGACTTTAGAGACTCGGAAGAGTTGTTCGTGATTGCAAAGGCGACGCGTTGTGTCAAGTTACGGCAGAATGTGTACTTACCAACTTCCTCGAAGTAGTTGGAGTTTGTGAGCGGATCGATGCCACCGAATGGCCCGCTGTTTCGGACTGACTTTGGAAATTTGTGGTCGCGAACATCGGAGAACTCGACCAACGTTACGCTGCATTCAAGCTCGTGCCCTAACAATTGCTCTGTGTCCAGATCACAGAACTGGATGTCGAGGATGGACTGGCGGGTGAGTTTGAGAATGTCTTTCAGGCGGCTTTTGAAGATCCCCGCCAGCCTTTCCTTGGCGGCTTTGACTTCTTCTGGCGTTGGGTCTTGGGACAGCGTGTAGGAGATGACTCGGCGTTCCGGGATGTCGAACGGGAGTTGGTCGATCGGGCCGTAGAAGTCGTTGCAGACAGGCAGAATGCGGTCCCAGCCACATGATTTGATGGCGTATCCCAGTTCAATTGAAACGTTGGGATTCGGCGTCGGGCGTGCTGGTGGATCGCGGCGGACGTCGGCCGAGTTGATGATGGAAACATCAGCGACAAAGGCGGTGCAGTTGTCGATCTTTTCCAGGATGGCGTCGAGTATGACCGGCGACCCGCTGACGCCTTTGGTATCGCGGTCGAGACTGGGGACGACGTCCAGATCGTCCTCACGGCCAAGTTGACGGATGGCCGTGTTGAGACAGCCCTCGATAAGGTTGCGCGTGGTCTTGCCGTGGAGATCGGACTCCCATGAATAGAATACGGTTGCCTGCGTCAGATCACCGCTCACCTACAGCTCCCCCTTGAAGGCTCGTTGGACGAGAGAGTTGAACAAGTCGTCTGACAGCTTGATCGCTTCGCTCTCTTGAGTTCGCAATTTGTCCAACTGCTTGTAGGTCTCGGAGAAGCGACATTGCAGGTCGATTGGAGCTTGCGGCACCGTCAGCGATTCAAGCGTTTGGACATTGATATTGGCGCGAGCCGTTTCTGGCGCTCTGTTACGAAACCACGGTTTGTAGAATCGCAGAGTGTACTCGATGAACTCCGGCGTTGATTCTTTCGGCTTTGGTTGTATACCGATAAGACTGTCCGGGAAATACGACTCAAAGTCTAGAATTGCGGTCTCCCCGATCGTTGCTCCAACAAGCGCGATGCACACCGTTCCAGGAGGGAAACATTTGCTGACTTTGGTTCCTTCTTTGTTCAAAGTTTGTCGCCACGTACGGAGATATCCATCACAGTTTGTCAACTCTCCAGTTTGAATGAACGGATATTCGCCTCCGTAGTATCGAGGGTCATTCCTCGGCCGAGGTGTGAATTTCCCGCGTTTGAATTTTGCCAACGCTTTAAGAGGAACCATCGGCCAACGCCCCTCTGTTGCCAATGGGAACCCGAAACGTTCGAGGTAAGCCGCCTCTAGCAAATCTACATAAACTGCGAGACGCTCCTGCCGTTTACGGCGGATGGCGTCGGCCTTGTCGAGGATGGCGGCGATCCGCTTCTGCTCCTCCAACTTCGGCAACGGAATCGGGAGGTTGAGACACCGCTCATAGTTCAAATTCGAGATGTTCGTTGTCTGTCGCCCACATAGGCGGACCTCGTGTTGTGTACGTGGCGCAGCAAACCAGTGGTACAAATATCGAGGGTCAACTTGCTTACGGTCCGCGCGGAGGATCGAAATGAAGCCTCCTGCGGTTGCTTCGTAATCCAGTTTTGGAACCCACGAGCATTTGCCAACGAGGTTCCAACTATTGGCGCTGGACACCAGCATGTCGCCCTCAGTCAGGTACTGCTCGGTTCGTCGCACGAAAGACTTTGGAACGGCAATCAAGTCGTCCTCGTCCAAGTCTGCCTGGACGTTCTTAGTACGCATGCAGACAGCCGTTCCCTTCTCGAAGGGCAGCGTGACGTCATCAGGTGTAAAGGTAATGCCGCGAATGAAGCTCGCGACATCGCCTAGCGTATGGCCATTGGTTTCGCTCATTTCAACATCCCTTCCAGCTCTTTCAGGTCGCTGGCGATTGAAGTTTCAAGTTTTGTCAATCGCTTCAGGATGTCAGTTGGTTTGTCGTAATCCGGTTCCTGGTAGGGAACTTCCTTGTATCGACCGATCGACAGGTCATACTTCTCAGCCCGAATTTCGTCGGCAGTCACAAAGAACGCTTTCTTGCTGCGGTCTTTGAAGTGTTTCTTCCCGTTGCCGTTGTCCCACTTCTTCCATTGGGCAACCGCATCCGGCAGGTCGTTCTCTTTCACCCGTTGGCGTTTGTCGTCGAGGCTAAAACCATCGGCTTCGACGTCGTAGAAGAAGACGTCCTGCGTCTCGCCGGATTTGGTGAAGATCATGATCGCGGTGGCGACGCCGGCGTACGGCTTGAACACTCCAGACGGCAGCTTGATGATCGCATCGAGTTGATGATCGTCGATGATCATTCCTCGTAGCTTTTGATGAGCGTTCGAGGAACCGAACAGCACGCCGTCCGGGACAATCACGGCACAGCGGCCGCCGGGCTTGAGCATTCGCAGCATCAGGGCCGGGAACAGCAGCTCCGTCTTCTTTGTCTTGACGGCAGACGTGAGCGACTTGTGAACCAGCTCCGCGTCGAGACTTCCCTTGAACGGCGGATTGGCCAGGATCAGATCGAAGGCGTCTTCCGCGACCGCTGGGCAGGCTTCAACAAAGGCGTTGGAGAGCGTGTCGCGGTTTTCGATATGCGGATTCTCGACACCGTGCAACATCATGTTCATCGCAGCAATGCGGAGCATGGTGGCGTCGAAGTCGTAGCCGTAGAACATGTCGTTTTGAATGTGGCTGCGGTACTGCTCCAGCAGATCGCCCGTGTAGATGGTGTTGGTTTCCTTTGAGCCGTCTTCGTTTTCGATCTCCTCGGTGATGATGCCTTCAGGTGACGTGTATTTCTTTTGTAGGTACTCCATCAAGCGGACCAGAAAGCCGCCGGTGCCGCAGGCCGGGTCGCAGATTCTCCACTGCGGTTCGGGATCAACAACCTCAACCATCATGCGGATGATGTGCGGCGGGGTACGGAACTGGCCGTTGATGCCGGCGGTGGTCAGCTTGCCGAGCATGTACTCGTACAGGTCGCCCTTGGTATCGCCCTTTTCCAGCGGCAGGTCTTCGATCAGCTCCATCGCCTTGACCAGCAGCTGCGGCTTGATGACCAGGAACTGAGCGTCCTTCATGAACGCCCCGAAGGTGGTTTGCTCGGTCGACATGTCTTTGAGATGGGCAAAGACACCGCCTGCCGGGTCTTCCTTGGTCTTTGGTGCCATCATCAACTGCACGAGGGCCGGGCCATCGACCGTCCGCAGACGATGCCAACGCAGATGCTGTTCGCTGTGTCCCTTGGTGCCATCGGCTTCGGGGTTAGCAAAGACACGTTTGAACGGCTTCTTCGAGCGGGCCGCTTTCTTTTCGTTCCGCATCTCGGCGATGTCCAGCAGGCGCAGGAACATCAGATACGTGATCTGTTCAATCACGGTGAGAGGGTTGGTGATGCCGCCCGAGTGGAATTCCAGCCACAGTCGGTCGATCTTGCTTCGGAGAGCTCCGGTGATCATTGATTTCTTCCCTAAATCCAGTATTGGCTCTGTTCCGCGATGAAACGCGGAAACTGTGTATTCGTCAGTGTGTTGTCTGGTCGCGGCTCGGATAGATGAACGCAGCTCAGCATCGAAGTCGAAAGTGCGTTGCATCGGTCAAGGTCCGCATCAGGTGTCCGTGGGACGAAACGCCCCGATGATTTCTAAAAGGTCGTCAATCTGGTCATCGCCAAAGATGCCATCGACGCCGTCTGCTGACAGCGTGGTGAACGGTTCTTCGTAGAGCCGTTCGATTTCGATGGAACCGTATTTGGCAATATGGTTTTGCAGCATCTGCATGAAACGCAGCTGCATTGAGTTCATGGTGGTGTGCTTCTGCACGAACGTATTGAAGCGATGTTTGACCGCTTCGGGATCGAGTCCGATGATGCTGCGGATCGCCAGGTCAAGATGGCCAGCGGTTTCCGGGTAGTATTCCAGCAGGTCGGACAGGTTGAGGTCCGGTTCCTGAGTCAGCACCAGTGAGACCAACGCTTGCAGGTCGTCTTCGCTGACGTCCTGACCGGCTTTGATCCGTTGCAGCACTTCGTTCTGATCGAACAGTTTGCGCAAGACGCTTTCGACGCGGTTGCGGTACTGGGCAAGGTCCAGACCGTCGAGCTTGGGCTTGTAGTCCTGTTCCTCAACCAGTTCTTTGTGATCGACGACATCCAGCACTTTGGGCGGCAATGCCGTGGTTCCGCCGGTGGCTCGGTACTTCATGATGCCACGCAGCTCACTGCGAACGGCTTCCAGATCGGCGACGGTTACGTCGGTCCAGAACGCGGCACCTCGTACTTTGCTGATGACGTCGGCTTTGGCACGAACCTGATTCAGGTGCATCGACAGTTGTGTCAGCTGGTTCAGGAACTCGGCCTTGAAGTCGTCGAATCGCGGTGTACCCCGCAGGCATTCGGTTTCCAAACGGCACATCAACAGATCGAACTTGTAGGCGTCGGTGTCGCCAGCAATCGACCGCCATTGCATCAGCGGAGCAATGTCCTGCCGCAGCATGGCAACGGTTGCCGGGTCGAACTGCTTGATAATCTCTGGGTTTCGAGCCGTGTGGACTTCCTTATACTTCTCTTTCACGCTGATCGTCTTGTCCGGCAGATCGGCCACGTCTTTGGTGAGCAGTTCGGCGGCGATGTCAAACGTCGGGATGTCTGGCTTGTTGAGGGCAGCGTCGGCGAGTTCCATCCTGGCTTCAAACAGTCGCTGCAACATCGATTTGCTTGGGCGAGGCTCTGATTCCTCGTCGAGCTCGTCGAAATACTTGAAGTTGTCCCAGTGGTCGAAGATTTGGAAATACGATTTGTCGATCGGCTTGCCGTCGTCGTCGGTGCCAAACAGCTTTTCGCAGAGTCGAGTTCCACGACCGATCATTTGCCAGAACTTCACATAGGAGAAGACCGGTTTGGCAAAGACCAGATTGACAACTTCGGGAACGTCGACACCCGTGTCGAGCATGTCGACGGAGATCGCGATGTTGAATCCGGATTCCGCTTTCTTGAACTCCTCGATCAACTCCTCCGCACGGGGTTCGTGGTTGTCGATCACTTTGCAGAAGTTGCCGCCGTACTGAGGGAATAGCTTGCGGAACTGCTTTTGCAGAATGATGGCGTGGTTGTGGTTCCGAGCGAAGATGATGGACTTGCCAACGTGCGAACCGGTGGTATCGCGAATGCCGTTGTTCATCAGGTTCTCGAGGATGATACGGATCGTCGGCAGGTTGAAGACCTTCTTGTCGAGCTCATGCGATTCGTATTCGATGGCCTCAGGATCAGCCTCGTTTTCTTCCAGTTGCTCACGCTGTTCGTCCGTCAGTTGTGAATACTTGATGCCCCGGCGCGTGAAGTCCGTGGTGAGCGTTTTCACTTTGAAGGGAACAAGGAATGGACCGGCCGCGTCGTTCAGGGCCTCGGAGTAGCTGTAGTGCGACGTGGGGTCTTTGTCTTCGCAGCCAAAAAGGCCATAGGTGTTACGAGCAATGAACTTGACCGGAGTGGCGGTCAGGCCGACCTGGTAGGCATCAAAGTACAACAGCAGATCGCGGTATCGGTTGTAGATGCTGCGGTGTGATTCGTCGCAGATGATCAAATCGAAGAAGCCAACGTCGAACGATTCGTAAACCTTCATCATGGCTGGATAGGTTGCCAGATAGATGCGATGCTCGCGTTCCTTGTACGTGTTGGCTGTGACGTAAACGAGCGGTTCGTCGAGGTACTTCTGAAAATTCTCCTTGGCCTGCTTACGCAGCTCGCGGCGATCGCAGAGGAACATGATTCGGCGTGCCCAACCGGCTTTGATCATCGCATCGCACAACGCAATGGCGACGCGTGTCTTACCGGTTCCCGTTGCCTGCACGATCAACGCTTGACGGTGCTTGGTCGCAAACCGCTCTGTTACGCGTTTGATGGCCTCGATTTGGTACATCCGATTCGTGATCTCGGTGTTGACCTTGATCTGATCCGGCGGACGACGATCCTGATTCTGAATCAGCAGGTATTCCAGGCTGTCCTTTGAATAGAAACCGAACGTCTGACGAGGCGGCTCGTCGTTGGCATCATTCCAGATAGTGATCTCGTAGCCGTTGGTGCAAAAGATGATCGGACGATGGCCGTTCTGTGTTGCGGCGATGGCACTGGCATAGATTCGTGCCTGCTCACGTCCGACTTCGGGGTCGACGGATGTCTTCTTGGCTTCGATGACGGCGAGAGCTCGCCCGTCCTGTGTTCGATAAAGAACGTAGTCAGCGCGTCCTTCGCCCGTGTGGTCACCAACGTAAACGACTTTGACTTCCTGGCCGACTTCATCGGTTTGGGTACCGTTCGCGCCCACATCCCAGCCTGCGGACACAAGTTGGCTGTCAATGAGACGCTGGCGAGTTGTTGCTTCATCAAACTGAAGTGTGTTGGCAGACTTCTGGCCAGCGGCGATGGCGGCCTGCAATTCTTCCGCAGTCGCTTCGGCTTTCTTAGCCTTCTTCCGTTCGGCATCCAGTTCCTTCAGGAGCTTGTCGGTCTGAGCTTCCTGTTTGGCGAGGCGTTCAAGGATCGCCTTCTTCTCTCGACGCAGTTCAGCAGGATCACGAGTTGATGGCGGCTCTGGTTCATGAAATGGCGGGAGCGTGGCAACGTCGGCATGGTCGTAAGTGAGCACGAGCCACTTGGCGAGGTCATACGCTTCCTGAAGAATCCAGCGTGATTGTTGTGGGCCAACGCCTTCGCCGTGAGCGGCTTTATTGCCTTGAACACGTAAGGAGTGAAGTTTTGAGATGACGACCGGGGGAACGGCTTGTTTGAAGGAATACTCATGAAGCAGATCGTTCAGTCCCGACTGATACGGCTTTGGTAGATGGTGTTGTCCATAGATGTGTTCGACGACCTGTTCACAGAACTGACGCAACTTCACCAGCGCACTCGAAGGATCGGCGTGGACGTATTGCTCGGCAAAGCCGGCAATGTTCGCCAACGCCTCCCACTTCGGTTTGAGGAATTCAAAGTTGATAGTCTTCATCTGCATGTACCCCCGTTCGACGACGAGGTAGTCAGTTCTGTCAGTCGACTGTTTGTTGTTGTGTCATGACTTGAGGCAGGAGCTAAGAGCAATGGCTGCGCCAAAGTCGATTTCTCTGCTCGCGAGCGAGCTTGGTATGGTCTGTTCATGATTCGTCGGCCTCGTATTCAATACCCAGTCGATCGAGCTGTGCCGAAAGTGTCTGGTAATGTTTCATGCCCAGCAGCTTCGCCGCTTTGGTGACCTTGCCACCGGCTTCGATCATGGCTCGGCGAATGAAATGAGCGTGGATTTCTTCGAGTTTTGCCTCGATTGCGAAGCCATCACCGAGTGGGCAATTCAGGACGTCGTCGTTCTTTCTTCCCGGTAAATCTGCGATCGCGGCGGCGATGTCGTGTGGATGAAGTACGGTTCCTTCTGCCATTACTGCCGCTTGTAACAGCGCGTTTGACAATTCCCGGACATTTCCAGGCCAGTGGTATCGCTGCATAAACCGTTTTGTGTCGTCAGAAATGGATTTGTCCTGGTATCCGGTTTCTCGGCGCTGCTTTAGACGCCGGTTAATATCGAGTAGCAGTGATTCTGCCAGCACGGCGAGGTCGTCTTCACGTTCGCGGAGCGGCGGCAATTTCACCGTAACAATGGAGAGCCGATACAACAGATCCTCGCGAAACTCGCCCTTTTCGACGGCTTTGGTAAGGTCTTTGTTAGTTGCCGCGACGACACGAACGTCGGCCTTAATGTCCTCGCTGGCTCCTACGGGGCGAAATACACAACAGCACGGGCCTTCTTTGGGAGGCGGCTGGAGTGCGCGGAGCAGTTTGGCCTGCATATCCAGATCGCATTCACCGACTTCATCCAAAAACAACGTACTTCCATCGGCTAACTCGAAGGCTCCCTTGCGGTTCTTGTCTGCTCCGGTGAACGAGCCTTTTTCGTGGCCAAACAATTCGGATTCGAGCAAGTTGGTGGAAATCGCGGCGCAATTGATAAGAACGGGCTTCTTGTTCCGCCTCGGGCTGGCATAGTGAATCGCTTCGGCGAACATCTCTTTGCCTGTGCCGCTTTCGCCGAGGATAAGAACGGGAACGTCATGGATTGCGGCTCGCTGGGCGCGTCCGACTGCCATGCGAATCGCTTCGCTCTTGCCAACGATCCCCTCGAAGCCGCGAATTTCCTGCGGTGTCTTTGCGGCAAGATGCTGCCATAACCGATCCGGTTCCCTGAGCAGCTGAGGCAGTACATCAGTCGTGATGTCGAACGGGATCTCTGTCTGCCACACTTTGTCGAAATGGGTTTGAAAAAGCGAGGCAGGATACTGACTCTTGCCGAGCAATATCCAAATGGCAGCCATGGCTGGCGTGCCGGGACTTAGATGAAAACAGAGCTCATCGCCCACCCGAACATCGATCGATTCGAGCAAGGGACGAACTACGTCAAGAATCTGACCGTGGTCCGATGGGTTCTTCAGTTCCACATTGTGAGTGACAGCCCGGCGTTTTAGCCAGTTTGCAAACTGCTTGGTAACGTCCGCGCCGTAATTGCTAAGCAGATGAATCTGCTGGAACTTCTCTTTATCCAGGAGTGCCTTGACGGGACCTGGGCCGGGGTTTCCGTCGATCTCGGCCTTGATGACGTCGGCGATCAACTTGCGTTTGGCGGCAGGATACGTAGCCGCCATCGCTTTCAGGTCGGTGTGACCGACCCAGGTGATAAGTATTCGCTGGCCCATCGCGGTTACCAATCAGTTTGTGAAGATACCAACAGGAATGTATCGAGAATGGGCAGCCTCTGACAGCACAGGGACAAAGTAACGATTGCCCTCGCCTACTGAGATTGCCCAAATATCGAGAATTCGTCGGCTGATATCGAGTGTACATGCCGGTATGTGTAGTAGAAGCCGATTTGTGCCCGAGACCGCTACCTGCTTTGGGCCGAACTTGTCATGCGATGCTTTTGTAAGCAAAGCAAGGCTTCGCCATCATTCGCGCTCGGCTTCTCGCCGTTTGGCACGGCTGATGCATTTGTCGCATCGCAACGAGTAACAGTAAGTCCTAAAGGAATCGTCGGCGCATGGATGCCGACAATCGAAGGTCTGGCCAGAGTCGTCGTCGGGATCGCCCCCTGACGATTACGAAGCCGCAGACTCACCAGCCTGTAGTCAGGAGTGTTCATAGATGTCCAAACGAGTCTTCATCAGCTTCGCGGTAGAAGATCGACTTTATCGTGACGGTCTAGTCCATCAGGCACGCGATGAACGCAGCCCGTTCGTATTCACTGACATGTCGGTCAAGCAGCCTTGGAATTCGGCGTGGAAGACAAACTGCCGCATCAAGATTAAAGGATGCGACGCCATGATCATCATGGTCAGTCGGAACACCCTTGCTGCGGAAGGAGCGCTCTGGGAGATCAAGTGTGCGAAAGAAGAAGGCATTCCTTCGCTGGGCATCCACATCTTCAAGGACTCCAAGGTTCAGATTCCTGGCCTGCGGACTGTGGAATGGAAATGGTCGAACATCTCTAACTTCATTAATTCATTGGCATAGTAGTCGAGTTCGTCGATGGCTGATCAGAATCAACAGACAAGTAGAGGGCTCTTTGGCAAACCTCGTGACCAGTATGGGGAACGCTACGACGACCATCTTCTTGAGCAGTACAAACTGTTCGCCGACTCAGCTATCCGAGTCACGGAATGGCGAAATTCAGCCAACAACTTTTTGCTGGCTACGAACACTGTTCTAGTAACGCTATTCGGCCTCGCATCGACGCTCAACGGTGCTTCCCCCTGGCGGTGTGCCGTGGCAATCGCTGGTTTGCTTGTTGCATTGGCATGGCTGTTCCTGATTCTCAGTTACAAGAACCTGAACTCCACCAAGTTTAAGGTGATCCATGAAATCGAACAGCAGCTTCCGCTGGCACTGTTTCGCCATGAGTGGGACGTCCACACCGAACGATCTGACCACACTCGCCTGACGATCAACGAAGTTTTCATCCCAATCGTCTTCGCATTGCTCTACGTGCTACTCCTCTCGGTGTCGTGCCTTGGAGAGCCCACGGACAAACCAATCAAGCTTGACGTCAAAGCGACTGTTACTGCGGTGCCGTCCACCACACAGAATGGAGTGATTAACCCATGAGAGTTTTTATCTCACACAAAAACGAGGACTCAGAGACTGCTGGGCGGATTGCTTATCGCTTACGAACGGTCCACCTCGTCGAATGCTACTTGGATGTGTTTGATCCACACGCGAGTAAGACAGGCGACGATCTGGGAGATTATCTTCGCAACGTGCTACAGCAATGTACTGAACTGATGGCTGTGGTCTCGGAGGCGACTAAGGAATCATGGTGGGTTCCGTGGGAGATCGGAGTGGCGCAGGAGAAGCAGCAGCCGATCACAACGTTTGCGGGCGGCCAATGTGCCCTACCGACGTACCTCAAAAAATGGCCTTACTTGAAAACGGTAAACGAGCTCGACACTTACATCAGAGTTGCCAAGGAAACCCGACGCGTCGTTGACCGCGAGCGTTATTCAAGGACAGCGTCTGCATTGCAGGCATCCTACACACGCTCCTTTCACTTCAATCTAAAGCGAGCTCTTGGTCAGTAAGTTGGCACGCAACTTGCGGTGTTCAACTGTATCAACCCACCCGCCGATGCAAACTGCATCGGCTTGCGAGATTCCTAGCGAGATATCTGGAGACTCTCTACCTGTGACGCAGTGAAGGCCTGAATGGCCTTCGTCACCGTGATCGCGGTGTCAAAGCTAGGCCAATGGCCTAGCGACGGGTGTTCACATGGTGGATTGACTCATGCACTTCACGCTGAACACGCAACAAACACCAGAGCGTTCTTAACAAATTGTACCTTGCCGTATGACGGCGGGTGCGATGGACTGTCTTCCCACCTCTGTCGAAAACAAGGAGTAGTCATGGCAAAACTTTCACTTCCGTGCGCCATTTGTGCTGAGCCAGTTACGCTGAGCAAAAAGCGATACGATGAACTACAAGAAGCTGGCGCTTCGCCGTTGTGCAAAACAAATGGATGTCGCTCATTTGGTCCAGACATCCGGGACTTGGCTAGGACACATAAGATGGGCCGTGTTCACGACGGCTGCTTGGTGCTGTGCTGCCCCAAGGGTAAGAACCTTCCAATAGGACGGTGGAAGCTCCGGCGAGTGTGGGTCCCTGATGGTTTGGATCCTTCAACGTTCCGCCAGTGGTAGCGCGACGCAATCAAAATTGAAGCGTGCCACGACGAATAGGTGCGGAATCGCGTGCCAATATGTCGACGTGGGCACAGAGGCTGAAGATAGCGGAGCAGTCGATCTGGCAAGGGACATGGCGGAGCGACTGAGAGTTATTCAATTGTCTTGGAAACACCCATTAAGGGAATCGCGAAATAGCTTG
Source organism: Planctomycetaceae bacterium (assembly GCA_020638995.1). GTDB lineage: Bacteria > Planctomycetota > Planctomycetia > Pirellulales > Pirellulaceae. The sequence goes on from JACKHM010000003.1 coordinate 701,809, forward strand.
AACTGAAAGCCTGCTTGAAGTCAGCTATCCCTGCGCTGTTAGTCGAGGAACAATGGACTGATTTGACAATACTCAACTCATACGAAAACAAACAACCTGTGTTGTCTCGTGAGCTACTGGAGCCACCAAATGAGAGCCTTCGCGAAAACCAAGATTCAACTGACTGCATTAGCCCCGTTCATGCTCGCGTTATCCTGTGCTCTTTGTGCCTCTATCGCATTTGCAGAAGAACTCGATGAGAAGTCAGCACCGCCCCGAAGGCTGTCATCACCGACGTATGCGATTCGGTCAATCCAGGATGTCCACTCCAGCCAGACGCCGGTGATTGTGCGGCAGGGAGAACTCGATGCCCTGATCAACCCTGACGGCGGAGGGGCGTGCCCAATTTCTGCGGCTTTGATCGCGATGCAGACGTTGCGGTCTATGGCTGGTCAGCCACTACATCCTCAGCCCCATTACTACGCACTGGAGCTGTTCCAAAAGCATTCAGAGCTAAAGGAAGGGCGGATCAGCAATGACAGGTTTGTGAATCTGATTGGCTGGGTGTCTGAGGAAATCAACGGGTATGACCTTCAAGTCGACGTGGTATCCGCCAAGAACAGCATTCACAGTAAGTCAGGACCGTTCTGGTCAGATGAAGATGGTCCTGATCTTGCCATCAAGGGAGGCGAGTTGAGCATTCTGGCGTACACTGTGACGTCGGCAGATGGAATTGTGCTTGGACGGCACTTTGTGCTGTTGAAGGAACTTGGCGAAACACTGGTTCGCGTTCTGAATCCAAGTAAACCGATGAAGGACTACCAGTTCAACGTAGAGAAACGCGATTTACCCTCTGGTCGCTACAAACGGGTGTTCCTGGAGAGCCCCGGAAGGCTGTCAGAGAGTTCACTTGTTCTGGAGCTAAACACTGTCTTCAAAGTTCGCCTCGTTCGCTCTGAAGCGGAGCCAGCATCAGCCAGTCCGTTGACCGTTAATCAGGTAAAGACTGCGATCGACGAGCTTGCCGAACAACTGAGGACGGAGGGAAAACTCACTTCGCCGCGGGAGTGGCGACGGCGCGGTGTCGCATTCGGATTACCTGGTCTGGACTTGCCGGAATCAGTTGGGGGAAGCGGCTGGAACGCACAGCAGATGCTAGAAATATTTCGGCATGCAGGACGGTACAACTTGAACATGCGAGACGTGGTTGGAGCCGCTCATGGACGGCCAGCAGTTAAGATGGATTCAACAATTGCAGTCGACGCACTGAAGAAGCTCGTCGAAGGGGACGCCTATTTCGCGGTGGCGATCACCGAGGAAGACGCGGGTACGGATACGAAAAGCATGCAGAGTCGGGCCGTGAGGGACGGTGATGGATTCCGCCTGACCGGATCAAAGTTGTGGAACGCGCGCCTACGGCAGGCAACGCACGTCGTGCTGTACACAACTTCTGCGGCAGGCTCCCCAGATGCTAGGTCTGCGTTCCTGCTTCCGATTGACCATCCCGGTTTGGAGATTGTCGATCGTTACGCACACGGATTGACGGGCAACTCATTCGGCGGACTGAAGTTCGACAACATGTACGTCGGATCGGAATATCTCATAGGGAAGGATGGTGATGGAGGCAATCTATTTGACGAGCACTTCCTCTACTGGAGGTTAATGCAAGCTGCTTCGGCAATCGGTTGTGGGGAGCGAGCACTGGAGATCATGGCCGAACGCATACGGCAGCGCCATGTCTTTGGTGGACCGATTGGCCGATTTACACACCTTCAGCAACCGATTGGAGAGAACCTCACAAAACTACGGATGGCGTTGTCTTTGGCGCGGGAGGCAGCTCGACTGTTTGACCGTGGTGACCTTGATGCCGCTGAGCCACTCGTCAATGGCATCAAGGCCGAAGGTGTTGAGATTGCTTTGGCGGCCTGTGATGCTGCTATGCGTGCGCATGGTGCGTTGGGATACAGTCGCGAGGTCGACCTCGGAGACCGCGTGCGCGATCTTATGGGACTGCGTATTGCAGACGGTACAACCGATGTCATGCGAATGACGGTTGTTCGAGAAAAGTATGGATTTGATCTTTGGGAAATGTCTGTCCGCGGCTACTCGGATGGAAGCACTAAGACGGAACGTGATTAGCGGTTTCCCAATGTCCATCTCTCTCATCCTAGAGGGATACGGCACAATCTCAATTGTGCGTGAAAATAACGCGTACACGTGCGGCCCAATCAAGGGTAAGCAGCTCTTAAACATTGACGGGTGACATGAAAGCGGTCGAACTGAAAATCATTATGCAAGGCTTGAAGTATGAATAAGCGACTGCTTCCGTTCGCGATTGCATTGTTAACGATGCTGTTGGCATTCAACTCGCCGTCAATAATTCGGGCGGAGCTCCGATTCTCTGGCATCTTTAGCGATCACATGGTCTTGCAGCGCGAGTGCCCTGTAACAATTTGGGGCGTGGCCGAAATCGCCAAGCCGGTCACGGTGACGTTCGCAGCACAGACGATTTCCGTCACGGCGGATGAAAGCGGAGCTTGGTCCGTCCTCTTGAAGCCAATGAAAGCGAACGGCAATGGGCAGGATCTTTCTGTACTCTGCGGCGGGGAATCCGTTCTGCTACACGACGTCGTCGTGGGAGACGTCTGGCATGCCAGCGGGCAGTCCAACATGGCGATGAACGTCGGCGCTGTCGCCAAACGACTTTCGCAGGCGGAACAAGACATTCGTGAAGCCGCAGTTCCTGCCATCCGATTTCGGCGCGTCAACGAGAACGCATCAGAAATAGCTCTGGATGAGTTGCCAGCAGGGGCTGGCTGGAGTGTCTGCGACCCGAAGACGGTATCGAGTTACTCGGCCGCAGCGTTCTACTTTGCACGCAAGTTGCACAAGGAACTTGGTGTGCCAATCGGCGTCATTGGCTCGTCTCGTGGCGGAACTCCAATCGAGCCGTTCATTCCTCGCGCAGCCTTCGAGTCGCACCCGACGCTTCGGCGCGAGCTGGAGCTTGGCGACCAGGGCGATCTTCATGGCATTTGGAAGTTGCCGGGAGGAGTGCGAGCCCGCGACGCGAACTGGTTGCCTAGTCGCCTGTTTCATTCGCGACTCGCACCCATCGCTCGTTTCGCCGTGCGGGGCGTGATTTGGTATCAGGGCGAATCGAACTGCGGTGATGGGGAAGACCCACGAGACTATCAGCACAAGATGGGGGCGTTGATCTCGGGTTGGAGAAAGGCTCTTGGCAATGACAATCTACCGTTCTACTTCGTACAGCTGCCCGGCAGCGGCGCTCGCGAGGGCTGGCCTTATCTTCGCGAACAGCAGCGACTGAGCGCCGAACTGCCACAGACTGGAATGGTTGTCACGATTGATCTGCTCGATAAAGACATTCACCCACCCAACAAGTTTGACGTCGGGGAGCGACTTGCGAGATGGGCGCTCGCGGTCGAGTACGGCAAAGAGGTTTCGTTCAGTGGCCCAATGTTTCGGCGGGCGGAGTTCGCCGATCGAAAAGTCACCGTACACTTCACCCATGCCGACAGCGGCCTGATGGTTGCCGTAAAAAAAGGATTGGACGCCCCGCAGGAGAGTCCCGAAACGAAACTGTCGCACTTCGAGTTGGCCGACAAGACAGGCAAGTGGCATCCGGCTGAGGCGGCTATCGCAGGTCAGACGGTGGTCGTCAGTAATGTGGAACTATCAAAGCCCGTGTCGGTTCGGTACGCGTATACTGTCGATCCGCAGCACTGCCATCTCTATAATCGCGATGGCCTGCCCGCCTCGCCCTTCTGTTCGCATCCCGAGCTGCTAAACTACCTCCCCGAGTTGCCAACCGAGTGAACATTGACGATGTGCAGGTAGCTTGGGGGATTGATTCCTGCTGGCGCGAGCACGTTGGCTATCTTGCGATCGGGGTGCGAAGTGACGAAACGCAAACAATGGATTGGCCTGACGCTGTTCGTGATTGTCTGCCTTGGCGCAGGTGGCCTCGGAGCCATCGCGACCACACCAGAAATCGACGGCTGGTACAAGACGGTCACAAAGCCATCCTGGAATCCGCCCGACTACGTGTTTGGCCCGGTCTGGTCGACGCTGTTCTTCATGATGGGGATTGCGGCCTGGCTGGTTTGGGAGCAAGTTGGATTTCGCGGCGCGAAACTCCCACTTGGCCTGTTTGGCGTGCAACTTGTTTTAAATGTCGGGTGGTCGTGGATCTTCTTTGCGTTTCATCAGCCGGGCTGGGCATTTGTCGAGATCGTAATACTGTGGCTGGCAATTCTTGCGACGACAGTGGAGTTCTTCCGCCGCTCAGGAGTTGCGGGAAGCTTGATGGTGCCATACCTGGCGTGGGTGAGCTTTGCGAGTATGTTGAACTTCGCGATCTGGCAGTTGAATCGATGAACGCAGCCGTCTCGCACGGCTCAAGCGAAAGTCACAACTCACTCGGTGTCCCTTGGCGTCACTCAACAAGCGGAGTTGCCACTCGATACGGGCAATGACGGAGATGCGTCGCAGCCTGTCTTAGTGGTTCCTATTACGAAACTGAAGCAGGCACGAAGCGGTTGATCGTTCGCATTCGATCCGAGGATCAGAAAACTCGCTGTCTGCTCGCGGAATGACGAAAGCTTGTGACAGTCCCCGCCCGTGGCCGACGAATTCTCCAAAAGTCAGCTCGCAGACTTCTTCAGCACGGACTTAATCGCCAGCCAAGGAAAGAAAAACAGGATAAGCAAGCACAATTTGAAGAGGCCCAATCCACAGTAGATGATTAAATCCAATTCATGCGGCGACAGGCCAAACATCGGCCCATGTATCCGGTCGACGATGTCGCCAGTGAGCATAAAGACGACGGTCGAAAACAGGAGCAGCAGGAAGCCAAATACCCAGCAACGCAGTAATACGCTGGCCAGCGCCTCAAAAAAGTCTCTTGTGGAATCGAGCATGGCATTTCTTTCGAGCGGAGGAAGATGCATGGCATCCTAGATATGAATCCAAAGGTCGGCGGACACATTCTATCGACGACGATTCCGCCTCGGTAGAAGTGCCCCCTATCGCCTAACATTGTACCGCTATTAGAGAGGCCATCATGCGCTGGAACAAATACAAGCACGCTCTCAAAGTCTTTCTTGCCGTAAGTCTCGTCAGCGGTGCAGTCCAAGCGGATGTCATCGTCGAAGAGAACATCACTTACGGCAGAGGCGGGGACGCGGAATTGAAACTCGACATCGCACGGCCAGAAGGAGATGGTCCGTTTCCGGCGATCGTGTTCATTCATGGTGGCGGCTGGTATCAGGGAACTCGCCAGGGATACCGGGGACAAATCGTGGAAGCGGCCAGGCGAGGGTACGTGGCGGCAACGATCAGCTACCGGCTGATGAAATTTGATGAAGCGAAGAAGGAAACCACGACTGCCACCCCGAATTTCCCAGCACAAATCCACGATGCCAAGGCGTCAATTCGCTGGTTGCGCGCCAATGCGGACAAGTACGACGTCGATCCTGAGCGAATCGGTGTGACGGGCGGTTCAGCTGGCGGTCATCTCTCGTTGCTCGTTGGTCTAACGGATGCCAGCTCGGACTTGGAAGGTGACGGCGGAAATCCCGCTCAATCCAGCCGCGTGCAGGCAGTCGTGAACGTCTTCGGCCCAACAGATATGGCGGAGTGCTATGAAACAAGTTCCGTGGCGTGGATCTTCCGACTGTTCATGGGCGGAACGCCGGACGAAACCGGCGAGACCTACAAAGCGGCAAGCCCGATCACATATGCCAGCGCCGATGATCCACCGATTCTGACGTTACACGGGGATCGAGATGCGTTAGTTCCAATCGCTCAGGCTACAACATTGGACGAGAGAATGAAGTCGTCAGGTGCACGTCACACGCTAATGATCTTTGAGGGTCAGGGACACGGTTTCGGCGGCGAACACGCCATAAAGTCGGCAGGAGCCATGTGGAGTTTCTTCGATCAGCACTTGAAGCCGAAGAGCTCCGCGAAGTGATATCTAACCACAGAAGCAACGTCAGGTCTGGGCCTTCTCACTCCGCTTTACCCGGAAACACATGTCCCTTGGCTTCCATCTCGACGGCGTAGAGTGAAGTCCGCGCGGTGACAAATAGCGTCTGGTTATCAGGACCGCCGAAAGAACAGTTCGCTGGCTGTTCGGGGAATCTCAAAATGCCGAGTAGCTCGCCATCGCGATTGTAGACTTGAATCCCCAGGCCCGAGGTAATGTACAAATTGCCCTGCGTGTCGATCGTTAAGCCGTCGCCGCCGGTATCGTCCTTTCCTTCAGGCTGCTGCAACTCGCAAAAGACCTTCCCCGCCCCTAGCTTTCCAGGGCTTACGACCGGATATGCCATCATCTGCTTCTGCAAGGACGGAATGACGTACAGCGTCTTTTCGTCCGGCGACAAAATCACACCGTTCGGGGCTTTGAGATCATCGATCAGCCGCGTGACTTGGCCGTCTTCTGTGGCGTAGTAGACCGCAACAACCTCTTGCGGCAACGGAGTGGGGGCACGGAAATGCGGATCGGTGAAATAGATACCTCCCGCACGGTCGATCACCAGATCGTTGGGTGCATTGAAACGCTGACCCTGGTATTGGGATGCGAGCGCCGTGATTTCTTTGTTCGCTAAGTCGATTGCTACAAGCCTGCCATCCATTTCACAAGCCAGTAGCCGACCACGGTTTACCATCAAGCCGTTCGTGTGATTCGATGGTTCGAGAAAGACGGATAAAGTGCTGGCCGCGTCGACTTTGTAAATGCAGTTCGCTGGAATGTCGCTGAAGTAAAGATTTCCCTGACCATCCCACGTCGGCCCTTCTGTAAATTGTAGTTCCCCGTGCAATTTCCGCACGTCGCCCTTTGGTCCGATGCCAGGAATCGCGTCGGCAGCCAACAGTGCGTTACTCCCACAGAGACAAACAAACGTTGCAGCGATTAGGGCGTAGATCCAATTCTTCATGGTGCGTTCTCTTTCGTTGGAAGCAAAGTTCGTGAGATTCAGGCCAGCACAACTTGCGGAAACTCGACGCGCAGTGCTGCCGGCAAGCTTGAATGCGGCGATTACGACATTCTATTCAACGATATCGATGGTTAGTAAGCAACTGCCAAGGTCAGGGCGGTCTCATCGGAATCACTATCGATGCCAAATTGCTTTGTGGGAAGATCCCCAGCGATGGCCCCGAAACACCCGTGTGCGTCGCAGTCAAGCTCCCTTCGAGCTAGAATCGAGCGTCGTTAACTTGAATGCTTGGGATCGGATGGTCGTGATTCCCGACAAAGTATGAGGCACGGACGAATGACGAAATCTGTTAACTCAGTCAATTGGGCCGCAGGCAGGCAACTTGCGATCATGTTGACGTGTGTTGCGAGTCTAGCTGCAATCCCTGGCTACGTCTCGCATGTTCAAGCAGCGGCACCGATTCCAGTCGCCCATCGTGGTTTATTGCGGCATGCACCAGAAAACACGCTCCCTGCGTTCGCGGCATGTCTGGAACTCGGAATGGGATTTGAGCTGGATATCCGCACTACCCAAGACGGCCATTTGGTCATTCTGCACGACGACAGCGTCGAGCGGACAACGAATGGTTCGAGTCGATCGATCCGCGACCTGACATTGAACGAGGTCTTGCAACTCGACGCGGGTAGCTGGTTCGATCCTGCCTTCACCGGTGTTCACGTTCCAACGCTAGAGGAAACACTTGCGTTGGTGAAGGCTCGCAAACGTGGACCGACGATCATTGCTCTCAACGTAAAGCAGCTAACGCCCGCCGGTGAAACGAAGCTCGTTTCGCTTGTGGAGAAGTATGGCTTGCTCGACGAGTCATTCGCCTTCGACCAAAACGCCGAGATCAGCCAGCGTCTGAAGAAGCTCAATCCGAAGTTCCGTATTGGACAAAACGTGAATCGTCAGAGTCTCGATGACCGAATTCAAGAAGACTTTCTGGACGTATTCCTACTGACTTTTGCACCGACGCGCGAGGATGTGGAGCGACTTCATCAACGCAAGAAGCAAGTCCTGTTTAACTATGCCGGGGCCGGAGAAGCTCGTCGAAACACGGATACTTGGCAGCGAGTTTATGCTGCACAGATCGACGGTATGTTGACCGACTACCCACTTGAGTGTCGAGCGGTCTGGCGAATGACGCAACCTTGATCATAGAATCCCAGCCGACCCCAGCTTGGGGAGAAACGCAAGTATGAGAATCCTCTTCCTTCACGGCTGGACCAGCGTACCGGGCGGTAAGAAGCCAACTTACCTCAAAGAGCATGGGCACGAGATCATCAATCCGGCTCTTGATGACGACGACTTTGATGACGCCGTTCGCACAGCTCAATCCGATTACGATCAGCACAAGCCGGATGTAGTCGTCGGCAGTTCCCGTGGCGGCGCAGTAGCGATGAACATCGACTCCAATGAAACGCCGCTGGTGTTACTATGCCCCGCATGGCGGAATTGGGGATTGGCCACGTCTGTCAAATCGAACACGATCATTCTGCATTCACGCCAAGACGATGAAATACCGTTTGCCGATTCCGAGGAACTGATTCACAGCAGCGGACTTCCCGAGGAAGCATTGATTGAAGTCGGCCAAGACCATCGACTGGCCGATGAAGAGCCACTAAAGGCGATGTTGGCTGCGTGTGAGCAAGTACAATCGGAAGGATGATTATCAGCACTCGACTACTTGCGATAGCCTTTCTTCTCGTACCGGCATCGGTCTTCGGCCAGGTTGAGCGAGTTTGGTTAAGTCATCGCACTAACGATACGAGCAAGCTGGTCGTCAATTGGATGACGACCGAACCGGGTGACTCTGTCGTCCGATTCGGCAGGACATCCGAGTACAGCAACGAAGTTCGAGTCGGTAATGATACGGTGATGCACCACGTCGAGATTCCTCTCGCCGAGACAGGCGGCGTGTATCACTACGCTGTCAGCACCGGAAGTCAGTCCTCAGGCGATGCCACGTTCAAGGCATATCCGACCGATGCACTCAGGGTCGCCGTCGTCGCAGACTGGCAGGGCAAACCGGATCTGACAGCGATCATCAACGACGACGTGCATTTGTTGCTCACTGCTGGTGACAACATTTCCAACACGCATCAACTTTGTGGCGAGGGAAACAAGGAGTGCGTGAAGCCGTATGCTGAATTGATTGACCGCTATCCAGATTTGTTCCGTTCGACACCCTTCATGCCGATTTTAGGCAACCACGACAAGGAAATGCGACCCCGAGGCACCAAGCCACCGGACGAGCACGTCTACGACATCGATGCCACTGCCTTTCGTCGGTTCTTTGAGTTGCCTGATGATGAATGGAAGTGGCACTTTGACGTGCCTGGTTTCGATGTTCGCTTCGTGGCACTCGATCTCAATCACATCTCCGACTTTGGCGCGACTTGGCAGGCGTGTCATGCGTTTCACGCTGGCTCGCAACAATTCGACTGGTACCAAAAGCTGACGTCCAACGAATCACGACAATTCGTCGTGACACTCTATAACGAGCGCAATGCCTCGATGCGGGATCAAGAGCGTGGGACGTGGCACGACATGTTCCGAAAGGGCACAATCGCGATCACCGGATTCGGCTACTATGCCGAACGTGCCGAGGTCGATGGATTCACGTACTACAACACTTCGCTGAGCGGGAAAGGTGATCAGTATGCCGATCCAAAGTCACAGTTCCTAAAGGGCGAAGACAGCTACATCCTGATGACATTCACGAAGAAACCAATGAAGCTAGTTGTCGAAATCAAAGGTCTGGATGGAAACGAGTTGGACCGGAAAGAGTATTCCGGTAAGTAAAGCACATGACTAACGGACCGAATGGCCGATCGACATGAGCGATTCTCGAACCGGCATTAAAAAACCTCGCTGCGAATGGCAGCGAGGTTCTTATGAGTATGGAAAGACTGGCGGGCCAACACGAAATTCAGTCGTCGTTTGTAATCAGGTGTGCCCAGCAGGGCCGAATGGGAAGGCGGCAGATTCAGCAGCTGCCTCGCAGCATTCAAGTATTGCGATCATCCTTCGCCGAACGAATCGTATTTGATGCCGGTGTTAAGCCAATCTAGTGTTAGTATCGTTTGGCTAACAGAGAAACTGTAATCGAGTTTAGAACGGAAAGCAGAAATGACCGTGGTGGCGGCTCAGAAACTAGCCGCCAAAACAACTAGGTGGATCAAGCATGTGCTCCTCCGTTTGATGTTCTGTCGATCTCTGAAGACTTGACTCGTTGCTGATACTAAACTCTACCCTATGACCGTCATTGCCTTCACGACATTTTCCCAATTTACAATCAGAAACTCGAAATCGAGAGCGGCATCCACCAATCAGGTAAACTCTGCAACTTGGCAAAATGGAAGTGGCCCCACGTAGAGAAAACTGATTGGGCTTCGCTCTTCACGTTTGTAATCCAGTGCGATTTCCACACCGCTCGTATCCCTCCCAAATTATGCGCCCAGGACTTAGCTACGGCTCCTGAGGTGAGCTCCAAAACTGCTGCTAGGTATGCGGCGCAATTGTCGCGTTTGTGTGAAACATTAATCAAAAATCTGTTGACAGCTTCGACTTTGCGCCTATAACGGAAACTGTTGAAACCAGTGACGTGAATGCCCACATCAGACCGACTTCGGCTGGTGTCTAGCTGACTCTTAGCAGCTTGAGCTTCCCAGAGGTTTCGATGAGCGTTGCTCATTCTGCCCACGGCTGGGACTCTATCCATTTTTCACGGTTCAAGACGTACCGTTACATCAAATTGCTCGCCAATTTAATGAGTGACTGGCTCGCAAAATCGGAGAGACGGTATGTCTAAAGTTACGAAGATCCAGTGGTGCGATAGCACGGTCAACCCAATCATGGGCTGCGCAGGGTGCGAGCTCTACCCTTCGCCAGAACAAGTGTTGAAGGCAATTGATCACGACCTTATCAGTGCCGGGATCGCTAGTTGGAAGCAAGGGATGGCAAGAGACTTCTTTCATCGTGTCCTTCGTGAAGCCTGGCAGCTTCTTTTGGTCGCAGTCGGCGAACCGGGATCTGGTCACGTTAACGAAATAACCACGACGAACATTCGTCATTTGCGACACCGGTTAGGGGCAAAGCTCGCTGCGTCGTTCGGCACGAAGGCAGGCAAGATCGCTGTCGCTGCGATTGAAAGCAGCCTCTCTTGTTACGCTGCACAGCTTCACGCGAATCGAACATTCAACGTCGACAAGCCATTGCGAAATGTAAAACGCGGTTACGCGCCGACATTCGAGAGCGTGACACCGTTTCCCGGTCGACTAGCGGATGCGGCCAAGTGGAAAGATTTGACGGGTGTCGACCGGTCAGAAAAACCGTGGCTCGACGGTATGCCTCGGCTGACGTTTGTCTCGGACATGGGCGACGCTTTCTCGCGAAAGCAGGACTTTGGCTTCCTGGAACGAGAGATTTTGGCATTCCAGAGTCAAGATGGACAGCGGCATCTCTGGCTCTGGCTAACAAAACGGCCGGAGAAGATGCGGCAGTTCGCCGAATCTATCGGCGGGTTTCCACCTAATGTATGCGCAATGACGACCGTTACGTCGACCAAGCACCTTGGTCGCATTGCGGCTCTACGAGCAGTTGACGCCTCTGTGCGAGGACTTTCACTGGAACCACTATGGGAATCCGTCGCAGACAAAATTGACTTGACTGACATAGATTGGGTGATCGTCGGTGGTGAGAGCGGAGCCAAAGCAAATGTGTCGCCGTTTCACATGGAATGGGTCCATGAATTGCGGGATCGCTGTCATGAGCAGGGCGTCGCATTCTTCGTGAAACAACTTGGGAGCCGTCCATTCCACAATGGGAAAGAACTGACGTTGGTTGATGGGCACGGAGGGGATTGGAGCGAGTGGCCAATCGAGTTCTGTCAACGCGAGATGCCCGACTACTTCCGCAACTATGCCAACCTGCTAGAGCGGAGTCGGAGTCGTGCATTTGTCGCGTAGTAACTCGCGCTAGTCCGAATCGGCTCGGTCGCTCCTCAACTAGGGATCGATTGGTCAAACACGTTTATCGAATGGGTGAGTAGATGTTCGGGGACGCTCGGCAGCGCCTTCAGAAAGTTATTTGATACTTCCACACGGTTAGACTTGGGTACTGGTGAAATGAGTCGCTTCTTAACGGCAGGCGTTTGTCTCTTAACAGTCGTCAACTTGAATGTTGCATATTCGCAGGACGGAGAAACCGCGTTGGCAGCTCTGACACCTGAAGAGCGTACGGTTGTTGCTAATTGCCTAGACCAGATTCGTTCGCGCCAACTTCGAGATGGCTCCATTCGCATGACCGCAGTCGGTGATGAAGTCTGGTTGGAGCAGTATTTTGCCTTGGAAGCATGCGTTGCTTTGTTGGCGAGCGGCCAACGCTCGGATGTGGATCGTGTTCGACGTTACTTGCACTGGTACGCGCAGAACATCGAAGAACCCTTTGGTGTCGCGTATAACTATGAAGTACGCAGCGGGCGACGAGTTAGGCTGGCTTTCGACAGCATCGACTCCTACGCTGGCCTATTCCTGCTCGCAACAGCCCGCGTTCATGTAATTTCGGGCGACACATCGCCAGCGATAGCGAATGGGGCTTCTCGATCACTTTATGCGCTGGGGGATGTCATTCGCAACAAGCGCGTTGTGGCGGCGAACGCACGCTCGCCACACACATTGTCCGAGGCCGCGCTCACCAATGGCTTGCCGATCAATACAGGTAGCGCCGTTCAGCACCTCCTGATGGATTCCATCGAAGCCTATGCAGGCTTGCGAGAATCCGTTGAATTGTTTCGATCTGTCAAATTGCCCCAAGACGCCGCAACAGCTCACGAACTAGCAAACGGGATTGCACGAGGCATGCGATTGTTTGAAGGTTCTGATGGGTTCGCGCATGTCGTGGTGAATGGCAATGATCCCCAGTTCTTCGACGGTCGCGACACCAAGGCGCTGGCGAATCTGTACGCCCTCGCGTATCTGCCACCCAAGTATCCATCTTTATGGAGTTCGCTAAATCGATCTTTCCAACCGGATAACGTCGATGCCGCAGAGTGTCCCGCCGAGAGATGGTTGATTGCAGCGACCCGCGTCATACCGAGTGAGGCTAACTCTTGGCGAGAACGCGTTGTGCAGGACGCCCGTCAATTCGATCGCTCCACGTATTTGGGGCGACTCGCGGTCACCGTGATTGCCTTGATCGATGGTCCCGCACGCTATCCCGAAGTGATTGAGAGGGTCGTCCAATGAAGCTGGCATTCTAGCGACGTACATCAACAATCACGTCTCAAAACCCTTTTGGATTCGAGGAAATAAATCATCGTGCAAGCGCATCCAATACCAAGTCGCTGCAAGTGATCGCATTTTGTGCGAACCTTTCCGAGCACGTATCGTCTTACCAGTCAGACACACGACCAATCACGGTCGGCAAACAAACAAGGGTAACGAAGATGATGGTTTTAGCGTCGAGTTTCATATCTGAACGAACAGGCAAAGGTAGTTGCGCCAATCAACCGGCGAATACGCTGCCCTCGCCACATTCGCGCTTGTGACACTTGACCGATTCTTCTTGGGATCATCAAAACCCGGTGTCACAAACGACATCGGGTTTTTTTCGTGCCCATATCGAAACAACTTGGGCTGGTAGCTGAGACGGTATAGCGGCGGTCTGAAGAACCGCAGACGAGGATTCGAGCACCTCCCAGCCCACTTTGCGCTCAACGAGCGCGCACAATTTGAAGACGGCCCGTTCGTCTATCGGCGCAGGATACCGCCCTTTCAAGGCGGCGAGATGGGTTCGATTCCCATACGGGCTACTTGATCGGGTACAGGTGCAGATGGGAGCACGCTTGGTTTGGGACCAGGAGGCGACCAACCTGCGGTCGGTGCCCAGGTTCGACCCCGAGGTACCCGACTTGAGGACGGTAGTCGAGGGCTGGTTGCCCATACTCGGCTGATAACCGAGTCGTGCTGAGTTCGATCCCCAGGACTACCACTGAACACGAAACGATACGGAGACAACAACGATGGCAAACATTCGACGCTTGAAACGCATACACCAGACCGATTACAGGGTCGTGGTGTAACAGGCAGCACAGCAGACTTTTAATCTGCACGGTGTGGGTTCGATTCCCTCCGACCCTACTCTCACTGGCGCGTAGCTCAACGGTGAGAGCGGCGTCCTTATAAGACGCAGGTCGTGGGTTCAACTCCCGCCGCGCCGACTGAAACGAAAACAAAACTTGGGACTGAGGTGTTAGCGGCAGCCGGGCACACGGCGGCACGCCCTAAGCCGTGTGCCGGGTCGCGGCTCTTAACCGGTGAGGTCAGGGTTCGAGCCCCTGTGGTCCCACTTACAAACAAGCACTGGTCGTCTAGCGGCGAAGACTCCGCACCCGTAATGCGGCGACGTCGATTCGAGTCCGGCCCGGTGCTCTGATGATCTTTGACAATTTGAAACGCAACAAGCGCCCATGATGTAACGGCGAGCCTACTGCCTTGCCATGGCGGATGTGCGGGTTCGATTCCCGCTGGGCGCTCTTGATTTCAGGGTGTGGGAAAGCCTGGCATTCCGCGTCGGGCACCGACCGAAGGTTGGTCGGGGAGCACGAGATCGCTGGTTCAACTCCAGCCATCCTGACTGACTTGATGCGGTGGGTTCCGTGTTGGTACGGGAGGGCGGCTGTTAACCGCTTTGTCGCAGGTTCGATTCCTGCCTCCGCAGCTGTTTGATTACGGAAGGGCAAGCCAATTGGCGATGGCACCCCGCTCGAACCGGGACGAGCTTCACGGCCTTGAGAGTTCGACTCTCTCTCCTTCCGCTGACGACAACGTGCTCTTGGCCGAGCGGCAAAGGTGCCAGGCTTCCAACCTGGCGAGGCGAGTTCGACTCTCGCAGGGCACTCTTGGGGATCGGCTAACGGTAGGCCGCCTGCCTTTGAAGCAGGAGATGAAGGTTCGATTCCTTCTCCCCGAGCTGGTGAACCCGACTGTTGAAACGGTGTCGTACGTAAAGCAAATCGATGCGGGGTAGTTGCTGTTGGTAGTGACGCCTGGCTCCGGGCACCGACCGATAAGTTGGTCGCAGGAGGCCGTTGGTTCGATTCCAACTTCCGCAGCTTAATCAGATCAATGGACGGAAGTCATCCGGCTGGATGAGGAGCCTGCCTTGAACGCAGGTGGCGGCGAAAACCGCGTGTGAGTTCGAGTCTCACGGCTTCCGCTCTGAAAGACCGACAACTTAGTCCTGTGGCCCAGCGGCGAAGGCTGCTCCCTTACAAGGAGACGATCGGGGGTTCGAGTCCCTCCAGGACTACTCAACCAAAGATACCTAGATACGCCAACCGGTAGAGCGGCTCGGCTCGGGCACATACGCTCCGCGTAGGTCGCCGAGTGTTTGCAGGTTCGACTCCTGCTCTGGGCACTTAACGACAAGACATGGCATGGGCACCGAGCGAAGGTTCGTCGCATGGATTGTAGTTTCAACTCACCACCACGTCTCGCGCAAGAAGCCAAAACAATTTCGTCCTCGTGGAGCAGCGGAGTGCTCGCCTGCCTGTCACGCAGGAGATCGTGGGTTCAAATCCCATCGAGGACGCTCGACAAATCGGCACGGTACGCAAACCGGTAAAGCGGCGACCGACCAACGCAAGGCGTCGGTGCCCGACCTTCGTGATCGTCTGTGAGTTCGACTCTCACTCGTGCCACTTAAACAACATGCGTCGGTTGGGCATTGGCAAGCCCAAGTGGTTGTAACCCACCCGCTTTCGAGCTTTGCAGGTTCAACTCCTGCTCGGCGCACTGACAACACGGCCCGTTCGTCTAACGGCAGGATGCGAGACCCTCATTCTCGCGATACGAGTTCAACTCTCGTACGGGTCACTGACAACTTTATGGCCAAGTGGCGGAACTGGTATACGCGCGACGCTTAGAACGTCGTGTCCGCGAGGACATGCGAGTTCGACCCTCGCCTTGGCTACTGGAAGAGTCGAGAGTTGAGGGTCGAGAGTTGAGAGCCAAAACAAGAGCAAAGCGAACCAATCGTCTGGCTCTCGACTCTCAACTCTAGACTCTCAACTTTGGAGCGGGTGGGCCAGTGCTCATCGGAGCCTCATAAGCTCTGACCGCCGGGTGCGACCCCCGGACCCGCCATTTTTTCGGCCGAGTACGCAAACAGGCAAAGCGGTCACGTCGAGAGCGTGGCGATTTTGTGGGTTCGACGCCCACCTCGGTCACTGACGACGATCCCGTGGTCCAACGGCGAAGACGCCTGCGTGACATGCAGGAGAGTGCAGGTTCGATTCCTGCCGGGATCACTTTGATGTTTGGTCTGTAGGTGTTCTTTCTGCACACGTCCGTGGTAAGGACGGAGATCGAGTTCGACTCCCGAACGGACCTCTAGACATTTTGGGCCTGCATGCCGATGGAGGCGACTGATCCTTGCAAGATCGGTGTGATCGGTTCGACTCCGATCAGGTCCACTATTCGTTCCATATCCCAGCCGCGACGGCGGCTTGACGGTTATGACCGCATTCAAGTTGGACGCCATCCAACTCAACTTGCGGATAAGAACCTCGTTCAACATAGACCTGTGTATTGCCACCCGTCTCGACAAGTGCGAACCACGGGCCGGTGTCGGCATCCGAGCCAACGGTGGAGATGATGAACTTCTCGCCTGAGAGAATAGTGTAGTCCTCGCCCCACGGTTCGATCCACACAATGTGCGGTCGGCTTCGATCGTTCCAAATACTAATTGCTACGCGTTGTTCCATGCGAACAGCATATCGACGAAACGAAACGGAAGGTAGCCGGATACGGTTCGCCGGGCCGGTTTGCTAAACCGCGCGACCTTCGGGTCATGAGGGTTCAAACCCCTTGCCTTCCGCTGATGGCTCGATGGTGAAATGGAAATCATATCTCGCTTCTAACGAGACGGTCCAGGTTCAACTCCTGGTCGAGCTACTGATTGAAAACGGAAGGGCTACCCGATTGGTGACGGGAGCCGGTTGGAAGCCGGTCGAGCGACAGCCTTGCAAGTTCGACTCTCGCTCCTTCCGCTGAACTTCTGACAACTCGTAGTGTCAGTCAACATGGTGTCCGTGGTGTACGCGGTAGGCACGTCTGCCTGTGAAGCAGAAGGTGTGGGTTCAACTCCCATCGGTCACCCTTAAAACAGAGAAAGGATTGGATCATGGTCGCACAAATGCTTCAGCGCCCAGCGCTGGTACTTAACCGTAGCTGGCAGCCGGTGAACGTCGCCGCAGTCGCACGCGCGCTCGTCCTGCTGTGGAACGAGTCCGCGCGGGTTGTCGATCCGACTGACTACCAGCTTTATGCCTGGGAAGATTGGTCCAAATTGCGTCCGCGCGACGATGAGCATTTCATTCAGGCAGTACGGTTTCGGCTGCGAGTGCCGGAAGTGATCACGTTGACCGGTTACGATCGACTTCCTTCCGCGGCAGTCGCGTTTAGCCGGAGGAACATTTTCAAGCGTGACCACTACACCTGCCAATACTGTGGTCGTCAACCCGGCGGCGAGGAATTGACGATCGACCACGTCGTGCCTCGTGCGCAAGGTGGTGAGTCGCGGTGGGACAACTGTGTGTTGGCGTGTATGCCGTGCAACCACCGCAAGGCGGACCGCACGCCACAGCAGGCCAAGCTGCGACTGCGTAAGCAGCCAGTCCAGCCGAAGTGGAACCCGCTTTACACCGCGCACGAAGTACGAATGGAAAGCTGGTCGAAGTTCATCAGTGAGGCGTACTGGAACGTCGAGCTGGCGAAATAATTGACAACGATCGCTCCCGGTTCCAGTTGCCGGGAGTGTTTTCACGCGAGTGTGCTCCTGGGAGAGCAGCCAGCTTCCAAACCTGGCGGACAGCGACCAACCTATCGGTCGGTGCCCGGACTCCTTGCACTCGCGCTTGATTGCCGACGTGGCTCGACTGAGAAAGGCTCCGCTCTTGTAAAGCGGTTGATGCTGGTGCGAATCCAGTCGTCGGCTCTTGATTGAAAACGTCGTGATGGTGTAACGGAAAGCCGACCAACACTTCGTGTCGGTGCCCGCTCTCCTAAGGTCTTGGTCCTGGTTCGATTCCAGGTTACGACGCTTGAACAACACGGCCCGTGAGTGTGCTGGATAGCATGTCAGCTTCCGAAGCTGTTGGATCAGGTTCGATTCCTGAACGGGCTGCTGACAACGTGGCCTGCGAGTGTACTGGATCGCACGGCAGACTTCGATTCTGCAAGACGGGGTTCGATTCCTCGGCGGGCTGCTTTCAAAACCACAATGTCCTTGGAGTGTGCTGGATTCGCACGTAACCTTGCGAAGGTTACAGACCAGGTTCGATTCCTGGCGAGGACGCTTCCGAATATATTGCGACTTCTTTACCAGTTTCAGGTAACACACCAACACGATCGGCACTTAGCAATGACCAAAACCAGCGACCTCGATCTTCGTAAGCTGAACACCGCAACGAAGTATCCGTCGATCCCGACCTATCACTCGCTGGGCGAGCGTGGGAGCTTGCTCGAAGAAACCATTTCATTCGATGGCCAAGCCTTGATTGCGACCGAGAAGGTCGATGGAACAAATAGTCGAATCATCTTGATGCCGGACGGTTGTTACCTGATCGGAAGTCGCGAAGAGTTGCTGCATGCAAAGGGCGACCTGATCCATAACCCTGCGCTGGGGATCGTTGAGACACTGAAGCCAGTGGCGGATCGAATCAGCTTGATCTATCAAAGCCCAGAACGTTCAGCTACGACGATCTACTTGGAAACTTACGGTGGTAAGACAACCGCCTCGGCTAAGCAGTACACGAGCAATCGTGAATTTGGCTATCGAGTGTTCGACGTGAATCGAATTCCCTTGAACCAACTGGATAACGAGTTGGATGCGATATCGCTCTGGCGTGAGAATGGCGGCCAAGAGTTTTTGAGTGAGGCGGATCTAACCGAGTTCGTTGCAACAATGCAGCTTGAACTAACTCCGCGTGTTGCTGTCGTTGAATCGATTCCAACCACTATTGAAGACACGCATGAATGGCTTAGATCGCAGATCACAAGAACCCTCGTCGCGTTGGATGATCAAGCTGGCGGACGGCCCGAAGGTCTTGTTGTGCGAACCGCCGATCGCAAACGAATCGCCAAGATTCGATATGAAGATTACGAGCGACATGCCAAGCGAATCGCCAAGCAGAAGAACAGGTGACTCGGAAAGAAGTGAGTCTACTTGTCAAACATCCGTATCGCCCAAGATGCGGGCGATACGCATTGACGTCGATGCCAATCGGCCAGGCGGCTGCCTGGGGCACCGACGCGAAGCGTTGGTCTACAGCTCTTAGTGGGTTCGACTCCGGGCACCGATCGGCATGGATGCCGGATTGGTCGTACTTCTCTGACCATCCAACTGCCGATTCAGACTACATCAACTTTGAGAGCTGAAAGGTGTCCGAACCTATCCTTCGCTGGATGGTCTATTTCACAGCCCAACTGCCTGTCGGGACTACATCACCACTGTTAATGGTGTGCTGAAAGGCACAACGTCTTGACGATCCTTCGTTGGGCTTTTTTGAACGACAACACTACCGTCCAACTGCCTGCTTGGAGTACATGACGGTCCTAAGGTAGCGATGCCGGGCAACCGGCTAGTGAACGGCGCTGGAGTCTCGCGCAGACGAAGGGGCCAGTCAACGGTCAGCAACTAAGTTACTGATACGGACGGCCGAAGCAAACGCAACTCTTGGCAACCCTTCGTTGGGCAACAATACAACGGCGACCGCCGGTTTGGACTACATCGGTCGTCCAGTGGAATCTGGAAACTGCGACACAGTTGGCGGGTTCGATTCCCGTACGGAAAAGTTCCTGACCAATAGTTCGTCGTCATGAAAACATGACCGACTGCCGATTCGGAGTACATCGAATTCCAATCGAGAGGTTGTGGGTTCGAGTCCCACCGGCCTGGCTCATCGCCGAACGGGCCGTAGCTCAATCGGATAGAGCGCTACGTCTCTGGTCAACACTTCGTCGGTCAGGTTTTGCAACAACACGATCATCTCGACTGCCGAGTTGGAGTACATGGCTCATAACCCGGATGTTGTGGGTTCGAGTCCCACCAGCGCAACTTCAATGCACGTCGCGCTGTAGCTCAATGGTAGAGCGCCGTTACGTCTCTGATTCACCACTTCGTCGAGTGTTTGTCAACGTAGGGCGGCAGGGCCGCAGCCAATGCGAGCTATCGCTCGGTTGTCCGCAACCCGCTCCCGTTGGTCGCTGGAATCTTGCTGAAACAACATCACTTTCGTTGATAACTGATGTAGGGCGATCGTTCACTCGTGAATCTCGTCCGACTCGCTGAGCACTTCGTCGAGTAACAATTCGAGCCCGAGTTGAGCGGCGAGGTTGCGAACTAGATTGCGATCTGCGTCCATCCCTGTGCGGTAGATGTGCCGCAAGTCGCGGCGACTCTTGTGGCTCCCCTTGCTGACCCACACCAGCTTGGACGCCGCAGCGTCGGCGCGCGACGCGACCGGCAGTTGCATCCCATCAAATACTTCGATCACTTGGGATCGATTCAATTCACCCTCGATTAGTTCTCGTGGGTAAATATCGAGTTTGAGTGCCTCCGTATTGTCGAACAACTGAAACATTCCACGTTGCTCAACCGCATGGCGAATGGCTTGGGCATCGAACAGAAAGTCCGACGTGTCCAGCGACGAAATGAAGGAATCCAGTTGAGTGGCAATGGCCTGATTGTCGATGACGATGTCAATATCCTGCGTCATCCGCGGTTCGCCATAAACGACGGACGTGAGTCCACCGGTCAGATGAAATCGAATTGCATGTTGCCTGAAGATGGCAGCGGCCTTGCTCAACGTGTCGCGGAACGCCTCAACGGGAAACATTGGCCAACTTCCGGTCGATGAATGCCGTCGCTAACGGATCGGCGCGGTACAGCCTTTTCGCGACTTCCCACTTCAGCCGATCCGGCGACATCGGCCCCGACTCCGCCACGATCTGCCGACCGAGGAGTTGACGCGTCCATTGAAACATCGCAGCACATCGCTCCATGCGTTCCTTCGCGGACAAAGAATCCATACGTGACTGATAATGCTGCTCGACAATCGACGCCATTAATTCACCCGTTGCGAACCCGATACAACTTTCGACTGTCAGTATACCCAACCTGACTGCCGGTGCGGAGTACATGGCAAGAAACCGAAACCGGTTTTGCGGGTTCAAACCCCGCGCCGCCCGCTTGTATCAAACGGGCGGAATCTCTGCCCATTCTTCGTCAGGTCACTTTATTTGAACGTGGCGTACAACTGCTTTTTGTGGATTCACAGGCTTGCAGTGTCGGCTACGAGAGGAGGTCATGATGGCCAACAAGACTTTGTTTTCAAGCACCAAGAACAAGCTGCCGCGAGCTGACTCGTTCAACGAGGCCGGTGGCCGCGCGTACAAGTTCGCGCCGAAGCATGCGCTGGCGCAGATGGCTGCGACCGGCTGCTTCAACGGTGTCTTCTACGCCAACGCACAAAGCCAACTCGACGAAATGAGCAAGCTGATTGACCAAGTCGACGACAACGTCTTCTTGGCGAAGCTCGCCGTCTACGCTCGCGAGCGTGCCTACATGAAGGACATGCCGGCGGCGCTGTTGGTCGTGTTGTCGAAGCGTGACACGGCGCTGATGCACCGCGTGTTCGATCGAGTTGTGGACAACGGTCGCGTGATGCGAACTATGTTCCAAATGATTCGGTCAGGACAGTTCGGTCGAACGAGTTTGTCGTCTTCGTTGCAGCGTGCGTTTCAGCGTTGGTTGAACGAGGCATCGGTCAGCAAGTTGCTGTCGGCTTCGATCGGTAACGATCCGAGCCTGCGCGACGTGCTGCGGATGGCTCGCCCGACGCCGAAGGATAACGCGCGGCGAGCGCTGTTCGGTTGGCTGACGGACAAGGAGACCGAGAAGTGGACTCCGGCAACCGAGGCCGACTTGCCAGCTCAGGTCCAGGCGTTGATCGCGTACCGCAATGCGGACACGGTCGAGGCACAGACGCTGATCGCCGGAGACTTTTCTCAGACGGTTCGTTGGGACTTGTTGGCCGATGCGGCCAAGGGACCGCTTGTCTGGAAGGCAATTTCCCGCCAGATGGGTCCGCAAGCATTGCGGATGAACCTTAACACGTTGCTTCGTCACAAGGTGCTAGAGGACTGGAACATGGTGCACTACGTGGCGGATCGGCTAACCAACGCCGACGAGATCCGTCGCTCGCGTCAGTTTCCGTACCAGTTCCTGGCAGCGTACCTGAATGCTTCGGATGAAGTTCCGCAGAAGATCAAGACAGCACTTCATCAGGCTGCCGAGATCGCTTGCGGTAACGTACCGGAGTTGCCAGGTCCCGTCGTCATCGGACTGGATACCTCTGGTTCAATGTCGATGCCGGTAACTGGTTGGCGTGGTCGTGGTGCGACTAGCAAGATGCGGTGTGTTGACGTGGCGGCGTTGTTCGCTGCGGCGATCCTGCGTCGCAACCCGGACAGCGTGGTTGTTCCGTTCGACACCCGTGCATACGGCGTCCGCATCGATCCGTCCGACTCGATCCTGAGTCTGTCGGAGCGGCTGGCGAAGTACGGTGGCGGTGGAACGAACTGCTCGATTCCGCTGTACGAAGCCAACTCGAAGTTCAGCAAGCGAAAGTTTGCAGGATGCGTGTTGGTTAGCGATAACGAGAGTTGGGTCGGCCGTGGTCGGCACGGTTCGACTGGCGTGATGACCGAGTGGCAAAAGTTCGTAACGAACCAGAAGCGATTCGGTGTCACGGCACCGAAGCTGGTTTGCATCGACATCCAGCCTTACGGATCGACTCAAGCTCCTGAGCGTGACGACATCCTGAACATTGGCGGCTTCAGTGACGCAGTGTTTAACGTAGTTGCCTCGTACCTGGGTAACGATGCCGGAAGGTTCGTTGCTGAGGTAGAGTCGGTTGAGCTGTAGTTCGGTTCGGTCGTTGAATAGAGACGCCCCCGGTCTGAGCAATCAGGTCGGGGGTGTTCTCCTGCGCTGACCGCGGATTACCTGACCTCGCGTTCCGTCCAGAGTCACATTTGGGGCTTTAAGATGGGAGGCTCCAAGGATGTGCGTTCTCCTTGAGTTCCACGGGCGCTCTGTGTGATAATGGGTAGGAAGGTGTTCGGCTGGCGTGGTGCCAATCACTGACAATCGAAGGGATCGTGGATGCCACGATGGGTTCTGTTCTGGCTGGAGTATACGAGAGTGATCGCCCTTGAGCGTCTAGCGTGGATCGTCCTCCTGCTGATCATGAGCCTGACCGCCATGCTGCCTGATTGTGTGCGTGGCCAGTCTGAAGAGGCGACTACCGACGCTACCGCCAACATACACACGCCCGCGCAGTTGGCGGCCGAACTCAATCGCGAGAAGCGACGGGAGTTTCAGTCGCAGGAGTTGATGCTGGCCAAATCCGGCACCTGGATATTCAAGCCTGGTGAGACGCCCCGAATCCTGTGGCGAGACGTGGAAACCGTGCGGCAACTTGGGTGCAGCAAGCCGCTGCACGTGCGGTGGTTCAACACGGAACTGAACGAGTCGCCGGAGCCGAATGCGCCGG
The DNA here is from genome assembly GCA_020638995.1 of Planctomycetaceae bacterium. GTDB lineage: Bacteria > Planctomycetota > Planctomycetia > Pirellulales > Pirellulaceae. Next base: position 725,419 of record JACKHM010000003.1, read on the forward strand.
GGCGCTGGCTTGCCTGGATCGAGGGCACTGCCCCGAACGGCAGTCCGCTGCGGCGAGCGCGGACCTTCTACGCTTTGCCGAACCTGCTTCCCAGTTCCTTCTCGCCGGACCTGACTGTCGCGTTCCCCAACTTCCCCGGCCCGGATTCGCCAGCGGTCGTGAAAGAGCATGAGGCTGAAATCGTCCACCTGGCGAACGACTCACTCGTGCAGGCAGTGCTCGGCAGCGAACAAGGAGCCATCCTGGTGGCCGGGCTCACCGAGGCCAAGCCTCTGGGCCGCCCGGCGAGATACATCGAATCGACGACCATCCAAAACGACAATTGTCATCTTGCACTGAAGCTCAAACTCCAGGGATTGCACGATAAGGTGCGGCCATTGAGTCCGCCTCGGCATCGGGATCAGCCCGCAACCATGCTCCACGAAGGCTCGGCCGCCCAGGCTGGCGTCGCTCCAGACGCCAAAGCTCAGATCGACGCCCTGTGCCGCTCGTGGGCAGAAGATACCGGCGAGCCGTTTGTAACGCTTGTCGCCCGTCGCGGCGTGATCGTTACCCACGAAGCTTTCGGCGAGGACGCCAGTGGGCAGCCGATCGACCGCGACTACCGCTGCTGGGTCGCCTCCATCACGAAGACGGTCACTGCAATCTTGTTCAGCCAGTTTCTCGACCAGGGGCTGATCGACCTGGACGACACGCTGGCCGTCGCCTTTCCCGATTACCCAGAAGACGACTCGCACGTGCCCACATTCCGGCAATGCTTCAACCATACGAGCGGACTGTCGGGGCACGGCGAACTGGGCGACATGCACACGCCGCACTTAGAGAATATCGTGCTCAATGGGATCGATGTAAACGAACCGGGCGTGAAGTACGCTTACTGCGGGCTGGGATATGAGCTGGTGGCCAAGGCGATGGAACTCGTCGCCGGCCAGAGCGCCGCTAGGCTCTATCACGAGCATCTTTTTCGGCCGCTTGAGTTCGGCCACGTACGGATGGGCAACGCCAGCTCAGCTGGTGAGTTTACAGCGATGGAGCTGGGCGTCCTGGCCCAATGGGTGGCCAATCGTGGAAGCTACGGCCCATGGGAGTTCATTCGCTCGGCGACGTTCGAGCGGCTCCTGCCCCAGCCGCTACACGTGGCCGACCACGGCTACACCGCAGAGGAAGGGATTGGCATCCACTGGGTACGGCATATCAAGCCGGGTGCATCGCAGGACTCGAAGCGCGACGAAGACCTACTCTTTGGGCCACGCACGCTGGGCCACGGCTCGTTTTCAGGCTGCATCTTCCTCGTCGATCCCGATCAGGAACTTGTCATCACGCAGCTCCGCAAACATAGCGGTCCGCGCAGCGCCGAATGGTCACCACGCTTCTTGCAGACAGTTGCCGCTGTCTTGCGCGAGTAAGCATGAAGACTCTCCGGTCCGAGCTTGCTCCACTTCGTTGAACCGCCCAGTGCCGACCGGCATGCTGTTGGTGGTGTGGGGAGGGTCATCCGCGAGGATGGCCCTTACCCGATTCGGCCCGACTTTACTTCCGCTTCACCTTCTCGATCTCCGACAGCCGCATCCTGATCTGCTTGAGCCGCTGGCGCAGTAACTTGGCTTCGGCTTTCAGCTCCTGGACGTTCGCCGTGGCCTTTTGCGATTTTGGTTCCCCGGCACATACCTGGACCTTGAGTTCCACTCGCGGGGAGTGCATGTCGCCCAGTTCCGCGATGTAATCGTTATTGACGATGCGCGAACTGAACCAATAAGTCCCGTCGCCCGGAGCCTCGAACCGGAAGCCAGAAGCGATGGCGGCATCCGGGGGAAGGCTCGCGACTTGCGTCCAGGTTTTTCCCTGATCGGCGGATACGAACAGTTGTAACTCCTTGATGTTTGGCCGCTGGGCGCGTTCGACCCAAACGGGGATTGTAAATTGCCGCGTGTCGGCACGTATCACGTCCGCGGCATCCGCAGAGCTTGCAAGGGTGAAGAGACAGAGAGCCACGGAAACGCAGCAGGGCAGGACGACACGACTGACGAGCCGCATGATTCACCTCCTGAAGTAAAGGACCATCCGTACCGAGGCGACTGACGCCGAACGAATACCAATCTATCCGTCTGTACTCGGACGGATAGATTGTGCGTTGAACTGAGACGCTTGGCTGAGGGCTGCTGGTCGCTTATGCGGATTCATTGCCGGTTGGTCTCGACTGGTCGCATTTTAATGCGATCTCAGGAGCTGATGCAACTCGAAGCGGCGAGAATGCGGTCGACAGACTAACCATGGTGTTGAGGGTCGTGCTGGTGGTGGCGGACCATCCGAGACGCTAGTCGAAATCGCCGACTGCGTCGATCGTGGGTGGTCACGTTCGGCGTTCGTCAGGGGTGGCCAAACGGCGCGAGGGAAGCGATCGAGAAGATACGTCATCCGCTGCTTCTCCACTCCATCCAGCGTGGATGATCGGGGCCGTAGAACAACACTCGCCAAGACGGACGACGCGTGTGGGATTCCTGTTCCATCTCCGTCTCGCAGCGCGGACACTTCCTCACCGCATCTGGTAGTACGTCGGACACAGGCGTGCGTGGATCAGCGAGGTCGACTGCCGTGGACGGCGGGACAGGTTGTAAGCGATCACATTGCTGCTGGTAAGCCGCTTGTCGAGTGTTGCTCCAGCCGCCGTAGCGCCGGGCCTTGGTAAACCCCTTGGGAAGAATGTGCAGCGTCCAACTGCGAACGAACTCCAGCGTGGACAGCGATACGGGAACTTGACGCCCCGACTTGTCATGGGATCGCGCCCAGAAGTACACGCGACCGTCTTTCACTTCGATCAACCGTCGATCCGAAATCGGGCCGCCCGTCATGTACCGAGCTAAATACTTCAGCACATCCGCCGGGTCACTCGTGTCCTTTGGCGGCGGCTGAATATAAACCACCCAGTCACAGGCTTGCACGTCATCCAGAATCGCAATGAGTTCGGCAGGATCGTCGATCTGCAACACTCCCGCCTTGATCAGACGACGCACGCCGCGCACGTAGCTGTCGCGGAATCGCCGACCCAATTCGACATTGTCCACCAAGAATGGCTTCGCTGGTTTCGTGCGTGTGGCTTGAGTCATCCGACATGGCACCCACTGCGTGCCGTCCAGCGACGGACCGCTGCCGGGAACTAGCGCATGGATATGTGCATGATGTCCCAATCGCTGATTCCAAGTGTGCAGCACCATCGACAAGGCCGCTTGCATCCCGCACTCCTTGCCGATCGATCGCTGCAAGGCACTCGCCGCACTGCGGAACAACAACCGGTAGAGCAGGCGACGGTTGCCGAGTACCAGGCTCGAAAGTTTGTCGGGGAGAGTGAACACGACTTGAAAGTAATTGGTGTCATCGCGCAGCAACCGGGCCGTCTTGTCGACCCAGTCCGCGCGACTGGCTCCTCGACACTGCGGACAATGCCGATCTGTGCAGGAGTTGTAAACCGGCACCTTCGAGTTGCAACTCGGACAACGATACACATGACCTTTCATCGGCGCGGTGCGGCAGAAGCCGATCCGCAGCAAGGTGCTTTCCACATGACAAGACAGGTGGTCATGATGCCGCTCGATAAACGGTGTGGTGTATTGCTTCAAGATCGAAGCGACGGTTAATGCGGGATGTTGTTGTCCTGACTGCTCGGGTCCTCGTCCTGCTCGGGAGGCATCTGCTGCGGAACTTGCAGCGTCGGATCGACCCATCGTGGACACTGTCGCGTGGGCAGCCAATCGATCGGGCTCGGGACGGCGTTGAAGTGTTGACGGCGGCAGTGCAAATAGATCATGGTCGTTAAGAAACTGCTGTGCCCCAGCAGCTTGCTGATGGCCATCAAGTCGACGCCTGCTTCTAAGAGGCCCGTCGCATAAGAATGTCTCAGCGTATGGGGCGTGACGTTCTTGGTAATCCGAGCCTGCGCCGCCGCCAGCTTGCAGGCCTTCTGTACGGTGGCTCCCGATAAGGACACGTCCGGCGTCTTGCCAGGGAAGAGATAGTTGGACGGGCGACCGATCTTCCAATAAGTGCGCAGCTCTGCCAAAAGTCTCCGCGAGATCGGCACGTACCGATCCTTGCCTCCCTTGCCGCCGTTGACCTTCAACTGCATCCGCTGCGAGTCGATGTCCGGCAACTTGAGATGCGTGGCCTCGGCCAATCGCAGTCCTGCGGCATACAACGTGAGGAGCACGGCTCGATGCTTGGGATGAGCGACACATTGGATTAAGTCGTGGACTTCCTCTTGGCCGAGCACCGTGGGCAACTTCTTCGGACGTTTGCCGAAGGGAATCATCGCCACCGACCAAGGCCGTGGGATCGTGACGGTATAGAGGAAGCGTAGGGCGCAAACTGCTTGATTGAATTGACTCCACGACGCTTGGTTGACTTGAATCAACCACAGCTGGAACTCGCGAATCTGTTCCGGGCCCAGATCTTCAGGCAATTTGCCGAAGTGGCGGGCGAAGCGATCGACGTGATAGGTGTAGGTATCGATGGTGCGAACGGCCAGATTTCGCACCAGCATGTCTTCGGCCATGCGTTGGGTGATGGGAGTTTGCCGCTTGAGATAGGAACTGGGCATCGTCATGAACCTCCAGGAGAAAGGACGCGGTGGAGCACCTCTCCAACCTGCGTTGACTCCAGGATGCTTGAGGTTTCCAAAAGCGCAAGTCCCTACAATCGTTTTAATCGTTGGTGGGTGGCAGTGGTCAGGATCACACCCAGCGACAAGCCGTCGCAAGATGCGACCGTGACAGACAGCCAGCAGCTTCACGAAGCAGACGCACCGCGAGTGATGTCGCAGAGTAGCGAAGCAAGCAGTTGGCTTGAAACACAAGACGACTGAACCGCCAAGACACTCAGCCCACAAACTCTTCAGCCGAGCGGTTTAGTTCAACGTTACGGTTAACGTGGCGGCGGCCAGAAATCGTTGCTTCAATTCCGATGTGATCCGCCGCTCACGTTCAACCGATTGTTCTGGCCCGCTATTCGTGCATTGTGTACTCAATTGTGACGTGGGCGGTTATGACAATCTGTCCGGGTGCGATGAGCGATTCGGTTCCGCTTTCGTCAGCCTGCTCTTGAAATGCGACAAATCTAATGCCCATTGTTTTTGATGCGGTCTTGTCGTCTTGCGTGGAACGATTTACTGCGCCAAGCCCACCTCCGAATCCACCACCTCCGCCGCCGAACCCACCGGCACGCCAATTGTTCTCGACATCCTCTTCGATACGAAGTGGAGAACCTAATGTCATTCCCGTCAATTCAGCTAGGTGTTGAGCCTTCTCCTTGGCGTACATTACCGCGAGCCTTCGAGCTTCAAATTGATGCTCGCGTTGGTTGGTCACACGAAACTGCAAACTCGCCACATGGCTAAGTCCAGCATCATAGGCGTCGGAAAGGAATGGTTCTATTTTCTGAAAGTCGGTGAGGCGAACCTGTATAGAACGCACAAAGTCGTACACAAGTGGTGTTGGATTGCGCCGACCGTATTCGCCATAGTCTGGCAAGACGTCAAGATCGGTAACCTGCATGTCTTCCTTGGGAATCTTGTGCGTCGATGCAAGGGCAAGGACAGCAGACGCGATTTTGTCATTAGCTTTCTTGGCAGGCAGTAAGTGCTCGTCGCGCGTGCGAACCGCGATGTGCATCACAACTTCATCGGGATCGACTTTGATCTCGCTTTTCGCGGTAACCGTGATCGAACGCTCCTCGGCAATCGAAGCGGTAGTGCCGGCGAGCGTCGCGAGGATTATCAAGACTGATTTCATGTCATTAGCCTCTTCTCTTTTCGCAGAACGAATACCAATCTATCCGTCTGTACTCGGACGGATAGATTGTGCGTTGAACTGAGACGCTTGGCTGAGGGCTGTTGGTCGCCTATGCGGTTGCATTGCCGGTTGGTCTCGACTGGTCGCATTTTAGTGCGAGCGGAGGAGTCGTTGCAACTCGATGCGGCGTGAATTTGGCTGACACACGAGCCAAAGTGCTGACGGTTGTGATCGTTGGTGCGGCCCGTTCAGGACGCGAGTCCAAAGCGCCAGCGGTGTCGATCGTTGGAGGTTACTTTCGGCGTTCATCAGAGACATCCAAACGCCGCGATGGATGCTGGCGAGCAGGCACATCATCCGCTGCCCCGCCATTCCATCCAGCGTGGATGATCGGAACCGTAGAACAATGTTCGCCAAGACGGACGACGAGTATGAGATTCCAACTCCATCTCGGTCTGGCAGCGCGGACACTTCTTCCTCTCGTCCGGCGGTTCTTCGAGAACGGGCGTGAGTGAATCATTCATGTCGGTTGCCGCTGACGGAGGAATGGGTTGTAAGCGATCGCACTGCTGCTGGTAAGCGGCTTGTCGGGTGTTGCTCCAGCCTCCGTAGCGCCGCGCCTTCGTAAATCCCTTCGGAAGAATGTGCAACGTCCAACTGCGAACGAACTCCAGCGTCGGTAGCGACACGGGAACTTGCTGGTTCGACTTGTCGCCGGATCGCGCCCAGAAATACACCCGACCGTCTTTGACTTCGATCAACCGTCGATCCGAAATCGGGCCGCCTGTCATGTACCGAGCTAAATACTTCAGCACATCGGCCGGGTCACTCGTGTCCTTTGGCGGCGGCTGAATATAAACCACCCAGTCACAGGCTTGCACGTCCTCCAGGATCGTGATGAGTTCGGCGGGATCTTCAATCTCTAACACGCCCGCCTTGATCAGACGACGCACGCCGCGCACGTAGCTGTCGCGAAAACGTCGTCCCAATTCAGTATTGTCCACCAAGAAGGGCCGCGCCGGTTTCTGACGCGTGGCTGAGGTAAACCGACACGGCACCCACCGCGTGCCATCCAGCGAAGGGCCGCTGCCGGGAACCAACGCATGCACGTGCGGATGATGTCCCAATCGCTGGTTCCAAGTGTGCAGCACCATCGTCGACGCGGCTTGCATGCCACACTCCTCGCCAATCGATCGTTGCAAGGCACTTGCCGCACTGCGGAACAACAACCGGTACAGCAGGCGCCGGTTGCCAAGCACCAAGCTCGACAGTTTATCCGGAATGGTGAATACGACTTGAAAGTACTTGGTGCCGTCGCGCAGCAACCGAGCCGTCTTGTCGACCCAGTCCGCGCGACTGGCTCCTCGGCACTGCGGACAATGTCGGTCCGTGCAAGAGTTGTAAACCGGCACCTTGGAGTCGCAACTTGGACAACGATACACGCGGCCTTTCAGCGGGGCTGTGCGGCAGAAGCCGATCCGCAACAACGTGCTTTCCACGTGACTCGACAAGCGGTGATGATCCCGCTCGACGAACGACGCGGTGTATTGCTTCAAGATTGATGCGACGGTTAATCCGGGCTGTTGTTGTCCTGACGGCTCGTGTCCTCGTCCTGCTCGGGCGGTGTCTGCTGCGGAGCTTGCAGCGTCGGATCGACCCATCGCGGACATTGTCGCGTGGGCAGCCAATCGATCGGACTGGGAATCGCGTTGAAGTGTTGACGGCGGCAGTGCAAGTAGATCATGGTCGTTAAGAAACTGCTGTGCCCCAGCAGCTTGCTGATGGCCATCAAGTCCACGCCTGCTTCTAAGAGGCCCGTCGCATAAGAATGTCGGAGCGTGTGCGGCGTGACACGCTTGGTAATCCGAGCCTGAGCCGCCGCCAGCTTGCAGGCTTTCTGCACGGTTGCTCCAGATAATGGCACGTCCGGCGTCTTGCCAGGGAAGAGATAGTTGGACGGGCGACCGATCTTCCAATAAGTGCGCAGCTCTGCCAAGAGTCTCGGCGAGATCGGCACGTAACGATCTTTGCTTCCCTTGCCGCCGTTGACCTTCAACTGCATCCGCTGCGAGTCGATGTCCGGCAGCTTGAGGTTGGTCGCCTCGGCCAGCCTCAGTCCGGCGGCATACAACGTCAGCAGCACGGTTCGATGCTTGGGATGAGCGACACATTGGATTAAGTCGTGTACTTCCTCTTGGCCCAACACCGTGGGTAACTTCTTCGGTCGTTTGCCGAAGGGAATCATCGCCACCGACCAAGGCCGTGGGATGGTGACGGTATAGAGGAAGCGTAGGGCACAAACTGCTTGATTGAACTGGCTCCACGACGCTTGGTTGACTTGAATCAACCACAGTTGAAACTCGCGGATCTGTTCGGGGCCCATATCTTCAGGCAATTTGCCGAAGTGTCGAGCAAATCGCTCGACATGATAGGTGTAGGTGTCAATGGTGCGAACGGCGAGATTTCGCACCAACATGTCTTCGGCCATGCGTTTGGTGATGGGCGTCTGCCACTTGCGATAAGAACTGGGCATCGTGGTGAACCTCATGGAGAAGTGTTGGTACGCGGTGGAGTGCGTCTCCAACTCGCGATGACTCCAGAATGCTTGAGGTTCTGAAAAGCGCAAGTCCTACAATCGCTTTAATCGTTAGCGAGTAGCAGCTATCAAGATCCTCACGAGAACATCGCGAGAGAGTTCAGACCACCGCTGAGAGCCATCCGACAAATGGCAACAGACTGAAATCGCACCGGAGCGACGTTGCGAGCAGTGAGCAGCCGGAGTAGCAGACGCTCGAAGCACGTTGACGCTGAACTCACCAAGAAGCTCTGCCCACAAACTCTTCAGCCGAGCGGTTTAGTTCAACGTCCAGGATCACCAAGTCGCGATGAGCGATCCTCCATTTTCAATACGCGCACCAATCGCGACGTTGGTGCATCCGTTTGTTACGTCGCGTTAGTCCTTTCTTGCGAACGACCATGAGAAGACGTTGCCATTTCCGGCATCGGCCGTACCAAACTCGCCAACGCGCGGCGTGAATTCGCCAGCGAACTCCTCTTCGTGATCACCTTGAGACGCTTTCCATCGTATTCTGACGGTCACTGATTCAGACGAGAGATCCGTGTATTGAAATGTGCCGCTGGCAAAGCCGTTCACAAGCATCGCACAAACTAGATTCTCTTGAGTCATCCCAGGTTCGCTTGTTGGATCAAAACGTCGATCATTGTACCGTTGAAAGCCCTGTTCACGACGATAGAAGCAGTTGCCTCCAGTCAACGCCTTGACCTCAAGTATGAACGCGGCTTTGTCGTCCGAACAAGGAACAAGATCGTCCAACTGATAATCAACTGCCTTCGCGAAGTGGCTTGCGTCCGGTTCATTGGTCGCAGTCCAATCGACGTCGGCGAATGGGTTGTCGCTGAATGGGTCGTCAATGTGAACTGTGTCAGCCATAGTAGCGGCGACAGGTTTATCGACAGCAACGTCTGCGTTGTCGTTGGTGCGCTGGTTACAGCCAAAGATGAACACCTGGCCGATCATCAACATCGTGATTCTTGTAACCATTGCACCATTCAGCGACGTAACGTTCGCGATAACGGGGGCGAGGAGAGGAGCTTGACTTCAGGACCGACTGCGCCGAGCCCTCCCGTTCACCGATTTGTTATTCGGAATTTGTCATTCGCCTTCAAATCTGGGTTTGTGAATTACCTGCACGCCGCCGCACATTGGGCAGAACGACGTGAACGCCTCCATTTCTTCATTAGGGTTCTTGCCGACATTCGGAAAGACCTTTTTGACCAAATCAGATGGTGCATCGAACAGATCGGCAAAGCCACACTTGCTGCATGGTTTGATGACCCAATCGTCTCGTTCAGTGAGGTATTTGTCGGAAACCTGAAACGGATGTTCCGCAGCGGCGACCGCAAGGAAAAAGATTTCATCACCTTGTTGTACGGATTCTACTCCGTGTGGTTGATTGAGGATTTTACCACGGTACGCCTTTCCATGTTTTCCAACGACGGTGACCCAAATAAGTTCCGCTGGTTTGTCTGTAAAACGCGGGCCACCATCATGGACGATCGCCTGAAGATCATCAGGATATTCCGGATGGAATCTTCCGGCCAAAACTGGATCGGAGCGCCACGGTTTCTTGTCGTCTTGCGTCATTGACTCTGGCCCTGATTCTTCCGCAGTCGGGGCGGATTGATTTGACGGGCTTTGGACTGAGTTGATCTCCGTGTTGCCGCAACCGACCATCGCGAACACGCTGAGCGCGAGGATCAATTGGTTGTGCGACACGTGACGTGCTCCTTCCGAATAACGCTTGGGATAACGGGGGGCGAGGAGAGGACTTGACTTCGGGACCGACTGCGCCGAGCCCTCCCGTTGATCCCATTGTGTACGCCCGGCACGGGCGTGAACTTGTGAGGTGAAAGTCCTCTGTACGTGAATCTCATTGACGGGAGTCATTATATGACAACTGAAGATGGAAGTACTAGCCAAGAGCAAAGGCGGAAACGTGAGTGACCGTCTGAAGGAAGCTGGAGGCAACGCTGTGAGCCGACGGACAGAAACGTCATACAAGGCTGAGCGGCCGGGTAAGGCAGCACAACATGTCGAAGCCCAAGATTCAGGCCGTACGGTAAATGACGCGGTTGTGCAGCAACAGTTCACGTTCTTATCCGGGGAGACCTGTCCCGCGGAGCGTTCCTCGAAGTGCATCGACACGCCAGCGGTTCTCGCTGGGTCTGCGTCTTACTCGGCGAGGGAAATCGCCGACGATGGCAACATCGCCGGTGACGGGACAGGAGTCAGCAGAGAGCATAGTACCGACGCGCTGTCCAACGAAGTGCATACTTCCGAAGAAGACAACTCGGGAAGGCTCGAACAGGAAGGGCGGCTAGGACCTCAAGCGATCTCGACTTCGACGCAGAAGCCGTCTGGCCCAGTCGAAGCTCGGCGACGTGTGGATGAACCCGAACCGCATGATGATCTGATGGAGTTGATTCTGTGCCGCCGCAATATGACGCGTGCGTATGAGCGGGTGAAGGCGAATCGCGGAGCACCAGGCATCGATGGCATGACCGTCGATGAGTTCCTGGCCTTCGCACGCCAACACTGGGACGGAATCCGCTTGGCCTTACGTCGTGGTAGATACCAACCGATGCCGGTACGACGAACGGAAATTCCGAAGTCAACCGGAGGCGTCAGAAAGCTGGGTATCCCGTCGGTCCTCGACCGCACGATTCAGCAAGCGATCGCTCAAGTCCTGACACCGACCTGCGAATCGTTCTTCAGCGACCATAGCTACGGCTATCGTCCGGGCCGCTCGGCTCGTGATGCCGTGCGTTATGTTCGCCAGATGAAGCAGCAAGGCTATCGATTTGCCGTGAACGCTGACTTGTCGAAATTCTTCGACAGTGTGAATCACGACGTGCTGCTGCGACTTGTCGCGCAGCGCGTGACGGACCCGGTGCTGTTGCGTTTGATCGGGAAGTATTTGCGGGCCGGAGTCATGATCGGTGGCAACATCGAACCAACGACGGCTGGAGTGCCTCAAGGTGGTCCACTTTCTCCGATGTTGGCGAACGTGGTGCTGCATGAGTTGGACTGCGAGTTGGAACGTCGCGGTCACAAGTTCGCTCGATACGCGGACGACTGTGCGCCAGGCAATTTGCGTGCGAGATGAGGGTAGGTCCCTCGCAGCCGGTCTGCGGAGGCAGGCTGCAAACCACCGTAAGCGGCTGTGGTTAAGAGCCATGGTCGTGAGCGTTACGGAAAAGGCAAGGCTTGACCTTGTCAGGTGTGAAACGGAAAGACGAATGCAAATGAACCACTGATGACCCGTCGAAAGCGTAGGAACGATGTCAAAACCGGGAGGTGATCGTTAATCCGGGATAAGCTCTGGAGCAATCCGCTTACTGCCAGAGCGGCATCCGGCGTAAAGGTGGCGTGAGTCCGTTTCAGGCTCGTGTGCGTAACCTGGGAACCTGTCGCCTCGATGTTAAGGGAGCGGTCCAAGTGGCAGAACCACAAGGACCTGAGTACCGATGCGAGGCACAGGGACGGATCAACTCGTAGTAGTGATGAAGCGTCTGTAACGGACGTGGAGCGAAGGAGTTGAATTGTTCAGCTAATGAATTGAACCAACTGCAAAGGAGGAGTTCATGACAGAAGCAAAGCCGTATGCGATTCCAAAACAAGTCGTTTGGGACGCGTACAAGAAGGTGAAGGCGAATCGCGGAGCGGCCGGTGTGGACGGTCAATCGCTGGTGGACTTCGAGAAAGACTTGAAGGGGAATCTCTACAAGCTCTGGAATCGAATGTCGTCCGGCAGTTACTTCCCACCTCCGGTGCGCCTCGTCGAGATTCCGAAAGGCAACACGGGTCAGACTCGACCTCTAGGTATTCCGACCGTTTCGGATCGGATCGCTCAGATGGTCGTGAAGTTGATGCTTGAACCGCAAGTCGAACCACACTTCCACGAAGACTCGTACGGGTATCGTCCCGGCAAGTCGGCGTTGGATGCGGTGGGGGTAACGCGTCGTCGTTGTTGGCGTCGCGACTGGGTGATCGATCTTGATATCAAAGGCTTCTTTGATAATCTCGATTGGGACTTAATGATGCGAGCGGTACGGCATCATACGGATGTTCCGTGGATTCTACTTTACGTAGAACGCTGGTTGAGAGCTCCGGTGCAACACGCAGACGGACGCCTCGAAGAACGAACGAAGGGCTCGCCGCAAGGGTCTGTAATCAGTCCCTTGTTGAGCAACTTGTTCATGCATTATGCGTTCGATGAATGGCTGCGGCGTAACTACCCGGACGTTCAATTCGCGCGCTACGCCGACGATGCTGTCGTGCATGCCCGCAGCCGGAAAGAGGCTGAGGCACTGCTGGCGGCGATTCGACAACGTCTAGCAGAATGCCACTTGGAGCTTCATCCTGAGAAGACCAAGATCGTGTACTGCCAAGACGATGACCGACGCGGCACGCATGAACATACCTCGTTCGACTTCCTGGGCTACACGTTTCGTCCACGTCGAGCCAAGAACCGGTGGGGTAAGCTGTTCATCAGCTTTCTCCCTGGTGTGAGCAACAAGGCGGCGAACTCGATCCGTGCCACGATTCGGTCGTGGAGGATTGGGGGAACCCGTAACAACCAGAGCCTGGAGGAGATCGCGAAGTTCGTCAATCCTTTCGTACGTGGTTGGGTGAATTATTATGGTCGATATTATCCATCGGCCCTGACACCCGTCTTGCGGAGCCTGGAACGCAGTCTTGTGTACTGGGTGCGACGCAAGTTCAAACGATTTAGTTACCATCAGCGTCAGGCTGTTCACTGGCTGGGCCGTGTGGCTCAGCGAGAGCCTCAGCTGTTTGCGTTGTGGTCTCACGGAGTCCGACCCGCGGCTGGACAATAAGAGCCGGATGAGCCGAGAGGTTCACGTCCGGTTCCGTGAGGGCCTGGGGGTGCGATTCCCCCGGGCTACTCGACTCGTCATCTTGGTGAAGTCGCGTCGTGCGGGTGAACGTGTGTTGCGAAGTATTCAACGATTTCTCGCGAAGCATTTACGCTTGGAGCTGAATGAAGCGAAGAGCGGTGTGGTTCCGGCCGAAGGCTGCGAGTTTCTCGGCTTTACATTCCGAGGCCAGCAGATTCGTTGGAGCCACGGAGCCGAGCGAGAATTCAAGCGGCGCGTGCGTCGTTTGACGGCTCGCCGTTGGGGCGTGTCGATGGAGGTTCGCCTGGCGAAGCTGTCGCAGTACATCCGAGGTTGGATGGGATACTTCGGCTTGTCCGAGTATTACACCATCTTGCCGACGCTGGACGAATGGCTTCGCCGCCGTGTGCGGTCGTGTTACTGGAAGATGTGGCGTCGTCCGCGAAACCGAATTCGCCAACTGCTGAAGTTGGGGACGGGGAAGCGGTCGGCCATTCTTGCGGGACTCAGCCGCAAAGGTTACTGGCGACTCTCCCGCACGCTCAGCACTCACACGGGGATGACCAACGCTTGGCTCGCCGAGCAAGGCGTCATTTCGCTGAAGGAACTTTGGGTCAACATTCACTACCCGGAAGGCAAAGCATCGGAGCACCGTCTTCCGCGTTAGTCACCGCCTGAACCGCCCGGTGCGGACCCGCACGCCGGCGTGGTGTGGGGAGGGCTAGGCAAACCTAGCCCTTACCCGATTATTTGGCGTTTTTGTCACCGTTGGCAAGTTCAGATTTCAGAATGGTGCGGAACCGATCGGCATTCCGCAAACGCAAATCGATCGTTCGTTCGTTACCGTCATCTATGGAGAATGTAACACAGGTCATTTTACGCTTTTGTTCGATGTTGGTAATCGATTCTCGACGGACGCGGTGGTCCAAATCGAATTGGGCGGCAAATGCGCTGAACGGAAAGTGCGGCGCGACCCATAATTCGTCCTCGGTGACGGTGACGCGAAGGCAATTATTGGCACCACCCAATCGCGTGAATAGTGATTTATGCGAACGCCCAGATGTCCAGCGTTCCTCAAACAGGATATTGACTTCGTTTCGGTAGGGAAAGTGCGGCCCGCGAATCTTGCGGCGCCAAAGCATGTACCCCATACAACCGAATGTCCACAGGAAAGCCGCAATGAAGAGGAATGCGAAGTTCGCGATCAGGAATTGTTCGAGTCGCTGTGGCACACAGGGAGTCTTTCGGATGTTGGCGGCGAAGGCAGCCAAATAACGATTGAGGTAACGGGGGGCGAGGAGAGGAGCCTGACTTCAGGACCGACTGCGCCGAGCCCTCCCGTTCACCGATTTGTGTACGCCCGGCATGGGCGTGATTGTTGTGGGGTGTAAGTCCCCTGTACGAGTTTGAGAGTCTCAAGGAGCTCAGCATACCAAATGACTACTCCGATTGGCAAAGTACTAGACGAAGGCAACTGCGGAAGGGCGACCGACCGTGGGGAGGAAGCCTGCGAAGGTGTGCGTAAGTACCGGCCTGTAATCGCCGTCGGTCACCTTCTCGTCAAAGCTGCGAGGTTACGAACAGAAACGTCATATAAGGCCGGTTCGGGTAGGCGAGTGTGCACAACATCACGAAGCCGTTCTCAAACGCCCGTTCAGGTAAATGACGAGCTTGCGCAGCGAAGCATCACGCTCTTATCCGGGGAGACCTGCATTGCTCCAGCGAGTAAGGCTTGCCTGAAAGGTTGGAACGTCGTGAAGCAATTCTCGGCGGGCGAAGCAGGAGTCAGCAGAGGTCATAGTACCGCACCTTCGAGACCAACGAAGACGGGAAGGACCAAACGATGAAGAAGGAGGAGCCATCGATCAACTCAGTGCGAGGGAACCGCTCTAATATGAAGAGCCCTGGTTCGTTGTCCCGACCGGGACGTACCGTACTGGCGCGGATCGAGAAGCCAGCCTTGAGTCTGAATCGAGAGTTTCTGACGGAACCAGCCGTCGATGCGCCCAACATCGAAGCTGCCCTCCCGACGCTCCTCAGAATTCGGACTTAAGTCCTTCGTCGAACCGCCGTATGCGGAGCCGCATGTACGGTGGTGTGGGGGCTGGGCGGGGAAACCCGCCCGGCTACCCGATTATTGGGCGTCATTGTATCCAAGGTGCGTCAACACGAGGCTCCATAGTTCAGACTGAGCAACTTTCTGAGAATCGTAAAAGAGCCCAAGGTCATCCCCTGGTACTGCCATCATTCCACTGACCATTGTTAGTTCGGTCGGTCCATCCTTTTGCTCGATCCGGATTGTCACGACTTTGATTCTTTCGATATCAACATTCACACGTGCGAACTCTATGCCGCGGATTTGGCGGACCAACTTTAGAATCTCTTGGATCTCGTCGGAATCGGTAACGCGAACCTGACTATCGCCGAGATTCCGCGCGCCGGTCAACGTGATCGACTCGATGGGTTTTCCAGACGAATCAACTTTGTTGATCGGTGATGAGATACAGCCAATTGTGTACGTAATAAGCGGCAACGACAAAACGCAAATGCGGAAATTGATCATCCGTGATTCCCAAGCCCAATAACATTAAAGATCACGGGGACCGAGAAGAAGACGTTGCGTTGAAGCCGGACTGCGCCGAGGTCTCCCGTGCATCGTTTTGTTCGTCGGCGTATTCGACCGGCGACGTGATTCTCCGTCACCGACAATGTTCACGACATTGTAACCTCGCCAACCGTGCAGCACCAACAACTGCAAACGGCGTAAGGGTTCACGCAGGCGGTCTCAATGACGCGATAAACGCATCGAGGTTCGGTGAAACTTCAGAGACGCTTTGATCCATGTCATTTAAGTAGCAGATCGTTCCTTTCGCATCATCCCGAACAAGCACAACATCCGCGCCGCCACCAGCGGCGCCAATTTGATAATAACGAGAGCCCTCAAGTTCCACTGCGAATTGCTCGTAGTCATTTGGCGGATTGCCGTTTCCGATCCACTCATCGAGGCAGCCCTCCCATTCGTCTCCAGCGGAATTGCGGTATGGAAACGTCAGGCAATCATCCGTGAAGTCTAAGACCACCGATGCAGCTTTGGCGACGACTTTGATTGCATTTCCCATCTCGTTAGAAGTCCGAATGAGTTGAGCCGACGAACGTCCAACGTAACCGAGCCGACGCGATGGATTTACCATTCAGTTGGATTCGGCCGTCGGCTTCGGTTCACGTAATTGTTCGCCCGGGGTTTTGCGAGCGGTTCGCCAACCAACACAGTTAGCACCACGATCATACAGCATTCGAGACCGCGCACCAAATCGTCCGAGCAACATTTCCGACGCAAGACGCGACCGAAGCAACCACGTTTTGACAACACTTTCGTCCGCGCACCCATCTCGACCAGCAACCGTTACCGAAGACATTGATCTCATCGAAAGAACGATGTTGCCAACACCAACATTTCGTCCGAGCAACCATCATCGACGACAAGCCGCAATCGAAGTGAACGATCTCGTCGCACGAACGATGTACCAATCAAGATCGTTCTTCTTCGTCAGCGCACCAATCGCCAGGAGCAACTACGCGGGCGAACGTCCAGGATCACGGGGACCGAGGAGTAATTGTTGAGTTCAGAACCGGCTGCGCCGAGGTCTCCCGTGCATCCGATTGATACTCATCATGGCCTCACTTGAGTGAGGAGTCCTGTCCAGAAAGGTCGATGCCTTTGACGAGGTCGTAGCCTCATTGGTATTGGCTCAAGAATCTTCAACCCAAGGAGACCATGATGCGTTTCTATCAACAACAGCACGAATTCTACTGTGGAGTCGACTTGCATAGCAACTGCTTGTACGTCTGTGTCGTCGATGCGGCGGGCAACAAACTCCTGCACCGCAACTTCAAAAACAATCGACTCGACCTCCTGCTCGCCAAACTACAACCCTATCTCCAAGCCGACTTCGTGCTGGCTTGCGAGTCGACGTTCAATTGGTATTGGCTGGCCGATTGGTGTGCCGACAACGACCTTCCGTTTCTGCTCGGACACGCGCTGTACATGAAAGCCATCCACGGCGGCAAGACCAAGAACGATGCCATCGACTCCGAAAAGATCGCCCGGCTTGTACGAGGCGGGAACTTCCCCGTCGCTCACGTCTATCCGCAAGCCAGGCGAGCTACCCGCGATCTGATGCGCAGACGAACTTACCTCGTCCGCCGCCGAGCCGAAACGCTCGCCCATATCCAGATGCTCCACCTGCAACAGAACTTGCCCAAGCCCGGCACGCGAGTCAAGTACAAGAGCAACCGAGCCGGAGTCGGTGACAACTTCGCCGACCCCAGCGCGAAGCTCAACGTCAATATCGATCTGGCGTTGCTACGCAGCTACGACGAGCAGATTCATCAGATGGAACTGCACTTGGAGCAGACCGCCAAGGTCGACGATGCCAATCAATATTTCCGCTTGCAGACAATTCCCGGTGTCGGTCTGGTGCTGGCATTGACGATACTCTACGAGATCGGCAGCATCGATCGCTTTCCGAGCGTGGGTGACTTCCTGTCGTACGCGCGGCTCGTACGCGGCAGCCACACGTCCAACGGCAAACGCTACGCGGCCACCGGCAGCAAGATCGGCAATCCGCATTTGAAGTGGGCTTTCGGCGAAGCGGCGGTGCTGCTGAAGCGAGAGCTTCCGGCGGCCGCCGCCTTGGCCGAACGCATCGAGAAGCGACAGAACAAGATGCGTGCCTTAACGATGCTCAGCGTGAAGCTGGGCCGCGCCGTGTACTACATGATGAAACGACAGGAGGTGTTCGACCCCAGCATCTTTAAGAAATAGCCACCACTGCGGCGCGGTGAGCCGTACCGCGAACTGAGCCGCTGATCGAGCGAGTGCTCGTCAGGATCTCGACGACCCCAGCAGGGTCTGGGAAGTTCCTTCGCGAACCAGCCCGATGCGAGATCCTTGCACCACCTGCTCGGGCTTGCACCCATTGATTGGACGCAGCGTCCGCGGTGGTTTTAGAACCAGTGATCAGCACGTGGAATCGCCACGCGCCGACGACGACGAGTTGCCTTGCGTCACGAGCCAAGTGTGAACTGGACGCCTCCGCCGATTCAGGAATATCGGATCGGCACAAGGAGAGTGAGCCAAGCTTTTGAGTGGACGGACGCGAGTCAGGATGAGTTTCTACAGCCGTCTTGCCAAGTGACGATGCGATTGCATCCGGCGAGACCTCGGCGTGTTTGGAAACGAGCACGAAGAGCGAGCGTTTAATAGATGTTTGAAGCAGCTTGTCTGGGCGGCCTCAGCCGTCGACGAGATTGACTTCCGAGAGAAGAACCTCACCGGCAACCACAGTTCGGAGTTGGAGCGTCGTGCGAGCCCACCTTAAGGGAAAGCCAAGCAGTCACATAGAGCGGTGATCGAGGACCAAGACCTTCCACTCCGGCTCGACAGAAGGGACGGGGGGGAGTCGTTTTCGATGGCGAGCGATTGCGCGAGTGATCGTCCTCGCGCATGGTCCGTCCCTTCCGCCTTCGCCATCGTTCCAGCCCAACGACAGGGCGAGGCCGAAACGATGGTGAAGGCGGAAGGGACTACTCGAAACCACCCCTCAAAAACTTGCCCAGGTTTTTACCGCGAAGAGCGTACGTACTACTTGACTTCAAGGGCCATATAGATGTTCGTCCGCTTTTCGGTTGGCATTTAGCATCCGCGTCATTTTACCATCTCGCACAACGAATAGATGGCAGTCGGGCAAACTTTCCAGCATCCGATCGACGGCTTCGTCGTTTAATTCGCAGTCTTCAATAGCGATTCCCACCCAGCCTCGCATCTGGTTGGCGATCTTTAGTTCGTCTAATTGCTCCTCATCCGGAACAGCAGTCAAAGTTATTCGATATTCAGTACCGAACGGAAAAAATGGAATTGATCCATTGCGCCCGCCAATTCGTGAAACCGCGTTTGAGAGCAGCTGTTCTTTCCGCGTGACATTCCAGTAGTCGAATGCGAGTGCGACGGCGATCAACGCGACAAGAGAGAAAACGAATTTTGCAAATCGACTCATCGTATTCTCAAGCAGTGCGGCGAGGCTCTGTCTTGCGGACGAACGGTAAAGGTAACGTGGTCCGAGGAGAAGATTATGATCTGCAAACCAACCAGCGCCGAGGACTCACGTTCACCGATTTGTTACATGGCGTCTTGGGTCACCGCACCAATTGGCTGACCAACACCCGTGACGGGATTCATAACTTTCTCCCATTGCTGATTCGGAGATTGTTCACCGCCAAGATTTTCGGACGTTACTTTTTGTGTTTGGCGAATCTCTCCGCGAAACAAAGCATCGACGAATTTTGCGAACGCGGCGCTGAATTGCCGGAGAGGATCTGGAGAAGTGGCATAACGCGTTAGTTCTTGTGCAAAGGCATTTGTGTGGAGCCGAAGCGTTCGTTTCTCGACGCCGTGTGCATCGAATCGATCATCAAGTTGGTTAATCGCGTCAGCCACCATTTGCGAGTTGATGTATTGCATTGCAATCCTGTTGCGTTAGGTTGATTTGGTGGACCAAGTATCGGTCGTGATATCGTAATCGTAGTCATCCGGATCGCCGGGACACGCAGTGCCGACTTTTTCGGTGTCGGTAGACTTGTCTCGGATTCTTGTTCGGTAACCTACACCGCTCGGATGTGGCGTCACGACCACCTCGACGGCGTCGTTTTCAGCAACAGTTTTCTCGTCGCCGCTGGAGCTGTTCATCACTTTTGTCCTTTGCGTGAATGGGTGTTCGCGAACGTGTATTGAAGCCATGTAACGACCAAGATCACGGGGCGGCCGCGATCGATGTTGATCGGAAAACCGACGACGCCGGCCGCTCCCGTGCATCGTTTTGTTCGTCCTCATTGTAGTGGTTATTACCGTGTCCAGTCTGCATCGTGCGGGACAAAATCACGCGGATCATCGATATCGCCGGTTTCAAGAGCAACATCCGTTTGCGTTTCCAATTCAATTTGGCGGAAGTGTTGAATCAGGTTGAGGAGCATGGGAAGCGGCACGGGAGAATCGGCCCCATTTGTTCCTTCAGTGACAGTGAGCGGCAATGAACCGTCTTCGATCATGTGAGCAATCTGGACGAGCTTATGTCTGTTGTCTTGCCAGTCATTGCAAAACGCAACGATTTCAAAAAGTGGTTGAGACGTTGCGACGCGGTTACGTATTTCCGATATCGAAAGTCCGGTCAGAGCACGCAATGAAGGTATCATCGCAGTTGGGCAAACGGTCTGGGAGTATCGGAACTGCAGGGTGGTCATTGCATACGTGTCAATGATCTGGAGGACGAACGATTTAGTTGAGCGGTTTGCCGCGTTTGATGTTACATGGTTTTGACGTGGTCGGCAAATCCGCTCCAACGATTTGTTGAACGGGCCGCGGACCATCAGCGGGGAGTTGGCACGTAAGGGGATAGCGTTGCCCAGAGCCGAACCGGACAGGCTTGCGAAGCAGTGCGTCTGCCACCGGGACCAGCAACGCGCGGACCGCGAACGCCAAAAGGGGCGCGCGTCTTTTCAGCTTGTCGGTTCAACATGAAAGCAGCCTGTCCGTCTTCCCACGCGAACAACCGGGAGGGGCGCGACTGCTCGCGTCCTGGTAGTCCACCAGCAGCGTCGTACCACACGTCTGACAGCGACCCCAACCGCTCCCGCCTGCGCGTTCGCAGAGCGATTGCCAGGACGGGGACTTGGGCGGGGCGGCGGGCAACGCGACTTGACCCAGCAATTGCCGAGCCTCGTTCAACAACGCCCGTTGGCCACCCGCATACAGCCCATAGCCTCGCACCACCCGCATACCACGCGGCGGTACGTGTTGCAGTAGACGCAACAAGAACTCATCGGTCGCTAAATGCGTCGTGCGGGTCGTCCGAGCGTTTCCACGAGGACCGTCGCGAGTGTCGTCACTTCGCGCACGGCAACGGAAACGGACACCGTCACGCTGGAACTTCAGTAGCCGACGGTTCGAGATCGGACCACCTTTCAAATACCGAGCCAGATACGTCGCGACTCCCACGCCATGCTCGTAACGTTCGAGGATCTTCACATTCCATATCGAACGGCCCAAGCGATTCAGCAAACCACGCAGCCGCGCCGCGCTGGTGTCCGGCGGAACCGTCAGTTCGCCGCGTTGGAGGGCCGCCAGCAACTCGGCTCGCAACCGCCCGCGAAACACCATCATCAACACCTTCCGCGGCAGCAGACAATCCTTCTTCGCCGGGTGCCAACGGGCGACGCCAGCGGTCGGGGCGTAACCACCCGCGGTCACCAACACATGCAAATGCACATGCGCCGCCAACGATTGACTCCACGTATGCAACGCCGCTAACAAGCCGGGGCGAGCCCCCAAATACTTCTCGTCGCCCAACAACTTCATCAATGCGCCACTAGCAGCCGCGAACAACGCGTCCGCGAATCGGCGGCGGTTATAACGCCACCAGGGCAACAAGTCAGGAGGTGTCGTGAACACCACGTGGAAGTGCGGGCAATTCAACAAACGACTTCGCCAGCCGTCCAGCCACAACTCCCGCGAGACCGTCGAGCATTTCGGACAAACCCGATGACGACACGAGTTGTAAGCGAGCCGAGATTCATGTCCGTGCGGGCAGTAAATACGATGACTGCCCAGGGCGGGCGTGCGGCAATCCCGCAGGCAACTCGCCGCCCACCGCATGTCCCGCGAAAGACCATGACGCTGCTCGAACGACTCGAAGTGGTCCTGAAACAGCTGTTGAATCGTGAGCATCTGCCACACTCAACTTTCAGCTTGCAACTTCTCTCCGCGTAGCGGCCAGTTCAACTTCATTAATTGACCGTCCAAATCCTCGAATAAGCCATTTACTCCCCGACTTATTCGAGGCTGGAATAATTTATTCAGCAGTTTTATTCGAGGATGGTGAGAATTCTACCGTCCTCGCGATTTCACGGCAATTCAAAACGCATTGACAAATGTTCACTAGCCAGTATCTTTTGGGTTGACCTTGGGTGGCAGCCAAGCTGTCTCCATCGCGGAAGTCGAGGGACAAAACGAGACCAAAACCTCATGACTTCGGCGAACATGCCAACGATATGAAGTTGCCGCCCGCTTGACTACTCTTTCTCAAGGGAGGGCTCCCGATGAGTGTGAGCAAGTTTTGTCGCTTGCTAAAGGAGGCCGACGTCGGACGGAAAGATGGGGAGTGGTTTCCACGGTGGATTCGGAGGTACGAATCTGCAGTTGAGGCCGTTCGTGGCAGGCTGCCGGTGACTGAGGAACGAGTCATACAATTCCTGCAATCACTGCGTGACAGTGGCACACCCGCCTGGCAACGATTGCAGGCCGTCCGCGCTGTTGAAACGTACCGCAACCTCGTTTTGAGAACCGATCAGCCTGAATTGACTCGGATTCGTCTCAAGCTGGGGAGGATCGCTGATCAAGAACGTGCGACGGGGAGAACTCAACACTCTGGTCATTTCAAAGACTGGCAGGCAGTAGGCCGCATTGATCCTAATGAAGCTGCGATCGTACAACAGATGCGCCGCGAGATGCGACTACGGCACAAGGCATTGCGGACGGAAAAAGCTTACATCGGTTGGCTGCGGCGTTTCATCGAGCATTGTGGCTCGGAAGACGTGCAACAGTTTGGCGAGGCGCAAATCAAATCATTTCTGACCGAGTTGGCAGTGGAAGGACAAGTGACTTCAGGGACTCAGGATCAAGCGAAGTGTGCATTGTTGTTTCTATATCAAACAGTTTTGGGCAGGGAGTTGGCATTTCTGGATGTTACGCGAGCAAACGCTCCCGAACGGTTGCCAGTAGTTTTCAGTCGGCCTGAGATTGCGATACTGTTGCCCGAGTTTGTTGATTTGAAACGACTGATGTTCTTGACGATGTACGGTGCCGGACTCCGGCACGGAGAATGTCGCCGCTTGCGAATAAAGGACCTGTGCTTTGACGAAGGGCACATCGTGGTTCGCAATGGCAAGGGTGACAAAGATCGGATCACGGTATTACCTGAGCGATGCAGTGAAGGACTGCGGGAGCAAATTGAACGCGTACGACGGCTGCACCAGCGAGACTTGGCTGCGGGTTTCGGAACCGTGTATCTCCCACATGCGCTGGAACGCAAATACCCAAACGAGAATCGCGAGTTCGGGTGGCAGTGGGTGTTCTCTGCACAGAATATGTCCAAAGATCCTCGCTCAGCAGCGGTAAGGCGACACCATGTGGGCGAGAAGTTCTTCGCCGATAGCTTCAAAGCTGCGATCGATCGTGTTGGGATTGTGAAAAACGCCGTGCCCCATTCTTTGCGCCACAGCTTCGCGACGCACTTACTCGAAGATGGCGCGGACATTCGGACCGTGCAAGAGCTATTGGGACACAAAGACGTCGCGACAACGATGATCTATACGCATGTCATGAATCGGCCTGGGATCGCCGTTAAGAGTCCCGCAGACGTATTGTGATTGGGTGAGGCGAGAGCAGATCAGATGTACAGAACTTCCCAGGGCGAAAGAACATTGCGTGGTGCGGAGCGTCGATTGTTTCTCGAATCATTGGGAATGATCGTCGACTTCTTGTCCGATGACAATGATTACACTGCCGACATTACGATCTTTGATGAACTGCAACGAAACCAAAAGGTCGCGGTCCTTTTGGGCATCTCCAGAGCGTTGCTGCGAGAGAACGTCACACCACCTACGTTAACGGCGATCAGTGAATCAGCGGTGGCAGTGGTCTACGGCAACATCTACGACCGTATTGTCGAGGAGATCGAGACCACGTACGCAGATGATGGCATGGTTGAGTTTGCAGAGTCCGGTAGCAACTCGGAATCGCTCGCCCCTTCGTGGCGTGAACTCGTGCTGGCGGCCTGCCGTGAAGTGACTAAGCTCGACGACTTGCCCGCTGCCGAGAGTTCGGAAGCGGAAGAGTGGGAGTTTCTGATCGACTGTCTCCGAGACTTGATACTCTGGGACCGCGACTGGCAGATGATCGAGCATCTCGATGTGCCCCCGGAGACGGGACAACGCCTGAAAGAAGAGTTGGGCATTGATGATGCTTATTTCGTCTGGGTGCCACCTGATCCAACCAACGAGGAGGCTGCCGAAATGGTCATGGAGTTGCGATACCTGACACCCGAGGGCCGTAGACTATGAAGCATACGACACCGATATAGGAGAGAGTATGCGTTCAAACGGACGAACTGGATTGGCACAGCTGGATCAGCAAGACTATCTGTCAGCAATCGCAATCCGCGACTCTATCGGCAGGTAGTTCGCATGATCGCTCTCTTTTGTGCCGTTGCACTTGGGCAAGTTCACCCCGTTCCCGAAGAACCAAATCTCGAAGAGCTGTTAGCGTTATACAAGAAGACGGAAGCCAGCTACTGGAAAGCAGTAGATAGCTACGAGGAACACGAACGAATGGAGGCGATTATTAACGAGTCGTCTGTGACTGAAAGTCACCTGGAGAAGCTTCGCGGGACACTTGAAACGTTTCGCCTAATAGCGTCGGCTTCCTCAAGTTCGCCTCGTAACCGGGTACGATCAGCGCTACCGCCTATCGGGGCTTCACCTGCTGATTCTGTCGAAGCGACCAACGCCAAGAAATAAAATCGGCCCGGCAAGGAGGGGCAGAATCCTGGCAGGGCCTATCTCGGCGAGGTGGGGCAGAAACCTGACCGAGCTGTCTTCATTGTACGAGTCGTCGACAAGTTTTACTAGCGCCGAAAATCCAAAAAGTGGGGTGGGAAAATGTGGCTGTCTGTTGAGGAGATTTCTGCGTTACGATGTCTCAAGTAAACGACCGAGTCACTACAGCAATCGACAGCTTCAATCATCGCACATGCTGGGAGGACCCACGC
This sequence comes from Planctomycetaceae bacterium, assembly GCA_020638995.1. GTDB lineage: Bacteria > Planctomycetota > Planctomycetia > Pirellulales > Pirellulaceae. The sequence continues at coordinate 750,521 of JACKHM010000003.1, forward strand.
AATGACACCGATCAGCGAATACGATTCAAACTGGATCGATTACGGCGAGCCAGCCGACCCGCCACCGTCGCCGGAGCGCATCAAGGCGATTCACTACGCCGGGCACGCGGCCATCGCTGTCGCTCAGGACGTCGAAATCAAGCTACTTACCCTGAAGCCTTTGAGCGAGGTCGACGTCAATCTGGATGGAGCCTACTTGCTCGACGAAGGGACGATTCTCCATTTCACACAGCCCCAACCCGAGAACCCGAGCTACCGCTACAAGGCTTCAGAAAGGCTATTGCAAATTGCGTTGGCGGGCCAGTGTGCAGAACTAGTCCATCGCGATATCTCATGCAGCATTGAGCTAGTGATGGAAGCAGTAACCGACTTTGAGCTAGTCCTGGACAACGCCGAGACATTGATCCCAGATAAGGATCTGCGACTTAGTTACTTGGTGAGAGACATTGTTTGGATGGACAGGTTTCTACGGATGCCCGAGTTTCGCACAGTTGTCTGCGAAATTTCCGACGCACTGCTGGAACACGGCGTATTGAACGGCGATCGGGTCAAGGAGATTTATGATGAGGCAATGAAGTCCGATTTAGATGCTCCTGCACGACGGCCATCGCGGCGGCGGCGCAGGCCGGACTACTCGCCGATGCCATATCGGCCTGATTTGAACGATTGCCCTGTGTTCTGAGGGGCAGGCTGATTGGCGAACGCCATCCTACGTCAGACCAACAACTGGCATGTGGAGTTGAGAATCGTTGGCTTGTGAGCATCTGACTTTCGTCATCTTCCTAAGCCGCAACAGCTCAAGGTTTCTCTACGGAAGAATACGGAGAAACGATTCAGAATACGACTAATACCTGCAAAAATCGCATGTGTTCGCAACGTCTTGCAAAACATGGGCATCGACGTAAGATACTTCTGTCCCGAGTTTTAAGACTGCTCTGGCTTGAATCATTTGCCGCCTACGAAACCGGAGGTTACTGGTTCGAGCCCAGTTGGGTGTACTAATCTTAACACTTGCCGACCGCTTGATTTAGCGGCCCTGCCTGCGTCGGGCAGTGCGGCCTGAAGGTCAAATGAAAAAGGGTAGTTCTACCCCTTTCAGACCGAAAGGCTCACTGCACATGTCGACACGCATTCCAAGGTACCGCCTTCACAAAGGCAGCGGACAAGCGCTCGTTCAGATTGACGGCGAGCGTATCTACCTCGGCAAACACGGTTCCCCTGAAAGTAAAGAGAAGTATCAGCGGATCATTGCAGAATGGCTGATTTCAAAGCAGGAACCGAAACCCGACGTTAGCCATGGCGATGCCGGCCCCGCTATTCGATGCGACCCGTCCATTAACGAGATGCTCCTTGCCTACCTGAAGTTCGCGGAAGGTTACTATGTCAAGGATGGGAAGCCAACCAAGGAATTCGTCTGCATGAAACACTCGTTGCGGACGGTTCGCAAACTGTACGGCACGACCCCAGCACGAAACTTCGGGCCACTCGCGCTCAAAGCGGTCCGCGAGCACATGATCGCCATGGAATCGCTATCGCGAGGTGTTGTCAACCATCGAGTCAATCGTATCAAGCGAGTCTTTAAGTGGGCCGCCAGCGAAGAACTGATTCCAGCCAGCGTCCACGAGGGACTGCGGACCGTGGCAGGACTTCGGTACGGTCGCTCGGACGCTCGGGAGACCGAACGAGTAAAGCCCGTTGACGATGCAGTTGTCGAGGCGACGTTACCTTTTGTGCCGCCGCAAATCGCTGCCATGATCCAACTCCAGCGACTGACGGGGATGCGTCCCTGCGAAGTTGTCATCATGCGTCCCTGCGACATTGACCACAGCGACGAGGTATGGATCTATACCCCAGCCGACCACAAAAACCGCTGGCGTGGGCATAACAAAGAAATCCCGTTGGGCCCCAAAGCTCAAGTGATACTATTGCCATTCCTGAACCGGTCCCCCGAGTTGTACTGCTTCTCGCCGCAAGAGGCCATGGAATGGCGACGGCAGAATCGACCGGAGCACTCCAAGCCAAGCCGAAAGACTCCGATCTATCCTTCGGAACTTAAACAGCGAGAGAAGATCAAGCAGGAGCGACGGAGGCGGACGACACAACGAACCAAGCGGGATCGCTACGACACCGATTCGTATCGTCGCGCAATTAACTAGTGTCTGTCGGTAAACGCTTTTGCAAGGTAAAGAGTGGGGAATTCGCGGCCAAGCCCGTTTGAAGATTTTCAGCGATTCGAATAAACATGTCGGAGTTACCACACTTCGGCATGGTTTCGATCCAAATCTTCGAAGCAAGGAGGCTTGACTTCAGTGCGAATTCCCCATCAGAAACAAGGGTACTTGGGTTGTCCGGCGATCTCACAAGTCATGCTCAATGCGAACTGCCGAGACCGCATGATTCCGATTCTTCGCGGCCTACAGCATCTTTACTCGCAGCCCAAGCTCCGTCAGCAAGCACTCGACTTGATCGAGCAAGATGTCGTCGGCGATGCCAACCCCAACCGAGGGCGACCAGGGATGACATTGTGGCAGATTCTCGTCCTCGCGTCAGTACGCCTGGGATGCGATTGTACTTACGATCGCTTACAGGATCTGGCTGAGAACCACAACAACTTGCGGCACATGATGCAAGTCTTCCAAGGCTGGACAGACGAGCCTTTTGACTGGCGATGCATCCGCGACAACGTGTGTCTGGTCCAACCTGAGACGATTGAGAAGATCAATCACTTGATTGTCGCCGAGGGGCATCGCTTGGCACCCAATGCCGTCGAAACCATCCGAGGCGATTCGTTCGTCACCGAGACCAACATTCACTATCCCACCGAGTCGAGCTTGATCCTTGACGGTTTGCAGAAGATTCTCACGTTGGCACCGGAGTTGGCGAGCCTGCACAGTCGGCTCGGCTGGCGGCAAGCCAAGTCGCTGTGCAAGAAGGCCAAGCGGGCAGCCCGCGAGATCGGACGCGTGAAGAAGGGCCGCAATTATGAAGCTCGCTTGCAAGCTGGTTACGGCAAGCTGTTGCGAATCACGGAGATGGTGTTGTCACGGACACAAGATTTGCTGGACCAAGCGATACAGAACCAACCGACCAATGCTGACGCATTCGCCACGGCGGAAGCGGCGGAACTGCTGAATTCCTTGATTTATTGGCACGCGGCAACCACGCACGTGAGCGGCACAGCTCGTCGCCGTGTGATGGAAGGTGAGTCGGTTCCCAACATGCACAAGCTGCTCAGCCTGTTCGAACCCGACACCGAGTTGCTCAAGCGTGGCAAAGCGGGCCAGCCGATTCAATACGGGCACAAGGTGTTGGTGATCGAAGATGCCTTGGGTTTCTGTGCCATTACAAAATCGTGCCGCTGGCGACAGATGACCGCGACGTTCTGATCCCGGAAGTCGAGTCGTTGCAGCAACGCTTGCAAGGCAAGATCCAACGCGCGTCGTTCGATCGCGGCTTTCATTCGCCCGAGAATCAAACGCGGGTCGCCGAGTTGATCACGCATCCTTGCTTGCCGAAACCGGGTGTGAAGCAAGCGGCAGCGCAAACGAGCCAAGCCTCGGTTGAGTTCCGTCAAGCACGGCAGAAACATCCCGGCATCGAGTCGGCGATCGGAGCCTTGCAGTCGGGTAACGGCATGGCTCGTTGCCGCGACCACAGCCAGATCGGTTATGCCCGTTACATTGGCTTGGGAGTGTTGGGCCGCAACCTTCTGACCTTGGGAAAGCTGCTGCTCTCGCGTGAGCATCCGGACTGTCTCGCAGCCGCGAGCTTACGCGACGCGGCTTAAGTCAGTCGCGTTACCGTCGCTTCCATCACCGTGCATCGCACTGGTAGGAAGAACGTCTGCAACCCCTTCGTCCCACCAAACTCCGTCACCGCGCATGCGCACCTAACACGTCCCAAAAACAGATCCTAACCGACGCGTCCTCCCATACCCATCACCCCCGAAAAACGAAACGCCGCCTTTTCCGACAGACACTAGCTATCTTGACAAGTTAGGCGCTAATTTCGTCTTGGGCTGGGACATTATGCGACACAATCACTTTACTCCGACGTCCGTCGGCGCAGGTTTGCTCTACTTTGCGGGGACGACACTTAAGTTGGGGGTCGACGTTAGCGTTGACTTTGTCAAGTCGGTCGGAGCCCAAGGCTCGGACGCTTGGAAGCGTCTCGGAAGCGAAACGTGCGAGGCGTGGAAAGAGTCGTCAGTGAAGAAGACTTTGGATGATTGGTTCGGCTGGTAAGCCGGTATTCGGAAAGCGGTTGGCTATGAAAAGAACAGCCGGGTGGAAGTCCGGCTGTTTGCCCTTCTTGAACTCCGCCAGACTTCGACCGCATCTTGCTCCCATTCGCAGGATTAGCGGTTGCGACCGCGGTTGATGAGTAATCCGAAGTCGTACCCTCCCCCGATCTTCGGGGCCGACTGTGCTAGCGAGTACGGAGAGAGAGTGACAGCAGGAGATGCCCTAAATTTGCAAGAAGCTGTCCTCAAGTACTATCTAAGGCCCGCCCCCACTTCTTGCGAATCAAGTCCAGTTTCCGCTCGGCCCAGCGGGTGGTGTAGCCAAAGTGCGTGGCGATTTCCTTGACGGAATGGCCTTCCATTCGCATCAGTGCCACTTGCCGCATCATGTCGTCCCCGAGCAGGTCCAGCAGACGCTTGTGTTGCTCTGCGAGTTCGACCAGCAGGTCGGGCGTGGGTTCCTTGGCAACCAGTTGCTCGAAACCCAATGCGGCGTCGTCATCAGCGCGGCCGAACACCGATTCCCCTCGCACTTGGCCACCGCCCCGTTTCTGGCGTGTCGCGGCGCGGATGTGGTCGACGGACTTCTGACGCGTCAGGGCCAGCAGCAACGCCCATAGGTCGTCGCGGTCGCTGAGCTTCTCAAAGTTGCCGCGTTTGGCGCCCCGGCAAAGGCTCTTGAAAACGCTAATCGCCACGTCCTCTTCGTCGTAGCTGCGTTTCGGCACGGAAGTCAGCTTCCTGCGAGCCGCGACCACGAGCTTGTCGAAGTAGCGCGCCCACAACTGCTCCGCTGCTTCCCGATCGCCTTCTTTAAGGTTGGAAACCCATACGGAAATCGAGTTGGTTTCGTTTAGCATCGAAGAGTCTACAATCGGACGGTGGTTGGCTCAGTCACGAACGCCGAGTGCTTCCGGATATTACCCATAAACGTGCTTTGGCGCCAACGCTGGCACTAATACCAACGGTTCTGGGAATGGACCGTCGCCAACAATGGGAGCAGTCCGCTATCGGGCATTTTTCTTTCAGATGAGAAGCAACCGCGCTTAGTCCTGACTGGGAGCCAGGGCAGATCCTGGCATCCGCCCTGACGCAGAAAGATGAAACACCGAGAGCAGAAAGGCCTGTATTCATCCCGGTTTTGGTCGTCTGCCGATAAAGATCAAGACCATTTCGGGAGGCGCAGCCAAATCTACACTTCAGCTTTCTTGCTTCGTGCATTCGGTCATCGCGACGTGCTCGCGAGCGACGCGCATTAGCAAGATTGTATTCGAAGCGTCGGTGGGCGCAACCGACGCCGTTCAGGCGTTCTTCTTCGCGACATCGGTCGAATTGACCTGTGCGCGCAACACCAAAGGCGCAAATGACGCAGGACTGCGAGTCCTGAGCGATCAAGCGAGTCTGGCTTTCGCGCCTCTACCGGTGATGCACGTCGTCTACACCTCGCACCAACCCAAATCGGGCACGCGCCGCTGGCGTTCCAATCCTTGTCGATCCCGCGCGAGGCCGTTGGTCCGAATACGGCCAGGTCACGCTGATCAAGGCAAATCAGATCGAGGCATGCGGTGTGGCCGTCGAGGGAATGCAGCCGCTTGCGATGGCAAGGCGACTGGCCGACAAACACGGGTGCAATGTGGTTGTGACGTACGGTGCGTATGGGATGGTGGCCGCCGAGCGAGAAGGGGGGACATGGTACATGCCCGCCGAGCCGACAACGGTGCGAGACGTGTGCGGGGCGGGGGACACGGTGATGGCGGCATTGAGCACTTCGATGCTTGCTGGGAATTGCTTCCACCAAGCCTGTCGCCTGGCAACGACGGCGGGCGGACGTCAGGTCGAACGTCTGGGAAGTGCGGCCGTACAATCACTCTGACGAAGTATCCAGAGGAGCGTTATCCGAAAAATCGCACCCTGTTTACTTTTCATTTGCAAGAGAACGGCTGATTCGACTTCCGCGATTCGAAAAACAGAAAGGTTATGAAGAGGGTTGTGCACGGGGAGGTATACGCATTTTCCCAGTGGGCAGGCTGTGATTGCGTTTCCGTGGAGCGAAGTGCCGGACGGCTGAGTTCGCCGGGAGCATTCGCGTCGGAAATGTTCAGGTCATGGAGCGGCTCCGCCATTTCCCTGACGCCCCAGTGGACCGAAAAGGCAAATAGGCCGGAAGCGGCGGCGAACACTCCGCCAACGATCACCCCACTGCGGACCATCGACGGCTTTGGCGTCGTCACCAAATGGAGCCGCTTTTCGATCACGGTGACAATCCACTTCCAGTGCAATACGAGATGAACCGCGATGACCGCCAGCAGGGTCAGACTTGTTCCGTAGTGGATGCTTCCCCATTGATGGCGAGTCAGTCCCTATAATTCCAAAACGCGGTTCGTACCCGGCGGCAAAGGGAATCGGAGAATGTAACCGGTGGCAATCATAGCGGCAAACAGCAAGGTGGCCGCCAAGTCAATGATCACGTTGGCAACGGTTCGATTCAAATTGTTGGCTCGCTATTCAAACATGTCCCTTGATCGGTCCAAATAACACGACACTAGGCAACTGCCGTGCCGTCGCCGGAGATGCTGGTCGGACGCAGCTAACTCAGGTGTAGCTGCGGTTTCTGGCGGCCAACTCCCCGTGTCGCCCAGAAGCGTTAAGCGGTTCGCGTTAAGCGTTAACCTAACACGTTAACAGTTTTGCTTTACATCGCACTTCCCGAACGCGGGGCCAAAGTTGTTTCCAATTAAAAAACGCCTCTCGTCTCGCTGTTTTTTGGTCATTTTCATCGACCGCCTTCAATTGCGTGCTCTTCGGCATCCCGATTGCAACCCATTCGTTCAGCGCAAAACCTAAATGAAGGAGATAGAGCAATGCGAAAAGTCATCACGGTCGCTCTCGTCCTATTGATCGTTGTCTCGACAAGCGTCGGCTGGGCGCAGCAACTCAGGGGTGGTAGGGGACAAAGCAACCAGCAATCTCGCGGGATTCAAGGCCGAAGCGGGAACCAGCAATTTCAGAGTCAGGGAATCGCTAATCTGCAACGAGGACCAGGCTGCTGTGGGCGTCAGGGACAAGGGATCGGAGGTTTCACGACGGGGACACTCAGTTCGGTCGAATCGCAGGGCCTGACGTATATGCGGCAAGAAGAGAAACTTGCGCGAGACGTCTATCTGACGCTTGGCGAACAATGGAACTTGCCGATATTTGCGAACATCGCCAAAGCGGAATCACGGCACATGGCGGCCATCGGTGGGCTCCTGGCTCGCTACAATCTTGCTGATCCAGTCGCGATAGACGTTCGCGGCCAGTTTACCGACCAGAAATTCACGAAGATGTACGAGGACTTGGTGGCGTCCGGTGCGCAATCGCTGGCGGATGCGCTTCGCGTGGGAATTCAAATCGAGGAGCTCGACATTGCTGACTTACAAGCTGACTTAAACACGGCGAGGCAGCAAGATATCCGCAATGTGTACCAGAATCTGTTAAAAGGATCGCAGCAACATCTGCGTGCGTTTACTGCGCAACTGAAATGATGGCGGCTCGTCTTCGGTGATCGAGTGATGAAAACATGACGCTTCTCTACTACGCGCCAATATTCCTTGAACACGACACGGGAGACCACCCCGAATGCGCCGCGCGGATCCTGCCTACCATTCGGCAATTGAATCAAGTGGCGATGCACGCGAAATGCACGCGCCCGTCATGGACCGAAGTGACTGACGACCGCCTGCGGTGTGTACACGCGGCGGAATACATTGAGTCCGTTAAGACGTTCGCGGAACAGGGCGGTGGGTTCATCGAGCAGGATACGGTGGTTTGTCCGCAGTCTTATCGTGTGGCCCGCATGGCGACTGGTGCAGTGTGTGATGCGGTGCAGCGCGTAGTGCGCGGTGACGAGGAGCAAGCGTTCTGCCTGGTTCGACCGCCTGGGCATCACGCATTGACCAGTTCCGCGATGGGCTTCTGTCTCTTCAATAACGTGGCTGTCGGCGCGCGTCAGGGAATTGAAGAACTCGGACTCGATCGCGTTTTGATCGTGGACTGGGACGTTCATCACGGCAATGGAACTCAAGCCATCTTTTGGGAAGACGCCCAAGTCGGCTACTTCTCGATTCATCGCTTTCCGTTCTATCCCGGTACAGGAGCCGCCGATGAAGTTGGGGCGGGCGCGGGGTATGGAACGACTCTCAATGTTCCGGTCAAGTTTGGGACGCCACGAGACCAGTATCTGGCGATGTTTGCTTCTGCCCTGGAACGATTTGCGGATCTGCTCCAACCGCAGCTCGTTTTCATCAGTGCCGGCTTCGACAGCCATCACAACGATCCATTGGGCTCGTTGGGGTTGGAAAGCGAAGACTTCGGGACGCTCACTCGCATCGTTTTGGGCGTTGCCGCGAAGTACGCCAATGGCCGGGTGGTCAGTGTGCTCGAAGGCGGCTACAGTCCAGCAGCACTCGCCGAAAGCGTTGAATATCACTTGCATGAAATGCTTTCGAGTTGAAACAGTTTAGCCCGTAGGCCGGAACAAGGGTAACGCAGTCATGCCAATTAAAAACCTTGACAAGCTCTTCCATCCGAAGAGCGTGGCGGTCGTGGGTGCCAGCCAAGAGCCGACAAGTGTGGGACACTTCGTCTTACGCAACTTGATCGACGGTGGATTTAAGGGCGACATCTATCCGATCAATCCGAAATACAAAGCCATCGGCGCCGCTCCCTGCTTCACCTGTGTCGCCGAACTACCGGCACCGGCAGATCTCGCCGTGATTTGCACACCAGCGCGCACCGTCCCGGAAATCGTCCGCCGATGTGGCGAGGCCGGCATTATGGGGCTTGTGATCCTGTCCGCCGGTTTTCGCGAAACGGGCCAAGAGGGTGCCGAACTGGAGCAGGCGATTCGGCGTGAGGCCAAAGGATTTCCGGGCATGCGGATCGTCGGGCCGAATTGCCTAGGTGTGATCGCTCCACACATCGCATTGAACGCGAGCTTCGCCACGGACATGCCGCCGAAAGGAAACGTCGCTTTTATCTCTCAGTCCGGCGCGCTCTGCACATCGGTGCTTGACTGGTCACTGCAAGAGCACATTGGATTTTCACAGTTCGTCTCGGTAGGCAACATGCTCGATGTGGGCGTTGCTGACTTGATCGATTACTTCGCCATCGATCGGTGGACCGATTCGATCATTCTGTATGTCGAATCCATTACAGAAGCGCGACAGTTCATGTCAGCAGCCCGCGCATTCACCAAGAACAAACCGATCATCGCATTCAAGGCCGGACGATTTGCCGAATCGGCACACGCGGCCGCATCGCACACCGGCGCGATGGCTGGAGTGGATGCCGTGTACGAGGCTGCCTTTGCACGAGCCGGCATCGTGCGCGTATTTGAAATCGACGACCTGTTCGACTGTGCCGAACTGCTCGCCCGTCAGAAGACACCGCAGGGCGCTCGACTGGCAATCGTCACCAACGCCGGCGGACCTGGAGTGATCGCGACGGACGCTCTCCTGGAACGCTTGGGAGTTCCTGCAACGCTGTCCGAAGATTCAATCGCCAAGCTCGACAAGGAACTGCCGACGGCCTGGTCGCATGGCAACCCGATCGACGTGCTAGGCGACGCACCACCGGAGCGGATCGGCAAGGCAGTTGAGATCGTCCTGGCGGACGACGAAGTCGATGGCGTACTCGTGATTCTTTCACCGCAAGCGATGACCGATCCGACCGGAGCGGCCGACGCCGTCATCAAGGTTGCGAAGCATTCGCCGAAGCCGGTTGTCACGGCGTGGATGGGTGGCCGCAAGATGCGAGAAGGCATAGAACGCTTCAACAAGGCGGGCGTTCCAACTTACTCCTCGCCGGAGCAAGCAGTCCGAGCGTTCATGTATCTGGTTTCCTACGCCCGAAATCGGGAACTGCTGTACGAAACCCCTCGCGAATTGCCTGTCGAGTTTCCGCTGGATCGCGCCAAGTTGCGAGCGGTCTTCGACACGATCCTCAGCGCGGGCCACGACGTGCTGACCGAGAGCACGTCCAAAGCGCTGCTCGAAGCCTACGAGATTCCGGTCGCCAAAACGTACGTCGCCCGATCGGCGGACGACGCCGTCGAATTGTCGCAGCGCATTGGCTACCCAGTGGCGATGAAAGTCTTCTCGGCGCAGATTACACACAAGACGGATGTCGGAGGTGTTGCGCTGAACGTCGCCAACGAACAGGAAGTTCGCGCGGCCTTCGATCGCATCGTGACGGATGCGAAAGCGAATCGCCCGGACGCGCTCGTCGAAGGCGTCACGGTCCAACGCATGGTTTCCGCACCCAACGGTTATGAGTTCATTGTCGGAGCAAAACGCGACCCGGTCTTCGGCGTTGTGCTGCTGGTGGGAGCCGGTGGCGTCACCGCTGAATTGTATCAGGATCGCGCCTTGGAATTGCCTCCGTTGAACGAGCGGCTGGCAAGACGGGCCTTGGAGTCGCTGCGCTCGTGGCCGTTACTCTGCGGTTACCGCGGGCATGCTGCCGTGAACATCGACCGGCTGATCGAAGTGTTAATCCGGCTTTCATACCTCGTTGCCGACTATCCCGAGATCGTCGAACTGGATGTCAATCCGTTGCTCGTGACACCTAATGACGTGATTGCCCTGGATGCTCGCATTGTGCTGGACCACGAGACGGTCCTGCATCCAGTCCGCCCCTACTCGCACTTGGCCATCCGGCCCTATCCCGAAGAATTCACCAAGCGAGCAAAACTCAAGGACGGCACGCCGATCGTCCTGCGGGCCATCAAGCCGGAAGACGAGCCGATGTGGCACGAGTTGTTGGGGAGTTGCTCGCCGGAATCGCTCCATCTTCGCTTCCGCTATATGTTCAAAGCCACGACGCACGAAATGGCGACACGATTTTGCTTCATCGACTACGACCGCGAGATTGCAATCGTGGCCGAAATCGAGGATAACGACCAACGCAAGCTAATCGGCGTCGGTCGGCTAGTCGCGGATGCCGATCACCGCGAAGCCGAATTCGCGATTCTCGTCGGCGACGCTTGGCAGGGGCTCGGCCTTGGCTCAATCCTCACCGACTACTGCCTCGAAGTCTGCCATCGCTGGGGCGTGCAGCGCGTCACAGCAGAAACCGCCCCCGAAAACCGCCGCATGCTCGACCTCTTCCGACACCGCGGTTTCGCGCTAGACGCGTTATCCCACTGCGATACCGTGCTCGTGGCGAAGAATCTTAGCGTTACTACAAAGACCAAGTGACCTCGACCGGTTTGACTTCGCTGCCCAAGTACCGAGGCTACCGGGCACATCATAGGAGTCCCTGCCGTGACGGAGTCTGCACGCCGTTTAGCTTGCAGCGGTGTGGTTGCCCAGAAAGAAACTGGCGATCGCGTACATTGCGAACGGCTTGATCGCCAATGAGTTTCTCACACCCATTTATTCGATCAGTCGGGGACGAAGCTGGGGCCTCGGTTCAAAAGTTCCAGTCCAGTCCGATTGTGTGCTGATGGACCTTCAACGTGTGCAACGTCGCTGGTGAACCTTACGAGCGAGTTCTCGATTACCGACTCGGTGAACTTCCCGAACCGGTCGGTGCTGAGAACTACGACAGCTACGGCGGATTGGATGAGATCCCGTTTTGAAAATCAGTCGTCACCGAGATGTTCGTCGTCTGTCAGGGCGTCTTCCAACTGCTGTTCAGTCAGATTGCGTCGTTGGCCCCGCCGGACTCGGAGGATACGAACCAACGATCTGTCAATCACAAAGATGATCCGAAAAACGTAAGGCTTGTGACCATGCAGAAGTTCGACACCTTCGTCATCGAGGAACGCGCGAAACGACTCACAGAACTTGGTGTCGCGATCCATGAGCAAGTAGCGTTTCCCATTGAGGAAGCCGTCTTCGACGTTTGTCAGGTTGCGGGCGATCTGATTCATCCACGTCTCATCGGGATGGACCGTGCAACCTGCAAAGTGAACGCGTCGCGTCTTCAGTTCCATCACGAATAACAAGTAGAAGGTGACGAGCCCACCCTTGGTCCAGACTTCGATCGTCGTGAAGTCGATCGCGGCCAGCACGTCCCAGTGAGCCTTGAGGAACGTCAACCAACTCGTTGTTCGGGCACGAGTGGGCGCTGGCTCAATGCCATGTTCCTTGAGGATATTGCCGACGGATTGGTCGGAGATGTCGAGACCAAGATTCTGTATTGCACCAGCAATTCGGTCGTATCCCCACGCGGGATTCTCTGTGGCCATTCGAACTACAAGCTGGACAATCTCGTGCGAGAGTGCCGGTCGACCGACTTTCTTTCGCCGGTCACTGTAATCATGTTTGGCAGCAACGAGCTTCCGATGCCATCGTAGAATTGTGTCAGGCGTGAACAGCGTGCCAACTTCTTCGAGTCGCTTCCGTCCGAGTACTTTGCCTTTGACGGCGAGCCTTCGACGTTGGTCGTCATTGAGCAAGATGCGTCTCTTGCCAACAAGCTCTTTGAGCACTTGGTTCTCTGTGCGGAGGTAGTCATTTGATTCTTGCTGCTGACGGTTGATCCAACCGGCGAGAATCACCAGCATCAGTTCCCAAGGCTGAAGGACGAATTGCATGCGTTGGCCACGGTTCGGTGAAGGATGGAATCCTTCACAATCGGTTCGCGGCCTTTGGTGGTCAATGTCCGCTTCCTAATCATCGCCAGGTGCCGATGCGATACTGGGTGAGTATTCGGTTTAGACCTTAAACAAGCGAACGCCGCGGGCTCGTAGGGCGATTCGCGGCGCGCAGCGTTAGCGAAGCTCCGTCGCGGAGCGGCAAGTAATCGAATTGTGGTTGCTTCATTAGAGTTTGGCGGGGACGGTGGGAGGGTTGCTGAGTGGGGCGACGCGAGCGGACGTACTCGCGACTCTTGTGCGGCGCTGACGCGAGCCGCCGCGTAACCGATTAACAGCGCCGACGGCGAATGGTCTCCAGCACGCGGAACAGGACTGGCTGCAGCGGCGACCAACTGATGAATCGCACCATCACACGGCGACCGGTATGTGTCACCATGGCCGGTAGACGCATCAAGTAGTTCACAAACGTTTTGAACTCCATCCGTAGCACGCGCTGTTGTTGCGAACGCTGAGTGATTTGCTCGCTCGACGTTCCTGACGGCATGCCCCACAACGCCAACCACGCTTTGAGATTCCACGCCAAGCTGGTCATCACCATGTAGGCCCAATTGCTCACCAGCGTGTGAACGGGTGTCGTCAGCGCACAAACGCCTCCTTTGAGTTGCGCGTTGAGGTTCTCTTGATCGCAACGGTCATTGGCGGAGAATACGATCTGTTGAGAAGTCGCCGTGCGATCGTTCGTGAGATAAAAGAAGTAGCGGTAGTCAGGGAATAGCTCGCCCTGTCCATCCCGGCGAATCAAGTTCTTCCGCACGATGATCAAACGATAAGTCTTGCGACACGCTGTGGGGCGATATTCCATTTCGGCGACATCCTCCGACTTCAACTTCACGTTCTCGAACTGACGCTTTCGCACGATCCGCTCTTTGACCTTGCCGCGTTTGCGGCGGCGGTTCGTCTTGACCGTGTAGCGAGGCGCTCGCCGCAACTTTTTCCAAGCCTTGTCGGGAAGCTCGTCGGCCTGGATTTGCAAGGGAATCCTGGCATCCACGCCGAACACAAACGTCACGTGATCCTCGTCCCAGCGGTCCAAATGCTTGGTCTGCGTGAAGTCTGTATCGCCGCGCAGTCGGATGCGGCGGAAGCCTGCTCGCCGACAGACAGCGATCGCCTTGTCAGCTTCGGCGGCGGCACCTTCGTGACTTGGTCGGTTACCGCTGCGATTCACAACCGACAGCACCTCGCCTGTATTCGCCAGCGAAACGACCAGCGGGTGATAACCCCACACGCCGTTGTAGGAGATATCGATGCCTTGCATCTTTTCGGCGCCGGTCTCGACCAACGTGCCGTCCATATCGATCTGTGCTTCTGCAAAGAACTCCGCGGGCTGGCGCTGCCAAACTTTGAGGCGCGTCTCATCGAAGACTTCCATCAAGGTGCGAACATCGTGTTCTTCAAATCTTCGGCAGAAGTCTCCGGCAGTGGTCGGATCAGGAGTCCGCCGTGCGCCCAATCCATCCAGATAGGCCTCGTCCGTGCGACGCAATTCCATGTCTTCCAAACACGTTCCATCACACAAGGCGTTATAGGCGAAGTTCAAGACATGATCCGATTCATGGTAAGGCTTGTGCCACTTCAATAACTGCAACCGTTGGTCGATCGCTTCAGCCAGTTGTAACTCGCGGACCAATTGGTGCATGACGGCCACGCCGCCATACGCGGTGCCACACTGACGTTCGCCCATCACGCACTGCACGTTCGCGCCTTGCAGCACGGGCCGTTCACCACTGAGGCCGTCATTCGGCTCCCGGTGTTGCTTGTCGAGTCGCCGGGCAATTCGTCGCTGACGCCGTTGCCACTGCTTCCGCCAAGCTTCGTGACAACGAGCGCCGTGCTTGCGAGAACCGGCTGCGGGGCGTATCCTCGTGTTCACTCGAAAGTCCTCCATAACTGGCGAGTCGCGGAAACGGCACCACACCAGAATCACGCGATTCGCTGGGGATTTTCGAGTATTTTTATGCGCTAACCGCGAATCGTGCAGGGGGCTTCGCTTGTTTAAGGTCTAGGTTCGCGAGTGTGCTGCGACTGGGCGTCCAGCCGCTACCAGCGAACATGTCCTGCTGGCGATAGAAAGGCAGGTGATAGAAGTACTTCGCCGCAACGACTTCCACGCCGATCGAGACATCAAAGCGGTCGCCCTCGACCAATCCAACCGGTCGCTCGGGACTGATGATGCCTTGTGATTTGTCGGTCGGATGAGCGTACTTGGCGTACTTCGTTACCCGCACGCGAACTTCGCTACGGATCAGTTCGAGCGTCTCGACTTCGTCGTAGCCAACGAGCTTCAACCCTTCACGCCGGTCTTCGGGAAGATCGACGATGCGTTCGTAACGAGGAAAGTGATCCGGGAACTTGCGATCGTCTTTGCGAGGTCGTCTCGCACGGCGTTGCTTCTTCTCTTTCTCGGCGTCATCGACGATCTGCTCGGCATCACGAATCGCTTCTTCCAAAGCACTGACCACTTCGGGCGTCGCCTCTTCGCCCAAGTCCAACAACAACTGGCCAACGCCGTCGATGCGTCGCTCGCTCTTGCGACCGTACAGTTGATTCAGCAACTGCTCGATCGTCAGATTCAACTCGTTGACTTTTTCGTCGAGCCGATCTTTGTCGCTCTTGAGTTCGAGAACCGAGTGAGCTTGCTCTTCGACCAGCTTGTCTTTAATCGCCAACTCGGTTGCATGGCTGTCGAGCTGCGATTGCAAGTTCGCAATCAACCGGTGACAAGCATCAAGATCGTCGGGAAGTTGCTTCACATCCATGATGCATGAGTTATACGCATCACGCGCGCAGAGGGAATAGGTTCGAGCGAAACGTTTTCAAAAAAAGTTACATCCGCTTCTAGCAAGCAACATCGTCGCTCAAGCCACCTTCATCCGTTTGCGTCTCGCCTTCGCCGACTTCAACGGAACACCCGCGACCCACATCGCCAGTTCCACCGAATCGATCGTGATGTGTGTTCTGTTGTCTTGCGGCTTTGGCAACTCGACCGTGCCTTGCTCCAGCCGTCGATACCACAACGTCAGTCCACCGGTTTCCCACCACAGTGCCTTGATGCGATCCCGCCTGCGATTCACAAACAAGAACAAAGCTCCATCGGTAACATTCCGACCAAGCGATGCCGTGACGATGCCCGTCAGTCCATCAAAGCCTTTACGAAAGTCGACCGGCGTCGTGCACAAATAGATCGGCGCGTTCGCAGGCAGTCCGTTCATGATTGCACCGACAAAGCATCGGTCACTTCGAGCCGCACGCGAACACCGCCAGGAAACTCTACCGACATTACCGTCACAGACTCCGCCTGCCGACGTGCCGCCAGTTTGACGGGGACAAACTTAGCGAGCGATGGAGTCGCCGGCGCGCCGCTTCGCAACTTGCGACGCCACTGATAAAACGAGGCCGTTGAAACTCCTTCCGCCGCACAGAACTGAGCGACCGTCCGGCCCGCCTGTTCAAACCGTTCAATCCGCTCGCCCCAAACTAGGCGCGTTGCCGCGTGGAAACCGTTAGCCATGCCTAAATCTCCTTACCAAGAGACAACACAAAGCCAACAATTTAAACCACGCGCCTACAACGGTGTTGGTGTACGGTTACCCTAAAGACACCCAATTGTCTCTGCTCTGCCAGCCGCTTCAGCTTCGTTTGAGGTGTTTGTCGAAGAAAGCGACACGAGCTTCTTCGATTTGCGTTTTAACTTCCTCCGTAGCTCCGCGAAAGCCATGGTCGGCACCGTCAATCGTCATCAACTGTGCTTCGACCGCGGAGGCTTTTAACCGATCGATTAACCAGACCGCTTGTTCATAGGCGACGTAGCTATCTTCGGTGCCATGAACACACAAAGTCGGAACGGCATTGGGAGTAACCCAGTACAACGGGCTGGCGACGATGTGTCGCCGCGGCCGCTCCTGGAGATTGCCGCCCAAGAACAATGGTAAGACTTCGGCTGCATCAACACTGGCATCGTATGACTTCGTGAAATCACTGGGGCCGAAGAAGTTGACTACACAATCGACGCTGCTGGAATACTCGGCGTTGCCCCCGTCCCCTTCGGATTGTTTTACGCCGCTGGTGAATCCCAGGAATTGCGCCAAGTGGCCGCCCGCCGATCCGCCAGTTGTCCCGATGCGATCGGGATCGATGCTGTATTTGTCAGCGTTCGCCCGCATCCAACGCACAGCTGCCTTCACGTCATGCACGGGCCGCAGGAAACTGGTATTTTGGAGCAAGACGATACGTAACCGTAACTGCGACGTATCCGTGCTCGGCCAATTGAATGCATAGCCTGTTGAAACCTTCCCGCGTCCCGGCGCGAAATCCACCTCCGTGAATGCAGACAACTGCGGGGAACGGGCCTTTCCGTCTTTCGGTCGCGCCATGTTCAACTGCAGATGCTGGTCGTCCGGATTCGAGTATTCAATATCCCGCTCGAAGACGACGTGTCCGGAATTCGTTCTTCGGCGGCAGCGGCTTCAAGATGAGCCATCGCCGTGGACACGATCATCGTGACTGCAGCCATCGTGATTTGTAAGCATCGCATGTTCAGGCCTCCTCAATTGGTTCTTTGCAATGGCGGCATCAGTGTGAAGTGCAAAACCTCCGAGTGATGGTAACATGGAGCCAACTTCACGTCGCACCAAGGGCGACAAAAAGGAGGGAACGCTTCTTGCGTTTGCGAGCAGCGCTCCCCGTCGCAACGTTCTGGACTAAAGTGACGCATGTCATTTGGCGGAAATGTCGGAAGGGACAAGAACTCGTGCAGGGCACGCAAACACCGGCGATGTCGTCTATAAAAGGGGCGTCTCATCGAATGCCTTACTCCACACGATTCGCACACAACAGGATAACGACATGAACTACCGCGAGAGGCGTCCGGCGAAATGTCTGACCTTGTGCGTTGCTATTTTTGGATCGACAGTGCTTGCGGCATTTTCGTGCGCCGGCGAGTTGCCCGAAGTGAAGGTTACCAACATTCGACGTGTCTTTCACAACGGTGAGCACAACGCGTTTACCGATCTGATTCGCTTCCAAGGAAAGTTCTACCTGACATTTCGAACTTGTCCGGACGGCCACATGGTTCATCCAACTGCGTCGATCGTCGTGCTTGCCAGTGAAAATGCGACAGAGTGGAAGCAAGTGCATCGCTTTGGTGTAGCCAAGCGAGATACACGCGACCCGCACTTTCTCAGTTTCAAGAACCGATTGTTCGTTTATACAGGCACTTGGTACAGCGGAGAAACCACGATCCCAGTCAAGGACTACGACCTCAATCTGCATCTCGGCTACGCCGTGTGGTCAGAAAATGGCACGGATTGGCATGGCCCTGTGATGCTCGAAGGAACGTTTGGACATTACATCTGGCGTGCGAATACATTTGGCGGGCGAGCGTATATCTGTGGCCGCAGAAAGGAAGAGTTTGCAGTCGGCCCTCGTGGGGAGGGACGCACGGTGCAGTCGGCCATGCTGGAAAGCGACGATGGACTTGTTTGGCGAACACGAGCTTTGTTCCAACCGGATCGAGGCGACGAAACTGCGTTTCAATTTGAAGCCGACGGCGCCATCCTAGCGATCGGCCGCCGCGGAAGCGACAAGGCACAGTTGTTAAGAAGCAAGCCGCCCTATGTCGACTGGGAGCGAAAAGATCTAGACCGTTATATCGGCGGGCCGCTGTTGATTCGTTGGGGTGATCGCTACGTTGTCGGTGGTCGTAAGTTGATCTCAGACCAAGGTCCGAAGACCGCGATGTATTGGCTTGCGAACGACGAGCTGCAGGAGTTCGCCGAACTTCCTAGCGGCGGCGACACATCCTATCCCGGCTTCATCGAACTTAGCCCCACTCGCGCCATCATGTCTTGGTACTCTTCGCACGAGAAAGACGCGGACGGCAAGACAATCACCGCCGTCTACATGGCAGACTTGTCAATTGCCAATTAACGAGTCGTGCTCTTATAGATGTTCTGCGTGCGTGTCGCCCGTAGGGTCAAAAAACTCCGCCGACCACTAAATGTCGTTGGTTTCGGGATTTCAGCCTTCGCCGTGTGGTCAAAAAAACTCGGCCGAACTGTAACAGCTTCACATCAAGGAAGTTGTGGCACAGGGAGAATCGACTTTCCGGCTGAAATCGACGGTTGACACGCGTCGCGTTCGGCAACATCGTGAAGGTTTTCAGCTTTGCCAACGACCATCGCCATGAACTTCATCCTACAACCCTGGCAGCTGCTGCTCGCGATTCTCGCGAGTTTGGTTCATCATGAGCAGCAGAAGGTGATCGAGTTCTATCAAGTACAACTCGAAGCCGTGCTCGACGCTCAGGGGAAGAAGCGACTTCTCCTGTCCGATGAGCATCGACGGTTGCTGGCGGTGAAGGGCAAGTCCCTCGGCCGCAAGGCATTGATGGAACTAACCACCATCGTCACGCCGGACACGATCCTCCTCTGGCATCGGCAACTGGTCGCCCAGAAATGGGACACGTCAGAGAAACGACAACCGGGTCGCCCACGCGTCCGGCAAGTGATTGTCGACTTGGTCGTCAAGTTCGCCAAGGAGAATCCTACCTGGGGTTATGATCGTATCCAGGGGGCGTTGGCCAATGTCGGGTACCACATCTCTGACACGACCGTGGGCAACATTCTCAAGCAGCAGGGCATTGAACCGGCACCCGATCGCAAACGACAAACCACTTGGTCCACGTTCATCAAGGCTCATTGGGACGTACTTGCCGCGATCGATTTCACCACGGTAGAAGTCTGGACCAAGGGCGGACTGGTCACATTCTACCTCTTGTTCGTCATGGAATTGAAAACACGACGTGTTCACTTTGTCGGTAGCACGCCACAACCACATGAGACATGGATGAAACAAGCCGCACGGGAACTCACCGCATGCGATGACGGATTCCTCAACAGCAAGCGATACTTACTCATGGACCGTGACACGAAGTTCTGTGAGTCGTTTCGCGCGTTCCTCGATGACGATGGTGTCGAACCGGTACGACTGCCGGCCAAAAGCCCGAACTTGAATTCCTATCTCGAGCGGTTCTTTGGCTCGCTAAAGTCGGAGTGCTTGGACAGAATGATTTTCTTCGGCGAGGGCTCGCTACGCAACGCGGTTCGCCAGTTCGTTGTTCATTACCACGGCGAGCGGAATCACCAAGGTCTCAAAAACAAGATCATCCGTCCTGAAGCTGACGTCGGCGGCAGTCGAGGCGAGGTCCACTGCCGCGAACGGCTTGGCGGTATGTTGCGATACTATCATCGCAAGGCTGCTTGATATGTTGAGATGGCTGAAAGCTTGGCGGGAGATCGCTCGCCTCCGGGCAGAATCAAGACGGTTGGCCAAGGAGATCAAGCGAACGACCGGAGAGCTTCCCCGGCTCTCACCGGATGAACTGCGATTATTGGCAAAGAAAGCCAAAGGGATGTCCCCCAGAGCGATCCGCAAGCACTCTTCACTTCATCCCGACGACGTGGAACTGCTCATCCAACTGAGCCGATCGGCTGACAATCGATAGGTCATGGCCCTGTAAAGTGATTTGTGCCTACTGCTTTTGATCGGCCGAGTAATTTGACCACACGCCCAGCTTCACCCAGCCGTCTTGCTCGCTCGGC
Source organism: Planctomycetaceae bacterium (assembly GCA_020638995.1). Lineage (GTDB taxonomy): Bacteria > Planctomycetota > Planctomycetia > Pirellulales > Pirellulaceae. The sequence continues at coordinate 771,009 of JACKHM010000003.1, forward strand.
TTCAACTCGCCGAGATAAGCGACAACACGCTGCCTCGAACCTTGGGCCGTGCGATAGGATGCGACAAGGGCCCAGTAGGTATGCTTCTTGCCATTTTTTCGCCGTTCGCACCGCCGCAAAAACCTACAAGCACTCCTTCACTCGAGTTGCCCGCAGCATCCCACAGTTTTTGCCAATTGCAAGAGGGAAGGTCTTCACTACAGCGCGGACCAACCCTTCCTCCCCCATCACGATTAGACTTACGTCCGATATCCACACCAAAAAACTCCAAAAACGTCCGCAACTCCGTAACTTTGGTTAAGGCGATCGCCCGTTCCGCGATGTCGAGTCGGACAAACCCAGCACCGTAGGGACAACACATTGATGCTTACGCGATTAATTCAGGCATCGGGCGATGTTCGCCGACCAGGTATTGAGGTCGACCGGCCAGATCCATGAACTGTGTTGTGGCAACATTAATTCCGAGCTGTCGATAAAGTGTTGCAAATACCTCGCGGAAATGTACTGGCCGAGTTTTTGCATCTTCGCCCCAACGCGTTGTCGAACCGATAACTTGACCACAACGCATGCCTCCGCCAGCCAAAAGGGCACCCGCAACATTCGGCCAGTGGTCACGTCCCGCATCCTTGTTAATTTTTGGAGTGCGACCGAATTCGCCCCAGGCAACAACCGCGACATCGTCCAATAGTCCTCGCTCGTCGAGGTCCTGGATCATGGCTGACAAGCCAAGATCGAAAAGTGGCAGCGTGCCGCGCGCTTCTGCGAAACAGTCTTTGTGCCAATCCCAATTGTAGTCACCTTGCAACATTCGCCCGAATGGCCAACGAGTAAACGCAAGCGTGACGCACCGAGCACCTGCCTCGATGATTCGTCGCGCCATGAGAAACTGATCAAGATGCGTCTTTCCCTCTCGCTCGTTTGGATACTCGTATTCCAAGCCATACCGACTTCGGCACTCGCGTCTTTCCAAGCTCAGATCAAGGGCTTTCGCCAAACGGGGCGAAGTGAGGACATCGAAAGCTTGCTGTCGGAACTCATCATCTTCGGGCGCATTTTGCTGCTGTTCGACCTGACGTCGGAAACGATCAAATCCTCTCAACAAAGACCTTCGATCATCCAGTCGCCCCATGGTGACTCCATTCAACATAATGTTGCGGCGATCGACGGCTTGTGCCTCGAACCCGGCATGGGCTGCGCCCAAGTAACCAGGCTGGCCCGGTGGCGTGCGAAGAATGAATCGGGCATCCGGGTCAACGGAACTGACGTCCACACACGGTGGGACGCCAGGAACGCGCGGTCCGAATTGCTTCGATAGCACGGCTCCCATCGACGGCCAGTCACCGGGAGGAAAGCCAGCGATGATTGGCGACGAAGGCATTGCGGGATGCGACTCCCAACCGGTCGTACACCAATGTGTATTGTGATCGTTGCGAAAGCCTACGAGCGAACGAATGAGAGTCAGCTTCTCTGCCATGCCGGCTAAACGCGGCATCAGCTCGCAGATCTCGGTTCCCGGAACGGTTGTGGCAATGGGCCGGAACTCGCCACGAATCTCAGTCGGAGCGTCGGGCTTCAAGTCGTACATATCAAGATGCGATGGTCCACCAGGCAGCAGCACCATGATGATGCCTTTGATGGGTCGGCTCGAGCTGGCGCTTTGTGCTTCTGCACGGAGGATTTCCGAAAGCGAAAGGCCTCCCAAAGCGAGACCGCCAATTTGCAACCAGCTACGGCGCGAGAGCCCGTCGCAGAATCGAGATTTCGGACCGGGAATCGTTAGCATTTGAGCTCCAATCGTGAAGGGGTTGGAGTTGGGTGTGTCTAGCTTAACGTTTTGGTGCGATCGTTGCACCAAAATCCACTCGATGGCCGAGCGATTTCGAACTTGTGATAGAAGACCGTTTATTGCTTTGTGACAGCTAGCTTTTAGGATTGGTCGTAGTGGACGAGGTGCCACAAAGCACTAGTTGTTCGAAAGTAACTGCACTGCTGCTTCGCGTATCTCGTCTAATTGCGTTTCGGAGACCTCACTCAGCAACGGCATCAGCGGACCCATGTCAGCGATGTCCGATAAGGTAACCGCCGAGTGTAAAACGCGTACGGGATTGATACTGTTGCGTAGACCTTCCAGCGGCGCGAAGAATTGACGACTTTCTTCGGCCTTTGCAAAATCATCAGCCTGAATCGCACGCAGCATTTGCATCGACAAACGCGGTGCGATGCAAACACATCCTGATGTAAAGCTCGATACGCCAAAATCTCGCATATGAGTGATAGCGGGCTGCTCGCCAATGCCGCTGACAATTCGCGATGGACCGACTGTGTCGACCAATTCACGCAAGTAGTCATCGTCCGCTGTTTCCTCACGAACGACTGCGTACTTAATCCAAGAAAGTAAACCGTCATCCATTAATTGCTTGACGTGGGGTATATCGATATACCCATCGTGCTTGATGTAAAGCACGGCTAGGCGATTGACTTTTTCGACAAAGTGACGGACGGCTGTTGCAACTCCTGCTGGCGTCACGACGTCACGCGTTGGCAGAATCATCGCAGTTGAAAATGACGTGTCCTGCAGGATTTTTGCCTGGTCCATCATCATGCCGTACCCGGGTCCTACCGATGGAATAACAAGCGTCTCTTCACCAGCAACTTCCGCCAACATCTCCAATAATCTCGCGTATTCGCTCAACGCAATGTGATAGAGGATCGCGTTGCCCCCGTACAGCAGCGTCGTCACCCCTCCAGATTCGAGATGTCGAATCATCTTCTCGTTCTCGGCGGTGTTGATAGACAGGTCGGCGTTGCGCGCGAGAGGAGGAACCGAAATTACGGAAGTGGCAAGCGTCTCAGGAGTGATTGGATTTGTGTTCATAACAGTATCGCTTGTTTGCTAGGTGACTGTCCGGCGCATACTAACCGACGGTTAACTCACGCGAAATTCACGGATGATATCCTCGTCTAATTCGATGCCGAGTCCTGGTTCCAGTGGCACGGGGACTCGGCCATCAACCAATGGGGGCAGGTTCTTGACAAGCTTTCGCATGAGCGGCGACGGTCGTAAACAGTATTCAACCAAATCACCATTTGGTACTGAAGCCATCCAGTGTAGCGAGGCACAAAGGTTGATTCCTGTGCTAAAGCAATGTGGTACTGGCCGACGCCTATGGGTTTGACACATTTCGGAGACTTGTCGGCAAACTGTCAGCCCTCCGCAGAACGCTACGTCAGGTTGCACCACGTGAACTCCGCGCTCAATTAAGTCTTCAAAGTCGTACGCAGTGACATCTCCTTCACCTGCTGCGATTGGCACGGGAGACACTGCACAAAGTTCGGCATAACCTTTTCGATCGTCTTGCCCCAGCGGCTCCTCCAACCACACGATGTCGAGAGGAGCGAGCAGCTTTGACCGCTCGATTGCCGTGGCAACATCCCATGCATGGCCGGCATCGACCATCAAGTCGCGTTCATCGCCTAGTACGTCGCGGGCCGCTTGAACATGTGCCAAGTCGGTCGCCGCATCTTTCCCAAATGGTCCCCAACCAAATTTGGCAGCAGAGAGACCAAGATCAACAAACGCGCGTGCCAAGGCTGCCGTTTCTTCAGGAGTGTCACCGAACAAAACGCTGGCGTATGCTCGAATGGTTGTACGATGTGTACCACCGAGCAGCTCACAAACAGGCTTACCTTCGGCTTTTCCTTTGATATCCCACAAAGCGATATCCGCGCCGCTGATGGCATGAATCGCCGCGCCGCGCCGACCGTAACGGTTCGTCTCGTAGTACATCTTTTCCCACAGACGCTCCGGATCGAGCGGATCTTCTCCGAGGAGAATCGAGGTCAGCCCATGTCGACGTGCAGCAGATCGTGGTGCCTCGAAGCAAGCCTTGCAGACGTACGATTGGCTTGTGACTTCTCCAATACCGGTAATGCCGCCATCTGTTTCAATACGTACCACAAGTACATCAAGCGTTCCATCGGGAATCGCCTCGACGACGGGTACTCGTAAATGAATTGGTTCAACGGCCGTGATTTTCATGACTCGCTGCTTTCAAACGGGGAAGGAACTTGTTCATCGAGCGGAAAGATTGGACGGACACAATTCTTGAATGGCAGCGAGCGGAGATTCGCACTCGTAGAACCTGGCACATCGACCGGAACGATTAACTCGGCGATGGATTCGTACCAAGTGCGAAAGCCGTTTGGCGACTTGACAACAACCAAGTCAAAGTCGATTGGGTTCACACCATGACATTCGAACACCCGCCGCCCAACAACATAAACAGGGCGTTCGGTGACCAAGACCGTAACGGAGCCAATCGTTAACACGCCTGCTCGGTCGTTGCGTGCCGTGGTGCCATCTTCGTACTGAAATGGATCTTGGTGCAAGCTTGTTACGGTGGCCGCGACCGAAAGCGGCGAAAAGCGACTGGTGTCACGAGTACCGCCAAGCTTCGTGCTGATCGTGGCACCGACGCCTGCTGCGAACGCCTGTTCGACAGCCGGCGCATCCACAATCGGAACGATTGCTCGCTTCCGAAAACCGCTCTCCAAAAGCCCTCGCAAGATCGCGTTGCTATCTCCCGCGGCACCACTTGCTGTTGCATCTGCAGCGTCAGAAAAGACCACAAGGCCTTGCGTCCGGTTCGCTTGCGCGATGGCCTCGTCCAACGGAATCAACTTTGCTTGAAACGCCTTGCGGTGCTCCCACATGAATCGTCCAATGCGATCGGCTTTCGTCTGTGCTTGCAGCAGGTCGCCATTGGTTGCGACCAGCACGTTCGACTGCAAAGAAGGAACATCGGTGAACGCGTTGCCAATAAAGACGCCAGCAGCAAGACCGCCGTCTGTTGATTCAATTTCCTGGCACATACGAATGGCTTGGCCGAAAAGCCCCGTCGCCGTCAACAGTTCGTCGCCACGAACCAGCATGGGCAACTTGACTCGCGCGACCGTCGGATGGATCGCTCCGTCAAGCAAATCGATCAAGTTCCGCGCCGCGCGCTGGCCGGTTTCATAATGGTCTGTGTGTGGATACGTATGATACGGCACGAGGATGTCGGTCGCCTCGATCATCCGATCGGTAAGAACCGCGTGCAAGTCGAGCGACGCAACGATCGGACGATCAGGGAAGATCTCACGAAGTCGTGTCAGCAAGAGACCTTCCGGATCATCTTCTTCTTCGCCAGCCATCGCACCATGCAAACAAAGATACAATCCGTCGATGTTGCGAAGTTCGCCGGCACGGCGAAGCATCTCATCCACCAGACGTGTTAAATCGGCTTGTACTATTGGACCGCCAGAGACGGCCGATGCAGACAGTGTTGGTGCGACCTGTATTTTTGCAACTCCGAATGCATCGATCACTCCTGCCAGTTCCGTCTTCGTCGCGCGAAACGCGTCGATCATTTCGCTGCCAATATGGACGGAAAAGTCGTCGTACGTCGTGGGCGCAGGATTGAACGTCGCCGTTTCCTGCTTTAACTCGCCAATTAGGATCGTTGACATGCTACCCTCATCAAGGTGAGTCGCATTCGGAGAACAACAATTATGCCAAGTGCCGCATGCGCAACCTGCCTCCTCCTGTAAGAACTTCGCCACGTCGGACGGTTGTTGCTGCCACCAGCAGTTTCTCGCCAACACGAGTTTGCTGATAACTGTCCGTGAAACAAAACTCGCCTTCTCGCATCTCCAAGATTGCAATGTCCGCAATCGTACCGACTCGCAATGTTCCAAGTTCGTCGGCGCGATTGAGAACACGTGCCGGACGCGTGGTTGACATTTCAATAACACGTTCGATTGGTGTGCCAAGCAAAAGGAATTTGCTCATCGTGGTTGGCATGTCGTAAACCGGACCGTGAATATTCTTTGTGTGGAGATCCGTGCTGATCGTTGTTGGCTCGAAGTCATCATCGAGGGCAGCTTGCAAGACGTCCCATTTGAAACTGCCAAAGCCGTGTCCGACATCAAAGATCACGCCTCGTTCTGCCGCTTCTTTCACCTCGGGAAAGATTCTTCCGGAATCATCCGTTACTCGTGTGCTGCCGCCTTTGAAGCAGTGAGTGATGCAATCGCCTGGAGCCAACGAGTCGGCAAGCTCTGGAATCGACATGGGACATTCCCCGATGTGGACCATCAACCAAGTAGCCGAATCGCGAGCAGCGCGAATGGCGGCTCTCAAATTTTCCCAGCCTTGTTCACCAGTGCCGATGATATGACTTCCAGCTCGAATCTTCACACCAACCGCGACATCCGAGTTCGCGCGAATGATTTCCACAACTCCGTTGGGATCAGCGTATCGTGGATCGAGCAATTCACCGAGATTTGCGGCAACTAATCCAATACAAGACAAGTTCACAAGTGCAAGCACCTGAGTTTGCGTTTGGTCGATTCCATCCCGTCGGAAGGCTGAAAAGTTGTACGAGCCTGCAGTTCCAGCATCGAGCATCGTTGTCACACCACCAGCCGCACACAAGGAATCAGGGTCCAATCCAAATGGTGAGTGCGTGTATGCGTGCATGTGCAAGTCGATCAAACCTGGCACCACCAATAGCCCTCGAGCATCGATGACGTGTGCGGCTTCACAATCTAGTAGCTCTGCCTCAAGAGCGACGATCCGATCACCAGATACGGCGACGTCGCGCAAACCGTAGATGCCTTGTGAAGGATCGATGACCGTCCCACCTTGAATCAAAACATCGCATTGCATAGGTGATTTTCCTTTGGAATTGTGGGATGATTGTTGCACGTTATGGACAGCTTTGGCAAGAACGTGAGGTGATGGTTAAAAGCGATGCGAGTATCAAATGTTTTTGTTACCGTTGTCGATGTGCCACAACTTGAGCCAATCGCACCCTATCGTTCACACGTGCGGACCAGCTCGACGACGCGCAGCGCGATTGTCCAAGTGGAAACCGACGAGGGATTGGTGGGCTGGGGTGAACACAACGTGAACTTCTTGGAAGAAATCAGCGGCGAGCAGATGCAGAAGCGAGCTCATGATTGGTTGATCGGGCGTGATCCGCTGAACATCAACGTGTTTCATCGCGATTGTCCGCTGGAGACGCGACTCAAATCGGGAATTGAACTCGCGCTCTGGGATCTCGTCGGCAAAGCACTAAAGGTGCCGTTGGCCGTCCTTCTTGGAGGCATCGTCCGCGCGAAGGTCGAAGTTGCGGCTTGCATGGGCATTCAGTCATACGAACGGGCTGGCGAGATTGCAGCGCATTATGTCGAACAGGGATTCGGAACGCTGAAAACGAAAGCCGGGGCAAACATGGATGAAGATGTCGAGATGGTTCGTGGCGTTCGCGATGCGGTTGGTGACAAGTTGAAGCTGCGAATCGACCCGAACCGCGCGTACTCGCCTGAGGAGGCTGCCGAATTGTGCAGGCGGCTGGAGCCTTACGATTTGGAATACTTGGAGCAGCCAATACCAGCAGAACCGCTTTCCGATGCAACTTGGCTGCGTTCACAGACGAAAGTGCCGATTGCATTGAACGAAAGTGTGACCGATCCGAGCAGTGTGATCGACATTCTTCGCGCGGATGCTGCTGCGTTCATCCTACCGGACACTCACATCGCCGGTGGAATTTTGCCTTGCGTGATCATTGGACGCATTTGTGAAGCAGCACGAATCCCTTGCATCATGCATTGTGGCCATGACCTTGGTCCTAAAACCGCCGCGATGGTTCATGTCGCCGCTGCATGTAGTGCGTATTCGCTCGCCAACGATACAACGTACTTCGGCCTCGAAGACGACATCATCACGGAGCGAATCAAGATTGAAAGCGGTTGTATCGCGGTTACGGAGAAGCCAGGACTTGGTATTGAAGGCGATCCCGAACGAATCGCTAAGTACAAAGTCGATTGTTAGCAACGCTTGCACTTGAATGGATGGCAAGAAATCAATGGACTTGTTTGAAAAGTACGGGCTCACCCGAGTGATCAATGCTTGCGGCAAGATGACTCACTTGTCAGGTGCCATCGTCTTGCCAGAGATCGCTGCGGAGGCGAGCGAATCGCTCAAGCATTTCTTCGTGCTCGATGAGTTACAGGCCGCGGCAGGGCGGATCATTGCCGAGACAACGGGTGCCGAAAGTGGTTGCGTCACGGCATGTACTTCGGCCGGAATTACGTTGAGTGTCGCTGCGTGTATGACTGGTACCGACATCGCACAAATCCTACAGCTTCCCGACGCGACGGACATGCGGAATCGTGTGCTGATACAAAAGGGACATTGCATCAACTATGGCAATCCAATCACGCAAGCGATTCGGTTAGCAGGTGCAACTGCCGTTGAAGTTGGCGTTGTCAATCGTTGCACTCTTGACGAGTTACGACACGAGTTAGAGAAAGGCAACGTCGCGGCGATCGTTCACGTCGAATCACATCACACGGTGCGCTACGGTTGGATTAAACTACCAGAAGTCGTGCGAATTGCTGACGAGTTTGATGTGCCGGTCATCGTTGATGGGGCAGCACAAGATCAACGTCTTCAAGAACTCGTCAGCACCGGTGCGGGACTTGTGATTACGAGTGCTCATAAGTATCTCTGTTCAACGACTGCTGGCATCGTCGCAGGCCGCCAAGAGTTGGTCGACGCGGTCTACTTGCAAAATCGAGGCATTGGGCGCCCGATGAAGGCAGGCAAAGAAGCCATCGTCGGCGCAATGGCCGCGTTGCAATACCGAGCCGGTCAGGACATGTATGCTTGGACAGCAGAACAAGATCGCAAGGTCGAGATGATCCTGGAGCGTTTGAAAGGCATTGAACAATTGCAGTTAAGCGTCGATCCAGACCCAAACGGCTGTCCGTTCTCACGCGTTCGTCTGACACCAATTGCTCACACAGGGAACCAATCGGCAGTTGCACTGCGAGACCACTTGGCTGCGGGCAACCCAACGATCGTACTGCGTGCGCACCACATCGACGAAGGATACGTCAACATCGACGCTATTGAGATGACAGACGACGAGATCGAATTCGTGTGTCAGCGGATTCGCGAAGTTTTTGGAAAGTAGGAGATCAATCTCCAATGAGTTCCACCAATCGTCGAGGCTTTCTCCGTCACGCCGGACTGGCAAGTTGTCTTGGAAGCCCGTTTCTGTCCCACTTTGCGACGCCTTCCATCGGACGAGCGGCCCGTCGCAACAAGCGTCCGCGAGTGGCTGCAATCTTTACTGTGCTGCGTTTCCGTAGCCACGCTTACAACATTCTCGAAAATTTCCTTGGTCCGTACTACTTCAACGGCAAGCTCACCGATCCTGGCGTTGATGTTGTTTCGTTTTATGCGGACCAGTTTCCTGAAGACGACATGGCGCGTGAAGTATCGAAGCGATTCGAGATTCCTTTGTATGCGTCGATCAACGATGCGATGTGCGTTGGGGGTAGGAACTTAGATGTCGATGCCGCCTTGCTGATCGGAGAGCATGGCGATTATTCCTACAACGCGGTTGGACAACATCTTTATCCGCGAAAGCGTTTTTTTGACGAGGCGGTTGCGGTAATGCGTCGCGCGGACCGTTACATTCCTGTCTTCAATGACAAGCACTTGTCTTACCGTTGGGATTGGGCAAAGGAAATGTATGATACCGCCAGACGCCACAAGATGCCTTTGTTGGCTGGCAGCTCAGTCCCATTGGCTCAACGCAAACCACCGCTAGAACTGCCGAATAGGTCGCAAATCGAAGAGGCCGTGTCAATTCATGGAGGAGGACTCGAATCGTACGATTTTCATGCGTTCGAAGTCTTGCAGTCCATTGTCGAATCGCGAGCAGGAGGCGAGACGGGCGTCGCGAAGATTGAATTGCTGTACGGCGAAGAGCTTGAGCGAGCGCGTGAGTCAGGCCGCTGGTCCCACGATCTGGTCGATGCTGCGATGGCTGCGGAGAACGCAATGCGAGCGAAACGTCAGCCGCGCCCGAGTTCAGGCGTGTTTCGGACAAATCAAAAGCAACCTGCCAAAGTTCCGCCGCGTCCCAATGGTCCGCATGCAATTGCGATCGAGTACAAAGATGGCTTGCGAGCGACGGTTCTGAAAATCGGCAGTAGCGCCGACCGCTGGAATTTCGCTTGTCGTTTGAATTGTGAAACGAAGCCGAGGGCCACTGCATACTTCAACAGCCCGTGGGGAAATCGTGGGCTGTTCAAAGCGTTGTCCCACGCAATTCAGCAGCAGTTCATTCTTGGCATCGAGCCCTATCCGGCCGAACGAACGCTCCTTACCACGGGTATGGTCGAAGCAACGATGCGATCGTTCGAACGGAAGGGGCAGCCGATCGAAACGCCTCACCTTAATATTGCCTATCAAGCAAAGCCATGGAACGAATTCCGCGAAACAGGACACACCTGGAACACCATCACTGTCGAGACACCGCAGCCCACAACATTTCAGCCTCGTTCGTTCGCCGAATTTGAACGCTGATCCCCAATGTCCCTATATCAGTAATCAATGAAACTGTTGTTCTTTTAGCAACCTTCTAGTAACCAACGGGAACGGGTTATCGTGTCGGTGCGATAGCACCGCTTCGGTTGGCGGTCCTACCGCCCCATGCAACTCGAAGAACATCGTCCGACGCATTTTCGATGGAATGTTTTTGTCGTCGCTTGCGGCACGTCGTGGCTGTTGTATTTGCACCGATATGTCTTTGCATTGATCAAACCGGTTCTCGTCGACGAGTGGGGACTCGGCAAAGATGAACTGGGATTTCTCGACAGCGCATTTTCACTGACATACACCGGATTTCAGATTCCGCTTGGAGTGGCGACGAACGCATTTGGCGTCCATTTGATGCTGACGCTGATGCTTGTTGTCTGGTCGATCGGCTTAGGGATGCATGCTTGGGCGCCGTCTAGTAAGTATTTGTGGGCAGCGCGTGCAACGCTCGGGCTTGGGCAATCGGCGGTCTTTGCCGCTCAAAGCCAACTCACACGAACATGGTTCTCTCGGTCAGTACGCACGACCGTTCAAGGTTGGCTGGGCGTGTTCTTTGGCAGATTTGGCGGATTGTCAGCGAACTTGCTCGTCGGATCCGTGCTGCTTGGCATCTTTGGGTTACCATGGCGAACCGTCGTGTACGCCCTGACGGGTGTTGGCATTTTGCATGCCGTTGCCTTTGCACTTTGCTACCGCAATTCACCGCGCAACCACCCATGTGTGAATGACGAAGAGGCAGAACTGATTGAAGGCGACGATAGCGATTCAAACTTGCCGCGACGTTTGAGTATTGGCGACATGCTTCGACGGATGAGTCCTCGCTCCATCGGCAATCTGTTGATGTTGAACCTTCAAACGATTCTCAGCACGTTGGCCGACAACATATTCTCTGCATGGATTCCATTGTTCCTTTGGGAAGTACATTCACTGAAGTTCAAGGAAATGGGATTCTACGCGTCGTTGCCGCTGCTTGGTGGCGCGATCGGCGGCGCTTTCGGCGGATGGTTGAATGACCAAATGATTGCTAGAACCGGCAGCTTGAGATCGTCACGAACCATTGTTGGCGCAACCGGCAAGGGTATCGCCGGCGTTTTGCTGCTAACATCACTACTGTGGTACAACGAGCCGCGTTTGTTTTGCGCGATGCTGTTTTTTGTGAAGTTCTTTTCCGACTGGAGCCTTGTCACGACCTGGGGTTGCGTAACGGATATCGGTGGGCGGACATCAGCGAGTGTTTTCGCGTTCAACAACTCCGTCGCTGGCGTTGGTTCGATCGTCGGGCCAACCCTTTATGGACTCGTCGCGGAGAATTACGGTTGGGTACCGGTCTTTGTTACTGCCGCCGTGACTTACGGCGTGTGTGCGCTAACGTGGCTCTTAATCAATTGTGAGATTCCAGTCATCAAGTCGGAGTCGACGTAACAGTCGGCCAACTTGATGATCGAGCAAAAACTATGGGCTTTGCCGATCAGATCGCCGAGACTCGAATTCATTGCAGAAAGTCGGCATCCGGTTCCAGTGGATACAGTGGGCTCCGTCGATGCTCGTATTTGAGGCGAGATATGTCCGCACAAGTTGATCCTTGTGTGTTCACTCGAATGAACCGATCACACACATCTCGATAGGCAGCAACAGGAGCATTCACGCCTTTTGCAACAAGTACGGCAAAACGTCTGGGATCGACACCGCAACTGTAGAGTTGTTGCAAACTGAAGGGCACCATGCGAAGCGACGTCAGCATCAATGTTAGTCCAGTGTCGGTTTCGCAAATCGCCGTGCGGCCCTGGTCAAACTGTGTGATCCCACCGTGCCGGGGCTGCGATTCGGTGAATTTCCCGTCGCACAAAGATGTGACCGTAACTTCAACATCCATTGATTCTCCGTGAATTGAGTCGGTCTTGCCGCCAACGCTCAATCGCAGCCGCTGGTTCACACCCGCCAGCGCGCACGCCCGCACAGACTCTGGATCATAAATACAGACAAAAGCTGATCCAATTCCTCGCCGATGAATCGCAGCGAGAAGTTCTGTTCCATCGGCCGCCGAACCACCACCGACGTTATCTCCCATATCAAGAAGACAGATCCTATCTTTGGCATGGACGCACTTTGCAAGAGCTTCGTCGACCGATGTGAAGTCTCCCTTCAGGGCATTCCGCATCGACCACATGGTTGCAGCAAGCTGATTTGCCAATCGCTGTGCCAAAGTTTCGTCACGGTCAGTGACTGCAATGACAGCCGAACCCATTTCCGCAACGTCGGCATACGGGAATCCCAACAAAATGCTGTTGGACAACAAGTTGCTGACTTCAAGTTGTTCATCGGCAATTTGATACAGCTGCTGTAGATGCGTCTCGTCCGTGCATTGTCGATCAATGCTAATCGCCATGGGAGGAAAGGCCGCTGCCATGACAGGTGTGACATCGCCCCGGACCGTCTTAAGCATCAAACTAGCTGCCTCCATTCCCCTTTCACGTTGGTCGAGGTGCGGATTGGTGCGATAGGCAATCAGGGCGTCGCACGAACTAACCATGAGCTCAGACAAGTTCGCGTGAGCGTCGAGCGTGCCGATGATTGGCGTATCTTGACCGACCTCTTTTCGAAGTACTGACAGCCAGTGGCCGTCGGCGTCAGGGAAACATTCGCTCACCGTCGCACCATGTGGTGCGACGAGAATTCCATCGAGTCTGCCAGCAGAACGAACAGCGTCGACCATCATGCTGACGAGAACGTCAAAATCGTCTGCGGCAATGGTGCCGGACGGGAGAGCCCGCGCGGCGAACAACGGCACGGCTTCAACATCGGCTGCTTCGAGCCCCGCAAAGAACCCGCCGACTTCATGATGTGCATTTGCCAATGCATCTCGAATGGCTTCGCCAGTTAGCAGAAGATTCTGTCGGAACGACTCCAGCGTCGTCGGCTGATGAGAGAACGTGTTTGACTCGTGCAGGAGTGCTATCAGGCCAATTCGCATTGTCTTCCCTTGCTGTTGCCGTACGATCGTTCGCTACTCCGTGACGAGTCGTTCCTAAAGGACTCACAAGAAGTGGTTCCGGCCAACAAATCCGAAAGTTCATTGAGTTGGCGGCGCTAGTAGATCTACGTTTGGCGCGTACGGATACTCAACCGGCTGATACTTAATCTGCAACTCGGGCGTCTCAAGCCGCTTGCCTCGTTGGACGCGGGAGTGCAACGCTCGATCGAGAACGCCGCTGGTCAGTAGCGTTCGTTCGACGGGATAAGTTGGACGACCTGTGTGAATCATCTTCTCAACTGCTTTGACCAGATAAGCGAAGTGCGGGTAGCGAGGCTCGGTGCGTTCGTCGAAGACGGTGGCAACCGGTTGCGATTGTCCTTTGAGCTTCAGCCCAATTGAAGTCCCGCGAGCACAGCCCAGATACAGCACGGCTCCGGTAAAGCCATCGACGTACTCGAACAGGAACAGCCCGGCCTGCTTGTCCTCTCGCATGTTGGGTTGTCCTGACTTCGGCACCGCAGCGAAGGCGGCGTCCAATGCGACCTTCGAAATCACGCCGTCGTCAATCGCCCGCCACAAGGCCTCTCCCTCAAGGAACCGCACGGCCTTCACCCCCAGTTCGGCTCCCCGGCGTCGTTCGATGTGATACTGATAGAGTTCTAATGCATGAAACCCATACACTTCCAAACCGCCATACGCGATGCCGACTGCAGCTTCGATCTCGCTCTGCATTGGCAATTTCAAGTCGGTGGTTCGAAATCCTACCGGCAGCGACGAGCCTGCCATGTACGGTATCTTCAACTCACGGGCCCGATCGTACATCCACTTCGCATCCGACCACACGGGACCAAGATGCTTGTCATTGAACACAGGCACCACACGCTGGTGCTTCTCAAATGCCGTGGTGATCTCCTCCATGAATCGCCGTCGCGGATAGAGATGCTGACCGAGTTGATTGTGTGGGTAGCTCCCATGCTCACCGATACTCAGCACGCCATCGACGGGGATCGTGTCACCGCCAACGGTCACTGCCTGTTCAATCGAGTCAAAGATCGGAACTCCGTGCTTCTCGCACAATGCCCTTCCTAGCTTGCTGACCTTTGGCTGATCGATGTAGACCGACGCCAAATTCAATGCCGGTCCCGGACCGCCGTCATGCTTCCAGCCTTCAAGGATCTTGGTCAGGATCACGTCTGCATGCGAGTTATGAGTGTAGATCGTCACCACGGCGGCGACCGACTTTGGTGCAAGTTGCGGTCTCGCGGACGCGGCGTCCTCCGCCAGCGTGCGAGTTCCCACAGCTCCGGCTAACACCGCGCCTAGTCCGACGCGCAAACTCTCTCGGCGGGAGAGTCGATATTCATCAGGTTGCGTTAGCAAATGTCGACAGGATTGATCTTCGCAATTGCGAGTTGCCTTTGCTCCAAATACATTCAACATCGAGTCGCTCCTCTGGTACCGAAACGCTTCGTCAGGCATTCACATCAGGATGCCTCTAGTCACACGACCGTGAGATGTTCTTGTATCGGAGTAAACAACATGGCGATTCGTTTACTTCGATCTTTGCTTGCGATATCCAGCAGTCGAGTCGATTATCGTTGATCGGTTTGCTCGCAACAACAGCTCTAACCCGCGCCCGTGTTGTCGGCTCAGACGACGCTTCGCTTAGGTAATATGCTATGATCGTTCTTCAACGTAACTAGCAAACTTCTCGAATACCTCAACGACATGTCAACAATCGCGGTGAACAAATGGAAACACGAAGATATCTCACGGTCATCAGCGTGCTCGCCGCAACGGTGCTCGGCCTTTCAGGGATTGTTGTTTCCGAAGAAAGCCGGACTGATCAACCATACGGAATGACGAAGCGGATTCCGTGGACGAATTCGCGGCTGATGGGCTCGCCCGATCCGCCACATCCGTATGTCGTGACAAAGACACTAACCAAAATCAAATGGAATCGCCCCGTCTATGTAAAGCCTGAACCGGACGGGCGACATCTGTTCGTGATTGAACAGGGCGGCGAGAAGGACAAGCCGTCGAAGCTGTTTCGCGTTGCCGACAATGCCGACGCGACAGAAACATCGCTCCTACTGTCCGTGTCCAACCGATTGGTTTACGGAATGGAATTCCATCCGAACTATGCGGGCAACGGTTTCATCTATCTGTTCAGCAATGGTCCGACGGGTAAACCCGAACGATTCAATCATGTGACTCGGTACACCGTACAGCGAGAGGCCGACAATCGTGCCTGCGACCCGAAGTCCGCGGTCGAAATCATCGAATGGCGCTCGATGGGGCACGACGGCGGTGATTTAGTGTTTGGCAACGACGGAATGTTGTATGTCACGTCAGGTGACGGAACGAGCGATTCAGACAAGTGGCTTTCCGCTCAGGATGTCACGAATCTTCTCGGAGGAGTTTTGCGGATTGATGTGGACAATCCGTCAAACGGCAGGCAGTACTCTATCCCCGCAGATAATCCTTTCCGTGATATTCCCGGTGCGCGTGGCGAATGGTGGGCAATTGGTTTGCGTAATCCTTGGCGGATGTCGATCGACAAGAAGACGGGACAGATTTGGGTTGGGAATAACGGACAGGATCTGTGGGAAAGCGCTCACCTGCTGCGCAAAGGTGAGAACTACGGCTGGAGTGTTTACGAAGGCAGTCATCCCTTCTACGCAAACCGAGAACTCGGACCAGGAGTATTGGCAGCTCCGACGTTCGAACATCACCACACAGAATCTCGATCGCTTACTGGCGGAGTCACCTACGACGGCGACAAGTTTGCGGACTTGGCCGGAGCCTATGTCTACGGAGACTATTCCACGGGAAAAATTTGGGCCGGGCGACACGATGGTCAGCAGGTGACGTATCATCAGGAAATCGCCGATACGCCATTGAGTATTGTTGCCTTCTCCAATTCGCATCGCGGTGAACTGATCGTTGTCGATTCGACGGCTGGAATCCATCGCCTGGGACGCAACCCAGACCTCGACCGGCGCGACGACCTTCCAACTTTCCCATTGCAACTGTCCGAAACAGGGCTATTCAAGTCGACCTATAGTCATGAAATCGCCAGTGGCGCAATCCCGTACGATGTCGTTTCTCCGGGCTGGGCGGACGGTGCGAAGGCCGATCGCTTCATTGCGGTCCCCAACGATCTGCAGGTTTCTTACTCCTCGACCCGTGGCTGGAGTTTCCCCGATCGATCCGTCTTGGTTCAGACGCTGTCGATTGATGAAGAGCGTGACAGCCAAATCCGAGATCGCCGCTTGGAAACGCGGATTCTTCTCAAGCAACAAAACGAATGGCAAGGCTACTCGTATCTATGGAATGAAGAGCAAACCGATGCAGTACTCGTGGCGAGCGAAGGTATAGATCTTTCTTTAGCGGACGGTCGCGTCTGGCGCGTTCCGTCGAGGGCTGAGTGCATGTCATGTCACGCCAGAGCTGCGAAATATGTTCTGGGCCTGAGCGACTTGCAGATGAATCGCGACTTCAATTATTCGGGAACCACCGACAATCAACTGCGAACACTTTCGCACATCGGTTTGCTTACCGGCTATGCTTCGAATTCGGAGACTAAACGCCCCAAACTGGTCAATCCTTACGACACATCAGCGTCATTGGCTGATCGAGCCCGGTCGTATCTCCACAC
Organism: Planctomycetaceae bacterium; assembly: GCA_020638995.1. GTDB lineage: Bacteria > Planctomycetota > Planctomycetia > Pirellulales > Pirellulaceae. The sequence goes on from JACKHM010000003.1 coordinate 788,082, forward strand.
GAACTGCGCTTGTTGTCACGTAAGTGCAGGTGGTGGAAATGCCCGTATGGAATTGGAGTTTACAACGAAGACAGAGTCAACGCGAATTCTCGACGAGTACCCACAGCATGCAACATTTGGGCTGGCACAACCACGGATTGTTGCATCAGGGGATCCGAATCAGTCGGTGTTGTTGGCGAGGATTTCGCGACGCGGTCGCGGTCAGATGCCACCGTTGGTCTCGCATCAGGTCGATGAATCGGCCGTCAAGTTGCTCCACGAGTGGATTGCGTCCATCACTCCCCAGCGGCAGTTTGTTCGTGATTGGTCTGTCGCGGATCTGACCCATGAACTGCCAACACTTCAAGAAAGTCGGTCATTGGCCCGTGGGAAATCACTGTTCCGATCCGCGGGTTGTGGTCATTGTCATCGAATCGAAGAAGAACTTGCTGGAATCGGTCCAAACCTTAGCGGTATTGCGGACCATCGTAAGCCAATCGAGATCCTGGAATCGATCATCACACCATCGGCGAAGATTGAACCAAAGTATGCCCTCACTGTCGTGTCGGCTGTCGACGGCGAGGTTTTCCAGGGACGCGTTCAGGCAGAGACCGACGAAGAGATCGTTTTGCTTGGTCAGGAATCATTTGCAAAAGCTCAACACATTCGCAAAGCAGACATTGAAGTACGAAAACTATCGGAACTGTCGATGATGCCCAATGGGACGATCAACCATCTGCAACGCGACGAGATCTTGGATCTGTTGGCTTACATCCTCGCGGGCAAGACTTCGGATGAATGAATCCTGGATCCATGCGCTGGCTACGTTGCAAGTATACGGTCGGAGCACATCACCGTCCTCTGTTTTCTACGTCCGTCCTCGTGAGCCAAGCTACTGCGAGCGACGGAGTAGTTGTCACGGAAGAAGTGGTCGATTTGGTAAGCGCGTCGCCGAGACGTTATCGTCCTGAGCGTCTCGAATGTCCCTCGCGGAGTTTTGCAACATGGCGAACAAGATCAAAGTCGCACTCCTTACCCTAATGTTGCAAAAATAGTTGCTATGTGGCGAGGGCTTCGAATATTTGCAACAAGCGTTGCTTGAGGTTTTTGCCGGTACAGAATGTTAGCATCAGCTTGCCCGATGGAGTCGAAAGTCGACCGGCGCGTTGAATGACAGTACGGCGGATCGTGCTGACTTGCTCGAATTGCCACAACGTCGATCGCTTGCGAGTCGTGGTGCGTGTCGGAGGCTCCAGTTGCATTTGCAAGTCACGGATCAAATTGTAGGCGAACAAGCTCGCTAACAAATACGTCTCGTTGCCACAGCGCTTGCGAACGGGAATGTAATCCATGTGGCACTGCGTCTTGAGTTCGCCGAACACACCTTCCTGCGAACCGCGGCCACTGTGGTAATCGACAAGATGCGCTGCCGTCAGGTCCTTGTTCGTCACGATGACTTTGAATTCATAACCGTACTCGTAAGGCTCAAAAAGATCGAGCTGCACGGGCCCCTTCTGTTGTTGCTTGGCACGCGTGCGGAACATCACGAAACGACAACGACGTGGCCAGGACTTCGGCTTCCATTGTGTCTCGAAGTAGGATCGCTCCTCGTCCATCACAGACCACCGTTGGCGGCCTTCGATCAGCCGCTTCAACTCGACGAAGCGTTCGAACGGAACGCTGATCGTATACTGGATGTCTTGCTTGGTGAGCGCCGTCACAATCTCGTCACTGAAGAACGCACTGTCCATCCGCACTTCGATGACGACGCCCGGCAGACGATCTCGCACCTGCTGCACGCATTGCAGGATGAATTCTCTGGCTCCGTTCGAATCATGGACGTTGCCCGAGCGATGCAGGAAGTCGAACACTTGGCCAGTCTGAGCCAGCGTGCAGAACAGCGGATAGTAGCTGCGCGATCCTTTCTTCTTCTTGTTGAAGCCGACCGCACTTCCTTCGGCGCGGCGTTTGGTCGACTGTACCGAACCATCAAAGTCGAGCGTAACGCGCGGCAACGCCAGCGAACCAAGCCGTTCCAACACCATGTCGGTTAACAGTTGCCGCAGTTTGTCGACGGATTGCCGGTCCGCTTCTTTCAGCATGCGGCTGATCGTGGCAATATCCGGCAGTTGCTTGAGCCCCAAGACACGCTGCACCAACGGATCGTCTTGGTAATGAGCGGCGTCACGCAGTTCGCGATAGCCGAGCAGCACATGGACGACAAGTTGCATGAAGAGGGTTCCACGACCGTAGATCTTACCTGACGGCAGATGGCGGAAGCATTTGTGCAACCGATTGTTGAACGAGATCACCTGAAAGAACTTCTGAATCACGACCAAGCCAGCAAACGAAGTGAGCCGATGATCTTCGAACCGCAATTCTGGCACGGCAGTCGCTTTCGACCGCACACTTTTTCTGCTACGCTTCACGCTCGTACCTCTTTGGTTTCACGTTGTTTAGTTTTGGCAAACAAACAATACCAAAGAGGTCTTTTCGTTTGTATGGGCAGTTCTTTTCCGTCAGCCCAAATACGGAAAAGAAAACTGCAACCAGGACGTGTTGCCACAGTTCACGAAACGTGAACTCTACCGACGCCACCCTGACAAGCAGGAAACACAGCAAAACCAACCGTCATCCTCTTCACGCAGACGGATTTTATGCAACTCCAGTGCTTACTCATGGTGGCGGTGCGCATGTCGGGGCCTATCTTGCGGCACTTGCCGAGGCAGATCGCTGTGACGGAGTAATCCTTGCCGATCCAGATGGACGGTGGGAAGCTGATGCGCGTCGTGTCTTGAAGGACAAGTTGGAACACGTCGTGCGAGATAATGACGAAGCTCTATCAAAGCACGAACCGCAGATGGCACTTGTCACGATGGAAGCGAAGCTCGCACCTCCCGTGATCGACGCGGCTCTCGAAGCAAACTGTCATGTCTTCGCTGAAAAACCGTCGTGCGTCCGCGCGGCCAATTTTGAGCCACTCGTCCAGAAAGCTGACAGCAAACATCGCTACTTGATGCTCGCGCTAGCAAACCGCACGAATCCCGAGACGCTCGTCGCGCGAGATATCATTGCGTCAAAGAAGATCGGTCGACTGTTCGGCGTCGAGATGCACATCATTGCCGATCAAACGCGACTGACTCGCGAGAGCTATCATTCGCAGTGGTTCGCCGACAAGACACGAGCAGGCGGCGGGCACTTGATCTGGCTTGGGATACATTGGCTTGACTTGGCGATGTACGTCACCGGCGAGTCGATCACCGAAGTTGCTGGCTTCACGACCAACATCGGCCGTCAACCGATTAACGTCGAAGATTCAGCGACCGCGGCGTTGAAGTTTGAAAGCGGCGCGCTCGGCACGATGACTTCTGGTTATTACCTTGACAAGAGTTATAACTCGCACATCAAGATCTGGGGCTCGGACGGTTGGGTCTTGCTCGAGCCGATGAAGGACCAGCCGCTCACTTGGTACACGACCAAGGGCGACAAAGCGGGCCAGGTTCAGGTCGGCACGCAAGGACGCGAGCCGCGCGGCTATACGCCCTTCGTCAGCGAAGCTATTCGCGCGTGTGCCGACATGACTGACCCGCCGATCACTAGCGACGATAGCTTACGAGCATTGAAGACCGTGTTTTCGATTTACTCTGCGGCGGAGGACCGTCGTGTAGCGAAAGTTCAAGAAGGATAAGTAGACAAATCTGCCAACACATAACGCCACAAGCGACGACTCGCTGAAGACTTGGCAATTTCGCCAACCGGGAGTGACATCATGCTTGACCGACGAACATTTTTAGGAGCCGCTGCTGGCGGACTCGCCGCAACGTCCCTTTCTCTTGCCAACGACGAACCGAAACGAAAGCGACTCGCAATTGTTACTACGGAGTGGCGTTTCCATTCGCATGCATGGCACATGGGCACTCGGTTCCTGGTTGGTTATCCGATCAATGGACGCTGGCACAAGCCGCCATTCGATGTGGTCTCGGCTTACGTGGACCAGTTCCCAGATGGCGATCTAAGCCGCGCACGATCCAAAGAATTCGGTTTCCCAGTCTACAAGACAATTGCCGAAGCCCTTCGCTGCGGTGGCAAAGAACTCGCGGTCGATGCGGTGCTTTGCATCGGCGAGCATGGGAATTACCCGAACAACGAATTCGGACAAAAGCTCTACCCGCGATACGAGTTCTTCAAAGATGTCGTCAAGGTCTTCAAGGAAGATGGCAGGTCCGTGCCAATGTTCAACGACAAACATTTGTCATGGAAGTGGTCGTGGGCGAAGGAGATGGTCGACACGTCACGCGAGATGGGCTTCGGTTATTGCGCTGGCTCGTCGCTGCCTGTGACTTGGCGAATGCCAGCCATCGACATGCCGTACGAAGCCGATGTCGACGAATTGATGTGCGTAGCCATCGGCGGCGTTGATAGCTATGACTTTCACGCACTGGAAACCATTCAGTGCATGGCCGAGCGTCGGAAAGGCGGTGAAACAGGAGTGGCTTGGGTCGAGTCGATGCGTGGCGATTCGGTGTGGAAGGCGATGGAAGGCGGCTCGTTCGAGACAGGCAGTTGGGAACCCGAGTTGTTCCACGCTTGTCTTTCACGCAGCCAGACGCTTGCTCAACCACCCACCTTCAGCCATCGCTATCCAACGCCCAAGCAAATCCGCGAGTGGGCTAAAGACCCGATCGTCTATCGCTTCCAATACAACGACGGAGTGAAGGGCTCGATGCTGTTGATGAACGGATTAGTGAGCGACTTCACCTTCGCCGCGCGAATCAAAGGAAAAGACAATCCGCTCTCGACGCTCTTCTACTTACCACCAAATCCGAACGTGACCTACTCGGCTTCGTTGATGTCGAAAGCAGAGGAGACATTCATCACCGGCAAGGCACCAACTCCGATCGAAAGGACTTTGCTCACGAGTGGCCTCGTGGAAGCTGGTGTGCAATCGCTGGTAAAGGGCGAGCGAATTGAAACTCCTTATATGAATGTGAAATACAACGCACCACGTGAATCAACGTTTGCGAGTACGTAGTGTGCTCGTCGTAAAACGAAACAAAGACAGGCCAAGCGATATCGCAAAGGATGAGTGGAATGAAGATTGATCAGATCGTGTGTCAAGTGCTGCGGTCCAAGTCGGTGACAAACAAAACGGCCAGTTGTCAGGATCTGGTGCTTGTTCGAGTCCGAACCGACGAAGGACTGGAAGGAATCGGTGAAGCTGATTCGTCGCCCGAAGTCGTCAAAGCGATCATAGACGCTCCGTTCTCACACAACATCGCGTGCGGCCTGCGCGAAATCCTGCTCGGTGAAAACCCTCTCGAAACGGATCGTTTGTGGCAGAAGATGCTTCGGCAAACCATGTACTTTGGCCGTACAGGCGTAACGATTTCAGCGATGAGCGCTATTGATATGGCGTTGTGGGATTTGAAGGGAAAACACTTTGGTGAACCCATTCACCGCATGCTCGGCGGCAAGCAACACGAGCGGTTTCGAGCTTATGCTTCCATTCTGTTTGGCAAAGATGGCCACGAGACACACGATATCGGGCAGCGGTGGATCGACAACGGCTATACAGCGGTAAAGTTCGGTTGGGAACCGATGGGCCAATCAGAACAACTAGACCTTGAACTTGTCGCCGGCGCCAGAAGTGGAATTGCAGATGCGACCCTATTGGTCGACGCCGGTTGCGTTTGGGACGCGCGTACGGCCCTGCGAAGAGCACATGCGTTCTCGGCGTATAACGTGGAGTGGCTGGAGGAGCCGCTGCGTCCCGATGATGTTACGGGATACAGGTGGTTGCGAGATCGTTCTCCGATCCCAATCGCTGCCGGAGAAGAAGAATGTGGTCGCGCATCATTCAAACCACTGATCGACGCACAAGCTTTGGATGTCTATCAAATCGATATTGCCCGCAATGGTTTCACTGACGCAGCTTACTTGCGGCAGCGTATTGAAGAGATCGGCGCAAGGCCGTGCAACCACTGTTACACCAGTCCATTAACCGAAGCGGCGAGTTTACATTGGTTGAGCACATGTCGCGATGCTTTTTTGTTCGAGGATTGTGTCGAGGACGAGCCAATGCGTCATGAGTTGGCAATTGAGAGGATTCAAGCCGAGAACGGATGGATCGAAGTGCCAGATCGTCCCGGACTTGGTGTTACCCTCAATGAAGACTTTGTAGCTGCGCACGTCGTGGCGCAGTCGGAATGACCTTTGCCGATGCGATTTCTTGGAGCAACGGATCTAAAGACAACATCTCCTGCAACAACGGATGTTGATTTTGCCTCGCCAGGTCGGCAGATAGGAAAACTGTCAGTGCCGTACTCGTACAACCTGAGCGTTTAGTCGCAGCTGCAGATCCCGATTGCTACGATTGGCAACAGTGACGGGCCGACAGTGCTCGTCATGGCGGGAAACCACGGTGACGAGTATCCCGGACAAATCGCCATCATGCGACTGCTACGGAAACTGACTCCGCAAGACGTCACTGGTCGGATTATCTTGATTCCTGCACTAAACATGCCTGCAGCAAGGGCGTCGACGCGATTGTCATCGGTCGATGGCATGAATCTAAATCGGTGCTTTCTGGGAGATCCCAACGGCACCGTCACACAGATGATTGCCTACTATTTAACAACGGTCTTGTTCCCGCTGAGCGACGTGGTGGTAGATTTGCACGTCGCCGATCGTTTTCGGCAAATGATATCAGCGCGCTGGCCGTTCACTTCGACTGTGACCGCGGGTTGCCGCACCGCAAAGCACACTTCGTCGCGATTTTCATTCAAGTGAAGCAACTTGACCGTGGCCACTGAGCCATCGCACAACGTCACTTCGGCTGACTCGCCGATGTTCAGATCGACGACTCTCACGAGCGGATCGATGGCTGCTGGCACCTCCACGGCGCGACAGAGCGGCGCTCCTCCCCGAACGCGACCCTCTGCGTAACAATACTCTCTTTCGCGGATTCCCTAAGCAGCCGTTGAGATAGCGACGGTTGGCGAGTTCGAGACTCTTTCGGTCCCACCAAAAACGGAAGGGACCTTCTACGGAATGAGGGCGAATCGGTTAACAGAAAAGTCGCGCACGCTGTTAACTGCTTTGTCCATTTTCAGGTGGCATCGAACTAAAGGCGAAATAGTTAACAGCTCGCGCGAGCGCTACAACGGGCCACGAGGTTGGACGAATCGAATCCGACGCGCGAAATGGCCCTTTACGGATCGTGACTCCGGGATGCAAAAAGGAAGTCAACGTCCTTCATACCAACGCCTTCGGCATTTTACCGCGATGAAGAATATCTACCACCGTCTTCTGCTGTTGATTGCCGGTTCCACGCAAAAACAGCTGGCCTCGCAGATCCGCTATCTAAGGAATCGAAAACCAGATCCTCCGCTCCGCGCTACCCAGTCCTGTCCAGGTGACAGTGCAGGAGCGGAACGAGCTCGTGAAGTTCGGGGCCAAGCTCGGCAAACATATCAACTCATGAACGCTTGGCACATTTCCGATCGAGACGATGAACTCTGCTGCGCAACCCCTTTGCTTGCGGTCGCGATCTGCAAGGGATAGACTTTTCACCGATGGGGTATGACCAGTAAAAGCTGATCTGCCGCCGTGAGGGTGTGGCCGGTAAAATCGCGTCGCTGGTAGGGAAAAAACCAGCGATAAAGGTCTTAGCCTCACTCACGTTTGGTCGGTGAATTAAGAAAATTCGGCGGTGAAGACGTCCGAGAGGGGAAACCCGATGCGAATTGTTTGCGTGGTGGCTCTGTGTTGCGTGTCGTACTTATCCGGTTCCGTTAACGCGGCAGAACCTGACCCGACGACAGTCGTCAAGCAGGTCGTCATTGCCGCTGGCGGCGAGGATAAACTGCTCCGACTCTTCCGCACGCGCGAGACGGTTAACGTCAGCTCTGATCCGGAGAAGAAGGCGCCTGAGCGAGTCTCCATCTACGAGCCACCAAAATATTGGTGGACTGGCAAGAGGGAGCGAGTCAAGAACGAGATAATGCCGGACGAGCCCGCCACGTTTCTGGTCTGGGCGTGGACGCTTGGGATGCTGACGGACCCGGCGTCTAATTTGGAGTCCATCCCGGATGTCATTGAGTCAGGCAAGCCGGCTATTGGGCTGCGGGTCGGCGGGACGGTGACCCCGCCTATGGGTCTCTATTTCGACAAAGCCGAGAGCCGCTTGGTGCGTATCGATTGGCGAAGCGACATCCACCGCTTCAGCGATTGGAAAGAGCTCGACGGAGTGAAATACCCAGCGAACTGCGTCGGGTATAAAAAGGCCACAGGGAAGCCATGGTATTTCAGAAATATCATCGAATTGGAACGACTTAAGGACTTGCCCGAGGGCCTGAAGCGGCGATAGTGACGAATTTAAGCGGAAACCGCCACCTGCCGAATTGAAATAGAAAATCGTCTCAAAAGTTCCGTTTACCGCTATTTCAGAGAGACTTGTTGCAATTCGCCTTGTCATCTTTACGAACGAGTCATCACTATGAGAATAAGCATCGCCCTGTTCTTCATCGCGACTGCACTTTTACGGGGCGAGCGTTTGTCGGCTGCTCCGACTGTGGTGCATAAGCCGTCTATCGCTGATCGGGCGGTGGAGGCGGCGCGCGCCTGGTTGACTGCCAAGGCTGAAGAACGGGCGGCCTTAGAACCGTTCCTCGAAGAATACGATCAAGAAATCGGTGCGGTGATCCAGAAGATCACGCCTCATGGAAGCCCCGCGTTCGCCAAAGTCGTGGGCCGCGAGGTGAAGGCTGACACCTTTACCGTGCCTGAATTGTTAGCCCGCAACCCAGATCACCCTTTCAACTACTACGTGCCTTCGCACTACGATCCGGCCAAACCGATGGGGTTGATCGTGTGGATGCACGGCGGCGGAACTTACAAGCCGGGCGCAAACATTGGGCGGCGGTCCGTTGAGGGCAAGCTGAAAGAACTCGAAGCAGGTGACTATATCTTAGTCGCCGCCGAAGCCTGTCACGGTGTGAATTTTCCGGAAGGCGCGGTTCTCGACGAAATGGCCGGGCGCTGGTCAGTGCCGGCGTCCGAACGCTACCTCTCCGATCTGGTGAACGAGTTCATGTTCCGCTATCACATTGATCCGAATCGGGTCGTTCTCGAAGGCTACTCTATGGGCGGCATCGGAGCTTGGAATCACGCGATGCGCACGGATCGCTTCGCGACGGTCGGTATCGGAGGCGGTTCGTGGACCTGGGGTACGTTCGACACGATGCTGAACACGCCGGTCTTCATTTGGCATGGAAAGAACGACTCCTATTGGAACAGTCCGAAAGACTGCCGCAACCGCATGACAGATGTCTGCCACGCCCGTTTCGCGCATGAGATCCTGACCGAGTTGGGGTTCAACCATGTCTATCTGGAAACCGACGGGACGCACAACCACGTCAATTTTCGTGACGGAAAATGGTTCAGCCCGACGGACGAGTTTTACAGCGGCAATGCCGGATGGATTGTGGACAAGCGCCGCGATCCCTATCCGAAAAAAGTCATCGCGATGACTCCTCGCGGGAACTACGAAGTCATTGATCCCAAAACCAGCGGCGATCCGTTTCGACAGGCCGAGTCGCTGCACGATCACTGGGTTAGTATCGAGAAGTACACGGCGGGACCGGTGCCCGTGGACCACCTCATCAAGGAAGGAATGATCAAAAAAGCGAAGACCAAAGAGGAGTGGCTCAACTACTCAGCGAAGCGCAGCAAAAGTACGTTTCAAGGCGCTCGCATCGAGGTCGAGAATCTCGGCGGCAACCACTTTGCGGCGAAAACGATGCACGTGGACTCCTACAGCCTCTGGCTGCATCCGAAGATGGGTGTGGATTTTAATCAACCCATTAAAGTCACCACCAACGGCGTCATCGCCGAATACACTTGCAAGCCGAGCCTGTTGACGGCCCTCAGGAGCTATGATCGCAGAGGCGACTGGGGGTTGATCTATTCCTCTGTACTAACGGTCAGCGTGACGCGGTAAAGGCTCAGACTCGACTGAAAACGTCGTAGGGTTAAAAAAGTCGGCCGAACGCTAACTGCAAGCTTTCATTGATTATTCACGCTCTTGACAGTCGAGTATCTCGACCGACGCCAATGGCGTCACGCTTTCTCTAAACCTTAAACAAGCGAAGCCCCCTGCACGATTCGCGGTTAGCGCATAAAAATACTCGAAAATCCCCAGCGAATCGCGTGATTCTGGTGTGGTGCCGTTTCCGCGACTCGCCAGTTATGGAGGACTTTCGAGTGAACACGAGGATACGCCCCGCAGCCGGTTCTCGCAAGCACGGCGCTCGTTGTCACGAAGCTTGGCGGAAGCAGTGGCAACGGCGTCAGCGACGAATTGCCCGGCGACTCGACAAGCAACACCGGGAGCCGAATGACGGCCTCAGTGGTGAACGGCCCGTGCTGCAAGGCGCGAACGTGCAGTGCGTGATGGGCGAACGTCAGTGTGGCACCGCGTATGGCGGCGTGGCCGTCATGCACCAATTGGTCCGCGAGTTACAACTGGCTGAAGCGATCGACCAACGGTTGCAGTTATTGAAGTGGCACAAGCCTTACCATGAATCGGATCATGTCTTGAACTTCGCCTATAACGCCTTGTGTGATGGAACGTGTTTGGAAGACATGGAATTGCGTCGCACGGACGAGGCCTATCTGGATGGATTGGGCGCACGGCGGACTCCTGATCCGACCACTGCCGGAGACTTCTGCCGAAGATTTGAAGAACACGATGTTCGCACCTTGATGGAAGTCTTCGATGAGACGCGCCTCAAAGTTTGGCAGCGCCAGCCCGCGGAGTTCTTTGCAGAAGCACAGATCGATATGGACGGCACGTTGGTCGAGACCGGCGCCGAAAAGATGCAAGGCATCGATATCTCCTACAACGGCGTGTGGGGTTATCACCCGCTGGTCGTTTCGCTGGCGAATACAGGCGAGGTGCTGTCGGTTGTGAATCGCAGCGGTAACCGACCAAGTCACGAAGGTGCCGCCGCCGAAGCTGACAAGGCGATCGCTGTCTGTCGGCGAGCAGGCTTCCGCCGCATCCGACTGCGCGGCGATACAGACTTCACGCAGACCAAGCATTTGGACCGCTGGGACGAGGATCACGTGACGTTTGTGTTCGGCGTGGATGCCAGGATTCCCTTGCAAATCCAGGCCGACGAGCTTCCCGACAAGGCTTGGAAAAAGTTGCGGCGAGCGCCTCGCTACACGGTCAAGACGAACCGCCGCCGCAAACGCGGCAAGGTCAAAGAGCGGATCGTGCGAAAGCGTCAGTTCGAGAACGTGAAGTTGAAGTCGGAGGATGTCGCCGAAATGGAATATCGCCCCACAGCGTGTCGCAAGACTTATCGTTTGATCATCGTGCGGAAGAACTTGATTCGCCGGGATGGACAGGGCGAGCTATTCCCTGACTACCGCTACTTCTTTTATCTCACGAACGATCGCACGGCGACTTCTCAACAGATCGTATTCTCCGCCAATGACCGTTGCGATCAAGAGAACCTCAACGCGCAACTCAAAGGAGGCGTTTGTGCGCTGACGACACCCGTTCACACGCTGGTGAGCAATTGGGCCTACATGGTGATGACCAGCTTGGCGTGGAATCTCAAAGCGTGGTTGGCGTTGTGGGGCATGCCGTCAGGAACGTCGAGCGAGCAAATCACTCAGCGTTCGCAACAACAGCGCGTGCTACGGATGGAGTTCAAAACGTTTGTGAACTACTTGATGCGTCTACCGGCCATGGGGACACATACCGGTCGCCGTGTGATGGTGCGATTCATCAGTTGGTCGCCGCTGCAGCCAGTCCTGTTCCGCGTGCTGGAGACCATTCGCCGTCGGCGCTGTTAATCGGTTACGCGGCGGCTCGCGTCAGCGCCGCACAAGAGTCGCGAGTACGTCCGCTCGCGTCGCCCCACTCAGCAACCCTCCCACCGTCCCCGCCAAACTCTAATGAAGCAACCACAATTCGATTACTTGCCGCTCCGCGACGGAGCTTCGCTAACGCTGCGCGCCGCGAATCGCCCTACGAGCCCGCGGCGTTCGCTTGTTTAAGGCCTAGAAGCGGCCGTGGAGTTCGCTCTGCGTCCGTTGGTCGAATACTTGCGATATTATCTGAAGTCGGACCGCACGATCGGTTGCGATGATACGGGCGTACTGCTGATCACTCCGAAAGTGATGCCTGACTTGTCGGATCATCCTCGCCGGGAGCGGATCGCCGAAGTGCTCGAACAAGCAATTGCCAACGACAAGCCGAGCATCAAGGCGAACTTTTGGGGTTACTACGCGTCGCGGCTGCCGGTCGTAGCATTTGACTTTACGGTCAGTCGCCATCGGGATGGACCGGATGATGTACTACGCGACTTTGAAGGTAACTTGCTGGGAGATTGTTGGTCCGGCTTTCAAAAGATTGACATACGTAGCGACTCGCGGATCACGTTCGCGGCGTGCTGGGCTCATGCGCGCCGGAAGATCGACGAGTGCCGCAGCGCATTCCCGCTTCAAGTGGCCAAGCTCGAGTCGCTGATTCGGATGCTTTATGACGTCGAAGATCAGATCAAGTTGCTTGATGACAATCAGCGTCTTGCTCGTCGGCAGAGTCTCTCGCGTCACGTGCTGGGCTTGATCGAAGCGTACTTGAACAGCAACGCGATGTCGTCACCGGCTATCTTGCCCAAGAGTAATCTCGGTCAAGCCGCGGCCTATGTGCGTCGTCATTGGGAGGCGCTGAATCGCTTCATCGATGATCCCTCGATTCCGATCGACAATAACGACTGCGAACAACTGATGAAGCGCATCGCCACAGGAAGGAAGAACTGGCTATTCAAAGGTTCGTTGGCCGCGGGCGAACGAGCTGCGAACCTGATGACGATCATCGGCTCAGCGGTTCGCAATGACTTGGACGTGGCCGCCTACCTCGACGACATCTTGCGCCGCGCGTTGGCAGGCGACACGGATTGGTCCGCAATGTCTCCATACACCTGGAAACTCACTCACCCCGAATCGCTCCGCGCCTATCGCCAAGACGAGCGTCGCCAAGCCTCCGACCGCAAACGCCAACGTCGAGCCCACCGCCGCCGCCTGCTCCGCAAGTAGTCAAGACCACCGCCACCACTGGTACTGGTGTACGGTTACGGCGACACGGATTGGTCCGCAATGTCTCCATACACCTGGAAACTCACTCACCCCGAATCGATCCGCGCCTATCGCCAAGACGAGCGTCGCCAAGCCTCCGACCGCAAACGCCAACGTCGCGCCCACCGCCGCCGCCTGCTCCGCAAGTAGTCAAGACCACCGCCACCACTGGTACTGGTGTACGGTTACTCTTTAGGCGAGACAGCGGAACACAACGGATGGATAATCAAGACAGGCACGTACTGACCGTCGATCCGCATCCGTTGTTGGATCTGCGAGCATTCGTGACCGTCTTTCCAGCCGAACTCGGTAATATCGCCTCGTCGGCCGAGTTGCTTGACCTTCTATCCTTGGATGCCCAAACGCCATTACGGAGCGGCGATGAGATTCGCTCGGCAGTACGCGACCTGTTGCGTCAGGGCGGCTTCAAACCGACCGGTCGGAGCAAACCAGCGTCTGAGTATCTCATCAAGGCGGCTGAACAAGGATTACTATCGCCGATCAATGTCGCCGTCGACGCCTGTAACGTCGTATCATTGCACAGCGGACTGCCAATCAGTGTCGTCGATTTGGACCTCGCCTGTGAACCCTTCCGTGTTGCCATCGCACCGCCAGAGTCGTCCTACGTGTTCAACCGGTCCGGCCAGACGATTGATATTGGCCGGCTGTTGTGCTTGTTCGATAGCGAGGGGCCATGTGCCAACGCCGTCAAAGACTCGCAACGGACCAAAACAAACCCGGAGACACGCCGTACGCTGACTCTGATCTGGGGCACGAACAAATTGCCTGGACATGCGGCAGCGGCGGATGCGTGGTACTGGGAATTTCTGAAGGCACATGGGGCGCGATTGGAGTCGGTGGAAAGTGTTGAATGAAGGTGACTCGGTCAGCGTCGCGCCGATTTTCTCGGCGCAGCGAAAAAGCGGGTTGCAAGGCGTATCGATAACCACAAACCTGGCCGTTACACGCAGTGTTTCCGATCCATCGAGTTTGACGAGTAAAAGCGTCTTGAGTGACTACCCTTTACTACCCCTTTCTGCATCGAATACCCCCACGGTAAGCATCTTTACGCAAGCGATTGCAACTGCTTGCGAATCTCGTTGGATCGTGTATCCTCCAAACATCATTTGACTTTCCGGCATTTCAGCATGGCATCGATTGTTGCCTACGAAACCGGAGGTTACTGGTTCGAGCCCAGTTGGGTGTACTTCAGCAAACCCTTCTATTTAGTGGCCGGAGCGAGATCGTGCGTTACCGCCGTTTGGTTTGCTAACCCGTTTTTCATCCGGCGGCGAGACATCAAGCAAGGCAAGCGTTCGTTGGGGTAACTACTGGGTTTTTGCGGGCTTCTTCCACTCCACGAAGGCGAGCGAGCAACACTCTTTGCACCCTGCGGTCATGACTTGCCGCGAGCCTTTGCGATTGCGGGCCAGAAGCTTAACCAATTGGACGGACCGGGAGCAGTGGCGGCTTCACTCGTCGACTCGTCTCCGCCGCATAGCAGGCCAGCGAGTTCGACAATCGCTTGTGTCAAGCCGGCTCGCGGGGCTCCTTCAACCAGAGGAACGCCGTTGTTGCGGACTTCGGCCATGACGCGATAGTCATTCGGAATCTGCTTGAAGATCTCTCGTCCGATCGTCTCCTTGGCCTTCTTCATACTGATTTGACCATTCTCTAGTCCGACGCGGTTCACGACCACGCGGATTTTGTCTTTCAAGCCTTCGATTTCATCCATCGACATCAAGAGTCGCACGACATTCCGCAGGCACGGCAAGTCGAGCTGTGTGACCAGCAATACGTGATCTGCCGCTTGCATGGCGACGATATCCAGCTCATTGTAACCCTTCGAAAGATCGAAAATGAGATGCGAGAAAGTTGCCTTGAGTAATCCGATCACTCGCTGCAGATCGTCGGGCGTTACTAACGCAGTGTCTTGAAGCTGAATCGGGCGAGGCAGCAAGTAAAGCCCCGAGGCGTGCTTCGTCAGCGATCGTTTCAGCAGATTGAAGTCCAGTCGGGAGATGTTTTGTGCGACGTCGACTAGCGTGTAATCGGGAATCGTATCGAGAAACACATCGGCATCGCCAAGCGCCAAGTCCAGATCGATGAGTGCCACAGAGTTCTCAGGACGCTTTGCCAACGCACAACCGACGTTCACTGCCAGGCTGGTGGTACCGACACCGCCGGTGGCGCCTGCAACTGCTAGTACTGTCGAGGACCGCGAACGCCCGTCCGAGGCAGACGTGCTCTGTCGACCGATACGTTGGATCGCGGTGACAAGATCCTCCATCCGCACCGGCTGCGTCAAAAACTCTTTCGCTCCCGAACGCATCGCCTTGAGAATGACTTGGCCTTCCGTCGAGCCGCTGATCACCAGGATACTGCATTCCGGCGAGCGTTCCTTCAAGTCGGCGATCAGGTCAAGCGCCTTGTCCGCGTCATGATCGATCGAAACGACTCCGATGTCCGGATGAGTTTGGCCGACAACGTCGGCAAAGAACTCGTAACGCGAACACTCGGCTTCGAGCCAAACCATGTCCATGCCAAGAAGCATTGACTTGAGATTGTCACGGCTGTCATCACTAGGATCTACAATCGCCAGTCGAAGTACATTACTCATCTTGGTAACCGTTGAAAAAGGTCAAGTTGTGAAGCATTCGAAGGGGCGTTGATACGGTCGCTGCCTACTCAATGACGTCATAGCCGGTCGGGCCGATCAAATTCGGCGCACCAGTTCCTGTTGTCGTCGAATTCACAGGCGGGCCGGGGGGCGAGGTGCTCGAACGCGGCTGAAGACGTTCGCTCGTAGGCATCGAAACGGGTTGTTGCATTGCTGGAATGGGTTCATATGCCGGAGCGGCATGATTTGGCAAGGTGAATGTTGCCGGACCGACTCCCGCCGCGCAACTGGAGCAGCTGCCATCAGGACAACAGGTTGGTACTTCGAGATATCCTCGGCCATACAGATCGATGTCGTTTGGCGAGGTCGTGAGCTGTCCCGGACCACAGGGTGGAACCTCGCTGGCATCCAGTGCATCGACGAACTCTGGAGTCACGAGTATCAGGAGTTCGATCTCGTTATTCTGTTCGCGAACTCGGCGGAATGC
Source organism: Planctomycetaceae bacterium (assembly GCA_020638995.1). Taxonomy (GTDB): domain Bacteria; phylum Planctomycetota; class Planctomycetia; order Pirellulales; family Pirellulaceae. Next base: position 804,320 of record JACKHM010000003.1, read on the forward strand.
AGCGCCAACACCTGGCAGGTCTGCGAGCCAGGGCAAGCCGACGTTTTGCGATTCGATTTGCGTTTGAATCAAACCGGCCAGCGCCAAGGTTTGGCCGGCTTTCATTTCGACGCCGGTGTCAACCCATCGTGTTCGCAGTCCGGGGACAGTCGTGTTGTTGATCGTCACACTTCGCGAAGGGTCGATCTCGCTCACTTGAGGACGCACTTCCAGTCGAACGCGACCGTTACCCAGAACGATCGGAACAAAGTCGACACGCGTTCCGAACTGCCGATACTCGACTGAAACGGTTCCCAAACTCTGCGGGACGATGATCGGGAACTCTCCGCCAGAGCTGAAGCTCGCGGGTCGTCCGCTGACCGTTACAAGCGTCGGCTCGGCCAGAACCTTGACGAGGTTATACTGACGGAGCGCGTCGATGAATCCGAAAAATGAGTTCGCATCGTTGACAATTCCAAACGCGACGGAATCGCCGCCCGTGCTCGTCACGGTTCCTGCCGTCGGGTTCGCAGCCGAGATCAATCCGGCGACGCTTTGAACGACAAAGTCGTCTCCGTTGAAGTTCGCCCAGTCGAAGCCCAATTGGCGAAGCTTCGTCCGCGACACTTCCATCAACTTGACGTGCAACAAGATTTGCTGAACACCGCCGATCGTGATGTTGTTGATAACGCTCGGATAGTAATCTTCTGCCATCCGAACAATACGGCTGACCATTTCGGCTCGCGGGACGTAGCCCGAAATTACCACGCTGCTCGCCAGCGGTCGAACACGAAGCGTGGCTTCCGGGAATTCGGTCATTAGCAAGTTTTCGAGCTCTCTCGCGTCGCCATACACCAGCACATCGATCGTGTGTTCGCCTTGGTTCTCGTCCCACACGGTCAGCGTCGTAAAACCTGCCTTTAATGCAGACAGCTGCACTTGATTTGGAGAAATCGGTTGTGCGCGAACGACTCCTTGGTTTTCGACGAGCAACTGCGGCACTTTATGTTCGGTCGTCAAGATTCGACTTGTGTTGACGATCATCTCCAATCGCTCAACGGGACCACTCACTTTGAAGTGAACAGGTTGACGTCCCAGCGTCTGGGCGTTGGCTGCTGTGCTCGTCCCCAAGCAGATAGCGATTGAAACAATCGCCTTCAGGGTCGTTGATGCGTTTGCACGTGCTTTCAACATTGCTTTGCTTCCTTGCGTTTATCGCGTAGCTACCGTCCTTGGTATCGCGTTTAGTGCGGGGAGATGGGGATGTCTTCGGCTGCTGCGTCGGGTTCGTTTAATTGCGGAGGTCCGTCAAGCTCTCGTTCGATCGACGGAGGTGCCGTAGGAGTCGTTGGCATGACGCGCGGTTGAGGTCGTGTCGATGGTAACGGCGTCGTAGGTACGCCCGCGTCATAGTTGCCATTGGCTGGAGTTGCTCCGGCCTCCGTGGGAAGTTCGTTCTCGTCGTTCCAACGGAACTCGCGAGAGCCAGCTGAACCGAGGATTACCATCTTCCACTTTGGTCCCGTGTCCACGGGAGTTGCGACTTCAACGACCGGTTCAACCACTTGCGGTTGCGGTGTCGCCGCGCCATTCAGCCAGTTCGTGAAATCACTATTTTGACCGATCAGTCGATCGTTAGCTGACTCGCCCTCTTGTCCCAATAGCGACTTGACGGTTTCGCCATCCTCATCGGTATCGTCGACATCATCGTCGGGCCGACGCAGCGTCAGGAACAATCGTCCCAACTCAGAAGCCAACATCGCCGATTCCGCTTGGCGAGGTTTCAGGAGGAGCGAGACCGTGCTCAGCGTCCGAGCCTGGCCATTCTCGTCCACGCTTCGCTCCGTGGCTCCGTCGACGCTGAATACGTTGACATCTTTCAGAATCGTACGCGTCCCGGTCTCGGGAACTTCAGCGCTCTTCCGTAGAAGGACAAGCACATCAACTCGATCACCGGGTTGGATAAGTCCTCCACCGGCATTCTCGACCGAGGCCTTGATGGCCACGACGCGGAAGCCTTTCGGAATCGTTTGCGCAGCACTGCTGTTGCTCGAACCCATCAGCTTCGCGGTCAAAATCGGCTCCCCTGCGTACATTCTCGTTCGCGGGAATTTCCCTTCGATTTCGGCAAAGTCGAAAACAGCGCCTTCCGGTACTCGATCCTTTGGCCAATCTTCCAGCTTGACCGTCTGCGCATCAAGCTTCTCGCCAATGTTGATGTCCGTCATAGCGACCAGTATCGTCGCTGTTTCCACTTGCGCAGCTTGACCACCAGCGTTCTCCATGTACTGACTCACGCCAATCGACGCCGCCAGTCCACAGCCTACAGCTATGACAAACAAGACCAGTGATTTTGCACGCATTACAGTTCCCCCTCCGCCTTTCGGCTGCTCATCTATTGCACGCTTTCGCGACGCATAACGGACGTGGCCGACATGTTCGCGTTCCCCAGGAACATAGGCGCCGGCAACCAGCTCACTCGGCTAAACGGCACCGTCAAGCTGACAGTGACCGGATCACCAAAGGCGGCGGCCGCAGGGTCTGGCGATACGGTAATCTCGTTGGTGTTTACCGTAATGTTCCCGCTTGACAGGTAGTCCTGAACGGTTGTCTTCACGTTCGACGTGGTCGTGCCGTCCAACACCGCGCGACGTGCGCCTTCGCGAGTCGCGTTTGTCAACATTTGTTGGACCATCACCATGCGACCGTACTCGATCATCCCGAACAGGAGCAGAACAAAGATAGGAGCAACCACGGCAAACTCGACAGCTGCCGCTCCTCGTTGTTTTCGGAACGACCCACACACTTTGTGCATGTTGAACCGTCTGAGCCGCAAGGTCTTTGATTGCTTCTTAGTGTTCCGCAACTCACCAGCTTGAGCTGTTTCGCTATCTTGTGATTTGAATAATCTCATACAAGCATCCCGGTCCAAGCAAAATAAGCGATCGTGCCAATGGCGATTGGAATTCCATAAGGCAGAAGCATCATGGAACTCTTCCTTTCGGCCGCGATGACCGAAAGTCGTTCTGGATTACGTACCGTCACAATCTCGCCAAGTATCGCCCAGAACTGATAGTAGTGTTTCGTAAAGACTCCTCGGGCCAGCACCATCAGCACCGCTAGCACGGCTCCGACAATTCCCGAAAGGCAGAAAGCGTAGAACGTCGTCGCGCCATGCACCCAAGCTCCGACACCCATGAGCAGCTTGACATCTCCAGCTCCCATGCCCCCGATTGAGTAGGCCGGCAAAAGCAGGGCGAGTCCTACGAGGGTGCCGAACAGGCTCCATCCCAGACCCGCGTACCAAGGCTCGCCGGACATTGCGTAAGAGCCAATGCTGAAAATCCACCCGCTGATGATCATTGGGAACGTCAGCCAATTCGGCACCTTGAGCTGAATCCCGTCGATGACCGCAGCCACGACAAGAACGATGGTGACAAACCAGACATGCCAGTTGACGACCATGCTGTCGGCGAGCGAAGTAATTATGTCCATGGGAGTGTCTCCTTTCTCGAGTGATCGGAATCGACTTCGTTTGTCGACTCGCTGTTACTCTGCGAGGTCAAACTCGCAGCGTGAACAGATAACTTACAAGTGCAGTTGTCGCAGTCGCAAAGCAACACACCAGTTCCAATGCCGCAGCCAAATTGTCTGCTGATACGAACAGGTACATGCTTTGTCCCACTGTGACGTAGCTTTCCGGTGACATAGCTTTCCGGTGACTGTATTGCCAAGGCAAAATCCCCGCACAGCGCCGAAACGCTGTGCGGGTGTTTTTGCTGGTTTCCGTAGCAGCGATTGCCTAGCTGCTGGCACCGCCGACTTTGTTGGCGATGTTATTGAACTGCGCAGCTGCTTGCGTACCGACAGCTGTAATCGCAGTCAAACAAACGATGATGATCAAAGCAAGCATCACCGCGTACTCGACGGCTGTTGGGCCATCTTCGGACTTCAGAAAGCGTTTTACCTTCGTTGCGAAATTCTTCATCTTTCCCTCCCAAATGTGCGGCTGTTCTCGGTCGACTCAACCGAGCAAACGAAAACTCGTACGAACAACGATACGTTTCGAAACGTGAACCAGCGGGGAAACGCGAGCGGAAAAATCGCAAATCGACGCAGGTTCAAGCTTCACACAACTCGACTGACGCTGCCTCGTCATCATCTCTGTCCTCGTTTCTGGGAGGTCGTACGAGTAAACTCGCGACGACTTCCATCCATTCGGTAACCGGCTTCCGCGAGCGATACGAATCGCACGTGGCCCTTGGCTTTGCGTCCCGGCCTTGCGACCGGTTTGCCCTTTCGAGGATGTGAGGCTGCGAATCTTCAGAGCAAAGCGTTCCAATGAAGCAATCGCTGCACTCTGGGAGCCACAACAGCAACCTGTTGTCTCTCCAATTTGAAACCTAGGTCACGAAACCGATTAGTCAAATCGTGAGCTTTAGGAAATCTGACGTTATTCGATAGAGAATTCGGAATGGAACGTAGTCATACGAACCGTTATCGACAATGCGATCGCTTATACCAGTTTTGCAGGGCCCGCTATGCGGACTGGGGCGATCTTAGGTCCGCGCAGCGAACCGTACTTTGAAGCGCCGACTTGATGATTGAGTCTTCGCTCATGCCAATAATTCTTTCACCACGCGGCCGGAGACATCAGTCAACCGCACGTCACGTCCACGGAATCGGTACGCTAGCCGTTCGTGATCAATTCCGAATTGGTGAAGAATCGTCGCATGCAAGTCGTGTACGTGGATCGGATTCTCGACAATGTTCCACCCGAATTCGTCGGTCTTGCCGATTGTTTGGCCACCTTGGATGCCTGCCCCGGCAAGCCACAAGCTGAATGCAAAAGGTTGATGATCGCGTCCGCTGGCATTGGTATTGCCAAGCTTGTTTTCGCCGAGCGGCGTTCGGCCAAACTCGCTGGCACAAACGACCAGTGTGCTGTCGAGCAAACCTTGCCGTTTCAAATCTTTGAGCAAGGCCGCGATCGGTTGATCAACCACCGAACAGTTGAGTTCCAGATTCGGCACCAGCAGCGAGTGATGGTCCCAGCTGGCGTGATAGACATTCACAAAGCGGACACCGCGTTCGACAAGTCGCCGCGCCATCAAGCAGTTTCTGGCGAAATCGTCGAACGTGCCTTTGTTGCCACCTTCCCAACCGCGGAGATCGTCAGGTACGGCCCGCATGAATCCGTATTCTTCGAATGTTGACTGCTTTTCGTCAGAGAAATCAATTAGCTCGGGCACCGCGGCCTGCATTCGGAATGCCAGTTCGTAGGCCTGAATCCTGGCAATGATCGCCGGATCGTCGACATGCTCGTAGTTCAAACCGTTCAATTGAGTCACGGCATTCAACGTATTGCCCTGAACCGTGGGGCAGATTCCTCGCGGATTGTCCAGGTGTAATACAGGTTCGCCACGGTTACGAAACAACAGCCCTTGGTGGTCAGTCGGCAAAAAACCACTCGACCAGTTCGACGCTCCCGCGCGGGTTGCTGTACCCGCTGTCAGCACCACATAACCGGGAAGGTTCTCGTTCTCGCTGCCCAATCCATAATTGACCCAGGACCCAATACTCGGATAGCCGAATCGTAGCAGGCCCGTATTCATCACCAATTCGCCGGGATGATGATTAAACGCGTCCGTGTGCATCGAACGAACGAGGGCGATGTCGTCGGCACAGGCGGCAATGTTCGGCAGCAACTCGCTTAGTTCCATCCCGCATTCACCATACCGCTGAAACTTGTAGCGGGACGGCATGATACGCGCCGTCGCGGTTTGCAAGGCACCAAATCGTTCGTCGCCCGTGACCGACGCTGGCAGCGTTTCGCCAGCCATTTCCTCGAGCATCGGTTTCGGGTCGTAGAGGTCGATCTGGCTGGGACCGCCGACGAGATAAATGAAGATGCACGACTTGGCTTTGGCGGGAAAGTGGAGTCCCGGCCCTGCGTTCCGGGCGTGCGAGACTTCGTCGGCCAATAGTCCATCGGCACCGAGCAAGCTCGCCAAAGCTGCGCCGCCAATTCCTCCGGTACAACTGGTTAGGAAGGCACGTCGATCGCGCAGCAGAGCGGCTTGTTGTGGATGCATGGTCGATAACTCGTTCGATTCACTTGATCGGCGAACAATGAACCTACTGGCGAACAATGAACTCATCTAAGTTGATCGCAATCCGAGATAGGACGACCCAGGTAGCGAGTTCGCTGATCGCTTGCGGGTTCGCAACGTCAACCTGCATGTTGAGCGTCACTTCTCGGGCCAAAAACGGATTGGCGTCGTAAAACCCCCGATGTTCTTCGTACAAACCGACGAGGTAAGGCCACTCAACTTCGCGTGGATTGCGTGACAAACACAATTCATACAACCGATTCACACGGTCATACACGCGTGACGAATCCGACTCGGTGGCGACGATTTCACCCACCAATCGTTGAGCCAGCGCCTTTGCACACTCGAAGCTAAAACCATCATTGAGCCGATGCAACGCTTGCATAGGTGTCGTCGAACGATGGCGGCGAGTGCAAGTCGCGTTATTGTGCGCCGCGTCGAAGATCATCAAGCCGGGATAGGGGGCGGTACGCTGAAACCAAACATAGATTCCCCGCCGAAACAAGCCGTCGCCCCAAGATGGCGTGAGCGGCTGGCTGCGGTTGAACGATAGATCTTGAGCTCCGGTCGGCTGTGGCAGTACAACGCTCGGCCCGCCCACTCGACGGTCGAGTAACCCGCTCACCGCAAGCCCCAGATCTCGCACGACTTCTGCATCAACACGCAGTCGCTGCTGACGTGCCAACAGTTGGTTTAACGGATCGAGGTCCGTCAACTCGGCTCGATAGTTGCTCGACTGGCGATAGGTCGCAGACATCACGATCAACTTGTGCAGCCGCTTGGTGCTCCACCCGCCAGCCACAAATTCGTTGGCCAGCCAATCGAGCAACTCGGGATGCGAAGGCGAATCTCCCTCCAAGCCAAAATCATCGTCGGTAAAGACCAACCCGCGCCCAAAATACTGTTGCCAGATGCGATTTACGGTGACGCGCGCCGTTAAGGGGTTTGCGGGATCGACGAGCCAACGAGCCAAGTCGAGTCGATCGGGCTTCTCGCCGCGAACCCGCAGTGGATGCAACACTTTGGGCGTTGCTCGAGTGACGACTTCTCCGGGACGCAAGAAGTCTCCGCGCTCGAACATTCTCGTCTCGCGAACTTCGTCGAGTTCCGCAATAGTTTGAGCAAGTGTGTCGTTTGGATTCTTTGGCTCTAACCTCATTCGAGTTTGGACCGCGTTGTCGATATTCAGCCAATCCGGATCACGAGAACAGAAATAGTCCAGAATGACACGATTGTGTTCTTCCAAGCGTTGTGCTACGGGCACGGTCAAAAAGTCAGCGGCTCGGCCTTTGATTTCTTCGACGCGAAAGGGCAGTTGTGTACCTGTGACGGATAAGCGGAATCGCCCGATCAACTGGAACCAGCCACCCGCTCCTTGACGCATCGTGATTGTGAACCGTGTGCCGGCGGGATGGGAGACGGGTCTACGAAACTCAACAACGGCGACGTGGCGTTCCCCGGTTCGCCCGCCGATCGACCAACCAGGACTACCCGGGCGAGAATAAACTGCGCCTCGAAATTGTCGGTCATCGCGGGCGTGACTGGCGACGGGGTGTAATAACTCCACACGCTCGGCTTGCGGAATGTCAGGGCTGTCGATCGCGATATCCTTCGTTGGCACAGGTTCCGCTTCAAGGATCAGCTCACTAAGGTCGAACTCGCCATCGGGCGCTCGGCCGGGACCTTCGTTTGGCAAACTCGGATGCGGTAGGACTTCGAGCCTCAGGCCTGTGATTTTCGGAAGTTCACTCGTTGCAACGATCGTATATGTCGAGTCTTCAGGGGTCGGACCGGAAGCCAAAATCGAGAGATCTTCTTGCAGAGTCAATGCTTCGCCCTTGCTCGCCGAAAGGTAAGAGGGCACTAATGCCTTCCACTCTGCAAACTCGATTTTTGCAAGCGTTGCAGCCCAATGCTTCGCCCGATCCGAGGCGATATGCTGTTCGTAGCTGCGTCGGGTCGCCAAGATTTGCTCAAACTGTTGGTCAAAGATCTCCTTGCTCTCGGGATAGCCACGCAACTCCTCCGGGAGCGGAGCGGGGAGATCCAGTTCACGCACGCTGTTGAAAAACGCGTACATCCCGAAGTAATCAGCTTGGGTCAACGGATCGTACTTGTGGTCGTGGCATCGCGCGCATCCAAGCGTCAGGCCTAGCCACACGGTCGCCGTCGTGTCGGTACGGTCGAACGTCTGGCGGACACGATCTTCCTTTGGGTCGGCGCCGACTTCCAGGTTGCTGAGCGTATTGCGATGGAAGCCCGTAGCCACCAATTGATCGTTCGTCGGATTAGGCAGCAGGTCGCCCGCGAGTTGCTCGACCGTAAATTGGTCAAACGGAAGATCGTTGTTGAAAGCCTCGACGACCCAATGCCGATACCGCCACGCGTGCGGTCGAGGCTGATCCAGGTCGTATCCGTGGCTGTCCGCATAGCGGGCCTGGTCGAGCCAATGTCGGGCCCAACGCTCGCCGTAATGCGGTGAATTCAGTAGCCGGTCAACGAGTTTTTCGTACGCGTGCGGATCGAGATCATCGACAAACGCCAAAACCTCTTTCGGTGTTGGCGGCAGCCCCAGCAGGTCGAGATAGAGTCGTCGAATGAGCGTGCGTCGATTTGCCGCGGGCGATGGCGTGATCTCCTCTTGTTCAAGTCGCCGCAGCACAAAGCGGTCGATGTCGTTAATTACCCACGCTTCGAAATCCACTTGTGGAGGTTGTGTCGAATGAATCGGCTGAAACGACCAATGACGAGTCTCGCCTCGGTCGGATTCCAAAACGCTCGTCGGTTCACTCGACGCGGGTGCAACGACGTCGCTCGGGCTGGTAGCTCGGGCATGCGTTGAAGACATGCCAAAGGCGATTGCTATGAGGCCAATACAGATGGGGCGTTGCACCGATAAACCCTTGCTGGTGGATTTGTTATGGGCGGGACGAGTTAGTCTAAAAAGGCGTGTGATCGACGAGACGGCTCGCAAAAAACATTGCTCACGATTGTCAACGTGTCAATTTGTCAACATCCATGAGAACGTGCTGCCACAACACAACACAGGTTGCGTTAAGAAGACATCGGTGGAGAAAAAGCCGATTCGGCGTCTTTGCACATTTGCGTTTCATGTCCCATCTTTCATTTATGCAGGAGTGCGCTCGGTCGATTTGTACGGGCACAGGTCCCGACGTCCGCAGCCTGCGAAGTATTGAGCCCCCGACTATCTGCCCACCTCGATAATGCCAGGAGCCTGACGAATCATGTCAGCATCTGCCCGTAAATTGACTAACTACCCGAAAAATGCGGCAAAGCGGGCGGGCGCGATCGCGTTGCTCACCGCGGTTGTCATGGTCGTCTTGCTCGTGTGCGTCGCGATTGCCATCGACGTGGGCGCCATCATGCTCGTCAAAACGCAACTCCAGAGTGCGTCAGACTCAGCGGCACTGGCTTCGGCGACACGACTTGGACTTGGACAAGCGGCAATCGTCGAGGAAGCGCAGAGGTTCGCAACTCTCAACAAACAACTAGGCGGTGGCAGCGCCGAGATCGATCCGAGCGAAGTGGTGACGGGCGTCTGGAATCGCGGGACACAGACATTCACGGCGGCGCCCCACGGAAACGCCGTACGCGTGACGACTCGCGGAACAAATCACGGTTACTTTTTCGCCAAAATGTTTTCGAGCGATTCATTCTCGTCGGCGGCAACTGCGATCGCGGCCGCCGTGCCTCGCGATCTGATCTTCGTGGTCGATCTGTCTGGTTCCATGAACAGCGACACCGAACCAGCGTGGTCAGTCGATGCGATTAATGCGACAGGAAGCGCACCGTTTGGCACTGGTGAAGCGCTACTGGATACGCTGTATACCGATCTGTACGGTTCGGTGCCCGGCAACGACTTTGATCTCGCGGGCTTCCTTACGAGCAGCGGTTTCGCGCTGTCGGCCCCTGAATACGCCTATGCGGTCTTGACCATGGACGAAGGCCCTCTCTCGACACACCCCAACAGCAGCTACAAGATATTGCCCAGCGATAACGAGGCATCTCGCAAAACGAAGGCTTATAAATGGATTCGCGAGCAGGTCATCGGCACACAAATGTCAGCTGCCAATCCACCGATATCCGAAACGGCATATTGGAATCACTATCTGGATTATGTGATTCGTCCGGTGCAACACAGCGTTGCGCCGCCCGATCCTCCGCCAGCGATGCCTCCGGAGCCGCAACCTCCAAGCCCTCCCAACTATGATCCGTGTTGGGTACCCCCGCCTCACCATTCGAGTCATGTTTCAAGTCATGTGTCCAGCCATGTAGGATCAGGCCACGTCTCTTCGCACGTATCCTCACATGTGTCCTCGCACGTGTCCTCGCACGTGTCATCACATGTATCCTCACACGTGCCAGCACATGTCCCGGCACATGTGCCAGCGCATCACACGCCGTTTGGTGGGGGTGGACCAATTTCGGCCGCGCCGAAAAAGGTCGAGTGGTATGCGGCACGCCAGGCGAACCAACCAAGTCAGGCTAGTGCGGCGATACCTCCTCGGTCGGACGAAGAGCTTGTATCAGTATCGACTACCGCTCTGCAGGGTGCCGCGATTGCCGGTCTTGCGGTCGGAACAAGCGGCGGCTACTACGATCCGACCTGTGTGGCGCAAGTGGATGCCGCTTATAACACGGCCTATTCAAACTACCAAGCGGCCTGGAATAACTGGAACACAGTCCTCATTCCTCAATGGCAAGCCGCTCTGCAGGTCTACTACAACGTGTACCTGCCTGCTTACCTGGCCGAGGCCAAAAAGAAAGGCTCGCCGCCTTATAACCGCGGCCAGATCCCGCCCAACCCCCCGGTTAATGAATACGGAAAAGTGGATCGCATTGCGAATATCGGGTTCAACTCCTATGACTTTAACAATCCCAATTCGGATTTGACGAGCGTTCCATCCTCCGTCCCCGCCGCTCATTTCAACAAGGTTGGCTACAAGACATACACACAATTCCAAGTAGACTTTGGCCGGAATTTCGTTCCTGGAACGATGCAGGGGATGACGGCTCTCTGCCCGCTATCGGCACAAAGCGCGTACTGTCCGCATCATTCCGAATCCGTAGGTGACTCGGATACAGGATACGAATCGTTCTCGTTTCCACCCCGAGAACAACCTGTCCATGCGGCACGACGTTCACTCATTCGAGCCATCAAAGTCCTTAAGAAATGGAACGATGGTGTTCCAGTCGACGTTGCTGACAAGGTTGCCATCGTCGGGTTTGATGGCGACTATCCCGGCCTGGGTATGACGCCACAATTGGTTCAAGGACTGACCGGTAGCTACAACGCAGCCATGAACGCTGCGGCCACTCTACAGCCCACTGGCGATAAGCTCGCGACGACTGCCCTTGAAGCCGGCATGATCACTGCCTACTCGCATATGCAGTCGAATGGTCGACAGTTCGCAGATAAGGTCGTGATTGTGCTTACTGACGGATACCCCAATCTTGTCCAGTCCTCGACTGGGACGATTGACTCGTACGTGAGCAGCGTCACAGGTGCCGATGCCTCACATTTCTACAGCAGCAATCCACTTAGTTGGCCGGAAAGTCGCTATTGGTTCAACGCACCGCTGATGCAAACTCGCAAGATGCACAAGAACGACAAGTACGACGTTTACGGGGTCGGCCTTGGATTTGGCGCGGATAGCGATTTCCTGAACCGTATAGCTGCGCTCGGCGGTACGTCTGGTTTAGGGCAAGGCCTTCAAGCCGGCGGCGATCCGACGCAGTACGAAGAAAACCTGACACAGATTTTCAAAGACATTATCTACTCGCCCACCGTCCGCTTGGTTGACTAGCAAAATGCGGCTTGGTGAGCGGTGGAATAATCAACAAAGCCGCAAACATCTAACGCTCTCGACGCCAATATAATCGACTTGAGCCGTTAGCGGCGGGGGCGAGAGAGTTAACCTGTCGATAAGTACCGACATGCACAATCACTTTCGTATAACTTTCGCAAGCCACAAACTGCTGACCGTCATGGTTGGAGTGTCGCTCGCGATTATGAGTCGTGGCATCTGTGCCGACGAACCCGTCGCGTCGTCACGTCCTGCGGATGCGGCTCCGAGTGACATCAGCGAATTCGAGTTTGCAGGTTTCAAGGCAGGCGATACACGTGCAGACAACGAGCTCGGTTTGCAGCTGGTGTGGTGCCCGCCCGGAACATTTGTCATGGGTAGCCGCCCCGGTGAGGACGAGTACCGGACCAATGAGAGGCAAGTCGAGACAACCTTGTCTCGCGGATTCTGGATCGGCAAGTACGAAGTCACACAGCAAGAGTGGGATCTGATCATGGAGTCGAATCCTAGCGAGTTCTCTCCTACCGGCTCCGCGAAATACAAAATCTACGGCAAGTCAACGGACCGCTTTCCCGTAGAGAGTCTGCTCGTAGAAGAGGCAGAAGAGTTTTGCAGACGTCTCACCAACCGGGAACAGTCCGCCGGGCGATTGCCGACGAACTGGCGATATGCTTTGCCCACGGAATCGCAGTGGGAATACGCATGCCGCGCAGGCACGACAACAGCGACTTCGTTCGGCGACACGTTAAGCAGCGCTGATGCAAACTTCAAAGGCTTCGTACCTTACAATGGTGGCAAGCGAGGCCCGTTTCTCTTTCGAACAACGAACGTCGGCTCCTACAGCGGTAATGCCTGGGGCATTCACGATATGCACGGCAACGTCTGGGAGTATTGTGCCGGCTGGTATACCGACGAATCGCGCGGTGGACTCGACCCTGAAGCAGCAACGCACGGTACGTATCGCATCGGCAAAGGCGGCAGCTGGTTTCACGACGGCCGCTACTCTCGATCAGCGTTTCGCTACTGGATCGAGCCCGACATGCGGCAAGGAACCGTGGGCTTTCGCGTTGCCGCGACAGCAACAAAATAAGGCTCTCGACGGTCGCCGCCGAGAGCCTTCAAAGTGCGGGCGAGAGGAGTCGAACCTCCACCCCCTTGCGAGGACAGGAACCTGAATCCTGCGCGTCTGCCAATTCCGCCACGCCCGCGGGGCTCACTTTTTATAGGCTGCGTCCTTCGTTCGTTCAAGGGGCCGGAGTCGCGGCCGAGTCGTTTGCGATGTTCGTAAGTCTTTGTTGTTTTTGAGGATGTTATTGGGGCTGCGGTAAGGTTCCCCGCAGTGGGATGAGTTGCGTGGAGGAAATGTCGAGCATTTTGAGGTGGCAGCTCGGCGGAAACTTTTTTGCCACGATTTTTCGACCAGGCAGCGAACTCGCGGGGGATGGCTAGCGTAGTGATGCGATCAGCGACTGACTTGGTATTTCATGGAGGAGCCTCATGCGGATCGCATTCACCAAACCGCTCTTTGCGTGGGACGAACTAGAAGACAGTCCCTCGCTCACCACGTTGCGAGAACTACTGGCCGCGTTGCCCGACGGCAAGTTGCTGGATTCTCTGCGACAGGCACGTGGCAAAGGACGCGATGATTATCCCGTGCATGTGTTGTGGGGTGTGGTCGTGTTGTCGATCGCGTGTCGGCATTTGGATGTGGAAGCCTGCTTGGCCGAACTGCGGCGTAACGCGGGTTTGCGGCGGCTGATCGGCATCGAGCAAGAATCACAAGTGCCACACGGTTGGAACATGTCGCGGTTTCTGGCCGTGCTGGGCGAGTCGCCTCATCGGGAGTTGCTGCACGAAGTCTTCAACGCGTTGATCCAAGAACTCGGTCGCGTGGTGCCTGACTTAGCGCGAACACCGCTGGCGACGCCACGCAACTCAGCGGTCGAGTCGCCGAGCAATCGATCGCTGCCGCCGAAGCCGCCGCCGGCTTGCCGCAGCCCAGCGGTGGCCGCAAAGAGTACACCGACGATGCGGGCCGCGTGACGAAGGTGGTCGAGTGGTTCGGCTACAAACTGCACTTACTGGTCGATGTCAAACACGAAGTCGCGTTGGCTTACGAAGTCACCGATACCAAAGCCGGCGATGGCGAAACGCTGCCGGCCCTGTTGACGCAAGCTCAAGCGAATCTGCCGGACGACCGCATCCAAACATTGGCTTATGACAAAGCAGCCGACACCAACGAAGTGCATGCGGTCCTGTCCGCGGCCAAGATCAAACCTGTCATTCAAAATCGTTCGTTGTGGAAGGAGGAACACGAACGGATGCTGCCGGGGCACGACGGTAACTCAAACATCGTGTACGACGAAGCCGGTACGTTGTATTGCTACGACCGAGTCAGCCAACCGATGGTGCGTCATCAAATGGCGTACATCGGATACGAACCGGACCGCGAAGCAATCAAGTATCGCTGCCCGGCCAAGCACGAAGGCTGGGAGTGCCCGATGTCTGCGCGCTGTGCAACGCGCGAAGTCTTACGGCAAGACCGTCCGCGTGCGCGCGAGATCGACCTCCGCCGCTTCCCCGAGTTGCCGCGCGCCACGAAGAAGTTCGAGCAGCTTGTACAAAGGCCGCACGTCGGTGGAGCGCGTGAACGCTCGGCTGAAAATCTTCTGGGGCGTGGATGACGGCAACCTCAAAGGCTCGCGTCGCTTTCATGCTTGGGTGGGAGCGGTGTTGGCGGTTCATGCTGCGTTCGCGACGCTGCTAGCCAGTGCGCCTCGTTACGAAGGCGGCCGCTCTCAAGGCACCTTGGGCAAACTCCGGCTGAGTCCCATCGCCCAAGCTTTACGCGAGCGAGTGACCTCGGCCGTGACCTAAACCAACCGTTCCACTTCACCGAGCCCTCCGCCTCGACGCGGTCGCGGTCTGCGCCCACCTGACCGAAATCCCTCTTGCTGCCGCTGAATCCCGCTACCAAGCCTTACTGAGCCCCCATTCAACTCGCTACTCAGCGAAACGACCAGGCTCAGCTCTGACTACAACGCAAACGCCTCGATTCCAAAGAGTCGTTTGCGATGTTCGTAAGTCTTTGTTGTTTTTGAGGATGTTATTGGGGCTGCGGTAAGGTTCCCCGCAGTGGGATGAGTTGCGTGGAGGAAATGTCGAGCATTTTGAGGTGGCAGCTCGGCGGAAACTTTTTTGCCACGATTTTTCGACCAGGCAGCGAACTCGCGGGGGATGGCTAGCGTAGTGATGCGATCAGCGACTGACTTGGTATTTCATGGAGGAGCCTCATGCGGATCGCATTCACCAAACCGCTCTTTGCGTGGGACGAACTAGAAGACAGTCCCTCGCTCACCACGTTGCGAGAACTACTGGCCGCGTTGCCCGACGGCAAGTTGCTGGATTCTCTGCGACAGGCACGTGGCAAAGGACGCGATGATTATCCCGTGCATGTGTTGTGGGGTGTGGTCGTGTTGTCGATCGCGTGTCGGCATTTGGATGTGGAAGCCTGCTTGGCCGAACTGCGGCGTAACGCGGGTTTGCGGCGGCTGATCGGCATCGAGCAAGAATCACAAGTGCCACACGGTTGGAACATGTCGCGGTTTCTGGCCGTGCTGGGCGAGTCGCCTCATCGGGAGTTGCTGCACGAAGTCTTCAACGCGTTGATCCAAGAACTCGGTCGCGTGGTGCCTGACTTAGGCGCGAACACCGCTGGCGACGCCACGCAACTCAGCGGTCGAGTCGCCGAGCAATCGATCGCTGCCGCCGAAGCCGCCGCCGGCTTGCCGCAGCCCAGCGGTGGCCGCAAAGAGTACACCGACGATGCGGGCCGCGTGACGAAGGTGGTCGAGTGGTTCGGCTACAAACTGCACTTACTGGTCGATGTCAAACACGAAGTCGCGTTGGCTTACGAAGTCACCGATACCAAAGCCGGCGATGGCGAAACGCTGCCGGCCCTGTTGACGCAAGCTCAAGCGAATCTGCCGGACGACCGCATCCAAACATTGGCTTATGACAAAGCAGCCGACACCAACGAAGTGCATGCGGTCCTGTCCGCGGCCAAGATCAAACCTGTCATTCAAAATCGTTCGTTGTGGAAGGAGGAACACGAACGGATGCTGCCGGGGCACGACGGTAACTCAAACATCGTGTACGACGAAGCCGGTACGTTGTATTGCTACGACCGAGTCAGCCAACCGATGGTGCGTCATCAAATGGCGTACATCGGATACGAACCGGACCGCGAAGCAATCAAGTATCGCTGCCCGGCCAAGCACGAAGGCTGGGAGTGCCCGATGTCTGCGCTGTGCAACGGCGAAGTCTTACGGCAAGACCGTCCGCGTGCCGCGCGAGATCGACCTCCGCCGCTTCCCGAGTTGTTGCGCGCCACGAAGAAGTTCGAGCAGCTTGTACAAAGGCCGCACGTCGGTGGAGCGCGTGAACGCTCGGCTGAAAATCTTCTGGGGCGTGGATGACGGCAACCTCAAAGGCTCGCGTCGCTTTCATGCTTGGGTGGGAGCGGTGTTGGCGGTTCATGCTGCGTTCGCGACGCTGCTAGCCAGTGCGCCTCGTTACGAAGGCGGCCGCTCTCAAGGCACCTTGGGCAAACTCCGGCTGAGTCCCATCGCCCAAGCTTTACGCGAGCGAGTGACCTCGGCCGTGACCTAAACCAACCGTTCCACTTCACCGAGCCCTCCGCCTCGACGCGGTCGCGGTCTGCGCCCACCTGACCGAAATCCCTCTTGCTGCCGCTGAATCCCGCTACCAAGCCTTACTGAGCCCCCATTCAACTCGCTACTCAGCGAAACGACCAGGCTCAGCTCTGACTACAACGCAAACGCCTCGTCGCGGCCGTTCGCGTGATGTATTCGCTCACGTTGCCATCCAAAACATCTAGAGGAATGGCTCCGCTACCGAGAACCACCTCATGAAAATCGCGGATATCAAACCGCTCCCCAAGCTCTTTTTCGGCTTTCGCCCTCAGCTCTCGGATCTTCAACTCGCCCGTCTTGTAAGCTAATGCTTGCCCTGGCCAAGAGATGTAACGATCGACTTCGGCTTCTATGTTGTGAATCGATAGTGCTGTGTTATTCGCCATAAAATCGATGGCCTGTTTGCGAGTCCATCCGAAGTAATGCATGCCCGTGTCGACAACCAAACGACAGGCGCGCCAGTTCTCATAGGTCAATCGCCCGAAATCACTGTAGGGGTCCTCATAGAAGCCGACTTCCAACCCTAGTCGCTCGGCATACAAGGCCCATCCCTCGATAAACGCGGTGATGGGCGAGAAACGACGGAATGGTGGAATGTCAGTTAGCTCCTGTTGCAGCGCCAGTTGCAAGTGATGTCCCGGAACGGCTTCGTGCAACGAAAGGGCTTCGATGCCGTAAAGCGGTCGCGACTTGAGGTTGAAAGTATTGACATAGTAAAAGCCAGCTTGCGTTCCGTCGCCCGAGGGCAGCTGGTAATAAGCGGTCGTTGTCTTCGGCGCCATGTAGGATGGAACCTCGCGAATTCCGTACGGCGTTCGCGGCAAGCTCTTGAACAACTTTGGCAACTGACCGTCCATCTTTTTCAGGACGTAAGCCGTTTCCTTGAGCAGTTGCTCCGGCGTTTCGGCGTAGAAACGGGGTTCCTTGCGAAGGTACTCGACGAACGCGGCGAAATCACCGTCGAACCCAACACGATTGATAATCTCGTCCATCGCAACACGAATACGTTTCACTTCGCGTTGGCCGGTCTCATGAACTTCGTCCGGCGTCAGATCGAGTGTCGTGAACAAACGCACTCTGTGGCGGTAATACTCGCGACCGTTCGGCAACGCCGACGCAGCGATCGAACCGCGACAGTGTGGAACATATTCATTCTCCATGAACTCGATAAATTTCTGATAGCTCGACACCACACTCCTACGAATTGCGTCTTGACCCGCGGCGGATAGCCGGTCTTGATCGTTCGCGGAGACTCGTTCCGGATAGTTCTTGAACGGAGCGTAGAGCAAGCTCTCGGTGGGGTCTTCCACGATATGCGCCGTGATGGAGTCTTTGTATCCCTCAAGGACAACCGCCGGGAGAACAAGTCCTTTATCAATTCCGCCTCGTAGCAATTCAATATTCTCGTCCGTGACTCGCGAGAACTCCTGCAGCCGTGCGATATAGTTCTCGTAGTCTTGCGTTGTGTTCAGCGGCACCTGCTGCGGCAATTCTGGAAACGAAATGTGAAATCCCCAGCGATTCGAGATGGGAATGAGATACATCTCGAAGTCACCTTCGGCGATTTCCGATTTCAGGATACGGCCAAAGATGTCGTAATTGATGCGATCTGTAGGCTGCAGCGAGTCTCGATCGATCGCTTTCCAACGCGCGAGTTGCCTTTTGTTCTCGGCGAGCCGACGGTGCTGGTCAGCGATCGAGTCATGCGACAACTTGTCGTTGAAGCGATGATCGCCAACGTGTGTGGCAAAAGTCGGGTTCTCGCGCAGCCCAAATTCCCATGAGTCCTCCAGCAACTTCTGCAATACTTCGGCCTCATCTGCGACTACATCTGCGGTCAGAATGAGAAACAACAATCCAAAAACAGAAGACCACTGTCGCATGGCGCGGCACCTATGGGGAACAAAGTGAATGGGCAACATTGAATCGGCAATAGGATAGTGTTAATCGCGACACCGTTCCACTATAAAGCCTGCATGTTGACACAATCTTCCACAACCGTTGGAAGCTTGGAGACATGCAACCGCTTTGGAGAAAGTCCATGAATCGAAATACTCTGCTTTACGCTTCGTGCCTCACTTTGACGGCGTTGTCTGCGGCGACTGGCGAAGGACACTACGACCTAATCATTCGCGGCGGCACCGTATACGACGGCACAGGAATCGCCGGCACAAAGATGGACATCGCAATCAATGGCGATGCTATTGCGACGATGGGAGATCTAAGCGGAGCGGCGGCCACGCAAAATATCGATGCGACTGGCCTCGCTGTCTCACCTGGCTTTATCAACATGCTGAGCTGGGCGACGGAATCACTTTTACACGACCCCAAGAGTCAAAGCGATATTCGGCAGGGCGTGACGTTAGAAGTGTTTGGCGAGGGCTGGTCAATGGGGCCGTTGACCGAAGCAATGCAGCGCGATGAACTCGAAAGTCAGGGCGATATCAAGTACGAGATCCCTTGGCGCAGCCTGAGTCAGTATCTTGAACACCTTGAGTCTCGCGGTGTGTCCCCGAACATCGCTTCATTCATCGGGGCGACAACACTGCGAATTCACACGGTAGGCTTCGAAGATCGCAAGCCGACGTCGAAGGAACTCGACACGATGCGGTCGCTGGTTCGGCAAGAAATGAAAAGCGGTGCGCTAGGGATTGGATCATCGCTAATCTACGCTCCGGCGTTCTATGCGGATACTGACGAATTGGTCGAGTTGTGCAAAGTCGCGAGCGAGTACGATGGAATGTACATCTCACACATTCGCAGCGAAGGCAACAAGTTGCTCGAAGCCGTCGACGAATTGATCGAGATCGCTCGTCGAGCAAACATCGCCGCCGAGATCTATCATCTGAAAGCTGCCGGTCGAGAGAATTGGAGCAAACTCGACGAAGTCATACGCAAGGTCGAGGAGGCCCGGTCGTCGGGGCTCCGCATCACGGCGGATATGTACACCTATACGGCCGGCGCTACGGGATTAAATGCCTCGATGCCGCCTTGGGTGCAGGAAGGTGGATTTAATCGTTGGCGTGATCGACTGCGCGAGCCAGGGATTCGAAAACGCGTTGCGCAAGAAATGCGGACCCCCACAGACCAGTGGGAAAACTTACTTCTCGCCGCGGGATCTCCGGAGCAAGTTTTGCTCGTGGGATTTAAGAATGACAACTTAAAACATCTCACGGGAAAGTCTCTGGCCGAAGTCGCCCGACAACGCGGCAAGTCGCCTGAAGAGACAGCGATGGACCTTGTTATCGAAGACGACAGCCGAGTCGATTGCGTCTATTTTCTGATGAGTGACGAGAACGTCCAAAAAAAGTTGGCGTTGCCTTGGGTCAGCTTTTGCAGTGATTCATCGTCGCTTGCTCCTGAAGGGGTGTTTTTGAAATCGAACCCGCATCCGCGTGCGTACGGTTCCTTCGCTCGCGTTGTGGGTAAATACTGTCGCGATGAGAACATCCTGCCATTGGAAACGGCGATTCACAAATTGACTGGGCTTCCGGCACAGAACCTTGGCATTAGGAAACGTGGCTTCTTGAAGCCTGGATACTTCGCAGACATCGTGATCTTTGATCCAAAAACGATCCAAGATCACGCAACCTTTGAGGTGCCGCATCAATATGCCACAGGTGTGCGTGACGTTTTGGTTAATGGCCAACTTGTACTCGAGGATGGCGAGCACACGGGCCAGACTCCGGGGCAGGTTGTTCGCGGCCCCGGTTACTATCGGAATCGCGAACGGCGGTCCGTCGTCGAATTGACGGAAGCGGCGCGTCAAGTTCATAAGGCGGGATTTGTCTTTGACGGACATAATGATCTCCCTTGGGCATTAAGAACAAATGCGTCGTCCTCGTTTGCCAAGCTTGACATATCTCAATTACAGCCATCACTTCACACCGACATCCCTCGGCTTCGGGCTGGGAATGTTGGCGCTCAGTTCTGGTCCGTCTATGTTCCGGCGGAAACCTCGAAGCAGGGCAACGCATTACTGCAGACTTTGGAACAGATCGATCTTGTGCATGCGATGATGGAGCGATACCCGGAGACGTTTGAGTTCGCACGTACAGTCGATGAAATCGAACGAATTCAAGCTTCAGGCAAAATCGCATCCCTGATCGGCGTCGAAGGCGGACATTCAATCGAGAACTCGCTTGAGACATTGCGACGACTGCACTCGCTGGGCGCGTCGTACATGACCTTGACTCATTCCGATACGCTCGAGTGGGCTGATTCAGCTACCGACGACGCAAAGCACGGAGGGCTGACCGCATTTGGCGAAGAAGTCGTTCGCGAGATGAACCGACTTGGTATGCTGGTCGACCTGTCCCATGTTTCGACTGAGACCATGAAGGATGCCCTACGCGTTAGCAGAGCTCCAATCATCTTCTCGCACTCTTCCGCACGCGCTATCGCCGATCACCCAAGAAACGTCTCGGACGACGTGTTGCTTTTGACGAAAGCAAACGGCGGCGTCGTGATGGTAAATTTTTTCTCAGGCTTCGTCGAGCCCGAATCGGCGCGACGCATGGCAGAGATGTTTGACGCCAGTCGCAAGTTGCGCGAGCAGTACCCTGAAGAAACTGACTATCAAAAGGCACGCGCGGCTTGGCGATTGAAGAATCCAATTCTGCCAGGTTCGATTCACGATGTCGTTGACCATATTGAACATATTGTTCGCGTCGCAGGTGTTGACCACGTGGGAATCGGATCGGATTACGATGGAGTATCGAGTTTGCCGGAGCAGCTCGAAGATGTCTCGACGTATCCGCTGATCACGCAAGAGTTGCTCAATCGAGGCTATACCGCCGAAGAGACGCACAAGATCATGAGCGGAAACATTCTGCGAGTCATGAGGCGAGTGGAGCAAGTTGCGAAATCTTTGCAATAGCTTACAAACTTTCAGAGTCGTCCGACCTAAGGTAACAGGCAATGTTCCGTCAACTGAGTAGTCGCCACTTTCCAAGCGACGCGTATTTCGGTGGCCGTCACTTTCCAAGTGACGTTTGCTCCTTCGACCGGCTCTGTCCGAGTGGAGATTGCCACTGTAGCGGTCACTTTCCAAGTGAGGAGCACACATCACTTGGAAAGTGATGGCTACAGATGTCGTTCTGCGGCGTACGTCGGTTCTTAACTACAACTAACCTCTCCCTGTACTGAAAAGCTTACAATGCACAATCACATCATGTACCGCATTTTGCTCGCCCTCGCTTTTGCCACACTTTTTGTCCCGACAGCTCTTCGTAGCGAAGACATCTTCGCTTTGCCCGCTTCCGAAGCGGGACTACCTGGCGAAGGCGAACTTCGTCGTTACGACGGTTACGTCAAGACTTGGGCTCGCCTGCGGCGCCAGTGGTCGCAGCAAGCTGAGCAAGACCAAAACGCTGTCGTGTTTCTGGGAGATTCGATTACCCAAGGCTGGGGCACCGATTTTCGCGGGCACTTCGCCGGCATGAAGCTCGCAAATCGCGGCATCGGTGGCGATACGACTCGTGGGATGCTGATACGCCTTCAGGACGATGTGCTATCGCTCAATCCGAAAGCGGTCGTCCTGCTAATGGGAACCAACGATATGGAAGTCGGCTTGGAACCCGATTTGATAGGTCGCAACTTCTCCAAGATAATTCAGGGTATCCAGTCGCACAGCCGCGACATACCGATCATCGTGTGTCAGGTCTTTCCAAGTTCAGCGGACAAGAAGCGGCCATCGGAGAAGATCAAACGCGTGAACGAACTATACTCAACGGTTGTGAAGGGTGACTCCCAGATAATTGTGCTGGATACGTGGTCTCTGTTCGCCAACACCGAAGGCGACGCCACTCCAAGGTGGTTTCCTGACTTGTTGCACCTCAATGCGGAGGGCTACGCGAAATGGGCCTCTGCACTGCGACCGGTGTTCGCGACGCTGGGGTACCTGGAAACTGAACCCGATGACTTTGAACTCGAACCAGGATATGTCAGTTTATTCAACGGCAAGGATTTGACGGGTTGGGGATTTAGGCCAACGCCTCCGCGTAAGTCTGGCAAGAAGCCGAATCCAAACGCTCCTGTCTTCGTCGAGATAACGGAAGCGGAGTCGTTCGAAGGTAAGAATCGCAGCAGCGACAATCGGTACGTTGCTATTAACGGCCGGCTGGTGGTTACCACCCCAGCGGAAGGACGACGCATTCAGCAACTATGGACGACCGCAGAATTTGGCGGCGACTTTACTTTGAAACTAGAGTTTCGCGCGACGCCAAACGCCGATAGTGGCGTCTTCATTCGTCAGCCGCAATTGCAGTGCCGCGACTATGTGGTCGCCGGGCCATATACCGACTTAAAGAACTACCGTCCCCAAGACTGGAACGAACTGGTCGTGACCGTAAGAGGCGAAGTTGCACATGCAACCTGTAACGGTGAACTGTTGACAGACAACATGCCAGTTCCCGCCTCCGGCCCAATCGGCCTTGAAGGAGATCGTGGACAAATGGAGTACCGACGGATTCGGATCAAGCGGCGGTGAAAGCAGGCAGAGCTACTCGGTTTCGCGTACAATCCGGACGTAGTCCAGCCCAATCATATATGCTTTGACAGCAGCGGGATTGGCGGCGGTGATTTCGACTCCAAGTTTGTGGTTACCGGTCGCTAACTCGATTGGCTGGTACGTCAACACACCTGACGTAATAACATCTGGGGCGTTATAGAAATCAATGGGGCCGCCTAGCTTCTCGTCATCGATCGACAGTTGAGCAATTCCATAATCTCGGGCACGCGTGAAAACGAGTTCGATGGAATAGCGTCCGGCTTGTTTAACGGGGATTTCTAGTTCTAATCGGTCGCCTGGCTTGGCTCCGGTCCACCACAGGTGATCAACCCCGCTCCAATTGTCCTTGGTGAATCCTCCCATGTTTTGGCTCCTCGCCGTTCCGGCAGTCTTGCCAACGATTTTTAGCGACTCACCTTCGAGTGCTCCCGGCACTCGCTTCGTCTTCGGGTCAATCGGTGCACGGGGTCCACGAAGGGCGACTTGCGTTGGGCTGCCAAGGTAGGCGATCAAATCTCGTACTTCTTCAGCTTTGAGCGAATCGAGTAAACGCTCGGGCATCAGCGATTGCGTTGATAGTTGCTGTTCCTCGATATCCGACTTTGGAACGACAACCGTGTCGTTAATCGTTCGCAGCGTGATCGCGCTGTCCGTCTCCTTTTGGATCAGTCCAGAGACAACTCGACCATCCGTTGTCGCCAGGATGGTCATGCGATAATCCTTTCCAAGCACTGCACTCGGATCGACGATGTTTGTCAGCAGGTAATCGAGGTTCGCGCGATTTGAACCTGTGATGTCGGGACCTACTTTGGCGCCCTCGCCGAACAGCGTATGGCACGCAGAACAAGTCTTTGTAAACAACATCCTTCCATTGCTAACATCGGCCGTAGCGAGAACACTCGGT
The DNA here is from genome assembly GCA_020638995.1 of Planctomycetaceae bacterium. Lineage (GTDB taxonomy): Bacteria > Planctomycetota > Planctomycetia > Pirellulales > Pirellulaceae. The sequence continues at coordinate 828,370 of JACKHM010000003.1, forward strand.
GACAATGACTGTTTCAACTTCAGAATATGTTCGGCCTTGTCCGTCGACGTTTCACGAATTTCTCCCCACACCTCCTTAATACGGCTCGTTAACTGCTCGTTCTCGAATCGTTGCAATTGCCGAATGTGATAAGCGTGCACATCCGTCCTCGCGACTCGCCCTTGATTCATCGCATCCAACAACGCAGAAGCGTAGTTTGGTCTGGCCACCAACGTCGCGATCGCATCGCGTTTTTCCTCGTCCGTTAGCTGCGCATATCGAGTTAAAATTGCCTCTGGTGTCTGAGGGTCATCAAAACTTGCTAGAGCTCGGATCGCGGCGCCACGCAGCTTTGCATCGCTGAGCACGAATTGGAATACGGCCACCGCTTCCTTGTCGCGGCCGCGGACCAAAATGTCGAATGCTCGCTGTCGTTGTTTCAAGTCAGCATTCGCATCTCGTAACACCTCTCTCATACGAGGGAAGATTCTCCGGTCGCCGAGCGCTACTGCGATTTGGTCAGCTCGCTCGCGGATTGCTTCACTCGTACTGTGAGAAAGTTTGTCATAAGTCGACTCCCAGGCGGTTGGCATGGGGACATCGACGCGTCCTTCAAAAGCATTTAGCATTTCGTCGAGAGCCAATAACTGCGAATCCACGCTGTTCGCCGCGGCCGCCGCCAGAATGACCGAGTTGAGCAATTTGTCGTCCGACGCAGCACGTCGCAGGATATGTCGTTGAAGCAATGGAATGGCTGTCGACTCGGAAAGCCGAAGTGCTCGGTCGGGGTCAGCTTCGACAAGCGGCTCGATGCCGTACCAATACATCAATGGCAGATTGTGGTCGCTCGCATCTTCGCCATGCGCAGCCAAGGCCTCGGCGAGTTCCCAGCGGTGCTCCAGCGGCAAGCGCTGAAGTGCGGATGCGAGGTATAAGCGAACAACTGGCGATTCATCGCTGGCTGCCATCTGATTCAAATTTGCCACGAGTTCGGAAGACACCTCGCCATCTTCGAGTTGTAGTTGAATCGTCCATGCCCGAATGAACTCGTTCTGGCTGCGCAGTAACGACAGCGCAGCGTCAGCTTGCACTCCTCCAGTCACGTGCAGCGCCCATAATGCCCGGAGCCTTCTCGAACTGTCACCACTCCCGACAAGGTCGAGGAGCCGATGACGCGAGTCGTCTGATACGCCGCGCTCCTGTATGATTCGTCGCGAGGTTCGGACATACCAATCGTTTTTGTGCAACTGAAGTTCGACGAGTTCATCATCGCTCAGTTTGCTCAGATCGATCTTTGGTATGGATGTCTTGCCGTAACTTACTTTATAGATGCGTCCGTTTGAGCGATCCCAGATCTCCGGGTTCGTGCGATGACAGGCATTTGCGTCGTACCAGTCGATTAGATAGACCGAACCGTCGGGGCCATACTTCAGGTTGATCCCACGAAACCAATGGTCGTTTGCAAACAGCAAGTCTTTGCCATGATGGCCGACGTAACCGGAACCCTCACGTTCCAGCAAGTCGTTGTTAATGCGATTCCCATGAATATTGTGGAAGAAGAGTTGATTTCGGTGTTGATCGGGCCAATTGTCTCCGAGATAAATCATCGCGCCAGCGTGAGCGTGCCCACCGCCCGCCTTTGATGTCGTGTTCGGAATGGCTTGCGGTTCCTGGCCCCACCACGCATGATCGCGGATGCTTCCCGCATAATGCGCGTGGTCTGCTATCGTTTTGATGTCGTCATAGACATACGGATTGAAATGCTTTCCACCTTGGCGTTGATAACGTGCGCCCTGAATCACGTGATAGAGATGCGGTATTACGCAGGCGGTGATAAACGCTTGCCCGTTGTCATTGAAGTCTACGCCCCAAGGATTGCTGCTGCCCCATGCAAAGACCTCGAAGCGATGTTTTGTGGGATGGTAACGCCACACGCCAGCATTTATCGGCACTCGCTCGTCATCAGGCGTCCCCGGCTTGCCGACCTTCGAGTACGTAAAAACACCATGGCATCCATACAGCCAGCCGTCCGGTCCCCAAATGAATGCGTTGAGCGTTTCATGAGTGTCCTGATACCCAAATCCATCGAGCAGAACCTGCGGCTCGCCATCGGGTCGATCGTCGCCGTCCTTGTCGGGAATGAACAGTAGATACGGTGCGGCTCCGACCCAGACACCACCGAAGCCCACTTCCAATCCGCTGACTAGATTCAATCCTTCCATGAAGACTTTGCGGGAATCCAAGGTGCCGTCGCCATCGGTATCTTCCAGGATGATGATCTTGTCTTTGCCTTCTCCCTCAGGAGCTCGTTTTGGATAGGTGTGTGCCTCTGCTACCCACACTCGACCTCGATGATCGATCGAGAAAGCGATCGGTTGATGGACTTGTGGTTCACCGGCAGCCAGTTGCACGCGAAAGCCAGGCGGAACGGTCATGTTCGCCGCGGCTTCTTCCGGTGCCAGCCCTGCGGCCATATTCTTGGGAAGTTGCGGTTGAGCCGCGTGCCAAGTGACTTTGTCAACGGCTTCGCGTTTGTGAGTCAGAACGTGACAACCTTTCATACCGCCGGTCACGATATCCGGCAGCGCGTCGCCATTAACATCTCCCACGATCAACTGCCGTCCGATACCGGCATCCTCGTCGGCCAAGTATGGGATCCATTCAACCCCATCCTCGCCGCGCACCAGTCGGAACCAATACACCACAGCTCCGGCGTCCCACATCGGACTCTGAGTGTGATGCGACCAATACGTCTTGCCCGTGACGATATCCTTCAGTCCGTCGCCGTCAATGTCGGCGAGATTTACGGAGTGAAGCTCTGTAAACACGAGACCGAACGCATTGTCTTCCGGCTTATCGCCCATGATCAGGTGCTGTTGAAAGGTAATCTGATCGCCGTCACGAAGCTGTTCATGCCACGCTAAACCGTAGTTATGTGCGTTCAAACTCGTGATCACATCATTGTCGCCATCGCCGTCAACGTCGTAGGCATACATCTCGGCTCCGCCCGCGGGAGCAAATGGCGCTTTATGAAATGACCACTTGGGATCGCCATCGAGTGACAACGGCTGCTCGAACCAGCCGTCCTTCATCAGAATGTCGCCGCGTCCGTCACCATTGACATCGCCGACGCCCAGTCCGTGACCAAATCGCGGTGTCGCGACTTGGTCAGAAATGATGTGAAAGTGCCACGTACCAAACGCTTTCTCGGAAGCAATCGTTGCGTAGCCGAAGTATCCATCGCGTGTGCAAATGAGTTCAGGCTCGCTGTCTCCGACAATGTCGACGAATTGCGGCGACTCGTTCGAAACCCAATCGAAGACTTGATGCTTGATCCAGTGTGAATCAAATTTCTCGCCACCCGGATTCTCGTAGACATAGGCCGGAGTTCCCGGAAAGCCTACGACAAAGACGTCGTTCCATTTGTCTCCATTAAAGTCATAAACCCAAGAAAAGAAATTGTCGGCGTAGCCTTGGCGGTTCTGAGCTTTGACCGGGTATATCTCATACTTATCCTCGTAGCTCGGCCCGGCGAACCAATAAGGTCCGTGAACAACATCGACGATCTTGTCGTTGTTGATGTCGCCTATATTTGCGCCCTCCGAGTAGTACACGTCTGTCAGTTGCTGGCGTTCAAACGTGTCCAGCTGGTGTTCATCTGCGATTGCCGAGCCGGGGACGCAAGTACCAGCTAAGACGTAAAACAGAAATGCGAAACGTCTCATATTGAATTCTCCAGCGATCTTGGATCGACTTTGTGAGGCAAGCTTGGCAGGCAGAAAGGGCGTGGATTTGTTTCCTGGATCGTCGCACCAGTATAGCCCGGGACGGCACGCTACGACAGCTTTCGCGCGCCTGACAACTCGTCGGTACAGCTAGTCGTCGGGATCGCCACCGCTGCCCAGTTTGTATGCCGTTCCAATTGCGAGGAAGAAGAACAGCGCGTCCATAGGCCCAAACATCATTCCGAATGTGATCTCGTCTTCTAGAAGCTCGGCAAGTTCCCCCAACTCTCCGATTGCCGCGAGCACGACAAATTGATAGACGGCATACTTTCCAGCGACAATTCCAAGAGTAGCCATCGTTGCCGCGATGACTCCCCCTAAGAAATCGTCAATCGCGTCCGACAGATGATGAGCGTAGGCCATACCCGCACCCGATCCGAACCCCACTCCCCAGGCGATCCAACCGATCTCGAATCCCGTGACGATCGCGATGATGGCCCAGACAACGGCACCCAACAGCGCTCCCGCGCCGCTAAGCCCGACCCCGATCAAGAATGCGGCTCCTCCGCTCGTCGAATCCGACTCCGTCACGCGATTCTCAATTGGGCCGACGGTTGGAACAGCAACGGCGTAACTCGAAGCCTGTGGGACGGGTGCCATCTGCAGCGGAGCCTGCTGATATGGATTCGGCGCGGTGGGCATCGGACCAGCTGACGGGAACTCCTCATCAAAAAGTGACCCACCGTTTTGTGCGGCAGCTCCCGTTGGCAGTGATTCGCCAAACAAATCATTGCCGAATAAATCGTCTCCAGCCGGCGCGTCGGCGAAGAGAGGATCCGTCTCGATGACCGCTGCGGCTGCTGGATCGGGAATCGGCATCACCGCACCACATTTACACTTGGCCTTTTTGCCCGCCAACTCGTCCTTCACATTGTAATCTTTGCCGCACCCGGGACAGGCGAATTGAATTGGCACGAGTCACACCCTTGAATCGAGTGTCGAATAGACTGATAGAGCCCGAGTATACCGGCGCGAAGCGGGATTGCAATTAACTTTTGGGGCCTGAAAAACGCCCAACTCAGGACTCGTGGCGTTCGTCGGATAACTCGCGTCTCAACCACGCACGCACCATCGTCCATTCAGCTTCGACGGTGCGTTTCGACACGCCGAGCACTTCTGCAACTTCAGCAACGGTCAAGCCGCCGAAAAAACGCAGCTCGACGATTTTAGCCTGACGCGGGTCTCGCTCACTCAACTTTGCAATTGCCTCGTCAACCGCCAACAAATCTTCATCTCGCTGCGTGGAGATGCGCAAGTCATCGTGCAACTCGATCCGCTGCCTATCACCTCCCCGCTTTTGTCGTTGTTTTGTGCGTGCATGATCCACCAGGATGCGGCGCATGATCTCGGCGCCAACGGCAAAGAAGTGTGTTCGTCCTTGCCAATTGACTCGCGTCTGATCGATAAGTTTCAGGAACGCTTCATTGACAAGCGCCGTCGACTGTAACGTGTGGCCAGGATTCTCGCGACGCAAGTAACTGGCAGCCAGTTGCCGCATGTCGTCGTAAACGAGCGGGATCAACTGCTCGGCCTTCGGCGGATTTCCCGGTCCGGCTTTCGACAATATCTCGTTGATCAACTCTACAGTCGTCTCGTCCATCTTGAAAACTCATTTCCCGAGCGATGAAGGATAGGACATTGCCGGATTCGTCTCGCGGCTTGTGTTCTCTGCAGACGGAAGATTGATTTGCGCGCGGCCAAGCCAAATCCCGGTGTTGTTATGGCATGAACACGTTCACTTTATCTCACAGTTCCCAGGTTGGCACTAACCCTCGCCGCGATCGCAGTTTCTTAGAAATTATTCTGCGGACGCCCGATGCGATTGTCGCGTTACCTACGACAAGCAATCAACCGTCCGCTGAGCTGCCCGTCGTGGCATTCGTTTTGGTTTATACCCCTGTACCGAGACATTCCACGGCGGGCATTTTTGAATCGAGGCTGAAATGACAGCAAAAGAACGCTCTTTGATCGATCATGCACTGTTGGGCAGCAACGATGCATTTGGCGAGTTGGTTAGGCTTTACCAGAATCGCTTGTTCACGGCGATGGTACACGTCGTTGGTTGTCCCGCGGAAGCCGAAGACGTAGTCCAGGAAGCGTTCATTCGCGCCTTTCACAAGCTAGATCGGTTTCGCGGAAAAGCTAACTTTTACACCTGGCTATATCGAATCGCCTTCAATCGCTCCATCGATCGGCGACGCGCCCGTCGGTCGACTCGGTCACTCGACGTGGAACGCGAATTGGTCGAACAACAAGCCACCGACGACGACCAATCCCCGAGTCGACCGCTAGAGATTGCAGAGCAGAATCAGTGCGTTCAGAACGCACTTGCGAAACTCTCCGAAAGCGATCGAGCAATCCTGATACTTCGCGAATTCGAAGAGTTCGACTACGCCACCATTTCTGAAATGCTGGGCGTGAAAATCGGTACGGTGCGAAGCCGGCTGCATCGAGCGCGTGGTCATCTTATCGAAGAGCTGAGACAAGAGGATCTACCGAACGGAACCAAACATGGTTACAGCTCCTCCGCGTGAAGCTGGCTGGCCGGCTGCGCGGACGCGTCTCTCTACTCAGGTTGGTCACACGTCGAGGAGAAATCACATCGGCAGCGTAGGGCGTGATATGAATGCGTAGCCGCATGGAATACTTCGCCGTTGGTCCACTTAATGCACGATATGCCGCGTCATGCTTGTTTGACATCAAGCCACGATAATTCGTGCGGCAACAGGCGTTTCTGAATCGAGACAGCAGCAGCACGGCCCGCGGCTTCACCCATGGCGACAGCATTGCCGGTAACGCGATAGCTGGAGTGAGCAATGAAGTCGCCGCTGATACACCGACCTGCCATCAAAAGACCATCGACATCGGCAGCGATCAGCGCCGGATAGGGTATGTCATACGGCTTGAGCCCGCCTTTTTTGAAGCTTTGATCGATTTCCAGGTTTCCCGATGTTGATAGCGCGTGGACGTCGATTGGAAACGCGGCCCGGCACACGGCCTCTTTGTGGCGGAGTCCTTTTGCCAAGTCATCCGCCGTGACGTGGTAGCGGCCTCGAATGCGCCGACCCTCGCGCACACCAATCTGTTCCGCGGTGGCGACGACCGCCAAGTCTTTCCACACGCCACCTAGCTTGCGTAGGCCGTTCACGATCTCGTGAACCTCTCGCCGGGCGCGGATAGTTGCAACGGTAATGGCCTCGGTATCGAACGCCGACACACCATATTCGTGATTGGTCATGATGGAAAAAATGCCGCTGTGCAAGTGACGTAGGGTGGGGCCTCGATACGAAGGATTAATTCCCGCAGTCTTCATGAGTTCGAGCAGTTTTGGCTTGGCGGATGGTGCTGTCTCGCGGATGAATTCGCGAACCGACTCTGGATCGACTCCTGTTAGGAGCGCGAGCATCGACATCGGTTGGCAGACGCAATCGCTGCCAACTCCCAGCTCGAATCCGCAACCCGCTTGTGCCGCCAGATCTCCGTCACCTGTGCAATCGATGAAACGATCGGCGACCCAGGCCTGGCGGCCCGACTTCGACTCCGTCACGATGGCCGCGAGTTGGTTTTTGGGGTTCGTTACGGCCCCGACAACGCGAGTGTGCAAGAGGATTTTTACGCCTGCTCCGACGAGGAGCTCTTCCAGAACGAGCTTCGCGACTTCCGGATCGTAAACGGTACCCGCAGTGCTGCGAGCCACGTTGCTTCCTCGTGCGGAAAACAATGTTAACAACTCGGCCATAATGCCGGACTTGCCATCGCTATCGAGAATCTTCGTCAGCAAGCCGGCGGTCCAGACACCGCCCAGACATCCGGCGAGCTCAATCAATCGTACATCCGCGCCGGCACGCGCTGCAGACAAAGCTGCAGCGATTCCGGCTGGACCACCACCACACACGATGACATTCGTTCGGCCCGCAACTGGAACCTCGCGCTGTGACTCCGTGAATCTATGCTGATCGGGCGAAAGACTTCCGCTAGTTCGCAGCACCTCGCCACGAACCGTATCCGTCGCTGGATTCACTCCGGCTGTGGTCGGTTCGGAGTTCGGGGAACTTTCAGCAAATGCTAAGCTACTTGGCCCGAGCACCGCACCTGCGGCTGCGGTTCTGAAGAATGCTCGGCGATCGGGTCGTTCATAAGGCTGACGCATGACGCAAGAATTCCCTGGCTATCGAGTTGACTGGTTGCGGTCGCTTGGCGGTTGATTTTGGACTGGCCAAACGTCTTACTCTATAGAGTAGGGTAACTGGGCCTCGATCCGCTAGACATTGCTGCGAATTCTCCGTGGTTCCAAGTTTGCTACCTGACTAAGCTGAATTCACCGGGATACAGGCAAAATGGCGACACCATGACTCTAACGGGTTCCGCTTTCTATCTGGAACTACTCAAACTAGCTTTTACACTGGTGACAACTCTCATCACATAGGAACCCCCTGATATGCATCTCTCGCGAAGTTCTCTGTACGCGTTACTCACTTTGAGCCTGACTTGGACTGGCTCTATTCTGGGTGAAGACTTTGGAATCCATAAGGACCTCGAATTTGCATCGGTCGACGGGCACAGTCTCAAGCTGGACCGCGATCTGCCGATCGCGCTGAACGTACTGAAGAGTTCAGGCCACGCGGGACAAGAATTCTACGAAGGAATTCAGCGAGAACGCATCGTCGCATTCCTAGCCCGGCATCTTGCTGCAAGCGGACAAGATCAAGATAACGCCCAACCAACCGAACCTTTCTTGCAATCTCCGTCCTACGTCAGGGCTCCACAGGTGCCGAATCATGCCGCAACGAATCGAGCCTTTCAAGGGATTCCGAGTATGGCGGTTGCACGTGGTGGGAGGCTGTGGGCGGATTGGTATGCCGGCACAACGCCGGGCGAAGATCATAACAACTACGTCGTGCTATCTACCAGCGGTGATGACGGAAAGACGTGGCGCGAAGTTCTGGTTATTGATCCAGATGGTCCCGGTCCAGTCCGAGCATTCGATCCGGAAGTGTGGGTCGCCCCTACCGGGCGACTGTATGTGTTTTGGGCTCAGTCGCAGGGACACGATGGTTCGATCGCTGGTGTTTGGTGCGTTCATACCGACGGCGCAGATGAAGAACAGCCACAATGGAGCACACCGCGGCGGTTGACTGATGGAATTATGATGTGCAAGCCGGTTGTACTTAGCAGTGGCGAGTGGGTGCTACCGGCATCTACATGGCGGGCGACCGACTTCAGCGCACGAATGATTGTATCTGCCGACCTTGGGCAAACCTGGTCGCTGCGTGGTGGTTGCAACGTGCCTCAGGATGTCCGCGCTTTTGACGAACATATCATCGTCGAACGCCAGGACGGATCACTTCTGCTACTGGCACGTACGAAGTACGGGATCGGCGAAAGTGTTTCCAACGATCGAGGCGAGACGTGGCCGGACCTGAAGCCGTCGGCGATTGCTCATCCAAGCGCCCGCTTCTTTGTGCGTCGATTGAACTCGGGCAATTTGTTGCTCGTGAAGCACGGGGCAATCGATCAGCGCACGGGGCGATCGCATCTGATGGCTTTTGTGTCAAGTGATGAAGGCAAAGTTTGGAAAGGTGGCCTCCTGTTGGATGAACGTAGCGGTGTGTCGTATCCCGATGGTCAGCAGACAGAAGACGGCGTGATTCGCGTCATCTACGACTTCAGTCGCACCGGTTCCCGCCACATCTTGATGGCAACCTTTCGTGAAGAAGACGTTGCCGCAGGCAAACCGATCAGTGAGGCAGTTCGTCTGAGGCTGCTAGTCAGTGAAGCCTCGGGCGGCCAGGAGAAGAAACCCGAACCGGTTCGCGATAATGCAGACGGAGAAACGCTCCGACGACAGAAGCACGGTTCGCTAGGCACTGTGGAATTCCGCGCAGAGCCGCTCCGTAGGGGAGCGAAGCTCTTCACAGATCGCACCTATGTCCTGGAAGACGATCTCGTGGCCCTCAACGGTGTGAGCTTTCTGCAAATTCCGCTCGACGGCAGCAAGACACTGACCTGCGTTCGAACCGGTACTGTGTGGCTACTGACGCCAACACCCGATCGCAATCAAGACTCTTGCTCTGTCGAACTGTCAAAGCAAGGGTTCAAGCGAGTTAGCGTACCGGAAGTGCGACTCTTCAACCCAAAGTCGACCGCCAACTTCTGTACGCTGTATCAAAAGGACTGCGAACTGAACGAAACGATTACGGTCGGAAAATGGGCTGTGCCGCTGTTCTTTCCGCAATAAACTCCGTTGCACCTGCAAACGAATTCGGCCACTCGGATATCCTTCTCGAAAGCAAGAGATGAAACTACTCGCGTACACTCTCGTCCATCTTTGTCTCCTCACTATCACGGCAGCGCCGGTTCGTGCTCGCGCGTTGGAACTTCCTGAACCCGCGATTCCTGGTTTGCGTTATTACTACCCGCGTGAGAAAGTCGAGCCTCGCGAGATTGAATCGGACGTGTGCATTTATGGCGGAACGTGTGCTGGCGTGGTGGCGGCTGTACAAGCTGATCGGATGGGACAACGCGTCGTCCTGCTGGAATTCGGTAAGCATTTGGGCGGATTGAGTTCTGGGGGGTTGAGTCATACCGACGGAGGTGATTCGGGTGTCTGTGGCGGCATAGCGCGGGAGTTTTACAAAAGGATCGGTCAACACAGCTTTCGACCCTCCGAAGCCGAAGCGGCTTTTGAGAGTCTGCTCTCAGACACGCGCGTGGCCGTATACAAACTCGCTCATCTCGACAAAGTCGCAAAGGATGGCACACGCATCGTTGCGATTACGATGGAAGATGGATTGACTGTCCACGCGAAGCAATTCATTGATGCGACATACGAAGGCGACCTGCTAGCCCGTGCCGGAGTTTCGTGGCACGCAGGACGCGAAGCGAACTCGGTTTACGGCGAAACGTACAACGGCATTCGCGTTCCAGGGCAAGGTGGTCACAACTGGCCGACTCGTGTCGATCCCTATCGCGTTGCTGGCGACGCGACGAGCGGTTTGCTTCCGCGAGTAAACGACGATCCCGGCACACCGGGTGAGGGTGATGAACGCATCCAGGCGTTTTGCTTCCGCATGTGGCTGACGAAGAACAACCCGCTGCCGTTTCCTAAACCCTCCGTTTACCGCGCAGAAGAGTATGAACTGCTCGCTCGATTATTCGAGTCAGGGGCCAATCCTTACATCGGCTGGAGTCTCGACACGAACAACCATCATCTGTTTCGCGGCGCCTATTTCATTGATTTTGTGGGTGGTAATTATGGATGGCCAAATGCGAGTTGGATCGAACGTGAACGGCTGTTCCAGGCTCACGCCAATTATCAAATCGGCGTGATGTGGTTTCTGGCCAATAGTGAGCGCATACCCGAGTCGTATCGATCCGAAATTCGCAAATGGGGCCTGCCACGCGACGAGTATATGGACACCAGCGGCTGGACGCACCAACTCTACATTCGTGAAGGTCGGCGTATGGTCAGCGACTACGTGATGACGCAGCACAATTGCCAGGGACGCGAACAGCCTGATGATTCCGTTGGTCTGGCGTCGTACAACATGGACTCGCATCACTGCCAGATGACCGTCGTCGATGGAGCTGTCCGCAACGAAGGCAACGTAGAAATTGGCGTCGAGCCTTATCCGATCGCTTATCGAGCGCTGACTCCCAAACGCGATGAGTGTACGAATTTGCTCGTCCCGGTCGCGTTGTCGTCGTCGCACATCGCGTTCGGTTCGATACGCATGGAACCCGTCTTCATGCTGCTTGGACAGAGCGCCGCCACGGCTGCCGCACAGGCCATTGAAACGGATACTGCTGTGCAGGACGTTGACTATGTGAAGCTCCGTGATCGCCTGCTCAAAGACGGCCAAATTCTTGAGTACAAGGGCCCGCCGCGACACCGGGGTGGTGGGCAACCGGGAGTTGACGCGAAGAGTCTCCCTGGGATAGTTATCGACAACGACCAAGCAATGCTTGTTGGGCCATGGTCCGTGAATAACGTGACGCATCCGCGAGTTGGTCCCACCTATGTGCATGACAACAACGAGGCCAAGGGCAAATGCGTCGCGAAATACGAGTTCAACTTGCCACGACCAGGCCGCTTCGAAGTGCGTATCAGTTGGCCACCCAATCCGAATCGCGCGACCAATGTGCCTATCACAATTACGTATGGCGAGCGACAGACGAAGTCGTTCGCATTCAACCAAAAGACGAGCGGCCAGAACGGCTTTAATTCGCTGGGAGAGTTTGAGTGCAAAGAAACGGTAGTCGTCGAGATCTCCAACAAGGGAACCGATGGTTACGTCATCGCCGATGCAGTGCAACTGCTGCCAACGAGTGGGGTTACTCAGGACCGAAGTCGATAGAGCGTCTCGCCGCTCGCTGTGCCGCTAGCGACGCGGAATGCGTGAGGGGAAGTCGACAATACGTTTGCTCTGGTTGCGGAGAATTCCGCCGCACCTCGCCCTCGATTTGGCCCTTGCTTGATTGGCGGCGAAGGTAGTTTGGAGTTCGGATGGCCCGGAACGCCTTGGCGCCGCAGTTCCTGTCGAGCAAGATGCTGAGATGAGCAGTGTAACTTCCGCCGACGCATCGCTAATTTGCCCCGCTGTGAAGCCGCTAGTGATCGGGCCAGTCGTCGTTGACCCACCCATCCTGCAGGCGCCGATGGCCGGTTTTACCAACTTTGCTTTTCGGCAAATTGTGCGAGGTTATGGTGGCGCGGGATTGCAGGCAACAGAGATGGTCAATGCCCGCGGATTCGTTTGGATGGATGAAGTCAGGGCCGAGCATCCGGATAGATTGTGGGGCGTGAAAGACGAAGCTCGCCCGCTAGCCGTACAGATTTGGGATAATCATCCCGATATGCTCGCGAAGGTTGGCGCCCGCCTAGCCACCGAGTATCAAGTCAGCATCGTCGACATCAATTTTGGTTGCCCAGTTCGGCAGGTAACTGAGAAGGCGCATAGCGGTTCGTACTTGCTCCGCTTTCCAGACCGCATGGGCGAGATTATTGAGCGAGTTGTCGCAGCGTGCCGCCCGACCCCCGTGACTGCAAAAATCCGGCTGGGGTGCAGCCGGGATCGAATTAATGCGAATGAAGTTGCCCAAGTCGTTGAAGCGGCTGGTGCAGCCGCACTTACCGTTCACGGTCGGACTGCGGCAGACTTCTTCAAAGGTAGTGCCGACTGGGATCGCATTGCAGAGATTAAGGGCCATCTGCGAAAAATCCCGTTGATTGGCAACGGTGACCTAGATTCTGCCGAGAAGGTCGTCGAAGCATTTCGTCGTTACGAGGTGGACGGCGTAATGATCGCCCGTGCGTGCCTCGGTCGCCCTTGGTTGTTTCAACAAGCGGCCGCCGCGCTGCGCGGCGAGAACATTCCGCCCGATCCGACCATTGACGAACAACGCGAATGCATGCTGAAGCATTACGACCTGGTAGTCGATCGCTTTGGTATCGAGAAAGGCACTCTGTTAATGCGGAAATATGCCTGCTGTTACGCTCAGGGAAAACCAGGTGCAAGGCACTTCCGCGCTCACGTTGCCGGTGTCAGCTCGCCCACTGAGTTTCATGCGGTCGTGAAACAGTACTTTCCGTCCAGTTAAGGTTAGCTCTTCGCCGGTGGATCAAGTTCACCTCGTGTGTACTTATCCCAATACTGATCGAGACGGCTGCGAACCTTTCCGCTGAGCAGGATTAACCCCAAGATGTTGGGCAGCGACATTCCGAGAATTAGCAAGTCGCTGAAGTCGAGAATGTTCCCGGTCGTGACGATCGAACCGAGAACGGTGAACCCGAGAAAGATGACCTTATAGGCCATCGACGACCGCGGGCCGAACAGGCTGGTCCAGCAGCGTTCTCCGTAGTACGACCACGAGATTAGGGTCGAATACGCAAACAGCACAACAGCAAGATACAAGACGTACTTGAACCAATGTACCCCGTGGGCTCCGCTGACCGCAGCTGCCGTCAGCGCGGCCCCGGATTTCTGTTCACCAGTAACGAATTGGGGAAACTCGTTGGGAGCATCCGTCAAGATGATCACCAAGGCGGTCATCGTACAGATGATGACGGTGTCAATGAACGGTTCGAGTAGTGCGACGATACCCTCACTGACAGGTTCGTCGGTCTTAGCGGCTGAGTGGGCGATGGCTGCTGAGCCGACACCTGCTTCGTTGGAGAACACTGCTCGCTGGATACCAATAACCATGATGCCGAGCACGCCACCAAGTCCCGCCTGCATACTAAAGGCACCCTCGAAAATCGCCGAAATCGCGCTCGGAATGGCGCCCGCATTTCTTATCAAGATAAACATCGCCATAAGCACATAGGCCCCACACATGAACGGCACGATCTTGGACGCTACGGCGCCGATCGACTTGATCCCACCGATGATGACGAAGCCCGCAAGTGCTGCCATAAGCAAGCCGTAAATCCATGGATAAGTATCGATCAACGAAACGTCCTGCCGAATTGCGTCAAGGGATTGACCAACTTGAAACGCATTTCCACCACCGAAAGAGGCACCGACGCAAAGCAGCGAGAAGATTACCGCGAGCACGCTACCGAGCGGCTTGAGGCCTAACTCGGCCAAGCCGTCGCGAAGATAGTGCATCGCCCCACCCGAGACCGTCCCGTCAGGAGCCACTTTGCGATACATCTGCCCGAGCGTGCATTCAGTGAACTTGCTGGTCATGCCCAGCACACCCACGAGAATCATCCAAAAACACGCGCCCGGACCGCCGGTACCAATAGCAATTGCCACCCCGGCAATGTTCCCTAAACCAACCGTTGCCGAGAGGGCCGATGACAACGCTTGAAAATGTGAGACTTCGCCAGGCTCGTCTGGATTGTCGTAATCGCCTTTGGTTAGACGGATCGCGTGCCAGAATGCGCGGACATTAATGAACCCCATGCGTACCGTGAAGTATGTCGCCCCAAGCAACAGCCAGATGACGACAAACGGGACGCTCGTCCCGAGCCACCCCTCTGACGTCACATTCCCAAGATCATCGGTTCGGGGGCCCGTCCAAAAGTCAAAAAAGAGGAAGGCTGCGAGTGGTTTGACGAGGTACTCTCCGAAAACGCTATCTACCTTACCCATCCAACTTGTCGCGTTCGCCGATTCGCCGGCGGTTTGGGCAAATAGCTGAGTGGACCAGACGCTCACGAGCAGGCAGACGACCACAACGATGAATGTCGAGTTATAACGGTTAGATCTCATTACTGTCTGATCCCTATGGCACTTTGCAAGCTATCAACGGAGCTGCCTTTTAGACGACAAATGTTTACATGTCAATGCTTTACGTGAATACGCCTGACACTTCTGCTATTTTTCAAACATCTAGTTGTCAATAATGTGATAAATACATATAGTTTGTAGGAGACATTCATTCGAGCCGCTGGTGAATACCATGATCGAAGACATTATTCCTTCCGACGTCGCGATCCTCGACTTGCTGCGAAAAACAGATTCGTTGAGCATTTCGGATCTCGCTGCCGCCACAAAGGTTACTGCAACAGCAGTACGCCAGCGTCTTACTCGTTTGATGGCTCAAGGTTATGTCGATCGTGAGACGACCCGAGCGGGCCGTGGACGTCCGAGCCACCAATACAAGCTAACAGCGAAGGGACGCCGAAAGACCGGCTCAAATTTCGCGGATTTGGCGATGGCATTATGGCAGGAAATCCGCGCGATCAAGGACGAAGAAGTCCGACGAGGTCTCCTCCAGCGAATCGCGAAACGACTAGTGGATGTTTACGCCGACCAAATCGCAGGCGACTCGATTGACGAGAAAATGAGCTCGGTTGCCACACTCTTCGGTGAACGCAAAGTTCCATTTACGGTCACGCGAGAAGAGGACAAGTTACCAATTCTCACGGCTTTGGCGTGTCCTTACCCGGGGCTGGCTGAACAGGACCGGACGATTTGCTCCGTGGAGAAGATTCTCTTTTCGCAATTGTTAGGCGAGCAAGTGAGTCTAAGCCAGTGCCGACTCGACGGCGAGTCGTGTTGTACGTTTGAAGTTCGTCCGGAGGGTACTAGCTGATCGATCGTAAGTCAGTTACTGTGTGTGAATTACGGACTTTCAACTGACTCAAAATTGATATTTCAGGGAACGAATTATGACACAACCTTGGATCGAGGGACGGTTTGAGGAAAACGTAATTACTACGACTGTCGAGCAAGCGATCAATTGGGCGCGGCAGTCGAGCGTTTGGCCAATGACGTTTGGACTGGCTTGTTGTGCGATCGAGATGATGGCAACCGGTGCCAGTCGTTATGACCTCGATCGCTTCGGCGCTGGCGCGTTCCGGGCAACACCTCGGCAGGCCGACTTGATGATCGTTGCTGGCACTGTTACCTACAAAATGGCTAGCCGCGTGCGTCGGCTGTACAACATGATGCCGGAACCAAAATTTGTCATCGCCATGGGCGCCTGCACGGTCGGCGGCGGTCCTTACTTCAAATGGGGTTACCACGTCGTCAAAGGCGTCGATCTTGTTGTGCCCGTCGATGTTTATGTTCCCGGTTGCCCACCGAGACCGGAAGCTCTGCTAGAGGGCCTGATGCGAATCCAGGACAAAATCAAAGGCCATCGCATTG
The DNA here is from genome assembly GCA_020638995.1 of Planctomycetaceae bacterium. GTDB lineage: Bacteria > Planctomycetota > Planctomycetia > Pirellulales > Pirellulaceae. The sequence goes on from JACKHM010000003.1 coordinate 844,736, forward strand.
CGAAGCGAAAGTCCGACGCTGCAAAAATGTTCCAACAGGGCGTGAAGATTGATGACGAATTGCCGCTGCCACATCACTCTGGCTACGTCAGCGCTCCAGCCGATGGCGATCCACTGTTCGATCATCAGAAGATTACCGGTTAGTGGTAAATAGCACACGGGCCACCGAAGTTCGGGCTTTGTGAATGTTCCGCAGATCTTTGACTTAGAGCGATATAGGACACCATGCTTGACACTTTAGTAATTCACGACTTACACGTGTCGGTTGAAGGTAAGCCGATCTTGCGAGGTGTGAATCTCGAAATGAAACGAGGTGAGACCCACGCTTTGATGGGGCCAAACGGGTCTGGAAAGAGTACCCTTGGTCTCGCGATTATGGGCCATCCGAATTACGAAGTCACTCGCGGTACCATCGAGCTGAACGGCGAGAATCTCGTCGAAATGTCGCCCGATGAACGCGCTCGTGCCGGAGTGTTCCTAGCGTTCCAACGTCCTGTCGCAATTCCCGGAGTGAAGCTTGCAGACTTCCTCCGACACGCGACCACGAACGTACGCCGCCCCGATCGTAAGGAAGGCGAAGAGTTGATTCCGATGCGTGATTTCCGCAAGGAACTCAAAGGCAATATGCAGCAGTTGAAGATGGACGTCGAGTTCGCTCGACGCTACGTCAACGATGGCTTCTCGGGCGGTGAAATGAAGCGGGCCGAAATCCTTCAACTCGCGATGTTGCAGCCAAAGTTTGCGATCTTGGATGAGACCGATAGTGGTTTGGATGCAGATGCCGTTCGCTTGGCGAGTGAAAGCATCGCGGAGATTGGACGCGAGAAGATGGGACTGCTGATCATCACGCACCACGACAAATTGCTCGTTCACAATCCTCCCGAGTTCACGCACGTAATGCTTGGTGGGCGACTCGTCGAGACCGGTGGCATCGAGTTGGCCAACGAGTTGCACAATCAGGGCTATGAGCGAATTCGAAAAGCCTATCCCGAAGCGGACGCCCAGAATCAGGCGATGCTCGAAAAAGAAGAGGCCCAGCCAGTTGGTTAACGCACCGGCCCACGTTGGGTTGATGCTTACTAGATGAAGGTGATTGAAATGGCAACGGACATAACACAATCGGCACCCGAACAAATCGGCGAGATCAACAAGTACGATTTTCGCACGGTCACCGAGGGCGTCTTCAAAGCCGAAAAGGGAATCTCCCCAAAGATTGTGGCTCAGATTTCGGAAATGAAGGGCGAGCCCGGTTGGATGCGTGACTTCCGGTTGAAGAGCTATGAGATCTTCGAGTCGAAGCCGATGCCCAAATGGGGTGGCGCACTCGACCTTAATTTCCAGGATATTTACTACTACCTCAAACCGGCCGACCATCAAGGTAAGACCTGGGACGACGTACCGGAGGAAATCAAGGAAACCTTCGAGAAACTCGGCATTCCCGAAGCCGAGCGAAAGTTCTTGGCAGGGGTCAAAGCGCAATTCGAAAGCGAAGTTGTCTACGGTTCGCTCCAGGAGGATCTTGGAAAACAGGGTGTGATCTTCACCGATACTGACACGGCAGTGAAGGAGCATCCCGACTTGCTTCGTGAATATTTTGGCAAGATCATTCCTCCGGAAGACAACAAATTTGCAGCCCTGAATTCCGCGGTTTGGTCCGGTGGTTCGTTTATCTACATCCCAAAGGGCGTCAAGATCGACTTCCCGCTCCAGGCTTACTTCCGCATCAATGCCGAGAATATGGGACAATTTGAGCGCACGTTAATCATCGTCGATGAAGGCGCTGAAGTGCATTACGTCGAAGGTTGCACTGCCCCGATGTACAGCACCGAAAGCTTGCACTCCGCAGTCGTCGAAGTGATCTGTAAGAAAGGGTCTAGGTGCCGCTATACGACGATTCAGAACTGGGCCAACAATATCTACAACCTCGTCACCAAGCGAGCCATGGCGTATCGAGACGCGACGATGGAGTGGGTCGACGGGAATCTGGGGAGTCGGCTCACGATGAAGTATCCAGCCGTCTATATGATGGAGCCCGGAGCCCGCGGTGAGATCCTGTCGATTGCGTTTTCTGGTGCCAAGCAGCATCAAGACGCTGGAGCAAAGCTCGTACACTGTGCTCCGAACACGACCGGCCAGATCATCTCGAAGTCGATCTCGAAGAATGGTGGACGAAGCAGTTATCGCGGTTTGGTACGCGTTGAAAAGGGAGCGACAAACACGAAATGCAATGTTGTTTGCGACGCCTTAATCCTCGATCCGGAAAGCCGTAGCGATACCTACCCGTACATCGAGGTCGCCGAACAAGACGTATCGATCGGCCATGAGGCCAGCGTTTCGCGAATCGGCGAAGAGCAGATGTTCTATTTGACCAGTCGCGGCCTGACGGAAGCGGAAGCAAGTACCATGATCGTCAACGGATTTATCGAACCGTTGGTGAAGGAACTCCCGATGGAATACGCCGTGGAGATGAATCGCCTGATTCAACTTCAGATGGAAGGATCGGTGGGCTAAGCCTCCAAATACTTTGCGGGCTGACAGCGAGGGAACGCAGCATCAAGGTGGTGATTCAGCGAACCGTTTCTCGCCTCTCTGACGCTCGACCTAATTATCACTTAGTTGACGTGGTTTAACTGCTCGATGATGGAAACAACGACTTCCCTGAGTTTTACGCAAGACGGCTTCGAGGCCTTTACGTCCCAGCGCGACGAACCGCAGTGGCTGTCCGAATTGCGAGCCAATGCCTGGAAGAAGTACAACGAACTCACTTGGCCCGCGCGGAACGAAGAGGAGTGGATACGCACGGACATTCGTCAGTTCAAACTGGATCGCTATTCGCTTTCGCTGGATTCTCCCTCATGTGACACGACTGCGGCAGCGTTGCTGCGAGAAGGTGTCGAGCTAGGTGGCAGCTGTGTTTCTCTTGACAGCAGGAAAACGTCTGCTTTTTTGTCTGACAAGTGGAGTTCCAGGGGAGTCGTCTTTGGTAGCTTTGACGACGTCGTGCGTTCACACGGAGAATTGGTTCAACCCTACTTACTTCGTCGTGCGGTGAACCCCGGCTATGACAAATTCGCAGCCTTGCATTCAGCATTCATGGCTGGCGGCGCGATTCTGTACGTTCCACGCGGTGTTGTTGTTGACGAGCCGTTCCATTCGCTCTCGGCGATGTCTGATGGCGGTTCCGATTTGGGCCACACGCTGGTTATTCTCGAAGACGGCGCCGAGGCGACGATGTTATCCGAAACGGCAAGTGAAGGTGTTGCCGATGGAGGACTGCATTGCGGTGCGATCGAGTTGATTGTCAGTCCAAATGCTCATTTGCGATATGTCAATCTGCAGAATTGGGGTAGCAATGTTTGGCACTTCGCGCACCAGAAGGGACTCGTGAATCGGGATGCCTCGTTGCAATGGACGATCGCCGCGATGGGTGCCAAGTTGGCAAAAGTGAATCAGCACGTCGGACTGATTGGCGAAGGAGCGACTTGTCAGGTTAATGGTGTGATGTTCACTGAGGACAAACAACATCTGTCCTATCACACACTCCAACATCACGAAGCGCCAAATTGCCACAGCGACTTCCTCTATAAGGCTGGTTTACAAGACAAATCGAGAACGGTCTGGCGCGGAATGATTAAGGTCGATCCGATCGCACAACGCACGGACGGGTATCAGCGAAACGACAACTTGCTGTTATCGACTGCCGCCCGTGCCGATTCGATCCCCGGTTTAGAGATCGAAGCCGACGATGTTCGTTGCACACATGGATCGACATCCGGTCGCGTTGACGACGAGTTGATCTTCTATGCGATGTGTCGAGGATATACTCGCAAAGAAGCCATTCAGATGATCGTCACGGGGTTCTTTCAAAAGGTGTTTGACCGCATCACGATTGAGAGTGTGCGAAATGCTCTGGGATTGGCGATTGCTCGACGCGTGCGAGAGTACGAATAATCGATGACAGATTACGTTCAGGTTGCAAAAGTTTCGGATCTCATCGCTTCCGGCAAATTGATACTGGAAGTCGAAGACCGGATGGTCGTCTTGTTGTACGTCAACGATCAGTTTTTTTGCATTGATGATGTGTGTACGCACGACGGTGGACCGCTCGGCGAGGGTAAACTCTGTGGCCATGAACTAGCATGCCCGCGTCATGGCGCGAAGTTCGACATTCGCACAGGCGCCGCACTGACGATGCCTGCGACGGAAGCAACCGTTGTCCACGAAGTAAGAATCGAGGGCGACAACGTCTGCGTTCGTATTAATGAAGATTAGACTGGAGATGCAGTGATGGCTGTTAGCGAAGACTCGGTCCGGGAAGAGTTGAAGAAAGTGATCGACCCCGAGTTGTTCGTCAATATTGTCGACTTGGGACTCGTGTATGAAGTTAGTATCGTCGACGCTGAGGAGGACAAGAAGAACATCAAGATCGATATGACGCTGACCAGCCCGATGTGTCCCGCAGGCCCGCAATTGATCGCACAAAGTAAGCAGGTGGTCGGCGCAATCGAAGATGTGGGTGAAGTCGAGGTAAAGATTGTCCTCGATCCAGCTTGGTCGCCAGATCGCATGACAGACGACGCCCGCGATCAACTGGGGATTTTCTAGCGTAAGTGATCGCCGCTCGCTTGACCTTTCTATGCGAATCTTCCTTTACGAGTTCATTACCGGCGGCGGGATGTTCTCTGTTTCTCCCCCTGATCTTCCCTCGGGCTCATTGCTGCGTGAGGGATCCGCCATGTTCAATAGCGTTGCGGAGGACCTGTCGAGAATTCCAAACGCGGAAGTCGTTGGGATTCGTGACTCGCGCCTTACGCAAGACAGTATCCCGGAGATCGAGTATCAGGTTGTTACGTCTGCCGAAGAGGAGTCAAGGCGATTCGACTCCCTTGCCGCGAGTGCAGATTGGACACTGGTTATTGCGCCAGAGTTCGATGAGATTTTGCTTCACCGAACGAGACGTGTGGAGGAATTGGGTGGGCGACTCCTCGGTCCAAACTCCAGCACGGTTGCGTTGGGTACGTACAAGGATCGCACGGTTGCTCATCTGAAATCGCATGGCATCCGTACTACGACCGGATTGACGTTCTCTGTCGGGAGTCCTGTTCCTGACTCAATAAGTTATCCTGCGGTCCTAAAGCCAATTGATGGTGCCGGCTCGCAAGGAATGCGGCTTATCAAAGCCAAGGAGAACTTCCCGAAGCTGTTTAGGGGGACGTTTCGCCTTGAAGAATTTCAGTCAGGAATACCGGTGAGCGCGGCCGTGTTGTGCGGTCCAAACTTGCGAATTGGCCTGCCGGCCTGTCAACAGTATCTTTCCCCTGATGGCTCGTTTGCGTATCTCGGTGGCAAAGTTCCTCTTGAAAGGGAATTCGGAATTCGGGCGGAGAGACTAGCCTCGCGGGTTGCGGAGTCATTACCGGATTGTCGGGGATACATTGGAGTCGACATCGTGCTTGGTCCGTCGGTCGAATGGGACGCGGTGATCGAATTGAATCCGAGATTGACGACCTCATATGTGGGACTGCGTCAACTGGCGAACTGCAATCTTGCGGCCGCAATGCTCGAGCTGGCCAGAGGAGAATCTCCGGAATTGTGCTTCCACGCTGGCACTGTAGAATTCCGTGCTGACGGCGTAGTTACCAACGCATAGGTGATCGTTCCAGGAACTCGCTGGTGCTTTGCTACAACCAAAAGTGTGAGTGCCATTGGCAGGGTCAATAGCGAACAACCCGGCAACTAACATGCGGCAACATTGCGTTAGGTGGCAGAGCACACTGGAAACCTTACGAGGCTGCGTCTTTTATTACAGTGGTGCCAGCCGTCCAATGGGAACTAATGCATCGGAGCAGCGAGCATGAAGTGGTTGGCGTTAGATATTGGCGGCGCAAACTTGAAAGTCGCAGACGGACGCGGACACGCTGAGTCGTTCCCCTTCGAACTGTGGCGCCAGCCCAGTCATCTCGCCCAAGAATTGCGGACACTAATCGCACGGTCGCCGGCATGTGACCACATCGCTGCGACCATGACCGGCGAACTAGCAGATTGTTTTGAGAGTAAATCAGCTGGAGTCGAGTTCATTCTGGATGCGCTTCACTGTGCTTCCGACGGACGACATACGCGTGTCTACCTAAGCGATGGGTCGCTGGTAACCCTGCAAGTTGCAAAAAGTCGTCCAGCCTCGGTTGCAGCTGCGAACTGGCATGCGCTTGCTCGCTTTGCGGCTCGATATACTGACGGCCTTCCAAGTCTGTTAGTCGATATCGGCTCGACGACCTGCGACGTGATCCCATTACTCGACGGCGAGCCTGCGACGAACCAGCGAGCGGATACAGCACGATTGCTTCGGGGTGAACTGATCTATGCCGGTGTTGAACGAACTCCCGTCTGCTCGCTTGTTACGTCCTTGCCGTATCGTGGACAAAGTTGCCCAATTGCTCGTGAGTTATTTGCAACCACATGTGACGTCTATACGTTATTGGGTAAGTTGCCTGAGAAGCCAATGAGCCGCAACACGGCGGATGGGCGCGCCGTCACCAAGGCCGCAGCGCGAGCAAGGCTGGCTCGAATGATCTGTGCGGATGTGGACGACTTTAACCATCGTGATGCGGCTTTGGCTGCGGAAGCGGTGTCGAATGCATTCACTCAGGAACTTATTCGAGGCATTACGCAGGTGATCGCTGGCTACTCGTTCGAGCCAGGCCGAATTATTCTCTCGGGAATCGGTGCATTTGCCGCAAAGAAGGCTTTGGAGCAAGCCGAGTTGCCCTGGAAACAAGTGTTCTTAGCAAATGAAATCGGACCAGCGGCCTCCTGTTGCGCTCCTGCGCACGCGTTGGCCGTTCTGGCTCGCGAGGCCGTAAGCGTATGAGCGGCAAATTCCTGCGCGTGTCGAAAGTCGGTGGGAGTCTATTCGATTTTGCAGACCTTCCTACGGCCCTACGCTGTTGGCTCGATGATCAGCCTGGTGCGAATGTATTGATCGCGGGTGGCGGTCCATTTGCTGAAGCGGTTCGTGAGGCGGACCGAGTGTATTCGTTAGGTGACTCGAATTCACACCTGTTGGCGATCGAAGCAATGAGCGTGTCCGCCAAATTGTTGCTGGCTTTGCTACCAGAATCTCGGCTCGTTCACTCTCTGGAAGAGATTCCTTGCACCGTCGCGGCCCACAAAATCGCCGTTCTCGATCCGGTCAGCCTGCTGACTTCGCCGGAATGTCGTCTTCCGCGCAGTTGGGACGTCACCAGTGACTCCATCGCCGCGTTCGCAGCGACTGAGTTAGGCGCTCACGAACTTGTCTTATTCAAGTCGGCTCATTTGCCGCCGAATATGCGGCGGGCCGAAGCCGCTGAGAAAGGATTCGTCGACGGTCACTTCGTGCGATCGGCTTTGGAAATTCAAACCGTCAGGTGGGTTAATCTTCGAGTGGCTCCGGTTACCGAACGCCCCTTGTAGGAAGCCTGGCGTCGGTTTGGCCACCTTTCATCGCTTCCGAACCAAAAGTGTGGGCCAAAATGAGTCCGGACTTGATGAGGTTAACTACAATACGGCCGAACGAATGAGATATCGATTCAAGTTCGCCGAAGAAACTATTCTTCTTCCTCTTCTTCATCGTCTTCAGCTTCACCATTCTCGCTTTCAAGCTGGGCGGCCAGCTTTGCCGCGTCTTCCTTCGCCTTTTTGTCTGCGGCCTTCTTTGCGGCAGCCTCCGCTTTCTTCTTGGCGGCTTTCTTGGCTTCGACTTCCTTGACGTCAGCCTCTTTGACATCCGGGTCCAATCCCCCGTGAGACTCCTGGACGAGACACTTGAGCTCCTCTAGCTGATCTTCGCCGTTTACTTTCACGCGAACGATTTTCGTCTCGGCGACGATCGCCGGCTTTCCTGCGACACGGGCAAACTCCTTACGACCGATCAATACATTAGACATATGCCGGTCGCCAACCCCGACTGCCATGATGACGACCGCGTCTTCAAGCGATTTAACGGTAGCTTCTTCGAAGTTAATTTCGATCATTGAAACGAATCCTCTGGGGGGGAAAGCATTCAATCGGGGGGCTTGGTTAGAATAACATCGGTGTCTCCACCGATGTAGTTAGTCAAGTTTCCAAGCTCACAAAAGAGTAAACCGCAACGATCGTCTCGCTACGGCTTGTCTGAAGTGGAGCCGAAGGGAGTCGAACCCTCGACCTCTGCATTGCGAACGTAGCGTTCTATCTGAAAACATTGGCTTTTGCTGTGTTTTTAATGGTTCGTGATACCTTTTTTGTGCCAAGTTCGGTAAAAAAGGTATCACCGAGGGTATCTCCGAAGGTATCACCAGCGTTCAAAATAAATTGAGTCAACATGCCTCGCAACTATAAGCTCACTTGGCAACCTGGTGCAAGCGGTCGCGGCGGTCGGTGGCGGAAGAAGTATAAGGGGAAGAGCTACTACTTTGACGGTGGCCGTGGCAAAACCGACCGCGATTCCTATGACGCCGCTTTGGCCAGTTGGGAACAGCTCAAAGTTAAGCTGGACGTTGCTGCACCTAAGAAGCATCAGGCCGACTACGAGCGAGCGATGGGAAAGTGGGAGCAAGTACTCGCTTGGTGTCGGAAGCATCAAGAAGCCGAGATGGCTGACGTGGCAACCGAGAAGATCGCCTCTCTGCGGAAGCATCTTTCGGCTTCTCGGCCACGTCCGGTTGCGATAGGAGACACATTTGAAGGTCAGTTCGACTGGTCCGTACGGTTCCCTGGATGGGACCAGGCGATGAAGGAGATTGCGGCATTGGTCGTCTTACCACCGGCGGAGTCGCGAACCGAGCATTCAGATGAACCACTGGTCATTCCTCCAAGAAATGGTTGGGGCGACGACCCACTCCGCAGCGACCTGCAGAAATGGAACGACCGCCTGGAAATTGCGACTCGTTCGGCGGCAAAACCGGAACAGACGGTACGGGCTCAGGTCGCCGCGTACGTCGCCACAAAGCAGTCAGCCATTTCAGCCAGTGAACTGTCCGGTGGCAGGGCATACACGATTCAGCTGCATCTCGACCACTTCGTGAGTTGGCTTGGGGGAGATACGTCGGTCATTGAAATCAGTGGTAAGACACTAAGCGACTACCGCCTTGAACTGCTCCGGCGGGTGGAAGCCAATGACTGGTCCCGAGTCACCGCAAAGGGACGGATGGGAACTGTTAAGGGCTTTGTTCATTGGCTTTGGCAGATGGAAGCAATTCCCACATTGCCGAGAGTGTTAGACGCGAAAGCAAGAGCTCTGCAGATCGGTACACCCTCTGCTTCGATCGTCGTGTTTACGCTGGATGAAATATCGACGCTTCTGGCGGAGGCGTCTGATCGAACAACGCTCTACATTCTACTAATGCTCAATTGCGGCATGACTCAAAAGGACATCGCTGACTTGCAGATGGCAGAGGTGGATTGGGAGCGACGTTACATTACACGCAAGCGATCGAAGACAAAGGACCGCGAGAATGTACCTATAGTGACCTACGCTCTCTGGCCAGAAACTCTGCGGCTTCTCAAACAAGAACGAAGCAGCAAGTCCACTGGCTTGGTGTTGTTGAACAAAAATGGAGAGCCACTCTGGTACGAGGAAGTCCAAGCAGATGGGAAGTTGAAAAAGAACGACAACATCCGCAACGCTTTTGCCCGACTCACACAGAAGACCAAAATCAACAAGCCGCTGAAGTCACTCAAGAAGACATCCGCGTCGCTGATCCGAGGCAATTCAAAATACGCGAGTCTCGAATCGCTCTTCCTCGGGCACGCTCCCCAGTCGATGGCCGACAAACACTACGCCGCGACGCCGCAGGAGTTGCTTGACGAAGCGATCGTTTGGCTGGGGAGCAAGTATGGAATTGGGGTTAGCTGATACATTGCGATGAAGTCGTTCAACTTCTGATGTTAGACGCAAAGTGATGGAACGCTGGAAGAAGAGGCGGCGAGAAACTCGTGCTTAGCTGATCTTACGCCTCTCGCCTCACGGCTCTCGCCATGCTGCACCTGACTCACTATTCGTCGCTGTTAACAGCGATGTGGTACGCAAAAAAATAGACTAGGGCGACTATGCCCAGCGACAAGAACATGGCGATTTGGAGCCCGAAGATAGGTGCCAACCACTTACATATGAACGCAACCCCAATTAATGGATACCAACTAACAGTATTCTGGAAGGCCGCTCCGCGTTGTTCCCTTCGTAACTCCTTCAATTCCTTTTCCAGAGCTTTGACTCTTTTACCGCCCTCTGGCGACGGCACACCGAGTTCAACGTCACTGCTATCGCCGGATCGTTGAACAGCCTCCTGCTGCGTGGTCCTTCGGAGGTGAGTGGCAAACTCCTTGGCACTTCGCCACCTCTCGCTCATATCAATAGCCATAGCTTTTAGGCAAACTCTCTCCAGTTCCGGCGAAACATTAGGGTTTTCCACTGACAGACTTGGGATTGGTTTTGACTTGAAGCTGCTTCGGAGCATTGCGAGTGTAGACGCTGTGTGCGGGACTTTTCCGACGAGCAATTCGTAAAGAACGACACCGAGGCTATAGACGTCCGTTCGGGGGTCGACAGCAGGCCCAACGAAACAGGCTTGTTCGGGGGCCATGTACGCGGGAGTCCCCGATGTATCGGAACTATCGTCCAGCAGTTCCGACTCCGTGACTGCAATACCAAAGTCGGTGATATATGGTTCCCAATCCCTATCGAGCACGATGTTATGCGGCTTTACATCGCGATGAATTATACCTTGATCATGAGCATATTGGAGTGCGTCGGCAACCTTCGCGATGATACAAACGGACTCTTCAAATGATGGGCGGCTAATGCTAAGTCGATGGGCGAGATCTCTACCATTGATCCAGTCAGTAACCATGAAGTACCACTTACCATCGTGGTCCGTTTCGTAGACAGCTACGATGTTTTTGTGTCGCAACCTGGCAACCTTTCTCGCCTCGCTCAAAAATCGATCCACTTGCGAAATCGAGCGACTCCGGTCCGGTTTGAGGACTTTGATTGCAACATTGCGTTCCAGTTTGGGATCGAATCCCTTCCAAACTTGGCCAAACCCACCTTCACCTATTTGCTCGTCAAGACGAAATCTTCCAAGTGCCTTCGGAATCTCAAATCCATCTACCACGGTGTTTCCGGAGGAGTCCTGCGTCGCCATGACGCCGTCAACCCATTCCAACTCGCGGATCTGCTGCCGCAACGCATCCTGCAGTTCTGGACAGTCCTGGCACAATTCCTCAATCGAGATGGATCTCCCCGCTTCTCGGAACTCTTCCCAACGGTCAAGCAAGTCATCGATTTGTGAAACAGATTTGCCAGATGGAATAAGCCGTGGTGTTTCACGATTTGCTTTAAGAAGCTGTTCTGTCTCCGGTGGATGAGGAAGCGGCTTTCCATTTTCATCAAAGAGACCCCGCACACGCCCTGCTCCAACCCATGCTCCGTGTGGGTCCCCAGCCACAGGTGTCGCAGTGTCGATAACACCAGTGATCGCGGCATCGCGAAGCATGATCCCCGTTACGGGGCCAATGACTGCACCGTCAACCTTGTAGTAGAACTGTTTGGGGGTGGTCACGCCTCACGCCCTCGACTCGTTTCCGTGCATCGCCTTGTAAATGGCCTGACGTGTTTCTCGCCACCTTCGTTTCAGAGTTCGTTCCGACACGCCCAGAATCTGAGCAGCTTCGGGTTGCGTCACGCCGTTGTAGTACAACAAGTCGAATACGTCACGCTGTTCCTTTGGCAGCACTTCAACTTTCTGATGAAACTCAGTCCACTCAGCCAGAGTTTCCGGATCGCTTGTCGCGTCTGGAGTATCAGGCTGTTCGCGACCTTTGTCTCCCTGCCGCTCATTCGTCGCGTGCTTCGCTCCGATCCCTTGTTTGCCGCCGTAGTGTCTGGCCAGATCGATGAGCGTTCTGCGAATCTGTGTCGCTGCTAGACCGAAGAACTCGCGGACTGTGCGAGGCTTGACCGCTTCGAGCGATTTTAACAGCCGCATTGATGCTTGCTGAAGCACGTCGTCGGTTTGCTCCCAACGCTGGACACCGGGGAACAGGGACAACCGCTTTTTGACCAGCACACGCAATCGTCCGTACGCGTGCTCGACGAGTAGCTTGCGATACGAATCATCGCCCTCCAGCATCTTGTCGAGGTAGCCCTGCAGGATCATGGTTCTGTCTTCTGCTGCCACTCGGCTGGCCCTCCCGAATCGTAAGGTGCCGCCAATATACGGCTTGCGAAAACGGACGGCAACTTTTTTGAGAATTCTGGTCGATTCTTGGCCCGCCTCCTCTCCAGCTCTCGCTCAGTGGGCAGTCAGACGCGACCTCGACATCTGAACTGCAAAAGAAAGGAGCACACCAGCGAGCAGTTCGCCGCGTGAAGCGGTCAACGCCATGTCGTCGTGGCAATCAGGCTTTCGCCGCCGCCAAGCGAGTTCGCGTCACCGACGAGAGTTCACAACTGTTTTTAAGTTTCAATCAATTGGAGGAAAAGGAAATGAGTACTGCTTTAGAATCGACGGTAGAAGGCAAAAACGCACCGGCCAGTAAGGAAGTTCCGGTTATCAACAAAGATGCCGCCTTGATCGAAGATGCGATCAAGAAGATCAAATGGCATCAGCAGGGACTCGGACAAGCGACGCTTGATACGATTGCTCATCTCGGGGGCATCGGCGACGAATTGAATGACTTGAACTCGCAAGTTGAGCATGGCGAGTGGGAGGCACTGGTTGAGCAAGAGGTTGGACTCGATAAGACAACAGTTCAGCGGTTGCGAAAACTCGCCAACAGTAAGCTGCGAGAACAAATCCCGACCCTCGGTCTGGATTTGAAAGCCAAGCTGCCGTCGGACATCCAGAAGCTTGTCATGTTGACCAGAATCCCGGATGACAAGTTCCACGAGTTTTTCGAGCGGTTCAATCCGTCCAAGATGAATCGAAAGGAACTCCGAAACGCTGTGAGCGGGTTCTCACCCGAAGTGAAAGAAGGCAAGTCGGGGAAGCGGCAATCGAAGTCGTCAAACCGTCGGAAGTTAGCTCGCTCGAAGGGTTCGCCCATCAGGCAATTCTTCGCGATCTGCAAACCGATGGCTGGCCTAGTGGCTTCCCTTCAGAAACAACTTGCGAGTGACAAGGTCGACGCGAAGAGTATGGAGCGGGCCGCAAAGGCTATTGAAGACGCCCGATCCTCACTCGATGCACTTCACATGGCTCTCAAGGAGAAACTGGCTGCGTAGCACCAGTGTGATGACGATCCCGGCCCTCGGTTCGCTGGGGGCCGGGCCTTCCCACTTAGTTCATTATGTAAGGAAAACGAGAGATGGGCGAAAAAACAGGAATCGGCTGGACACACCACACCTTTAACCCTTGGATGGGCTGTAACAAAGTCTCGGAGGAATGCGAGTTTTGCTACATCGGTCAAAACATCAGACGGCAAGGGAAGGAGCCCTTCAAAGGGCCATTCGCCACCAAGGATTGGAACAAGCCGCGAAATTGGAATCGCAAAGCGGAGAGGGACGGTGTTCGCCGTCGAGTGTTTACGTGCTCGCTGTCAGACTTCTTTCACCGTCGAGCTGATAAACTGCGGCCGAAGGTGTGGGAGATCATTCGGGAATGTCGTTCGCTCGACTGGTTGATCCTTACCAAGCGGCCCGAGTTGATTGCCGATCGTCTGCCGCCAGACTGGGGCGGTGGTTATCCAAACGTCTGGCTCGGCGTAACTGTTGGGGTCACTTCGTCGATGTCCAGAGTTCCTCTGCTGAAAGGAATTCCGGCGAAGGTTCGATTCATTTCGGCGGAACCGTTACTGGAGCGGCTTGATTTCCGACCGCACCTGGATGGTTCAGTCCACTGGATCATCACCGGCTGCGAGCAGGCCAAGAAAGGCAAGCGTCGTCTGATGGACATGGACTGGGTGCGAGACATCCATCAGCAATGCCAGGAGGCGGGCGTCGCACACTTCTTTAAGCAGCGTTACATCGACAACAAAGGTAGACCAGTGAAAGACGGATTGCTCGACGGGGTCGTCCGTCAGGAGTTTCCTGACGTAGAGCAACTGGCGTAACGGGGTGTTTTTGAATCGACTCCGGCCTTCCTAACCGAGGGCCGGGGACTTTCACTCTACATCGATTCCATTCGGAGAACCTTATGGTTATGCCAAACCAGATCATCTTCTCCGGCCCGATGATTCAAGCGATTCTACATGGCCGGAAGACCGAAACGCGACGGACGGTGAAGCCACAGCCGCCTGAGGACACAAGCCGTGTCACTCTTGATTGGCTTCGTACCGGAAGCAACTCTTACGTTCAGCATTACGGCTTCGACGACGACAACACCCGCTACCTCAGTCCCTACGGTGGACCTGGTGAACTGCTTCGCGTTCGAGAGACGTGGGCTGTCGCCTCGACATATGACGCTCTCCCGCCCAGCGAGATTCCCCGCTGCGAAGTCAGTTACGCCGCTACAGACGACATTACCGGGCTCAAGAAGCGTTCACCGATTCACATGCCAACGTGGATGTCTCGAATCTCGCTTCGAGTCACCGCTGTTCGCGTTGAGCGATTGCAGGACATCAGCGAGTTAGACGCGGTAATGGAAGGAATGGATTTTGGCTATCCGACTAGGGACTCGATGCTGCGTCGTCTTGCGGACGCTCGAACACCCCAGCTATCCGATCCGGCATCGCCAGTAAGTGAGTATCGGCAGCTCTGGAATTCTCTGAACGCAAAACGAGGCTTCCCATGGGAGGGCGACCCTTGGGTCTGGGTCGTGCAGTTTGAGCAGGTTGATTGACGAGAATGAGCAACGTCTTCGGGCGTTTGCAGAGAGGGTTGCGATACACATCGACAGCTTATTCCATCGTGTTCGTCGTTAGTGACAAATCGCCGCCGTATTCAAGTTATGCCTTCAGAACGCGAATCGATTCACGCCCGGCATGACTCACAACTATTCGTCAGTTCGCCTAAATAAATAAACGTTTACTCATATGTGATTCTGTGCTACACCTAATGAAGACTGGCAACACCCAGCTACAGGAAATCGCGTCGATATACATGGAGGGACGGTCGAATGAAAATGAAGCAGCAAACGAAGGGTACAACACTTCAAGATCTCGGTGTTGCGGCACTCTGTCTGTCAGCCGAACATTCAGCAGTATTTCTAGGATTGCCTGCGGAACACGCCAGACGGGTTAAAGAGCTTGGCCAAGCAGGGAAACTGCCGCGTGTGGCGGTGGGCAAGACCTTCGTGTTTCCCGTGGAGGGACTGCGAAAGTATGTAGCCGCGAATACCAACCATGCAACCGAAAGGAGAGGTTAATGCCCACGCCCATTCAAACGGATGCGAACAGTTGGCTGCCGCGTATGTCCTGGCAAGAGGTCGGCGAAATGACGCGTTATCTAGTTCGTTTACCTGAGCTGTTCACTTTGGCAAGAGATCGCGTCGATCGAGAACTTTTTGACGGTGACGATGAAAAGTCGTATCGAGTCGTTTGGGAAATGACAAAATGGCTTGTCAATGAACACGGGATCGATGTCTTGGCATCACCGTCCTTCCCGCAAATGCTCGGAAACGGGCTGAAGAACAACCTCAACCGCAGCAATGACGAGGAGGACATCTACATTCAACTCTTCGGGGCGATGTTTAATCCTTACGAGCGAGAAGTTACTCCTTCCTGGTCAAATGAAGACCCCGACGACTGCGATGAGGACTACGAAGACGAGGTTGAGGACGAACTGGACGAAGACGATTCGAATGAGCCGGAAAGCGATGAAGACGATTCTCCAGGGCCATGGGCGGCAAGATGCTGGTTTGAACTAGCTTTTGGGGCCTCACCAGAGACTCTTGATGTTGAATATGGCCGCCTGTTGCTGGTGCGATTTCTGAAAGAGCGTACGCTTACGGCCGCCCTCGACGCGACATTGGAATGCGGTAGAGAGCGGCGTGATGTTCCCGGCGACTGGACCGAATTGATGGGGGAAGTGCAGAGGCGATTGGCGTCAATTGAGTCCATTGAAGTTCCTCGGTTCACCACTGTCGGCGAACAGTGGCATGACCACGAGCGGGAACTTGATCTGTATCGTGGTCGAGAACTGATCGGGCTGAAAACCGGATTAAACCAGCTGGACCAACGAACGCTCGGACTACGGGGCATCGGTGCGTTGGGCTCGCCGCCGAATGTGGGGAAGACGGCGTTGTGTGTTGAGATCGCCCTCGGAGTGTGCCACCACCATGCGGACAACGATGCCGTTGTTGTCTTCCTTGCACTCGACATGCCCAAGCGAGATATTTACTCCCGCATCAAGTGCAATCTTGCCGACATGGAGGCTTCGAGATTCTTCCTCGGATCTCCAAATGCTCGACCCAATACGTTTTTTGACTGCGAGGATCGACGTCGGCTGCAAACCGCTGAGCAACGCATGGCTGACGAGCAAATCGGGACGCGACTCCTGGTTCTGGATCGGAGCGATCTTAGAGAAGACGTCTCGGCCGATCGGCTCGCCTCAATTCTCAGCGATCTGAAAGGCCGGAACTCTGCTTCTCGTGCTCTCCTCATCGTCGACTATTTGCAGATCATCCCAGTGCCCGAAAGTGGCGGCACCGATCTGGAGCAAGACAAAGAACGTATCCGCGTTATGCAGGACGTGGTGGCAAAGACGACGACGGAATCCAACCCGCTCGGCGACACCGTGCTTTTCATCTCCGAGGCAAGGAAGCCACCAAGTTCCAAAGAGACGTGGGGCGGAAGCTTGGCGGAGTTTATGGGCACGGCCCGTCTGACGTACGCCATCGACTACGCCATCCTCTACAGCCGAATGGTTGATAAGGATATGCCAACGTACTACGGCATCGCCGGAGCCCCAGAGATCGAACGAAGGTACAACGAGCTAGATGCGGCAGGCATCGCACCGGCGACGGTCACTCTCGTGAAGGGACGTGATGGAATGACAAAGGGCAGGTGGGGCATGGAGTTCCACTTCAAGAAGTCGATCCACCGTGACCTCGAACCCCAAGTGCAAGATGCGGAGGCCGCTGAGTACGGTTGCCTTGCGGACCCCGGCGAAGCGAGCGAACACCAGCGAATCTGGGACCAAATGCAGGATGCAGAGACGGAAGATGAAGATATCGGAATTAGTCGACGGCCCCAATCAGCCAGATAGGAGAGTACAAATGACCACGGACGGTCTTGGGTTATTTCTCGGCAACATGTTTGACACTTGCATCGTCGATCCCAAGCGTGCATCAATGGTTCGTCAACTCTGCGAGCATCGCAGCCCGTTTCAGGGAATCGCCAGCTATCCTTGGCTCGATGAAGCTCTGGCCAATCACTCCGCCCGCGTGCTGCGGAAAATGGGTGAGGACGAATGGGTGAAAGCCGGGGGCATCCTGGACACGAACGGTCAACCTTACTGCAAGCGGTCTTCGCTTATTGCCCAATACGTCGTCAGCAAACTCGCCGAAGGATCGGGGGGCCTGCTCTGGAGAGACAACCAGGGAATATCGTGGGCCGTACGTCTTGCGAAAGATCATCGCGGGGATGGCAAGCAGTATCATGCCTTCTGCGTCAACTGGGGTGGCAATCCTCTCCTGTTAGATCAGGAAGCTCGCCGCAAGATTGAAGCGGACGCCAATGACCAGCTGCCGAAGCTTGATGATGCGGACAGATCGTTGTCGTCACAAGGGCTTCAAACTGTTACTCGTAACTTGCGTCTGTTTGATCGAGGTGAACAACTTCTCTGGCTGATTCACGCTACTGTTCTTTCCCAGCGAAGTTCGGTAATCACACTTCCGGACATTCAATGCGGCGAAGTGATCTGGGGAGGCGATCGACAGAAGTGGCCGCAGAACTGGCGACGCGAGATCATCCATATACTCAGGTCGCTCATGCACATCCGCACGGAACGGCTGGTCATCGGAAAGAACGGTTGGAACCCTCGGTTCGGTGCCGAATCGGTGGCGGTTGCTCACATTGAAGATATGAAACGCACAGAATCTGGAAACGACCGCTGTCTTGACTCCTGCCCAATGTTTCTTTCCGGCGTCAGCCACAATCACTTCGTTGTCCAGATCGGATTGGGTTTTCTCGGCGTTCTGGAAAAGTTTCTTGTGACCAAGGATGAACGCGGCGAGCGGACGTACGATTTCAGCAGCTCGAAGGTCCGTGAAGTACGCAAGGCCGGTACAGACATTGTTACGGCCAGCTTACCGAGCAAGATTTTGGGTGGTGCCAAGTGGGCCGAGATATCAAAGAATGAACGCCGGATCTTGGATGCGTTGACCTTGGAGCTAACCAGGGACCCGAAGTCGCAACGCAATGACAAGGCCCACGTCTATGAAGGAAACAAGGTCGTCGGCCGTAAGCCTGGTGTCCTCGTCGAATGCCCGTTGCTTGTGCCCAGTGACCGCTATGTCGTGTTCGGCGGCAACGGTAAGCGTTCCGGGTGCGGTTACCAGGTCGTCGGACGAAAAGGAACAGGCTGGTTGTACAAGTGCGGGGATTATATTGTCTCCAAAGACGCCGCCCAGCTTCGACGCGAGATTCGTGCCTTTATGAACGACTTGTGCGAACTCAGTTCAAAGTTTGGGCTGATTCCAGCCGCGATTGATAAGAACTCGAACAGATGGATCGGGATCGAAGACCTGAAGCGGCTTGCACACAATCAGTCGGGTGTTGCTCGTCTAAAAGCGTTTCAGCTGCGTGTTTTTGCCCCCGAGGATTGGTCTGAACGAATACGGGCTTACTTTGCCGCCAAGGGTGGCTTTAACGAAGTGCCTACGATAGAAACTTCGCCGGGGTCGATGGCGGACTGTGAACAACATGAATGTCTCTCGGATCGGGTTCGCCGATTAGGAATCAAGCAGGGACAACTGGCCAGAGAGATCGGAGTCTCACGATCGCAGCTGACCAACCTCTTGAACGGGGCGAGAAGGTGGTCGCCAGCGGTGCTGGCACGGTGCAAGGCCTATCTCCAGAAGGTGGAATTGGGCAGCCCAGAGCTTGAAACATAACTCACTTTAAAGGGTCCAATGTTTCAACGAACTCACTTTAAATGGTCCAATGTTTCAATGAACTCACTTTAAAGGGTCTCGACTTTTGTTCCAGACTTTCCGTAAGTGCAGATATCACCAGTGGTTGTAGAAAGTGGCAATTGCCCCACTAAAGATCACTAAAGATCACTACGCGGACCCCGCCGTAACGGCGGTTCCCGCGACTGGAAAAAACAAAACACAGCACCCGCACCATCGAGCTGGTCAAAAGCAATCTCTCATAACTCTGGTCGCGAACCATCGCTGGTCGTGAACTTTCGTACTGGATGTGACCATGCCCTCCCCGCAGATCGAAAGTACGTTCCTTCGGATCTGGTCTATGAATATCAACCACGCCGTCGGCTACGTGTTCAGTAAACGTTTACTATGAACCTCCATATTCTGGTAATCGATATCTGCACCCGGCGGCTCTCGCATTAACATCCCCGCCAAGGCCTCTTGCTGCGTGCGTCTACTGCTGATTACGTCGTTTCTGGGCACAATGCCGCTGCACGATTACCAGACGCCAGAAGCGAAATTTCGCACTCGCAGACACTGCTGTTTTCACGGCTCTGGGGAGCCGTAAAAACGCCTGCACGCCATCAAGAGATCCCATCGCTATCCAACACGATCGCCAAGACCCGACTCACATCGCGTGCCGTGCCCGTCAACGGTCTCCCACGCCCGCAAAAACGCTCCCAGGGTCGCTTAAACGTCGATCGCCACGATCATCGTGCGACTGGTCGAGTCAAAGGTTCGATTGTCGCTGCCTCCGTCGAGTTCACCAGCTCTGACGGAGCCGACTTCATTGGCTAGCATGGAGGTTGCTGCCCCGAATACGATAGGAGATAATCGGCTCATCCTGGTGATTTGCAGGACCAATTAAGTTCGCCAACATAAGCCCGTCAATCGCACTCTAAGTTCCAGTCTATAGGTGCCGCCGTGAAACACATTGCCCTCTTTCTCCTTGTGTGTCTTGCAACGTGTGACTGCCGTGCCGACGACACCGCCGCTGAAGACGCACCGCCTCAAATCAAGACCGAAGACACGGAAGAATTTCGTTACGATGGCGTGTGGAAACCGAAAGCGGCTTTGCTCGGGGGCGTGCTGTTGCCTCCGGCTACGGTCAAGGGCATCACGCTTAGAATTGAGGGCGGAACTTACGAGGTTTCAATCGATGGTGAAAAGCAATCAGACAGAGGTACGTTTGTCCTCGACAAGAGTGCTAGTCCGAAACGAATGACCATCAGTAGTACATCCGGTCCGAATAAGGGAAAGACATTTCTCGCGATCTATGAAATCAAGAATGCGAACGCAATGCGAGTCTGTTACGACCTGTCCGGCAAGGAATTCCCCAAAGAGTTCAATGCACCGAAAGGAACCGACCTCTATCTCGTCGGATACCGTCGGCAGATAACGGAACGTTCGGATTCCGCCGACGGCGTGAATCGAACGAAGATAGAATCCGTACCGGAAGCTGACGATCAATGACTTGAATACAACTTGTCTCAGATTCCCATCGTCGGTGGACCATGATTTGCATCGGAACGCTGTTTTCGTTCGGTAACTTGTCCAATGAGTCCAGATCCCGACGAAAAGACTGTTCAATCTCGCTTGATTACGACATTCGCTCTCGTCGGAATCGGAGGCTCTCTCCTTGGCGGTTCGAAGTTCGCGATGATGTGCATCGGGTTAACTGCTGTTCTGCTTTTCGGCATCCTGCTGATTCGAGCGGCTGTCGTAAATCGCAACGATGGATGGATCAGCGGTGCTGTCTTTGGCAGTCGGATCGTCATCATCGGTGCGGCGACAAGCGTGGTATCTATCATCTTCCTTGCCTGTTCCCCTCGAACGTGACTCAAACGTGATTTGCTTGCCAATGATAGAGCCAATTCCTTCCGTGACGCCGGAGCGTGCGGGAAGGTTACATGGAGTCCCGTCTTGGCACCCATGGAGAACGATTTGTGACACGTCGGATCGATCGTATGACCATGAAGGTTCGCGACAAATACCATGTCTGGCATTTGGATGCCATCTGGGAGGCGACCGAGAATCTGCCCGTGTTCGACGTGGAAATCGAGTCGCTAAAGCACTTGGACGCCGTGTGCTGGTTCGACGATGGTTTCAAGGCCACGCTCCGGAATGTGGTTGAACACTTCGTGAGAATGGAAAGCGTGAATGCTGATTACCCAATCATCCTCGACCCTGAGGGCCAACTGTTTGACGGAGCCCATCGCGTCGCCAAGGCCCTGGCAGACGGTCAAAGAACAATCAAGGCCGTGCGGATGTTAGAAGTGCCGCCGCCGGATGAGATCGTAGACTCGATTCATGGATGAGGCAGCTTGACTGGTACGGATTCGGCAATCGCCGTCGTTAATGACGCGACCAAGCAAGCCTCGTGCGGTCGCACCAACTCTGACAAGTTCAACCTCATGCTTGTTGACCACAATGACGTCAGAGATAATTTGTGCCGCTCGGTAACTAGCCCAGTGAAGCGATGAAGTTCGCTGCACAAGTACCGCATGGAGTTGCTCGCAATGCTAGAACTCACGACCGCAAAATCCGTCCTGCTGACTGACTTGGCTCTTTGCGTCAACCATTATCGGCTTTTTACGCCGGGCATTTACGTCTGTCTGCACGTTACGGTGGTGCTGGACGAGAACACTCGGATCGTCCCCGGTTTAATCTCAATGGTCAATCATGGCCGGTTGAAGCAATGCGAGCCCGTTGAGCGTGGATTCGAGGGGCCGCCGAACTTTGTGCTCGATGTATTCGACACCGACGAGATGGCGGAGTACGAAGCACGCCGAAGTACTTTCGAGCGATTCGGAGTCACCGAATATGTTGTCGTCGAAAACGCTGAACCTCTGCGGCTTCACTGGAACCGCCACGATGGAAGCCGCTTTGTTGACACCGCCGCTGATCGCAATGGCGTCATCAAGAGCCAGGCACTTCCGGGGCTGTGGTTTCCCGTCGAAGCGGTCGCGAGACGAGACTGGTGGTCGATTCTGTCCGGGATCGAATATGGAGTGACACGTCGCGGGCATCACGAGTTCCAGGAAACAATCTGGCATAAGAATGGGCGGTCATCCCAAGATGACCCGATTCCGTTCGACGCGGGTTAAGTATGCCGAAGAAGAAAGCTCCGAAAGCGGAAGAAGTCATCCACTTCCACAAAGATGGCAGCATCAGGGCGAAAGGTCAGTCGATCGACGGCGTTCAGACGGGCTACTGGGAGTGGTTTCGCAAGAGCGGCGTGATCATGCGATCCGGCCATTTCGACAACGGCATACAAGTCGGCGACTGGACCACGTACGACAAGGATGGCAACGTCTACAAGGTCACGTCGATGAAGGCCAAGAAGAAGTGACTGTCCGGATGTTTGCCGGTTGAAAACCATGACAGATCCATTGCTTTATGGCGGTTGTTTGCACTCGCCGTTTTTCATCTTTATCCGCCAGCCGCACGGATACTCGGACACCGAGATACTTGCTCTCTTCAAGCTGAGTTCATATCAGCGGTCAACAGAACCAACGCCCCATGGTCGACACGCGATAATGGCCGACGCGGGCGATTGGTCGATGCTGGCGGACGACTGGTACTACACTTTGTGGCACATGAAAACGACGCGACCGGTCATCGAGGGACTTGCGGAATACCACGAAGTTTATATCTGTATGGAAGGCGACTGCGACCGATCCTTCGACTTCGTACACTACCGCAAAGGAAAGCTGGCACGAAAGTACGTGGTGTCTTCCCCTTCGTATTCAAACCGAGTAGTGGCCGAAGACTTCGGCACACCGTTGCCCGGTGAAGCTGCGTTGCTCAAGAACGACGGGTACAATATCGGCATCGAGTTGGCGGGAACGCTGGGGATCAAGAATCGATTCACGGATGACGACCTGCGGATTTACACACCGCCACGGGATGCCAAGTAGTCCCTCATCGCGTATCGAGACCGACGGCCTTCAAATCAAAGGAGTTTTCCAATGCGTATTTGTGCCCTGACCACGCTCGCTCTCTTCCTCGCAGTGTCTGCCGTGTTTGCCGACGACGAGATCACGCTCGAATCCGTTCCACCGGTTGTCGTGAAGACGGTACCAGAAGCTGGAACGTCGGACGTGGACGCGAGTACCAGTGAAATCCGAGTCACCTTTAGTAAGGCAATGACGGACGGGTCGTGGTCCTGGTCAACGCTCAGCAAGGAGAGTTTTCCCGAAGTTCAAGGTAAGCCAAGCTATATGAAAGACGAACGAACATGCGTACTTCCTGTTAAGTTGCAGCCGGAGAAGACTTACGCGATTTGGATCAACAGTGACAAGTTCCGCAACTTCAAGGACGCAAGCGGTGTTCCTGCCGTGCCGTACCTGCTGGTGTTTAAGACGTCCAGATAGGAATCGACCCCCGGGCGTTGCCCACGAATTGCTTGATCGCACCTGAGGACCCGCTGCTGGGCTTAACGTACCAGATCAACTGCATCATTCCAAACGAGACAGAAATGCCGAAGTCTTTGATTTACTGTGGAGTCGTCTGTGCAATGTTCACGTCCACACTGCCGGTGGCATCCGACGACAACAAGAGGCCAGCGGCAATACTTGCCAATGACGAACAACTTGAACATGTTGCTCATTTGTCGGGCAGTGGGGCACTCGGCTGCGGGATCGGAAGCTTTCTTTATACCGATCATGCTAGCGAGAAGCGGCGAGTTGCATGTGGGTTAGATCCAATTCACGTCTTTGGCCATGAGATTAGTGCCAAGACGCTGTCCGAGTTTCTCGAAGCTCGTGCCAAAGCGAACGAACTGAAGAACGGCCCTATGTTTGGCGACCGACAATTCTTACTTTTCACAACGCTCTATGCGGTGGCGGACACCGAGGATGCTCAATTTGTCGACCTTGCCGCAAAGTTACTCGATGACCCGATACCCAAGGTAAGAGCCTACGCACAGCACACGTTGCTGTGTATTGGCGACGGTAATCCCCAGAAACGGCCGGAGATCCTGAAGCTCTTGACCGCACACAGTTGGAACCCGACCCCATATCAGTCGAAAGATCACGACTGGGTTCCAACAGATCGTTAGCGATGTCGTGAGCCCAGGCAAGTCCCGAATTCAATATATTCTTGCCCTCACCGAATTACTTCAGCTGTCCGTAGACACACAACATCATTCCAAGAGGCACACAATGCGAGAGAAATTTGGCCCATGGCTCCCGGTGATCTTTTGTGCGAGCCTTTCGTTGATCACCATCGTCGCTAACCTTGCGGCGTATTCCATGACCGGCGTAAGCTCAACGGGTTCTGGTGACATGACGTTTTACTGCTTTATGCCGATGTGCTTCTTCTTCGTCGGGGCATACCTTTCCCAGTTGAAGAAAGCGAACCAGGAACTTCGCCACCGAATTGACGAACTTGCGGCGAAAGCCGATGTCGCTGGTACTGCTGCCTGAGCATTCAAGTCCCTGGTGTCCGTTATCCAACGCTTTAGTCCACTCAAACATTGCTGGAGCACAAGAATGATGCGATCACTAAGACTTGCTTGTGCCGTGATCGTTTGTGTTGCCGGATGTGATGCCAAGCGGTATTCGCCGACGCCTCTGATCACGACAGCAACAATTGACGTGTACGCTGTGTCTGCATCGCCAGTGCCGGGAGCAAAGAAGGCGACCGACCCCGAAACCACGACTCCAATCTTCTTGGTTACCCCGGCAATTATCTCGACTGCGGACGTTGCGACGGTGCAGCGTACTAAGGGTTCGCCCGAATCACTCACAGTCAATCTGACGCCAGCTGGTGCAAGCAAACTAACCGCAGCAACATCAAAGCCTGCGGGAATGCAAGCTGCGTTTGTCGTAAATGGGACGGTACTTTCAGCTCCTAAGGTGATGTCTCCACTGTCCAGTGGATTTCGTATCACCTCTAATGTCATTGCAAATAACAGCGAGCAGATCTTTTCAGCACTGACCGGCAAATGATGTGGACCAAGCAGGCACGACTTATAAGGCTTGCATCAACCCTTGCAGAGCTAACTTCATCGACTGACCATGCGAGCTTGCTGCCTTGAATGAAACGTCGGACAATAGGCTCGTCCGGTGGCGAGACAATTGCATCTATTGAGTCGTTGGCGGTGACGATGGTTGACTCAGATTGGGAATCGAATATCGACAAGAAGCTACGCAGTCGGTTCTCGGTCAGACTGGTGAACGATACTAAGTGGCGGGAAGTGTGGTCACTAATTGCACAACATTCGCTCCGAGTGGCGATGTCGTATGCGGATAACAGAGACTGGAATTCCGATTCACTTTGGGGACCGTTTTCTGCGGATTACGTGCAAGAGCGAGGAATACGCGATCCAGGAATTGGCGGCCCGTTTCTGTACAGGCAAATCCTCGCGATACGGATACCCAAACTGAATCAGGATACGTCCGCGTTCATGGCTGACGTTATCGAACTCGGGGACTTGCCCATGACCGAAACGGTGGATCAAATCGAAATCGTTGCCTACAAGTAGTTGCCTAGCGACAATGACAGCGACAGAGGCGTGCCATGCTTGAGAGAATCATGCCTGAACTGCCGCTCACGGACGTTTCTGCCGGAGTGGCTTATTACCGCGACGTCCTCGGCTTTTCCGTCAATTACCAGCAACACGATATCGGCGTGATGGACCGCGATGCCGTGCGACTGTTGTTAGTCGCGAGGACAGACCGGCATACTGGAATTGGGTCGTGCTACGTGTACGTCCAGGATGCAAATGCACTCCATGCCGAGCTTGTCGATAAGGGTGCCAACGTGCAATGCGAACCAGTCGATCGCCCGTGGGGTCTGCGGGAGTTTGGCGTACTCGATCCCGAGGGCAACCAGCTAACCTTCGGGCAACCGTTTGAGTGAAGGCTCAGCCGTCATGTGACTGAACCGGGTTACTGTAGCGTTGTCGTATTCGATGATTCCATTGCGACGCAAAACTCATCCGACTCGCAAAGAACTACGGGCGTCAGTGAGCGAACGACTAGGAGCCGTTGGCGGCGACGGTTTCGAGTACAATCCGAGTGTCGACATGCACATAACTCAGGACGTCCAGTACTGGAAGTAATCGGAGATTCTGCACATGCGATTGACCACGACTCTTGCTCTATGCCTATTGCTACACTTGCCGCTGGCAACTGCCGACGACGACACCGATGCCGACGCCATGGTGCAAACGGTTGTCGCTGCGGCGGGCGGTGAGGCAAAGCTGTTCAGACTATTTAGGATTACCGAGCAGCTAAACGTAAGTTCGGACCCGGAAAAGAAACCGAACAAACGGACCTCCGTGCTCGAACCACCCGATCATTGGTGGCTTGGCAAAAAAGACCGCGTGCAGGCGGACAAAGAGCCCGCCACCTTTCTGGTGTGGGCCTGGACGCTTGGGGCCCTGGTGGAGCCAGCTTCCAAGATTGAACGCATTCCTGACATCGTGGAGTCCGAGAAACCTGCTTTGGGCCTGCGAATCAGCGAAACCATCAATCCTCCGATGGATCTGTACTTCGATCAGGAAACGTCGCAACTGCTTCGGATCGACTGGCGATCCGA
The DNA here is from genome assembly GCA_020638995.1 of Planctomycetaceae bacterium. GTDB lineage: Bacteria > Planctomycetota > Planctomycetia > Pirellulales > Pirellulaceae. The sequence continues at coordinate 871,332 of JACKHM010000003.1, forward strand.
TATTCATCGATTCAGCAATTGGCGGGAACACGATGGTATGTCGTATCCCGCGACCTGCATTGGCTACAAGAAGACTTCCGGAAAGCCGTGGTACTTTACCGAGATCATCGAATTAGAGAGGCTCGAATCGTTGCCTGATGGGTTACAGCGATAGGGCCGAAAGCGGACGTGCAAAACTCAAACGCTCTGGCAGCAGCCGTCGACCACTGATGACCGCACAAATCAACGACCGATTTCGACACGACGGCATTGAATTCTCGGTCGCTGGGATCAGCGAAGGCGAACTCTTTGACCCAGCCGTTCTCGACCTGAAGCCGAGCATGGCCAGTACGGCATGTTGGCGTGGCTACCAAGTCGTCTATTCGGTACTCGATCGGCACTTGGTTGTGGCTAACCTTCATGTCAAACTGCTCGAAGAAGAGGTTGACGGTTACATTCGCAAAGAAGGTCCGCCCATAAACGGCGTCTCGCCGACCGGCCCAGCCGAGGGCTACGACTTCTTCAACAACCACTACGAGGGCATCAACTACCATCTAGAGTACACAGGCGGCCTGTTGCTCGCACACGGCTTCATCGAGCAATTGTACGTTCACATGGGTTTCCACCCGGCGTGGAAGTACGAGAGGGTGATTGAACTTCTTTTTGAGAACGGCGTCTTGGTGAATGAATTTGATCATTCTGAGAGGATGGCCGAGATCCGCGAGATGATTCTTGAATCTCGTACTGGCGAAGAGGATCGCGAGATGCCCACGAGAGACGAAATTCGTGCCTTCGTGGAACGTGCATTTGATCGCAAGTACAGGTTGTAATCGGACTGCAAATACGCCGCCGTCGAACCTGCCTTCCAGCCGGTCCCAAGTCCCAGATCCCTGCACGAAAACCGCGAGCTTTTGTGCCACGTTTTAGGAGAGGTTGGGTGAGGTTCTTGCAAGCACTGATGATCCATCTCTGCAGAGAAGAATGCATCGAACGTTTCCTAGAGCAGAACTGAGTTGTTGCCGTGAGGAGATCGTCCTCAACAACGGGGTGATTCGCATTCCATTTGCCGCATACATTCGCGTCTCCGGTGCGTGTCAGCTCGGCGGTTGGCCTTTGGCGACTCTCCAGGGCCGAAAAAACGTCTAGAGAGCCGCAAACTCTAATCGCGGGCTGAACTCCGACGTTTCGACGTAGCCAGACGCATCGATGCCCCTTCCTATTATTTAACTCTTGAAGACGCCAAATCCGTGCTTAGCCTCTGTTAATCTGGGAAGACCGCCAACTTGGAGCCCCACGCCGAAGGTGTCTTGGAGGGCCTTTAGAAGGTGTCCGGGAGAGCCTTTGGAGGCCCCTGGCGAGGCGAGGATTTCATGGCTACGAGACCAAAAATCAGGGCCTCGACCGTACTCCGGGGACCACTTCAGGCTTCAGAATTTGCCTCCTTTCCTACAACCTCAGAGGCACTCTACAGTTGCCTTCGCTTGCCATTCCAGACGTCGTTTTGTCCCGTATTCGAGCGTCGAAATCGTCGTCGCGAACGCCATTCAGAGGCGTTGGAGTCGATGATTTGGGCTCATTCAGGTGTATTGTTCGTCCTGCTGGATAGCCGCAGAAGGGGATTCAAAACGCCGTACCGATGCCATCAGGAACGGCAAGTATGGATCGTGCCGACGTCACGTTCGCACCGGATATCAAATGGCGAATCAATCGGCATTGACATGACCATGCCCGCAAGAAGAACATGAACTCCCGGACATGGCAACAACATAAACGTTTACCTAGTGTTTAAGAGATTCAGAATGCGTCGCGAGAGCCACAAAGAGTTGCTCCGCCGTCTGAAAAGACAACAACGGGCCGCGGAACAAACCTACCGCGAGCGGCTCGGTGTGGCCGACCAGCTGGCTGTCAGCCTGCGTCGACAATCCGAAGTGATCATTCAGGCGTATCAACTGGTTAGCCGTACGAAACCTGATGCAAGGAGGCGAAAAGTGGAAAAGCAATCCTACGAGACAGATAGCCACTCCACACTGTATCTGCGAGACTTGATCATTCGTGCTCAACAGGGCGACGAAGCTGCCCGGATCGACCTTCAAGCCATGCTCGACAGAACACCGGATCTGTGGCGGGAGATCGGCGATCTGGCCAGGCACGTAGAAACGAACTGGATCAGCTTCTTAGCACATGCCCCCGTCGTCCAAGAGAGTCTGAAGCGGGAATGCGAGCGACGGCGAGCTGAGCTGCTGGGAGATGATCCAACACCGATCGAACGGCACCTGGTCGAGATGATTGTCACCAGCTGGCTACAGTTGCGACATGCCGAAATCGAAATGGCGAATTCAACACGAGCGAGTGAGAAGCAACTGAACTTCCTGCACCGGCGTTTGGAGTCTGCCCAGAAGCAACACCTGGCGGCGATCAATCAGCTGGTGAAGATACAGAAAGGCAAGCCGAAAGGGCCCGTAGCTCAAGAGAACAAGCACCAAACAGCTGTCTGCAAATGTTCGCAGAAACGTACACGGCGTCGGGTCGTTGTCTCGTGATAAACATTGGTCTATTGAATCTGACATGTTGCATTCGGCCAGCCAGATCGGACAATAGGGCGACTAATCTGATAGCACACAACTCACGGAGCACCCCGATGAAACGGCACCTGATCTTACTCGCCACCCTTGCACTCTTCATTGGTGCTCCACTTGCCGCTGCCGATCCGCAACTCGCCCACATGGTCTTTTTCACACTGGCAGAAGACAACGCAGCGAACCGCGAAACGCTCGTAAAGGCGTGCCAGAAGTACCTTGGCGATCACGACGGTACGGTTTACTTCTCAGCGGGCTCCGTCGCTGATGATTTAACCCGCGACGTCAACGACCGCGAGTTCGATGTCGCATTGCACCTGGTGTTTGCCAACAAGGCCGCCCACGACACGTACCAGACGCATCCGCAGCATTTGAAGTTCATCGAGGAGAACAAGCATCTGTGGTCTGGCGTGAGAGTCTTTGACTCGTACCTACCGGCTCCAAGCCATGACGCTCTCCCAATCGCAGCCAAGGGCTTCTCAGGGATGCTCCAAGGCAAGGTCGTAGCCAAGGCAGATGCCGGGATCATCGTGGCCGTCGAGGAGATCACCAATGTATGGCAGCGAAATAAGGCTGAGGAGCCCAAGGCCCTCGTTGGCAAGAAGGTGCTAGTCATGCCCAGGGATGGGGCGGATCAAACGGTCCGCTTCGTGCAGGCCGTTGAGGTGGGCGAAGCCCTGGCCCTGGACGTGGGAAACAGAGAGGGTGATAGCCTAATCATCTTGGAGCTGAGCCAGGATCAGCGAGGGCGGATTGGAGAGTAGGCTTGCACACATACTGGCCGGTCACGCGACGGTTCTTGCGACTTGCAAGAGCTTATCGCGTCGAGCACAGCCAAGAGTTCGCTTTAGCAACGCGAGCAGTGTCTAAAGCGGTTGGGGCAGGTGGAACGTCGCCACATGACTGCTGTCGGCCAGCTCTGCAAGGTGTGGAAGCTGCTGCCACACAAGAAGCAGGCGGTCATCGTCGTTCGCGGAGGCACAATCGAAGTCGAACATCTACCTCAGCCTGCCGCCACGTCTCTGATAGACCCCACCAGCGTCGATCTACCGCTCGATGAAGCGATTGCGAAACTAATTGAACGCTGGACGGAAGCAAAGCTGGCTGACGCTCAGGAAACTGATGAGTTGCACGAACAACTTCTGCACCTTGTGGAGCCGTCTTTGTTAAAAGCCGCTATAGCAAAGCATCGCGGGCAATGTGCCTCAGCCGCCCGACAACTCGGACTTCATCGCACTACGCTGCGAAAGAAACTCGACGAGTATGGAATTGCAGACGACTAGTGACAGCTGTAAAAAAGTATCGTGGTGGAGGTCGGTACGTTCTCACGGCAAGACTTGTAGTCGACATCTATGGCAAGTCATGCGACCCCCGGTCTACGCCGAATCGCTCTGCAGTTGTTTTATCTGCAGGAACAGTTTTTCGGCAGTTTCTGTTCCGTTTGCTTTCTCTACGAACTCAGCCGTTGGCTCCGCAAGTTCACCGGAATCGCACCCGGTGGACCAATGATTGTCGTCCTCGCTCATCTCATAAGCTCCGCCAGATATAAGAAGGGAAGTGCGGTCATAGCGTACCACAGCTATGGTTCCTGAGGAAAGCAGAATCGACGAGGGATCACCGGATGTTCGGAAAATACCAGCCATCGTGACGGGAGATGAATTGATGACAAGTGAGCAGGATAAAGGTGAGGCCGTGGCAATTCGGCCTGCAGAGCTTGTTCATCGTCCGACTGATCATCTGCGGTGTTTTTGGTTCGGCAGGTTATCTGTACAGATGCCAAGAGGTGACAGGACTAAGACTCAACTGACGATGCACGTTGGTCCAATTGCTGCGTGTATACTGCGTCGCTGGGCTCGCTGATCTTATATCACAAGTTGGAGATTGCCGTGATCGATCTTTTCAGGAATTCACTTATCGGCCAGTTTGATGCCTCTCTATCGATGTTCAACGACTGCGTTATCCAGTGTCCAGTCGAACAATGGGAGCACAACGTCGGCAATTACCCGTTCTGGAACGTCGCCTACCACACGCTGTTCTACGTCGACTTCTACCTGTCACCTAACGAAGCGTCGTTTTCGCCGCAAAACTTCCATCGCGAAAATGCCGAACAATTTGTACCGTCGCACGAAAAGCTCGTCCCTGATGATCCGTATGACGTGGAAACGATTCGCGAATATGTGGGGCACTGTAAACGCAAGGTAATCCGATCCGTCGCGGCGGAGACCGCTGAGTCACTCGCTGGCCCGAGCGGTTTTAGCTGGTACAAAATCTCGCGAGCTGAATTCGTTCTGAATAACATTCGGCACCTTCAGCATCATGCCGCACAGATGAGCCTGCATTTGCGGAACTCGGCCGGTATCAACATTCGTTGGATTGGAAGTGGCTTCAAGGAAGACTGAAAGCCTCCGAACATTCGAGCTTCACTTGCTGTCGATAACGGAATGCCGTTACAACGAAGCCTTCTTCCCTGCTGCCACGCATCCGACGTTCATGAATCACCGCGTCCACAATAGCCCGAATCTCATCTACTCGGTGGGAACGCAGATCGTAGCATTGAAACAGTTGCAGGCATCCTGGATGCCCCTGACGTTCCAACTGGCAGAGATCCATTTGATTTCGCGGGAACACTCACCCGATGATGCGTTCCAGGTAATTCAAACGATTGCTCTTGGCTCGTGACGGCAAGATCGGCATGCAGCGGGCGAATAACGTAGAAACTTACTCGTACGTCCATCTGGGATTGTCGTAATGAACCTGAAGCTTGCCGACAGATTGCTTCTGCTCAGCTGGAAAAAGCTACTGCTGATCCCGACTGCCTGGGTGCTCTGCGTCATCCTTCACAACGTCATCTATGGGTTGTTTCAGTCCTATTTTGCCCCGGGTGGCGACGAGCCGTTTTTCTTTCTGCTCGCTGTAGTCGTAATCCCGCTCTACACGGTCGCTTGCCTGTTGTACAGCATCGTGCGACTCAGCATGTGGTGGGCAAGCAGGTCGCGAACGTCGTGACCGAGAACCTTGGCGGCCGCCGTTTCATCTACTCGGCCTTCAGCTTCTCGGCGAGTTCCGCAATCGTCTGGATGTACACGTCTGCTTCCGCAGTCTTTCTGCGGAGGTCCATCTGGATCTCAAACGCTTCGTTTTGCTTCCTGGCAAGCTCCGCGACGTGAAGAGCTTCCCGCTGCTTGGCGGCAGCTTCGGCGGCATTTATCTCGACGATCAATTGCTGACGGTCCAACCACCAGCCTACTGCCGTTGCAACCAACGCGGTGATCAGCAACAAGCTTGATATGCGAAACTGCCACCGTCGCTGCTGCTTTGGCTTGTCGTGTGGCGAGGTCATCGATGATAAATAACAGGAGGAAGGAATAGGGCGGCTAGAATTCCAACAACCGCGATGACGATGAGCAAGTAGACCATCGCTCTCGTGACTACTGCCGGATTGTGTGGCCGGACACGATCCGTCCGCTGGGGTGCTTCATACGGATTCTCGCTCGCCTTGTCGTCGTTGCTGGGCATGACAGCATTGTAGCGGCGGCGAGCAACAACGGGCTACAATTACGGCGGCTCGGGTTCGGTGACTGCCGCCACGAGCACGATTTGTTACCACAGAATCCGCCCGTCGCTGCACTTTTTCAACTCGTCCGAAGCTTGTTCAAGTTCCTTGGCGATCTGCTCACGTTCGTCCGGTTCGCAATTTTCCAGACGGCTACGCAGTTCGGCCATATACTTTTCGCACGCCCACCGGTGTTCGTCCGGGCCATCCGCCCAGAAGCCGTTCGTCGACATATCTCGCTCCGATCATTCTGTTAGCCAGCCAACCATCTTCTTCGTCACGAAATCCGCCGCGTCGTGTTGCACGAAATGTCCGGCATCTGGGATCGTGATCAGCGTTAAATCTTTGTCGATCCATTGCCAAGTGTCGTTCAACGCACCCGGCAACAAGGCCACGTCTTTCAGGCCGTGAAACATCAACACCGAACACTGGACCTTCGGGAACTCGCGTTCCGTATTGTCTTCGGCATCTCGTGGAAAGTTCGCCTTGTAGTAGTTCAACATGCCCTCGATGGACGAACGCCGGAATGCCTCCAGGTATTTCTGCTTCGCGTCGTCACCTTTCACCCAAAACGCTAACACTTCGGGTGTCACCTTCGATGCGGCGTCAGGTTCCTGAAATGCACGAGCATACGCACTGGCCAGCCGCTGCTGAGGATTGTTCGCCAGTTCTCGCATCAAGCCTTTCGGATGCGGCAAGTTCAAGATGACGAGACGCTCGGTGCGTTCTGGGTGTGTCATGGCGAACGTCCACGCCACCATGCCGCCCCAATCGTGCCCGACGATGATCGCTTTGTCCCGCTTGAAGTGGTCGACAACGGCGACTAGATCGGCAACGAGTTTCTCTATTTTGTAGTTGTCGACGCCTTCGGGTTGATCGCTCTTGTTGTAGCCACGCTGGTCGTACGCCACGACTTGAAAGTGCTTCGTCAACACAGGCATCTGGTTTCGCCAAGTGTACCAGTAGTCGGGGAAGCCGTGGATTAACACGATCAGTGGTCCTTCCCCTGCCGTTACGTAGTGAAGCTTGACGCCGTCGGAATCGACGTAACCTTCAGTGCCGAGTTCTTCGGCGTGCAAGCCAGTGGACGTCAAACTCGACATCAAAACTATCAGTGAGGTGACGAAGAACGCTTTCTTGTGCATAGTCTTTCCCTACGAGAGTGCGTCCAATGATGCGGGCCTAGATATTGTGCTCAATCGGCAGCTTAGCGACGTAGCCGAAGCACCAGAAGTAGTAGTGTTCGGTGTAGTTCGTCAGTTCGTCGTACGTGACTTGTATCAGCAATGGAAGCCGTGCCGTGACATCGCGAATCTCCTCGCCTTGAACCATGATACTGACGACTGTGCGGCCATGGCTCTGATGCACAACTGGCGTTGTCAAAGTAGAGAGCACATCTGTCACACCCTGCCTCTTCGTCGGCCCCCAGCACGCCGCGTAGCAGCACACGAGGGTGACGAGGATAACCAGCGTCCTGACCGAGAACTTCGGTCGCCAACGCTTCGGCCTATCGTGCTGGGAGGTCAAGGGGCCGCTTCTTCCGTCTCTGGCTCGCGGGGCTCTTCTCGCATAACCGCTGGCTGCACTTGGCCGGGTCGATGCAAGTTTAAGTACAACGCCACTCCGACTCCGCACAGACACGGAAGTACAAGCAATACCAGAACCAGAACCAAGAGGACTATGAAAGTCGTGCTAAATCTCGTCGATTGATTCACTCTTTCGTCCAATCTTGGTAAGGGAAGTCTCGCAGCCCGAACTGCCACCGATTCGTTTTGTCTCGCTCGCTGGGCATGACGGCATTGTAGCACGACCGCCGTTGCAATCGAGATTCAGATGCCTTGCTTCCATCGCATCCATTTCGTTGTCAGAGCCGGGCAAATGCGAATTTCAGTTCGCTTTTCGATTTCCGTTCGATGGCGGATTGCCTGGCACGCTTCGCAATGAGCTGGCCGAAACATCTCGTTCAAACGGCAGCTTGGTAACATAGCCGAAGAACCAGAAGTAGTAGTGGCGAGTACGTTCGATCCCCATCAAACGCCTCGCATCACTATCGAAATGGACGAGTTCATGAATGGAAACAGTAAACGGCACGGCAGATTCCGTCTTGCCGACCTGCCGACCTAAGAGCAATTTAACGTCGCGTGTTCCAATTGACTGCGTCGCTCGCCAACAACCCAGGTACGTGCATAGCAGCGTCACGATGATCACCATCGTTCTGACCGAAAACCTTGGCCGCCACCGATTCGGCTTGTCGTGTTCGGATGTCATGGCGACCATTTATCGCCTAAGATTCGCCTCAACTTGAGTTGGAGTAGCACGTTCTCCTTGGATAAGGATAGAAAGGCATCCTGGCGGCGTTGGATCTGACGTTCTAGTCGCTTCCGATCAACGGACCAGCCGACAATCAATGCGACGATCAAAGTGAACATCAGTAACTCACGAATGCTGACCTGCCACCACATCCGATTCGGCTTGTATCGCTTGCTTGGCATGCCCCGAATTGTAGCAGCGAAGAGTCGTGACAGGCTACAATTACCGCTACCAAGCCCTCTCATCTCGTGGCATATCGAGTCGGTTGCCCCAATCCCCACGCGGAGGACGCTCAAATGAATCGCAGCAGTCAAGTCTTGTTACTCATCGCAGTCACGTTCCTCGGATTGGCCGTCTTCAGAGCGATAGCCGACGAACCGGCGGACAAGCCGCAACCGAAACTCATTCAGGCGAAGCAGCCGCAGCTCGTCGCGGAGAAATCGACCCGAAGATTTGGCGACTTGCTGCACAAGGGCCAGACCGTGATGCTGTATCAACTGCGTCAGGAATCGCCGACGGGATACCAGTACCAGGTACGGGTTGTAAACGACGACCAGAAGAAGTCGTCGCGAAAACAAAAAGCAGCTGGAAGACTACAATAGCAAGATAGTGGCTTTAGAGAAGGAAATGCGTGAGGCAACTGACCGTGTAAGGCAAGCTGAATTGCGTGAAAAGCGTGAACAACTTCGGCAGAGCTACAGGTCGACTCCGCTGCCGACAGACATTCGGCTAGGAAAGTTCTACACGATCAGCGATGTGGGCAGCGACTATGTCGGCTTCGAGCGAAACGGCGTCGAGACGTTCCATCGGCTGTCGTCGATTCACCGGATCATTTACGGCGTGGAAATCGACGAAGAGTGATTCTTTGTACGAGTTGTAAACCAAAATGAGCAACGAAAACCTACGCAACGAACTTCGAGCATCGTTTAAGAACCGGGCTCTTTTGTACTATCACATCTTCGAGGAGATGCGTGAAGAAGTCGGCGAGGAACAGGCGATGGCAGTTCTCAAGCGTGCCATCTATCGCCGTGGCGAGGAGATTGGCCGACAATTTCGTCAGTTTGCCCCGAACGACTTAACGGGTCTGAAAGACGCGTTCTTGGCGATCATTCCGGACGAAGGCCGGTTGTTCGAGCCGCATGTCGAGCGATGTGATGCAGACTCGTTGGTGATCCATTTGCAGTCCTGCCCGCTGAAGGAAGCCTGGGAAGAGTTGCGACTCGACGACCATGACAAAACGATCATGTGCAAGATTGCGGGAGAAGTCGACAAAGGTACGTTCGAGGCGGCGGGCTTCTCGTTTGAGCCAGATACCTGGAAACCCGGTCGTAGCGGCTGTTGCCATCTCAACATCTGTCCGAAATCGTGAGTCCGGTATGAAATCGCTCGTGTTTATCCTCGCTGCTCTCCTGCTGCTGCCCAAGTCCGCCATTGGCATGGAGGCGGTCGTTCACTCACTTGACGCGGAGAGCCGCTGAATGCGACGTCCCACGCGAATCAATCTGCTGACCGCATTTGCACTCGTTGGAGTGTCCGTGGCGACGGCACCTGTCTATGCCGCCGACACCGACGACGATCATGAGCCGTTTCAAACACCGAACGAACTTAGTCTTCAAGTCGCCTGGGTCCGCGATGAGCGAAATCCGATTCTTCCGCTCGGCAAATCGGGCACGTTCGATTCAAAACGCTGCATGAATCCGTGGGTGCTCCGCGTTGGGGACGAATACCACCTCTACTACGCTGGGTCGGATGACAGGGGAATCCATCGCATCTGCTTGGCAACTGCCTCGGTCAGTGACCTCTCGAACTGGCAACGACACGGCCCTTTGTTCGACGTGGGGGCACCAGGAAGCTTCGATGCCAAGTGGTGCGTTCTCCCGCATGTCGTGCAGATGGCCCCGGATCGCTGGCACCTTTACTACACTGGGAACTCGGGACGCGGGGCTGGATTGAGTGCCTTTCCTGGAATCGGCTTGGCGGTTTCGCGTGACGGCAAGAAGTGGGAGAAATACCAAGGCAATCCCGTCTTGGAGCGAACTGGGAACGACGGCGACCCGGACGCAGTGGGAATCGCCGGCGGTTCGGTGATCAAGGTGACCAAACCAGACGGCACATCTGAGTGGCGGTACTACTACACCGGCTGCCCGACTCTTGGCAAAGAACTCCACCTGAATCAGCAAAAGCGTATCTGCTATGCCGTTTCTCAAGACGGAATCGCTTGGGAGAAACGCGGTTCAATCATGGTGCGTGATCCGAAACGCGACTACGAAGATGTCGGCGTGGCTGGCCCCGTGGTTCACCAGCTCGATGATGGGACGTATCGGATGTGGTACTCGGCAATAGGAACCAAGTGGGGATACTACTCGATCTGCTACGCCGAGTCGGAAGACGGGATCAACTGGCGACGCGGGGAAAAGTATGGCGACAATCTCCAACTGACGCCGCAGGGCACAGGCTGGGAAAGGCAAATGGTCGAGTATCCGTCGGTCATTCGTGAAGGCAAGCGACTGCGGCTGTTTTACTGTGGCAACGGGTACGGGCAGTCGGGGATCGGAACGGCCATTTCCAGTCCGATACACACACACGAGTGAACTTTGATGCGATTCTACTTATCTCAGTAACGCGGGAGGACAACATGCCAGGCAGATTCGAGATCAAGCGAGCCAAGGACAAAGAGTACTTCTTCAACTTGCTGGCCCCAAACGGCGAAGTGATCCTCACCAGCCAGATGTACAAGTCGAAGAGCGGTGCGGAAAACGGAGTCGCTGCCGTCCAGTCAAACGCTGGTGATCCCGACCGTTACGACCGTCGCATTGATAAACGCAAGGAGCACTACTTTGTGCTCAAAGCCGCGAATCATCGTGTCATCGGCTGCAGCGAAATGTATAGCGGCACTACGGCGATGGAAAAGGGCATCAAGTCGGTGATGAAGAACGGTGCGACGACGAAGGTCACCGACGCGACTGGCTAGTTCTTAATGTGCTTGAGCGTCACTTGCGGTTCATTCGCGGACACGAACTCGTCAGCGTGCTGCATCAGGAACGTCTTCACGTCCTCCGCCTTAGCCTTGCCGCTCGTGAATTCCAGGTGGTCTCTTGCAACCGGCAAGGTGGAGAACACCGCCCAGATGTGAGTGTTCTCCTTCTCGGCCCTACCGATGAAGAACATATTGGCTTGTTTTGTGGCCTCTTGGCCTGGGATCGAAAGCAAGTAGAGTTCGTTCTTCGACTTCGGGATCTTAGAAAGCACAAAGCGGAGATCGACCTTCTTGTCTGCCACTGAATAAGCGAACCTGAGACCTTCACCCTTCCAAGTCACGCGTACTGTCTCCGGTTCTATGTCACCAGGCCATTCTTCAACCTGGTAGACGCCAACGTACGCCTTCGCAGCATCCTTGCCGACGACGCTATCCTCGTAGACCGCGAGTTCATCGGTGATGCAGCCCACAAGGGGCACGAGGATAGAGACCGCGATTGTGAATCTGGCAAGAACGGACATGACCTTCTCCCTTCGCTGCTGGCGTTCGCTGACTGTCCCGAACCGATAAGTGTAGTGTCGCGGCTCGCTCGCGGGAAAACAAGTGTTTGCTGCAAGTCAGGGAGATGCAGTCTTGTCACGTTTGAACACGACTGCCCGCAACTTCTCGTACTTCATCGCGAACTTGGCATCGTCCAGTTGAACAAGCTTCCATGCCTTGGTCCGGCCAGCATAGAGATCGCTGTCTGATTTCTCACAGGCCAGCGTCAGCGTTGGCGGCAGTGCGTTCCAGCTCAAGGCCCACTTGCCCGAGCAGTTGTCGCCACCAGGACCATAGAGCAATCGCTGGTACGATCCGTCGGCCTTAATGACGATGCGACCATCACACGGACCTTGGCCCGCCCATGTTCCGATAAGTTTGCCTTCCAGTGAGGCCAGAGGGCCGTCATCTGGCTCGTCCGCAGAAAGCGTGGTTATGCTGCAACCAACGAACATCAGAGTAAGCAGAATAATACGAACCATGTGCGAACTCCTGTCGAGTAAGGCGACGAAAACTCCGCAACAATAAGACGACGTGGAGCATCGGTTTGTTTCCAAGCCTGGTGTTGGGGTACTCGCTGCGGTGCGAAGGTTGGCCTCACGTTCGGCGTCTGGGTAGTCTGATGCCCATCTCGCCAACAGAATGGTCCGACACCTGACATCTTTGAGCCTGTACGCTCAAATCGTATCACGCGAGACCACGGGTTTGGCTTCTGTTAAGCTAGTGTCAGAAACGTGGCATCTTGCGTCGAATCAATCCATGCCGCTTGCTCGACGACGGCGAGAATTCACGAATCTAGTTTTCCTGAAAAGTAAGACCAAGGACCAAATTCACGGAGTCACTAACCATGAACTACCGCAACTTGACCATCTGCCTCATTGCGATCTTCCTGGCCACCTGTTGTGACCAAGCGACTGCACACTACCTTTGGGTTGTGGTGGACAACACGCCGGGAGCTGAAAAGGTTGCGAACGTTTACTTCGAGGAATCACCGCGTGCAGGGGATGGCCATTACCTCGACCATTTTCTTGGTTCGAGCAAGGTATGGATTCGGACACTGGAGCAACCTGATCCCGATCCCGTGAGTGCATCAGAGGTGAAGAACGGAGAGAATCGGTGGATGCAGGTCGCATTGCCCGCAGCGTCCGAGTATAGCGTCGATTCCTACGGCAAGTTTGGCGTCTACACGTACGGCAAAACAAAGGTGCTGCTGCACTACTACGCCAGAAATCTCGTCGTCGCGTCCCATGACACCGTGCATGAGCTTGGTCGAGCGGAACAAATGGATCTCGATCTCGTTCCCCACGACCTCGGGAAAGATCTGGAGGTCACCTTGTCATGGAAGGGGGAGCCAGTTGCAGAGCGTACGGTCTTCGTACGTGGACCAAAAGGCGTCCGGAAAAACGTCAAAACTGATGATCGCGGTCGGATTCACTTGCCGTCGCCGAATTCAGGACGATACACCTTTCGCAGCAGTGTAGAAGAGCCTGCTGCCGGGACAGAGAATGGCGAGCGTTACGAGTTGATTCGCCACAATATCACGCTGGTCTTGCAGTTCCCGCTGGGAGAATAGCCTCCGTCTGCCGCAACGCCTGACAAACGTCGGCAGCGAACAGTACGTTGCGATCACCGAACTACTTGGTTTGCACTCAGTTGCGGCAGTAAGTCATCGCTCTCGCCAACTACGGCGTCCAGCGCATCTCCCGCGTACGACGCGTCCGCGTAGAAGTCGATCATGCGTCGCAAATAGGCGTACCGGCTGTAAACTTCGATTCCGGCACCGTGAAAGATGTACGAGTGAACGGCCTCCTCAAACTGACAAACAGGCCATTCGCCGGTCAATCCTCGGCGAGATGGGTCGTCAACAACGTGGACATCGAGTGCCATAGAAACTGCCTAAGCGTTTAGGGGCAAGCAATGGATTCGACAAATGACCACTTCACTTCAAGCGGTCGCCACCCGACACCCGGCCATTCGGGAGCATCGCGGATGCGGAACTCTGCTGTCGCTGTGAAGAAGCCTCGCTTGGGGATTAACAGCAAATCATCAAGAACAAGCCGTAGTTCGTTATGACGTTGTCGGTCAACGGGCAAAGCAGGGTGGGTTTCACGATCAGTCTCACCACGATAGAAGGCCAATTCCCAACGCAACCATATGGCCCAGTCTTCGAGTGCGAGTTCCAATGTCGAGCGGTCGATAGGAAAGAGGTGAAACGCTTCGCTGTACTCATCTGCGACATCATCAAACTTCGACTCATAAATATGCGGTTTGCCGCGAAACTCGGCGATTCCGCCTCGCGGGCCGTCGTAGTAGTCGGTGACAGTGTGAACGATTTCAAAATCCGACATGATGATGACTTATTCGAGGTGTGATGAGAAGCGTGGTGGACAGCCAACCAGCCGAAGCGGGGCGTCTACGAGTCAGTTCCCGGAAAAGATTCCAGAAAGATCTCCTTCGACGCAGGGCGAAGTATCAGCGAACGCGACGTGATCCGAGCCACGCGACCGTAGCAGTCAACAAACTCAGCAGTAACGAAGCCACTGTGATTGAAAGGGAACGGAACGGCGTTGTCGAAGCATGTAGCTCCGACGGAAAGCCGACCATCAGCCAGTTGTACAGGTAGGTCTACAAAGGGCTCGTCGATAACGGCGTCCGAGAACTTCAGATCAAGGTCCAGCGTGAACACGTCACCAGCGTCAACGCCGGGGTGACCGGTCGTTCGGTGTAAGTAAGCGGGTGATAGATGCACCACAATGTCTTCGCCGTGAGCTATACAAGCGTGGACGATTGAGTCATGAAGTTCGATGATGGAAGGCACCTTGTAGTCCCATGTGATGTGCGTTGGGTCGCTGGGCTGGTTCGATGTTTCATAAGGAAATGCTATCAGTGCTCATGGTGCACTTGGTCAGCTTCGCGTGATTTGTCACTGGTAAGCCACTTGAGAGGATAGAAGATAGCCGCAAGGAGAACGATCATAGCGATCCCGAGCACAGCTGGAATCACTATCAGTGGCCCCATAGGCTTGCCACGCAACGCGAGCACGATCCCCGCGAGCAAGGCCACAAGTCCGAGTAAAGCTATCGCAAGACGCCACGCCAGTGGCACATTAGGAACACCAATCGCCACCAAGATGGCGAGCGTGAGCCATTGCAGCAACGCACCGGCGATCCCTAGCGGTGTTTCTCCGAACAGAGCGGCAGTGGCTGTCATAAGTCCTGATCGAACTCGCACCGCATCAGCCTTGTTAGTTGGCAAATTGCAAATACTGCCGTCGCCGAGAACGAAAGCAACTGGTGTCGACGATCACATCCTACCAGACTGAATCGGAATGCCACAAAACCTTGGTCCAACACACTCACGTTGGCGACTGCCATGTTTCAGAGATGCCGTCGTACTCGAATTCCGCCTGTGCCTTCGCCTTGTCTAGGCTCTGGTGCCAGGTATCGGTTACCACGTTCCACTCTGCGTCGCAGCCAAAGAGATAGAAAGCATCATCATCGTCGAGCTGACAGATCGCGAGACCAGCGACCGGTCCTTGAAGCACTCCCGTTACGATTTGCTGGCAGTTTCCAGTGTGCCGATGGCGTTCGTCGACCGGACTGAAACAGATAACGGAACCACCGCCAATGCGAGTTGGAATAGCTTTCATTGCGTAACGAATTCAATCCGCCTCCGTGTATTTGCGACCGGACCAGTACCTGAAGTTGAGCGTTTCGTTAGCTTGCTGATACTTGCGATGCGAGGAAGGGTCGTCTGTTATCCAGACGTCGTGGACAACGTCGTCAAAAGATTGGACCGCGATGATGGCACGATCAGCGAGAACGTCTTCGACAAACCTGCGAACTGCATCTGATTCGGGACACCCGCTCACCGACGCGAGAATATCGGCATGAGTGTGCCAAGCATGCCCACGAAAGCCAATTGCAACGTCTCCGCCATCGAGCAATTTGACTTGCAGTGCGAGTGTGCCGTCGGGGCTAAGGTGTTCTTCGGGTTCGATCATTTGTCAACTATGTGGCAGTGTCGCTGAAACACGAGGATTCCCTGATCCAGACTAGTATGGCTCGGTACGTTCAATCCGAAGTCCTCTGAAGCTTCATCAGCAAATACATCTCGCCTTGGTGACGAGCTTCGTCATGCAATCCGTGAATGACGCCACGAGTCAGATCCCACTGGCCGTCCTGGTTCTGGCCAATCTTGCCCAAACCGTCAGAGTGTTCATCGAACAATGCGAGTATGCGACTCAATTGTGTATGTAGGTGATGCAACAACTCGCTCCGTTCCGGCCAATCGTGTGTGTCCGCCACCGGACGGCAATTCATTCCGAATCGCTCACTCCAGCCAAGCGGCAAGTCGCTGACTCCGCTAAGTGGCTCGACACAGAGACAATCCTGAACCCAAACGGCGTGTCCAGCGTGCCACGTTATATGGTTCGATGTGCCGGGCGGTGCCCATAGCAGCCAGTCATCTGGGACCGATTCCAAGAAGTCCACGGTTGTGCCACGCACCTGTTTAGCTAATTCAATGAGGTGCAGCATCGGAATCTCCATGTGTCGTGCTTGGTTCAAGGAAGGCCGCTATCGTTGCCGCCGCATTTGGTATTCTTACTCGTCCGCCGCAACTCGGTAGCCTCACTCTCAAGTTCGCCACGGCGTTGCTTGAGCATTCGTCGCCGATCTCGGATGTCACGTATCTTGGCGTACAGGTCTGGACCACGCATCACCGCCCAGACCACGAAGAACACGAGGTAGCCAGCGAAACACCACTGAGCGAATTGCGGAGCGTTGAGTCTGATCGAGACGGCCATCACAACGGCAACCGCCGACGTCAGGATAATCAACCTGCCGATGCCGAATTGGAAACGCTTACTCTTCATCATTTCTCGTCTGGGTACTGGCAGCTTTACGCCGCCCTCTCAATCAGCTCTCGCAACGTCCGCTCCCAGTTGCCGCTCAACGGCACCATCGTCCGACCTTTCTCCCAGGTAAGCCCGTCTGCCATCGCCACCTGCGAGTAAGTCCAGTCAGTGATTCGCAGCGTCGTGGACAGATCATGCAGCACGCCGCGATCACAAAAAGCGTCGACAAGTTCTTTCCCATGTTGATCATTGCGTTCCACCCAAGCTTCAAGATGTCTGGCTGCCGCAACATGGTCCGCTTTCGCAGAGTTGCATTTGTCATGGGCAAGCACAAAATTGTGCCCGAGATCCAGAGAGTATCGCGACCAAGGAACGAAGTGATCGACGTGAACACTGCGACTGGCCAGCGACTTATTGCAATAGAAGCACGATCCGTGTTGGACATCGGTCAGGATCGGCACCATGTCGCTCAGCGAGCCGCGATCACTGCCGAACAGGAATTCATACAGGTCGACGGTCGTTCCGAGCACGTCTTGGTTCTGTTTCATGCCACGTATGAATCGAACCCACGCACCGCGAACCAGATCCCCGATCAGCCCGTGAAACTGTCGAAGACAAAATGCGATTCCGGCCTTCAGTTCGACCGTTTTTCCTTTCCCTACGTTGTCGTAAAGGAAATCGAACTCGGAGTTGCCCACCGTTTGCAGTTTCCAGAGTGGCATACCGCGAACAACCTGGTCGACCTGACTCACCAACGACTTCCACGCCTTGGCATCTCGCTTCGCCGCCGATAACGATCCGCCGTGGGCATGGTGGACGTCATTCAGCACTGTAACGATCTTAGCTTGCCGATCCGTATTTTGTTGCAGGACCTTTCCGTGAATCGAACCGCCGCGTGGAAGATACGGCAGTGCTTGCCGCCAATAGTATTGAATGAACTTCTCGGCCAGAGCATTCGTCGGGATTGTCAACGCTCCCCCGGAATCATCGCCTCTTTCAACGGCGACATCGG
Source organism: Planctomycetaceae bacterium (assembly GCA_020638995.1). Lineage (GTDB taxonomy): Bacteria > Planctomycetota > Planctomycetia > Pirellulales > Pirellulaceae. Next base: position 889,137 of record JACKHM010000003.1, read on the forward strand.
TCAGTGCGAGTAACAATGCAAACTTGTAGCTGGCGGTAAATCGTCCCTCAGCCAACAGTCGCTGGATGTTCTTGAGAAACTGAATCTGGATCTTCGGCGTCGGTCGGCTCAACCGTTCACTTCCAATAAGCTGCTTTATCTGGGATCACCCAGCGAACACCGCCGCGTGGGTCCGGCACGTCGCCATCGTAACGGGGAATGACATGAATGTGGACGTGCGGAACGGTCTGGCCCGCAGCGAGGCCGTCGTTCAGTCCAATGTTGAAACCAGCTGGTTGATGTTCGGCGACGAGTCGATCCCGCACACGTTCGACGAGATCCCACAGTGCCAACTGCTCATGACGCGGCAATTCAAATAACGTGGCAACGTGTTGGCGTGGAATGACGAGCGTGTGGCCGGGCGAGACGGGATAGCCGTCGCGGATGGCGAACGCCGTCTCGGACTTCAGGACAAACGATTCGTCGGCGAGTGTGCAAAAAGGGCATTCGGTGTTTTTGCTTGCCATGGGATGGTCTCAGATTGCTTCTGGTGGCGTGACGCTACGGATTGTAAACTGGCGGGTACCTCAACTGAAGGATGTTTTGCCGCAGATATAGAGTGAAATAAAAGTTGATCGGCTTCGTTGATGTAGCCACGACATTTTGACCGACACAAAGGCGTTTGATACTGCTCAGTCCGAAATCGCCAACCTGAGCCGAACAGGCTCTTGATTATCAGTAGAAGTGCTCAACTCCCACGCCGAAAGGGCGTCAGGCTGAGTGCCGTACTGGAAAACCTCTTGGCGGAGGCCGGACAGGCAGTCTTGGTTTCGGCGACTTTATTGGTTGTTGGGGAACTCAGTGGCCGCTCTGTTGACGAACTCGCGGCGTGATCTCTGGCTTGAGTGTGGAGGCCAAACTTCGTGACGCGGTACGTGCACAACACGTTTTTAAATAGATAGTACGGGGAGAGGCGAAATGAATACGCGAGATGGTCGATACGAAAGAATCAAGTTGCTCGTCGCACGATTCTTACTGATTGCAGGGGCACTCGGGTTCAATTTGGCGTTCCAGCCTGAATCCGCTTGCAGTCAAACGGAGACTCCATCTCTGAGCATCATAAGAACCAGCGAAGGCAAGAGGTACATAGGAGAGGTTATTGAGAAGTCGGCTGCTGAGACGGTACTCTATGACATCACTCTGCGTAGCGTCGTTGTGATTGCGGCCGACAAGATTCGATCCGCTTCCGAAGACATCAGCCAGACCGCCGCAATCGTAAGTGTGGGCTTCCCAACTTATGCCGCCTGGAAAGTGTCGCATCTCATAAAGACTGGCAAAGTGCAAGGACGCGTAGCGTCAGCCACTGAGCGAGGGATCATCATCAACATTGGATCGTCAGCAGGTGTTGCTGTTGGGCAGAGTGTAACTCTACTTGGTGATTCGGAAGTAATCGTCGACCCTGAATCAGGAGAAGAACTTGGGGTCGTTCGAGCCGAGTTAGCAACACTCGACGTCAGTGAGGTCATTAACGACCGATTAAGCCGAGTCGTGATCCGCGAAGAAGACGAAGGCGTTAAAATCAAACGTGGAATGGTTGTCGAATGCCATCGAGGAACAAAGAAAGTTGCAATTCTCCCTCTCGATTGGAAATCAGAAGATCCAAATCTGAAAACGGGTGACGAGGCATTGTTTCTGACGGAGCACTTGTTGACGGAGCTGGTGAATTCAGGAGTTCCCGTGGTTTCACGCGATCAGGTGAAACTTGCGATTTCCGAACTGGCCGATAAATCGGGTAAGCCAGCTTCGAGCATTCTGCCTATCTCGGTTGGAAAATCCCTGGATGCCGACGTGACGATGACAGGTCAGATTCTAGCGAAGAGCACGGGTGTTGGAGAAGTAACATTGCATCTGTCCGATATGGCGTCACTCGGTTATGTAGGGGTTATTGCTGGTCGCATTCGTAGAGACAAAATCAAAGATGAGGCTCGCGTTGCGGAGAAGAAGGCAATGTCGATGGGAACGTGGTTTCGGGCGGTCATGTTCACCACGCTCACGAACTCGATAGGCATGGAGTTGAGGCTTCTTCCCGCCGGAGATTTTACGATGGGAAATCCCGCCGAACCGTGTCGCCCCGTGCGTTTGTCAAAGCCGTTCTATATGAGTGTGTGCGAAGTCAGCCAAGAACAATACGAAAAAGTTGCGGGGGTCAATCCAAGCCATTTCATGAGTCCAAAGAATCCTGTGGAGAAGGTTGGCTGGGAAGACGCCGTTGAGTATTGTCGCTTACTGTCCGAACTGCCGGATGAAAAGGCTGCAGGGCGACGATATAGATTGCCAACTGAAGCAGAATGGGAGTACGCGTGCCGAGCGGGAACAACTACTCTCTACCCATGGGGAAGTAGTAAATCGTCCATGGCGACGTTCTACGGGTGGTTTGCAGAAAACAGTGGCAACGAGCCTTTCGATTCTCTCAAGATAAGTCGAGAATCTGCAGACAAATTCGAGAAGTTTTTGGTGAGCAACAACTGTCGTCCGCACCCTGTTGGTGAAAAGAGGCCAAACCCGTGGGGGTTATACAACATGCACGGCAACTTGCATGAGTGGTGTCTCGACTGGTATGAGAAGTCCTTGCCCTCCGGACCTATAATTGATCCCACCGGCCCGCTGAGCGGAACTCATAGAGCTGTTCGAGGCGGGTCTTTTCGGACAAACTTTCACGACCTGTTGTTCACGCCACACAACAGATTCTATTCTGCAGGAGGCCCTAGATATGACGTCGGTTTCCGCGTTGTCATGACTATAAGTCGTGAATGAGTGGACATTGCCCTGCAGATGTGGACCTGAACAACCAAGTGTCTTTGGACGTTGGTGGGTCAATAGCTAAAAAGGAGCGTTAGCGAATTTCAATCTTTTTCGCCATCCAACTCCCGCTCCGCCCGGCAGAAATCGCCACGACGAAGCGGGAGTATTCCTAATGTCAGCTTTCATCGCACGTCCCATCGTTGAATTCGCACATCGTGCATCCGAATCCCGGGCGATGAAGAAACCGCCCACGATCCAGGTCATCAAGATACGCCCGCACGATCTGGAAGAAGCGTCGAAGCTGCGACTCCGTGCGTGCGGGATACTCTCGATACTCGATCTTCGGCGTCTTGGTCTTGATCAGACTGCGAATCTGTAGGCCCGACTCGGCTTGCTGCGTGGTTGCACGATATAGATACGAATACGCCGACAGCTGGACCTCGTGAACCTTCTCGCACGGCGGCCCCGACCTGCCCGAGGTCTTGAAGTCCACGACCACCGAACTACTGTCGCCGGGGACGATCAGATCGACAACTCCCAGCAGCGGAATGCCGAGATCCTCGGCAGTGAATGGATCGACCAACGGTTCTTGCAGAGTCGTCTCGACGGCGGCAGGCACTGGTTCGTCACCGAGCTGGTCAAGATAAGCGTGTACGAGCCCAGCGGCCTGTTGCTTGAGTTTGTCCTCGTCGTCAGTCGAAACGAACGTCATGCAGTCTTCGGAAAGTAACGCTTCCCAGCAGTCTTCAAGACGTTGGATCACATCACCCGAGTCCAAGTGCATTCCCACCTGCCGATGCCGATAGAAACACTCCAGCCCGGCATGCACAACCTTGCCGAGAAATAAACTCGGCGTCGTCGGTGACCGAATCCCGTCGATGTAACGCAGCTTGAATGCGACGGGGCATTTCAGCCACGTATTCAATCTGGACGGCGAGATGTAGGACCAGACATCGCGTGACCGCTCCCCCCCTTTATTACGATCTGGTGCGGTGCTGATCATGCAGTGGCTCCGTCGAGAGCTGCGTTCAAGTCCAGGCGACCGTCCTTGATCGCCTTCAACGTGTCGATCAACGAACTGGCGTCGAGACTCGACAGCCCGGCGAGCGGCTTGTTGAACATCTTGCTGGCCAGAGACTCCAGCCGCCGCACGCCCAGACCTTGGATCTGCCCAGCGAGCTGGTTGGCGTAATTGAGTTGCTTCTGGGACGCCGTGCCGCCGCTGGTCCCGTTGCGATGACCGTAACCATTCCCGTTGCCGTTTGTCGCGGCAGTGGTCAAACTTTCGGTAGCTGTCGTATGACTTGCAGATTGCGTTGGCAAATCGTGTTGCCGAGCTAACTCGTCATTGACCGCTTGGGCACAGGCGACATACGCTTGCCGCACCTTCTGGTGGAACGCGTCAAGATCATCGAAGATCAGATGACCATCGACTTCCACTTCGACGTGGCAAGACGTGCCGAGGCTGCCGTAATCCGGCAGACCGATCTTCTTGTTGACTCCGACGTTGAGTTTCAAGGGCATGAGGGGACTCCTATTTGCTTTTGGTTTGGGGCGTTGTGTACTGAGAATCGGCCCAATAGGCCCAGCGACATAGAATTGGGCCGATCGGTCCGGTTCTGGAGAGAGATAGTTCCAGACCGGAATACTTGAGTGCGTACCTCCGATCTGCCAAAATCACGTCGATCAACAATGTTTCACAGACTGTCCGTACAACTTGATGCCGAAACTTTTTATTTCTTACCGTCGTGAGGATAGTGCTTATCCCTCGCACGCGATCTACAAGCACTTGGCGGAGCACTACGGCCACGACTCCGTCATGTTTGATGTGGATTCGATCCCGTTAGGCGTCGATTTCGTCGAGTACCTGAATGAGAAGGTGAGTCAGTGCGACGCCTTGCTGGTCATCATTGGAGGCAGCTGGGTCGATGCATGTTCCGAGAATGGCACTCGACGACTGGACGATCCTGACGACTTCGTGCGGGTCGAGGTCTATTCAGCATTGAAGATGGGTATTCCCGTCATTCCAGTTCTCGTCGACCGTGCATCGATGCCGAGGGCGGACGACTTGCCGCCAAGCTTGAAACCGCTCTCGCGTCGCAACGCCGCCGAAGTCCGTCCCGGCCGTGACTATCAAAGCCATCTGGAGTTATTGGTGCGAGGGCTGGATCGCGTGTTCGAGCATGCGGCGGCAACTTCCGGGAAGAAGGAAAAGGCAGCGACGCCAGCAATGCAACAAGAGAGCACAGAAACGGCAGAAACGGTGACTACGCCTGCACCGGCAAACCCAAAATCACCCGAGGCAGCAAAGAAGACTGAAGAAGCAAGATTGCCACAATCCATCGAAACTGGCGGTGTCATTACGAACTCGATTGGCATGGAACTGAAGCTGATCCCGGCGGGCGAGTTTATGATGGGTTCGCCCGATACCGATAAGGATTCTCGCCGCAACGAGAGGCCACAACATCGCGTGAGAATCACCCAGCCGTTTTACATGGGCATTAACTTAGTCACGCAAAGAGAATATGAGCAAGTCATGGGGGACAATCCTGCCACGTACAACGGCGAGGACCAGCGACCAGTCGAGACTATAACTTGGCACGACGCGGTAAAGTTCTGCAACAAGTTGAGCGAACTGGATGGACTCGATCAGTTTTATGATATTGATATCGACAGCCAAAATGTCTCGGTCATTGGAGGAACGGGACACCGGCTGCCGACCGAGGCCGAGTGGGAGTACGCCTGTCGAGCGGGCACTTCTACAAAGTGGTCATGTGGTGACGACACAGAGACCCTTAGTGCAGCAGCGTGGTACGGCAGAGAGTTGCCCGACGGGACGCGTCTCGTTGGTGAAGGAGAACCGAACCAATGGGGCCTCTATGACATGCACGGAAATGTCTGGGAGTGGTGTTGGGACCTGTACAAGAGATATGGCCAGACGTCAATGGAAACGAATCTTACGCCGCTGGGAGAAAACAGGCGTGCTTTGCGTGGTGGATCGTTTCAATCGTCAGCCAGTCTCTGTCGATCCGCAATTCGCGGTAGGGTCGTTCCTGACCATCGCGACCCTTTCATTGGCTTCCGCGTTTCGAGGAGTTGCCTTCGACACCAAGAAATGTCCATTAAATCGGTAGCAAATCGTTACTAGCCGTCAGACTAGGAGGCTCCCTGCAACTGCTCGATTTGCTCTCGCAACTTCGCTGCGATCTCCGCCTCAGTCACCCTGTCAACAACATCCATGATGTTATCCATCGGTTCGCATGAATCGCTAACTGCTTCGGTCTTTACTTTGTCGTGGCTCATATTCAGTCTCCCATGCGAAGACGTAAGCGACCAGGCATGATAAGGGAAAGTCGCGTTTAAATGGAAGCCGAGACGATCATGTCTACTCCTGTGGCGTTCCCAGGGTGTCTGCGGAATCGCCACTTACCCGACCGTCTGCAACTGCCTCAACGAATCCAGCGTCGTGCGAACGATCTTGGCTTCCTTGCGATGCCGCTTGAGGCCAACGATCAGCTCGTTGGTCTTCCCCAGCGTATCGCGGAGAGATGCTTTCAGTTGTTCAGCCGCTTCGATTAGCTCTTCCGTCGAGCTTGCCATCTGTTGCGGCTGATCGTGCTTGTTGGTTGTAGCTTCTGCTTTCGGCATAGTCGTCTCCTGTTGAACTTGATTGGTATGGGACGGCGTGTACGCATCGTCGAATACAGAACTGATTTGCACTGCGTCGTCCGATGGTTTGATGGCGTCTTCGGGTGTGAGTGTCGCCCACAGATACTTGCGGCGACCATCCACACAGAGAAGCGGTTGGTCGGGTGCAAAGACATGGATTTCACGGAAGCCCAAATCGAGGGCACGACGTAGGAATTTGCGGTCGGTATTGATGCGTTCCGGCTGCCCAGAGCGAGTCGAATTTGACAATAGGATCTCCACCGGACTTGGAGCGTCTTCACCTTGGGAGCGAATGAAGACTCTGCCGTTGGCATCGACCGTCACCGGCGAGTGAAATGTATCGCCACCGGGAAGTTGTTTCATCGACTTCAGCAAGAACGTGGCATCGTGCGAATCGATCTGGATGGAAGCTTCAGCGTTTTCGACATCGCGAAACATTGTCTCCAAGGAAGGGAAGCGACCTTCGGTATTGATCGCGAACTGAAACGACCAACTCCCAATGCGAAAGCACACCCAGCGTTCAGACTTACCGACTTCCACCTTCGTATTGCTCGGCAATTGACTGGAGCCAAAGACTGACCGACGTGGAATCAGCAAGTCTTCCTCCCAAGGGAACTCGAAACCGGAATGAACTAAGATCTGGCCAGCGTCCGTTGCGGCAATCGTGCCTGAACCGCTTAGCTGAATGCAGTGCAGAGAGTAACGAGTCGACTCGTTCGACGCCGTTTCCATCGCCGCGTGCAAGGCGTTGGCAAGTTCTGGCGGATTATCCGTGAACGCCTCGACCCGAGTCGGAAAAAAGTGCTCCGTGGCCGCGACATCGTAGTGTTTCATCTGTGGAACGTGGCCTTCGTTCCAGGTCGCCATCACACGATCACCGGAAGTCATCTCGATCTGGACTGGAGTGTCGCTGTAGGCTTCGCAGTCATTAAGGAATTCAAAAGGAACGTACGCGGCGTCGGCCTCGCAAGGTGTTGGATCGTAGTATTCGGCAGCGACTTCCGAGGAAGAGATCCGAATTCGCAATCCTTCGGGGCCAGCGTGCATTAGTACCGGTGCATGAATCGTGCCCCTGCCATTTTCTGTGATCATGCGGCGAAAGACGGGCTTTAGTTGACGAGCGAGTAAACGTGTGATTTGGATCAAAGGGATCTCCTCCTTTGTATTGGGGCGAGTGATTGGGCGACGCTCTGAACCAAAGTCGTCGATCTGTTGTCTGCGTCATGGGAGGTAAGCATGAGGAAACGACTGATCAAATACATTGAGCGAAAGGCCGGTGCACTCGAAGGTCCGGCGAGAATCGGATGGGTTTCGTTCTCGAAAACCGGTCGGACGATTCGATACAGGGGCCAGTCCTTTCAGAGCCTGAAGGGACGCGGGTACAAGTGCAACTATTTCGATATTGAAACGGGCGACGAGTATTGGATTTCCGGAGTAAGGAAAGACCGTCAAGATCGGCTGTACGGTGGCCGCCTACACGAGGTCGAAGTCGACGACGATGCTAAGGTGGAATATATGCGAATCATTCAAGGTTGAGGCCGAGTTTAGAACGCACAAGAGACAAGGCGGCCTCCATGCCGCCGATGACCTAAATGATGCTAAACGGCATGCAGAACGGCACGTTGCTGTTCGAGTTCATCCCAGTCGACCGTGAGCGGATCGCGATCCCGCTCGTAAGGAACTGCCGTCAACGGCACGAATCCCATGTGCCTGACCGTTGACATCGTCTCGCCTGTCGCAGCAGCAACTTCCCGGTTCAGTTCGGCTTGCGTCATAGAGTGTCCTTCCAATCAAGTTGGGCCAAGAAAAGGAAACGGCCTCCGAGGTGGAGGCCGTGAGGTAGATCGAGTCGGGGTGTGTCGACTACGGGAGCGTCGTTTGAGTGCGTGATCCAAGTATCAAGGCGTTTTGCTAACACGCAGATACTCGACACACTGGCGAGCACCGATAGCGATTCGCTGCCTTGTGGAGTCTGCTCCGTGAGGGAGAGTGTTTGCAAAGCCCGTATATGCCGTATTCTTCGCAGCCGGTCGAACTTGCTCAGGCGTCGACTTTGACGAGATTTCCGCCCCCGGCCTTTTGCGATGACGGTGGGGAAGAAACAGAAACACTAGATCCTCGTCATTGCTGCTTACTTCCCAAAGCATCACAGAAGGTTGGCTACTGGTGATGGATGAGTGTCAGAATCTGCCTTCAAGTCTCCCGATGCACTTGAATGCACCAAATCCTTTCAGTAATCCCGCAAATGTTCTACGGTGACGGTGGAACATTCAAGAGTCTTCAGGGAGTCAACTCCATGACTAGCCCAAATGCACTGCAAGCATTTATTGTCATGTTCAATGACACAAACACTGTGGCGGGAATTATCGATGCAAATGGGGCTCAATGGAGGTGCCCTTGTGGTCGTGAAGCCAACATTAAGCGAGATGGAGTCGGTGTTACGGGAGGTAATCGGCTAGATTGCCCGGCCTGCGGTCGACGCTACTTTCAGCAAACTACGGGCAACGTATACGAGATGGAATGCTGACCAAAAACGAATCCCGACCCAGGGTCAGGATTTGGGATTTGTGGTTAGCCAATGGACTTCAAGCCAACCAAGTTCGGCTTCCAACGCTTCGCTTCTGGTCGGGAATGGTCCCAGCACGGGACCAGAGACTGGTGACAGATCCACGAGCCACTGACCGTTTGAATCCGGTTCGACATGCGAACCGCGTGTGATGCTGACGTGCCCCAGTGCGTGAAAATCAATCGCCTCGCCGTAAACGCATTTCAATGAACCATCTGGTTGAACAACAAGTTGCATCGAATCCTCCAAGTTAACGAGGCCGACGCAAGATGTTCCGACGCGGGCGGTCGACTAGCAGATCATCGAGTACGTTCTGCACCTGCGATAACTCGCTTGCCATCGATTGCCGCAGCACGTTGTTGTCACGCAGCGATTGCGGTTCGACGCCGCCAACGACGTGTTGGCAATAATCGACCAGTTCATCAAGCTGTTCATTACTGCGAATGTTCAACTCGCGGAAACGCTCAAAGAACTGAGTCAAGTTCTCGACGGCAGAGTCACGAAAGACTTTGGGCTTGCCGTCCGCCTGGCCAGACAATCGTTCGGTCAGGTGCGATACGAGACTCTGCAATTCTTCGATGAACGTCGCCTCGGCCAACTGCACCGCTTCATCAAAACGGCTGGCAACTCGCTCGCACTCTTGTTGATAGACATCTGGATTGAGCCGTCGCAGATATTCCGGTGGTTCGACCGATGGGAAATCCCAGGCGACTTGAAACAAGCCTTCCAAACACGCAGGATAATCGCCTGCGTCGTACAAACTTCCCAGCCGTTCCCGAGCTGCTGACTTCAACTCGGTGTAATGCTCATCAAGTTGGCTGACGGCTTCGGCAAGCTCTTGTTGCAGCAGCGTGAGTTGCTCGTTGAACGTGTCGATCTGACTTTGGCGAATCAACCGAACGCCGGGCTCGGGATACGGCAGCGACATGGCTTTCCAGAGCGAGACGATCCGAGATCTGACACCCGTAACGGCTTTGAATGCCGGATGCTTGGTGTCGAGCAGCTTCTTCCCAGCTGACAGGAATTGCTCTTCGGCTCCGAATGCGTCGGCGGCTTGAGCTTTCTGTTCGCTGGTTAACGTCTTGCGAGTGCCCAGCCATGTGAATGCGATTCGCACGGCGGCGAAGGTGGTTCGCAGTCGCTGAGACGGGGATGATGATCGTTGGACGGTGGGTTGGTCGAGCAGTGTGCTCATGTAAATTGTTCTCCGCAAAGTGGGGCGAAAGTTGAAAGGAGCACCCGCGGGTTTAGAGATTCTCACTCTCCCCGTTTCGATCAAGTAAATGGTTGCAATCGAGTTAGCGACCCGCGATAATCGCGAGCCGCGATCGGGTACTCCGGGAACTGCAGCTTCTAATGAATGGGCGGACGCTTTCAATGAATCAATCGAGAAAGCTATCGAGCAATCAACAGTCAGATACCGGCGATGGTCAAGGGATCGTGGACCCTCACGATACGGTGCGAAATGAACCCAAACCGAATAAATCCCTCATATCAGGACTGCAGTTGCCTAAGCAAATCGGACGCTACCGGATTGAGGAAACGCTTGGAGAGGGTGGTTTCGGTCGCGTGTATCGTGCCTTTGATGAACGACTCAAGCGTTTTGTCGCCATTAAAGTTCCAAGGCCAGAGTGTGTTGAATCGCAAGCCGACATTTCGGCTTATTTAGCGGAAGCACAGTTATTGGCCAATCTCGATCATCCGAATGTCGTTCCGGTATTCGACGTTGGACTTACGGACGACGGGCTTTGTTATGTCGTTTCAAAAATTGTCGAAGGTAGCAACCTTGCAGAAAGAATCGAGCGAGAGCGTCCATCACACTACGACTCTGTGGAACTCATATCTACGGTCGCCGAAGCCTTACATTATGCCCACACGCAAGGGCTGGTGCATCGAGATGTCAAACCCGCAAACATCTTGATCGATACTAGTGGTAAGTCGTACATCGCAGACTTTGGCTTAGCTCTCAAGGAAGATGATATTGGCAACGGATCGGGGTTGACGGGTACTCCCGCTTACATGAGTCCTGAGCAGGCTCGCGGCGAAGGGCATAGAGTAGATGGACGCTCAGATATATTTAGCCTGGGTGTTGTGCTCTATGAATTGCTAACAGGCAAACGTCCTTTCCGGGGTGAAAACGTCAAGAAACTGCTGAAGCAGATCACCTCAGTTGAGGCGAGGCCCCTACGGCAGCGAGACGATACGATACCGAGAGAGTTAGAGCGGATATGCCTAAAGGCGTTGGCGAAGAAAGCGTCGGACAGGTACACAACTGCGACCGATTTTGCCGGTGATCTACGACACTTCATCGCGGCAACTAAGGAAAAGCCGGTCGCGAGTATCGACAAATCACCAATTGAGAGCGAGTCACACGTAAAGGTCGTTCCAAAGGGAATTCAGTCATTTGATGCCAGGGACTCGGAGTTCTTCTTGGACCTACTTCCGGGGCCACGCGATCGAGAAGGCCTGCCTGGTAGTATCCGCTTTTGGAAAGATCGAATCGAAGAAGTAGACCCTGACGAAACCTTCAGTGTCGGATTGATATATGGTCCCAGCGGGTCTGGTAAGTCGTCATTGGTTAAGGCTGGGTTGCTGCCTCGACTCGGTGATCATGTTACTGCCCTATACGTAGAAGCCTCTGCCTTCGATACTGAGTCGCGACTCATCCGAGGGATTCAAAAGCGGTACTCGCTACCGGCTGACGTGGAATTGCCGGAGGCAATCAAGTCAATTCGCCAGGGTCATAGAACTACTCCCAACGAAAAACTTTTGATTGTCATCGATCAATTCGAGCAGTGGTTACATGCGAATCGAGGGCAGCTGAGTACCAAACTGACGGAAGCACTTCGGCAATGTGACGGCGGGCGAGTGCAGTGCCTACTTCTCGTCCGAGATGAGTTTTGGATGGCAATCACACACTTTCAAGATGAACTAGAGGTTCGGTTCGTGAAAGGTGAAAGCATGTCCGCTGTCGATCTATTCGACACTGACCATACGGCTCAAGTATTAACACGGTTCGGTCAAGCGTACCGCAAGCTACCTGCGGACGTGGGTGACCTTAGCGAGGATCAGAAGCACTTTCTGCGTAAGGCGGTAGATGAACTATCTCACAACGGAAAGGTAGTTTGCCTACAACTCGCCCTATTTGCGGAAATGATGAAAGGCCGCTCCTGGTCGGAAACGACCCTTGCAAAACTTGGAGGATTAGAAGGGCTGGAGGTCACGTTTCTTGAAGAGACCTTCTGCTCTCCGTCAGCACCACCCGCTCACCGTTTGCACCAAAATGCGGCACGTAGCGTGTTAAAGTCATTGCTCCCAGATCAAGCCACGTTCATTAAAGGGCAAGTGCGATCGAAACGAGAACTTGTCGAAGCATCTGGATACGAATGCGATAGTCACGAGTTTAGTGAACTGTTGCGAATCCTTCAGAATGACACAAAGTTGCTCACGCCATGCGATCCAGACGGAATTTCTGGAAACGGTCCTTCGAGTGTTCAGTCGAGAGATACTTACTTCCAAATAACGCACGACCATTTGATTCCTTCATTGCATGAGTGGCTGACACGGCGTCAAAAGGAGACACGGCGAGGACGAGCGGAACTTCGATTACAAGAACGAACGCAGATGTGGGTAAAAAGACAAGAGAAACGATTCCTGCCGGGGCCTCTCGAATTCGCTCGTATTTGCTGTTTTACGAGTCGTAAGAATTGGAGTTCCGACAACCTAAAGATGATGAAGCGGGCAGCAACTTACTACGCGTTTAGATTCGCACTTATGTTGATATTTGGTTCACTGGTCGGGTGGAGCGTATCCAGGGTTCGCGAGTCATTAGTCGCGGACGCCGCGGCATTCGTTAGGCAATTGACGCTGGCGGCAGACGAACGAACGGTCGCTGAACTCCTCTCTGAATCTGGGACGTCGAGGGTCAAATTGTATGGCAATTGGGTCATAGAACCCCTGGAAGACGCACTGACTCAACCGTTGTCGAACGAAGCGAGTCCGGAAGAACGCAGTGTCTTCTTGAGAGGACAATCGAATGCGGCGACGGCTCTAACTCGACTAGGCAAATATGACAAAATATGGGCTGGGTTTATGGATAGCTCCGATCGCACGCGGCGGAGCTACCTAATCAACCGATACGCGGCATGCGGTGGCGATCCGAATGTGCTTCTCACCTACTTATGCTCAGATGAGGACAATGCGAGCATACGGCAGGGCGTCATCCTCGCACTCGGTGGGTTCGACAGCAAAGTACTTCCGACTCGTCACGACTTTGTAGACAAGCTTCGTGAGCTGTACAAACACGACATGGACCCAGGCGTACACTCGGCTGCGTTGTGGACATTGCATAGATGGGGCGAGAACCTAGATGACTTGAATCACCAATTAAGTGCTGCTTCGCGTGACCTCTCTTTGACGGACAAACTTGGATGGTATATCGATGGGCAAGGACAGACACTTGCTGTACTCACCCTGGATGAGGGTACGTCGAACAGCCTTCATAAAGACCAACATGCGTCCACCGATCACCAACATTCAGGACGATTCGCAATCTCAATTGCTGAGGTCACATTTGAGCAATTCCAAACGGCAAAGGTACCGTCTTGGCTCTCATGGGGATTTGGCCCTAATGCGAAGAAATACTCACCCGATGAACGAGGTCCCGCAAATGTTATCACCTGGGCAGCCGCGACAGCCTACTGTGATTGGCTAAGCGAACAAGAGGGGCTTCCGCCGTATTACGGAGTGGACTCTGATACCGAGTCAGTTGAGCCTCGGGTAGGGTATCGGTTGCCAACTGAGCCGGAGTGGGAGTATGCGTGCAGAGCAGGAGCGGTCACGAAATACTCTTTCGGCGATGTGACGGAGTTGTTGGATGAATACGCTTGGTACGAGGAGAATTCTGAAGGCAAAGCACATCGCGTCGGAAGTCTCAAACCAAATCGATTTGGACTCTTTGATATGCACGGAAATGTCATGGAATGGTGTCAGATCGCTGATGACCCGCACGCCAAAGGCAACCTCTTTGGCGGATGCTTCGGAGATGCTGCTGAACGAGTGACTGCCGAGTTCTCGAACAACGCTTTGATGGATCAATTGCTAACTCTTTACAACGTGGGCTTTCGAGTTGCGAGAACCCTTGACTGAGGCTGAACTTCGCTTAATCCGGAGAAGAAGATAGTAGCCAACTAAAGCGAATCAAGGCTATGTCTCATCTCACGCCTCTTGTCTGGATTTGAAAGAGGTATGCCGCGATCGTGTAGTCCACGGGGATAGACCTGCTACTGAACCTCTACCGCAACAAATCGTACGTTCGGTTGCTAATCGAGTGTTCTAAAGACGAACTCAAGTTCGGTTTTTCAATTCAGCGACGGATCACGCGGAATGCTTCGCCGCAACTTCGATGAAGCACTCCCAGACGGGTTGTAGATCCCACATTGATCAGCATCCAGACAACGATCGGCGGCCCAAAGACTCAAGCGAGGAAACGAATGATTTGGATCAAAGGAATGCTCCTATAGCTAGTGAGTGTTGGTCATGCGTTCAGCAGATCAGACTTCGACGATTGTCTTACCACGAGGTTTGATCGAGGAGTGCCATCTGTGATCCAACACGACCGGAACCGCCCGCAGTGCTAACATTTGACGTCGATATACGCCTCGCCATCGAAGTCAACATGCACTCTGGTCCGGTTGGGCTCATGCCAAAGGCGACGACGAGTGGTTTACCTGGCATTGGAACACCCAAGAATCGCAAACCGCTCTGAGACTTCGCAGGGCGTTTTAACCGTCTTCGTATTCATTACAGCGGCACGTAGCTGGGCGTCAGATGAATGTGCTTACGCCTTCGGCTACTGCACTCTTCTTATAGAGCGACCTAGTCGAATCCCCAGCTCACGATCAAGTCGTTGCCGTCGTAAGGAGGATAGTTGTGAGGATTCCAGATATCCCACTGCCAGTGTGAGCCCCAGTGACGACCGTGAATCTTTGCTCGTTCCTCATGCCCCTGGTGCAACTGATAGTACTCACCATTTGAGGAACCTCGCGGTAGGTAGTTGACCTCCCACTGATCTGACCGGTTTCGGATAGTTACTGCACTGTATCGCACATCATCGACGTTGCACGCGATCATAACTATGCTTTGTCCGACACTGATCTTCTGCACGTACCAACGGTCATCCCAGAGATCTGTCCGCCGCGAAGCCCTGGCCGCTGCCCAATACCAATGGCTCCACCGCCTCTTCCAGTCCTCCAATTCAGCCCCGCTTTGATGACTTGGCCAGTCGTTGTCGACAAAGGTACGGAACATTAACTGCTTGTGATCGCCGGAACGGTAGAACCTATGGTCAGGATGTTCCAAAGGGCCATCAGGGACACGACCGTGACCGAATGGGATGGTCAGTAGCGGCGGTCCAGAATCCGCTGGATGTAGCTTGGCGATTTCCTCGACCGCCCGTAAGTCCTCACCGCAGAGTTCGGCAGTTTCTGCATCACCGGTTTCTCGAAACTCTTGGCGAATACTGTCCTTCATGAGAAGCCTCCCTTTCTCTGTTACGTATGTCGAGCGTCGAGCTGTCCGCGAACCACTGGACTCCGTTTCTCATTCATTCGTGGTCGTTGGCTTTGCTGGCTACCGTAACGGCCATGGCGGCTTCTGTAAACTATTGAGGTAGTCTTCGCGGTAATTACAACAATACGTCGCCGGAGGAGAACGCGGAGAATCGACCGTCGTGTCATGTACAGTCAGTGATGCTACGGCTTACCAGCAGATTGTCAGTTCAACGACGGATCACGCGGAATGCTGCGACGAGCCTTGGCCTGCTTGTTACCAGACGGGTTGTAGATCCCCGGCACGTCAGCATCCAGGCAACGGCCCGAAGCCCAATCACGCAAACGGGTAACCGATTCAGCGGCGGTAACAGCAACCGGCACGACATTCTGAGCAGCTTCAACTAGTGAGATATCAAGTAAGGCCGCCAATCGGCAACAACTGCGAATCTCGGCACCGGTCCAATCGGTTGTCTTGGGCTTCGGCTGGTCAGCATCAAGCTCGAACAGGTTCAAGCAGATATCCCAGATCTTGCCCTTCTGGGTCGCACCCGGCAGATCGAGGAAAAACACGCCGTCAAAGCGTTCAGCTCGGCTGAACTCTGGAGGAAGTTTACTAGAATCGTTGCACGTCGCGACCACGAACACATCGCTCGTGTGGTCGTTCAACCAACTCAAGAACGAGCCGAACAACCGTGCCGACACGCCACTGTCTGTCTGACCAGAACTCGCAACACCTGCGAGTGCCTTTTCGCATTCATCCAGAAACAACACACAGGGCTGCATGGCGTCCGCGATCTGCAACGCTTGTCGAATGTTGCTCTCCGTCTGGCCGACTAACGATCCCATCAACGAACCGATATCGAGTGTCAGCGTTGGCCTGCCCGTTTCATTACCAAGACTCTTGGCGAATTGGGATTTGCCGCAGCCCGGAGGGGACAACAGCATCACGCCGCGAGGACGTTTGAGTGCGTTGTGGTGTCCTTGATTTCGCATGGCCCGCGTACAGAACGACTTCAACGCATCCAGGCCACCAAGATCATCAAATGTTTCGCTGCCACGGTGCAGTGACACCAGACCGCTTTTCTTTAGCATCTGGGACTTCAGCTCCCAAATTGCCTGCGGACGAATGGCCTGTTCACGGACCAGCGACAGACTGAATGCGGATTCGGCTTCGCAACGGGTCATCCCACTCGCCGCGTCCAACACTGTGGCCAGTTCCTCGCCCGCTGGTAGTTCGCCGACTTCGGTCGCAATGCTACGGGCCAACTCTTCAAGTTGCTCGCGGCCTGGCAGCTCGTGTTCGATGACGACGATCTGCTTTTCGAGTTCGGTTGGCACCTGAACAACCGGCGACAGAATGACAATGAAGGTACGGTTTTGTTTGCCTTGAACGATCTGGTGCTGAAGAGCTTGGACGATCTCGGCACTATTCATGAACCTGTGAAAGTTCTGCAGAACCAGAATTGCCGAGCTGTCTGGTGAAGCCAGCGTGTTGATGGAACGAATCGCGGCCAGTGGGTCGGAGCCGGTTGATTCGGCGTCGTCGCTCTGGCCAGAAACTTGCAGACCTCGGGCAATGTCCCAGGTTGCGAGTCGCCAGTTTTCATCGCGGCAGAGCTGGGCGACTTCGGACAACGCGTCTTCGTGTTCGTGGGATTGAATCCATAGCCCGGTAAAACAGGCGGCGATGTATTCACGCAAGCTATTTGATAGAGTCATGAGCAAAGCCTCTCAGGAAAGGGAATATGCGTTATGGTTGGTGAACAAGACTTCAAGCTCTGGCAAAAGGCGATTTCGTTTGCCGCACGACAGCACTCCGGGCAGCTTCGCAAGGACGAGCGAACGCCGTACTTTGCTCACCCCGTGCGGGTCGCTATGACCGTGCGTGACATCTTTGAAGTTAGTGACCCGCAAGTGCTTGCCGCCGCGATCCTGCACGACGTCATTGAGGACACGACCACCGACTACGATGATTTGTTGCAAGAGTTTGGACACAACGTGGCAGATCTCGTGGTGTCGCTGACCAAAGATTCCCGATTGCCAGAAGAGGAACGGGAAGAACGATACGATGCCGGGCTCACCCAAGCACCGTGGGCGGCTCGCCTCATCAAACTGGCTGATGTCTTCGACAACTACTCGGACGCTCGCAACGATTCCGAGCGGGCGAAGGTCGCGGCAAAGGCGAAGCGAGCGATTCAGTGTGCCGGAGATGATCCACGACTTCAAAAAGCCGTCGCTGTCGTCCAAGAGCTGATTTCATGACCATTCCATCTCGCTACAGGAAAGGAAAGCGATGCGGGTCGCATTAACGGGAGCTACGGGATTCATTGGTCGCTACCTCGCCACACATTTGGCCGAGCAGGGGCACCAGCTTCGTTGTTGGTGTCGGGCGTCCAGCAATCGAGGTGGCTTCGAGCACATCGGCAATCTGGAGTGGATCGAAGGCGACCTAGGTGATCCCGAAAGTGCCAACGCGTTGGTGGACGGCTGCGATGCTGTTGTACACGCGGCACTCTACCGACCAGGCATCGGGTTTCGCGGTGCCGAAGGTGACGTGATCGAGTTTGTCCAGAAGAACGTGGTCGGCACTCTGATGTTGATCGAGGCGGCTCGACGGGCCAGTGTGGGTCGCTTCGTCTTTATTTCAACCTGTGCCGTGCATGAAAAGATCCTCGACGACCGACCGCTCGACGAGGCCCATCCGCTCTGGGCGACGAGCCACTACGGAGCCCACAAGGCAGCCATCGAGAAGTTCGTTCACAGTTATGGTCTGGGCGGCGGATATCCGATCTGTGCTCTGCGGCCAACAGGCGTTTATGGCGTGACCAGGCCGATCCAACACAGCAAGTGGTTTGACCTTGTTTCGGCAGTCGTGCGTGGCGAGACGGTGCAATGTTCACGCGGGGGGAAAGAAGTCCATGCCGCTGACGTAGCCAGGGCCGTCGGTGTTTTGCTGAGGTCAGACGGAATCGCCGGAGAAGCGTTCAATTGTTACGACCGTTACGTGTCGGAGTTGGACGTGGCTACGTTGGCGAAGGAATTGTCTGGCAGCAAGAGCCAGATCATCGGCGAGCTCAAGCAACCGAAACACCAAATCGTCACCGACAAGATTCGTGCTCTCGGGATGGAGTTCGGTGGAGAGAAGTTGTTGAAAGGCACCGTGGCCACCCTGGTCGACGGTGTAAGGAGCTAGGAGCAACAGAATGACCACGAAGCTCCAAACGCTGGTTCGGCATGAAGGTGAAGCTCCTCGCGAGCGAAGTACGTGCGGCTGGCGAGATCGGTTGATAAGCCGTGAAGATTCCGACGTGGCCGCGTGGGTTCACGCCGTCGACATCGATGGAGCCCGCGAGCACTACCACAAACGTGGCACCGAACTTTATTACGTGCTCGATGGCGAAGGGACGGTCATGCTGGACGGCGAGCTGCATCCTGTTCGCAAGGGCTCCATCGTGCAGATCCCGCCAGGAGTCGTGCATGGAGCCAAAGGGAAGATGCGAGTGCTGGTGATCGGCATTCCAGACATTGCCGATGACGATCTGTTTTATCCTGAGTGATCAACGAGCGGTACTAGATTGGGCGAGGAGTCGGCGGATGGATCTTGGACTGTCTGGAAAAACAGCACTCGTTACTGGAGCGTCGAGCGGCATTGGAGCCGCCACGGCTCAGCTTCTGGCCGAAGAAGGTACCAATGTCATCGTCAGTTATCACAGCAATGAAGCTGGGGCGGCACGTACGGCGGACGCGATTCGAGATCTGGAACGAGAGGCATGGTTGTGCCAGATGGACATGACGCAAGACAAAGAAGTCGAGAAAGCAATTGCGGCGTTGCCGGACGATGCACGACCACTCGATGTGCTTGTGCTCTGTGCCGGGGAAGCCACCTCGATGCCGTTTGGCGAGCTGACGCCTGCCGAGTGGAAACGCATTGTCGATGTCAATCTGAATGGCACCTTTAACGTACTGCACACGGCCAGACACTTACTTAGCGACAACGCGGCTGTCGTGATCGTAGCCAGCGTCGCCGCTCACACCGGCGTTCCGCATCACGCTCACTACGCTGCCGCCAAAGCAGGTTTGGTCAATCTAACCAAGAGTGCTGCTCGGGCTTTGGCACCAAAGGTCCGTGTTAACTGCGTCGCACCGGGAATGACACTCACCGAGATGGGACAGCAGACGGCTGCCAGCTTACCGCCAGACTACGCTGAGAAAAAGTTACTCGTGGGGAGATTCGCCGAACCGCGAGAGATTGCCCAAAGCATTGTCTTTCTGGCTAGTGACGCATCCCAGTTCGTGACGGGAGCAACGCTCGATATCAACGGTGGGCGGGACTTGCGATGAAGTCGACACCGATCACAACGCTATCTGTTCCGGGGACAATCTGGGGATGTGGTTATGTCAAGACGTGATGACGGAGCTGGCCTGATCTTCAGGGGCTTTGATTGTCGAGACGTCGGAGTCTGCAGCACCTGTGGCGAACTCTTCGGACCGTGTCGCGAGATTGGCGTTGCCGGTGACCAATGTCGGCAGCTTGAACAACTGTGTGCTTGCGAGAATGGGCGAAGAGATCAACCCACGTGGGAGCGATTCGACTTCAATGAAGTAGTTACACTCTGTCGGTGTTGTCGCGGCGTGCCGCTACAAAGTGGCACAAGATGGTCTGTCTGGTTCTGCGAGTCGTGCAAACGGCGAGTTCTGGCGGTAAACGACATCTGCGAGTCCTACGTCATCCCGATTGGTCGCCATTCGATCATGGCGTCGAAGTACCGCACTGGTGCTATCGTGAAGAGCACGCTCCGTATTCCGAAGTTGAGATCGACCCTGCAAGACATCAGTCATCGAACTGAAACGCTGATCACGCATGCATGCCAGACGACGCTTCGTATTTTACAAATACTAGACGGTCAACTGCCGTGTACTCCACTTAGTGAGTATTTGGATGCCGTACGGCGATTGCCCAATCATCAGCTGGAAAGTTTCGCCGCACTTTGTGACACGATGGGCGTTCCGCGTGCCGTGGTCAGAAAGGCCAACATCGAGTCGGGTGCTCAAGACGAGTGATTCGGCAGAGAGCCGAGGATATAGAAACCGTAGTGCTTCGGCGTGAGCCGACGAATTCATCGGGGCTCTATATTGCTGATCGTCTGGTTCGGCCGGTACACTCATTTTGCTGATGGCAACGAGTGAGCAGTGCAGAGACGGTGATGCTAGATGGCACAGCTGTTCCAACAGACGAACGTGGCGGCAATCGTACCTCGTCAGGTATCGTGCATGGTGTGTCGCGTAAGATTGAAGCGTCACGCATTTCCGGCGACGGTACGTGATAGCAATTATCCGAGGACAATCGCGTGAGCGAAGCACACTCCACAGACCGCCAACTGCTCGACATGTTCGAGGCATTCTGCGAGCAGGCGAAACCGGCCCTTGAGCAAGCCAAGCCCAAGCCACCGGCAGATGGGTTTCGCAGGTTTCTGAAGGCGGCTGAACCGCTACTCCTAGATTCTGTTTCCGCACGGCTACCCGCGATTCAAGAAGCCCTACGTGACTTGAAGCCGTGGCTACTTGATGAACTCCTCGACATCCTGGATGTCGCACGCGTCACTGCTTCTGAAGATCCCTATACGGAACTAATTGCCTGGGCGATCAGTCCATCAGTGAACTCGGAGCTCGCTGTCGCCTGTCAGCGAGCGTGGCTGGGGGCACTCGGCGTTGAAGAAGCGGTTGTGAACGATCCGGTAGATCCAATGACGCAATTCTCTACCGACAGTGGAATACCGGATCTCGTCCTCGCTTATCAGAACTTATTGGTGATTGTCGAGGCGAAAACCCGTAGCGAAGAACACAAAGCTTCAAACACACGCTTGATGCAAACTAAAGCGTACCCTTCTGCCGTTCGCCGTCGTCTAAACAAGTCGGATGACTTTCCGACAGCAATGGTGTTTCTAACTACTGACCGGGGCGTGGCAGCAAATGGCGATGCGATCAGAGCGAGTTACTTTGAATTTGCAATCGCAGTGGCACGCACCCTAAATAACATGGAAGCTTCCGAAAGAACAAGGACGCTAGAACGATATACAAGTTGATTGTCAGCCACTTTGTTACGCACACTGTCGGTTTCGTGGACTTGAGGTCACTACTCCTCTTTGCCGATACCGAGCACGTCCCGACTAACGCTGTTGTCGAGCACATGGCGTCACTAGCACACCTGCTCTCACTATTGCCGGAAGGAACAACCCGATGAGCGAGTTCAATGGATTCAGCGATGCGGCTAAGCTCTACGCCAAAAATTTGGCAATCGTCACGGCAATGAAGGAGGTCTTCGAGCAGGAGATCACTCGGTACCTAGACGTACTGGTCGAAGCAGTTCGAGATCAACTTGACACGAGTTACTTTCGAGACGAAGTGAAGACGAGTTACCGTTATTGGTGGATTGGCAAAGAAGATGAATCGAGCGACAAATACACCAGAATCTGGTTTCCTGCTCGTATGCCTGAGATTCTTACCAGCAGAGTGTTGCGGTTACACATCCAGGCACCACCGACGAACACGGAACGAGTAACTATGGTGAAGCAGCTGCTCGCGAGGCAGGGTCTTGATTTCCTTAAGTCAAGCAAAACGCCGTATGCCCACGCTGATGCGATTATCAAGTGCGAGGAGGCGGACATGATTGAATCGCCAGCGGCAAATGTCGCGACGCTGCTCCAAGAACTTGCCTGCATTGATGGTATGTGCTGATATGTTAGAGGCAGTCACGACTCCATGCGGGCCGCGAGAACTGTTGAAGCGGCGTTGTGAAACTCCGCAGTCATCTGCTCACCCGCTACCACCCCGATCGCTTGCTCCACAAACTTACTCGCCTCCCGACACTCCGCCCCGGCAAAGCCCTTCGTCTCCAGCCGTGTTTCACCAGTCGGTGACACGATGATTTCGATTACTTTGTTCAAGCGGCACCTCCGACGTTGATGGTTAGTTTCACGCTGCCGTCGGCAAGCTGGACCTCGGTGACACCGTGACCTTGGCGACGGGCTTCGAGCTTGGCTTTTTCGACGGCGTACGATTGCAGAAAAGCATCCAGATGTTGCTGCTCGCCCCATCTGCCGTTGTAGTTGTCGTACTTCAACTCGCCGGACGACAAGTTGCAAACAACTGGATACCTCCAGTCTGGCAACTGCACACCGAGACCGTTGGCATGGCCGCTGAACAGACGGTGCGTTCCTTGAACTGGTGACGGCAGACGCAGGCGATCACAGGCGGAACGTACCGCCGTGGCGTCGCGGACTTCGGTTTTGATGTTAACGATGTGGCTCAATTGTTGGCTCCTTTGATAAGTGTAATGGCAATCAACAAACAAAAACTGCATACACCACGGCGGAAATGGGACCACTGGCTGTCGGATACGCGATATCGCTAGAATCGAGGGCCATCACTAACGTCGGCTCGGGGTCGCGTCCACAAAGGGAAGCTCATCTTGGATTCTCGCAATCGCGAAGACGGACCACCGATCAGCGGTGGTCTGGATGCAATGCTGAAAGCCGAGGCCGAGGGGAAGGTCTGGCTGAATTCCGTTGGCACCATGATGTCGCTCATGCTCGGCACCCTTACCGCAATGGCAGAGTTGGAATGGCAGCGACAAAACAAGGAACTCGCCGAGGATCTTTATGAAGCCGAGATGCAACGACATTCATCATCGCTCGTCCAAATCCTCACAGGCGAAAACCCCAGGTACGCAGTCCTTCCCTGGAATACAGATCCCAATCAGCTGGCGACATCGCTGGTTGAACGGCTTGGCTTGAACTTAGACGAAGATGATCGACCTATCGAATACGATTTGAGCTACGCGATTCCAGATGCCGTGGGACTGCTTAGAGTCGCCGTTTTCACGAGTCTCACGCTGTACATCATGAAAGGCATCACTGCCGATGAATACGTACAGAGACTGGAAGAGGCGGCAAAGGAACGTGCGTATGACTTCTTAGGGCTTCCGGAAGGTTCAATCGATTTCGTTGCAGCGGAAGAACCCAAGTTAGAGCGATCTCGAATTCGTGCCCCTCGATCAAATGACAAAGAAAGCACCGAACCCGCAATGGAAAACTCACAAGTTTCAACTGGCATCGTTTATATCCTCACCAACCCTGCCATGGATGGCTACATCAAGATAGGGAGGACTGATTCTGACCTGACACAGCGGATGAAATCCCTTGACACAAGTGGCGTGCCATTGCCTTTTGAATGCTACTACGCTGCAAGCGTCGCGGATTCAACATTTGTCGAGAAGCGTCTGCATGAAGCGTTTGCTGACCGGCGAGTACGCAAGAACAGAGAGTTCTTTGAAATGCCTCCCGAACAGGCCAGGGCCGCCCTACAGCTCGCCGCAATTGCTGAGGTAAAGGTCGGCGAGGACGTCTATGAATCTGAAGACGACCATGCCGCACTCGAAAAAGCCAAGAAGAAGATGGCCAACTTCGAGTTCTCAATGATCGGATTGGAGGGTGGGGAAACACTTCATTTCAGCAAGAATCAAGACGTCACTTGCACGGTAGCTGGAAATAAAAGTGTTCTGTTCGCTGGCGAAGAAACAAGCATTTCCAAAGCGGCTCTCATCGCACTCCAGAACGAAGGGTACGAGTGGGGGCAAGTCCAAGGGACGAAGTACTGGGAGTATCGCGGTAGAACTCTCCACGATCTCAGGCTTGAGGCACAAGCTGAAGGTTAATCGATCCGTATGGCGTCCTCAGAACGGCGGCTCTTCCTCGCTAACTGCTCGGGCTCTCTCCCCGATGGCCGGTCGATCATTCCTCGTGCCCAGCAACTCCGGCGATTGCCGCACCAGCTGGCTGATCAACACTTCGCTGACGTCTTCGTCTTGGTCACGCAACCCGTGCAACAGATACCAGCACAACACCAACGGCAACGCTGCGACCAGCAACACGCCGGTCGTGCTGATCACGGGAGCAAGCACAGACTCAAAACGTCGCTCGGTGGCAATTGCCTTTCGCTCTGATTCCAACTTGTCCCGTTGTAGTTGCAGGTCACGTTGCAGTTCGTTGTGTTCGTGCCGTGAGTCGGCAATAGCGTTTACGAGTTGCTTGCTTCCTTCGGCGATTTCGTGCTGCGTGCGAGCGACTTCCTGGCGTTGTCTGACAACTTCCTGGCTGGTATCAGCAAGTTGATTGACCAGTCGCTCGTTCGGCGAGTCACATCCGACTGCGATCACCAGGATGATCGCGAAAGTACCGAGTCGGTTCTTCATCAAGGTTAGGGCTCCAGAAGGCAAGAAGACGGTTCAGTAGCTTCTGCAGGCAGCGTCGAAATCGCACCTCGCGGACGAGCAGGGCAACGGCCACGAGCAATGCAAACGAGAAGCTGGCGACGATGGTTTGATTCATAGGCAGGTCTCCGAGAAAGGGGCTGAAATGCGGGTTGGGAATGCTATGCCGTGGGCATCATGTGATTTTGACGCGGAAGGGGCAGGGATTTAGGTTTCAGCGGACGAAGCTTGCTAACTCGACGTCCGCCAGCGGGATCATGTCTGAGAAACCGGCCCTTTCGGCCCATCGTGGGTCGGTTGGGCCTATTGGGCCGATTCTGGGACCATACCCACCTAGCCGCTCCAAAAGTAGATGACCATGCAGCCCGCAAACCGTATATTGGACGGCTCGTTACGACTCGCCACGGGCACCACAATGGGAACGCATGGCAAACAACAACTCCGAGACCGAACGCAGTGTGAACGCATCTACGAATTAGAGGAGGCTACGCCATGAGCATTCACGTTGGAAACCCGTCAAAATTTAATTCAGTCAAAGATGCAGTTCGGGAGATACCGCCAAGTGAGTTGAACCGCCCTACCATATCTACCGTTCCGATGCTGTCGCTGATGATCCACGCTGAAGAGACATTCAACGGTATCGTCAAGAAACTCGGAATGGATAGCTACGAACAACTAATACTCGAATACACGGCTGGGCCATTTGATGGAAAGGGTCAAGCGTCGCATACGGACGTGATGTTGCTGAATGCCGAGCAATCGCTTGCGATTGAAGCAAAGTGGACGGAAGGCATGTACCCCAAGGTGTCCAAATGGAAGAACTCTGGAAAAGACCCGAAGAATCGAGAAGCGGTGCTTCGAGGCTGGTACAGCAAGCTCATCGACGATCCCGATTCGATGCTCGATCAAAAGTACGACCAGCTGATTTATCAAATGATTCATCGGGCAGCGTCTGCTGCTTCGGCTGCCAAGAACCCAAACATGGCGTACTTCTTGTTTCGACTGGGTGACGAGTCAGAGGGAGCCAAACCGCAGAAGATGATCGACAAGCTAACAAATCTATGGACCGCTCTTCGCGAACCGTTTCCGTTTCACGTCGTCGAGATACCCATGAAAGAAAGTGTCGGTTATCGGAAGATCAAGGACTTACCGAAAAGGAAAGACTCGACCGCTGAAAAGGTCTCG
This sequence comes from Planctomycetaceae bacterium, assembly GCA_020638995.1. Classification (GTDB taxonomy): domain Bacteria; phylum Planctomycetota; class Planctomycetia; order Pirellulales; family Pirellulaceae. The sequence continues at coordinate 915,157 of JACKHM010000003.1, forward strand.
GAAGTGCTACAAGGAAATGAAGCGATCTTCGACTTTCTGGAGCCAAAACTCACCACTATCGGATCAGAGCCATGACCGCGTCGTCGGACTTATCCTAAGACGCCCTCGTCGAGCAACCAGCCACCGCACTGACTGAAGAGTTCTCCATGCTGCAATGCTAAAAAGGGTTTCGACCTTGGATGCGAACAGCTTAAGGCAACGTGGCTACACCCTGCTGAAAACGCAAAAGGAAGCGAAGCTGGTCCTCGACTGGAGAAAGAAACAACGGACCCGTGCCGACGTTTACGCGACGGTCAAGACAATCCTCGACGACCTCCCACGGGCCTACACGCCTGAGCTTTACCAGCAGAAATGCGACTTGGTCTACCAGCACGTCTTCGATAGCTATCAGGGCGAGGGGAAGAGTATTTATGCGGCGGGATGACGTTGTAAATTTTACTGAGGGGACGCCAGTGGTGAAGTGTCGTTGATGCATACTGACACGGAAAACGAGCGGTCATTGAGCGGATGTTCACAATGCGGCGGTCCACGTAATCATCGAAGCAAATCGTAACACATCGGGGTATCGATAGGATGAGTAAGAGAAGTGAACTGGATTTGACAGGGATTGCAACTGAGCTTCTACCATTCGCCGAAACAACAGAGAGCAGAGAGATCCTTGCCACCTTAAGTTCGGACTCCAGAAATGGAGGTAGGAGTGGCAGCAAGGCGATGCACACTCTTGAGAGTGAAATCCATACAAATGAATTTCGAGATCCTATACTTATTGTTCTCTACGCAGCAATTCTGGCGATAAGGGGAGAGCTTGATCTTGCTTTCGGAAATCTACGGATTGCCGGTAGTGAGTTGAGCGAAACACAAGCACTGAAAGGTCTGCAAGTTACTGCACTCATTCGACATGTAGTTTCGGAAACAAACAGGCAGGAGAATTCAAAAGGATATGAAACCTATACCGACGACAGAAGACGCACAGTAATGGAAAAGGAATGGCAAAGGTCAAGAACAGGTCGTCGCCGTCGCAATAAATAAATGAAGACGCGAACGCCCCCTATGCTTCCAGAATCGGCCCATTCGAACCAGTTGTGGGCCGGTTGGGCCGATTCTACAAAGGTAGACCGCCTTGTCGCTGATTAGCTGGCTGACCTTGCGAACTGAACATCGTATATTGGGCGTCTGCTCGTCGAACTACTTTCCGGCGTGTTGGACGTGGAAGACCGCGACATCGACGCGGTCGTGACCAGCGAGGCATTGGAGGAGGCGACTGCATAACGTTGATTCGCAACAACCAAGGTGCTGATTACATGAAGTCGACGACTATCGAAAGCCGAACGATCCTACACCACAGGCAATTGACAAGGAGCATACCCCCGTGAACATTCCGAAATTGACGCTCTTCGTGGTCTTGGCTACCTCCGTGGCGGTTGGTTGTTCAAGTGGTTCAAAGGAGCCGATGGCGGAGGTCGTTGAGACCAAGGACCCGGTTGAGGAGTTTCGATCTCTCTTCGTCACAGATTCCGAACCGTACAAGAAGGTCTACAAAGATGAGATCGAGGAGACAAGCAATTACAGGGCCCAGCACAAGACAGGCTTAGTAGTTTTGCGAGACAGTATTGCCATCGATGTTCGCAATACCGACTCACTCGTGACACCTTTTGTTGGCATTGTGACCTTCAAGTTTCAACAAGTCACGTTCACCGATTACGGAAGTTCCCGTAACATACGGGGGAACCCATGGGCACTCGCTCAGACACACGCAACTTCGACGGTAAGTTCGAGTTTGCTTGGCAAAACAATCAATGGGTCGAAAGCGGATTTCAGTCAAGGCTCCTAGTTGGTGGCAAAAGTCCTCATGGTTGGCAAGATGACAATGAGGGCGGATGGGACTTGCCGCTGGAAGAACTACGCGGGGCCATAATGCGTTAACCCTAACTCGTTGCGGCTACATTCAAGCTAGGTATCGCCTTCGGCAGTCATCAGCTCTCGGTTCACCTGTTCGACCAGTTCGTACAGGTTGCCGCTGGTGACAATGGACTCGCCTAAAATCACCGGCAAGAATCACCAATTTCTGGGAGTGAACAACGCCGTGGTCGCACTGGAAGAGATCAAGGAAAACCAGGGCAAACTCGGTGTCTTCTGGCACACGCAGGGGAGTGGCAAGAGTTTTTCGATGGCGTTCTTCTCGCAAAAAGTGCTCCGGAAAGTGCCCGGCAACTGGACGTTTCTGGTCGTGACTGACCGCAACGATCTGGACACCCAGATTTACAAGAACTTCTGTAACACCGGCGTGGCCACCGAAGAGTGTCAGGCGGAAAGTGGTGCCCACCTGAGACAACTTCTCAGTGAGGACCATCGCTTCATCTTCACGCTGATCCAGAAGTTCGGCACGAAGCCAGGCGAGAAGTATCCCAAGCTGTCCGACCGCTCTGACATCATCGTGATGACCTACGAAGCCCACCGCAGCCAGTACGACACACTGGCCCTCAACATGCGGACCGCTCTGCCCAACGCCGCCTTCATTGGCTTCACCGGGACGCCGCTCATGGCGGGTGAGGAGAAGACCAAAGAAGTCTTCGGCGATTACGTCAGCATCTACAACTTTCAGCAGTCGATTGAAGACGGTGCAACGGTCCCGCTGTTCTACGAGAACCGCATCCCCGAACTGCAACTTGCCAACGAGAACTTCAACGAAGACTTGGAAGCGTTGGTCGAAGCGGCGGAACTGGATGACGAGCAAGAGAAGAAGCTGGAGCGGGAGTTTGCCCGAGAATACCACCTGATTACCCGTGACGACCGCTTGGAAAAGGTTGCCGAAGACCTTGTGGCTCATTACATGGGTCGCAAGCAAAGTGGCAAGGGCATGGTCATCTGCATCGACAAGGTGACTGCCGTAAGAATGTACGACAAGGTACAGAAGTACTGGAAGGCTTATACGGCAGAGATCATTGGCTGGGAGGATATCGTCAAATGTGACGGCGTAAGGTGATTGCTTTGTATCCACCGAAAGGGTAGCCTAACTTCTCGGTTTCTCAAGCTATCGAAGTCGCTTGATGCAAGTTCTAGTCGAGGGCATCGCTAACGAACACGATCGTCGTAGCTGTCGTGCCTCTCGGGAAGAGTTAAATCGCAATGCTGCCAAAGCTGGGCCGCACGCCTATAGCTGGGGGCGGCAACTTTTTCATGGGAGTTGGCGATGCACCTTGACGAGCCCAACGAATTCCGGCCTTTGCTTGAGGACGATCCTCCCAAGTTCGTCGATCGCGTCGACACACCATGGTCCCGTGTTCCCGACCTCGCCGAATACAACCTTCCCGCGTATCGTCGCATTCAGCGGGCACTCAAACAGATGCAGCGTGAGCAGTCTATCGAAACGTCCACCTCACAAGGAGTGTTGGTGCTTGGTGAGGCGGGAACGGGAAAAACACATCTGTTGATGCGGGTGGCGAATAACCTTTCCGACACAAATCACATCTTGTTTGTGCGGAAGCCGAACAACGAAGAAGCAGTCGCACAACACATTTGGTCAAACATAGTCAATAGCCTTGCGAGGTCGGTTCCATCGAGCAGCACGCCCCGCTCCCAGATGGATGATCTGCTAGCCCATGTCTTCTCGAAAGTGTTAATTCCGGAGTTTGAAGACGACATCAGTCAGGGTAAGGATGTCGACCAAAGAAGGCGATGGATGGAGCTCTTGCTGGCAAATCCGTTTAACCTCTTCAGCATGCTTGGCGAGGGTGAACGTCGGCAATCAAACATGCAAATTATTCGACGGCGAACATTGCGTTACTTACAAGTCAACTATCCAGATGTCGACCAACGAATAGCCCACTTGCTTATCACTTACTGTTTCGTGTCTCGGGAAGATCGTAAGCGGCTTTTGCTTACGTGGCTTTCTGGTCAAGACGTTGACGAAAGCGAATCTGAGCAACTCGGCCTTCCAACATCGTGGGTGCCCACCGAGGACACTTCCACAGACATTTCTGTCCAACAGCAACGCGAAGAGCAAGCTCTCAGAGCAATACGCACGATCGGCCTACTCTCGACCCATTACCAACCACTGATCCTTGCGTTTGACCAGCTAGAAGGCTTGCGAGATGAAGAGCGACTAACGCAGCGATGGGGAGATGTTGTAAGAGAAATATTCACAATGACTCCCAACATGCTCATCGTAACTTGCATCTTTCCATCGCTCTGGGAGACATGGTTCGCACCGACCTTGGATGCGAGTGTGGCTCAGCGGATTTCGCAGACACAGATCACGTTGGAGCAATTTGAAACGCGGCACGGTCTGAAGATGCTCGAAACACACTTGGATGATTCCTTTATCAAGCATCGTCTGCCAACAAACATCTACCCGTTTATGCCGTCGGACGTGGAGAGTCTTTGTAAACATTCATCGTCACCGAGGACGTTCGTTCAGAATGCTCGTACTTTATTTGACGATTGGCTGGACGAGAGCACCGATGTTGGTGATTGGGAAGGTCAGGCAAGCCAGCAACTTATTGTTACTCAAGCTGCAATCGACAAAAAGCTCGAAGAGCGACTCGCGATGTTTGAGAAGCAACAAAAGCTTGTATATCACCAGGAAATCCCTATCGAGGAGGATTTCTTTGGTCGCATTCGTAGCATCATAAGGACGGTGTTGGAGAAGTCGTCCGTCTTGTGCAGCTATGAGAGAGCGAAGTACGGCACGAGAGTAATGCCGCCTAATGTTGTCATTCAGCCCAATAATGGTTCCTCGTCAGTTTGCATCGCCGTTATGCAGCGTAATGCGAATTCGTTTGCCGCTCGGTTGAAGAATCTTCGGGAAGTCAAAGGTGAACAATTCAAAGAACTTGTCATGATTCGAGATCGCAGATGTAGTCCACTTGGCCCACGTTGCCGCGAGTATGTTGACGACATACAGGCGGAAGGGGCTGAATACATAATGGCAGACCTCGACGAAATCGCGTTGCTTCAGGGTATTTACGATGTTCTCGTTGCAATCGAAGAACATGACGTAACGATTGGTTCGCACGAAGTTGACAAGGGGCAACTCGTTCGGTTTCTTAACGCTCACAATATCTATCGACGCTCACAGTTGTTTCGGAAAACAGCATCGCGTGCCAGCTTTCTTGCGGCTTGCACCTCGGCTCCCCAAAATCTACCCTCGCACACGCAGACCGATTCAATGTTTTTCCAGCCAAACGTCAGTTCTGACGAGTCTCCGGAAAGCTTTCCACAAAGAGAGACCATTAATTTGGCCGGCGAAACAACCGTACCAAGTCCGGCGAAACAGAATCAACTCCCAACACATAGCGGCTATCACCTCCATCAGGTGCCCGCCTCAGTTTTGCGTGAGGATCGCACGATGGCAAATACACTGTCACGAACGATGGAGGAAGTTGCAGTCGTCATTGGCGATACCGATCGAGATAGCCCGCATCTTGGCATAATGGGAACGCTTTTGGACGACGATCGAAGACTTGCGATTTCCCTTACGAAGCCTCAGTGTTTTGCGATCTTGGGGTACATGGGTTCGGGCAAATCATATTCGTTAGGTGTACTCATTGAGAACGCACTTCTACAAGTGCCTGGCTTAGTGCAACACACTCGCCCACTCAGTGTTGTCGCTTTCAACTACCGACGAAATCCCGAATCTCGTTTTGAGTACGCTGGTTTCGCAAAGCCAAACTCGGACACAGATCAAGTGACGACTTTGTTCGAAGACTATGGTGGCCAGCCTAAAGCCATTGCCGAGGTAAATGTATTTGCCTTTGAACCCGAGATTGGGAGAAGGGCGACCGAATACGCGGGACTTCGCACCTTTCCCATTCAATTTCGTTCCGATGAACTGGGAGCCGAGCACTGGGAAATTCTTATGAAGCCGCCGACACCCCAGGCGGAGTACATGGACATAATCCGCGATATCATTCAGGATCTCTTCTATAAAGAGCAGTTGACGTATGCCAAGCTAGAACAACGAATTCTGTCTGACGAACGCATGTCGGAAACCCAGCGACGAAGAGCTCAGAATCGGCTTAGCTTCGCAAGTCGCTGGCTGTGCGATGATCGTGCATACGACTGGGCGGATGTTCTTCGAGAAGGCGTCCTGAATGTCTTCGATCTGCGTATGCAGACTCTGGAATCCAGCGAGGCACTGAAACTCGTATTAATCATTACCGATCTCGTCCGCAGGACGCGAAACGGAGTCAATAAGCTCATCGTCTTTGATGAGGCACACGAATACGTCGATTCCAAGCACCTTGTTTCGGAACTGGAAAATGCGATAACGCAGGTACGCCACGACGGGCTTTCCTTTGTACTCGCATCACAGTTTCCAGACAGGATTCCCGAGACCATTTTTAAGTACTTGGTCACGCGACTGATCTTCAAGTTGCCGCAGGCCAAGAGCGTAGCCTATCTGCGACGTGCTGCCTCGAACCTCGACAGCCTTTCTCCACAACGCGTTAGTAACCTGGATCTTGAAAAGGGGCTCTGTTTGATTCAAACAGACGATGATTGCACTGACGCAACCTTACGAAGCCCTCAGTTACTCAACGTAAGGCCACGATTTACTCAGCATGGTGGTACTACAGTTAGGCAAATTGCATCCGACGAAGATCAGGGAAAGGCTCGAAACGAAAGTCTTTCACCACGAGGCGAGTCCTTTGTTTCTACTGCCTCTCCAAGTCCAGACGATTCCGGTGACGAAGCAATGACTCTGGAGTCTCTAAAAATCGAACTTGGGATCTCTTGGAACAGACTGCTCGCTCTTCTAGGTCTCCCGGAAGAGTCGGGGATCATTCCATCGATGACACTGGGCGAGGCACGTCGCCTGAACGATGAATAATATAACCACACTCATTAGCACTAAGTGATTTTAGCCGATCATCGACCTGAGAAACCGTCTGTCTCATCGCCGAAGCTACACGATACTCAGTCAAGCAGTAGTTCGCAGATACCCATAACTCGATCTCGTGTGGCCGGTTTAACCCGATCCGTGACAACCCCTCCCGAACCACACATGTTGCGGCCTTGGAGCCACGCCGAATGGCTCTCTGAAACTGCCCTTCAGACCATTTGAAGCCCGCTTGAATCGTGCTTCGGACCTGCCAAATGCGACCCTCGCGAACCGCCGTTGGACTGCTTCCAAGCGTCGTTGTTGTCGCCGAACAGGATGCCTGAAGTGCCTGTGGGGCCGACTTCAAGAGGGTCAAAAGACACGCCGCTAATACCGCAAAGGGTGCCAGTCGAGGGTGACTTTTGCGTCTGGATATCAGTGCCAGAGAGCACTAAACTGGTGGTGTTAGTGACTGCGAATCCTGCTGTGGACACTGTGAACTTGGTCGTGCTCGGAAATGCGATATGAGCACAGTTCCGAAACAGTTCTACCACCAGTTCAACGGCTCGGTCAGGGTCACCGACATCCCGAGTATTCCAACTGAAATGTGCATAAGATTTCAAACCACCTTCTACACTCTGGAGTTGTGTGGCCAGAAGTGTGATAATGCCGACTCGCACGTCTAAGTTAGCTAATAAGGAGAAGGCCGGAGTATATACGCAAAGGAGTGCCAAAGTTGACTGGACGCCATGTGGCGTTGGAGGACAGCAGATGGCTACAACAATCGTATCTTCACCTTCCGTACGGGACCTCCGTCGACGATGGAAGCCAATTAAAGAGCGACTTAGTGGTCAGCGAGACAATCATCCCACGCTGATCCGCTTCCATCGGGCCTGCAGTTGGCTCGCTCGCGTAGAGCAAATGGGCGATGAGATCGAGTACGACCTGGCTTTGATTCTCCAGTGGGTGGCATTTAACGCTCTTTACGGCCAGTGGGATGAAAGCTTAGGCGAACCGCTCAGAGATCGAGAATGCTGGAGAGTCTTTGCTGATCGCGTTCTGGACCTGGATTCAGAAGATCGAATCCGCCAAATACTGCTCGAACACAAGCGGCTCGTTCTCTCGTTGCTCGAAGATGAGTATTTGAGCAAGTTCTTCTGGGAAGATCCCGGCCAAGAGCGAGCGGGGAAGGCCAGAAGCAAGAAGTACAAGGCTCAATCTTGGTTCGTCGAAGGGAGTTGGAAGCTGATCGTCGAGCAGATTCTCGAACGCATCTACTTGATGAGGTGTCAGTTGAGCCACGGTGCTGCAACATTCGGCGGCACACTCAACAGGACTTCACTTCGTCGCTGTTCTACAATGATGGATCGCTTGTTGCCGACTATGATGCTTGTGTTCATCGATCATGGTGGTGATGAAGACTGGGGAATCATGTGCTATCCACCGATGAAGACGCAAACATTCAACCGTTTACGAAAACCGAGGTGAGTTAAAGATATACCATAACGCGATGGGCCGATTCGCAAGAACGTAATCAACGCGGTGGCCCACTCGCAATTCAATACCATAGTCCGTGCTCGAAAAGATTCTGCTTGCAACTGAGGAACCGTACCGGTAGCCTATTCGCAAGCTTATTAGCCGCGTGTCAATTTGTTCGTGGGGTAGCACATGCAAGTGACCGGAAGTGTCGTAACACCGGCGGCTACAGATCTTTCGAATCATCTCGCCTGCCGTCATCTCACTTCATTGAATCGCAAGTCAGCTCTTGGCGAAATTCATAAACCCTTTCGTCATGACGCTCTGCTCGAAAGTCTGATTGAGCGGGGCCTTGATCACGAGAAAGCCTACATCGAGTTTTTGCGTGCCGAGGGCAAGTCGGTTGTTGATGTTCGTGACTTCGTTGGCGATGCAGCTGGTAAGAAGACTATCGACGCAATGACGTCGGGAGTTGATGTTGTCGCTCAGGCGGCACTTCAGCATGATGGCTGGAGGGGACGTCCGGATATCTTGCAACGCGTTGATTTACCCAGCGACTTAGGTGGGTGGTCCTACGAGGTCGCCGACACCAAGCTTGCAGTAAATACGCGAGCGGGAACGATCCTGCAACTCTGTCTGTATTCCGATATCTTGTCGACTGTGCAGGGCCACTTACCGCACCGGATGTCGGTAGTCAAACCCGGCGATCTTTTCGATGTCGAAACTCTTTACGTTGGCCACTACCTGGCGTATTACCGACTCGTTAAGCGTTGGCTTGTCTCGGACATCGCCGCTCCACCAACCGATACATATCCTCATCCGGTTCCCCACTGTGAAATCTGTCAGTGGTGGAGCATCTGCGAACAGCGACGACGAGCAGACGACCACCTCTCATTTGTCGCCGGGATTCACAAACACCAGATTATCGAACTCTACAGGCAAGATATTAGCAAGCTCGAACAGTTTGCTGCCTCGGAGCAGTCGCTTCCCGAGCGGCCTAAACGAGGCTCGTTGGAAGCCTTTGACCGAGTGCACAAGCAAGCCAAGATTCAGTTTGAAGCTCGTACGAGCGGCAAACTCAAATATGAATTCTTGGACCTGGAGGATGGCCGAGGCTTCCAATGTCTCCCCGAACCAGATCCAGGTGACATCTTTTTTGATATCGAAGGCGATCCGCACGCACTGGATGGCGGACTCGAATACCTACTCGGATACGTCGTGTTAGACGATGTGGGAAACGCTCAGTACAAGGCTCACTGGGCCGTTGATCGACCTTCCGAGAAGATAGTATTTGAGCAGTTCATAGACTTTGTCATGCAGAGGTGGTCGAAGTTCCCTGGTATGCATGTTTATCACTATGCTCATTACGAACCCTCTGCGGTGAGACGCCTAGCGATGCGACACGCAACGCGAGAAGAGGAAGTTGACCAACTACTCAGGGGCGAGCGTTTCATCGATCTGTACGCCGTGGTGCGGCAGGGAGTCCGAGCCAGCGTTGAAAGCTATTCGATTAAAAAGCTAGAGCCGTTTTACGGATACGAACGGTTGGCGGAACTAGAAGACGCACGGCATTCGTTGCGACGCGTTGAGCGAGCGTTGGAACTGAAGCTTCCTTCTGGCATACTCGACGATGATAAGAAACTCGTCGAGGCATACAACGAAGACGACTGCCAATCGACGCTCAGGTTGCGGGAATGGTTAGAGAACTTGCGGGAAAGGCAAATCGCCAGTGGCCGTGCGATTGATAGACCTAAATTGAAAGATGGTTTGGCAAGCGAGGAACTTCAGGAGAAATCTGAACAAGTATTGGAGGTATTCAAAAAGCTGGTCGACGGGGTTCCAGACACCGACCGCGATGAACATGAGAGTGCCCGTTGGCTGTTGGCTCACCTGCTCGATTATTTCCGACGCGAGGACAAATGTGTTTGGTGGGAGTACTTCCGTTTGCAGGAACTGGAACCTGATGAACTGCTGCTGGAAAGGAAGGCTATCTACGGCCTTCAGTTTGTGAAACAAATCCCCGGTCGTCCGGGAGAGCGGACGGTCACACACCGTTATCGTTTCCCAATGCAGGAAGCTCAGCTCCGAGCAGGTGAGAATCTCGTCGCCCGAAACCACACAAATATCGGCAGCGTTGTGGAAGTGAATCTGCGGACGGGAACTCTCGACATCAAAAAGACGAAAGCGTCCTCCGGCATACATCCTTCGGAAGTCATGGTGTTCGACAGGGTCCGACCGGCCCCGTTGCCAGAATCACTCCTTGAATTCGCAAGGCTTATGCTTCGACACCTGAAACATGAGCCCTTGGAGTCAGCCCGCTATGACTTGCTGTCGAAATCGCCGCCTCGATTGCAGTCGCTTCAAATGCCGCTCGCTGAAGAACCGAAAGACGCGGCAGTTCTACTTGCACTTGATCTGAACAACAGCATTCTGCCGATCCAAGGTCCGCCTGGTGCCGGAAAGACGTTTGTTGGAGGGCACATGATCACCGAGTTGGCCAAACGAGGTAAGCGGATCGGCGTGACTGCCGTTAGCCACAAAGTGATTTTGAACCTGCTGCAGGAGGTCTTAGAACAAAGCAACGGAAGCATCAGCGTTGCACATAAGGTTAATTCGAAAGCTGATGACCCTCCCCAGGCAATCGCAATTCTTAAGTCGACTGACGACGCTCTGACTGCTATAGGGCAGGGAGCGGTAGTCGGGGGAACCGCTTGGCTCTGGGCAAACGCCGACGCGGAACAGGCTTTGGACTACTTGTTTGTCGACGAGGCGGGGCAGATGTCATTGGCAATGGCACTGGCTGCAGGTCGGGCTGCGAAGAACATCATCTTGTTGGGTGACCCGCAGCAGCTTGAGCAACCGCAGCAAGGATCGCATCCCGAAGGAGCCGAAGTCACGGCTCTGACTCACTTGCTCGACGGTCACGATACGATTACCGAGGATCGCGGCTTGTTCATGCCAAATACGTGGCGATTGCATCCGGCGATCTGCGAGTTTACTTCCGAACAGTATTACGAAGGCAGGCTATCGAGTCGTCCCGGTTTGGAATGCCAAATGATTACGGGCGGATTGCACGTTCCGGAGGCCGGACTTGCGTTCGTGCCGGTAGTACATGAAGGGAATCAGAATCGCAGCGAAGAAGAAGCGGAAAGAATCCGTTCGATCTTCGATGAACTCCTGGACGGCAATCACACTTGGCGAAACGCAAGAAATGAAGAAGCTACGGTTACACTGAGCGATATCCTGGTTGTGGCACCATACAATGCCCAAGTTGCTCTTTTGCAAGACACTTTGCCCGACGGTGCTCGCGTCGGAACGGTCGACAAGTTTCAGGGGCAAGAAGCCGCAATTGTCATCTACTCGGCGACAAGTTCTTCTGTAGAGGACGCACCCCGTGGAATGACCTTTCTCTACAGCCCGAATAGGATGAACGTCGCGACGAGTCGAGCACGATGTCTAGTAATTCTAGTTGGTTCACCTGAGTTGTTTCACCCGGAGTGTGCCACACCCGAACAAATCAGACTGGCGAATGGGTTTTGTCGATTCGCCGAGATGGCGACAAGGGTCGCTGTGGAAATTCACTCGGTTGATTGAGGCACAAGTATTTCGCATTCACCCGTCAACACACGGACAGTTTCCGGAGGCGACTTCATGAACATCGCGTCCGCGAGTCTTTTCATCGCGAACAAGCGAAGTGACTGACATGACATTCGCAATCAGAAACGATCTCGCTCTTGAGGCATCGCCCCCTGTCTCCAAGAAACAGATCGGTTACGCTGGGGAAATAGTTTCGGGACAGCTTGTATTCAGCGATTCAGGCAAGTTCTTTGTTGCGGCAGGAGGCATTCGCGGTCCTGATGCTGACGGTTTGTACTTTTTCGACTCGGAGTCCCTTTGCAGCGTGGAGGTGACTGGCGAGTCAGGACAAGAGTTACCAATCAACATCCCAGTGTCGGTCGAGCACGGGAAGTGGGCTCTCGCTCTTTTTCGACGCGTTGAGGAGATTCCCACCGAAGAGAGTGCGAATCTTTCGCTCACCGAATCAGCAGCGATGAACCTGCTGAATCAAGGAGACTGTTCGTTTTCGCACTTCAAGCGAATCGAGGAAGGGGCCGCTCGGCTACTAATGAACGCTTGCCGTCTACACTCTGGTATAGATAACAACATCTACCTTAATGCACTGACTGAACTTAATCCTGAAGTGGCGACTATTTTGGCCACACACGATGGCGGCCTGTCCTTCGGTTCTCTGACTTCGATCACAACGGCAACAGCCAACGCATTGGCGAGACATAAAGGAAACCTCTACCTGTCGGGCCTCCGAGCATTGTCAGCTGAGTTCGCTCAAGCTCTGAGTTTACATGGCGAGCCTGTACATTTTGAACACCTGACATCAATTGAGTCCCGTGAAGGGATCTTCCTTGCAGCAAAGAACGGCTTGGACGATTACGACCTCGAAGCATTGAACGAAGAGACTGCAAGAGCGATTGTTGATGCCGCGTCCGGACGTCCGATCGCCCTTGCCTTGCCACACTTGGCAGCCCAATGTGCCCGGGAACTTGCGGCACATAGGGGAGACATTTGGCTGGACGTCTCAGAAGCATTGTCATTGTCTACAGCTGAATTCCTTGGTTCGCACCACGGACAGCTTGATCTATATCTAGGTGACGCAGAGTTGACTTCCGAGGTCGCACGGGCCTTGGCTAAACATAAGGGTCCATTGTACATCCACATGTCACAACTGAGCGTATCAGCCGCGGAGTGCCTTGCTGCCGTCGAAGCTCCATTGGGATTTCCCCTGCTTCAACTTCAGTCGTCAGATGTTGCCAAGGCACTGGCAAGTCACCAGGGCGAACTACTGTTGGCTAACGAAAGAGTTGATGACGAGGTAGTCGCTGAGCTTTGTAAGCACCGTGGATTCTTGAGACTCGATAGTATTGAGACGCTGTCTGAGTCAGCCGCCTCTATGCTCGCCAACCATCAGGGTGACGTGTCGCTCGTGTCCGTGGAATTAACTACAGAGGCAGCAAGAACACTGGGAAACTCCAAAACTTTTTTTATCTTGCCATTCGTACTTGGACAGGACGAATCGGTTCTTGGCGAAAAAGATGGTGACGGAAAAAATCTAGACGCAGATGGAAACTTGCACTTGAGCTCGGACTCGGGTTTGGAATTGAGCTTGGGTTCGGACTCGGATTTGGGCTTGGGCTCAGACTCGGAATGGGACCTAAGCTAGGGCATGCATGGCGAGTAGGGCAGGCGTATTTACGAAGAAGAGAGACTAACTACCTCAATTCAATCGCGTACAAAGAGCGATTAATGAGCAAATTAGGAACGCGTGATGGGTACTGATGCTGATGTTCATTTTGGCGTGCTTGTGCATTCGAGGAAAATATCAGGCATGTTCGCGGCAGCAATGACTGATTCCGACGTGGACTCTGTGCGTAATGGACTGCTCGCAGACGAAAATTGCTGCGAACTATTAACAGCTTATCAAGTATATCTGCCAGTCTTCGATCCCGAGAGAAGTGAGAGGAAAGGCCACATTCACCTAGGCGACGCGTGTGGACTCCTGAGAAAGGTGAGTTCATGCCATGCTTTCAACCACTGGATGAACATCCTCTTTGATGCGGTAGTAGGTTGTGAAACAGGCAACAACGCGGAGTGTTGGGTCAAAGACGACGAGTTAGTTGAACAGGTCGTAAATATCGTTGCCAAGGTCTGCGAGATCTCACTGCCGTCCTATGAACTCAGGGCATTCGGAAATGCTCGGAAGACGGGCTTGTGGGACGTCGAGTATGGTGCACTGTACTTCAACTTCGGCGTTGATGAGTGCTTCGAGCGGGTCCTTACACCTGCCGGAAGGGCTCTCGCGGCACAGCTTGGTGAGGATTTGGAAGTCTCTGAATGGGTGTCTATTAGCTATTGATGCCGGGGCTTCAGGAAATCATCGCGAAGACGATATGGCAAGGCACTGGTCGGTGCGGAGCCGCCGCCCAGAGTGATTCTGAACAGGCTGAGGATCGCGGCTAGACAGCCCTTTGGTTCGTTGCTTGATTTGGTCATTGCTGCCCTCTTGGTTTTCAGAAGCCGACATTGTTGCTGGACAAGGCGGGCGTGTCGAGCATGGGGCGAAACGCTAGAATGCCAAGCACGCAGTGGCCATTCAATGCCATCGCTTCCCCTGATCTTGAAACCCTACGAAACTGAATGGCCGGACGGAAAAATGGCCCGTAAGAAGTCCACGACCGCAGACCTGACCGAACAATCGGTTCTCCTAGCCGAGTTCGCAGCTAATGCACTTCTTGCCGCTGAGCAGTTTGGAATCAAGAAGAAGGTCGTAGCAGGTATTGATTTGGATGAAGCCGAACGAGTTGTTGCAGCCGGTCTTCCCGGCCTCTCAGCTACGCTCAGGAAGAAGCTGTCGAAGAACGGCGTTAGCTTCACGATTGCCGATACGTCCAGCATTGTCTTGGGCTTGGCTGAATCCATCCTCGAAGGAGATCCATTACAACGACTGAAGCTGCTCTTTATCGCCAAGAAGCTGACGGACTGCTTGGAAGCCAACGTGGTGCCAGCCGCTCCAGCCAAGGCCAAGAAGTCGAAGCCGACCGACACGCTCTACCAATTCAAGATCACGCTCCTGGATGCCAAACCCCTGATCTGGCGAAGAATCCAGGTGAAGGACTGCACACTCGACAAATTGCACGAGCATATACAGACAGCGATGGGCTGGACGAACAGCCATCTCCATCAGTTCGAGATCAGAGGCGACCGGTACGGTGATCCCGAACTACTCGACGATGGTTTCGAGGACTTCGAGTGCGTCGATTCGACCAAGACGAACCTGAGCCAAATCCTTCCCAAGACCGGCAAACGCTTCTCGTTCAAGTACGAATACGATTTCGGCGACGGCTGGGAGCATGAGGTCTTGTTCGAGGGAAGCCCGCCAGTTGATCCGAAGGCCAAGTATCCCTTGTGTCTGGAAGGTGAACGAGCCTGCCCACCAGAGGATTGCGGCGGCGTGTGGGGCTATGGTGATTTCCTCGAAGCGATCAGCAATCCAAAGCACGAAGAACACGACAACATGCTGGAATGGATCGGCGGGCGATTCGACCCAGAGGAGTTTGATCCGAAGGCGTCAACCAAGGAAATGAAGAAGGGTCTGCCAGATTGGAGAAGCATGATATAGGTATTACATGCACCCGGACGAAATCCAACTTACCCTTACTCACCTTCGGTCACTCGATCTTCTGCCCGATCATGATGCGATGGCGATCCGGCGTCGCTAGACCGAATTCACGCATTCCCCACGGCTGGTTCGTCGGTTTGCTAAACGTCGTCGCATCTTTCGCCTTGATCTCGCTGTAGTACCCATCGACGTCGTCAACGACGAGGTAAGCAAAGTACGAATGATCGCCCAGTTGGCTGGGCGGGATTGCGTTAGGGCAGGTCCCCAGCATCACGAGCAGATTATCTTTGCTGACGAATCGCCAGCCGTCGTCACCGACTGGAACCGGCTTGAAACCCAGAACGTTGATGAAGAACTGGGCAGTGGCCTCTGCGTCCGGCACCGCGAGTACGTAATGGTTCTTGAGGATCGTCGCCATGGCAGCTGGGTTCGTGGGTAGTGAGGAGCCGACATTGTGGCTGAGGCAAGTAGACGTGTCGAGCGGGTGACTCGAACGGTAGAATGCCGAAAAGAGTATCGAATCGAGGTAGCATCGGCCACGTTGTAGCGATGGCCTGGATTGGTAATTGGTGAACTCCATGTTGCTCGAACCCCAGGATGTCGAACTGTTTTTCCGGTTGCACCGGACCCTCATGTTCTTCGTGAACCAGCGTCTCAAGGTGATTCCCAATCAACTCGACACGCCGGAAGAATTTGCCGCACTATCGCCGGATGTCCGGGTCAAGGTCCGTGACGCCTTCAGTGCCAACGTCGATCTGATCCAAGCATTTGTGGATGAAAACCCGGCCCACTTCTCGGAAGGCGAACTCGACATCATTCGATCTTGGCGGCATCTCGTGACGGGCCGCTTCTATGTCTTCCGTGAACTGAAGAAATACACGGTGTTTCTCTCAGCTACCGACCCGGCCATCGCTTACGGCGTCCTGGCGTTGTCGCAACCATTCGAGGACTTTTTCGGGCCGTATCTGCCGGTCATGACGCAGACAGTCCTGCTGCCGTTCAAGGGCGTGATCGTCTACGACGGCCTGATGAGCAGCTACAACATTTCGTTTGGCCCTGGTATCCGGCGAAATCTAAACGAGGATTACAAGGAAGCAAAGGCACGGCTCGGGATCGTCACGTCGCTGCCGATTTCGGACAAACCGCCGCCTCCGAAAGCACCGAAAGCCAAGTCGATCCCGAAGCCGCCGTCGAGGGAGGTAAAGGATAAGGCTCTGGGGGTCATCAGAGGATTAATCGACCAGTTTTGCAGGGAGCATCTGAACGAAGAGTATGCCGTGCTTTGCCGCAGGATGGCCGAGAAGTTGGCCCGTAAGCGACCCTCGCCTTTGCTCCACGGCAGTCCTAATGCCTGGGCCAGCGGCATCGTGCGGGCCGTTGGTGGGGCCAACTTCCTGCACGACAAGAGCCAGACGCCTTATATGCGGTCAACGGACATCGACCACTATCTTGGAACCAGCCCAAGCAGTGGGGCAGCGAAGTTGGCGGCGATCAGAAAGATGCTGAAGGTCCACCAGCTTGATCCAAACTGGACCTTGCCGAGCCGTCTGGATGACAACCCAATGGTGTGGATGCTTAAGGTCAACGGATTCATGATGGACGTTCGCCATGCTCCCAGGGAAGTGCAGGAGATTGCCTTCAACAAGGGACTTATTCCGTATATCCCAGCTGATCGGCAGTAAGGAGGGTGTGGATATTTCTGCCGAGCGGTTGACTCGAACGCTAGAATACCGCCATGCGTCTCCCCGAATCCAAAATCAAAGCTGCCATCCAGCACCCTGAAGAAGAGGTCCGGCTGACGGCCCTGCGTTACTTCACCGACTCGCTCAACAACGATGCTTCGGTGATGCCGCTCGTGATCAAGGCAGTCGAGACTTTCGGCATCGATAGTGCGTTTCGGATTCTCCGAGACGCAGAACGACTGCCGCAGACCGAATCCACCATCGACTGGCTGATCGACCAGCTACACCGCAGTGACCTCGACCTCGCCAGCATCGACAACGACAACTATCGGTTTGCCGTTGCTCTGGTTCTATGCGATGCCGAACCGTCGCTGATCGCCCATCGAGAGCCGGAGATCCGAAAAGCTCCACTGTTTCCGCGAGAGCTTGATAAGTGGATTTCCGAAACCGTTTTAGCCGCCTCGTGGAACTGGGAAGTTGCCTGGAAGAAGTTCCTCGAATGTGCCGACAAGTTGAGCCGGAAACGTAAGTGGTCCCCTACTGATCACCGACGCCTTCACCATCTGAACGGACTGCTGGCTCGACATCGCGACGGCGAAGCTCAACTGCTTGCATTGCTCCGCCGCGAAAAACACGGCCTCGATCCTGAACTTGCCGAGTGGATTGATTCGCATGTCGTCAAATTAGCCGGATTGATGCGGCTGGATGCAGCCATCCCGTTCCTTATCGAGAGAAGCCACCTCGCCGAAGACGACATTGCCGATGAGTGTGGCGACGCTCTGGGCAGTATCGGCACCGACGCGGTTGTCGAAGCAATCACCAGCGATTGGGAATGCGGCGACTTCAATTTCCGGACCATCATGTGCTCGGCCCTGGAGAGGATCCACACTGACCAATGTGCCAAGGCGTGTCTTGAGTTCTTGTGCGATGAGCAAGACGGCGAAGTTCAGCTGGAACTTGGCCATGCTTTGCTGGCACATTTCGAGTTCGATGGCGTTGATCTGGTTCAGCAATTGGTGGAGAGCGGCGGCGACGACCTTCATCCAGACGAGCGTGACTTGCGTTCCCGACTGGTTGCTGCGGCCACGATCATGGGGACGCCGTTTTCCCAATATGAAGAGTGGCACGATGAGGCGGTGCGGACGAACTATGGTTGGTTCGAGTACGAACGGAAGCGGATTGCGGAGAATTTTGGAGCCTGAAGAGCGTTTCTATAACGTGACGGGCGAGCAGAATCGATTTGGTACGATACCGCCTTGAAGTCATCATCCCGCAACTCGGTAGCAACTGCATCTAAGTCGAATCCATCTTGATCGAAAGCAACCGCGATTCTCAAATGCTGACCATTGGTCCGCATTTGGCATCCGTGACCAGAAAGCGACGAACGCTAGTAACTTCCGACCAACTGTAGAATCTTGCCGACGCCGCTAGAGCTACGCGATCAGCCCGTGCCTTTTGAGGAACCGAAACATGTTGTTCGCCCAGGAGTCTGTTGATGCGATTAGCCAGACATTCAGTTTGATGCCGCTCATCGGACTGATCGTTGCCACTGCCGTTTGTGCCTTGACGATCCTGTTCATCGTGCTTTTCCTTCGCCATCTGCGATTCACTCGCGAGAAATTGCACGCAGAACGATTGAAGATGATCGAAGCGGGATATCCGCTCGAAGAAGCCGAGTCGACCAAGCGTCGGCAGCAGTACATGCACAACGCGTTCTGGATTTCGTTTTGGATGGTCTTCTTGGTGCCGTCAGCAGCATTCTCCGCAGCGGCCACGGCAACCGACCGGAGAGAGCTTGAGGGCTACACAATAGCCATCTGGATCAGTGCCTCTGCCGCCAGCGTAGCCGCCGTTGTCTGTGCAGCGGTACTGATGATCTCTTCCCGGTGTTCGCGGGAAGATGTCGGCGACGGGCAGATGCCGATGAAGAAACAGAAGCCGCTTGACTAGACCGCTGATCTTTATTCTGTCGCAGGAGTGCCCCGCACATGATCGCCCTCATTGCCCACGACAAGAAGAAAAGCGAATTGCTCGAATTCGCTCGCGGACACGTCGAGTTCTTCTGCACCCACAAACTGGTTGCCACCGGCCACACCGGTAAGTTACTCCACGATGAAATCGGCCTTGAAGTTGAACGCGTTGCTCACGGTCCCGATGGCGGTGACTTAATCATCGGTGGCCGCGTGGCCGAAGGAAAGGTCGAGGCCGTGTTATTCTTCCGCGATCCGCTGACCGCCCAACCGCACGAGCCAGATGTGTCGGCGTTGATGCGAGTCTGCGATGTGCATTCCGTGCCGCTGGCGACGAATCCGGCGACGGCGGAAGCGGTGGTGGAGTTGATGAAGAAAGTCTGATCGACGCGACTAAACGACTTTCACTCGCCGCGATTGCTCACGGAGTCAGGCGTTGAACCTCCGCGACCGAAAGCGGCGTGTAAACTCCCTTTGTGACCAAGTAGTCAAAATGTTCTTGGCTGCCGCGAACAATCTCATCCAGCAATGTTTTGCTTGTGAACTGGATGATCCCCGAGCGGTCTGCGATGCGTCTTATATGACGATCAATGACATTTGCGGGCTCGGTCTCCGGTGCCAGGGGTTCCAGGTCTTGATTTGGAGGAACGAGTTCTGGAATCCAGTTTTCAGGTGCCACTGGCGAGGTGTGCATTTCGACCCCAGAGTCTAGCCGCGAGTGGCACGCGAAGACGGTCGCCGTTTTGCTAAACGAACCAAGCTTCATATCGATTCGTGTGATGTTGCAGAAGACCTTACCGCTCGGATCAAGCCAAAACGAGAATACTGCGGATCTTCCACCGATCCAAGGAGGCCGAAAGGACAGTACATGCTCCATCTCGTACGCACGACATGCGGCCTCGAATGGAGCAAAGGCATCGCGAATGTCACTGGGCAATTCTTCGTCGAGAATCGGCGAAAGAGTGACGATTCGACTCACTGCATGGTTTGCGGGAAATCGAAGCTTGAATGCCTTTCGCACCAGCACGGTAGGAAACAGGAAGAGGCAGCCCAGCAATCCTTGCCGACGTGCGATTCGCCAAATCGCTGTGATTGGCATCGATGTGATGTCGTCGGTGTAGAACTTCGGTGGCAAGTCACTCGGCGGTTGGTAGGGGTTCTCAGGCATCGTACCCGCGAACTATCGATAAAAAGGTTCCAGAGTAGGTGCCAAGATATCGCCGGGGCTGGCGGCGTGCAATTGTTCGCGGTTCCAATCAGCAGCCAACCGAACGACGACCCGCTGCGACAGCGACTTATCGTAACCGCCCACTTTCATCCACCTGCCAAACTCTTCGACTCTCGACGTCCATCGCCGTCAGCCAGCCACCATTCCAGCAATTCGTATCGATGCATACGAGATGGCCCGCGTCGAAAACCTCGCCGTTCTTCTGGGAGGTGTGACCGACGACTGCTATCTTGCCGGAGCGATGCGGACCAGGAACGAAATCTCGGATGCCTTGCCATAACAGAGTTGCGTCTTCTTGCTCTTCGAGTGAACGCTCCGGGTCATAAGCTGCGTGAACAAAGAAGTGAGTAGGCGTTTCGTACCACAATCGGCATCGTCGCAGGAACTTGGAGTGACTCACCGGAATGTCTTTCAGGCTCTCCGATTCACCGTAAGACTTGAGCGTAGCCGTTCCGCCAAATGCTTTCCACTGCTCGACACTCAGTTGATAGTCAATCGCTCCCAGCATAACGGCGTCATGGTTTCCGATAAGCGAGATCAACTGGCAACGAGACTCCAGATCCAAGAGAAGGTCGATGACGCCTTTAGCGTCGAGTCCTTTATCGACGTAATCCCCAAGCGTCACGAGTGTGTCGTCTGGCTGGAGATCAATCGCGTCGATCAGAGCTGCAAGAGCGATAGAGCAGCCGTGGATGTCTCCGATGGCGATGGTGCGAGCGGGCATGTTGGGATTGTATCGTCGTCGACAAAGTCGAGGTAGAATCGGTCTCGCTTAAGAATCACGTAACACTCTGCGAGTAATCCAGAGGTAGGCCCATTGATGATTGGATTTGAACCGCACGCCAGGGACTTTAGTGTTGCCAACGCAATCTGGCTCGCTCGCTGTGCAAAGCTTTCTTACGAATCTGACAACCTGATCAATGCCGAACTGAGCAAATGGGGAATGTCGGCGGAGTGCTTTGAATCGTCCATCAACATGCAGGCTTTCATCGCCAGCGATGAGTCGAAAGTAATTGTCGCCTTTCGCGGCACGGAGTCGACACAAATCACCGACTGGCTGATCGATCTCGACACGAGGAAGTCGAATAGCAATCTTGCCGCCGAAGCAGGGTCACTCGGCATCTGGTTTGACGTTCACAACGGATTCTTCGACGGCATCTCCAGTCTATGGATTGACATGGCAGATCGAATAACAGCCGCCGCTGAAGCCGAGAAGCCCGTTTGGCTTACCGGTCACAGTCTTGGTGCGGCACTTGCCATGTTAGCCGCCGCCAAACGACTCGAAGATCAGCTGCCGGTATCAGGCGTGTACACATTCGGATCACCACGCGTCGGTGGAGCAGCGTTCTACTCCGAGATGAAGAAACATCATCCGTTCCCGAATTACCGCTTTGTCAATCATCGCGACGCAGTGACCCGCATCCCTGCTTTTGTCTCCGGCTACATGCATCAAGGTCAAGTCATGTACTTTGACGGGCAAGGCGGCTTTCACCCGAACTACGATCCTTATCGCCCCATCATCGACTTCTTCGTTGATCTAACCGCCCGATTCAGAGCAACATTTGCCGGTTCGATCCAAGATCATTCGATGAGCAAGTATTTGGAACTGGTGGAGGCAGCAGGGGCGGATACGATCAAGCAACTTGGAATTCCAGCGTGGCTGTAACGTAGCGTTTTATGCAATCAGAGGTACTCACGATGGGACTGCTCGATTGGCTGACTGGCAAGCCAACAAAAGACACGTTTGCCCAGCAACTAATGACCGGAATGCGTCAGGCGGGTGATACCAGGTCCATGCGTTATGACCGTGACGACGAGACGATCTTTGTCGGCGAAGATAGTCGCATCAACATTCACAACATGTTCATCGAACATTGCCAACTTTCACGGGATGAGCGTGAAGCTCATTTGCAGGCGATGGTCCGAGCAATGCTGCCGCCACCGCCGCTACCAGATGAATTTGACGATGCATCACACGATCTACGTCCTAGGATCTGGGCACGGGCGATGTTCGCCCAGTTCGAGCCCGACAAAGCACCGCCTCACCACTCGGTTGGCTCACACCTCATTGCGACACTCGTTTATGACCTCCCACATTCCGTACGCACGATCAGCGACGACGAACTTGAAAACTGGGGCGTAAGTTACTACGAGGCTTTGGAAATTGCCAAGGAGCAACTGACACGCGACAACTTTGTGTTCATGTCGCTGGACGACTCTGTTCACAGTGCGTCGACCGGAGACACGTACGATGCGTCGCGGCTGTTGCTGGTCGATTTGATTCGTAGACTCACCGTATCGGGAACACCGGTCGCCATCGTTCCACATAGGGACAAGCTGTTACTTACGGGCTCCGATGACATCGACGGACTGAGGCTGATTCTCAAGATGGCCGAGGAAGAGTATCGAGAAGCCGCCAGGCCACTGTGCCCGTTGCCTCTATGTCTGGATGACGACCAATGGGTGGATTGGATGCCGCCGGAAGACCACCCGCTTCATCGCGATTTCCGAGATTGGGAGCTGAAGGTGTTGTTTGGGGATTACGAAAACCAGAAGCCGCAACTGGAGCAAGTACATGGTGACGACAAATTCGTCGCCAGTTTCTTAGCGATGAAGAAGGACTCAGGGGACCTTTTCAGTTACTCGACTTGGTCGAAAGGCGTACCGACTCTACTTCCGAAGACACAATACGTAATGTTTGTTGACCCCGACGAGAACCGAGTTGTAGCAAAAGGCAGTTGGGAGGTAGTCCACAGGATTGTTGGGCATTTGATGCGTGAGACGGACGACTATCCGCTGCGGTACTTTGTTGATGACTTCCCCAACGAAGAACAGCTTGCGGTCATTGGCAATGAGGAGCCGTAGAGTCGCCGCTAGGAAGACGCATGAACATCCCAACCCTTCCCGCCTACGAAGCCTTCGTCGACCACTCGACCTACCGGCTCGTCTGGTGCGATCACTGCCAAGCGTGGCATCGCCACGGCCCGATGGCCGGGCATCGCGAAGCCCATTGCCCTGACGAGCCGAGTCCGTACTGGAGTTCGTCCTGCTGAACTGCTAGCACACATCTTATTCGGTGTCTTGCTTAGATCTGCTACGATGGTCGGCTCGCTTGTCCCCAGATAACTCATGGAGGAAACATCATGGCATCACACACGAAGCCGAATGTGGTTCGGACGCCGCCGCAAATGACCGAGCCCATCGCGGAACCGGGAGAAGTCGTCAGTCTACAACCGTTCGAAGCTTTCGAGAGCCAACGAAACACCCTCTTCGTCAAGACGGACAATGTTAAGATAAATCAGCTTATCATTCCTGCCGGTGCAAATGTCCCGACACATGAAGCCCAAGGTGAGATCATCATTCACTGCGTGGAAGGTCGAGCTAAACTGTTCGCACTTGGCGAGACACACCATTTGCACGCAGGCCAACTGCTGTACCTTCGCATCAATGAACCGTTTTCGATTCACGGCATTGAGGATACTTCTTTGCTTGTCACTATCGTTACAGCCAAGCGAGGTCTCAATGTGGCACTGATTGGCGAGTGAGTACGCCCCACCAGTGAGCAACCGCTTGATTCGACTCTTTCTGAATTGCTCTCTTTAGCCCTCGGAAGATGACGAGCGAGTCGCGACCGCGGTTCTCCGTTGTTGGCCTGCCGATGGGCCAAGGAATCTTGCCGTCGCTAAGTCCGACGATCTGCACCCAGCCGCGAAACTCGCACCAGACTTTCTGGCCGTACTTGAATCGCGGGGTCTTATAGGGTCCGAAGTAGAGCTTGAATCGATCTGCGTCTTTCATACTGCCCAATTCTCCGTCAATTCAGTCCCCACGGCTCCCGAAGCAACGCAACCGCGTCGGCGTACGTGCTCTCAAACGGAAGATCGAGTGACTCGCACACGTTGTTTGGCAGGTACTCCGAACAGTCAGACAGAATATCCAGCAACTCTTCGGCGTTATCGATCACTGAGAAGTCGTCGAGGTATTTCAGAAACTGCCTCTTGTACTTGTCGAACATGCGAACAGTGCCCACGCCACTCCAAGACAACAGTGTTCAATTGGTGGCGATTATGATCATGAAAGAGTCCCTCGGCAACCTTTATCCGGTTGAGCAGTCGCACGAGGACACCCGATGGTTACATTTCGGAGCCCGTCGGTTGGCAGGCTCGTTTCGACATAAATCGTGTAACGGCACTAC
This sequence comes from Planctomycetaceae bacterium, assembly GCA_020638995.1. Lineage (GTDB taxonomy): Bacteria > Planctomycetota > Planctomycetia > Pirellulales > Pirellulaceae. The sequence continues at coordinate 939,720 of JACKHM010000003.1, forward strand.
AGGATCGTCATCAACACGGCAGGGATCAGGCACAAGGGAATCGCGACGATCAGGCTCCAGATCTGATGAACGTCAAGCCGTAGGATAACCCCCAGACCACAAGCGACAAACACTGCGGACATAATCGATGCGATGAGGCTAGCGACGACCACCGTTTCAGTGTTTCCAAGCCTCGGCCAGGAAGTGATCGCAAAGTCTGCCGCTGGAAAGAAGTAGTTTGCCCCGTAGCCTACGCCCCATGCCAAGACGCCGATGGCGAGAATGAACACAATGCTTAGGAGTAATGACATTCGGGCAAACATTCCCGACATGCCGGTCGCTAGTTCCGTAAAGGATGGCAAAGGCCAAGCAGGGTAGTCATCGTCTTCTTCCTCGATCTCCGGAACGATGGCATCTGCAAGTCCTTTCGCGACGATCCCTAGCAGGGCGAGTTCGATAACGCCGTCGATTAGCAGCTCCCGCACCTCGCGAGACATGATATCAGCCCAAGACTTGCCCCACGTAAATATAAATGTCAACGTCCACCCACCGACGGTCGAAGCCAACAGCAAACTACACGCGGCCATGATCGGCACCTCAAACTTGCGACGCTCGATCAGTTTGCGGAGCCACTCGGTCTTTAGATCTGTCAGCCAGCCGATGAGGCTAGTCTTCAAATCGAGAAGCAGCTTGATTGCCCGTCCGATCAGCGTCGGACGGCTGTCGTCCTCATCATCGTCCGCAACTATCTCGTTGATCCGTACAAGCATCGCCCCCCAGATCGCGACGACGAGTAGCAAAAAAGCCAGCAGCGACTCCGTGAGGCCGATATAGCCCGCAACGGCAAGGCCAGCGTAGAGCACAGACCATAGTAACGGTCGCAGAAAGTTGTGCTCATCAGCGAACCACAGTAGGAGACCGAGGAGCCACAGTGCGAGAGCGAAAACTGCAATCGAAACAATAACTGTGTCCACTTGAATCTACCTCCGTCGTCGAACCCCCGCTGTAACGCCAATGTTGTCGGTCGGATAAGACAATGCAAGATGACGCGTATTGGCGTTCGCGAGAAAGGACAAGTCACTTGCTTGCGACGATCATTGTAACCCCATAAAATGTCGCTCATCGGCACGTAGGTCTCTGCCCCACCTGCGTGCCAAGGCGTCGCGGTTTCTGCCCAACTGCCGACGGCACTCCTTCAGGGTCGTCAGGTCACTGCCCCACCTGACGGCGGTTTTCTTTCTTGATAATCGTGTGCGACAAGACTGACTGTGCGGTTCGATCACTTGTCCTCTTGGTTGTCCTTATCGCCGTCCCAGATGATCTTGCAGTTTGGCAACGCTTTCTTCAGGGCTTCGATTCCTTCGGCAGTGAGTTTGGTCTTCCCCAGTTGCAGTTCTCTTAGATTCTTCAATGAACTTAAAGGTTCAATCCCAGCGTCGGAGACATTCGTTCCTTTAAGCGACAGAATCTCCAAGCTCTTGATTCGAGCGACATGTTCCAATGCGGCATCGGTGATGCCCGTAGCATCCAGTCGAAGATAAGACAGCTTCGTGTTGGCAAGATGCTCCAAACCGGCATTCGTGATGTTCTGGCAGTTGTATAGAATCAACATTTGCAGGTGTTCTGCTCCCGATAGATGTCGCAAACCTTCGTCCGTGATCGCCGTATTAGAGACGCTGATTTCTCGAATCGGGAGCCGTGCGATCTGTTCCAGAGCTTCATCGGTCACGGGCGATCCCGAAAGGCCAATGTCCCACGGCTTCGTACCTGAAAAGTGCTGCCAGTCTGCATCGAAGATTGGAACTTGATCTCTAAAATGCGCTCCTACCAATGCGAACGGTTGCTCAAAAACCTCACCGGCTCCCGCTTCCATCTTGCCATTTACAGAAACCTGTTCGCTGCTAAAACGTCGCCAATCTCCACCCCTCGGGTCCGTGTTCCCGTCCCATCCCGTTCGGATATCGACCATCCCCCCCATCCCCAGCAGCCAGTGAGTCGCTCGGTGGTCGGGGTCTTTCGAGGCTGTGTTGAACTGGCTGACCACCAGACAATTCGGCAATGCCTCTTGCAGCGACTTGATGACGGTTGGTGATATCTTAGTGCCAGTCACGTCAAGGTAGCGGAGGTTCGTTAGCTTCTTGAGTGACTCGGCTCCGTCATTGCCGATGGGCGTGTTTCTCAGTTCGAGCAGTGTAAGGTTGGGATACTTGCCCGTTCTCTCAAAGGTGTAATCAACTAAAGTCTTGATTGAGTAATTCAAATCAAGATCACCCTGAAGGTCATTGACCGACAGTGCCGTGAGTGTCTGAATTGCCTTGTTAAGTAAATAATGTGGGTCGAACTGCGTGCCGGAAAGGTCTAGTCGGCGTAGGCCAGCAAGTCCGTCGAGATTGTGAAGCCCACCGTGGTTCAGTTCAGGATGGTTAACAGCGATCCCCGTGATGTGAAACTGGTCGTCGGGAATGTCGTCGATCGTTTGCAACGTGCGGGAATATTCGAACCCAGTGCCAACTTCAAATTGAGCGATTACTGTACCGCCGCACGCCAATGCCCAATCCGCTGCACGCCGGTTCGGATCGGAGTTCCAGTCGCTCGAAATTGCGACGCTCGGGTGTGCTTTCTGAAGTGCGAGTACGCCTGCCCGAGTTACTTTAGTGCCAGTTACGTCAATTCCTCCACCAACTTTCGTCAGAAGAATTAGTCCAGCGTCGGTAATCTGTGTGTTGGCGAGATGCAATCCAGATAAATCTGTCCAGTCTTTTAGATACTGAAGTGCATCATCTGTAATGGAACAATCGTTAAGACTCAAATGAGTCATCGGATGTAACGGGTCGTTAACTAACGCTGCCACACCTTTGTCGGTGACAGCCGTGTTGTTGGCATCGAGTTGTGCGAATTTCGGTCCAGTGCTCAAATACTTGAAGCCTTCATCGCCGATAGCTGTATTCGATATTCTAATCGCCCACAATTTCTTCAGATTCAGCGATTGAATCCCTTGGTCGGTGACTACCACATTGCTAAGTCGCAAATCCCGCATGGCCAATGATGGAATCTGTGCGAGTGTCGAGTCGGAGAAGTGAGGGTTGTGGTCGAATGCAAGGTAATCCAGATAATCAAGCTGATTGAGCAGCTTAAGGCCGTCCTTGTCCAGTTCGATGTTGCCGGTCAGATCAACGCCCGCAACTCGAAAAGTGCCTACGGGGAGATCGTCAGCCTTTCGGACTTCTTTGCTCTGGTCGTCGCCATCCGAAACGGTCAACCAGCCACCGGCCTTCAACACCCACTCGGCGACCTGCTGGTGAATGTTTCCGGTGGGATCAATCACTCCACCGTCCCATTCGATTCGGCAGTTGGGCAGAGCCTTGCTCAGGGCAATGACGCCGGATTCTGTGACTTTTGTGCCGACGAGGCGAAGGTCAGTGAGACTCGTCAGACCTGTGAGGTGCTGCAACCCCGAGTCGCTGACTTGTGTTTTATAAAGCAAGAGTCGCCCGAGTTTTGTCAGCCCCTTGAGATGTACCAGCCCGTCGTCGCCGACCTGTGTAAGCTGGAAGTAAAGACCGGTGAGATTCGTCAGCCCTTCGAGGTGAACCAGACCCGCATTACTGATTCGTGTGCTATCAAGATGTAGTGTCGTGAGAGTCGTCAGCTCCTTGAGGTGTTGGAGTCCTGCGTCACCGACATTCGTATTAGAGAGTTGAAGTTTCGTGAGAGTCGTCAGCCCTTTGAGCCGTTCGAGGTCTGCGTCGGTTGCTTTGTTGTTGCTTTGCAAGAATAATTCAGTTACTTGGAAAGATTGCTCTGGTAAATCACCCATATCGGTGAATTCTCCGGCATCGGTCCTAATGGTGCCTCCAATGCCCAACACCCATTCAGCAACTTCACGATCAATATCACCAAAGATGATCTCGCAGTTTGGCAACGCCTTTTGAAGTTCAGCGACACCGGAAGCCGTTACCTTCGTACCGGTCAGATCAAGCGTGTGGAGTGTTGGTTGTCGAAGATAGGCAAGTCCGGCATCGGTGATCTGCGTGTTGGCGAGATACAGATAGTAAGGTTCGGGCCAGTCCTTCACCACTTCGAGCGTTTCGTTTGTGATGCCGGAGCATCCGCTGAGATTCAAATAGGTCAAAGGATGATTGACGAAGTGTTTGATCCCGACATCCGTGACCTTCGTGTTCGAGGCTTGGATTTGTGACAGTCTTGGCAACTGGCTCAAATGCTTGAAACCGTCGTCACCAATGCTGGTTCGGTCTAGGTAGATCGACGATAGACTGGAAGGAATATGCCGAAGCCACTCATCGCTCGCAGCAGTGCCCGTTAAGTGCAATTCGCCGATCTTGAGTGGGCGAATCGCCAGAAGCGTGTGATCCGAGAAGTGCAGATTCTCCGTAAAAATGAGGGATGACAAATGTTTCAAATCCCGGAGTTGTTTCGCTTGGGCGTCCGATAGCTTCTTCGGTGGGTTACTTCCGGTAAGGGAGATAGACGTAATGTAAAACTCGTGCTGCGGCAGGTCAGCTTTCTTTAAGACCCCCTTATCTTTCATGATCGGTGAAGAGACGAAAAACGATCCACCCATTTGAAGCACCCACTCTGCCACTTCTCGGTCAGCATCACCTGACGGCGACGATTTCGGCACGAACGTCACCTTGATCGGTCCCTTGACGGTCTTCAACGTGAAGCTCGAAACCTCAGCCTCAAAGCCTTCCTTGGAAACCGTCAGCATCTTGGCACCCGGCTTCACCTCGACCTTGACCTTTCCTTTGTCCTTGGGGTCGGTGATCGTGACGACTTTCTGGCCGTCTACGAACACTTCAACGTCGGGCACATTCGTGTCGATCACGATGAGACCGTCTTCGGTCTCGACCTTGAAAATGATTCCGGCGAAGTAGAGCCATGCGAAGATCGCTACGGCAACGGTAGCGATCCCACCGATGAACATGTTCCGCCGACCACTTGCTGCTTGCGGAGCGAGTTGCGGTGTATCTGCCTTGACCGGTGCAATCTTTGGTCGAAGATCAATTGTGTCTCCGAGGGAAGCCGATGAGGTTTCTCTCGATGACATTTCGACTGCGGAGTCGGGCGACGGCTCAGAAGGCGAGTCAACCTCTTCCTCAACTAGATCACCAGCGACCGCTTCCAGTTCTTCCAGCAGAGCCGTCATCGACTGGTAACGATCTTCCGGCTTCTTCGCTACCATCTTTTCAAAGACGGTTGACAACTCTTCTGGAACACCTGCCCTCACTTCGTGCAACACCGGGTTTTCCGTTTCACGGTGGGCCAACATCTTTGCCATGAGCGTTTTTCCCTCATGCAATGGCTGGCCGGTGAGCAGATAGAACAAGGTGCAGCCCAGACTGTAAATGTCCGAACGCACATCGGCGTGATGCGTGTCCAACGCTTGTTCTGGCGACATGTAATCGACGGTCCCCATGACGGTGCCGTCTTGGGTCAAGTGAGCTTGCGTAGCGGCATAAGAACCGTTCCCGTTGCTGGTCTCCAGAAGTGCCAAGCCCATGTCGAGGACTTTCACGCAGCCTTTCTTGTCGATGAGCAGGTTGGCTGGCTTGATGTCCCTGTGAACCACGCCCTCGCCATGAGCAAATTCGAGGCCCTTGGCGGCTTGAAGAATGCAATCCAAGGCTCGTGCTACTGAGAGCCGACCCTGCCGCTGAACAAGCGTGGCGAGATCTTTTCCATCGACGTACTGCATCACGAGAAAATGTGTTCCATCCGACTCGTCGGCATCATAAGCCGTAACGATGTTGGGATGTTCTAACTTTGCCGCCGCCTCGACTTCCCGATGGAAGCGTTCCAAAGCCGTTGGCGAATTCACAGCATGTTCGGGCAGCACTTTCAGAGCAACGACTCGCTTCATGCGTTGATGGCGTGCCTTAAACACCTGCCCCATGCCGCCAGCACCGATTTCGTCGAGGATGATGTAGTTGCCAAAAACTAGCCCCTTTGTGTTGCCATCACAGATTCGCTTGGCTTGATACGTAGTCAGCTTCTTCTCACGAAGAAGGAGACGGGCAAGCTCCTGTGTGTCCTTCGATTCGGATCGCTGGCGAATCGCCTCGATTTCTTCACTGGTCATCAGCCCACTGTCGATGACGGCTTGCGTGAACTCTTCGATGGGAAGTGTAACTGCCGGGATTTTTGTTTCGTCGGCATCGCTGATGACCGTTGCGAAATCTGGAAGCGACAAGAGATCGTCATCTTCGTCATCAGACTCGTTGAGCCAACTCATGTCCTTAACGCTCTGAATCCGGTCTGCAACTTCACTCTTCAGTTCGGGATTACCTTTACAAAGTTCGTCAACGGAGAGTTCCCGACCCTGTTCCCATGCTTGGCCCCACTGCACAACCAGATCACCGATCCTGTCTTCATCGAGCATGTTATTCAAGCTCCTCAGAAACTGGGGAATTCCCATCTGCGGCTCGACGCAAATAGTGTTGAGCCTGATACCAGCGACGTTGAACCGTGGGAACGGAAACTCCAAGAAGAGTTGCGGCTTCGCTCTGTTGCAATCCAGCGTACCAGAGTAACTGAAAGACTTCCTGTTCATGTTTGGGAAGCTGCTCGACCGCCTCGTGGAACCGCACCCATGCGTCGAGCGATTCGGGCTTAAGATTCTGACCGGACTGTTGTTTGAGCACACCGTCGTCTGCTGCTTGACCGTCACCGTCTGTGTGGTGCTTGGCTCCGTGCCCTTCCGGTCCGTAGTGATGTCGGGCAAGATCGATGAGCGTTCGGCGGATTTGCGTGGCTGCGAGTCCGAAGAAATCACGCACAGACTCAGGCTTGACTTCGGAGAGCGACCGGTAGAGTCGCATAGCAGCGGTTTGGAAGACATCATCGGTTGCCTCCCAACGACGAAGGCGAGGGAAGCCTTGGATCATTTTGCGAGTCAGCTTTAGCAGCCGCTCGGAAGCTTGGGACACAAGTTGCCCGTAGGCCTCGTCGTCGCCCTCGGAGGCAAGGTCGAGCAAAGCCTGAAGCTGTGTGGTGTTTCCCTGCTGGTTCATGAATTTTGCATTTTGCGAACTGCTTATCAGTTAAGTGGTTAGTCATTCTATCAACATCCCAAGGGTCCTGGAGTCGTTACTTGCTCATATCGATAAGCGGAGGCGAGGCCAGGCAGACATCAGGAAAATCGAAAAATCTTCCGTTCGGGCAAGATGAATGCCCGTGGGCAGACCTTTTCGGCGTGATTCAGCAGCTAACAAGTCGTTGCAATCCACCAGATGAAAGCGACGGGCAAGCCCATCGCTCATATGACCAGAGTGACAAGGCTTCCTGCACACAAGCTGATTGGGTGATCATCTGGTTGCGTCTTCAATCGTGGAATGGAAAATGACTGTGAGTTGATTGTGCAGAAACGACTCAACAGGATGCTTTCAATGGCTCACCGAAAAGTCTCTCGCAATGCCCCATGCCCGTGCGGTAGCGGCAAGAAATACAAGCAATGCTGTATACGCAAAGAATTTGAATGGCAGGAAGACGACGACGGTAACATTTTCAAGTCGATGCCAATCTCCGATGAGATGAAAGTGATTCTCGATGAGCAGCGTCAGGCGTTCATCGCGAAGCACGGTCGAGAACCCGACCCTGACGATCTGGTGTTTCCAAACATGCCTCACTTTGAGCACATGGAACATCAGATGATCGAGGCGATGAAGGAAGCTGGGATCGACCCAGCGATCATTTATGCGACTGAGAAGACTGGACGGATTGTCTCGGAAGAGAATGTGGAGCTTCTTTCCGATATCGAACTTGAGGAATGGGAGGAGGCCATCGAAGAGTATCGAGCGGAACATAGCTCACAAGAGCCACCTCAGTATCCCATCGGCACGGTCGCTCTGTACGGTCCCGACGACAAGACAACGACGAAGATCGTTGCGGGGGTGATCCTCGAAGACGACGCGGAAGTGATCATTGAAAGATGGGTGGGAACAGACGTAACAGAGAGTCCACGGGTCCAGCAGGGAATCAAGGAGTTCTTTGCGAAGCACGGTGTCAAGTCTGTAGCATCCGCCGACCAGAACATGGGCTGTCCGCACGAAGAAGGTGAAGACTTTCCCGTGGGCGAAGATTGTCCATTCTGCCCGTACTGGAAAGGTAAGCAGGGAAGTAACTCGCCGTTCTGAATGAGACATTCGGCTTGCGTGTTTATTCAGGCCGCGATGGCACTAAGAGCGGACACTAACGCTTGCTGCTGCGACGCTAATGACGTACGACGTAAAATTTGCAGAGTGTGCCGTGTCGCTCTCACCGGCAACACTTATTTAGTCTCCGCAGACCAGCCAATAGAACTTGCCAAAGCGAGTCCCAATCGACCATGATGATTTTCTTCAGAAGGGCATTCCATCAAGGAGGATCACCATGTCGAAGTCGAGACTTATTGCGTCCGCGAAATTTGCGGTCGGAACCGAAGTTCGAGTGATAACAGGCGTCACGCTACCCGATCTGCCAGACATTCCAATGGGAAATTGGGCAGGCACGATCTCGGAAGTCTTCGCCGACCAGACTCCCATCGCTTACGAGATTAAATGGAACCGGCGGACTCTCGATGAAATGCCGTCGCTGTATCGAAAGCGAAGTGAACGAGACGGTTACGAGTGGGATAGGGTTTGGTTAAAAGAGGACGAACTTGAGTTGGATAAGGGCGAGGCTGGGCCGATGGAGCAGCCGACAGAGATCGTCACTCGTCCGCTTGCGATGGACGAACAGGAAGACCGAATCAGAGCAACCTTCAACTTAACCTCGGACGATCCATTGCCGGATGTGGACTGCGAGACCCTCTCTGTCTACTACCAGTATCTAGTCGATCAGCTGGCGTTGCCGTTTCAAGCTCGCTACGTACCAGACGACGGTCGTTTCAGAGGCAAGCCCTGCTCAGTGACGGTACGCAGCCTGTACGATTTTGATGACTATGAGGCTGAAGAGTCCTACGGTTTGATCGGTGTGGGGCTTTACCAAGACAAGCGGATCGAGTTTCCGATCAGGGACATTGATGTCAAGCGGAACGATCCCAACCGCCAGCTGCTTGAAGATTACAAGTGTTGGATGGCATACAGCGGCTAGATTGGCCAGCATACCGAAGATCATGGCGTGTTTTCGTGCAACTCAAATACGAACTCTGGTTCGGATTTGAAAACGCTAAAGTTGCACTGATGGCAAAGGTAAAGCAGCTCGCGACGCAAAGAAGCCGACGAGATCGTCGGCTTCTATACTGCGTGATTGAAACTATCTGATTCAGACCAGCTTCACGTTTTCGGCACACGGTCCTTGACGCCCTTGTCCCTCGGTGTATGACACCAGTTGTCCCTCTTGGAGTTCTTCAAAGCTCACTCCTTCGAGGGCGGAATTGTGGAAGAACAAATCTTTGTCCGTTCCGGTCTCGATGAATCCAAAGCCTCTGTCCATCAGTCTCTTGATTTTACCTTCAGCCATTAAATCGAACTTCCTAAAAAGGTATCTTTGCGGTACCACCGAAACCAACATGGTTCACTCGCTTCACCGCCACGTTGAGATTGTAGGCCATTTATTGCGTCGCGACGATGACTGGAGTTCGAGCCGCTGCTTGTCGGCTTGTGCGTCGAGCTGCGTTACCGTCGCAGTCGCTGTGGCGAGAAGACAATGCTAGTCTCCAGCGTTGATTCCATCGGCTGGCATATCGGCATCCTTTGACGACATGATCCGATAATCGATGTCGCCCACTTTGTCGCAGACTTTTATTACGGCGATGATATGTTTGGCGGGGCACTCTTGATCGGCGTCGATACGCAGAAGGAAGGTGTTGTGTGATTTGTCTTTGAATTCAGCGAGCCGCTTTTTCAACTCGTCGAGACCAATCACTTTGCCAGCGACGTTCATGTTTCCTTCGCGATCAATTCCCACCAGAAAGTTGAGTCGCGATCCTGGAATAGCAGCACGGCGAGACTCTTCCAATCGGGATAGTGCCACTGTTCGCTGTGCTTCGGCCTCCGCCCGATGAGCCTCAGCAAGTGCACGCTGCTCCATCACGATAGCTTGTTGCGTCTTCGATCGGACCCAAAACAGGCCAACGCCCGCAGCGGCGATGATGGCTAGAATGGCGAGAACCAAGCCGACGCCTATGACGGCGACCAAGGCTCCAGATGAACTGGGCTGCTGTCGTTCGTCGTATCTCATGGCGAGTCTCTACGGTCGAACCCTCAATTTCTCAACGAGGTTTGCAACGATAAACAGCCGGTTCGACGCTGTCGTCGAGTTCGTAGACATAGGGCCAAGCGTGCAACCCGGTTGCAGCAGGGTCGTCCTCAATCACGCCCAGAAATGCGTCCAACTCTTGCTCGTGCGGCAGTCGCATCAGCCTGGCAAGTGGCGGCTGGAGCGGTAGGTCACGCTCGTCGTAAGGTCCACCGTTAATACGCATGGCACTCCCTCCCGAGATTATCGCTGGAACAGCTTGCCGAATGGCGTCGGAAGTCATTGGAAAACATCAGGAGGTTGTTGGCAACAGCAGATCGTTCGGAGAAGGTCTCACTGGACTGAACAGGCTTCAGCCGACAGAATCAATAGTCCAGAAACAGCCCCATTTGTTCCGAGCAGCATCGATCAGCCCAGGCAAAGAACTCGCTGATCCAATCTGTCTTCGCGTGAGCAAGGAATTGCTCAAATGTTTCGTAGTAGTCTTCGTAATATCGAAGTTTCCATCGCCCTTTCACTTGGCGGTCCCACTCGCGAGTCAGTTGGACAAGGTCCCGCACGGCTTGCCAGATCGAGTCGAACATTTCGTCGCTCCCGACCATCGGTTGTACGGTCGATTCAGCATTTGGAATGAAGACCGGGGCGGGCAACACCTCCCAGACCGGACCTTCTAGGATGTCGTCCCGAACTGCCGTCAACTCGGGGCGTGAGGCCCAATTCGCCGTTTCCTGCCGCGACAAGCTTGCAACACGCCTTAGCTCGGTGCCGAAATGATTCAACGACATTGAGGTTTCATACGCCCAGAGTCGCCGCAGGTAGTCGACATGCAAGCCACCGGCCACTTGTTCGCACCATTGCTTCCACGCATTCACCTGTTCAGGCAGTGCATCGGGGACGAATGTTCGCAGTGCGTTCATGCGAATGATCGGAGGGAATACCGGATTGCCGCTGATGGCCCCAACGCGGAATGCAAACGCCAAGTCCGGAAAATCTGTGCACTCACCCGCATCGTCGTCGCACTCTGGAAACTCAAGGCACTCTCTCAGCTGGCGTGACGTGCCGAGATAGTCCTGCTCATGTAGTCCTCGTGTTTCCTGGTGAAACGCCTCGGGGGTTCCTATGGGATCGGTGCACCAGAAGTAGGGCATCGCTTGAAACGACTTTGCCTGCATTTCGACGAGGGCTAAGAGCCTTTCTAGTTCTGCGGATGCCTTCGGTCGCATCCGAATCCAAGAAATTCCCATGCGTATGTTCAAGTCTGGAGAACTGAGTTCGATTTAATCAGCGAGCAGATCAGCCGCCCCTTTGTACCATTCGCTCGACGTCTACTGAAGACACATCGATGAAGTGAGAATTAACTCGTCGCCTCCTCCAACCTCCGAATCCCCCGCATCACCGCCTTCAGCCGCGTCCGAACGTCATCGGGCAGATCAGCGACCGAGACGCCCTTGGCGTTTTCCAGTCCCTCGTACCACCGCAGCCATTGTTGGCTTCGCTGCGAGATCTGGCTTAACGCTTGTTGCTTCGACGTCGGCAGCTTCCACTTCCGTCCCATGCCGCTCAGTTTGGACTCGTACTTGCCCTGGATCTCGTCGTTCAAGCGTCTTGCCGTCCAGCCCTCTTTCGCCGCCTGTACCTGCAGCTTCTTCCGCAGCGATTTATCTGCCACGGGAACCGTGAGCAACTTAGTGACATGCCCCCAGCCGATTGGCTTGCCGTCAGGTCGCCTGAGCTGGCACAGTTCCTTAAACTCGGCGGGGGTATACATTTCAGCGAACTGTCGGCATTTGTTGATGGTGGCCTGGTTCTCGCCGGTTTCTTCAACCAGCTGGGTGATGACGCCGCGAGCATAGGTTCCTGCGGTGGACTTGCTCAGTTTGACTGCCCTTTGTCCCAGCTCGTAGTGGGTCTTGAGCTTGTCGATCGCCTCCTGCGTGCGTTTGAAGGCGGCCTCGGGCTGTTTGGGGCGAGTTTTGGCCATGATTCATCCGTGGGCGGTGTCCAGAAGGCAGAATAGAGTGTCAGTTGTCGAAACGTTTACGTTAACGGGCGTGCCGTGTGTTGCACAGCCTGGATTCCAGTTGCACAGGCAGCCTGGGAGCCAAAATCCGGGCGTGGAGAGCAGAATTCTGCCCTCGGGCCGCGTAATCGCATCAAGTGCCCAGCCGCAAAGTCTACCCGACGTACTGGTGTCGAGTAGATTACCCGTGCAGACGCCCCCAGACGCGTGTCCTGCCCTGGAGAGCCGTGAAACCTGCCTCAAGCGATGATTGTGGCCTGTTTTGCTCCCAGATACCTGAACTGACGACTTGTGGTTCGTAAACCGGCTTGATTTGGCCCCCAGCGGCGAAACCTCGTCCTGTGATCAGCCCATAACATAAACGTTTACCTAAATGTATATCGCTCCCTCTAGCAGCTCGTCTGGCGAACGATTTCTCGGGGGTGACTGACGTGTCACCAGAGACGCCAATCGCGTGACACGACGCAAGCCAGAGGCCCCGGCGTGCCCCGTAGCACCAGTGTCACCAGTCGCTACCGTATGGCTGCCCCGTGTTATGGTATTGGTGACCAGTCGAGCTGCCACTGCTCGTCGACTCTCCCCAGAAGCTGAGAACACGATCATTCTTCTGAAAGAGAAAGAAAAAGGATGTGGGGTGGGGCTGGAGCTTGCGGAGGTACCACCCCACGAAAAGTCTCTGAAAGAGACTTGAAGACGACCTCACGAAGTGAAGGATAGTACGAAGTACTAGACTGAACGTAGTGAGGGCTTATAGGTTCTATTGGTAGTCTTATTGTTATTAGTTTGCCCATCTGGGCACGAACCTTGCCCAAATGGGCAAACCGGGAATTCGGCAGATAATCCGCTTTCTACGAGCCTGAGAGGCGGTCTCTGCGGATCTGCCTCCCAATCGCTTCCGTTACCCGAGTGTTTCGAGCAGTCTCCCGATCCTCCTCACGCTGCCTCCTCTCCGCCAGGGTTAGCCTGGGACCTCGGTCGGAACGACGATACGGCCTTTGATCTTCAGGGCAGTCGGTGGCTCTGACGATTTGAGAAGTTAGCGGCCGAATGTGACTTGTGTTCTTGCCCTCGAACCGCCAGGTGCGGACCTCGATGAAGCCCTTGTTGACCAGAGCCTCGATGCAGCGACGTGCCTGCTTGGGTGTCATGCCAAGTTCGTCGGACCATTCCTTACAGCTCTTGGCAACCCAACGGTGATGAGCCTTGATGATTCTTGCACGGATGCGATTCTCGTAGGCCCTGGCAAACCAATAGCAGACCAGTTGGTTCAAAATCAAAGCTTCGTCACCGCTTGTGCAGATTCTACGCAGCTTCGGCGAAACACCGCTGCGAACACCCAGCCATCCCTGTAACTTCGCAATTCCGGGAGAGTGCGGCCTTCGTTCTGGACTGGCAGTGGCATCCGACGTTCTTTCTTGCCGGCCGGTCGATGAACGGTCGCGGCATCTTCCGTTGCCCTTCCGGGCACTCCCTAGACCATGCACTTCTTGGAAAGTGGCACATGGCCGAGATGGTCTCGGATTCCTGCTTGACTGAGACTCATCGGCTATCAGTTTAACTGTCGCCGAAAACTTCGGCTGCGGGCACGTCGGCCGTGGATTCCTGTCTGTCGAACTGTTCTTGACCGGTGAGTTCTTGTGCGATAGCGTTGTACTCACTGGTGACCTCCTTTCCTTGCTTTAGGTCACAATCGGCCCTCGCAGTTACGACCTGCGGGGGCTATTTACGTAAACGGTTATGTTATTACGAACCAGAAGTGTCAAGTGCAGCTGACAGGGGCAGAGCAGCAACGCAAGAGCGGCGGTTCACTGCGGGCAGCGAGCGGTAGGTGCCATGCACGGCACGAGTAGGCTCAGAACGTCGCCCGGTATTGCACTGCTTCCAATTGGCACCGTTCTGGTAACGCCCCGTGCAAAACGTACAGCTTCGGCTGCGTCTTGAAGCCGAACAGTCGGTACAGGTGATACCGCTCCGGCTCGGCCTCCGAGCACTTCACTTCATTCGACGAGACATAGAAAGGAAAGTACTTGCCCAGGTTAGTTGTCTTGACCTCGATCCAAAGATCGGACTCGTCTTCCTCATCGAACGACAGCACGTCAAACCCCATGCCGTCACCCCGGCTTTGAGATAACCACTCCACTCGCTGGGCCAGATCATCCCGTCCGCAATTCAGGAGCCGACGCTTTTCCAACTCAACGGCGAACTCTTCACCGAGCAGGCCAAGTCGACGATTGGACGCCTCTCTGGCGGCGAAGTCGATTTTGTAACCGGTCGGAAGCCTCCACGGCTCCAAGGTTGGCCGAGGGATGATCGTTTTCTCCGGTGGGGCCTCGAACAGTCGGTCAATACTTCCAAGTCTGGGCAACTGATACGAAGTCTCCGCCTTGCTTTCGGCCAGCCGATCCAACACCAGTACGTCGTTCTGCAGGTAGTCCTTCACGGCGTCGAGCAGCGATGCCTGATAGTTCTGGGCAGGCTTGTAACCAGCGATGTAGGGAAGCCCCAGTTCCAGCATGACGGCACTGATGTTCTGATGCTTGAATTCGACCGATCCCTTCGTCCTGCCGGTTAGTAGTTCCCGTAGGCGGCGGTTGTGCTCCGCCTTGCTGAACGACTCGCCACGCAATTCTTTCTGAAGCATGTCGAAGTAGTCTGCGACGATCAGTGCGACTTCCGCGTCGGACCACGCGTGGCCGTATTGCCCCTGGTCGGCCGACTTCTGCGTCGCTTTCTCGACGACTCGAAAGCCCAGACGGCGTAGCAGGTAATTCGCCTGGCCTGGGGCTTCCCCGCCACTGAAGTCGCTGGGTGGCAGGATCTGGCCCGTGAAGTGGCGGAACGCGATGCCGACGACGGCTTTGGGAGGGTAACGTTTGTCGTTATGTACCAGTTCGTAGCCGGTGGGCTTTCCGAACGGATGTTCGATCCCCGCGTCCAGATCGGCAATGGCGACGAGGACGTGCTCGCGGTTCAGTCCTTTGGGAATCGACTGGGGCATCGCTGTATAATAGCCGAGCAAGCTGACGACGTCATCGAATCGAGAAACTCGCTTTAGAACTGACCGGATAAGCACGCAATGGGATTACGGGAAGTTAAATCCCTGCTCAAGCAGGTCGGCAACGACCGCAGCTACGCGGTGGGGGAGGAGTGGCAGGACGACCAACTGGGACCTCATCTCGTTGATCCCAAACTCTCAATGTTTTGGGCCGAATACTTTGGGATATCGGTTAAGCGATTTCGCGACTGGCGAGAATACGCTGGGGCGAGCCTACGAAAGGGGAAAGCTAACTTGCCCGAGAAGTATCAATGTGCTGCAGCTACCAAACGGGGGACGAGATGCAAGAAGCCGGTGGATGTCTGCGGTGAACCAAGATCGTTCTTCAAAGGTTACTCAGATACCTGCACAGTCCACCGCCGAGAGCTGGTGGAGAGCGAGAAGCTAGAGTTCTATCAGTGGCTCGGCGTGACGAATGTGGAATCAGTTGAGATTCCCAGGGAGCCGGGAATGCAGTCGCCGCTGCAGATGGCGTTGGACACTAGCCGCTTTAAAGTGGATGCAGTGCGTAATCAGGAGATTTCACGTCAGCCTTGGGAACACGCGGAGCAAGAGGATCATGATCCCGATGAGGTGGACCACGACTTGTTCTACGCGGAGTCGCGTGCAAGTTTCATTGAAGAATCGTTGGAAGTGGATCTCTTTCTCTCGTTAAGGCGTGATCTAGAAGAGATAAAAGCCAAGACCAGCAGCAATCTGGGAAGCCCTGTCACCTGCAAGATCACGCACACTCGTGTCAATCAGACGTGGACTAATGACGCGTGTGGCAAGCTAATTCGCAAATTGTATGTGTCGAAGGCACTCGGCTTAGGCGAGAAACGTGAAGAGTTTGATAGCCGCGACGACGGCAGCGAATTGCAGGTCGAGCTGTATCATTCCAAGGAGGACTACAAGAAACGCAAGATGCCATTCAGGATTTGCACGATTGTCTCCGGGCAGCGGATGATGGTGTACGGCCCTCGCAGGTCAGGCGGCAGAAAGATGTTCATTGTCGTAAGGACGACGAAATTGGAAAGTTCGGAGAATCGCTTCTACGTCAACGTTGAATGGTGGACTTGATGTAAAAAGTTAGCCTGTCACTTCCAACTTCCGAATCTCCCGCACCGCCATTGGGCTTATTGCTTGCAGGTGTTCATGCCAAGCATGGCGAGAAGGATAAGTGATGAAATGGCAGGCTGGCTGGGTTCTGATGATTCAACCCTCCAAACGCTCAACGGTGCTTATCCAAAGCTCCTTGAGAAAGTGGACGAGAAGTACGGCCCTGGCAACTTGCCTCTCAGACTGCCACGAGGAGCTTTCGCAGACGACTTCGGTTGCGGGATTGACGCCTTTCATGAATCCGACTCATTTACGACCCATTGAGCCTCGCCGGACACCCGAGGTCTGGCCTCAAGACCCGTTGATGTTGTACCTCTGGACGACAAAAAGGTATCACCAAAGGTATCACCGAAAGCAAAAGGGCTTGCATCCGAAAAAGACGCAAGCCCTTTTATTTAAATGACTTATATTCCAGTGGAGCCGAAGGGAGTCGAACCCTCGACCTCTGCATTGCGAACGCAGCGCTCTCCCAACTGAGCTACGGCCCCGTATAGGTTTTTACAGTGTCTTTCGCATCCAAGTGTATGCACGAATTGTCTGGATTTGCACGACTTGAACGCTGTATCGTGCACTTATTGGGCAGTGTAGCATAGGGGCCAACCCCGCGGAAGAACCTGTTCAATCGCAGTTTGTTGTAAACCATTAGAAATGTCCCCTGTTTCGCGCCAATAGAAATGTCCCGTCGTTATGAGGTAGTAAAAGGGTGGTGGGATTGGTCTGCGGAGCAGAGGTGAACGCAAGCGAACCGCGGCGCAGCAGACCCATCCCACCGCCGCGAACTTAATCCGGGGGTCCCGGAAAAGCTTCAGGAACTACCCTCTCGCGGCCTCGCCACGGATGATCCGCGCGTGGCTTCTGGCGTTGGTTGGCGGCGAGTGCGAGTCGAGTATCGCTACAGGAGGACAGTCAGTTAGGAGCCGCCGTCCGTCGCCCTCGGAGAAATCATATCTCCAAGAGCCAAAGGGAGCGATCGGAATCGCTCCGCCCACGCCCCAGAAGCCGATTTCATCGACTCTCATGCCGGAGCCGTGCAATACCGTTGCGGCCGGCCATTGCTCGCAAGCAGTAGCCAGTTCCTCGTAGGATTCACTGTTGCCGCGCACCAGGATGGTTGGACGCTCAATTTCCGCCAAAGCATCAATAATCTCCCGGATTCCTTTTCGCATCGTCGCGAATTCGCCAGCACCAATGGCCACCTCCCCTTCGCGTGACATCACGACGAGAATCCTTGCCGCCACTGTGTCGCGATGGAGATCGCTGAAGCGCAGTAGGCGTACCGGATTGTCTCCCGCAATTAGAAATCACTGGTGCTGTGTCTGCTGCGCGCGCCGCCCCAATTTGGCGGTGTCTCGTTTTAGTTCCATCAGCAGAGAGCATACCACGTTGCCGCTGGAGACGCCCGGCGAGTCGTTGGCATGGTCAAATCCTTTGTGTAGAACGGTTGTCTCTAGCATTCCCGGCAAATGTCGAACAGTCTAGAACTGCTGCGTAGTACACCATGGGATTTCTCGATTTCCTCACCAAAGAGATCAGGCTCACGTCAGCGGTGATGCATTGGCGCGAACCGATGATGTTCCGCGTCCGGTTGCGGAATGACCTGTGGCTGCGGTTGCTCATGGTTATCGGCGTCTGGCTCGCCGGATCGGGTTTGCTGCTGATCTTGTTCTCATTTAGTCAGCAGCCGGCTGGGACCGGCATCTCGCTCGGCTTGGCGATGATTGGTGCGGGCTTCGCCTACTTGGCCATTTTGAATCGCCGCAAGCACGTATCTGGAAGCTGTTGGCTGTACAACGAGAAACTGCAATTCCAATCCAGGTCGACCGATATTACCGGCGGCGTGGTCAACTACGCGACCTGGGACTATGAGGCGATCGACAAGGTCGAGCTCATCTCGGCTCAAAGGATCGGCAAGTCGTTTTCAGTGATGCTGATTACTTCTCGCGACGATCAGTTCATGATCGGTATCCCCGAACATGTCGATCTCAAGACGATTGCCGACTTCTTCTTGACAAGGCAAATTGAAGTCTCATCGCTGCAACACCTTCCTGGAGCATACACTCGAAGCTTTCCGATGTCCGTTGGCATCGCTCTGCCGGTATTGGGATGTGTTCTCGTAACAATTGGACTTGCCTTGAGTGCGGCAAACTCGCGCGATGACCGCCAACGCGAGGTCGTGCGTCCGGAGTTGCCGCAACTCGATGCCGTTATGGAGCCCATTCGGCGTCCAGATCTGCCGGAAGGCGATACGAAGCCCCCGGCATCAAGGCCGTCCCAATCAACCGAGCTTCCTCCCGATCTATCTGCTCGCCCCGGCAGTCCCATTCCCAATGACTTTGGATTCCGGCCAGAGATTGGCTTGCCTAACCAGATCATACCATCGGGACCGTCGCCAGCCATGCAGTCAGGAGTTACCTCGCCAGCGAACCATGCCGGATCAGACTCAGAATTGCTGGGCGGAAAAGGTGGTATCCCGTTTCGAGTAGTAAGTCCCAACGGTCGTCCAGTTGTGGCCGTTCAATACACCTTAGGAGCTTGGGCGGGAAAGGAACGCGTCGGCCAAGTATCGCCGCTCTTTGATCGCATCGACGCCTCACGCGATCGCCAAATTGTTTCAGCAAAGGACGGTTACGCGATCGGCGCGATTCAAGTGGACGCTGACGATTTAGTCAACGCTGTTCGGTTCGCATTCATGCGTATCAAAGCGGACGGTTCGTTAGACCCGACTGATTCCTACGGCAGCGAGTGGATAGGACATCCGAACGAGGCCAACACCCGAACGATCTCCGGCGAGGGCCGTCCGGCGATCGGCGTACACGGTCGTGGCGCCGCTGTCGTCGATGCGATCGGCTTGGTTTTCTCGATCGAGTAGCTCACCAATCCAGACCTACCTCCGCGTCGGCCTGAACTTCAGACTTCGTGACTGTACGAGGACTCCCAGCGTCGGGCACAACCGACGCCGTTTGGTTGATTCGTTGCACGCTCATGACGACAACACCTCGCGAGGAAACGAGAGTTTCGGAGTGAGGCTCGATGGGCGCGACAAGCTTTATCAAGTCGCGACAAGTGTGTAGACTTCCGAACGAAGGATGATTGATAACAGCGGGTAGTTACTCCGATCACGCAAGGCGAACTCGCATGTATCATCAGCATACCGCTGCAACATTCACCACATGTGTTCGAAGACTTTCGAGCTCTTTAGCGCGGCAGGGTGTGCTTCGTGAAGGCGTGGTACTATGATCTCAACCCGGCGATGGATTTAGTTGTATTAACGAATTCTCCCGATGCTGCCGGCATAGCATCTACAATCAAACGCGGAAGTTGTCATGCAGCCAAATGGATTTGCAATTCTCTACGAACAAGGCCCCTGTTTGGTTGTGAGTAAGCCGGCAGGCATTCTGACCCAAGCCCCGCCAGGTATTGACAGTTTAGAATTTCGCATCAAGCAGTTTCTCATTCAGCGAGAGAACAAGCCGGGAAGGGCGTATCTCGGCGTTCCCCATCGACTGGACCGGCCTGTGTCCGGGGCGTTAGTTGTCGCAAAGCATGTTCGAGCCGCTCGCCGCTTGAGTGAACAGTTTGAAGGTCGCATAGTTCAGAAGACATATTGGGCAGTCGTGGAAGGCGAACTAGCGACCGACCAAGGCAGGTGGATCGACCGTGTGCGCAAGGTGCCGAACGAAGCGCGAAGCGAGGTTGTCGCGGACGATCAAAAGGACGCTCGCCGAGCCGTGCTTAGCTATCAAGTGCGATTGAGGTTCGAGGGCAAGACGTGGTTGGAGATCACGCTGGAAACCGGACGCTATCACCAGATCCGGGTGCAAGCCAGTTCGCATGGTCATCCGGTGGTGGGCGACGCGTTATATGGGGCCACAACGTCGTTCGGACCATCGTCCGATGATCCGCGCGATCTGATGATCGCGTTGCACGCCCGCGACCTTACTTTCCGCCATCCGATGACGAAAGAGGACGTCTCCGTCACCGCACCCCTACCGCCAGCTTGGAGCGAGTTCGGCGACGCAATTATCGCGTGCGATGACGGTGAAAGCCGTTAATACTCAGGCAGCAAGCCGGTTGAAACTCTAGCAAGCCCTTGGCGGCTGATAACTTAACAACCTATAATCCGCGGTTTGGAAAGCAGCTGGGATTATGCACGCCAAAATCAAAGTCGGTGCCGTTTCATATCTGAACACCAAACCACTGGTGTATCGCTTGGACGAGATCGCCCCGTACGCCGATATCTCGTACGATCTGCCCAGCCGGTTGGCCGACCAATTGGCGCGAGGCGAATTGGATGTTGCCCTCATCCCTTCCGTCGAGTACTTCCAGGAGCCGAGCTATGACATTGTCTCCAACGCTTGTATCGGATGTCGGGGACCTGTGTTAAGCGTCAAGTTGTTGACACGAGTTCCGTTCGACCGAATCCAGACTTTGGCGTTGGACGAGGGCTCGCGAACTAGTGTCGCACTGGTCCGAATTCTGTTGCAACAACGATTCGGCGTCACGCCCCGTCTTGAATCGCTTCCCATCGGGGCCGGGGTGAACGAGACCGAGGCTGATGCGGTGTTGTTGATCGGTGATCGAGCGATTCATGCTCCCGAAGGTTCCTTCATCGAGGAATGGGACCTGGGTGACCAGTGGTGCAAATGGGCGGAACTGCCTTTCGTGTTTGCAATGTGGGTTGCTCGTCCAGGCGTCAATACCGCACGGCTTCGAGGTGCGTTAGAAGAAGCTCGCGACGAAGGCCTTGGCAACCTGAGTACGATCGCAGCTCAAGAGGCCGCTGTCGCCGGGCTTTCGCCCGCAGCTTGCCTTTCGTACCTTCGTGACAACCTCCATTTCTATTTCGGTCCGCGCGAACGGAGTGGTCTTGAGCTCTTTCGCCGCCATGTGGTCGCGCTGAGAGTGGCCTCTGCGGATGCGTCTTGCCGTTAAATGAGTCAATCCAGTTTCGCTAGAAACAAAATTACTATGGTCGCAAATATTCTAGAGAAAGCAGTTGGTGGTGAGCGTCTTACGCGCGAGGAGGGACTCGCGTTACTCAAGAGCCACGATCTGACAGCGATTGGTCGTGCCGCTGATGCGGTGGCACGTCGATTGCATCCCGAGCCGTATCGCACCTATAACATCGACCGCAACATCAACTACACGAATGTATGCACGGCCGTATGCGACTTCTGTGCTTTTTATCGCGGCCCTAACGAAGACGGCGGATACGTGCTGCCTCGTGGAGAGTTGCTCAAAAAGGTTGAGGAGACAGTTGCGCTCGGCGGTGAACAGATTCTCATGCAGGGCGGTCTGCATCCTAAGTTCAAGTTGGACTGGTACGAAGAGTTGTTGCATGACATCAAGACCCGCTTTCCGCAAGTCAATATCCACGGATTCAGCCCACCCGAACTACATCACTTTACTAAGGTCAACAATCTGCCAATTCGAACCGTCCTGGAACGGTTAAAGGCGGCGGGATTAGGCAGTATTCCCGGCGGAGGCGCAGAGATTCTGGTTGATCGTGTTCGCAACGCGATCACTCGCGGCAAGGTCAACACCGACGATTGGCTTAACGTCATGCGAACCTGGCACGAGCTAGGTGGCCGGAGTTCAGCCACGATGATGTTCGGGCACGTCGAGACGCTCGAAGAACGCATCGAACACCTCGACAGATTGCGTGAGGCACAAGACGAAACGGGTGGCTACACGGCATACATTTGTTGGACGTTCCAGCCGGATAACACGGACATGGCAGCCGTCGGCAAAGTCGGTCCGTTTGAGTACTTGAAAACACAAGCCGTCTCGCGACTTTATCTCGACAATTTTGCTAACATTCAATCGAGTTGGGTCACACAAGGTTTGAAGATCGGTCAACTCGCGTTGTTATTTGGTGCGAATGACATGGGGAGTCTTATGATCGAAGAAAATGTTGTTGCAGAAGCCGGAACCGTCCACTTTTTAACCTTAGAAGAGATTCGGGATGCCATCTCCGAACTCGGGTACATACCGCGGCAACGCAATGTCTTCTACGAACTCGCAGATCAACAACGCGAGCAATTCGCAATTGACGCGAACAAAGACTTTAACAGGAACGCATTGCCGGTGCTTGCGTAGCGTTCTCCAGGGAAGTAAATGACAAACGTCGACTCGAAGTCGCTGGTTCTTGGTTTCGCTGACTCGGTGGTTGCCGAATTACAGAGCGCGTGGCGGAAGATTGTTCATTGCCTCGAACAACTGAGCGACGAGCAACTGTGGGACCGATCGGCGTCCGAGATGAACAGCATTGCCAATCTACTTCTCCATCTCGATGGCAATCTGCGGCAATGGATTGTGGCTGGCCTGAGTGGTACCGCTGACACGCGTAATCGCCCAAGCGAGTTTGCGGAACGTGGACCGATTGCACGCGAAACGCTCGTCGCGCGCCTGTCAAAGACACTGTCCGAAGCCGAGCGTCAGATCCTCGATCAGTCACCGGCGGATCTACTCCGCGTGCGCAAGGTCCAAGGGTTCGACGTGTCGGGTTTTGATGCGATTCTCAGCAGCGTCTCGCACTTTCGTGGTCACTGCCAGGAGATCGTTCACATGACGCGCGCGCTGTTGGGAGCCGATTATCGCTTTGACTTCGTACCTCAAACACCGGAACAGGGCGCTCCGTCGGAGTAAAGTCTCGTCACAGTGCGATATGTCGTTTCTATTTCGTGGCGGTATTTGTCTATTGATCAGCCGGAGGCGGTGATAGTTGATTACCGCCATTGTGCTTGATAAGAACCGGTTCGCCGTCCACTTCAAGTAATATGTCGCCATCGAGCGATATGTTCGTCTGAAGTCCCTGTTGAGCGAGCTTCCAGGCAAGCTCAACGAACTCGGTACTCCCGAACTCAATCACGCGGGCAGTCGCAGGGTCATCCTCTTTGTGATCGGCAAGTCGACTATCAACCCATCGTCCGCCTCGTCGATAGAACGCGTTACTGGTTGCTTGCTGAACATTCGTAACGGCGACGCGGTTAAGATTTGCATCGAGATAACAATTTCGCGGATTGGCGCAGGCCATAGCTCGAAGTGCCGTGTTGTTGATGTCTTGATTCACGGACGCGATGCCGGTGCGTGTGCCGATCGCACGGAGTTGGTAATTCGAAACTGTTTGCTCCAGCAATTCCTCCTTGGCCGCCAAGTCTGTTCCTTCCGTTGCGAGGAACGAGGTGTATTCTGTCAACACACCGAACTCGGTTGACAGGCGAATGATCTCGTCGGTCAGTTCCTTCAACTTTGGGTCTTCTTTTTTTGCGCTATCCGCTACGGCCCCCATGTCGCGAATCGCGTCGGTAAGTGCCGCGATCTTGCGTGTGGCCCATAACCTTCCGACGAACGCATTTTTGGCGCCACCGTTGGTCGTGTTAAAATCAAACTGGAACTGTTTCCTACCATCTGCGTGAGCGCCGCTCAGCGTGAAATGTAGGGGTGCGGTACCCGTGTATCTTCCGAGCAGGACCAGTTGGTCGCCGCTATACAGATCGGGCAATTGATGGGGTAGCAGTTCGCTGATGCGTCCAGCGTCCGGTTCTCCGTCGGCTCCGAGCGACTGAAGAACTGGCGACGATAGAACGGGGCCGTCGAGTCCGCGGAACACTCGACTAACCTTCATCTCAATATCTTCGTTGGGCAGCACGAATGTCGCGAATGCTCGGGTGTTGAGCGAGATCTTGTCGAGCAAGGGTGTGTTCACATCATAGCCAACACCGAACGTAAATACACGCCGCGAGTAGACGTTGGCTTCACTCGCCGCGTTTCGAATCGCGTGCTCTGACTTGACTCCCACGGTGGGCAATCCGTCTGTTAGGAACAAAACAATAGGTAGTGAGTTACGCAGTGGCCTGGGACGTAGTGACTCGACTAGAGCAGCGTGCAAGTTTGTTCCCCCGTTCGCCCGAATTCCAGACACAAATTGCTTTGCAGCGGCAAGCGTCTCTTTGTCCTTCTGGACGGCTGCGGTGGCAAACGATTCGACGCTATCGTTGTAGACGATTACGTTGAATGATTCGCCGTCGTTCAACCCTTCTAACACCGACACTGCCGCATTCTTGGCTTGCTCGATCTTCTCACCTCGCATGCTGCCGGAGTGATCGATCACCAATGTGAGCTCTCGATCTATGGAGCGCTGTTGAGGCGACGAATCGTCCACGGAAGTTCCCGCCAGAAGCAAAAAGTATCCTCCGGCTTGATCGGCATCGGGGTACGCGAACAGTGACGCCGTCACCGCACCGCGTTGGAGCAAGTAACTCAAAGCAAATACGCCTGGATCGAGCCGGGAGTGCTCCGCGATACGAACGATTTGATGCTTCTTGCCTTGAGCAACGATCTCTAACTGGTGGCTTGGTGAATAGACGGTGTTGATTCGCAGGCTCGAGCGTATTTCGACTTCGACGTCCCAAGGTGTGTCCAATGCGACGGATTGGCTACGGGGAAGTTCGTAGTCGATGCGATCTCCGTCAACGTTGAGCAAGTGTTCGTACGTCAATCGAACTTGCTGCTCGCCATTTGGCTCGACGGGAAACACGCTGGTGCGCACGAGGTTGTAGCCCGCAAACTCAAGTAGGGCTGGGTCTTTAAGTCGTTTTACAATGGCCTCAAAGGTCGCTCTAGCGTTATCTTTCGTAAGCAATTCGGCGGTCGGTTCGGCACCCGATCCCTGAAAGGTGAAACCACGAATCGCGGCACCATCGGGAACGGGAAGCAGAAACTCTGCCATTTCTCGCTGGTTGCCAGAGTTTTTCAGTTCAATGTCGAGCGTTGTGGTTGCTACTTGCTCGACGATTCGAACGCGAGCCCTAACATTCGTCACACGCAGCGGCTGAACGCTCGCGACCGACGAACGATAGCACTGCGGCATAATTACGTTTGCCGCCCACGCTCGCGTGTTCGGATTCTGAGCACTCAGCAAACTCCCTTTCATAATCAACATGAGCGTCAGGAACGCTGCCATCACTTTCGCGCTATGATTCATCATCGAACTCCTTCCAAAGACTCGTGGCTGGCTAACGAGGTGAATCATAACGTCATGCCGGCAATCGTTGTGTAAAACATTTGTAACGACCGTCTGGGCGCCAATCGCAAGAATCGGGTGGCAGGGTAATACGAACGTCCGTATGCTGCGGACAACACACACGCCGGAGCGGGTCATGAATTGCCACGACTACGATCGCATCGAACGAGCAATTAAGTTTCTAGAGAACGAACGCTCTGACCAACCAAGCCTTGGGCGGATTGCGGAGCATGTTGGCTTGAGTTCAGCACATTTCCAGCGGCTCTTTCAGCGTTGGGCGGGCATCAGCCCAAAACGCTTTTTGCAGTTCCTGACGCTGGAAGATGCCAAGCGACGACTCCGAGAATCGGCCAGCGTGCTCGATGCGACCTTCGACGCCGGGCTATCAAGCCCGGGAAGGCTGCACGATCTATTCGTAACACTCGACGCCGTCACACCGGGCGAATACAAGTCCCATGGCAGTGAGCTTCACATCGTTTTTGGGTTCCACGACACGCCGTTTGGCGAAGCGTTTTTCGCCGTGACAGAGCGAGGAATCTGCGGGCTAGAATTCGTGATTGACGAAAGCCGCGAACGCATTGTCACAGAGTTTCAGCAGTGCTGGAGCCGGGCGACTCTTGGACGAGACCAGAAGTTGACCGCACCGCTCGTCGATCGAGTTTTTGGTCGCACATCGGAAGGAAGTAAACAGCCGCTAAGTGTGATCGTTAAAGGCACTAATTTCCAAGTGCGAGTTTGGGAAGCTCTATTGCGAATTCCGTCGGGCTCGGTGATTTCGTACGGTTCTCTGGCAAAACGCCTAAACAATGATCACGCCAGCCGCGCGGTTGGAGCGGCTGTGGGACAAAACGGAATTGCGTACTTGATTCCTTGTCATCGAGTAATTCAAAGCAACGGCGGCTCTCATCGCTACCGGTGGGGAGCGGCCAGAAAGAAGGCGATGCTCGGCTGGGAAGCGGCCTTCGACGATGGGTGCGATTCCGGGGCCGGTTAGCGCGAACCTGCTCTTGGCAGATGTGTCGTGGAGTTACGGCTGCAAGGTAATCCATGCGACGTCGCAGCGGCCTTGTTCCAGTAAGTCGCTCGGTGCGAGTGTGTCCAATGGAAATTCTCGACAACCAAATTCGCGAAGAGTTACTGGCGAGGCTCGAACGAGATCCCAACTCGATCGCACTTTACAAAACGCCTGCCCCAAAGGGTTGCATGACGGTCGTCGCCATCGCGGCGGCCTTTGGATGCGGCTTTGCCTTGGCTGCGATTCTGTACATGTGATCCAACTCAGGAACGAACCTCAAGGTAAGCGAAAGCCGCCCGCCCGCCGCGGCTTACGAATACAAAGCGTTTACCGGCGTACCGTCGTTCGCAATTTTGAATGGTCGCTTTGAGGAAGAATACTCAACGTGATCCGTCGGTATCCCGAGCGCCTGGCCGATCGTCGCATTGAAATCCTCGACCGTTACCTCATCATCGTCGACGTAGTGCCCTCGTTCGTCCGAAGCACCGTGGGCATAGCCGGCTTTGATCCCAGCTCCGGCGATCAGCGAACTGTACGCGGCTGGATGGTGGTCTCGGCCGACACGCTCATTGATCTTTGGGCTACGTCCAAATTCCGACGTCAACACGACGATGGTTTCGTCCAACAGACCAGTGCGATCCAAGTCGTCCAGTAACGCGGCGACCGCAGTATCGACTTCGGGCCCCTTTTCGGCCAGCGTGTCGAAATTGTCGACATGTGTGTCCCAACCACCTAGCTGCACTTCGACGAAGCGGACGTCGCGTTCTAGCAGCCGTCGAGCTAACAAACAACCCTGCCCGAAATTGCCGCTTCCGTAAGTATCGCGAAGCTTGCTCTCCTCTTGAGTAATGTCGAAGGCCTTCACATCGTCGCTCCGCATGAGCCGAATCGCTTCCGCGTACATCGCACCATAACCTTCAACTTCTTTGAAGGGGTAGCGTGATAGGAATTGATTGCCAAATTTGGCAACAAGGTTCAATCGACGGTTAAAGTCGTCTTCGGTAACACCGCCCAGCAACTTTGAATTCTGCAAACCTGCTGTTGGATTGCCGATTGGCAAAGGGGCATACTTTAAGTCCATGAAGCCGGCGCCAGGATGATCCGATCCGCCGTTAATCACGACATTCGCGGGGACGTTGGTGTTGATCTGGCCTTTTACCTTCGCAACCCACGCGCCCATCGCTGCATGTCGAATCGTGGCACGAGGCGCATAGCTCGTGTGTGCCAAGTAGCGGCCTTGAGCGTGAGCACCTTGGTTTGTCGTCATCGATCGAACGATCGACAGCTTGTTCATTCGTTCGGCGAGCTTTGGGAAGTGTTCGCTCAATCGAATGCCATTGACGCTGGTGTTGATTGCCTTTGTCGGGCCTTGCGTTTCCGCACCCGGTTTCGGATCGAAAGTATCCAGATGAGTCATCCCGCCTGACATGAAAAGATAGATGGCATTCTTGGCCTTGCCGCCCTTTGGTTGCTGGCCGAACGCTTGGGTCTCGGTGCCCAGCAGCGGCAACATGCCCACCCCCAGACACGCCTTTGCCATGTGGGCGGCAAAGGCCCTTCGGTCGATCTCGTCAAAGTGTGTCATCTTCTCAAACATACGAAACTCACTGAATGAACATGAATTCGGGGGTGTTAAGAAGTATCCAAATCAGTTCGCGGTTGCCGCGGTAAGGTTGCTTCAATTGGGCAAACACATTTAGTGCGAGGCGGCTCTCTACCGAACTGGGTTCGCGACCGAGAATACTCAGATAGATGATTCTTGTTCGCAGCTTTTGATCCTTGTCGGACTTTGCAAGTAATTCCATCAACTGTGACCCTTCACGTACGATTTGGTAGTGGTGGCTGCCGTTGATCAGGGTCAAGATCTGCGAGACCGTTGGATCTTGGTTCGAGCCTTCGATCAATTCGCGATCCGATGCCCCAAAATCTCGAAGGAAGTGGCCTGCAGGTGCTGGTTGGCGCATTTCGGATGCACGTGCCAGATTTGGCCCGCTGGGCTTTTTGCTCGCCGACATACTAGCAGACTTCTTTCCGCGATTCTGGCGTTCGCTGTAGAGGGCGACGCCACGATCTACAATTGAACTGGGAGACGCATTCTCGATGTCGAAATAGGGAAAGCGGTATGGGCTGTTAGTGTCGTACGTATTGGCAAGTGGCTCATCCATACTCAGCGTGACGAGCGAATCCCAGATCTGTTCTGCCGTCATCCGCCGCAGTGTGGGCCCCGGAAAATGAAAGGGCTCTTCGCTGACTTCGCGATACACGGCACGCCGCTGGTAGACGTCAGTGTTCATCAACATGCGCAGATACTGCTTCATGTTGAAATCTAATCGAACCATTGCATATGTCAGAAACTCCATCAACTCCGGGTTGGAAGCTTCTGCACCTTCAACGTCGTCGAGCGGTTCGATCAGACCGACGCCCATGACGTTCTTCCACAATCGATTGGCGATCACTTTCGCGAATAGCGGATTGTCTTTGGAAGTCGCCCAAGCCGCAAATGCTTCACGGCGCGATTGCCCACTTTGCAGCTGCGGGTTTTCACCGTAGATCGTTTTAGGCGTTACGACCGAATCGGCCTTCGCGTTACCATAGTCGTAATCCTTCGGGAACTTTAACGGTCGATTATCATTGTCTTCTAGATCCCACTGGTTATACCTCGCCATTTGCGTAATGAGTTGTCGTTGTTGCGCAGAGAGATTTCGCTTCTTGATTTCATCTTCGATCGCACGTCGCTGCGTTTGATAAGCTTTGCCGCTGGCACGCGTATCGACACTGTAAGTAAAAGCTGCCATTTCGTAAAAATCCTTTTGCGTCCAACGCTCAAAAGGATGGTCGTGGCATTGGGCGCATCCGATTTGTGTGCCAAGGAAGATGGACACCGTATTTGACAAATTGTCCAGCGGCATTCCTTGATCGCGGAGGTAATAACCAACGGCGCCATTTTCGCTGGGTTTGCCGGTAGCCGTTAGCAGTTCGTAGACAAACTTGTCGTAAGGCTTGTTCTCCTTTAGCGATTGCTTCACCCATGCGACATAGCTGTGCAACTCGACATTGTCACCAGCCGACTTAATTCGTAAAACGTCGCCCCAATAGTTGTAGTAGTGACTGGCATAGCCTTCAGATGCGAGTAAATAGTCGATCAACAGTTCCCGCTTGTTGCTTTCTTTCGATTCCAAAAAGTTAAACGCTTCCTGAGCCGTCGGAATCGTGCCGGTGATATCGAGATAGACTCGGCGCATGAAGATCTGGTCGTTTGCAGGCAGACTCGGTTCGACATTGTGTTTCTTTCTATCGGCTTCGACCAATTGATCGATACGGGCGGCCGCCGCCAGAATTACCTTGCGACTGGCCTCGAGGCGTTCTGCCAGACCATCGTCGGCTGATCGCGCGCTGAATGAACACGAATACACAGCAACACCGACCGCGAAAGCTGCGGCGACCGAAAGATATCGCATTTCCGTTCCTTGACTGTTCGCAGAGAAGAGCGATTGCGAGACAGCTCTATTCGAAGCTGAAAGGGCTGGCCTGTCAAGCGATCCTCAAGGTGCGAGTTCGGGCGACGCGCGGGAAGAGGGCGAGGTGACTCTACTCTGCTTTAGGCCGTTCCGAAGTCAGCTGGACCCGTTGGAAGTTGCCTTGGCACCCTGTAGACAACCGATCCATCCAACTAGAATAGAGCGATGCTTTCGATGGTCATTCCGGTCTATAACGAAAAAGAGAGCTTGGCGGCTTTACATGCGGAGTTGGTTGAGGTTGCGCGCGACAACGGCTACGAAATCGAAGTGATCTTCGTCGATGATGGTTCTCGTGACGGCTCTTGGAGTGAGATCGAGCGGCTTGCCGCGGAAGACAGCCGAGTCCGCGGCCTACGCTTCCGCCGTAACTTTGGCAAGGCCGCGGCGCTCGATGCTGGTTTTGCGGCAGCTCACGGTGAGATTATCTTCACGCTGGACGCCGACCTGCAGGATGACCCGCATGAGATCCCCCGTTTTCTCGATAAACTTCGCGGGGCAGAGGACAACGGCGAACTGGACGTGGTTAGCGGCTGGAAACAAGTCCGCCACGACCCCTGGCATAAGGTCGGCCCATCTCGTGTCTTCAACTGGCTGGTTGGATTCTTAACCGGTGTGCGGTTGCATGACCACAATTGCGGATTCAAGTGTTACCGTCGCGAGGTTTTTGACGAAGTTCACGTCTACGGCGAATTGCATCGATTCGTTCCGGTGTTGGCAGCCGCCCGAGGATGGAGAGTCGGAGAAATCGTTGTCAATCACCGGGCTCGGCAGTTCGGACACTCGAAATATGGTGTCGCCAGAATCGTCAAGGGCTTCCTCGATCTGCTCACCGTGTGCTTCCTGACAGGATACGGTCGACGACCGCTGCACCTTCTGGGGACCGTAGGTTTGATCGGTTTCACGCTCGGGGGGGGCGGCGTGACCGTGCTGTCGATTTGGTGGATTATTTCGCGTTTAGACGGCCAAGATACAAACGATTTACACCTACACGAGCGTGCAATCTTCTACTACTCTACGGGAGCTCTATTGCTCGGTAGTCAGTTTCTCTCGGTCGGTTTCCTGGCCGAACTGATTACTGCTTTCCACGGTCGCGATTCAAAATCCTACTCGATCTGCGAGCGGACTACTGAACAACCATGATACCGCCGCAAGACGACTCTACGGCTAAGCTTCGCCGCATCGTATACACGTTCTTGATCGTCAGCTCCGCCGCAACGATGGTCGGCCGGATCATGTCTGTGGAATCGCGAAGTGGCAAGACCGCCATGCTCAGCGCCAATGACCGAAGCCGCTGGTGTACGATCCGCGCGTTGGTCGATCACGGAACCTACGAAATCGATTCCGTTATCAAACGCAAGACGGATTGGTATACGATCGACATGGTGCGGCACAAAGGCGCGGACGCACGCGAGCATTACTATTCGAGCAAGCCGCCGCTATTGCCGACGTTGCTGGCCGGACAGTATTGGTTGCTGAAGAATCTGGCCGGCGTCACGTTAGCAGACAATCCATTTTATATCGCTCGAATCGTTCTCGTCTTGAGTAACGTATTGCCACTCGTGTTGTACTTCGTCGTCCTGGGTTGGTGTGTCGAGTCACTTGGCACGAACGACTGGAGTCGGCTGTTTGTGATGACTTGCGCGACGTGGGGGACTTTCCTCACGACGTTTGCGGTGACGCTCAACAATCACTTGCCTGGAGCAATCGGTGTGATGCTGGCTACGTATGCGGCGATCCAAATTCTGCATCACGGTGATTTGCGGGGTCGTTGGTTCGCCGTGGCAGGATTCTTCGGTGCCTTTGCGGTCGCTAACGAGTTGCCAGCGCTGGCGTTGTTGGCAATGCTGTGCGCCGCATTACTCTGGGCGTCACCGAAGAAAACGGCAATCGCCTTCGCGCCTGCGGCGGCAGTGGTCGCGATCGCATTTTTCTCGACGACGTATATCGCTCACCAAAGCTTGCGTCCTCCTTATGCTCACCGCCATGATGGCAAAGTTGTTGCCACGGTTCGTCGGCCCACAGGCGAGATCACGTCCGCCGATGCTGTCCAGCAGATTCAAATGGAACTTAGCACGACCGGAATTGAGATCGGTTCGACCGCAACGATAAGCCCGTCGATCAAGCCAAATCGCTGGGTACTGTGGGACTCTGACCAATCGGTCCGCTATGCATTGTTGCCTAGCGACTCCGGCATCGAGGTCCGCGAATGGGACACTTGGTATGAATACGAAGGGAGTTACTGGACGCCGGAGAGCAAGACCGGAGTGGATAAAGGAGAATCTTCGCGAGCAGCATACGCGTTTCACACGTTGCTGGGCCACAGCGGCGTGTTTTCGCTAACGCCGATCTGGCTTCTGAGTTGCGTTGGCATTGGGCTCTGGTTAAAGCAGGGTTCCCATTCACTCCAAGCATTTTCATTGATGGTGCTAACACTGACGATCGTCTGCATCACGTTCTATATCATGCGACCGGAAAAGGACCGGAATTATGGCGGTGTGAGTTGTGGGTTTCGCTGGCTGTTTTGGTTGACTCCATTGTGGCTGGTTGCAATGCTTCCAGCGACGGATGCGGTGGCCAAACATCGTCGATGGAAGATTGTGGCGATGGGGTTGCTGGGTATGAGCGTCTTTTCGGCAACCTATGCCGCAATGAACCCCTGGTCTCACTCGTGGATCTTTGACTACTGGACGCACCTCGAATGGATCGCATACTGAGCCTCGCGACTACGTTCTCTGAATTCATTGAGGCCCCGAGAAACTGGATGGTCTCAAAATTCCAGCTTCCTAAATGCTCGAATACCGATTCGTAGCGGCACGATGGTCGCGACGCCGGCGAGAAGTAACATCAAGCCAACACCAAGAATCACTGCTCCGGGTGTTCCCAGGCCGATCGTACCTCCGAACAAGACACTTTGTTCCGAGTTGATTCTGCTAAGCCAGCGGGTTTCCGTCCAGAAGAAGCACGGCACCGCCGTGAACAAGACGACCAGCAAGATATACATTGCACTCAGTACCAGATTCAATGTACCACCAAAACCGGCAGCTATCTTGGACGGCGATGGTTCGCGGAGGTTAGGCAAGCGAGCTCCGAAACCGACCGCCATGGCGGCAAGCCCAACACACAGCATCCAGCACGTCAGTTGATGGATCATGGCAACCAACGGCAGACGCGCCACGATCTTCAGACTGACATCACTCGCCAGGACGAGAATCGAACAAGGCGGAATCGCACCCACACAGGCGAACCAGAATTTGCCCCATAACACGAGGTCGCGTTTGATCGGTGCCGTTCCCAACACCCAGAACCGGCGTCCTTCAAGACTGATCATCGGAAAGATAAATCGAGTGGTGAATGTCGACAGGATCAAGCCTACAACTGCGACGTTCAAAAAGCTGATGATTGTGACCCATTGTTCGAGCGTCCCGGCATAATCAAATCGCCGCACATTGAAGAAGTACAACAACAGCAAGCTCGTAAAAATCGCGAACTGAGACCACTGCATTGGATCACGTCGAAAGAGTCGCAAGTCCTTAATGACGAACATCTGCAAGGTTGCCGGCAACGGACGGCAGATGATGGACACACCGCGATCGATCCAGCTGATACGGTTGTTTCGCTTTGTCCGAGTGATGCCTTGCAGTTCGCTATAGGCATATCGAAAGTGGCGGTTCGCCAGCGTGGCCAAGATCATTTGCAAAAGCAACGCATTCGATCCCAGTACGGCGAGAAAGTACAAGCTCTCTAACCAGGCTGGACGTCCCGTTGTCGAGCGATTGGGGTGAGCGGCTTCGAGCAATCCCGTACTCAACCACCAACTCGGCAGCAATCGCTGTTCAGAGTATTCCAGTCGCATCAACACATCCGTGAACCAATTCATCGTCATGAGGTCACGATTCTGGTAGGCCAGTACGTGCCAACCGAAGAACAAACCAGCGGCGACAACAAGTCCAATTAGAATTACTAGTGCGTGCAAGCGGACGGTTGGCAGCAATCGCACCACCGCCAAGCAACCAATCGAGCCAATTGCAGCAGGGATCAGCACGAAAGCGAGCATGAAAGGAATGAGCAACAGGTAATAGTACCAAGGGGACAACGCTGTATCACCGTAGGCAATCAGCATGGGGCTGCCCAACAGTACAAATCCCCAGCAGCTGAAGAACACCGCTTCGTGAAACTTGTGAATGACGATCCGTTCGGGTCGTGCGGGAGTGGTCAGCAGAAACTTGACTTCCTCCGTCTTGAACAGGTTGCCATACATGATGATCGCTGACGAA
Organism: Planctomycetaceae bacterium; assembly: GCA_020638995.1. Taxonomy (GTDB): domain Bacteria; phylum Planctomycetota; class Planctomycetia; order Pirellulales; family Pirellulaceae. Next base: position 973,901 of record JACKHM010000003.1, read on the forward strand.
AACATCAGCATCACCGTGAGGGCAAGGAAAAAGACGTTAAAGATGGCGTGAACGAACTGTGTCCGCATCCCAACGTGTATCAGCCCTGTATGGATGAATTGAAAGCCCTGCTGAAATAGTATGTACAGCCCCAACCACATCACCACGCTCGCGAACAGGATTGACACGAGCTGCACTCGCATGGAACTCAACGCATGAGCAGTCATCGTGTTCAAGCGTCGTACACGAAGCAACCAGAACGCACGTGATTCTGAGCCTGGCGTTGGCAGCTGTTTCGTTGCGGAAGATTCGAGTTGAATCTCAGCCGTGGCCATCAATTGCACCTATGTGGTCGCAGGTCTCCAAGTGAGCAGCACTCGTCATTTGGAAATCTGCGGCTACCTTCGAATTAGGAAACAAAACTCGCCGGTTCTTCTTCCGTCAACGTCAAAAACAACTGCTCCAGCGAGTCATTACTTGAAAGTTGCTCGCGCAACTCCGCCACGGTGCCAAGAAACTGAATCTTGCCTTGGCTCATAACACCGATCCGATCAGCGATCTCTTCTGCGACTGCAAGCGTGTGCGTCGACATGAAGACGGTTCCGCCATTCCGCACACGCGTTCTTAGCAGATCCTTGACCAACCGCATGCTGCGAGGATCGAGACCGACCATTGGTTCGTCGACGATCAGCAGTTCTGGGTTGTGCAGCAGCGCCGAAGCGAACACGAGTCGCTGTTTCATGCCGTGCGAATAGCTTTCGGCCAATTGATCGACGAATCCGCTAAGCCCAAAGTCGGTGATCTGCTTGGCAATGCTTTCCTCCGCGAGATCGCTGGGCATTCCGTACATCTCGGCAACAAATTGCAAAAACTCACGCCCCGACAGCTTGTCATAGAGGTAGGGTTCGTCGGGGACATAACCAGATCGAAGACTAGCTTCGCGACGTTGCGTGACGACGTTGAAGCCCGCGATCTCGACCGTCCCCGAAGTTGGCTGGAGCAGACCTACCATCATCTTGATCGTCGTCGTTTTACCCGCACCGTTGTGGCCCAAGCACGCAAACAATTCGCCCCGTTCGATGTGCAGATCCAAAGAGTCGACGGCAGTTTTCGTACCGTAAGTTCTAGTGACTTGCTTAATTTTGATCATCGTCGAACCTTCCTGGCATGACAGCTCAGTTGGACCATAACCGTTGTTTCAGTTGATCAAGCTTCTCCATACGGGGATCGGAGACGCTATCGTGTTCTCGCTCGAAAGTTAACTCCAAGCCCGAAAAGCTAACCTGCTGTCGCAGTATGGTCCCGTCGTCGCGCACCCACTCTCTGCTAATTGGATCGCGAGTCGCCTGCACGCCTGATCCCGCCTCGGTTCGGTAGACGACGAGCTTCGTCTCCACTTCGTCACTCCCCCACATGATAATGTCGTGCTGTTCGACTTCAGCTTGTAACATTTGTATGGGGCTGTTTACTGCGAATGCCCGCACAACCGGAATGGTCCATTTCTGCCCAATGTAAAGCCCTTTCAGTTCCGGGCGTGGTGAGAAGGCGCTTTCGACTAATGCCTCAGGGGGAAGTTGAATGGAATGCTTGAAGGACTGCCCGTGTCCAGCACCTCCACTCGACACTTGGGACACGATCGTCAGCTTGCCTTTCTCTTGAACGATACCTTCGATCCGCAGGAAGTCCGGAACGTCGCTCAGATCGATAGTGGTGTCAAAGCGCGAAAGTCTACGATTTATGTCGAACGTCATGCGCGTCGCGACCACCATGTCGAGATCAAAGCCACGAGTGCCTTGAACCAAGGGCTTCACAACTGCCGCGACTGCGCCGAGGGACTCCGAAAGCACCGACTCCACTGGCAAATCCTCGAACTCTACAAAGCTCAACCGATCCAACTCGCCCGTTGGTCGCTCTTCTACGCGACTGGCGGCGAATCCTACGGTTCGTTCCTTCCAACGCAACTTCCATGTGTCCGGTAATTCCTCCGATTTCGTTGGTTCTAGAGCGATTTGGTAGTCCGGCGGATCGCCACCCAGCATCGGCGGAATCACTTTCTCGGTAAGCAACCAAGCCATGGAGCTCACCCAAAAGACTACCACGAGTCCATTGAAAATGCGGCCAAACATAAAAGATAAGAAGTGTATCGTTTGCCGGAGAGTAGATAAAACTGTTTCGTTTGAGACTATTCTACCCAAAACGCCATCGTAAAGGCATCTGTCAGCGGCAATCGTTTGTAATCGAGGTTGCAATGAGCGGGCGTAATGTTGATATTATCCGGGCAGTCGCCGCTCATCTTGAAGGTGCGGTCGGCTCCGATTCTCAATTTCTGTGCATGGAGGCGCTTTCGATGAAAGCCTGTTTTATTCGGTATGGCAGCTGTCTTGCCCTTTTAATGGGTACCATGTTTGCGATTGGCTGTGGTGGTGATGCGCCAACCGCTAATATCACTTCTGGTGACGGAGATTCTGAGACGAGCAGGACCGATGTCCCAGGCGGCGGCGCCGCAACCCTGACCTCGAGCGTTCCAAACTCCGAGAGCGAAGAGGTTGCGTTGCCCAAAAAGAACCTTTACCCCGAGGTTGTGATCAAGACCTCGATGGGGAATATCCGCGTCCGCTTGAATGCCGAAAAATCTCCCATCACCGTCGACAACTTTCTTGAAGGTTACGTCGATCGAGAGTTTTACAGCAACACGATCTTTCATCATGTAGATCCCGGCTATGTCGTAGCGGGCGGTTTCACGCCGGAACTCGAAGCGAAACAGGTCCGCGCACCGATCCGAAACGAAGCATCGAACGGACTTAAGAACATTCGTGGCACCGTCACAATGTCGAGGTCACCCGAGTATTCGAACAGCGCAACATCACAATTCTTTATCAATATCACCGCAGCTGCGACCTTGGACTACGACGAGAGCTCGGAGAATGACGGGTATTGTGTCTTCGGCGAAGTCGTCGATGGTATGGATGTCGTGGAGGCTATTTCCAAAGCCGAGGTACACGATACGGGCGATTTTCCGCAGTTGCCGGTCGAGGCGGTCGTCATCACGTCGATCGAACGCATTGACTAGTGCAGACGCACGCTAGTTGTCGCCTGCGACGGTGTGACCGGCGGTAGCGGTACGCTTTGGCCGTAGGGCGTGTGAAATACGCCATCTTTGTCGCCGCTAGTGCATTTCATGCAATCTACACAAGGCAAAGTGTACCAGTAATACGACTGGCGAATAAATTGACGCGGCTATGGACATGCCTGTAGAATGGCGAGCGCTGCAGGGGCTCCTGAAGCGGAGTGAGCCAATGGTAGGTTCTGAGTTCATAAGGGCGGCCGTTGTCGTTTTCTGCACCTTCGGAACGCTTTCGTTATGTGTCGCCCAACAGGTATATACGACCGCGCCGCTGGTTACTTCAAGCGATAGCTACTACGAAAGCATTGGAACAGACTGGGGCTTCACGCACCGAGGTCGTAACGGCTATGTGTTTTTCAATCGCGGTGGATCCAATAGTGGAATCCCCACTGTCGGTGGCTACGACCCGAATGCCGCAGGTCGCATTGGCGTTGGAACACGCAGCGGCAACAACAGTTTTTACTTCAACGCGTGGGCTGGACAAGGAAGCAATCGCAGCGTGACTTCCACGGCGCCGGGCCTTATGCTGCGGAACGGTGGTCAAGGCTTCGTTCAGGATATTTCGGTGTCGCCATTCGTTACCAGTCTCATTCCTGTTGTTGGCGATCGGCCCATTAGTCCGGTAGAAGAGCGACTCACACGTCTGCGCCAAGAATCTGCGTTCACGAATCCGAATTCATCACCGACGGACAGTCAGTTGCTGTTGGGAACGACCGCCGACGAAAAACCCGCTTCGCCCGCGACTAGTCCATCAATACCTTTTTCGCGTGGTAGTTCCGCAGAACGTGGTGACATTAGTCTCGCCGAAATTCGTAGCCGCCAAGCGAGTCAGCCAAGCGTTGACCCAGCGGACGAAGTCAATCAATTGATCGAAACCGCTCGGCTGGCGGAAGCGAGTGGTCGTTTGGGCGCCGCAAGAATCCGCTATCAACAGGCCGCCGCGAAAGCAACCGGCGAGCTCCAGGAAGCGTTGGTCGCCAAATACAATAGTCTTATCGAGTGAAACGCCCCGGCCTCCTAGCGTTGGCCGGTTGAACCTGCAGCTTTTGCGCGAGCTATGACTTCTCAAGCGAGAACCTCGACGTCGAGGGGCCCGGACTTCGGGTAGTAGCTGAAAGTCGCGGGGCGATTTTCTGGGCGTGTTTGGAGCTATTCGCCGATCTTGTTTACCCAGTGTCCGATGTTAGTGACCGCATTGGTTGCATTCTGCATGACGTGAAACCGATCATGGACGATCTTTTCCTCGGCCAACGGGGCCGTCGCGACGCTCGGATTCAAGCAATGACCTCGCTAACGACTCGTGGTTTCGTCACGCCCGTCAAGCGCTCCTTGAGGCCATTGCGTTCGACGAACAACGCCTCGTGATGCAACCCCAGCAGAAACAGAATCGTAGCGTGCCAGTCTTCCACGCTTACACGATCCTCAACTGCGGCAAAACCAAGATCGTCAGTCTTCCCGAGTACAAAGCCGCGTTTTACGCCGCCTCCAGCCATCCAAGTGCAGATCGCATTCTTGTTGTGATCTCGACCCGCCTTTGCCGCGTCTTTGTCGCCAGGCAACTGAGCGATCGGCAGCCGCCCCATCTCGCCACCCCAAAGAACAAGCGTTTCGTCAAGTAACCCACGCTGAGCAAGATCCTGGAGCAACGCTGCAACCGGTTTGTCGGTTCGCAGGCAGGCATCACGTAGTGACGTACCGATATTACTGTGGTTATCCCAGATTTGGCTGTTTATAAACAATTGAACAAAGCGCACTCCTCGTTCGATCAGTCTCCTCGCTATCAAACATCGTCGCCCGTAAGAGGCGGTTGTCGGGTCGTTGACACCGTACATCTCCAAGGTCGCAGCGTTCTCTCGAGAAAGATCCAGTGCGTCGCTCGCTTCTATCTGCATTCTCGCGGCAAGTTCGTACGACGCGATGCGGGCGCCCAATTGTGGATATCCGGTACGCGATCGCTGATGAATGAGGTCGAGCTTCCCCAGCAACTCTCGCTCGATTTGCGTAACGGTATCCGGCTCCTCGAAGCCACGTGTGAGATTCAACACAGGCGATCCTGTCGCACGAAATCGGGTACCCTGAAACACCGGCGGCAGGTAGCCCGACGTCCAGTTATCAATTCCGTTCACGGGCAACCCTAGAGGGTCGTCGAGGACAACATATGCCGGAAGATTTTCATTCTCACTACCCAGCCCGTACGAAACCCACGCCCCGAGCGACGGACGTCCGATGAATTCGCTGCCCGAATGAATCTTGTAGAGTGCAGGTTCGTGGGTCAGATTCGTCGTATGCATCGACCGGACCATGGCTACTTTGTCGACTTGTTTGGCGAAATGCGGCATGACGTCACTGACCCACATTCCGCTCTCGCCATGTTGAGCGAATTTGAATGGGCACTTCATTAGCGCCCCAGCGGCTTCCGGAAACTCGACCTCGCCGGCGATTTTCTTGAAATAGTCCTCGCCATGACGCTTATCTAGCTCGACCTTTGGGTCAAACAGGTCCATCTGGCTTGGGCCACCATTCATGAACAAGTGAACGACGCCTTTGGCTGACGCGGGGTGGGCCGTTTTTCGGGGGGCGGTGTCGAGTATCTCGCGGCCAGCAGTCGACTCGCGACCATACATCTCTGTATGGAACAATTGCATTAAAGCGGCCGTACAAAGACCGCTACCGACATGTCGAAACAAACCGCGCCTAGTCGAGCGTGATTGTTCCAAAGGCCGTTCAGTATCTCGCGCTAATTCAGTCATGGATGGGTCAATCAATATAAGAAAACGCTGCGGAGTTAAGGATTGCGTGGCAGAAGTTGGTCAGCGCGCGCACCTTGGCTTGCTGTTGACTTTCATCACGATTTTCGGGATTCGCTCGCCATTGCTCTTCCAGTTGACTCAAACTGGATTTTGAAAGTGCGAGTTCCTCGCTGCCGGCCTCCCGTCCTAACGCGATGCGATAAACCTGGTGGATTTTAGCATCCACATTGTCAGTTCCGTTCTGGGCGATTTGTTCGGCCAAGTTTTGGGCCCAGCCATGTACAGCAGTATCGTTCAACAGATGCAAAGCCTGCGGAGCGACGATTGATACATTTCGCTGCACGCAATTCGGCCCCATCTGGGGTGAGTCGAAGGTCTCAAGCAACGTGGGCAGTTTTGTACGGCGATGCAGTACAAACGCGCTGCGCCGCCAACCGCGTGGCGTGCGCTTTGACGTCACGAGTCCATCAGGTTGCACCTCCACATCGCCGGGAGGACCATAGAACGTCTCGTCGAGTTGATCTGTGACGAAGAGCAACGAGTCGCGGAGTACTTCGGCTTCCATCCGCCGCAAAGGCATGTGTGTTAGAAATCGATTATCCGGATCCGCGGCAATCTGGTCTGCCGTCGCTTGAGAGGAGCGACAATATGCATCGGAGGTAACGATTGCACGCTGAAGTTGTTTGACGCTCCAACCATCTTGAACGAACTTGACGGACAACCAGTCGAGTAATTCCGGATGTGAGGGAGTATCACCCATGACGCCGAAGTTCCCCGGAGTTGTGACAAGGGCGCGGCCAAAATGGTGCTGCCAGATGCGATTCACCATGACTCGGGCGGTCAACGGATGGTCGTCTCGCGTTAGCCATTGGGCGAACGCGAGGCGGCGCTTAGTCGTTAGAGGCGGTCGCAGTTGATCCTCGGCGAAACTCGAATCCGATCTCGAAAGAAAAGTAGGGATCTGCGGCGGCACTTCGATGCCAGGCGTAAGGTAGTTGCCTCGCTTCAGCAAAAACGTAGGAGACGGCTCGCCGCGTGACCATAATGCGCGGATCCGCGGCTCGGGTCGACGCAACGCTTCGGCTTGCTTGACTTGCTCTTCGAGAGATGTCTTGGCTTCGGCGGTCATTGCGGCGCGGAGTTGCTCTTGGAGCTGAGTAACTTGCGCGGTGATCGTCTTTTCATCCAGCTCCCAATCCTGTCGCTCAGACGTGGTAACGAGATTTAGCGTCCGCTCCTGAGGTCCCAACCAATCGTGTTCGTCCAGCGCGCCCTTCAACAATGCTGCAAGTTGATAGTAGTCGCCTTGGGAGATGGAATCGAACTTATGCGAATGGCAGCGAGCGCAATGAATGGTCAATCCCAAGACAGCAGAACCAAGAATCTGAATTTCATCTGCGATCACTTCCAAGCGATCCGGTACAAAATTCGTAATATTGGCAAAAGTTCGATCAGGAGCTGTGCGCAAGAAACCCGTTGCAACCAAGTTGTCATACAACTCATCCGTGATGACATCCGCGTTCTCATAGTCGGCAAGCTCATCACCGGCGATCTGCTCGCGTAGGAAGCGATCATACGGCTTGTCTTCGTTAAAAGCCCGAATGACGTAGTCGCGATACCGCCACATATTGGGACGGATGCGGTCCTCATTTTGCGCTCCTTCAGAGTCCGCATAGCCCGCAACGTCAAGCCAATGCCTTCCCCATCTCGGGCCGTAGTGCGGCGATGCCAGAAGCCGCTCGGCGAGCCTTTGATATGCCAGCGGATGTGAGTCTGCGACGAATGCATCGATCTCGTCCGGAGTTGGCGGTAGCCCAGTCAGGTCGAGCGACAACCTTCGAATCAAGGTCACGCGATCAGCCGTTATGGCCGGCGTCAACTTTCGTTCATGGAGTTCCGCTTCAACGAATGTATCGATCTCAGTCGAACAAGCCGGGAAAGAGGAAGGGTTTGAGGGCAGAATCGCCCGGGGCGACTGAAAGGACCAAGGGTTCTTTCGCCGCTCGCTTTCTCGTGTTTGATTTTCGGACAGTGAGTCGAGTTGAAGCTGGCTGTCGCGCTGATCCGGATCTGCGTGGGGCATATCGTCGGCAATCCAACGCTCGATAAGTGCTACCTCTGTCGCTTCCATCGGCTTGACGCTGACTGAGACGAGTTGGCGGCGCGGCGGCATTTCTCCAGCGTGAATTCTTTGCACGAGTAGGCTTTCCTCAGGTTTTCCCGAAATAACGGCAGGCCCCGACTTACCTCCTCTCAAAATGGACTCTTTCGATCGCAAATCGAGGTCGGCTTCACGACGTCGATGTCCGTGGCACGGAACGCAGCGAAGCAGCATTAACGGAACAATTCGCGTCGTCGTCACCGAAACGCGGTTTTCAAACGCTCGAATCTCGCGACCATCGGCAATCCAATCGTGGATCAGTTTTGTCTCTTCGAGCGTGAGCTTGGTCTCGCCTTCTGGCGGCATTTCGCCAGACTTGATTCGTTCATAAAGGCGGCTTGCCTCCGGTCGACCAGCCACAATCGCTAAACCCGAATCGCTGCCCGCCAGAATTGCTGCCATACCAGTAGCTCGGAACCCACCTTCCTGTTTATCCGCACCATGACAGCCCGAGCACTTCGCCGTCAGGATTGGGAGCACTTGCTCTTCGAGCACGGGAGAAGCCCCATGCGCAGGGGCGAGCGCGGAAGTGGAATACCCCACGGTGATCGCGAACAGAGCTAATAACACCAACCTGCTGAGCATTGGGATATCTTAGCCGAGCAGTTTCGGTACGTCACATCGGACTACGGCATTACGGCGTCGCGAGGGTCCCGCAAGCGATCGTGAAAATGTTGATTTCTCGCAACGTGTTGACGGAACACCTCGCCGTGTACGCGAATCGCAACGTGTCGAACGCGGGCTGTAGGCGGCTAACTCGTGCTTTAAGGCACTGCGATGTAAGGCGTTAAGGCATGTTAGCTCGGTGGGCAAGGGTTGCTTGGCATCACCCGTGCATTTAGCTCGATCCGTTGCCATCAACCGCTGACCCCAACACAGGAGACTGGACCTTGACCAAAACCATCCGAAAAAGCTTTGTCAAGTCAAAGAAGAACGGAACTCACAAGGCCACCAATGGGGCCGCAACTTCCAAATCGAAGACGAACCAAAACAGCCGCTCCGAAGATGCTCGCGATCTGTTCGACGATGAAGACGAAGAGCTCGAATCGTCCACGGGAAAGACTGACGACGAGGGATCACCAAACAATACGGATGATCCAGTTCGTATGTACCTCATGCAAATGGGCCAAATCCCCTTGCTATCACGCGTCGAAGAAGTCGATGCGGCGAAGGAAATCGAACGAGCCCGGGCGCTCTATCGCCACAGTATGCTGGCGACCGACTATGTCTTAGAGGGAGCCGTTGCGGCTCTCGAAAAAGTTCGAAATGGCGAGTTGCGATTGGATCGGACGATTGAGGTATCGGTAACAAACACAAAGGAAAAGAAAAGCATCATGCGGCGGCTTGGACCGAATCTCAAGACCCTGCGACACTTGCTTGAGCGCAATCGAGCCGACTTCCAAATCGCGATCAGCCGACACAACCGGCGAGCTGAGCGGCACGAGGCTTGGAAGCGCCTGGTAATTCGCCGAAACAAGGCGGTTCGGTTAGTCGAAGAGTTGAACCTCCGAACCAATAAGCTGCATCCGATCTTTGAGAAACTAGAAGAGATTTCAGATCGTATGCAAGTACTTCGCTCGCAGATTCGCGAGGCCAAGGTCCACGGTATGGTAGGCGGCCGCGGAGTCAATGAATTGCGGGCCGAGTTGCACTACTTGATGCGAATTACGTTTGAGAGTCCCGCCACACTCAAGCGTCGCATCGAGAGGACCCATGACTTCCGCCGAGAACATGACGCTGGCAAGCGGTGGCTGTCGGCTGGCAATCTACGGTTGGTTGTGTCGATCGCGAAGAAATATCGCAATCGCGGTCTGAGCTTTCTAGACTTGATCCAGGAGGGCAACACAGGGCTAATGCGAGCGGTCGATAAGTTCGAGTACGCTCGGGGATACAAGTTCTCTACTTATGCAACTTGGTGGATTCGCCAGGCAATCACACGTGCGATTGCCGACCAAAGCCGCACGATTCGTGTACCCGTTCACATGATCGACACGATGAGCAAGGTGCGAACCGTAACGCGAGAGTTGCTACAGGAACTCGGTCGAGAGCCCACGCCAGAAGAGACTGCCGAGCGGGCGAAGTTGTCGCTCGAGGATACTCGGTGCATCATGAAGATGTCACGGCAACCACTGTCGTTAGACCAACCAGTAGGTGACCACGATGACAGCTACTTCGGCGAGTTTGTCCAAGACTATCGCGAAGACGATCCGTTGTACGACACCAACCAGGAGTCCCTGAAGAATCGGATCAACGATGCCATGGAAACGCTGAACTATCGCGAACGAGAGATCATCCGTCTGCGGTTTGGTTTGGCTGACGGCTACTCGTACACATTGGAAGAAGTCGGCAAGATCTTCTCGGTAACTCGCGAACGAGTCCGTCAAATCGAATCCAAGGCGGTTCGCAAACTTCAGCAGCCGTATCGCTGTCGCTCGCTGGCCAGCTTCTTAGATGGTGTGGAAGTTCCCGCCGACAACATGACCACGGAAATGGCCTAACGCCGAATACTTGGCTCCCTCTCCCCTTCACTGATGGCAATGTTGAACTCGTCGTTCAACAATCAGTCTCCGAGCAAACGCCTGCGACCACCTCAGGTCACAGGCGTTTGGCTTTTCTTGCACTAGCCGACGCCCCGATCCACGTCCGCGGCGTCTACAATACGTCATGCTGGCGACCCGACGGCTACAGCCCGAGTAAGATCGCTTGTAGCGCTTTGTCCTTTTCCGGCCCGGACAGGAAGTCGAATGCTCGCATGTAACGCGGATGTGTATCTGACGGCGTTTTTTCGTCCTGGATAATCTTCGCGAGTAGTGCAGGTGTTTGAGCTGCGCGACTGCGCCATACAATGTCAAGCCCGGCCGGTGAATTCCAATCCTCGCCGGCTCTCTTCATCCAGCGATCCAGGCAGTCATCCCATCGTTTATCTGCGGAAATGCCTAATGCTTCGAGATACCAACGATCCTTGCCATCATGCTGTAACGCCAGGTCTGCCCAAATATCGGGCATTTTTTCGGACGGGTTATGACGTAGGGCAATGGCGACCTCACGGCGAACTTGCGCTGACGGATCCTTAGCGAGTTTCGCTGCAATGGGGATTACATCCAGCTTCAACTCTCTTGCCAATCGAATCCCGAGGATCCGAATGTCTGAACTCTTATCGCTGGTAGCTAGTTCGACGTAATGAGCGCCGCGACCCTCGATCTTGCCGAGTAACCATAAGGCTCGTGCTCGCTGACGCTGGTCCTTGGATTGGTCAACGACATTCTTTAGAGCTCGCTCTGATTCAGTGCCCAGATCATGAAGCGCCGTCCACGCGATATAGCGAGTCGCCAGATTTGGGCTTGCGAGGGCTTGGATTGCGCCATCGACGGTGGAAAAATCTTGCGGTGGCGAAGTGTACGAGCCGTCATGTCCGGCAGGTGTGATGCGGAACAAGCGTCCATGATCAACGTCTTCCATGCGATGTCCGCCCACACCCGGGTCGTACCAGTCGGCGACAAGCAGCGAGCCGTCGGGCGCGACACAAATGTCCGAGGGACGAAACCACTTGTTATGTGCCGATCCGTCAAGAATGGTCACCATCTCGGCTTTGTAACCAGCCCCGCTATTCACGGTTGGATAAGTGCGCACGATATTGGGACCGGCATCGCAGTGAAAGACTTGTCCTTGAAATTCCTTTGGCAGCAAAGTTCCTTCGTAAACGCAAATCCCTGTCGGCGACCCGGCACCGGTTTGAACCAAGTTCGGCACAACTCCTGGATCGTTGAGGTGCCAATGCTGGAGCGGGATTTCTTTTTCAAGGTTCGTTCGCTCTTCCTTCCACCCGGCCCCTGTGAACTCGTCTTTGTAGCCGTAATTACCGAATTCCATCACATAGTTAATTCGAGTTCCCTTGTTGCCATCGTCATCATTGTCCGACTGCCACATCGTACCAAACGAGTCGACGCAGACCTCCCAGTTATTGCGGAAGTTCCAACCGAGTGTTTCGAATTCACTGCCGTCCATGTTGCAACGAAAAACCATGCCTTCTTGATACGGCTTGCGGCTATCATTGACCTCATTACCGACCGCATCGATGATCGGTTTGCCGTCGCGGTCTTTGATGCGTTTACCCGCATTCCCAAAGTTAAAGTACAACTTGCCATCCGGACCAAATACGAACGCATGAATGCCGTGGTCGTGCTCAGAGCCGTCGATGCCCGTGAATAGAATCTCCTTGCGGTCACACTTCAAATCTCCGTCGTCGTCAATCAAATAGAACACGTTATCCTTTGCTGACACCAAAGCTCGAGTACCTTTTCCGGACGGCGTGCCAAGTACACAGATGCCGTGCCCACCGTCTAAATCGTCACCTTGATAGAACGTCGTGGATTTGTCGGCCTTGCCGTCGTGGTTCGTGTCTTCCAGGATCAGAATCCGATCGCCGTCAGGTCGCTTGTCCCCGATGACATCTTCGTTTCGGAAACGGCGATAGTTCACCACTTCAAAAATCCACGCGCGACCTAGATGGTCGATGTCGAAATTCGATGGATTCAGCATCATCGGTTCGGCGGCGAATAAATCAACTTGCAGCTTCTCGTGAACTTCAAGCTGGTCGAGCGCATCAGCGGCTTCATGGCTGGCAGGTGTATTGCTGCCGGTCGCCTTTACGAACGCTTGGTTCGGCCGTGAAGTAAAGACGTGGAACTGCACACTGCTCGTTTCACCGCAACTGCCTTGATCCGTTCCTCCGTTGTCGAGTCCTCCACGAGCTTGCAATCTCGTGTAGCCGTTGGGCACGTCAAACGCGATGATTGAGTTGGCATGGGTTCCAATTCCAAAAACAACTGACTTGCCGGCAATCCGCATTTCGCCGCCTTGGACATTTTTATTCAGGCGAACTTCGCCGAAGTCTGCCGTAGCAGATTTCCATTTCAACTCGGTCAGCTTTACTTCGCCCGCGGCGCCGATCAATCGCGGCTCAGCCCAATCGGCCCAATCGCATCCGAATCCGTTTCCAGCATCCGTGACAACCAAAAAAAGTTCCTTGGCTCCGCTCAAGTCCACGTCGATCGCGACGGAGTGATCAGGAGTCTTGTTCGTCACAATTGGACTTGAAAAAAGAGGCTTGGCCACCGGCACGCGTTCGAGCTTTCGAGCGTGCTTTTGCATCGTCAATTTGTACTGCTTTCGCACCGCTTCACGATCGAAGTTCGGCTTCGGTTCGTAGTCCTGGTTTTCTTCGAGTTGCTCGAGCGTAACCGGTTGGCTGGTGATACCATCGGCAGGAACCTGCGCCTTTGCACACCATACGATGGCGTTCAGGACGAGCTTACGAAAGTTTGGTTCACCCCAGTTCCAATGATTGTGTCCGCCGGTAAATCCAAAGCCGCGTCCGCCATCAGGCCGTGTCGCGGCCCAGGCGAGATGCTGTGGTTCTTTGCGTTCCAGCACTGCGGCACGAACGTGTGGATTGCCGCTGTGGTGACCATCGGGGCGCGATAATGTTTCGGGGCCGGGCATGTCTGTCAGGATCGGAGTGACACCTTCCATGTTCGGTCGGAACCGCATGTGGTAGTACCACTCGTCGTTGCTTTCAAAGGGCTGGACTCCGTTGGCGATTGGGTGATCGGGGAACTTCTCAAACTTCGCAGTCCAATGTGGGTTGACCGACCAATCTGCCTCGAAATAGCCGCCAATCCATTTCAGGAAATGGTCACCCGGTGCACCTGCAGGCACCTCGACACCGTAGTGCAGGCAGACGACTCCTACACCTTGATTGGCGAGTGAGTCCATCTTTTCCAGATGTGGATTCACGGGATGCCCGCCGCCACCATCCGCATACATGACAACACAATCCGCCCCGTCGAAGACACTTTCGTCTTTCGGCCAGCCATCGCGGACAACCTCGACCTCAATATTCGAGATGCCTTGTTGCAACGCTTTGGCCAGCAAGACGCAACCGGCGTAGTGTTCGTGTGCGCCGTAGCCGTGGCTCGGTCTGCCCGCAACGAAGACGACCTTCTTATGATCCTTCTGTACATCGGCGTTTTCGGTCTTAGAAGAGGCAGGCAACTTGCGAATGCGGATGTTGCGGAACTGAACTTTCATTGCGGGGCCCGCGTGAAGCTGGAGTGCCAACAGCCCCGTTGATCGCCGAACGCCTTCGTCATTGTCCGTGAACTCGCACGTCGTCACGCCGTTAATCTTGTGAACGAAGTCGAAGCCCTTCGCCGTGATCTCGTAGTGATTCCAATCTTCCTTCTTAATCTGCTTTCCAATCTCGATGGAGTCACCAACACTGCCTACGACTTCCTTGTGGAACTTGCCATCCTTCGTGGTGAGCACCGTCTTTTCGCCACGATCGGCCAGGATGCCGCGAAACGCCTCGCCGTAGCAAATCCCCGAGTAACGATCTCCCGCTTCAAAGTCAGCTTGGTATCCGCCAATACGCCACTGATCGGCGCCGTCTTCGCGTACGAAGCTGCGATATTGAATCCCGGAGTTGCCCCCGACAATCTTATATTCGAGCTTCAATTCGAAGTCACCAATTTCGCCACCTTTCCAGATGATGAACGTGTTGCCTTGAGTCGGGTTTTCGGCGGTCGTCTGGCCGGTAATGGCACCATCGGCCACCGACCAGAACTTCGGATCACCGTCCCAACCATCGAGTGTCTTACCATCGAAGATCGAAACGAAGCCAGTGTCCTCGCCCTGGAGGACGTAGGGCATCGCGAGGAACAAGGTGAGAACGAACAGCGAAAAATGCCTCATCACAGAATCTCCGAGGTGAGCTGGTTTTTGGGGGGTCTCAATTCGAAAAGCAGTCCGGCGAGGTGGGCTCTAAAGCCAGACTGGATAAGTGATAACGATACCCTCACGAATCTGGCGAGTCAAACGTCTCGCCGATTTGAAACGTGGTCCTCTAAGTTCACCCGACGAAGCCCCCGATCACGGTGGCGCGCGAAGGCGGCTATTGTTCCGCCCTGCCTTTGGGCCAAATCTTAAGGATCACGCTGTCCGAATTCGTACCGGCGAGCGGGTAGGTCGCGGCAGCGCGCAGATTGAGTTTTCCCATATAGCCGCGATGCCGTGCTTCGCCTCTTTCTTCGGGCCACTTAGGCCCCTTAATTGCAAGCAGTCGTCCGATGTAGAGCCAGTGAGGATCGAACCACTTGAGCATTTTCCAAAGCGGTCCGACTGCGCGGGCGGTGACCGCGTCAAATCGAAAGTCACCCATCAAGTATTCGGCGCGGCACGCGTAGATCGGAGTCTGCAGTTCGAGATTGTGTACCATCTCCTCCAAGACGGCTGCCTTCTTGCCCATCGATTCGCAGAGTGCCAATTGCAGATCCGGGCGGAGGATCGCTAGCGGAATGCCAGGGACACCGCCGCCGCTGCCAACATCCAAGACCTCTTCACCCTCACCCAGCAGCTTTGCGAGTTCCATCGAATCGATCAAGTCCCTCGAAACGAACTTCTCGTAATCCGTGTGGCGCGTTAAGTTAAGCTTTGAATTCCAATCCCAGAGCAGTTGACAGTAGTGATCGAGCTGCTCGACTTGCACCGCTGGCAATTCAATCGAGTGGCGATGGAGTGCTGCGAGCAAAGTATCAGATTCAAATTCAGTCATTCGAGGCTCGGGTGAGTGATTCGTTGAGAATGCTGTGCGAGTTTTGTCCGCCATACGTCGGATTACGCTGAGGCCTTGAGAATAGACCATCCCCACTGAAATCCAAATAGCCCGTCTGCCTATGCTCCTAAAGACAGATCGTCGTAAGTTCTTGAAGCAGTCTGCTGCCGCCGGGTCGCTGGGCGCGTGTTCGTTCGCCGCTAAGAATGTTGCAGCCTCGCCTTCCGCCACCGACAAGCTAAATATCGGTGTGATCGGCGTTGGAAATCGCGGCGCTTCCAATTTGGCGGAGATACGGTCGGAAAACATCATGGCGCTATGCGATGTCGACCGGCGCTATCTCAACGAAATGTCGGCTCGCTATCCCTCGGCGAAAACATTCTCGGACTTTCGTGAGCTAATCCGGCACCCGGAGCTTGACGCTGTTGTCATCAGCACGCCGGACCATACACACTACCATGCCGCAATGATGGCGATGGGCCGTGGGTTGCACGTTTATTGCGAAAAGCCGCTTGCGCATTCCATCTGGGAACTTCGCGAGATGGCAGCCGCCGCGGAGCGATATAAGGTCGTAACGCAGACCGGCAACCAACACCACGCAAGCGCCGGCTATCGCCGAGTGGTTGAGATCGTTCAGGCAGGTGCGATTGGCCACGTGGGGGAAGTCCACGCCTGGACAAATCGACCAATCTGGCCTCAAGGCGTGGAGCGGCCAATACGCGGACAGGCCATCCCCGAGGGTCTTAATTGGAATGCGTGGCTCGGGCCGGCTCCGTCCCGACCCTACGACGGCATTTACCATCCCAGTGGTTGGCGCGGCTGGTTTGACTTCGGTTGTGGTGCAATTGGCGACATGGGGCCGCATCTACTCGACCCCGTCGTGTGGGCGTTGAACCTGCCGCTGCCAGCGACGATTGAGGCGGAGTCTTCGGAAGTTAATGACGAGACTTATCCAACATGGAGCGTCATTCGATTCGAGTTCGTGTTGAATGAGCGACAGAGTCCTCTGCGACTGTGCTGGTACGACGGAGATAAGCAGCCTCCCGAGTCCTTAACCGGTATCAAGCGATTGCCGCCAAACGGCGTTCTGTTCATGGGCGAGCGGGCCAATCTGTTCGCGCCTCAGTACGGTGGCGCACCCATCGTGATACCACATGAGCCAGACGCATCAATTGAATTACCCGAACCATACCTGCCACAGTCGGTGGGGCATCATCGCGAATGGGTCGAGGCTTGCAAACGGCAGGGAAAGACAAGTTGCGATTTCGCATATGGAGCGAACCTGACGGAAATCTGCCTGCTTGGCAACATCGCCCTGCGCTCGGGAAAAACGATCAAGTGGTTGGCGGGGCAAATGCAAGCAAGCAACGGCATCGAAGTCTCGCACTTGGTGAAACGCGAGTATCGCGATGGATGGGATAATCAGAGCAACGAGTGACCGGCTAACCTGGCAAACCAAGATTGCCGGGGGAACGTCCGCTAAGTGGAGGCGGCTTGCATTCCCAATACGTAACAGCGCTCGGTGACAAGCCTTCTCACATATACCCGGATCAGAGCTGAGGCGGTATCCAATCCGGAATGCCACGTTCCGCCAGCTGCTTCTCGTAGCGTACGGCTTGTGGTTGATGCGGCGCGTAAGGAGCATCTTCATTGACCATCAGCGGCAATGTCTCTTCCCACCATCGATCGTAGGCATTGCGGAGCTTTGCAATCAAATCGGGATGATCCTCCGCGACGTTCGCCGCTTCATAGGGATCCATCGAGATGTCGTACAATTCTTTGTTATTCACAAAACGCCACCGCGTTGTTCGCACCGCACAGTTTTTGAACTTGCTGCCGTTCGGGTCCGCACCTTTCTCCCAACGTCCTTGATGAACAAACAACACACGGTCCTTCCAGTCAGCTTTTGGGTTTTCTAGCAAGGGCAGCAAGGAACGGCCGTCGATCGGTTGTACGTCGCTTGGAATCGTGGCACCGGCAAGTTGACAGAAGGTTTTAAATAAATCGATCTGAGCGGTTAACGCCGGGATGTCGACACCTTCGCCGAGCACGCCTTTCCAACGCCAAAACGCTGGAACATGCGTACCACCTTCGTAAGGCGACCCTTTGCCAGTCTTGAAACCCGCGGTATGGAGTTGAACCGGTTTTCCATTTAGCTTGCCGCGTGAACCGGCTTGGCCATTGTCGGTCATGAAGATCACGAGTGTGTTGTCCCATGCATTCCATTCATCCAGTTTTTGAACCAATAGGCCAAAGTTGTCGTCGATATTCTCGATCATCCCGTAGCGGCCCGCTGTTGCGTCATCGTAGCCCAAGTCGATAAATCGCTGACGATATTTCTCGGGAGCGATCATCGGACCGTGCGGTGCGTTCGTGGGAATGTAAGCAAAGTACGGCTGTTTTGCGTCGTGCTTCTCTTTGATCCACCCCAAGGCCGCTTGAAAAAAGACGTCGGTACAAAAGCCGGTTGTCTGTTTGATTGTGTCGTTGTGCAAAGCGACAATGTCGAAGTACTTGTCAGTGCGATTTGGCGGGAAGTCAGCGCAACTGCCTTCGTAGGACTGGCCGATCCCGCCAGCGCCGTGGATGAACACTTCACTGAATCCTCGGTTATAAGGTTGGTATTCGTCTTCGTCGCCGAGATGCCACTTGCCAAAGATGCCCGTTTCGTAGCCCGCCTTTCTCAAAAGTTGTGGGAACGTCTTCGTACTGAGCGCCATGCGTTCGCGTTCTTTGATGGTGTGCGTGACACCATTTCGGAATTCATGTCGCCCGCTCATCATCGCAGAGCGAGTGGGAGCACAGGTCGGGCTGACATGAAAGTCCGTGAAACGCGTCGAGTGTGCGTAAAAGCGATCGAGGTGAGGTGTTCGCAATACCTCGTTGCCCATACAGGACAGGTCACCCATGCCTTGATCGTCGGTCATTACCAGAATCACGTTCGGGCGAGTGCCAGCGAGTTCCTTAGCGGTGACACCGCGAAGGCTTGTCAAAGCGGTAATCGTTACAAGCAGAACGACGAAGAGACGTTGCATATCATGTTCCTTTAGATGTATGTACTATAAGTACGAGCTGGCTCTGTGTGTTCAGGCATGGCGAATTCAGTTGCGGGCCACTCACTTCTTCGCAGCATTCTGACGTATTTGCAGATATCGATGCGAGATTGCAATAGCCTTGGCGCGGTCCTCGTCATCATAGTCCCAAAACTCACGGATGATCGCTTCAACCTCGGGATAATCTTCTCCGGTATCGCCAACTCGCTTGCGAAGTTTGGCCAGACGGTCCTTCAGCTCGATGACTGTCTTGGCGTACTCGGGGTTGTCGTACTGGTTGACGACTTCCGTAGGATCATTCCGAAGGTCATACAGTTCCCAGCCCGGTGGTGTGCGTTCCTCGCCCTTGTAGTTGCAGCCATAAAAATAGAGAAGTTTGTACTCCTTCGTGCGAATCCCTACGTGCCCCGGATTGTCATGATGTGCCATATGCATCCAGTAGCGATAGTACGACTCTTGCTTCCAGCCCGAAGGTTCCTGGCCCGTTTCGCAAATCTCGCGGAAGCTTCGGCCTTGCATGACGCCAGGAGTCTCGATGCCAGCGAACGCCAACATCGTGGGTCCAAAGTCAATATTTTCCACGATGGCATTTGAACGAGATCCGGCTTTGACGGACTTCGGATATCGCACGATAAACGGCATGCGATAACATTCTTCGTACATCCACCGCTTGTCCATATAGTCGTGCTCGCCGAGCATAAAGCCCTGGTCACCCGTATAAATGATCACGGTGTTATCGATCTCGCCGATTTCCTCCAGGTAACGGAAGAGTCTCGCCAAGTTATCGTCGACGCCCTTGACGCAGCGAAGATAGTGCTTCAGGTAAATGTTGTAAGCGGTTCGCTTCGCGTCGTCATCGCTCAAACTACTATCGACTTGATAGTGGTCAACATAGTTTCGACGTGGATTGCGGCGCCCGATCGAAGTGCCAATATGTGGGAGCAACTCGTCATTTGCGCCACGCGTTGCGATGGAGCCAAACTTGGGTTGCTCCCACAGATTTCTTGGTTCGGGGATCTCGATGTCAGCCAAGTAGTCTTCGTAGCGCGGAGCATATTCGAAGAAATCATGCGGCGCCTTGTAGTGGTGCATTAGGAAGAAAGGCTTCTCCGTATCCCAACTGTCGCGCAACCACTTCAACGTAATGTCGGTGATGGCATCGGACGAATGCATTCCATCGAACTTAATCGTGTTATTCGGCCAGGGCTCCTTGCCTTGAACGCGAAAAACAGGGTCGAAGTAGTTGCCTTGTCCGGGTAGAACACAGTAGTAATCGAAGGCGCCCGGCTCGACCTTTAGATGCCATTTCCCAATCATTGCGGTGTGATAACCGGCACGCCCCATTTCAAGTGCCAAGTATTGCCGGGGTGTTTCAATGTGACCGCCGAGGTCGTAGACGCCGTTCACATGGTTGTACTGACCCGTCAAGATACAAGCGCGACTGGGAGTACAGATTGAATTCGTACAGTATGCGTTTTCAAACGTCATGCCTTCTCTGGCCAAGCGGTCGATCGTCGGAGTTGGATTGAGCGGCGCGAGCCGACTGCCATAAGCCCCTATAGCCTGAGTTGTGTGATCATCGGACATGATGAAAAGAACATTGGGCCGGTCATCGGCGCGCAAGACGCAACTAAGTACGAGCAAAGAGAATGTGATGATTGTTGAGCGATGCATGTGGTTCTTAACCGAAGGAAGGGAACTCTTAAGGTGTTCGACGTGCGGAATAGGGGATTTTTTGCTAGTGACCCTCGGGATCAATTGGCTTTTCGCCAAAGTCGCAAGTCGCTAGCGAGTGTCCAGTCTAGTGTGTCCGGTCGAGCTTTCCAATTCATTCACTTCGTCGCGGTTCTAGTGTATCGTAGAGCGACTAGCATTTGTATTCAGGGAATCCCTCCCCTCTCAAGGCGACGGCGATGTTTGTCGGTCGGAATCAGCAACGCGTTGTAACTGACCGACGTCGACGGCACCGCTACCGTACAGTCGAGCAATTAGAATCTCGTGATCTGCTCGCGATTGGGGAAGGGACTCCATTGACTCTAAATGAAGTCATCGATACCGCGGGCCTTGCCGGAGGGCTTTCGGCATCGATTGATTGGGGTGATGGAACGGTCACTCCAGGCAGCGTTTCCACGGGCGGGGGAGGCTCGTTGGTGGGTCGAGTTGACTACAGCTACGATACTGCGAACTTCTTCGATTCGCAGTTAAAGAAGGACCTGTTTCAGCTGGCCGTCGACACGATTTTGTCTCGGTTTGGCGACGACCTCGCGGCCATCTCGCCCAACGAGGGAAACACATGGATCGCTGACTTCTCGCATCCTGCGACCGGACTTCCCGAAGAGATCACGGATATGCACGTTGCTGCGAACGAGATCGTCATCTTCGCCGGCGGACGCGAGCTAGGGACAACACTCGGCGTCGGGGGGCCGGGCGGCTTTCAAGTCAGTTGCTCGAATGCGATTTTCTGCAACACGGTTGCCACGCGTGGGGAAATTGGTGCGAGTTCGCAAATCGGCGATCCGCCACCGACTGATTTTGGGCCGTGGGGAGGTTCGATCTCGTTCGACATCACGGCCGACTTTTACTATTCGCAATCAACGGGGGATTTAGGGAGTCAGCAGTCGGACTTCTTGTCAGTTGCGATGCATGAGGTCGCGCACCTGCTGGGGTTTGGTACAGCCCCGTCTTGGAGTACATACGTTACGGCAGGTGTTTACAACGGACCGGCATCGCGTCTCGCATATGGCAACCAAAGCGTACCGCTGTCGAGCGGCGGTAGTCATTGGGCAAACGGCACGACCAGCGGGGGACAGGCAACGGCGTTGGATCCGTCTTTGACCTCGGGCACGCGTACGTTGCTAACCCCACTTGATTACGCCGGACTGGATGATGTTGGTTGGAATCTGCTGCAACCTATTGCCACAGTTAACGGGTCGCATGTTTACGGTGACGATGGCATCTACGAAATCGAAATCTCCCTGCTGGGAAGCACGAGCGGACTAGCGTCGAGAACGCTGGAAGAAACCGTCACGAATGTTGCACCGACGTTAACGGCGGCGAGCGATCAAGTCGTTGGATTCGGTCAACCGTTTACTATTGCCGATATCGGAGTCTTTACCGACCCAGGCTTTGGTGCGAACGAAACATTTACGTACACAATTGATTGGGGGGACGGATCAACGCCGGGCGCCGGTACAGCAGATGTCGATATGCCGGGAACGAGCAATTCCGTGACTCGCGGGTCGTATGACGGTGCTCATACATACACCACAGGCGGTGTATATGACGTGACTTTGACGATTGCGGACGACGACGGCGGATCGGATTCGGTTCAATTGCATTTGAGCGTCGGGGCGGGATTCTCCGTCGAAATTGATGCCGATCAAATCGCCGAGAATGACGGTGAGGCTGCCACCACGGTAACCATAACCCGACACGTCATTGACATCAGTCAAGCGTTGTTCGTTGACCTGAGTTTCGATGAGTCTGAACTGAAGCTTCCTGAGGCTATCGAGATTCCAGCTGGTCAAGCATCCGTCGTCGTTAACATTGATGCAGTCGATGACGATCTGTTGGATGGGACCCAAGGCGTCGTCCTCACTGCGAAAGCCGAAGGGTTCATGGAAGCCAGCGACACAATCCTCGTAGTAGATCATGAAACCTTGACGCTTGTGGTCGATGCAGCAACTGTCCTGGAAAGTGCCGGCAGTGCTGCAGCGTTTGCCACGGTCACTCGCAACAATACAAACATCGACAGTGCTCTGGAAGTAACAATCTCGATCGACGACGACACCGAAGCCGCAAGTGGTACGTCCGTGGTTATTCCACTAGGGGAACAGTCCGTTATGTTTCCCATAGATGCCATCGAGGATGGGATCGACGATGGGCCGCAATTGGTGACGATTGTCGTCGCTGCGAACGGTTACGAGCCAAGCAGCGCTACGTTGTTCGTCGCCGACGCCTGGTCTTGGACGAACAGTGCCCTACGCTGGGATGTGAATGCGGACCAGCGTGTCTCACCAATTGACGTACTGCAAATCATCAACGACTTGAATCGAATGGGGTCGCGTGAACTACCAACTCCCGGTTCTGCTGATACTCCTCCCTACCTTGATGTGAACAACGACGGTTTTATATCCCCTCTCGATGCACTGCAGGTGATTAATTACATCAACAATGGCGGTGTTGAAGCGGAAGGCGAGTCATCGGTGCTGCCGTACCTCGCGTGCGTTCCCTCAGCAATCGATTCACCCACCCACGCCAGCGCATTCGATCGGACAGCTATCCGTGGTCAAACGCTGCCCACAGATCACAGGGATTCAAAACGCGAGATCATCTTCGGCGCCGATCAACTCGTTGACGCGTTTGGAGATGATTTCGTCGCGGACCTCGGATCTGCGTTCTATCGACGCGCGTAGTGTTTCGAGTTCTTCCTCAAGTCGCTTGAGGTGTAACTCGCGTCGCGCTTGCCGCACATCAAAGTGCTTGCCGACAACTTCAGCCAGTTGCTCGACGAACGCTCCTCGCTTGTTTTCCGGGATGCGACGGATTTGCTCCGACAGGTCGAATGTCTGTCGATCCAATTCACGATCTGACTTCTCCAGCTCGTACATTTCCGGATCCAGTTCCTTGAGCTCCTCCATCAATCGCAAGTCTCGCTCGTGTCCAAACCGACCGTGAGGCGGACCGTCTTGCGGTCGACCCTCGCGAGGAGGGCCTTCGGGTGGTGGTCCATCACCGCGCGGGCCGCCTAGTGGCGGACGGTCACCTCGCTTGCCGGGCGGCGGACCGTCAGGCCGTCCATCGCGTGGAGGGGGAGGCCCATCAAATTCACCGACTCGCTCGGGAGGCCGCGGCGCGGGAGGGCCTTGCTGCGCCGATGCTGTTTCGGCGTCAAAACTAACTGCAAACCATCCAAGCAACAACAGTGTTGCGACTCTAAAACTAAAAATAGGTAGCATTACAAACTCCGTACAAAGTGATTCATGACCGTGTTAAATGTTTAGAGCGAGCTTTCGCTCAACTCGTCGCTGACTTGTTCAAACTGATCAAGAAGAACTGAATACCGCGCACTGCCGTTGCTCCAGTCGGCCTGGACATTTCGAATCGCTTGACTGGCCGAGGCTATTCGTTCGTCAAGCGAGTCGTCCCAAGCGAACTCATCCACTTCACTCAATTGCTCATTCGTTTTCGGAGACTCTGAGACTTCCGCTAGGCCGGATGCTTTGTTGCTGGGACCAGGTGCGGTGGCGATCGATGGTTGTAACTCGACGTCGCTCGATTTGCGATTCAGGGCAGTCCAAGTCACAAAGGCGACCAGCAGCGATGCGGCGAGCGCCGCGATGCACTGGACGACCAGGCGAATTGAATTCATCTGCCGAGGACGGGTGCCGACGGGAGAAGGTTGTGCGTCAACCGCCTCGACCAATTTACTGAACGCAAGCCAACTATCACGCAACATTGCCGTCTCGTCGTCCATCGGTTCGTGGCTGTCGGCAGACGTCGCTCGTTCCAGCTTGGCAAGAAGTTCTTCAGTTGATTTGTCCATGATTCTCACTCAGGAATGATTTCTCGCAGTGCCAATAGTCCACGACGGCAATGACTCAGGGCCGTACTCAGAGGGCATTCCAGCGTCTCGGCGATTTCGGCAAAGGACATGTCGCCATAAAAACGCAACAACAGAACGCGGCGCTGAGCTGTCGTTAACAATTTCATCGCAGTATCCAACTGGCGGCGTGCCTCGTTTTGCATCAATCCGCTCGAAGGCGCGGGCCCAGCATCCTGGGGCTCCGCAACGACCCAGCCTGTATCATCCAACGAAACTTCGGGGCGTTTCTTTCGCGCTCGGTCAATCACCAATCGATCCGCAATTCGTAGTAAGTAGGCTCGGGGTGTTCCCTGCTCCTGATAGTTCCCTCTCGCCTGCCACGCACGTCGAAACACATCCTGGGTCAAGTCTTCGGCCACATCGTCGCGACGTACCAACCCTCGTAAGTATCCGCGCACTACCCCACCGTACTGGTCGAACCAGTTTGAAACGCGATCCGCCTCGCTTTCTATCGATTCTGCGGTGGTCATAGAGCTCCAGGTTCTGCTATGAGGAACGCACCAGCGGACGCGTTATTGCAGCGAGCGGAAAAACATGCACAAAGTTCCGATGTAGTCTAACTGCACCGGAATTTCACACAAAAAGCATCGTACGTCAGGCGAGCCCACGAATGGGTTCAGCGTGGTAGATATGGTGGGGGCGGTCGAACTGATCGTACCAAGCCGCAGTCGCGGGAATCCCTAGCGCGTTATATATCGTGGCTGCCAGGTTTTCAGGCCGCTGTGGAGAGTCTTCCGGATACGCTCCGAGCTTGTCCGATGACCCAATCACCCGCCCGCCTTCGACTCCACCCCCTGCTAACCATACCGACTGCAGTGCGCCCCAATGATCGCGTCCTGGCAGCTTATAGTGGTTGGGAAGCAAGGTGATTTTTGGCGTTCGTCCAAATTCACCTGCCATGACAATCAGCGTGTCGGCCAATATCCCGCATTCATCGAGGTCGTCGACGAGCGCAGACACCGCTTGATCGGTCGGCGGAAACAACTTCTCTTTCAGGTGAGGGAATGCATTTCCATGTGTATCCCAGGCTTCGTCGTTTCCCAGATTCACTTGCACCATGTTCACGCCCGCCTCGACCAATCGTCGAGCCATCAATAGCGACCAGCCAAACGCATTTTTCCCGTAACGCTCCTGCGTTTTTTCGTCGGCGTTCGTTACGTCCAGCGCGTGATGTACTCGCTGATCCGTCAGCAGTGAGATGGCACCCTGCCGGTGGCGATCAAAGTTCTGCGTCTCTGCTGATCGTTCGAGCGACTTACGCTGCGTCGACAACTGGTGTAGGAGAGCCATCCGATTCTGAAAGCGGGGGTTTGTCAGACCATGAGGCAATTCGAGATTCGGCGCTTTGAAAACTCGTTTGTCTTCGTTGCCGCGTTCCTGGTGATCGAATTGAAACTCAGGAAAGGCACCGTAAGAAGTGGTGTGATACGGCGCGGCCTCGATAAACCAGGGATTGCGATTTTCACCCATCATCCCGGCGAACTGACCTGGAATTACACGGCCAGAGTAATGGACCAGGCGTTCCGGCAGCACCGCGGCCGCGGGCAGGTCGCTGCGGGGTCGTGTCGTTGCATTCGCAATCGCCGCGATACTGGGCCAATCCGAGTCCTGCGGACGACTGGGGCTAAAGCCTCGAGGCATCTCTGTTCGGCCAGTCAGCATGATGTGGTGGCCCTGAGAGTGTTCGTTCGAATGGTGAGTCATCGAGCGACAGAGCGACCATCTATCACTTCGTTGCGCGAGCCGAGGGAGGTGCTCACAGATCTGCAAGCCGGGAGTGGCCGTCGCGATTGGCTTAAACTCGCCTCGAACTTCATCTGGGGCATCAGGCTTCATGTCGAAGCTGTCGTGCTGTGACAGGCCACCCGAAAGGAAGATATAGATGACGGACTTTCCCGGATGTCCAGACTCCTCTGCTCCACTGGCTGCCCGCAACGCGCTGACTTGGCTCATACCGAGTCCGAGCCAGCCGAGAGCGCCCGCTTGAATCGCCGTTCGGCGCGAGATACGAGGATGCTGTAATACCGTCTGCTGGTAAGCCACTGTGGGTTCTCTGAATGAGCTGTGGGGACTAGTCCATCGAAGTTTGTCGATGTGTGATAGTCTAAGCGAGCGGCACCTTTGTGGCAATTCACTTTCGTTTCAGCTTCTTGGCGCGCGTCACTTCGAGTGGTTGCGACGGCGCGGAGCTAAACTAATAATGTGCTGCAGCTTGAGGAGAGCATCGCACCAAGGGAATTGAACGGTGGCCATCACTTTCCAAGTGACGAGAGCACATCACTTGGAAAGTGATGGCTACTATTGAAGAGCGACGGCTGCGAGGAAGATTCCTCGCTTTAACTGCATTGCCCACAAGGATGTGACTTCGATGTCGACGCCAAACCGCAGCAATCGATTGGCTCCAGCGCTGCTTTTGCAGATCTGCTCTCTCATGGGACTTGCGACTCAGCTGGGTTGCCACCCACAAAAACTCGAACGCCCAGAAGTCAGCGCTCCCGCGTCGCAAACGCTTCCAGCGCAAGACCCTTCTGCAATTCTTCGACAAATGGAGCAGGTCTATCGCGACGCCGATGAATACTCCGACCGCGGGCAAGTCGTTCTGCGTTATCGTGAACGCGGTGACATTCATACCGACTCGGCCGCGTTGGCGGTGTCGGTGCGGTTGCCCAATGAAATCCGCGTAGACGCTTACTATTCGGAACTGGTGTGTGATGGGAAGCAGCTGCGAGCAAGGATTACCGATGAAAAGTCAAACAACATCGATGGACAGATTCTAAGCCGGGCGCTCGATAATGAATTGAGTTTGGAGCTGGTCTATCAAGACGCGACGCTGCGCGAAGCCATGACCAGCGGCATGGCAGGTCAACCACTGCAGCTCAATTTGTTGTACGCTGACGATCCGCTGAAGTCCGTATTCGCCGAGGATGCGAAGCTCAAGATACTTGAGACAGCTGAGTACGAGGGCGCCGCCTGCTATCGAGTCGCAGCAAGTGGTGCAGAGGGAGAATTCATCTTCTGGATTGATGGAACGACGTATATGCTGCGCCGTCTCGATTATCCCGCCGCTTCGCTGCTTCCCGATTTGGCGCGATCCGAGATGATTCAAGACCTCAGTTTGCGAGTCGAATTTCGCGACGCAACCTTCAACCCGGATTTTGACAATTCGTCATTTTCGTTTGCTGTTCCCATTGACGCGAAACTTGTGCAAGCGTTTGTCCTCCCACCGCCTCCTTTGCCAACGGGGTTATTCGGAAAGCAGCTCGCGGATTTTGCGTGTTACAGACTCGATGGATCGACGATATCTCAGAAGTCATTGCTCGGTCAGACCGTCGTACTGCTCTGGTACAACGATCACCCGGCCTGTCGCAGTACGATTGCACAGCTGAGCGAAGTATACGGTTCAGTCGCTCAAGACGACTCCGTTGCCGTCTTCGCTGTGTCTGCCGAGCCATCCAGCGTATCGAGTAACCAACTCGAAGCGAACCTCGCTGCTTGGAATGTGAATGTGCCAGTGCTTCGCGATCTCGATGCTTGTGGACGAGACGTCCTGGGAGTTCCGTATACTCCCACTATGCTCGTGCTTGACAAAGAAGGCTACTTACAAATCTTTGAAGTGGGGGCGAATTCCGATCTCGCACAAGAGTTGCCCACGATTTTGGATCGGTTGCGCAAAGGCGATGATTTGGCAGGCGAGATTCTTGCGGATCACGACCAACAGACCGCTGCCTATCACGAGACACTTAGGGCCGCGATGGCCGATACCGGTACGCCGACGCCTGAACCGTCACCTGCGAGCAATCGTCCTGCCTCAGATACGCCAAACGACGTGACATCCGGGGAAGCAGATCGTTAGTCCGGAGATGTTATTCTGGTCCGCCCGCACGGGCGCGTTGGCAGAGTTCGGCGACTTCGTCGATTGAACTGACAATCTCGGCCTCTGGTCGAGACATACGCACGTTGTGGTCCAAACGCGTGAGTGAAGGTGTCAGCTCTTCGAAGCCATAGCTCCCGGCAGCTCCTTTTAGCTGATGAGCCGCTCGACCCAAGCCATCCATATCCGCACGCTGCCAGCAATCTTGAATCATGGCAATGCGGCTGGGTAACTCTTCCACGAACATTTCGACCAAGTCACCAAGATCCGGGTCGAGCCCCAATGTGGAGTAGACGTACTCCGACCGTACCGTTAGTTCGCTCATCTGCCTGCCCCTTAGGTAGAAAAGAACGGTCTGCGAAATCAGATTGTAAGGATGACAGAAATCGTCACCTGCTTCATCGCGAGATTGCGATCTGCAATGCTCTGCCTCCAATAGCAAACATAGGTCGAAATCTGCCTTGCTGCCAGAATCGGGCGCGTAATTCGGCGTTTTGCCTCATGTCTGAATGAGTAATTCTCACAACCTGCGTAGACGGCAGCTACGTTTTGGGAAATCCAGAAGAAACTGTCCGGTTGGTAAAGAGGGGAAGAATAGGTTGACGATGAGGACAAGGATAATTCAGCAAGCAGTTTGCTGAGCCATTGGCCAGTTCTGCGTCCCAACACGGCTGCCGTCAAACGACAGTTGAGATCGGGGCAGACAGCGGGGTGAATGGTGGTGTTCAGTTTGTCAGCGGTATTCCGGTATTTAGGAGCCCTCCCCATGAGAATTCGTACACTTGTGCCCGCGTTGCTCGCGGCTGGCTTGTTCTGTATTGCCAGCTCCAACGCAAACGCTTTCGAGTTGCTCGATCGCGTGATGATGAATCTTGGTGGCGACTATGGTGTTGCCCAGAAGGATGGATGTGATGCTTGCCAGAAAGGTGGAGCAGCACAAAAAGGTGGTTGCGGCGGCGGTGCCTGCCAGAAGGGTGGCTGTGGCGCTGCTCAAAAGGGTGGCTGCGGCAGCAAAGGTGGAGCTTGCCAGAAGGGCGGCTGTGGCGCGACCCAAAAGGGCGGACATAGCTTCTTCGGTGGCGCCTGCCAAAAAGGTAGCTGCGGTGCTGCTCAGAAGGGTGGCTGCGACAGCAAGGGCGGCGCTTGCCAAAAGGGTGGCTGTGGCGTTGCTCAGAAGGGCGTCGCTCAAAAAGGTTGCGATAGCTGCTCGAAGGGCGGATACCATCGCGTTTCGCTGTTCTCTGGCCTGATGCACCGAAGCAGCTGCGATTGCGGCGGCAAGGGTGGCGCTTGCCAAAAGGGTGATTGCGGCGCGTCCCAGAAGGGCGGCGCTTGCCAAAAGGGTGGCTGTGGTGCTTCCCAAAAAGGTGGCTGCGGTGCGGCTCAAAAGGGCGGCGCATGCCAAAAGGGTGACTGCGGTGCTTCCCAAAAGGGCGGCATCTTTCAGAAGTAGTTAAGCATCCGGTGCGACTTCGTCGTGCAGGATCCCTGAGCGGATCTGCCCGAAGCCATCGCTTGAAAAAATTCGGAGAGCCCCGCTCTGTAGCCGGGGCTCTCTTTCTTTCTTGCCTTTCGGGAGCGGAATGGAAAATCGACGCTACGAAAACGGTCGCACGGTTAGCTTTGTTTGATGTTGTTCGACGCGTTGGCTGCCCGGATCGCGGCCTTGGAAATAGTCCTTTTGCCAGCCACGTTCGATCGCGTTCGGATCACCCGCGGCCACCAGTCGGTGGAACTCGTCGCGGTCGGCGCTCCAGCGCCGATAGGCTTGGGCGACTTCCGCGTTGCTGTCGAGCGATCGTTTGTGCGGTTGAAGCGAGTCGATCAGTCCGCGCGGAACCGGAACGACCATACAGATTGGATCACCGGCCTCGAATCGCACGACGTGATTCGCGCGAGTCAGCTTCCAGTTCATCGTGAACGACGCCGATGTCCAATCCGTTTCGACGATGCCTTCCAGCGGATGGATGCCGTCCTTCGGTGCATTCGTTGGCCCTTTCACCCACAGATTGATACCCTCCGGCGTGCGGAACAAATACGGCATGTTAAACGTCACCACGCCATGACCGAACAGGCCGCTGATGCGTTTCTCGGGCCGGTCGTTGTCGAACGTCAAGATTACGTCGTCAGGCCGTGGGCCGCCGTTCCAGTAGACGGTAAATCCGGTCGGGTTGCCAATCACCCAACCCGCCTGATTGGCCAGCGTCAGCGGCAAACAGCGGTAGGCAAAACGCTGTTGCGTCTGGTCCATCCACTCGCGACTGATCGGAGCAGGCGTGAGCGACATGTCTGTCGGTTCGTAGATCTCGTACGCGATGATGCGGCGATCCCCGTCTTCCTCGCTCGTCATCACTCCGTTCTCCAGCGCCTCCCTCTTCGTAGGTGAACTCGCCAAGAGTTCAGCCGGTGTAGAGCCAGAGGTCGCGGCCCCGCTCCTTCTGGCTCTCGACTCTAGACTCGCGACACTCGACTCCACGCCATACCCCAGCATCTCCATCATCGCCCGATGATCGACGATCACCCGCGCCGCCTGTCGTGCGTTCAGCACCTGTCGCCAGCGTCCGGCTTCGCCATGTCGAAAGAATCGCCCACTTCGCGCCACCGTGCTCGCCTCGGCAAAGCCGGAGGATTGTTCGGCCTGTTGCAACGACGCAAACACTGTCGCATCGACCGCTCGCCGCACGCAAGACTCGTCGTAGTCCCAACCCAGGAACCGAATCATCCGGCCAAAGTGTTCGTACGGATTCTGCTTCAAGTCTTCGTACCGCAATACGAGCAGCGGGAACTCGTTGTCGTTCTTCGTCCAACTCCAGACGTGATGGCTCCAGGTGCCGACCATCTGGGCCGCGTGCTTGTCGGTGCGGCCAAGCCGATGGTCCGGTTGGTTCATCAAGGCAATCGCGTCGTCGATCGAGTAGTTGATGTGGTCGGCCAGCGAATCAACGACGTCCAACGGATTGCGGACGATATAGACGCCGGCCTTGGTGAACCGCGAATAGACCTGCCGCTGGCCGTTTGGCTTGACGCGGGCGTTGTGTGTCTTGACGACTCGCTGCCCGATATTCGCGGCCAGTCGCTGCTGAACGGCCAGTCGATACGCGTCGATATCTTCGTCCGTTAACTCCGCTGACGGCTTGCCTGCAAGATCAGCGAACAGCGCCAGCAAACTATCGGATCGCGAGAACTGATTGACCTGCAACAGATCGAAGCCTTGCCCTCTGTTTGCCTCTTCCCGCTGGCCCTCTGCTCTCAGCTCTCCGCTCTCCGCTTTCTCCCCTCCACCCTCGACCTCCCCCAAATACGCCGCCACAAACATCCGCGCCCAAGTGTTCCCGGACTTTGGATAGGATGCCATCCAAACAAGATTTCTCATGGTCAGTGTCTCAAGTCGCTACGAAATAAACGTCACACTCCGCAAAGTAGCCGTCACGCTCCGCCGTGACGAGCCTGCCACCGCAGACGTTGATACCAAGAACGGCGTCCGCTCGCGATTAAAGCTCTTCACACTGGGCCACATCTCGACGGAGCGAGATGGCCACATTAATACTCGCCGACCGCGTTGCCGTCCTGCGTGGCAATCAAGTATTCGAACGTGCTGTCGACCGCTAGGTTACCGCTTTGCACCGATGCGGCGGACAGCGGATCGAAGCTCCAGGCCAGATTCAAACCCGTATCGTCATAGCCGTTGGTCTCGATCGTCTCGCTGATGAATCGCACGCTGCCGTCCACCAAGCTGAACATCGCACCGCCGGGATGCTGACTCGATAAGCCGCGTGTGGCTGCCGTATCTGGATTCGTTGTGGGCGTAACCGCCGCGACGCCCGAGTGCGTGGCGTTGATCCGCGTTACGCCGCATCCCATCACATCGCCCTCGTTGACCGCCTGGTTGACCTCGCGTCGGCCAAACACCAGCCCCGCACCAACCACGACGATCGCGCTGCCTCCGCCCGTCTGTTTCAATTGCCAGCGTCGTTCGCCCAAGGCGATGACGTTGCTGGTCCCGTCCAACACGTCGCGCATGGCTTGGCCTTCGTTGTCGTAGAACATCCCGCGAAAAGTGGCCTGTCCGGCAGTACCCGCGATCGACGGTCCGCGCCAAAAGCGAGCTGTTTCGAGCGCGCTGGTGCTGGCGACGTAGTTCGACGTGGCACTGGCGAACGTGCCGCCGTACTGGCGTCTGTTATTCAATTCGGGCCCGACATCCGACGGACAGCGAAACGTGGGCACGGGCGTTTGCAGGATGTTGGCGTGCAGCGTGATGGCATCGTTGGGGCCGTTATCCAGCCACGTATTTCCGACCGACATCGCATCCGCCGTGCTGCCGCCTTCAATAAAACGCTGCACCAACGCTCCCCAACTCCACTTGGCTCGGGTCAGGATCGCGTTGTTGGGCCGGTTGGGCGTGGCCGAATGTTTCCAGAGAAACGCGGGCGGAAAGGTTTTGAAGGTGTCGTGATAGTTATGGCAGGCCAGAGTCAACTGCTTCAGATGATTGCTACACTGCATCCGACGAGCCGCCTCGCGCGCCGTTTGAACAGCGGGTAGCAGTAACGCCACCAAGATGCCAATGATGGCAATCACAACGAGCAGTTCGACGAGCGTGAATGCCTTGGGGCGAAGATGGTTTCTCATGAATTAGTTTCCAAAGGTTGCCTTGACGGATGTTTTCGTGTGCCACTGGCTTCGCCAGTGCCTTGGATTTCAAACGAGGTGAGTCGCGGTCGCTAATCATCGTGAGAGTTCCTACCGAATTGATGCACTGGCAGAGCCAGTGGCACACCGAATGATCAAGCTAGTCAGTGCCACCCAGCCGACCAGGCTGCACGCACCTGCTATCGGCCCTCCCGGCATTCAGACCGAAACTTCAACGTCCTCATCAATCCCCCAAATCTCGTGCCGAACAGTATTGGTCCCGACCTGTTTGATTTATCCTGGGAATTGCGGCGGGCAAAGGTTCAATCCGTGTCCCGCTCGCTTCCCTTACGGATTCCGGACGCGCTCCGAGCGGATGGGTTTGGGATTCTTGACTTCCGGGGTGGGCCAGTCACGTATCTCCCCGAAATCTGGCGACAGGATAATCACTTTTAATGCCTCAAGCTGTGTCTTCCGAGTCAGCGACATTTCATTCTTAAGCTGCCGTTGTACGAGGAAAATTCCGTACTCCGGGTCGACTATCCCGTCGTGCGCTGTGAGCACGTACGCAAAAATCTTTAATTCTTCGTCAGTCGCCGACCGACTTAGCCGCCGGAATATCGCACGATAGCCAGGTATGCCAATCTGAACGAGCGATTCTGCGGCTGGCCGACTTTCTAATGGATGTCGTTCACCAACTTCGTACAATGCAGGAACGAAAGCGGCAAGTGCAACCAACTCGTCTGCGGCTTCACTGGCGCGGAGCACACCAAGTTGCTGAATGATTCCCGCCTTCTTCATATCCGCGAACGTACCAGACGGGCAGTTCTGCAATTCACGTAACAACTCTGAGATTGTATGTGCCCGAGTCGTTGCAACTGACTGCACTTCATCTTCCTCTGCGACCGCTAACGCCGCTGGTCCAGTTAGGCAAATTACCCACGCGCAGACGAAGATCGAGAGACGGATTCGCGCTTCGAGGTTTATCATGAGGAAGCAATCCATTCGGTGCCTTTGCGGACTAAGGAAGGTCTTGGGGTGGTGGCCCCCAGGTATTACCCAAGTCGATGTGCCCAGGTCCAACATCGTTATAATCGTTCTCATTCGGATTCAGGGCACCACCCTGCAACGGGACGCGATACTGAATGCCGTTGATCTCTTCAAGGAATTGTCGATGGTGCCAGTCGTAGTAATCGGATGCGCGGCTCCCGGAAACGCTTATTCCCACCGGATCGTTTTCGATGCCAATTCGTACGAACTCCTGGAAATTCCTCCTGGACACGTTCCATCCAACGAGCGGATTAACATTTACTAATGAACTACCCGGGCTATCCATATCCGAAGATATAGTCGCTATCTGTCAAGCCGGGTCCAGACTCATCTGTTTCGAGTCCATCGTCATTTGCAAACTCCGGTTCAAGTGGCCAGGGGTCATTTGTCATTGCGCCGGGCGCAACATTTCCGGCGTCATCTGTAACCCAGCTCTTCACCTGCTTTCGACGTCCGATGTCGACCTTGACAATATCTTCGTAGGCGTGGATCCGAGGTGGAGTCACTGTGTATCGGAAGTAGATTACATTCTCCAAACCAAGGCCAAGATTTTGATCCATCAGGCCCGCATTGAATGGCACTTCAAGCTTCGCTTTCGTCCCACCAGTTACCTCAGTCCATTTTGGGTCAGTGAGAATCTCGGCGGCAGGCCGATTGTTGTGTTCAACGGCTGTAAGTGACGCCCAAACCGCCGTCGCATTTGCGTAGTCCGTAAACCCGGAGTCATCGTAGCTGTAGCTGAAGTGATAATCACCGATTTCGGCGCTGGGGCTGATCAGTTCCACCCAGTATACCCGTTCCGTTTCAGACTCCGGGAAACTAAACGACTCACTTACATCTGCTTCTTCCTCCCGAAATTTGTCCTTCCAAACCTTTGCGCTATCGCTGCTACCATTTCCATAGCTAACTTCAAAGGTCAGCGTACTGCCGGCAACGTATATCGATGGCTTCTTGAGGATGACTTTAATGAGGTCGGTTTCATCCCGTCCATCCGCGGCGGCATGGCCGGCGTTGGCTTCGTGATCCTCGTACGTGTAGTCAGCGTGGCCATCATTATCTGTGTCATTCAAGTTAGCCACGGTAAACGCGCCTTCGCCGAGCTTGATCTTGTTTCCTTGAGCATCTTCTTCGGGGACGCCATTTGCATCAAGCTTATTCTTTACTTCCTCCTTCGTCTTATCAACCGCGCTGCCGAACTGACCGTGGTGAATGATCATGTCGACTTCAGGCACGTTGATGGTGACTGTCGCGGTCGTGCTGTCGCGTGTCGATCCGTCTTCGCAGGACTCTAGCACTTTATAGCTCCACGTATCCACGCCGTGCCACCCTTCGTCGGCAGTGATATCCTCATTCGGTGTGTAAGACCAATTTGAGAACGTGTCGCCGACCGCGAGTTCGCCATTGTCGCCAACAGTTTGCCATGAGACGGAAGGCTAACAACGACCAATTCTCCACTGGCTGCATCGTTGTAAGTAAGGTCGTCGCCTGTCATTCCCACCATAAACGGACCATCGTCGTGTGCTTCAGGCGTTGGGCCCGAGCACCCTGCGGGTGGTGGAGTCGGAGTTGGTGGAGTCGGAGTTGGTGGAGTCGGAGTTGGTGGAGTCGGAGTTGGTGGAGTCGGAGTTGGTGGTGTCGGAGTTGGTGGTGTCGGAGTTGGTGGTGTCGGAGTTGGTGGTGTCGGAGTTGGTGGTGTCGGAGTTGGTGGTGGTGTTGGTGTTGGTGTTGGTGTTGGTGTTGGTGTTGGTGTTGGTGTTGGTGTTGGTGTGCAATTGTCGTCGTACAGTGTTTGAACATCCGCCAGGGCGTCATTCATGTCATTTATTGCCGGCGTTGCATAATTGTTTATCCAATCCTCCAACGCGTCTTGTTGGCCGATCAAATAGTCACGATAGTCGAGGTAGTCTTGGTACGATTCAAACCCTGTCGAATCGTTGGCGTCCAGTTCAGTTTGAATCGAGTCGATCTCTGCTTGTGCCTCGTCAATCGCAGTCTGTTCTTCTTGAATTTGGTATTGGAGTACGTAGATGTCCGTTTGCCAGTCGTCACATTGTTCCTGTGATGCTTCGCCTTCCGCCGTGATTAGCGTGCCTCCCACGACAGCGTCCGCGACCGCCAATGCCATGTCGGCTTCGCCACGCCTCGCCGACATTGCGAACGCAACGGTATCGAACTGCTGGTGAAGGTCATTCATTTGCTCGACGTAACCAATCAATTGACGGTTGTCTCGCATCGACACTTGCCTATCGCCGTTCACGTCCAACGCAATCACGGTTGCCACGGACGCGTCCGGGTCGTCCTGCGATTCGTTCGCACGGTTCACCAGCAACAAGACGTCGATCGGACTGACCGATCCATCGCCGTTGAGATCGTATTTTGCCGATGACGCCTCGGCATTCGTCGTTGAAGTCGACAACTGCTGTGCTTGTGATGAAGACGATGTATCGGCTGCGAGTTCTTGCAGCGGAGCAATCGGGCCGATGAATTCCTGTTGCGGGAGACTATTGGCGAGGTCCGAGGCCAGGACCACGCGTGCGTCGAGCGATTCGATGCGAAGTTTGCGGCTTGGGTGCGATTTGACTTTACGCCGTCTACGCCCCCCCTTAATTCCAGAACTTCAACGCATCCCATTGCCAGAATCGCCGCGGCTTGCTCATCGTATGCTCCTTCGAACCGACTGGTTCGTGTTGGATCGGTTTGTTCTCCAACCGCGCGGAGGTGATGGGTCGATCACACTGCTCCGAGCGATCGCTTCTGCCTCGACTGCCTGAGCCCCAGTCTGGCGATTGAAGTGAGAGCAAGTTGTAACGTCCGCCAATCCCGCTTGTCAACAAAATTCTGGAAAAGTGTCGGATCGCGTTTCGATCACAGGGTGCCGCAACGCTCGTGTTCCTTGCGGAACTGGCGAGCCAGTGTCTCTGCGGCATCGCGATCGAGGCACATCGGATTGATCACGAGCTTGCCTTCTGACAGCTTGCCGTGTCCGACGTAGATCGGCGGCGTCCCCTTTCTCAACCCGCGACACACTTCCACTGCGTCCGCCGCGATAAGTGTGATCTCGAGCAGCGGCACTCGCTCGTCTCCCAGCGATTCGACGATGTGGCAACGAACTGTCGGCCCTTCCACGGCCTCGACGATCAATTGCAAGTGCTCACGGTGCATCTCGTTCTCGTCGATCGGATCTTCGCTGGCGAAAATTGCCAGAGCAGTAACCAGCGCCGCGATCTCCTCCTTCGAAACCTTCATCGCACGTCCAATGCCGTGACGTGGCATTCCCTTCAATTTCCGCCGATCAATAAACTCCGCGGGCGGCTCCCACAGCTCCCAATGATCGTCCATGTCCAACATCTGGAGTGCGGCCGATGCGATCAGGTCCCTCGTGCCACACAGCAATCCAGTCGACTGTGGTCCCGAAATCGCTTTGCCTCCGCTAAAGGCGACCAGATCCGCCTTCGTCATACCGGGGAGCATCAGGTTCGCGCGCGGTGGCAGTTCACCGGCAGCATCCACCAGCACCGGCAAATTACGGCGGTGTGCAACTTCTACAACCGCTTCGAGAGCTGGCTGGGAACTTGCTGTATAGACGTACAAAACGCCCGCGGTTCTCTCGTTGAATGCTGCCTCGTATTCCCACGCTTCCGCGCATCGCACACCGGCCCCAGCGACAACCTCGTTGAATCCGACCTCGATCAATTTCGCGCCGGCGGCACGCACGGCGTGGTCGTAACCATTACGATGTTCCCGTGCGATTACGAATTCGTGCGGCATCGACGTTGTGTTGGGTAGTTGCTCCATTCGGGCAAGGTCATAGCGTGCCATAATTGCGGCGGCACCGAGCGTCAACGAGCCAGCGGCACCACTCGTGACCAAGCCGGCTTCGGCACCAGTGACTTGCGCAATCATCTTCGACGCCGCGGCTTGTAACTGATCGATCGGCACCCATTCGCGGGCCGCATCTTGAAAAGCGTCGAGCACCGTGTCGGACATGCCCGCCCCGCCGAGCCTTGTAACCGGACCAGAGGCGTTAATGATCGTGGTTACACCGAGGCTGTCATAAACACTCATAATCACCCGTCTCGCGGTACAGTTCGAGCCATTCATCCTCGCTCGCGGCTAGGAGTGCCCGTTATACTGCGGATTTCAATTGACACGATAGCCCCACAGCAGGCGTAGCCTCGTCGCCACTAGCTCACATCGGTGGTCGCCGAAAGTTTGGCAGCATCGCCAAATCGACGTGCAATTCTCGCGATTGCACTTAGCGCGACGACCGCTGGCAAGAACCCGACAAGATTTGCGGTCGCGTGTACGCCAAGGAGGTAGAAGTCCCCGGGCAATTGATTTAGCGCGGCCAAGCCGGAGATTTGCAGCGAATCCGGAATGTAGTACGCGTAGTTGACATTCTGTTCAGGCGAAAGCAAGCTTCGGCAGGCCAGCATTACCACAACCAACGTCGTTGCGGAGGTCAGCCAGGCCTCGCGCGGATATTCACGATCTTTGCAAAACGACCACAGCAGCAACGGCAGCAGGAAGAGGTGGTGCAGACTGGCTACCCAATTCCAAATGTTGAGGTCTGTCACGTACGAGCTAAATGCGAACGGGAAGATTCCGGTCGTGTACCCCGACACAAAGTCCACGATCCAGAGTGAATGTACAACCAGGATATTCGTGAGTGCGGTTGCTTTCAGCAACTTGGATCGTGTCAGGAAGCCCACGGCGGCAAACGCCAGCGACATATGACAGAACCACAGGAGTTGCCAAATCGTACCGGCTTGGACTTTGAGAACACAGATAAAGAGAAAGTGCGCAGCGAGTAACAATCCACTCACGTAGTGTACGCGTGCGGTCGCGTTCCACCGGGCGCTCACTTGCTGCCTCCACCGCCGCTCGTTCCCTTGGATGCGGCCGAGTAGTTTCCAAGTGAAGTGGCATTTGTCCCGTTCACTTCGTTGTAGAACGCCAGCGTCTCTGCTTCCGTCCCCACGACACCCACTCGCACTCGCACTTCGCCATTCTGCGAATTGTACCAGTAGGGTGCCAGTGTCCCAACGATCACTTTGTTTGCCGGGTCGAACAACGCTCCGTCGGTTGACACCTCGAATGCGTTGGCATTACCCGCGGCCTGCGGATGGCGCGGAAGACGGCTTCCCCGAAACCAACCCGGTTCGATTGCCGCGGGGTAGGTACTGCCTCGATTCATGTCGATTGCGTCATAGATGGCGTCAAGATTAGTTTGCAGTGTGGT
Organism: Planctomycetaceae bacterium; assembly: GCA_020638995.1. Classification (GTDB taxonomy): domain Bacteria; phylum Planctomycetota; class Planctomycetia; order Pirellulales; family Pirellulaceae. The sequence continues at coordinate 1,012,980 of JACKHM010000003.1, forward strand.
CTGTAGAGAAGCTTCGTATGAGTAGGTGGCACGGCTGACCGCGACAGTTCCCAAGATACCCAGGATGAGAACAACTACTACCACCTCCACGAGCGTGAAGCCTCGCGCACTCAGACGTAAACTGCCAGCTCGCGAATATCGGATTGATATCGAGATGGGTTCCACGTGTTCCCGCCAACGCGTCAGGGGTTCTTGGATCAATAGACGTCGTAAATCGGCCGACCAGTACAAACGGAATGCAGAACGCGGTCGACCGCGCGCTGTATCGGAGAAACGTACGTCGCTGCATGGGGCGCGTCAAAGGACTTCACCCGTAACCTGAGCCGGTATATTGCTCATAACTTGCAAACTCCGGCGAAGATCGTTCTGATAATTCGTCACTCCAGAGCGTTGAACCGGGAATCCAAGTTATGTGGTCACGAAATCTACGGCCTCGCCTTTTACGGGCCCAACTTGTTGGTCTCGCCGTTGTTTTTCTCGCGAGTTGGGGGGCATCAGCCGATGTTGGCGAAACGCTCGCGCGGCTCGGCACGAGCCGGGGCATCTGTGTTGTCGTCACCTCCGAGGCGACGGAGTTACCAATACAACTGGCGGATCGCAGCGACTTCCTAGTGTATGTACAGTCCGACAACGCCGACGCCATCGCATCGTTACAGAAAGCGGCAGCAGCTCGAGGGCTGCTCGGAACTCGAATCTATGCCGAACGTGGTGGCGTGGCGCATCTTCGGCTGTCCGACAACTTGGCCGATGGCGCAGTTGTCCTAGGTGACCAGTTGCCCGATGTGCTAAACGACGAATTGCTTCGCATCACCCATCCTGGTGCGAAGGTTATTACGGCTTCGGGCACCATCACGAAGCCTGTGCCGGCCGGTGCTGACGACTGGAGCCATCCGTATCACGGCCCTGACAACAACCCGCAATCGCAAGATCAGCACTCGCGAGGCCCGTACCTAACCCAGTTCCTCGCCGAACCGTGGTATGTTCCCATGCCTCAAGTCACCGTTGCGGCAGGCGGTCGTGTGTTCAAGGCGTTTGGGCATATCGCGTTGAAGGAACGCGAATGGCCTTGGCTGAACAAACTGGTAGCGATCAATGGTTATAACGGCACGATGTTGTGGGACCGCGAGCTAACTCCGGGCTTCATGATCCATCGAAGCACCATCATTGCGACGCCTGATGTTTTGTATTTGGGTGATGACGAATCGTGCAAGTTGATCGACGCGACGACCGGCAAGTTGCGGGACCAAATCAGGATTCCAGCGGAGGTCGACCCTGATGGCGTCTGGAAATGGATGGCGTTGCAGGACGGCGTTTTGTACGCACTCGTCGGTGAAAGCGAGCTGCCTGACACAGTGATCCGCGGTAGTCGTACGCAAGCGGGATGGCCGTGGAGCGACCTTGGTGAAGGCTACGCGCGCGAGTACGCGTGGGGCTTTGGCCGTACGCTGCTCGCCATTCGCCCAGAATCGAAAGAGATTCTTTGGACCTATCGATCAGCGGAGCCGATCGACAGCCGCGCGATGTGCCTTGCCGCGGGAAAAGTCTACGCCTATTCGCATCAGAAGTTCTTGGCAGCGATCGACACAACCTCGGGTGCCGAAATCTGGAAAACGTCAGACAGGCAACTTCTTGCGGCAATCGGGCAACACGACCGGGCTCAAACGCCCAGCAAGGGCTTCGCGAGTTCAGCTTACGCCAAAGCGGACCATCAGGGAATCTATTTTGCTGGGCCACAACGCGCCAACCTCGTAGCAGTTTCGGCCAAAGACGGTTCATTGTTGTGGAGCTATCCGCACGGCAACTTTCAACTCGTGCTGCGCGAAGATGGTTTGTATGCCATGGGCCGCATGGAGACCAGCAAGAAATTTGACTATCTTTCCGGAAAGTTGCTCGCAGATCTCGACTGTTACCGAGGCAATTGCACACGCGCCACCGCCACACCCGATAGTATCTTTACACGAGGTTATCGCCATACGGGCACCATGCGACTCGACGTCACAGGCAATTCGCCGCGTCGTATCGCACTGATGCGACCCGCATGTCAGGACGGCGTCATAATCGCCGGTGGCCAGCTGTACTGGGGGCCGTGGATGTGCGATTGTAATCATTCCTTGATCGGAATGATTAGTCTTGCCCCGAGTGGCGAGTTTGACTTTGAGCAACAAGCGACCGATGACGATTGCCTGACTACATTCAGCGATACTACGACGCCTGCTGCGAAGGCGGAGTCGGGCGATTGGCTGGCATATCGAGGAAACTCGCAAAGAACATCGGCTTCGACGAGTACGATCGCTTCGAGTTCTTCGACGCGATGGAAATTCGAGTCGCAAAGCGGCGGCGAGCCCACCGCGCCCGTCATCATCGGCGACCGTGCGTATTGGAGCGGGTTGGATGGAGTCGTGCATGCGGTCAACACGACCAACGGCCAAGCGATATGGGAAGCCTACACCGGCGGAGCAGTTCGTTTCCCGCCGGAATATTGGAACGGTCGAGTCTACGTCGGTTCAGGTGATGGTTACGTCTACTGCTTGGATGCTGCAACCGGCAACATTCTGTGGAAATTCCGCGCAGCACCTGTTGACCGGAAGATCGCGGTACACGGCAGACTGCTTTCCAACTGGCCCGTTGGCGGCGGTGTACTTGTGCATGAGGGCGTTGTCTACGCCGCTGCGGGAATCACCAGCTACGACGGCACACACGTCTACGCCCTTGATGCGACGACAGGAAAATTGGTTTGGCAAAACAATCGATCAAGCCGTCTCGTCGGTGACGATGGCGTCACGGGTGTCAGCGTCCAAGGCCACTTGCTGATGCATGAAAATCGACTGTATTTGGCTGGCGGTAATGTCGTCTCCCCAGCGGTCTATGATCCAACTGACGGACGATGTTTGAACGAACTCAAAAACGAATGGTGGGAGGGCGAGGCACCGTCTGGCGAGCGTTTTCCTTCCGGAGCCGACTCGAATATGTTCAATCGTTCGCCGCGTGGACGCGAGCTGTTCGTTGTGAACGGCGTAGTAAAAGTCTTCGATCAGTTGCTCTACTCACCACCGCTGTACGGTCCCTCCCGATATTTCGGCGGTCACTTTTTGCAAGCGGGCGAAGGGGATGCTGTCGTCAGGGGCACGACCAACCGCATCGTACAACTTTCACAAGAAACGACCGCTGAGGGAGATCCGATTGGCGTGTGGCAATCAGCTTTGTTTCGTGATCCAACTGCGATGGCCGTGTGCGCGAATGCCGTGGTTGTTGGGGGCGAAATGGCTCACACAGAAGGCGAACCTCCGCAACAACCACGCTTCGCCGTCTCGGCACTGAATAGGAGAGACGGTACAGTGATCTGGACGGAATTGTTGGAATCGAGTCCTGTTCCCTGGGGGCTGGCGATCGACCGCCGCGGTAATACTCTTGTCACGCTGGTCAACGGCACAGCAGTCTTCGTCGGCCCCAGATAAAATCGGACCCCGACGAGGTCGTGCCCCTCCCCCGCCGCATTCATCGCGATGATGAACGAGGATGACCCACCCAAGACTCTGGCGATGCTCCCGATGCAAATCACAAACATACGTGCGACTCAACCTCCGACGCCTGGCTCTCCCGACGACTGGCGCACGCAACTGGGCCAGATCGTCGTCGAAGTGGAAACCGATATTGGGCTGATCGGAGTCGGTGTAGGTGGAGGCGGCGCCGCGGGTATTCACGTCGTTCAAACCGTGCTCAATGACTTGCTGCTGGGACGCGACGCGTCGAACGTCGAATCGCTGCACGCCGAAATGTGCCGGCACACATCTTTCTACGGTCGGAAGGGGCTGGTCGTGATGGCGATCAGCGGCGTTGATCTGGCACTCTGGGACTTGCGAGGCAAAGCAGCCAATCTTCCAGTAGCCCAACTGCTAAACCCTGACGTAGACCTTACTCGCGAACTGCCAACCTATTCGACGGTTTTCGATGACGCTGAGGCAGAAGCCGCATTTTGCGCTGGTCACCAGGCCATCAAGTTGCACGTTGAACGGTTCGGCAATCAGCCCGATCCCGGGGCAATTGCGGAACTGGTGAGACGAACGCGAGCACGATTGGGCCCGGACGCAAGCGTGATGCTCGATGCTTTTGCGCGCTGGGACATTGATACTTCGTTGCGAGTCGCCGATGCCATCGCTCCCTACAACGTGGCTTGGCTCGAAGAACCCATTCAACCCGACGACTTGGACGGCTATGCGGCGCTTGCGGCAAAGAGTCCCGTACCAATCGCAGGAGGTGAACACGAGTACTTATCCGATGGCTTCAAAACATTGATCGATCGCCGCTTGCACGCCGTTCTTCAGCCTGACATCAACTGGTGTGGCGGCCTGACAACACTGATCGAGATCTACCGCATGGCCCAAGCCTCAAACATTCGCGTCGTCCCGCATCGCGGTTGCGAGCCCTACGCCCTCGCCGCGATCGCAGCATTAGACCCCGACCCGCTCGCCGAATCGGGACGCAAGTGGTTCAAGTGCTTGGACGGTTTTCCGGCGACCTACGAGGGCGTCGTTCAAGCATCGAGTTCGCCCGGTTTTGGAGTTTCCACGCACCCGTAGGCAGGCTGACCACGATGTATGTACCCGATAGATCACTTGCCCGACAAATGGTCGAGTTCGATGAAGTCGGAACTTTGCTCCTCTTCGAGGTCCACGATTACATCAAGTTTCCGCGTGAGCCTGCACATAACGAAATGTCGAGGCTTCTTAGCCTCGACGGTGCGGCGCACCGCAATGTGTTTCTCGTAGCGCAAGATGGTAGCCCGCTATGGAGAGCCGGCGACTACGAACAGCACGATGAATTCCCTGACCAATTCGTGGAGATTTGGAAGGAAGACTCGACTGAATGCGCCTACGGATGGACATTTTGCGGCTACAAGATAAAGATCCAACTGGCTGACGGGACGGTCACGATTTTAGAGTGGACTAAGTGAAGCATGAATCACTTTAGCGAGATCTTGTCCTTACCCATCCACGGACGAAGCGCTTCGGGAACGCGGATTGATCCGTCGGCTTGTTGATTGTTTTCGAGTACCGCAATCAGCGCGCGGCTAATCGCCAAGGCTGTGCCGTTCAGCGTGTGTACGAAACTCGTTCCCTTTTCCCCTTTGCGGCGGAAACGAACATTCAGGCGACGGGCTTGGTAATCGGTACAGTTCGAGGTGCTTGTGACCTCGCCATATTCCCCGCCTTCGCCTCGTCCGGGCATCCAGGCTTCTAAATCAAACTTGCGGTAGGCAGGGCCTCCCAGATCGCCTGTCGCGGTGTCAACGACTCGGTACGGAACGCCCAGTCCGTCGAAGATGCGACCTTCTAACTCGCAAAAGTGGTCGAGCATGGCTTCGCTCTGATCGGGCAATGTAAACGCAAACATCTCGACTTTTGTAAACTGATGCACGCGGTAGAGTCCGCGTGAGGCTCGGCCGGCCGCACCGGCTTCCGTTCGGAAACAGTGGCTGCTTCCACAAATCTTCAGCGGCAACTCCTCGGCATCCACGGTTTGACCCGCGAGTAGGCCGCCGATCGTGATTTCGGCCGTGGCAACCAAATTGAGGTTTGAGTTTTCAATGCTATAGATTTGTGTTTCGGGACCGCGAGGAATGTAGCCGGTACCGTGCAGGATTTCCGTGTACGCCAGATCCGGTGTGGTGACGGGAGTAAAACCCTCACCAATCAGCATCTGAAGTGCATACTGCGTGAGCGCGAGTTCGAGCAGCACCGCGTCGTTCTTCAGGAAGTAAAACCCTGCTCCAGCTACGCGCGCCCCGCCCTCAAAATCGATTAAGTCCAACCTCTCGGCTAATTCAACATGATCGAGAGGCTTGAAGTCGAACTTGGGGGGCGAGTGTTTGCCTTTGCGGACTTCGAGATTCGATTTGTCATCTTCGCCAATCGGGGCGTCCGGGTGAGAGAGGTTGGGGATTCCCGCCTGGAGCTTCGTGATTTCGTGGTCAAGTTCGTCGTGCTCGGATTGCACACGATCCTTTTCCTCTCGCAACCGCCGGCCTTCTTCTTTACGAGCTTCGCGCTCGGCAGCCTCCTTTGCCTGGCCGATCGTCTTCGACACTTCGTTTGCCTGCCGATTCAATTCCTGCGCTTGATTGAGCAACTCACGTCGTTTTGCCTCCAGCGTCACGAGGCGATCGACATTCGCGTCGACTCCGCGATTGAGGCAGTTTTTTTTCACGGCTTCGGCGTTTTCAACGATATATTTGCGGTCGAGCATGTTGTTTTCTTTGTGAAGTGTTCCCTGTAGGTCAGATGGCAAGTCCGTGATTGACAACCACGGCTCTAAAGGGGAGATCCTATGCGTTCAACTTTCCTAACTCGTCCCATAGTGCCGCACTGGCTTTAATCCCTCGATGGAAATCAGCCAGGCAAAACTTTTCGTTAGGGCTGTGTGTGTTATCGTCATCCAACCCCCAACCGAGCAATAGCGTATCGGCACCAAGCTTTGCTTTGAAGGCGTTCACGATTGGGATGGAGCCGCCTTCACGAATGAACACCGGCGTCGTCCCGAAGCCACGTTCGACGGCGCTGGCGGCAGCTGACATGTAAGGATTGTCCAGAGGCACCAGAACTCCAGGGGCTCCGTGCAAATCGATCAATTCCAATTTAATACCCGGCGGACACAACGCTCTCATCATTTGTTCGAGTGACCTGCCAATCTTTACGGGGTCTTGATTGGGAACCAATCGAAAGCTGAACTTCGCGCCGGCGCGACACGGCAGAACGGTCTTCGCGCCTTCGCCGCTATATCCGCCCCAGAAGCCATGCACGTCGCAGGTTGGGCGAGCCCAACGGCGTTCCAGTGTAGAGAAGCCCGATTCGCCGCTCACCCCCTCGACGCCGATTTGTCGCATGAACGACTGCTCACTGAACGACAAGACCGCAAATTGAGCACGCTCCGTATCGGTGAGTTCGACAACATCGTCGTAGAACCCGGGAATCTGAATGCGTCCCGCGCCATCGACCAACGCTGCGAGCATCTTTGCTAGTGTGTTAAGCGGATTGGTCACCGCCCCGCCAAACGTGCCCGAGTGTAAGTCTTGCTTGGGGCCAGTCAGCCGCAACTCGAAATATGCGATGCCACGCAAGCCGTAGGTAATCGCCGGACGCCCCGGTCCAAACTGCGAAGTATCGCTGATCACGATGACGTCGCAGGCGAGTTGCTCGCGTCGATCATCGAGAAATGACTCGATATTCTCGCTGCCAACTTCCTCTTCGCCCTCGATGATATATTTTAGCTGAACTGGCAACTTGCCCGTTGTTGCAAGCACGGCTTGTGCGCTCTTCACATGTGTCAGCATTTGGCCTTTGTCGTCCGTTGCGCCCCGAGCATAGATGTTGCCATCGCGTTTTGTGGGCTCAAAGGGCGGAGAAACCCATTCATCGAGGGGATCGGGCGGCTGGACGTCGTAATGGCCATAGACCAAGACCGTCGGCGCTCCCGCGACAGGTGGCGATTCGGCATAAACGATGGGGTGGCCCGCGGTTTCGACAATCTCTGCTTTCAACCCCATCGATGTGAATTGACCGTAAACCCAGTCGGCGGCTTGCCTCATGTCGCCGCGGTGACGGCTATCGGCGCTCACACTGGGAATTCGCAGTAGCGCGCACAGGTCTTCTTCAAATGATTCGCGGTGCCTCTCCAGATACTGTAGGATCTCGTCCATGATGCTCCTTTCCCAAAGCAAGAGCGATACAATATAATGCCAGAGCAAGAAATCAACCAACCCGGTCGTCGACAAATGCCGGGACTAGTCATTCGGTAACTTCGCCACATACCAACCCGCTTGAGATGGATCCTCTGCGATGAGATCTAAAGAAGTTCTGCAGGAGCATTCGGTCAAACTACAACAGAAGCCTCGTCCCAAGCGGCAGCCGCGTTATCACGTCATTCTGTGGGATGATGATGAACACACGTACGACTACGTCATTCAGATGATGCGTGAGTTGTTCGGCTATCCGGAAGAACAGGGATTTCAAATCGCTGCGGGCGTGGATCAGGCAGGACGGGCAATCTGTTTGACGACGACACGAGAACATGCGGAGTTGAAGCGTGATCAGATTCATGCCTACGGCAAGGACCGCTTAATTCGGCAGTGCAAGGGCTCGATGTGGGCCTCGATCGAGCCGCAGCCCGAAACCACTTGAATCGCGTCGTTCTGACGTCGTCCGCCTATCATGTCAGCCACGTTGAAGACCGTCACGCTCGGTTGCAAAGTCAACCAGTATGAGACTGAGTATGTGCGCGAAGGCTTGGTGGGAATTGGTTACCGCGATGCGGCACAGGAAGAGCCAGCAGACCTCTGTATCGTCAACACTTGCACTGTGACGAACGAGGGCGACTCGAAGAGCCGTCAGGTCATACGACGCCTGGCACGCGACAACCCCCACACACGGATTGTCGTGATGGGGTGCTATGCGACGCGAGCGCCAGCAGAAGTCGCGGCGTTGCCCAATGTTGCGGAAGTCGTCACCGACAAACGCGAATTGCCCGATTTGCTCGGTAGGTTTGGGGTGGTTGATATTCCGACCGGCATTTCGCAATTCGGTCATCGACACCGCGCGTACGTCAAAGTGCAGGACGGGTGTTTGCTGCGTTGCAGCTACTGCATCATCCCCAAGGTTCGGCCCGATCTCTACAGCCGACCGAGCGAACACATCTTGGATGAAGTGCGACGATTACTCGACAACGGGTATCGGGAGATTGTGCTCACCGGTGTGCATCTTGGGCACTACGGTGTTGATTGGAATGCTGGCAAGCCCAAGCCGCAGTGGTATCGACTGGCCGATCTCGTGCGGCAGATTGTGTCGCTTGCTGGCGATTTTCGCGTACGGCTGTCAAGCATCGAAGCCACTGAGGTTACTCGCGAGTTGGTTGGTGTGATGGCTGAGTTTCCGGACAAGGTTTGCCCACACTTGCACATTTGTTTGCAGAGCGGTTCCGACCGCATCTTGCGGCGGATGAAACGTCGCTGGGGTGTGAAGCGGTTTCTCGATCGTTGCCGGCTGGTGTCCGAGACTCTCGATAGGCCGGCTCTCACGACCGATGTCATCGTAGGCTTTCCAGGCGAGTCCGACGAGGATTTTGATTCGACGTGCGCGACGATTCGCGAGGCGGGCTTCTCAAAGATCCACACGTTTCCATTCAGTCCACGTCGAGGTACGCCAGCGTCTGGCATGAGCGAGATGGTACCGAAGTGCATCAAAGCCGAACGCAGCCAGCGTCTTGCCGCAATCGAATCGGAACTGCGTGAAGCCTACTTCCGAAGTCTGCTAGGCACGAAATTGCGAGTTTTGGTCGAGGGCTCCAGCGAGCGGGGGCTGGGCCTCGTGTGTGGGACCTCCTGCCGATACGCTCCAGTTGATTTCAACGGTGACGCCACGCTAGAAGGTTCGCTGGTCGAGATTCGCGCCGAACGCCTCGCGGACGATCGAATTGTCGGAACGGCGAGTTTCTGAGTCGATAGCTTGTGGCGAGCGTCAGTCCAGCGATAATGGGGTCTGGCCTTGGATTTTGTCTTGTGTCGGGGGAAAGATGATGCTTCGATCAACCGCTGTTATGTTGGGTCTGCTTTCCGGGAGTATCGTGTTCTCTCTGGGACTCGGTTTTGCACAGTCTGCTTCGGCGGCGACGGCCACCGACATCATCGAGGCGACGGGAGTTCAAGGTGGTGTTGTCGTTCACCTCGGATGCGGTGATGGTACGTTGACCTCGGCGTTGCGCGTCAACGGTCGATACCAAGTTCATGGACTCACTCGCGACAACTCTTCGGTTGCCAAAGCTCGCGCAAACGTGGCCGCGACGGGCAACTATGGAGAAGTATCGATCGATCGTCTGAGCGGCAATCGACTTCCTTACATCGACAACATGGTGAATCTCGTCGTGGCCGAAGAACTCGGCGATGTGTCGATTGACGAAGTTATGCGAGTGTTGACTCCAAAGGGCGTTGCGTACATCAAAGGCGGCGACGGTTGGAAGAAGATCGTTAAGCCGTGGCCGAGCGATATCGATGAGTGGACGCATTACCTGCACGATGCGGGTGGCAATGCGGTCGCTCACGATGACGTTGTCGGGCCGCCTCGCCATCTGCAGTGGTTGGGCAGCCCGCGTTGGTCGCGTCATCACGATCGAATGGCCAGCATGAGTGCCTTGGTCTCCGCCGGCGGGCGAATGTTCTACATCATGGACGAAGGCTCGCGGATCTCTATTCAAATGCCGCCGAAGTGGACTCTGGTCGCGCGCGACGCGTTTAACGGGACCGTGCTCTGGAAACAGCCGATCCCAACCTGGCAGAACCACCTGTGGCCTTTGAAGAGCGGTCCCACACAACTAGCCCGCCGACTCGTGGCTGAAGGCGACCGTGTCTACGTTACGTTAGGCCTACAAGCACCAGTCACCGTCATCGATGCGGCAACGGGCGAACTTATCCGCACCGTCGATGGCAGCAACCCGACCGAAGAATTGATCTTCAGCAACGGCACTCTGCTCGCGTTGGTCAACAAAGGCGCCTACGACACGACCTCCGACTTCACTCCGGCCTTTAACACCGGTGATCAAGCGCGAGTTCGCACTGACAAACAATTCCATTGGAACGAGCAAGCTCGCGAAGTCGTGGGCATTGATGGCGACACTGGCGACGTCCTGTGGCGTCGCGAGAGCGTGGTTGGACCGTTAAGTTTGGCGGCTGACGCGGAACGCGTATATTTTCACAATGGTCAAAACGTCGTTTGTTTGGACCGCACCAGTGGCAAAGAACTGTGGGCCTCGGACCCCGCCGGGACCGCCGAATCTTTCACGCTTAACTTCGGCCCAAAACTTGTCGTGCATAACAACGTCGTGTTGTTTGCCGGAGGCGACCGGAAAATGGTTGCTTTGGAAGCAGCGACTGGAAAGCCAATGTGGTCCGCGCCGCATGCTCGGGGTGGCTATCAGTCGCCGGAGGATCTGCTCGTTGCTTCGGGGCTCGTTTGGTCCGCGCCCACGACCAGCGGTCGTGATTCCGGCGTTTGGACCGGCCGCGATTTGATGACGGGCGAGGTCAAGAACGAGTTTCCTCCCAATGTCGATACGTACTGGTTTCACCATCGTTGCTACATTGCAAAGGCGACCGATAAGTATCTCATGCCTTCGCGAACAGGCATCGAATTCGTCGATCACGAGAATCAAGATTGGGATATCCATCATTGGGTGCGGGGAGGTTGCTTATACGGCGTCATGCCATGCAATGGTTTGCTGTATGCACCGCCTCATAATTGCGCGTGTTATCCCGAGGCAAAGCTTTTCGGTATGAATGCGCTGGCACCGGCCAGTGCGAGCCGCGAGACTCCAAAAGAGGTTTCCGACGAAGGACGCCTCGAGCGCGGACCGGCATACGAAGCGATCTCCGACGCGCCGCCTGCTGACACGGAATGGCCAACATATCGCCATGACGTCGCTCGTAGCGGATATCTAAAGCAGGACGTTCCCGATAAACTGCACTCGGCCTGGCAGGCGGATTTTAGTGGCAAGTTGAGTAGTGTTGTCGTTGCCTACGACAAGCTGTTCGTCGCTGAGGTTGATCGGCATACGGTTCACGCGTTGGACGCCAAGTCCGGTAAGAAGGTCTGGAGTTTCATGGCTGGCGGTCGAGTCGATTCACCGCCGACGATTCACAAAGGCCGCGCGATTTTCGGTGCGGCGGATGGTTGGGTGTACTGTTTGCGAGCCAGTGACGGCGAGCTTGCCTGGCGATTTCGTGCCGCGCCGCGTGACGAGCGGCTGATGGCCTTCGAGCAGCTTGAGTCCGTCTGGCCAATTCATGGCAGCGTGCTGGTCGAGAATGATGTGGTCTACTTTGTCGCAGGTCGATCTAGCTTTCTGGACAGCGGGATGCGGTTCTTCCGAGTTCATGCAGAGACGGGGCGCAAGATTTCGGAAGGCCTGATGGATGATCGCGATCCACACACCGGCGAAGACCTGCAGAACCATATCAAGGTCTTACAGATGCCTGTCGCGTTGCCTGACATTCTTTCGAGCGACAGCGTTTACGTATACCTTCGCTCGCAGCAGATCGACATGGAAGGCAATCGCTTGGAGATTGCGCCGCATTCCGGCGATTTTGCAGGACAGGCGTCAGTTCAACGTGGCCCGACTCAACACCTGTTCGCTCCCATGGGCTTCCTCGACGACACTTGGTTCCATCGTTCCTATTGGGTTTATGGCCGCAGCTTTGCCGGTGGTCATGGAGGATACTACCAAGCAGGTAAATACACACCATCGGGACGCCTGCTCGTGTTTGATGACGACAATGTCTACGGATATGGACGCAAGCCCGAGTATTTGAAGTGGACGACGACCATCGAGCATCAACTGTTCGCTTCAGGGAAGGAACCACCCCCACAAGCTCGTAGCGAGGCCGACGAGAAGTTGGTTGGAAAGAAGAACGCTCCGGCCTCCTCTACCATGATTAGCTATGGCAAACCGCCCGGTCTCGACCCGACGAACAAGCCGTTGACCGTTGAAGCTTGGGTTAACGCCGACCGTCCCGATGGCGTCGTCGTGGCACACGGTGGCCCGGCTGTTGGATATGCACTCGTGTTGCGGGCGGGCAAGCCGCAATTCATGGTGCGTACCAAGGAAGACGTCGCTGTCGCGAAATCCAAAGTCGAGACCATCGGCCGCTGGACGCATCTCGTCGGTGTATTGAGCGACGACAAGCAAGTGAAGCTTTACATCAATGGCAAGCTCGTGGACGAAACATCAGCCCCCAGTTTGATCCCTTCGGAACCGGCACAGGGTCTCGAAGTCGGAGCCGATGATGGTGGAGCTGTTGGCGACTACAAGAGCCCGCTCGGTTTTACCGGTATGATCGACGAAATACGAATCTATCACGGAGTTTTGAGTGACGACGAGATTGCGGATCACGCTTCCACCTCCGATCGCACGCCAACGGACGATCGCCGGCTTGTGCTGGCCTGCACGTTTGAAGGTGGGACCGCCGAAGATGTCTCCGGGAACGGGCACGACGGCGAACTCGCGTCGGCACTCTCGACGAAAGGCAAATTCGGACGAGCGATGCAGTTCAGCTCGCGTCAAGCTCCACAGTCTAACGGTTCGTTCGTCGAGCATCTTTGGACTCAGGATGTTCCGCTGATGGTACGGGCCATGGTCAAGGCGAACGACAAGCTGTTCATCGCCGGTCCACCGGACCTGATTGACGAAGAAGATACCTTTCAACGAACCATGGCGCGCGATCCGAATCTTGCTTCGCAGTTGAACCAGCAAGACGATGCTCTCTTGGGCAAGGCAGGCGGATTACTTCGAGTTGTCTTGGCCACGGATGGATCGACGCTCGCCGAATACAAGCTTGACACGCTTCCCGCCTGGGATGGAATGGCTGCTGCGAACGGGTGTCTATTTATGTCGACGACCGACGGGAATGTAATCTGCTACGCCAGCAACTGAAGTTGGGCGGACAGGAGCAGCAATCTGGACTCCGTTCCAATTGACTTGCCAGGTCGATATGACGAGCAAGCCTGACCGCGATCGGCCTGGCAAGGTCTTCGTCGCGCAATAGCAGTTGTGCGGATTGAAGGAGTGGGCTTAGCTATCGCGATGCTGCCGGGGATTCCACTCTGCTCGCGAGTTCTAAGGTGTGACCTAGACTTTTGAAATAGCGTTTGAAGGAAGTCCTGAAACCGCCGTCGCTCGATGAGTCACAAGGTCGAACGTAGTCGTCACTACCTGAGTTACGACTGCTTATCACTGAGAGAGTGATGGCCACAATGGCCTGCTTACTAGCCGCGAATTGATCTGATAGGGGTACGAGTGATGTCGCATGTCGCGAAGCGCATAGGGATCTTGACGTCTGGGGGAGATTGTCCCGGCTTGAATGCCGTCATACGCGGAGCTGTCAAGACCGCGGAGCGTCACGGATATGATGTCGTTGGCTTCATCAAAGGTTATGAAGGACTTGTCGATCCGGTCACTTACATCCCGCTGAATGGAAAGAACACGGCCGGCATTCTCACACAAGGCGGCACGATTCTTGGTTCGACGAACAAAGGGCGATTCGCCGCAACGGTGGGTGTCCAGGATCGCATCGAGATCGACCCTGTACTGATGGCAGGCGTGCAGGCGACCTATGAGCAACTCGGTTTGGAAGGATTAATATGTGTCGGCGGCGATGGTTCGCTGGCCGTCGCGCAGCAGTTTCATGAGTTTGGTTTGCCAGTAGTTGGTGTTCCCAAAACGATCGATAACGATCTTTCTGCCACCGCGTTCACGTTTGGTTTCGACAGCGCTGTTGCGTGCGCGACGGATGCGTTGGACCGCCTCCATACGACGGCTGCTAGTCACGAACGTGTATTGGTGCTGGAAGTCATGGGCCGTCACGCTGGCTGGATTGGTTTGTACTCGGGGATTGCTGGGGGCGGTGATGTTATCTTGATTCCGGAGATTCCGTGGACTTTCGAGAACGTGTGCGGCAAAATCCTGGAACGCGATCAGCAAGGAAAGAAGTTTACGTTGGTGGTCGTTGCCGAAGGAGCTGAGCTGCCCGATGGCGAACTAGTTACGGCGGAACGTCGGCAAGACACGCGACAAACTCGCCTTGGCGGCATTGGCAACGTCGTTGCCTATGAAATTGAAAAGCGGATCGGTCGCGAAACTCGCGTATGTGTGCTCGGCCATCTTCAACGCGGTGGTGGGCCAACCACCTTCGACCGCGTTTTGGCAACTCAGTTCGGTTCGCATGCCGTGCGGCTGATTATCGAGGGCAAGTTCGGCGACATGGTTTGTTACCAACCTCCGTCGATCATGAGCGTGCCAATTGTTACCGCTGTCAACAAGTTATCGCAGGTGGATGCAAACAGTTCTGCGGTTCAAGCCGCTCGTGCGATGGGCATCAGCTTTGGTGATACGACCGAAACAGTAGGGCCCTTCGGACGCCCCAATGCATTGAAAAGCAACGAGTCGCTAAATGAATCGCTCCCTAGCTCTGAATGCACCGATATCGAGCTTACGCCCGAGCTGAGTCCCGCGGGTTTGGAGGCAATGCCCGCTGAGTGGGAAGCCGCTGCTGCTTATGCCGATGCTGCGATGTGGTAGTCGCCGAAGCTTGCCGTCGACCTGTTCCTTTCGATCGGACGGTTTGCGAGGTGTGAGGCAGCCTGCTTTACTCTCGCGTTTCCGCGACTTACGATGGCCGCGAATCACTTCCCGGTCTATTTGCAAAAGGAACAATGGTTATGCGACAAATCTTTGCGGCGTCTGTCCTGACACTTTTATTGAGCACCACGTCGTCCCTTCAAGTGAGCTCGGCTCGGGCGGCGGACGAATATGACTATGACTTGGTGCATTCGTCGGTCAGTTTCAAAGCACGCCACCTCGATATCAGCTGGATTCATGGCCGATTCAATGAAGTCAGCGGCAAGTTCTCACTGGATCGTGAGCATCCCGCCAAGTCGACGTTTGCCTTGACGATTCAGACGGCGAGTGTCGACACGGCTAACGCCGCGCGCGACGAACACCTGCGACAGCCAGACTATTTCGATACCAAACAGTACCCGACGATCGAATTCAAAAGTGTAAGCACGAAGGCCATCGATGGCGGCTATGAAGTCACAGGTGACTTTACAATGCATGGTGTCACCAAGCAGATCACGCTTAAGCTCATGGGCGGCGAGGAGCACGAGTTCAAAGGCACGAAGCGGGTCGCGTTTTCGACCGAACTTTCGCTCAAACGGAGCGACTACGGATTTGATCCGAAAGCCATTGGCCCCATCGGCGATGCGGCCCTGATCATGATCGATTGTGAAGGCGTGCGCAAGTAGCTGATGCCGGAGCCGTTGTTGTATCTGAAGGCGATGGGAGCTGCCGCCATCGTCAGCGCGGCATTCGTGCTGACGGTGGCGATGATGCGGTGGCGGTTAGATTCGACATCGCGTGGTTTGACGTCGGAGAATCCTGCTTGGCAGAAGTTGATGTGCGTGGTGGGAGTCGGGGCTGCACTTGCGGTAGGCTGCAATCTACTGTCAATTCGATTAACGTGGCCGCCGTCTAATGCACTCGACCGTCTTGTAGTCGTTGTCATTCCGACGGCACTCGCTATCGAAATGCTTGCGAGCTTCGGACGAGTGACGCATTGGACCGCGTGGTCGCTCCGAGTGTTTCTGGCTCTGGCCATTCCGAGAATCCTGCTGCACGGATCTGTTTACCTGGGCGACTCGCGAGAAGCTTGGAATGTGCAGCAAACAGTGTGGGTGCTGACAGCATCGGTTGCGCCGCTGCTGACGGTGTGGGGCTTGATGTCCCGATTAGCCAGCGTATCGCCGGGCGTTTCGAATCCTTTGTCGATATGTTTGGCCACCCAATGTTGCGGTCTAACGGTGATGATGGCTGGTTACATCAAGGGTGGCGCCGCAGCCTTCCCGTTGGCAGCAACCGTTGCGGCGTCAGCAATCAGTGCTTGGATTGTCCCGCAACGGGCGCGGCTCACCAGGAATTTCACCGATCAGGCGATCATCAGTATCGGAGTCGTCGGATTGTTCGGGCTATTGTTCATTGGGCGGTACTTTGGGCGGCTCTCAGCAGGCAAAGAGTTGTCGATTCTGCTCGCTCCGTTGTTGTGTTGGGTCAGCGAGATACCGTTGGTCCGGCGTCGACGTCCTTGGATAGTTGGCTCGCTACGACTAGCAATGGTCGCGATTCCACTCGTCATGGTACTTGGGGCCGCCAAAAAGGAGTTTGATCGCGACATGGCTCCGCTACTAGGGCGAGTTTCGAGAGCAGCAACTCGCGTTCACGATACTCCACGCCTGGCTGTGTGCATCCGAAACTGCGATTGATCCCACAAAACGACCGCATTCCCCGCCTCCGATTGTAGAAACGGAAGGCCCAAGGGTGTATCTTGTCGAGTTATCGAGACTTCGTTGAAAGCCGCAGGCGGTGTTCTGGTGGCTACACGTCCTACAGGATCAGGAGATCTGTGATGTCGAAGACGAAAACGCAACTTCATCGGCGCGAGTTTTTGAAATCCACCGTCACGACTACGGCGGCGGTCGCCATGGCGCCGACAATTATTCCAAGCTCGGCGCTCGGACGCGACGGCGCAGTGGCACCGAGTGAACGTGTTGCCGTCGGAGGCATCGGCATTGGACGGCGCGGTACGTATGACCTTGGCTGCTTCCTAGAGCAACCAGACGTCGAGTTCGTCGCAGTCTGCGATGTGAAAGAAGAGCGTCGGTTAGCCGTTAAGAAAATTGCTGACACGAAGTACGGGAACTCGAACTGTGCAACCTATCGCGACTTTCGAGAGCTGCTTGATCGCAATGACATTGATGCTGTGCTAATCGCGACCGGTCCAAACTGGCACGCCACGGCCGCGATGACGGCTGCAAAAGCCGGCAAAGATATGTACTGCGAAAAGCCTGTTACGAAGAACATTTCCCAGAGCTTAATCCTTGCTGACACGATGCGTCGTACTGGACGTGTATTTCAGGCCGGTACACAGCGGCGAAACCTGCCACACTTCGCGTTTGCATGCGAGTTGGCACGTACGGGCAAGCTCGGCAAGTTGACCAAAGTCTACGCGCATCCGATGGGTATGCAGGCACTGATGAGCGGATGGCTTCCTGCTGAGCCTGAACCCGATCCGGAGGTTGTCGACTGGAATATGTATCTTGGCCCTGCGGCTTGGCGACCGTTCAATAAGAAGCTACTTGACGGCTTCAACTTTGAAAAAGGCGGTGGTTTCGTGGGGGCATTCAACGGTGGCGGCGTGTTGGAATGGGGCTCGCACTGTGTGGACCTTTGCCAATGGGCGGTTGGCGATTGCCTGCCTCCGGTTGAATACAATGTCCCCAAGGACGGCGAGCTTATCGCACGTTACGAAAATGGCACGGAGTTGATCTTCCGAGAAAAAGGGTGGATTCCACTCGGTTCTTGCCCGGTGCGTTTTGAAGGGGAAGACGGCTGGGTCGAAGCAGGTGACAGCGGCAAACTCGTGCTGAGTTCGCCGGCTCTGTTAGCCGGTCGAACGGTAGAAGAGATCGGTGGCTACCCCGCGACGTTCCATGTTCGAGATTTTCTGGACTGCGTAAAGACTCGCAGCCAACCGAAAGGAAACGCGGACGCTGCCTGCAACGCTCACATTGCGTGCCATGCAGCGAACATCGCGTTGGTTTTAGGACGACAAGTCAAGTACGACAACGTAACTCATGAGTTCATCAATGACGAACATGCCAATCGTTTGCGATCCGAGGCGCTACGTGAACCGTGGCGGCTGTAGGAGCCCACGATTAGAGGTAGTTTTGTTGTCGACGAACTTCATGCTCAGGATCCTCACAATGCACACTCATCCATTCGCTCGTATGGTCATTTCCTTCGTCGCTTTCATCGCCATCGCAGCCACGTCAGACCACTCGTCTCGTGGTGCTGATCCGGTCTCGGACAAGGAAAAGGAATTGCTGGAAGTGCTTCGTTCCGACGCGCCGAAGGTGGAGAAAGCGGTCACTTGCAAATTGTTAGCGATTCATGGTACCAGTGAATCAGTTCCCGAACTCGCGATGCTGCTGCCTGATCCACAACTATCTTCATGGGCAAGGATTGCGCTGGAAGCGATTCCGGGCGAGACCGCTGACGAAGCTCTGCGAAAGGCGGCTGAGTCACTGGACGGACTCCTGCTTGTCGGCACAATCAATTCCATCGGCGTCCGGCGCGATGCAGATGCAGTTGTGCTGTTGTCCGATCGTCTGCAAGATAAAGACGTCGAAATCGCGTCCGCAGCAGCTGTCGCTCTAGGGCAAATCGGAAATGCAGCTGCCACAACAGTCCTTCGCCAAACGCTAGCCAACGCACCAGCGGGTGTCCGTTCCGCAGTTGCGGAAGGTTGCGTTTTGTGTGCCGAGCGACTTTACGCAGCAGGCGATTCTAAGACCGCGGTCGAGATATATGACGAAGTCCGATCATCAGAATTGCCGAAGCAACGCATCATTGAGGCGACGCGCGGCTCCATCCTCGCGCGCGGGAATGAGGGTATTCCCCTGTTAATCGAGCAGTTTAGGTCGTCGGACAATTCGTTCTTCCAACTTGCACTGAGTACGGCGCGTGAATTTCCAGGTGAGCAAGTTGACAAAGCGTTGGCAGAAGAATTGAGCCGCACAGCAGCGCCGAGGGCAGCACTCGTGATCCAGGCCATGGCCGACCGACCCAAAACCGTCGTTTTGGCGGCCATTCTTGAGGCCGCCAGCCACAGCGATCAACAGGTCCGACTATCCGCGATCAATGCACTCGGTCGCGTGGGTGATGCCTCGTGCCTCGCTACGCTGCTGGACGCGGCTTCGGAAACCGATGCGGCGATCGCAGATACCGCAAAGGCAACCCTCGCGGCACTGCCGAGCGAAAAAATCGACTCGCAAATCATCGCCCTGCTTCCCGAAGCAAACGGGCGTCAGTACCAACTTTTGTTAGATCTCGTTGGGCAGCGTCGAATCGATGCGGTTCCGGAACTCTTGAAGGGGTTGAAGCATTCTGACAGTGCGGTACGCGGATCAGCATTAAAGGCGCTCGGAGAAACAGTTTCGATTGCGCGGGTTGACGTACTTATTTCGGCGGCGGTTTTACCAACGCATCCAGAAGACGCCGACGCCGCGCAGCAGGCCCTTCGTGCGGCAAGTGTCCGTATGCCCGATCGCGAGGCGTGCGCAGGGAAACTCGGTGCTGCCTTGGAGCTCGCACCGCCAGCGAAGAAAACAATGTTGCTGGAAATCGTGAGTGAGGTTGGAGGCCCCACCGCGCTGACCATACTGGCTGGCGCGGCAAAGAGCGGAGATCCCCAACTGCAAGACGATGGCAGTCGCCTGCTCGGCAAGTGGAATGGCGTCGATGCGGCGCCGGTTTTGCTGGACCTGGCGAAGACCGGTCCCGGGGAGAAATATCGAATTCGCGCGCTGCGCGGTTATATCGGCTTGGCCCGTAAGTTCTCGATGCCTGAAGCAGACCGAGCTCAGATGTGTCAGAACGCGATGGATATTGCCGGTCAGCCAGCCGAAAAGAAGCTTGTCCTTGACGTACTTCAACTGCATCCCAGCGTCCCAGCGCTCGCCTTGAGTATCAAAGCGATGCAGGACACTGGAGTCAAAGACGAAGCGACGCAAGCCGTGCTGGTCATCGCTCAGAAGATTGGCGACAAAGTCGACGTGAGCGAGCAGCTTGCTCAGGCGCGACTCGACAAAGTGAAATTGGAGATAGTCAAAGCGGAGTACGGAGCTGGCTCGACCCAAAAGGACGTGACTTCAATTCTTCGTAAGCACGCGGGAGACTTGCCGTTGATCATGTTGCCTTCGGCAAACTACAACGCGAGCTTTGGCGGCGATCCTGTGCCAGGAAGCGTCAAACAATTGAAGGTCCAATTCCGGATCAACGGCAAACCGGGTGAAGCAACATTCGCCGAAAACGCTTTGATCGTGTTTTCTACGTCGGGGCGATGAGTTCCGAAGTTAACATCGAGTCAACAAACAGGTTTGCGGACGATCGAGACAGCTGTCGATTGAACCACTCGTGCGTTATCCCGAGGCGAGCAAACCGATGTGAATCGGCCGCGTCGTTCTAGAGAGACGTGTTCGAGTTCGGCTAAGAGAGAGCGGCAGGTGCCTTGCGCACGTCTCGCGAACTTTTTATCTCAATTGGAAAAATGACGATGCGATCAATCTATCTAGGGTTTATTGTCGCGTGTTTGATTTCGTCCGCGGATGCCGCGACGAAGCCGAACATCGTTTATATCATCTGCGACGACTTGGGCTATGGCGATGTGCATTGCCTGGCACCGGAAACGAGCAAAATTCCCACTCCAAATGCCGACAGGCTTGCGAAAGAAGGGATGATCTTCACCGACGCGCATTCAGGATCGTCGGTGTGCTCACCGACACGATACGGCATCATGACTGGACGTTATAGTTGGCGGACGCGGTTACAGAAAGGAGTTGTCACTGGATTCGCGCCAAGTCTGATCGCATCCGACCGCCAAACCGTAGCGAGTTTTCTGAAGCAGCAGGGCTATGTCACAGCAGCGATCGGCAAGTGGCATCTCGACTTCGAGTACCTGAATCCTGAAACCGGCGACCGATACACACAAAAGGAGCACAAGATTCCGCCAGTTGGCGCCCGCATACCGGACGGGCCCGTACACCGTGGCTTTGACTTCTATCACGGTTTTCATCACGCGCGGAACATGGAGGCGGTGATCGAGAACGACCAAGTCATTGCTCACGACGATGTCGTCAACATGCTGCCCCGATTGACGCAAAAGTCGGTCGAATACATCGAGTCGCGAGCGGGAAAAGCTGCCCCCTTTTTTCTCTATGTTCCCCTTGGTTCACCCCACACACCAATCGTCCCGTCGCCCGAATGGCAGGGAAAGAGTGGCCTCGGCGATTACGGCGACTTTGTCATGCAAACGGATAATGTGGTTGGCGAGATTTCGTCTGCGCTGGCCAAGCACGGTATGACAGATGAGACGTTGGTGATCTTTACGAGCGACAACGGATGCTCCAAAGCCGCGGGAATCGAAAAACTCGCGAAGCAAGGACACTTCGTCAGTGCACACATGCGAGGATCGAAGGCAGACATCTGGGATGGTGGGCATCGAATCCCTTTTATCGTGCGGTGGCCAGGTACGGTGGATCCCGGTTCGCAGTCGGATCAATTGATATGCTTGACCGATTTGTTTGCCACTGCGGCAGACATTGTGGATGCCGAAATGCCGTCCGATGGCTGCGAAGACAGCGTCAGCTTTTTGCCGGCCTTGTCGGGTCGGCCAATTAGTTCGAGTCGCGCGGGCGTGATTCATCATTCCTTCAGCGGTCACTTTGCCTATCGTCAGGCAAATTGGAAGTTGATCCTCGCGCGAGGTTCGGGTGGCTGGTCATCTCCCAAGGAGAATGAGGTGTCACCCGATGATCCAGTGGCCCAGCTTTACGACCTGGAAGCCGACCCTGGCGAAAGGAATAACCTGTATCTCAAGCAGCCGGACATCGCGAAGCAGTTACTTGCGCAACTCAAGGCCGACGTTGCCAACGGTCGCAGTACGGTCGGACGAGAATCGAAAAACGATATCAGCGATATCGTCCTCTGGAAAAGCGGTAGCGGCTCCAAGCCACAGCAATCTAAGCGCAAGAAGAAATCTCAATAGACTGTCCGACTCGGTGGTTGGAAAACCTTTACGAACCAAGGTCGTTCACGAAATTGGCTTTTGAATTGCCGATCGGCTATAAGGTAGTCCTTGCCAAAACTCCTTCACGCCGGAGATCCCCACGCATGTATCGCCTTCCGCTACTGTTCCTCTTTACGGCTCTTACCGTCACAAATCTGCTACGCGCACAGACGAACGAAATCTATCCGGGCACGACACCGCTTACCGTTGACGGTGACATCGCCTCGCAGATGATCGACGGCGTTGATCGCTTTCTACTACGAGAGATCGACGCGTCGGTCGAAGAACGCGCAGAGCATTGGAATCGCGATTTTTCATCGCCGGAGGCATACAACAAGTCCATCGAGCCGAACCGCACGCGATTGGCGCACATTCTTGGAGTGCGAGACGAACGTGTTCCTTTCGATTCACCGGAACTTATCGCCACAACCAACACACCGGCGCTGGTTGGCAAAGGCGATGGATTTGAAGTCTTTGCCGTTCGCTGGCCGGTATTTGGGAATGTACACGGCGAAGGACTATTGCTCGTGCCAGATAGCGGAGCGCCCATTGCCGACATCGTCGCCGTTCCGGATGCCGATCAAACCCCGGAACAAATCGTCGGACTCACGGAAGGAGTACCCATCGAATCGCAGTTCGCGCGACGATTGGCGGAGAACGGTTGCCGAGTCATCGTGCCGACTTTGATAAGCCGCGAAATGAAACGCCGCGCTCCGCCCGGCCAGGGCGGGCGAGCGAATATGACGAACCGAGAGTATATCTATCGGTCGGCGTTCGAGATGGGAAGGCATTTGATCGGCTACGAAGTTCAAAAGGTGCTGGCAGCCGTCGACTGGTTTGCAAAGGATGTAGGCGAGCGAGATCCGCGCATCGGTGTCATCGGATACGGCGAAGGCGGGATGCTAACGCTCTATGCCGGGGCACTCGACCCGCGAGTCGACGCGACATGTGTGAGCGGTTACTTCGGCACTCGCGAAAACATTTGGGCACAGCCGCTCGATCGCAATGTGTTCGGACTTCTAACGCAATTTGGTGACGCAGAATTGGCGTTGATGCATCGTCACCTTGTGATCGACGATGCTATTGGGCCCATCGCGGAATTTCCCAGTGATGGCGGGGCGCCCGCGAGTCTTACCGCATCAGTCAATGCATCATCAGAAGTCGCGAGAGTCATGACAGGGACAATGAAGGAACGAACGGGCAGGTCCGGAACAGGCGGATCGATCGTCGTCTTGACCAGTATCCCGCGAGATCAGCTGGCATTTTGTCGTGACGAAGTCTTGCAAACGCTGCTTGTTAAATTGCAAACCGCCGCAGCGTTTGTACCGAATGGAGCGGCTCCAAAGTCGTTCGCAGGCGTTTCCGACGGTCTGGATCGACAGCAACGCCAACTAGATGAACTTGATCGCTACACTCAACATTTGCTTCACGAGAGTCCTTTCGTCCGCAAAGAGTTCGTGAAGAAGCTCGACACATCGTCCGTCGAAGCCTACGAGAAAAGCGTGGAAGCGTATCGCGACATCTTCCGCGATGAAGTTATCGGCAGCTTTGATCATGATTTACTGCCATTCAACACGCGCTCTCGCAAATCTTGGGAAACGGAGAAATGGACGGGGTATGAAGTCATGCTCGACGTGTTCCCCGATGTGTTTGCGTATGGGGCATTGCTGGTTCCCAAAGATATATCGGAAGGCGAGCGGCGACCGGTCGTTGTCTGCCAACACGGTCTCGAAGGCAGGCCGACAGATGTGTTTCTAGACGATCATCGAGCGTATCACGACTTCGCTGCCAAATTGTGCGAGCAAGGGTTCATCACATTTGCACCGCAAAACATCTACATCTTCAAAGATCGCTTTCGTACGCTGCAGCGCAAAGCAAACTCGGTCGGCAAGACGCTATTCTCGGTGATGGTCCCACAACACCAGCAGATCGTGAATTGGCTGAAGACGCAGCCGAACGTGGATCCGGATCGGATTGCGTTTTATGGCTTGAGCTACGGCGGCAAGTCGGCGATGCGGATTCCAGCTCTTGTGACCGATTACTGCCTCTCCATTTGTTCGGCAGACTTCAATGAATGGGTGCTAAAAAATGCCAGCACTCGTCATAACTTCAGCTACGTCTGGACCGGCGAGTATGAAATCTTTGAGTTCGATCTTGGCAGCACGTTTAACTATGCCGAGATGGCAGCCTTGATTTGTCCCCGCCCATTCATGGTCGAACGAGGGCACTTTGATGGCGTTGGGGAAGATGAATGGGTGGCCTATGAATACGCCAAAATCCGGCACCTGTATCAGGCCAAGTTAGGAATCGGTGACCGCACAGAAATCGAATGGTTTGTTGGCCCGCACACGATCAACGGGCAAGGGACGTTCGAGTTCCTGCACAAACACTTGAATTGGCCAAAGCGGTAAAGGGTCCGTTGGGCCGGTTTATTCGATGCCTGAGGCCCATTTGGGGCACAAACCTCCCTACGCGATCAACCCGCGCAGATACCGAGCACTTTTGATCGCTGCCTCATCCGGACCCATGATGTGAGCGTAGTGTTGGTGTACGGTCAGATAGCCGTCGTAGCCAACTGCTTTCAAGCCTTCAATCGCCGCGACGAAGTCGACGCCACCGGGTTCCCACAGCGGAAGGTGGTGAAAGCGTGCTGGCCCGCGGCACCAGGTCTCAAGCTCTTCGGGGCCGTCCGCGTCTAGGCGATGATTCTGGACGTAAGCGTTCATCAGAAAGGGTTGGAGTCGTTGTAAGCCCGTCAGGTCGTAGGGCTCGCCGCACAACATCAAGTTCGCCGGTTCGTAGATTAGGCCAAAATTAGGCCGGTCGATATCGTGCAAGACTTCGAGCGATCGATCAATTTGCTCGAACAGTGTCGTCGTGTGACATTGATGCGCTAGTCGTATGTTACGTTCCGCAGCCTGCTCAGCCGCCATGCGCGCAAACGGAACATCCGCAGGTTGCTTTAGGCAAACACGAATCAGGTCGCAGCCCAAGGCTGTTGCAACATCCAAACTTGGCCCAATGTTACGTAGGCTGTTTGGCCCGTTATCGTTGTTCAAAGGTACGTCGCAATCGGCGGTTACCATCGAGACCACCAGGCCAGCTTGCTCGACTTGATCGCGGATCTTTCGCAGATCGTCAGGCGGTGTCTGTATTCCTGCGGCGCTTGCTCGCATACAGATGGCCTCATAGCCGTTTTCGACGGCCAATCGCAGGAGTTCTGACAAGTCGATATTCAACTTGGTTTTGCAGGCCGATTCTGCGATTCGCACCGACAAGGACAATTTCAACGGTCCGCTCCCTCAACCGAATATGGCTTCGTATGTCTCTTGATTGAAACCGACGACCAAGGTCTTACCTTTGCGAAGAGTTGGAGCACGTAGATTGCCGCTCGGACCGACGATCAATTTTGCAAGGGCCTCGTCGTCAAGTTGCTCTTTCTTCATGTTAACGTAAACGACTTTCTTACCTTTGGCCGCGTACAGTTCATGCACTGTTCGAGCCAAAGCCAACGCTTCGTCGGCAGCGATCACGACCTTTTTTGCGTTTTGCTCTTCTGTGACAGTTACATCAGCGTTGGCAAGAAACTCTTGCGTCTTTCCGCAACTGACTCAGCCGGGGCGATGATAGCTCCAATCAATCTTGGACATCTTCTGTTCTCCTGGAATTTGCCTATTTTGGTTAGCCAGTACGTGCCGCACCATGCGATGGGGCTGCTGGCCGACCGGACAAACAACAATCTTCTGGACACACGTCGTGGTTAGGTCCGTATTGCCCAAGGCAAGCCTTAGGTGCCGAGTCGGTACGTTCGCAAATCAATTCTCGAATCATTTGAATGAAACGCGGATGGTTGCCCACGGTGGCTGAGCGAACCATATTCAAGCCAATTTCATCACACAGGGTTTGCGCTTCCGTATCGAGGTCGAAGAGAACTTCGAGGTGATCGGAGATGAAACCGATGGGTGCTACGACGACATCCGTTATCTCGCCAGACGTATGCAGGTCGCGTAGATAGTCGCAAATGTCGGGTTCGAGCCAAGGTTGCGTCGGGGGCCCGCTGCGACTTTGATAGACCAGTCGCCAACTCAAATCAGGAAACGCTTCACTAACCAAGCGGCATGCCTCATGGAGTTGCTTTTCATAATCGCACCCAGCGGCCATCGCATTGGGGATACTGTGGGCGGTGTAGACGATTTGTGTCGTCGCGTGGCGTTCGGGGGGAACCTGTCCAAGAGCCGCTCGCACACGCTCACGCATTGGTTCGATGTAACCGGGATGGTTGTAGAACACTCGCAGCTTGTGAATCTGTGGTGCTCCATCGCCGACTTCGGACTGGGCCCTGATGATGTCCTCACGGTATTGGCGGCAGCCCGAATACGAACTAAACGCGGACGTCATAAACGCCAACGCCCGCTGAATCCCATCTACTTTCATTTGTCGCATCGTGTCAGCGAGCATCGGAGACCAATTCCGATTGCCCCAGTAAATGGGCAAGTGGGGGCCCTGCTCAGCGAGTTCGTTTTCGAGAGCCGAGATCAACTCGCGACACTGCTGATTGATGGGACTGACACCACCAAAGTGCTGGTAGTGCTCCGCAACTTCCAACATTCGCTCGCGGGGAACATTTTTTCCTCGCAGAACATTTTCGAGAAAAGGCATGACGTCGTCAGGGCCCTCTGGGCCGCCAAACGAAACGATTAGGATTGCATCGTAATTTTCACTCATGGTCACATCCGAACAAGATTACCAATATTAAGACTCCCGAGCAGACAGGGTAGGTGGATGAGCAAGAGTTCAACGTATGGAGAGTAAGGTGATTTGAGGCTACATCAGCGACATCTTTCAGAGACTTGGGAACTGCCGACTATCATCGTGTTGCCCGGAATGATAGCAGACCAAACCAGGTTGCCATCCCCTGTGAAACAAAGATTCATCGCGTTCGTCCGAGCAAATGCCTCAACGCAACTTCGAGAGTAGGCTGGCGGAAGTCGTACCCACTGTCCAGCAGATGCCCTGCGTCAACGCGGCTACTTGCCAGTAGCAACTCATCTGCCATCTCACCCAGAGCAAGTCGGGCGGCGAAGGCCGGCATCGGAAAGATGGTGGGACGCCGTAGCACATGGCCCAGGGTCTTGGTGAACTCGATATTTGTGACCGGATTGGGCGCTACGGCGTTCACCGGGCCACAAATTCCTTCCCGCATGATCGCATGGAGGATGATGCCTGCCGCGTCATCAATCGAAACCCAACTCCAGTACTGCTTGCCGCTTCCAACACGTCCGCCGACGCACAATTTGAACGGCAGCAACATCTTCGCGAGCGCCCCATCCTTGGGACTGAGGATGACGCCAAACCTGAGATTGACGACGCGAATTCCTGCTTCGGCTGCCGGCGTGGTTGCCGCTTCCCAGTCTTTGACGAGTTCAGCTAAGTAGCCCGTCCCGGGCATTGATTCCTCACTCAGCATCTCGTCGCCTCGATCGCCGTAAAAACCAATCGCCGACGCGCAGACCAGCACCTTTGGTCGTGTCGGCATCTTCGCGAACCCTTCGCAAAGCACACGAGTCGCGTGAACACGGCTATCGCGCATCCGTTGCTTCAATTTTGCATTCCACCGCGACTTGCCGATGTTCTCGCCCGCCAAGTGAACAACGGCATCCACGCCTTCTAAGGGTGAGGCGTCGAACGAATCAGCTTGTGGATCCCACGTGACATCCCCTTCTCTAGCATTGCGACGAACGAGTCGCGTCACAGAGTGTCCACCCGTCGTGAGCAGCGGGCATAGTGTTGAACCGACGAGTCCGCTGGCGCCTGTGACAGCAACGTGCATTGATCCAGCTCCTTGATATTTGGAATGGGCGGC
This sequence comes from Planctomycetaceae bacterium, assembly GCA_020638995.1. Classification (GTDB taxonomy): domain Bacteria; phylum Planctomycetota; class Planctomycetia; order Pirellulales; family Pirellulaceae. Next base: position 1,041,059 of record JACKHM010000003.1, read on the forward strand.
GAGGTCAGCGTAAGTCGTGTGATGCCGGTACTCGAACATTCGTTCAATCTTGCTTCTTACAACTCGGCCTCCGCACAACGCACCGAGCCAACCTCCAGGCAAACAATACTCAACCCGATCCCGCAACGTGCCAAGTCCACGCTCGTCGGATAGGAATTCGTGTAAATGCTCCCAGACGGCAAAGGGACCCTCGCGCTGTGTGTCTCGAAATCTGTTTCCGGCAATATAGCCGTGATGCTCCGCGTGCCAAGGAAGTTTTGCCGGCCCAAACTTTGCCACTAGCTTTACGACGCTGCCATCACGGACGCCTTGGCCTCGTTGTGCGACTCGGACCGATTCCCAAGGAGGAATCAGCCGCTCCAAAGCGCCCGGTCGTTCGTGCCACTTGAATGCTTCATCGGCAGAGACCGGTAAAGCTAAGCTCCGCTCGAAGATCATGCCACCCATGTTCTCGTCCGTAAAGTTCGGGATAGACGCTTCGTGGCCGTTACTCTTCAGGTAATGAGCGTTCTTCAATCAGAGAGTCACGACACATGCGTGCCGCCCGCCAAACGCGTGCGGCAGCGTCTTAATGCTCGTCTTGCGCATCAGAGGTGACCTTCTTATCCTTTGCCGCAGGGTCGAATCGCATTGCGACGCCGTTCATGCAGTAGCGCAGGCCCGTGGGCTCGGGCCCGTCCTCAAAAACATGCCCCAGGTGGGCCTTGCAGCGACGACAATGAACTTCAGTCCGTCGCATAAAGAAGCTGACATCGGTCTTTGTTTCGATGCTCGTCTCTTTCAACGGGTCCCAAAAACTCGGCCAACCTGTTCCGGATTCGTACTTGGTTTCTGAGCTAAACAACGGCAAGCCGCAACAGACACACGAGTAAATGCCGGCGGCTTTGTTGTCCCAGTTTGGTCCCGTAAAAGCTCGCTCTGTCCCATGCTTACGCGTCACATGGTACTGCTCTGCGGTCAATTGAGCTCGCCATTGTTCGTCTGTTTTCTCGACTATCTCGAATTCGTCGATTTCATCAGGCATCGAATTCTCTCCCGTGGTGGCGACTGATTTGTCTTGACGCAGCGCGATTGCACGCAATGCGGCTTCATAACGACTGCGGATTTCCTCGATACGCCGGCGGTTCACGCCCAAATCCGAACGTCCGACTCGCGAGGCGGAACGCAGTTGCACGACTCCTTCTTCAGAATCGACTAAAAACTCGACGTCATCGACGAAGCGTAGCCAGGGACTGCGGAATTCCGCGTGCAAATAGTTCTCTTTGGTCAACACACTGCGGCTACCGGGCAACGAGCTAACTGCCGACGCAATCATCTCGATCGTCCTCTGGTCGGTATCCGCCAGCGGCAAGGGCTCGATTGCGTGCCCTGGATCAATTGCTTCCGTGGAAACACAATTCGGGCTGTCCGGGCATGGCGCGAGATGCTTGCCGGCAACTCCAACACCATCAGGTGGGGTCGACGTAGCGTTCATGACTACAATACCTCCCACCGACGCAACCAGGATGAGAGCGATTGCACCCAAAGTCCTTTTTAGTTTGCTGCTCACGTTAGCCCTCAAATCGCGTCTTCAGTCGTACAAATACTCGTTGCCGTATTTTAGAGTGTCGACAACCTTTGTCAGTACCGGTGCTGAGATAAATTCAAAGTGCGACACGTCTGGGAGGCATGCCTTCGAGTGGCTAGGATGTTGAGTTTGGCCCATCCCACACAAGTCGCTCACGAGGTTTTCAAAATGAGGATTGTTGCCACGAAGGAGCTTGCAACTTCAATTCAGTGCGACGCGATTGTCGTCGGTTGTTACGTCGGCGGCGAAATGCAGCGAGCTGCTGGGACGATCGATCAAGCCACTGGCGGTGCAATCACGCGGCTTGTCGAAGTGGAAGAGATCTCCGGTAAGGTTGGCGAACTGACTAAGATCCTGGTGCCAAGTGGTGTGAAGGCCACGCAAGTGATCGTCGTCGGACTTGGCGACCGCGCAAATCTGGATCGCCGAGCTGCCTTCCGCGCGGCCGCGGCCCCCGCGAAGCTGTTGGCGTCGAAGCCGCGAAGCCATGTGGCGTTCTATCTGGACGATCATTGGGACGGTGATTTGCTAGAGGCGGCGGTGTGTGGAGCCATGTTGGGTTGTCAGGGGCAGGACTTGTATCGAGCCGAAAAGAAGTTGACACCCTTTGAGCAAATTAGTTGGGCCGTACAGAGTGAAGCCGCTTTAGCGAACGGTCGGATCTTGGGTGATGCCGTATCGCTCACGCGGCGGCTGGTCAATGAACCCGCGAATAAGATCTACCCGGAGTCATTCGCAGACGCTGCCGCTGATGTTGCACAAGCTTGCGGACTTGAAATCGAAGTCTGGGACGAGAAGAGACTGGTGACCGAACGGTGCGGCGCGTTGCTCGCAGTGGCCCAGGGATCAACGCGATCACCACGACTTGTAATACTGCGGCATAACGGCGGCCAGGCGGGTGACGCACCGTTGGCGTTTGTCGGCAAAGGAGTAACCTTCGACTCCGGCGGGCTGTCGCTGAAACCGAGCGATAGCATGAAGACCATGAAGTGTGATATGGCTGGCGCGGCAACTGTGATGGGTGCGATGCAAGCGATCGCAAAGATGAAGCTGCCCCTCAACGTAGTTGGACTCGTGGGGCTCGTCGAAAACATGGTTAACGGAGACTCGTACAAGCTGGGGGATGTATTGACCGCTCGCAGCGGCAAGACAATCGAGGTTCTGAATACGGACGCGGAAGGGCGGTTGGTCCTCGCCGACGTCTTGGACGTCGCCGTCGAACTGGGAGCAGCGAAGATTGTGGATCTGGCGACGTTGACGGGAGCCTGTCTCGTTGCCTTGGGGCTCGACACCGCTGGTCTGATGACAAACGACCAAGGTTGGTGCGATGAACTCGCGGCTGCGGCGCAGCTGTGCGGCGAAGCGGCGTGGCAACTTCCCATGTTTCCCGAGTTCGGTGAGCAAATTACGAGCAAAGTCGCTGACATTAAGAACGTCGGTGAGGGACGTTGGGGCGGTGCGATCACGGCCGCCAAGTTCCTGGAGGAGTTTGTTCAAGGAAAGCCTTGGGTGCATATCGACATCGCTGGCCCTTCGTTTTCAGATGGTCCGAAAGCTTGGTTGGATGCGGGAGGCACGGGGGCATTTGTGCGCACTCTCGTCGAACTCGCCACCGGATATCGCAACTAGCGATGCCAAAGCGATTTGTTAATTTGGCCGGTTTCTCGTTTCGCACGGCCAGCGCGTTCCAGCTTTTCTATTGACCCGTGTCCGTGTGGCTCCTATATTCCGCCACCCGCGTGAGTTCGTGCGCGAGGTCCAGGCTCAGGAATTCACTCACAGACTGCGGTTTTCGTGATACCGAAAAGGGAGAGACCGATATGACTAGCAAGGATGCTAGCGGCGGAAAAAAAAGAAACTTTCATAACCTCTTTTCGATAGCCGGCGGCGCGATTGTCGTACTAGGGCTCTGCATTGCTGCTCGGTCCATTTCCAAGCCCGAGTCGGCAACGGCTCAGGCTCCCGTTCGCCAAGTTGCACCTACAACACGCACGGCACCAGCTCCTGCCACGCGGCCCGTCGCGGCAGCAGTAAGCGACAACTCGCAGCAAATTCCGAAAGTGATGGCGGTTGTCAACGGGCAACAGATCACGCGAGAAGAACTTGCGAATGAATGCTTGCAGCGGTACGGCAAGGACGTACTGGAGAGCATCGTTAACAAGCATCTGATTTGGCAGGCATGCCAGAAATACAACATCGCGATCACCGATGGCGACGTCGAGAATGAAATAGAACAGATGGCTTCCAAGTTCGGACTGCCAAAGGACCGTTGGCTAACCATGTTGGAGCGTGAACGCGATATTACGGCTGATCGCTATCGCCGAGAAATCATTTGGCCGACGCTGGCCCTCCGCCGCCTGGCGAACGAGCAAATCGACGTTACTGAAGATGAGTTGAAGAAAGCCTTTGAGTCGGAGTACGGCCCCAAAGTCAAAGTGCGAATGATCTCTGTCAGCTCGCGTGCCAAGGCGGAAGACATACGCAAGCATGCACTGGCTAACCCGGCTAAATTTGGCGATTTGGCGAAAGAGTTCTCTGAAGATGCGAACACGGCGGCCGCTCGCGGAATTATTCCGCCAATTCGCAAGCACATCGGCTACCCGGAAGTTGAGCAAACTGCGTTTGCGTTGAAGGAAGGTGAGATCTCGCAAGTCATTCCCGTTGCAAATCAACATTTAATCTTGATGTGCGAAAAGCACCTGCCGGAAAGTTACGTCGCCAGCACACAAATGGATCAAATCCAGACACAGTTGCGTGACCAGATTCGCGATGGCAAATTGCGGACTGCTGCCACAGACATCTTCAAGAAGCTCCAAGACGAGTCGCAAGTTGTGAACGTGTACAACGACGCTCGGCTGCAACAACAAATGCCCGGTATTGCGGCCACAATCAACGGTCGGCAAATACCTACTCAACAGCTGATTGACGAATGTCTGACTCGGCACGGAAAGGAAGTGCTCGAAGGCGAAATTAACCGACGCATGCTACTTCAAGAACTACAGAAGCATCGCAAGACCGTCGCCGACGCAGCTGTTCACGAAGAGATCGCACGAGCGGCCGATTCATACGGTTACGTCAAAGCCGATGGGTCGCCCGACATCGACGCGTGGCTGAAAACCGTTACGGAGAACGATAGTGTCACCGTTGAACTGTATGTGCGCGACGCGGTCTGGCCGAGTGTGGCTCTAAAGCAACTGGTGGGCGAAAGGGTTGAAGTCAGCGACGACGACCTACAGAAAGGCTTCGAGTCGAATTACGGTGAACGTGTTGAAGTGCTGGCGATCGTGCTCGCAAATCAGCGGCAAGCCAACGAGGTCTGGGATATGGCACGCCACAATCCAACGGAGCAGTTTTTCGGAGAACTGGCATCTCAGTATTCAATTGAGCCGGTCTCACGAGCGAATCTCGGAAAAGTACCTCCGATTCGCAAATTCGGCGGACAGCCAATCGTCGAAGAAGAAGCTTATAAGCTCCAGGCTGGGCAACTGTCCGGCATTCTTAACGTCGGCGATAAGTTTGTAATCTTACGTTGCCAGGGGCGGACGAAGCCCGTGGTCCAAGACTTCAATGCGGTCAAAAGCGAACTCTACAAGGATATACATGAAAAGAAGCTTCGCATCGCGATGGCCGATGAATTCGACCGTCTGAAGGAGTCGGCGCAAATCGATAATTTCCTCGCGGGCACCTCGCAGTCTGGCCGCAAGATCGGAGCAACCGCAACGCGTCCGGCCAATGTATCGCCGGCGGGCTTCCAAGGCCCGGCAACTCGCCGTTAAACGGCATCAGCCTTCGTGGCAATATTGTGACGATTCCCCAACTTGTTGTTGCAGGTTGGGGATTTTTCATTCAGGCGGCGGGAATTGTCACAGGGCGATCTACATTTCCACAGTAGACAAGGTGCATAGTATTCATCGAGTTTAAGGAGTCTTTCTTCATGGAGGTTGAAGGGAGTCCTCAAGTACTTGGCGCCGTATGTGTACCGTGTCGCCATCAGTGACAAGCGGATCGAAGCTTGCGATGCCTCTTCGGTGCGGTACTCGTACACACCCGACGGCAGTAAGACCGCCGTAACGCGGACGGTATCCGGTGAGCGGTTCGTCGGTGGCTTCGCGCAGCACATCTTGCCGCGTGGCTTTCAGAAGATTCGTTACTACGGTTGGATGAGTTCCAACAGCAAGGTCTCGCTGGACGAAGTGAAGTGGTTGGTCTGGCTGTATCTCGGCTGGACCTACTGGCTGGCCAGCGGTTACGCGCCGCAACCAGAACCCCCTTCAGCGACAGCCTGTGCGCTGTGCGGAGTGTGGTGGCGAGATGCGGATCGTGGGCGTGACGAACACCGACTGCCGCGCTCTGATCGAACACAGCGTGAAGTTCTTAGACAGCGGATGACGAGATGACCAACCCCACAAGAGATGGCGGCACCATTTTCAAAACACTTTCGGGAGCGTGTCCGTGGAAGGCACACGCTGTGCACGGGGTCGATCTCGACAACGACCTTCTAAAACATCGAATCGTGGGTGCTGGGAGTCCCGATCATCGAGTTACAACGACGCGAACCAGCCGCGACCGGCGCCACGCCCTTCAACGACACCTCCGCTGAAGCGGCAGGGAAGAAGCGTTTCCCATAGTCACCCGCCGTCTCGATTCGACCGGGCTTCTCGAACCAAGGCCTTGAGCTTCGGCTTGAAGACTCGCGACGTCAAAGCCTTACTTGTTCGCCAGTTGTCGTGTCTACTCCAAGTGCAGAACGGTTCTAGCAATCGGTCGCCCGCAGCATGCTGATTCGAGTTGCATCACGTGCTTTCTTCTTATGCGAGCCGACTGAGTCGTGGCAGCTTCAGTCAGATTCGCGAGTCTTTTGATAAGTGCGCACTGCGAGGACTGCCCCAACTACAAAAAAGACGATGCCAACAGAAAACAGGGCCGTATGGTATGGGTGGTCCATCGCCGATGCAGCGAACAGCGATACGCCTGTCGCAAAGTATCCGGCCGCAGTAACCGCACGCCAATGTTTACCCGATGCCGATGTTGTATCGACAGAAGCGTTGTCGGTTACGTTCATGCGAAGCTCTTTTGAAGTGGACGATTATGTTGACTTACTGCCGTCAAGATTACTGGCGAGTATTTGCAATCACCCGGTCGCGACGAGAGATTCTCCATTCTCTAAACGCCCGACTTCACGACTCGGGTGCATTGCTTCGGTACGCCTGGCATGGCGATTGACTTGTAGGGTGAAAGTCCCTTGCACGAGAACGAAGGTCTTAAGGAAGGCAGTATACCGACTGTGACTCCGATCGACAAAGTACGAGAGCTATGCAACTGCGGCGAGGTAACAGCCCGTGGGAAGGAAGCGGACGCTCAAAGCTGCGAGGTTACGAACAGAAACTCGACACAAGGCCAGTGGGGATCGGTGAGTGGGCCTACCATCACGAAACCGTCTTCGTTCGTCCGCATTGGTAAATCGAGAGCTTGTGCAGCGAAAGTCAGTCGTCTTATCCAGGCAGAGCTGGAATCCAGGTCCGGGCGTAGGCGTGATGCCGAAAGCCGGAGTCGGATTGTGCAAGCAACTCGGCGATCCCAGCAGTCAGCAGAGGCCATATTACGAACCCGCCATACGCCAGTGGCGATCGGAAGGGCCGAACCATGATGAACAAGGAGGAGCTATCGACGAACTCGGATCGAGGTGCCTCGCAGCCGATGTCTGTCTTCCGCTTGGGAAACAGATCGAAACCGCTCGCGAAATTACTCCGCCCGGAGTCGACCGATCCGGCGTCCCACGATCAGCCAGCCTTGAGTGCGTCTTCAGACGACGCTTTGATGGAGTTGATTTTCGCACCACGCAACCTGGAACGCGCGTGGCGTCAAGTCAAACGGAACCGGGGCGCTCCTGGACCCGACGGCATGAGGATCAAGCACTTCGAGGCATGGGCTCGTGAGAACTGGCCTGCCGTGCGACAGCAACTCTTGGATGGGACGTACCGGCCTGCGCCGGTGCGTCGCAAAACCATCTTGAAAGAAGGTGGCGGTGAACGAGCAGAAGAGCTGCGTGCGGGAGTCCCGAGGCTGCGAGTTCCTCGGGTTCACTTTTGTTGGTAAGCAAGTGACGATCAAGGTCGCACCGAAGAAGCTGAAGGCCTTCAAGCAGCGCATCAAAGAGCTGACCGGTCGCAGCCGGGGCATCTCGATGCAGCGCCGCTTGACCGATCTCAATCGCTACGTGCGAGGTTGGATAGGCTACTTTGGTCTGGCCCGCCAGTTCGACGACATTGCCGATCTGGACGGTTGGATTCGTCGTCGAGTTCGGATGTGCTACTGGAAACAGCGGCGTCGCCCCCGTACGAAGGTTCGTAACCTGGTGCGGCTCGGCGTGAATCTGGACATGGCGATCCAGCACGCGGTCACTTGCAAACGCTATTGGCGGCTGTCTCGCAGACCTGCCATGCACTGTGCGATGCCCAACAAGTGGCTCACGCAACAAGGACTGCTTTCGCTAAAGCAACTCTGGAGCGAGCTTGCTCCGCTTCGCGGAACCGCCTAGTGCGGACCCGCATGCTAGGTGGTGTCGGGGCCGGGACGGGTAACGGTCGCGGCTACCGGATTTGAACGGGCCGTGGACCATCCAGGAAGTGTTGGCGGCTAAGGGGATAGCGTCTGGATGAGCGTGCGTTTGGCGTGCAGCAAGAGCGGGGATAACGAAAGACGCCGACGCGGAGTGCGAATCGTGGGGAAGGTCTTTGACTGTCGTGGGCATCAACATGGGATCGGCTCGTCGGAAAAGTGACTCGCCCGCGCCGGCGGCGAACGGCCAGAGGAAAAGGAAGCATCCACCAGCAGCTTTGCGCCGCACACACGGCAATGCCCCCAATCCTGGCCGCCCGGGCGAGTACAGACGTCTTGCCAAGTCAGTGGTTCGAGCGGTGCGTCCGGCAACGCCGCTTGACCCAACAACTGACGAGCTTGATTCAACAACGCCCGTTGCCCTCCCGCATACAACCCGTATCGGCGCTGGAGCGCCGACCGCGACGAGTTCCACCGACTGGTGGCCGCGGGCGATCCGAACGCAATCGAACGCGGCTGGCAAAAGGACTATTTCTTAGGCCGCGATCCAGGCAGCCAACGCGCCGAACAACATCAGACGAAGCTGACCGTGCGCCCGTTCCGGAGTTAGAGTCGAACAGGTGCGAAGCGAAGTTGATTCTCTTCTATGACAACGTCGGCACCGTCATCGTGCCGGCTGCGCTACCGTGGACTTCACTTGGCTTCTGCCTATAATGGCCGTTTCATTTCGAAACAAGCGAGCACGGCGTTTGACGCCGTGTCGACGAACTCGCCGAAAGGACTTTGTCGTGCCAGAAAAGGTTGTCATTATCGGCAGCGGACCTGCAGGCTGGGCTGCCGCCATTTATGCCGCGCGTGCAAGCCTCGAGCCGCTGCTCTTCGAGGGGACGGTTAAACAAGAGATGATCCCCTTGGGGCAACTTGCCTTTACCACCGAGGTCGAGAATTATCCGGGCTTTCCGTTCGGAAATGTCCGCGCTTTTATTGAGAGCGCCGTTGATAAAGACCGCCACTATAACCTGCCCCCCGCACCAAATCACACGAAGGATGGCCAGTTGCACTACGCCGTCCAGGGCGTCGAGCTGATGGAGTTGATGAAACAGCAAGCGTTGAACTTTGGTACGCGGGTTGTGAGTGACGATATCGTCGACGTGGATTTCAGCGGCAATTTGCGAAAGGTGATTCCGGCGAGCGGCGAACCGGTCGAGGCTCATACCGTGATTGTCGCCACCGGCGCGCGGGCCAACTACCTCGGCTTGGAATCGGAAGACAAGTACAAGAACAAAGGTGTGAGTGCCTGCGCCGTCTGTGACGGCGCACTACCGATGTTCCGAAAGAAACCACTGGCCGTTGTCGGTGGCGGCGATTCGGCAGTCGAGGAAGCCGCTTACCTAGCAAACCTTAAGGGCGCCGCCACGATCTACCTCATCCACCGCCGTGACGAGCTTCGCGCATCGAAGATCATGCAGCAGCGGGCGTTCGATCACCCAAATATCGAGCTCGTATGGAACAGCACGGTCGACGAAGTGCTCGGCGATGGTGAGAAAGTAACCGGTCTTCGGCTTAGGAGTACCGTCGACGAGTCAACTCGCGAGTTGGAAGTCGGCGGAATGTTTGCCGCGATTGGCCACACGCCCAACACAGCCTTTCTGAACGGCAAGCTCGATATGAACGAAAAGGGTTATTTGAAATGGACCAAAGCGTTCCGCACGAATACCAGTTCAGAAGGCGTCTTCGCCGCTGGTGACGTCGCCGACGACTATTATCGCCAAGCGATTACATCGGCGGGGACGGGCTGCATGGCCGCACTCGATGCCGAGCGTTATATCGCCGAGTTGGGACTGTAGCCGAAACTGACATCTCAGACTGCTAGTCTCCTAAAGGACGCGAAGATCCAGTACGCACCACGCCAAGTCTACGAATGAGGCATCATGAGCGAGCAACTCTCTAAAGTTGAATCAGATCGAAAACTGCTCACTGACGCGCAGCAACAAGGCACCGGTGCCCTGCTGCGGGCTTTCATCCGACTCTCCGGACCTGGCTGGTTGCAGAGCGCCATTACGCTCGGTGGTGGATCTTTGGCTGGCGCTTTGTTTCTCGGAGTCCTGGGCGGCACGAGCTTGTTGTGGTTGCAACTGATGGCGATCGCAATGGGCGTAGTCATGCTCTCCGCAATCAGCTACGTCACGCTGTCCACCGGTGAAAAACCGTTTCAGGCAATCAACTCGCATATCAACCCGGCCCTTGGATGGGGATGGCTGATCGCGACTTGCATGGCAAACATGATTTGGTGCATGCCTCAGTTTGGCCTCTGCTATGCGGCGCTGAAAGAGAACTTAGCGGGCGACAGCATCGGCGACTCTTCACAATCCAAACTATTGGTTTCAGCCGTGATACTCGCGGCGGCGGGCTTTGTTGTATTGCTCAACCAGCGTCGCGGGATCGGTGCGAAAATCTTCGATATCTTCCTCAAGGCACTGGTCGGAATGATCGTGGTCTGCTTCTTTGGAGTGGTCATCTATCTGGGAACGCACGGGCACCTGAACTGGGGCGGGATCTTCGCCGGTTTCGTCCCCGATTTGAACCAATGGAATGGCCCGACGGGCGATCTCGCTGAATTGGTCGGTTCATTGCCAGCGCCGCTTCAAGAGTTCTGGGGCGCTAAGATCGTAAAAGAACAACGCGCGATCATGATTGCCTCGGCGGCTACAGCGGTGGGTATCAATATGACCTTTCTGCTGCCTTATTCAATGTTGAATCGCGGTTGGGATAAGCCGTTCCGCGGTTTGGCCCGCTTCGACCTGAGTACTGGGATGGCGATCCCCTACATCGTCGTGACAAGCTGTGTCGTGATCGCCTCAGCGGCGAGTTTTCACGCCATGATCGACGATTCGTTCCGCAGCACTGATCCAAAAGTAATGACGACGAGCGAATTCTTCGAGGGCGCAAAGCCGTTCTTAGTCGCTCGCCTCGAGCACGAAATTGGTGCCGAGACATTTGCTGCAATGAGCGGGGATGACCAACTTGCGAGCATCGCAGCTTTGCCCGAGTCGGAGAAGCGAATTGCGTCTTCGCTGGTCCGCCGTAACGCCTTTCAGCTGTCAAAAGCACTCGCACCTTTGCTTGGCGAACGGAACGCAAACCTTGTGTTTGGCATAGGCATCTGCGGAATGGGATTCTCGACGATCATTATATTGATGCTAATAAACGGATACGCGTTCTGCGAAATGCTGGGCAAGCCGCAGGGCGGAACACCTTACGTCATCGGCTGTCTTGTCTCAGGCTTGTGTGGCGCTGCGTGGCCTCTAATCTGGGACGGACCAGCCAAACTATGGCTGGCAATTCTTACTTCAACATTCGGAATGATGCTGCTTCCAATCGCCTATGTCACATTCTTTATGATGATGAATAGCTCGACACTGATGGGCAAAGAAAAGTTGACTGGCGGCAAGATGCTTATCTGGAACGTGCTTATGGGCGTGTCCGTGATCGGTGCGATTATTGCTGCCGGTGCCGCCGTTTGGGAGAAGATTTCGCCAATTCTCGATGCGAATGCAAAGTCGAATGATGTGCTGGTTGGCTGGGTGGTGGCAGGCGTGGCAGGAGTCTACATCGTTTTAGTGGTAGCCGGATTTATGACAAAGTCGAAGCGGACTTCCTAGTTCGGTCACAAAGCTTGGACGCAAGGATGGTGTGCCATGGAAAAAATCCCAGTAGTCAAAGCTCGGCTTGCTGACGCCATCGGACAGTCGGTGTGCATTCAGGGCTGGATTCGGACACGTCGCGATTCCAAAGCAGGCTTTAGCTTCCTGGAGGTGAACGACGGAAGTTGCATGGGGAACTTGCAAGTCATCGCCGATGCAGCACTTGCCAATTACGAATCTGAGGTAAAGCGAATCACCACTGGTTGCAGCGTCACGATCGAAGGTCAGATTAAAGCTTCCGAAGGGAATCAGGCTACCGAGTTACTAGCTGCCAGGATTCTTGTCCACGGGTGGGCGGAAGACTTCCCGCTTCAAAAGAAACGCCACACTTTCGAGAAGCTGCGCGAGTGGGCTCATCTTCGCCCTCGGACCAACGCGTTCGGTGCCATCGCACGCGTCAGGAATCAAGCATGCCGTTCAATTCACAACTTCTTTCAAGAAGACGGGTTCCTTTACGTCCATACCCCGATCATCACAGCCAGCGACTGCGAAGGCGCGGGCGAGATGTTTCGCGTGACGACGCTTGACTTGGATAAGCTTGCGGCGCAGAACAAGCAGGTCGACTACTCCTTTGATTTCTTTGATCGCCCCTCCTATCTCACGGTCAGCGGTCAACTCGAAGCGGAGATTTATGCCACAGCTCTGGGCAAGGTCTACACATTCGGCCCCACCTTCCGAGCTGAGAACTCAAATACCTCCAGGCACCTTGCCGAGTTTTGGATGGTCGAACCCGAGATGGCCTTCTTCGAGCTGACCGACAACATGGATCTCGCGGAGCAATTCTTGAAGCGGCTGTTTCGTGACGCCTTGGACAATTGTCAAGAAGACATGGACTTCTTTGCCCAGCGGATCGAAAAGGACGCGGTCACTCGATTGGAAAAGATCATCGACAGCGAGTTCGTCCGGCTGCCCTATACCGAAGCAATCGCGATTCTCGAATCTTGTGGCGAGACGTTTGAGTATCCGGTGTCATGGGGCACGGACCTACAATCCGAGCACGAAAGGTATCTGACCGAGACTAAGTTCAACTGCCCCGTCATCCTGTACGACTACCCACGTTCGATTAAGCCTTTTTATATGCGTGTCAATGACGACGAAAGGACCGTTCGGGCGATGGACGTTCTGGTGCCGGGTGTAGGCGAGATTATCGGGGGCAGCCAACGTGAGGAACGGCTCGACATCCTGGAACTTCGCATGAAGGAGCAGAATCTCGATCTCGAAGCATATTGGTGGTATCGCGAGTTGCGAAAGTTCGGAACCGTGCCACATGCGGGCTTTGGCCTTGGCTTGGAAAGAGCTATCCAGTTCATCACGGGAATGACAAACATCCGGGACGTAATCCCCTTCCCGCGAACGCCGGGCAACGCGGAGTTTTAACTTCCAATTGACACAATCCTGGGCTGTGCTTATCGTTAAACGATCGATTGAAACCAAGGAAGCTCTATGATGGTGCCACAGCTAGCCCGTGATAACCGTCGCGCCATTATTGGCGTCGTGATTATTAGCACTTTGGAGGAGCGGGCTTAGGGCATCGAGCACCGGAGACGAACTTTACAGCCCTGAAGCCCAAGCGGGTTTTCAGGGTTTTTTTGTTGGCAACCGCCACCTGAAAACTGAACTCTCAACACTGAAAACTTTCAAATCCAATGCGATCCATCCAGATTTACGACACGACCCTTCGCGACGGCACACAAGGCGAGGGCGTGAGCCTCTCATTGCAGGACAAGCTCCAGATCACGCAACGGCTTGACGAGATCGGCGTGGACTACGTCGAAGGCGGTTACCCGCTATCGAACGAGAAGGACGTCGAATACTTTCAGCGAGTTCGCGACTTGGGCCTGAAGCATGCCAAGGTATGCGCCTTTGGAATGACTCGCCGTCGCGGTATGGCCGCGAAAGATGATCCTGGGATGAGAGCGCTCTACGAATCCGAAGCTCCCGTTTGCACGGTCGTGGGGAAGACTTGGGATTTCCACGCAACGGAAGTGCTACGAGTTTCACTGGACGAGAATCTGGCGATGATCTCGGATAGTGTCGGGTTCTTGGCTGAATCAGGTCGAGAAGTGATCTACGATGCCGAGCACTTCTTCGACGGCTGGAAAGCGAATCCCGAGTATGCGGCCAAGACGATCCAGGCGGCCGCTTCGTCGGGCGCAAAGCTTGTGGTTTTGTGCGACACCAACGGAGGAACGCTGCCGGAAGAGATTGCCGCGATCGTGAATGCAGCTCAGGCGGCGTTAAAGCCTCAAGGAGTCTCTGTTGGCATTCACTGTCACAACGACTGCGACTTGGCCGTCGCCAACTCGCTGGCCGCAGTCGATGCCGGTGCCGTGCAAGTGCAAGGCACGATCAACGGGTTCGGCGAGCGGTGTGGGAATGCGGACTTGATCTCGGTGATGTCCAATCTTGCCTTCAAAAAGAAGGGCTATCAAGTCCTGAGCGGTCAGAACCTCGACCATCTAACCGAGTTGTCGCGGTTTGTTTATGAGCAGGCGAATATGCTCTATCGGAACAACCAACCTTTTGTCGGCCAGAGCGCGTTCGCACATAAGGGCGGCATGCACGTTCATGCAATCAATCGGGCAACAGAGAGCTATGAACATATGAATCCCGCACTGGTCGGCAACGAGCGACGGATTCTTGTCAGCGAATTGTCGGGGCGATCGAACATCATCGCGTTGACCACAAAGCACAACATCGCCGAAGATCGCGAATTGATGGACCGCATCCTCGCACAAGTGGTCGAGATGGAGAATCGCGGCTATCAGTTCGAGGCGGCAGGTGGTTCGTTCGACCTACTCGTAAAAAAGTGCGCTGGCCACTTTACGCCACACTTCGAGCGACTCAAGTATCACGTCGAAGTCTCCGCACCCCAAAATGAGACCGTCGTCACCGAAGCCACGGTTAAGCTGAAAGTCGCGGGCGAGTTGCGACATGAAGTTGGGGAAGGCGACGGCCCCGTTAACGCACTGGATGCCGCACTTCGCAAAGCGTTAAATGGCAACTTTCCGAACCTGCGAGCGATGCGTCTGGTCGATTATAAGGTACGCGTGGTAAACTCCGAGGCTGGCACGGCAGCCCGTATCCGAGTCAGCATCGAAAGCGCCGACGAACACGATGTTTGGGGCACAGTCGGAGTCAGCGAGAACATCATCGAAGCTAGTTGGATCGCGCTCAACGATGCCATTGAATACAAGCTCTACAAGGACGAGATAAGATAATCGCCCCCGTTTGACCCCACGTCAGTCTCCTTCAATCCCTCGCACTTCGTGTTGAAGCCTAGCGCCCAATATCCTTCAGCACGTGGAATGGAAACGCACTCGATGTCAGATACTCCCTCTTCAGAAGCCCTTCCCAATCGCTTCAATTTTGAAGAAGCCCGTCCTCGCATTTATCGAGTCTGGGAAGAAGGCGGTTTTTTTGAGGCCGAGCCGAATTCGAAACGCAAGCCTTATTCGATCGTGATCCCGCCGCCGAATGTAACTGGAGCGTTACATCTCGGACATGCGTTAAATAACACGTTGCAAGATACCATGATTCGAATGAAACGCATGCAAGGCTTCGAGACGTTGTGGATGCCGGGCATGGACCACGCGGGTATCGCAACGCAAGCGGTTGTTGAACGGAGACTCAAAGAAGAAGAGGGGCTCACACGCCATGATCTTGGCCGCGAGAAGCTTGTTGAACGGATCTGGCAGTGGAAGGAAGAATACGGCGAGCGGATTCTGGGGCAGTTGAAGCAGATGGGTTGTAGTTGCGATTGGCGACGAACGCGATTCACGCTCGACGATGTTTGTGCGAAGGCGGTGCGGCAGACGTTCTTCGATTTGTTCAGCCAAGGGCTGATCTATCGCGGCAAGCGACTCGTGAACTGGGATACGTTCCTGCAAACCGCGGTCAGCGACGACGAGGTTTTTCACGAAGTCGTTAAGGGCCACTTTTGGCATTTCAGCTACCCAGTTATCGATCCCAAGCCCGGCGAGCCGACTCACGTAACGATCGCTACAACTCGACCCGAGACGATGCTCGGCGATACGGCGGTTGCGGTCCATCCAGATCCCGAAGCAGCGCTGAATAAAGTCGAGGCAGAGTTACGAGACCGGCTCGCCGCGACGCCTGCCAAGGACAAATCGGCTGTTCAGCTGCAAATCGACAATGTCGTACAGCGTCGCGCTGAGGTACTTCCCGCGCTGCGACAGTTGCGAGATATGGCCAAAGACGGGCGAATGCTGATGTTGCCGCTGGTTGACCGCGAAATACCTTTGATCGCCGATGAATGGGCGAAGCCGGAACTAGGTAGCGGCTGCGTCAAGATTACGCCGGCTCACGACCCGAACGACTACGAAGTCGGCCTGCGACAGAAGCTACCGATGATCAACATCCTCAATCGAGATGGCACGCTCGATGAGAATGCCGGTCGGTATCAAGGTTTAAAGATACAAGAAGCGCGTAAGCGAGTTGTTGCCGACCTCGACGAACTTGGCTTACTGGGCGAGGTTGAAGATCGCGACATTGATCTCGCGCATTCCGATCGCAGTAAGACGCCGATCGAGCCATTTCTGGCTGACCAGTGGTTTGTGAAGATGGACCAGTTGGCTCAATCAGCGATGGATGCCGTAACTGACGAACGCGTAAACATCTTTCCGCAGCGATATACAAAGAGCTATCTTGACTGGCTGTCCGAAAAACGAGACTGGCCGGTTGGTCGTCAGCTGTGGTGGGGACACCGCATTCCGATTTGGTCGAAGGAGTGGTCCGAAGAAGGCGAGCATCAATTGAACGCACTCGCAGATGATTGGGCTCATATTTCGGTGTTGAAAGTAGAGGGCACCGAAGAGCAATCTGCAATGTTGCTGGTTTGCCTGACGCCCGGCCACGAAGCGGACGAGAAGCGTCTCGAAGCTCAAGGATTCACACAGGAAGAGGACGTGCTCGATACGTGGTTTAGCTCTGCGCTGTGGCCTCATTCAACCCTCGGGTGGCCAGACAAGAACGATGCACTTGACTATTTTTATCCCACCAGTGTTTTGATCACGAGTCGCGACATCATCACATTGTGGGTGGCGAGGATGGTGCTGACCGGATTGAACAACATGCATGAGATTCCGTTTCATGAAGTCTTCATCCATCCGAAGATCCTCGACGGGTACGGGGAGACAATGTCGAAGTCGAAGGGCAACGGCGTCGATCCGATTGACGTCATCGAAAAATTCGGGCCGGATGCGTTACGGTTTGGGTTGGCGTATCTCACGACTGAGACGCAAGACGTGCGAATGCCGGTGCAGTTCGAATGTCCGCACTGCGAGACGCTCACCGAGCAAACGAAGAAGAACCGCGAGTTGCCGCGCGTGGCCTGCCAGAAGTGCGGCAAGGAGTTTTCCACGCAGTGGGCCCGTAAGGACGAAGATAAATCGCTGCCGCGCGGCGCGGTGGTTAGCGAACGTTTCGAGCAGGCCCGTAACTTCTGCAACAAGCTGTGGAATGCTTCCCGTTTCGCGATGATGAACCTCGAAGGCTACGAAGCGGGCGTCGTGTCGGATGCTGATCTAGCGGTTGAAGATCGCTGGCTGCTCAGCCGGCTGGCGACCGTGACCGAGGAAGTGACGCAATCGCTCGAAACGTATCACTTCGCGGATGCAATGCGGTCGTTGTACGACTTCGCCTGGGATGACTTTTGCAGTTTCTACATCGAAATCGCGAAAGAACGGTTACAAAACGATGCGACACGAGTGACCGCTCAACGTGTGCTCGCCTATGCCCTCGACAATTTGCTACGGTTGCTGCACCCGGTTGCACCATTCATTACAGAGGAGATCTGGGGACTTCTGGCGCAGTTTGCGCCGACACGGGGCCTGACCGAGATCGGCAAGCCCGTGGAAAGGGTTATAGTTGCTCCCTGGCCCATCGCCGACGAAAAACGGAAAGACGCGAAGATTGAAGCTGAGTTCAAGAGCTTTCAAAATGTGCTGGGAGCGGTCCGCGAAATCCGCAGTCGCCAGAACATTGCTCCCAAGAAGGCCATCGAATTCGTTGTCAAAGCCGATACGGAAGCAATCGCCTTGCTTGAACCTTTGAAACCGTATTTTGCGGGGATGGCCAACGCGACCGTTGCCGATTGGGGACCAGACGTCGAGCCACCAGCAACGAACGCGCATATCAATCTGCAAGGTATCGACGTCTATGTAAACCTCGCCGGGTTGATCGATGTCTCGGCAGAGATCGAACGCCTGGAAAAGGACGCCGGAAAGTTGCAAGGTTTAATTCAGGGCAAAGAGAAGAAACTCGATAACGCAAACTTCGTAGATCGTGCTCCGGCCGACGTCGTTGCGAAGGAGCGAGAGAGTCTGGCAGGATTTAAGGAGCAACTAAAAGCCGTACGGATGTCACTCGAAGCTTTGAAAAGTCAGAATTAGCGGATTATGCGTCTGAGGAAGCGTCGTAATCGTAGGGTCCGCTGCGGGGATCTTTGGGTTCCCGGTCTACACGGCGGACGTTACGAGTGTTTGATTCTTTCGAGTGCCCAATGACATGCCTCTTGAACTAGCGGTTCGGGGTCATCAAGTCCGTGAGTAAGCGCGGCGATAGCCACTGTGGCTCGTTGATTGCCCAGCACGATCGCGGCGTTGCGAAGTATGCCTCTTCGCTTGGGACGCCATAGCGGTGTCTTGCGGAAACGAGCTCGGAACTGTTCGTCGGTCAGATAGAAGAGTTCAGCAAGCGACAGTGGGTTTTGTTCTTCGCGCGCACGGAACGTCGATTCTTTGCTCGGAGGCACGCGATTGTTCCAGGGACAAACGTCCTGGCACACATCACAGCCGAACACCCAATCTCCGATGCCGGCTCGCATCGATTCCGGAATCTGGTCACGAAGTTCGATCGTCAAGTAACTGATGCACTTCGTCGCGTCGAGTACATAGGCTTGCGGAAAGGCGTCAGTCGGGCAGGCGTCGAGACAGGCTCGACAGGTGCCACAATGATCCGTTTGGTGTGGCGCATCGTAAACAAGGGTCAGGTCGGTCAACACTGCTGCGAGAAAGAACCAGCTGCCAAATGACTTGTTTATTAACAGCGTGTTCTTTCCAATCCATCCCAGTCCGGCCAGCTGAGCAAACTCGCGTTCGAGCAGCGGAGCGGTGTCGATCACGCCCCGAACGCTCGCCGTTGGATCCCAGTCGCGAACCAAACGCGTCAATTGCTTCAGTCGCCCGTGGATCACATCGTGATAATCCGCTTCACCCCAGGCATAGCGAGACACGCGCCCCTCTCCGGGCTGCGCTGCGATCGGTGTCTGATGGTTGTAATTCATGGCCAGCATGACGACACTACGAACGCCTTCTAATATGGAACTCGGGTGTTCATAAGCCGACTCGCGTTCGACGAGATAATGCATTTCGCCCGCAAATCCGGCAGCGAGCCACTCGCGGTATCGATTGAAACCCGGAGGCGTGACCGCGGGACAAACACCCACCAAGTCGAAGCCCAAATCCCGGGCCGCGTTCTTCAGGCGTTCAGTGAGCTGTTTCGGATCCATGACGGATATCGCGAATTTCGCAGGTTGTAATGACTGTGCGTCGCAATTAGTGTGGAAACTATTACGTGAGTTGTGTTTTGAACCTTGTCGGTCGAAGAGGACGCCACGATGAAACCTGTGATGATCGGTGCAGCTTTGCTAGTTGCGAGTCTAATGTTCACCGGCGAGTCGCACGCTCAAAACTGTTACGGCGGTGGCATCTCCTCGGGGTTGCCATATTATGGCTTTGGCTACAGCGGTTCCTTATACGGACTAGGTTACGTACCGGTTCCCCCTTACTTTGCGTTGCACCCACCAGTGTACTACAGCCACGAGATCCGTCGCCGACCGATTGGTGACAGCCCCTACGCCTATTCGGCTCGCCGTCCCGCTCCTGAGCCGAAACGACAGTTCTCGATGAACCCTTTCGTACCTTCACCGGTGATCGAAGAAGGCCCGCTACAAACCTCACAACCCACCGATGCGGTAGCCAAGATCATGCGGAACCCATTCTACGGCGATGACGCTGAATCGCTTCTTGCTTCAAAGTTGATTTATAACCCACACTACGCCAAGCCAGAGGTGTTCGTGGCCAACGCCGCTGAGTAGTTCACGACGCGCCGATCGCCTGACGATAACAGAAGTCAAACAACATTTGCCATTCGAGCTGTGCGATACTACGGGGAAGCGTTTCGTCCGTCTTACCGAGTGTCGCTAGTTCGCAGAGGTCGATGAATGCGAAGGGGTCCCATGCACGCTGTTTCGTCAAAAACTGCGAACGATCGTCCGTCGTCGAATTTCGAGCAATCTCGGCGGCGGCGGCGTTGAGCGATGGAAAGATC
Source organism: Planctomycetaceae bacterium (assembly GCA_020638995.1). Lineage (GTDB taxonomy): Bacteria > Planctomycetota > Planctomycetia > Pirellulales > Pirellulaceae. Next base: position 1,061,240 of record JACKHM010000003.1, read on the forward strand.
TCGTGGTCGCCGACGCGTCGAAACCAGTACTTGGCATTGGAAAAATCTGGCTCGCGGCGGTGCATGATCCCATGCCAATAACTGCCCGTGGTCGTGTGAATATCTTGGCTGATCGTGTGTGAAGCATCCAGGAAATTGTGGAGAAGCCACAGGCCAGAAATGCAGCTCGCGGCCATGTCGCGATCAGAAACGGACTTTCCACCAAACAGCAGCGAGTCGTCGAGAGCTCGCAGAGCGGGTGTTGCAGATCGATTCTGGATGCCCGGTCCGAGTTCACATAGATCGGCGGAGCCAATTAACGCTTCCGCGGATGCTCCGTATGCTGCTGAATCAAAAGAAAACGTCATGCAAACTCCTTATTGAGCAGTAATCCTCAACGCCGCACCAAGCGTATGGGCTATGTTTGGTAAACGAGCCCGTTGCGGCAAGGTGGGGACTTACGCCGCGCGACTACCGTATTTACAACCCGATTGTTACACTATGGGGCTACGAATTTGTAGCCCGACCTCACCCGATAACATCGTTTTTTGGACCTGACCTGATGACTAGCGACTCACCGGTGATACCTCCCGATTCACAAACCGCCTCAGACGTCGAGAATACTCAATCTGTTGGCGGCGAGCAGGCGGCTCAAGAGCAGTTCGCCGTAGCCCAAGCCCAGCCTGAAGCATCGTCTACTGAGACGACTCAGCAGGAGAATCCGGTCATACCAGAAGGTGCCATCACACGCCCTGCACCCGATCCACATAAAAACCCGCTTCGCCCGAAGATCCATGTTGGATCGCGGCGTTCAAAGGGTCCTGGGGACATCAAATCAAGCAAACCACAAGTTGCTCGCAAAGACCAGCCTGTTGCGGAAGAAGCTGCACAGGCCGCGGCTGCCGCGGCGGATAGCCTGTCGAAGCCCATTGTCGAATCATTGCCGATCGAGGCCGTAGCCCCAACGCGTGCCGACATCCCGAAGCCGTCGCGGCGCGATCCACTGACGGCCGAGATGGAGGCAGAACTCCTCGAGGCGATGGCCACGGTCTCGCTGGACACGGTCATCGATGGCGATGCAACTGAGAAAGCGAGTAATCCAACAGAGCTGGAAACGCGAGTTAAGGCACCGGTCATGCGAGTCGAAGGCGATAACGTCTTCTTCGGTCTAGGCGGACGCAATGAAGGATTTACCTCGGTTCGGAATTTCAAAGAACCGCCGGAAGTCGGAACCTTGTTAGACGTGGTCCTTAAGCGCTACGTCGCCGAAGATGGGCTTTACGAAGTCGTTGTGCCCGGAGCGTCGATCGATGTCGGTGACTGGTCTGATTTGGCCGAAGGCGCGGTGGTGGAAGCCCGCGTTTCAGCCGTAAACACCGGCGGACTGGAATGCATGGTGAACAACATTCGGGGCTTCATGCCTGCCAGTCAAGTCGCGATGTTTCGCGTCGAAGACTTCTCGGACTATCTCGGGCAAAAACTTCAATGTGTCGTGACAGAGGTCAATGAGCGAAAGCGGAATCTGGTCCTTAGCCATCGGGCGCTGTTGGAACGAGAACGCGAGGAGTCGCGTCGCAAGGTTCTGGCAGAGTTATCGGCTGGCGACATCCGTGAGGGCGTCGTCAGTAATGTGAAAGACTTTGGTTGTTTCGTCGACCTCGGCGGTGTTGATGGCATGATTCACATCAGCCAGATGAGTTGGGAACGCATCAAGCATCCAAGCGAAGTCGTCGAGGTAGGGCAAAAAATTCGCGTGAAGGTCGAAAAGATCAACGAACAGACAGGCAAAATCAGTCTCTCCTATCGTGATCTACTGGACCATCCTTGGGATGGTATTGAAGAAAAACTACCCTTGGGAACGGTTGTGAAGGGTCCCGTGACGCGAATCGCCAAGTTCGGTGCATTCGTCCGGGTGGCGCCAGGCGTCGAAGGACTAATCCATATCTCCGAGTTAGCTCACCACCGGATTCGAGCTGTCGGCGATGTTGTCAAGGAAGGCGAGGTTGTCGAAGTCAAAATCCTTTCGATTGACAAAGAGGATCAGCGTATCGGCCTCTCGCTCAAAGCGACGCAAGCAGCTCCAGAAGTCACGAAGGCTGAGGAGGCCGGGGAAGAAGAGCCGCCACGGGAATTAGTCGTTGCCAAGCGTAAGGGACCGCTCAAGGGCGGCACGGATCGGCCCAGCGGCGGTGAGAGCGTGGGATTGAACTGGTAGGAAGATCGGCATCCGCTACGCCACACCTCGGCTTGAATCGCCTGACGAAGACTTGTCATCGCGTTTGACCGCATCCTCGCTGATATGGCCGTCATCGCTGACGTCCTCGAAGCGGACAGAGACTCGTCGCGAGACGCCCGATTCTTGCATGGTCACGCCGTACAAGGTTGTAGCGGCTGTCATGGTTTTCTTCGAGTGCGTCACAATGATGAACTTGGTCCAATCCAGAAACCCTCGCAGAACGTCAACAAAGCGTCCGATGTTTGCTTCATCAAATGGCGCGTCAACTTCGTCCAATACGCAAAATGGCGACGGCCTGTATTGAAAGATCGCCAGCAGCAATGCGACGGCTGTCAAGGCCTTCTCGCCACCGCTAAGAAGCGAATTATCGAAAGATGGCTTTCCGGGGGGGGTGGCGATGATGTCGACGCCTGCCTCCAAGGGGTCGACGCCTGCCTCCATCACGAGATCCGCACGCCCACCACCAAACGCCTTGCGGTACAAGACTTGAAAGTTCTGTCGAATGGCTTCGAGCGTCTCTTCGAACAATCGTCGGCTGTCGCCATCGATCTTGGTGATGATTCGCTCCAACGCTTCCTTTGCCGACACCAAGTCATTGTATTGTCCGGACAGCAAAGTAAACCGAGTCTCGAGGTCGTCCAGTTCGTTCAAAGCCTCCATGTTAACTGCACCGATGTTGTTGAGCTTGCGGCGAAGATCATCGATCTCGGCTTCGACCTCTTCGCGTTCCTGCTGTTCCTCTTGCGTTGGTTCGTTGGCCGCATCCGCGAGTTCGATGCCGTAGTCATCGCGAATTCGATCCGCCAAAGTGCGACGTTCATGCTGCAAGTTGCCAACCGACAGTTCGATTTTGTGAAGCTGTTCCTCCAGCTTCTGAGTTTTGCGGCGCACCGACTGCAACTTGGCCGCCAGTTCGCGTTTCTCGTTTTGCAACCGCTCGCGTTCCCCCGCGCGCACCGCAATCTCGACCTCAATCGATTCCTTGCGGAGGTACATCTCCGCTAGTTCTGAAGTCGCTCGAAGGATGTCGCGGCGTGTGTCGAGCAACTTCTGCGAACTTTCTGCAAGTTGGCTCTTCGAATCCTCGATCGCGCGCGTACGCTCACGGCTATCTTCCTCGAACTGGGTCATTCGTGCCTGGAGACTCTCCAGACGCTGTTCGCATTTCGCAAGCTCGACTTTTGCCGCAGTTGCTTCCCTCGCGTGCTCTTCGCGTTTCTTCTCCAAGTCTGCCAAACGCGTCTCGACGGAGCGAACTGCGGCTTCGACCGATGATACCGATTGCTCCAGGCCCACCAATTCTGCACGATCGGCTGCTAACTCGGACTCGAGTGATTGTTGCTCGACACTGGACGCGTTGGCCTCCGCAGCCACCGATTCTTGCTCGCGTGTGAGACTTTCTAATCGTTCCCGCCGCAATCGAGTTTGAGCTTGTACTTCGACCAGCGACGCGTGCGCTTCACCAAATTCGGCGTCGAGTTGCGTAACGCCGGAATCTTGAGACTTGACGCTTTCGGCGAGCGATGCGACCTCGCCCACGAATTCCTCCAACCGCGAACTTAAAGATCCCACCTGGGTGTGCAGTTCACGAAGTTCACTGCGGCGCGAAACAAGTCCCATCGCCGAAAGTTTAGGACCGAGGATAATCGCTCCGTCAGGTTCCACCAACTCGCCGTTGCTTGTGACAAATCGACAGCCGCGCCCGGCAGTTGCGCTGAGCGCCAAAGCAATCGACAGCGACTCGACGAACCAGGTGTCACCCAATAATCGCTGCTTGATTGGTTCAAACTGTTTGCTGCACGTTACCAACTGATCGGCACGTCCAATCACGCCTGGTCGCCCTGTCAGGTTCGCTCGATGGCGATCATCTGGCGCAGCCTCTAACTGCATAAAACCCACGCGTCCCGCGGGGCGATAACGACCGCATTGGATTTCGTCGACCAGCGAATCGCCCGAAATGATTAAATGCTGAGCACGATCGCCGAGAGCCACATCGACCAGAGGCGCAATGTCCACAGATACCTGCAGCAAGTCTGCGACTAAGCCCTGTACATCCGCTAACGGGCCCTCGGTCACTTCGCTGGCGGCAACGAGCACTGCGCGAACCCCGGCACTCAGTCCCTCGCGGCTTTCTTCGAGTTCCTCCAAGACGCGTGCACGCTCGCGAACTGTGCTCTGGCGATGTTGGAGTTCATTCAATTCACCTTGCTTGCCAACGAGATCTTTGCGCAGCGCGACCAGATGTGCCTTTGCCGCGTCCAACGCAGATCGTTTTGTCGCGAGTTCGGTCGAGAGTGACTCTTCGGTACGCGTCGCTGCGTCTAACTCCTGTGAACAAGTGCGGACAACAGCGTCGAGGTCGTTTAATCGCTGCCGAGAGCGTTGCTCGACCGCGCGGAGCGATTCAAGCTGCGACTCCCGGCTTCCGATGCCGCTGCCCAGTGTAGCGACGTTTTTTAGCCCTTCGGCGTATTCGGCACGACGCAGTTCGCGTTCCGCTCGCGACGACTCGACCTGCGAACTGACTTCTGTCAGTGCTCTCTCGTGGCTTGTGACTCGTCTACGAACCTGATCATAAACCTCTTGCGCATCTCGCAATCCTTCGATTGTTTCCTTGAGCCGAGCCTGCAGGTCACCGGCGCGACCTGTCATGGCGGCCAGTTGCCGGCGATGTCTCGCTGCAATCTCTTCAAACTCTTGCAGGGCCGAACGAGACTGGTCGCAGGAAGACTCGCGCACCGCGACTTGCTCGCGAATGCGCGCGAGTTGGTTCTCGCTCACGCGAGTCATTTCAACCGCGTTCGTGATTTCAACCTCTTGTTCAAGGGCGCAGGCTTCCAAGGCCTCGAGTTCGGCGTCTGAGGCAGCGGATTCGTCCTTGAGTCGTTGCTGCTCCGCCTCGAACTGCTGAGCCTCGCGTGACAGCCGCCACCAATCAGTCAAACCGACTTGAGTTCGCAGTTGCTGAAGCCTTCCTGAGTATTCGCGATAGCGTCGAGCCTTGGTCGCCTGAGAACGAACACTGCGCAGACGGCTTTCGACTTCTTCAACAATGTCTGACAGCCGTAGAAGATTCTGCTCGACACGTCCCAGACGACGCTGTGCTTCAACCTTTTTGGCTTTAAAGCGGCTGATACCAGCGGCCTCCTCGAACATCGCACGGCGATCTTTGGCGGATGCCTGCAACATGCGTTCGACTTTGCCTTGCTCGATCAAGCTGTACGCGTCTGTGCCGACGCCCGTGCCTCGAAAGAGGTCGCGAATATCCTTCAAGCGACACGGCTGTCCGTTGATTAGATATTCGCTTTCGCCACTTCGGTAGACGCGACGAGCGACGTGAACTTCAGACGCCTCAATCGGCAAACGGTTGTCGCCGTTATCAAAGATGATCGTCGCCTCGGCGGCGTTGAGCATCTTTCGCCCTCCCTCGGACGACCCTTTGAAGATGACGTCCGACATGTCTTTACCGCGCAGAGCCTTGGCGCTTTGGGCGCCAAGCACCCACTTCATGGCATCGACGATGTTGGATTTTCCCGATCCGTTCGGTCCGACAACAACCGTAATCCCCGGCGGAAACTCAAAGCGAGTCTTGTCGGCGAAGCTTTTAAAGCCGATAAGTTCGAGAGCTTTGAGCATTGGATGGCGAACGACTTAGAGGCTAATGGCTTGAGGAAGGGGAGCTTCGTTAAGAGACAGTCGCATTGAATGACGAGCCACACATCAACTGCCGAGCGGATAGAAGCAGGTTCCAGATAGGCGTGCTAAGTTTCCGGTTCCGGCTCTCCCCGATCGACTCTTGACTTGAGGTTCGACGCAAATCCCGCTGCTCTTAAAACCAGCTCTTCATCTTAGCAAACCATCCTTCATCCGTCGGCTCCGGAGCATCGATATTTGGCGAATCTAGCAAGTCATCTGTTGGTTCATCAGCCTGCTCTTCATCCAATCGATCTTCAAACATCGCGGGAATTTGATCTCGAACATGATAACGACTCTCGGCGACGCCGGTGGTCGCGTCGCGATGGTACGAACGAGCCGGTGAAGGGAGTGCTCCGACTTCGACTCGCGCATCAAGATAACCGCCCTTCTTCGCGGACTGAATCGCGACCAAGACCTCCTGATACCCGCCTCCAAGGTCAACAATCGCGTGAATCAAGTCGTCGACGGACGGTGAGCAGAAGACGCTTTCTGTCTCTTTACCGGGTTTAAAAGAGCTGACTTTTAGCTTGTCACGATCGACCGCCTTGATCATGATCTCTTTTCCCGCGAACAAAAAAGCAGGTGGATCGATACGTTGGCTTTGCCCAAATACAACGATCTCGGGTCGCCTCGACTTCGCAAAGTGAATCACCGGATCGGCTTTGCTGCCAATCGTATGGTATCCGAAGCTTTTGTTGAGCACTTGCCCGCTAACGAGCGGATCGCTTGAGTCACTGGCTCTTAAGGCTCGGAAGGCTCCATATCGAGTCTCGGCACTGGGCGAATCGAGAAGCTTGACAAGTGCGTCTTGAGCGCCCGCATGTTCCATAGCCGCCAAGGCAGTCATCGCTCGCCAACGGAAAGCGCGTTCAACATGCGCAGCTTCGTAGAGCGGCTCAGCGGCAGATGGCTCGTCCAGGTAAGCTAGAGCCTCGGCGGCATAGAATCGAACTTCCGGGTCAGCGGATGCGGCGCCCTTTCGCAAGATCGGAACGGCATCGTGTCCGATCGCCTCGAGGCGGATTGCTGCGCGTTGAGCGGTAATCGGTTCGTGCAACATGCGGTCGAGTTTCAGAAGTCGCACCGAACGCTCCGCAGGTGTTTCACCGACAGCGATATTGAGGATCACGTACTTATAGCGATCGAAATTGTGTTTGTAACGATGATGCAAAGCGAGTTCGACTTGATTATCTCGAAGCGGCTTTGCAACTCCAGATTGTTCGCCACGGTCGAAATGATGGAAGCGTTCATTGATCGCAGCACCGATCATCGAACTCGTCCGAACCGAGCTGTGCTCGTCGTAAATGCCCAGGCCAAAGCGTCGAGGTTGCATTACGACACCGCCGCCAATGACGCGTCCCTGCGTTTCGTTCGAGTCGTCACCGGTCGTGTCAAACAAAGCGTCGACAAGGATTTCACCTTGCCCGATGCCTGCGACATCGCCCGAATGAAGCGAGTTCTCGATGATCATGACTTGCCTCATGCGCGCTGGCATGACCCAACCACCCCGAAGTGATTCTGTACGCGTCCGAGGAGGCACGCTGACCTTGAGATCAAACGTATCGCCTTTTTGCGCACCAGGCGGAATGTATCCGCCAACCATCACCATTGCGGTGTCTTTCGAAGCTAACGCTTCGCGCGAACCGCGGACTTCGTGCGTCTGCATTTCCTTCTTCAACTGTTCCAGCAACGGTGATGGCGGAGGGTTGCTGCCTGTACCGCTTAACTGCGTGACGAGCGCAACTCCCTCAATTTTCAACCAACGGTCACCCCATGGCGATGCCAAGTCGCCAACGAATTTGGTCGAGTCTTCTTCCTCGACAAGCTTCTCGAATTCGCCGACATCAGGGCTTTGGGCGAGAAATAACGGGGAACTGCATCCGTTAAAACCGAAGATCACAAGGCTTAGCCATGCAACCCACTGCTGACAGGCGTGGGAACGCGACATCGTGTCGCTCCGTGTTGAGGAGGTAGATTGCCGTAAGACAAGAATTATGCAACCGCATCCGATAAGCTCGAAGTTCGGGCTGCGGACATTAGTCGGCGATCTCACCTAGGTCAAGGCCGACCGTGCTAGCGGCGGCACATTCGCCGACTAAGAATCTCGCCTAGTACCTCACAATGCACCAAAGCGCCCAGATTCCATCGCGCCACCCAATCTTCTTCCCCTCGGCATACGATCGCCTCGCATAGCGAATAGGTCGCTCGTGAAATCGAGTATTACGATCCTTAAGCAATTTGGCAGTCATCTCTAATTCGATTCCGAATCGCCTCTCGCGAAGCCTCGGAGCGATTCCCTGGATTAACTCGCGACGGAAAAGCTTGTAACACGTTTCGACATCCGTAAATCGGTAGCCGTGGAAGAGGTTGAATAAATTCGTGATCACTTTGTTAGCTGCGAGATGCCAAAGGGGTGAGACCGCGCGATCCGGCCCACTGAATCGACTGCCGTAGACGACGTCCGCACCATCATCAAGAATTGGTTGAATCAACAGCCGAAGATCCTGCGGATCGTATTCCATATCGGCGTCTTGGACGACGACGATGTCACCCGAGGCTTCGAGGAACCCTGTTCTCAGGGCAGCTCCCTTGCCTTGATTGTGGTCATGGAACACCGCCGTGATTTCCTGTTCAGCGGCCAGCCGCTCAAGAACTTCCCGCGTCCCGTCTTTGCTGCCATCGTCGACACAAATGATCTCCATTGGCAGGTACGTCTCGCGAAGGCGAGCAATCACCTTCTCAAGGGTTTTGGCTTCGTTGTAAACAGGGACCACCACGGAGAGAACAAAGTCTGGTGGCAGCGCGTAGATGCCAAGTCGCCGACAAGCATCTCGACCGATGATACGTTCGAGCAATTCAACTCGTTCGCTTGGAATTCCCTCGACGTCGTGTGATCGAAGTTCATCAGCAAGTCTTAGGACGACCTCGCGCAGTGCGGTCGAACTTGCTTCATCGTCGCTCGGAGGGAAAGAGTTCATGAAGTGTGCTGCTAGGAGTTCAAGGATATTGACCGAGTGAAAGACGAGTCCTCCATACTACGCAGCGATTGCATATTCGTTCAAGGCGTTCTCATGATTCATTGACCATTCTGCCGACGGCTGTTTATCGCCGAATGAACAAGCATCTTTCGATTTGATCTTTTGGGCAGGAGCAATTGATACTTTGGAGCAACGACTAGCCGGAACGAAGTGCGCGATTCTCCGGTGAATTGCAAGTGCAAAACGAGCTTCCTTCGCGAAAGTTTCCCGCAATAAAAAAAGTCCTTTGTGAGTTGCTTGACAAGATGCGCTGAGTCAGCACAATGTGGTCTCTGTTGTTAAACGGAACTTCGCGACTCTCTCCGCCTCGTATGAGTTGATGCTTGGCGATATGCCACCGAATCAGCTGGTTCGGTAGTGATAGACTCGATAGCAATCATTGCCTGTTGCGCTGTTTGTGCGCGCCCTTTGTGTTGCGTCGTGGCTTGCGAAGGTTCGGAGTTTATCGATACTTTGCGAGTTAAATAGGCGACCCCAAAAGAGCTGAATGCATAACGCGGGGGGCGGTGCCCGATTGGAACGAGAGCCGGCGGTTACTGCCGTGGTTTGGATGTCCTCCCCGAGTTTCTTCGAGTCGAATACGCAAGGACGGCGTTGGGCTCATTGTAGCGACGACGTGGAAACGGAACTTCCACGTCGTCGCTTTTTTAAGCATCTCACCGATCGTCCTGAGCAAATCTGTGGCAAATTGCCTGATCAGTATTGGCACGAATCTAGGTGACCGGTCTCTCGCGATTGACAGGGCAGTCTCGGCATTGCAAGTCAATGACGCCATAACCGTCAGCAAGGTTAGCAATCGCCACATCACGCAACCCGTTGGCGGCCCTGCCGGACAGGGAGCCTTTCTTAATGCCGTCGCACTCTTGGAGACAGCACTCGCTCCTTCGGTTCTCCTGAGCGAACTCCAGGCAATAGAAGTGGCGGCTGGGCGAACACGAGAAGTCCGATGGGGTGCAAGATCCCTGGATCTCGATCTGCTGCTATACGGCGAAATCGTTTCCAATGATGGGCATCTCGTATTGCCGCATCCTCGTATGGCATTTCGTCGTTTCGTGCTGGAACCCGCGTGTGAAGTCGCGCCATCGATGATGCACCCGATTCTTGGCAGAAGCATGAGGGAGCTACTCCAGCATCTGGATTTGGCCCCTGATTATGTAGCAATTACAGGGGTCGCAAATGCTGGTAAGTCCGCACTCGCAAACGCAGTCGCGGCACGGACGGCGGCAAGGTTCGCAGTTGAAAAGACATGCTCGTTCAGCGGCGACAACGTCTCGCCTACTCTATCTGCACCCGCGGAGATAGAATTGCTGAGTTGCCGAAGCCAATTGCTGCAATCTACGCTGTGCGCCGCAGGTAATGAATTTGTGATTAGTGATTTTTGGCTCGGGCAGTCCCTCGCTTTTGCCAAACATCTACAGCCCGAGGCATATCCGACCATTGAGCAGGCGTATCTGACCTCTGCTTGTTCAGCAATTGCCCCCAAACTGATTGTCGTCGTCGAATTGGATTTTGCTCACGCAAACGCGAATCAACAAACCGAAGCGTCAATCGCAATTCAACGAAGTTTGATTGAACTTTTACGTCAACCCGGCTTTCCACCAGCACTCCGTCTGAATGCGACAAATGCGTCCTGGAACGAAGAGGAAATCGTCGCTGCGATCCAGGCAATGTAACCACAAATGCAAATGAAACCCGACAAGAACATTCAAGTTGCTCGCACACAGTTAGAATTGCGGCAATGCATTCAAGCTGCGAAGACACAAGGCAGAAGCATTGGACTTGTGCCGACGATGGGGGCCCTGCACGAAGGGCATTTAAGTTTGGTTCGCGCAGCGCAACGGGAATGCGACTTCGTTGTTGTCACAATATTCGTGAACCCGACGCAATTTGCACCGCATGAGGATCTGGACAAGTATCCACGCACATTCGACGAAGATCTAGACGCGCTAAGCGAGCTGGCAGTAGACCTTGTCTTTGCGCCTGATCAGGAAGAGTTGTACCCACACGGATTTTCTACCTACGTATTGCCTCCCGCAGTGGCGGCCCCTCTCGAAGGTCAATATCGGCCGGAACACTTTCGGGGCGTCGCGACCATCGTCTTAAAACTATTTAATTTGATTCCTGCCGGCATCGCATTTTTTGGGCAAAAAGATTATCAGCAATGCCAAGTGATCTGCCACATGGTCAAAGATTTCAATATCCCGATCGAAATTCAGGTCTGTCCCATCGTCCGCGAGGCAGATGGACTTGCCATGAGTTCGCGAAATCGATACCTAAGCCCTGAGGATCGTCTCCGCGCCCTCGCATTGTCGAAGGCGCTAGATGCAGCCGTCGCAGGTTTTCGACAAGGGATTCGAGACTGCTCCACAATCTCCGGCTACATGGATCAAATACTGCGTCAAGCAGGCGTGACAGAAATCGAGTATGCGACGGTCGCTGATGCAAGTACATTGCAGCCGATCGGCTGTATCGAGCGTCGATCTGTCGCGCTGATCGCTGCACGTGTCGGGACAACTCGTTTAATCGACAATGCCCTGCTTGTACCGGAATAGAACGGGATCAATAGAATGCGACAGACTTTGTTCTATGTTCCTCACGAACTATTTGGCGTTCCAATATTTGGATTAGGCTGGGCGTTGGGTGTCTGGCTGGTGTCTAGTATTGTCGTGTTGTTTGTCCTACAGCGTCGACATGGCTGGACCTCTGAACTGTTGGGGTATTTGCCTCTAATGAGCTTGCTCGGGCTCGCACTATACGCCTTGCTGCCATCGCTTGAGGTCCACCCGCAAGGAATGGCTCCGCTGGGCCTTCCTATTCGGGGGTATGGCATGTTTGTCCTTGCTGGCATCATCGCTGGAATGTCGCTGAGCATCTATCGCGTGAAGCAAATCGGAAAGGACCCCGAGCTGATCTATTCGCTGGCCTTCTGGATGTTCATCATGGCCATCGCGGGAGCTAGATTGTTTTACGTGGTTCAAAAGTGGGACGAGTTTGTGCGCGACAGTCCCGTTGCGACAATCGGTGCCATTTTGAAGTTCACCGAAGGAGGCTTAGTTGTCTATGGCTCAGTGATCGGTGGAATGCTTGCGCTCTATCTGTTTTCGCGTCGCCACGAATTATCAATGTTTGAGATCGGCGATATTATCGCACCGGGGATGGCCATCGGTTTGGCATTTGGCCGCATTGGGTGTTTAATGAACGGGTGTTGCTACGGTGGAATTTGCGAGGGATGGCCGTTGGCCATTACGTTTCCTCAGTATGCATCCACCGAATTAGGTCATTACAGCCCACCCTATGCGCATCAGTTAACGATCGGCGAGCTGTACGGTTTTCGATTGGGCCGCGATGAACTTGGTGATGTGGTGGTTGTGCAAGTCGATCCGGGCAGCAAAGCCGAGGCGGCGGGCTTGAGCGTCGGTACAAAGGTTGAGCGTATCAACGGTCAGCAAGTGACGACTCTAAACTCTGCCCGTCAGATTCTTCTTCGGGCCGGATCGCCAGACATATTAATCAATAACGACCAATTCGCTTGGTCAATTGGCGGGTTGCCGAAACGGAGTCGCCCTGTCCATCCGACACAGATTTACAGTTCCATCAATGCCGCGTTGTTGTGTCTGGTGGTATGGTTCGCATATCCATTTCGTCGGCGACACGGCGAAATACTGTTTTTGCTGCTTACGCTATACTCAATCGCGAGATTCTTGCTGGAAGCGATCCGCAAGGACGAGGCTGGGCAGTTCGGAACCACGCTCACCATCTCGCAGCTTGTCAGTTTGGGCGTGTTGAGCGTGTGCGTAGGATTTTGGATATGGCTTCTGCGTCAACCAACGCTTAGCAACAAATCGGTCGCGTCCGCCTAGCAATGCCCCGCTTATTTGTCACGAAGATAGCCAGCGCTGGATTGAAAATACTTGGTACGTCGAGTGGCCGCGACCTCCGCATTCTCTTCTTGCTGCATGCGGAGATCATGTAGATTTGCCTGACAAAGCCTACATCCCACTTCTTCAATGTGGAATCGACAATAGTCCATCTGCGGCTTGTCCAGCGCATCGAGCAAGTAACTTCCAAGATGCTCGCGGCTTGGGCAGCTAATTCGGTGTCGCCGCCAGATCTCTCCAATCGTATGCACGCCGGCGTCGCGTCGTCCGTTGATCGCAGAAAGTCGCCTGCCGAGCTGTGGGTTGGCGCGAAGCTCGGCTTCAACGGCTGCCATCTCGCCGGGCGTTAGAGCTTCGTCGAGATAGGCTTCCAATTCCAGTTCCGTAAAATCCTTCGCCATGTCACTCAGTTGCTTTCATATTATTCATCGTAAAGCTCGGGAAAAACATCTTCAGAAAGGCCCTGTCGCTGAACGAGTGTGCGAGTCCGCGCCAGGAAGTCGAACTTAAAGTTCGCGACTTGCTGCTCTGAAATTCCAAGTGCTTCTGCGACACGTTTGTTTGCCCAACCACGGACAAACAACAGCTCGTTGCACTGAAGCTTTGTCCAATCGCCCCGCTCTTTCCACCGGTCGACCTGCTCACGCAACGCTTCGATCACCGCTTTCTCTTCAAGTTCTTTTTGCTCGCCGCTTCGCACGATGCTGCTCGCGGCGCGCGCCGGCGACTCAAGTTGCCATTCACCACCCGAGTCGGCCCCTGCTGACAACGGCAATGCGGGCCGACGCCCCTCGCGGCGCATGTGATCTGTCAACTTGTACGCACAAATTGAGAACAGATAACTCTCGAGCGGGCGCCTTCCGTCAAAGTTGGGCAGGCTGTTTAAGAAACCTACGAAAGCTTCTTGAACAATGTCCTCGCTCGCCGCGCGGCGGCCAATCCTGCTTTCGACAAAAGCCAGCAAACGCCCCTCGTAACGCGAAATAAGATCGCCCCAAGCGTCGCTGTCTCCATTTCGAATCCGTTCGACAATAATGCGATCAATATCGGAAGTGGCAGCCATGGGCGAATGGATGACGCGTTTTGAACACGCGGCGAAAGTGGGTAAAGCCGGAACCGGTCGCTCGCCGGAATCTGCGAGCGTAACCAACAACCACTGCTTACATCCACGGAATCCGATTCGCGAAGACTACACCAGCAGCGATTACGGCCAGTATCGCCGCAGCCGCACCAAACTGCAAGCGCCCCGTATAGTAGCCGCGCGTCGCGGTGTCCAACCTAAGATAAGTGAACATCGTGCCGAGAAGGAGCAAAACGGCAGTCGTCCCGAGGCCGGTTTGGAATAACCTGGAGGTCGCGCGGACCTTGCTCCAACGCTTCTCTAGTGCTTTTTGAACATCCTTATTCAACTTGACCAGCGCATGCGACTGATTCATGACCCCATAGTCAAATTCTACTTGCTCGTCGAATCGTTCGGTCGAAATCGGAAATGTTTCATCTTCGAGCCGCAGGCTAATCGTGCGAACAGCTTCGGACTCGATTTCTTCGATAGAGTATCCTGCCAGTGTGGATGCCAATTCAGATTGCAGGTAGTCCTTGGCGTAGGTATCAACGGCTGCTTTCACCTCTTCGCGTAGCGTTTGCTGTGCTACTCGCTTACGCACATGCAGGCCCGACTCCACAGCGATTTGATACGAGTCGTCGGTCTTCGATGCTTCGGTCTCTATCCACTCGGGGCGCGGTAACGTCAAGTATCGAAAAGTGGGCGTTGGTTCGATCGCAAGTTCATGCATGTCTTTGCTGGTCAAAATGTGAGTTGCATCCGTCTTGGCGGCAGTAGCAACTGGCTGCGGCAAAGCAGCGGAACCACCGTCGTGCTCCGCTATTGTCGCTGTGGCAGAAGATGACGCATCATCCGCATACACAGTAGACAAATATTCGCCCGAGCAGGAAACGCTTAGTAACGCGAAAGCACGACCACCGAGCACGATGCACAGCACCCCCGTCACGATCAATACAACTGAGTGTTGGCGTTCGGAGTGCGAAAGCCAGAGGGCGAGAATTGCCAAGACGACGATCATCAAGAGTACGAACATGGTGATCTCCTAAGCGGCCTCAACAAGTTGTTTCCGAATTTTGGCACGTTCCGATGTGCGAACCCACGGAGCAGCGAGCTGAACGGCGATCGACATGCAGGCGGCGAACATGAATCCCCACGGCTGCGGAAAGGCCCAGAAAATGTGGATCAGCCACGCCCAAAACATAGAAACAGTAGTGGCCCACAGACTGACGCGATTGTTCCGTAACGGGTCCGCTTGCAACCACCACTTGCTGATCGAGAAGATTCCGGCGAAGTAAACCAGGAACGCTGGGAGGTTCAATGATCCGTCTTGCGATGTCCAACTCGCCGGAATAGCAACTGCCGGTAATGTTTGAACAACCAAT
The DNA here is from genome assembly GCA_020638995.1 of Planctomycetaceae bacterium. GTDB lineage: Bacteria > Planctomycetota > Planctomycetia > Pirellulales > Pirellulaceae. Next base: position 1,076,512 of record JACKHM010000003.1, read on the forward strand.
TCGTCTAACACCTGTACGCCGAGAAATTGGCTGGTCACAAACGCCGCCACGCCGGTGAGCAGCCCAGCTATCAGCATCACGAAGCGCCGGCGAAGTGGTTCGCCTTCGTCTGATTCCCAAAATTTGGCGACACCAAGGATTAACCAGGCACCCACGATGCTGGTCAAGGACATCCATGCGAACAGAGTCCACGTAAATACATCGCCCAACGATTCGCTACGCATGAACAGGGTCATCACAAAACAAAGTACGAGGCTTGCTATCGCTGAAATGATTAGCGATCCGCTAAGTTCAGTAACTCGCTCGCCACTGTGCTTGCGAGCCATTCGCTCTCGGATTTCTTGCTTCCAGTGTTTTCGTCGATAGCTGTGACGTTGTGAGTTACGTGATTTTCTGTGGTCACACCCCGACGCGGCTGAAACCGACTGTGCCTTCGGCCTTGAATCGTCCATCGCCGTCAATCCTAACACCAGCGCACGTACACCGAAGTAGGCCAGGTAGATCGCACCAAGCAGAATGCACGTCGGGACCAGCCATTGACCGTTCAGGACCAGCAGGCAAATTCCTCCGATCAAGAGCAACACTTTAGCGGAAGAATTTAGATTTGAGTGCTGCCACCAGCGAGTCGTCGTACGCAGGCCCTCGCGTACAGCATGCGCGATTGGTTCTGCATGGGGCGGCGCGGTCGTTCGGTTAGCAAAAGGTGATTCCCCTCCCACTTCCTCTGCGGCAACACTCTCCTGGAGCGGACCGAGGTAGATTCCTTCACAATCGAATTCTTCGCCAATATACATCGGTCGGGAGGCTGGCGATTTTGCGATCATTGGCGGTTTCGTCACCGTGACGGCGACGCGCGTGGCGAGCCCACCTGCGATCTCCACGTCGGCCAGCATTTCACTTACAGACGATATGCGCTGACTCGGATCTTTTAACAAAGCTCGTCGAATGACTGAACGAAACGCTTCTGGTACCGGGGAAAGATCCGGATCGGCCGTCAGGTGTTTCATAATGATTTCCTGACTGCTCTCTCCCTCGAATGGCACGCGCCCCGTAAGCATCTCGAACAAAATGATCCCGAGTGCATAGACGTCGATCTCTTTGCCGTAGACGCCCTTGCCAATCTCTGGAGCCATGTAGTGGAACGTGCCCACACTTTCGGTCTGACCGCTTCGACGGCTGCAGGAGATGTACTTCGACAGCCCATAGTCGCCAATCTTGACGATATCCCCATCGAGAAAAATGTTGCCCGGCTTCAAGTCGCGATGAACAATGCCCTGGTCATGAAGGTACGCCACACCACGAGCGATACCTTGAAACCAATCATAGACTTCCGAGAAAGGCATGCCATTGGGATTGCGATCGAGTACATCCTTCAGGCTGTCGCCTGAGACATACTCCATGACAACCCAAGCTTGACCTTCATCGTCATACTTGATGTCGTACAGCGAAACTAAATTGGGATGTTTTAAGTTGATGCACTGCGTAACGCCGCGCACCTCGACCTCCATGTTCCTTTGAATGCGTTTAACGGCCAATTCTTTGCCGGCATCGCTGATCGCGAAGTAGACTTCGCCAAATCCACCCACACCGATACCTCGCTTGATGGTATATCCATCCAGTGGTCGGGCTCCGGTCGCATAGGCGAACTTCATGCTTCCGCCTTCAGGTCTGACGAGTTGTTTGGGCATTGCGGCGTGCCGATATTTAGGGTGATGGCCGCGTTCTTCTACAGTAGCGGCTGAGTTGTGCATCTGTCCAGTTCCTCTAGACTCATGGAGAAATCGCTTCCAGCAACATGCGAATTAGTACTCAAGCGTCCCCGCCCGTCGCACAATTCGCCGTCGATCTCGATGGCCTCCATAGCTCGACAGTAAAGTTCGCCATCTTGACGATACAAAACAACATCCGCCTCCCAGTCACAGCACACGACATGGTTCTGCCAACGCGGGCCGAGGACACATGATTCGGCCATCAGCAAGATGCTGTCGGCAAAAGGCTGAGTTCGGTGGCGGCTGATAACATCTAATCGGGCGGAAGCGCTCAGCGCGTGTGGTCGTCGAAATCGAAAGCAAACTCCGGAGCCAAATTCTATCTCGTCCCCGTCACTCAAAATCGTTTTCGTTTGGATGGACTCGCCGTTGAGTCGCAGAATATGCAAGGGTTCGACGGTATAGCCTTCCCCATCTCTCGCAATTCTGGCATGTCGCCGAGAAATATCGGCCAGAATCGGAACGTCGACTCGGTTACCTGGAGCTGCTTGGCCCAACAAGATTTCACTGGCCAGGCAAACCAGGTAGCCACCAACTCCATCGACCCAGAGCAGAAATCGCTCGCCGTTTACTTTGCCGATGCCATTTTCGCAGGACCACCTGTCCGTACCACGCATCGAGTCAACGACTGTTGCCCCGACCTTGGCCCAAGCTCGCTTGCGAGCCTCTTTCGCAAGAGCCGACTCGGGCGCCAATTGAAGCAATTGGTCGGCTAGGGCGACGACTTCCGACCAACTCTGCTCGACCATCGCATGGTGAAGTTGCTCGGTGAGAACGCGAGCCTTTTCGGCCCATCCCCGACAATCCGCCCGGCCTTGTTCGAGTTCGACGAAGTCCGGTCGCAGTCGCATTGCGGCTTCAAGTTGAGCTTCAGCTTCCGAAAACTTGCCGCGTTTGACAAGATTCGCAGCCGAGTGAATCCGTTGAGCAACATGCTTTAGCGTGACGACTGCTGCACCAGCAACCTTCCGCTTTTCGAGAAGGTCGATTGCTTCCAGAGCTGCGGTCGCGTCGCCGGTCCGGAGCGAAACATTGATGTTTCCGAGTATTGCGTCGACGAGACTTCGCCTGGCTTCCAACACATCGGTCGTCTCGCCGCTCAGCAAGATAGCGTCTTCGATTTCACCCCACGCGGAATCGAAGTCGCTCGATTTGATACAGTTGATTGCTCTCTCGGCCTTCCGTGAGGTAACCTTTGTGGCCAACCGCCGTCCTGGAAGAAACTGGGTCAGGCTCTCATCCACCAGCAATCGACCGGCTTTCGCGAGATCTCCTGCTTTGTAAGCCTCTTCCGCTTCACGAAGTTTTAAACGCCAGGTTTGAAACATCTCGATCCACCAAAGGGAAACGGCGTGATTTTGAGGCGAGGGCCTGAGCCCAAGTGGCGCAGACCCTCACGAAACGAACCACTCAGTTTTAACGAAGCGACTCGACGAGCGTCTCGATTTCTGGGCGGCCATTCCCGAAATAGTCCGTTACTTCCTCGGTAATATCTCGGTCGAACTCCGATTCGTCGAGCGGGATGCGGTCGTAGTATTGTAGATCCGCGTTGACAAGCTTCTCAGCAACTTCGATTCGAGTTCGAACCTGGTCAACTAACTCCTTGGTTTGAGCAAGCTTGCTGTCGTCGAAGTTGAAGTCGCTGGTTGTCTGAGCGACTTCGACCATTTTCAAACGCGCGTCCAAATTCTCGACATCGACTTCCAACTGACTCTTGGCAGCCAACATGCCCTCGAGTTTATCCCGAGCCGCCAGCATCATCCGCCGCTTGGCCTCAAGCTGCTTCTTCTTACTCACGATTGTGGCCTCTTGTGTTTTGAATTGATCAAAACGACGAGTCAAATCTGTCTTGACTTGCGTTGCGCTGTAATTGCGTCCTGCATATACGAACTGTTCCGATCCAGAGTCCAAGTCGTCCTTCAGGCGAATGATGTCCTCGCGATCTTTTGCCAAACGCTCCTCTGACGTTGATACCTGCCGCTCCAACTTGGCAACTTCCACTTCGACCTCTGCGATTGCGTGCATGTTCCTTTCGATCTCAGGCTGGAGCCGGCGGATCTCTTCGCGGGCCCGCTTTAACTCAAACGTGACGGGAACACTGTCTTCAAATGTCTGCTGGGCGATCCCGACCGCCGTGGCAACATGACTTCGACCGTAGAGCAAACCTGCTAGGAGCAGCATGCCAGCGGCCACAACTGCTGATTTCCTGACCATCCTTCGATCCTCCAACTATTGTGTTGTCTGTAACGCCGTGATTCGTAACTGTTCCAAATACGAGGCTCGCCGCGACCCTGCGGTTCTCAAGGAGGAATTCGGTGGTCTGTGATCGTTATTTGGCACGACTTGAAATATTTTCAAGTTTTCTCGGGCCCGGACGAATTCTCCTTCGCTGGTCGACCGAGAAGCGTTTCCCAAAGTGAACAAAGTTGCGTGAGCTGTTCAAAGTTGCCCGACAAACTTAGACGATTGTGACTCTTACGCCGTGTGAAACTACAGCTGTGCCAAGATTTACGTCACTTGAAGATTCAGAGATCCCGAGCGGCACGACGATTGCTACTAATGCTGTCATCGATCTCTTGCGAGGACAAAATGCCATGTATGCCCGACAACCAAAGGCAGCTCCGCTTAGCAAAGTCACCACTGCGGCCACCCTACTGCTCGAAATCGAGATGCCCACTACGGGCACCTTCGAGGCATTCCAAGAACGCTTCGACTCTCAACTTGCGACACTAGAATCTAGATTCAGCGAGTTCGTGACCCGAAACTCCCTCGCAGCTTCGATCGGTCGCTAGTCGCTAGTGAGTCAATCTTTGGCGTGCTTATGTCTCGGCATAATCAGTAGACCGATGACCGTCAAACTCACGCCAAGGGCCAACGCGGGCGAAGCCTGCTCCTGGAACAACACGATGCCCGCGACCGATGCCATAGCAACTTGAGTCGCATTTAGCGCATTGACATAGACCAGCGAAGTGATTTGCAGAGCACGGGTTAACGCCACAAAGGCGATTACGTTGAACACACCCGCCAACAACATCAAGCCAAAGTCTGCCAACTTTGTGTGTAGAATTTCGTCGACACCGACGCGATATAACGTCAACGGTGCAAGCGTCAACAGACCGACCAAAGCAACGCAGAACGTAGTTGCTGAGACGGTCGACACGCCGAGAACTGCCTTGCGAATGGTGACCCCAAGCACAGCATAAGCGAACCCGGAAGTACAACCGGCAGCGACTGCCACCGTAACTAGCCAAGGACTCGTGCGTCCAAGATTCCCGATAGAGTCGCTAGTGCCCTGCGCCCCGAGCGACAAAATCCAAATCGCGGTCAGCAGCACCAAAAGTGCTGTGATCGTTAATCCCGTCACGGACTCACGAAGGAATATGCGACCGAGAATTGCACTGCCGATAATAATCGTCCCCATACACAGGGGAACTGTCAGAGCGATGCCGATGACCCCTAACGTCCATTGAAAGACGACGTTGCCTCCAAATTGCCCCAACAGCCCAGCACCCACTAGCGCCGCGACGACGTTAAGCGGTGGAAAGACCTGTTCGCCTCGTGTCCAGCGAACAATCAACCAGGGAGCGACACCGAGGACTGTGGGAATCGTCTTTATGCAAGTGACCCACACGGGGTCGCTATCCGTCACGCTGCGAAGACAAATATTCGTCGCCGTATAACCCACCGCTGAGACCACTCCATAAACAGTTCCCCACAGCGCAGCGGAACTCGTGCGGTGGGGCGTACGTGGGATGGGCTCCGGCGGGGCGAGAATTTTGGTCACTCGCTCATTGTAGATGGCGTGTTGCTGGATCGCTATGGTGGACGAGTCTTAATCGAGTCCGGGCGGAAGTGAAGTTCCGTCGCGAAGCTTGTTAGCGCGACCTTGCGTCCAGCGAACGAGGCCTTCGAGCCTTTGCTTGCCTTTAGCGTAGTAGGGTGTGTCAAGCGTACCCAGGTGTTCGACGTAGCGATCATCACGAATCGCCTCCCACTCGCGTTGTGGCTTGCAAGTCCCACTAGCGATGAGGTGGTTAATCAACAAACGAGCGATCACTTGATGGTTGTTGATCGAAGGGTGAATGTGGTCCAAAAAGAAGCCATCGCCGGGGATTCCATCGGCGGCTCGCGCCTCAAAGTCACCTCGGACATCGATTACCGGTGTCGCTGTCGCTTCCGCTACAGATTGAAGCGCTTTGTGGAGAGGTTCAATCATGCGAAGGGGACAAATGTCTTCGTCTTTGGCATAAATGAACTGCGCCCGCGCTTCTTTGAAATCGTTTTGCGCCAAGTATGCATGGGCAAGCAAGAACCTCGCGCCTGCGTGTTGGCCATCGATAGCAACCGCTGACTCCAGCAGTTCAATTTTCTTAGCCGCATCGCTGGACGAGCGAGCTCGTCCGAGCAAACGCTCGAACTGCGCCGCCATGCGATCCTCCAAATCGGCTCGACGTTCGATTTTGAAAGGCGGCGTATCTTTGAGATTTGAAGCCGGATTCATGAGCACCAACGGGACTTCGGCAGACCGAGCCAAGTTGATCATTTCTTCAAGATTCTCGCCAAACTGACTCGCCGTCGCATCCTGAGCATCGACGTCGCGATGGTAGTCCGATAGTCCACCGCGATAATCTAACAACGCATTGACTTCGGCGTCGAGGATTTCTCGTGTTTGCCCAGTTCCTTCCAAACGCGAATAACCCGCCCAGATAGATCGAACGAAGTTGAACGTCCTCACTCGAGACAACGGCATCGGGGGCGAGGTATTCGCAAAGCTGCGAGCTTCGAGAAACTCGTTGTGGCCGGTGTAGACGACAAACAGATCGGGCTCGTAGGCCAGGAGCTCTCTCATAATCGGTACGAGTCGGTAGCTCGCATAAGATACGCCGCCGCAATTGACGACTTCCCACTTTCGCCGGGGATCCGCAGCATTCAAGCTCAACTCGAGCCAAGTTGTGAACGAGGTTTCGATGCTATAGGGGCGTCCCTGGACGGTGGAACCGCCGAGGCAGAAAACACGAAACTCCCCGGCATCTTTTTTCGCCGCAAAGGAATCCGGATAGAAATATGCCCGTCGATTCTTTGCGATTTCGTAGCGATCACCTGCTGTGTTAAGCACGAACAGTGGGTGAATCGACTCGAATCCAATTTCAGGGTAACTGGCTTCCGTTAGTTCACCGATGCCAACCAAGCGAAGTGTTAGTTCACAGAGTGGGAGCGGCAGCAGCCCCAGCAACACTGCCAAACAGCGAAACATCGCTGTCTTCCGTCGCGATACGTGGCCGCCATGCGTCGCCGTCACTTCGTTCTTCCATCGTCGTTTGACGGCTTGAGCGTTGCCAGGTATGCGACCAAGTCGCGTATCTCTCGCCGCGTTAGCACTTTGGACATTTCAGGCATGATAGAAATTGCCTGCTCCTGGATCTCTTCGATCTCCGCGTTCGCGACGCGCACTTTATTCCCCTGCGCGTCGAACAAGACGGTTTCCTTTTCTGTCTTTTCGCCAAATATTCCTTGCACGATTTGTCCTGTTGCCAAGAAGAGAACTTGCGTTCGATATTTCTCATCGATGTCGGTGCTCGGTGCAATGATCGACCGCAACAGGTAGTCAACATCGCGTTTTGCGGCAATCCCTTCGAGATTTGGCCCAACCGTACTGCCGGTGCTGCCAACGCGATGACAGCGAACGCACGCAGCGGTCAGATGCGAGGTAAAAATCTTCCTTCCGCGCTCTACACTTCCGCCGACCTTGCATTCATCGAACTTAGCTGACGGAAAATCATTAATTGCATTCTGCTTCGATCGAAATGCCACTAGCCAATCGGAGATGTCCTCATTGTCGTCGGCCCGCAACTCGGCAGCTTCGAGCAATTCGAGCGACGAGTGTGCAGGACTGGCTCCGTCGTTGAAGCGTTTCAACTCGCCGATCAGTACGCAATCGGCATCACCGTTGGCAAGATTAGCCAACAACAAAATCGCCGCCTGGTATTCGGATTGATCGACCGAATTTGCGATCGCTTGCTGAACGCTCGCCAGCGCTGCTACTTTGTCGCGCATGGCGAGCAGCGTGCGGGCCGTCGCACGAAGCGACGGAGAATTGGAAACGGACGCTGCCTCGATAGCTTGTGCCGTCAACGGCGCGTGGCTTGTGGCGAGCGCCTTTAGTGCTTCCGCGCGGAGCTCCACAGCGGCGTTTGAATCTTTGACCAACGCGTCGAGTGTCTTACTGTCCAATTCGATCCGGTATTTCGACGCCAATGCCATTGCACGAGCTTGGATCTTGCTGGTCGAATCTTTGAGCAATCGCGGCATGTGCGGGGCCAGTACTTCGGACAGCGAGTCTTGTAGTCGCGGAAGATACGTTCGGTATCGACCGTCGACGCGGTCTAAGGCGGGCGGTTCGAGCCATACGGACAACGCTTCTAAAGCGTCCAAACGAAGTTCCGTCGGTCGCTCGTGATCACTTGCATAGCCAGCTACTCGCGCGGCGTCTTCTTGACGACCGAGTCTTAGATTGGCATTAATCGCGCGGCGAATGTAAGGCGGTGAGTAATAGGGAAATCTCTCTAACGCAGCCGCCAATTCCGGCAAGGCCTCTGGAATCGAAAAATCGTCGTGAATCGCGCGCGCAGCATCCGCTGCGACGTGGTAGTGCAGATCGTTCAAGAACTTGGCAACGGCAGAGTCCTTTCGTTGTCGCAAAGCGATGACCGCACACTGTCTAACAAGTTCGTAATCGTAGTCGTACAACCCGATCAATTGCTCCGCTGTCGCACAGCTCTCGAAGACCCGAATGAATGCATGACGCATATAGAGATCAACGTCGTACATCTTGTCTGCGATCCCAAAAGCCGCCTCGTAAGCCTGAGGCGTTGGATGTTTTGCCGCCGCCAACGCTGCATGAAACTGAACTCGTGGTTCAGAGTGCGCAAATAACGGGAGGAACAGTTTTCCGTCAAACTTCTTGAGGTCTCCGCAAGTCTTGGCAGCTTGGACGAGAATTTCCGGGTGATCGCTTTCCAGGCAATCGCTGAGCGTCTTTTCAGCATCCTTGTCACCGCGTCTGGCCAATTGGCCAAGTCCCCAGATAGCATGGATTCGCGCAAGCACCGTTTGCTGCGACAGTGCGACATCCGCCAACGCACTCGTTGTTCGGCGCCGGACCAACTCAAATTGAGCCCCCAGCCTAATGCGTTGATCTGGATGCGCGAGATGACGCACGAGTTCAGCTTCGTGCCTTAACTCGAATCCGTTCATGAGGAGTTGCTTCACTTCGACCCTTACTGCGTCATTCGCATGATCAGGATCATCGATCTTCCACACCGCCCCCTGTTGGTTTAGTGGGTATCCGCCTCCCCAATCCACGCCGTATAACGCTCCATCAGGACCAAAATTGATCCCGACAAGCGGAATTCCATTGCCAATTATGTGCTCGTTGACCATCTCGAACGAAGCGCCGTGCGGTCGCACTTGGAACGCATACTGCTGGCCCGTCGGCGCACCCGTGAGGAAAAAGTAGTTGCGATAGGCCGGACTAAGTGCCGTCCCGGGGTTGTACGTGAAGCCTGCGGGACCATTCTCGTAGTTCGAAATCGGCGGTACGATGTGTCCGGCTTGGCTCTCGAAGTAAGGTAGCCAAAGCTTCTCGTCAGTCCACGGATTGTAATTGCTGCCGCGATACTGATAGTTGCACCGCCAGCCCGCGTCCATCCCTTCGACGATGTAGACAAATCGCTCTTTCTCGTCCGGTTGGTCCGAATCATTATCGACGCCGAACAGATTGCCAAACTCATCGAAAGCGAGTTCTTGGACGTTTCTGAGTCCGTGCGCAAACACCTCGAAGTCCGTACCGTCGGGGTTGCAACGCATAACACCACCCTGGTTCGGATAGTGAAACTTTCGGCCTTCCAGGGAAGTGACACTGATTCCTTTGTCGCCGATGCTCCAATAGATCTTTCCGTCAGGTCCAATCGTTAGACCGTGCATGTCGTGTCCGCCGTAGGCAATGTGCAGCCCAAAGCCCGTCGCGATCGCCGTGCGTTTGTCGGCACGGTCGTCACCATTCGTATCCCGTAGTTTCCAAACGTCCGGCGCGATCGTTGCATAGACGTCGCCGTCGTGCCAAAGCACGCCTGCTGCGATGCCGGTTACCTCCGTCTGAAAGCCATCGGCAAACAGTGTGATCGAATCTGCTGTGCCGTTACCGTCGGTGTCAGCGAGCAAGTGGATTTTCTCACTGAGCACGGTGAGGTCGCGAAAGTCGACCGAGCCGTCGCCGTTCAAATCCTCAATTTCACGGTTTGCTGAATCACTTCGACCGGGTGCCAATTGCTTATGATAGAAGCTTCGTTTGTCTTCCACCGATTGAAAACTGACATCGTTGGGAATCCAATCGCGAAATTGGCGAATATCAAGGTCTTGTGCCTTTCGCCGCGTTGTCTGCGTCACATACGCTCGACCGTTATTGTCAAAAGAGATTGCGACCGGATCGGGCACATTGATCGACCCACTCCATTTCTTGAATTCGAGACCGGATCGTGGTGCTGTTGATGCTTCGTCTTGCGCGACAGTATGTAGCCACGAAACCAATACGAACAAGCAGCAACCGGCAACGCGAACGCGTGTAAGAGGATTCATTCGATTTGCATGTGCTGGGGGAAGTGGGAGTGACCGCCTATTATAGCAACGGCATCGCACACAGACCGCAAATCTTCAAACCCCAAGAATCATGACGAAGACGCCGCGATCGGGGCGGGTGGCGCAGCAATTGAGTTCATGTGTTCTTGCGGTTCGCCGTCGATAAGTGTCTGCTGCCAATTGACGCCAAGCATCAAGCAATTGATCCCCGAGCCGATCCCAAGCATGCCAATCTTGTCGCCGCGGTCAATGTGGCCTCGTTCCAACCCGATTGCCATAGTGATTGGCAACGCTACCGACCCGGTATTGCCGAGCCAGTCGAGTGTCGCAAAGTCGCGAGTCTGGCTCAGGCCAAGTGACTCAAGCATCAGCTTGCGATGAGCGGCTCCGACCTGGTGGCAAAATGTTTTGTCGATCTCGTCTGGATTCCACTCCGTCTCGTTCATAAACCGCGTGAAGGTGTCGACGCCTGTCGCGATCCCCTCCCGCATAAGTTGCTCGGAGTCGGTCTGCATCAGCGGCTGCATGCCGGAACCGGCTTCGTCCTGCCCGCTGTGACAGAGCTCATGAAACTTTGTATTGGTTCGTGCGGTGGCGACTCGCAGGCGATTGTCGGTTTGACTCAATTCGCGATCGGTCAACAAGATCGCACAACTGCCGGAACCGATGGTCAGCGATGCGACCGCCAGCTTGAGTTGGCTCCGCGAAAGAGTCTCGTCACGATTAAGCGTGTTAATCGTTGTCTCGACGAGTTGCCGGGCGCTTTCCGTACCCACAACCAATCCCGCGCGAATCTGCCCCAACTCGATCATGTTCGCAATTTGGATCATGCCGTTCATCAAACCAAGGCACGCATTCGACACGTCGTAGATCAGACAACTGCTCGAAAGTCCAAGGTGATGATGAACGCGGCAAGCCGTTGCTGGTTCTAAATGATCTCGGCAGACCGAACCGTGAACGAGTGCGCCGACCAGTCCAGGATCAATTCCGGCATTCGCGATGGCCTTCTTACCGCTTTCAATACTCTTGTCACTAGGCAATGCATCCCGTTCCCAGAATCGTCTTTGGCGAATGCCCGTCATCAACTCCAATCGGCCTTCGGGGAGCCGCAACCGTTCATAAAGCGGCTGAAGTTGCTGCTCGATTTCGTCAGAAGTCACGATTTCGTCGGGCAGCGTGTAGCCGAACGACTCGATGCAAACATTGCGATACTGCATAATCGACGCCTAAGGAGCAGGATTGTTCAGCGACCAGAGCACCTGCCAAGCGGCAAAACGCCACGGAACCTAAAGAATACTGGGCTTTGGACATATCGTAAAGCACTCACATATCGCGTCTGCGGCCCTTCGGCTGAATTGCTCAGACTGTGGTAGCTTGGTATCCTGGAGAACCCGCCTCTACTGCACCCACCGAGGAAACTGCCATGGGAAGGCTTTTAAGTCGTCTCTGTTCAGGCTGTCTGTTATTGATCGCCGTCGAATTTGCGATGCATATCGGCGCTCTCGTGGCCTGTGAAACACCGGTTTATCGCTATGCGATGTATCGTTGGCAGCCTGCACCCTACGAAGTGTACTTCTTCCATGATGAAGCGCCGGGTGAGCTAGATCAACGAGTACGCGAACGGCTCAATGAGTTCGAGCGCGGCGGCGAAAGTCGCGCTAACGTGGCCTATATTCCCGTCAACCTGGATGAAGACCCAGAGCTTGCTTCCGTGCCCCCCGACGTGAAGAAGGCTTGGCTCGGTCGCGACGACAAAAAGTTACCGGCCTACTTCATCTCCACCCCGTATGGTGTCGGTATTGGCTTCGAACAGCTGGACGAAGTAAAAGTCAATTTGCTAATCGAATCACCATTTCGTAAGAGCTTGGCGGCACAACTTGAAACCGGCAAGCTGGGCGTGTTTGTCATGCTAAGTGGCAAAGACGCAGCAGAAACGCAGGCAACGGAAGCGATCTTGGCAGGGCTCGTCGAAGAAGTGCAGCAAGGGAAGGTGAGCTTGTACGTCTCGCCTGCGAAAGGTGCCACTGAGAACGCCCCGTCGCCCGTCAAACCCGACTTCGATTTGGGCTTTATCAAGCTCGATCGCGATGATCAAGAAGAGCAATGGTTTGTCCGAACGCTTCTGGCTATGGAACCTGATTTGGCGGCTGAAGAGCGTCCAATGGTATTTTTGGTTTACGGGCGTGCGCGTGCGTTGTTGCCTTATATCGGCAAAGGCATCACGCGAGAAAACTTGATTCGCGAGATTGAATTCATCAGTGGCGCGTGTTCTTGTACCGTCAAAGAACAGAATCCCGGCGTCGATCTACTGGTCCGATATGACTGGGAAGCTGCCGCTGCGGCTCTAGCTGACAAATTCGGCAACGAAGAAGGCAACGAAAGCCAGTTTGGTCCCGAGATGTTCTTTCCGGAGTTAATAATTCCGGAAAGCACACCTCCCGCAGAGACGCAACTCGCTTCAAACGACATCGAGAAATCGATTGTGACCGACGATGCCACCCTCGAACGGACACCCGAAGACGCGTCCGCCGAGACGAGTTTGACGGCGATCGATGATGAGATTGTCGCTGAACATCCCAACGCTGAGACGTCGAATGATTCAGATTTAATCGATCCAGAATTGACCGCATCTCCGACGGGCCCCGAAGTGGCGACGGTTGTACCCACACCTGACAAGCCGAAATTAGATGTCGACGCGCTGACCACTACTTCAACCACGACGAGCGTCTGGATCGTGGGTGTCGGGATCGGGATCGTGTTGGTGGTTCTCTTCGGGTTGACATTTGTCGTGTTACGTCCCCGCTAGCCACCTGTAAAGCGTATCTCTCCGATGATCGAACTCTCTGGCGTCAGCAAGGTATATCGTACGGCACACGGTGAAGTGCGAGCGTTGGACGATGTAACTCTTTCGATTCGTGAGGGTGAGTTTGTCGCTCTCAAGGGGCACAGTGGGAGCGGCAAGTCAACTTTACTGGCGCTGATGGGCGGACTTGCGCTGCCGAACGAGGGTAGTGTTTCCGTCGCAGGTTGCGATGTTGAAAAACTAAGCTCCAGCGAGCGGGCTCGATTTCGCGAAGACAACGTCGGCTTCGTATTTCAGATGTTCCATTTGCTGCCGTACTTGAGCGTCTTGGACAATGTTTTGGTCGCCGCGCCGGCCTCGGGACGTTCGGCAAGTCGTGAAACCGCAAAGCAATTGCTGAGCGATTTTGGTATGGCCGCGCGAATCACTCACCGTCCCAGCCAACTCAGTGCGGGCGAGCGACAGCGGGTTGCGATGGCCCGAGCGTTGTTAAATCGACCGAAGCTGTTGCTGGCCGACGAACCAACGGGGAACTTGGACGAGAACAATGCTGAAGCCGTCTTGGACTATCTGACTAGTTTTCATAAGGCGGGTGGGACTATCGTGCTTGCGACGCACGACGAACGAGCGGCGGAGAGAGCGGATCGCATCATCGAGTTGTCGTCCGGAAAAGTAACATCCGCGGTCGCGACAAAATAACTCAGCCGCCAGCGACGGGCGAGATCAGAATCAGTTCGTCGCCTTCGCGAAGCGGTCGATTTGAATAACTCGCCAATGTTCCGATGTGCTCTCCCGATATCGCGAGGAGACAACTCGCGGGAAGCTGCTGGTCTTCGGGTAGATCCTTGGCGAGCAGACTTAGCACGTCTTCGACGGTCGCTCCCTCGTGCGGCGAAATCTCAGAAGGCAGCAGTGTCGCAGTCTGATAGCTGCGTCCAGTGTAAGAGACTTTTATCTTCATGATTGCACTTGAGCTAAAGCGACGAGCAGCATTCGCAGTCAGCACGACGTTGGAGCAGGACGGAGGCGGCTTGGCCGCGATAGCCATCGTAGGTCAGCATCTTGCCCCACATCGGTTCCCCGGTACCAGATAAGATCTTAATGGCCTCCAAAGCAGCCAGCGAGCCGGTTGCAGCCGAGATCGCTCCAACAACGGGAAAGAATTCCTCGAACGGAGGTGGATCGGGATAAAGGCATTTCAGACACGCCGTTTCGCCGGGTTTGACGACGATCAAAGTTCCGGTCATCCCCCACTGGGCTGCATCGATAAAGGGAATGCCAGCTTGGCAGGCAGCGTGATTCAAACGCAATCGCTCTTCGAATGTTGGTGGACAGGAAAGAATGATGTCGCAGCGAAGCGCGAGTTCCGCCGCTTCCGCATCATCGGGCTCGTGATCAATCGCCTCAACTTCGACGAACTGATTCATCGTGCGCAAGTAAGCCCCGAAGTCTCTCGCCCGCGGCTTGCCCAGTACGCTCTCAGAGCCAAGAACTTGCCGGTTCAAATCGGGCGAGATCATATCGCCACCGTGTGCGATGATCACTCGCCCCACGCCGCCCATGGTTAGCATGAGCGATGCAGGCCCGCCCATTCCTCCCACACGAGTAACAAGCGCGGTCGAGGCCTTTAACCGTTTTTGGCCTTCTACCGACAGAACCCCCGTTCCGATCTGACGATCGTATCGTTCTAATTCGGCGGGAGTGAGTTCAGGGAGCGAAATGCCGGGGCCCTCCTAGATCGTGCCGCGGTTCAACGGCGGCGTTGATTGACATCGACGTAACCGTACTCGCCACCGGTAGCTGCTGCAAGGCGGGCCAGAAAGTTGTTGGCCTCACGGTGAGGTCCGATGCCAAACTGAATGCAATGAATCGATGTCCGCGGCCCGGCGTATTTCGCGATATTACGGATCTGTTGTTCTTTGAGTGCCGGTTCACCACCATCAGTGAGCAAGAAGATTACATCGGGTTCGAGAGACAGTGCCGACATCAAAGCGCGTTCGTGTTCCGTCGCTCCGAACGCGGCCTTCGAACCAAGGAATCCGGGAACTAACGCCTTGTTCTCCTCGGTCGCATCCAATAATTCACGCCGCTCTAAATAGACGCTCTGGTCGTGATAGACAACAACCTGAAATTGATGCTCGGGCCCAAGACCTTGCAAAACTCGAACCAGCTCGTCCTCAGCGTCCTGCAGCACGCCTAGTCCTCCGCCACCCATACTCTGCGAGCGATCAATCAGAAAGACAAATGATCTGCCTATCGCTTCCTTGCTGCCAAACAGACCAATCTCTGCGATTGGGCTGCGTAACGCGGCGGATCGCATCCGAGCTTGCTCCGCAGCGATAATCGCAGACTCGTCAACGCCAGGCAGCCTTGGTCGTGAACCGCTAACAGATAAGCGTGGCGTATCAATCGAAGTCAAACCTGGAAGTATTGGATCTGAAACAGCGGGTAGTGTGAATTCCGAGACGACCAGCGACTCAGACGCCGCAACCTGAATCTCGGCTTGTGATGACCCAGCGTCCTGGCTCGCGTCGGCCTGATCCATCGCTGCTTCGTCAAAGTACTCGTGTTCCCTGCTTGTTGACTTGAGGGCAAGCACGACTCGGACAGAGCGATCCGTTACGTCGTTCAGCTGCGAATCACGGCTTACGCTGATAAAGAGCGGAAGGCAGGTCAACAAAACGACGTGAACTCCCACCGAGAGTATCCACGCCGGTAGCAGCTTCCGTCGTGACTCGATTTGAAATTCATCGTGCATGTATGCTCCGAGCAGTTGGATTCGTAGGGTTCGATACCCGCTTCTGCCAACCGTTCTCGCTTTGGTCGAACTCGACAAGCAGGCACTCAAACCGGCGACTGGAGAACTCGAATTCAAACACCGACCGGGGTGCCAAGCACTTGAAGGAAGCTTCGAATCCAAGCTGGGTGTGCGGGCCAAGCTGGCGCGGTGACCAAGTTGCCGTCGGTGTGGGCGTTGTCGAATCCTTCGCTCGCGGGAACAAAGCTGCCTCCCGCACTTGTGACGTCATAGCTGACCGCGGGGTAGGCGCTGCAAGCCTTTCCGGACAAGACACCCGCGGCCGCCAGCAGTTGCGGACCATGACAAATCGCTGCGATTGGTTTGTTAGTGGCGGCGAAGTGCTTGACAATTTCGATCACTCGGCCGTCAAGCCGCAAATACTCCGGTGCGCGACCGCCTGGGATGATCAGCCCGTCGTAGGAGGTTTCATCGACCTCAGCGAAACTGGCGTTTAGTCGGAAATTGTGGCCCCGCTTCTCGCTGTAAGTTTGATCGCCCTCAAAGTCGTGAATCGCAGTCGCAACTGTGTCGCCTGCCTGCTTGCCAGGACAAACCGCGTGAACTTCGTGGCCAACCATCAACAGCATTTGGAACGGGACCATGACTTCATAGTCTTCGACGAAGTCCCCAACGAGCATCAACAGCTTTCTGCGCGACATGAATGATTTGCCTTTTTGATACGAAACTGTAATCAGTCGGAATCAACGGGAATGTGAGGAGTGGGTGGGTCTTGCAAACGTAATGGATAAGCCGCCGCATCGCGAATTAACCAAGGTTCGATCAAGTCGATCATCAAAAAAAAGCCGGCCGCCAGCGCACCAATGCAGTATCCCAGCAGGCCCCCAAAAGCAACCAAGCTGCCGATGAACACGAATTCAAAGCCCAACGGCATCGATGGAGTACGTAAGGTCATGTAGACCCAGAACGGCAAGAGAACGGCACCCGTCAAGGTTGAGCCACCTCGGGGGGAAGAACCAACCAGTATTTGCACGAGACAGATCGCTAGGATTTCAGAACCGACGAACAAGTAGATGGCAGGCGGAGCTTCGACGGCATGAAGCGCTCCAAAGATAAAAGCCAAAACCGTCAGCAGCCCCATAATCGCAGTCAAGCCAAAACGTGAGGGCACCTGGTACTGAGACTTCTTGATGGGAGCTGCCGTCGGAAGAAACCAGCCTGTTCGCGCAGCATACTCGTCGTATTTGCAACCAAGAAGTCGGTGGCGATATCGCTCCACTTCGTAAGGGATTGCTAGTCGATGAAGACAGAGCAAGACCATCGTCAGTGCGATTAACAACCAGTTCGCACATAACAAAGTGACAGAGACCATGAAGACGCCGATGGCGGCGTCCAACGGATAACGACACCAGGCATATAGCCCCCCAGCGTCGATGCTGCCATCCTCTGCGGACCGAAGATGCGAACGCATCGCCCAAACGATCAGCAAGACTCCCATAATGGCTGGGCCGGTTGTGCCCCAGCGGATCTGGGAAAACATGAAAAAGTTCCAGTGTCGGACCAGGTCTGGCCAAACAATATAGACGACGACCGCTCCACCCCAGACTCCGCAAAGAACGATTCGCGAAACTGACGATCGCACTGAAACATCTGATTCTTGCCGAGTGAAAGCAAACCGCATGTAGACGACGATCCCGAAGCCTAGAGCAAGCAAGTAGCCAGCGGCCATACGAGCTTCATGGGGCGCTTCGAACATGAGGTGCGACCTGCTGAAAAAGATAAACTGGAGAGTCTACGTCATGATTCCCGATAAGGTAATCGTTCACGGACGAGTGCACCGAATATCCAGGTGCCGCTGACGTTGCGTTATATGGATGCGCGCGATTTTATTCGTTCCAACAGCGACTTACCACCCAAACACGCAAAATCCGTGACCATGACCGTACCTGCCCCCCATTTTCTGCTGTTTTCGGAAGCTCGATCAACGCGAACTAAAGCGATGGCCACCGCGGAAGATAACGGGCTCTGGCACTTCGTGCTCGAGTCGGTTGATGGCGAGATGAAGCTCGAAGCGACCGACGAGGAAGCTGATGTCGACCCGGAGCGACTTGAGTTACTGGCCGTGGTCCGAGGTCTCGAGGCACTTGATCAACCATCCCACGTCACACTCGTAACAAGAAGTCGAAGTGTGACTCGCGGGTTGCGGTTTGGTATCGATCGCTGGCGAGAAAGTGGGTGGCACTGGGAATGCTTTGGAAGAATGACGCCGATCAAAGATTCGGACCTCTGGCAAAGAATCGATCATGCCTTGCAATTCCACAGCGTGCGTTGTCGCACGTGGAGGTTCGATCCGCCCGAGGAATCGACACGCGAGCCTAAACATTTGGCAGCGGAGCTTGTCATTCCGAGAAGCGAAAACAATGATCCAAGCCGTCGTTTTACGCTCTCCGGTTGGCTTCGTGCTTGTTTTCACCGATTTCTGTTGTCCATTCGGAGGCCAAGCCTTAACAGATCCTGAACCCGTCCTTTCAGCTTGGCACGGGGAATGCGTTTGTTATCCCGCACGTCGTGGTCTGTCTTAACTCCAATCGAGTTGACGTTGGAGCTCAAGCGGGCCATTGTCGATCCGTATGTGTAACGATAAAAAGGGCGGAGCGATCCGCAGCGAGTCCGAGACAGGATGTAGAGAGTTTTCAGGAGGAGAACGTGCGGACGACCGTTTCTTTAGAGAACATCAGCGCTCTGGTCGAGGGCCGTCATTCAAACCCGTTCGACGTGCTTGGTCCGCATGAGGTGACGTCCGGTGGCCGATCAGCGGTTGCCGTACGTGCGTATCTGCCTAACTCGCAACAAGTTTGGTTGATTGACCAAGCTCAAAATAAATTGCGTCCGATGCGACGGATTCACCCATCGGGGGTGTACGAGGCAGTTGAACCTGTCACGGAACGAACAAATACTCATCCTTATCAGTTTCGTGTGACACAGCGCGACGGCCAGACTATTACCATGCATGATCCCTACGCGTTCGAGCCGTATTTGACGGACTACGACCTCTATTTACTCGGGGAAGGTACACACTCACGAGCCTACGATAAGCTCGGAGCCAAATTACGCGAGGTTAATGGCATCAAAGGGGTGAATTTCGCCGTATGGGCCCCTAACGCAACAACCGTTCAAGTCGTTGGTGACTTCAACTATTGGGACGGTCGTAGCCACAGCATGAGGAAGCACATTCCCAGTGGAATATGGGAACTATTTATTCCCGGGCTAAAGGCAGGAGAAAAATACAAGTTCCGTGTTAAGACATCAGACGGGAGTTCAGTCGACAAGAGCGATCCCTATGGCGTAGCCGCCGAGCTGCCTCCCTGTACGGCTTCGATCGTAGCTGATCTAGATCACTTTCAATGGAGCGACGGCAACTGGATGGAGCGTCGGCGCAAGTTGAATCCGCTTGAACAGCCGATGTCGGTCTACGAAGTTCACTTAGGTAGCTGGCGTCGAGGAAACGACCGACTTCATGGCTGGTTGAACTATCGCGAACTGGCTCACCAACTCGTCGAGTATTGCAAAGAGATGGGGTACACCCATCTGGAGTTGCTGCCAATTAGCGAACACCCTTATACCGGCAGTTGGGGATACCAGACCGTTGGTTACTACTCGGTCACAAGCCGCTACGGCACCCCCGAAGACTTTATGTATTTCGTCGATCACTGCCATCAAAATGGTATCGGTGTGATCATCGATTGGGTTCCGGCGCATTTCCCAAAGGACGACCATGGCCTGCGACGCTTCGATGGCACAGCGCTCTATGAGCACGCCGATCCGCGCCAGGGCGAGCATCCTGATTGGGGAACTTTGATCTTTAACTATGGACGCACGGAAATCCGCAATTTCCTGATCGCGAACGCCTTGTTCTGGCTGGACAAGTATCATATCGATGGGTTACGCGTCGACGCGGTCGCCTCGATGCTCTATCTGGACTACAGTCGCGAGGAAGGTGGTTGGGTCCCAAACGAGTATGGCGGTCGCGAAAATATCCCTGCAATTTCATTGCTGCAGGAATTCAATCGTCAGACGCACGCTGAGTTTCCAGGCGCGATGACGATTGCCGAAGAGTCGACCGCCTGGGGCGGCGTTTCGCGACCGACGGATACAGGTGGACTTGGCTTCACGTTTAAGTGGAACATGGGATGGATGAACGACACCATCCGCTACATGCGCCACGAACCCGTGCATCGCCAATACCATCATGGTGAGCTAACTTTCAGCCTGATTTACGCGTTCACCGAGAATTTTGTGCTACCCCTATCTCACGACGAGGTGGTGCATGGCAAACGGTCTTTGCTGGACCAGATGCCCGGCGATCTATGGCAGAAATTTGCAAACCTCCGTTTGCTGTACAGCTACATGTGGACGCACCCCGGCAAGAAACTATTGTTCATGGGCGGCGACATCGGCCAATGGACGGAGTGGAATCACGAGACTGAGATCCAGTGGGACTTGTTACAATGGGACACTCACAGTGGGATCAAGCGGCTGATTACAGATTTGAATAATCTCTACCGCAGAGAGCCTTCGCTGTACGAGGTAGATTTCAACAACGGCGGCTTCGAGTGGATCGACTGCATGAACAGCGGCGACAGCGTGCTGTGTTACATCCGCAAGGCAAAGAACCCCGAAGACTTTGTGGTCGTGTGCTGCAACATGACTCCCGTAGTCCGAGAGGGCTATCGCGTCGGAGCACCGAAAGGTGGTTGGTACGACGAGATCTTTAATAGCGACTCGAAGCATTATGGCGGCAGCAATGTCGGGAACGCGCCGGGAATGAATACGAAGAAGCACAGAGCGCAAGGACGAGAGTTATCGCTCGAAGTAACATTGCCGCCGCTGGGTGTTGTCGTACTTAAGCCGGGCAATCGAACCTAGCGTGTGCGGCTTAATCGTTTCGAGCATCGCCGCCACACGGCGGTTGGCCTGGAGACACACCATGTGCCCGCGCACAGACGACCGCGATCAATAGATATCGGGCAACTACAGCGACCGGCTTGTGCATGGAAAGCATGCGTTGCCAAGTCCCAGCCGGAGCAATGTTTTCGGCTCCGATCTACTTCGCAAACAGAATCGCTATTCACTCCACTCTACGTGCATCTCTTTTTCGAGATCCTTGTACCAATCCTGCCAGACATCTTCGATCTCGACAAAAGCGATTTGCGACATCTCGGGCGTGACACCCGATGAGAGAAACTGCTCTTTAAGCACTTCGTCCGAGGGCGTTTCTGCGGCGATTCGAACCACGTAAACGTGCGTCTTGGGTTCATCCACTGCGACGCCCACTTCACCCTGCTTCAATTCAAAGACAGAACGCATGAACTCGTCGCCAGCCGCTTCCACACCATCCACCTGGCTCAGCGTTGGTGCGCCCGCTCCGCCGAACGGAGTCGTACCCGTCGACATCCAGCTAAAGGGTTCGGGCTGTATGATATTAAGACCGTCATGCGAGCTCAGCGACTCGCCAAGCGGCTTATCACCAGCCGCTTGCTTTGCCAATTTTTCGGCTTCCGCCTCGGCAATCACAAACGCCTCCTGCCGCTTCCATGTATCGATCACTTCATCGCGAATATCTTTCAGTTCCGGCACGTAAGCTTCTTCTTCGTCGACTTTCCAATAGAGGAACTCGACGTCCAACTCAGCGCTCTTGATGCGAGTAGCGCGATAGACCTGTCCATTCTCAGCGTAAGCCATCTGCGCAAACGAGACTCGCTGGGGCGGCCACGAGGTGAACGTCATCTCATAAGCTTTGCCAAGCTCATACTCTTCGATTCCTATCACGTCCGTGGGATCGATCTTACCGGCCGTAAAGCCATGTTTGGCAGCCAGTGCCTCATAATCTACAGGCGCAGGCTTCTTGCCAGACTTTGCGACGTCGCTCCGGCGAACATTTCGGCCATAGGCATCAATTTCAGCTTTGATTTCGTCAAGCGCCTTGTCGAGTCGCTCTCGAGCCGGCTGCCTCGAGCGATCGGCCGCAATCTCGTCGCGAATTTCTTCACGCAACTTGTCATCCAGAGGTTTGTATTTCGGTTCTTCAGGCTTCTCGGTCGAAGCGGGAGTTTCCGGCGCTGGGGAATCTGGTGCTGCGTCGCTCGCGGGCTCCGCGGAGGCTGCCGCCGCTGGCTCAGTTGCCGGTGCGTCAGTTGCTGGGGCATCGGTCGCGGGGGCATCGGTCGGCTGCTCGACGACCTGTGCCGGTGCCTTGGCATCCGTTGCCGCAGCAGATTCCGTCTCAGCGGACGGTTCAGGCGCTGGCGTTTCAGGCTCGGTCGTTTCAGCATTGGCCTCGTCCTGTGCGCCGCATCCTTCTGCTTCACTCTTGGGTTCAGCGGGCAATTCTTCAGCCGGCGTTGCCTCGGCCTCTTTTTCCGGTGAGGTTGCCGCAGGCTCATCGGCGGGAGGAGCGGGAGGCGCATCTTCCCGTTTCTCTGGAGCTTCATCCGGTACAGGCTTCTCGCTACTTTCGCTCGACGCCTCTGGAGTGGCATCGCTCGATTCGGTTTCCGGTTCGTCTTCGGGCAACTCGATTACTCGGTATCGTTCCTTGTTTTCTGCATAGTGTTTTTCGATGTCTTCATCGGTAATCGAATCTTTAATCTTCGCAGCCTCTTCTTCTTGCAGCTTGCCCGAATCGGCTCGCACATACTCGAAGCCGATCTTGTGACGCCGCTTAAACGCGGGTTCAGAGCTATAAGGACTTGGGAATCGATTTTTGCCCTCGTCGTACAGTTTCTGAATTTCCGCATCGGTTGGAGTCTTGGCAACTTTGTCCTTGAAGCTGTCGACGCTCAGCGCAACCATCTCGGTCTGCACTCGGCGTCGCATACGATTTTGGAAGGCCCAAGCCTCGCGAGGCGGCACAACGAACAGACCGGCCCGAGACATCATTAACATTTGCTGGGCAAGCAACTCGTGTTGCAATTGGTCCATTAAATGTTGTTGCGTCATACGACCGGCAACTGTTTTGTTGTAAATCACGGCGATGTCGTTGTCGCTTAATTCGCCATCGCTCAACTGATGCAGAAAAGCCTTAACCGCTTCGTTGTCTACTTTCACGCCCAGCGATTCAGCCTTGGCCGCTAGCAGCATTTTTTGAACGATGGTCTCGTCGTTTTCGGCCACCGTGATGCCAGGGTTGTATCGACCAAATTGATCGCGAAAGACGCCGGGCCCTTTCGGGGTTCCCTCGCGGCGGACGGTTTCTTGTACGACTTCGCTCAGGAATTCCACTGCCATGTTGTGGCGAACGCGTTGGCTGTATAAGTCGCTACCAGTTACAGCCCCATGTTTCCACGTCAGCACCACTTCGTCAGACGGCCCACCTCCGCCCCGCCCTGGATTGCCCATCAACCCAGTGATTGCGTCGCCGATGACAAAGACGAACATCAGCAACACGCCGAAAACGATCAGCAGCATATACTGATACTTGCGAAACATATGCATCATGCGGGACATCGAAAACTCTCCAATCACGCGAGGTGAGTAGCAAGACGGGTTGACAGCACTGGCCATCA
Source organism: Planctomycetaceae bacterium (assembly GCA_020638995.1). Lineage (GTDB taxonomy): Bacteria > Planctomycetota > Planctomycetia > Pirellulales > Pirellulaceae. Next base: position 1,100,041 of record JACKHM010000003.1, read on the forward strand.
CGTATTAATGATTTGCCCTGTTGAAAGGCGTAACCAGGATTTGCAGATTGTATGGCTCGTCGCCGTAAATTCAATCCCAATCAGGAATGTCGTCGACAACACACACGTCCAATTGCACCGCTTCGCACGACCGTGCGGCCCGGCAGGATGGTCCTCAGGTAGCTTTATATGAAAACCTGATAGATAGTCACGGTCTTTCCGAACTCTACGCACACCACCCAGATTGATGTTTACCTATGGCTAAGAAAGCCTCTAGTACCGGCGGGAAGTCACTTGTGATCGTGGAATCGCCAGCCAAGGCGCGAACGATCGGTAAATTCCTGGGTAAGGACTTCACGGTCGAGGCGAGTATCGGACACATTCGCGATTTGCCGCAGGGATCCAAAGAAGTTCCTGAAGAATTTAAGAAGGAATCTTGGTCGTATCTGGGCGTGAATGTCGAGGACCGCTTCACACCAATCTACATCGTCCCCGCGGGAAAGAAGCAGCAAGTCGCTAAACTGCGTAGTGCGCTCAAGGCCGCGAAGGATCTCTATCTCGCGACAGACGAAGACCGTGAAGGAGAGGCAATCAGCTGGCACTTGCACGAAGTGTTGAAGCCTAAGGTTCCCGTCAAGCGATTGGTTTTCCACGAGATTACGAAGGAGGCAATCCAGGAAGCGATCGATAACCCGCGCGAGATCGACGATGGACTAGTTCGAGCCCAAGAGGCGCGTCGCATCCTCGATCGGCTGTACGGATATGATGTATCGCAATTGCTCTGGAAAAAGGTCGGTCGTGGCCTTTCTGCAGGTCGAGTGCAAAGTGTTTCCGTGCGATTGATCGTCGAGCGTGAGCGACAAAGAATGGCATTTCGCTCAGCAACCTATTGGGACTTGCTGGGCACGTTTGCAGCGGAAGCAAGTGACGAGTTTCAAGCTACGCTCATTTCGGTCGACGGTCGAAAGATCCCAAGCGGAAAAGACTTCGATTCGTCGACGGGCAAGATCAAAGATGAAACCTTGCTCATGCTCGACGAGGCGGCAGCGAAGGAACTGAATGACCGTTTGCGTTTTGCAAAGTTCAAAGTATTGAGCGTTGAAAGCAAACCTTACACCAGAAAGCCCGCTCCGCCTTTTACAACCAGCACCATGCAGCAAGAGGCAAATCGCAAGCTGGGATTCACGGCTCGCCGCACGATGAACGCCGCGCAGAGCTTGTACGAAAACGGTCACATCACTTATATGCGTACCGACTCGACGAATCTCGCTCAAGTCGCTGTGGACGCGGCGCGGGATTTAGTCCGCTCCGAATACGGGAGCGACTATCTTCCAGAGACTCCTCGTGCTTATGCAAACAAGGTCAAGAACGCCCAGGAGGCTCACGAAGCGATCCGACCCGCTGGTCATCCGTTCGAGTTGCCGGGAGCTCTAAAGGGTAACCTCAATTCTGACGAGTATCGATTGTTCGAGATGATTTGGAAGCGAACAATCGCGAGTCAGATGGTCGACGCTCGTGGACATAACACCACAGTCATGATCGAAGGCGACGGCGCGATCTTCCGCGTAAGCGGTCGAACCATCGACTTCCCCGGCTTTCTCCGAGCCTACGTCGAAGGGTCGGACAACCCCAATGCCGAGCTTGCTGACCGTGAAACCATTCTGCCCGCAGTAGAAGAGGGACAACCCGTCGAATGTCGAGATTTACACTCCACCGACCATACGACACAACCGCCTAGCCGTTTTACCGAAGCTTCCTTAACACGCGAACTTGAAGACAAAGGTATAGGTCGCCCGAGCACATACGCTTCGATTATCGATACGATCCAAGCCCGCGACTACGTTTTCAAGAAGGGGAATGCACTGGTTCCCACCTGGACTGCGTTTGCTGTGACGCGGTTGCTCGAGGAACACTTTGGCTCGCTGGTTGACTACCAGTTCACTGCACAGATGGAAGATCTTCTTGATTCGATCAGCCGTCGCGAGGCGGAAAGCGTCGACTATCTGCAGAACTTTTACTTTGGTGACCAACCGGGTCTAAAGGCCAAACTGGCAGCAAAAACGGAAGAGATCGATCCCCGCGTGATGAGCCGGTTTCCCGTCGGCACTCCCACCGAGGGTGAGCATCGCGAAGAGATCGTGCTGCGGGTTGGCAAGTTCGGTCCGTTTGTCGAGCAGGGTGAACGCAAAGCAAGTTTGCCGGAAGGCATGGCGCCGGACGAGTTGACGCTAGAACGAGCAGTCGAATTGCTGGACCAAGGTGCGCGTGACGACGAGCCGCTCGGCATCTGCCCCGACACGCACAAGCCAGTGTTTTTGAAAGTGGGACGATTCGGTCCATACGTTCAACGCGGCACGCCCGAAGACGACGAGAAGCCCAAGAACGCCTCGTTACTCAAGGGTATGACTCCGGAAGATATTACATTTGAGGTCGCGTTGAGATTACTGACGCTTCCTCGGACGCTGGGCGAGCATCCCGAATTGAAGGCTCCGGTCATCGCTCAAAACGGTCGCTTTGGGCCGTACATCAGTTGCGGCAAGGAAACACGTTCGCTCCCGGCAGATCTTTCACCCATCGACGTGACGTTTGAGCAAGCGGTTGAATTGTTGGCGAAACCAAAGACGCGCGGTCGGGGCGCTGCCAAGGAGCCGTTGAAAGTATTCGAGGCATCTCCCGTCACCGAAGAGCCCATTAAGCTACTGGAAGGGCGCTATGGACCTTACGTCACAGATGGCGAGACCAATGCATCGCTCCCCAAGGGAATAAGCCCCGACGAACTCACGTTCGATCAAGCAGTGAATCTGCTCGCCGAGCGAGCTGCCAAGGGTGGCACAAAGAAAAAGAAGAAGACCGCCAAAAAAGCAGCTAAGAACGCCCCTAAAAAGAAAGCGGCTAAGAAAAAAGTCGCGAAGAAGAAGACGGAGTAGTGGCGGCAGGACTGTTCGGTGCCGACTTCGGCCAACCTACGTGTGAAACTCGACGACGTCGCGGTCGCGAGGTTCGTAGTCTGCTCTAACGATCGACGCTGCATTAAAAGCCTGGCTCCAAACCTTGGCATGTTTTAACTTGCAGGCGAAGTCTTTGTGGATTTGTTCCGCCACTTCTAGCAGTGTCTGGCCTCGCCGAATGGTGTAAGGCTTGTTGTAATCCGCGGCCTTCTCGTCAGGTGTTTTTGTATAAACCCGTACGACGTCGAGCGACTCGAAAATCGCCTGCCGTAAGCCATCGAGCGACTTGGGGCACTGACCGGAGATCGAGTATTCGGGCAACTCATGTGAGATCAGCTCATGCAATAGCTCGATCCGCTCGGGCGCTTCGGCCAAGTCAACCTTGTTAAGGGCGACAATTGACTTTGTGTAGGAAACCCCAACGTCCGAAGCATCGAGATAGGACTCGATGGCCAAGCGAGTCTTGGTCCCGTCAAGCTTATTGAGCAACGCTTGCAGTTGTTCGACCCCTTCGTCCGCCCCCAGATCGACGACGACAACAGCCAAGTCAGCTCCCCGAATCAGCATTTGCGTAATTGGGTCGAAGCACTCTGCGGTGATCGGCGGCGTATCAATGATCTGGACCATCACATCTTCCCAGGGCATCATGCCTGGTGTGTGATCTCGCGTCGTGAAAGGGTAGTCGGCGATCTCCGGATTGGCTCGCGTGAGGCTCGCGAGCAACTGGCTCTTTCCCGCATTAGGGCCGCCGATCAGCACGACTCGCCCCGCACCCTGCCTCGCCAGACGAAAAGTCGTTGGTTTGCCGAGGGTTCGCTGATGTTGCTGCTCAAGTTCAAGTTTTACGCGACGGATCTTCTGCTTGAGGTCGGCCTGAAGCCGATCGGTGCCCTTATGCTTGGGAACATCACGAAGCATCACCTGGAGGCACGACAGTTCGTCTTCCAACGTCGCGGCGCGGCGATAGGCTTCTTCGGCCTTCAAGTACTTATGAGTTAGATTCGCCGGCATGTCGCATCGCCGAGGGACGGATTGCTGTCAGCAACTTGAACACTGAGTCTATCGGGCCTTTCGGCGAGCCGCCAGATTCATTTCAAGCAACCTGTGCATCGCATCAGGTATCACTGCTCGGATTTCCAACCCGTGTCGTCCCACACGATGTCGATCGGCAATCGACGCTCCTTACATACAGTCGGTGTATTCCAACTGACCGGCACCAGCGTCGATGAGGTTTCGACATTTGATGCCGAGTGTTCACCAGGAATGACATCAATCAAGTCGGGCACGTGACGAAAGCTGTCTGTTTCCTGGAAGCCGTCGTCGCGATAGCCAGGCGTTATTTGTGGAGGCGTCAATTCGAGCAACTCGTCGTCGCCCTCAATCTTGTGAACGAAGACTGCTCGTTCAGAATCCAGCCGAGACGCAGAACCCTCTGTGCTACGGCCTACAGGTGGCGGCGAAAGTTGTGGTCGGATGTCGGCGGGAACCTGAGTTGTTGGTGGTGGGCTGGTTGGAACAGGAACCAGTCGCCCATTCGTCGCTGGTGCCACCTGAGTTGACGGGGTGTAGTACGGCGTGGCCGTCGACTCCGAGGAACTGACAATCCATTCGCTGGTTGACTGGCAGGGGTCCACAGCGCAGGGTGATTGTCTGCGACAACAACAACCGCAGTGCGATCGCCACCAATTCACAAGGCACTGGCAAAATGAGCTGCCGGGTGTCCGACGCGGTTGCCACTCGTAGGTGTTGCAAGGCTGAATTGACGTAAATCCGACGCCTGTTATCGGATCGCTCACTACCTGAGGTCGATAATTCGTGACAGGTACTCTTGACCACGACGAGTTATACACCGGTGTTGGCCGCATCCAGAACGCTTGGCTGCCAATTGGGACGTTGGGGCTTCCACATCCGCAATCGCCTGACGTCGTCCACGCGTCCGCACTTGCGGTCTCGACGTGAGCGAGCGACAGCATAACGCCAAAAGCAATCCACTTTGAGCACTGGGGTGGCAACATCTTTCTCTCCGGCCGTACCGGTTGTTACGAATCTTCGGTTTTTCGATCAAGATACGGTTCTCGATCGCAGTCAGAACTTCTGCTCAACCCTAGATCACGGTTACAGGTCGGGCAGCTCGATTCGTGAGGATGCCACAATCAACGTGGCCGGCGTTGCTCGTACAAGTCATACATGTCGAACAGCAGTTCCCGGAGGTTTTGGCCGTGACGCGAGAAGCTATCGCGGACATCCGCCTCGAAGATGAAGTCGCAATCAGGAGGCAGCAGATGCTGGACGATTGACAGCGTTAACTCGAATGTCACTGCGGTATGGAACAACGTAGGCAGTCCCTGAGACGCGTGACACGTGACGAGCAAACCAGCGCCTGCGTTGTGACACGCCCGGTCCAGCAACTTGCGGTTGCTCCGACTCATCAGCTCATGGCCTTCGACCATGACTTGCGTAGCATCGTGCCAGTTCGCTAGATCGGCTTCCAATTCAGGCCACCGTTTGACGCCACGCTTGGCGACGAAATATCGGACTTCGCGGCCGGCAGCCTCCAGCGCCGGGAGCATTGCCTTCAACAGTGTCGATTTGCCGGAGCCGTGTGGCCCCACGATTTCACCTCGCCAGGCGTTTTGCTGGAGCTTTGCGACAAGGCGGACTGCGTCGTGATCGCCATCAAATTGGAAGGCGATTTCCCCCGGTTTGACGGCGGAGGTTGAGAAAGGATTTTGGTCAGGAAACAGCTGGCGTCTGTTCTCAGTCACGTTGGTTCGTCTTGCACGGCCGCAACACTGCCAAGCGTAAAAGGCTGCTCAAAATAGAGCTCCTTGCCCTTCTTGAGGAACAATCGGACGCGTGCGCACCAGCGAACCTTCACGATCTTACCAGAGTAACTGAGCGGGCTGTTCGGCAAGATGGTTGTGAAGCGATGCATGGGGCGAAGGTCGCGGTCTTCACTGTCACTGGGCACGCGCCGGTTAAAATAATGCACGCCCAGATCCTCATCCCCTTTGCCTTCGGTGTACCACAGAACGGAAGTCTCGACAGCCTGAATCTCGTGGGCTTCAACGGCGTCAATCTGGCACTCACATTCCAACTCGTCCCCGGGTTGGTAGATGCGTCGCGGCTCGGCGATTTGTAGACTGAGCAACGGTTCCATGAGGCTTCCGACGGTTTTCCAGGTTCCGCTGAATCGCGATCTCGACAAGGTAGCAAGACCGGCACTTTGGCTATCATCCATGATTGGCGTTATTTAATTGCTGTGACAAGGTCGGGTATACGATAACAGGAAAGCTTCGTCTCATGGTGCCGGACCGTTCCGATTTTGCCACAACAACCAGCCTCCAACGAACCGCGTTGTGGCCCGACTGGAGCGAATGCATGACGTGCTCCGGAACTGCCAGGACCCCGCTGCACTCGAGCGGCGCTCCGTCTTCGATCCGGGTGGCGTCCTGGTGCAGGACTTCCTGCCGTGAGACAACTCTGGTTTCTGTACGAATATCTGTTCCTTGTGAATAGGTCGCCTCCTCTTCGCACACTAGCGAGAGGACCAGCGACTTCAGCGACAGTCGGCCTGCCTGAGTCACGAAAATCTCACACTCGCTGTTGGGACGCAAGGGGTGATTACTGATCTCGATACAGGTCGGACCGAACCGAGTCTGACGCCGGAGTTCGCTGAAAAAGTAGCGGACGCACCACAGATTGGCAAGAATCAACGGTGCGGCAAAAAGCGTCAGGAACCAATCCGGCGTCCCCGCCATATGCTGATTGACGAGAATAACGATCAGAACTGACGTAACGCCGGTCGACACCAGAAAAATCAAGGCCGATACTGCTAGCCGCCAGACCGGAGCCTGCTCGGTGGGCAGTCGGTACTTCAGTTTGACGCCAGGGCTATTCGTAAGATATGCATCGCGAGGGATATTTGGAAATTCGAGCGACGTGGGCATCGCCTCGCTAATGAGCTCCATTCCAACCGCATGCTTCACGAGCGCTGAACGGCGTTCTGCGGAAGTGCCTGCGTAAACCGCGCTCCAGACAACGCCAATTCCTCCAATCAGAGCAAATGAAGCCATCACGAGCACCATCAGCCAAAAACCGAAACCGAAGCGGTATATCTCCGGCGTCGGGTTCATCACTTGCGATGTGAGCACCGCCGTGAGCGAGATGGCTCCGAGCAGAAATAGAATCCCGAAAAAGACCGCCTCGCCCAGACTCCCCGCCAAGCGCGAACCTGTTCTACGACCGCCACGTTTCTTCTGCCAGAGCCGGAAAGTACGAGCCACGAGTGCTTCTGCTGGTTCGACATGGGTGGTGCGGGGGAACGACGACGAGCTTGACGCTGGTGGAGTATTGTACTCCAATCGCAGGGAATTGTAGGGCCCTCCTAACCGTTTTCCTCGACAACCACCTAGGTCATCCGCGATGAAATTCAGGCGAACGGAGCGAATGCTTCCGCATCAGCTGTTTCTGACAAGTTTGCTCGCTATTTGTGCTCTCGCCCTACATCAGACGTATTGCAAAGCAGGCGACTGGCCTCAGATTCTTGGGCCGTCCAGAAATGGAGAAGCACAGGACGAGCCCGAAATTCCAAAGTGGCCATCGGCTGGCCCGAGCCAGAAGTGGAGCTACACCCTTGGGCAGGGATATGCAGGACCGGCCGTGGTCGGCAATCAAATCGTTGTGTTCCATCGAGTTGGCGGAACAGAGCGAATTGAGTCGCTCGACGCGACGACCGGCAAGCCTGTTTGGAAGGCAGATTTTGAAGCCACTTATGGGGGTGGCGTCAATTCGGATTTAGGACCGCGTTGCGTTCCGCTGATTCACAATGGTCGGGTGTACGCCTTTGGAGCCGCGGGCGATTTACATTGCGTGAGCCTGAAAGACGGAACCGAGCTTTGGTCGCGTGCTACCTATCAAGATTTCGATGGACAGGAGGGTTATTTTGGAGCCGGGAGTACGCCGATCGTCGCTGCTGGCAAGGTGATCGTGAATGTCGGCGGACGGAATGCCGGCATCGTCGCGTTCGATCTAGAAACCGGCAAGACCGAATGGCAAGCAACCGACGAAGACGCGAGTTACTCGTCGCCAACCTTCGCGATGGTCAATGGACAGTCGCACCTCGTGTTTGTCACGCGACTACATGCAGTGTCCGTCGACCCAGAATCCGGCAACGTCCGCTTTCGATTCCGGTTCGGCAGTCGCGGGCCTACTGTTAACGGAGCCACGCCACTGATCTTCGATGATTACCTATTTGTTTCGTCCAGTTATGGGGTGGGTGCGAATCTGTCTCGCATCACCGAAGATGGCATTGAAGAATTGTGGGCGAACGACAATGTTATGTCGAGTCAGTACTCGACGTGCGTGTGTCGTGATGGATTTTTGTTCGGTACGCACGGTCGCGAAGACTACGCAAATGGTGTATTGAGATGCTTTGAGGCGAAGAGCGGTGCCATCCAATGGACGGTTGAAGGATTCGGCGTCGCGCACGCGATTCTCGTGGGCAAGCAACTCCTGTTGCTCGGCGTGGATGGCAAGTTGCGGCTTGCTGAAGTCAACACGCAAGCGTACCGCGAGATTGCGTTTGCTCAGATCAGCACCAATACGACACGATCTTTGCCGGCACTCTCGAATGGCATGTTCTTATTCCGCGACAATCAGGGGCAAGGCGGTAATTTAGTGTGCCTGCAACTTGCAGAGTGAAAATCTCAAGCGAGGTGCAAGTTGCGGTCACATAATTGAGGGTCTGCGGAGGTTGCTAGGGGCCAGCATTCGCTCCATCGGCGTTCTAGGCGACTGGGCGATACCTTTGATAAGCGCTTGCGATGACGGCGTCCTGACATCGAAGGCAAGGGATTCCTTGGATTTTGGGATAAGATCGCAGGCTATCTGCCGAAAACAACGAGTCCTCGTATTCCACGAGCGGTGTCCTATATTTTGGGCAGGCGAGCTGCGGCGTTGCATCCTCCGCTTCTGCATCCTTACGCAAGACAGTCAGTGCGGTCGGATTCATCGGATTTGCGACGAACGGGAAGGCCTCGTGTTTGACGACTTCCATTCCTAATGAAACCGCATGTTCAACGATTCCTGTGCAATAGCCATGTTGCCGCATCCTCGCGCGAATGTCGTCCGTGGCCAGTTCATACCCCGGTTCCAAAAGAAATAGATATCGCGATGTGATGCGGAAGAGTTCTGCTAGGATCGCACGTTCATTACCACCATTTGGTTCAATCGAATGCGAAGTATAGACGACATCGAATGAGTTATCGGCGTAGGGCGTTTGAAATACGCTCGCCACCGACAGGAAACAATCGTTGATTCCTTGCCTGACAAACCAATCTCGACAGCACGCAATGCGAGACCACGAAATGTCGAAGCCATGGATTGTGTGAATGGGCTGTGGGAACGCGTCAATCACGTGTCGCAACGTGATCCCTTCTCCAACGCCAACTTCTAGCAGGCTGGTTGGGCGCGTCAGCGCGATTATCTCGGCAGCAAGTCGATTTCCGTAGTCGACTTTATGCTGTCGATAGTGAGCGTCGTTTAACGCTTCAACGTAGCTTCCGGTCTGCAAATCGTAAGCGATCTCAACCGTTTCTTCGGTGTTTCTGCCAGCGTCTCTTTCTTCACGCAGCAAAAGCGAAATATTTTCGCCACGCCGATAGGCCTCCATTATCTGTTGGGGATGCATACGGTTACCTTTTGGCTGAGTGTGTGTAACGACCAAGCGGGCAGTAGTGAAATCCAAGTTCGGGCCATGAAGCTACGCAGATTTGCGCAGTCCAGCATTCGCGCTCCAACGCGCCAGATACTTGCCGAATCGCCGCACGTTCCGCTTGATTAGATTGGCCCCCCCCAATTGCTTCCGCTTTTGCTCGATATAGCGCAAATAGCGTTCGTTGTCGTAGTTCATGAACGTGCGAGGATGGTGTTTTGCGAATTCCAGGTATTCAGGAGTGAGCCCATCGTAGCTGAAACACAGTCCTTGATTGAAATACAGACTACAGCAGTACTCCAATTGCAGCATAAGTCGATGGCCACTTTGCACGGGTGTTCCTTTGTGGAAACCGCTTGTGTCTTCGATGATGATCGTCCCCTGTTTCCCCTGGAAAGTGACAAAGCGGTCGATCGCGTATTGATGTCGCAAATGCTTGTCATCAAGTCGCTGTGATATGGAGTAACCAACGGGGACGTGTTGGTCGTAGTCGCGAGCCGATCCGCTAATGTACGTGTGTGGGCCGTTCTTATCGGTGACGTCGTTCAAATATACAAATACTTTGACAAATCGAATGAAGTCCTTGTCTTGATGAAAGAGTTGGGCGTCGGATGTCATCGTCCGTTGGCTGGTTTGATGATTAATTGTCCACCAGCAGTTTGCTTGGTCGTGGATTGGGACGCACCCCAAATAGTCTTGGATTAAGTTTAAGAGCGTCGGATCGCTGGCCAGTTGCTGGACTTGGGGAATCTGCAAGATTCGCTGTTGATCAACAACCCAACACGTATTCCCGTCGATCTGTTCGACGCGTGCCGCGTCGTAACCGTCCACGATTTCGCCGGACGCTTTTACGCGGAATTCGATGTCCTTAAGCGAATGAACAATTTGCTCGCAGGCGGATTCCTGTAGCCTCTGCGGCAGAATTAGAAAGCCTTGTTGGGCCAAATGAACTCGCGCGTTGTCGGCCTCCGGATTTTCCAACGGTTCTAATATCCCCGAACCCGAGAATCGTTGTTTAGGGAAGGCTTCGCCGAGAATTCGACAGACTAATTCAGAGTGCATGAAATCAAAAAGCTGCCTCTTAGATGAAGTCTTTTTGAAGTGACGATGCTCAAAGAAAGACTGCGAAAGCTCTGCTTCCAATACATCGTTGATCGCCTGCCAGTTGATGTTGGATTCGCCCAGGATTTCATTCAATCGAGCTGAAGCATCTTCGCCAGCGACCGCGTCCATGCCGCGTGCCAGCCGGCGAAACTTCTGCTTGATTTCCTGTTCGATCCTCATACTTGACCTCTACCGATACGAAGAGTGTTGGCTGCATCGTACGGACTTTTAGACAATGCTGCGCGGTCGGTCAATGTCGTCAAAATGGCGTTCGACCGCGGTGATCGATGAACCCGTTGTCGTTGCAAGATGATTCAAGCAAAGATCAAGTGCGGGTGTGAAAAACCTCGCACAAACGCGCATCTATTGGCGAACCGTAAATCGCGTGAAGCATTGGCAATGAATGCGTTCGTCCCAAGTACCCCATGCCGGATCGTGCTCGACCTGATCAGCGAACAGGTCTCCAACCCTGAGATCGAGTGTTGGCTGGCCACTCAATTGGGCTGGTTCGAGACGGCTCGGATTTCATTCACGATTTGGAGACGGTAACCTGACGTAGCACTCTTGTGGACACGTCGCTGTATCTAGTAATGGCGGTTGGGAGATTCCCGAATTCAGCAGATTATGTCAAGGTCACTGTGGCATCCCGTGATTTTCGAGCTAATCATCTCTCGACCGTAAGTCGTAATACCGAACTGTCTTAAACGCTGGCGCCGGCGGATGGGAGGGGGGGCCGCCTCAGTCGTGAGTGCGTGCGTCGCCGTCGAGGCCCCCGATCGCCGCGAACACCTTCAAGGCTTGCATTGTTTCGGCGACGTCGTGGACGCGAATCACTTGAATTCGCTTGAGGGCTAGTGCAATGGAGATCCCTAGTGTACCCGCCATCCGGTCGGCTTCTTTGTTGCCCAGAAGTTTTCCAATGAAGCCTTTCCTCGAGTGGCCGATCAATAGCGGACAACCGAGGTCGTGAAAGCGATGGCAATTCGCGAGCAATGCGATATTGTGTTCGTGTGTTTTGCCAAAGCCGATGCCAGGATCAAGGCAGACTCGATTTTGGGCAATACCTGCTGCCAGCATAAGGTCGCGCCGTTCCCGCAAGTATCGATGTATATCGGAAACTACGTCCCTATACGTTGGAGCGTTTTGCATGGTCTGAGGGGTGCCTTGCATATGCATTGCACAGACGCCGACTTGACTCTGCAGAACCAGCGGAACCATTCGCTCGTCGCCCTCAAGGCCCGTAACGTCGTTGATAATCTCGACCCCTGCTGCGATTGCGTCCCGTGCGACAATTTCCTTCGATGTATCGATAGAAACTGGCACCTCAACACGCGAACAAATGGCCTCAAGCACAGGAATCACGCGACGCCGTTCTTCGTCAGCATCCACGGGTGTGGAATACGGACGGGTGCTTTCACCACCGACATCGAGTATCTCTGCTCCGGCATCGGCCAGTCGCAGCGCATGATCGATGGCTGCTTGAGCGTCGAAGAAACGGTTGCCATCCGAGAAGCTGTCTGGTGTGACGTTGACGATTCCCATCACAGTGGGCTGGTCGCCGAACGAGATGGTGCGTGTCCGGAGCTGCCAATGCTCGGCTCGCTTGGCGTTCTGGGATCGTAACGTAGAGTCAGGCATACGAACCAGAGTCTACCAACGACTTTCCATTTGGGAAACAATCTGCTCGGCGAGTCGCTGGATTGCCTCTTGATGAGCTGTGGCAACGGATTGTCCGCCCTCGGGTGTGAAGTCGGTCGTCTGAGCAACGGAAAACGCGGCGGGAGCAAAGCTAAATCGGGCCCCTTGCATTAGATACTCGCCACGACGATCGTGCCAACTCACTTCAACAGCAAGATCGGCCTCGATATTACGGGGGATGTCATCAACCTGCTCGGCCACCACTCGTTTGGTCTCGGTTGTAATGCGAGCCGTGAGGATGGTGTCTGCATCTGGTCGATGTACCACTTTATAAGGCGTTTTAAGTTCAATTTCTTTTACTACCGCCTCTGTCAATCGCTCGCCGAGGTTTCTTCTCAGACTGTCCGATTCAAACATCGGTACATACACTGTCCGAATGTCGGGCCGGTAGAGCGACCGGGTGCCAATCTGATAGCCCGCGCAGCCAGTCCCCAACGCGATCAGCATCGCGAGGCAGGACAAGCTCAATCGGGAGATCCGTGGCACCGAAACTATCTCCGCAGTGTAGGCGCGCTACTGCTGGCATTCATCAAAGTTTTGACTTCATCATCCTCGGGGAACATCGCGACTAACCAGCTTAACGGCTGCTCGGGGATATCTGGTTCTCCACCGATCTCGCGAAGTCGTTGACGCGAGCGTTCGCCGAAGGGCGTTTCCGGGTACTCTGCAACGAGCGCCGTGAGATAGTGTTTTGCTGCGCCGTACTCAGCGCGCCGGTCGAATCGCTTCGCCATTAACCAATCGCGTTCCGCCTTCAGATAGCGAATGCGGGCGGTCTCGCGACTTAGGTACTCGCGTTCTTGCTGAGCTTCGACGGGAAACTGTTTGCGAATTTGATCGACGAGTTTTTCGGCTTCGTTGATAGCATCAGCCGAGTAGTCCGGTCCCTGGTAAGCTTCCAACTTTGCTTTCAAACCCAGAAAGTGTGCTTGAAACTGATGCTCACTACTCGGAAAGGTCTTTCGCAAATCTGCGTAGTACTCGTCCGCCTTCATGAATTTTCCAGCCGCAAAGTAAGCATTTCCCAACGCCAAGGTGGCATCGTCTGCTAGTTTGCCGGTTGGGTCGTCGAGCCGGATTCGGTCAAAGACTCGCATGGCATGTCCAAAACCGTCGCGAGTCGGTGTCGCTTCGTCAAAGAAATTCAACTCATAGAACGCCATCGGATCTTTGCGATGCAGTTCCAGCCAGTACTGTGCAATTGCAAATCGCCGAGGTTGTACTGCGTCAATGTATTTGGAGTTGGGGTAGGATTTCAGCAACTTTTCATAATTAGTTTCAGCATCCCAGTAGTGGTCGGCAAAGAAATAGCTCTCGGCAGCCATGTGCAGCGAGTCCTGCTCGAGTTCCGATTCTGGCCACGTCTTTGCCGCGGACTCGAATAACTGCGCTGCGCTCGCGAACTTTTTGCGTACGTCGATATTGGCGTTTTGTAACTTTTGCTGAGCGGCTTCGTTGTAGGCTCGCTGAGCCTGGGCAAATAAGAGCTTTGCGTCTTGGGGATTGGGGCCGTTGCCCGTCAATTTGCGAACGGTCTTTCCGATCTTTTCGGGGGCAAAGTCGCTCACGGTAATAGGGTTATCGGGCGGCGCGTCCTCGGTGTATTGAGCTGCTTCCACGGGCGGCCTGCCCGCCGCTAGTTGTTCCCGTGTCCGTTCGTAGTTGGCCAAGGCGCTGTCGCGCGGCTTAATCAAAGAACAGCCGGCGCCTGCAAATATCAGCGGTGTCAGGGCTAGCAGTGGAATTGTGTGTGTAACTCGTTGCATCCGCGACATCCTTGTCGAAGTCCCTTCTTCTTTTCCTTCTGGTACCCGATCGATTGCTGCGAGCTATTCCGCGAGCACTCCCAAGTATCGGTGCATACGAGGCTTTCGTCCCAGCAAATTCGCCAAGTAGCGGTTCAATACGCCACGCAACTCCCCACGTAAACCCCGATCCACTTCCGTACGACGCCAAGCGTCAGTTGGGTCGGCAAATCTTCGAAGCACATCAATCACACCAGCGCTAACGCTCACCACCTGCCGTTGGCCCACTCGGCACTCCCTACACAATACTCCACCGGCCAGTTGACCGAACGCTATTCGCCCTCCGACTGGGACCTCAGTACCACAGCCAACACATCGACTGAGTGACGGCAAATGACCCAATTCCTGCAGCGCAACCAGCTCGAAACGAAGGATCGTCGTGGCGAGATCGCACCCACCGTCCAATTCGAACAGGGTTTGATTCGCCGCGTGAAACAGCTGTGGATGTGGATCACCATCGTCGGTCAGATCTTTCAAAAGCTCCGCCACGTAGTAACCCGCATAAAGATGAGACAGGCTGCGAGCCGCTGCGCGAAAACGCCGTTCCAACTTGGCTTCCGTAAGCAAGTCGAGAGCGTCGGAGGATTTGTGGAGGAACACTATGCGACAGACCGCAAGAAGGTCAAGAGCAGCCTCGAAAGGTCCCTTCGGTCGGCGTGCCCCTTTCGCGAGGGCCGATACCTTGCCGAAATCTTCAGTAAACAGGGTCGCGATCACGCTCGTTTCAGAAAACTCGACGAGACGCAAAACGATGGCGAGAGACTTTTCGGATGACACAGGCGGAGTGCTAGCTGGTTGGCGAACGAATCAACTCAAATCATGCCACGTTCCGTCTCGTCCGATTCGGCAATCTCATAAAGCAATCGCTTGATCACACGATCGACAGTAACTCCTGTCGAACGAGCATTTCGATTGGTAATGATACGATGCCGCAGGATAGGATGCGCGACGGAGCGGACATCTTCAAACGTGACAGCATCTCTTCCATAGAGTGCTGCGCGAACCTTGGCGGCAAGCGTGAGATGGTGCGTCGCTCTTGGACCGGCGCCAAAATCCACCCACTCGTAAATGAAGTCGGGTGTCTCGCCTTCATGAACTCGAGTCGAGCGGATGAGGCGAAGAATATAGTTCAC
Source organism: Planctomycetaceae bacterium (assembly GCA_020638995.1). GTDB lineage: Bacteria > Planctomycetota > Planctomycetia > Pirellulales > Pirellulaceae. Next base: position 1,115,423 of record JACKHM010000003.1, read on the forward strand.
GACATCCGCAGAGGCATTCACCGTTCTCACTAACGCTCTGAAGTCTCGTAAACCATCCACGCCAACGATTTGCTCGGGCGATTCTAGTTGAACGGCGGACAACCGCGTTGCCAATTGAAATTCTTCCGACTCGTCGGGATACGCGAGCTTGATCTTGAGCATGAATCGATCGTCGTGATACTCTTCGATCACTGTTCGCTCCGCACTGCTCTCGTGCCCGTCGTGAATCGGGAATTGTGTAGCGACGACCATGAACGGGTCGGGCAAAGTGTGTTGCCGCCCTTCCTTCACCACTCGCTGTTCCTGAATAGCTTGCTGCAGCAGCGAATCGGCGCGCGGAGACAGACGTTCGATGTCCGCCGCAAGCACGAGATTCGCGAACAACGGGCCGGGTATCTCCAGGCTACCTCTCGGTTGAGCGCCCAAGCCAATCAGGTCACTTGGCAACAGGTCGGGCGTACATCTTACATGATCGAACGACAAGCCAGTTACTCGCGCAAAGCTCGCCGTCACCAAGCTCTTGGCCGTTCCTGGCGGCGCTTCGAGCAAGCAGTGCCCGCCAGCCAACAAGGTAATCATCAACTGCTCGATGAATGCATCGCAACCGACCAAACATTTTGCAAGCTCGTAACGGATCTGCTCAAAAGTAGACTGAAGGAGCTCGAATCCCGGTTGCGTAGCCATTGAGAAGCAGCCTAGCGTTTCGTGCGGTCAGTGGTGTGACGATCAGCGAGTGCATCACCAGACCCTCAAGATCGGTCTCGGAAGCAATGAGAACGAGGAATTAAAGGTATTCGTCGTCGTCATCATCGTCGTCTTCAGGAGGAGGCGCATCGAGGTCTTTCTCCATAAAGACACGATTTCCCTTCTCGTTGTACTCGACGGTGGTCATGAATGTCTTCATGAGCATCAATCCGCGACCAGACGGCAGTTCAAGATTCTCTTCGAGTGTCGGATCGGGCACGTCATTCGGATCGAAACCATCGCCCTCGTCTTCGATTACGATTTGCAAGATCTTTGCCGTAAAACGAAACTCGACCGTAACGTACTTCTCGGGGTCGCGTTGGTTGCCGTGTTTAATGGCGTTCATCAACGCTTCTTCTACGGCTAAGTGGATTCCGAAGGTATGCTCTTCACCCCAGCCATTGTCACCGAGACTAGTGAGAATCTCATCAAGAATTTGACGAGCATCACCCGTGTCACTGGGCGTCTTCCATTCCTTTGAGCAAATCCAATCGTGTGACATCAGTTTAATGCAACGCTTGTATCGCGATACTCTCCAAGATTGGCTCGCCCGCCACGCCCGGTGACCGGTAGTCCGCTAGACCGCGGGATGAAAGGCTCGACAAGTGAAGACCATTACTACGTTAGATCGACGCTTTATGTCCCAGTCCACGAGGCATACCTACTTGTAACAGATTCCCAGTGAAATGACACCCACACGCTTAGGGGATCGATAGCACCGCAACGCTAGAATGCCTCCAAGCCATCTTGTTCGGAATTAGTAAGATTGAACAGTTGATCAAGTCGAGTAATCGCGAAAACTTCTTTGATTTCCTGACGCAGTTCGCACAACACCAACTTACCGCCGCTCGATTTGACCTTCTTATCTAAAATAATCAGCTTGTTCAGCGCCGCGCTCGATAGGAATTCGACGCCCGTAAAATTCAGTAACAACTTTTTGATCTTGTCGGTTTCGACTAATGCAAACAGCTCGTCGCCGAGCTCTTCGATATTTGAAGCGTCGAGAATTCGTCGGTCGACAAACCGAACCACGGAAACTCCGCTTTTTTGCGAAACATCTAGTCGGTGATGACTGGCCATATGGCTATCCCTAACGCATCGCGTCCTGAGTGGAAGGAATTGAATTCCAACGTCGCGGAGTCCATGATATTCCTCCCTTACGCGATGTCAACCAAGTGCACAGGGAGGACAAGCGAGCTTTGCGATTTCGATCTGGCACCGCGAGTTCGAACTTGGGCGGAACCGCCGCAGTCCGGCCGCAATCGCCCAGGCTTGCCGTAAAGCCACAGCTTCACTTGAATTCTTTCACTGCATCGATCCAATTGCGATCCGGAGACTATCGCGTCGCCCGGCTGAAAATGAGCAAGTTTTTTAGTATGGTATCTGCCTATGAGCATCCAAGCATTGATCTTCGACTGTGACGGCACCCTTACCGATTCGATGTATGCCCATTACGTTGCTTGGCGAGATGTGCTAGTTGCTTATGGCATGGAGCTGAACGAACAACAGTTCTACCGGCACTCTGGCACACCTTCCCGCCGAGTGATTCCCATGCTGGCGGCCGAACAGGGCATCAAACTGGATTTTGACCGGGCGAATGAGGCCAAAGAAAGGGCTTTTTTGGAATCGATCCATTTGCTCAAGCCAATCGAGCCTGTGGTACGCATTGCTGAGAGTCATCGCGGACAGCTGAAGATGGCGGTCGCGAGCGGCGGTGTCCGCGAACTCGTTCATCGGCAGCTTCGACACATTGAAATCTTCGATTGGTTCGAAACGATCGTCACCGCTGAGGATACAGAACTTCATAAGCCGGACCCGGACGTCTTTCTGGAGGCGGCACGCCGACTGGGTGTTCCTCCTTCGGCGTGTCGCGTCTATGAAGACGGCGAGGCCGGCATCGAAGCGGCTCGCCGCGCGGGGATGGAGTTTGTCGATATCCGAGAAATGGCCGGAGTCTGAGCAACCTCCTGGCGTGTCCGCCAAAAATCACACCTTTCGACGCTCGAGCAACACGACCGACGTATCGTCGTGCCGACCGCTTCCTTGCGTCGCTGCATTCGAGTCGTCAAACAGCTTTTGTAATGCTTCAGCGAGGGGCAATTTGCTGCTCTCTTGCAGCGACTTCATGATCCCGGCGATGCCGAACTGGTCGTGCTCCATGTCGCCATCAGCCGGAAATGCTTCGTCCAATCCATCGGTAAAGATTAGCAGGCGTGAATTCTCCGGGATTTCACTGACCACTTCCTCGTATTCCCAGTCCTCGTCGATCGCGAGCGGCAAGCCACCTTCCTGTTCGCCGCCAAGTTCCCGGCATTCGTTCGTCTCAAGGTCTAAAAGGATTGGCATCGGGGCACCCGCAGCCGTCCACTTCAGACGGTGATTCGCCAAATCGACTGTCGAGTAAAGCAGCGTAATGAAACCGCCCTCATCCTGAACAATGTCACTCGTACACAGTCGGCGGTTGACTTCGGACACAAAGTCAGCGGTGTTCGGATATCGCTGATCACGGATCATCCGGATAAAGGTGTGCATCGTCATAATCGACATGCATGCCTTCACACCGTGGCCGGAGGCGTCTCCGACGAGCAATATCAACTCGGTGTCGTTCAGGTTAAACGCATCATAATAGTCGCCCCCAGCCATGATGACCGGATTGGCGCCTGACACACGAATTTGGGACGGCTCATATCGGCCAACGACCTCGTAGCCGACTGGAGCGGGAAGATCTTTCGGGATTACGGACTCCTGCAGACGTCGCACGGAATCCACCTCTTCGGTTAACCGTTCGGCGAGCATCCTCGAACGTTGGGCGATAACCGCAGCTTGTGCTGCTTCGATCATGGAGGGCAAAAGGAATATGTAGTCGCCTTCGGGATCTCTCATCAAATGAGAGTGTAGGCCATTGGAGATAAACTTCGCCAAATTCGTGAATTCGCCCTGCTTCCACACGCCGATCGTCGGAATATTGGCCTGCGCCTCTTGAACCTGCAGAAACAAGTCGAGAGCCACTTCTTCATTGGGGAAATTCGTTGCCATCAGGACAACATCCCACTTCTTTTCCGTCGCAAGCCTGAGAAACTCAGACCCTTCGGTCGTGATTTCAATCTCGACTTCATCGACATCAAGAATGAGGCTTAATGTTTCGGCTTCGATCTCGTCGTCCCAGCCTACGAGCACGCGCATCGTGGATGATCCTGCTTGAAAAGATTCGTGCGTTCCAAAGACACCCGAACGGTGTCCGTGCCATCATAAACGAATCTGCGACCGATTGCACGGGGCCGATCTCGCTAGAAACGGGGGCATTTTTATAGAGTTCTGGTCCTCCACCAAATCCAATCGATTAGGCAGGGTTTTCCGACTCCGCCGAGTGTCTAAGTCGCAGATTTAGCAGTTCCACTGCGATCGCGAAGGCCATCGCAAAGTAGATATAGCCCTTGTTGAAGTGAGTACCGATCCCCTCGGCAACCAGCATGACACCTATCAGAATCAAAAATGATAGTGCCAACATTTTTAGCGTCGGGTGGCTGGCGACAAACTTGCTCACGGGCTCCGCGAAAACCATCATCACACCCACGGCCAAAACAATCGCCGCGATCATGACGCTAAGGCCCTTGAGATAGCCTTCACCCTCTGCCTCGACCATTCCCACCGCGGTAATCACAGAGTCGATCGAAAAGACGATGTCCATTCCCGTGATCGTTGCAATCGCAGAGCCAAAAGTCGCGACTGCGCCGCTGGAAGTGTGCTCGCTGCCACCGTGAAACGCTTCGTGGATCTCACGGACGCTGCTTTGGATGAGAAATAGACCGCCAGCCAACAGGATAATGTCTTTCCAAGATACGCCAGCCATCTCCTCTATCGTATGAATCCACGTTGTCAGACGGAAACGCTGCTGGTTCGTTTCGTGACCGTATTCTGTCGGTAGTGCCGCGAGTTGAGCCTCGGCTTCGGCGATCCATTCGGCCTTGGGGAAGCCGATTTCGGACAAGTCGTAAAACGGTTCGTCAGCTTGAAGAATCAGCGAAAGCGTAAAAAGCAACGCTATTCGCATGAGCATAGCGACAAACAGACCGATCTTACGGGCCTTGGGCTGTTGGTCGGCGGGCAGCCGACTAGTTACAATTGCGATAAAAACGATGTTGTCAATGCCAAGAACGATCTCCATCGCGGCAAGGGCAATCAAAGCGATCAGGAGTTCCATTACTTGAACCTTCAAGTCTCTTGGTTTCGGTCAATCCGGTCGCACCCGGGGTGTGGCACCGTTTTCCAACACAGGCACGTTGATAAACGCACTTCATGGAAATGTAAAGCCTGCCTTTACCGAACTCGATATCACCGCCCGACGCGGATTAATCTTGTTCGCCCCACACTTTGGGAACGCGAAAGCCTGCTGGCGCCTGATTCGGTGGGATGTTCGCGGAAACCGCCGCTTCGCTTAACCGGCCGAGTTGTTGTTGGAGTCGCTTGAAGATCTCTGGCTCTTGCTGGCGGAGATCTTGCTTTTCAGAGATGTCTTGGCGAATGTTGAACAACTCCCAAGTCTCGTTCTCGGCAGCGGACGTGGCATTCGCGCTGATGCTGCCATTGTGAATCAGCTTCCAATCGCCAACGCGAATCGCGCCGTGGAATGGCGTGACGTTGTGCAAAATGTACTCATGGGGTGAAGGCTTGCCCTCGGCAATAGTCGCCCAGGCGTTGCGACCGTCGAGCGGTCTTTTCTGATTGACTTCAATACCAGCGAGGCTCAGTACCGTTGGGTATATGTCGACAATATGTAGAGCTTCGTTGGTGTGCTTGCTCGGCGTTAGCACACCGTCCCACACGGCGATGGCCGGGACTCGTACGCCGCCTTCGTACAATGAGCCTTTGCCATCTCGCAACTCTCGATTTGATCCCAAGCTTGGAATCCCACCGTTGTCCGAGCAGAAAAAGATCAGCGTTCGTTCGGCGGGGAAATCGTGCTGCTTCAGCGCAGACACGATTGTGCCGACTGCCTGGTCCATTCGATCCACCATCGCGGCGTAAACCCGACGTTGCTGATTCTTCATGCCTTTGTACTTTGCAATCGTTTCGTCCGGGGCTTGTAGCGGAGTGTGCGGAGCGTTAAACGGAACGTAGAGAAAGAGCGGCTTGCTCTTGTCATGTGTAGCCAGCACATGAGCGGCCTCACGGCCGAGAAGGTCCGTTGTGTAGCCCTGCTCGTAGACGGCCTTGTCATTACGATGCCAATCGTGACCACCGTCGCGTTCATGTGTGAAGTAGTCAAGTGCGCCGTTGTAGTGCCCGTACTGATGTAAGAAGCCGCGCCGGGTTGGCAAATACGCGGGAGCAATGTGGCCCAGGTGCCATTTTCCGCAGATCGCTGTCACATATCCTGCGTCGCAAAGCGCGGTTGTAAGCATTTGCTCGTCGAGCGGCAAACCATGTTCGGCCCACGGTCGAACGACTCCGCATTGCAATCCGTAACGAATTGGATAGCGGCCCGTCATCAAACTCGCACGCGTCGGAGAGCAAACGGGTTGGACGTAGAACTGATCGAGATGCACTCCCCGCTCGGCGAGTCGATCGATGTTAGGCGTTTCGATATTGCTGCCGTGATAGCCAACATCGCCCCAGCCGAGGTCATCAGCCATGATGAAAATGACGTTGGGTCGAGCTATGTAGTTGTCCGCCAGTGCCGCGAAGTCGACGGTCGCGTGGATGACTGCGAGTAGGAAAAGACACATGATTGATCGTGACAAGTTCTGAACGGTCATTTTGTGAAGGCTTTCGATGGAGCGTGAGCAGCCTGATCGAGTCGGGAAACACTCTCGCGTGACGTCGTGGTTCTTGGATCTTATAAAAGGAGACGAAAAGCTACTTCGCCCTCTTTCCTTGACGTTTTGGCAAGCCGTTCGTTGAAACATTGCACCGATCCGCCCATGCCAGCCACTGTGCTTCGAGCTCCTTCGCAAGTCTTCTACGTGTGCCTGCCAAATCGCGGCTCTCAGTGCGATCTGCCTTCATGTCGTACAGTTCCCATTTTCCTTTGCCGCCCAGACGAACCAGCTTCCAGTCGCCGCGTCGGATGGCCGCATTTCCTTCGTGTTCCCAATACAACGCGTCGCGGTTGAGTGGTTGATTTGCAAAGGCTGGGACAAGGCTTCGTCCTTCCATCGGAAGGATTTCCGAACCGCGGCTCGTCGTCGGGTATTCAGTACCGGCGACGTCCACCAAGGTCGCCATGATATCAATGACGTGGGCCGGCTGATCTCGCCATTCTCCTTGTGCGGAAATCCCCTTCGGCCAATGAGCAATTAGTGGTGTCGCGATACCGCCTTCGTGGTTGTAGTGTTTGAATTTCCGAAATGGCGTGTCCTGCATCCACGCCCACGACTCGCCACAGAACCAATTGGATTCCGCCGTCGTTGGGTCACCCACGCTCTTTCCTTGTGGCCCACTTTCGGCGCAGCCACCGTTATCGCTCATAAACAGAAGAAGCGTGTTCTCGAACACACCGCGTTTCTTCAGTCCTTCAACCAAAGTTCCGATCGAGCGATCCATGCGATACACGCACGCCGCGTAGGCTGCCATCAAATGATCGAAGCGATCTTTGTCTTTCTCGGCGAGACGGTCCCACTCGGCAACCTTTTCGGGTCGAGACGCAGGCTGCCAACTCGATTCAATCAGACCAAGTTCCAGTTGACGCCTGTGCCGCTCGGCGCTCAACTTGTCCCACCCAGCCTTGTATTTTCCGCGAAACATGGCGATGTCATCCGCATCGGCTTGCAGCGGAAAATGCGGTGCGTTGTGTGCCAGATACCAAAAAAACGGTTTGTCGGCCTTGATCGCTTCGTCAACGAACGCCAAACCCTGCTCCGTCCAGGCGTCGGTCGAATACCAATCGTCGGGAAGGGGCTTTTGCGGCGAATGAAGAACTTCGTTGTTCAGCAGAATCGATCGGCCTGGTTTGACTTGGAAGTAGAATCCGCCGCCCTCGGGCACTCCATAGAACCGGTCAAAGCCCCGGGCGATCGGCAACATTGATGATGCTTTATGGCCGACGTGCCACTTTCCCGTGACCGCGGCGAGATACCCGGCCCCGCTCGCGATATTGCCGAGCGTGACGCAGTGGTCATTCAGGTAGCCCTGATACCCGGGAACTTTATAATCGTCAGTCATGTGGCCGACTCCCGCTTGATGCGAATACAAGCCGGTTAATAAGGAGGCTCGCGTCGGACAACAGCGGCCTGTGTTATAGAATTGCCGAAACCGCAAACCGTTTGCGGCAAGAGCGTCCAGATTTGGAGTTGGGATTTCGCTTCCGTAACAACCGATATCAGAGAAGCCCATGTCGTCAACTAATATGACAACAACATTAGGACGTTCTGCTGCTGGCAAGGTGCTTCCGAGAGCACTCTGGAGAACAGCGAACGTGAGCAGCGTGGCAACAATTCGAGTCATAGGTTTTCGACTCCACGACTTTCCGACGTGACTTTCAGCTGACAGAACTCACAGCAGTATAATCACTGGCCACGCAAGCGATACTCAGCTTCGCGAATCGCCAACTTTGTGCGTTGGCGAATCTATCACGACATGTTGAACGTCACCACGCCATGACTGAACAGGCCGCGGGCTGCCGTTCCAGTAGATGGTGAAACCGGTCGGGTTGCCGATTCCCAACCCGCCTGATTGGCCAGCGTCAGCGGCGAGCAGTGATAGGCAAAACACTGTTGCGACGGGTCCATCCAGGGAAGAAACAGGGGAAGGTCCAGTTAATAACACAAAGTAGCCGTCACGCTCCGCCGTGACGCGTCTTCGACCACCGAAGTGTAAAGTAAATACAACGTCCGCTCGCGATTCCAACTCCGCACACAGGGCCACATCTCGGCGGAGCGAGATGGCCACATTAAAACTCGCCGACCGTGTGCTTCGGTAGCCGCCACGCTCCGCTGTGACGAGCCCACTGGAATGTTTGTCAATGACACTGTCGTGATCTTGGAGGACGGAACCGCCGAATATCGAAGGGAAGGAACAGGGACGAGTTCAGTTAAAGGAACCGTAAACTGGACCCGTCCGACCCGTCCCCGTTTCTTCGCCCTGGACAGTGACGCGGGCAAAGAGTGGCTGGATCAGCGTTGCCATCAACTCAAGCAAGAAGGCGGCGCGGCGGTGCTGGCCTCGCTGGTGTCGCTCGACATGACGGATCATCGTGAGTCCGTCCGCGAAACACACCGCCGCGAGACGAATTACTTCCGCAATCACCAGCACAAGATGGACCCGCGTTATCTGGCGGCGGGCTGCACATCGGTTCGGGGCCGGTGGAGAGCGCCTGCAAGACGGTGGTCAGCAACCGTCTGTGCGGCAGTGGCATGCGTTGGGGCTCACCCGGCAGCGACGCCGTCTGCCACTTGCGATCCCTCTTCCTCAGCGAGCGTTCCCAGTGGGATTCCTTCTGGCACGACCACCCCAACTAAAGGTAAAGACTAACTTGACTCATCAAAGCCGCGCGGTAGGTTTCGGCGGTGCCTAAGAAGCGGGCATCACAGATTTGCCATACCGTGTGGCGTCAGCGGCTCTCCTCTGTCCCAGGATTGGATTGCTGACATCAAGAGAGTCGGAGTCAGCTTGAACCCCCCTTCATAAATCGGCTCGCCTTGATCGTCGCAGTACGATTGGCCGCTGCGTTCTAGCTTTTTCCGAATGCCGTCATCCATCTCAGTAGTCCTCACCCGTCAGTTCTTTGAGTTGTTTCTGAACTATCCCGATCCGGTTAGATACGGAATTCTGTTTCGTGCTCTGCGATCCGTTTGCGTCCAGCCGTTCCCATTCCTCGCGAAGCTCATCGATTCGCGATTTCAACTTGGCAGCCTTCGCCTCGTTCGACGATTGATCAGACATTTGCGCAGTCTCCTTGAGTTCTTCAGGATCGACGCCCACCAGCCCGCGCATCACGCGGTCGAATTCTGGGATATTGTACGGGTCGCGTTCTTGTGAGTCAGGTGTCATGTTACATCCAGAATCATTTCGTGCTCGTAGCATTGCTTGCATTTCGTCGAAAATACGCTAGAAACGGCATTGTTAGATGCCCCAGTGTTGGGTAACCTTCCGCCAGTTCACTTGCCAAGCAAGCCGGACCTATTTATTGTAGAAAATGCCGCCCCCACGAATGAAGGCAGTGGGGACGACATCGCTAAGGACTAGTCCTTAACCCAGATCGGAAAGGCCTTGATACCGCACTGGCTTGCGTAGATCTTCTTACCACTCTTCGTGGTAATCGACGCGCGCCAGATTAGGTGATAGCCCTTTCCGGGAGGAGCCAGCTTCTTCTTGCCTTCATCGCTGCCTCCACTCTTTTTGCCTGATTTACTCATAGGTAAATCTCCTAACAGAAACTACATTTTGCGTACCGATTGAAATGACAGCTCGGGCACCTTTCGGAGTCTCACCCCTGCTGACGCGGTTGGTACGCACGACCGCAGTTAGATTGTGCCAGAATTAACTGTTTAGTCCAAGGAGAGAAATCGTGGTTGAACTCCGGCCTGCCTTTTCGTGGGATTGCCCCGAGTGCGGCGTGGAAAACTTCTGCCGTGGGATTGTGCCAGAGTTTTCCGAAGAAGACGCTGCCGAACTTCGTGATGAGCATGGCATTAACGCATGGGAATCTGGGGACTTCGTGATGCAGCCAGAAACGGTAGCATGTGCGAAATGTGCCGTTGAGTTTCGCAGTTTGCACTACAAAGACGCGTAAAAAACGCGAGTTCTGCTTGACTCGCCGCCGATGAAGAACTAAGTTTGCAAGTGCTGCCTGCGCTATCATGTGTGGGCCTATCAGAGCTACATTTGGTAAAAGTCAAGAATCAAGCCCGTTCTCACCGGGCTTGATTCGTTTCTTGCCGAATCATCTAAAGAGTCGCTTCTGCGGATTGTTGTACGACCACAAATCTAGGTCCTGCTCTCGGATTAAACCATCGTGAAGTCCCTTCATTAGGACGAACGGCTGCATCAATGGGTTGAGAAAGCGAAACCTCGCTCGTCCGTGCATTTCTGTTTTTCTTAAGACGCTTCCGCGTTCTTCTTCACAGAATTTGTGAAGCTTCTTTGCGTATGATTCCAATTGAATGTTCTTCTTCATGACGCACGCCATTGGATCGCGAACATCAACGGCAGTAAAGAATCCGAACTCGTCTGTTTCCGCCATTGCGCACGCCAGAAGCGTCTCGACGTAGCTGGCAGTTTTTCGCTGGCTAAGGGTGGCCTTGTGATACGCGTTGCGGATCGAATGCTGAGCACCATCGATCGATGCTCCGATTGCTTCTTTAACATGCGAGACGCTCAATAATGAGGAGTCATGCCGAATGGCAGCGCGTCCTGCATGAAGACCTAGTAAGTGCGTGTAGTGGGGAAGACCTTTTGACAAGCCAGAAATCTCGTGAAGTGCCTTCTCGTCCGCTGTAACGCTAACAACTTTCAACCCCTCGATGATGATGTCTTCTAATTCGTCGCGAGACATGCGTGGCATGCGAACTTGTGCAAGGCATCTTTCGATCGACTCGTGTTCGTTAATCAGGCCGTCCACGTCATCCGCGACGCCGACTAAGACAACGGTTACCGGGGAAGACTTGTCGGAGAGTACTTTTACTGTATCTGCAATTAGTGGTTCGCATAGCCGCGATCAATGGAGGATCGCCATGACAATACCCAACAGGGCTGACTAGGCTGCCCAGAAACAGAAGCGGGCGTGACGAATCTACTCCGCGAGGAGGCCGTCACGCCCGATCCTAGTGCGTGGCGTGATGCTTTCGTTTGAGACCGGTGGCATCACGACCGAAACTAGCGTAGGCACACGCCAGACGCGGGAGACCTCGCGGCCATCCCGCTGTCGCATTATTCCTTATCGCCTGACATCCCGCAAGTATTTCGACTTTTTTGCCGGATCACCTATTGTTGTCCAATGGACACCAGTTTAGAATGATGGCATGGACACACAAAACAACACACCGAAGACGTTACTTGAAGCCGTTCGCTACTTCTCTGACCTGGACGTGTGCCATCGGTACATGATCTCTATAAGGTGGCCAGACGGACAAATCACTTGCCCGATGTGCGGCTGCAATCGTATCGGAAACATCGCCAGTCGGAGAATGCTTCAGTGCAAGGACAAGGATTGCCGTAAGCAGTTCTCCACCAAGGTTGGAACCGTCTTCGAGGATTCGCCGCTCGGTCTTGACAAGTGGTTCGTCGCTGTTTGGTGCATCACCAACGCAAAGAATGGCATAAGCTCGCATGAACTCGGGCGTGCTATCGGTGTGAGTCAAAAGAGCGCGTGGCACATGCTTCACCGAATTCGTGCCGCGATGAAGGCAAAGACATTCAAGACGATAGAGGGCACTGTCGAGAGCGATGAGACATTCATCGGCGGCAAGGCGAAGAACATGCACGCTAACGTCCGGCGAGAGAAGATTAACGGTCGCGGAACGGTCGGAAAAGTTGTCGTCCACGGAATTCTGGAACGAGCGATGAACCCCAACGGTACGAGTCGCGTCACCGCATCGGTGGTCCCGAATCAGAAAGCGAAAACATTGCAACCTCGGATTCGGGATCGTGTTGCCAGTGGTTCCCGCGTCTTCACTGACTCGCTGTCCAGCTATGAAGGCTTGAGCGATGTCTACGCTCACGATACGGTTGAACATGCCGCAGGACAGTACGTCAAAGATAGCGACGTTCACACAAACTGCATGGAGAATTTTTGGACGCTGCTCAAGAGGTCGCTGAAAGGCACGTATGTATCGGTTGAGCCAGAGCATCTGGAGTCGTATTGCGACGAGCAAGTCTTTCGATTCAACGAGCGATACCGAAACGATGCAGGCCGCTTTGAATTGGCAATGAAGAGCGTGATCGGCGTGCAGTTAACCTGGAAGGATCTGGTTGATGGCAATCGTTGAAGAGCTGCGAACGGCGTTGATGAACTGCGAAGCGAGCTATCGAGAGATAGGACGACAGGTCGAGGTCGACCACGCTTTGCTGACTCGTTTTGCGAAGGGCGAAAAGAGCCTAAGCCTTGAGACTGCTGAGCGACTAGCGGCTTATCTGAAGCTGCGACTAAAATAGGCACCGTGCCCGGCTCGCAGGCGATTTCACTATTGATGAGTCAAGTTAGTCTTTACCCAACTAAAACCTACCTACAAAAGTGACGCTCACACGCTTTGCAACAAATGTGGCTAGCGACACAAGCGACCGGGGAGTAAGAGTTTTTTCGACTTAGGCCAATCGCGGGGGACTTCTAATGCGGCCCGCTGCACGCAGCGCGAAGCCTCGCTAAACGCGTTCGAGCCACAGAAAGCCGTAGGCTTCGAGTGTGACATCTACCGATGTGGCCAAGGTTGTTCCGCGGATACGATCTTGGAAAAAGCGTCCTAAGCCTGCGGTGCGCAATCGATTTCCCGCGACGGTCTGCGGTTCATCCGAGAAATTGGCCAGTACGAGCAGACGATTGCCTTCATGTGCTCGAACGTACGCCAGCACGTGCGGGTTGTCGGTGGCAATCAATTCCATCTGTAAACCGGCCAGTGCGGGCAGATCCTTGCGTAGCTGGATCATCCGCTGTGCGGACGTGAAGATTCGCTTGCGAATCGAACCGTCGTCTTTCAACTCTTCCAAGAACTCCCACCGCATTTTGGGGCGATGTATCCAGCGGGTGTCGCCCGCTTTGGCGGGATCGTTGACAAAATCATAGTCGTTCAACATGCCCCACTCTTCACCCAGGTAAAGCAGCGGAATGCCGCCGATGCTGAGTGTCACCGCGTACAGCAGCAACATGCGGCGGATTGCCGATTCTTTCAATTCGGCGCTATCTGCCTCGATCGCTTGTTCCAAACCGGCTAACGAAGCCATCGTACCGGAAATCCGCATATCGCCGGTTTGAGGATTATGTTGAAAGGGGACTCCGCGAGCAAAAGAACCTGGGAACTGGCCGGTGTAGAACTCGTTCAAGAACTTGCGATGATCGAAAGCGTTAATCCCGATCGCCTCGGCATCCTGGTTATCGAACGTCCAACCGATGTCATCATGGCACCGCAGGTAGTTGGTCCAAGTCGTTCCAGGAGGAAGGTTATGCCGATGTGAGAGCGAACGCGTAAGCAACTTGACTTCACGCGTGGCGAGCGACTCCCACAACAACGCCATCAGCGTGGGGTTGTAAGAGACTTGACATTCTTCCGTGGAGACATAGCGGACGACTTCGTCAGGATGCACAATTGCTTCCGACTTGAACAGCAATCCCGGTGCAGCAATTCGAGCAGCCGCATTGAACGCGCGAATCACCGCGTGTGCCTCGGGTTGGTTCTCGCAACTCGTTCCCAGCCTCTTCCAGATGAAAGCTACCGCATCTAGTCGCAAAATGTCGACGCCCATATTGGCGATAAACAGCAACTCGTCGAGCATCGCGCGAAAGACTGCAGGATTACTGTAGTTCAAGTCCCATTGAAAGCTATTGAAAGTCGTCCACACCCACTTTCCCATGCCTTCGTGCCAGGTGAAGTTACCGCGGCGTACGGTCGGAAATATCTCGCGTAAGGTTTGCTCATAGCGATCGGGCATGGTCCGATCGGGAAACATGTAGTAGTAGTCTTGGAACTCGCGTTCGCCGGCTTGCGCGTTTTGTGCCCAGACATGATCGTCAGCTGTATGGTTAAATACAAAATCGACCACCAGAACAATGCCCGCTTCCCGAAGATCGTCCGCCAGCGTACGCAGATCGTCGATGGTTCCAATACGAGGATCGATGGAACGGTAATTACTTATTGCGTATCCACCATCGCTGTCGCCTGGCCGGACCGCGAACAGCGGCATCAGGTGCAAGTACGTCAGTCCCAATTTCTGAAAATAGGGGATGTGGGCCCGAAGCTTTCCTAGATTCTCGCTGAACAGGTCGACATACAATGCACCGCCCACGATCCGCTCAGACTGAAACCAATCGGGCTCGTTGATCCGATGAGCGTCGAGTTCGCGGAGCGCCTCGGGCCGATCTGCCCAACCGCGTGCCGCGGTTAACAGGATCTGTTCCAGGTGATAGAAGAAATCGTAACGCTGGCCATACAGTTCGAACAGCAGCATAAACAGAGAAGGCCAATGTTCGGCGAGCCGCGACTCGAAACGACAGATTGCTTCTTCGGGAGTTTGCGAGCGGTCCCATTCCGCATCAAGACGCGGGCGAAGTCGCCGAAGGCTGAGATCCGCCTCGTACGCGAGCCCCTCGCGCGTCGGGCGAAGGCCTTGCCCATTCTCATTCGATACGGTCATTGGGAATGGTGATGCGGTCGAGGAAGTGGTAGTAGTTGACACCCTCAATGATACCCCGTGCATGTGCTGCTTCGGCGAAGTAGATTCTTGGCAGCTTCCGTAGTTTCTCCAACTCAGGACTGTAGTTCCCTACAACCACTCCAAGTGTACGTCCTTTCAACATCCCTTCGTCATTTCCCGAGTCTCCCACCACCAAAACCTGTTCCGGACTAAAACCCCATTTGTAGAGAAGATGGCGAATCGCAAGTTCATCTCCCCCACGCACCGGTATGATGTCCAGATAGATTTCCAGTGATAGCACCGCCTTCACTCGTAATCCTGCCTCGCGGAGAATGCGTCTGATCGCGCCAATTTTGGGCGCGGTTTTGGGATCGATTTTATAGCTGACCTTATATGTCGACTGTTCCTTGTCGCTCTGCGGAAACAGCCCTTCGACATCTGCGAGTACCTTTTGTACCTCATCGGGTTTCCATTGAAACGCAATCTGTTTGTGCCAACTGCGATCTGGCGTTAGCGATTCGCCGTAGTGAAGCTCGGTTCCCACCGAAGTGCTTAACAGATCCGGCATCGGAAGTCTAAGCTGTTTGATCATCTCTAACGCATCATCCAGCCGGCGACCGGTCGCGATTCCAAAACCGACGTTGTCTCCCTGACCACGCAACAGCTCCGTGAATTCGGCGAGGGCCTGATCGTCACCCGTCAGCGTGTTGTCCAAATCTGTGACGATGAGTCGATCAAATTGAGGAATGCGCCGCTGCTTCTTCCCTTCCGCCAGTGCGGGTTCCGTCGCTGCTTCGACGATTTCGATGACATCCCGCAGATAGCGATCGACATGGTGCTTCCACGAGTAGTGCTCGCGAGTCCCCGAAATGCCGTTGGCTGACCACGTTTCCCACTGCTGAGGCTCCGTCAGCGCGCGCAGCAGTGCCTTCTCGATCGCATCGTCGTCGAGTGGGTCCACGAGCAATCCGTTCTTGCAATTGGCGATGATGTCGCGAGGACCGCCATCGTTCGTCGCCACCAATGGTAGGCCGCTGGCCGCTGCTTCGAGCAGCGTTAGCCCAAAAGGTTCCGTGAGCGCCGGATTGATGAAGACGCCACGCAAGCTAGTTGCCAGCCGATACAACGCCGATACATCGGTCGGCAGATGCGTCTTAGGATACGCAACCTTGCCGTACAGATTGTAGACATCGATCAGCGTTAAGATATTTAGCAACACGCGCCGCTGTCCGGGCGCTAACTCACGCAAATCGTCGCGCGTTCCCAATAACATCACGAGGTTTGCTCGCTGCTGCAATTCTGAAGATCCGCCGTAAACCCGGACCAAAGCTTCAAGATTCTTTCGATCGTCCGGTCTGGCCAAAGTCAGGATCATTGGCTTTTCGGCATTCTTTAAGAACGGAGCCAATGCATCAGCAATTCTCGGTCGCGGCTCGTCATCCTTTGGCGGGTAAAATGCGGTTAAGTCAACGCCCGGTGGAATCACTTCCATCCGCTCGGGCATGTAGGCTTCGTAAACTTCGTATTGCTGCTCGACTTCCTGGTTTGTGCTCGTCACGATCAGCGACGCTGTTTCGATGGCCATTTCTTCCGCTTCAGCCCGAGTTGTGAAGCGGTAAGTTTCTTCGAGATCCTTTGCCTCTGAATCCGAATCGAGAAGACGCTGCTTCTTGACTCGCCCCAACGAGTGGCCGGTAAACACGAAAGGCAAGTGCAGCAATCTCGCAAGTTGTGCACCGCCGTAGCCAGCATCGGCATAGTGACCATGAATCAAATGCGGCAAACCTGTCCGACGAAAATAGCTGAGCGTTTGATCGATGAACGCCTCCATATAAGGCCATAGAGCTTCCTTCTTCAAGTAGCGTTTGGGACCGAAGGGAATCCGGACAATCTTTGCATTCTCCGCGATCGTTTCTTCCAATTTCGCGTAATCAGGCCCAACGCGATCGTCGAAAATCTGCCGTGTGATCAGTTCGACGTGGCGAACGTCCGTATGTTTCCCCAACTCAGCGGCAAGTTCTAGTACATATTTCACTTGGCCGCCTGTGTCAGCGTCGCGACCGAGTTCCGGATCGTTAGCGCGAATCAGCCCGTGCAGACTGATCAAGACAATATGCAACCCGGAGTCTGATTTTCCGTCCGTCATCGATTTCCCTCGCAATTGCTGTTGTCTTGAGCAAGAACCTTGTCGAACGGCGCACCACCGGCGTAACACGGGATCGACTGCCCAGAGAGGAGTGCGAGTTTCCTTTTAGGAACACGGGAAAAATAACTTCGGCGAAACCAAAGTAGCCATCACACTCCGTGGGATGATTAGCAGAAGATATAGCGAAGTTGTTTTTCCCGTGTTCCTTAGGCCGCTTGTGCATTCGATTCTCCTGGGTCAGCAATCGCCAATCCGATTGTAGGAGAGAAAAAAGCACGGTACTCGCGGTGCGGGGGCAAAACAAAAAGACGAGTTAACAAACTGTAACGATCACGTCATTTCCCATATTCTAGTGGGATGAGAGAATCAAAACGAGGCCCCTCGACAGGTATGCGAATCCTGGCAACCGATTTAGACGGCACGCTGATTCCACTCGACGGTTCGGCGAGCAACTTCGCAGACCTGGTGACCCTCGCCGAGCAACTGAGCGCGAACAATATTCGAATCGTGTTTGTAACCGGTCGGCATTTCTCCTCGGTGCAGTCTGCCATCGATGAGCATCGACTACCCGCACCTGATTGGATCATCTGCGATGTGGGAACAACGATACTGCAACAGCAAAGCGGTCACGACTTCATAAAGTCCGATAGTTACAGCGACCATCTCGCAACGATTACGCTCGGCATGACGGTGGCCGATTTACATTCGCGATTGAAAGTCGTGGATCAGCTTCGTGTACAAGAGGCTGAGAAACAAGGTCCGTTCAAACTCAGCTACTATGCGAAGGCCGAGCAGTTGGGCGAGTTGTGCGCAGAGATCGAGCAACTACTCGTTGAATGGGCAGCACCTTACTCACTCATTCACAGCGTTGACCCATTCAACGGAGATGGTCTGGTCGACTTTTTGCCACGCGGTGTCTCGAAGGCATATGCGTTGAACTGGTGGAGTCGGGAGGCGAATCTTGCGCATCACGAAATTGTTTATGCGGGAGACTCCGGAAACGACCTTGCGGCGTTTGTCGCCGGCTACAAGACCATCGTTGTCGGCAATGCAGATCGGTCACTTTGTAAGCGAGTTCGTGAGTTTCATCAGAACGAAGATTGGAGCGATCGCCTCGTACTGGCCAACGCGACTGCCACGAGCGGTGTCTTGGAAGGTTGCCGCAAGTTCGGCTTACTTGATCCTTAACAAATCTCGCCATTAGGGATAGTCGTACTCGTAAGATCGGTTGTACACGCGTTTTCCGGCCATAGGACGCGTGCATTAGGCTGGATGTTTCGATAAGATCTTACCCGTTCGTTCACGTCGAGAACTTTGCGTGGACTTCGTGCTGAAGATACTAGTTCGAGATCGCTCATGGCCTTCTATGATCGCGGTTATATGCGGGACGATTGGTCGCCTCGTCGTTACGGCCCGGCGCGATCCGGTCGCGGCTTTGCAGACTGGGAAGTGTGGAAGAAGCTGATCGCGATTAATATCGCGGTCTTCTTGTTGCAAATTATTATCACACGCCCCGCAACAGAAGATGATCTGCGCAGACTGCCCTACTTTGACCCTTACATGTACACCGAGTATGACGAAGAACTCTACTCGGAGTACGAACGGGATCTCGCCGATGCTGAAAGCGATACCAAACACGAAGCGGAGAGTGATGAGGATCGTTTGGCAACGGACAGCGAGCCGGATGGAAGCCAGGGGGAAGGGAGCGATACGGGAGCCGAACACGCGAAACAAAGCGATAAAAATGAGAGCGAGAAGAGCCGTCGCGAACGCAAAATTCGCGAGATGCGCGAGCGAGCTCAGGAGCAATTGCGCGAGAACATGTTCCGGTACATGCCTCGCGTGTCGATTTTGCAGGAGTACTGGGAACTAGACAGCGAAAAGATCAAGCAGGGGCAGTTGTGGCGACTGATCACGGCCGGCTTCTGTCACGATCGAACGGGAGTTTGGCACCTGTTATTCAACATGCTGTTTCTCTATTGGTTTGGGAAACGCTTGGAACGCGTATACGGTTCTGCCGAGTTTACCGCGTTTTACTTCGCGGCATTGCTGACATCGAGCCTTTCCTACATCGCACTGGATCTTTACACGAATAAAGGTATCCCGGCGATCGGTGCATCGGGGGCTGTATGGGGAGTGGTTGCACTCTACGCCCTTCTGTATCCCTACGAGAGAATCTATATCTACTTTTTGTTCCCCGTCGAAATTCGTTGGCTGGTGCTCTTGTACTTCATCCTTGATTTGCATCCAGTGCTGCTTGCACTCAGCGGCGAGAATCAATTCACCGGCGTTGCACACGCTGCGCATATCGGCGGAGCAATATTCGGATTCGTGTACTGGAACCAAGGATGGCAGTTAATGCCGGTCGTCAATCATCTCAAGTCAAGCCTGCCAACTTTGCACTCGGCGTCTCGCTCGTACGACGCGTCCCCGGAAGTCATTAAGATGCCATCGAAAAACGACCGTGCCGACTCGACCAACAGTTCTGCGGATCGTATGGACGAGATACTTGCAAAAATCACGCGACAGGGACGTGAATCGCTGACCGACGAAGAACTTGAATTCCTTGAAGAGACGAGTCGGCAAATTCGCAAGGATCGGCGTGAGTCTTCTTGACTGGTCACTGTACCCGCTGAGTTGTCCCGGCAAAATGCAATCGAATGCTATTCAAATGCGGCAGCGATCACGTTCGACAATCTCACGAGCCGCCACGGAGCTTTGGAGCGAATTGCCGTTGTCAGCAGGATACAGAAACCGCCTCGTTCGCGGTCCATCCACACGGTTGTTCCGGTCGCGCCCGTGTGACCAAACACTTTTTGATTCAAACAGTCGCCCCAGCTATCGTGATCGCCGGTGTGATTCATGCGCCACCCTAATCCCCAGGGCTGAGTGCGACGAAGCGGCTCGGGCAATTCTGCGTAGTCGTTCAATCGGTTTGTCGTCATCATCTTGACCGTTCCCGGCGACAGGATTCGAACACCCTCGTACTCGCCGCCGTTTAACAGCAACTGACAGATCACAGCGAAGTCCGCCGGAGAACTAAACATCCCACCCCAAGGCGATCCCAGTTCTTGCCAATACCGACTGTTCCAGCCAAAGTCCCCATCACCCTGATACTCCGGCGTTTCGACCCGGACAATCCTCTGGCGATCGAGCCCGGCCGAACCGAGCCCAGTGGATTGCAATCCAAGTGGAGCGAATATCTCTCTCTTTAGAAACTCGTGAATTGTCAGACCCGATATTCGCTGGACCAACTCCGCCGCGATCAACGTACCCATGCTTTGGTAGCTAAGACTTGTGCCGGGCCGAAATAGAGGCACCGTGTCACGAATGGCGCCTCGAATAAACTCGGAGAGTGGAGCGTGATTGCGTCGCAGTTCCTCGTTGTTCTCTAACATGTCCGGCAGACCAGACGTGTGGGTGAACAAGTGGTGTACGCGTGTTTCATCTTTATGGTGGGCAGCAAACTCAGGAATGTAAGTCGTTACAAGATCGGTTAGCCCTAACAGGCCTCTCTCCACCAAAATCATTGCGCCCATGTACGTGACGGGCTTTGAGATCGATGCCAACAGAAACATTCCGTCGTCACGAATTGGCTCGGCGTTTGGTTCCGGACCCTGCTTTCCCGAGAAATGTGCCGGGATCGTCTTGCCGTGCCTTCCGACCAGAATCGCTCCGCCGGGCACGGAACCCTCGCGCGTCCAGCCATCGAGCAGATCAAACGCAGTTTGCAGCTTGGTTTGACTTAAGCCGATCGCTTCGCAGGTTGCATGTGGCAAGTGTGTCATGTCGTCGAACTTAACATAGTTCGCGAATGGGTGTGGGGTCGCTGACTAGATGCGATGGTCGACCTTGCGGTGTGTAGAGCACTTTGTCGGGATCGATACCGAGCTTCGTATAAATCGTCGAGACGAAGTTCTCGGGGGAAAGTACGTTTTCGATGGCCGAGTGACCGGTGCGATCGGTCGCGCCCACTACAGATCCGCCGGGCGTGCCGCCGCCCGCCATAAGAACTGACATGGCATTGGCCCAATGGTCGCGCCCAGGCTTCGTTTGGCCGGACAAGGTCGAGATCTTTGGAGTGCGACCGAACTCGCCGAGTGCGACAACCAGCGTCGACTCGAGCATTCCGCGTTCTTCCAGGTCGCCGATCAGTGTTGCGACCGTCGCATCCCACTCGGGCAAGCGTTTGCGACACGCTCCAAATAAATCCGAGTGATGATCCCAACCACCGTCGTAGACTGTTACAAACGGCACACCAGCTTCGACGAGTCGTCGGCTGAGCAGGCACCGTTGCCCAAACGAGTTGCGCCCGTATGCGTCGCGGACCTTCGCGTCTTCGCGACTGACATCGAATGCCGCCTGAGCGTTCTTCGACAACACGAGATCGTAACCCTGCTGATAATAGGAGTCGAGCGCGGTTACGGGATCGCCGGCGGCTTCGTCATTGATGCGCTTCATGCGGTCAACGAGAGTTCG
The DNA here is from genome assembly GCA_020638995.1 of Planctomycetaceae bacterium. GTDB lineage: Bacteria > Planctomycetota > Planctomycetia > Pirellulales > Pirellulaceae. Next base: position 1,137,072 of record JACKHM010000003.1, read on the forward strand.
CAGGTCTGTACGCCGATCAAACCGGTCACCTAGCAAGTCTTTCGGGACCGCGACGTCGCGAACTCGAAAGTTGTCGCGGTTCGGGTCGTCGCTGACCACAAAGGGAGCGTATTGTGCGCCCAGGAAATTTGGGCCCCCGGACCGCGACATTTGGGGCATCGAGAAATATGAGGGCAAAGCGTTTCGTCCACCCAGTTCGTGAGCCACAACGCTGCCCATACTTGGATGGAAGCTCACAAAGGCCCCGCAGCCTACCGGTATCCGTGGCGGCGAGCCGGTCATCATGTAGTGATTGCCTGCTCCGTGATTCCCTTGGTTATGGCGAATGGAGCGAATCATCGCGAACTTGTCGAGGCTTGAGGCCAGCTTCGTCATATGTTCAGAAAAATGAACGCCCGGAACTTTCGTCGTAATCGTGCCAAACTCGCCGCGGATTTCGGTAGGCGCCTCGGGTTTGGGATCGAATGTCTCAAAGTGAGTTGGCCCACCGTCCATCCAGATCAAAATGCAGCTCTTGGCGCTTGCTTCACGACCGTTTGTCTGGGCCGCGATGCCTCGAAGCCGGAGCGCGTCGACGAGTCCCCCGCCGATCAATGTTCCCAGTCCGAGCCGAAGGCAGTCACGTCGCGTTGCACCTTCGCAGTTCTTCCATAAGCTCATAGCACAGTCGCCTGGTAAACGAGGTGGGGATTTAGATCGCAAAACAATCGGAAGGTCATTTTCGAGGCAGGTCATTGCCGCTCCTTGATTTAAACGGACCAGCAACAAGGATACGAGGGATGTTCCGAAATCAACGTCGGCAATCAGCCCTCCAATCCATCAGAGATTATAGATATGTAGCGTCGTTCGCACTAGACTTAGAATCAGCAAGTTGGACGGTGAGCGCAGTTCCGCCCAGCCATTTAAAGGGTGTGGTCGTATCGCCCCAAGTTCCGTACCAAGTCTGCAACTCGTTAGGTGCTATGGACATCCGTCGTCATCTCATGGGTTTGTTCGGCATCGTCTTCCTGATCTCAGGTACGGGTTTGCTATTCTTAAAAGGGGCGAATGACAGCCAATGGAGTATGTTCGCGAGTATCTGCATTCGCGTCGGGCTTATGCTCGGAGCGATTTGGTTGGCGTTCCCCCAAGTTGTTGGACTGGCCAAGAAATTTCCCCCGTGGCTCATGGTCGCAATTGTCACTGCCGGCTTGGTGGTGGCCGCGCGACCGCGAATGATCCTGTACTTGGGGCCGGTAGTCGCTGCGATCGCAGTATTGCAATTTGTTGGTTGGCTATTCAAACCGCTGCCTCAGTCGAAGTCGAAACGTCCTGATAACACGACATCGACCAAGAATACGGATAAATAGAGAGCCTAAAGCCCATCGCCAGAGGCAAGGGGTTCGCAGCGCAATGCCTAAAAGGACTCGATAAAGTGTGTTTCGCGCACGAACACAGCGTCCCGGACGATTTCAATCATCAACTCGCGTCCTTCGCTGCGGAAAACGTCAAGCAACTGCGAGAGTTGTCCTCGAGTACAGGTACCTTTGAGGTCGATGGCGACCAAGCTTTCATCACGGTCGTAAAGATTTCCATCGACTTGCCACGGTTCAACATCGTGCGTCCCCGATACCCAAACGAATGAACCGTCCGGCTCGAAGTGTAGCCGGGGCATCGCCTCAAGCACTTTTGCCGCCTGTTCAAAGCTGACGTACAGGGGACTCGCTTGAAGGTCGGGCGGGACCACTAATGTTTCTCGACCCACTCCCGCTGCCTCGACACGCCGGAGCGGCACCTCGGCCAACGGTAGCGCTCGAACAACGATATGAAACGAAGGCATGCTGTACTTAACTTAGTATTCTGTGATGCAATGATTCACGCTTTTACGGAGGCCAGTATCCAATCGCGATAGCCGGAGCTTGCCGAGGTTATTGCAACTGCCATGATTTCGGGTTCTTCGTACGAGTGCAAGTCGCGAATCGCTTGTTCGACTTCGTCGAATAACTCCTCGCGCGTCTTGATGGCACACACCCATTCTTGAGAAGTTTCGATCTGGTCCTTCCATCGGTACGTGCTCTCGATAGGACCCGATACTTGGACGCAGGCCGCAAGTTCTTTCGCAACGAGCGCGGCGGCGATGCGTTCAGCGTCGGCTTGATCAGCGACGGTCGTAGTGATTTGGATGATGCCTGTCATGTCTTACCCATTCAAACCATAGAATCGACGAGCTACTTCCTCTGCATGAAACAATAACCAATCCTGGCGCGTGTAGACAGCATGGCCGGCAATGTGCTGGCCGATGTGACCAGTCGGCAATCCATAGTCGACCAGTAGATTTGTACCTTCGTCGTGGGTACGAGTGTCTGATTTTAGGCGTTCGAACAGCTTGCGTTTACGAATTCTAGGCTGTAGCAGGCGGCCCAAGCGAACGTCGGCCAAGCCAGCCCTCCAAGCCCAGACTCCAGGAGCGAAATTGGTACCTGCGATACCAAATTGCTGGACATAGTCGCCGTATCGCGCCGCGAACACCTCTTCGGCATCACGCGGGAATGCAGATGCCGTTGGATCGATTCCGGGGACAGGACGATGATGGATGAAGTGCAACAGGCGACCGTAGCCATTGCTGTCCCATCCGTATCGCACGGGTGTTCCAAAAGTGACGAGATCAAGAAGTGACGCGCGCGCGCGACTTGGCTCGGTCTCAAGCAGATCGCGCACGCGAGTCCAGTCTGCAAGATCAACCCGATTGAAACCGGGCCACCGATAGTAAGAACGACAGGCGTGGAAAAACTGCTCCCGAGTTTCGCTGTCCCCGCCCAACAAATTCGTCATCAGCGCGAGTACGTTTCCGCCGTGGCTGTGCGACCAAATGAGAACGCGCCCCAACTTGGCGGCCTCGTCGTCGAACAAGGCCTCGATCAGGCGTACAGCGCCGTCGGCTCGACCGATGTGGTGATTCTCGCTTGACCAGTTGAACAGCCGCACCGGGAGATGCGGCTCGCCTGGAATCTCGACCGCGCTCTCAAACTCATTCGCGAACTCGACTGTATAGTTCCCGGTATCCTTCGCCAGGGCATCGAGTAACTGTTTTTGCAAACGCCTCAATGGCTCTGCTGCAGTTGAAGAAACGCGAGCGATCTCGCGAAATAACCCTGACGCATCGGCTCCAACGAAGGATCCGTGGACAAGATAGATGGCCCGCACATCCGCCGCACGAAGAACTTGCCCCACTTGCTGCATTCGCTGGCGATATGCTTCAGTAGATCTCGCGGGAGGACGATCGGGTTGGAGCAGATGAACGTCGGAAGTGCGGCGGTCTAACCGGTATTCTTGATGCCGAAAGCGATTGTTCTGAGGCATGAGGTCTGCGGCCCGCATCGACGCGATGGGTCGCTGAATCGCCGACGGTTGCTAGCGTTCCGGTCCAGGTTTCAAACGGGCGACCGCCACGTTCATCTCCAAAAAAGAACGAGAGAATCGACATCGATTCAGTGGGAATAAACTCGTGCTCGCTGGTCATCCAGCGAGTCTGGTCGAGAACACGTCGCCATGTTCCCGAATTGAAATACATTTGATTCAAAACATAACCGTCGGCGTAACTTGCGTCTAGCGGAACGGCCTCGGCATGGTGCGTGTGCCCGTAAACGATGTTGCGGGCGCGGCGATTGCGGAAATCCTGCTCTGTCAGCGCGTGCTGAAAGTACGAGCCACCCTCAGACCCGCGCAGGCTGTGCAGCCAGCCGGTGACTTTGCCGGCCCAACCCAGCGAAAGCCGCTTACTGAACTTCAACGCGCGCTCCAGTCCGTCAACGATATCGAACGGGCTCCACGAGTCATGGTCTTGTACCAGGGACAGCTGCAGAAACTCGTCCGCGAGACGATCCCAGGTCCGCTTGATCTCTTTGCGAAGTGCCGGCTTGATGTTGGACCTTTCGAGCAGGCCCTCGATCCACACGGGCGCTAGCAAGACGGGGCGGATATGATCCAACTCACGCAGGCCGTTCAGTACCGCGTTCGGGATGTCATCGCCAAGGTTTCGCTCGATCTCGATGGTAAAACGCGTCAGCAACTCAATAACGATTGCGTCTCCCAAACTAGCGTTGTCTCGGTCTTCGCTGAAGTTGATTGGATCAAAGATGTCTCCATGCCGTGCAAACACCCGGTGCTTGCGCATCATCGCCAACAGCTCGTCCGATTCGTAAGGATCGTGCGGGAATGGCGCGTTGTAGATGTTGGCCAAGCCTAGATGGTGAGTTACTTTTTGACGAATCGTGTCGTAACGTGTTCCAGCCAAGTGCAACATCCAGTCGTGGTTGCCGACCATGTAAGTAGTTCGCACCGCAACCGGAAGGCCTTCCGTATCGTAGGCTGGGTGACCGTTCTCGGTTGCCGGTGGAATGCGAATCGCGCCGTCTGTCGAGATGGCCCTGAATACTTCGCAGGCTTCGCGGTTTGCTGCAAGTATGTCGTCGACGATGGAGGCCACGGCCTCCCCAACCGCCGGCGAAGCGGTGTCGCTCCACGGGCGAACATTTTCTGCTGCCCAGCGTGTTGTCCCTGAGAGATCCAAGACATCACCCAACAACAACAGATCAAGCTGTTCAATCGGTCGGTAGGTTCCATCTGCCCGCCATGAAGCGCGAACCGCGGTTTCATGTAATCGCTCAGCGAAAACTTGAAATGCCCCAGGGTCCAACGACGAGCCGGTTGTCTTATCGTTCAGATGCAGGTCGCTTACGATGACTAGCATTGCAACTATCCTTGTCGCGCAATAGGTTCCGGCGGCTCGCTAGAGAACTAGCGTCGTCTTGGTTATCGGCTCCATGGCGGGAGGAACATAAGGATCATTCCTTAATTGACGAAGGGCCCTATTGTTCCGCTAGCGTCACCGCGTCCCTACTCGGGAACACGCTGTAGCGTGTAGTGCGCTTCGGCAGGGAAGAACTCGCCGCTCCCGAACGCGAGATTCTTCAGGTGCAGTTCGTAGACGTAGCCTTCGCGGAGCTCTGGTAGTGTGATTTCGACTCGTCGTGCGTCTTCGGAAACAACAACGTCTGTCAGTCGCTCCTGCCTTCGATCCTGATCTTCTCCGCCATAGGCCGGTGTTGAAATCCGTGTGTACGAAGACACCGAATAGTGAGCAACTTCTGATGCCTTACCACGATCGACGGGCTGTGTAAAATCGATGCTGAACCCGCTAGCGGTCGCTTTCACTTCTGCGATGCCACAGGGCAGCTGGTCGAACCGCGCTCGTAGTCGAACGATCTCACCGACGTTATTTGCTCCCCCCCACCCGCTGTCACGAATACCTCCAACATAGAGATCTCCTTGCGGCGAGACGGCACAAACCAGCGGCCCCAGGAGCGGCGGACCGCTGCGTGGCGAGTCGTAACTAAATGGGTAGGCCGCTCCTTGATAAGTGTCTCCGACTTTCTCCACACTCATCCGAATCAATCGTCGTGTGTCGTACTCGCACCCGATCAAATGGCCTTCGAACGGTCCGAACTTTGCCTGAGATGCGTCGCGAGATTCAAGGAAGCAGATGCCGTTGACGCTACGAGTCCAAGGGTGTGGGATGTTAATTGCAGGCGGAGTCAGCGGTGGCTTGAACTCCGGTCTTCGATCAAGAGCGTTGATGAAGCCGAATCGCTTGCCTGTAACGATGTGGTTAAGCTCGTTGAAAGGGTTGTAGTTGCCTTGATTGTCGGTGACAAACATTTCGCCGGCTCGGTTTCGCGCGATTCCCATCGGAAAACGGTGTCCTGCTGTCAGCTCTTCGATAGTGAACGCTCTTGAATCCTCCGCGGTAATCGGGCGAGGTGTCAATCGCAAGACCGAGCCCTTATATTTCGCGGCAGCCACCGATCTTTTGTCTTGCTGACATGGCAAAGCGACGTAGTAGTTGCCGGCACTATCGCGCGGCAATCCTACGACCCAGTCGTGATAGTCAGTCGTATGTCCCCAGCCAGAAGCGAGCGTCACCATGCGATTGGGATACACTCTCAGCAGACTGTACTTATTCACGACGTCTACGTAGTCGTCATAGGCGGCTAGTCCGTAAGGGGCGGCGAGTTCGTCGGAGATTGCACGCGCCTCGTCTTCGAGCCCATCGCTGTCTGTATCGCGCAGATTCCAGACACGGCCCTTTAACGATGCCACCACCAGATCACCACGCGGACGCCAATCCATCGCGGTGGGCATAAACTCGTTGCTGATCGGCAGGCGAACTGCCTGGAAACCGGGAACAACATCGAGCGTCAGCGGGGGTGGGACCGGAACCGTTGGGGCGATCAATGGGAAGTTGTCAATCGGTACATGCGGCAGATAAGTGATCGATATTGCCACTTCGCCCTGGGCGTTCGCAGATTGGGAGATGCTAAAATCTGATGAGATTGCTGTTCCCGCATCCACTTTAAGGGAGCCAAAACGGGAAGAAAGTTGACGCCCGTTGGCCGTCGCGGATTCAGCAGCGTCTTCCGCGAGAAGTTGAAGTTTCAGAGTAGAAGATGCGGGCAGACCTGCCACTTTGATGCCTCGGGTCACTGCGCCGGTCTTAAACGAGTCGACGTCAAAGGTCTGAGTGACAGAGATTCGGCTTCGAGCCGGATTGTCCATTTGCAGCCGATAGCGAAATCCGATGCCCCGACGGAGCGTGTGGAATACTTCGTCAAACTCGGTAACGAACTGACCGATGACAGTGGGTTTGGCTTCTTCCTTTCCCTCGATGATCGACAGTTCTGATCCCGCAAGACCGGTTGTGAATACCGGCGTTCCCGCAGTTGTCCAATACCATGACTTGCCCTCAGTTCGCTCCTGGGCGACATCGCCAACCGACCATCTCACCAGCTTCGCCGTCTCGAGATCGAACAAAAAGCTCGTTCGATTCGGCAACCCAATCAAGAGCGGTTTCAAGTAAGTCTGCTTACCGTTGCGAACCACATCGGTGATTACAATAGACCGCTCTTCGCGTTCTGGTAATCCAGAATGCCGAACGGTTCGCACTGGATCGGGCAGCGGTGGCTCGAAGTCAGCCGTGTTTAAGACATCCCAGACCGCTGCCAGTTGCAGATCGAGATCATCATCCAAGATGCCACTGACAGCAACTTGAACCGAGGGCATCTCCATTCGCGGGATTACTCGAAGCGGATTACGTACAAAACGCTCGAACCACTCGCGACGGATTCGCTGTGCAAGTAGCGTCAGCTTTGGGCCGCGAGCGTTGAGTTGGGCTTTGGCAGGTTCGACGCTGCCGAGTTGGTGACAACTTGTACATCCAAAGCCGTCCGTCGTCACGAGACGACTACCCACGGTGTGCAGCACAAGCGGATCGGTCGTGGGCGGCGACTGTCGATCTGGATGTGGCGGCAGCCGATCGGACTGCACAAAATAGTCGACTATCGATCGTAATTCATCTTCGGAGAGATTGAACTTCGGCATCCGAACGTGCAGATAGTCGCGGTGGACGGACTTGCGCTGGATCGCATCTTTCAACGCCTGATCGTGCAATTTATCACCAACGCTGATTAGCGGCGGCGGCGTCATGGCGGGCAGCAATTCACCGAGTTCGGGGTGGGCTTCGGCAACGGCTGGCAGGTTGGGAGATAGGCCCAGCGAATCGTCTCGTCGGTGACACGCCAAGCAATTGTGTTCGGCGATCAAGTGAAGAGGGTTGACCGGTGGTTCGGCATTCGAGCCCACGTGCGATTCACTGATGAACTGGATAACGGCATGGCGGTCTTCAGGCGTCAATCGGTAGCCTGGTCGTTTGGAGTTCGGTTCGGCGAGGCAGCTATTGTCCCAGCTGTAGTTCGCATCGAACGGGCGTGGACGCTCGCGTTGATCGGCTGTGGAAGTATTGTGACACGAAGCGCACTGGTTCGTCTCAAACAAGCGTTGCCCCAACGCAATCTCCTCAGCAGCAAGTTTGGGGGCTTTGTTTTGCTTTGGCGTGCTCCCTAACGTCGACAAATGAGTCGATAGGTCTCGAACTTCTTCCTGGGACAACGCAAAAAGCGGCATGCGATGTTGCGCATTCAGCTCTCCCGGTGCGGTGAGCCAATGTGCGAAGAACTCTCGTGGCCGCTTCTTCGCGATGGCTGTAAGGTCGCCGCCGCCAAACAAGCCTGAAGTCCCAACGTCTCCCAATTGATGGCAAGCCAGACAACCGGTCGTCAGCAAGAGTTGCCGTCCCTTTGATGAGTCAGGCTTCTTTTTAGTAACAACACGTCGTTCTACCTGTTTGGATTCGCTAAAGAGGTAGGCCGCGATAGCCGTTGCCTCTGGCTTCGAGAATGAAAAGTGTGGCATCCGACGCAGACTTGCCTCTTGTCGATCCTTCGAGTCGGCGAGCCAGTCCACCAGCCAATCGAAATGCAGATTCTCCGCGACGTGAGCCAGGGACGGGGCTTCCAAACGTCGCGAGTCGTTCGGTATCTGGTGACACGCGGCACACCGCAAGGCACGGACGAGCGATTCGCCCCGCTCGAAACTTGCATCGGGAGTCTGTGCGGGATCGTGGAAAAGATACTGAGAACCAATCGGCTCGAGTTGAAATTGCGGTCCTGACCAAAACAGCCTCATGCCATTTCCGGTGTCCTGCTGATCGTACTCGACTTCCAGCGGATGGAAATCGAATTGAAGTTGCAGCGAGCGTGAGTCGGACCATTGCGACGTTTTGTGTTCGGCGCGAAGAATAATTTGGCCATCGAGTTTGACCTGAATGTTTCCCGTCCCAAAGACGTGGAATCGGTAGTCGCCAACAGCCTGAGACATGAGATAACCCGACCACGTTGCTCGCAATGAACTACCGTCCAGTCGACGATCCAGGGCGAAGTTGTTACCTCGAATCGAGACGGATGTGTCGCGCCATTCAAAGGTATTCCCGCTTTGGTCGGAGTAGCGGCCAATGATGCCTGAACGGAATTCATCGTCCTCGATCTGGGCGAGCAGCGTTACTGGAACGGCGGCGAGGATGCAGACGAATTGGGCCAGGCAAGCGTTTGCGAATCTCATGTTGTCGAGTGCACCTGTCGCGGAGTTTTTGGCGTGACGATTGATAGTCCGCCCATCATAACTCGTTCAGACGACAGAATCGATGATCTCTTTTAGCTCGTCATCTGAGATGTTCATAGCGACCGAGGCGGCAGCAAACAACTGTTTCTCGACTTCCGCAAGATCACCATCCGCGGCCATCATACGTAGCAAATCCTGAAGCATTTCGACGCGTTCGTCGTGCGAGTCGGGGATTTCCAACTCGGCACCGTCCGAGATGGCATAACGAATCAGGTTCGCAAACACATCTTCGGGCACATCCCAGCGATAGCGACGATCGCTCAAAAAAGCAATCTCGCGTTCTGTCAAGCTTCCGTCTGCGGCCGCCATGACGAGCAGATTACGTAGCTTTACGTGCGATTCCATTGCGAACTCCCGTAGCGAGATTACATCCGTCGAGCTGAGTTTCTGCGTTAACGAGCGACCAGTATATGACCCAGAGCGCATCGTCTCAACACACCCTCAAGCCTTGCCCGCAACGTCAGGCTCGCCGAATGAAGTCCGCTGCGTAACTTCGCACATGCTTCCCGTTCAATACATGGACCATGCGAAGTTGCTGGACCGTCGACTCGCTGAATTGCCCGAGCGGGATGTGTACCCATTTCTTTTTGAAGCGTTTGGCGAGTCGTCGCCAGCCGGCGCCAGGAGGCGCAGGGCTGAGCAGCGCGATATCCGGACAATTGCTGTGCAAGCAAGCCGCGGCGAGTACCCGTTCCTCCATCGTTTCGGTAAAGTCCAATCGCGGGTCCATCCAAATGTCGATGATTGGAACCGGAGGATACAAAAACATCGCTCCGCCATAATTTCCGAGCCCGATGCCCGGCCCGACAAGCTCTTTTTGAAAGTCGGTGGCAAAGAAGGCAAGCGTCGACTCCTCGTCGTGCTCTGCGAACCACGTCGTTCGCCAAGGATACTCCCGGGGATCTGCCGGACTATCGAACAGCATCACGGCACAATCCAGCTTTCCGCGGCTGGGCGGCAATACCTTCACATAGATGTCGCCTTCGTACCAATGACGCAAAGTATCTCGGATATCGATGCCATCCTTGATGCTCGTCGTAAATTTCTCGGTGTGGACCAGGTCGGCACCCATTACTTCCTTTGCGCGATCAAAGAGATGCGACCGAAAATTCTCGATCAGCTTATCTTCAGGTGGGTAGCTGCATTGTGAATGCGGATTCCAACGCATTTTCCATCGATCAACCTCTTCCCGGTCTGGACGAGGTTGAAGTTCGCAGCTGCGCCAAACCAGCGGTGGACCGGGAAGGCGGCTGACGGCGTCCAGTAAATCGCCGTCAGGGAGCCTGACTCGATTCAATCCCATGTCCAGATATGGCAGCCCTGTTGCGTGCGTATATGGATAGTCGCGAGCCGTTTCTGCAACGTGCAAGGCATACTGGTCGCCGGCAATCTGTTTGGCCGCTATGACCAACGTGTACAAGTCTGGAGTTAAGCGTCGTTCAATCAGCGATAGGTTACGGATGTACTTCATACACTGCGAGAGAATCTGTGGTGTAATATTGCGGGCGCGCCGCTTAAACTCCTCGCGATAGCGGTCTCGTGCCGATAATAGCAGTTCCTTTACACCGTCGATCGACAAGTTTTCGTCGTCTTCCAGGTCCGCTCTTGCCTTTTCATACAATCCCGTGATGAACGGCAATTCACCGAGCATGAACGCGAGCGTGTCGTTTTCGACTTCATAGGACTCGGTGGATGGCACGTAATCGTCAGTCGCCTCGCATGTGTGCTGCTCGAAATAAGCCTCGCGAATCCAAGGCCAATCGAGCACGGAACACACAAACAGGATCGAGTCGTACTGCGCCTCCAACTTGCGGAGCCTTGTCGCCATGTACGCAATGCGATCCTTCCGTTGCTCCAAAGTCGGGCGACTCAGGGTGGGAAGAACCGCAGCCGCGAAACGCTCGACGGCGACTTTCTTCAACGCGTAGGGATCGGGCAGCGGTTCGCTGTACGGAACAAAAGCATTCGTCTCCAAATCGATGTAAGCGCGGGGAAGGCGTTCACCCATCGCCACACGCAGCGCCATGATCACGCCCTGACAAGGGTCGATCGGGACAAAGCTGCATCCACCGTCCGATTCACTGTCATCGCTCGGATTGTGCGGCGTCCATTCGGATCGGTAGCCGCCGCTCTCCCGCTGTAAAACGATTGTTGGCGTGGGCAGCAAGCCGATCGCTTCCTCGACATCCTCTTGAAACGACGGGGGTAGCGGTACGGCGACGCAGGTGAAGCGATGTTCGAGCATCATGTGACGGACTTCAAGAGCAAAGTCACCGCTGCCGTGAATGACCGGCAAGGCCGTGATGCGGTCGCCAAACTTTAAGACTTCGTGCGTCATGCTTGATTTAGTACGACAGGCTAGAACAACTCATCATCATCCTCGTCATCCTCGAGGTCGGGATGCAACGGGTCGTCGGCAGCAAAGAAAAAGTCGCCCAGTCCTAACGGAACCGCGTCGCCGCCAAGCGTTCTCGTGCGACGTTCTGCCAGCGACTCAAGGTCTAACGCATCTTCACCGAGACATTGCTCCAAGGCCTCTCGCCACGCTTTGTCTTTCGCAATCGGATGTGATGGATCTTGGCTAAGTCGTTTCATGGCATAGCGTAACAGGTTGATGCCATCACGGGGCGAGAAGTCGAGTTTTAGGTCATGGGATCGTTGCAAAAACTCGACCGTGATTGCCAGCATCTCGGATTCGACAAAGGGAAGATGATATTGCAAGATCGCGAGTTCATCCTGCTTGCTGGGAAAGCCGACCGATAGTGTCGGCTGCAGACGGCTCATGATGTAGTCCGGTATCTCGTAGGTCGATTCATCCTGGTTCATCGTTACCGCGCAACGGAAGTCGCGATGGGCTGAAATGGTGATGCCCGCCACGATCGATTCCACGTAGCGGCGTTGATCGAGTAGCGGAGCCAAGCTGGCCCAAGACTTCTCGTTCATACGGTTACCTTCGTCGAGAATGCAAACGCCACCTCGAATCATCGCCGTGACCAATGCAGATGCGTGGTAGGCGATCTTGCCATTCTGGGCGAGAACGGGCGTGACAAGGAGGTCTTCTGGACGCGTGTCGGCCGTACATTGATAGATGTACAACTCTTGCTGGCGTTGCTGGGCGGCTGCCATTGCTAAAGCCGTCTTACCAATACCGGGTGCGCCGACCAGTCGAGGAGAAAGCGGCAAGTCGGCATCGTCCACCACAATCCAGCAGGCTTGCAGTTGCTGGAGTATCTCGCGTTGGCCAATCCACTTGGCGGTATTGTCGTTCGGCTTGCTCAGCGCAAGTTGGACGCCATCTACGTCGACATGCTTCTGCATAGTAGCTCGATTGAAAATGAGACAAAGATGTGAGTACCCCGCTCGTTCATATTAGCGAGCCACGACTGATCGTCCAAGCTGACGACACCGGTAAGGTACCCGCCATCGGAACCTTTTGCCAATTTGAAGTTGCTCCTTGCTTTGTCCGTATTCGTGGCGCAAGATCAACGTATCTGTATTCGAAGACGTTTCAGCGACCCCCATCTCCGTGACGGCAAGACCATGACTGAGCCCCGTTTCCGCTTGATTGCTCCCCCGACGACCCCTTTTCACACGGATGGTTCCCTCAACCTGGATGCCGTCGAACGGCAAGCTCAGCTGTTGATTGACACTACCGTGGATGGAGTGTTTGTCGCGGGTTCAACCGGCGAAGGGCAATCACTATCGACAGAAGAACGCATGAAGTCGGCGAAGCGGTGGATCGATGTTGCCGGGGGAACCGAGCTAGAAGTCATTGTCCAAGTTGGACATAACAGCTTGCCCGACGCAATTTCGCTCGCCGCACACGCTCAACAAATCGGAGCGGATTCGATCGCAGCCTCGTCGCCCTGTTACTTCAAGCCCGCACGAGTTGAGGAGCTTATCGACTTCTTAACGCCCGTAGCTGCAGCCGCTGGCGACTTGCCCTTTTACTTCTACGAGATCCCGCCGCTTACGAATGTCGCGTTACCGATGGCCGAATTCCTTGAAAAAGCCAAGCCTCGCATTCCCAACCTCGTGGGGTTGAAGTACTCGAATATCGATCTCATGCAAATGCAGCAGTGTGTGCAAATGAGCAACGGTGAATTTGAAGTCCTGTTTGGCTCGGATCAACAACTGCTCGCAGCCGTCGCACTTGGTGCCTGTGGAGCCGTGGGCAGCACCTACAACTTTGCCGCGCCGCTCTATCGCCGAATGCTTGCGGAGTTTGCCAAAGGCAATCATGAGGCAGCTCGCAAGCTTCAAGCCAAATCCGTTGAGATCGTTGCAATCATGGCCCGTCACTGCTTCCTTTCGGCTTGCAAAATCCTACTGACCGAATTGGGCATTGAAAACGGCCCCGTGCGAGCTCCGCTCCGCAACCTTACAAATGAACAACGCCAGGTTCTGCTGAGTGATCTTCACGCGGCCGGCGTGTTCGAGTTGCAGGTCAACAACGAATGTGAATCAGCGAAGCAAGAGACGCTTGACGGAAAGTAGTCCTTCATGTGTTCTGAACGCTGCAACATACGACCCTTAACGTACGTGATAGTTATGGCATGTAAGGCACGTATCACGCCCGGAGTCGTGGCTATGGCACTTCGCACAATTAGCCTTTGAAATCGCTTCAAAGTCGCTGGTAAAGCGGTGTGCATCCATCGCGGGTTGCCACTCACTCGAAATGAACTCGGGGCGGAATACCGAATTGGCATCACGTTGTTGCTCACTGAAAGGATGGCATTTCGAGCATGCTTCTTCTCGCAGCAGTGTAACATGCGGGGTGTGGCTGAATCCGGTGAAGCGGTGCTCGCTTAAAGGCCGACGGTAGGGACGCCAGTTCACATGAGTTCCTGTAATCGGATTACTTTCAACACTGTGGCACTTGGTACAGCGTCCGGCCGAAAAAGGACTGGCGACCTGCTTAAATAGATCACGCAGCGTTGCGTGCGTGGGGGACGTATCGCGGCGCGATACAACTCCACTCGCACCGATATCCAACAATACTTTAAGGAACGGATCTTCGTGTCCGATCGCTCGATAGCGAAGCGAAAGACTTGAACCATGCAAATACCAACCGCTGGCAAGCAGCTTGTCCGCCAGGCGTTCCTGCTGGATCGCGATAACAGGATCTGTCACTGCGATCTCTTCAGGAACGGGCAATGACGTTCCCGATCTTCTCGCCTGCACTTCTGCTCGCAAATTCGGAAGCCACCGTTCTTGCATCGTAATCGTCATGTGCAACGGATAGGAATTGGCGAGCATCGCTATCTGTTCCTCGTTCACCTCCGGTCCGAGAACCGCGTTCAGACGCCGGAACAACTCAGGGTGCCCCATTTCGATGATGTCATACAGCGACTCCTTTAATAGCCATACCAGCGATTCGGCAGCCTGAAGCTGCGCGGAGTCGACTTCCCGCAAGTCACGTAGATCAACTTCGGACAATGCTTGTTCAATCTCGCCGTATTCGTCATACGATCGCAGTAAAAGACGTTGGAGCGGCGAGACAGTACCTGCCGCTTCGACATGCAAGGGGTAATCGCTTGGCCATTGTCCAACCGTGCGACCGTTTTTCACCAAAGCGTCGACGTCGAGTCCGGGGATCGAGATCGCCGGGAGGCCCAGCGTTGTGTCGTCTTGGATCTGCTGTGAGTGACACTCCGCACACGTCGTCTCAAATTCGTTGACCAACATATATCTGCCCGCCGAGTCGGGTTGATGACAGTCGCTGCATTTACGATCGCCGCTTGCGCTGGTCGTCGCAAAGTGCTCGCCGAAATGAGATAGATGGTCAAAGTACAACCGCGTTCGCCGTTCATACGGATATTCCGCGAACTCAGGGTGCCCGCTGCTGAAGCTGCGGAATGCGTCGACATGACATACTTGACATTGTTGATTCGTTAATTCCGCCAAGTGGGCTTGTTTGCCGCGATGTTCACGATGGCATGTTGCACAAGCCAAGCCCGCGTGATCGCTGCCCGGGGGGCGCCAAATCGATTTGGCGACAACGAGCTCACTGTTCGCGAGATTCAAGGGCGACCGCGGATCGTCGAGCCGTTGCCGCGTTAACTCCGCAAGCAGTTCCGGCGTCTGCCCGTGCGGATGTTTCGCCTGGGCTCCTAGCTCGACGTGACACCGAAGACAGAGATCGCTCTGTTGTTGGGCCGCCTGAGTGCTGACTGCGTTGTGGATCCACTTCTCAGCCCCGCCCGCGACAGCTGCGTGACAATCCTCACAGCGATCAACGACTTGGCTGTGTTGAGAAGTCAACTCGCCTGGGGAAACTAGGAGCTGTCGATTGGGCACGCCAAGAATGATCATCGCCAGCGCAATCGCCGCCGTGAAAACCGTCAGCGAGCAGACGCCGCGTTTTGATAGTACGCTACGTGTTGGCTGGCATTTCTGAATTTGCTTGCAGCATGTGCCGTCGGGCAGCGGTCCTTCGTCACATGTTCCGCCGCGAGCCTTCGTTCGGGCACAAAGCCAGGTGTCGGCCTTTTTGTAAGGCGAACATTCGTAAGCCGAACGGCAAAGCCCCCATTTTGTCGGCCCTAGCGGGCAGGCGTGCCCGGCCGCGGCCCAGCCGCACTGCCACGGTTGATTCGGTCGGGCGTAGTCATTCTCGTCAAAGCTTGATGCATGGGAAGGACCGTCGCTCATGAGGCACCTCCCGAAAATGCTGAGACAAGTAGTAGATGGACCACCGCGAAGACCAACAATCCATACGACAGCGGCACATGCACAAACAGCCAATACTTAAGCGTTGCCTGCAACGAGAACTGATAATCCAGATCGTCCTTTCTTTCGACACAAGTCGCAATCCGTGACATCATCTCTCGCTCGGAGTTATCCAAGTACCGCCCATAGGCTCGCATTTCGTTCAGCAAACCGAAACGAGCACGATTCGATTGCACGAGATGTTGCCACAAATTGCGAGGTTGTGTGAAAAACGGACGAAGTCGGTCCGCGTAAAACTGTGCAATCGCAGTTGACTCCGAGTCGTCGAGTCCCGAGAACACGATCGCTTCGACTTCCGCCTGAATGCGTTTTCGATATACGGGAATTCGCTCGAACAGAATTTCATCGCCGCGCGTCGTTAAACGCTTGGGAAGTGACCGCGTCAGGAACAAACCGACCAGGCCGCTGGCGAAAACATACAAATAGAGTGCAGCCAGAATCATTTCGACCAGGCCGCTGGGCATCTTCCAGCTGATGTGAATCCCGAACACAACCGCCGTCAGCAAACCCACATAGACATGTAGCTGTAGCCAGCTCGAAGAACTGCCGAGTGGCAAGAAGGCCAACTTCTTGCGTACGTTGTACGCGGCAAGAAACGCGACCATCGCCAACAACCCCCAACCGCTGAGCCGAGAAACATCTCGCAGTGCGGTCGTCATGACATCGCTCAGCCAGAGGATAAGTAGCGCAGCAACGATGGTGATTCCCAAGTTGCGAGTTCGGCGGGCGGCGAGCGTATTCATTCCGGCTGGTTGGTTGTGTGTTTGAGCTATCGAGTGTACCAGTCGGTTAGTTGCTGTATGTCACGCATATCCATTCGTACTAGAGCATCATGCGGACACGCGCGTTGGCAGGCCGGTCCCCCGAGTTGATCGGAACAGAGATCGCATTTAGTGGCCTTTACGATGGGAGCATGCTTTTGATCGTCACGAATGAAGTCGCCATCATGATGACGTACTTCGACCATGCGAATCGCGTCATAAAGGCAATTGTTTGCGCAGGCGCTGCAACCAATGCAAGTCTGGTCGTTGATCACCACTTGGCCGCCCTCCATCTCTCGATGAATAGCACCGGTCGGGCATTCGATCATGCATACCGGGTCTTCGCAGTGCATGCACGCGTGTGCGACCATGATGTTGTTCTGAATCGGACCACGGCGCAAAAATCGGGGATTGTTGTCGTGAGTCGAGGCACAGGCGCGGACACAATCGTCACAACGCGTACACCGATCCATGTCGATCAACATCGTTGCTGTACCATTGACATACCGGCTTTCCACCAGGAACTCAACAAAATCCGAATTGATTCGCGTTGTATCGATCTTTGGACGATTTGCAAGCGCGTCGGTGGTCGAAGACGTTTGGCGAGTCAACCTGCGGCGGTCTGCCCGTTCTAGCAGCAAGCTTTCGATCAATCGCGTGGGGATCGTCACGACGTTGGCGATGCCGATTGCGCGCAGCGAACTCTTCAAAGGTTTTGGAGACTTGCCAAGCCAACCATCAATAATCTCATCCAGCCCGTAGATCTGCCCCGGCGTAAGATAGCCGATCGTGCGGTGCCCGTGTTCGTGCCGACGACTGAGACGGGCCAAGCCACTCCTTACAATTACGACGCCGTTAGGATGGTTGCCTTCTTCAGCAATCAGCGGCTCGTGTCGCAGCTCGGTATCGATGCCCTCACGGGCCAGTCGTTTGAAACTACCCGCCCAATCGTACTGACCATAGGTCTCGAAACTAGCTTCGGCAACCAGTTGATTAATGTCGTCAGAGCCAAGATGGGAGAAGATCGGCGTATTAAGCAAAAACCATTTGAGCGCTCGCTCGCGGAACACCATGTCGATATGCTTTTGAAGGCCATCATCGCGGCGCATTAAATCCCGCAGCCCTTGCCAACGGATTTCAAGCAATTGGGTGGACCGTTCGGCAAACACGGTCGCTTGTCGCGGCGTGCGTCCTAGAGCGGCGCTCTCGCCGAAAAATTGGCCAGCTTCAATGTTGGCGGTGTTGTACTTGTTGAGGACGGACGAGACATCTTGCAAGTAAATTCGCGTTTGTTCACCGGTACCGCGAGTTCCAATCCGTGGATCGTGTCGATAGGAAGCGACATCGCGCACCTCCGGCTCGGTAGGGTTGTTCCAAAGCTGGGCGATGATTTCAAATAGCCCCTTGCGTCGAATCCGCTGTCGCCCAAGGATCTCGCTCGGCAAGCTGGCTGCCGACCCGAGCTCGACGCGCACATTCCCGCTAATGACCAGAAATGCTGAATTCCCCCAGTCACCTTGCCGCACGACGATATCCCCTGGCTGACATCGCACAAGTCGTGTGTCGTTCTTCAAAATGCCTCGCAGGGTCACCTTTCCACGAAATCGCGTGGGATCGAGCGAGGAAAAAGGCTCGATGGACAGTAAACGATCGACGTCCGCATCCGTCATCTCGGGGGAGAAGGGAACTGCCCATCGTTCGGGTCGCTGGATCGATTCAAAGGTTGGCATTTTGTTCGATTGACGAGGAAAAAACGGATGGACGAGCGTTCTTCGATCGTAGCCGGAAGTCGCCTGTGGCACGAGCAAAAGAGCAGAGCTGCTGCGACGACTGAATCATCCTACACATCCATCGTAATTCGATTCTAAGGCTGAACAACGCCATCGAAGGGGCCTTCCGGAACAAGATCCAAGTCGTCTAGCTCCTGGAGCTCGTTGCCGTTTCTACCGGAAAACTTGCGCGCGGCCTTACTGACGATAGCCGCAGCGTCCAAATAGAGCCGCTTGTCGCCGACATCAAAACCGTCGTCGTCGAGCTTCTCGAGGACTGGTTCAACCGCCTTCGTCGCTTGTTCGACTTCGGGAATCTCTAGTTCATCGAGTTCTTCAAGCAAATCTTCGGCTAACAGTCCCCAGGCGTCCTCGATTCGTTCAATCATCAGGTCTGAAAAATCGTTCTCGTCCGTTGCAGTGGCCAAATTCCTCAAACTGACCTCCAGATCGACCAACTGGCCCAGCACGAACAGCACCCGCTTTCGCCCCGCCACATTCCGCCCTGTGCCGTGATGTAATGAGTCGGTCCAAAGAGTTGAGACTTCGGCGTTTACATGTCGGTCGAGGAAAAAGTTATGGCGGACTTCACCAAGCGATTTCGTGAGGAACTCAAATCCATCACCGTGATCATGACCGGCTTCCGCCAGCGACTCGTTCCCCACCACGTGGCATTCGAAGCAGCGTTTTACCAACTCGTAGGCATTTGCCGAACGAATCTGCCCAGCCTGTTCACAACTATTATTGCGGCGTGCGTAATGTTCCGGCGACTCGGACTCCCGGCTCGTGCCTCTCGGTCCGTAAACTGCGTGTGGGTTGAGCCATCCATCTTCACCCCCGGCAGCGTTATGGCATGATTCACATGAAACGCTGCTAATGATGTTAAAACGTCCGTATTCATCGCGTTGCTGTGTTGCATGGCAGGTTGTGCAGAGTGAGTTGCGCGCGATGTCGGTTCTTCGGATACCGAGCTTTTCGGCGTATTCGATCGAAGTCGGAGCGGTGCGTAACAGGTCGAAGGCCCGCGTCGCATGTTTCGAAACCTGCCAAGCCTTTATCTCTTGAACATGGCAATCGACACATTTCAGATGTCCTTCGACGCGCGATGGGTCGAAGGTCGATGCGGTGACGTCTTCGGCGGGCACGACGAGTTCCTGAGCCACAGCGACCGCTTGCCATGCCGTGAGGGCGGGCATTATCAGGCCAATGGAGGCGAACAATCCAAAGAAGGCCAGACGTCGAAATCCTGGTCGCAAGTGAGAAATCCTTTCTGATGACAATCTGAGGCTGTCTGCGGCTCCGAATACTTCGGAGCCTTACCTATGTATGACTCAATTGAACTAAGGTTTAAACACATTTCCCTTTGCTTTGCCAGGAATGTCGATCGAATCCGGCAATCCACCGCCATCGAGATGCGCTGCAACGAAACGCTTTGCTGCTGCGGCGACTGCGTCGGCGGCTTTTGTATACGTCGACATGTCTCCTGCCGTTACTTCCTTTAATGAATTCTTGTCGACTGCTTCGACCGCAGCCAACACTGGTTTTAAGGCATCGAGATTGTGATCAGCCAGCTCCTCTTTCAGATCAAGAATTCGATCGTTCGCTTCGTCGCCTAAAGAACCGCGTTTTGTCTCCGTTGCTTTCGCCCGGCTTCGAAGGCTGACTTCAAGGTCGGCCAATTGCCCAGCCACGAACATCAACCGTTTGCGGCCTTCGACCGTGCCGCCAGGGTTTCGATCGGACCAATTCGTTGGGACCTCGGCGTTTACCTTGGCGTTGAGCAGAAAGTTGTGACGCACCTCTCCCTGGGCCCATTCCACAAACTCAAACCGAGTACTCATCGGATGCCCGGCTTCGACTAACTTTTCGTTCGGCACGAGGTGACATTGAAGGCAGTTACTTGCCAGTTCGAATGCGTCCGCGGAGCGATTCATGCCTGTGGCTTTGACAGACGCGTCGCGAGCGGCGCGATGTTCTGGTGTCTCCTTGGCCCGATCGGCCAAGAACTCGTCGATCTTGCTGCTATTGGTCGGTCGCCGCCCCGTTCCGAAATCAAAGTGCTTGAACAACCACCCACCAGCTCCGCCCGCTCCACCGTGACAGGACTCGCACGAATTCCCCTCGAACACGACCAGCTTACCGGCTTTCTTTTGTTGTGTTCCGTGACACTGTGTGCACAGTGAGTCACCTTTTATATCCGTCACCCCCATCGCTTTAGCAAAACCTGCCGCCTTCGGATGATCAAGTAAACTCCAAGCCTTCTTGTTATGCGAAGACTGCTCCCAAGCAGCTGCTTCCGAGGCGTGGCACACCTGACAGGCTTGGCGACCGAATACTTTTTCAGGTGCAACTGCCTGCTGTGCCGCAGCCTCACTTTGAAATGCGAGCCCCACGAGTGCGACCGCAAGCATAACGTGCGGCTTGGATTGTGAGCGTGAAACCCAGTGGGGAAATTTCGGAATCATGGGACGAACTCCTCGGTGCAAAGTCGAAAGGGTAACCCCAAGCGAATTGATGATTATGCGAACTGCGTCGATTCTAGTCGAGTGAGATTAGGCATCAAGAACTACGTTGCCTTGCGGCGCGGCGATACACGTCAGGCATGTTCCCTCTTCTAACTCTGCGCCATGCTCGGTCACGTATTGAATTTGACCGGACTTTACCGCGACAACACAAGTGCCACAGTTTCCGGCACGGCAACCGGAGTCGATGCGCACTCCGTTGGCTTCGGCGAGATCAAGTAGGTTTCCGGCAGCGTTTTTCCATACACAGGTCTTCCCAGACTTAGCAAACGTGATCGTCGTAGTCGAAGCCTGATCCGAGACGCCGCCGGCAACCGCTTGCGGCGGCGTGAACGCCTTGCTGACCGTCGCCGGCCCAAACGCTTCAGAATGAATATCCTGCTCCGCGACGCCCCAACGTGTGAGCTGTTTATTCAAAGTTTCCATCATCGTTGGCGGCCCACAAAGGTAAAACTGATAGTTTGTCGCCTGCAAATAACTCTTTATCAGCTGCACATCAACTCGCCCGACATGATGGTAGTCTCGGCCCTCTTGCTTTTCATCTTCTTGGTTCGGTCTGCTGTAAGCGACTACAAGCCGGATGTTGGGATGCTGTGCAACAACTCGGTTGAGTACTTCTCTAAAAGCATGTTCCCTGCCGTTCCTGACTCCGTAGAAGAAGAATACCTCGCGTTGCGATCGTGCCGCGACGATGCTGTTCACCATGCTCAACAGTGGTGTGACACCGACGCCGCCTGCGATCAACACAGCTGGCCGCTCGTGTTCGGTTTCAAGAAAGAAATGGCCTCGCGGCGCTTGAACATCAAGGATGTCCCCTTCCGTAACCTGTTCGTGAAAATAGTTCGAGACAAGTCCGGGCGGTGCGGAGGGAGCGTCGGGGGGCGAGCCGACTCGCTTGATCGAAACTCGATAGTGATCGGACCGTGGGCAGTCGGACAGCGAGTAGCAGCGGATGACCGGTTTATCACGGCCAGGGATACTAAGCCGAAATGTGAGATATTGCCCTGGTTTATATACGGGAAGCGACTTGTGATCGTGCGCGACTAAGTAGAATGAACAAACGCCTTCGGCCTCGACAACCTTGCGGTGGACAACGAACTTTCGATAGCCGTTCCAAGCGAGCGAGTTTTCGTTGCGTCGCTTCTTCGCTTCCGCGATTCGCTCACGCATCACTTCGAGAGTCAACTGATCTTGCTCGCGACGGTAGGCGGCTTGCTGCCAAGCGGCGATTGTCAGAACGCCAAGTCGCGCAGCGACCAACCCGGCCGTGACGAGACCGATCGGCAGGATTAACGCATCAGCCACGAAACAACTCCTGTTGGGTAACCGACAATGCATCGCTCACTTTTGGTCCGCGATTCTACCGGAAATCGTTGTATTTGGACATTCGAGGCGATGTGTACTTGTCGCAGTTAAGTTGTTGGAGTGTATACGACCACTATGGACGGCGTCAGGCGGACAATCTCATCACATCGCAAGCAGGACGCGGCAGTCGTGATATCGAGGCGGATGGCGTCCTCGCACGGTGTTCACCGAGAAAAACTCTAACATTGACCCATCTCCAGGTTTAACTAAAATGCTGCGTCTCTGTAACTTTCCATAATTCCTGTGCATAGCCTGCAACTTATCTTGGCTTTCTGAATGAACGAAGCTCCCACACCTACTGCTGACGATGTCGTCGACGCGCTGGAAGCGGCTCGCCGGAAGAAACTCGAACGAATACAAGAGTTGGGGCATGACCCGTGGGGAGGCCGATTCGATGAAAGGAGTCTCATTGGAGACATCCGCAAGCTTTCTGGCCAAGTGAAGTTGCGGCTGGAGGATGGCACAGAGCTGGAGTTGCAGGAACCCGCGGAAGATTTTGATTATCGAAAGTGGCTGGCGGACCAGGGCAAGGGAGACATGACAGGCCCGAGGGTTCGCGCGGCAGGGCGTATCATGTTGTCGCGAGATGCTGGCAAGCTGCGATTTGTCAATATCCAAGATTGGACCGGAACGATCCAGCTGTTTATTGGTAAGAATCAAGTCGGTGACGAAAACTGGGAACTCTCTGGTTGCTTCGATTTGGGTGACTTCATAGGCGTGGACGGCGAACTGCGTAGAACCAAAACCGGGGAACTCACCATCTTTGTCGAAGGCTTGCACTTCCTCGGAAAGGCGATCGCTCCGCCGCCGGAAAAACATCACGGGATCACGGACGTCGAACTGCGACAGCGGCGACGCTACCTCGATCTGGCATACTCAGAGGGAGTGCGCGACCGCTTCTTGCGGCGTACCAAAATCGTCCACTCGGTGCGTCAGACTTTGAATGGCGAAGGGTTCTGTGAGATTGAAGGGCCCACCTTGCACTCGATCGCGGGCGGAGCGGCGGCTCGTCCATTTACCACGCATCACAACACGCTCGACTTGGATCTGTACATGCGAATTGCGCTGGAGTTGCATCTCAAGCGACTGCTCGTTGGCGGAATGGAGCGTGTTTACGAACTTGGTCGCGTTTATCGCAATGAAGGCATTAGTCCGCGTCACAATCCTGAGTTCACGATGATCGAAGTCTATCAGGCCTACGGTGACTACCGCAGCATGATGGACTTGACCGAGAAGATGATCGTCAACGCGATCGATGCCCTTGGAAGCAGCTATCAACTGCCTTGGGGGGACTCGACGATTGACTTTACGCCTCCCTTCACGCGAAAAACCTATGACGAATTGTTCGCGGAACACACAGGTGTCGATCCGGCCAGTGAAGCTGCTGTCGCCGACTTGGCAAAGTCACTCGGCTTCGATCCGGCTGGCAAACACGCAGATGTGGTGAAGAACTTCGTCTTCGAAGAGAAGGTTGAGGACAGCTTGAAGGGCCCGATCTTCGTGATCGACTACCCAGCCAGTATTTGTCCCCTAACGAAGCGTAAGAATAGCGATCCCTCGGTCGCCGAGCGTTTCGAGTTGTTCATAGAAGGCATGGAAATCGCGAACGCTTACACGGAATTGAACGATCCCGATCTTCAGGAAGAACTATTCAAGACGCAACTAGCAGGTCTCTCCGAAGAAGACTCGATGGCTAAGATGGACCACGATTTTATTCGTGCCTTGCGTCACGGCATGCCACCCGCTGGAGGACTTGGTGTCGGTATCGACCGCCTCGTTATGCTGTTGACCAACTCACAAACGATCAGGGATGTGATTTTGTTCCCTCTGTTGAGACCAGAGTGACGGTTCCATGTTCGGAGTATCAGTGTAGTTAGAAACAGGCACTGAATAATGTTGAACACTTGAAACTGAAAACTAATATCAGCCAAAGGATTGGCGATGTACAAACTGCTTCTCTCGTGGCGGTATCTCCGCACTCGTTATATTGCCCTGGCTTCGATTATTAGCGTTACTCTCGGAGTCGCGACTCTGATTGTGGTGAATAGTGTGATGGCGGGCTTTTCAAAGGAAATGCACACCCGTCTGCATGGAATCCTTTCGGACATCGTCTTGGAAAGCCATAACCTGGACGGGTTTGCCGATCCCCAGTGGCATATGGAACAGATTCGCAAGATCTGTGGTGACGATATCGCCGGAATGACACCTGTGATTCATGTGCCAGCCCTGCTGCGAATTCCCTTTCGTGGCGACTTTCACACGCGACAAATTAATTTGATCGGAGTGGACAAGGCAACTTATGCGGAAGTGAGTGACTTCTCGCAGTACCTGCTGCATCCGGAAAATCAGCAGCGACTGAGCTTCCTGCTTCGCGAAGGCGGCTATGCACCAAATCGCAAGGACTTTCCGCCTTCAGGTTGGGAGCATCGACGGGCGCAGGCGATGTACGAGAAAGCGCTGTTGCAGCAACGTCGCGAGTTGGAGCCAGTCGCGAGTCAGCAGGGTTCACAGTCCACCGATAAACCGCCCGCCGATCCCTATGCAACAGTGCCTTCCGATCCTTACAGCGGTAGCGGAGAAAGCGATGACTCAGGAGACGTTTTCGATCCGGCGAATGAACAGAATACGGGTATGATTCTGGGTATCGCGACATGCACCGTGCGCGGTCGTGACGCAGACGGAGAAGTCCGCGATTACTATCTGTGTCGGCCAGGTGATGACGTGCAAGTGTACTTTCCCAACGCCGGGAGTTCCCCAAAGCCTGTTAGCTGTTCACTAACGGTTGTGGATCTCTACGAAAGCAAAATGAGTGAGTACGACGCTACTTTTGCATTCATGCCGATCGAAAAGCTCCAAAGTCTGCGAGGAATGTTTGATCCACTAACGAATACGACTTACGTGACTTCGATACAAATGAAGTTGCGACCTGGCGCCGATTTGAATGCCGTCCGTAACAAACTGCGAGCAGCTTTCCCACCGGAACAGTATCCATACCACATCGAAACATGGCGAGATTTGCAGGGACCGCTGCTGGCCGCTGTTCATATGGAAACAACGATTCTGAACATTTTGTTATTTCTGATCATTGCGGTGGCCGGATTCGGAATTCTGGCAACCTTCTTCATGATCGTTGTCGAAAAGACTCGCGACATTGGAATCCTGAAGGCTCTGGGTGCGCCCAGCGGTGGTGTCATGAGTATCTTCCTGAGTTACGGTATCTCATTGGGTGCGGTTGGCTCGGGGGTAGGGCTTGTCCTAGGCTTGTTGTTCGTGATCTACATTAACAACATCGCAAAGGGACTGGAGTGGTTCACGGGCCGTGAAGTCTTCGATCCCACGGTCTATTACTTTCAAGAGATACCCACCAGCATCCAACCGGCAATGGTGGTGGGTGTGATGGTTGGATCGGTGTTGATCGCCGTACTCGCGAGTGTTCTGCCGGCAATCAGGGCGGCACGGCTACATCCTGTGGCTGCGTTGCGATACGAGTAGACGAGACCCTTTTGCTCTACCGTGATGCGTACTTTGAAGGAGATGTTGCGATGGACAGTTTCTACGGTCTGGCGACTCGCAAAGCAGCGGCTAAACGGCCGATTCGAGGTCCGCACGCAAATGTTTCTGCGGTTGCTGAGGAATCGCCGTCAGTCCGCGAGTCGAGATCGTTGCTTGCGGCCCACGCCGTGGAGAAGAGCTACCGCAAGGGAAAGCACGTGGTTCCCGTTTTGTTGGGAGTCGACTTTGAAATTGCTGCCGGCGAATTTGTTTCCATCGTGGGACAAAGTGGATCGGGAAAAAGTACGCTCTTGCATCTTCTAGGCACGCTTGATGCACCCGACAGTGGAGAGATCAGTTTCGAAGGTCGCCGCATCGATAACTTGCCGACATCGTCACGCGATCTGCTGAGGAACCAGTACTTTGGAATGATCTTTCAGTTCTACCATCTGCTGCCTGAACTGAGCGCTTTAGAGAATGTCTTGATCCCGAATATGATCGCGGATGGCGCGTTTCGCTATTGGAGGAACCGTCGGCGATATCGTGAACGTGCTGAACACCTGCTGGAACTCGTCGGCCTGTCGCATCGCCTGAAGCACAAGCCGCGAGAGCTTTCCGGCGGCGAGATGCAACGAGCAGCGATTGCCAGAGCGCTAATCGCCGAGCCCCAAGTGTTGCTGGCCGACGAACCCACCGGCAATCTGGACAGTCGAACGGGCGAAGAAATTATGGAGATTTTGCGAACCTTGAATGCCGATCAGAACCTCACTATAGTCATGGTGACGCACGACGCGGCAATCGCTTCGCAGGCAGACCGAATTGTTCGCCTGGCGGAAGGTTGCGTTCAGGCGGCCTAGAGTGGAGAGTCGAAAAGACTGGATAGATAAACTAGACAGTCAGACCGCTCCTGCTCTCTTTTAACTCGGGATGCTCCCGCTCACGACCATCTTTCTAATTGGCGAAATCAATGTCTCTGAAAGTCTACATCAACGGCACGCTGTTCGATAAAGAAGACGCGAAAATCAGCGTGTACGACCACGGACTGCTTTACGGCGACGGTGTCTTCGAAGGCCTGCGCAGCTACGACGGCAAAGTGTTTCGTCTCGACGAGCATCTCGACCGTCTGTACGAGTCGGCGAAGGCGATTTGGCTGAAGATCCCCATGGCGAAGGCGGATCTAGCCAAGGCGGTTAACGACACGGTAGCGACCAATGGCATCAAAGATGGATACGTCCGGCTAATTGTGACGCGCGGAGCAGGGTCGCTCGGCTTGGATCCGAACCGTACGAGCGACCCACAGGTGATTATCATCGCCGACTCGATCACCCTCTATCCGAAAGAGTACTACGAGAACGGCCTGGAAATCGTATCCGTCAGCACCATTCGGAACCATCCGGCCGCGCTGAGCCCTCGCGTCAAGTCGCTGAACTACTTAAACAATATCCTGGCCAAAATCGAAGGTCTGCAGGCCGGATGTGTTGAGGCGCTGATGCTTAATCACAAGGGTGAAATCGCCGAATGCACCGGCGACAACATCTTCCTCGTATCGCGAGGCGATTTACTCACACCGCCAGTCGAGGCAGGCATTCTGCAAGGCATTACCCGAGACGCCGTCATCGAACTGGCCAAGAATGATGGGCTTGTCGTGCGCGAGACAGCTCTTACCAAGCACGATGTCTATATTGCTGACGAATGCTTCCTCACGGGGAGTGCGGCGGAAGTGATCCCCGTCGTCAAGGTGGACAGTCGACCCATCGGAGACGGTAAGCCCGGCGTGATTACGCGCGAGCTTAGCAAACGCTTCCACGAACTGACTCGCAGTTAGCTGTGGTCGATTTCAGCATTCGGCGGTGCGAGTTTTACTCTGCTGGTAACCACCGCGCGAGAGCGCGTTTCTTGTCCTCTTCCTCACCGGTGGCCAGTAGTCTCCCGAAATCGACGCCAAGTACCTCCTCGTAGGTCGCGAACAGAGTGCTTTCGTCAAGCATTCCCTTTTGATGATACATCCGGGCTTCGGCCAGGACAGGCAACGGGTTCTCGCGTTTCTCGGCAACCAAGGAAGCCACACGCTTGGCGGCTACATCAGGAGTTAAAGCCGCCGGGAGGTCCGTCATAGCAAAGTTCGTGTCGATCGCTACAAAGAGTGCCTCCATTTCTTTGTCGACACCGTCTTCTTTGCCTTCGTCGCGCGCCATCTGGATTGTAATGTTGTTGAACTTTTTGGTCGTGTGAATCTTCTTTTGAGTCTTTGCGTCGAGAAGCGATAGAGTCGACTCGTTGGTAACCAAGCCATTGCTAGTATTGACTCGCAACTTAACATCAATAATCACGACGACGTCGATCCCATCAGCCCGGGCGCGATCAATTAATTCCTTTTGTGTGCCTATGCCGAGCATGGACAAGCCGGTCATTATGGATGAAACTTCGGTTGCAGCGGCGGAAGCACCACCACCACCGCCGCCACCACTTGGGCCAGCAGTGCCTGTATAGCCTGCCGCATCCCCGGTGCCGTACTCGCCACCGTATTCGGCGGCACCTCCACCGCCACGATTCCCGCGACTTCCGCCTTCCATCGCCTTTTTCAAAACTTCACCAAAATCACCTCGCATTAGTCGTTCTGTGTAGGCCGCAGCCAGTTTCTCTCCCAGCTCTCCGGCGCCCTTGGAAAGGAGCGAATTGCTTGCACCACCACCTCCTCCGCCGCCGTAGTCACCTTCGCCGCCGCCACCCACGTAGCCCCCATCTCCGCCTGCACCACCGCCACCTGCACCGCCCCGTGTTGGGATATTCTGCTTTGAACCAACAGGTTTGGGGTCGCCATTGAAATTTCGCGGCGCTGTCACCACGAAACCTGCGCCCCAACGAACCGCCAACTTTGGTTCGCGCAAACCACCGACCCATCGGATGGTTGGCAGAACGCTCTCGGCACCAGCTTCGGTTGTCAGTGCATAAGCATACAAATATTGGAGGGCATCACGATCTTTGCCCTGACGAAACGCGAGTTGAGCCTTTCCTTCAAAACCTTCCGGAAGCTTTTCGGCGACTCCGCCAGAAGCACCACCTGGATACTCGGCGCCAGCGTACTCGGCGCCCGCATTAGCGCCTTCTGTCGTTGCATCGACCGAAGCTTCTGTCGCCACCGCCGCTGACATCTCAGCGGCGTAATCGGCTTCGTTCATTGTTGCCGAGTCATATCCGGCAGCTTCGCCACCCGCATAGGCTGCTTCTGGCATGGCCGTTTCGTCTGGCATCGCGGTGTCCGTCGCACCTGCATAAGCGGCACCTTCATAGGTCGACGGGTCCATTGCCGGATCGCCGGCCAGTGCTTCAGCACCTGCGCTACCGGAATCCATTCCGCCGTCCATTGCCTCAGGGTTGTTCATGGCCATGTCTTCGGAGGCGTTCGAACTCCCAGCTTCTGATGTGGGTGCTGCATCAGAGCTTTCGGTGGCTCCGTCGTTCTCTGCTACCGCAGGTGCCTCACTTTCGCCACTCCCACCACATCCGACGAACGTGCCGAGCATCAATGCCAACAACCAAAAGGAGAAGAAACGGAACATGACGACCTCACTTTGGTGAGTAGGTGGGCGGGGGAGGGCTTTCTTTGGTGATTCACGAGCCAAGCCACATTATGCCAACCTCGGTGTCAGCTGTCGAGGAACAATTGCCCTTGATTCTCTCACCACATCGCCATTGGCGAGATGCGACTCCTTTTTGTAATCTGACGGGAAAAAATGAGCGTTTCAAACGTCTTCTTAACCTTGCGACTGCCTGCTATGCGACGCATAATCGATGCTTTCATATAGTTCCAGGTCGGCACAACTAACGGTTGTTGAAACTAGGTAAAGGCACAAAGCCATGCGTTTTTCTTACTTTGGAATACTTGCGCTAACGCTGGGATTCTGTAATTTCGCCCAGGCACAAGAGCCGTTCGTCCCGCGACGACAAGACAAGCCGCCGGGACCGGCACTTTCCCCACAAGACGCGATCGCCAAGATGACTGTGCCGGAAGGTTTTACCGTCGAACTGGTAGCCAGCGAGCCGGAAATCCAGAACCCCGTCGCGATGACGTTCGATGAACGCGGTCGAATTTGGATTACCGAGAGCTTTGAGTACCCTCGCTTCGAAGCGGGACCGGGACGAGATCGCATCAAAATCCTAGAGGACACCAACGGTGATGGGACGGCTGACAAGGTCACGGTTTTCGCAGAAGGATTGAATATTCCTTCTGGAATCGCGGTTGGATATGGTGGAGTGTGGGTGGCCAACGCGCCGGACATACTGTTTCTGCAAGATACCGATGGCGATGACAAAGCCGACAAACAAGAGGTCGTCGTCACTGGATTTGGCCGAGCAGATACGCACGAGTTGCCGAACTCCTTGAATTGGGGACCCGATGGGTACTTGTACGGACTGAACGGCGTTTTCAATCACAGCCACGTTAAACAGAACGGCAAGGATTTTCCATTTACTTGCGCGATGTTTCGAATCAACCCTCGAACGCGCGAGTTCGAGCTCTTCGCCGAAGGGACGAGCAATCCCTGGGGCATTGCATGGGACCCGGAGGGCAGCGCCTTCATAAGTGCGTGCGTGATCGACCATTTGTGGCACATAACTGAATCCGGCTACTACCATCGGCAAGGTGGGCCGTATCCTCCCTTTACATGGAAGATTGAGTCCATCGTCGATTACAAACACCAACTGGCCGCGTACTGTGGAATCGAGTACTTCGATAGCGATGCCTACCCTGAGGAATTTCGCGATCGACTCTACATGGGAAATATTCATGGCGGTTGCATCAATGTCGACGAAATTACTCGGAGCGGTTCAACATATCGCGGCAAAGCCGCACCCGACTTTTTGACGGCCAACGACGTTTGGTTTATGCCGGTGTCGCAGAAGACCGGGCCAGACGGGTCGCTCTACGTGTTGGATTGGTATGATCGATTTCACTGCTATCAAGACGCTCGCGCGTTCCCGGATAAGGTCGATCGAGGTCACGGTCGGCTGTATCGTATTCGCTACAAAGATACGGCGCGAGCCAAATCGTTTAATCTTGCGGCGGAATCGGGGGACGAGTTGATTGCTCGGCTGCATAGCCCAAATCTCTTTTATCGCAACATGGCTCAACGGGTTCTTTGTGAGCGAGCCGACGCAGAAACAAACCGTAAATTGAAAGCCTTAGCGCTAGATCAAGGTGTTTCTCGAAAGACTCGCCTGCATGCGATTTGGTCACTCGTTGGGCAAGGAAATGTCGCTGCGGACTTCCATCACCAGATGCTTGATTCTTCCGATGCGACCTTGCGAGCGTGGGGAGTGCGAGCCGCTGGAAACTTTGCAGCGGTCGACGATGCACTCCGCGATAAGATTGCGAAGATGAGTTCGGACGAATCAGCCGATGTGTTGTTGCAAGTGGCCATCGCCGCCGGAAAGTTAGAAGGACTTGATCCCTTGCCGATTTGGGTAGAGGTCCTGGCTAACAGCGGTGATGATGAACTGATACCGCACGTGGTGTGGCAGAACCTGTACCCTTCGCTCGGCGATCGCTCGAAAGACTTTTTGGCGCTTGTCAAAAAGCAAGACTTACAAGCCGCGCCAAACCTCAAGAAGATCATGCCTCGAGTCACGGAAGTGATCTTGGCAAATAAGAAGTAAGTGATGAGATTTCTCCTCGCGTTAACACTCTTATTATTGTGCCTGTCTTCCAGCGTCGCCGAGGATGTCGAATCGGTCGTCGCTTTGCTCGAATTTGTAATCGATGTCGATGAAGAGACCGCGGCAAAGTGTCTGGCGACGCTACGCGAGCGCGTTCAGAGCGGTGAAGTCACCGGCGAACAACGCGATGCGATCCGTAGTCAGTTGGGCGCGAAGCTGCGGGAAGTGCTTGCCTTGGGACGCGAGTCGCCTCTCTATCTAGACACACTCATGTTGGCGACCTCGTGGGGCGAACCACAGGCTGCGAAGCGGGCGCGAGAATTGGCCGGAAGCAATCTCGAAGATGTTGACGACCGTATTGCAGCCATCGACGCGCTCTCTGCAGCTCGCGATTCCGAGTTCTTAGACTCCGTGGGTACCTTGCTTGCTTCAAATGGGAAGCCCGATCTGCTTCGTTCCAGGCTGCTCGGTGCGCTTGGTCGCTATGACAGCCCCAAGGTCGCCGAATCCGTATTGGCGTATTACGACAAGCTCCCTTCCGACATTCAACCGCAAGCCATCGAACTATTGACCCAGCGGTCGAGTTGGAGTCGCAGGCTACTTCAAGCAATCTCAGACAAAAAATTGCCGACGACAGTCTTGAACGTAAATCAGGTACGAGCCTTGCTCTCCAGTAGTGATAAAGAATTGGTTGCGTTGGTTACTAGCCAGTGGGGGGCTGTGCGAACGGAGCGAAATCCCGAACGCGAAGGTGTCATCCGGCAGATGCACGATCAATTAAGCCAAGTCCGCGGCGACGCCTACCGCGGGCGAGAAGTTTTTAATCGTGTTTGCGGCCAGTGCCACAAAATCTACGGGACCGGGCAAGACGTTGGCCCCGAGATCACTCGCAACGGTCGCGGTTCCTTCGAACACCTGCTTTCGAATGTATTTGATCCCAGTTTGGTGATCGGAGCTTCTTATCAAGCACGCTCCGTAATTACCGCCGACGGTCGCATTCTGACTGGCTTGCTTGCTGAAGATAACGAGCAAAGAATCGTGTTGAAGACTCAAGGTGGCAAACTCGAAATCGTCCCGCGGGACGAAGTCGAAGAGATTGCGATTAGCAAGCTATCCTTGATGCCAGAAGGTCTCGAAAAACAGCTCTCGCCGGACCAGCTTGCTGATCTTTTCGCCTTTATCTCGCTTGACCAACCGCCTGAAAACCCAGCCGCAACGCCGATCGCGGGCACACCGGCCATGCTCATCGGGCCCCGCTAATTCGGTCGTGATCTGAAGTGGACCCCGAACGCTGGACCAGAAACCGGGTTCAATCAGGGGTAGAACTCTGATTGGATAGGAGAGCGGCAAGTGAGCCTCTCAACGGCATCGCGCCAGCCACCGAAGCGCGTCCCCGCTCAGAGTTCCGTTTGATTTCGCATTTTTTTCGCGCAACTCTTGACACTTCTCGGTGATCGCCTGTGCGTTTGAACTGGCATAGACACGAAAAAGCCTGATTGCCTTTATTTGGGTTTTCTGAGGACTCAAAACAAAGGAATCAGGCATGGATGCTAATAAGTATCCGCCAAGACTGTAAAGGAAACTTGCCACCGTCGAAAGGCTCCGTGCCCACGATGCGGCAAGCTCGGACGACGAGAGCGGATTCGAGTTCGGCGGATTCGCTCGCTCGTGTTCAGGCAGCCACTTTGGAGAGAGGTTCACTATGGCGAGTACGTCGCCAAGTGCGAGTGCTGCAAAATGTTTCGCACTCACCCTGAGGATATCGAACCCAAAGCCAAGTACGACAACCAGATGCGGCAGGCCGTCATCGATCGCATCTTGATCGACAAACTCAACGCAACCGCCGTGCAACAAGCCTTACAGCGTGACTTCTTGCTGAAGTTGTCAACCGGCTTTGTCTACGACTGCTTGGAATATGCGATTCGGAAGGTTGACGGTGCCGACTTCCGAGACCAATTGCTCCGCGAGTTCTCCGGCACGCTTTGTGTCGACGAGATTCATCTGGGACACCGGGTAGTTCTGCTGGCCAGCGACCCGATCTCCGACAATCCGATCGCCATCGCGTTGGTCTCGTCGAATGACGCCGCACACATGCGAAGGTTTCTGCTGAACCTGAAAAGCCACGGGTTTTCGCCTGAAACGGTCATCTCCGACCGTTCGCCGTTGTACCCCAAAACCATCGCCGAAGTCTGGCCAGAAGCCAAGCATCAGCTGTGCGTGTTTCACGTGATCTCGGACATCACCGCTCTAGTGCTCGATGCGGCTCGCGAAGTCCGACGGGAACTCAAGCCCAAACGCATCAAGGAAGGCAAAGGCCGACCCAGCCAACGCACGCAAGCTCGAGTCCAGAAATTGAAAGAGCAGAAAGCTCAAGCCGACAAGCTCTTCCGCCGCCGCCATCTGATGGTAACCAAGAAGTCCAACCTCCAAGCCGACGATCGATCGATCGACGTTGAATGAGTTGCTCAGTCTTTTGCCAAAACTCGATACACTCCACTCGTTCGTCGACGATTTGCAGGAACTGTTTGCCGTCCGCCGCAGCCAGGATCAAGCCTGGAAAATCTGGCGACGCATGCAAGCTTATTTGAACAACGCACATCTCCGCAAAGCCCTGGAGGTTCTCAGCAAGGCGAACATGCTGAAGCTGCTGACCTATCTCGACCGCCCCGCGTCGATCCGCAGCACAGTTCGCACGAACAATCATGTCGAGCGTTGCAACCGAGTGCTTCGCTACCTGGAGAAGCTACGCTACAAATGGCGTCGCCGCCGTGCGATCATCCGTCACATCCTGCTGCAATTCCAAAACTGGATGAATCACAACGAAAACAACCCTGCCATCGACACCTGACGCAAAACAATACCGGCAATCACCGAGAAGTGTCAAAAGTTGCGCGAAAAAATGCAAAATCAAACGGCACTCTGAGCGGGGACGCGCTTCGGTGGCTGGCGCGATGCCGTTGAGAGGCTCGCTTGCCGCTCTCCTATCCAATCAGAGTTCTACCCCTGATTGAACCCGGTTTCTGGTCCAGCGTTTGGGGTCCACTTAACTCTGCGACCAACTTGCGCTGCTCTAGGGAGCGGCGAGTCCAATCTGCGAGCAGCGCGATAAGCGGAATTGCAACCAACAGCAGGGTGCGCATTGTGAACCGAAACCGTCGGCCAAGTGAGTGCGCGAAGGTGCTAGATTGTCGTTCCGGGGCGAATGTATTCCGCATCACGTCTGGTCTTCATAATCTCGATTAAGTCGAATGTATGACCAATAGCAGCCATGAAAACTTCTTCCGCGTCGTTGTTTGGGGCCCACATGACGTAGCCAGGCGGTCCAACGTGGTTAGGCGATAGCAAATGACCTACTTCATGGATCACTAACTCTGCTAAGAACCAGTTATACTCGGTCTCTACCCAGAGACGTTCCGTTGCAAGATCACGAAGAACTTCATAGAAGATATATACCGCGTCGGTACTCCCCCAGAGACTGAGTCCAGGAACGCCGCGTTCGTCGTTTTCCAGCGTTGCGCTATCGTTATCTAGACCATCGTACCAGATGTCGTATGCTCCAATGATTTTAATCGTCCACCAATAAGGTTCGGACACCGCTTGACGCCACGCGCCTGCGAAATCTCTCGCCGCACTCTCTGTGCTGAGAATTGGAAAAGGAATAGTGGCCTCGCTGGGCCTATCGGCAGTGGCGATCCCCGAAGCCGGTGCCGCCCCGAGGATTCGAAGATCGATATACGCAGGTCACAAGGCATCTATTAAGCCGGCAGTCGGTGGATCGGGGATATCACCCGGTTCGGGATCATCGACAGGCTGAGTCGGATCGAGATTATAGTTTGTGCCAGCTTGGGGAACGCCAAACGAGTCGACTTCTACGAACAGACTCCGCCACACTGTCGGCTTCGCCAAGCCTCGCCGACATTGCGAACGCGACGGTATCGAACTGCTGGTGAAGGTCATTCATTTGCTCGACGTAACCGATCAATTGACGGTTGTCTCGCATCGACACTTACCCATCGCCGTTCACGTCCAGCACAATGACGGTTGCAACAGACGCGTTCAAGTTTTCCTGCGCTTCGTTCGCACGGTTCACTAGCAACAAGACGTCGATCGGACTGACCGATCCATCGCCGTTGAGATCATATTTTGCCGATGGCGCCTCGGCACTCGTCGTTGAAGTCGACAACTGCTCCTCTTGTGATGAAGACGATATATCGGGTGCGAGTTCCTGTTGCGGAGCAACAGGGCTACTGACTAGGTCCGAGGCCAGGACCAGGCGTGCGTCGGGCGATTCGATGCGAAGTTTGCGGCTTTAGTGCGATTTAACTTTACGCCGTCTACCCCCCCCCTAAATTCCGGAGCCTTACGAATCCCACTGCCAGAATCGCCGCGGCTTGCTCATCATCTGCTCCTTCGAACCGACTGGTTCGTGTTGGATCACTGTCTCTGCCGACTACCCGGATGCGATACCTCGGTCACACTGCTCCGAGCGATCGCTTCTGCCTCAACTGCCTGAGCCCCAGCCGCAGACTTGAAGTGGGAGCAAGTTGTGACGCCGGCGCCGATCGCTCGCCAACGAGATTCTGGAAAAGTTTTCTCACGACGCAAAAAAAGGCTAACCGCCCAAGCCGCTAACCCGGATTATTCACGTAGGCCGCAACAAGGTCGCGCAGGTCGTTGCCGGAACAGCGCAAACGCTTTAAGTAAGATGTCTCTTTCGGGGCGACACTCGAAATAGGAACCAGCGACCGAAGTTCCGGCACTAGCAGCGTTTGCTCGTTCCGGCCTACCGTTGGTGAACGATCCAGGCTAGCGGCTTGGCGACGAACACGATCTTGTGAGCCACGGCGAGCGCCGGATGGTGTAAATGGCCAAGGCCTTGTTATGATGGCGTGGTTGCTAGAACTCCTGCCACTCACGATCGAAGCCCCATGACCACACTCCTGATCGCAGTCGGATCCTTCTTCGGATTCATCATCGCGTACAACACGTACGGACGTTGGCTCGCCAAAAGAATCTTTGCTTTGGATGCCACCGCCGAAGTGCCTAGCGAGCAATTACGAGATGATGTTGACTATGTCCCGACCGGGCGGATGGTGGTGTTTGGCCATCACTTTACCAGCATCGCTGGAACCGGGCCAATCGTCGGTCCTGCGATTGCCATCATGTGGGGCTGGGTGCCTGCGCTGTGCTGGGTTCTGTTCGGCTCAATCTTTATCGGGGCGGTACATGATTTCGGTTCTTTGGTCGTCAGCATTCGCAATCGTGGGCAGACGGTGGGCGACATCGCTGGCCGCGTATTGAATCCGCGAGTGCGATTTTTGTTCTTAGCGATTCTGCTGTTCGGGCTGTGGATCGTCTTGGCGATCTTCGGCCTAGTGATTGCCTCCGTGTTCAAGATGTTTCCCGAGTCGATTTTGCCCGTGTTTTTGCAGATTCCAATCGCTGTGGCGATTGGCAAGTGGTTGCACAAGCAAGGGCATGGATTGCTCGTGCCTTCGGCGCTCGCATTATTCGCCATGTATCTAACCGTGTGGTTTGGTGCAGAGTGTCCGGGCGTGGCCTGGGAAGGGGGAATGGTTGGTTCAGCAATTCGCAGCCTAAACGACACTTTGAAGGATTGGCCGGTGTGGGTTTGGGCTGGCGTTCTGTTGGCCTACTGCTATGTCGCGAGTGTGCTGCCGGTGTGGTTATTGCTTCAGCCGCGCGACTACATCAACAGCCTGCAGCTGATTTCGAGTCTAGGATTAGTTGTCGCCGGTCTGTTTGCGGTTGGTCTCTTAGGTGCCAATGGCAAGCCCGTCGAGATGGTTGCGCCCGCGGTTCAATGGGCGCCGCTCAACGCACCTCCGGTCTGGCCAGTCTTGTTTGTGACGATCGCGTGTGGTGCCATCAGCGGCTTTCACTGCCTTGTGTCGAGCGGGACATCCAGCAAGCAACTGAAATGCGAGTCGGATGCGCAGTTCGTAGGCTATGGCTCGATGTTGATGGAAGGCTTTCTCGCGGTGATCGTAATCCTGGCCGTTGCCGCCGGCGTGGGGATTGGTTGGCCGGATCATCCGTCTTTTGGTGGCCAAACCGGAACGACATTGTGGCAGAGTATTTACTCTGACTGGAAAGCGGCGGATGCTGGACTTGGAACCAAGATCGGTGCCTTCGTTGTCGGTTCCGCGAATTTCCTCGAAGCCATTGGCATCAGCCATCGGATGGCGCTCGCGATTATGGGGGTGCTCGTAGCGTCGTTCGCTGGCACGACGCTTGATACCGCCACTCGCTTGCAGCGATATGTGGTGCAGGAGTTGAGTCGGGCGCTGCAGCAGCACGCGCCTGGCGGAGCCGTATTTAAACCACTGGAGAACGCACACGTCGCGACGCTGTTCGCCGTGGGCACGGCTTTTCTTTTGGCGTTGTTTCCGAAGCCGGGAGATCCCTGGTCTTGGGCAACAATCGGCAAGGGCGGAATGATTCTGTGGCCGATGTTTGGCGCCACAAATCAACTTCTGGGGGGGCTCGCGTTCCTCGTGATCACATTTTGGCTGTGGCGACGCGGAAAGCCGATCTGGTTCGTCGCGATTCCGACCGTGTTTATGCTGATCATGCCCGCTTGGGCATTGTTCGTTCAGATGGGCGGATGGTGGGCGGACGAAAGCTATCTGTTGCTGTTCATCGCCGGTGTAACGCTGGCACTCGAAGCCTGGATGATCGTCGAGGCTTTTATGATGTTTCCACAGGCTAAGGGAATCTTGGAAGAAGCCTTACCACCGCTGCCAACGAAGACACAGGCAGCGATTGGCTCCGATGCGAGGTCATGTTAAGGTCGAGCGGTGAAGGCCAGACTGACCACGCTGGCGACTTCTGAAACTCAATCTGCGGCTACCTCACTCCACTTCCACCGCTACGCGGGGCAACCTTGTCCGCAATTTCGATTGCCTTATGCCCTTTGTATGCTCCGGGCTTTGCCTTGAATTTCGTAATTCCTTCGACGGCGACGTCTAGCGACTGGTGACAGTCGTGATCTGTCGTGATGATGTCGCCCACGCGAAGCCCGATCAAATCCGCGGTGCGAATTGAACTTTCGGCAAGTGTAACGACAACCTCCACACGTGATCCGTCCAAGCGACTGCTGATGGTCTCAATGGTGCCACTGTTTGCGCCGGCTCGAGAATAGCCGACCCAACTGTTTGCTGTAAGTTTACTGCTAAACCGTTCGATCGAATTGAACGGGATACATAGATTCATCATGCCACGGGTGTCGCCGAGTGTTAGCTCGAAGCTAACGAGGACGACAACCTCGTTTGGCGGAACGATTTGGACAAGCTGTGGATTACTTTCGACGCGTTCGACACTGATTTCAAGTTCTAGGACGTTCTCCCAGGCACGCCGCAACTCGATCATGAATAAAGCAGTGATCCTCGATACCAGACGTAGTTCAATTTCGGTTAAAGGACGTCGCGCCAACGGCCCCGACTGTTTACCGCCTCCGAGCAGACGATCGATGATCGGGTAGAGCACCGAAGGGTTGATGTCCAGGATCAGATTACCTTCGAGCGGTTCCGCTCGAAGCAGATTGAAGCAGGTTGGGTTTTCGAGACTGAATACGAATTCGCTGTAGGTCAATTGGTCGACGCTGGTCAATTTGACTTCGACGATCGTTCTCAGCAACGCGGATAAAGCCGCCCCGAAATTCCTGCCGAATCCTTCGTGCAACGATTGTAGAGCCCGCATCTGCTCTTTGCCGACGCGTTCGGGACGTTTGAAGTCATAGGGCGTAACTTTCTCCCTGGCGCGACTTGAGGTTGGCGCTTGACGTGCCGTTCTGGCGAGTGGAGCCGGGGCCGCAACTGCCGCCGGGTCCATGGCGCTCAGCAGGCTTTCGACTTCGGCTTGACTTAAGACTTCATCTGGCATCCGTCACTCCGTTGACAGCTGCGAAGGATCTACAACTCACTCTCTCACGTGACCGTTACCATAAGCCACGTACTTATAGCTTGTCAGCTCTTTCAGACCGCAGGGGCCACGTGCGTGAAACTTGTCCGTGCTGATGCCGATCTCTGCGCCCAGGCCGAACTGGCCACCGTCGTTAAATCGGGTACTGGCGTTAATCATGACCGCCGCGCTATCGACGCTTGCAGCGAACTTTCTGGCGGTTGTCAAGTCGGCCGTGACGATGGCGTCGGTATGGTGGGAGCCGTACTGGTTAATGTGAGCAATCGCTTCATCGACGGAACCAACAATTTTGACCGATATGATCGGGCCGAGAAATTCGGTCGCAAAGTCTTCGTCGCTCGCTGCGATCGCTCCTGACACCAACTCGCATGTTTGCTCGTCCCCCCGAATCTCGATGCCATTGGCGATCAATGCCTTTGCCAGCCGCGGCAAGTACTCGACCGCAACATCCGCATGGACGAGCAACGATTCGCAAGCGTTGCAGACTCCCAGCCGATGGCACTTCGAATTCACAGTCACCAATTCTGCCATTTCGATGTCCGCAGCGGCATCGACGTAGACGTGGCAGTTGCCCGCGAAGTGCTTGATCACGGGCATCGTAGCTTCTTCGCTTACGCGTCTGATCAGCCCTTCACCGCCACGAGGAATGGCTACGTCAATCAGTTCGGCTAAAGAAAGGAAGTGACCGACGGCAGCACGGTCTGTCGTGCTGACGAGTTGTACGGCATCGCGAGGTAGGCCAAACTCAACAGCGACTTCTTTCAAGATGCTGACGATCGCCCGGCTGGAGTGTGCGGCCTCTTTCCCGCCACGCAAAATAACCGCATTACCGCTCTTGATGCAGATCGCGGCCGCGTCTGCGGTAACATTGGGCCGCGACTCGTAAATGAAAAAGACGACACCAAGCGGAACTCGCACTTTCGAGACTTCGAGGCCATTCGGACGAACCGACGACTCGATCACTTCGCCGATAGGATCGGGAAGTGCGGCGACCTCTTCTAGGCCCACAGCGATGGAAATGATCCGTTCCGGTGTCAGGCGAAGGCGATCAATTTGTGCTTCCGTTAAGCCGTATTCGGGAGCCATCTGAAGATCTTGCTCGTTCGCCGTGAGCAGATCTGCCTCGCGTTCTCGCAATCGGCGAGCCGACTCTTTCAGCCAATTGTTCTTAGCCGCACCGTTGATGATTGCCAATTCCGACGAAGCCGCCTTCGCACGACGTGCGGTATCGACGCAATAGGCTTTCAGATCTTGTTTCTCGACGACGGACATGCGGACTCAGCGTAATCACCAAAATATCGAGACATTTCAGGGGAGTATCTGCCAAATAGTGCCCCGCGTCAATCTCACTCGGTTTGGGGTAGTGTCATGGGAGTGCATATCGCACTTTGCGAGAAGATTGGAGATATTGGAGACTGTGCTATCGTGATTTGGTTCGCAGGGGAGCGTGATTGTTTGAGGATGGGTGGTTTAGCGATGGATAACGAATTGAGAGCAAGGATTGCGTGGGTGGTTCGTCAGTTGGCCGAAGGGGAGCAGAAGCGGTTGCGGGTGGCGGGGACGTTGATCGAGTTGGAGGAGATCGCTTGTGAAATTGGTGACGAAGTGACTCGCCAGTTGCTCAAGGGAGGATTGGTCGAGCGGAGCAACGAGGTGGCTGAAGCGTCGTCGCAAGCATGCCCGGACTGTGGTCAATCGACGACGCATTCGGAGCTGCATCACCGTCAGTTGGAAAGCACACGCGGCGAGATTGAATACTTCGAGCCGGCTTACCATTGCCCGTCGTGTCGGCGGGCTTTTTTTCCCGGTAGCGCGATCGATCGGCTTGTCCGCGCGAGCCACGGTGACCCCGAAGCTGATGGAGAAGATCGTGTGGGCGGGGAGCAACCTCAGCAGCTACGCGATGGCCGAGGAGGAGGTGCAACAACTGGCTGAGCGGCAGGTCACGGCGACACGCATTCGCCGCCTGGTGAACACGGTGGGCGAGGCTCGCGTGGCCGAGCGAGATGCGGCGGTCGCAGAACTGCAAGTGTTGGACTTACCCGCGCGTCGAACGGTTGATCTTGCTTGTGCTGACGCGTCGGCGGCTGATGTCAGCGCCTACATGATGGACGGTGGCCGGTATCAGCGGCGCGATCACTTCGCGGCGAGTGGCGATCAGCCGACAGGCAACCAGGGCGTTGCTGCGCGACGGGCTGCCTGCCTGCGACCTGCGGGAGTACGAACCGCCGCGCATCGAACAACGCGATGTGGTCGCCAGCAGCCGCGCGGCGAGCGACTTCGGCTGGCTGCTGGAAGAACGAGCTCGCCGTTTGAAGTTGCATACCGGCGCGCGACAAGCCTTCGTCGCCGACGGCGCGAAAACGAACTGGCGCATCTGGCGGACACACTTCCCTCAAGCGACACCGATCGCCGACTTGCTGCACGCGTTGTCGTATGCCTGGAGCGCGGCGGCGATCGAAGTCGGGGCAGCCACGTATCAGAAATGGGCCCAACTCATCTGGCAGGGCGACGTGGCGGAAGTCATCGAACATCTCGCCACCCTGCAGCATGTGCATGGCCCCGCACCTGCCGATGTGACTTCCAATCCGCGACATCACGTCGATCGAGCGTTGACCTACTTCCGTAACAATGCCGCTCACATGCACTACCCCGACTGCCGCCGCCAAGGGCTTCCACTCACCAGCGCTCACGTGGAATCGACCGTGAAGCAGATCAACCGCCGCGTCAAAGGCACGGAGAAATTCTGGGAACGCCACTGCAGCGAAGCCATCCTACAACTCTGCGCCGACTACCTCAGCGACAGCCCCCCTGACCCAGTTTTGGCCTCACTACCATACCATCCAAGCCAGCTCCAACGCCTACAAGCCCCCTCCAAAAACAATGCAAACCTGGTAACGCACTCTCGTATGGCGGCGACGCCATTTGTAGCGTAGCTTCTCCAGGTAGCGAAGCACTCGGTTGCAACGCTCGACATGATTGTTCGTGCGAACTGTGCTGCGGATCGACGCGGGGCGGTCGAGATAGGTCAGCAGCTTCAGCATGTTCGCCTTGCTGAGAACCTCCAGGGCTTTGCGGAGATGTGCGTTGTTCAAATAAGCTTGCATGCGTCGCCAGATTTTCCAGGCTTGATCCTGGCTGCGGCGGACGGCAAACAGTTCCTGCAAATCGTCGACGAACGAGTGGAGTGTATCGAGTTTTGGCAAAAGACTGAGCAACTCATTCAACGTCGATCGATCGATCGTCGGCTTGGAGGTTGGACTTCTTGGTTACCATCAGATGGCGGCGGCGGAAGAGCTTGTCGGCTTGAGCTTTCTGCTCTTTCAATTTCTGGACTCGAGCTTGCGTGCGTTGGCTGGGTCGGCCTTTGCCTTCCTTGATGCGTTTGGGCTTGAGTTCCCGTCGGACTTCGCGAGCCGCATCGAGCACTAGAGCGGTGATGTCCGAGATCACGTGAAACACGCACAGCTGATGCTTGGCTTCTGGCCAGACTTCGGCGATGGTTTTGGGGTACAACGGCGAACGGTCGGAGATGACCGTTTCAGGCGAAAACCCGTGGCTTTTCAGGTTCAGCAGAAACCTTCGCATGTGTGCGGCGTCATTCGACGAGACCAACGCGATGGCGATCGGATTGTCGGAGATCGGGTCGCTGGCCAGCAGAACTACCCGGTGTCCCAGATGAATCTCGTCGACACAAAGCGTGCCGGAGAACTCGCGGAGCAATTGGTCTCGGAAGTCGGCACCGTCAACCTTCCGAATCGCATATTCCAAGCAGTCGTAGACAAAGCCGGTTGACAACTTCAGCAAGAAGTCACGCTGTAAGGCTTGTTGCACGGCGGTTGCGTTGAGTTTGTCGATCAAGATGCGATCGATGACGGCCTGCCGCATCTGGTTGTCGTACTTGGCTTTGGGTTCGATATCCTCAGGGTGAGTGCGAAATGTTTTGCAGCACTCGCACTTGGCGACGTACTCGC
Source organism: Planctomycetaceae bacterium (assembly GCA_020638995.1). Classification (GTDB taxonomy): domain Bacteria; phylum Planctomycetota; class Planctomycetia; order Pirellulales; family Pirellulaceae. The sequence continues at coordinate 1,180,337 of JACKHM010000003.1, forward strand.
CATAGTGAACCTCTCTCCAAAGTGGCTGCCTGAACGCGAGCGAGCGAATCCGCCGAACTCGAATCCGCTCTCGTCGTCCGAGCTTGCCGCATCGTGGGCACGGAGCCTTTCGACGGTGGCAAGTTTCCTTTACAGTCTTGGCGGATACTTATTAGCATCCATGCCTAATTCCTTTGTTTTGAGTCCTCAGAAAACCCAAATAAAGGCAATCAGGCTTTTTCGTGTCTATGCCAGTTCAAACGCACAGGCGATCACCGAGAAGTGTCTGATTTTCCGTTTTTTTGAGGCGCACGGCAGATGCGGCGTGCCTCTCCTTGAACGCAAATACGTCGATAACTGACGCGGCCCAACGCTATCGCAACTTTTTTGCAATCCAATCGTGGATATTGCGACCAAGGACGTGGCCGATCGTGTCTTGGCGTGAGCGGATGGCGATCGTACACAGTTGTCCAGCACAAAACGTCTCGCTCTCGGCGATGGGGAGCGAGACATGTCCCACAAACCTTGGTTCTAGCAAGCGAATTCCATCGGGAGAATTCTGAGTGTGGTCTGTGCGTACGGGCAGCGGCCCTCCGTGCGTTGAACAAAGCGCAGGGTGCGTGGGGCGATCCGTAGCTCGCGGGGTGATTGATGTCAAATCGGCATACAAAACACCAGATGATCCGCGAACAGCCACACGTTCGCCAATCCTGGCTTGAAACGCCTGAAGGTCGTCTTGGTGGATGGAAAGCTGAATCTCTTTTTCCTCTTCTTTGCCAATCCGACACAGTTCGTCGCCTTCCCGCAAATAGGAGTCAAGCAGTAGTGGCAACGTACGACCAACGACCTGCCCCGTCGCAGGCGCTCGCACAACTAGTCCGTCGACCTGCTTGGATTTCGCCTCATATTGTGCAGTGAGCGCAACGAGTTTGTCCTGCTCAGCTTGATAAGCCGCCATCTCACCCCGTTGTCGCCGTAGCCGACTTCTCAGATCAGACTCTTTGATCGCCAATTCGACCAATCGCAGTTCGTCGAGCAGCATCACGTTGTCGAGCTTTGCAATGGCGTCACCGGTCCGGACAAAATCACCGGGCGCGACGAGGATTTCGCGCACAAAGCCGGGACTATCGCTGCGTACGACGGTGATCGGCTTGTACTCGACGATCCCCGGAGAGCGTCTTGGTAGCGGTGACGGCGTGTAGACGAGCAGCACTGTTGTCGCCCCGGCGGCTCCCGCCGTCAAAAGACACAGACGCCGTAGTTGCGGCCAGTTTTCTCGTCGGAGCAAACGTGCCGCGAATCTAGCCCCGGGCGCGAGGAACCAGGAGATTGCGGCGGTCGCAGCCAACACGATTCCCGCTCCGTGAAATAAAACACTGGCGGCGCAGATTAGGGATACACAAACCGAGGTTCGCCAGAACCAGGCGACAATTCCGTACGCCTTTACGATTCGCGATCCCGTCAAATTGCTCGGGACTGCGTCATCCGAGACCTCTTCACCCAATGCCCAACGACGAAACAATCGCGTCGTATAATCTTGTCCGCGTGAGTAAAGATTAGGAATCTCCAGCCAGTCCGCAAGCATATAGTAACCGTCGAATCGCATCAACGGATTGGCGTTGAACAACATCGTTGTCGCTGTGGCCATGACGATGACATTGACGCACAGCTGGTTAAAAATACCGGCAGATGTGTGGCTCCAAATTAGCACGGCGATCGAACCAATGATCGCTTCGACGTACATACCGGCAGCCGCGATGTGAATACGTGCCCACTTCGACCGAAGTCGCCACGACGAGGTTACATCAACGTAAGGAATTGGCGCAAACAGCAAAAATGCGATTCCCGCTTCTCGAACATAACCGCCATGGTACTTGCAGGCCAAACCGTGTCCGAGTTCGTGTGCGATTTTCAATACGACCCAACATACGAACAAATAGAACCCTTGCTCGATCGCAAAAATCTCACCGGCCGACGTCGTGAATCGTGACCAATCTGTGATGAGATGCGCGGCAGCCACGAATGCCAACAATGCGGCCACCGCGGCCAGCATCTTCGAATTGATCCACGCGGTCCAGGGTAGCATCCGTTCCAGGAACCGATCGGGTGCAAGTAGCGGCACACGAATGAAGATGGGATTGAAACGTGACCAGAGTGGAGCCACGGCGCGTACCACTGGACTGCCACCTTGTCTGTCGATGATGCGAGCCAAACCTGTTTGTAGGAGCCATTTGCAAACCTGCAGTGCGGCTCGCCCGTTGTCGCACGACTCGCCACTGATGACCGAGGCGTCGGCCTGCATCGTGGCGACGACTTCGGCGAGGCTTTTTACACCATCGAGTGCAGATGCCACGGCGTACTCGGCGGCACCCAACCGATAACACTTGCCTGTTAGTCGGTCCTCGACAACGTACAACCGCTGGCCACCGGAGGTTTGCGGCACGAAGGACAGGTCGTCACGGAGCCGCAGAACAACTTGGCTCAAATCCGGCGTCGCACTTGCTTGATCGTTAGTCATTGGTTACTTGCCATTGGCGGGCATCGATCCCCGTGGCTACCATCCCATTCGTTGCATCAAAGCGTTCGCGGAACGATGAAACAAAATCCAGCCGACCGATCGTTTGTCCGTTTCGATCTTTGCCCGACCACTCATGCCAGGACTTAGTCGATTGTCGGAGTTATCCAGCAGCACTTCGGCAATGAAAACTGTCGACTGTGCGAGCAGCTCAGCTCGCGGGTGGACTTTGATTAACTCGCCCGACCAGCTTTGTCCGGGAAACGCGTCGAAACGAAGATCGACGGTCATCCCCTTGCGGACATGTCCCACTTCGTCTTGCGGAACAGCAACTTCGGCGATCATGCGGTCCAATGGTGCGATCTCGAAAAGTGTTTGCCCCGTCTGAAGCGGTGCGCCCTCTGTCCGTCGCAGATCTCCGCTCACGACGACTCCGTCCATCGGACATTGAATGCTCAGATGTTGAAGTCGATGATTGATGGCCTCGATCTTCGTTTCGAGTTGCGCAACCTCGAGCGCCGCGAGTTGCGCGGTGGCCGCCTCGCGAGTCGCCAGTGCCGCCACGCGTTTCTTTTGCGATGCTCCAAGCTCTGCTTCCAGCCCAGTCAACTCGAGTTGCAACTCCCGCGCGTCCATGACGGCCAGAACCTCTCCCTGTTGGACGATCTGTCCAGGTTCGACGAAGGACTTGTGCAAGGTTCCGTCAAATGGAGTGGCAACGTACCGTCGAATGACAGGCTCTACTGTGACGTCACACTTGACTTTGAAAGGAGTCGGAAACAACAGTAGCGATCCGGCAAGGACCGTGCATGCGATCGCCAATCGAGAACGCATCTGCCGGACTCGTCTCCTCCACGCCGCGTGTAGCTTCCCAATTCTCCCGCCGCGGGTACGACGTAGCAAATCAAGGCAATTGGCGATGGGCTTCTGACAGATTTCTAACGCCGTCGATCGCAACAGCTGCGAGTGCCAATCGCGGTCACCACAAAGCAGGACGGCCCCGACGGGCTCGCCAGCAAGATTTCGTAGTGGAAGACCGATCAGGGCATCTGTCGATGCAAGTCGAGTCAAACGCTGAAAGATTGGAGCATTTTCGGAACTAGCGGATGTCCAAGTTGCGATCTCTTGCTGAGCCAAGGTTTCGTCGAGTGCCGCCTCGAAGGCGAGCAACAACTCGGAACGTCGATCGACGTTTGATGCGTCGGAGACCGCGGAAACCTTGACGCTGCCCGTCGCGTCTGACAACCCAACGACGACGCGGCAGGCACCACTCCACGTCGCGAGCCGCGAACTCAGATGCTGCAGACCTGTGTCGAACTCCTTGGCAGCTTGAACTTCGGCCAGCAGGTTCAACAGACCGTTCGCATCGCGAGCTTCGTACGGATCGAATGCGGCGCTGGCAAAAAGCTCGGTTGGCGCTCGATCAATCGGCTCCAACCGCTGATGAAGCGGTTGAGGTGCTGACTTCGTGCGACGCGGGACGATTTTTTCCATTCGAGTATGGCCTAGCCTATCGAAAAATGGAGACTCACAATCAAAGCTCCTATTTCAGATCCATGGTGCAGCGTTCACCGCTGCGATACTTTCCGTCGCGATTCTCAATCCGAATTCGTACGGGCACCGTGCCGCTCTCAGCGTCGGTCAACTCCGATATATGCTCTACCACTCCGGCCGCTGCCATGCCGGCATCGGTAAAGGCGACGGTCACTTGCATACCAATTTGCACTTTGGCCGACTGGTCGCGATTCATCAAAAACGTCGCGCGAAGGGGATTCAGCTGTACGAGCGTCACGACCTCCGGGTCAACTGGCGAGACGTACTCGCCCACGTTCTTCGTTAGCGTCGTGACGATTCCGGCAACAGGTGCGGTGATCGTGCGACGATCTAACTGAACGGCGATCTTTTTGTACTCCAATTTCTTCAGTGCAATATCTTCCTCGATTGACAACAGCCGCCCCAAAGCGACTTCGACATCGGCCCGGGCTCGATCAACTTCCTGTTGATACGCTTGACCGGCCTGCCGCAATTCCGTGAGTTTGTTCAGCCGTCCTCGGTGCAACTCCACTTCAGCTCGCGTTGAATTCATGCGTCCGGTTGCATCCATTTGCTGTCTCGCGATCTCGAGCAGCATACGATGTACCTCGTCGTCGAGCACGGCGAGTTGCTGGCCCGCCGCGACCGCTTCTCCTTCTCTTACAAAGACTCGGGCCACGATGCCTGATTCAGCCGAGGCAACATGAATCGTGCGGAACGGTTCCGTGAAACCCTCCACAACTTCTGCCCAGCTATGCGCCGCAATGCAGCACATAGTCAGGCTGATGGCAAATCGTTTTAGCCAGAAGAATTCGAGTTTCATGGTTCGTTCCTCAACCGTAGTTAGGGTGCGGTTCCGAAAGCTGGAGCCTCACCGACTGGAGCAGAGACCACTTCGCCAGCGGCTTCAAAAGATAAAGGTTGTCCGAAGTGCAATAACGCTCCCGACGCACGCTGCAGGCTGAAATTCGCGATCGTATACGCGACTTGGGACCGCACGTATGCGGCTTCCGCTTCGGTTTGACGATCCTGTGCGTCGAGCAATTCCTCAAGGACAAAGCTAACGGCTCGATCTTCACCGGGCAAAAGTCGCCAGCGATCAAATAGATACTTCAGCTCTTCGTCGGTCGCCAACATCGACTCATAGCGACCCTGTAGTTCCTGATAAGTCGCCTCCACTTCGTTGACGGCAACTTCGACTTCGAGCGAAACCTGGCTGAGCACTGCGTTTAACTCGTGCATCAGTTGCGAAACTTGTGCCTCGCGACGGCGATACTCCGCCTGAGCCGCTCGATTTCCAATCGGCACTTGAAAGATAATACCCGCACTGTAGCTCGGGGCACCGTTTGCGAACTGGTTACCAATCGAATTCGCCACGTCATAGCTACCTTGTAGGCCCGCGACGTAAGTTTCCAGCACCAGATCTAGCGTTGGAAGCAGCTCGTTTTTCGAGATGCCAAAACGAATCTGCGCTTCGCGAATCTCTTCCATGTGCTTGGCTACTTCGGGTCGATAGTGCAGGGCCGTTTGAAAGGCCGTATGCAAATCAATCGCGGCTCTCGTCGTTGCAGGAGCCTCCACCGGAGTCAGTTCGACGGCGGCACCATTTCTCCAGTAGGGGTTATTCGTCAGGGTTACGATCCGCGCTTGCGCCGTTTGCGTTTCCAGCATCGCACGTTGAACGCCCGCTTTGCGGATCGCAACCGCAGCCTGCGCGCGGGCAATTTGGCTGCGCAAAGAATCGATTTGCTCGCGGCTCTTCAGCTCGATGAGAATCTTCTCTGCCTGGTCGTACGAGCGTTGGCGTTGTAAATACAACGCGCGGTGCAAATACAGGTCCCAGTAGGCCTGAATCACTGTATAGGCATGATCTTGCAGATCCCGGCTTAACTCATGTTCGGCAATGTTGGTCTGAATTTCCGCCAGAAGTATTCCACTCTCGTTGTATTCTCGACCGGCTCGACGAAGCAACGGTTGATTCAGCCCGAGCATCATTCGAGTCTGAGCCTGCTGGCCGGGTACGAAAAAGATTGAATTCGTGTCTTGCAATCCGATGGCCTGCGACAACTCGATGGTTCCACCCAGATTCGTCTTCTTTCGGAAACCACCCTTGTTTTGCCAGTGATGATCACTGAACCGATTAGGACCGCCCGTCGTCAGTGTATTCCCGACGGGGTTGCTCAAGTCATCCCATCTCGACTCTAGAAACACCGAAGGATCAAAATCCGCAATGGCCTTAAGCACGTTCTCTTGCTGAATCAACGGACCTTGGCTGATCGCAAGGACATGCTCGGATTGGGCGAGTGCTTGTGCGATCAATTCAGTAGCTGTAACTCCAACCGACTCGGCGGAAGGTCGCTGCGGTTCACCGACATGGTGTTCCCACCATCCGGATGCGTCGGCGAGCGGTACATTTGTTATGGGCTGGCCATGAATCGGGGCCTGCGTTGCAATTGCCTGTGCGACGGGCGGCAAGCGTGTAAAGCCGAAGTTGCCCTGACGAGTTTGATATTGCGACGGCGCCGAAGTTGGCGAGGGAAGACGGAGCATCGGCATCTGGGCTAACGTCGAACTGACGCCGCTCCAGACGAGAATCGTTACGATCGTTGCCTCCTGCACGAAACGCATGTGACTTCCGATTATTCCGTTTCTTCAGATCAAGCCGGACCATCCTGTCCTAAGCGCAACGATGCGCAGAGACCGGCTAAACCACTCTTCGGCTGGTCATACTTCCAAGCCAGCATCGAAGCAGGGAATTGGTGCCTTCATTCGCGAGGGCACGCTGCAAATCTGATATCGACCTTGCGCTCGGCATCAACGGCGAAATTGATACGACACGACTGTGTGTCACAGGTATGGCAAAGTGATCGGACAAGTCCGGCCAGTGTTATTGCCTGGTGCGTCAGGAATCCAGCGGTTCGCCGCTGAACTCGTCCGTGCTACACCGTCGAAGCGGTCCGAGCGAGTCGGCTCGCGAGGATTTGATGCACACGACGCGATAATGCAGCCGGACTGAACGGTTTGCAAATGATTTCGCACGCTCTCGTTTGTTCCGAGTCGTCCTGGTGCAACTCAAATCCCTTGGCCGTTAGCAGGATAACGGGCAGGTTCGCGATGGCTGGTGTGGCGCGAATCATGCGTACCAGTTCAATCCCGTCGATCTTCGGCATCTGCACGTCGGAGACCAGGATATCCGGGCAATTGACTTGGATCTCTTCCCAAGCTTGTTCACCATTACACGCCGAAATAACCTTACAACCGGTAGCTCGGATGGCTAGTTCGGCAACACGCCGAATGTGAGGTTCATCATCAACGACCAGGGCAGTCAGCGACATCGTTAGTTATCCCTAGAGAATGGTTAGCGAGTTCTTTGTCCACAGCAACCATAGCTCACCGGAGCGGTGAAGTCTGAGATAGGGCAGACTCGATGAGAGATTCTCTGATGGCATTAGCAGGCTTTCTCGGACAAAACGATGTTCGCGGCAAAATCGTGTGAGTCCGCAAGGTTTCACAGACCGTTGGTGCATTCCCGGCAATCGTCAGATTTGCTGACTCGATCCGAATAATTCGAGCGTCTGGCAAAGTTACCGCCGCTTTACCAGTTAAACGTGGGGTAAGTTTCCGTAGCGGTGGAAATCCGCGCCCGCCCCCATAGCGCCACGAAGGCGTCCTACCTCGATGACAACGCGCCAGAAAAAATCGAACCGATACGCTCGTCGTGACCGGGCACGATCTCTGCTCAACGCAGTTACCGACTGGTTTGCGCGCGTTACGGACTCGGGAGCGAAGCGTTCTCACGCCTTAGATCTTTTGGCATTGGAAGATCGCGTGCTGTTTAACGCAGCTCCAATCGGTGATGCGTTGCCCGACGTCGGCGAGGCAGTCAGCGAGCAAGTTGACGAGGTCATTCACCTGATCGATTTGGTGGTACAAGATCAGACGCACATCACGGACATCGACCTATTGACGGATGCGGCGCTTCCCGAAGAACTCGCAGACGACAACGTATCGCCACAGTTGGACGATGTGGGAGTGATCGACGCGGCATTGTCGCCTGATGCTTTGGTGAGCGACTCCGACGCAGAGAGGTATGAAATCATCTTTGTGGACGAAGCGGTTACCGACTACGAAGCGCTGGTGCAGGACATTCAGGCGCAACAGAATAGCGGAAGTCAGCTTGAGGTAGTCGTCATTCACCGTGATGAAAGCGGAATTGCCCGGATTTCCGCCGAATTGAGCAATCGCCAAGGAGTCGACGCGGTTCATTTTGTTTCGCACGGCAACGGCCTCGGTGTACAACTGGGCACAGACTGGCTGAACTCAGATACCGTCGATGACTATGCCTGGCAGATCGATGAATGGCGATTCGCTTTGAACGAAGACGCAGACATGCTGTTCTATGGGTGCGATCTGGCGAGCACCAGTGAAGGGCGAGAACTGATCCAGTCATTGGCAACCGCCTGCGATTGCGATGTCGCCGCGAGCGACGACGACACAGGAAGCTCCCTACATAATGGCGATTGGGATCTGGAGTTCGCGACCGGCACGATCGAAGCCACCACACCGTTCAGCGAAGCGTTGCAAGCCGAGTGGAGCGGAACTCTAACTTCGTTTGCAGTCTCAAACACTTCGGATCTTGTCAACGGCGATACTTCATCCGTCGCAGCATTGCTGACGAGCGATGGAGGGGATGGGATCTCGCTGCGTGAAGCGATCCTTGCAGCGAACAACGACTCCGGCGTTCAGGATCAAATCGTGTTGCCCTCCGGAACCTACACGCTCACCGGAGGTGAACTTGCGATCAGCGATAACTTGATCCTCATCGGCGATGGAGCTCGCACGACAATTGTCGATGGGAACGGGCTGGATCGAGTATTCCATACGACGGGAAGTGCGGTGGCGACTCTCTCTGGCCTGACGATTCAGGGAGGAAATCAAAATAACGGCGGCGGCGTGTTTGTCGACAATTCAAGCACGCTCAATCTCTCGGATGCAACTCTGACAAACAACACCAACAGCGGCAATGGCGGCGGAGCCGTTCACGTAAAAGGCACCTTGTATCTGGATCGAGTGCTGCTCGTCGCGAACACTGCCATGGACGGAGGCGCGATTGGGTTCCACGGAGCGATTGGCGGATCGCTGACCAATGTTACAGTTGCGGAAAATATGGCAACCCAGCAAGGCGGCGGGCTTTGGACGGACACGCCGATTACCATTGTCAACTCAACCATCGCCAACAATACGGCGCTGGCTGGCGGCGGGGTCTACGACAAAAACGGCGACATCACGATCACCAGTTCGATTCTCGACAACCCTGGCTCGGATAACAGCAATACCGCGCTGATGTCCGGCGGCTACAACATCGACAGCGATGGTACAGCCGCACTGTCGACCACAGGCGACCAGAGTAACATCGATCCATTGCTCGGCGCCCTCGGCAACTACGGAGGCCCCACGGACACCTTGCCCATCTACTCCAATAGTCCTGCCGTGGGTGCCGGAACAAATTCAGGAACGCCAACAGTTGATCAACGCGGCGAGTTGCGTGACGCAGCTCCGGATGTCGGTGCCTACGAGTTTATTCCTGCCGAACTTTTCGCCACGGGCGAGTTGCTCGTAAACACGACAACCACCGGTAGTCAGCAAACGAACGCGGCGAATCGCGGTAGCCAACAAGCAGTCGCTTTGGCCGATGATGGTAGCTATGTCGTGACATGGTCGAGTCTAAATCAGGACGGTTCCGGATGGGGAGTGTACGCCCAACGGTTCGACGCAACCGGAACTGCGTTGACGAGTGAGTTACAAGTCAATCAATCCACAATTAATGACCAGGATTGGGCACGCGTTGTCTCCTCGCCCGACGGCAGCTTCATTGTGACGTGGACAAGCAAACACGGTGCGAACGCCGAAGATGTGTACTTCCGCCGTTTCGCCGCGAACGGAACTGCCATCACGGGCGAGCTGCTAGCCAACAACACAGTCGCCGAAACTCAGAAGAATTCAGTAATTGCACTCGATAGCAGCGGCGATTTCGTAGTCGCTTGGGAAGGGGCGGGCCCCGGAGACACGGCGAGCATCTTCTTCAGACGTTTCAATGCAGACGGTTCGGCGAAGGACGCAGTCGATCGCCTTGCAACTCCGGCAGGCGCGGGCAGCGAACAAGATGCGGCGATCGCGATGTTGACGGGTGGCAAATTTGTGATCGCCTGGGAGCGTGCCGAAAACAATCACGTTTACTTCCAGTTGTTCGACGCCTCTGGCGGATTCGTTGGCAGTGAGACTCAAATCGACAGTTTACTTTCGACGAGTAAGGGAATCGCAATTGCCGCGACCGAAAGTGGAGACTTTAGCGTTGTCTATCGAGAAGAATTCCTACTGCCGGGCGTTTGGGAACAGGGATTTCACGAAGACGGCACACAGAACTATCCATCAAGTCAAGTCGCCAGCGGTGATGCGGCAAGTCCCTCGATCGCGATGCTGTCCGATGGCTCGCATATCGTCACCTGGCAAAAGACAGGTGATGGGTTAGATGTATTTGCTGTTGTCGAAAACTCAAGCGGAAGCACCGTTGCGAGTAGTTTCCTCGTTAACCAAACAACGACTGGCTCGCAATCGTTGTCGTCGGTCGCTGCTCTTGACGCGAACAACTATGTCGTGGTCTGGAGCGGCAACGGAGCATCAGATACGGACGGTGTATTTGCTCGGCAGTTTGGCACCGTGATCGGTAACTCAAGTCCAATCGCGAACGCCGGCGGTCCATACACGATTGAGGAAGGTGGCACCTTGTCGCTGGACGCCAGTGCATCGACCGATGCCGATTTCGATCCTCTGACGTACCGATGGGATCTCGATAACGATGGAGTCTTCGGCGAGGCTGGTGAACCAGCGACCGCAACTGCAACCGTCACCTGGGCCACGCTTCAAAGCTTTGGGATCGATGATGACGGTGTCTACACCATTGGCCTTCGGGTCGATGATGGAAACGGCGGCGTCACAGCTTCCACAGCAACACTTATCGTAAAAAACGTCGCACCAGTGCTTAGCGTCAGCGGAGCTTCGACCGCCGCGGTCGGCACGACGTATACGCTGAATCTGAGTGCGATGGACTTTGGGGCTGATACGATCAGCAGCTGGCAGATCAATTGGGGTGACGGTTCGATCGAGACGATTGCGGGGAACCCGTCGTCAGTCGGTCATACCTACGCCAATATCGGGTTTACAAACAACATCGTCGTTTCGGCCACGGACGAAGACGGAACCTTCACGACCTCGCAACTCGCGGTCGCCGGCCCTGGAACGGGTGAAGTGTTCTTCTTTGACGGAGATGACGGCTCGCTGCTCGCGCAAACGTCCTCGCCGGGAAACCCAGTCTCTGCGCAGATCGGCCCGGACGGACTTTTGTACGTCAGCGGATTTGTCGATAGCACGGTTCGTCGTTTCGATCCCGTCACACATGCGTTGGTCGACGTGTTCGTCACCAGCGGTGCCGGCGGCTTGAACAACGCTGGGCGATTGGCATTTGGACCGGACGGCAACCTGTATGTATCGAGTTCAACCGGCGACGAAGTGCTGCGATTCAGCGGTACCAACGGCAGTTTTCTGGGTAAGTTCATCGAGGGCGCGAGTAGCGGCGGCCTTGATGCACCGGACGGCATTACATTTGGACCTGATGGCAGTCTATATGTCGCCAGCTCAAACACCTCGCAGATACTTCGGTACGACGGCGATACCGGCGCATTCCAGGGTGTGTTTGCATCTACCGGCAGCAGCGGTTATACGAATATCCACTTCGGACCCAATGGCAACCTCTTCGTAGCGAGCGTCAACCTTAACAGCGTCCAAGAGTTTGATGGGACGACTGGCACATTGATCGGTGCTTTTATCACGCCGGGGTCCGGGGGCATCAGTGGGGCCGCGGATTTCGTTTGGGGACCGGACGGCAACGTGTACGTGACCGGATTTTCTAGTCACGACATTCTCAGGTACGACGGTGCTAGTGGCGCCTTCATCGATACGTTCGTCGCAGCGGGAACCGGCGGTTTGAACTCGCCCATCGACCTGGCGTTTACACCGCAACAGCAAGTGACGGTCATTGGATTACCCGACGCGTTGGACGACAGTTACGGATTGGCCGAAGGGGGAACCCTGAACCAGTCCGTCATCGCAGATTGGCTGAATCCGAATTGGAAGTACCGTCAGTTGCTGACGTTCAATAACACCGGAGGTACCACCGACCTGAACGATGTGGCCGTGTTGGTCAAACTTCACGCCTCGGCGCCGGACGCCATCCAAATCGACTACGCAAACACTCAGGATGCCGGTCAAGATTTGCGATTTATCGATGCGGACGGCACACCGTTAGATCATCAGATCGAACTGTGGGACGAATCCGGTTACTCGTACGTCTGGGTGCGAGTGCCGCAGGTGGACGCGAACTCGGCGACAGATTCAATCTTGATGTATTACGGAAATGCCGCGGCCGCAGATGGTCAGTCGCCAGAGAGTGTTTGGAATTCCAGCTACGCGGCCGTTTACCATATGAATACGACGGGGCTGGACTCCACCGCAAACTCGAACGATGGTGGAGTCAGCAACGTGGTTGTCGCTACGGGGGCGATTGCCGGCGCGGGCGACTTCAACGGCATCGACAGCTACATCAATGCCTTGTCAGACACATCCGTCGACAACATCTTCGCTGGCGGAGGCACCATTTCCGCGTGGATCAATCCTACCGGTTGGGGCGAAGGCGGATATGGCCGCATCGCCGATAAAGGCACGTCGAATACCAGTGCGCTGGGATGGGGACTTCAACTTGCGGGCATAACAACCAGCGATGGCTACCTGCTGTTCGAAAGCGACTTCTCGGGCGGTGTCGGCCGTTGGCGAACTGCAAGCGGTTCGATCTCGCTCAATACATGGCAAAATGTTGTGCTGACCTACGACAATAGTTCAACGCTGAATACTCCGCGGGTCTTCGTGAACGGCGTCGAGTTGGCCGTAACACAGACAGCCACACCTAGCGGAACCGCCCAGTCTGATGCGGCACAAAACCTGTTTATCGGCAACCGCAGCAACGCCACGGATCGAACATTCCAAGGAGCCCTGGACGAAGTTCGTCTTTTGAATTCGTCGCTGAGTCCCGCGGAAGTCATCGCCCAATATGAAATTGGCGCTGGCTTGTTCGTATCGGGGAATACCGCAGAAACGGGACCTGGCGGGTTGCTGCAAAACGACTCGCATACTCAAAGCCTTCCTCTGACCGTCAGCCTGGTGACGGGACCGGCACATGCCGCTTCGTTCACGCTTGATGCGAGCGGGGCATTCACCTACGAGCACGACGGCAGCGAAACCACCTCCGACAGCTTCGTCTATCAGATTTCCGACGGCACGCTGACGGACACTGCCACCGTCGTGTTGACGATCTCTCCCACGAACGACGCGCCAACAAATATCACACTCGACAATCTAACCGTTTCCGAAAACAGCGAGGCGGTCGTCATTGGCAACCTCTCAACGATCGACCCGGACTCGAGCGACTCGCACACCTACTCCGTTGACGACGCGAGATTTGAAGTTGTCACGGGGCAACTGAAGTTAAAAGCCGGGCAGTCACTCGACTTCGAGACCGAGCCCAGTGTATCCGTTAATGTGACCAGCACGGATACGGGCGGGTTAACGGTACTCCGCAACTTCGTGCTTCTTGTAACAGACCAGAACGAACCTCCCACGGCCATCGGTGACTCTGCGACCACGACCATCAACGTGCCGGTCGTGATTAACGTCACGGCGAACGACAATGATCCCGAATCCGATACACTAACGGTACTGGACGCTGGTGGCGCGTCATCCGGCAAGCTTGCGAATAATGACGACGGGACAGTCACCTATACACCGAATGCCGGCTTCTCGGGTAGCGATGCCTTCAACTATGTGATCACTGACGGGCAAGACGGCTTGACGCATTACTGGGCATTGGCCGGTAATGGCTCAGACGCTGTCGGCGGAGCGGACGGTACGCTTAACAACGGCGTGTCTACGATTGCTGGAAGCTATGGCGATGCGTTGTTCTTCGATGAAGTTAACGACTACGTTGCGTTGCCTGACATCTCCTACAACAACGAGTTCACGGTCTCGTTCAAATTCAGAGTCGATGACAACGTCGGCAGTAATTACATCTACATGTACAGCCACGGAGACGCGACGGCGTCCAACAGCTTGAGCATTTTCATAGGAGAATCAGGACAGGGCACTTACGCCAATCAATTGAAAACGGTTTTCGGTGATAGCAATGATCCCTATGATCCATTCCCTGCGGGCATCAACATTTCAAGCATTGTCGGTGACGGCTTATGGCACAGCTATGCGCTAACGGTCGACGCGGCCAATGGTATGCAAGTCTACCTCGATGGGACTCTTCGGCAATCGAACGCTTCGATCGGAGGAGACTCTTTTAATCCGAACAGCAACTTGTTTCTAGGAACCCGCAACGACCTTGATCCTGCGAGATTCTACGGCGGCGGACTGGACTCGGTGGCGATCTTCGATCGATCACTTTCGGCTAGTGAAGTTAGTGCGCTGACTGCCGCTGTGTTCACAACCACTCACACATCCGCTGCAACGGTCAACGTAACGGTAGGCAATCTCCCGCCCGTTGCCAACGCTGGCGGGCCCTACAATATAAGCGAGGGTGCAAACGTCGCACTCGACGGAAGCCTGTCTAGCGACGATGGCGGGATCACTGCCTATGCGTGGGATCTCGATAGCGATGGCAATTTCGGCGAACCGGGTGAACCAACCAGCGCGACACCGATGGTTTCCTGGACGACACTACAGAGCTTTGGCATCACCAACGATGGCGTGTATACCATCGGCCTGCAAGTTATGGACTCTAGCGGCGCGACAAGTGCGACGACGGCACAACTCACTGTCAATAACGTCGCTCCCACGATCACTTCGCCTGCGACGATCAACATTGCCGAGAACACTACGGTCGTGCAAGCCGTCACGGCAACGGACCCCAACGACTCGATCACCTTTGCGATCAGCGGCGGAGCGGACGCCAGCCGCTTTTCACTAAACAACACGACTGGTGAATTATCGTTCGCGTCGGCACCGAACTTCGAGTCTCCTGTCGACGCGGGCTTTGACAATATCTATGAAGTCGAAGTGCAGGCTAGTGACGGCGACGGTGGTATCGCGATGCGATTGATTTCGGTCACAATCACTCCCGTTAACGATAACAATCCAACATTTACGTCCGGTGCGACACAGTTCATCGACGAGAATTTGTCGGTGGTTCACACGCTGACCGCAACAGATGCAGACTTGCCGGCGCAGTCGATCACCTTCACGCTTGCCGGGACGGGGGCCGATGATTCGCTATTTACGATTGACGCCACAAACCAATTGAAATTCATCTCCGCACCGGACTACGAAGCACCGGCGGACGCTGGACTGGACAACGTCTACAACGTCGATGTGCGAGCGAGTGACGGCAGCGGCGGTGTGGCGATACAGTCAATTAGCGTGACGGTCACTCCGGTCAATGAGGAGCAGACACTTGTCAAGAATTCCGCCATCGTCGTCACCGAAGGCGGATTTGTAACGATTGACAATACTCGGCTGCAAACGACTGACGTGGATAACACGCCGATCGAACTAGTCTACTCGGTGACTGCCGCTCCCACGCATGGAGCGATTTTACTTTCGGGTGCGGCGACGACCACCTTCACACAGGACGACCTCGACAACAACCGCGTTAGCTATCAACACGATGGCAGCGAAACGACCAGCGACAGTTTCGGCTTCAGCGTCGACGACGGGTTCGGTACACCGAGTAATGCAACATTCACGCTGAACATCATCGGTGTCAACGACGCGCCGATGGCCGCGAACGACCCCAATTACACCACCTCCGAAGACAGAATTCTCAATGTTAGCGCCGCAGCGGGAGTGCTTGCCAACGACACTGACGTCGATGGTCCGCTTTTGAATGCGGTCCTTATTGCGAGCACCTCAAACGGTGTCCTAACACTTCACGCCAATGGTTCCTTCGAGTACACCCCCGTTAGCAACTTCTTTGGGATCGACACATTTACCTACACGGCCTCTGACGGGATGCTCGACTCGAACGTCGCTACTGCGACGGTCACTGTGACCAGCGTGAACGACGCGCCGATCGCTGTTGACAACGCCTACAGCGTCAGCGAAGGCGGGGGATCGATCACCGGCAATGTGATCACGGACAACACAGGGGCTGGAGTTGACAGTGATGCCGAAGGAGATGCGTTGTACGTGCT
Source organism: Planctomycetaceae bacterium (assembly GCA_020638995.1). Classification (GTDB taxonomy): domain Bacteria; phylum Planctomycetota; class Planctomycetia; order Pirellulales; family Pirellulaceae. The sequence continues at coordinate 1,196,663 of JACKHM010000003.1, forward strand.
GGAGGTAAATGGCAATACGAATCTCGTTGGCGTCCCGATCACTTTAGCTTCCGGCGCAACCCTGCAAATCAACCAAGACGGCACATTGCAGTATGACTTGAACGGACAATTCCACTCGCTCGCAGCCGGTCAGATCGCCAACGAATCGTTCTCTTATACGTTGGCGGACGGCTGGAACGTGAGGATGATTCAAGTGACTGGCAATACGATCGACACAACGACCGAAGCGGTGAGCATCTATGCCGGCGTAACGGGTTTAGGTTCCGTCACGATTGGAAGCGAAACCTACAATGTCGTAGTGTTCAAGGATGGTGTCGCGTCCGAAATTGACTATGGGACCGGAATCCACGGAGGGGCAACTGACGATGACTTCGACGTGAACAACAGCTTTCCTGACGGCAGTGCCAATGGGGGCGACAACACACTAGTCGCAGCAACTGCAACTTGGGTTGTTCCCGCAGGAACCTACACCATCGCCCTGGGCAGCGACGATGGCGGCGTTTTGAAGTTGAACGGCGAGACTTTTGATTCTGTATTCAACTCAGACATCACGGCCGGAACAAACGCCATTGCCTTCGACGCCGTTCGCTCGCATGGAGTGACCGGTGGCACATTTACCGTCACGCGACCGACGTTGCTGACGATCAATGCACTCGCTTTCAATCGCCTGCTTGATTCGTCGTTTGAAATCAGTGTGGCGAGCGGTACACACACCAGTTTCGACGGAGCGGTCGGAAATGGTGGCAGCTTTGCGCTGCTTGAGGAAGGCACCCTTGGCTGGAGTCTCTCACAGGCGCAAGCGTCCGTCAGCATTGCCGTTCAAGGCGTTAACAACGCTCCGGTCATAAACACCGCGACCGGTTACGCGCTCAGTCCCATCGGCGATGGAGACTTCAATTCGCCGGGGCAAACCGTGGCACAGATCCTCGCGTCGGTTTCCGGAACTCCGGTTTCCGATGTTGATACGAGCGTCAGCCAAATCGGCATGGCGATCACGGGTGAGTCATCGCCGAACGGAACCTGGCAGTACTCCATCAACGGTGGTTCGACATGGACGTACCTACCCGCGGTGTCAGATGACTCGGCAGTTACACTCGCCCCGTCTGCAAAGCTGCGATTCGTTCCTGATCTTGGCAAGTTCGGCGTCGCGAGTTTCACTTGGCGAGCCTGGGACCAGACAACGGGTTCGAACGGCCTGACTGCGGTTGATACAACGCCCGCCGGTGGGCAAACCGCGTTCAGTTCGACAACTGCGGTGGCCAGTATCGTCGTCGCGGATGATCCGCAACCTCCACAGATTTCGTCTGAGAGCTACACCGTTCTGGCCAACTCTTCGTTGATCGTAAGTTCGCCGGGTTTGCTAGGCAACGACTTTGATCCCGACGCGCCTAATCCGCCGTTCCCGATCGCTGGTGCCACGCTCGTCTACAGTGCAGCAGACGACCGTAATGGCAACGGCTTGTGGGAAGATACGACGAACCTCAGCGGATTCGATTGGCTTCTGGACTCAACAGTCACGCGAGTGGCGAATCCTGCTTCCATCTTACCGGGAATCCAAGCGTCCTATCTGTTCGACGGGTCTGGCGGGGGTACAACGGTATCGCTGCTGGACCTACCTAACGACCAGTCCGGCAAGCCTGTTTCCTTTGAGGCCTGGTTCCGCCCGGTCGCAGATGGCGATCACGACGTGATCTTTGAAACGGGCGGCGCCACAGATGGAACTTCTTTGAGCATTGACGGCACAACACTCATATTCACCGTTAAGGATGATACGGTGATCGAGCAGCTAACAGCGACCATCGGCAATGCGGAATTCACTCAGGTCGTGGGCACGATTAATCAGGCATCGGGGGATCTGGCGCTGTATGTAAATGGTGCGTTGGTGGCGACGGCAAACAATCCCGGGTTGATTGACTGGGCCGACACAAACGGCAGCGGACTCGGGCAAGTAAACGGTAGCGCGGTCGTCTCGAATGCCACGAACTATGAAGGTGAGATCGCGTTGCTGCGAATCTACGAGTCGGCACTGACACCGTTGCAAGTCAAAACCAACTACGATTCTGTCGCTACGGGACTGAAGGTCATCAGCGTAGTTGCGCCCACAGCTGGCGTAGCGATCGTACAACCTGACGGTCGTTTCATCTTCGATCCGCATGGAGATTTCGACGCGTTGAAGGCAACGGAAACGGGAAATGCGAGCTTCGAGTATACGGTGCAAGACGGCACCGGACTGAGAGCAACGACAACTGTCAACATCACTGTCCAAGGGGTGAACGATGCACCTGTCACGGCGATCGATAGCTACGTCGTAAGTTCTGGCGGCGAACTCGTGGCTGGCGCGGTCTCGTCGGGCGTCCTGGGCAATGATTTCGACCCCGAGGGCAATACGGCCGGGTCGGGAACTTTGACGGCGTCAATTACTACGCCGCCAAGTAAAGGGACTTTGGTACTTAACCCGGACGGGACATTTGTCTACACATCAATCGGCGGCTCCTTCGGCACTGATGAGTTCTACTACGTTGCCGATGACGGGGTCACACAAAGCGTCCCGACGCGTGTAGTGATCACAATCGCGACTGCTGGTGGCCCGTTGACTAGTCCAGCAATTGTCGACGTAAGCAATACGGCTGATAACGTAATCACCCCGACCGAGGAAGCCACGACCGACAGTAAACCCAAGACACCGCCGGCGGCACCCTCCCAACAACCGCCAGCGTTTGGATTGCCGGTAGATGACCAGACAAATAGTACCGACACGCACCGAGTCGACGAGTTGGCTGCTTTGGAAGACGGGACCGCGAACGAGGCGAGGAACGACAGCGACCAAACATTCGCAGCTTTGCTGCAGGGCTCCGATTCATCAACTTCCAGTTTTACGGACCCGAGGGACCGGTTGCGGGTACTCGTTCAGGGAGCCGTTGAAGGAACGACAAACAGTTCGCAACTGACCGCTGGAGTCACTCAACTGGTCACGCACGGCGAACTTAGTTTCGTTTCGCGTTCGAGCGCGTTATGGCAGGACCTCGATGAACTCGAAGATCTTGTCGAAAACGATATCCAGTTCGAAGCGGTGGAGGTGGCGTCTGCCCTCGGTGTGACCACTACGCTCTCGGTGGGCTACGTGCTGTGGTTCTTGCGCGGCACCTATTTAGTTAGCTGCATCCTGGCGCAGATGCCAGCCTGGAAGATGGTCGACCCGCTCTTCGTTTTCGGCGGAGGAGACTTGTTGGGAGACGACGACGACGAATCGCTGACCGCGATGTTACAGCGATCGAACGAGACCACAAAGGCGGAAGCTTCGGGACCGGCAGTTGCCGAGATGCAAAGCTCAGGAGAGTGACCATGGAAGTGAATACAGAAGCTTCGTGAAACGACAGAGGAGCCCCGGCATCGGGTGATGACCTGCAATGAGATTCCTTCCCATCAAAGCACAGATCGCAATCGCGCAAGCGTTCTTGTTGGCGAGCATTGTCATCTTGGCTGCGATCTGCGGACTTGTTCCCAATCGACGTGCCGCTGAGATGCAGGCACGCGCAAAGTTGTGCGAAGCGTTGGCCGTCAACACCGCGATACTCGTCAATCGCAACGATTTTGACAGCTTGGGGGCCATGCTCGAAACCGTCGTTTCCCGGCATCCTCAGATCCTGTCTGTTGCCGTCCAAAAAGCGGGGGGCCAGCGAATCGTCGAGATCGGTGAGCACAGTGTCAATTGGAATCCAACTATCGACGAAGTGTCGGTTGATACGCAAATGTCGGTGCCCATTCGTAGCGGTGACATCAAGTGGGGGGCGTTTGAAGTTCGCTTCCAACCCTTCGCCGCCAAAGGAATACTCGGCTTCCTTCAAGATCCCACGCTGCACCTCGTGAGCTTCGTCAGCGTCGTCGCCTTTGTGTTCAATTACTTCTATTTTGCGCGCAAGCTTCAAGATCTTGATCCTTCCAAGGCGGTTCCCGAACGCGTGCGCGGAGCTCTCGACACTCTGACGGAAGGCTTGTTAGTCGTCGATAAGAACGAACGCATCGTGTTGGCTAATCAAGCGATCGCGGACAGTCTGGGAAGTGCGCCACAGAAACTGGTTGGCAACAGTGTCGAGCAACTGCCCTGGGTCAGCCTTGATGGAGCTCATATCGAAACCAAGCGGCCGTGGACGCTGGCGATCAAAGAACGACAGCGGCAGCCCGGTGTTGTCATGGGTCTGCAAGGACCAAGCGGCGTGCGCACAGTAATGGCACACGCGGCACCGGTACTAGGCCCGACCGGCGACTTGCATGGTGTGCTTACAAGCTTTGAAGACATTACCGAGTTGGAAAACGCCAAATCCGAGCTCCGAAAATCCAAAGAGGCAGCCGACGCGGCGAATCGTGCGAAGTCAGACTTCCTCGCCAACATGAGCCACGAAATTCGGACGCCGATGAATTCGATCTTGGGTTTTACCGACGTCATGCGCCGGGGACTTGCGACGATGGAGTCGCAACGCCGGGACTACTTGAACACGATTCACGCGAGCGGCCAGCATCTACTCAATTTGATCAATGACATCTTGGATCTCTCGAAGATCGAAGCCGGTGGGCTGGAGCTGGAATTGACGCAGTGCTCGCCGCACAAGATTCTTTCCGAAGTCGTGTCGATCATGAAGGTGCGAGCTGAAGACAAAGGCATCTATCTTCGCTTTCGAAGCGAAGGTGGCCTACCTGAGACGATCCTGACCGACCCCACACGCGTTCGTCAGCTCGTCACGAACTTGGTCGGCAACGCCATCAAATTCACCGAACAAGGAGGTGTCGAAATCGTCGCTCGTATCGAGAATATCGATCGTCGGCCACAAATGGCGATCGACGTCATCGACACGGGTATCGGAATGAACGACGACCAAGCCTCGAAGGTGTTCACTCCATTTGTTCAGGCAGATGCCTCGGTGACCAGACGTTTCGGAGGAACTGGTCTCGGTCTATCGATTAGCAAACGCTTCGCGGAGGCACTTGGCGGCCAGATCACGGTCAAGAGTAAACCGGGAAAGGGAAGTACCTTTACTGCGACGATCGAGACTGGGCCAATTAAGAACGTGCGTATCATCAGTGACGCGGAATCGAAGGCCCAAGAGTCGCGAGTGACACAAACGGTGGGAATAGATGTCGAATTGCCGCCCTGCCGAATTCTTATCGCCGACGATGTGGAAGCCAATCGCAAGCTCATCAAACTTGTGCTCGCCAGCGCCGGAGCGGAATTGGAACAGGCGGCAAATGGACAGGAAGCCTACGAAATGGCCCGCGATGGCGATTTCGATATGGTGTTGATGGATATGCAAATGCCCGTCATGGATGGATTTACTGCAGTCAGGAAGCTACGCAGCGAAGGGTTCGATAAGCCGATCTACGCACTCACCGCGGATGCGATGAAAGGCTCGGAGGATGCCTGCCGCGCCGCCGGATGTTCCGGCTTCCTCACCAAGCCGATCGATCTGGACAAAGTTCTGGCGACGGTTGCGAGCGTGATTCGCGAAGTCAATCCGAAGCGAGTGCGGCGAGTTGTCACCGAGGATAACCCGGCGTCCCACGAATACGATCCTACCGCTCCCGAGTCAGACATCGAGCAGTTCTCTGGATTGGTTCCTCTGACTCAAACGATGGAATTGGATCTTGCCGCATTGCAAGAAATTGCTCGCGACTATCTGCCCTACTTGAAAGAACAAATCGGTGAATTGAGCGCCGCATGGGACCGTCGCGATTATGCTGAAGTCGGCAAACTGGCTCACTCCATCAAAGGTTCCGCCGGTACTTTCGGACTCGATGAATTCACCGAACCGTCGGCGAAATTACAGCATCTCGCGCAGAGCAATGCGCCGGAACTCGATATCGAGCTAGGCGTCGCCACGCTCATCGATCTGGCGGATAGAATCCGCTTCGATGCCCCCATCGTGCCGCCGATAGAATCGCGCTAAAGATTCTGTCGAGTAGCCGAGTCGAAACGCCGTGAGCAACATCCAATTACGCAGTGTTTGACGGATGACGCCATGTCGCTGCCAGCGGCGCGCATCGATGTACACGGGTCCATCTAAAAGAAGAGGCCACGACTCCTTTCGCGTTCGTTTCGCGAGCATCACGTCCTCCATCAATCTTACTTCTGGAAATCCGCCCAACTCACAAAACAACTCGCGGCGGACAAAGATCGTTTGGTCACCGTAGGGCGTGCCGCACCAGCGTACCCGCCACGCATTTCCCCATTCGAGCAAACGATAACAGATTCCGCTGGCTTTGATCCGTTGCTTAAATGCACCGTGCTTAACCGCGGTGTCGCGGCAGGCTTGCCGAATCTGCGCCAGCGCGTCCGGCGCAAGATGATTGTCGGCGTGCAGGAACACAAGCATTTCGCCCACTGCCCGCCTGGCACCGGCGTTCTGCTGGATTGCGCGTCCTGCTCCAGAAGTCACAACCTGACATCCCAAGCGCACTGCAATCGAAATCGTATCGTCCTTGCTGCCGCCGTCCGCCACGACGACCTCATCGGCACCCGCTTGCCAAGCAGAATTCACCGCAAGCTGGATGGAAGCCGCCTCGTTGATTGCCGGAATAATTACAGTAACTTTCACGACGACAGTCTATGACATCGCGGCACAGCCTTCCATCGAAGCGCCGTCAGTCAACGAAGTTATTAAGTCGACCGATTGAGTCTGCAACTGGGCGATGTATAATTCGGCTGTTTGGTTGCTGCCAGGAGGCACGCCATCAACCTATCTCCTCCAGCATCAGGTCGTTTCTCCGACGTGCTTACTGTTACTCGTGAACAAGACGTTCATTCCCTCACTATCAGCAGATTTCCATGAAGCTTCGAGTTGGAGTTGTCGGTATCAGTAGTGTGTGGGAATCGCGACACAGAATGGCTTTGCTGTCATTGTCGGATCGATTCGAGGTGCGAGCGGTTTGCTGCGATGTGGCTCAACGAGCAGAGCAGATAGGCCGCGAGTTTCAGGCTGTCGTCGTCGATGGCTATCGATCACTGTCAAACCGCGAAGATATAGACGCAGTGCTGATGCTGGGCACGGGCTGGTATGGAGCACTGCCGATACTTGCCGCCTGCGACGCTGGTAAGGCCGTCTACTGTGCTGCCGCGCTTGATCTGGACTTTGACCGATTGCGCGATGTCAAGGAGCGACTCGACGAGTCCGGAATCGCGTTCATGGCCGAGCTTCCTCGTCGGCACGCGCCAGCTACTTTGCGATTGAAGGAATTGATCGCCACAAAACTCGGTAAGCCAAAACTGCTCTTCTGTCACCGTCGTCAACCGGTCATCAGGCGGGGCCGATCTGACGAACAACTGCAAGACAGTTCACGTGACTACGTCGAACTTGTGGATTGGTGCCGATACGTCGTGGGCAGTGATCCAACCAGCGTTTTCGGAGTCACGCATCGCAGCGGCGTGGATTCTCATAGCGATTATCGCATGATGAGCTTGGATTTCTCCGCCGAGACTGCCCCCAGTGCTGGACCACTCGCACACATTAGCTGCGGGGAGTACATGCCTTCGACGTGGCATGAGGCAATTGGTTTCCGCCCGCCGGCGGCACTTCAAGTTGCCTGCGAGCGCGGCATCGCGTTCATCGATCTGCCAACGACGTTGATCTGGTTCGACGAGGCGGGGCGGCACATGGAGTCGCTTGAAAGCGAACGGCCCGTCGGCGAGCAAATGTTAACCCAATTTCACCGCGCCGTCACAAGCCTATTACGAAAGTCCAGCGACTTCGACGATGCGTACCGAGCAATGCAGATCGTGCTCAGCGCCCAACGAAGCGCCGAGTCTGGGGTGCGCGTACTTATCGACGACTAGCGATCTAACGTCGCGTATCCGCAGACCAGCCTAGCGATCACGCATCGTAGCCCTCACTTTCCAAGTGAGTAGCAGAGCACTACCGTAGCTTTCACTTTCGAAGTGACGAGCCCAAGAACGTCTCTCGCCCAGCCGCCGGCTTCCGAAGCAATTCCCGGCACCAGTTAGCATTTAATAGGTACCAAACGGACGCGTGCTGTCTTCACCTTCTCCGCGTTCCGCTTCTTCGAGTTCCTTTAACTCTTCAAGCCAAAGTCGAATCTCGTTGCCGTATTCCACCGAGAGATCCCCGATCACTAATTGACGATGAAACGCTGCCGCTCCTTCCTTGAGAAGTTCGGCCGCCTCGGCACTGGCAAACCGGAGCATTGGATCGGGGGCGATCATCCCGCGACAAAAGTTCATAAGCAATTCGTTGACGGTGACATCTTCCGGCAGAATGTCAACCATCGTCTGAGGCAAGGATCGCTTCGCTTCTAGCAACTCGCGTACGTTCTGACACTTGGCGAACAGGGGGCGCCCTGCAAGCAATTCGAGTAACACATATCCAAGCGAAGCCAAGTCACTGCGCGGTGTGAGTTCGTTCCCCTCGAGAACCTCCGGGGCCGCGTAGGCCGGCGTGCAAGTACGCGTCGGCGGCGGATCTGACAATTCGTACGCGGAACCAAAGTCGATGATCTTCGCATGTCCCGTTCGTTTAAGCATTACGTTCGATGGCTTCATGTCCCCGTGAACAAGTTCCTCACGATGCAAGGCCGCCAGCGCAGAAAGGCAGTCACGAACAATGGCGACGGCCACACCCGGCTGTACTCGTGGATGGACGGGCCCCTTAGTAACGATGACGCGATTCAAATAACCCCAGCGACGGTTGCTGACCCGGCTGCGGATACGTTGCAACATTCCGGGGACGAGCAATTGCTGCAAGTCGTAACCGTCAACCCACTCCATGACCATCATGCGAATGCGATTTCGATCGACGAAGTTGTCAACATCCAGCAGGTTGTCATGCTGGATTTGCGCCACACGCGAAGCGACACGGGCGATACGCTGCATCGCTTCGTCATAAGCCCGCGCAGTTTCAAAACTCTCGGGCGAAAATACCTTCAGGGCGACGGGCAGCGTAAATCCATCCGCTCCACGTTGTTCTGTGAGATAAACCACTCCTTGGCCGCCCTTGCCCAGCAATCGCTGTAGACGCAGGTGCGTGGTCCAACTCAATCGTTGCTCAGCGACCAGCGTTGCATATCGCGCGACGAGTTCATTTGGCTTTGTCTTTCGCGACTTGCCGCCACGCGTTTGCGTGACGTTAAAATCTTGCATCGTCGTCGTCAACATGTCAGTACGCCTCCAACAGCCAGCCCAAGTTTGAAAATCGAACATTCGATTTTTTTGAGGTAGGAAAACTAGCAGTCGTTCACCGTCATATTACCGCGAGAAACGGAGATAAGTCTAGTCGAAAGACGGTCGGGGAAACCCTAGTTCCTTATCGACAATGTTTTTTAGCCGGTCGCCTCGCAGGTATCTTTCCAGATTCTCGCAGAAAAGATCGGTTGAATCGTCGACTCGCTTGGCTGACTGAGCTCCCACATGCGGGGTGATGATCACGTTGGACATTTCCCATAGCCTGCTGGTGGGTTCCAGCGGTTCGACTTCGGTCACATCCAGGCCCGCTGCCGACAGATGTCCCCGCCCAAGAGCATCGACCAATGCCGCCTCATCGACCACAGGCCCGCGTGCGACATTGATCAACATCGCTCCGGGCTTCATCTTGGCGAGCGCGGCGGCATCGATCATGTGATAAGTCTGCGAATTCAACGGCACGCACAGGATCGCAATATCAACTTGTGATAGCACTCGGTGCAACTCGTCAGCTGGCCCAACGGATTCCACATGCGGCGGCTTGTTATGGGGGAACATATCTGTGGCGAGGATTCGCACGCGAAATGGTGACAACACCTCTGCAATTCTTCGACCGTTACCTCCAAGCCCAATAATAGCAATGGTTTTGCCGTGGAGGTCGCCCGTCGGGCGGCGCGTGAAGTCTTTTGACTGTTGTTGACGGAAGAAGGTTGGAAGTCCACGCAAAAGGCCCAAAAGTAAAGCCATCGTTTGCTCGGCGACTTGATCGGCGAACAGTCCGGACGCGCTCGTTACCAGGATGTCCGACGCAATGACTGGTGGAACCAAACAGTGGTCCATTCCAGCAGCTGAAGACTGAATCCAACGCAGGCGACCGGCCGCCACCACTGCGTCCCAAGGCACTGGGACCTTTGCATGACCACAGAATATATCCGCCGTGCCGAGCAGTTTCGCGATTCGCTCCTGTCCGGCGTCGACAAGTTCGATGTTAGGCGAAACTGCCGCAATTTGGTTGCGGTGTCTTTGTTCAACCGGGTAGCAGAGGACAACTCTCATCTCGACGATCGTACCAACGGGCTTTCCTTCGGCCTATGGGGCGGGGTGCGACCGAGGAATTCCCGTTCAGCCGGTTGGCGTTTCCAGCGACTTTGACAATAATAGGAAATTGGTAAAAGTGGGGTAACGCGAACAAGTTAGCGATTCATCGCTACAGTTTCACCTGGCCCTGATCCGTTACGTGTTGGTTTTAAGTTAGGAGACATCGCGCTGTCCGCTTCACCTCGTCAGCTCGGTACGGCTGCTCTCGTTGCGTTGATCGCTCTGCGCATCGGGATCGGCTTTCACTTCTTCACAGAAGGAGCCGACAAACTGCAGAACCCCAGCTGGTCATCCGCCGGCTTTCTTGGAAATGCCAAAGGGCGATTCGCCGATTCGTTTCACAACATGGTTTGGGATGCGGACGGATTGGCGCGGCTAGATCTTGACGAGACAAAGACCCGTTGGGAACACTTTCGCGAGCGAGTTGTTCGAGTCTACGGCTTTGACGAGTCTCAGGCGAAGAAGGCTGAGGAAATCTGGAATCGAAGGCTCAACCAGCTAGAGGCCCACTTTGACGAATACGCTCGTGATATCGAAGAGTATCGGCTTGGCCTCGCGCGGCGTGACGCTTATCGAACCCAGGATGACCGGACGCAAGTGGCGTCGTTGAGCGGCCAGCTCAATCGAATCGAAGGCGAGCTCACGACGAAGCGTTCGGAGCTGATCCGCCCTATCGATCTTATCTGGGAAGGATACGAGGGCGAGCTGAACGCCCTGGCAGTCGAAGGTCAACGACACCGCGGCCCGATCGCTCTGGAGCGGCCCGGTCGGCGAACGCTAGACTCACGCACGGTGGACAAGATCATTCCGTACTTCGACCTCACTCTCGGCCTGTTGCTGATGATCGGTTTGTTCACGCGAACGGCAGCGGTCGCAGCCGGTCTCTTTCTGTGCAGTGTCGTTGTATCGCAATGGCCGGGGACGCCGGGAGCCGTGCCTGTCTGGCCGCAATTGATCGAGGCTTTAGCATTATTCGTAATCGCCGCTACGGCGTCCGGTCGCGCCGCGGGAGTCGACTTCTTTGTCGGCCTCTGTCGTGCCTGGTGCTGCCATGGCAAGCAGTGCGCAGCGACCAACCGTGAAACAAGCACAACGCAAGGAACATAATCATGAAGAGTATGACACCAGAAGAGAAAGCGACGGGGAAGTCGAATTACTACGAGGCGGTCGGCGTCTCAAGACGCGACATCCTCAAGGGTGTCGTCGCGTCCGGTGCTGTCACGATGGGCGGACTTGGAGCGGCCTATTTTGGCTATGGCGACAAGATGGACAACCCGGTCCGCGTCGGCGTGATTGGAACCGGCGACGAAGGCGGTGTGTTGATCGGAGCTTTGAATCCCAACTATATCCAGGTGGTTGCCATCGCCGATATTCGCCCCTACAACGTCCACCGCGCTTTGCACGGCGACTGGGGTGGATCGGACCCCCAACGCACACACGACATTCGTACCGGCCTCATGGAGAAGTACGGTTGGAGCACCGAAGACGAAGCACGCAAACATGTCAAAGTTTACGAAGACTATCACGACCTGCTGAAAAACGATGACGTCGAAGCCGTTATCATCGCTTTGCCATTGTTCTTGCACGCGGTCGCCGCGATCGATGCCATGAAAGCAGGCAAGCATGTGCTGACCGAAAAGCTCATGGCGCACAGTGTCGCGCAGTGTAAGGTCATGTCCCGCGTCTCCGAAGAGCAAGGGCTCTACCTGACCACGGGCCATCAACGCCACTACAGCGTGCTCTATGACAACGCCGTTAACTTGATTCAATGGGGAGTGCTCGGCCAGGTTCACCACATTCGGGCCCAATGGCACCGCGGCAACTTGCCGGGTCGTGACAGCTGGCAACCGCCGCTTCCTGGCGGTGAAGAAGTCGTCTCCGGCGGCAAGACAACGGTCGAAGACCGCATCTTGAAAGAGTTGCGATCCTATGAAGGACGTTTGAAGAACGAAACAGATCCAAAACAATACGACATTTGGCAGAAGAAAGTCGCCCAGTGGACAGCCTGGAATGAGGATCGCAAGGTTTCCGCCAAAGACTACGGTTACGAAGATCTAACGCTCAGTAACGGCCGGCAACGCTCCGCGTTAGAGGAACTTTGTCGCTGGCGGCTCTGGGAGCGCACGGGGGGGGGGCTGATGGCAGAATTAGGCAGCCATCAATTGGATGCCGCCAGTATCTTCGTGAGCGCATTGCACAATCGCGGCAAGGCACGCAAGGATCAGATCCACGTACATCCATTATCTGTGCATGCCGTCGGTGGTCGTCACATCTTCGCGTTGGACCGCGATGCCGACGATCACGTTTATTGCATGTTCGAGTTCCCCGGGCCGCACTACGACGCGACATTTGACGTCGGCTATAGCGACAAGGCCAGCAACCTCCCCGATCCGAAATCGGGCGTTCCCGGCTATGACCAAGACCCCAACAAGAAGATCGTAGTCACCTATTCATCAATCAACGGCAACGGCTTTGGCGGTTACGGCGAAGTTGTCTTAGGGTCCAAGGGAACGCTGGTTCTCCAAACCGAGCAGGAAGTCATGCTCTACCGCGATTCCGACACCTCCTCCAAGGTCAGCGTGAAAAACAGCGCGGGTGGCCCCGTTCTGGATACGCAAGCCAGCGGTGCGCCCACGGCAGCCGCTTCGCTGGCCAAAGCTGCCGACTCCGGACCCGTCAGCCGTGGATACACGGAAGAGATGGAGCATTGGGCGTGGTTGATCCGTAATGCCGATCCACGCGACACCGACGTCGAGGCTCAACCGCGCTGCCGTCCTGAGGTAGCCATGGGCGACGGCATCATCGCGCTGACCTCGAACATCGCAATCAAGCGATCGTCACGCGGCGAGAGCGGCTATATCGAGTTCAAGGACTCTTGGTTTGATATTCACAGCGACGAAACGCCAGACGGCAGCGACGTCAAATCCGAATACGAAAAGCTCGTGAATAAAGCTTAGTGCTTACGTTCTCAAACAAAAGACTATTCACAGCAGACAACACTTTGGATTCATGATCGCTGACTTGTGATCACACCAGTCCCCATTTTTTTCGCAGGGCCCATTCGATCGTCAGACAAGTAACCACGGCCAGCACGAACAACCACGCGTCGAAAGCGGTGTCCCCCAACCGCCACTTCACCTGAACTTCGACTTCCAAATCTTTGCCGCGTTCTTTCAATTGCGTCAGCAATCCCGCAAGTTGTTCCGGAGCGAGCGGCTTTCCTCCTGCCTCTTTGGTCAGGTTTGCAAGCGTGGCCATTTGTTCGTGCCCAGCCGCGACCGTGCTAAGTTCGACATCGCGATCAAGAACTTGGAAATTCGCGCGGGCGGTTCCAAGTTTTGTCCCTTGACGCGCGACGCTCAATTCGACCAAGTAATCGCCGGGTTCTTTTACTTCATCAATCGCACCAGACATGACGTCAGCGTCCTGCGATAGTCGCAGCGTCTCACGCGTGCCGTCTTCGGAAACCAGCTCCGCCAGAAACGTCGCATCGTGAATAATCTCACCGGCGGCGGATGTTGCGCCAGCGGTGAAAGTCACGCGCGCCCCCGGGTTGAAACGGCGTTGGGCCAGCTTAATCCAGACATCGTTCTGTTCGAGATCGTCGCGACGCGCGAGCCACAATATCGCTTGCCGCCAGAATCGGCGATGCTCCGCCTGCCGCCCTTGCTGCCACCAGCGAATCGTGCTGTTACCGGCAAATGCCAATACGCGTCCGTTGCCATACTCTCCAGATACCAGTAGTGGTTCACCCGTCGACGCTTCCAACAGCACCCGCGAACGCGGCTTCAAATCTGTGAACTTGTTTGCGCCGTCCAGCGGCGGCAGCGATCTCCAAATGCTCTCATTGTCAACGCCAGGGGCGAGTGTCGTCACGGGATGTGGTTGTGTGGGAACCATCGTCAGTTTGCCCCAGAGGTGCAAATCTTTGCTAATCGGTTTGTCGATCCCGACGTCTTGCCGCTCGAAGCGGCCCAATTCAATTGGCAAGACATCCGCCAGCGGTGTGTCGCGATAGCCGCCTGGGCCAAAACTGTTGAATCCGCCGAGCATCATCAGCCCCTTGCCTCGCTCTGTCAGCTTTGCAATGCCTTGCAGATTCATTTCGCCGAGTGCCGATGAATCGACATTCTCGATCAGCAACACGTCGAGGTTGGCGAAATTCAACTCGTCGCCTAAATCAATCGGCCAGCGTTCGCGGTTTTTGGGGTCGACATAGATATCATCGAGCTGAATGTCCGGTGACATATTGATCGAACGTCGCAAGAGTCGTTGTTCTCCCAGCAAATCGCCGTACAGATACAAGACTTTCAGCCCCCCCTCCAACACGGTCACAAACGCACTTAGCTCGTTGTTCCGCGTCACGCGTTCGCCCGGTTGTTCAGCGGTTCGCAATGTGAGCTGATACGGTCCGGGAACCTGCGGCGTAAAACTCATTTCGACGGGCAACAGCTGATTGTCGTCGCGTGCGGTGACCTCGACCGTGGCAACCAACTGTTTCTCGCCATTTGGGTATTCCGCGATCAGTTCGACGGGAATGGTTTGGTTCAAGTATCCGCGAACTCGCAACGCGCCCTTCACCATGAGTTCGTTCTTTACAAAGACCGTATACTGCTCTGGTAGATTCTCGATTGATACATCGCGAGCTTGAGCGACATCGCCCGTCGGCCCAAAAACGATGGTGTAGAGCGGATACTCGAGCCGCGCCAGCTCGCGGCCCGCTTCCGGCATTTCGACCTGCGGCGAAAATGCTGTCTGAGCACCGTCGCCGAGCAATATCGCTCCCATCAAACGCTTCCCAAGTTCACGCTGGACAGCTTCGTGTAATGTTGTACCGATATCCGTCAGATCTCCGCTCGCCCCGGCAGGTAAGTCAATTCGCCCCGACTCCAAGGTTAGTGGATGAAGCTGGTCGTCGTAGCTGTACACGCGAAGGTCAAAGTCTTCGGCAAGGTCCGACAACTGATCCTGTACCTTCAACAGCGTGTCTCGTTGCAACTCCCATCGAGTTTTTCCTTCAACCGTACTTGGAAGCGTCATGCTGCGGCTTTGATCCAGCATCAGCATCAGTACCGCTGACTGGCGTTCCGTAGACGTGTAGACTCGCATCGGACGAAGCATCGCCACGAGCAACAACAACATCACAGCCAACCGAACGGCAATTAAAGCACCGCGTCGCAGCCGCGTCGCACGACCGAATGTCGGACCGATCAGCAGTAGCACGGTCATTCCCACCATCAGCGCAGCAACGGCACCGTAGCTGTTGAAGATCGGACTCAAACTCCACTCAATCATTCCGGCTTCCGATAGAAACGGTTTGCCATCAAATGTTCGATGCCCAGGACGACGACCAGAAGTACGAGCAGATGCGAGTAGAACTCGCGACCGACTCGCGCTTCACCGACTTCCAATGCAATCTCATCCTTGTCTCGTGCCAACTGGTATCGTCCCTTGCCAATTTTGGCATCAAGCTCATCAATGGAGACTCGCGTGAGATCAGTCGCCTCGGGGGGCAAGTTGACGGAGAAACCTCGCACCACCGGACCATCCTTGACACCTTTCAATCGGTAAACGCCCGGATGCTCGGTAAACCTGACGACGACCTCCCCGTCTTGGGCACGTGCTTCTTGCGGTTGTTCCGAAGGTGAAAACAGTTGGTATCGCTCGGGATTCATGCGTGAGTCGTTGGGCAAAGCCCCCGGCTCGCCGGCAACGTAGTTCAATCGTACGCCGGAACTGTCCGTCAGATGCAGCATCAACTCGTTCACCAAAACTACGTAAGGCCAAGCCTCGTCGCTCGTCGGCAGCTCGTTCCAAGCCGAATGGTCAACGGGGCGTATGGGATCAGATACGGGCGTCGTCATCGTGACCACGCGTCCGCGGTCCACCGAGCGTTCGACGACCGCGGGCTTGCCATTCGAATAGGCTAGGATCGTATCCGCATCTTTGTGGATCGGATCGAGCACCCAGTGCTTGAATACGGGAGACGCGGACCAGGGCACGCTGGTTGATCGTTCGCGAAAGGGAGCCATCACCGGGTGGTCATATCTCTCCGGAGCAAGGAACAAACTTCGGTCGGGCGATCGCCATACGCGGGCCAACCGTCCGCCGAGTAATTGCTGTGCGGCCGGTTCGTTGAACGAGGCGGTCGCCTGGGCATTGTGACCAAGAAAGACAGCGACCCCGCCCCCCGATCGTACATATTTGGCCAATTGCTCCCAGGTGACCGATGGAATCGGATCAGGATCGAGTAAGCAAACACCTGTGAAGCTATCCAGGTCTCGATTCGCAAGACTTGATTGAGGCACGACCGTACAGGCAAAGCGCGCTTGTCCTGTTTGTTCAAACTCAAACGGCGCGATCGCTTCAGTAAACAGCGAAGTTGCAGCGTTGCTGGACGCAACCACCAACATCGGCCAAGCGTCTTTCACTTCGATCGTAAAGTGTCGCAAGTTGTCGGCGTCGAGGCCGTCGTCCCCCAGCAGTTGAACGACTCCGTGATGGACTCCGGGCTCTAAACCTCGTACGCGAAATTCAACAAATTGCGACTCTCCTGCGGCGACAGTGATTTCCTGTCTCCCTCTCGGTCGGGCTTCGGGCAGCTTCGTCTCGCCGTTAATCACCACAGGCAAAGTTGGATCGAAATCCTCGATCAGCAACTGTACGACCTCATTTCCCGCTACTCCGAGACTCTGCACGCGCGTACTCACTCGCAGTTCGCTACTCTTTGCCAGCGTTTCCGTCGACAAGTCCAGCGGCCCCAACCCAACATTGACAGGAGCGACGACGCCGACGTCGATGACGTAGACCAATACGTCGTCATGTTCTTGAAGCAATTTCGACAACGCCCCAGCGCGATCCTGCCAAGCACTATCGACGAGATCTGTGAACAGATAGATTTCCTTGCGTGTCTTTTCGCTACCAACAACAAGTTCTAGGGCGCGAGCGGCAACGCCAGAAAGGGGTTCGCTGACTTCTGTTGTTCGGAGTCTGTCGATGGCCTTTCGGGCTGATGCCAGATCAACGGCGAACATGGCTGGCGATCGCCTCGAATCGAGGACGGCAACTTCGCTGTCCGCCGGCAACTGGCTGATCAACCAATTGCCCATCGATTGAGCGACTTCAGTGCGGCTCTCGTTTTGATAGCGATATTCCATGTGCGGCGATGTGTCGAAGATCAACGCCGC
The DNA here is from genome assembly GCA_020638995.1 of Planctomycetaceae bacterium. Taxonomy (GTDB): domain Bacteria; phylum Planctomycetota; class Planctomycetia; order Pirellulales; family Pirellulaceae. The sequence goes on from JACKHM010000003.1 coordinate 1,214,129, forward strand.
TGCGATCGGTGCTTGCTCGTCACCTAGTAACACGGTCGAGCCTCGGTTAAGCAGGCCAACGATCATCACAGCAAATGCAATGACCGACGCGAGCGTGACGCCCGCCAGTGCCCCAACCAATACCTTGCCCTTCCGTTGAATCATCGAGACCGCAGTCACGCCTCCAGCGAGAACTACTCCGACTCCGATCACAAGCATCAACATCCATTGGCCAGCCGCATTCGACAGCACGCTCGGTCGCGCGAACGCTAATGCGAGTAGAACGATTGCGGCGCACCGCATTGCCAGCAACAACCAATGTTTCAACTGCAATTTCCGCCGATTCGTCTCACGTCGCTGGCGAAGAAACTGCATCGCGGGAAAGGTCAGCCTTTTCGGTTGCTGACGCATGACCAGGTGCAGGGCGATGGGGATCGCAGTGAGTAGTCCTCCGAGAAGTAGTGAGACGTTAAGGAAAGCCATATTAAGTCAGCGGGCGGAAGTCAGATTTCAAATGTCTCAAGTCAGGGATTAGAGATGTGACAGGGTCCGAAGCCTCTTTCGTCCGAAGAAGTTCAATTAGTTCAAAATCGTCTGCGTGAAAAAGAGACTCCCGCCTCCTAACCATCGGAACCTACTTTTTTCGCCACATCACATCCTCCCTCGTCGGCTGATGAGATACTCGAGTAACGCCTTGTCGAACTGCATGCTTGTATCGAGCGCAACGTAATCAATTCCTACCTTTGAGCACTCTTTGCGATATACGGTTCGAAGCGATTCGAGTTCAGCGAGATAGTCGTCCCGGTAGCTGGTCGCATCCACTTGCAATCGATCTTCCGACTCCAGATCTTCAAACTCGACGAGTCCATCGAACGGGAAATGAACTTCCGCTTCATCCAAGACATGAAAGAGAATCACATCGTGGCCCCCATGCCGCAGTTGCCGTAGCGATCGCAGGACGGGATCGGGATCTTCGAGCAGATCCGAAAAGACCATGACCAGACTTCGATGTCGAAGCATTGCCGCGATCTGTGCCACGCTCTTCGCAATATCCGTTGTGCCCCGCGGTTTCAATCGGGAAAGGTGCGAGAGCAGATTGCCCAGCTGGGTTCGCTTCGACTTGGGCGGTAAGCAGTCGCGGATCTGCTCGTCAAAGGTGATGAGACCGACCGGATCTTGCTGGTAAATCATCAAATAGCACAGCGAAGCGGCAAGGCAGATCGAGTAGTCGAACTTGGACAAGTCTTGGCGATAGGTGTAGCCCATCGACTGACTAAGGTCCATCGCCAAATAGCCGGTGATATTTGTTTCCGCCTCAAATTTTTTGACGTAGTATTTGTCCGTTTTGGCGTAAACCAGCCAGTCGATATCTTTGGGATCGTCTCCTGCGGTGTACCGGCGGTGTTCGCTAAACTCGACGGAGAACCCATGAAACGGGCTGGCATGCAAGCCCTGCAGAAAGCCCTTCACCACGAATTGCGCGCGCAGATCAAGCCGTTTGATTTGGTTGATGACTTCGGGCTTCAGGTATTTTTCGACGGTTGGCATGGGCGGATCTCAGATTTCGGATTTCAAATCTAAGGTCTGAAATCTCAACTCTGACTTCCCTACTCCTTTCGCGGAGGAGGCGGTGGTGTTGCGGAACTGAACTTCTGGATCTCCGGTTCAGGAATCTCCCTGACGAGTCGCTCGATGATACTTTCGTTGGTCATGCCTTCGGCCTGTGCTTGAAAGTTCGTGCTGATGCGATGTCGCAGAACGGGAATCGCGATTTTGCGGACATCGTCAACTGAAACGGAGAATCTCCCTTCCATCGCAGCCAACGCCTTGCCGCCATTAATTAAGAACTGACCGGCTCGCGGACCAGCTCCCCAATCAACAAGCTCTTGGACGAAGTTCGGAGAACTTGGGTCGGCAGGACGCGTCGCGCGGACGAGTCTGGCGACATACTTGACGATATACTCGCTGACGGCAATCGAGCTAACAAGCTTCTGCAAGTTCACAATCGCCCGCCCGGAGAGGATCTTGGAGACTTCGGCTTTCTCATTACGCGTGGTGACTGATAGAATTCGTTCCTCCTCCTCCGCCGACGGATAGCCGACTTTGATGTTGAACATGAATCGATCGAGCTGCGCTTCGGGAAGCGGATAGGTTCCCTCTTGTTCGATCGGGTTCTGCGTTGCGATCGTGAAGAATGGAGCGGGTAGCGCGTAAGTCGTGCGACCAACTGTCACTTCCCGTTCCTGCATCGCCTGCAAGAGCGCGGCTTGTGTTTTCGGCGGTGTGCGATTGATTTCGTCGGCGAGTAGGATGTTGGTAAAGATCGGACCTTCGACAAAACGAAACTCTCGCCGGCCAGCGTCGTCCTCTTCAAGCACATTGGTGCCCGTGATATCCGACGGCATTAGGTCCGGAGTGAACTGAATACGTTTGAAGCCGACATCAAGGATTTTCGCGAGCGTGCTGACCATCAGCGTCTTCGCCAACCCCGGCACACCTTCCAGCAAACAGTGACCGCCAGTGAAGATGGCGGCAAAAAGCTGCTCGATAACGTCGTCTTGACCGACGATGATCTTTTGTAGTTCTTGCTGCATCACCTTGCGGTGATGGCTGAACTCCTGAAGCACATCGCCAATACTGCGTTGTTTATTAGTGGTCATGAATTGATTTTAAGCGTCCGTGGCATGCGTGTTTGTTGGGAGAAGTGATTTGACTCGCGAGTCGGTACGGGATTCATAAGAATCTAGCTTTGTCGACGGCGGTTGGACTTGCACAGGTTCAGCTATGTTGACAATCATGACTGCGCGTTTGCCGCCGCAACTTTAGAATCCTAAGATATTTAAGACGACTCGGGCGGAGCAAACGAGAGGCTGACGAAGCATGTTCAGAAAAACAGGTTGCTGGTTCGCTGTCCTCGCGCTGGTTCTATCGGTCGTGCCGCCTGTAGCAGGCGAATTGACCGACACTCAGGTTCGAAATGCAATCGAACGCGGCAAGACATTTCTCAAAACCGAGCAGAAGTCGAACGGGCATTGGACGGAACACTCGATCTACATCGGCGGAGTCACCGCGCTGACGACATTGGCCTTGCTCAATTCTGGCGAAGACGTCAAGTCGCCCACAATTCAAAAGGCGCTTGCTTACCTTCGGTCGGTCGGTGAGCCTTCGACGGTTTACGCCACTTCACTCCAGACAATGGCTCTGTGCGCCGCCGAACCGGAGAAGGACGTTGCGATCATTGGACGGAACGTAGAGTGGCTCGAAGCTGTACAGCTGCGCAGCGGCTTGCGAAAAGGCGCATGGAACTATGGTGACAAAAAGGGAAGCGGCGACAATTCGAATACGCAGTTTGCTCTGTTAGCGCTGCACGAGGCCGACCGCATCGGCATCGAGGTCAAACGCGACACGTGGGAACTGGCCCTAGACTATTGGCTTCGTACCCAACGGGAAGACGGATCATGGGGTTACACCGAGTCGGAACCATCCACCGGGAGTATGACGTGTGCTGGCATCGGATGTGTCGTAATCTGCCAAAGCAAGATAGGAAGTGGTGACGCTCGGCTGATCGGCCCCACTGTCGAGTGTTGTGGTGCGCAATCCGACGACGACGCGATCGAACGTGCCATGCAGTGGCTGGCACGTTACTTTTCCACCAACCGCAATCCAAGCTCGATCAACCTCCGGTATCGACACTTGTTCTACTATCTCTACGCAGTCGAGCGGGTGGGGCGCTTGAGCGGCCGTCGTTTTATTGGGCGTCATGACTGGTATCGGGAAGGCGCAACAACGCTTCTGAATATGCATGACGACTTTCGCGGTTCGTGGAGCGGTGCTGCTCCGGCCGAGGATGTCCCGACGGTAGCAACTTCTCTGGCACTTCTTTTCCTGTCCAAGGGACGGCGTCCTGTCGTCATGTCCAAGTTGCGATACGGCGATAGTCATCAATGGGATGTTCATAGATCCGCAGTACAGCATCTCACACAACGCGTCGAGCAACGCTGGAGTCGCGATCTGACATGGCAGACGATCGACGTACGAGCGGCTTCGCTCGAAGACCTATTACAGACGCCGGTTCTCTACGTCAGTGGACGCGACGCGTTTGAGCTGACTGCGGACCAGAAAGAGAACCTTCGTCAATACGTCAACCAAGGCGGCTTTGTCTTCGCCGAGGCATGTTGTGCGGGAGAAGGCTTTGATCGATCGTTCCGAACACTGATGAGCGAGTTGTTTCCCGACAGTTCCTTACGTCTATTGCCGGAAGACCATCCGGTCTGGTACGCCGAAGAGAAAGTCAACGCCAAGTACCTGCGGCCCTTGCTCGGCATCGACGCTTGTTGTCGGACGAGCGTCGTGTATTGCCCCAAAGATCTTTCCTGCTATTGGGAACTGGACCGGGGCCTTCGCAACACGGATTATCCCGCAGAGATAAAGGCAGAAATTGAAGCGTGTTTGGCGATTGGCAAAAATGTTGTCACTTATGCGACCAGTCGTGAGCTGAAGAACAAGCTGGATCGGCCGCAAATCACAATCAATCGGGCGTCGACGTCGTTGGAGCGAAGCGTGCTCTACGTGCCAAAGTTGCGCCACGAGGGTGGCAGCGATGATGCTCCCAACGCGCTCCCGAACATGCTCAACTTCGTGCAAACACAGGCGGAGCTTCGAATCGACGTATCCAACCGACTGATCTCCGCAACTAGCGACGACCTCTTCAACTATCCGATCGTCTTCATGCACGGTCGCCGAGCCTTTCGATTCTCCCCCGAGGAACGCAAGGCGATCGCGACGTTTGTTCAGCGCGGCGGAGTCATCTTTGCCGACGCAATCTGTGCAAGTCCAGAGTTCGCCGATTCATTGCGCCGCGAGATGAAGAATGTCTTTCCGGAACACGAACTGGTAAGAATTCCGCCCGATCACGCAATGTTCTCACGCGAGTTTCGGGGGTACGATCTGTCAAAGGTCACATTGCGAGACCCACAACTACGCAGTGGCGACGATCCGCTAACCGCGAATTTGACAGAAGTCTCGCCCTTGCTAGAAGCCGTCAGCATCGACGAGCGTTTCGCCGTCATCTTCTCGCCCTACGACATCAGTTGCGCGATGGAAAACAGCAATTCACTCGAGTGCAAAGGATATCTCAAAGACGATGCCGCCAAGATCGCCACAAATGTCTTACTTTATATCCTGCAGCAATAGCTAAAGAAGTATGTGCTGAGCCCAGAGCCGCTAAGGCTCATTACGTGTACGCTTAACGAGTTCGCGAAACGCGGGGCGAAGCGATTTGTGCAGGTGTCGAGCAAAAGATCCGTCCAGCTTGCGGATTACGATAAGTTCGACAACGTCCGCAAAGTCTTTGTGAGTGCGGCGCATGTTAGTCGAACCGCAGGCGAGCTTCATCTCGATCAGGCGTGAAAGGCGAAGTACCGAAAGTCCTTCGATCATTTCTACGTTTTCTTTGCCGCTTGGATCGGGGACCCGCACCTCGAGACCGCTCCCTGCGTTCTCGCCCGATATTAGGAATTGCACCGCGATACCCGATTCCGATCGAAACTCCTTAGCTACGGAGTCCCATATCAACCCGCCGCTTTCAAGAACTCGACGAACTTGCTCAGAATCCTGGCCCCGAATCACCAAATCCAAGTCGATGGTATTGCGTTGGTAACCGTGTAGACAGACGGCAACGCCTCCACAAATCGAATAAGGGATACCTGCACTCCGAAGGAGCTGATTGCAGTGCGTGGCGATATCCCAAAGTGTCTCATTTCCCGTCATGCGATACATTCTTTGAGCTGAAATCATATCGAACCACCGCACACCCAAATCTATCGCCCTTCGATTCCCCTGACATACGCAGAAACAGGCAAGTAGCCTTAGCATATCACAACAGCAAACAATCGAACCAGTTCGAGATTTTGATCGTAGTACACAACCGCCTTCACCAACACCGCAATTACCTGTAAGTTGTTAGCAAATCGCGACTTGCCACAGAGATTTCGACCGACCGTTTGATGCTTCAACTTGAGAATCTAAAGAAATCGTACATCGAGCCAAACGGGCATGTGCTGCCCGTTCTTGATATTCCCGCATTTCGCGTGGACGCTTCCGAACAAATGGTTTTGCTAGGGCGCAGCGGGTGTGGCAAGTCAACGCTGCTGCATGTGATCGCCGGAATCAGCCGACCAGACTCCGGGATTGTACGTCTCGATGGACACGATGTGGCGACGCTTTCCGAGGCGGGGCGCGATCGATACCGGGCGGCGAAACTCGGTTATGTGTTTCAAACTTTTAACCTTCTGCCGGGATTCTCCGCACTTGAGAACGTATTGCTCGGCATGACCTTCGCGCGACAGCGATATAACGCCAAACGTGCTGAGACCTTGCTCGAACGTGTTGGTTTACGGGATCGCTCGCACCACAAACCGTCGGCGCTGTCCGTGGGCGAGCAACAGCGTGTGGCCGTCGCACGGGCGCTGGCGAACCGGCCCAGCCTGCTACTGGCGGACGAACCAACAGCGAATGTCGATCCAGCCAATCAACAAAATGTAATCGATTTGATCCGCGAAACTTGTCGTGAAGAAAAGATCGCCCTGATTCTTGTCACGCACTCGATGGAAGTCGCCGACCAATTTGACCGTGTCGATCGATTAGAAGATATCAATCGCATTCTCAAGCAAGCCGCTGTTTAACCACACACATGAGCCTTTGGAAAATAGCCTGGCGTAGCATTCAACAGCGCGGACTGGCGTCTGCGTTGACGGCGCTATCGATGGCACTCGGTGTGCTACTAGTGGTGACCGTACTTTCGATCCATGGCGTCGTCGCGCAGTCGTTCCGAAACAACTCGAGCCTCGGTTACAACCTGATCGTTGGCGCAAAAGGCGGCAAGCTGCAACTGACACTGAACACGGTCTATTATCTGAGTCAACCGGTCGAGAATATTCCCTACGAATACTTCTTGGAGTTCACCGGCGGGGATGATCGCAAGAACGCTCTTCAGCATTCGATTCGCGCGCAGGTGCATCGTGCGGAATGGGAAAGCGTGGAAACAGCCACGCTGCTCACTGCGGATGGAATTAGTAGCATCGGCGGATTGCTCGCACAGGAGTCGTTGCGGGCTGCAGCCGCAGAAGACCACGATCTCCGACGCAGCGGCAAATTTGGAATGTTCAGCTCGCTTGCAATTCCTTTGTGCTTGGGCGATTACTTCGGCCAGTTCCGAGTTGTCGGAACGACTCCTGACCTATTTAACCAGCTGACATTTGGCCCCTACGATGACCAGCGCTACGAGTTCAAAGAAGGACGAAACTTCGAGCACTGGAACGAAGCGAATGGATACTTCGAGGCCGTCGTGGGTGCGACGGTCGCGCGTGAAATGAAGGTGACACTCGGGCAACAGATCTCGCCCGCACACGGTGATCCAGAAGGCGAAGGCCACGCCAGTCAATTCACTGTCGTCGGAATTCTCAAGCCCACCGGCACGCCAAACGATCGCGCAGTGTTCATCAACATGGAAGGCTTCTATTTGATGGAGGATCATGCGAAGCCTCTGGCGGAAGACGAAGAGCAAGCTCAGCAAGCGACAGGGTTCGGCGGGATCGTCGGAGGATTCGTGGCACCCGAGCCGGCGCACGACCACGACGCGCACGACCACGATGACGCCCCCATCGAACCGCTGCCTGTGGAACAACGCGAAGTGACCGCGATCTTGTTGCGAACAGTAAATCCAATGATTGCAGTGGGCTTGCCGACGACGATCAACGAAGGTCCCGTCGCTCAATGCGTGCTGCCAATTCGGGAAATTACGAATCTTTTTTCGTTCATCGTCGCACCGATTCAGGCGGCACTTCTGGGCATCACGGCACTAGTCTGCGTCGTCTCAGGGATTAGCATTCTGGTCAGCATTTACAACTCGATGAGCGACCGCAAACACGAGATTGCCGTCATGCGCGCGTTGGGTGCCAGCCGAGGTACTGTCATGACCGTGATCTTGTTCGAATCGATTTTGCTCTCTGTTGGCGGAGGCATGATCGGGTGGATCGGCGCTCACTCACTGATGAGTCTGCCAATTGTTAGCAACACCGTCGAGCAACGAACAGGCGTGCCGGTCGGTTTCACGAGCTTTGCACCCCCAATCGAGAACCTTGAGCTTTTTGGGCTGGGGCCCATAATAGGGAGTGTTCCGCCCGAACTGCTGCTGATCCCCGCCTTGTTGCTGCTTGCCGTTTCGGTGGGCTTTTTGCCAGCCATGGCCGCGTACAGAACCGATGTGGCAAAGTCGCTCGGTTCGTGAGATGATAAGATCTGTCTCAGTTGTCTATGAGTTACTTGTAGCTGGAGTCGCAAGACTTTAGAGTTTGCATAAGGCTTACCGAATTCTAGGGAGTTCGGTTGCACCTCCTAGTTTCACCACTGACAAGGAATTTCGCCATGTTTCGCTTGGCAACGTCCGCCCTCCTGTCGCTGATCGTCTGCACCGCGAGCACTTCTAGTTTGTGGGCATGTCCGTTTTGTGCTGCTGTCTCGCAGACGTTCACCGAGGAAATCGACTCGATGGACACCGTCGTCATCGGCGAGTTGGTGAAGTTGCCAAAGAAAGGCGATGAAAAGGAGGAGGTGGCGAGCCGCGAGACTCCAAAGGCCACATTCCAGATCGTACAAATCGTGAAAGGTGGGCAGTTTCTTCTAGAAACGACTACGATCGAAACGATCTATTTTGGCGACGGACAACTCGGCAAACCGTTTCTGATCATGGGGGTCGATCCACCCAAGATCCAATGGTCGACGCCGCTTCAATTAACCGAACGAGCTCGGAAATACATTCCAGAATTGCTCGCCTTGCCGAAAGAAGGAGTTGTGCGTCTTGAGTTCTTCCAAAAACATCTGGAAGACGACGACGAGATGCTCGCTCGCGACGCCTATGACGAGTTTGCCAAAGCGCCCTACGCAACCGTCCTCGCTTTGAAGCCCAAAATGGATCACGCCAGGCTTTTGGATTGGATTCAGGACGGTGATATTCCTGCGAGTCGCCGACGTCTTTACCTGACCATGCTAGGTGTTTGCGGCACGAATGATGACTTGCCCATGCTCGAAGCCATGCTCCGCTCGGAAGATCGCAAAGCGAAAGCCGGACTCGACGCCATGATCGGCTGCTACCTGACACTGAAGGGTCCGAATGGCATGCCGCTGGTAGAGGAACTATTCCTCAAAAACAACAAGGCCGAGTACGCTGACACCTACGCGGCGATCATGGCGCTGCGATTCCACGGCAGTGAGACGGATGTGGTTCCCAAGAAGCGAATCCTTGAAGGGCTTCGTTATATGTTGGATCGCCCCCAACTGGCCGATCTCGTGATCCCCGACTTGGCCCGTTGGGAGGATTGGGAATCGATGCCAAAGCTCGTCCAACTATTTAAAGAGGCGGACGATAAGTCCAGTTGGGTGAGGGTGCCAGTGATCAACTACCTTCGGGCCTGTCCTGATCCAGCCGCCGCAGAACACATCAAGGAATTGGAAAAGATTGATCCCGCAGCGGTGAAGCGAGCGAATACATTCTTTCCCTTTGGCGGTTCAGCTGGAGCTGCCGCTCCGTCGGAAAGTTGAACCATCACCAACGTCACGACGTAGACTCTTGCGTCCAGAGTCGTTTGTCTATGCCGTACTTGGGGAATCGACATGAGCAGCGAGTACGCGACCATCGACCCAGAGCGAGAAGCGGGGTTTGAACCCTACCGCGCGATCAGCAAGACCGCAGTGCTCTCCTTGGTGCTCGGACTGGTGGCCATTTTTGGTATTTACTCAGCTCCCCTGCTGATCCTAGCACTCGTATCGACCGTTTTCGGAATTAACGGCTATCGCAACGTGGTTCGCTATCCCAATGAACTCACGGGGAAGCGACTAGCGATCATCGGTACCCTGGTGGGGGCTACGGTGTTCATCGGCGGAATTGCTCGGCATTCGTACGTTTACGCAACCGAAGTTCCAGATGGCTATGTCCGCATTTCGTTTGCCGATCTTCAACCCGACAAAAACAAGCCGTGGATCCCCGTGCCCGAGACGGCATTGGCATTTGACGGCGAGAAGATTTTTGTGAAGGGCTACCTCTACCCCGATGGCCAGCAATACAACATCAAGCGATTTGTACTGGTGCCGGATCTTGGGACATGCTGCTTCGGAGGCCAGCCGAAATTAACTGATATGATCGAAGTGACTTTGGAAGAACCTCTACAGACCGTATACAACATGAAGAAACGTCGGCTGGCCGGAGTGATGAAAGTCGACACGACGCTCAAGCCAGTATCAGGTGTTAACGGCGTCTACTATCAACTGAAAGCGAATCATTTGCGATGAGCCTCGTGAAGACAAAGCCTGATGTCTGTTCAGTGATCCTGATTGCCATGTGCTGCGTAGCAAGTTCCTTGGTGTTGGCTGATGACGCGAAAACAAAGGATCTAACCTTCGACGATATCAAGTTTGACATCAAGAAGGATGCGCCGTTCAAACGGGCAATGCTCACCGATGAGATCGAGAAACTAGCCGGGACGCCCGTTAAAATTCGCGGCTACATTCTGCCTAGCTTTCAGCAAAAGGGTATCAAGCAGTTCGTCCTGGTGCGCGACAATATGGAATGCTGTTTCGGTCCCGGTGCTGCCCTCTATGATTGCATACTGGTGGAGATGGCAGCGGGCAAATCCGCTTCCTTCACAGTTCGCCCTGTCTCGGTTGAAGGCGAGTTCCAAATCAGCGAGTTCATCGGCCCCGATGGTAAACACTTGGCGATCTACCGAATGGTAGGCGAAGAGGTAAGATAGGCGTTTCGAAAGTACTTACCGTTTCGTATTGCCCTCGGAGGCGGTTGCCAGCCGCAGATGTTATGACGTTACCACAACTTGGATCGTCCAAAGCAGATCTCGACACTCCGGCACTGTGTGTCGATCTCGATGCACTCGAATCCAACATCGCCGCCATGTCCAGCGCCTGCCGCGAGCACGACATTGATTGGCGACCACACTCGAAGTGCCACAAGTCGCCGTTACTCGCCAGGAAGTTAATGGCAGCCGGGGCAATCGGTGTCACTTGTGCCAAGCTGGGCGAAGCAGAAGTGATGGCACAGGGGGGTGTGCTGGACACCTTGATCGCAAACCTGATCGTTGGGCCAAAGAAAGTCGCGAGACTCGTTGAATTGCGGAGGATCGCCGATCCGGTGGTGTGTGTCGACCACATCGATCAGGCCGCTGCTTTTAGCGCAGCCATGTCGCAGGCGGGGTTAGCGCTTCGAGTTATCGTCGAAGTTGACATCGGACTCGGGCGCGTAGGGGTCGCCGCCGGAGAATCTGCGGTGGCACTAGCACGCCGGATTCATGAACTGCCGGGGCTCACGCTGGCCGGCATCATGGGCTATGAAGGCCACCTCCTGACGCTCGAAGACGGAGATGAAAAGGCTGACAAGATCCAAGCAGCACTAAAGGTGCTGACCGGCACAGCCGATCAACTTCGCAAAGCAGGTTTACCCTGCGACATCGTTTCGTGTGGCGGGACCGGTTCGTTTAAGTACGCGGTTCGAGCTCCCGGCATCACCGAGATTCAGGCTGGGGGCGGGATGTTCATGGACGCATTCTATCGGCACGGTTGCCACATCTCGGATTGGAAGTACGCGCTCACGGTACTAACAACCGTTGTCAGCCGTCCCGCTCCCGATCGAGCGATCATCGACGCGGGGCGGAAGACAATGGATGGCTGGGTACACAAGCCGCTTGTATTCGGGCGCGACGATATCCAAGTTCAGTCGTTGTCGGCCGAACACGGCTCGCTCAAGTTAGAACCTTCGGCTCAGAATTTGAGAATTGGTGACCGGCTTGAAATCATCCCCGGCTATAGCGACTTGACCTGCGTACTACACGATAACTTTCTGGCATTTCGAGGCGACAAGCTGGAAGCCGTCTGGCCATTGGAAGGTCGCGGGCGACTCCAGTAGTCCCCCCGTTCCATGTGATGAACCTACGAGGCTGGAGCCAGAAGCAAGAACATGCGTTTCTACGCCGCATTGCACGACAGATTCCATCGCGGTGGATGTACGTTAGATGTGTACCAGCGTTGAAATGCGGTGATGATTCGCTGATACTGTGATGGCGTCGGATGATTTCACCTTCCCACCTTGAGAGATCGACTACGATGAGATTGACTACCGCCCTCGTACCGCTTCTGCTTCTGCCCGCTATTTCCTATGCCGGTACAGGAGACGGGCGGTTTGATATTTACTGGATCGACGTCGAAGGTGGTGCCGCGACTTTGATGGTGACGCCAACCGATGAGTCGATCCTGATCGACACGGGCAATCCCGGTCTCCGCGATCCGAATCGCATTGCACACGTCGCGACTAAAGTTGCGGGACTACAGCGGATCGATCATTTAATTACAACCCATTACCACCGTGACCATTACGGCGGAGCTTCGATGTTGTCAACGCTACTACCGATCGGCACGGTCTACGACAATGGCGTCTTCGACGGCATGCCCGATAATCCGGGGAAAGATTACTTCGAGTTTAAAGCCAAGAAGCGAGTGGTGATAAATCCAGGTGACTCACTTCCCATTCGTCAAGTCGCTGATGGCCGACCGATCAAAGTCACATGCGTCGCCACAAGAAAGACATTCGCGACCGAAGCGATCGTTAGGGATGCGGAGACGAACGAAGACGCTTGCGCGTCGCATCGCCCCAAGGATCGCGATGGATCGGACAACGCTAACAGCGTCGCCTGCGTGATTCAATTTGGCGAATTCAGGTTCTATGATGCGGGCGATTTAACTTGGAATCAGGAAATGCGTCTGGTATGTCCCAAGAACCTTGTTGGCGAAGTCGACGTCTATCAAGTCACTCACCACGGCTTGGACACAAGTAACAATCCCATAGTGCTGGAGACCATTAAGCCCCGTGTTGCGATCATGAATAATGGCCATACCAAGGGTTGCCTCCCCGAAGTGTTTGCAAACCTGCAGGCGACAAAGTCGTTGCAGGCGATCTACCAAGTGCACAAGAATCTACGTCCTGATGGCAGTGTTAACAATGTTGCGGACGAATTCATTGCCAACCACAAAGCAGCAGACGATTGTGACGGCAATTACATCAAGCTGTCCGTTGCTGCGGACAGCAAGTCATACACTGTCACAATTCCCGCAAACGGTCATGAAATGACCTACCAAACCAAGAAATAAGACGCGATCAATTCATGGACGAACGCTACAAGGTTAAAGACACATCAGCGATTATCACACCGGCGATTGTTGTATTTCGAGAAGTACTCGAAGCCAACATCGCCAGAATGATCGACATCGCCGGTGACGTTGCACGACTGCGTCCTCATTGTAAGACGCATAAGATTCGAGAAATCGTCGAGTTGCAACTCGCTCGCGGCATAACGAAGCACAAGGCGGCTACGTTTGCCGAAGCTGAGATGCTCGCCAACGCAGGCGTTCGCGATGTCTTTCTCGCCTACAATCTGGTCGGCCCGAACATCGCTCGCGCGGTAAAGTTCCGTCGGGCGTTTCCCGACGTCAAGTTCGCGGTAACCGCCGATCACGCCGTACCGATTAGGGACTTAAGCCAAGCGATGGCAGATGCCGGAACAACCATCGAGGTTTTGCTTGACCTCGATACGGGACAACATCGCACGGGCGTCGAAGTTGGCGATCACGCGATTGATCTGTATCGACAAATCGTCGACGCGCAAGGACTCGAGCCAGGCGGGCTGCATTTGTACGATGGGCAGAATCATCAAACGGACTTAACGGAACGGCAAAAAGCCGTGGTGGCATGTTGGGAGCTCGCCTCGGGTTTGCGCGATAATTTACACCTCAAAGGGTGGCCCGTACCCCGGATCGTTGCCGGAGGAACCGGTCAGTTTCCGATCTACGCGACGATCGATGATCCAGTAATCGAGTTGAGCCCAGGGACATGTGTCTTTCATGATATTGGATACGGGCAGATGTTTCCCGACCTCGACTTCCAGGCTGCGGCCTTGCTACTGACGCGAGTCATCAGCCGCCCAACGCCTGATCGCATCACCTTCGATCTTGGCTACAAAGCCGTCGCCTCAGATCCGCCAGCGGATCGAAGAGTGATTTTTCCCGACATACCTGATGCAAAACTCGTATTGCAGAACGAAGAACATCTCGTCGTTCAAACGGCCTATGCTGACAAGTACAAGCCTGGCGATGAAGCGTTTGCGATACCTCGCCACACCTGCCCCACATCCGCACTACACAAGCAGGTGTTCGTTGTCTCGGAAGGCGAACTCGTCGATCATTGGAATGTCGCAGCACGAGATCGGTGGTTGACGATCTAGACGTCCGAACCCGACGACGCGACCGACCGTGTGGATCGATGGCATCTGGTTCTCAAGTTGATCGCTACCGATGTCTATTTGATGGCGCCAGCGCGTTCTGGTCTGTCGCTAATGTGATATCGCGATCTCGCTAGTTCGTTGCAAACGTCTGTCAAATAGCGACTTGCGAAGCAGGCCCTTCGAACGGTCAAGGCATTCGGCACGGTTGTTGCGATTTGCGTTGACGCCATAGGGCGAGTTCCGACAACGGCTCTGAATTCCACACGGGAGACAAAAAGATGACAATCGCAAAAACAATGGTACTGGCAACTCTCGCCTTGGCGACTCTAGCGTTCACAGCGATCTCGGCCCATGCCGACACTTGCAACCATATCGACGCACTCGCCGTTAGGATGCAGGCCCAATCCCGCGAACTGATTAGCGAGTTTGGACAACATTACCGATACAAAACGGGCTACGCTCACCTTCGATCGGACGCCTTGCAACTTTATCGCGTCGCAGTACACATCCATTCGGTCGCTCATGTCCAGGGCAGCGTTCACCACTTGCGAAGCGACCTGAATCAAGCGGATCAATTGTTCCATCACATGGAAAGCGTTCTCCGTCAGAACGATCAGTCATTTGTTGGACACAAACATGGCGCGGCTTACCACGTGTTCGAGTTGATGCAGGAACTTGAAGCCACACTGCATCACTTGCAAACTGACATCACGGCGTTAGACAATGCTGCTCATCACACCGGCAGACATGACGGTGGAGGGCATTATACTCCTGGCCACGGACATTCGAATTCTGCCGCGGCACCCAACAATACAGCGTATGGATACCGATGGGGAAACAGCGGCGTGTCATTCAGTGGGCGAGGTTGGACCTTCCGTATCGGAAATTAATGGCAAAGCTTGCAGAGACCCAAAGGGGACGCTCGTTATGAGAGTCTCCCTTTCTATTGCGAAATGACAGCCTACGTCGCGACTACTCTTTTGACTCTAATTTGTTCAGCCGGTCTTCAAGCTTCCGATTCTGCTGACGAAGTGACTCAAGCTGCTTCTGAAGTGTCTCTATTCCTTTATTTTTGTCGCGGAGTTTTTCGACCGCGTCGTCAATGGAACGGATCGTTCCAGGTATCTCCTGCTCGTCTCGCTTGACCAGCAGACGCTCAATCGCACCAGGGTCGCCGACCTCCACAATAGCATCGATCGCCTTTCGGCGAACACTAGTTCGGTCATTGTCAAGTTGTTCGTACAGCTTTGCAATTACTTCTGCATCTGCTGGCTTAAGTCTAGCGAGGCCTCCGATCAAAACGACACGGCGTTCGGGAGAGATATCGCCCTCCAGAAGCTGAGAGATTTCTTCGCAGGCTTGCGCACTTTTCACCTTTACAAGACCATCAATTGCCGCCTTCAATACCTCTTGCCGATGGCTGACGATATTCAACGCAGCCAAATGGTCCGCTTCACAACCACTGACGTCTACCTTCGCCAGTGCTTGCAAGGCTTCCGAAATCGCGTAATAAGATTGGTCTGTCGAAATGACCGCTCGCAGTGCGTCGTTGGTGGTGGCATGTTTAAAGCTGCCCAGCGACTTGATCGCCTCGCGACGTACAAACGATTTGGCGTCAGATCTCGAAGCCGCGATCAGTGCGTCTCGCGCCTTATCGCCTTTAAACTTTCCAAGTGACTTCGCCGCTTCTTGCCTCACAGCCCAAAAGCGATCACTTTCAAGGGCTTTGTTAAGGGCAGCAAGAACATCGTCGTCCTCGTTAAACTTCGCCAGCATCTCTGCGGCCTGGAGCCGACACATCAAGTTTGCATCGTTTTCGAGCTGATCGAATAATTCCTCCTTACTTTTCTCGAATTTCAGCGACTTTAGTAACCAATCCTTTGGATCGAAACACACACGTGTCGGGCGTCTATCGCTTTGAAAGTGAAACGTCTCTTCGGCTTTTGAAAGTTCCACGCGATGGAGTTTTACGTCTGCTTCGTTGGCGACTTCGATTTCGACAGGCATGCGGAACACGGGGGTCACGGAATCTACCTTCTGCGTCTGTTTCACGCTCACGCGCACCATATGTGCAACGTCGTCCCACTTCCAGCTCACCTCAAAGTCTGGGTGCCCGCCGTGGTAAAGCCATTGATCAAAGAACCAATTCAAACCCTGACCCGTTACTTCCTCAATCGCAATACGAAAGTCAGCCGTCTCAACCGTCCTATGCATATTGCGAGTGGTGTAGTGGTGAATCGCATTCCAAAACATCTCGTCACCCAATACAAACCGCAACATATGCAGGACTCGCCCGCCCTTCGGGTAGGCATGTCCATCGAAGACCTTATCTGGCGAATCGTATTGATAGTTGACGATCGCGCGACGATAGCGTTTATCTTCCCGCATATAGCTCATGGCTTCTTCGTATCGTGACCACGTCGCCTCGTCCCAACCGAAATCCTCTTCATTCCAAAGCGTCGCGAAGTAGGTCGCGAAACTCTCATTCAACCAAATCTCCCCCCAATCTTTGCAGGTCAATAAATCGCCATACCATTGATGAATCAATTCGTGCGCTACGAGGTTATCGCTCGACACGTCCAAATGAGCTCGATCGTCATGCAACGTGTGCATGTTCAGCGTCGTAGCCGACGTATGTTCCATACCACCCCAACCGTATTCGTCGACACAAATCTGTGTGTACTTGGGCCATGGGTACTTCACGCCAATCTTTCGCGAAAAGAAGTCCATCATCGCCGGAGTCTTCTCGAAGGATCTGGCAGCCAGATTTAGTTGGCCCTTTGGTACGTAGGAGACAACAGGCACTTCATTCCAACGCTGTTCGTATGCATCAAATTCTCCTGCAACGACAGAGAAAAGATACGGCACATGAGACTTTGCCTGACGCCAATGCCAGGTTTGAGTTCCATCTGCGTTCAGCCTCTTCGACTCGAGTGTTCCGTTGGACAACACAAAGTAGTCCTTCGGAGCGGTCGCAATGATTTCGCTGGTCAATCGATCAGCAGGTGAATCGATACAGGGAAACCAGTAGTGGGCGAACTCGGGTTCGCTCTGTGTCCACGCCATACGTGGCTGATTCTTTTCGCTGTCGTCCGGAACGACGAAGTGCAGGCCATGCTTCGGCCTCACGACAACGTAATCGATCACCAACGAGACCATTTCGCCGGGCATGAATTCGCGGTCGAGCTGGACGATCAGTTGCTGTGGTTTCGTTTCATATTTCAGGGACTTGGAATCGCGGGTGACACGGCTGACCTTCATGCCGGCGGCGTCCAGTATCACTTCCTTGGTTGGTTTAAAAGGCGATAGAGAGACCATGGCCTGCGCGTCGACTTGCTGTTTGTCCCAGTCGAGCCGAAGGTCGAGACGAATGTGCTGCTGGTCAATGTCACGAGTCCGAACGGATCGCGGCGCGTGGGTGAACGGCCCGCGGCGGTCCTGTGCTGGAAGTAGCGAAGTCAAGCAGTTTAGCAATGTAACTACATATAAACATCGGCGAGCATGCATCATCGGTGAAGACCTTGTTGGGATAAAACAGGCGGAGTGTGTGTCACTAGGATAGTCGAAGCTGGAGGAAGGTTCGACTGACCACCAAACTTCCGCCGTGCCCAGAGCTTTCGTAGTGGACATGCACGAAAATCGGCCGCGCGGAAGACAATTACGGCAGCGGCGTTACCTGATGCAACAACGCTTCGCCGCGGAGGCCGCGAAAGAGGTTTTCGACCGAGACTTCTGCCATCTTTTGGCGAGTTTGCTCGGTCGCACTTCCAAGATGCGGCGCAATCGTGACGTTGTTCAACCGCAATAGTGGGTGATCGCGAGGCAGCGGCTCGGGGTCGGTGACGTCCAGACCTGCGGCGTAGATCTGGTGACTTCGCAACGCCTCAGTTAATGCTTCTGTATCGACGACCGGTCCGCGGGCAATATTAATCAGGATCGAAGTCGGCTTCATCTTCGCGAACTCCGCGGCACCAATCATGCCCCGTGTTTCATCAGTCAATGGCACGGTCAACATCACGTAATCCGACGCACGCAACAGTTCCTCAAACCCGACATAGCGAGCATCAAGCGATTGCTCGACTGCCGGCTTGCGGTTTCGGTTGTGATAAAGCACCTGCATGTCAAAGCCCCGTGCTCGCTTGGCGACTTGCTCGCCGATTCGTCCCATACCCACGATGCCGAGCGTCGCACCATGCACTTCCCGCCCTAGCATATACCCCGGATCATAAGACGTGAACTCTTGGCTGCGAGCGTAGCGATCACTTTCTACCAGACGGCGCCCTGCTGCCAGAAGCAGCGAGAACCCCATATCGGCTGTTGCTCCGTCGAGTATTCCAGGAGTATTCCCCACCGGGATGCCGCGTTCGACTGCGTCGCGAACATGGATATGATCAACGCCGACACCGTAGTTGCTGATTACTTTAACTCCGGGCAATCGATCCAGCATTTCTCCGTTCAACGTCGGATGCCCGTAGGTGTAGACAGCGTCGACCGATTGGTTGCTGCCTTCCATCGCAACTGACCAAGGAAGCAATTCGATCTGCTCGCCCATCAGCTCCAGGACGGCCTGGCCGAGCGGGCCATCGGCGACAACACGTGCTTTGCTCACTCGTCTAGTATCCCGGCGCCGAAGTCACTTCGTTTCGATTGGCCGCCGCTGTGCGGAGTCTGCCCTGGTTTCGACCTGCCCTGACCAGGTACATCCACATTGCTTGACGAATGCGGAGGCCGCGGTCCCGCTTGGCTGGGTTGAATATCGATTTTAGGTTTCGGAGGCGGGTCGTCTTTCGTAACCGTGATGTCTTCAAAGTCGCTGCCCACGAAAACATCATCGTAGTCATCTTCATATCGCGACACGTAGTCCGGTCGTTGGGATAACTCACGTTCTTTGCGATACTCTTCAACGACACGATTCTGAATCATCTCGCGGCAAGACGAGTTGATGGGATGAGCGATATCTGCATAGAGCTTAGCGCGGCCCTCCTGGTCTCGCGATGCAGACTCTCCTCCCATCTTGGAACCGCACTGGTTGCAGTATCTCGCGCGAATGTGGTTCTTCGACCGACAGCGATTGCAATGGGTAGTCAACTTGCGACTCGGCATAGCTACGAACGGACCATTCGTCCCCTCGATTATCTTCAGGTCTCGAACGACGAAAGCATTATCGAATGTGATCGAACAAAAGGCTTGCAGTCGGTCATCGGACTCTTCTGTGAGCTTAATGCGAACCTCAGTGATCTCCATAAACCTGCTCCTTACAGAGGTGCTGTCTCGATGCGCTTCGTCTCAATACGATGTAAATGTGGAGCGGACGATACCTGGAAGGTTAGCTCGTAGCCTGCTGCCCGAATTCTGGTCGCCAGACATCGTGCATGTCGAGCGCTGCGGCAAATTCCGAAATAGCTTGAGCCGCTGCCGCTCATTTGGTGTCCGACGCAGTCGGTTTTCGCAAACAATTCACTCATGCGGCGGATCCAGGGCGACAACTCTTCTGCCGGCGGCTGTAGTCGATTGACGAGCAGCTGACCCGCCAAGTGATCGCCGCTTCGAAGCTTCTCGATGAGCGGAGCTGCCGACTTCGGTTGCGCGGGAACTTTACATCGCTGGTAGACGCCGGGAGTCGATAGCCCAACCGGTGGTCGCGTTAAGACAAAGTGCAGCTGCGGCATACCGGCCAAGGGCTCAATCTGCTCGCCACGCCCACGACACACGGCCATGCCTGCCCCATTGGTGCGCGGTGCAAGGAAAAAAGGGATGTCGCTGCCGATCTCCGCAGCAACTTCGGCTAGCCGGTTGCGAGTCCACCCCAGCCCCCACAATCGGTTCGCAGCCACCAATGCCGCCGCGGCATCGCTCGATGCTCCGCCGAGCCCGGCAGCGGCGGGAATTCGTTTGACAAGATGGATCGCGATTCCCGCGGCGATCCCCGCGCGTAGACGCAGTTGTTCAACGGCCTTCCAGACGATATTGTCCGATCCCATCGGTAACTCGTCCAAAGTCGCGGAGGTCTTACTACCGTTTCGCGAAGTTGACAGCGCCTCCATCCCGGAAGCCCACCTACAAGTCAGTTGTGTTTGTCCTTCGGAAAGACTCGTTACATAGAGCCGATCGTATATATTGATGGCCGACATGAGTGTCTCAATCTCATGAAAACCGTCAGGTCGTTTAGCAAGCAACTCCAAGAACAGATTTAGCTTTGCCGGAGTTTGGATAACAATCGCGGCATCGCTGTCGAAATAGTTCATACCTCACAAGAACTGAATAGATGAATGCGGTTTTGGTGTTGCAAGTTCGCTGAGCAGCGACGTTTACACCAGCCGAAATTGTACTGGCCGTTGCTAGCGGGTCAACATGAATCAACGATTTGTGGGAAAAATGGCTTGGCGCTTCGATCAATCGGTGACTATGGCGTCTCGAAATCAGAACAGGTCGGCTCCGGTGATGCGTTGCCCCGCAATTCCAATTGAGTATCGCTTTGAGAGGAACGGCTTGTGGAATCCGAAACTATGCAAGCTGCGACTCGCTTCGTAAATGTTGACCTCCCGATCACTAGTTTGACCTCGAGGGATGCGTTTTCCAGGATAGTGTCCGAATTTGGTGGTTCTCGATTTCATCAGAGGCGAAGCCCCGCGTGTCGCCTTCGCCGTAAATCGCGTTCTGAAAAGTCTTGCCAAGCGGCGAGTTCATGTTCTCGCCAGTTTGTTGCAACAGGGGCTGATTGACCCGCTTACAATGAACGCGAAAGGTGTGCGTCAAGCAACTCCCAACTGGCTCAGCTGTGGAAGCGTCTTTGCGGGAATCGTGTCACCCGTTGGTCTCGGATGTTGTCTCCAGAGATTTTCCAGATTTGCTCCGTTAAATTGATCGGTTCACCGGAGTGTAGATGGTATGGACCAAGCGGCGGACATTCATGAGCAGTTCTTGATGCTTTTTGCCGAGCACGAGACGGCGATTCGCGCTTACGTGCGCCGCCTGGTCCCGACGCGTCACGATGCGGCTGACGTGATGCAAAGCGTAGTGCTGGTCCTGTGGCGGAAGTTTCGCGAACTCGACCACGCCGATCACTTTCGCAAGTGGGCGTTTGGCGTCGCTCGCTTGGAAACGCTGGCGTGGCTGCGTGACAAGGCGCGGGATCGGCTCGTGCTGGCTGATGACGTGTTGCAGACGGTGGCTCGCGAATCGGCGCGGGACGAGGAGCGTCTGTCCGCTCAGCGGGAGGCCCTGGAAAGCTGTCTTGAAAAGCTGCCCACGGAGCAGCGGACGAAGATTCTGGCCGCCTACGCGCCTGATGCCGCCATTCAGGAAGTTGCCAGGCAAAGCGGTCGAACGGTCGCGGCGTTCTATCAGTGGCTGCACCGGATGCGTGTGCGACTGCTGGAATGCACACGAAGAACCCTTCAGGCGGAGGGATTGCAGTGAGTGGTTCGCACGACCCACGGTCGCTGTTTGCTCCTTACGCCTCGGGCGAAATCGCTACGGAGCAGCTTCACGAACTGGAAGCTGCCTTGCGCGAAGACTCCGACTTGCGTCGTGAGTTTATCGGGTACCTGAACGTCGATTCCGCGCTGAGCGACTTGGCGGCGCTTACGCCCACTGAACTGGCGGAAATCGAGAGAGAAGCGACCACTGATGCGAGTCGCAAGTCAGTGCCCACGGTCGCAGCAA
Source organism: Planctomycetaceae bacterium (assembly GCA_020638995.1). Lineage (GTDB taxonomy): Bacteria > Planctomycetota > Planctomycetia > Pirellulales > Pirellulaceae. The sequence goes on from JACKHM010000003.1 coordinate 1,236,109, forward strand.
TCGCCTCGTCCGGCTGGGGATTTCGTCGTGCCGTGGCCGCCACAGCGGTTGGGGCGACGCTGTTGCTCATGGCCTCCCTGTGGTTCAACTGGCCGGGCAACCCTGCACACGAACCGGTTGCGACGCTAGTCACGGAAGTTGATGCCCTGCTGCTTCGGGAAAGGCAGCCCTGCAGTGACAGCCGGTTGCGGGCTGGTGAATATCAGTTGCAGCGTGGATTATTGCATCTCCAGTTTGCGAATAACGTGATGGTTTATGTGGAAGCACCCGCTCACTTCGACGTCGTAGGTGCTGCTCGCGTACTGCTGGATAGTGGACGCTTGTCGGCCAGCGTGCCGCCTGAGGGTGCTGGCTTTACTGTGGAGACGCCTGAGGCGGAAGTCGTCGACTTTGGCACGGAGTTCTCGGTCGATGTTTCAGTGGGTGCAAGTGAGGTGCATGTCTTTGAGGGTCTAGTTCGCGTTCAACCGAGATCTCGTCGAAACGTGGAGGCGGTAGAAGCAGTTGATCTGCGCACATCGCAGGCAGTGGTAATAGAAGATGCGACCGCAAAGCCGGTAGAGATCGAGTTGGCCACGGATCGCTTTATCCGCACATTTGATGAGTCGCGACGTAACTACGCACGCACAGTTAAGCAGCTTTCACCGTTGGCTTTTTATAGAATGGCAATTCGCGATCAGGGGTTGACCTGCGTGCCGCCCGAGTACTCCGGTGTCGTATTGACGGGTGACGGAAAACGTCCGCCTCATGCACGTGGCGTTTTTGCCGGCGGGTCACTGCGTGTGCTGGCCGATTCCATCGGGCGAGGCGGCCGGGTCGATACGTCCCCGCCGCTGCGGACAGGTCAGTTAACGCTGTCAGCTTTCGTGTATCTCGAAGCAGTCACGCCCAATGGAATTGTCGCGAATACCATACGAGCGGACGATGGCAATTTTACTCTGGGACTCAATGAAATGGGCGAGATTGAGGCAACCGTTAGAAACCGCGACGGCGATTTGCAGACGGTCTCCGGTGACTCAGCGATCGCACTCCACACATGGCGTCACGTGGTGATGACCGTCGATGGCCAGTCGCACTGCCTCTACGAAGACGGTCGTCTGGTCGTGTCTTCACCGTGCTTGCCGCTTGCAGAGAGCGGGGCTGACTCGCTTTGGTTTGGCACTGACGCTGATGGACAGAATCTGTGGAACGGCCGCATCGATGAAGTCGTGTTGTTCGACAAGGCGCTGAGTAACGCGGAAGTCACGAAGCTGTATCAGGCGGCACTGGAAGAAATTGGGAAATCAGAATGAGTATCGTTTTACTATCGAAAACAGATCTGCTCGCGGTTGTCGGTTCGATCTTTTTGAGTTGCCTCATGGTGACAATCGCGCGGGCCGACTCTGGCTCATCCAGGCCGAATGTTGTCTACATCCTGAGCGACGACGTGGGCTGGGGTGACCTAAGCGTGCATGGCGGTGGCGTGCCTACACCGAACATTGATCGGTTGTTTTCTCAAAGCGTCGAGATGACCCAGTTCATGGGGTGGTGTGTTTGTTCGCCGACTCGTGCAATGCTGCTTACCGGACGGCACCCGATTCGAGTTGGTACGGGACCGGAAGTGGGCGGCGAACTGGCACTCGAAGAAACAACGATCGCCGAAGGCTTTCAGGCGAACGGCTATCGCACCGGTGTGTTTGGGAAGTGGCATAATGGCGATGATCCCGATACACCGGAGTTCAGTCTCGCGTTTTATGAAGCATTCAAATCATTGCCGAACAAGAAACTCAATGGTGGATTCGGCGTCAATGCTCACGGCTTCGACGAAGCGTGGGTTTACTACGGTGGCGGTGCGGACTACTTCAATCGTCGCACAGTTCAGGGGCGAGGTCCCGTCAGCTGGTGGCACAATCGCGAATTTCGGGGGCAGGACGAAGGTTATACCGACGATCTGGTCACGCAGCATGCGATCAACTTCATCCGTGACAACAAAGACCGACCGTTCTTCTGCTACATCCCGTTTCATATTGCTCACGCACCGCTGCAGGCAAAGGAAAACGACCTGGCTGCGATTAATTCGGACGAGGCGGCGAAACTTCCTGCAGCCAGCGAGAAGACGACTGACGCAGGCAAGCATATCCATGCGGCGATGCTGCATTCGATGGACAAGAATGTTGCCGCCATCCGTACAGAGCTTGAAAAGCTAAAGCTGAGCGACAACACGATTCTTGTCTTCACAAGTGACAACGGGGCGATGGAAGCTGGCAGCAGTCTGCCGCTGCGGGGCCACAAGCACACGATCTACGATGGCGGAGTGCGACTGCCGACGGCGATTCACTGGCCGAAAGGGGGCTTGGTTGGCGGTCGGAAATGGAACGGTCTCTGCGGGGCGTTCGACATGTTCCCGACTCTGATGGCAATGACCAATTCGAAGATGCCCGAGACTCGGCCGCTGGATGGGAAGAATGTCTGGCCCGCACTGCGGGATGCACAGCCGAGCCCGGTCGAGAGTTACTACTTTATCTGGCGCGACGAAGACGCAATTCGCACCGACCGATGGAAACTACATCGTTTCTTTGATCGATACGAACTTTATGACATGATCACGGACGAAGCCGAGTCGACCAACGTGGCCGATGCTCATTCCGACGTCGTTCAGTCGCTCACCAAGAAGATGGACGCGTGGGCTGATTCACTTGGAGCAGCGATTAGTCATCGTCCCTCGCCGGCAAAGTATCACGCGGAAGCGAAACCCGAAGGTGAAGTGCTGGCTGTTACGGTGACGATTACAGACATAGCGAAGCCCAAGGATCGACTGGCCATCAATGTGGCGAACTGGAACGAACCGCAATACGCAACAGACTGGGTCGAGTTTGACATCGCCTTCTCCTCAGATCAGTCACGGCGATATCCCTACTACTCGACGCTCGAAGGGAACAACTCGAAGCCGTTCGGGCCGCTGTTCAAGCCCGGCACGGCAGTCGATCAGTTCGACCGCGACCAAAGCACCGGTCCGGGTATCGCCGATGGCAAGAGCGTCTGGGAACACCGCATCATCGGCCTTTCGAGCACCGCTCCCGGACCGCTCGGAAAGCATGGCGTCGTCTTCACTGGCGGCACACCCGGCACTTTTACGATCTATCTCGACAACCTCCGCATTCGCCATACGGACGGCAGCACCACTCCACTATGGACCAACGGCAAGGACACGAGAGCAGGTAAAATCACTCCGAATGACCTGTTTACCGACCTGCAAATCCGCACGATCAATGTCGCCGAAGTCGGCCAGGAATGAACCTCGCATGAAACGAACCCTCACGATTCTCTGTGTCTCCGTGTTTTGTGCAGCCGCTGCTGTGCGAGCTGACTCACGAGACACTCGGCCCAACATCGTGTTTATCCTTATCGATGACATGCCGTGGTACGGCACGTCGGTCCGCATGGACCGCGACAATCCAGCGTCGGCGATGGCTTACATCGAGATGCCGAATGTCGAGAAGCTCGCGAAGCAGGGGATGACCTTCCGCAATGCCCGCGCCGCCGCCGGCATGTGCGCACCGTCGCGCTGCTCGATCCAGACGGGCATGATGACCGCGCGTCACTTATACAGCGGCAACGGCGGCTTCGGCGCCAAGACCGACGGCACGGTCGAATATCTCAGTCGAGGCAAAGACGCCACGATGCCGCTGCTCTGCCCGGAGTCGCAGGGGAACATCCGACACATGTCCGTCGGCGAAGTGCTGAAGACGTCCGGCTATGCCACGGCGCACTTTGGCAAGTGGCATCTGTACGGCGGCGGACCTGAGAAGCACGGCTACGACGAAAGCGACGGCGAGACCGACAATAAGACATTCCGGTCGATCGATCCCGCGACGGGCGAGAAGACAAAAGTCTCCGAAGACCCAAAGTTCATGTTCAGCATCACGCAACGGAGCATGGATTTCATCGAGCGGCAGGCGATGGCGGGGAAGCCATTCTTTCTCCAACTGTCGCACTACGCCAACCACGGCCAGTATCAAGCCCGCAAGGCAACGCTGGAAAAGTATGAGAACAATCCAGTGTTCCAAAAGATCACGGTCAAGCGTGAGCAGGCAAACTCGCAGCTCTCGGGGGCCATGACCGAAGACCTCGACACTGCTATCGGCCAAGTACTGGCCAAGCTGGATGAACTCGGCATCGCCAACAATACCTATGTCATCTTCACGTCCGACAACGGCCATCGGGATTGGAATGAGGGACAGGAACCGCTGCGCGGCGGCAAGTGGTGGATCTGGGACGGCGGCTTGCGTGTTCCGCTCATCGTGCGCGGGCCGGGTGTGCAGCACGGGTCGCACAGCGAGGTCAATGTCGTGGGCTACGACTGGCTGCCGACCATTGCCGATCTCGCCGGTGCCGCCGCACATGTGCCGAATGACGTCGACGGCGTGAGCCTCAAGCCGATCCTGCTGGGACAGCCCGTGCCGGAAAGCTTCGTGAATCGGGCGATCTACTTTCATTATCCGCATTACCGGGTATCACCGCCCAGCTCGGCGATCATCGAGGGCGACAGGAAGCTGCTGCACTTTTACGAATGGCCAAACGGCGACTTCTACTACGATTTGAAAGCCGATCTCGGTGAGCAGACGAACATCGCCACGGCCAATCCCGAAACAGCGCGCAGCCTGCATTAGAAGATGATGGACAATCTGAAGGCTGTTGGCGCTTACTTCCCGATACCGAATCCGAAGGCCGATCGCACGATCAAGAAGTACGACCCGTCCAATCTCGCCGAGCAAGGCTCGTTCGGCCCCGGCGATCAGGAATAGACGGACGCTGCGAAGAAAGACCAACAAAACTGCGCGAACTCGCCATGAAAACATCACTCTCCCTCCTCTTTCTGTTCTGCGCCTTCGCACCTCTGCGTGAGGCCCAGGCTGCCGTACCGTCGAAGCCCAACATCGTATTCATCTTCGTCGACGACCAGGGCTATTATGACCTGAGCTGCTACGGTGCGACCGAGGTCAATACCCCGCACATCGACGCGATGGCGGCGACGGGAACGCGGTTTACTGACTATTACGCCGCGGCGCCAATCTGTAGCCCCTCACGTGCTGGCCTGTTGACCGGCTGCTACCCGCGTCGCGTCGGCAACCACATCTGGGTACACCGCGCGGATTCGACTTATGGTATCCATCCCGATGAGTTGACCATCGCCGAGCTGTTCCAGCAGAATGGCTACGCTACAGCCTGCATCGGCAAGTGGCACCTTGGTTTTCAAGAACCGTTGCTGCCGCGAAATCAGGGCTTCGACTACTACTTCGGTCTGTTGCACAACCTGGACCCTGTGGAGGTCGTGTACTTCAGCGATGCCGGCGGCGTGCCGCTGATGTGCAACGACCGGGTCGTCAAACGCCCGGCCGATCCCGCCGAGTTAACACGCCTCTACACCGACGAGACCATCAACTTTATCGAACGCCACAAGGGCGGCCCCTTCTTCATCTATCTGCCACACACGATGCTGCACAACCCGCTTGGAGTCAGCGACGAATTCAAAGGAACGTCGAAGTGGGGCGAGTACGGTGACGCCATTCAGGAGCTGGACCACCACGTGGGGCGCATCTTCGACGCGATCAAGCGGCTGGGCATCGACAACAACACGATCGTCGCCTACGCGTCGGACAACGGGCGCGGGCCTGGCCGCACGCCAGAGCAAAAGATCATAGGCCACAAATTGTCTACCTACGAGGGTGGTATCCGCGTGCCGGCGATCGCATGGGGACCCGGCCTTGGATTGCAGCAAGGCGTCGATTCGTCGGAAGTTGTGCGTGCGATGGACTGGTACCCGACGCTGGCTACGCTCGCAGGGATCAAGGTACCGGAGGGTCAGGTGCTGGACGGCCGCGACATCGCGCCGTTACTCAAGGGCGAGACGAAGGCCGTACCGCCGCCGGGTGCGAACAAGTCGCTCAACGCGTCGATACCGCTACGGCGCCGCTGGGAGCCGCCGGGAGAATGGGCGTCGGTCGTTCATCGCAATGAATACCACGACGCGTTCTTCTATCACGGCAGCGAGGGCGCGCTCGCGGCGGTGCGGTGGAAGAACTGGAAGCTCTGCCTGAACCCCACGCTCAAACTGTACGATCTGGACAACGATCTCGGCGAAACGACACTCGTGAGAAATGGTGAAATCATGCGCAAGCTGCGCGGCATGGCGATCCTGTTTCAGGAAGAAATGCGACTCGATGCTCGACCTGCTGGCACGGCTCCGGCACCACCTCGCGCCGACGGACGGACCGAGCTCCCAAAGACGACGCTTGACCGGCTTGACTCGAAGCTCGACGTGACGTTCGCGCGCTACGGTGACCGTACCCTGGAGATGGACATTTACCGCCCGCGAGGCACGTGGGGGACGCTGCCGGCGATCGTCTGCATCCATGGTGGCGGCTGGGCGAAGGGGGACCGCAAGGGGGTCGCAAGAGTCGCTCAAGCGTTGGCGACGCGCGGCTATGTCACGGCGACGATCTCATACCGCCTCAGCGGCGAGGCGCCATTCCCCGCGCAGATCCACGACTGCAAGGCCGCCGTCCGTTTCTTGCGCTGTCACGCAAAGGAGTATGGCATCGATCCGGAACATATCGGTGTGATTGGTCACTCGGCGGGTGGACACCTCGCCGCACTGCTCGCAACGTCAGGCGGCATCGCCGAACTCGAAGGCGACGGTGGCAACGCCGCGTTCAGCAGCGTCATTCAAGCCGCCGTCCCGATGGGAGCCCAAACCGACCTCCTTTCGGAACGCAACACCAAGGTCTCCGCCAGTGAAGACCGCGGCGGTATCTGGCGGCAGTTCCTGACCGGCTCGCAGTCGGAGAACCCCAACACGTATCGGCTCGCCTCTCCGCTGACACACCTTGATAAGACCGACCCACCCTGCTGGTTCATCACCGGCGGAAACGACGACCTCAGCACGCGCGCGGACACATTTCGACAACGCATGAATGAACTGGGAGGCCAGACTGGTCTGACCGTCATCCCCGACGCGCCTCATCCGTTCCTCGTCCAGCAGGTTTGGTTTGACCTGATGCTCGACAAAGCCGATGAGTTCTTCAAAGCAGACCTCAAGTAGGTATTCCCCATGCAGCATTGCTACATGATCAAGCGAGTCTTATCTCAACTGTTGTTCGTTGTGCTGCGGGCAGTTCCGCAAGTGCTGCTGGCTGCCGATCGGTTGTCCGACTTGATCACTCAACGGCGCTCGAAGATTGCGAGACGAGGTTGAGAAGGTGACATGAAACGAACCGTGCAGTCCCTACTTTAGCTTCTCTGTGCTCTGGCAGTCCCCGCGTACGCGGCTCAGCCAACTGGCTCGATTAATCAAAGCCCCAACTTCATCGTCATCCTGGCTGATGATTTGGGTTACTGCGATCTCGGCTGTAACGGCGAGGAGTATGTCGCGACTCCACAAATCGACCAGATGGCGCGCGAAGGAACGAGGTTCACCAGCTTTTACGTCTCACCGGTTTGCTCACCGACGCGCGCCTCGCTCATGACCGGATGCATCGCGCAGCGCGTGCGGATCGGAGGCGTCCTGTTTCCGCGAAACAACCACGGGCTGAACTCCGGCGAAATCACGCTGCCGGAGTTTCTCAAGCAGCAAGGTTATGCCACCGCCATCATCGGCAAGTGGCATCTTGGCAATCAGGAGATGTTTCAACCGCTGTTGCACGGATTCGATTACTGGTACGGAACTCCAGCCTCCAACAGCCAGGGCTTCGACCCGACCATCAAACAGTACGCGGAAGACGGCGTGTGGCGCGAGGGATACACACGCGAGAGCATCCTTAGAATGATGGAAGCACCGTGTCCGCTGGTTCGAGACAACGTCGTGATCGAAGTCCCCGCGGACCAGTCTCAATTCACACAGCGCTACACACGCGAAGCCGTCCGGTTCATCACCGAGCACAAGGACAAGCCATTCTTCCTGTACCTGCCGCACTACATGGTGCACATCCCGCTGCATGCATCGGCGGATTTTGTCGGCAAGAGCAAGTTGGGGATTTATGGCGGCGTAATTCAGAAACTCGATTGGAGTACCGGCGAGATCTTAAGGACGCTCAAAGATCTCGGGCTGGACGAGAACACGCTGGTGATCTTCACGTCAGACAACGGGCCTCATTTAGGTCAGGGTGGAAGTGCGGGGCCGCTTCGAGGCGCGAAGGGCTCGACGTTCGCAGGGGGCGTGCGCGTCCCCTGCGTGATGCGCTGGCCTGGAAAGATTCGCAGCAATCACGTCACCGATCACCCTGAAATCGCCGCGCGGCTGTCCGGTGCCTCCTGGCGAGGAATTGACCGCGGGAGCAAGTTCATGGCTTGTTGCTCGCAGTTAAGCCCGTGGGAGCGAACTCTCGATTCAGTCAATTGGCGGTCGATGTCGTGCCACAGGCGTGCCAGTTGGCTTCAACTGCGTCGATGGTTTGTCGAGAAAGCCTGATCCCGCGAGGGACCGGGAATGCAGGCCTTCAATGACACGTGCACGCTTATCGCCACCAGCGAGGTGTGGCATATCCGTTAATGTCTCCGGTCAAATTGACAGCTTTTCCACCGGCGACTGCAACGTAGCAGACGTCACCGACCTGGACGGAAGTTTGTCCTCCCTTAACGGTCTTCGTTGCGCTCGTTCCGAAGAGAATGTAATTCCCGTCGGGAGACCAGTCGTGCGGCAGATCCATGTTCCCCGTCGTCAACTGTGTCAGGCCGCTTCCATCGGGATTGACAGTGAAGATTCCCTGATTGAACGGCTTGTAGGCGATGCGATCCGTCGTCGGTGACCAGCGAGGGTTGTAACTGGCCGTCGCCAGCACCGTGGTCGTCGCCGTGAGGAGATCGCAGACCTTAATGTAGGGCAGCGTTCCATTGTTGGGGACCATGCCCAGAGCCACCTGAGTCCCATCGCCAGACCAATCATAATTGTTGATATCCGTTGTGCCGGGGACATCACCGGACGTCACCCACTCCCAATCACTGGAAATGCTGGGCGTGCCATCGACGTCGAAGCTGACTGTGGCTCGGTAGAGTTGACTGTACGCCGCGTCGTCTGTCCAGTCTCGGGTCACGACGGACACGAAGCTGTCATCTTTACTCCACACGGCGTATCCCTGAAAGTCATAGTGGCCGGTCATTGACTGACCATCGGCAAGTAAGACGGTCCAGCCGTCGTTCGTGGAAGTTGCGTACAAGGAAAGGTTTCCGGTCGCGGGATTGAAGTTGTAATTCAACAACCATCGGGTTGGTCCGTGTAGGTGATCGCCATCAGACGTCTCCATCGCCACCTCGATCTTTTTGAGGTCAATGCGCTGGCCAGGCGGTGAACGCTTTAATCGCTGCTTATCCCTGGCTCTATTCAGCAGGATGCGTCGCATGGACTCTGCCGCCGCCGCAAAGAAGTGCCCCCGGTTGTCCCACGAGTGTTCGGGCTGTCCTCCGCAGACGAGCTTGATATACGCTTCATGCACCAACGCCGTCGCCTGCAGAGTCTGTCCCGGTTTCTCTTGAGCCAGTCTGGCGGCTGCTAACTTCCGCAATTCGTCATAGACCAGCGGCAATAACTGTTCAGCCGCCGCGGGATCGCCGGATTCAATTCTCGGGAGGATGCGGGTGACTTCGGTAATGGACGCGACTTTCAGAAAATGAACGGTGCTCGTGACTATGTCCCGCAACTCGTCTAAACGCCAGACTAGGCGAGAGGAGCACGGGGACGACTCCCCATTCGATCATTCGTGGCAAAACAAATTGGGCATCATTTCGGTGCATCACGCTGCCCCAGTGCCCAGCAGTGCAGACGGGATTTGAACTCGCCAAACGTCACCGGAACAAGTCGTTACAGAAAGTAACGGTCTATGAAAGCGAGATTTGGACATTCGTTTGAAACGGTGAATCACACTTGGGAAATGCCGTAAGCCTGTGCTATTTAAAGTTTAACGGCTCATTGCAAACTGATGCAACGAACCGTTTTGAATTCGAGTCGGGGCAACAGGACGCCTATTGAACTTTTTGACGCAGAACTCGACCGTTGGCCTGGTCATCTGTTGCAGTCAGTTCTTGTAATTGGCTGAGACACAGCGCCCTCTGGAGACCGTATTTTCAGCGTCGCAATCGTTTCGCTTCCTCTAACGTGATCGCGCCGTCCTGGTTGGTGTCGAGACGCAGGAGGTTGTCGCGCTGGGCGGCGGGGATTTCGTCGCCGATCAGTTTGCCGTCGCTGTTGCGGTCGAGTCGCTTGAAGATGGCTTCAAGGCCGAATCCGGGGCGACCGTTGCCTTCACTCCCAAGGTTTCGACCGAATCCGCGTCGGCCTCCGTAGAGTGATGTGGACTCACCCGGTTTCGCTCCGGGAACATAGTACTCGACGTAGCCCAGGTGCATTTCGTCGAATGTCTGGGCTCCCCAGCGAACCGTCTTCGTCGGATCGGGGTTGGCGGGGTTCTTGTCGCTGTTGTCGAACCAGGCGGTGAAGCGGAGTGTGTCGCCCGCTTTCAGCGTCAGCGGCTCGAAATAGCGGTACAGCAACTGCCAGTTAAAGTCGTACCGGGGGATGTCGAGCAGCGTGGTCGTCTGGCCGTCGGAGCGAGTGACTTCATACTTGCAGGCTTTGCCGCGCACGTGCAGGTGCGGCAGGAAGCCCATGATGGTCGCGTCCAGCGGAAGTCGCAGTGTGGCTTCCTCGCGGTGATTGTCTGCTCCGGGCGGAATGCTGATGCGGGCGTTGACGATCCCCGCAACACGGACCTCGTGCAGTGGCGGTTCCTTGGCCCAGATCAGTCCAATCCGGGTCTGGTCGGTCGTCGCCGTGCCGTTGGGCGTGTAGTGCATCTGGAATTTGAGTTTGGCCCCTTTGGGAATTCGCTTGGCGAAGCCTTCGGGATAGACCAGCGTGCTGTTGCCTGGCACGTAAATTCCCCAGAAGCCACCTCTCTCTGCCGCCGCATCGTCAACGGGTTCTTCATCGAGGTTGTCATTCCCCTGGACGAACACCAGCACGTGATGGACGACGCCCCGGTCGCCCGGTTGCACTTCGATGGCCTGCACCCATTTGTCTTCGGGAAGGTTTGTCTCGACGACGATGTTCTGATAGGGCATCACGCCGGTCGCCTTGATCGGCACCGGCTTAGCGAACTGGAAGATGGCATCCGGCTTGCCGATCAGCCAGCCTTCTTCAAACTTCAGCGGCTGAGGCGCATCGCGGCGGTCCCCTTCCGGCTTTCCCGAGGCGATCCAGGCCAGTAGGTCCTTCTTTTCGGCCTCGGCCAAGGAGCGGTCGTTCGCCCAGGGAGTGTGGACGGCTTGCAACTTCGAGTCTCGTTGCGGCTCGACCGCAAACCACGGAGGCATGATGCCCCGTTCGACCACCTGCTTCACCATCCCGGCATGGGCGACAAGATCGTCGTAGGTGTCCAGCGCGAACGGCCCCACGCCTCCCTCGCGATGACACTCGACACAGTGCCGCTGCATGATCCGCGAGATGCGATTGTGATAGGTCACATCCACGGATCGCACTCCGTCGGCGGGTTGTTCGAGTGTGCATCCCGGCGCTTCAGTCGCGGAAACGAGGGGCTGCTTGCCTGCTTTCATCGCAGCGAGTGCATCGGCCAGATAGCGATAGCGCGGTGCTTCGATGGAGTACCCGAACCCGTATTGATCATCGATCGCGCCGTGGTAGACGATGGTCCGTGACGCATCGAGCACGACCACATCCGTCGTGGTGAGTGCGCCGAGACTGCTGGCCAGTTGACCGTCCTGGTCATGCACGTAAATGGCTTTCCCATTGAATTGACTGGCGGCCGCCTGCATTTCCGCAGGCTTGTCCGTCGCCATTGGATTGACCAGCACCCAGGCAATACCGTCGCCGGACGACTTGACCAGTTCTACGAGCGTCGGCAGATACTTCTTGCTGAGCGGGCAACTGGTGCTCGTCATCGCGAATACGGTCGTACTCGCCTTCGCCAACTCGCCGACCTTGTAAGTCTTGCCCGCAAGGTCCACATACGACACGTCGGGGACGAAGTGCCCGATGCCGTGATCGCCGGGGCGAACCGGTTGCGGCCCTTGTCGCACGGGAGCTTCCATTGGAGTTGGATCAGTGGGTGCAGGTGTCGTCGGCGCAGGCTTCAACACATCGTTGAAGGCCCCGCGTGCCAGCGCCCTAGCCGCTTCCGGCTTGGTGATTTCGCCATTGCCATCCAGGTCGAGCCGTTTGAAGAACTCGGCGGCGGGCAATTCGTCGGGAGTGATCTTGCCATCGCTGTTCTTGTCGAGTTGGTCGAACCGCTTTTCCACGGCATTCTGTGCCCACACGCGACGGGCGAGCGGCAGGGCACATACGGCAACCGCAACCACAGTGATAACGATCGCAACACGACGGCGTTTCATACTTCGCAATTCCAGTTTGATGTCGGGATGTGCTCGGCACAGCCCAGAAGTTTCAGTTTCTGCGATTCCGAATCTGTCGGAGTTCCTCAGGCGTGACGAAGCCGTCTTTGTCCTTGTCCAGCCGATCAAACACCGCAGCCGGCAGTTCGTCTCGACTCAGTTTGCCATCACCGTTCTTGTCGCGTTGCTTGAACAGGTTCGTCATCGCGTCTCCGCCCTGGCCGAGGGCTCCCATCCCGCCCCGGCTGGCGATACCGGCGGCTTCATTGACGAGTTGTTTGAACGTGTTGTACGTCGGCGCGCGGTAACGCTGGGTCTGCACCATGAAGACGCCGAAAAGCTGGTTCGTGCGGTCGAGCCAGAACTGCGTGCCGTTGGCACCGCCCCACGAATAGCCACCTTCGCCATCGACCGCGCCGCCAAGGCCGTATTTCTGGCCGGGACCGGATTGGCCGTACTTGGTGGCGTTGACCGCGAGATGGTCCTGGAACATCAGGTCCACGGTCTCTGGTTTCAGTACACGCACGCCATCGAGTTCACCGCGATTCATCATCATGCGGCAGAATCGTTCATAGTCCTCCGTGCTGCAGCACAGACCCTGGCCACCGAGGAAGAGCGTGGGCTTCTCCGTGAGCTGACTGGCCTCGCGACCGCGGCGCAGCACTCCTGGCTCTGGCTGCGTGTAGATCTGGCAGATGCGTGCGGCGTTTTCGGGATGCACCCAGAAGTCGGTGCTGGTCATCTTCAGCGGGCCGAGGATGCGCTCCTGCATCACCACGTCGAGTGGCTTGCCGGACACGGCCTCGATGTAGCGACCGAGCACGTCGATGCTGGTGCCGTAGGAGTATCCTTCGCCGGGATGGAACTTGAGCGGTTTGGCGGCGAGCGATTTCGAGTGGGCCTCCAGATTCGTACGATCACTGCGGCTGGCAGCGCCTCCGGTGAATGGGCCTTTCTCGATGTCGCCGTAGTAGAGGCTGCTGCTGTGGCTCATGAGCATGCGCGGGGTAATCGGGTTGCGCGCCGGGACGAGCTGGCCGTTCTCCAGCACTTTCGGCTCGGCCCATTCGGGGCAGTGCGTGGAAATCGGCTCATCGAGCGTGAACAGGCCCTCGTCATAGAGCGCCATGGCGCAGGCGGCGACCACGGGTTTGCTCATGCTTTGCAGGCGGAAGATCGCGTCCTTGGCTAGCGGCTTCTTCGCCTCGATGTCCTGCCAGCCAAACGCCTCGAAGTAGCCGCGATGACCGTTCCGGTAAATCAGCCCGATGACGCCGGAGACTTCGCTGTCCTCAACCGCGCGTTGCAATGCGGCGTCGAGCTTCGCGAGCACATCGGGATTGATACCTGCCTGCTTGGCTTCTTCACCATGCCGGCGTGTATTCAGATCGAACGACGAGTCCACTGTCTGCCCATCGGTGCTGGAAGCGTCGGGCGATGTTGGCGGCACCTGACCGGTTGCCTTGATGTCGGCAGCCTCTGTTGGCGAAAGCGTTCCGTCACCATCGAGGTCAAACCTCTTGAACACGAGCGGATAGGGAAACTCTTGCGTGCTGAGCTTCTCGTCGCGATCTTGATCAAGCCGTTGGAACCAGACGGGGATTGGGTTCTGAGCCAGAACCGGATTGGCAATTCCAGCCAGAACTAAGAATGAAAGCGTTGTTCGTTTCATGATCAATTCGGCGTCGCCTCTCCATGTGGATAACGGTAATCGGCCTTGTCGTCGGTCGAGACCTGTTTCGTTGAGCCGTCGGACAGCGTGTAGAGGAACAATTTGCCGCCGGCGTGGTAGACGATGGCGCTGCCGCCCCTGGTCCAGCGTGGGTAGTCGAACCACACCTGCTTGCGTTCGGCATTGGCGAACGGTTGGGCGTTGGTGATGGTGCGCACCTGCACGTCGAAGTCGGCGACGTAGAGCGTGCGGCCAGGCATGGGGTTTGTTTTGCCTGGGTGGTAATCGAAGCAGATCTTCGTTTCGTCGGGAGAGATGCTGAGCCGGTCGAGCAGACCGGTTTCCGCGAGTTCGCAGGTAACGCCCTCGAAGGTCGGCTCGCCGCCGGGGTTCGGTGTCATGAGGTAGTAACCGCGACCAGGCTTCGGAGGTGATGCGGCGACGAACAAGCGGCCGTCCTTCACGGCGGAGTGGACCCACGCGCTGTAATCCTTGCCGGTGAGAGCGACTTCCTCGCCCGGCTTCCCGCCAATCCTGCTGGCCATGATCTGGTAGCCGCCTTTTTCGCCCTTCTTGCGGTTCCAGACGGGCGTGTTCTCTCCGTCGCGCGTCCAGGTGGGATTGAAGTCGGTGTGCGTTCCGTCGGACAACGGGTGAAAGCCAGACCCATCGGCATTGATAATGCAGAGCTGGGTGATCCAGTTGCTCACGACAGGATCGTTCTTGAGGCGGCGGAAGAAGACGAGATGATCGCCCGTCTTCGACCACGACGGTTTGAAGTCCCAGTGGCCGGAGGTGATCGGCTTTCCTTCCGGCTGGCCCAGCACGTTGACGTGGATTTCGCCGTCTTTGTAATAGGACGAGCGATGACCGTCCTCTGCGGAAACGATCGAGCCTATCGCGAGGGTCGCGAGCACGCCACAAGAACTGAGAAAGAATTGTGTCAACCGGATGAGCATGTCTGGACTCCTCGGGTTATGGGATGTCGAGTGTGAGTTTGTGCGTCATATCCACGGCGAGACGTGGGAAGTTTTTTGAATGCCCATCGAGCAATGTGACAGTGATCTCCGCTGTGGTCGCTTTGCCGAGTCCGAAGTGGCTATCCAGTGCGCCGCCGCTCTTGTAAGTGTGGTTACTGTGAATCCAGCGATACTGCTTGCGGCCGTCTGCGATGAGTTCGACTCGTGCGCCGATGAGTTCGGCGTCTGTCAGGCCGGTGAAGGTCAGGTGGAGCCAGTGGTTTTGCTTTGCTCCTCGCTCGCCCGAGTTCCAATAAACCTTGCTTTCGAATCGTTCGGGCGCGACGGGCGCGCTGCCAGCGCTGTTGGCGGGATCGGCGGCGAAGACCAGGTCGAGCAAGCCGTCGCCGTTCAGGTCGGCGGCCTCGC
Organism: Planctomycetaceae bacterium; assembly: GCA_020638995.1. Taxonomy (GTDB): domain Bacteria; phylum Planctomycetota; class Planctomycetia; order Pirellulales; family Pirellulaceae. Next base: position 1,251,550 of record JACKHM010000003.1, read on the forward strand.
CGCTGATGCCACTACTGTCGAGACCGCTGAAAGTGGTTGGCTTGATTTCGAATGTGCCGTCGCCTTTACCCATGAGAAGGAATGAGCGCGGATTGAGGCTCTCGCTACGGTTCAGCACCACGACATCCAGTGCGCCATCGTTGTCGAGGTCAGCGAAGATGGCATCAGCGAAGTAGGGAGTGTTTTTCGAGGGATGCTGAGGCGTCAGGCCAGGCTGGCTCTCGAACCTCGCCGCTGGCTTCCAATTCGCCCACCGCGCAGGGCGCTGCTCGTCGAAAAAGTCCATCCACTGCCCATAGGTGTTGTTCAGGGGCGCGAAACCGGTAGACGCAGTGCGGTCTTCAAAGCGGAAGCTGCTGAGATTCTTCCAATAGCGTCCAGTCACGTGCTCGACGCGAGGTGCCCAGTAGTCCGAATCCGGTCCGACCCCGAGGATGTCCTGCAAGCCGTCACCATCGACATCGGCGAAGGAGAGATAGGGCAGCCCAGGAGCGCGAGCCTCGCTGGTGGGTTCGTAAAGTTGCTTCTCACGGTTGTAGGTCAGCCGCGCTTCGCAGTGGAGGCCGTTGCCGGTGATCTTTTCAAAACGTAGCTCGCCCGTCTCGCGGAGCAGGTTCTTCCAACACATCACCCCCTGACGATACTCGCCGGGTGAATTCGGCGCGAGGGGGTCACGCACATCGACGTGAAAACTCTGGATCAGGTCCAGGTCGCCGTCATTGTCGAGGTCTCGCAGGTTGACATCCGGTCCGGCTTTATCCTTCGCGCTGTCGCGGTAGAACCCGCCGAAATCAGGCACGAGTTCGCTGCCGCCGATGTCCTCGAATTGACCGTCCTCGAACTTCGGACCATTCGGTCTGAAGACGTAGAGGCGGCTGTGAGGGACACCGCCGTTGGCGTTCTTGATATTGTCGCAGCCGATGGCCAAGTCCAGCCAGCCGTCGCCATTCACGTCGCCAAAGCTGGTCTGCCGGTTGTAAGCCGTTTCGTTGCGCAGGCCCATGGTGGCGGACGCATCCACGAAACGGTCCCACGCGCCGTCACTCAGCAGCAGCGTGTTGCCGCCCGTTCCTTGTCGGTTTCGGTTCTGTGAACTTCTCGTGACCAGCAGGTCGAGGAAGCCGTCCTGGTTGAGATCGGCAAAGTTCGGGATCTGCGACCATTGGCCGAACACCTCGTGAGACAGGTCCGAGCCGCGAATCTCGATGTGGTGTTCCCGGAATCGGAAGCCGCCCTCGTTGATGAGCACGCGCAAGGTGTCCCGGAACGGCTTTCCGGGAACGGCGTCCATCGGCGTGGTCGTGGCGACGACGTCGGGCCGACCGTCCCGATTCAGGTCCACGATGGCGAAGCCGTTCATTCCCGCGCGGTGGTCCGTGATACCCGGCACGTGGACGCATTCGAAAAGCTGTCCCGTACCCGCCGCATCGCGCACAGCGTCGCAATCGGGGAGTTGCTTGAGCACCGGGACGCCGTTCACTGGCGGCGGCGCAGGCGATGCGGGCACCGCTGACTGCGCGTTCGGTGCGGGTGGCTTCGGCCGTGACGCGACGTAGCGGCGATACTCTTCGACAGTCACCGTGCCATCCTTATCCCTGTCGGCGGCGGTGAAAGCGGCGGCATCGGCGACCTCATTGCGGGTCAACTTCCCGTCACCATTCTTGTCGAGCTGCTTGAAGCGGTCGGGAACGGCAGCGGTTTGCGCCAACGCGACAGGAGCGATCGCCAAGCCCAAGATCGCGAGGGTCAGCGCGGCGGTGGAGAAGTGGAGTTTTTGAGTCATGGTGTTTCCAACGTAAGCTGATGCGTCTTATCCGCTGCGATACCCGCGAAGGTCTTCGTCTTCCCGTTCGGCAACGTCACCTTCACATCCGCGCTCGTTGCCTTGCCGAGTCCGAAGTGGGCGTCGAGCGCGCCGCAGCTCTTGTAGGTGTGATTGCTGTGAATCCAGCGGTATTGCTTCCTGCCATTGGCGGTGAGTTCTATGCGTGCTCCAACGAGTTCGGCGTCTTCGATGCCGGTGAAGGTTAGGTGGAGCCAGTGGTTCTCCTTTCCGCCGTGTTCGCCGGTGTTCCAATAGACCTTGCTGTCGTAGCGGGCGATGTCGAGCGCGACGCCAGTGTTGTCGGGATCGGCGGCGATGAAGAGGTCAAGCAGACCATCGCCGTTCAGGTCGGAGGCTTCGCCGGAGATTCCACCGCTGTCGAGACCGCTGAATTCGGTCGGTTTCACCTCGAAGCTGCCGTCGCCGCGATTCATCCAGAGCATCGCGCGCGTTTGCAGATACGGATTCTCCCGCCGGTCGAGCACGACGAGATCGAGCCAGCCGTTGTTGTCGAAGTCGCCGAAGATGCCATCGGAGTAGTACGGACGGTTTTCCAGCGGGTGCTGCGATGCGACACCGGGCTGGCTTTTCGTGCCGGTTAACGGACGCCACTGGCGATGCCGCTCGGACGTGGCCTGTGCGAAGTACTCAAGCCACTGCCGGTAACTCCAGTTCAGTGCCGCGAGTCCGGCGGCCTCGGTGCGCTCCTCGAAGCGGAAGCCGCCGAGGTTATTCCAATAGCGCCCGCCCACATCCTCGCAGCGCGGTGACCAGCTCATGTCGCTGGGGCCCGTGGCGAGCGCATCCTGAAGGCCGTCGTTGTTCACGTCGGCAAAGAAGAGATATGGCAGTCCGGGGGCTTTGCCCTGCGGCACATAGACTTGCTTTTTGCGGTCGTATTTCAGCCGCGCCTCGACGGCGAAGCCGTTGGCGGTGACTTTCTCAAAGCGTGTTTCGCCGTTCTCGCGGACGAGGTTTTTCCAGCAGAAGACACCTTGCCGATATTCGCCCGGCGAGTAAGGGAGCAGCGGCTCGCGCAGGTCGATGTGGCAAGACTGGAGCAAATCAAGGTCGCCGTCGCCATCCACATCGCGCAGCGCGAGATTCGGCCCGGCCTTGTCCTTGGCGGAATCGTGGTAAAAGCCGCCGAAGTCGGGGATGCGTTCGCTGCCGCCGAGGTCTTCGAACTGGCCGTCCTCGAACTTCGCCCCGTTGGGCTTGAAGATGTAGAGCCGGCTATGGGGCAGGCCGCCCATCGCGTTGCCAATGTTGTCGCAGCCGATGGCGATATCGAGCCAACCGTCGCCGTTCACATCGCCGATGGAGGACTGGCGGTTGTAGGCGCGTTCGTTGCGCGTCCCCATCTTCGCTGACACATCGACGAAGCGGTCCCACGCGCCGTCGCTCACCAGGAAGGTGTTTCCGAGCAGCGGAAGGTTGCCGCGATTCTGGCCCGCGCTCACCGGCGAGTGGCGGGTGATGAAGATGTCGAGGAAGCCGTCGCCGTTGAAGTCCGCCAGATTCGGCACCTGGGCGCGGCTGTCGAAGTCTTCCGGCGTGAGTTTCGAGTCGCGTATCTCGATGCGATGCTTGCGAAAGCGAAACCCGCCCTCGTTGATGAGCACAAGCAATTGATCGACCGCTGTGCGCCGGGAGACGCGATCGACATTGCCTGTGGTCGCGCCCGCGACACCCGGCAGCGACACCGGCGGCGACACGGTGACGATGAAGTCTGGCCGGCCGTCGCGGTTCATATCGGCGATGGCGAAACCGTTGACGCCTTTGCGGATGTCGGTGAGGCCCGGCACGTGTACGCACTCGAAAAGCTGCCCCGTGCCCGCCGCGTCACGAACGGCATCGGAGTCGGGGAGCGATTTGAGGACCGGCTTGCCATCGACTGGAGCCGGTGTTGGCATCGAGGTCGTGGCCGAAGTCGCGGGAGTCGGATTCGCGGACTGCGGTCTCTGCCGCGCAGCGAGGTAACGGCGAAACTCCTCCGGCGTCACCGCACCGTTCTTGTCCGCATCCGCCGCCGCAAAGCTGTCCGCGCTCGGCGCTTCGTCGCGGGTGATTTTGCCGTCCTGGTTCTTGTCGAGGCGCTGGAAGGCGGCCGCTCCCGGCGAGTCCTGAGCAATCGCAGTCAAGTTCCACGAGCAGGTCAAAATGATCGCCAGTGAGTATCCGATGGTGAGTCGAGTCGTGAACCTCATCGCTTTCAGTTTCCTTGTCGATTCCGGAAATAGGCTCGCACTTCCTCCATCGTGGCGAAGCCATCCTTGTTGGCATCGACTGCATCGAAGACGCTCGGTTGTGGATACTCGTCACGGGACAGTTTGCCGTCGCCGTTCTTGTCAGCGGCGTTGAAGGCTTCGTCGATGCGATTGGCGGCTGGTCTGCGGCGGCCTGGTGTGGCGTCAGTTTTCAACTTGCCGCCAGGTTCGGCGTTGCGCTGATCCTGCCGAATCCACTTCGCCTCGATTGTGCCCTTCTCCCATTCCGCGAAGGCAACCTGTAGTTCCTTGAGTTTCTCGGGATGGCTGCCTGCCAGGTCGTGCTGCTCACCGATGTCATCTTTGAGGTTGAAGAGCATCGGCGCTCCTTCGCGAGGACTGTGCACGAGTTTCCAATCGCCCACGCGCGCCGCATGTGACGGACCAGCCCGCCAGAAGAGCTGATCGTGCGGGCGACCGTTCGCCTTGCCGGTGAGGAAGGGGAGCAGGTTCACACCATCGAGCCGATTGTTATCGGCTGACTCAACTCCGGCGGCGGCGAGCGCCGTCGCGTGATAATCGAAACCCATGATCATCTCGCGATAGGTCTGCCCGGCGGGAACAGTGCCCTTCCATTGCAGGGCGAAGGGGACGCGGATGCCACCCTCGAACATCTGTCCCTTGAAGCCGCGCAGAGGGTCGTTTCGGCTGGTGGTTTCGGCCGTCGGCCCACCGTTGTCGCTGTAGAACATGATCAGCGTGTTCTCCTCCTGACCAAGTTCGCGGACCTTGGCCATCACACTGCCGATGGCGTCGTCGAGGGCGCTCAACATGCCGGCGTAGGTCTTGCGTTTGCGGTTCGTGATATGCGGGAAGCGGTCCTGATACTTGTCCGTGGCTTCGAGCGGTGAATGCACCGCGTTGAAGGGAAAGTAGAGGAAGAACGGTTTGCCTTCGCTGCGCCCGACGAACTCCACCGCCTCGCGGGCAAACTCGTCGGTGATATAGTCGAACTTCTCATCGACCGTCACGCCATTGCGATACAGCGCATTGCGGGGCGGATTCTCAGGAAAGAACGACCGCGCGCCCGAGTGGAACACGAACGTGTGGTCGAACCCTCGCTCGTGCGGGCGCAGCCCCTCGTTGAAGCCGATGTGCCACTTGCCGACCATGCAGGTCGTGTATCCGACTCCTTTGAGTTTTTCAGCCAGGCATGGAACATCGCGCGGCATGCCGAAGTCTGGCGACGCGTAGCGTTCCGGGCCGGAGTTGTGTTCGAACCCGAAGCGATGCTGATACATCCCGCTCATCAAGCCCGCACGCGATGGCGAGCAGACCGGATGAGTGGCGTAGCCATCGGTGAAGCGCACGCCGTTGTTGGCGATGCTGTCCACATTTGGCGTCGGGATGTCCTTGCAGCCGTTTACCCCGATGTCGGCATAACCGAGGTCGTCGGCGAGAAAGATGATGATGTTGGGCTTTTCGGCGGCAGTTCCGATCTGACACATCGCCATCGAAACGAGTGCCGTCCAAATCATTATCGCGGCGGCTCTCATGCAAACATCCCGTCATGCACCCGCCCCTTGACGTCGGTCAGACGCATGTCGCGGCCGGCGTGGCGGAAGGTGAGGCGTTCGTGGCCGAGGCCGAGCAGGTGCAGGATCGTGGCGTGCCAGTCGTGGATGTGGACCCTGTCCGCGACGGCTTCGTAACCGAATTCGTCGGTGGCTCCGTACTGGAAGCCCCCTTTGACTCCGCCGCCGGCCATCCACGTCGTATAGCCGGTGTGATTGTGGTCGCGGCCGTCGGCGACCTGGGCGTATGGTGTGCGGCCGAACTCGCCGTCCCACAGCACGAGCGTGTCCTTCAGCAGACCGCGATCGGCAAGGTCAGCGAGCAATCCGGCGATCGGTTTGTCGGTCGCGCCGGCGTGCTTGCCGTGGTCTTCCTTCAGGTTGCGATGCTGGTCCCAACCGCCGTGACAGACTTCGACAAATCGCACACCGGCTTCCAGCAGTCGCCGGGCCATCAGGCACTGACGACCGAAGTCGTCGGTTGCTTCCGAGCCGATGCCGTAGAGTTCCTGTGTGGCTGACGTCTCTTGCGACAGATCGATGACAGGCGGGAGTTCTCCCTGCATCCGATAGGCGAGTTCGTGGGCTTCGCTCAAGCCCGCGATGAACGGGTTGTTGTGATCGTGTTCCTCAGCGGACGCATTGAGCGACCGAATGAAGGCCAACTGCTCTTCCTGAGCCGTCTGCGTGCGGGGGCTTTTCAGGTTGGCGATTTGAGCCCGAGAGATCGGCTGGCGGTTCGTGCCGATCTTTGTCCCCTGGTACGACGCCGGCAGAAACGCACTCCCGAAGTTCGTCGAGCCTCCGTTGTTAGCCGGGGCGCAGATAGTGACGAAGCCGGGCAGATTGGCGTTCTCGGTCCCCAGGCCATACAGCACCCAGGCTCCCATCGACGGTCGCGGCGACGTCGAGATGCCGGTGTGCATTTGAATGAACGCCGGCGGATGCGCCGGGATGTCGGTCTGCATGCTGTTGATGAGGCACAGCTTGTCGGCGTGATTCCGGACTTCGGGATACAGATCCGAAATCCAAAGTCCTGACTCGCCGCCCTGTCGATACTCCCACGGTGACGGCATCAGCTTGCCATTGGGAACTTTTCCCTTGCCGATGGCCTTCCCTTCGAATTTCGCCAGCTCCGGCTTGTAGTCGAATGAATCGACGTGTGATGGCCCTCCCTCCATGCAAAGCATCAGAACCCGCTTCGCACGCGGTTCGAAGTGCGGTTGCTTCGGTGCCAGCGGCGACTCGGCCGCTCCGCTTCGCTCCGAGAGTGCGGTGAACGCGACTGCTCCGAAACCGTAACTGACACTGCGCAGAAATGATCGCCGTGAAGTAAACGTCAACTGGGGATGAAACATGAAAGGGACTCCTACTTGCGGACCAGGAATTCGCCGCTGGCCCACAAGCTCTGGCAGAAGGTCAGCCAGGCCGTGAACTCGGGGGTGGTATTGGGGAGCTTTTTCGCGGCAGCCTGCTGTCGATAGCTGTCGATGAAGGCGAGGGCCGCGCTGCGTTCGGTGTCAGTCGGCAGCCGTCCGAACCAGCGCTGGTAGGCCAGGTCGATACGCGCCGGAGGGTCTTCGGCATCCCGCAATAAGCGCTGTGCCGCCGAGGTCGCCAGCGTCAGCACATATGGACTATTGAGCAGGTACAGCGACTGCGATGGCACGGTGGTTTGTTCCCGCTGACCGGTCACCATGCTGCCGTCGACGCCGTCGAACACATCCAGCGACTCAAACGCCCGCCCGCGAATGACGGGCAGATAGACCGAACGGCAGTTGAATTTATTTTCGGCGAGTTGATTGCCGCGTTCGATCCCGCCGGTGTAGCCCTCGCCACCGACTGCGACGGCTGAGCCGACCGGCGGCTTCAGGTCGAGCCTGCCTGCGGTGAACAGCATGGCGTCGCGGATCGCTTCGGCATCGAGTCGGCGTGGCGACATCCGCCATAGCAGGACGTTGTCGGGGTCTTTCTCGGCGTTCGCGAAGTGGAATCCGCTGTCGAGCCGATAGACTCGGCTGAGCACCAACTGGCGAATCAGCGTTTTGATGGACCAGCCTTCCTGCATGAACGTCACCGCGAGGTGATCCAGTAACTCCGGATGGCTGGGGGGCTGACCAGAGACTCCGAAGTTATCGGGCGTGGTGACCAGTCCTCGACCGAACAGATTCAGCCAGACGCGATTGACGATCACGCGAGCCGTCAGCGGGTTGTCGGCGGAGGCGATCCAGAGTGCGAGTTCCAGACGCCCACTGCCCGCGGACAATGTCGGCGTCTCAGCGCTGCACAGCACCTGCACAAATCCTCGTGTCACAGTCGCGCCTGGTTTCTCAATCTCACCGCGAACGAACAGTTCGGAATCGCGAGGAGCACGACGATCGCGGACTCCCATCGTCAGCAGTTTGGGAGAACCGTCCGCTTCATAGGCTTTGAGCTTCCCCTCCAGCGTGTTGAGCAGGATGCCGTTGCGCAGAAACTCCGATGTGGCAAACTGCTTCTTCTTCGCCATTTCTGCCCGCGTGGCCCGCAGGTCTGCAATCTGCGTTTCCAGACGCTCGCGCTCACGCGGACTCATCTTCGGAACGCCGGGAACCATTCCGGCACCGTTCGGAAGCGTCAACAGTTCGGACGGGTTGTTGTTCTGAATGACCGGAATGGTCCCGTAGAGCGTCTCCGTGCTGCGGAAGATACCGGCCAGGGCGTAGTAGTCCGCCTGCGGGATCGGATCGAACTTGTGATCGTGGCAGCGAGCACAGGCGACGGTCAGGCCGAGGAATGCCTGACTGACGGCGTCAATCTGCTCGTCAACGAGATCCAACTCGAACTGCTTCTTGTTCCGTTCAATATGTGACTTGGGACCAAGTGCCAGAAAGCCGGTCGCCACCAAATGTTCGGCTGCCTGAATGTCGTTGTCGGCGGGAAGCGTGTCGCCAGCAATCTGTTCGCGAATGAACTGATCGAAAGGAACATCGGCATTGAAGGAGTCGATGACGTAGTCGCGATACCGCCACGCCTGCGGGTAACTGAAGCTGGTTTCCTTGCCGCTGGACTCGGCATAACGGGCGACATCGAGCCAGTGACGGCCCCAGCGTTCTCCGAACTGCCGCGACTCCAACAACCGGTCCACCGTGGTTTCGAGCGTCTGCTGAGGGCCACTCTGCCAACCTTCTGCAAAGGATTGAACTTCTTCCGGTGTCGGCGGCAAACCGATCAGGTCGAAGTACAGACGACGCACCAGCGTCCGCGGTTCCGCATCGCCCACGACTTCAAGGCCCTCTCGCTCCTGAGCGGCTCGGATGAACCGATCCACATCGGTCAACGGCCATGACTCATCTTTGACCTGTGGCGGATGCGTCTTGACGGGCCGCTGAAATGCCCAAAACTCACGCCCCTGCTCAATGTCGATGCCCGCAGTCGTGACTGGTGACTTTCCTTCGCGCGGGTCGGCCGCCCCCGCTTCAATCCACTTCACGAAGTCTGCAATCTGCTCATCCGTCAGCTTTGACTTGGGCGGCATCTCCAGGCCGTCTTCGTGACGGATGGCGGCAATCAAAAGACTGGCACTCACGTCACCGGGTACGACAGCCGGACCGGAGTCTCCACCCCGGCGGATGCCATCGCGCGTATCGAGTGCCAAGCCCCCCTTGATCTCTTTCGAGTCCGTCGCGTGGCACGAGTAACACTGCGCAACCAGAACGGGCCGGATCTTCTTCTCGAAGTGCGCGAGGCTGGCCGCTTCGTTCATGCCTGGTCGGGAGGACGTCTCGTCAGCAGGTACTGGTCTTTCTGTCGGCTCGTCAGACGCGGGGCGACGTGGTGCTCCGGGACGCGGCATCGGCTGCTGTTGTCGTCGAAGCTCGCCCACTTTGCGGTACTCGTCCAGCGTCAATTTTCCATCGCCATCCGCGTCGAGTCGCTTGAAGAACTGCGCAATCGCCTGCGGATTGTCACGGAACGTGGGAATGGTTTGCTTGAGCTTGCCGAGTTCCGCTGCGGTCAGCAGGCCGTCCTGATCGGCATCGAGATACTTGAAAGCCGCCTCAGGACTCGTGCCAGCCCCAGCGCCGCGTCCCATCGGTCTTGTCGTCGGTTCGGGTTCCGGCTGAGGTTCGGGAGTCCGTTCCGTTGCCGATGCCGGCTCGGTCTGTCCTTTCAGATGCTGTGTAAACCACGCCACCTCCAACTGCGTCGCTTCCTCAAAACCCTCGCGATAGACGCCGTAGTGCGTGATCCCCTTGATGACATGGTAAGCCGACGGCACGCCGCGCTCCGTCAGCCCTTTGTGGACAGATTCGACGTTGTCGTTGTTACTCAGTTCTTCGTTCTCCGCGACGACAAAGATGATCGGAGACGTGATGCGCTCGGCTGATTCGACGGCACTGAAGCCGACGCTCTTTGCCGGGTTCACTCGCATATTCGAGTAGCGTTCCATCTTGCCGGTCATCTTGCCCGTTTCAATGGGGACCGGTTCGGTCTCGCCGCGTGCCTGCTTGCTGTGCAGGTCGAGGGCGGCAGCCACGGCTCGCGGAGATCGTCCCCCCATGCCGGGCACTTGAGCAGCGACGCATTTCACCCGAGGGTCGAGCGCGGCCATCGTTGTGACCAGTCCGCCGCCGTAGCTGCTCCCCCACAAACCGATGCGATCCTTGTCGACGTTCGGTTCGCCCGCGAGAAAACTGATGGCCGCACGGATGTCCTCGGTCTGATCGGTGTAGTTCATCTGCCACCGAAGCGCCTTGACCTTGATGGTCATCTCGTTGTTTTCGTCAGGTTTCGGCTGCGGATCGACCGCCATCAGTTGGCTTTCACTGTCGCCCCAACCGCGATAGTCGAAGGCGAGCACGACGAATCCGCTCCGAGCAAAGATCGGTGCGATGCGCGCCTGCGTTCCCCCTTTGGTCCCGCCAGTACCGGCACACAGGACGATGGCCGGGAACTTTTCATTGGGCTGACGGTCCTTCGGGAGGTACAGGTCGCCGGCCATTCGCGTGCCGTCGCTGAAGATGACCACCGGTCGCTTTTGGACGCCATCAAGCTGTGCTGCCGCCGGGGCGCTTTGCCCGCCTCCGCCTGGTGTGGGCTGGGTTGCTCGCTGCGGTCGTTTCGACATCCAGACCTGCAGCTCCTTCACCGACGCGAACCCGTCACCATCGGTGTCGACGTTGTCGAACACAGCTTTGTTGGGAGCCTCTTCGCGGCTCAATCGGCCATCACCGTCTTTGTCTGCCTGTTTGAACCAGGCAGCATCGCGAAGATTCCCCTGGGGAGCGGGACTCTTGTCGTCCGCAACTGAGACCTGTGCCACTGCAAGACAGAAGGTGAATGCCAGGAGGGCATGAAGTCTATTGATCATTCGAAGTTTCCTCCGGGATTTGAATCCAGCGTTCGGCGTGTGGGCCAAACCAGTTCACCATCAATTCACGGCGTTTCGTACCGTCAGTCTCGCTTGAGAACAGGTGACGTGGTTCCGTGAGATGCCCTTGCGGGCGATACAGCTCCTCATCAGCCAGTCGAGAATCGACCAGCGTAAACGTCACGATGGTCGAGGACTGATCGGGAAACTCCCGTTCGACCACGAGCCGCCGGATCGCTTTCGATTCGCGATCGACTTCGATCGTCGCTCGTTTGAGTGGACGCTCACTCCAGCGTCGACGTGGGACGGCCGTGATGATGTCGGTTCCCGCCGGACCCTCGGTCCGCTCCAATTGACAATGCTTGAGAAAGTTCTGCAGCAGCGTTTCCAGATGCAGCGTGTACAGGTCGCCGATGTACTTGAGCGGTACTCCCATCTCGTCAGCGCCGACCAAGACCGCGCGGCGCGGCCCCAGCGTCATCCAGATCGCTCCGTCCTCGTCGCGCCCCCAGGCCCAGCGGCGATAACCGTTCATCTCCACCCAGAACCGATCTCCCTGCGTCGAAACTTTTACATCTCGCGGGAGATTGAACCCATTGTCAGCCGTGGGGTGTCGTTCCACTTCGACGACATACACACGCTCGATCGGCTCAGCGTGCGTATGGATGGCGGCTTCAACAATCTGGCTGGCGCTGGCATAGACCGGGTTGTCACCGTGACCAGTCAGCAGAAAGATCACCAATGCCACAGTCGCCGCCACAGCCAGCCAGCTGGTGGTTCGCAGAAACCACGTTGAGCGACGAACTGATACAGGCGACTTCGCAGCACTTTCGGTACGGACTTGCGCGAGACCCGAATCGCTGGTCACATCGGAAACATCAGGTTCAGCCACCAGGTCGACCAATGCCGTAAGCGGCTCCCGCCCGAGATCGTCACTCAACAGCGAGTCCAGCAGCAGATGATCAACCATCCGCTCGACGCCATCCGGAACCGACTTCACCAATTGCTGCAGTTCATCGAGCTGCTCTGAACTCGGTTGCCCGTCAACCAGTTCGGTGAGCAACTCTTTCAATCGTTCGTGATCAGAGTTTCTGGGGGTCACGCTTCAGTACCTCGCATCGCCAATTGTTGCTCGATGCAATCCAGCAGCGCACCGCGAATGCGATACAGAGTCTGGCGAATCGAACCTGCGGGGCGACCAATGGCCTCAGCAATCCGCTCGATCGCGTGGCCGTCGACGTAACGCAGGTCAATCAGTTGTCGCTGGGCCGGAGCGAGCTTATTCAGGCAATGCTCCAACGCCTCACGTCGCTCATCGAGCTGACTGAGACGCTGTTCGGCTACCTCCGCCAATCGCTCCACAACTTCTGGGTCGAACACGAGCCGCTCGCGAGCGTACTTTCGAACCTGATTCAGCGCCTTGAAGCGGGCAATCTGACTGGCCCAAGCCCAGAAATCGGTCCCCGGCTGGAATTCCTCAGCCTTTTCCCACAGAACCGCATTCACTTCCTGCAGCAGGTCCTCCACGTCGCTCTGCCGAACCAGCAAACAGCGCACAAACGCCCTGAGCCGCGGCTGGCACCGAGCAATCTCCTGCACCAGAAGTCTTTTCGTTTCGTCGCTCAACAGACTCGTCCTCCAGGAGGCTAATGTCGCCCGGAGGTGAAACGTCATCAACCGCGTCAATAAATTCTGGCCAGCCGGTTTCGGCAGAATTCAGGTCACTTGGGTCGAAGCAGGACGCAAGGCCGCAAAGAAAGGTCGGCCACAAATCCAGACAGCTTTCTCTATTCAAACGACGTCTAGAAACGCTCCGAGAGTGACTCAAACCAGACCAGCGAACCCCGAAAGTTGCGACTGGATTTGAACTCCGTAACTTCTACTGCGACAGAAGGTTCTAACAATTGCCCTTATTCGCATCCTGAAAAGCGTCGCCTGTTTGAACTGACTGAGTTGGCCTTCGCCGTTTGCGTAACTCGCTTGTGCCCAAAAAGAAACAGCTCGCTGCAAATCCATGCAACGAGCTGTTCAGGTTTAAGGTCGGGCCAAGAGGATTCGAACCTCCGACCTCCTGACCCCCAGTCAGGCGCGCTAACCAGACTGCGCTATGGCCCGCAAGTGCATAAGTGTAATAACTAGCCCGCACGACGACTAGCCCGTTACACCATTGGTGGTGGGACACTTTGCCTTGTGTAGCGTGCGTGAAATGCACCAGATAAAGATGGCGTGTTTCACACGCCTTACGATCAAAGTGTACCATTACCACACCATTCGTGCTGTGTCGCAAGCGATTGACTGTCGAGTGCGGTCGACGAGTCGTTTCGGAATCCTTGGGATTCGCGATCGACATCAGCAGGTGTAGATTTCCACGCGTGAAACGACCTGAATCGCAGGCAAGCGGCCGTGGGATTCTGCCCGCGAAGCCGGCCTGATCGGCATGACAAATTCGCACAGGTCCATCGAATTTGATCCGCCGTATTCCTGCGAGCTCGGGTAGCGCGCTTATCCGCCGCCGTTCATTGCGGTGAACATCTCGCGATACATCGAAATCCCTGCAGGTCCGACGAGAACGACGAAGATACCAGGGAAGATGAACAGTACGAGCGGGAAAATTAGCTTCACGGCAGTCTTCGCGGCTTTCTCTTCCGCCATTTGGCGGCGACGCGTTCGCATGGCTTGGCTTTGCACACGCAGCGCTTGCGCGACGCTTGATCCGAATTTGTCGGCTTGGATCAAAATCGATGCGAGCTGCTTAAGATCTTCGACGCCGCTCCGGTTTCCCAATTCCTGCAGCGCTTCGCCACGCGTTCGTCCCATTTGGAGTTGCAAGTTGCAGAGTCCGAACTCTTCGGCAATCACACGGTACGACTTTTTCATTTCTTCGGCGACCTTGCGCATCGCTTGATCCAATCCTAGACCTGCCTCGACACATACGACCATGAGGTCAAGCGCATCGGGCAAACCAAGGAAGATCCCTTCTTTACGTTTGCTCGCCATGAACCAGAGCACTAGATCTGGGAGGAAGAACATACCGCAGGCAAACATTGCGGCTCGCAGAATGACTTGCAACCCTAAACCGAAGAAGAAGACTCCGCCACCACCGAAGAACAGCCCGATCATCAAGGCGATGATCTTGAGACCAAGGTAAACATTCGCTGCTCCTTCACTGCGAAAACCCGCATGCGCGAGTTTGGTTCTCAGTTTACTCGCGTCCTGTTCGTTTTGAGGTTGCAGCGGTTTGGCAAGCGCGGGCGTTGCCTTTTCGAGCACACCACGCATAGCCTCGGTAGCACCTTGTGGTCCTGCTTCTTTCCTGCGCCGCAGACTCGGGTCTCTGAATTCGTCGAGACGTTCGTCGAGCCTCGGCTTCTTGCCGGCCAATGACTCGAGTAACAGCCAGATTCCGGCCACGGCGGCCCCACCGGCTGCGAGGGGGATCAGGATGCTTGGTGCGATAACTGCGAGAAGCGACATAGCTTCACTCATACCTTGATGTTGATAATCTTCTTAATAACAAACGCGCCCGCGAGTTGCATAAAGACAGCGCCTGTCAGCATCAGTTTGCCGATTTCATCGGTGAATAACACCATGACGTAATCGGGATTCAGTCGATACATGACGACGAACAGGACGGGCGGGAGCGCGAGCAGTACGATTCCTGACAATCGTCCTTCGCCCGTTAGCGCCTGAATCTGGCCGTAGATTTGGAACCGCTCACGAACCAAGTGCCCAATCTTGTCAAGGATTTCCGCCAAGTCGCCGCCGGTCTGTCGCTGTAGGATGACTGCCGTCGCAAAGAACCGTAAGTCCAAGTTCGGGACGCGTTCGGTCATGCCTTCCAAGGTCTCCTCCAGCGGGATACCCAGATTCTGTTCTTCGTAGCAACGTGCGAACTCGCCCGCGATGGGATCAGACATTTCGTCCCCGACAAGATTAATACCGGCTCCTAGGCTATGACCAGCTCGCAACGCGCGGCTGATGAGTTCCAGAGCGTCCGGCAACTGGCGAGCAAAGGCTCCGATCCGCCTTTTTCGCGTAATAAAGACGTAACCGAAGGGGATCGCTCCCAACGAGGCTGCCGCAAGCGGCGCGAAGAAGAACGGCAGGCCTAATGCCACGATCGCGATAGCCCCAATCGCAGCCAGTCCAATCGTCCCGGCAAGGAACTGACTCGCGGTCATTGACACGTTGGCTTGCGACAAGAATCGCCGAATATCACCAAAACGATTCAAGAACTCGACCGCGGCAGTCTTTCCATCATCCCGTGCGGTTCGCATGAGACTCGTCACATCTTTGCTCTTAGCGGTCGAACTGCCACTCGCACCCGTCAGAAGATCGAGCCGATCTTCTGCCTGCGTTGCGGCATTGCCAGCCAGCATCGCTCCCAGGCCAGCGACCAGGGTTACAACAGCAACGAAAACGATGGCAACGATGATTAACGGGCTCATGGCACTATTGTGACGCTTGTAGACGACTTAAAGGTCCGTGTTTCACACTGTTTGAAATGCACATCGGTATTTAATCTCGCAACATGATTCGTTCGCGGAACGCACTGGCAGGCAGTCGGACGCCAGCCGCCTCGAGCGAATCCATGAACGTCGGGCGAATCCCCGTCGACTGGAAGTAGCCGCGAGTCTTTCCGGTCTCGTCGATGCCTTCTTTGACATATCGGTAGATGTCTTGCATGACGACTGTGTCTTGTTCCATACCTACGACTTCGGTGATGTGCGTGACGCGACGTGTACCGCCTTGCAGTCGGCTGGCCTGGATGATCAGGTGTACGGCGCTGGCAATCTGTTGCCGCATGGCTTTGATTGGCAACTCAAAACCGGACATCATGATCATCGTCTCCATGCGGGCGATTGCGTCGCGCGGCGTGTTTGCATGAGTGGTCGTCAACGACCCGTCGTGGCCGGTGTTCATGGCTTGCAGCATGTCCAACGTCTCAGGTCCACGGCATTCGCCAATGATGATTCGCTCGGGTCGCATACGTAACGCGTTCTTGACGAGGTCGGTTGCCGTGATGGCTCCCTTACCCTCGATGTTTGGAGGTCGCGTTTCCAAGCGGACAACGTGGTCTTGCTGGAGTTGCAACTCGGCGGCATCTTCGATCGTGACGATTCGGTCTGTGTTGGGGATGAAACTCGACAGCGTATTCAGCAGCGTGGTTTTTCCCGAACCCGTACCACCGGAGATGACGATGTTAAGCCGAGCTTTGATCGCACCCTCCAGCAACATGACCATCTCGGGCGTGAACGCCTTGTAATTCAATAGATCTTCGAGCTTGAGCGGGTTCGATCCAAATCGCCGAATGGAGACCGCGGCGCCGTCGAGCGCTAGTGGTGGAATGATTGCATTAACACGCGAACCGTCCGGCAAACGGGCGTCCACCATCGGCGACACTTCGTCCACACGACGTCCGACTTTCGACACGATACGATCAATAATTTGAATCAAGTGCTTGTTATCACGAAACTCGACATTCGTCCGCTCCATCTTGCCGCGACGTTCCACGTAGATGTTTTTGGGCCCGTTGATCAATATGTCGCTGATCGACGCGTCTTTCAGTAAAAGCTCTAAGGGTCCGAAGCCCAGCGTTTCGTCAAGCACTTCTTCGATCAGGCGATCGCGTTCGTTCCGATTGAGAAGTGTATCTTCGGTGTCACACAAGTGCTCAACGACCAGACGAATCTCGCTACGCAAGACATCGCCTTGCAAGTCACCGACCTTAGTCAAATCGAGTTTGTCGACCAGCTTATTGTGAATCCGACGCTTTAAGTTTTCATACTCGGCAAGCTTGGCCGCATCGGCGGCGCGAACAGGCTGCGGAAAGGTCTTCATGGGCGGGGGTCCATATCAACTCGGTGAGATTCTGAAGTCCAATGGCAATAGTCCGCGCGTCTGCGGACGTGTTGACTTACGAAAACATAGCTCACGTGAAATCGCATGATCGCGTATTTACAGCGAGTAGTGAGCCGATGCGATGGAAAGTATCAAGTATGCCGGTTATGTCGAATGATGACCGAAGTGAAGGCCGACTTCCGGGCGTTGTCGATTTGTGATCTACATTCACCTGAACCCGGTGCGTGTGGGAACGATAACTAAAAGTTGTGGGAGCCTGCAAAGCTTCACGAACCATCCGCCGCGACCGATGATACTGTTTGGTGATCGCCCGGATGCTCGTCCCATCGCGCGGAGCCAGACCAATGGCTGCTTATTCTTCCACCGTAACCATCATTGCCTCCTGCATGTTGTTCTCCCAAAGTGAGATGGCAACATAAGGAAGCCACTGCGGTGGATCCCGTTTACGCGCCGGCTTCAGTCAGGGCGTGTGTCCAGTCGGCAAGCCGATTTCCACGACAAGTCGGCAACGAGTTGTTCCGTCGCTTGCGGTAATTTCAATTACGGCGACACTCCATTGACCAGATTCTTTTGCGTGAAGTACCGCTCATCCAGTTTACAAGAGGCCGGCGCGTGTCGATCGACTCGCGCTGGAGGGCATGCGTCTCCGACAGTTCTACAACAACGCGATCTGTGGACCGACGCGCGCGTCTTAGCTGACTGGTTTGTACTGCCAACATGTCGGTCATCGGGGTGATCGGTGGAACGAACCCAAGGATTTCAACAAGGGTTTTACGATTGCTGAAGTATTAGAATTGGGCGGCTGCTACACAGCTATGGTCGGCAAATGGCAGAGGTGCGACGCTGCGTTGGATCGTGGGTTCGATCGATTTGTCGACCTGATGTGCCAGAGCAAGGGCTCGTTCACTCAATCGCCTTTACCAAACGACGTTCGCACACATGGTGAAGAAGAAGTTCAACAACCATCGATAAGTCCCGCGGGCAATCCTGCGCCGAGAGTGACGTCGGCGGCAATTCCATCGAGTATGTTTTCAAGGTCGTCGTTCCAAGCTGGGGTCATCGACGACGCACCGGCTGGACGCGTCTGGGCAATTGTTTCGGCTTCGATACCGACGACCCCTGCAAAATATCTGTCGACCGTTCGTGGAGTTTGGTCTCCCTCGAGAATGCGCGACGTAGGTAAGCAGTCGCTTTCTTGCTGGTTTCGGGCGTTGGCACCCAAGACGGCTGAAACGACACTAGTGTTCTCGCCATCACCAAAGGCCCGTGCGTTTAAGAAATTGATCACTATTAGCGCGTCCAACGGTGCGCAGTAACCGTCGCCGTTGGAGTCGAAGTAGAATCCAACACCCTCCGCGGCTCTGGAGCGAGGCAGTAAGCCGCTAGAACCGATTACGACTCGCTGGAACAGCTCGTTAATAATGTTCAAAACGTCGAGGGGCTCGACCCTTCCATCGCCGTTCACGTCCAAAGGCTGAACGGGATTTTGCCAAGGCTTCGAATTTTCCAGAAGGCTAACGGTTAATGTCTGTAGCCGCGTTCCAGCAGGGGTACCCGAGTCGTGAACCATCACGTTGACGTCCACCGCCGCTCCGTCGGAAGTGTCGAGATAGGCGTCAGCCTTCAATCGTAATGTGTCGCCCACAATTTCAAACAGCGACGCATCATCCACGAGACTGAAAGTGTGAGTCTGGCCAGTGTCTTGATCACCCGCCGATAGCGTGCCAATCGCCGCACCGGCCACGCGCTCTTTGACCACATTGCCTGACAAATAAATAGCGAAGGGTGGATCATTTACGTCGTTCACGTTGATCGTGATTGCGGCTTCACTCGTTAACCCGGTGGAATCTTTAATAGCAACCGTAAAGTCGAGGTGTGAAATGATCTCGAAGTCGAACTGGGAACCGTCTGCCACCGTCAGTTTCCCCGTGCTGGGAAGTATTGCGACGGGGCACGTATCGCCACACGAAAGGATCGTAAATTCGAGCATGTCGCCGAAGTTCGGATCTGTTGCGAATACGGTGCCGATCTCAGCGCCGGCGGTTAGATTTTCATCGACGTTGTATTGCTGGTCGTCTACGTCGGGCGGCATATCTTGGAGTCGGTTCCCGAAGTCTACGCCCGTTCGTACGTCGCCCGACACCACTTGGACGCGATGCGCGAAGGGAATCGCCAGCGTCCTAGCGAATGTGCCCGCATCGCCGGAAGAATCGCTGACGGCTGGATCGGCTTCGCGAATTGGATTTGCAGCATCGAGTTGTCCGATCGCCCCCGCAAGCGCCAGGACATCCAGCCGTGAAAAACTCAAGCCGGTGTTCGGAACGCTGTCGTTTTCGTCATCGCCATCTATGATCGTTTGTCCGGTCGAATGCAACAGTGTGCGGAATTCGAATTGCGTAAGGGGCCTGCCTAGCGTTTCCATTGCAATCTGCTGCGCGAGAACCGCGACGCCGGTTACGAAGGGCGCTGCCTGACTTGTGCCTGTCATGGTCGTGGTTCCGCCGCGAGCATCTGCTCCAAGGATGGCTGCGCCGGGGGCAAAGGTGTCCAGCAATTGGCCGTCCCGTTGCGAAAACACGGCAATCCCGTCGGTGGTCGTCGTGAAGTCCGTTCCGTAGTTTCCGAAATTCCAGGGCCCACCGTAGTCGCCGTCCCAGACAGCTCCGACAGCAATCGTGTTCGGGTCGGCAGCCGGATAAGCGACACCTTGCGAACCACCAAAGGTTGCGTAACTGTTGCCGGCGGATGCGACGACAATTACATCCATTGCCGCCAGGGCCGCCAGCTCGTCCCCGATCCCAAATCGTCCACTCGCCTCATCCCAGTTTCCGAGGTCGCCGAACGAGAGATTGACGGCGGCGACATGGTACGCATCCGCGTTTTGAATAACCCACTGCAACGCCCGCTCCGCGTCGGCGAATTGTCCATAGCCATCGTTGCTGAATATCTTTAGATGGATGATATCCACACCCGGAGCGACACCTTGATGAAGCAGATCACTTGAGGCAATGATGCTAGTTACATTGGAACCATGGCCGACCACATCGCTGGCGTCGCCATCGGCATCGGCAAAGTCATACTGAAACACGATTCGGTCGGAAACACCATCGCCGTTCTGGTCGCCGCCGAAAAACGGATGGTCCAAATCTAGTCCCGTATCAATCACCACAACGGCAAGTCCGCGACCGTCGATCTCGGCAAACCGCGCGTCCGAACGAAATTCCTTCAGGCCGATCAGGCCAGCGGCTCCTGCGTCTAACGGGAGACTGTCCGTCAGACTGGGAGTGAAGATGTCGACCGGCGAAGAAGTCGTCGTATAGATCGAGGCGGAATCGGCACCACTGTCCCGCATGTACACGCGAATTCGACCATCGGCTCCCCCTACGATCAGGTCCGTCACTCCGTCGCCGTCAAGGTCGTCAATCCAAGGACGAGAACTGGTCGTACCCACGGCGATTTCATGACCATCCACTTTCAGAGTTTGTCCGGCCTCAAATCGAGGTACCTCGCTCGAACCAACATTTCGGTACAGGTACAAGCTGCCAACGCTGTTACCAAGCACCAGGTCCAGGCGGCCATCACCATCCAGGTCTGCCACGGCCACACTCGCCGCGCCGCCAGGCGTACTCAGATTCCCTGTAGCATCCTGAACGATCCACGGGTTTCGATAGTCCGGCGATTCCGGCGAACCCTCATTCAGGAAAACTCGAACCTGACCGTCGGATGCGCCAACGATTAAATCAAGCCGACCGTCCGCGTTCCAGTCTGCCATCTCCACGGTAGCTTGTGAGCCGACGTCGATTTGCGATTTGCTACCTAGCGGTCCGGCTTCGACGTAAAAGCTGGTTTGGAATTCAGGCATCTCGTCGGTGTTCACATTCAGCAGCACTTGCACTCTGCCATCATTCAGACCCAGCAGCAAGTCCTTGCGAGCATCATTGTTCCAATCAACGACGCGTGGAAAAACACCCAAACTCCCTGCGGCTGGAACTGCGAGATCGGCGCCATCGACTTGGAGATAAACGACCTCTCCAAACTCCGGTTGTGCCGCACTACCCTCATTTAGATACAAGCGGACCTTCCCGTAGCTACCGATGGTTTCACCCACGAGCAAGTCTTTAAGACCATCGTTGTTCCAATCGACGAGCACGGGAACAGAGTTTGCTAGTGCCTGAATATCTATCCCTTCTGCCTGTAAAAAAACTGCGTCGTTGAACTTCAACGCCCAGCGGCTCTGCGGCTCGTCACTCGCTCCAATGGCCCCCGGGTAGACTTGGTCCCAAGTTGAGGGCATGATCTCTCTGAGCGAGTAAGCTCCCGGATCCAGGCCTGCAAATTGGTACGCACCGCTCTCGTCTGCAACCACCGAAGGCTCACCTTCATCGAGGAAGCCGTTCTCGTTAAGATCGATGAACACCGTCCATCCAGGTAAAACCGGCTCGATATTGTCCTGGTTTCCGTCTTGGTTGGCGTCGTACCACAGTGTTCCGCGAATCTCGCCCGGTTCGTAGAGACCAGCGTCCCAACCGACGTGTTCCCCTGGGGTCACTGAGAAAGAGTCCGTTTGACCTGTCTCGGGATCAACGTCGCTGTCACGGGAGTTGTCGAGGGACTGATTCTGAGGGCTGAAGCGATAGCCCGCGGGCGACGTAAACACGAGGTAGTACTGCAAGGTCGTGTTCAAGTCATCGAAGCGATAGTAGCCGGCCGCATCAGTCATGTCGCTGCCTATTGCCGTACCGTCGCTCTGAAAAAGTTCAACTGTGATGTTGGCAATTCCATGCTCTCCAGCGTCCTGAAGGCCATCGGCATCGATGTCCAACCAAACGCGATCGCCGACTGACGCGGTTCCGGCTGGGGTCACCGTTTGGGCATCTGGCGTCAACGGAGTAAGCTCGATATGGCCGACGTTGTCGTGAGCCACGCTGTAGAAAGCGTAAGATCGCGCAAACTCGCCAGCGAACGTGGCGCTGGTCGCCGTGGTCTCACTCAGCCAGCGCTGATAGGGACCACCATCCACCGACACAAAAATGTCGTACGATCGGACGCCCGACCCATCGGAGTCGTCCGTCCCGGCCCAACTAACTTGGAACACCTTTTCCGCGACCTGATTCGGCAGGAGATCGACGGCACTGGTTGGCAGCCCGGCGTCAATGGTGTTCGTGACCAACGGAGTGTCAATTGGTTCGTTCCAGTCAAACACGATCGTAGCTACGTTCGTGATTTGCGTGGCCGTCTCCAAATCAATTTTCGGGTAAACCGAGTATTGGACGTACCCTTCTCCATCGTGAACATCGGGGTTGTTGGGTGGTAAGAATCCGGCCAGCGGATCGTCGGTTAACTCGCCCGTGGCGGGATCGATTCCAGTAAAGGACCATTGCGCCAAACCTGTGTCCGAATTGAATTCACCCACAATGTCGACAAACAGATTGTTACCCTCCGGGCGGAGATCGATTCGAGTTTCGAAGTAGGTGAGACCGGGCGGTACTTCGATGACATGATCGTCGAATTGCATGTTGCCAAGCTGGAAAGTGCTCCAGTCATCATCGCTGTCCAACTGGTCGGTGATTGTTACCAGGACGGCCGACGCGGTTGCCTTGGCATCATTTTCGAACCGCACAGTATAGGCCAAGACCGTATTCGGTTTGATAAAGCCAAACACGTCATAACCTTCCGGCCCCAATTTGTCGTTCGGATCGTGCGACCCACCACCGCCACCACCACCACAGCTATCAGGAGGGTTAGGCCCTTTACAGGGATCACAGTCGGCAGGCGGGTTGGGGCCATCGCACGGATCGCATGGCTGTTTGAGGCAGCCCAAGTAGCGAAATAAATAGACTCGCGCAAGATGTGCGTTTGTGTTGTACTCTTCCGTCTGTCGTTCGAACTCTTGTATCTCGCGAATGATCTCTGCCGCCAGGTTGGCCATATTCGTGGTGTACTCCTGGTAGGCGCTGTAAATGCTCTGAACAATGTTGATCAAATTGAAAAGTATATTCGCCTTTTGCCAGAAGGCGGTCCACGGCACGCTATTAGGACCACCGTTCGATAGCGAACCTTGATATACCGCTCGTTCAAGATCCCCCTTCAATTGTGCTATATTCCCAGCGTGGGTCGCCGCCGACCCGGCTGCTCTCTGGGATTGTTCAAGTATGGTTTCCGGTGTATTTGCGGCAGCGATTCCCGTGTAATTGGCGGAGTAATCGATGGCGGCAGAAGCCACCGCCGTAAGGACGCTGGTAGCGAGACTGGACACTAAGGCGGCATGCGTCGAACCACCTAGAAAGGCGGCATAGCCGTACAAGCTCGATTGAACGAGTGCGATCCCCTCCAATGTCCCTGCCAAGTTTCCGACGGCTAAGGCGATGGCAGATAACGCCGCGACTTCTCGTGCCGCCCACTCTCCACCCGCGCCGATGATGATCTGACCCGTTGCCTCCAGCTTGTCATACGATGCATCTTGAAAGTCAACTTTCAGGGATAGGTCTTTCCATTTTCCCTGGCACAAACCAGTGTGGCATTGACCTGAAGGAGGATCGGGCTTTTCGGTGTGCTCGTCACTCTTGGGTGGGTAAAGATACTTGTAGATGGAGTTAAACCAAGTGAGAAGACCAGAGGCTTCAACGGAGACATTGGCTGCATCTACCAACGTAGTGGCATCCGAAAGCGTCGTCGGACTGCCAACAGCTATCGTGGAAGCTGCGGCGACTACTTCAGCACCAGCACCGGACAATATGATGGGTTCGATAATGACAGTACCCAGATCGAATCCCGCAACGGTGATGACCGTGTCTGCGACAGTTGCCGGAACAAACCCAGGTGTATAGATGGTGAACGTGGTGAGTGTTCCCCCTTCTACTTCGACACGAAAACGGCCCTCTTGGTTGGACGACGCTGTACCTAGCACTAATCCTTCTGAATCGGTCGCAACGATCACACTCTCCACGGGTGGTGTCCCGTTGAGACTTGCTATCCGGCCCGAGGCGTAAACAGATGCGACATCGAGTCTGACGTCGATGGTCAAGTCCTCGGTGACTATTACGTCTTGACGAACTATGCGACTGTAACCGGTTGCGTTTATCGAAAGAGTGTATATGCCGGGTTCAAGTGGAGAGATTGAATAGGATCCATCAGCTCGTGTCGTGGTTTCACGAATAGTGCCTGAGTCCTGCGACCGAACTTGAATCCCTGCACTTTTCACGAGCAGTCCGGCCATACCGGTCACATTTCCCGCTAGATGATATCCCCTCGCTAGTACAATCGTGCAAGTTGCCAACTCGCCCGCGACTACGTTAAGAGATCCAATTCCACTGTATGTTCCGTCGACAGTTACATGGACGGAATAGACTCCTGGTTGGAGTCCATCGACAATTGTCTCGTTTGTCTGCAGATCTCGCTCGAGACGCACGACGCCGCCATTGTCATTGGTAACCTCGATGATTGCCCTCTCGTAGTCTACTTCTTCCGGCCCATCTAGCCTTATACGGGCTGACTCAGAACCGCCCGACAAATCTTGCGTGCCGCTTTCGCCGAGTTCGACGCGTACATCTTTGACAATCGGAAAAACTGCACCTGGGACGACCGCATGCAAGTCAAAAACACCTGCGCGGATGAGTCGCAATATGTAGTGACCTTGATCGTCGATGGGAGCATTCGCTGCGGGAAAACCATCAGCGTAGAGAACCACCGTGCCACTCGTCGCCCGTGAACCATCACCGTATCGGACATCACCCTCAACGCTCCCGGTACCAGCCACTTCGAGATCGATGGTCAAAGTTGCACCGTCAATTTCTGAAATGGCGACTTCGCTGCGAGTGTCAACTCCTCCAAACGGCAGCGTCACGTAGTATTTGCCGAAATTCAGACCGGAGAATGTGTAATGCCCATTTGAATCGGTGGACGTGGAAACAATATTGCCGCCAGAATCGATTAGATTTACGAGCGTATAGGCCAAATTGCTATTGCTAAGAGCGTCGTAAACGACTCCATCCAAGGTTGCACCAGTAACTACGCTTATATCCACGTTGGTCGCTGATTCACCTGCCGCAACGCTGACGGTTGCCTCCGATGCAATTGACTTCCCTGTCGGGCCGACAATTTTTAACACGTAGGTACCTGCAATAATATCTGCAATGCGGTAATGGCCCTCAGGCGTCACTTCGGAACTTGCCACAACGATGTCATCAAGGAATGCTCCGACGCGTACCTCGCTGAACTTCAGGGCAACGCCATCTAGCAGAATCGACCCTTCGATGTACGACGCAGATTTGAGGCCAATGACACCCAAATTTGTATTCACAAATCCGTCGACGGGCAGATCGTATAGTGTCGCCGGCGCACAACCCTCCGCACTAATCATCACATTATAGACACCCTCACTAAGACCCTCAAAAAGGAACGCACCATCATCGATCTGCGCCACAAATGAAGACTGAGGATTGGTGTCTGCACGCTGAGCAATTGCATACAGCGTCTCCGACGTCCCACATCCCTGCAGTGTTCCGCCAATTGTACTCTCAGCCACCATGACAATGTTCACAGGCGAAACGCTATTGTTGATATCGACTTCGCGAACCCAAGTACGAGCCGCCCCTGGGGCATTTACTACGAAGGTAACTTTACCGGAGGGGATTCCGGACAATCGATAATGACCTTGAAGATTGGTATCGGTCGCTCCGATGCGACTATCTCCGAGATAAGCGATAACCGTCGCGCCCGCGATACCTACGCCCGTTATGCTATCAGTAACAGTTCCATAAACGTCGTTTCCACTCGCCACTTCCAATGTCAATCCGGCGATGTGTTGCCCCGCAGCAACACTAATCGCTTCCCAATCTGGTTCAAGCGGTATGACTCCAAACGCCTCCAAGAAATAATTGCCTGCGACTACATCTTGGAAGAAAAACGCGCCGTCATTGAGTGTTACCGTAGATTCGAACAGGTCTCGGTTAATGCCACGGAGGGCGACGTTGATGCCACCCAAAGTGGCATATGGCTCTTGGACTCTCAAATAACCAGCCACGGAAGTGCCGATTGCCGCTCTCGCTCTGGTGACCTCCAATTGGACAAGCGCTGAGACGTCCCGTGAGTCGCCAAGAACGCTTGGAATGAGCGAGGAATTTCGGGCCAGCATCGTAAGGTAATCGCCATTGGTTGAACCTGTCTGTGTTTCCAATTGGCGGACAAGGCGCTGAAGCTCATCGTCTGAGTCCTCACCAAAGTCCAACTCGCTTTGCAGTGCCTCCCAGTCATACGGCGCCTCGAGGTCTTTGTACTCCCGATCGACGTAGAACTGAAAATCGCCGAGGTTGGGGTCCGCAACGCTGAAGAACGTCATCGTCTCTCGCTGGCCGGGGCGGAGAATTCCGGGGGGGCCGCCGTGGGTGTTCGTTCCGAGGAAGGTATAGCCCGTTCCAGCAGACTGGTCGTCGCCGGGCGAGAACCCGAATGCCTGGCTACCGCCAACCGTGAGTAACGGAGCCAACGCGTCATTTAATCCATCGTTGCCCCAGGTGACCGTGAACTGGAATTCCCGGCCCCAGCGAACAAGCGAAGGCACATTGATCTCCGGCCGATTCGTTCCGCCGCCGCCTTCGACGACCTCGAGGGCCTGGTCGACGGTTATTTCGGCTCCATCACCGTTGTGAACGACGACATCGTAAGTTCCAGGTGCAGTCTTAGTCAGATCAAACGTCGCATAGAGTTTCGTGCCATCCACGAAGTAGTACTCTGACGCGTTCAGCTGGAAGCCCGCGCCGTCGTTAATCTGTGCCGTGACAGAACGATCAAATCCGGCGCCGTTTATCTCAATCGTCAAGTTGCCCGCGGTTCCACCACGGCCATAGCTCGTATCGTAGACCGCGAAGTCAGCCAAGTACGCTTCAATTGAAAAGTCGGTCGAACTTTCCGGCAGATGATCGCCGTAGACCAGCACATAGTAAGTACCGCCCTGCGTCGTTGGAATCACCGCGAGCTGACCGGTGCCCGTTCGGTCTTTGGCAGTGACATCGTAAAGGCTTCGCGTTGGCGGTTCACCGTAGCGAATGTACAACTCGCTAGTTGCTTCCGCCGAGGCGACGTTGAGGTTAAGGACGAGATTGCCGTCGGCTACCACATCGGGAATCTCGAAATAGCGTCGCTCGCCTGCGTTGATCTGGCCGGTGACTGGCCCACCGCCCGTCGATAGCTCGTGATAACTGACGGTAACTTTTTCGACGGATGCCGCGGCGTTGTTTGTTTCGTCTTGAGCGGACTCGCGCACCTGATCGAGAATGTCCGTGCGTACGATCAAGTAGTACTCACCTGGCAAAACAGCGGGGACAGTCGCCGTCACTGCTTGGTCGTAGTGTTCGCCATGAGCGAGGTCGCCTTTGTGGTAAACGCGGGCGATGCGCGCATCGTCGACATCCCAACTTGCGTCCGCGGAGAGATACAACGTGTCGTACCAAGCTCCCATCGCATCGAGAGTGCCATTGTTGGTTACGTCGTATTCCCAAAGAGCTGGTTCGCCGGCAATCACAGTTGAGGGTGGCGCGACGCGAGTAGGAACCAAGTCCGCCGGAGGCGTTAAGTTGATCTGTAGCGTGGGTGATGCTAATCGGAAGTTGTTGCCTTCCGCACCGCGCTCGCCGACACGATTTGTGCTGTCCGTAAAAACAAACACGTAGTAGGGGCCCGACAGACCAACCGGCAGACGCACGTCCAGACTGCCCGTGTATGTCGCATCTGGCTGTAGTATCCCCGTATGAAGCACGGAACCAAGATGCAGATCAGTCGTTGGATCCAAGTAGGCATCGCGCGATAGATAGACGCTGTCGTACCATCCGGCCTCTTTTGAATTAGCTGGAGTGCCACCTGAATTCACGCTGGTCCACTCGATGTGAAAGTCCTGGCCAGACCAAGCGGATATCGGTGCGTTTATCTCAGCCACTTCCAAGTCCGCGGGTGGCGCGAGACTCACTTCAATGTTTAAAACAGAGGTGTTGTTGCTCTCGGCTTGGAACTCAAACACGTCATTCCTAGTGCTCGAGTCTGTTTTGACAATGACGTAGTACGCTCCCATCGTTCCTGCCGGAATGGTGATTCCGCGAGATTGTGTGTAGCTGCCATTCGGTGGAAGTTGGCCGTTGTGTGGAAACGTCCCTATTAGCACGTCGGACGCGTCAAGGACGCTGTCGTTGGACAAGTAGACGCTATCCGACCAGGTGCTTCCAGGCGTTGCGTCGACGCCGGTGTTAGTTACTGTCCAGCCAATCGCGACTGGTTCGCCTGCGACAGCGCTGGTTGGACCGTTCACCGCGGCGACCGTCAGGTCCGCATGTTGTCCGATGACCGAGAGAGCAGCCGGCGCAGCAGTTACATTGTTCTCGTCCAGTTGGTTCTCGAACACCTGGCGCCGTGCGTCGGCAGCAACATACACATAGTATGGTCCTTCAATATCTTGACGGACTCGAAACTGTGCACTCGCGTCGTAGGACTCGCCAGCCATAAGCTTGCCCACATGCGCGGACGTCCCGAGTTCGATGTCGCTGGCGGGGTCAAACGTCGTGTCTTTTGAGAGGTAAACGCCGTCGCTCCAGTTGGACTCCGCAGTGGATTGCGGCCCCTGGTTTTTCACACTCCAGTTCACTGTGACCAGGGTGCCGGCCGATGCGTTGATCGGAGCCTGGACACGGCTGACGATAAGGTCAGCGGGAGTAAGATGAATCTCGATTGGTTGCGGCACGAGGAACGCGTTGTTGGATTCTTCGAGCTTTTCGGGTACGGAGTTCGAGTGATCCACGTCGACAAAGATGTGAAATACGCCCTCGACACGATCGGGAATTCGAACGTACGCCGGCATCATTTGCGGTTTATAGGTTTGGTCGATGCCGACGGATGCGGCGTGATTCAGTACTCCAATCAATCGATCGTTGGTTGGGTCAAACTGATCGTCGTCCGACAAATAAATCGCGTCCTGCCAGGGTCCAGTCGCATCTTCACGTCCACGGTTGATGGCGGTGTAGTCGATCGCAATGAACTCACCTGCCTGGCCCGCAACTGGTATGGTGGCTGACACAACTTGAAGATCTGCTGCGAGATCTTCGATTTCGATCATTCGTATGGCGATGTTGTTTTGCTCGGAGCCCTTTTCGTACAACGTGCTGCCAGAGTCAGTCGCCAGAATGATGTGATAGGTTCCTTCGATGCCGTCCGGCAAGCGAATCGAGACGGGCGACGCGACTGGCGAATAGGTTCCATTGGGAGCCAAAACAGCCTGCCGCGTTAGAGTGACAAGAGGGTTACCGTCCTCTGGACCTAAGATGTCGTCTTTGGAGAGGTATACCGCGTCCTGCCAGTTCGGGAAGGCACTGCCGCTTCCCACGTTCTCGATTTGCCACTCCAATTCGATGCTGTGATCCGCGATTGCCGTGGTGGGAGCCGAGAAGCTGGCGACGCGCAGATCTGGCTGATGGTCGACAATTTCAATCGCGGTTCCAATGGCCTGCAGATTGTTTTCCTCGGCGTCTAACTCAAACAATTCCTTGCGTGAATCAACTGCCAGAAACAGATAGAACGTCCCCTCCATGTGTTGGGGCAGCGGAACAAGTTCCGACCGGCTGTAAGTCCCTTGCGAAGCGAGGACTCCGGTGTGCGAAAACTCCTTTAATACGCGGGCTTTCCGCAGATCAAAGGTTGCACTATCGGATAAGTAGATTGCATCGGTCCACGTGCCGGCGGCAGTAGGATCGCCGCCACTGTTGACCACCGTCCAATCGATCGTGATTGCTTGGCCTGCGACACCGGCAGCGGGTGCTTCCGCACTGGTGACTTGTAAGTCCGATGCGACACGGCTGATCGTGACGGTCGAAGAAGACACAAGCAGGTTGTTCGTTTCATCGCTCTCGGCAACCGTTGCTGTGTTGTCGGTTTTGAGAATTAGGTGGTATGTACCCGTGCTGAGATTTCCAGGCAGTGTGAAAGTAGTTGACGCTGAGTAGTTGGTGCCAGCGTTTAACGTACCGTTGTGAGGCACCGTGCCGAGAGGTATGTCTTCCGAGTCGAGGACGCCATCGGTCGAAAGATAGATTCTGTCAGACCAGTTGTTCGTACGAGTTTGTCCTTCGCCGGCGTTTTTGACACTCCAGCCGATGTTAAGCGGCTGTCCGACAGTCGCATTTTCCGGAATCGTAAGCGAAATGGGTGCAAGGTCAGGAACTGTGTACGCAATTTGGACCTCGGCAACACCGTAGTCACGGTTAATGACGCTCTGACCGAACGCCGAACCAGCACCAAAGTGGGTGTCGGGAATGACCACTAGGTAGTACGTACCTGGTTCCCACGCGGGCACGCGATTCTCTGCGGTCCCCGTGGATGTGTAGCTTTCTCCAGGCGCCAGCGGCAGGCCGTGCCAGTAGGTGTGCGAACCGAGCCAGTAGTCTTGATCTTCCTGATACACTTGGTCACGCGACAATGCCAAGGCGTCATCCCAGCCTGTGCCGCTGGACCATCCGTAATCGATCGTGGTCCCCCCGGTGTTTGTGATGGTCCATGTAAATGTCGGTCGCACTCCAGGTTCGAGAGTGCCGCCGACTTGGATCGACGTTACGGTCAAGAAAGCTGGCGGCGGTGTAACGACATCAATCGCGTTATCAGAAGTCGCTGCGTTGTTACCTTCGCGATCAAACTCCTGCACTACATTGTCGATGTCTGTCGCAGCAATCAGAAAGTAGGTGCCGCGCGGTGTGCTTTCCGGTACGTGCACGTCGATTGACTGCACATACGACTCACCCGCCGCGAGGAAATCGAGGTTTTTCAGCTTGGTCAACTTGACGTCTGAATCGTCAAGCGTCGCGTCCGACGAAAGATACAGGGCATCGAACCACGAGCCCGCTGTCGTTGCACCGCTGCCCGAGTTCTGGACGGTCCAGGAGACCTTCACCAATTCACCTGCGGCGAGCGTGGATGGCGCAGTCAACTCGCTGACGCGCAAGTCGGGATAAGGCCGCTCGGTAATTAGCAGCGGCGGCTGTAGAACTGTGGTGTTGTTCGTGTTATCGATTTCATCAAGCACGGCCAGACCGTCTGCCTTAACCACGACCCAACGCTCACCACGTGCCTCGGCCGGTACCGTCACCGTCGCAACCCGTGTGTAGGACTCACCCGGAGGGAGCAGCTGATCAAATTCAAGTTGTGCTAATTCAACGCCATCGTTCCCTCCGTCGTCCGACGAGAAATACACTCGATCCGTCCAGCCGCCAGCTGCCGCGCCTTGGCCAACATTGGTAACAGTCCATTGAATCTCAATTTGCTGGCCGGGCACGCACTCTAGTGGATAATCGCCAAAGGTCACACGCAGGTCTGGAAGCTGTTGGACAAAATCGAATTCATATTCTTCGAGAAGCGGGTTGCCCGCCAAGTCAGCGAGCGTGGGTTCAACGACCACGTGATATGTTCCGTCTGATTCCGTTCCCGCGATGCTGATTCGGAAACGATTTCCATCAAGCGGATCGACTTGCGTTGCCATGACGCTTCCGGTGGGACCGGTCACCGTCAATGCGTCTCGGTCAAAACTAGTTGGGTCGATGGATTCACTGAAGGTTATCTCGAAGCTGCGTACTGCTGCGTTCTGAACATTTGCCAAAGAGTTTCCGACCACGCGCGGCGGCGTATGGTCGATCGTCAGTGATGCCTGATATTGATCGGTGGGCTCTTGTTTTAGACCATCTTCGTCTTGATCCATCCAGTTTTGCGCGAAATCTTGAATGTTCGGACCAATTGTGAAATGGTACGCACCCTCCTCGGACTGTGCGGAAAAATGTACGCGATACTTATCGGCACCCAATTGCTCCACTTGACTCGCCACGATCGGACCGGTGGGACCAGCGATCGTAACGTCGGACGCGTCAAAAGACGCAGCATCGATCGCCTCGTTGAAGGTGATATCGACAGACGTCAATGGTCCTTGCACCGGAAGCGACGGCGAGTGTGAAGTGCCGCGCGGGCCCATGACATCGATGATCGTGAACGTCGCGTCGTAGCGATCCTCGACCGCTTCGCCAAGGATACCGTCCCAGTCCTGATCCATCTCTTGTCCGCCGACATTTTGGATCTGAGGGCCGACGAAGACGTGATAGTCGCCGTAACCTGATTGTTGTGGGAATCTAATTCGATACGTGTTTCCGCTCACGTGTTCCGGTGCCCCGGTGATCGCGATGGCCCCACTCGGTCCTTGAATCTCGATGTCGCTCGCCGTAAACGTACTTGCTTCGATGGCTTCGTTGAACGTCAACTTGATTTCCGTGATCGGCTCCGTCACTTGTCCGGCTGGCGAGTGGCCCACCACTCGCGGACCCGCCGAAAGATCGAATGTTGCGGAATACCGATCTTCAACCGATTCACCTGGCTCCCCATCCGCATCCTGGTCTATCGCTATGCCAGCCAAGTCTTGAATAGCAGGCGACAACACCAATTCGTATCGACCAAGACTCGACTGTGACGCAAAAACCAGCTCCAACGTGTTGGCATCCAACCAACTTGAACTGGTCAATGCTATTGGGCCATTAGGTCCGACGAAGCTCACGACATCGTCCACAATGGCGAAGCTGTCTTGGTCCATCGCCTCGCTAAAGTCGAGTTGCAATCTGTCGACTGGACCTTGTGTAGCGCCGCTGGGCAGCTGCGCAACAATTCGTGGCGGTGCATCGATCTGGAAGTTGGCTCTGTATCGATCATCCGAGGGTTCGCCGGGAACCAAGTCACGATCCTGGTCGAGGCCGTTGCCAACAAGATCGAGAATCTGAGCACCGATTGTGAGTTGATAGATGCCGGGTGCCGTCTGTGGTGAAATGCTAATCTCGAGAGTCTGGGCATCCAGCCAGCTGTACTCGTCGACAGTAACTGATCCCGCTGGGCCGCTAAAGCTGAGCACATCGCTGACCGGATCAAAACTGCTCTCATCCATCGGTTCGCTGAAAGTCAGAGTCACAGTCGAGAACGTACCGATGATGACATCTGTGGGAGAGTGGGAAACGACGCGGGGTCCTTCATCGACGATGCGGAATGAAGCCACATACTCGTCGTCAGGTGTTTCGCCCTGGATGTCGTCATGGTCTTGATTCAAAAGCATGCCTTCGGTGCTTTCGATCGAAGTGCCAATCACCAACTCGTAATCGCCAAGCGCCGCTTGTGGTGCAAAGGATAGCTCTATTGTCTTTGCGTCCAACCACTGATAACCGGTAGCCACAATGTCTCCGTCAGGACCGGAGAAACTAAGAATGTCATCCAGCGAGAAGCTATCTGGACTTACCGGAAGGCTGAATGAGATTCGAAGGAAGTCGACCGGAGCGAGAGCTGGCCCTTCCGGAACTTGATGTACGACGCGTAGCACATCGTCGCTAATGTAACGAGCCAAGGCGATATCGAGGCCATCGAACCGCTGTTGTGAAAGTCCAACGGCAACGATATTTCCAAAACTGTCCGTTGCAATTCCTTGCGCCAAATCGGGACCGTGCCCAAAGTCCGTGACGACCTTTCCATCGTTCCCAAAGCTGAGGTCGAGATTGCCTGCTGTATCATATCGCGCCAGCGCGAAATCCCGCTGCTCAGAGGAATATCCGTAGGACAACCTATAGGGATTGTCGAGCCATTGACTCGTCGTCACGGAACCTGTCGCACCAGCAACCACGATTCTCCCCACATCGTCGACAAGTACGTCGTAGGCATCGCCTGGACCTTGCCCGAAATCGGTGATCACCTTGCCGCTCGATCCAAAGTCGCTATCGAGCGTCCCATCGACGTTGAATCGCGCAATCGCAAATCCTTGACTTTCTGAACTGCCCGCCGCCACGATCTTTCCGCTCTCGTCCACGACGAGACTTCGACCGAAGTCTTCGCCGGATTCAAAGTCTGCGAAAGCTACGCCTTGATCGCCAAACGTGATGTCTGGACTACCGTCCGAGTTGAAGCGAGCCACGAAGAAGTCTCGACCCGTGTCTTCTCCATCACGCGTGCCGACGCTTCCAACGACAAGGATTTGTCCTTCGCTGTCCAGCGCAATGTCATAGGCATAGTCTTCGAGTGAACCCAGATCCAATAGCAACGAACCGCTTTCGCCGAAACTATCGTCAAGAGTTCCGTCAGGAGTGAGCCGCATAATCGCTACGTCATACCCGGTCGTGGCTTGGTGGGAGGTGCCAACCACAACAATCCTTCCAGCGGCGTCTACGACCGCTCCCGCGGCGCTCTCGCGGTCGCCACCAAGATCTACCAAAGTGGTACCAGCGACACCAAACGTCGCGTCCAGACTTCCGTTCTTCGCGAGCTGACGCACGGCAAAGTGCATGTTGCCGCCAAACGAAAGCAAGGAGCCTGCAACGACAATTCGTCCATCGGACTGGAGAGTGACGGCCCCACCGTGACTGGAATAGCCACCAAAATCCACCACGACATTGCCTTGTTCGCCAAACGTCTCGTCGAACGCACCACTCGGAGTAAACCGAGTGATGGTGACCGCCGTGCCGTAGCTGCCGCCATAGTAGTTGTAATTGGATCCCACCGTTCCCAAGACGATGAGCGATCCGTCCGACGGATCTACCGCAATATCCTGGCCAACATCGTTCGTCCCAAGAAAGTCCACATTCTCAATCACCACTCCACCGGCGCCAAAAGAAGAGTCCAGTGAGCCATTGGGTTCATAGCGGACCAAGGCAACGTCGTCTCCTGTGATAGGCCGGCTCACAGAACCTCCGACAACCAACTTGCCGGTGCCGTCGATTGCGAGACCGTAGCCAGCGTTGTAGCTGCCAACACCAACACTCGTCGTAACCAACCCATCCGAGTCGAATGTGGTATCCAAGCTTCCATCACCGTTGTACCGGACAATCGCAAAACTCGAGCCGGAATCGCTTTGATATGAATCACCCGCGACAACAATCTTGCCATCCCCATCGATCACGAGTCCATAACCGTAGTCATATGCACTCCCGTCACCAGCCCCGAAGTCCGTTGTTACCAGCCCATCCGTGTCGAAGGTCATGTCCAGGCTGCCGTCGGCGTTGTACCGCGCCACAGCAAAATCCGCTGCTCCGCTCTGATAGGAATCACCGGAGACGATGATTTTGCCGTCTTGATCAAAAGCCACACGGCGTCCATAGTCACTCGCGTAGGCGACACCCGCTCCAAAGTCGGTGGTTACCAGGCCGTCTGTGCCGAACGCCATGTCCAAGCTGCCATCGCCGTTGTAGCGTGCCAGCGCGAAGTCTGCGTTACCGCTGGAGTACGAGTAGCCCGCGACGACGACCTTTCCGTCCGGGGCAATTGCGACACTGTTCCCGTAATCCGTGGAGGATCCGAAGTTGGTAAGAGTCCAGCCGTCTGTGCCGAACGTCATGTCCAAGCTGCCATCACTGTTGTAACGTGCCAGCGCGAAATCGTATTCCGCACTATCATTCTGAGCGTACCCCGCGACCACGACTTTTCCGTCGCTATCAATCACAAGATCCAGCGCTCCGTCGTCGGCACTGGATCCCAGATCCGATGTAACTAGGCCGGCGTCCCCGAACGTCGTATCCAGACTGCCGTCGCTGTTGTAACGCGTCAAAGCAAAATCACTCTGCGCGCTATTGAGATACGAATAGCCTGCTAAAACGATACTGCCGTCATTTTGTAGAGCAATTGAGGTCCACGAAATGGCGCCGGAGTCAAATTCGAGATCCACCCTGCCGCCATTTCCAAAACTCGCGTCAATCGTGCCGTCGTGATTGCGACGAACGAGTGTGCTGTAGGACGCATAATCTTCGTACTCATAGGTTGAGTAGTCATAGCTAGTTGTTAATGACAGTATCTTGTTGTCGGGTTGCACCAAGATGAGAGCGTAGTCGTCAGAACCTACTCCGACAAAGTCGGTGGTTACTTTGCCTCCGTCTCCGAAGCTGTGATCTAGGTCGCCGTCTTCGTCGTACCGGACCAAGGCGATATCCGAGCCCGTCAGCGCCTTGCTTATCGCGCCGACCACCACCAGTCTGCCGCTGTGGTCAAAGGTAGCACTCCTGCCAACTTCAAAGAACCCCGTTCCAAAATCTGTGGTGACGACGCCATTGGTTCCAAACGCCGTGTCCGGGCTTCCGTCGCTGTTGTACCTCGCCACGGCAAAGTCAGAGCCGATATCTATGCTGCTGATAGAAAAGGAGTTCCCCGATACCACAATTCTCTCGTCGCTATCAATTGCCACGTGGTATCCGTAGGTACTGCTTGTGCCTATGTTGGTCGTGACCATGCCGTCGCCATCGAACGTCGTATCCAGACTGCCGTTGCTGTTGTATCGTGCAAGAGCGAAACCGAATCCTGACGAGTAACCTGCAACGACAACTCGGTCATTGCTGTCTACCGTCACGCTATAGCCGTAGTCGTAGTGCGATGCAAAGTCGGTAATAACCAACCCATCTTCATCGAATGTCGTATCGAGGCTGCCGTCGCTGTTATATCTCGCCACGGCGAAGTCGTTGTTGGTCGTGGTAGTCTCGCCCGCAACCACGATCTTGCCACTACTATCGATTGCGACGCTACGACCATAGTCCCTGCTAGATCCAAAGTCGGTCGTCACGAAGCCGTCGCCGCCGAACGTCACGTCGAGGCTGCCGTCGCTGTTGTATCGTGCCACGGCGAAATCCGAATTGCCGCCGTTATGGGTGCTG
The DNA here is from genome assembly GCA_020638995.1 of Planctomycetaceae bacterium. Classification (GTDB taxonomy): domain Bacteria; phylum Planctomycetota; class Planctomycetia; order Pirellulales; family Pirellulaceae. Next base: position 1,288,047 of record JACKHM010000003.1, read on the forward strand.
GAGTAGCCCGCAACGACTAGCTTACCATCGGTATCGATTTCGATGCTCTGCCCATATTCGTTATCGCCGAAGTCCGTCGTGGCCACGCCCTCGGTACCGAACGTCATGTCGAGACTGCCGTCGCTATTGAAACGCGCCAAGGCAAAATCCGATCCGTTTCCGCTGTTGTAGTCGGAGCCTGCGATCACAATCTTACCGTCGGCTTGAATCGCGACAGCTTGCGCACTCATGTAACTTGCAAAACTAACTCGCCCCTGCACTCCAAACGTCGGATCCAGCGCACCACCTTCCAAGTAGCGAGTCAGTGTTGGGCCGGTCTCTGAGTAGTCTCTGTTTCCGACGACTACAATCTTCCCATCAGTCTGGAGAACTACATCAACCGCACCATTTTCCGCACTTGCCTCAAATAGGTTCGCAGTCACGCGTCCATCGACACCAAATGTTACATCGGGGTCCCCGGCCACAAGCAAGGCGCGTTCCTCTAGATGCTCCATGAGCAAGGAGCGAAAGCGGTGGGGCTGCCGCATTGGGTGCCTCGATCGCTTTTTGAAAGCACTTCGGATTCGGTCGCGGAAAGCATTGCGGTGTGACATGACAACACTCGGATTAGCTGGAATTTCAAACTGCCAAAACGGATAGTAGTTTACCTACCGAAAACGCGGTCTCCAATATGCTCTTGGCGAGACGGCGGCTGTCGCGACTCCGGGCGGTTGAGTGAGCAGTTGACTGTTAAAAAAAAGTCCGTGTTCATCAACGTCATCGGGATTCATTCGTCGTCCGTCTCGGAAAAGACCTGATAATTCGCCAACTCGAAATGCAGCATCGCGTCGGCAACAGCGCCGATGCGACTTCCGTGCCCCATCACTTCCCAGGGTGACCGCCACGGCCGAACGATGTGGGTTTGCGAATTGCTACCGTGCCGACACAGGCGAACGTGCGCCGACATGTGTATGACGAGTAGCTCGCTCGTCGATCATCTTGGTCCCAGCCAAGTTCTCGCTTGATCTTCACGAATCGCGCGACGCCAGTGACTTTCTTCCAGGGACGCTGTCGGGCATTAAGGTAGACGGTTGTGTCGGTGCTCACCGCAGCCTCGGCGATTAATCTTCGAGTCAGTTCAGCGATAGCTTCGCGAACCGGAGTATTCCAAGTCTCCTTCGTCCTCGAAGAGCAAACCTTCCTTATCATCATGCCCCGATCCGTTTCGACGACATCTTCGGCAGTCAACTTCGCTAGTTCACAATCCCTTCGCGTCTCCATTCGCTACACAAAGTTCTTGGACTCATGTCAGCTTCTCACGAGCCAGCGCCACGTCAGCCGCCTTTTCAGTCTTCTTCCCACGAATCTGGTGGCCGTTCTCATCGAAGAGCTCGACTCGCTTCTTCGTGCCAGGCTGCGTGTAGTACCAACAGTCTGTCTGATTCCACAACCGCGCAGATCCGTGCGGTAGTCACCACTTCCTGGCTTTTCGACCTCTCCTTCCTCGCCTATTAGCAAGCACTCCATCGTGCTTCGCAAAGTTGACTCTCTGAACCCCACGATCGATACTGAGGCCAACCAACCCCGGAAGGAGTTCAAATGCGAATCACAGTAATAACGGCCTCTTCAAGGGCAAACTCATTCGATGGCTATTCACTACACACACTTGCGACCCTTATCCTCGCCGCCCTATTAACGTCATTGCCAACTTATGCACGTATCTTTGCTTCAGAACCCACTTCTAGGAGCGTACCTAATATCGTCCTAATACTTGTCGATGATATGGGCTACGGAGACTTGAGTTGCACGGGCAATCGAGACGTTCAAACAACAAATCTCGACAAGCTCGCCGAGGAGGGTATTCGTCTAACGCAGTTCTACGTTAACTCCCCAATTTGCTCCCCGTCACGAGTCGCTTGTACGACGGGACAGTACCCGGCGCGTCACCTAATCAACTCCTACCTGAATTCACGACAGCGGAATCGACAACGAGGGATGGCGGACTTCCTCGATCCGACTGCGCCCTGTGTTGCCCGAGTATTTAAGCAAGCCGGTTATGCGACCGCGCACTTCGGCAAGTGGCATATGGGCGGTGGGCGTGACGTTGACGATGCGCCGCTGCCACAAGCTTACGGCTTTGACGAGTCGCTGGTCTCATTTGAAGGTCTCGGCGATCGCATACTGCCTCCCGGCGGGCTCTCCAAGCAGAGCGAAGCGTTAGGCCACGGCAAGATTCAGCATGTCGAGAAGCATGAGATGACAGCTATTTACGTTGATCGGACGATTGATTTCATCCGGCGGCATCAAGACAGTTCGTTTTACGTTCACTTGTGGCTGAACGATGTTCACGATGGCCACAACCCCAGTGACGAACAACTCAAGCCTTTCGAAAGCACCAGCGATAACCCTTTCGTGCAAAAGTTTTATGCGGTACTCGCCAATATGGATCGCCAGCTAGGCCGCGTGATCGACGAGATCGATAGGCTTGGACTCGCTGCAAACACATTGATCGTCGTGACGAGCGACAACGGTCCCACGGCGTGGCCTCGCTACGAAGAGGCAGGTTATGACGCTCCAGGTAGTACAGCGGGAATGCGTGGGCGCAAGTGGAGCTTATACGAAGGCGGCATTCGCATGCCTCTGATTGCACGATGGCCCGGAAAGATTCCTGCTGGAAGGATAGACACGACATCGGTGATGTCAGCAGTTGACCTCTTGCCGACGTTTTGCTCACTCGCAAACGTGCCAGTTCCGAGGGCGGAGTTGGATGGTGTTTCGATGGGCGAGAGCCTACTGGGCAAGCCGCAGGTCCGCGCAAGGCCAATCATGTGGGAGTACGGGCGCGACGCCACTTATCTGCAACCTGCCCGACCGCTGGACCGCAGTCCGAATCTGGCCATTCGCGATGGCAATTGGAAGTTGCTAGTCAATGACGATGGTAGCCGGCTTGAACTTTATGATCTTTCGAATTCAGACCGAGAGTATGAAAATGTTGCAGGTAAACACGCCGACGTTGCCAAGCGACTGTCGACGTCGCTGCTCGCGTGGCGCAAGTCGCTGCCAGTGCTTCCCTCCGCCAACGAAGACCAAGTTATAGCGACCTCTACGGAAACGGTTTACACCTACCGAGCAAATGCCGTCGTGGCGACGGAGAAATCACCCCCACTCGCGGCAACAGCCCTAAAAGTTGTCGCCGACATTACTCCAGACGGAAATGATGGTGTGATCGTAGCTCAAGGCGGGGCGGCAAACGGCTACTCGCTGTTTTTTCAGGGGGGAAGGCTCAACGCTTCGTTTCGAGTTCGCGGCGACGAGACACGTGTGACTGCTCCGGGCTCGATTCCGACGGGGCGTATCAAAGTAGCGACAAGTTTAGCAAGCGACGGCAAAGTCACTTTAATGATCGGTGACGACGAGGTTGCCGTGGGGAAGGCCGCCAGTACGATTCCGAATCAACCGGGTGATGGGCTGGAAGTGGGACGTGATGTGAAATCGCCAGTTGGTCCGTACGAAAGCCCTTTTGCCTGGAGTGGTACAGTCCATGAAGTGAAAGTCACGATTAACGGGCCTATCGTCCAACGCCCCGGTTCACTCGTCACACGGTGGGCCGGTGATGTGGATCCCAGTAATGTCCTGCCCGAGTACCCTCGCCCGCAGATGGTACGTGACAAATGGCTGAACTTGAACGGATACTGGCAATACGCGGTTCGTCCCAAAGAACAATTGCAACCCAAAACCTTTGATGGACGAATTCTCGTTCCGTATCCAATCGAGTCGATCCTCAGCGGTGTTCAGCGGCGCGTTGATGAAAGAAGCCGATTGTGGTATCGCCGCACGTTTCAAATCCCGCAGGATTGGATACAGCCCCGAACTCTGTTGCACTTTGGCGCGGTCGACTGGAAGGCCAGTGTCTGGGTCAATGGTCAGCATGTGGGTGATCACCAAGGCGGTTACGACCCGTTTTCGTTTGACATTACAGATGCGTTGACCGACGCGAACGATCAAGTGTTAGTCGTCTCTGTTTGGGACCCCACCGACACGGGTTCGCAGCCGCGGGGAAAGCAGGTCAAGGATCCTCGCGGCATTTGGTACACCCCGGTGACAGGGATCTGGCAGACAGTGTGGTTGGAGCCGGTACCGGAGGTTTATACCCGTAAACTGAAGATCACTCCGAATGTTGATTCCAGCGAAGTCGAATTCGTTCTTGATCTAAACCAACAACTGCCGCAAACGTTAATCACGGTCAAAATTCAGGCCGACGGTGAAACGCTATGCGAGGGTGCGTCTTCAGAAAGTAGATGTGTCATTCCGATCCGAAATGCGGAATTGTGGTCTCCAGACGATCCATTTTTGTACGAGTTTACGGTCGAATTGTCGCAAGGCGATCGTGTGAGTGGTTATTTCGGAATGCGAAGCCTCAAGATCGGCAAGGGACCGAATGGATTCACTCGGCTGTTGCTCAACAACAGGCCGCTGTTCCAATACGGACCGCTCGATCAAGGCTGGTGGCCCGATGGTCTGTACACTGCGCCAACAGACGAAGCGCTACGAAGCGACATCGAAATGACAAAGAGGCTCGGATTCAACATGGTGAGGAAACACGTCAAAGTCGAGCCGGCGCGTTGGTACTACTGGTGTGACCGGCTGGGATTACTCGTATGGCAAGACATGCCCAGCGGATTTCGCCGTGACGCCGGGCAAGCCATTCGCCCCAAACAAGACAAAGACGCCGAATTCGCTCCCGAAGAAAAGGCCGTTTTCCGTCGGGAGCTAAAAGCGATGATCGATACGTTTCATAACTCGCCCAGCATCGTCGCATGGGTACCATTTAACGAAGGCTGGGGGCAACACGATACGAACGAAATCCTCCGGTGGACCAAGGAATACGATCCAACTCGGATAATTGATGGGCCGAGTGGCTGGGAAGATCGGGGCTGGGGCGAATTGAAGGACATGCACCGCTACCCAGGCCCAAGTATGTTTCCGGTTGTCGCGGATCGCGCGAGTGTGTTGGGCGAATTCGGAGGATTGGGTTTGCCTGTTGAAGGGCATACTTGGGTCGGCAGCAATAACTGGGGTTATCGAAATTACTCGAGTTCTGAAGAGTTGAACGACAGCTACGCGAACCTTTTGAACCAGATGCCGGCGTTGATAGCTGACGGATTGGCGGCGGCCGTCTATACACAGACCACGGACGTTGAAATCGAGGTAAACGGACTGATGAGCTACGACCGAGCGATCGTGAAAGTCGATGCCGATCGCGTCGCGGAATTGCACGCTCGGCTTTACGAACCCGTTGCTGGTCGTGAGGACAACAAACCTTCATCAGTTGGGGAAGAACTCCGACCACGAAGATAAGCCTGCCGACTTCCAGTTACTTGGCGTCGCGATAGTCGATCTTGGGCCGTCAAGTGAGTAAGATGCACAGTCGACACTAACCACTGCTAAGGATTTCCACCAATGCGTTATTCTCTCTTGTCTCTAGTCCTCGGCATCGTTTGCTGTTCACAGCTTGTTGCCGCCGACAAGCCGAATATTCTGTTCATCGCGATCGACGATCAAAATGATTGGATCGGATGCCTGGGCGGTCACCCTCAGGCCAAAACACCCCACATCGATCGGCTTGCCAGCGAAGGGACAGTCTTTCTCAACGCACACTGTCAGTCACCGCTTTGTAATCCGTCCCGGACGAGTTTGATGACGGGACTGCGACCAAGCACAACCGGTGTCTATGGACTAGCTCCGTGGTTTCGTACGTTGGATGAGTACAAAGACATCATTTCGCTGCCGCAACATCTTCGCAACAACGGCTATCGAACCTACACCACCGGAAAAATCTACCATGGCGGTTACGGTCGTGGAAAAAATGACGAAGAGTTTGATGTGATCGGGCCGCCCGCGGGCGTCGGTGTGCGACCCAAGGAGATGCTCGTCAAGACCACTCCGAATCCGCATCCGCTTGTGGATTGGGGTGTTTTCCCGCACGAGGATGAAGACAAAGGCGATTGGAAAGTCGCGAGTTGGGCCGTTGATCAATTGAAGTCGATGCCTGACGAGCCCTTCTTTATGTCAGTCGGATTCTTCCTACCTCACGTTCCGTGCTATGCGACGCAGAAATGGTTTGATCTTCATCCAGAAGAGTCGTTGCAATTGCCGCTGATCCAAGAGAACGACCGCGACGACACACCGAGATTTTCCTGGTACCTCCATTGGAAGTTGCCGGAGGTTCGATTGAAGTACCTGCGAGAGGCAAATGAATGGAAGAATTTGGTGCGATCTTATCTGGCATGTACGAGTTTTGTCGACAGTCAAATCGGTCGGGTCCTGGATGCTTTGCAAGAGAGCGGCAACGCAGAAAACACGATCGTCGTTTTGTGGTCCGACCATGGATGGCATCTCGGTGAAAAGGCCATCACCGGAAAAAATACGTTGTGGGATGATGGCACGCGCGTCCCATTGATCTTTGCCGGGCCCGGCATAACGGAAGGGCAGCGTTGTACAAAGCCAGCTGAGCTGCTCGATATGTACCCGACGTTGATTGATCTCTGTGCCCTCTCCCCGAACGACCGGCTCGAAGGGCACAGTTTACTTCCGCAGCTAAAAGACGCCGAAACACCGCGAAAGTGGCCCGCAATAACCACTCATAACCACGATAACCATGGTGTGCGAAGCGAACATTGGCGCTACATACACTACGCCGATGGCTCCGAAGAGTTATACGACATGCGAAAAGATCCCAATGAATGGAAGAATCTGGCTGCCGATGCCGCGTTTGCGGGGATTCTCGCAGAACATCGTGCCCAGATGCCGAAGACCAGCGCAAAGCCGGCTGTTGGCAGCAAGAGTCGCATCTTGATCTACGAAAATGGCAAAGCGAATTGGGAGAACGAAGATATCGGTGCCGAAGATCCGATCCCCGAACTCTAGGAGTTTGGTTTTCCAGGTTCTCAGATAAATCCAAGCATAGGATCGACGTCCTGGCTAACGTCGTTCTTCCTCGTCATCGTCGTCTTCATGCCTACGGCGTTCGTCCTTCTTCGCCGTGTGCGACAAGAACGAGAAACCTGATTTGAGGTCGCCAGCGAGTCCCGCGTTCATGGCTGCGATTTCTCCCCGGTTGACACTCGCCTGGGCCGGTGCGGCATTGCCCATTTGGGCGGCGAGTAGAATAGCGATTTGAAATACATCCTGCTCGGCGTGGGAATGTTGTTGCCCCGCAGAAATCGGCTGGGCGATGGCTGGACGACTTTGAATTGGTGACACACTCGAATCATCGTCGAACGCCGGGACTGTTGGCTTGGGTGCAAGCTCTTGATGTTTCGGCTCCAATTCAACAGGTGGATTCTTGGTCGGTGCGAGTTCGCTGGCGACTATGTTTACCAATCTCGCTTGAGGATTGACTTGGAATGGTTCTGAACTTACCTGCGGTCTCACAGCGAACTCTCGGGGAGTCGACTGGCCCGGTAAGGGCGGTGTCCCACCTGTGGCCTCAGAAAGATTCTGCGAATCTAGCCATGGCTTATCGGGCGATGCGGTTGACGCTGGATTCGGCAAGTCGATTTCAGTGATGGTAACTGCGTTCCTGACACGCGGCATAGGTTTTTCGTTGGCGAACGATCCTTCGATGTCCGAGGCCACCGGAAACTCAACCTGTTTCGAGGCATTCGCTAGTGTACTTTCGTGGACCGCAGCTTTTTGCAGATCAGCAATACTTTGCAGTCGGTTGATGCTGTCAACTTCCCGATCATAGGCGGCTCGAAAGCTGTTGATCTTTCGGAACTCGCTGTCGTATTTCTCGCTGAACTGGAACATCGTCTCATTGTCTTCAGAGAAATTCTCCTGTCGGCGCGCCAGTTCGCGGGCATCCTCGTAATAGTTCTGTCTTTGCGTGTTCAGTTCTCTTGCTTCAGCTTCATAATTGGCGCGAGCGTCGGCGTTGTTTGCTTTGTCTTCAACGAACGTATCCTGAAACTTCTGAACATTGTTCCGATCTTCGACGAAGTTTCTTTGAGAGCCGACGATATTTTGACTATCCTCGACAAACCTCCACTGAAATTTCCGGACATTGTCACGATCTTCGTAAAAGTCGTCTGTGAAGACGCGGACGTTCTGCTTGTCTTCAACAAAGTCCTTGCGAAACGCCTCTAGGCTTCCCGCGTCTTGCACGAAGTTCTGACGGAATCGCTGGACCTCGGCGGCATCGGCTTCATAGTTGGCACGACTATCGCGGATGTTTCCGTCGTCTTCCTCGAACGTCGCCTTGGCATCTGCGATATTGTCTGCGTCTTCGAGATGTTGTTGGTGAAGTTCATTGACTCCATCGGAAAACTCATTTGCGAATGTCGCGTTGTCGACCGACATGCGTTGGGAGAGCGTGTTTAGCTCGTCGGCCTTTTGGGCCAGAAAAGCGGCAAAATCGCTTTTTGGCAAGTCAAACTTGACACTGACGTCAGCGAGCTTAAAGACATCGTTCAACAGCTTCGAACGCTGAGCCGAGAGCTTGCCATCGATTGGATCGGATTGAGGCCGCAACGAACGCGGTGTCGACACTTCGGGCCGCGGTGCTGCGGCAGGCTTGGTTTTAACTTCGCGTAGAACCTCGGTCGCCGCGGCCTTGAGTTGCTCGATCTGTTGACTGTACTGCGCCGTGTTGGCCTCGACCCGCATGAACTTGGCCCAATCCTGAATGATGCCGAATGTGGCTCGGAGTTGCGTCGAAAAGTATTGCTACCTCTCGAAAGCTTACCTCACGAACCAGTGGGTTCCCGCAAACTGCTGTTACAGCCGCGACAGTTGTCATAGCCAGTATCGATTCGCCACCGCGCGCTCCGTCGCACACTGCACGCAGCCAAACGTGATGTAGGCTTGGAGAGGTGGGCAAGGCATGACAGTAAGCCGTTCTGAGGATTTAGGTCAGTCGTAGAGTATCGTACGACCTTCTAAGTGGGCAAAAGAGCACCATGATTCGTGTGCTGTTCGTGGATGACGATTCGCTCGTTCTCGCTGGGCTTCGCCGATTGATGCGTCGATTCTCGTCCGAGGTGGAATCCGAATTCGCAACGAGCGGTGCCCACGCGTTGGAACGCCTTCAACAGGCTTCTTTTGACGCCATCGTATCGGACATGCGAATGCCCGAAATGGACGGCGCGCAATTGTTGACGCGTGTTCGCAGCGAATTTCCGGAAATCGTGCGGTTCATTTTGTCCGGCCAGTCGCCACTGGAGTCGAGATTTCGTGCGTTGGGACCTGCACATCAATTCCTTTCGAAGCCGTGTAAGCCGGAAGATCTGCGATGCTCGCTCATTCGAGCCATAAAAGTCCGGGATCGCCTTGCGAGTCGCGGGTTACGTTCGCTCGTCAACCAAATCGATACACTTCCCAGCGTCCCGAGCATCTATGCGCAAGTACTCGAAGAACTTCACAGCCCTCACGGATCAGTTGAACGCGTTGGGCAGATAATATCGCAAGACGTTGCGATGACAGCGAAGATTCTACAGCTCGTGAACTCGTCGTTTTTTGGGATTCGGCAACTGGTCTCCAGCCCTTCCCAAGCCGTCTGCCTCCTGGGAATCGAGCTAGTAAAATCGCTCGTAATCACCGTGGGCGTATTTTCGCAATTTGACGATCGTTCACGTCCGGCCATCGACATTGATCGGTTAGTACGGCACTCTCTGTTGGTTGGAGACCTGGCGCAACGAATTGCTACTCAGCTTGGTGCCTCTGCCGCAGAAGCCAACGAAGCGCTCTTGGCGGGTGCCCTGCACGACATCGGCAAGCTCATTCTGGCAACCGAACGCACAGACGAGTACGTGAACATGAAGCAACTTGCCTCGTACGGTGATCTACCGCCCTGGCAAGTCGAAACGACTTGGTTCGGCACGTCACATGCGGACATCGGAGCTTACATGCTGTCGCTGTGGGGGCTTCCAAACCCAATTGTCGAAGCCGTTGCGTTTCATCACGAACCATCGAAAATTGAAGGCGTACCGCCTGTCGTGCTGACCGCCCTCCACATCGCGAACGCCCTGGTAAATGAACAGGTTTCGGTGGAATCGACTTCACCCAAAGTATTTGTAGATGCGGCCTATCTCGAAGCAACAGGGATCAGCAGTTCGACATACTCCTCCTTACTGGCCGATTGCATCGGCTAGGCAGAGTCGACTTCGACGCCCGCAGGACGGCTGGTACAACTTGTCTACTCGCAGAATCCACGGGGCAGTTCACGTGCTCGTTGTTCTGCGGGGCTCGTTCGGTCACAAACCTTGGCGCCAGATCGATTGCGTTCAGACAAGCTGCGGTTCCCAAAGCTTCTCGAGTTTTTTCTTCAGCAAACTCGAATCAAAAGGTTTGATGAGATACCCAGTGACGCCTGCTTGGATGGCAGCCAACACCGTGCTTCATTCCGTCGCGGTCGTGAGCATGATGATTGGCACGGTCGCGTCGGTGCTGCGGATTGCCTTGACCAAATCCAATCCATTCATGTTCGGCATGTTGTAGTCGGTAGCCGTCACCGGACCCCGCGCCGACGGTTTCAATTCCGACCTAGACACACCGCCGTGTTTTTTGTAGAGAACTAAAAGTTTTCGCTAGACAGGCGGTTTGAACGCCGATAGAGAACAATACGTGGCACCCTCGCGTGCTCATGGACCATCGAACCCGAACTCAAGGAGGAGAGCGGTGGGAGCCATGTCTATACAGATTGCGGTCTGCATGGCCGCTTTAACTCTCAGCCCTGCTGATGAGGTGACGGTCGACCAGGTTGATCTCATCGAGGTCAACCACTTCTACGACGACCAGGGTCGATTGGTCTTTGATCAAGTGATCTATTACGACTGGAGCGAAGAGCGCAGTCGTTATCAAGTCCGCGATTGGCGGTTGCTCAAGACTCCCACACAAATTCCGCTGCGCGATTGGCGCGACGGTGGTTATGTTTCGGAGTGGCAGGACTTCAAACAACGCAATGGGCTTCGCCGTGTCAAAGCCAAAGCGGTCCGCGAAACGTGGACGCAATACGATCCCGAACTGGTCGAGCGGGAATTCTTGGCCCAGGAGAAACGCGAGTCGTTGACTCGCATCCAGATCGCTTCTCCTTATTCACAGCCGCGCAACAGTGCGCGAAGTACGACGCCGCGGTTGCCGCGCTCGACGACCAACGAATACCAATCCTCGACAACGCCGTAGCGAATCGTAGTAGCAAATCGTTGCGAAATCTATCTGCGGCGATATGAGTTGGGTGGTTCGGTCTATTGATTCGTTCTAATTGGCCGAGTTAGAATGTAAGGCACACCTGACTTCCTCCCTCCTGCCGCAAAGCTTCCTACCTATGTGCAGGTTAGACACCATCACTTGTATTACCTGTTTGCTGGTTCACACGGTTGTTGTCTCATACACGCCAGCCGCGGAATCGCCAGAACCGAAGCCCGTTAGTTTCGAGCTTCAAGTTCAACCGATCATGGCTGCTCGCGGCTGTAGTACGGGAGCGTGTCATGGAAAGCAACGAGGGCAAAATGGCTTTCAATTGTCACTCTTGGGATTCGACTCGGAATTCGATTACGCCGCGCTCACGATGAATGCCCGCGGAAGACGCGTGTTTCCCGCTGCACCCGACGAAAGTCTGCTCTTATTAAAAGCCACGGGCCAGGCGCCGCATGGCGGCGGGCAACGCTTTTCTGTGGACAGCGCGGAGTACAGAATTCTGCGTGACTGGATTGTCGCCGGTTTGCCTCGCCGGCTGCCTGATGAGCCAACACTGACGGCAGTTACAGCCGCTCCAACAGAGAAGTTCATGAAACCCGGCGAGACGCTTCAGTTGCAAGTCACCGCTCACTACTCAGATGGATCGACCGAGGACGTCACACGAATGGCGATGTTTCAGTCTAATGAAAGTGCGATTGTAAGTGTGAATGACGATGGTTTGATTGAAGCTGGCCCGATCCCTGGCGAAGCGTCAATTATGGCACGCTATATGAATGTCATCGCGACGTGCAATGTTGCGATTCCTCTTGCCGGAGAAGTTCCCGCAGACCTCTACGCAAAGCTGCCACGCCTGAACTTCATTGACGAACTTGTGTGGCAGAAACTGGAATCGTTGGGCATCACGCCCTCGGGACCGATCGATGATGCCAAATTCATGCGCCGTGTTTACATCGATATTATAGGAACGCTCCCAACGCCCGAAGAGACACGAACCTTCCTCGCGGACCCGGCAACGGACAAACGCCAAGCTCTCGTCGACCGGCTTCTCGACCGTCCCGAATACGCGGAGCACTGGGCGAACAAATGGGTGGACTTGCTGCGGCCCAACCCTTATCGAGTTGGTATTAAGGCCGTCCTCAATTACGACCACTGGATACGCGACAGTTTCCGCAAGAACAAACCCTATGATCAGTTTGTTCGTGAGCTGATTTCGGCACAGGGGAGCACTTGGCACAATGGCGCCGCGACCTTATTTCGCGATCGCCGTTCGCCCGATGAAATTACAACTTTAGTAACACAACTGTTCCTCGGCATCCGGCTGGAGTGTGCCAAGTGTCATCATCATGTCTTCGAGAAGTGGAGCCAAGAGGACTTTTATAGCTTTGCGGCTTACTTTTCCCGAGTTGGGTATAAGGGAACGGGTTTGTCGCCACCGATTTCGGGCGGCGAGGAAATCGTGCTGACCTCGAAGAAAGGCAGCGTCTCACATCCACTGACTGGGGAGGTGCTCGAGCCGCGGCCCTTGTTCAATGAAGCTCCGCCGATTGCCCTCGATACTGACCCTCGCGAAGCCCTGGCCGAGTGGATCACAAGCCCAGAGAATGATTACTTCGCGCAAGTCATGGTCAATCGAATCTGGAACGACTTGATGGGTCGCGGGCTGGTGATGCCGGTCGATGACCTGCGAGCTACTAATCCACCATCCAATGGACCGCTGCTCGAAGCGCTGGCAGCAGACTTCCGGGACAAAGGATTTAACATCAAGGAAGTTCTGCGTACGATCACCAACTCGTATGTTTACGCTTTAAGCTCCGAGCCGACCGAACGCAACATCGCTGACACACAGAATTATTCTCGCCACTACCGACAACGCCTGCGCGCCGAGGTAATGCTGGATGCCGTTGCCGACATTACGGACATTCCGAACACATTCGCCGCGATGCCAGCAGGCTCTCGGGCGAAAGAGATTTGGACTCACCGCGTCAGTTCTCTCTTCCTGGATACGTTTGGCAGGCCCGATCCCAATCAAGATCCACCCTGCGAACGCCAGGAAGATGCGACCGTTACGCAAGCGCTACATATGATGAATGCGACGGAACTTCACAGTCGCGTTACTTCAGACAAAGGACGGGCCGCAAAACTAGCGGCCAGCGACCGCACGCCTGAACAGATCGTTGAAGAGTTGTACTTGCTGGTCTACGCAAGGTTCCCAGACAGCGATGAGCGAGAGTTTGGAAAGCAACTGTTCGGTGATGCGCCGGGACCGCCAGAGCGCAAACAGGCGACCGAAGATCTGCTGTGGGCTTTGCTCAATACGCCCGAGTTTCTGTTCAAGGATTAGGCGATGACCAAGCGACGCAATTGTGAGGGAGTCACGCGCCGAGACGGATTAAGGCTTGGTTTGGGGAGCCTGCTCGGTGGAGGGCTTGTCGGAGCCCTAAGAACTCGCGCTGAGGCCGCTTCTCTTCACGCTCGAGAAGCGGATGCGTGCATTCTCATCTGGATGGACGGAGGGCCGACTCACTACGAGACGTTTGATCCCAAGCCAGATGCGCCGATTGAAGTCCGCGGCGAGTTCTCGACCATTTCGACCAACTTGCCCGGAGTTCGTTTCTCGAAACACCTGACTCAACTTGCTGCGATTGCCGATCGACTGGCAATTGTCCGCTCGATCCGCCACAACCAGGGAAACCACGGTGCGGGTAACCACTACATGATGACGGGCTCGCCGCCTCGTATTCCTGTCGGTTGTGGTGCGTTTGTCAGCTTTCATCCGAGCTTGGGCTCCGTGGTATCTCGTGAGTTGGATGCGCCGGCAGGCATGCCCGCCTATTTTTCGATGCCTCGCATGTCGCGGAGCGGAGGTCCAAACTTCTTGGGTGCAAAGCACGGCCCGTTTGTCGTTCCCGATGACCCAAACTCGGAGGGCTTTCGCGTGCGGGACGTCGCCCTGCCTGGTGGCTTGACGGGCGATCGGTACACGACCCGACAAGAGATACGGCAGCAGATCGATCGGATGAAACGAATCCAGGACGAAGCGGCTGGCGATCCGCTATTGGCAGTCGACGAGTTTTATCAACAAGGACAGCAGCTGATCGCTTCCGTCGAGTCACAGCATGCGTTTGACATCCACCGCGAACCGGTTGCCGTGCGCGAAAAGTACGGTCGCCACGGGTTCGGTCAGCGCGCGCTACTCGCTCGCCGCCTGGTCGAAGCTGGAGTCCCGTTCGTAACCTTGTACGAAGGCGGCTGGGATCACCATCGTGATATCTTCAACGAACTCAACGGCAAGCTGCCTCCTTTCGAGGCTTCGATTGCGGCATTGATTTTAGACCTGGAATCCCGAGGCATGCTCGAACGAACGCTCGTCGTCGCCCTGGGTGAATTTGGCAGAACGCCGAAAGTGAACTCCCGAGGCGGTCGCGATCATTGGTCAAATGCAATGTCGGTAATGCTCGCTGGTGGCGGGACGCCATCTGGACAGATAGTTGGCGCTACGGACCGCCAAGGTTACTCGGCAGTCGACCGTGTACTCTCGCCGGAGAATTTTGCGGCGACGATCTATGCCAAACTAGGGATCGACCCCGGCAAGATTGTGCATACTCCGGAAGGTCGCCCCGTGCCGTATGTTAGTGACCCGACACCGATAACCGAGCTTATGAGTTGAGCGCAATGTCACTCCCTCGAAGACCAAAACGCACCTTCGTTAAAGTTGTGCTCGCGACCGTGGCGATGCTTCTGTTGCCCACACTTCATGCAGCACCGCCCAAATGCGATAGTCTGTTTCCGTCCGGTGGACAGCGCGGACAACAGATTGAAGTAACAGCCGCGGGGAGTTTCAGCAACTGGCCTGTATCGGTATGGGTCGACCGTGAGGGACTCCAGGTCGAGGCCGGCAAGGATAAGGGAAAATTCACAATTCAGATCGGAGAACATGCCAACGGTGTGTATTTGCTTCGCTTTCACGATAACGAAGGAGCGACATCGTTGCGACCATTCGCCGTCGATTCGTTACCAGAAGTCGTCGAGGCCGAGCCCAATGATGAATTGAACGCTGCACAAAAGATTACTCAGTCAGCAATCATCAACGGACGATTGGAGAAGTCGGGAGATGTCGACGGTTACGCGATCGAATTGACGGCTGGACAGACGTTGGTCGCTTCGTTGGATGCGAACCAGACATTTGGTTCCCCGATGGACGCGGTACTGCAGATTTGCAGTGCGGATGGTTTTGTAGTCGAGCAGAACGATGACCAACGCGGCGTCGACCCACAGATTGTCTTCACGGCGCCGGGAGACGGCACTTACGTTGTTCGAACATTCGCCTTCCCCCTCACACCAAACAGCAGCATCGCGTTTTCGGGCGCAGCCACTTACATCTATCGATTAACATTAACGACCGGCGCCTTCGTAGACCACGTCATTCCGCTTGCGGTGCAGGTCGACAAGTCGACTGATACGCAACTGTTCGGCTGGAATCTGGCAGAAAGTTCATCGGTCCAGATCCCAGCGGCTACTGAGCGAAATCGTGTGTTCGCCTCTCATCCGGAGTTTGCCTCGTCGGTTCAGCAATCCGTGACAAAAGATACCGTGATCGCCGCGGTCGCAGCGCGGAGCGAGAGCGAACCGCAATCGATTGAACTCCCTGCGGTTGTCACGGGACGAATTGATGCGGAAGGCAAGGAGGATGTCTTTCAAGTCTCACTCACCAAGGGCACCAAGTTATCCGTCCAGGTGGAGTCCGATGCGTTGGGGTATCTGCTCGACCCGCTGGTACTGCTGCTTGATGCGGAAGGAAATGTATTGGCCGAAGTTGACGACACGAACCGTCAGCGTGATTGCATTCTCACGCACAGTATACCGGCGGACGGTGTCTATCGCGTCATTGTTCGAGACGTGCATCGAAACGGTGGACTAAGGTACGTCTATCGCATGACGATCGGTGAGGCAAAGCCAGACTTTGCATTAAGTTTAGCGAGCGACGCATTCGTCCTAACGCTGGGCAAGGAGCTGGAGATTCCCGTCGCGATTGAACGAAAGAATGGGTTCGTCGGCGAGATCAATGTACAGGCTGTCGAGTTGCCCGCAGGAGTCCGTTGTGATGTCGTCAAGTCGGAGTCAAAAGGAGACTCCTCCAAGTCAGTGAAGCTTGTGTTAAAGACCGATCAGGGGCCCGTATCCGGCGCGTTTCGCGTCGAAGGAATTGCATCACGTGAGCAATCAGGGCAACAAGACGCAGATTTTGCCGTAGCCGGCACGTCGGCACGTTATTGGGCAGCTTGGTTGACTGTTGCGGCTTCTACCGACAGTAAGTGATTCACCGACGAGTTCTTTATAGGAACTTCCGCTTCCTGCCCTGAGGAACCTGTTGGGGGCATGTTATGCTAGAAGCGTCAGCGACTTCGCGTCGGATGCGAACTACCCCCCTACTCGTTTACTCAATGGCCGATGCCCTCAGCTCCCGATTCCATCCCGTCTAATCCCACATCAAAGCGATGGTTGCGCAGCGGCGGGCTAGTTCTGGCTTTGCTGCTTGGGGGCGGTGTGTTTGCCGACTGGTGGACCTGCTTGCCCGACGATGAACCCAACGCGTACGTTGGTGGTCAGGCGTGTATCCAATGCCACCAGCAGGAAAGTAGGCTTTGGGAGGGATCGCATCATGACCTCGCGATGGATCTTGCGACGCCGGCCACCGTGATTGGCAACTTCGACGATGCCGAACTAGAGCATTATGGTATCACGACGCGCATGTTCCGGCGCGACGGCAAGTATATGGTTAACACCGAGGGCCCGGACGGTGAAATGACTGACTTTGAAGTCAAATATGTATTCGGAGTTGATCCATTGCAGCAGTACATGGTCGAGTTTGATCGACCTGCCGAGATGCCCCAAGACGAGATTGCAAGACTGCAGGTATTGCGAGTGTCTTGGGATACCGAGAAGAAAGAGTGGTTTTATCTGCGTCCACCGGATGTCGACGAGAAACTAGCGCCTGATGATGATCTTCACTGGACCGGAATCGCGCAGCGTTGGAACAACATGTGCGCCGACTGCCATTCGACAAACTTGCGGAAGTCGTATAACGACAAGACAAAAACTTATCATACGACGTTCTCCGAGATCGATGTGAGCTGCGAGGCTTGCCACGGCCCCGGAGGCGTGCACGTCAAGCTGGCTGAATCGAAGTCGCTCTTCTGGGACCGTAAATACGGGTATGGCCTCGCGAAATTAAAGGGCAACGACACGAAGAAGCAGCTCGACACCTGCTTTCAATGCCACTCACGTCGTCGCATTGTAAAGCCGGGATATCGGCCGGGCGAAGACTTTTATGACTACTTCTCCAACGAACTTCTGCTTGCCCACACTTATTATCCCGACGGCCAGATTTTGGACGAAGTGTATGTCCACGGCTCGTTCATCCAGAGCAAGATGTACCACAAGGGAATTCGCTGTACGGATTGCCACGATCCACATACGGCGAGGCTGAAACATCAAGGTAACCAGGTGTGTACGTCTTGCCATCAGCACTCCGCTGGCAAGTATGACGCCCCTTCGCACCATCGACACAACGTGGGCAGCACCGGAGCCTCCTGTGTTGAATGCCACATGCCAGAGACGACCTACATGGCGGTGGACGCTCGCCGCGATCATAGCTTGCGAATTCCGAGACCCGATTTGAGCGTGGCGATTGGGACTCCTAACGCATGTACACGCTGTCATCTCGATCGTGCGAAACTGCCTGACGAGAAGCGATCGAAGTTGACGCAATATGCCGATTGGCTGATCGCTGCACGCGATGACGAAGAAATTCGATCGGCTGTGGCCGAGGTCGATCAGTGGTCGGCTAAGTACTACCGCGAATGGTACGGCGAGAAGAAGGATCTTACAAAGCAGTTCGCGAATACACTGGTCGCGGCCCGTAAAGGCGAGGCAGAGGCTGCACCTGACCTCGCGGCAATCGCAAGAGACAAGCGACTCCCTGGTATCGTTCGCGCAACATCGCTCTATGAACTCGGCCAGTACGCGCCGTCCAATGTTCTGGAGACCGCCGAGCAGCTGTTGAGTGATGACGATCCGCAGGTGAGGATCACCGCGGTCGCCGACTTGCAATTGCTGGACGACGACACCCAGTTAATGCGTTTGCTGTTACCCTCACTTGAAGACCCCGTCCGCGCGGTACGAACGGAGGCCGCGCGGGTACTGGCCCGTGTGCCGAGGCAATTGATGAACGGTGGACAACGACGGATGTTACAGGCCGCATTGGACGAGTTTAAGGAGGGTGTGCTCGTCAACAACGATCGTGCTGCGGCGCACCTAACGCTCGGTGTCGTGTACGAGAGCATGAATGATTTGCAATCTGCCGAAGCTGCGTACCTGGCGGCGATTCGTGTCGAGCCGCAGGTCACAGGCCCCCGAACGAATCTCGCGGCGTTGCTCGAACGCCAAGCTGACGAAGCCGAGAATAATGCTCGTCGGATCGCACAGCAAAATCGTGAGGCAGCCATCGAGGGTATCGTGAAGTCGCAGCAATTACGCGAGCGAGTCGCTGAGTTACGAAAGGCCGAGATGCCGTTGTTGGGCCGGGACGCAAAACTGGCGCCGGACAACGCCGCAATTCAGTATCGATATGGGTTGTCACTTTATCTGCACGGGCAAGTCGATGAGGCATTGGAGTCGCTAATCACAGCCGTGCGGCTCGAACCGAACACGCCGGATTTCGTACTGGCTTTGGCTTTGCTTTATCGGCACCGAGGCGATTTGGAAAATGCCATCAAACAAATTGAGCGGCTGCTGGAGTTGCGGCCCAACGATCCCAGTTACCAGCAGCTGTATCGAGAAGTCCGCCAACAAGCAGTTCAGCCAACTGGGCCGACCGTTGATCGAGAGTAGCCACTGATCTTAATGGTGATGCCCGTGCTCATGATGCTCGAACTCGCCCTTGTAGTCTTTGCCGTCGACAGTGACGGCGACCGATACATCGGTACCCTGGCCGGCAAGTTGTAGGCTCACAAGGAGCTCTGGGCTTTTCAAGGCAAACTGCGCTGAGGCCGGAGGATTGCCGCTAGGTTCTACCGCAGCGAGTTTGTACTCGATGGCATCTTGGACCTTAGCGGTAATCGTTAGTGACTCAGACGTGATTGGAACCAGTTCCTTTGCCGTACTATCGAGCACGTAGAGTGTCACGAGTCCAGTCGCGTCGTCATGAGTCCACTCGATGTGATACTCTTCGTCGCCGAGTTCGACCAGATGACCACCGTTTGGTCCAGCCTCCTCGTGGTTATGGCTGTGCGCGTGTCCGTGTACGCTGTGGTCGTCCGCCACAGGCTCGGGAGTTTGAGGCGCACTAGAATTGCACGCAGCAAGCAGCAGGATGACACAAGAAGCAATCAAGTAGCGAAGCGATAACGGCATATTGGGCTCTCCAAAATCGGACCGATTTCTATTCTGTAAGATCTTCCAAGTGCATCGAAAAGTGAGTGATCCAAACATCATCTTGTTGATAGGTAATTGCCGACACGTCACGTAAGCACTTTGCGACTTCGAGTCCGACATGGATCTGGTCCAAAATGTCTTCCTCAACACCCTCCCCTGATATTTCGATGCCGTAATCTACCCAAGGTGCTATCGCCTCGATCAATCGGGCAAAGCCAAAGTAACATGCCGAGCTCGCTGCGCCCTGGTGCTGCGAAATAATTCCTGGGTGACTGAAAGGCGTTTTCCTCAGCAAACGCACTGTTGTTTTGGGGACAACGGAGAGCACTAGAGTGTCTTCCGAGAGTCCCGCGTTTGGAGAAACTTGTTTGTCGAATCCGAGTTCCTGTGGAAGGTGGTAGTAGTAAACCGAGCCGTCAGGGAACTCGCGAGTATCCGGCAGCGGCAGCGGGAAGTCCGGAATCGTCGTCGGTTCCGCGTTGTGAAGCGTATCAATTACCTTTTGGAGAATTTGGAAGTACCCAGTCGCCGCGTCCTTGACGGATGCGGCGTCACTCACGCCGTAGACGAGTGCGATATCTAACATCGGAATCGAGCGGTCGGAGACAGGCAGCATCGCGTGCCACTGTTGACTGGCAGCCTGTGCATCCAGAACAAGTGCTCCCTGACCATCTCGAAATGCCGATACGAGCTTGTCACGATTTATCTGGTCGAGTTGCTTTATGAGTTCTGCCAAGTCGCCGCGAACTCGCTGATAAAACTCACGCTCGTTGGGCCCCAAATACCCGACCCCAATCGTTTCGCCGAAGAAGAGTGCGCGACCGATCCACTTCGAGATGGTTTCGTATGCCTCCGGCGTATAACTCTTACGTCGCGCAATCACAAGAATGGGGCTTCCGCCCGAGTGTTCGAGGATCGTTAGCGGCTGAGATCCGTCAAGCGAAAGGTTCTCGCTCCAGTTGTACGTGTATCCCTCGTAGCCTCGGTCATGCCAGAACGTGAATGTCGTCATGGCTCCCGATTTTGGGATCATTTGCTTGAGGTCAGCGACTAGCCCACGAACGTCGCTACCAATCTGTTGTTGTAGCGATGCGTCGAGCTCAGACATTGGTAGAAGCTGGTTCGCGAGACTGTCAATTTGATCGAGTCGCTGTTCTGCAGCATTCATCTGCTGCGCAAACGCCTCGCTCACATAACAGACCGAACAGATCTGCTGTTGCTTCTGCTGGCGAAGTGGCATCAACTCCTTACGGTCCGCAAGAACTTCGCCTTGGCCAAGAGCCCCGAGGTGGTCGTTGCTATCGCCGATCGAAACTAGCAAGTATTGGTCTTTTACACCGATGGCAACCGACGCCGTCATTTTACTTACTTTGCCCTGGATCTCGTCGAGGTCGAAGGACGTAGTCCGGGCGAGCTTGTCCCAGGGGATTAGTGTGCCATCGAGTTGCATCGTCAAAAAGTCGCCACCCGCAAATTGCTGTCGCGATAGTCGCCGTTTCAAATCGGGATAGTTCGCAAGATACTCACCGAGGATCTGTTCGAAGCGAGCAAGTTGTGCCAACGCTGATTCTGTATCCGACAAGCGAAATCCAATCACAGTGTCTGGAACTTTCGCTTGGCCGAGATTCTGAGCAATCACGCTAGAGAGCTTCTTGACGAGTTCTTCCGCGGCTTCAGGGGCTTCGGCTACGTTTAACTCTCGCATGACCGCTTGGTTCGAGCGGCTGATCTCCTTGTATGCTTTCAGAAAGGCCACGCAATCCTTGTCGCCGTAGATAAACACTTCATGTGAGACCGCGTCGACCAACACATCGGCGAGTCGTCTGTTCTCTGGCTGTTCGAAGATCGCTTTGAACGGTGCAAAATCTCCTTCCGGATCATTCCACTTCGCCCGCGCCATCGCGAGCCCTGTCTGCACAATTGGCATTTCAAGTACCTTAGCTGCAGCGCGGCTCTTGAGCAGCGTATCGTATTGTTCCCTCAAATGTGCGGAGACCGAATAGTAGGCCGCATCGGTGGGAACAAGTCGCAACGACGCTGGTTCGTCAGCTGTACACATCACCACTTGCAGTAAGACAAAGCAAGTACAAAGCACGGTCTTCGTGGTATGAGAGCGGCAGGGATAGGCGCAACGCGGCTTTAGCAGATTCATTGGAGACCTCAGTTCAGTGGAGGCGATCGTTGAAATTCATGCGGCGCTGTTTTAGGCCATTCAATTCTGAACCGCAAGACACGCCAAGCAGGGTCAGGTGAGGAAAGGATCTGATCGCCAATAGAAGGCTGCGGCGGAGACGCTCGGCGCCCTACCTACAGAACGCGCAACATGTCGCGATCACGCCGAGCGCTCGCGCAGCTAAAACCTCACGCTGAGCAAAGCGTGCGCCGCGAGTGATCCTTCGACATCAGAACACATGAAGATACTCGTCTTCGGCAAATTGCGTCCTGACTTATGGCACATCAGACTTGGCGGCCTCCGTCCTAAAACTGAGCGCGCGCATATTTGTGAGACATAGCCCTGATTTCCGATCAGACGTCCGTAGCCGCGCACACGGACAAGAAACGAGAACAGACGGATCCAATTAGTCCGTCTGTTCGAGCTTTAAGCGAGCTACTTCGGGCCAACTGCGTTAGCTACAGCAGACCTTTAAGGGCGGCCAGTGCTGCGTCGTAATTTGGCTCTTCGGTGACTTCGGAAACAGTTTCCGCATACACGACGTTTCCGCTTGCGTCCAAAACAAAAACCCCGCGGGCAAGAAGCTTCAGCTCTTCGATCAGCATGCCCCAGTTATTCCCAAAGCTGCGATCTTGATAGTCGCTGCCGACGCGCATGGTCTTAACATCCTCCGCGCCGCAGAAGCGATTCATCGCGAACGGCAAGTCGAGACTGACGGTAACGGCGTTGACTTGCTCGCCGAGGTTGCCGAGATCTTGATTAAAACGTTTGGTTTGCACTTGGCAGACGGGCGTGTCAAGCGAAGGCACAACGCTGATAATTGAAGGCTTGCCCAGCAGATCGGCCTTTGTGATCGTTTTCAATCCATCCGCATAGTAGTGTAATGTAAACTCGGGAGCGGCTTGACCGACTTGAACGGCTTCGCCAGCCAGAGTCAGTGGGTTGCCTTTGAAAGTAACTGCTGCGGAGCGTGACATAGGAACTTCCCTTTTTTCGGTGTTACGGGGCGTGCCGCATTCGAAGTCTTACGGCTCTTGACGTCAGAACGAGCGTAGTATCGCGCTGGTTGCATGTGGTATCAAGGGGTGAACCGATGATGCTTGCACGCCGTAAGCTCCACAAGGATTCAATCACTCGCCACGATCGGCTATGCTCATTTCCTTCTCCACCATGAATTCCTCGGTTCAGTTTTTTGGCTCCAATGTCATTCACGTCGGAAGAATTTAACTGCCCTTGTTGCGGAACGGAAGTGTCAGCGGGGGCGAAGTTTTGCAGCGAGTGCGGTGCCAGCGAAGATTCCGGGTGGAATCAAGATGTCGAGGAAGGCTTTGGCGCCGAAGACGATTTTGACTACGACGACTATCTCGAACGAGAGTTCGGCACCGCCCGACCGAGAACGACACGCGAAAAGTTTCACCGGGTAGCTACGGTCGCGATCATCATTTTTGTGTGCATCTCACTCACGATACTTAGCATTGTCGGCATGTGAAAACGCACCAAGAAAGTGACGAAGCCCAAGCTTCATTACGAGTTGGGCTTCGTTTCTGACATGCAATTGACTCGAACCTAGATCGCGTCCGCGTCGCGATCCGCCAAGAGTTCCAGTAAGTCATCGTCGACCAACCCGGCATCTACATCGCGAACATGATCGAATTCGTATGAAGAAGAACCGACCGATGCTGTCTGATGATAGAACAGCGTATCCACCGCGACGGCATTTGATTCGGAAGTGGAAGGATCGAGCTCAGCCGACTGAGCAGCGACGACAGGAGAGGACGTGTCGGCGGAAATCGTCAGCAGAACGTAATTCAGTGGCGCTGATGTGTCTGTGACGGAATTTGCCACCAAAACAGAACTTCCTTCACCTTCGCCGACACCCGAAATGAAGGTTCGACTATTTAGATAGTTGATCACGGCCAGGGCATCAATGGCACTGACACTTCCATCTCCGTTGACATCGACGTAGCCAAGTTGGGGTGGGACGAAGCCACCTTCGCCTTCGCCCAGAGCTCCATCGCCGTTCAAGCTAAACAGCGGTCGCGAGCCGTTCGTCGTCAAGTCGTTGACGACCAGCAAAACGTCGATCGGCGAGACTTCTCCATCGTTGTTGACGTCGCGGGAGTTGTTGGGATTCGTATACTCCCCTTCCGCACCAACGCCCAGCACCGTGATCGAGGCTGCTCCAAGGTTAATTCTGCTTAGCGCAACCGGAGCCGGTGGTTCGTAGAGGAGAATGTCGTGGAATGGACTAAGATCTGGCGGGTCGACGTTGAACTGGGCAGCACCCGGAGTGTTCGCTCGGAACGTAATCTCGGTCAGCAAGTATTCGCCGCTGCCAAGTGCTACGTCACCGGTCTGGAACGCGCCAACCTCGTCGATGACATTTATGAAGCTGTTGTTCGCGGATAGACCGTTCGAGTTGTAGGGAGCGCTGAAATCGATGTCGAAACCAAATCGGTTGGCCGGATCGTTCTTTGTAGAAATCAGCCCAGCGTTGTAGAGCAAGTCGAAGTAAACCGCAAAAACGCCGGTTCGCGTCGGATCGGGTGCGCTGGTTCGGATGTCCTGAACAAAAGCCCGCACTTTGAATTCCGATCCGGCTGCGATCGTACTTATCGGGTTATTATTTAGATCCGTAGTTTGCAGTCGGATGTTGATATCCTTCTGCGCATTTCCTACTTGCACGGTCACGACTGCATCGTCCGTGAGACCAACATTGTTTCGCACGGTGTAAGTGAACTGTTCCGTGCCGACGAAGCCGTTTCGTGGTGTGTAGAGAATACTCGATCCGTCGGCAGCGATGGATACTGTGCCTTGCAGTGCTGGAGCACCTGAAACCGTGCCGGTCGCGGTAATCGTTAGCGGTGGATTGGAGATCTCTGAGTCGTTTGCGAGGACATTTAATACGTTGCCTGTACTGTTGGCTGCTAGCAGGTAGGTGTTGTCGACTGCGGTTGGCAATCCGCCCGAACCCAGAATTGTCAGCGAATCGTTCTCGTAACGGATTTGTTCCAGCAAGACGGGAGCGGCGGGATTAAACAAGAGCACGTCGTGGTCAGGCGGAGTGAGTGGTCCGTTCGTGCGGCGGTCCGCGGGGTCAGCTTTGAATTCAGCAACCCCTTGTGCCGTCGCTCGCATCGGGATGGTCAACACGAGGAATTCGTTGTCCTCTGGCAAGCAAGTGGGGTTCGGCACGTTGATTTGACACGTTCGGCCTAGGGGGTTTCCTTGATCAGTTTGGAATGCCCCTGCTTCGTCAATCAAGCCGGGCGTCGCGGTTGAAATCGAAGTCGCATTTTGGAAGTCGTCTCCGAAAAACGGAGTTCGCGACGAAAGTGAGATAAGGTTGAAGTTGTAGAGGATGTCTAGATAGGCTGCCGCGACACCGAAGCGGTCGATTGCATCGTTGCCGTCCTCGTCGTCATCTCGCAGGTCGTCGGCCACCAAGACCTGCAGATTGAACTCTTCTCCAACGCCAATGGCTTGAATTGGGTTGCCATTCAAGTCCGTCGCTTGCAACCGAACACGAACGCGATCATCGCCGGTGTCGTTAACATGCACGGTTACAGTGGCTTTGGACGTTACGCCATTCTGATCTTGAACGGTGTAAGTGAATTGATCGGTCCCTGTGAAGCTCGCAGCCGGTGTATAAACCAGCGTGTCGTCGCCAGTCGCTGCGGTACCACGGTTGTCGAGAACCACAGAACCGCCGGTGGTTGTGCTATCGAAGCTCACAATTCCGATGGGCGGATTTTGTCCGGTCAAATCGTTCGCCAGCACTGGAAGCTGATTATTCGTCGAACTCGCCTGGACGGTAAACGAATCGTCAACGGCCAGCGGATTTACCAGCGAAGGCAAAACCGTCACGCTGACATCGGCAGAGTCGGTGTTACCGGCACCATCTCGAATGGTATAGCTGAATCGATCGTCACCGAAGAAGTTTGCTGGTGGCGTGTAGACGACACCCGTGCCGTTTGCAGTGACCGTTACTTGGCCTCCTGCAGCCGTGACACCGACGGTCGTAGCCCCGGCCGCAATTACGCGAAGAGGAGGCGACAGACTTTGGAGGTCATTCAGAAGGACATCGAAAGTGGTCGCACCTCCGCCCTGTGTGACGGTGAATTGATCGTCGACCGCGAGCGGGTTTTCACTAAGAATTCGAATCCGCTGATCCTGGACTTCACCCGCGATATCTCGCCCAGTTGGTTTCATTTTGCGATCGTAACCATAGCGGACCCGCAGGTAAGTCTCACCGGACTTAGCGTTAGCCGGGACAGCAAAGTTCAAAACGTGGTCACCATCTGCCGCTCGGACATTCGTCGCGATCTGCTCGCCAGCGTCGTCCCAATCACCGTCCCGATTAAAATCGATCCACGCATAGATAACTCCCGGCGAATTACCCGCAGTCTCGATACTAACCGTGATTTCGCCAACGGTTGAACCGGGGAAGATGCTTGCCGCGTTAACCGTGATCCCATCCTCGTCGTTCGTCGTGGTATTCAGGTCGTCACCGTCTGCACCCACGCTCGGGGTGCCGTCGGGGTCGCCGTCGATCGTCGAACCAATTTGGAATCCTGGTAAAATCGCATGGACTGCACCGTTGTCAGCGATCGTCGTTGGGTAGCTTTTCGCGAAGCCCGACTGAAGTGCCGTCGGTGCGTCGCCGTAGTCAAGCCGCGAAGTGTTTCCAAAGTTACGACCCGGGTACGATGCTCCAGGCGTCGCGACGATCGTATATTCCCGTTCTGCTGTCTTCGGAAACGTCTGTTCCCAGCCGGGCTGTAATGCTTCACGTACCGTATATGTTCCAGTCTCGAGAATCGTGATCGAGTAGTTTCCGTTGCTGTCGGTCCGCGCCATCGGCTCGCCGAGGTCCAATCGGTTATCGCCGTCCATGTCCAGGTAGATAATGATGCCTGGAACACCCGGCTCGCCTTGGTCAAAGACGCCGTCGCCATCTAGGTCGTTGAACTTAGTACCCGAGATGCCGCCCAACAAGGAAACATTCCCGAAATTAATGTTGGAGACCGAAGAGTTTGCTTGAACAACAACCGTGTGAGACCCGTTAGTGGGGAAAGTTTGCTTCCACCCTGGCTGAAGCACCTCGCGGATCGTGTGTTGCCCCGGTGGGACGGACAAGACGTATGATCCGTCCGCACCAGTTGTGGTCTGCGGTTCGCGCAATCCCAACATCCCATCGCCGTCCAAGTCTGCATAGATCGTCCAGTTAGCGAGACCAGGCTCGGTGAGGTCACGAACTCCATTACTGTTCAGGTCATGGAACTTTACTCCCGTAACGCTGGAAGGAAGCTTGCCGGTTGACAGAGCCCATGACAACGAATTCAGCGTATCTTCGGTACCGATGAAATCGATGTAGCTATCCGGTGGAATGAAGCTAACCCCCGTATCGTCGGGCGAGCCGAAGATGCCATCTTGGCCCAACCCGAGATATACGCTAATGCCAGCCCCGCCCTGATCCATTAGGTTGGGAACAGCATTCGCGTTATTGGTATGAAACAAGCCAAAGAAATGACCAGCCTCATGGGCGACTGCTGCGGCTATGCCAGCTGCAACCAAATCGAGTTTCGTCGTCGTCGGCGAGAACGGAATTGTGTTTATGTCGAAAGCTCCGCCCGCGTTCGTCTGACCGCTCAACGAATCGAGTAGCACGACTGCACTTTCCGTTGTGTCAAGATTTCCAACATCCAGACCCTCTGAGATTCCAATCGTTTGAACACCGAGTTCTCCTTGCGTCCCGCCGACGATCACTCGACTCACATTTGCTTGCCCAAATGGGTCGGCGTGGTCGCGGCTATTGCGGATCTCGATATCAAACTGTCCAGGAATCCCAGAAGTAAGGTAGTCGCCGTTATTGCCGAATTGGCGAATGTCGGTCGAAAGGAATTGTTCGACCTTTGCAGTGATTGCGTCAACGAGATCCGACTGGTCTGCGGTCGTGAAGCCCCAGTTCGCGAGGAACGACGAAAGTGGCGACAAGGATGCTGCACCAGTCCCGCCAAATATGTCGGTGGCTACGACCGCGCCGTCGAAGTCCAAATAAAGAATTTGATGTGTTCCGACTGGGGCCTTTTCCAACGCAGGCCGCTCGACGCGTGCTTGGAGCGTATACGCACCGCCGTCGATCGTCGTGTCGTCACCTGTAACTTGAATGAAATAGCTGCCTGTTTGGCTGATGACGCGTCCGAGCGATGCATTGCCGCCTTCCGGCAAGTTCACTTCTCCCGTCTCGACGGTCTGAGATATCGAATTCGCGTCGAAGTCGGAAAAAATCAACAGCGTGCCCAGCTCGTCAAACACCGATATCGTTTGTCCAGCCCCGAAAATATTCAGCTGGAGGATATCGCCCCCTTGCAAATCTGCGCGAAAAACATCGATGTCACCGGCATTCGAAAATGTTCCGTTGACGTCAACACGTGTACTTTCCCCCACATTAATTCCCAGCGGAATTTTCTCTGCGACCGAGATACCGTCATTCAGAATTTGGCTTTCCCGATAGAGAATGGTCATCGGGACCGAGCCTTCGCCTTCGGCAAGTGGCTGGAAAAAATCGACGTCGCCTGCCAATAGATTGCGATCCTCGAGGTGCTCCAGGTGAATCCTACGCGAATTACGCAGTTTCTTCCTGGCCTTTCGAGTCTTTGCATTCGTTAACAAGTGTTTGTAGCTGTGTGGCATCGCGACATTACCCCTATCGGGTCGGTCGAAGAGATGTGGAATAGGCAGAGTAGAGCTGCTCTCGCCAGTCTAATTACGGGTTGAAGTTACGTCCACTTTTTTGCAACAACCTGGCATTTCAATTGTCAAAAATCGGCCAAATCCAAGGAGAATACAGAGAATTTACCCAGCACTTGGGTGGTGATGGCCCTCGAACATCGGCGGTTGTGATTTCGATTTCGATGAGTCGTTCGTAGCCAGTTGAGTATAAACCGACAAATGCCAACGTCAAACTGGCATTTGCAATCCTTGGCGGCTGAAGTTGGCGGAGACCTGTGATGTCTGGGGTTTGCCGCCCGGAAACACCACCGTTGCCGTAGATTCAATGGTTTGTTAGAGTTGCGCGTTTTCAAACTCGGGCCTCTCCACAGCCTGGTCGATGGTCGCTCCGGTGTGTTGAGGCAGTACTCTAACCCCACGTCTTGTAACAAATTATGGTCAACCGCAACCTCATTCGCAGCTTAGAAACCGACGCAGCCATCAGTGCCCTCTTTGATCAAGAATTCGAGGGAGTCGACGACGATGGCACCGTCCTAGGAACGATGGAAGGCGAAGCGAGCTTCGACGTCAATTCCATTGTCGAAGGACGCATCATCCGCATCGACGATGATATTGTGCTCGTCGATGTGGGCTTCAAGAGTGAAGGCAGTATCCCTCTTAGCGAATGGGAAGAAGACGAGGATCCTCCTCAAGTAGGCCAGACGTTTCAGGTTCTGATCGAAGATCTGGAAGATGAGTTCGGGCGCGCTGATGATCCGCACGGCATGGTTTCGTTGAGTAAACGCAAAGCCGAAAAGATCATCGCTTGGCAAGAGATGATGAAGACGGTCCACGAAGGGCAAGTCGTGACCGGAACCGTGACTCGCAAGATCAAAGGCGGACTCCTGGTCGACATCGGAGTCAACGTCTTCCTGCCAGCCAGTCAAGTTGATATCCGGCGTCCTTCTGATATCGGAGACTACATTGGTCGGGTCGTCCAATGCGAAGTTTTAAAGATCGATGAAGCGCGTCGCAATATTGTGGTCAGCCGCCGGTCGCTAATCGAAAAACAACGAGAAGAAGATCGCGACGCATTGCTCCGCGATTTGGATGTTGGTCAGGCCTGTAAGGGTGTGGTCAAGAATATCGCTGAGTTTGGCGCATTCGTTGACCTGGGTGGAATCGACGGCCTGCTGCATATCACCGATATGAGCTGGGAGCGGATCGGACATCCCTCCGAAATGGTGCAGATTGATCAGGAAATCGAGGTTCAAGTACTGCACATCGATCGTGAAAAGCAGAAAATTGCTTTGGGGCTAAAACAACTCACAAAGAACCCGTGGGAGACCGTCGATCAACGATATCACGTGAACGAGAAGTACACGGGGACGGTCGTTAATGTGATGAGCTATGGCGCCTTCGTAAAGCTTGAACCAGGGATCGAAGGCTTGGTACACATCAGCGAGATGTCTTGGACCAAGCGGATCAATCATCCTAACGAGTTGTTGCAGATTGGCGACGAGATCGAGGTAGTGATCCTAGGAATCGACAAGGCTGGTCAGCAGCTTTCGCTCGGTATGAAGCAGACGCAGGACAATCCTTGGGATAACATCACCGATCGCTATCCAATCGATGGAAATGTAAAGGGTAAGGTTCGGAATCTCACGAACTACGGTGCTTTTATCGAACTCGAAGAGGGAATCGACGGCCTGCTGCACGTCTCGGATATGTCGTGGACGAGAAAGATCAGTCACCCGAACGAGATGCTCGAGAAGGGCCAGGAAGTTAGCTGCAAGATTCTTTCGGTCGACCAAGATCGGCGCCGAATTGCCCTGGGCCTCAAGCAGTTGGACGACGATCCGTGGGCTCAAGACATCCCCGGCAAGTACCAGCCAGGACAAGTCGTCCACGGAGCGGTCACAAAGATCACCAACTTTGGTGTGTTTGTGGGCCTCGAGGATGGACTCGAAGGATTGCTGCACATCTCCGAACTTGCCGACCACAAAGTCGAGAACCCAGAAGACGTGGTCAAAGTCGGAGACGAGATCGAAGTTAAGATCTTGCGTGTCGACATCGATGAGCGAAAAATCGGCTTGTCGAGGAAACGCGTCGAATGGGCGGAAGAAGATTCGGCAGCCGCTGAGCCGGCGTCAACTGGTGCTGCACCGCGTGAGCGAGTTGCCCGCGAGGACCTGAAAGGTGGATTGGGTGAGGCCGGCCCGCTCATCAAACCCGCTGAGTCGGCAACAGAAGCAGCCGACTCTTCGCCAGACGAAAGTCCGGCCGAGTAGTCGAGCGTCGAGTCCAATCAGAACCTTGCTTTCTGCAGAGCGCATGATTCCCCGCCATCAGTAAAGATGGCGGGGATTTTTTACAGGGCAGCGACTGAGCTGCTACATTTCTCGATGTACATGTTACGCGCGTTGTATCGGTCATTAGCGTGCGAGAACAATCGCTTGGAACAGTGAACTGCTCAATTCGCTGCGACTCACGCTTCAGTCGTCCGCGCGACTGACGATGTCGGTGCCACCGTTATGGTCGTAATCCAAGGCATATCTCGCGTACCTCATCGGCTTTGCCTCAACGTGCAGAACGCAAGTGTTGTGGGTCGATAGCAGTCTTATCCCCGTTGAGATCCTGCTCCCTCCATCTCCTTGCCCCGAGCGACGACACCATGCCTTCAAACAGCTCCGACCACTTGACCGAAGAGCGACCAACTCGTAAACGAGCGGTTGTCACACGTAAGCGAAGCGATGCGTTACAAACGCCCCTAGAAACTTACCTACGAGAGATCAACGAAACTGCACTCTTAAACGCCAAAGAGGAGCAAGAGCTTGCGCGCCAGATCGGAGAGGGCGACGTCCGTGCTCGCGACCGAATGGTTCGCGCCAATTTGCGTCTCGTCGTGAACATTGCTCGTGGTTACACAGGCAAAGGATTAAGCCTCCCGGACTTAATCGAAGAAGGAAACTTGGGTCTCCTTCGAGCCGTTGAAGGCTTTGATCCCGGAGTAGGAACGCGATTTAGCACTTACGCGAGTTACTGGATTAAGCAGTCGATCAAACGCGCGTTAATCAACTCCGCCAAAACGATTCGAATTCCAGCCTATATGGTCGAGTTGCTATCGAAATGGCGGCGAGCAAACGCGCGGCTCACCGAAGAGCTTGGCCGCGGTCCGACACCCGAAGAGATCGCCCGCGTGCTGGGTCTTCAGAAGAAAAAGCTGCCAATCATCAAGAAGGCCATCCGGATCTACAACTCCACGCCCCAGACCGACCAATCCGAGGCTGGCTGGTCAATTGGCGAAATGGTTATGGACGAAAGGATGAAGAGCCCAGATGAAGAGTTAGTCGAGACAGATGTGCTAACGACCGTGATGGGGATGCTCGACGAAATGGATGCACGCGAAGCGACCGTGCTGAGAATGCGATTTGGGCTCGATGATATGGAACCTCATACGCTAAAAGAGATCGGAGAAGAGCTCGGATTGACCCGCGAGCGCGTTCGCCAAATCGAAACCGAGGCGCTCAGCAAGCTCGGCGAAGGGCTGAAAGACCCGCGCGAACGAGACCAAGGCGATTTCCTCGACTAACTCGTGTCGCTTTCAGAGGCCAAAGTTTTCAGAGGCCAAGGCATGGAGCGCTCTTTGCAATTCCTTTCGCGACTCGTTAGTCTTCTGCGCCGTGAGTCGCAGCGCTGAATTTCGAGTCACAGCGCTGAATTTCGAAGTGTCCAGCTGCCGCCAGTGCTGGTATAAATCTGCAACGGTCGCCTCAATAAACCGCAATTCGAGGCTCGATTGACAGATTTGAAAGTTGACCGATACAATTCCTCTCCTGAATCACTCAAATGTGCGTTTACGACGAAGGAGAGCGTGATGGCCGGTAACGTCCACGAGTTTAATGACGACAACTTTGACAGCGAAGTCTTGCAGGCTTCCGAACCTGTGCTTGTTGATTTTTGGGCTCCGTGGTGCGGGCCCTGCCGCCAGATCGCACCGATGATCGACGAACTCGCCGGCGAAAATCTAGGTTCGATCAAAATTGGCAAAATTAACATTGACGACAGCCCGAGTGCCGCTCAACAGTACGGTGTCAGCAGCATTCCGACGCTCATGCTGTTTAAAAACGGCGACGTCAGCGAGCGGTTCGTCGGTGTGCAGCCAAAGGCTCGTTTGCAGGAATCGCTCGACGCCGCCAAAGGTTAGTCGTCTAACGCTAGGTCGAGTCGAACTTTTCCGATTCAGGCGAAAGCCGACGTAGTTGATCCGTCATAAATCGTTTTACGTGCGTCGTCGTTTTCAGCTCCAAAGCGTGGTGCAAAATGCTTCGTGCTTGCGCGATGGAGACGCGGCTGGCGAGTTCTTTGATCGTAGGGATAAATGCGGCGCTCATGCTGAAGCTGCGTAGGCCCATTCCAAGCAATAGAACGAAGGCTTTGGGCTGGCCGGCCATTTCTCCGCAGACGGTGATCGGGGTTGAATGCGCATGACAGGTTCGGATGACATTTGTCAACAAGCGTAGCACCGCTGGCGCCAGGGGCTGACACAGATGACTGACTTTTGGGTTATCGCGATCTGCGGCCATTAAATACTGAACCAGATCATTCGACCCGACGGAGACGAAGTCGACCACCGGAAGAATTGTATCGATTGCGATAGCGGCTGCGGGAACTTCGAGCATCATTCCAAGAGGTACATCGGCATATTCTTTTTTCTCTTTCGCAAGCCGTTGTTGTGCTCGGCGGACGATTTGACGAATCCGATGGCACTCGTCGAGCGTAGTAATCATCGGGAACAGTAATCGGATTGCGCAGCCCTGTGCCTTGGCATAGCGTGATGCTCGCAGTACAGCCCGAATTTGGGTGCTGAAGAATTCCGGATGCTCAAATGACAGCCGTATGCTCCGCCATCCCAAGAACGGATTCGCTTCTTGGTGGTGGTGTCCTAAATAGGGTACGGTCTTGTCACCCCCGATGTCGAGCGTTCGAATCGTGATCGTGCTGTTTGGGCTGGCATCGACGATTTTGCAGTAATTATCGAATTGTTCGTCTTCATCAGGGACGGTGGGATGCGTCAAATACATATATTCCGTGCGGAAGAGTCCCACTCCTGTTGATCCCATAGCCGCCGCGGTCTTCGCGTCTGTTACACCGTTGATATTGGCGAGCAACTCGAGCGAGACCTTGTCCGAAGTTCGCGCCGGTAGGTCTCGATTCACCGCCAACTCGTCCCGATGATGAACGAATTCGCGTTCAAGCTTCAGGTATGCGCTGCGTGTTTCAGGAGTAGGGTCAACTATGACAATCCCTTCACGACCATCAACAACAATCGTGTCTCCCGTTGTCACCTGCCGAAGAATTCCGCTAATGCCAGAAACCGCCGGGATGCCGCGACTGCGAGCGATGATCGCCGCGTGGCTTGTCTGGCTTCCAGCTTGTGTCACGATTCCACGCACATCGGTGTCGCCGAGTGCAACTGCTTGAGAGGGAAGGAGTTCATCGGCAACGACGATTAGCGGCCCTTCCAAAGCGTCCGTGTCGGGTTTCAGGACTTCGCTCAGATGCGCGCTCAGGCGAACGATTACGTCCCGGACATCATTTACACGTTCCTTCAGGTAGTTATCTCGGGTACGCGTGAAAAGCGAAGTGTAGTGGTTCAGCAACTGATGCAGCGCCGCGGCGGCCGTGAGTCGGTCGTCAACGATCCACCCGCGGACCTTATGAGTGAAGTCCGCGTCTCGCAGAATGGCTTCGTGAACAGCAAAGATTGCTGCTTCGTCCCGCCCAACCTGTCCTTCGACCTTCGTCCGTAATGCGTTAAGGTCTTCCGAGGTGCGGTCGCGGGCTGCCTCGTAAGCCGCGAGCTCCGCTGTAACCTCGCTATCTTCAAGACGTTTTGTATCCGGGTTCACGAATATTTCGTGAATACAGTAGGCGGTGCCTACGGCGACTCCCGGCGATACGGCGATTCCTTTACGCATGGGAGAAATGTAGCAACCAGTCACCCGGCTGACAAACGTCACGTGGAGATTGATCCGAATCGACAGAAACCGAGTGTTGACCGCGGGTTGTGGTTCATTTGGACCGAAACTATACTGGTAAGTTTGACAACTTTAGGGGGGGCTGTCCTGGATGTCGAGTGTCGGCCATACAATGCGATTCCGCCTGCTAGATAAAATAACCGAACTTCACGTTGGCCGCTCGATTACCGCCACAAAGCGGCTCGATGCGGACGAGGATTACTTAAAAGATCATTTTCCGAAGTTTCCGGTAATGCCTGGCGTGCTGATGCTGGAAGCGATGTTTCAGGCGAGTGCCTGGTTAGTCCGGGTCACAGATGATTTTGAACACCCGTTTGTGCTGCTCCAGGAGGCGAGAAGCGTTAAATACGCCAGTTTTCTGGCTCCGGACCAAGTCCTGACCGTGTTGGCGGAGGTGTCTAAGCACGAGCCCAATACAACGAAATTGAAGGTCAGTGGGACCGTCGATGGTGTGCTAGCTGTGTCTGGCCGTCTTGTATTGGAGCGGTTCAAGCTGAGCGACCGATATCCACACAACGGCAGTGTCGATGCTTGGACTCGCCATACGCAGAGGGAAGAACTTGCGAAGCTCTGGAATCATACTAAGTAGTAATAGGATTGCATTTAATTTATCGGTCAGCTAGCGGCCTAAGCCAGCATCTCAGCTCAATTTCACTCGATCGGAGAAACCTCGAATGCCCACAAAAGACGAAGTATTTGAAAAGGTTCAGGAAGCGCTGATGGATGCGCTCGGTGTGGATGACGACGAAGTCACACGCGAAGCAACAATGGTTGGCGACTTGGGAGCCGAATCAATCGACTTCCTCGACATCGTTTTTCGGCTCGAAAAGGCCTTCGAAATCGAGATCCCTCGATCCGAGCTGTTTCCGGAGGACATTCTCACGAACGCAGAGTA
The DNA here is from genome assembly GCA_020638995.1 of Planctomycetaceae bacterium. Classification (GTDB taxonomy): domain Bacteria; phylum Planctomycetota; class Planctomycetia; order Pirellulales; family Pirellulaceae. The sequence continues at coordinate 1,323,478 of JACKHM010000003.1, forward strand.
CGTTCAAGATGGAAAGGTGACCGCCGAGGGCGTCGCAGAGTTGAAGAAACGAATGCCGTTTGCGGATTTAACCAAGTTTGAGTCGAATCCAGTCGTCCAGGATTTTGGAAATCTGCTGACAGTAAACGACCTCTGTCGTTATGTCGAAACCAAAGTCGGCGCTTAGGCCCTAGTTTTCGGTTGAATTCGATAGGACGAGAAAGCTTCTGATGCGATGGTTTTGGATCGATAAGTTCATTGAATTTGAGAGCGGTCGTCGCGCTGTTGCTACCAAGAATGTGAGCTTGGTCGAGGACCAAATGGACCGCTATGGTCCATTCCTGCCTCTTATGCCAGCGTCTCTGATTATCGAAGGTCTGGCGCAAACCGGAGGCCTGCTCGTCGGCGAGCACAATGCGTTCAAGGAGCGGGTCGTTCTCGCCAAGCTTGGTAAGGCAGTTTTTCATCGCCCGGCCCTGGCTGGGGATACACTGACATACACTGCTGTCGTTGAAAGCATTCAGTCCGATGGAGCGATCTGCAAAGGGACCAGCCATATCGGAGATCAACTACACGCCGAGGTGGAGTTAGTCTTTGCCCACTTGGATGATCGATTCCAAGGCGTTGATCTTTTCGAGCCAGCCGATTTTCTTCGAATGTTACGTCTTTTGCGGCTATTTGAAGTAGGTCGAACCGAGAGTGGCGAGCCGCTAAAGATCCCTGACCACCTTTTAAATGCTGAGCGAGATGAATTTGCCACTTCTCGTTAGAATGTCGAGTGACGTTCGAAATGTTCTTTGGTGTCTAAACTCTCAATCGGAGATCGCAGCAAGATGAGACGACGTGTCGTGATTACCGGCGTCGGTTCGATCAACCCGATGGGACATGACGTAGAGACGGTTTGGTCGGGGCTAAAGGAAAGTCAGTCTGGCGTGGCGTATACGACGATTTTCGACGCTAGCCGTTTCCCAACTCGGATTTCGGCGGAGGTGAAGAATTGGGACATCACCGACATCGGCGAAGATCCCGAGGTTTGGAAACATCGGGGGCGTCATTCCCGCTTCGCTGCTGGCGCCGCTTATCAGGCGGTTAACTCGTCAGGCATTCTCGACTCCGGCATCGATCCGGTTCGCCTCGGTGTTTACCTCGGTAGCGGTGAGGGTAGCCAAGATTTTACGAACTTTACGGCGATGATGGCGGCCGCGTTGGAAGGCGACGAGTTTGACTTAGCGAAGTTCACGAAAAAGGGCTTGGAAGTCCTCAATCCGCAGGTCGAATTAGAACAGGAACCTAACATGCCAGCGGCCCATCTAGCTGGAATGTTCAACGCTCAGGGGCCCAATCTGAATTGCTTGACGGCGTGCGCCGCCAGCAGTCAAGCGATCGGTGAAGCAACTGAAATCATTCGCCGAGGAGACGCGGACGCGATGATATCGGGTGGCACGCACAGCATGATCCACCCGTTCGGAGTGACCGGATTCAATTTGCTGACGGCTCTTTCTACGAACAATGAGCACCCGACGAAGGCGTCTCGTCCTTTCGATCGACTGCGCGACGGATTCGTCCTCGGGGAAGGCTCCGGAATGGTCATCCTCGAAGAACTGGAACACGCGAAACGGCGCGGCGCCCACATTTATGGTGAGATTCTCGGATATGGCTCCACCGCAGATGCCTATCGTATCACCGATATTCATCCTGATGGGCGAGGCGCAATCGGGTGTATGCGCATGGCCATTGAAGACGCCGGATTGCAGCCGTCAGATATCGACTATGTCAATGCACATGGCACGAGTACCACGGTCAACGATAAAGTCGAAACGAAGTCATGCCGTGAAGTGTTCGGAGAACGTGCTCTGCAAACTCCAATCTCAAGCACAAAGAGCATGATGGGGCATTTGATCGCTGCTGCCGGAGTGACGGAATTGATCGTCTGTCTGATGGCAATCCGCGACAATGTCTTGCCACCGACGATCAATTACGAGAATCCCGACCCCGCTTGCGATCTGGATTACATTCCGAATGTTGCCCGTGAGGCAAAGTGCGACGTTGCGCTGAACAACAGCTTCGGGTTCGGCGGTCAAAACATCACCGTCGTTGTCGGTCGCTTCCGCGACTGATCCTGGTCAATTCCACAAACGACAAATGCCGACTCGAAAATCGAGCCGGCATTTGCCGTTTTAATCGTAGACATCTTCGCTGAGCTTCAATAGCCAATCGAAGGCGGGTTGTCCATCAGGAAGTCGCGTGGGGCGCGTGTCGTGTAATACGGATAAGCATAAGTAGCAGACGGTGGCCCCGACGGACCGGTGTCTTGCAGATATCCATGTGGCAGCCTTCCGACCGGTGTAGGCCCAGGCGTGGCAAGGTGGTTACCGATGGCCCCGCCAACGCCTCCACCATATCCATGCCCGCGACCGGCGAGACCGTGCCCCCCGCCCCCTCCGTGGGCTGAACAACCTGCATTCCCACAACTTTGGCAACTGCTGCAACTATTCTTCGCCAGGTTGCGGTGGTCGCAACCTGCCGCGGCCAGCATAAATGCGGCTGCGAGTCCGAGCAATGCGAAACGCATGATGTGATTCCTCGACGTTAATGGCGTCCGGCGCGGGTTCCGGCACGTACATACGGCTGCAAGATAGCGCAACCAAAGCCGCTAAAATCATCATCGGCGGCATAAACCGCAGAGTTGAGCAAATCGGTACAACTCGGATGACTGCACCGACCGCAGACAGACGTTTGCATGCGTCAACAAAGGCTTGGACAGATTTAAGGTTGCGAGGACAGCACGCGCGGTGAACACTACTTGCCGACCGCAGACTTCGCCTCAGAAACCACATTCTCTGCTGTGATGCCAAAGTGTGCGTACAACTCTTCAAACGGAGCCGAAGCTCCGAAGCTCGACATGCCCACGAAGCGTCCCTCGGCGCCGATGTAACGGTCCCAACCTTGCCGGATACCAGCTTCAACTGCGACGCGAGCCGTCACGCTCGGTGGCAGAACACTGTCGCGATATGCTCGATCTTGTTCATCAAACCATAGCCAACAAGGCATGCTGACGACTCGTACTTTCAAGCCGTCAGCGTCCAGCTTCGCGGCTGCCTCAAGACAGATACTGACCTCGCTACCAGTTCCCAACAGAATCACATCAGGCTCGCCCTCACAGTCCAACAGCACATAGCCGCCCCTCGCGGTGCCAGCCGCATCACCATGCTTGTCTCGGCAGACTGTTGGCAGATTCTGCCTGGTGAGTACCATTGCGGTCGGACGATCTGTCACCGTGATTAACTTTCGGTATGCTTCCGCAACTTCGTTCGCATCACCTGGGCGAATCACTTGCATGCGTGGAATGGCTCTGCATGCGGCAAGGTGTTCGACGGGTTGATGCGTGGGGCCGTCTTCGCCCAACCCGATCGAATCGTGCGTCAGGATGTATAGCACCGGTCGATGCATGATGCTTGCCAGACGCATTGGCGGACGCATGTAATCCGTGAATACGAAGAATGTTCCGCCGTACGGTCGCAGTCCGGACAGCGAAAGGCCGTTGCAAATTGACGCCATGGCGTGTTCGCGAACGCCGAAGTGGAAATTGCGTCCACCATACTCATCGACGCCGTACTCGCCGAACTGCTCGCCCTTCATCATCGTATTGTTCGAGGGAGCGAGGTCAGCCGATCCACCGACAAACCAGGGAAAGTTTGTTCCGATGGCGTTGAGCAATTGGCCTGAAGAAACTCGACTCGCCAAACCTTTGGCGTCTGCTGGGAAATTGGGAATGTCTTTATCCCAACCTTCTGGCAACTCACCGTTCCAGATGGCTTTCAATTGTCGCGCCAATTCCGGATGCGCGGACTCGTACTTTGCGAACTGCTGAGACCACTTTTCATGCTCTCGCGCGCCACGCGCTCCGAGTCCCTCGGCGAAGTGTGCACGAACCTCGTCTGGCACCAGGAACTTCTCGTCCGGCCAGCCATAGACTTCCTTGGTCAGTTTGATTTCGTCTTCACCGAGTGGCGCTCCGTGCGCCCCATGTGAGTTGGCCTTGTTGGGCGAGCCATAACCGATAATGCTGCGGACGATGATCAGGGTGGGTTTGTCAGAGGTGGATTGAAACTGTTCGATCGCTGCGTTCAACGCCGGCACGTCGTTCGCATCAGCGACTTTCAGCACGTTCCAACCGAGTCCTTCAAATCGCTTGCCAACGTCTTCGGTGAAAGCGAGTTCGGTATCACCTTCGATCGTGATGTGGTTGTCGTCGTACAACCAGCAAAGGTTCGAAAGCTTCAAATGCCCGGCAACTGAAGCCGCTTCGCATCCAATCCCTTCCATCAAATCGCCATCGCTGCACAAGGCGTAGACGTCATAGTCGAACAACTTGAATCCTGGCTGGTCATAACGTGATGCAAACCACTTGGCTGCCATCGCCATACCCACGCTATTGCCGACACCCTGTCCCAGAGGACCAGTCGTAGTCTCGATCCCAGGAGCATCACCGTACTCCGGATGCCCTGCACACGGACTGCCCATCTGCCGGAAATTCTTAATGTTTTCCAGGGTAATTCCAATTTCCCCATTTGGCTTCTTCACGCCGGCAAGATGTAGCATCGAATACAGCAACATCGATACGTGGCCGCAGGAGAGGACAAATCGATCTCGTGCCGGCCACTCGGGATGCTCGGGATCGAAGTTGAGTGCGTTGTTCCACAGCGCGTATGTCACCGGAGCCAAAGCCATTGCCGTCCCCGGGTGGCCGCTGTTGGCCTGTTGGACAGCATCCATCGATAGGGTGCGGATCGTGTTAATGGATAGCTGCTCAATACTTACGGTAGATACGGACATGGCGTTACGCCTCGCTAGGGTTTCACTTGTTCGAGTTCTCGGTCGCAGCTGTTTCGCAAGTACGACCGTTTATGGGCAGGATTCGCCTATGAATCCGACGAGTGTACTCGCCAAACCGGCGGACCGTCAATGAGCGGACGAGCATCCTTCTGACGCGTGCCAGAAGATCTCAAGTGCCGTTAGCGTCTGCGGTTGGAGTCGATGTCTGAGCGGACCTCGACCTCTCGGGAGCCACCGATTACGCTAGTTGCTGTCCGCTGATCAACTGAGACTATCGAGGTAGAAGGATGCGTTCGTTACTTGCACTGCTCGCGCTCATGGTTACTTCTCCCATGGCTCGTGCCGACGAAGCTCAAGCCGCAAAGGACGCTACGATTGTCGAAACGCTCTTGCGTATCAAGACGGTAGACGTCAATGCAAACGCGAAACTCAAAGAAGCCGTGCTGCGACACTTGGAACTTCATAAGGGCACGCCAAAGTATGTCGATCTCGTTGATCGCCTTAACCTGCAAGGCATGGAAGAGGAACTGCTGTCCATCGCATTGGCCGCCCCCGCCAGCACACAAGGAGTTCATGCCGGCGAATTGCTTCTCAAGCGAAGCGGAGCTGATTTGATCGTTGCCGAAATAACCGGTGACGACGAAGAACTCGCCAAGAAAACTATCCTGCTGTTGGGATACATCGGAAACCCAGATTCGATTGCGATTCTTAAACCGTTGGTAATCGACCAACATCAGAGTCGATCGATTCGGACTGCGGCGGCGAACGCTCTGGGACGCAGTCGACTTGGCGAGCGTTACTTACTACGCCTCGTTCAAGATACGCGACTCCCAGCGGATTTGAACTTCACCGTGGCAAATGTTCTCTACGCATCGACGGACGATTCGATTCGCGCCGAAGTCGCCAAGCATCTTGTACTTCCCGCAACCGCTGGCAGCAAACCGTTGCCCCCGGTCTCCGAATTAGCAAAGCGTTCCGGCGATGTCGCTCATGGCCAAGAGCTGTTCAAAACCAAAGCCACTTGTATCAAATGTCACAAAGTCCGCGGGGAAGGCAAAGAAGTTGGCCCTGATCTGTCAGAAATCGGCAGCAAGCTTTCGAGGGAGGCCATGTTTGTCTCAATACTTGATCCGAGTGCCGGGATCAGCCACAACTACGAAACCTATTCCGCAATTCTCGACAGCGGGAACATTGTTACGGGACTGAAGGTTAGCGAAACCGACGACAGCATCACAATTCGCTCTGCCGAGTCGATTGACAAAGTCATCTCCAAAGATGAGCTTGAGGAGGTGATCAAGAGCAGCGTTTCGTTAATGCCTGCTGACCTTCAGAAGACGATGTCTGAGCAGGAACTCGTCGATGTGGTCGAGTTTATTGCGACGCTCAAAAAGCCGGGAGCCTAACTTCGTTCGACGTGCCTGAATAGGTCTTTCACCTCAATCACTCGGAGTCTTCGTAGTGTTTCGTTCTTACTTAGGCTGTTTGGGCGTCTCGATCTTGTTGGTTGTGTTGAACGCAACCGTAGTGGTGCGTGCTGAATCTACGACGGATGGCGAAATCCTCGGTCGGCTGGCAAGCCGTGGGGTAATTTCCACTTCTATCGGCGTCACGCGGAATGATTCCACGATCGATGCCTTGATCTCGCCCGAAGACCTGGACTTCCAAACGAAAAAAACTCGCATTTTGGTGGTGGCGAATGGTGCGGACGGTGCTCACATGCCGAGTCTGGCGATGAAGTGGATGGAGTGGTTCTACGCAGATGACGAGGCTGCAAAATATCGCGAGCTGTTTGCCTTGTCTGCAATTCCAGACACGAATCCAGATGGATCAGTCGCAAATTCATCTGCCCCCCGCGTTGGCACTCACAATCCAGCCCAAAGTTTTCCCCCCAAGGGAGACGCTTACGGTTCAAAGGCGAATCCCGAAGCCGCGTACGTGTGGCGGTGGATTGGAATGCACGCGCCCGATGTAGTTGTCGAGCTGACGCCGGGCGATGCTGTTCGATGGCGCGTCGCGTCCGCGGTTAAGCCAACTTTGAATGGGCTGGTCCGAGAATTGAGGGAAGTCGCAGACGTCGAACGCCCGGATTCGCTGGCCGCACAGCTCGGGGTCTCGCCTGCGAGTGATGTCGGCACGATCCCCGCGTTAGAGTTTTCCTCGCCGAATGTCGACGATGACGCGATGTTAAAGAAGTTACTCGACGCAATGATCTCGACCGAATTAGTACGTCCGTCGCCCGCGCGTCGTGAGATGCAACGTCGACTCGCACGAAGTGCTCGAGCGATCTCGCAAGAACTGCTGGAGGTCTACGGCAAAGAGATCAAGCAAGTCGTGTACATCCAGTCGCTGGCGGTGATCGGTCGTATGCGACACATCGAACAACTCGCCAAAGAGCAAAACGCCAAACCAGATTACGACCCAATCAACGCGATCGTCGACGATTACCTCGACGGTAAAAGAATTGCCGCGTTGAAAAGCGGCAGCGATCTTTCGGGCCATCTCTTGTTCACGGAACTAGCTGCACGCTCGGAAGGCAACCGTCGCGACCGCTGTATCGAACTTGCTCGTGCGGCTGCAGATCTTGCATTCGATGAAAGAGGCAAGATCCAGACATCGATGCCATTTCATAGCGAGATGAGCGACGCGTTGTTCATGGGCGGTCCAATCCTAGCGCAGGTGGGCCGTTTGACCGACGAAACGAAGTATTTCGACGCTTGTAAACAACATTTGCAGTTCATGATGGACCTCGATCTTCGAGAGGACAATCTTTACCGGCATTCTCCGCTCGACGAAACTGCCTGGGGACGTGGAAATGGTTTTCCCGCGATCGGCGTCGCGATGTGTCTGGATGCATTCCCCCACGATCATCCGGCAAGACCAGAGTTGCTGAAGCGTTTTCAGAACCACATGGCGGCGCTCGTTCAGCACCAAGATCCAACCGGATGTTGGCATCAGATTATTGATCATCCGGAAAGTTACCGAGAATTCACCGCAACGTGCATGATTACTTATGCGATGATTCGCGGTGTTACCAACGGTTGGCTGGATAAAAACGTCTATCTTCCGGTCATTGAAAGGGCGTGGTACGCGATTCGTACGCGGATCGGAAGAGATGGCAAATTAGTCGATGTTTGTACCGGCACGGGAAAGCAAAAGTCGCGGCGCGATTACTACGATCGCACCGCGATTCTGGGACGCGATGACCGGGGAGGAGCGATGGCGTTGCTCGTGGCCAACGAAGTGGATGCGAGTGCAATCTTTGAGAAGGCATTGCGTTCGCCAAAAGATCCGTCCCTCCGTTGACACTCCTGTATCCAGCGACAAGTTGCGACGGAGAATGCGGTTCGCGATCCGTGAGTCGTTTGACGCTACCGCTGCTTCGAAGGATACTGTTGCTGCGTCGGTGCCGTCCTGATTCACGGCATTTTTTGGCGGCTCGATCTTTCGGCTAAAACCTTCGTCAATCTTCTCTTTGCGACCTTCGAAATGAATTTCACACAATACTTACTACAGACGACCTCTTGCGGGCGTGCCGTCTTTCGGTTGACCGTCTTGTTCTTCTCCCTGAACGTCGCTCTTCAAGCACTAGGGCCAGCACGCATAACGCTCGCTGACGAAAGTTCGCGAAAGCCAAACATTGTGTATATCATGGCCGACGAACTGGGGTACTTTGAACTCTCTTGCGTCGGCAACCCGAACCTCAAGACTCCCAATCTCGACCGCATGGCGGCGGAAGGAATGCGGTTTACTCAGGCAATGGCTGGTTCTTCGGTTTGTGCGCCGACTCGTTGCACGCTGATGACCGGCAAGCATTCCGGCCACACCTCAGTACGAGTGAACGGAGGTGGAACTCCGCTTCGAGCCGACGAAATTACGATCGCTACTATCTTGAAACAACAGGGTTATGCAACCGGCGGATTTGGTAAGTGGGGCTGCGGGGGTCGTGGGTCCACTGGCGTGCCAGAAAAGCACGGCTTTGACCTCTTCCTGGGATACTACGATCAAGTCCATGCCCACTCGTATTACCCGCCGTACATTGTCCGCAACAGCGAAGAAGTTCCGTTGAAGGGCAATCATGGCGGAGAGCAGGGCGAAACCTACTCGCATTACGTAATCATTGATGCAGCGAAGCAGTTCATTCGCGAACACAAAGACGAGCCATTCTTCTGCTACATGCCGATCACACCGCCGCATGGATTATTCAACATCCCGGACGACGACCCGGCTTGGGCGATCTACAAAGACGAGCCCTGGAGCGAACAAGCTCGCCGCTACGCCGCCATGGTTTCGATGGTCGACCGCCAGGTCGGAGACGTGTTGGCTCTGTTGAAAGAGTTACAGATCGAAGAGAACACGTTAGTATTTTTCTGCGGCGATAACGGCGGGAACGATTACTTTACCGACGACAAACATCACCGTGGCATTCATGGTGCCAACTTGAATCCGCTGACCAAGGATGAGTTTCGAGGCCGCAAAGGAATGCTTTACGAAGGTGGTTTGCGGATTCCAATGATTGCTCGTTGGCCCGGGAAGATTGCGCCGGGGAAAGTCAGTGACTTGCTTTGGTACTTTCCTGACGTGATGCCAACGGTTGCCGAATTGACTGGCGCAGCGACGCCCGATGACATTGATGGTGTGTCGATCGTACCGGAACTTCTGGGCGAAGACACCGTCGGACGAAAGCAAACCGAACACAAGTATCTCTACTGGGAGATTGGCCAACAGACCGCAGTGCGGATGGGCAACTGGAAGGCAATCCGTCCGAAATCAAATGCGTCCTGGGAGCTATACGACTTGGGAAAAGACATTAGTGAATCGATGAATATTGCCGACTCGCATCCCGAGGTTCTCCAACAGTTGGTGGACTACGCTGCCGAAGCACATGAACCGGCTGTCGAAGGCACTTTCCACGATCCTGCGATTCACGAACGCGATCGTCAGGCCAAGTTTGGGAAATTCGGTTCGACACCGCCAAACAATACCAAAAGGAAAAAGACACTGCCGCAGACGGGCTTAATCCCCTTCGGCGAAATGAAGGTTCATCGCGTCAGTAGCGAATCGAAGAGCAATGGAAAACTAGCGCGATATGCGATCGATGGAGATCTGGGCACGTGGTGGCATTCGAACTTTGCTGGCGAGGCCGACAGGCATCCACACGAACTCGTGATTGATCTCGGTGGGGAACATGAAGTGCGAGGCATCCGTTATATGGCGCGTCAGGATGGCGGTTGGAATGGTGCGATTGGTGACTGCGAGGTCCTTGTCAGTAAGACACCTGATGGATTCGTCGACGCAGCCGCAAGCATTTCGTTCCGGAAAAGTCGCGACCCGCAGGATGCGACGTTTGAACCGGTGACAGCCCGTTACGTGATGATCCGGATCTTGTCCGAAGTCAATGGAGGACCGTGGGCATCGATTGCCGAACTCGGAATCATAGGGCAATAGCCGCCAGGTTATCACCGGCGTCCTTTCAGCTATCCAACACCTTATTGAGCCGTGTATTGGATGCTGACTCGCAAGACAGCCTTCGATAGTGTCATCTTTGTAAAGTAACCTATCGTAGCCATCACTCTCCGAGTGATCTGCCCACACAACTTGCGTTCATCACTCGGAAAGTGATGGCTACTTTTATAAAACGAGAGGACCACCGAACGACCAAGCCAGTTGCACGTCACTGCGCAGGGACAGGTCCAGACACGGTAAACTGGACCTGTCCCGAATGGCGTTAACTTATCCGTAAGTGTTTACGGTGCAAGTTCATTTTGTAGCTGGCATCGAGGCCTTTTCATGAGTGGGTATTGTTTGGGGCGACGCTTTCTGACGCGCGGTTCGAGGCGGTGACGTCGAAGTGGGTTGACGATGAGATTGGGGATGGAGTCGCCGGGCCTTGCGGTTTGTAACCAGCGTAAGGCATCCGTGAAACTGATGCGGCGAAAGTCGACTTGTTGTTGCTCGGCAGCGATCAATATGACTTGTCGGACCAAGTTGTAGATTAAAGCGAAAACGTGCAGCTCCTTGAGGACACCGTTAACGGTCGTGCATTTCAGAACGTCCATCTTCATCGTCGTTTTCAAGTGTCCAAAATTCGTTTCGATATCCCAGCGATCGCGAAACAGAGTTGCTAAGTCCGACGACTTGTACTTATCCCCGTCAAGCAAGGTTGTGGCAAGCGTGATCGTCCGTGTGCGAAAGCCTCGCTGAGTAATCGTGTAACGCAACTCGCGAATCACCAGTGACCCTGGTAATGCGTCGAACTGCTCAATAGACATCCAAGTTGGACAACTCGTTGGCTTGAACCATTCGACAACTTGATCGTTGTTGCCAAGCTGTCGTAGCCAGCGCGAACGAGGCAGCCCCTTCTTGCCGCAGCTCTTGCCCTTGCCTGGCACCGTGTGAGTCCGCCCCGGTGTAAAGTCAACAAGCAACCGTTGGTGAATTCGCAACACACCGTGCGTGCCACGTTGCAGTAACAAAGCGAAATGAGCGAACGAACAGAATCCTCGGTCGGCAACCAACACATCGTTCGCTCGCAATTCTGGATGCAACTCAGCCGTCTTTGCCAGATCATGTGTTCGCAACGGAGCTGCCAGCATCTTCGTGATCATGCCTGTCCCTGCGTGCATCATGGCCAACCAATGAGCCGTGGGAAAGCCGCAACCTGCGCGTTGGCCTCCTGGCTGACCGAAGTGTTCTTGCAACTCATCCGTATCAGGCATCGAGAAGCTCGAGCCATCCACTAAGAAGACGCGATGTCCAAACCAACGACTCTTATCGATGGCGTTGTCCTGAAGTTGTTCGACCGATCGCTGCAATAACGTCTTCAAAACATCGAGCTTCAATCGCGTCCTTGCTTTGCAATAAGCGGCTGCCGTGAAGACGAGGTTCGACAGATGAGGCAAGTGTGCGCAAGCCGTGTTGCCATGCAAAACTTGCAGGAAGAAGACTTGCACAGTAACGATCGGATTGAGCGTCGATTGTCGCCACGTCATGCCGTGGTCGCGGCAGGCTCGTTCGATTGCCTCGGGACACAATTCTCGCATCCAGTTCTGCTTGAAGTGTCGAATGACATCCGTGATACTTCTCATGGCTGAGTCCTCCTTGCCAATGGAAATGTTTGACCAAATCCACTACGCAGGAGGCTCAGCCTTCGATCATGAAAGCAACGCTACAACAGCAATGCTTAACCACCACCAGCACATAAGATGCGATAAGTTAACGCCATTCGGAACTGTCCCCGTTTCTTGCCCGAGCAGCATTTGAGACATCATTTGAACAACGTTGGATCGCTCGGCGGAAGCGCACGATTATAGAGCAAGTCCAAGAACCCCTTCGTGTCTTTGACAACCTCAGAGATGGTCATTGAATTGCTAGTCGCGTACTCATTTGAGCGAATCGGAAACGCAATAAGACGGAAATCTTTCAGCTTACGTATTTTCGTTGGGTGGCGTCCAACCCTGTCGTCGTTGAGGTATGCTGTCTCGTTCGTTGCGGAACCAAAGGCCACGACACCCAATTTGCTGGCGTAGATTGCAACAACATCTCCAACCGACGGTTTGTCGACATATTCTTGTTCGTCGTAACACGCGGCCATGCATCCATTCGCGAGCATCAAGTCGTGATGATGGTAGTTGTCAAGATACTGCTTGAACGTCCGGGTGTTGTTGATGAATACTCGCATGGTCGAAACGGCCTAATTCGATGTTCCTAGCGGGATAAAACGTATTGCAATCTAACCGTTGGCAGCGGGGGAGTTGCGTGTGTGGCTTTGTAGAGGGACTCGCTGCCGACGGAGCGAGAAGTGCAGCCTGACTTTCTATGCGAATGCCACTCGCTTCGCGGCCCAGACGATACGCAGTTTAACCGCTCGCTTGCGTGGGCGGCAAGCAGAAAGCGATCTGAACTGCGGTTTGCTCGCCAAGCGATCGTGACGAGCGTAGCGATGGTAAGGCCAATCGTTGCTGTGGCGCGCAGCCGGTTACGGCGACCAACGTGGATTGTTTTCGAGGAATGTTATCTGAATCTCCTGAGTGTGTTCTGACGGGGCCTAGCCGTCGATTGGGCCTAGCCGTCTGGTTCATAAGGACTTTGGCGTGTTCGGGGAGAGGAACGCAGCCAGGGGAAGTTCACCAGCGGAGAATGAGTCGCACTCCCTTGGAACACCTCCCGCCAACTGGGACGCGACGTGGACTCGACCAACGCCATCGGTTGTTCGCAACGCGGACAACACGGGACGCTTGCCACGCCTGCCACGTCTTGTGAATGTTCTTCTGGCTCTTGCTCCTCCGCCTTCACTCCCAACAGTTCCCGGCAAGTGTCGAGGTACCACGCACACCGGCTGCCGTGATAACCTCCGTAGCGGCGACAACGCGTAAAACCTTTGGGCAGGATGTGCAACGACCAGCGACGCAAGAACTCGACGCCGGGAATCGTGTGTGCAACTTGCGGATTGCCTTGCGACTTGTCCTTGCTGCGAGCTACGAACGTGACCTGATCTTCACTTTGACTGACGATCCGCGCATCGGAGATCGGGCCCCCTGTCATGTAACGCGTCATGTACTTCAACACCTGCTCCGGATTACTGCTCCCAGTCGGCGGGCCGGAGATGAACACGTTCCAGTCGGACTGACGCAGGGCCTTCAGCCAAGCACGCCGCACTCGGCTGTCGTGTAACTGAGACCATTCGTCAGGCAACTGTAAACTTCCCTTCCGCAATAACATCCCCAAGCCGCGGACGAACCGATCGCGAAACGTCCGTCCGAGTTGTTTGATGTCCACCAGGAACGGCTCGCGGCGATTGGGAAAGCTGGCGTCCTGGGCCACAACCCAACACGGATCGTTGTCGGGATTCGCCGAAGGACCGGCTCCCGGAACGAGCGCATGAACATGCGGATGATGTCCCAATTCTTGATTCCACGTGTGCAGCACCAGCACCGCAGCCGGATCGATGCCTTGTTTGAGCAGTTCATGACGCAAGGCTTGCCACGCACTGCGAAATAGCAAGCGATACAGCACGCGGCGATTACCCAGGATCAGCCGCGAGAAGCGGTCCGGCAGTGTGAAGACCACTTGAAAGTAATGAATGCCGGGCAAGATCAACTCGCGCGTCTTGTCCATCCAATCAGCGCGTCGAGCCCCGGCATCGACCAACGCGGCATCCATGCCGGTCGGTGCCCGGGACAATGCCGGTCGCCGCACGAATTGTAAACCTCGCAACTGGTGCCGCAGGGCCGACACACATAGGTATGCCCGCCCAACGTCTTGGTGCGGCACAGCAGCAACTTCGAGAGAACACTCTTGACCTGAAAGGCGTGGTTGCCCGGCCCCATTAAGAAGCGCGGAGCAAATTCCCGAATCAAGTCGATCACTCGCGGCGACGATTGCGTTTCGCTCGCGGCCGTCGTCCCGAACTGCGTCGCTGAGCCTTCGGTGGCTGTTGAGTCTCCGTGGAGGGCGGAGAGGTTTCTGCTACAGCCGACGGCGGTGTGACGGTGGGCGAAGTGTTCGCGTCCGTTTGTGTTTGCGAGTCGGCCACGTGGCTGGTCGTACTCTCCGGCATCCGCTCGGTCCACTGTGGACACTGCCGCACCGGCAGCCAATCGATCGGGCTGGGTGAACGCTCGAAGTGTTGACGCCGCACGTGCAGATAGATCATCGTCGTGACGAAACTGGAATGGCCCAGCAGCTTGCTGATCGTCAGCACATCGACTCCCGCTTCCAGCATGCTCGTGGCGTAAGAATGTCGCAGCGTGTGCGGCGTGACGAGGTTCTTGATTCCCGCCAGCGCCGCCGATAGTCGACACGCTTTCTGAATCGTGGCCGACGAGAGTGGTACGTCCGGTGTCTTCCCAGGGAAAAGATAATTGTTGGGGCGACGGAGCTTCCAATACTCCCGCAGGGCGTCGAGCAATCTTGGCGAGGCGGGCGGGCACCGAACGGCAGGACGCCGTTTGGTCGGTCTTTCTTTGTTCCCTTTTCCGGAAGTAATGCGGATCTGAGCCCGCTGCCCGTCGACGTCGGCCACTTTCAGATGCGTCGCTTCCGCCAGCCGCAACCCGACCGCGTAACAGGTCAACAGTACGGTCCGGTGTTTGGGATTCTCGGTGCATTGGATCAACCGCGAGGCTTCCTGATCGGACAACACGACGGGCAGTCGCTTGGGGCGTTTGCCGAAGGGGATGTGTTGGATGGCCCACGGCTTGCCGAGGGTGACTTCATAGAGAAAGCGTAGGCCACAAACGGCTTGATTGAAGGTGCTCCACGACGCTCGCTTCTCGTTGACGAGATAAATCTGGTACTGGCGGATTTCCTCGAGGCCGAGTTCTTCCGGTGTTTTGCCGAAGTGTTGGCAAAACTTGTCGACATGCCAGGTGTAGGAGTCGATGGTGCTGGCGGCGAAGTTGCGGATTTGCATGTCCTGGATCATGCGGTTGATGGACGGATTGCGGCGGCGTTGGAACGGCGTCATGAGAAGTTCTCCTGAGTGGATGCAGCTTGGAAAAACGATCGACCGTACAACAGGTCCTTTGCTTCCAAGCTTGTCACACCAGGAGCCGCAGCGCGAGCAGAAAGTGGAGAAAACTCTGTCGCCGTCGCTTCCCTCGCGCGCACAATCCGCTTGGCGCACAAATCAGCTACAACAACCCCAAAGCAACGCCGAGAGCTTCTCGCATGTCTTCGATAGAGCGCGCCCTTCACCCTTAGCACGCCGCCAGCGGAGTCGGCTTAGTTCAACGATCGCGATCACCTCGCCGCGACGAGAGAGTTTCAACTGGCAAAACGCCCGACTTCGCCGCTCCGTGTGCATCGGCTTGTTCGCCGACCTTCAGCACAGCATACAGCATAGCATGATCCGAACCGACGCGTCGAAGCACTCCAGACTTGGTGGTGGTGAAGTGAGGTGTGTGAAAAATGTAATCAATACGAAGTGATATCGGAATTGGACGCGTCGGCCAACTCCATGTTGGATGAGCGTCAGAATCTTCGTGAAGTGACGCAAAAGCGTCGATCATTCCAAGTTCAACGAGCCGCTTCGGGGCAGCAAATGTGGAGATGCTATTGAAGTCACCAAGCACAATTGTTGCTTTATTTCGATCAATTGCCTCGACAATGGCTGCGATCTCGGTGGCGTGAACCTCTTCAGTTGCAGAGAGCGCGCTCATCGCGTCGGCAATTCCGCCACCACGTTTGAATTGGAACGGTGACAAATGCGCATTTACAACTTGGATCGGCCCCCGAGTAGTTTCAGCCGTAGCGGCATAGAAACCAAACAGCCCAGCGTTTGGTTCCGTGAATTTCACGTCAGTTAGCTTTGTCTTGGAGGCAAACGCAAATCTTTCCGCATAGTACTGGCCCTTATGGCCAACCGAATAGAAAAATGGATGCGTTTTCTTGAGATGCTCGCGGAGAAACCCCTCCGACTGAATCGTTGTTTCCTGAAAGCAGACCAAGTCTGGGTCGGCAGTCGCGATGGCATCTAGTACTTGATCACCACGGCGGTTGGCATAGTTCAAGTTGTAGGTGGCCACACAAAGCGTGTCAGCCCACGCGGACGACGCAAGAAAGCAGACAATGATGATTGAGATCAGATTCTTCATTTTGTCGGCGAACGACACGCATCACGGGGCGGCGGGAGTTGACGTTGATTTCACAATCCGCTGGCCACCGCCGCTCCCGTGCATCTTCTTTTCCGCACATCTCGTTTTCATTTTCTCGTGGCTGTGGGGTGGATGCAAGGGCTTGATGTGGGGGCAGTGTAGACGCGGCGAAGTGTCCAGTCTGCGCGTAAAACACCTGAAAGTTTTGTCAGCGAACACTTACGACATGGGCCTTGAACGTAAGTTGTGTGACGCGAGACTTACGCCAATGGCAATCGTCCTAAGTTCTATTCAGGCGGTCGCGCCGCCAGTCAGATGGACACACCCAGCGACGCCAACATGCCTATCATGTCGGCATGAAACGACGCAAAGCAACTGCGTATCACGCGCCTGATCCAGCGACCCTGGCTCCCAAAGCTACTGGCCGCGAACTCGTGCTCCGTTCCAGCACCATCGGCGTTTTGCCGATCATCAATCGCTTCCTCGATCGATGTCGGTTGCGCGAAATCCTCCAGCGGCATCTACCTGCCGAGGATCGTCGCAATCGCGTGCCGACTGCAACCGCCATCTTGTTGATGGTCCGCAACATTCTCGTCAGCCGAGAACCGTTGTATGGCATCGGCCAATGGGCCGCCTCGTTCGTTCCTGAACTGCTCGATCTGCACGAAGACCAATTGAAAAGTCTCAATGATGATCGCGTGGGACGAGCGCTCGACCGGCTGTTCGATGCGGACTTTCCCGCCTTGCTGATGGACATCACGCGGCATGTCGTTGGCGAGTTCGAACTCGACTTGTCCGAACTGCACAACGATTCGACCACCGTGCGGTTCTTCGGCGACTACGAGGAATGCGAGCAGCCTCAGTCGCGCCGCGGCAAGCTGACCGCCGCTATTCGCCACGGGCACAGCAAGGATCATCGCCCCGATCTCAAGCAACTGCTCTATATCCTGACGCTGACCAACGACGGCGGAGTGCCCGTCTACTTCACCACCGACGACGGAGACAAGAACGACGATCAGACGCACATCGCTACGTGGAACGTGCTCCGCCAACTCACCGGTCGTGCGGACTTTCTGTATATCGCCGACTGCAAGCTCGCCAGCGCCGACAATCTCGCTCATATCTCACAACAGGGCGGGCGGTTCATCACCGTGCTGCCCAAGAACCGCAGCGAACCGCGAGCCATGCACGCCACGCTGCTCGACCAGCCTGACTCGCTGCGGTGGGTGTTGCTGTACGAAGTGCATGACGAAGACGGCGTGTTGCGGCAACGATACCAGACGCTGCGCGAGGAGCAGCTCACGGCAGACGGTTATCGCCTGCTGTGGATTCATTCGATGAGCAAGGCGATCTCGGACGACGCTGGACGCATGAAGGCGCTGCAAAGGACGATGGACGATCTTGGCAAGTTGCGTATCCGGCTCCAGTCGCCTCGTTCGCGGATGCGGCAGTACGCGCGCGTGGCGAAAGAAGTGGACGCCATCTTCGAGCGACGCGGCACGCGCGAGTTGCTGCACGTCGACATCATCGAACAGGAACAAGTCACGCCCACGCGCGGCCAAACGCGTCAAACACAATCGCGCAGCTCAACGAAGAAGAAGTACACGTGCGAGATTAAGCCGCGTTTCGATCTGAGTTGGCATGTGGACGCGGAGCAACTGGAACGCGCCCGCCGAGCCGACGGCGTGTTCCCGCTGATCACGAACGATCGTCAGATGACCGCCGAAGAAGTGCTCCGCGCGTACAAACGCCAGCCGGTGATCGAGAAACGCTTCAGCCAATTCAAGAGCGACTTTCACGTGGCCCCGGTGTACCTGAAGGAGATCAGCCGCATCGAGTCGTTGCTGTGCATCTACTTCATGGCCCTGCTGCTCCAGACGCTGATCGAACGCGAGTTGCGTGGTGCGATGGCGGAGGCGGACCTGGAGTCACTCCCACTGTATCCGGAAGGTCGGCCTTGCCGCCGTCCGACGACACGTCGCGTGATCGACGTCATGGAGTCGTTAAGCCGTCACCGCCTCACCAAGTCAGACGACGAGACCGAAGACCTTTACACGGACCCGACGCCCATCCAGCGTCAACTGATGAAACTCCTCGGCAACTCACCCGCGAGCTACGGTCGCAGCCGCTAGCCGTCGCCCCGCTCCTCACCAACTTTTCGGTTCCGAGATGTGCGGAAAGTAAGGTGCATGCGTTGGTTCGTCCGTCTTCATGCGACCGGAGTCTATTGTACGACCACAAGATCATTGCGGAAACGCGGGATGAATCTTATTCGGGAAATCGGATTCGATGTCTCGCAGTTCCGAAATGATCCTTGGCAAGTATGTCTGGTCAATATCGAACCGAAACCTCAATTCATTGCCATCGCCGACACGATCGAGGACGGTGCCATTTATGGCGATTCCGCCACGTTCATTTCCGATGCAGTTTATTTGTAATTGACGTTCGATGGTATCAAAGTCAGCACTGCCGCTCAGCGTTTTGTAAAGCGACTCCAGTTGCGTGCGGAATCGAGGGAAATCGCACGTGACCAGTGTGGCATCAACCGTAGCTGAGAACGAGCCGACATGGACAATAATCGTCGCGGAGACCCAGTCATCGCGTTCATCGGGCCGACCGTCGATCTCAACGATCAGGTGGTCACCGGCGTCAGTTCCGAATTTGAATGAGGCCATCTTGGATGGTTGCGCTTTGACGGACGAACGCCTGCCGTAACCGGGCGGCGACGAAAGATTTTCCATTTCAAAACCGCCCGACTTCGCCGCTTCGGTTCACGGCATTGATACTCATCATGTCTTGCTTTAGCGAGTGAGCCTGTCCATTAGAGTCGGTGATTCTGAAAGTTCAGAGCTCTAAACGAGGTCAGCGTGTTGCTGCCTCAAAGGTTTCGTGGCTCAAGCTCACTCGCTCAAGGAAGGACATAACATGAAGTTCTACAATCGACAGCACGGATTCTACTGCGGAATCGACCTGCACGCCAACTCTATGCACGTCTGTGTCGTCGATCACGCCGGAAACAAGCGTCTACATCGAAACTTCGATACCAAGAAACCCGAGAAGTTCCTCATCGCGCTGCAACCCTTCGAGAAGCATGATCTCATCATCGGCTGCGAGTCGACTTTCAATTGGTACTGGCTGGCCGATCTGTGTCATCAACAGAACCTCGCGTTTCTGCTCGGCCACGCACTGTACTTGAAAGCCATTCACGGCGGTAAGACCAAGAGCGATCGCATCGACTCCGAGAAATTGGCGATGCTGCTGCGAGGCGGGAACTTCCCGACCAGCTACGTCTATCCCAAAGACATGCGAGGCACGCGCGACTTGCTGCGACGGCGAGCCATGATCGTGCGACGCAGATCCGCCACGATCGTCCACGTACAGATGGTCAACCATCAACAGAACTTGCCTGCCTTCAAAAAGTCGATCAGCTACAAGACGAATCGTGTCGGCATCGCCGATC
Organism: Planctomycetaceae bacterium; assembly: GCA_020638995.1. GTDB lineage: Bacteria > Planctomycetota > Planctomycetia > Pirellulales > Pirellulaceae. The sequence goes on from JACKHM010000003.1 coordinate 1,343,347, forward strand.
GCTTCGAGGAAGACAGCGTGCAACGCATGGTCACGCTCGACGTGGACTTGATCGACTTCTATGACGAACAGATCAAGCGGCTCGATCTCTACCTGGAACAACACGCGAAGATTGACGATGCGGATACGTTCTACCGCTTGATGAGCATTCCCGGCGTTGGCAGAATCCTGGCGATGACGATGCTGTACGAGATCCACAACATCCGCCGCTTTGCGAAGGTCGGCGACTTTCTGTCGTACGCTCGGTTGGTCAAAGGCACGAACAGTTCGGCGGGCAAGCAGTATAAACCGACGGGCTCGAAGATCGGCAACCCGCACCTGAAATGGGCTTTCTCCGAAGCCATCACGTTGCTCAAACGCGAATCGCCTGACGCCAAAGCCTTTGCCGAGCGGATCGAGAAGCAACACAACAAAGCACGAGCCAACACGCTGCTGGCCGTGAAGCTTGGACGAGCCGTGTATTGGATGCTGACTCGCAAGACGGCCTTCGATAGCAGCATCTTTGCGAAGTAACCAACGTAGCCGTCACTTGCCAAGTGACCAGCCCCAGTACGAAACATCACGTCGCGTTGGCGTGAGCCGAACGCATAACTGAACCGCGGCAACCTGACTGTCTAGCAATCAAGTTGCCAGACGCTGTGTAACCTGACTGTCAAACCACATGAGAAGTTCGACTCTGAAATGTTCGACCCTGAGAAGTTCAACACAAGTCGAACCAGCTCGCTCGACAGTCTACACGAGTGCGTCCGAGTTCACGCGCATTGAATGGACACGCCAACGCGACTTTTACGAACCATCACGATTTCACAATTCACAACGGGAGACACCACGAACGACCAAGCAGGTTGCACGTCACTGCGAACCGCCCCTTAACTGGAAGCCCGGCTTCGTGTTCCTTTGGAGGATGCGAAGTGAGAGTGCCAGCCAACCCCTTTTGAATGGACCAGTGCCGTCACGGATAATTTCTACTGCCGTCTTCCGCGAGAAACACCGTTACGAAAGAAATCGGCGTTTCGGAAGACACCGCACAACGAGCGTCGGACCCATCGAGGTCGGCTCGTCGTGCGGCTGAGCGCTGACAGCTGTTTGAAGCAACTCGTTTACGGCGGAGCGATCCGACGCGTAACCGCAGACTTCGTCATAGAAATCAAGCAACTCGACAACGCCGAACTCGCTTCGTCGTGGTCACGCCTTGGAAGAGTTCGCGAGCGTCGATCGTTATTCGGGAAAGCCAAGCATTACCGAGGCGGTAAAACGGCTCAACAACGAGCTGTCGACCAACTCAACGAGACTCCACGAATTCGGGTCTCAGAAAAATGCAAAGTTTTTACCGCGCTCACCGTACGTACTACTTGACAAAGAAAGACATACAGCTGTTATTTGCCGTTGAATCGCGCAAACGGCCCGCGTAAATGGGGAAGCATGTCGTCGTACGTCTGTATCGTATCAAGGAATGGGATCGCCGTGTTTACCAGCAGGCCAGCCACAGTTTTCTCAAACCTGTTTCTCATGTTCGATTCATATTTGCAGTTGAACTGTTGTTGATCCATTCCGATACCGGCGGTTTCGCTGAGTTTGCCCCAAACATCAAGCGTATTGCCTAGTGAATCTGGGAATCGTTCCGCAAAGTCATCATGAAATCTCGGTGACGTCGGAAATACCTGAATGTCGTACCAAGCGCATCGGGTTCCGGGATCGGGCATGATGACGTGGACGATGTCATCGCCAATTTGTCGGGTAAACGTGCAGTGTCGTGATAGCTCGCATGAGAACCCGTGGGGTGACAGCACAACGCTGAAAAGTTCGCGAGCGAGTTTGTCGAATTGTTTGTGCGTCAGCGGTTTCACGAGTGGATCAAAGCAAATAACGACTGCGTTAACGCGGTGGGCGCGTTTGACTATGATTTCAGGACCGGCGTGATCGCCCACTCGCGTTCAACGCCTTGTTCGGCTGCTTCGGTGACTTCACGGCGGTAGCACAGGTCTTCACAAGCAGGTAGCCAAACAGACTCCTAATCCGGTGGAACGATATGATGAACGCGTTCCATGACATTCACGTGGCTGTCTGGTGGAATGTCAGGAATTCTATCACCGCTCTTGATCGCATTGTACGCTAGCAGGATCGTAACGATAGCGTTGTTCTCGATGCAGCCGAAAACGAAATGCATCGGATATATGATCAGGCTCCGATCCGGGGAAGCAACACCAACAGCCTTATTCGTCACATCGTCATCAAATACGGCTTCGACCCACTGCCACCCCAAGTCGCGAATCAGTTGTTCACCCCAGAGAGATCCAAATGGTATAGATACATCCACCCAGGGATCGCGGTCCGCCGTGGGGGTCTTCTGGAGTTCGCGGATGTGGGTGTTGATCGCTTCGATCACTTTCTCGGGCTCACAGCCGATATCAATCTGATACGTGTCGGCCACCTCGCTTGCAGCGGCTCGCAGCGATGACATCAAGTCGGCATTGAGGGGCATAGTTGTCGTCTTCACGTGAGTTTGCCTCGCGGGCCGATTTCCACAATGAGTCTTTGCAGCCGAACGCTACGGTTAACCGGGCCGCGGCTAACCAACGTTGATTTCAGAAGCCGCGCGACCCGCGGCTCCGGTTGAACCGATTGTTCGCCTATTCTCCACCTTTGAGGCCTTGCACCAACGCTTTCACGATTCCAGCGAGATCCAAAACTTTTAGCGCTCGAATGACAAAGTTCTCTTGCGCCGTCTTCGTAACGCGATGAACAATTTCCCGGCCATTCTCTTGGAGTCTGATTTCTGCCGAGTACTCCACAGCGCCAATGTTCGCAAGTTCACGTGCGGTTGCGACCGGATCAGCGTAATCCGTATCGGGGACTATGACGTTTGGGACAGGCGGATGTTGAAGGGAGACGGCAGCGCCATACACGTCTTCAATGATCGCGGGATCATGGCGTGGCGATAGCGCGAGTGCGGTGAGAATCAATTCGTCGGTGGGCGGGTTGAAGTATTGATCTACACGAACCCGAGACATGGCCGTATGCGTCAATTGTCTTGCATGTTCTTCATCCCCTCCGCAAATTGCGGCGATTTCAGGTAGTGTGAGGTCGTTCAACCCGATGTAGCAGGCACCAGCCGAATGCCCGGTATCGGACAAAAACCTATTGCCTGGAAGGTCAATGTCGAAAACAGACGATTGCCAGTTGCCAGTCCAGTCGTTTGGCAGACCATGTTCCTGAATCCACGGTTCAATCGCACCGAATCCAAAATTGCCCGGAAGTCCTTCCGTCAGTCTGTTTTCGAAGAGAACCAAATCGACCTTTAAGCCTTCGCGCTCAAGTGTGGCGGAAATATCGTACATTCGCAGCAACGCGTCTCGACACCATACATCGGATTTGAATTTGGGGCTCGGCGTACTGAAGTTCTACTCGTGACGTAGCCCAAGGTCTCGTGGACCGCTGAGCACAAGTGCCAAGTTATTCCCGCGAATTCCCACCGCGTCAACTTGATGGTCGAGTCCGGAAAGTCCACGCATCGTGCGAGCTCCCGAGTATTCGAATCCGGAGTTCGTTAGGAGGCGACGGAGAAAGGTCTGCTCGCTCTGGTTACCAAGAGACACTTCTGCGTAGGAACTGACCATAGCATCTCCCAAATAGGCGAACGACCAAGATCAGCCGGTTGCCGCGACAGACTTACCATGTGAAAAACCGCCGACGGCAACTCGGCTGCATCTTTTTGTTCGTCCACTATTGCATTGATCGCGTCGTGCGTTGTTCTCGGACGAACCACGTCTCAACACTCACCTTTGTGGCGGGTTTCGATCCATCATAGAAGTTGACGTCAACAGTTTCCCCCTGCAGCCGTACAAGTAGTCGCTCTCCGTCAATCGCCAATATCTCCACAATGTTCTGGTCGCTTCCTTCGTGCTCACAGTAATAGAAATTCGTCACATGACCGCCGCGTGCCTCATCATAGCCCTCAGGCACACGAAACACAGCACCGGCGGCCAGCGCCGATAGTGGGAGGTTCTTCTCGACGATATTGACCTCCCAAGAGGGTTCGGCGTTCAGAGATTTGGTGTCTTCGTGCAGTATTTTTCCCGGTCCAGCGTCGACTGAGAGACAAAGGTTTGACATCTGCAATTCATCGTCTGTGTATAGGTTCCAAGTAGCCGACTTGATCGGATAGGTTTCGCGTCCACAAAAGCGGTCGAGTATTAGTTCCGGACTTTTCACAACGGCTCCCTCGCGAGAAGTGCTGGCAGTTTGCTCAACTGTTGGCGCCCCGCATCCGCAGAGAATTATCAACAGTAGAGCGACATGGAGTCTCGACACGATACAACCTGTGGACGAACGACCCGCATCACGGGGCGGCGGGTGTTGACGTTGATTTCAAATTCCGCTGGCCACCGCCGCTCCCGTGCATGCGATGGTTCTGCCACGTTCAGCGTACGGGCTTGATCTTTGGTTCCGCTTTCGGTTTTCGTTTGCCGAGCCTTGCTGTTGTGTTCTTTTCGATCTTCTCGAGCAGTTTCTCGCCGTTCGATTTCCGCCGGTGTTCTTCGATCCAATGCGGTACTTCGCGAAGCGTTTTCGGTGGCGTAAAACCGACGTAGCAGCCGCACGAATGAAAAGTGAAACCGTGGTCAGCGAGTGCCCTTAGTATCTCCCATGCGTTGGCATCTGTCTTTTTTGGCGCTCGGAAATCGAGCCCCATGTCAATCATCGGTTTCTTGCAGTCGGGGCAAACGATTTCACGGGGCACGTGGTGAAGTCTTTGTTTCTGCGTGAACTTTTCTTCGTCAACAGGTTCCCACTGCCAATACTTGAAGGCCTTTCGGCAGTCGAAGCAGGCGAAATGGTCTCGGTAGTTATGCCATGCGTAGCGACACATGTGGCGATTCCATTGCGTGGGCTTAGGTTAGTGGCAGAACGACTAGCGTAACCGGGTGGCGACGGTTGACGTTGATTTCAAATTCGGCGAAAATCGCCACTCCGGTTCACGCTTTTGTTAGCTGCCTATTTGCCGCTTATCATCAGCAATGGTCTTGCAGGCCTTGGACATGATAGTAACCACCTTGATAAACTCTACGACAATCAGATCGAATTGCATACGTATTTCCTCAGCGTACGGCTGAGACTGCCACTGCTTAATCGTACGGCGCTTTGAGATATGAGCATGGGCAAACATGCCGTACAAGAATGTGTCCCAAATCTGGCGACGCGTGTTTGCGCCTGCAGTATCCGGAAACCCAACGGACGGCTTGCTGTTCAGATAGTTGTTGAAGTTCGTACGCGACTTCGTGAAGTTGGAATGAACCGCGGGGGCTGGGTTCATTGTTTTGAGCATCGCCGCGATATTTCCGAGCGATGTGGCGTCATTGTTCTGGCAGAACATCCGGAGCGTCAGGATAACTGCCTTGGCGGCTTCGTGTTCTGGGCTGGTGGTTGACGTAGTGAGCGAGTTCGGCGTCCATTCTCGTTTGACGGAAAGGCCGTTTTGCTGAATCTGCTTCAAGTATGAGGAGTTGAAGAGCTCTTCAGCAGAATCGACAAACGTATCAAGCACTTCGAGTTGATCTTCAAGTCGCGTGGGCACGACGGACTGACCGTTGAGTACTTGCGCTGAAGCGGCACAGAAGTCTTGTTTTGCCGCATCAGCATCGTATGGCGGAAGTGAACCACCACCGCGTTCTAACGCAAAGCTGTATGCGATGCGCTGTGCCTCATTGTGTTGCTCTGGTGTCATTGAAGCTCACGTAAGGATTGGCAGCTAACGGTTGAGGTAACGTGGTCCGAGGAGTTGATTTTGACTTCGAGTTGGACAGCGCCGAGGACTCACGTTCACCGATTTGTTACTTGCCGTCGTTGTTGTGGTGCAAGTCTTTCATCTTGTCAAGTTGACGCGACAGTTCTTCCATTTCTGCTTGGTCGATTCGGCCACCAATAATGTCCATCGGATTAAAGTCTGACCGTCGAACCCAAGGTGACGAGTCGGCCATTATCCGATCGACTGCCTGTTGATATTCAGAATCGGCGTGCGTGGGAACTCTTTCAAGTTGGCTGACAAACTCATTTACGAATTCTTCCTCGGTTTTCTGCTGTCCACCCAACCAGAAGTTAATGTGTACATCTCTTTGAGCTGGTGCAACACGTAAAATGATCCCAGCATTGCTGTCGGGGTCTTTCTTATCGCCGATGAATTTATCGTAGACCAACCAGAAAAAGCTGGCGATCGAAGCAAACGAAGCGACGGTATTGAAGACGAGCAGGTATCCGTCGACGTTATTCGTGATTCCGCCGAGCGGGCGATGACGGTATGTCGTCACTTCATTCGATTGAGCCTCAATGAAATCGAGCACTTCATCGGAATTCGTCACGTCCGTGTGGGCAACGTTGATGTTGAAGGCGATTCTCGTGGCCATGAGTCCGATTTGTTCTTAGGCAAGTAACGAGCAAGTTGACCGGGACCGAGAGCAAGACGTACCACTGGGAACCGACGCCGCCGAGGACTCCGGTCCAACGGATAGTTCGGTTGCGTGGACAGCGACCCACCCCGACGTTGTGCGAGTTCAATGGCATTCTAAATTGCGTGGTCTCATTGCAAGGCTAGAGATAATCGACAGCCTCATAAGCGAGCACAGGTTTGCAATCAACGAGACGTTGACGGTTGTCATGCAAGAGGCGGCAGACGAGGCGAAGCAACTGGCCGATTCCTCCGACATAGTTCCATTGAAGGTTATTCGCCGGTGAGCATTTTTGTCGTGACAATTGCCAGAGCCTCTTTGGCAATATCGAATGTCATTTCCAGTCCTTTGGATGACACGTATGTTTTAGTTCGTTCCCAGATGTTCTCCTTTGCAGCCGCATCAATGAATTCGTTTCCTTCCCATGTCAGGTTGCCAATCATCCAGTGGCGATATGAGTTTGCGTTAGTGAGAGATTGGTTCCCATCGTCGAGCAGCCCCGCCTGAGAGAGCAGGTATATGTTGTATCCCACAATCTCTGGATCGTATCCCTCGAAGACTGTATCGCGAGACGGCTTAGCATCCGTCTTTTCTTGCGAACGAAGAAGTATTGCTCGACACAAGTCCATATCTCGTTTCATAAAGGAGCCTTCAATGCAAGAGCAACCGAACGACGGCGATAACGGGGGGCGAGCCATCGAGCTTGCCATGAAGCCGGACTGCGCCGAGCCCTCCCGGCGAGTAGATTGGAGTCTTTCGAGTTTAGGTCGAAGTGGGATTCACTGTTGGCCACTGGGTTTCCCGTTGTGGTGTCTCAAGATTACGACCGTGCTCAATTGAGTCTCCGCACCCTCTCAGAACCGGACGAGCGCGGCTAACGCATCCGGCTCCCAGCTAACACTTGTCACCAATCTTATCATACCGCTCGGCTCATCGCGATCAGATCCGTCAGCCGCCGAGGGCTGGCAAGCTCGTGGCGGTCAGCGTACTTGTGAAACTCGGACCAGTTCATCGAATTCGACTGCGAACGGCGATTCAGCCAGCGATGGGCCAGCCACTTCGCCATACCGCGGAACTTCATCAGCCACGGCCAATTATCATTGATGCCGTAGTATTGATAGTGGCCGCGGAGCTTCGCATTCAACGTCTCCCACATCTCCGACAACGGGGTCGACAGGTGGTGGTGAAACCAATCCTTTAACGCACGCACTTTCGCCTTGAACTTCTTCTTGGCCGTCCTCCGCTTCAACTTGAATCTTCCCGCGCGACTCCTGCCGCAGTAATGCGTAAAGCCGAGAAAGTCGAACGTGCCGGGAGTCCCTTCACCCAGTCGCTGGCTATCGCGCCGGGAAAAACGGCCAAACCGTAGCAGCTTCGTTTTCTCCTCGGCCAGCGTCAGCGAGAACCGGGCCAATCGCTTGGGCAGCACGTCTTGAAAACGTCTCGCGTCCGATTCCAACTCAAACGCCGCGATGAAATCATCGGCATAGCGAATGAGGTACGCCTCGCCTTGCAGCCGTGGCCGCACGTCTCGCTCGAACCATAGGTCCAAGACGTAGTGCAGATACACGTTGGCAAGTAGAGGTGACAGACTCGAACCTTGAGGCACGCCTTCGTCCGTGTCCCAGCGACGACCTTCGATCATCACACCCGCCTTCAGAAAGCGCCGGATCAACCACAGCATGCGAGGGTCTGTAATCCGATTGCCGAGCAACTCGACGAGCCGCTCGTGACACACATGATCAAAGAAGCCAGCAATGTCTGCGTCCGATATCCAGTTCACTCTCTTCGTTGCGATGTTCTGACCGAGCACACTCAATGCCTGATGGCAGGAGCGTCCTGGGCGGAAGCCGTACGAGGTGTCGCAAAAGTCCACTTCGTAGATCCGTTCCAGAATCATCACGACCGCCCGTTGAACGATCTTGTCTTCCACGCAGGCGAGCCCCAGCGGACGCGTCTTGCCATCGCCTTTCGGGATGTCGCGACGCAGGCTGGGTTGGGGTCGGTAGCTTTGACGATGCAATCTGGATTCGAGGTCGAGCAGATTCTCCTGCAGCTTCTCCTCGTATTGATCCACCGTCACGCCGTCGATTCCCGGTGCCTTGTCTCGCTTCAGCTTGCGGAAGGCGAGCCACAACAGGTCGTACGTCAACAGCGTATAAAGGTTGTTGAACGTCGCCGTGTGATCGTCTTTCGCTCTCTTGGTGATGCGATCCAGCCGAGTTAGCACCGAAAAACCGTCACTGTGTACGGTCGATGCCCGGTCTGCATCGCGTGTTAGCTTGGCGGCCTTCCCTCGACCGGCATTACCCGGCGTGGTTTCACGCGATTGGTCTTCGCGCTGCTGCGGTACTATTCCGCCATCCGACTCCCTGAACGTCGTTTGCCTTTCTTGTCGTTTCGACTTGTCCGGCATACTCAACCTTCCGTGATTGGTCTTCGCGTTAAAGTTAAGAACCTCAGGGCCTCACTGGTTGCCTTGACGACGTGGTGTGTAGCGCGAATGGGCCTTGGACTCCGGGTCTTCCCGCAGCACTCGCCATGACGCGTTGCGGGATGTTGCCTTCAGGCATGAACACACCCTGGGCAGGTTCCAATAGGTACAAAGATTTCGGAGCTCAATACCATTCAGGGCGGGCCAGCTACTCCCTACCTTTCATCCTCACTACCTTTCTGTGTACGCTTCAACCAGCGACTTCGACGTTTGGTCTTATACGCTGGCTGCAACACTCGATACGGAGCCCTTGGCTAGAGGTTACTCCGGCGGGATCTCCCCCCGCTCGTCTTCAAACCATTTCCAGTTCGCACGTTCATCGTTTTGTTCGGCCAGCATCTTGACCATTCCATTTGAATCATCGAAAGGGTTTTAGTGCCAATCGTGACCGCACCATAGGCATTGCTTCGCCTGTGGCGTCACGACAATCCGTTTACATCGTTCGCACCGGTTCACGAATATGTCGTTTGCCAATTCATTCAAAAGGCGGTCGCGGACCTTGCGGCGAAACGCATCTGTTCCGTCAACTAATTGATTCGCGACAACCGGATCATCCAGTCGACCGAAATGTTTGTGATACCATTTGACGTTTCCGGGTGGAACACCGTCTTTCGTGTATGCCTCGATCTTGAAAGCACCCATCAATGCCTTGTCGGTGAGGCACTCTTCATCAGTCATCAGGTGACGGTAGTTATGCCACACATACTCCGTGATCGCTGCATCATCGTCATAGGTGGCGGGATCACGATCCATTGAACACGTCGCTCGGACTGTGCTTACGATGTGCGGCTCGGTGGCCGAACGACCCGATTAACCGAGCCGACGAGTTTGATGTTTCATTCAGTTGGATTGCGCCGTCGGCTTCGGTTCAATCGATTGTTCGTCGGGAGGCTAAGGAGATCGCACCTTCGGGCCGAAGACCTGAGAGCCCGTACTGAGAATCATGGTGTGTCGGCAATGCGTGCTCCTTCCTCATTTCCGGCATCGAAGAAGGTCGCCGAAACGATCGGGTAGATGTCATCGTAATCATCATCATCTTGATACCATCGCGTAGGCAGGAATGGAAACACACTTCGTTCGATGCGAAATATTTCCTCTATCTCCATTTCTCTCAATTCATCATTGCTGGCGGTCCCACCTTCTAAGTGTTTAGCTCTCCAGAGTCGCATCAAGTGGGAACGCGGGATACTGATAGACATTCGCACTTCCGAGAAGTCAAAAAAGTGGTTCAGTTCCACTTTTGTGGCGATCCGTGCACCTTCCACGCCGACCATTTCTTGGGCTTTCGTGGTGTAGTCATCTTCGTACTGTCGTTCCAGATCGAATCGGAGACGCGGAAGATAGCACGTTACCGCGGCAATCGCCACGAACGTGAAGAACGGAAGCAGCCCAAATCTTGGTCGCGACCGGGTCCCCTTGTCACGCTGAGTCGTCATGCCTTGGTTCCGGATTCATCGCTGGTCTTGTAATCGTCCGTACTCCGCGAGATCGGCAACGCGGGGGGTGAAGGTTTGCGCGTTGATGTTCTCCCGACGAACGACCGAGTTCACGCGGCGGGCGCGTTGGACATTGACTGCAAGACCGACGTCGCCGCCCGCTCGCGTGCAACGTTTTGTTCTTCCGTATTTCGGATTCACCGCTTCAATGTGGCATCTTGAACAGCCAAACGCAAGCTGTCCACAATACGGCAAAGTTCAACGATCTATTTATTCTGTGGTTGGCATCGGAAGCCACGTATGCGGTTCAGCCAAATGAGCGGAATATTGGCGATCGGCAGTTGCGATTATCGCATCACAGGTCCAATCAAATGTGATTCCCATCTTGTGCGACGAAGGGATCGTGTTTTTCATCGTTACCGTAAGTGACGCCGCAGCGATATCGCTAAGCGGGATATGGTGTTTGTCGAGGCGGTCCAAAAACCATGCCTTGATTTCGCCAGCAATGTATGTCTCGACGCGCCCGGCTTGCGAGTGATCGCAGGTCCCATCGAGCACGTTGATAGCAAGTTGCCCGTCTGGTAGCTCCGCAAACGTTGAAAGATCGGACGCCATCCGCCAACCCATGAACATTTGGCAGAACACGAACGCATGGTCTTTCAGGATTTTGTGTCCCATGGATTGCCTTACGGACACGGGGTCGCTCTTGCGGAAGAACGACACGGTTAACCGGGCCGCGGCCAACCAACTCTGATTTCAGAAACCGCGCGGCCCGCGGCTCCGGTTGAACCGATTGTTCGTTTGCTTCGTTGCGTCAACATCCGCATTGCATCGTCAGTCTCTTGCGGGCGACGGTCGTGGATTTGCCGTCGATCTCCAAAATCACTTGATCTGGGGCATTGCAGTTTTCAATATTCAACGTCAGCTCAAGATCGTCGCCCGGATTAATGTATGACCATGTGCAAGACATTGAGTTCGGGTTCTTCTTCTCGTCGATGGTGAGACGATCACATTTTACTTGTTCGTCGACACAAAAACAGAACGTTTCGATTTTGTCAGCATGGGAGCAGTAGAGATGCATTCGCACGTTTTCAGCTGTCGTGTTGCCGACATGAGAAATCATGAACCGAAATTCTGTGATCGAACCAATTGGGCAATAGGACGCTTTGCAGGACAGTTTTCGTTTCGGTTGCGTGAACTTGTCTTTACAGACGCCGAGAAGAAAGCCAACGCCGCCAGACACGACGATTTTGGCGAGATCCCAGCCGATTGCGGTCTCAGCTAGCAGTATTGCGTCAATGATTGTGCCCATCAGTGATAGTTCTCAAAGTGGTGATGTGCGGGACGACTCACGTTTGCAAACGAACTTTATTAATTCACCCGGTGGTTACCGGGGATAAG
>JACKHM010000004.1 GCA_020638995.1 Planctomycetaceae bacterium
TGAATATCAAGCCAGGTCGAGTCGGTGGATTAACCAACGCCGTCGCGATACATGATGTCTGCCGTGGCGCAGGAATTCCTTGCTGGGTGGGAGGAATGTTAGAAAGTGCGACCGGCAGTGCCCACTGCATCGCGCTGGCGATGCTTGATAACTTCACTTACCCCGCCGACATTTTCCCGACGAGCCGTTTCTACGCGGAAGACCTCTCCGAGCCCCCCCTCGAACTCCATCGTTCCCCGAATGACAGACCATCGGTGCAAGCATTTGCGAAACTACCAGAGCCACATCCCCAGCGGCTGGAACGGTTAACGCTGCAACACGCAGCAATTGATGGCTAAGTCGTATTCGCCATTCATTCCGGAGTAAAGTCAGATGCTACAGTCATCTGACGGACTTGTCGGGAATCGTGGTCAATAACTCGGATTCGAATCTGAATACCCCGAATCGGATATGGATAGGGGGGAGATGTCTCCCTTTCTCCCACGTCATCAACACCGTTCGCATTGTCGTTGTCGACACCGTCCGTCCCCTCATCCGTAATGGAATCGGAATCTTGATTTACTCCGTCACTTTCGTAGTCGAACGACCAAGTGTCATAAACGGCATCAGCATCGGTAATCAGACTTGAAGTTGGTAGTAATTGCGAGTTCGCTTCAGGGGTTCCGGAGAAGTGAGATTTGTAAGAACCGCTTTGCATTCGGTTGTATGTAAAAAACGCGGCCGTTGAACTGTCGACGTAATCCCTTAGATAGTTCGAATCGGTGCTTGTGTAATTCAGGTCGACGTACGCACCACGACCGATCGGCAAAAACCATTTGCTGACGGCCGTTCCATTGAAATACAGATCGACTCCGTTCGTTGGTAATGATGAGTGTGCAAAACCAGGATCACCAGGGACCACTGCTTCGTTCCCTGCCGGGTCAATACCAACCGGTGCTGTCGGATCATAAACCTTGACGTCAAATGCCAAGGCGTTGACCAATGCAATGTCTTCTCCTCGGTTGTCACCGCCCTTGATAAGGCCCGGTTCGAAAAATGATTTGGCAACCGGTGTCCGAGTAAGCGGCAAGCCCATTGCGTTGTCACGGTCCAAACGATACGGAAAACTTGGTGTCTGCCCCAAAAGATTTGCTGAATTGGACGGGTCGAACATTACGATTCGGAAATGAGCGAAACGATTGCGCCGGTTGGACAGGTCCGCGAGCGAATTGCAAGTAACATAGACACGCGCCTGATTAGAACCGGTGGAAACTACGTCAAAATGCACTGACAGATCATGTTGCGCGTGAAAGTCTTGCATTGCTGAGCGGGCAGCGAGCAATCCAGCTTGCGTATTCAAGGCCGTAAATGAAGTAGTCTTTGATGGAAGCGCCTTATAATACGGCAGCGGATGCGTTGAATCGGCTGAAGTGTTCAAATCAGGGCGAATTAGCAGCGCTCGGCGATACACCGTGTAGTCGTCGCGTCGATCAACGTCGAGCGTGCCGTTTCCTGTATCGATAATGCCATCGCCGTCAGCGTCAGTTTCAGCGTTATCGTTCATCGTTGCCCACCAAGCAACTTCGGCAAGTTGTGATTCGATTTCGGTGACTACATTGGCTGTCCCAGAGCCTGTTGTAACCGGCACCATATGGACGCCACGAAATGGAACATCCGCGCTCCGTGAGGTAAACATCAACACATCGTCGGCGTCACCGACACAGTTATGCCCTGCAAGGCCAGGCATGCCAGTTTTGGAATTTGCGAGTAGCGAGGAACCATCGTGGTAAACGCCTTCAACATATTCGAAGTAACCCAACGCCGCTTCCGGTCGTGGCCAAGGACGGACGGGCACCGTGATCCCTTCTAAATCGCGTTGCAATTGGTGGGCAACGCCACGAAGTTGACCAAGCATTTCTACTGCGGCTCTGCTCGAAGTTACGGTGCCGCTTACGACCGCGAACGTCTGCGCCAGCCCGTATACCAAGAGCAAGGTGATTGTGGCCGCGACCAGCAATTCTACCAACGTCAATCCAGACCGACGGAAAGGTCTGTCCTTGAGTGAATTCTGCGGAGTTTTAGCTGACGAACACATCTGTACAATGCAACTCATAAAACTGCCTCACCGGCATTCCTGTCTAACTATTCAATGAAACGTCGAACAAGAATAGCTCGATCGACATTGTGGTTTTCGCCCGGTTCGTAGGCGACGGGAATCGATCGGTCAATCATGTAAAAGGCCCGATGACGCTGTACCTCGCCAGTCTCGCTGCCGATCTCTTGCCCCAATCCTCCCGTGACCGGATCGACTTCAAACACGCCAATGGTGATCCATACGGCGTAGACGTTGGAACGGCAAGTCACTAGGTTCGACAAACGCTGAAGACTTTGATAGCGGAAATAGGGGTTCCTGTCCGGTTCGATGTGCGTCCCACCCGAAGTCGTTGCAAAGTTGGGCTGGCCGGACGCCGCGGTGCCGCTGGGCGTAATCACATTGCTTCTTAGCAACGTGCAGTCAACATCCGCTCGCACCATATTTGGGGTGGAACCCGATGGACCGATGGGAACCAAGCGACCCGAGCCGGAACTTCGCAAAGGATTCGCAAAGATCGTCGGATAAGAATCATCGATGCTAATGATGCCCGAACCTGCTGTGCCATATCCTCGCCGGCTGTCGCTCCACGGATTTTCATTGGGTGTCGCAAAGTCCGTGGTGCTGGTCAGCCTCGTCAAAGCTCGCCATGTACGATCGTCGTAGATCGTATTGACGTTCAATTGGCCAGGCTCTCGAAACGCCGGGATACGGTTAAACGGTGGATGGAAGTTGTCCGTGCCAACACCGCTGGCGAACGTCGTCTTGTTCAGCCAAGTTTCGGATCCGATAAACCGTGACGGGACTCCAAGGTACTCCAGGACACGATAGAAATGGGCACCCTCAGAAGTTGTTCTACTATCAAAGAAGTTCAACAGGTGTGGGTAGTGATTACCTGTAGTTCCCGACGTGGATGTGACGGCATAGGGATCGTCACTTGGCGTGAGTGCAAATTTCTGAAGCACTTGCCAAGCTGGGAATTTCGGGACGAGCATTAGCTCCAGTTCGCTTACGTAAGGACGATTGTTCCATGTGAGCCACGGGAAAGGCGCACCACCCAAGCCATTAGTGGCATTGAACACATTTGAATTGGGCGCACCAATGAACTCGTCGCTTGGAGTCGTCGTCTGAGTCGGCATCGCGCTCAGATCTTTCTGGAAACGAGACTTGAATGTTTGATTCAAACCACCGAGGGAATGCTTCAGTTGTTCACTGAAATGGTGGTTGGCTATAGCACCGCTGGTCGTACTCTGCGGACCCGTCGAAGCGTCGGTCCAGAGTCTGCGATCAGGCGCGGTAGTTGCAACCGGCGAAGTAAGGGAACCGCGCTCTCGCGAAGTGAAATCTGGATCGTCGGATGTGCCAGGTCCACTTCCGCTAGCCATTCCATTGAATACTGTCAAGTCAACGACAAGCGAATCGATTGTAATATAGGGGTTCGTTGTGGCGCTGTAAGCTTCCAGTGGATTTGCTAATCGCTGTAGATGAATACGTCGGAACGAATTGTAAGTCTTATCAGTAGCAAGTGTGTCGACAACGGCTGTGCTAGGGTCTCGGTCGATACTTCGCGTTGGATCTAAATCAAAGGGACGATCGTACGCCAGCGTGTAGATCGGTTCACCGGTGTCCGTATGTGTCGTGGTACCGTACGCATCGCCGTTGGGATCGTTCGCTGGATATGTCCCCTCCGAGACATTCAGGCCGTTAACAGGAATGGTCACAGCTGGCAACATATCCGCGATGTAATTCGAATTGGTTGGAGTAACTCCAGTTTCCGGCAACCACGACGGAGCCGCGTTACCGTTAAACGTCGAATTGGCATTACTGTTTGCAACATAGAACCAATTCTTATCGGGCACCGCATCAGCGTGCATGATTATCCGCCGCGTGATCGACTTGTCGGTGATAGTGGCGATATCATTTCGGCGTCCGATGAGCGCGACATATTCAGAGCTACCCGCGGTGCCATCCACTGGATCATTCTCATTGATCGTTTCGTGATAAGTGCCAACCACTGCATAGCGTCCTGGCATCACTCGTGCTGGAGCAACAGCAGCGTTAAATCGAAGTGTTCCTGCTGGCGTTTCCGTCGCACCCGGTGACGCAGATGTGGCAGTCGTAAAGTACACCACACGTTCAAGGTTCGCTGCCGTCGTTGCCGGTGGGATTACGGAGAGACTAGCTTGCCCGGCTCCATCGCTCGCGCGAGTAACCGCGAGTCGCCAAATTGGAGATGTACCAGCGGTTCCTGAGAGAACGACTCCGCCCGATTGCGTGTTACTATCGTAGAACTCCAGCGGCTTGCGCTCATCGATTGAAACTTGTGGGTTATTGATCTCTACATACAAGTAACCCCGGGGCCGTAGCGCTTGGTCGAAATCGTTTGATCCAGTCCCCGCCTCGAAATCCGTCTCACCGATCACGTTACCCATGCCGTCCGTTCGAGTTGTCAGTTCTTCTGGAGTCGCCAAATCTTCTACTCTGCGATCGTGGAACGCTAACGTCTCCGTGATAAGTAATTCGGGTCTTTCACATCCCCAGACCAAGGCTCGCTCGGGACCGGCGTCGTCGCTCGCCCCCCAGAAACCGGCTCCCAAATACCCATCCACACTCCACGGCCCGATGTCATCCGATCCAGCCCACAGCGCTTCGGATTCATTATCAGTGGTGCCGTCGCCATCATCGTCCATCCCGGCGACTCCCCAGCCACCATCGGGTCCCTTTTGAGGTGGTGAAAACGGATGACTGTCGTACTCGAAAGGCGTCATAATTGCATCGGGGTCACGAAAATCAACGACGTTAGCTACCCACTGTGCCAGAACCGGCGCGGTTTCTGCTCGTGTCGCAGTACCGTCGCCATCAATGTCGATTCCATTGACCGGCGCCAGTAGCATCATCAGTTGGTACAAGTGTCGGGCAAAGTAATGCCTAGCCAAGGAGCCATCTTCGTTCGTGAGCCCATCGTTGTCGTGGTCGACGTAGGCACCGTCAATTTGCTCGTTATTTCCTGTGGCTTCGTTGTTCGACCCTGCTGGCCAGTGTTCGTCGACGACTCCGTTACCATTGTTGTCGCGTGAATCGCCAAATGGACGATTGATATCCATCTTGGCTCCCAATAGCAGGTCGGGTGAAAAGAATGACGAAGCCGCCATGACTCGGTTTACGAGCGCGGTTCGTTGTGCTGCGGACAGTGATCCAAGCGTGGCATCATTGTCGATATAGTATCGCACTCTGCGACTGGCTAAATCAGTTAAGCTGGCGGGACGGGACGTCGTCGCCGGGGCAAGCCAAGGACTTGGATAATAGAGATGCGGTATCGGAACATCGTAACTGTCGGTGGTCACGAGGCGGCGGTTGCGAGCGGCGTCTGAGTCTGTTGTGAACACAGAGAACAATTGAGCAAGTCGATCGGGAAGTAATCCGGCATCGACATCATTAATGCGGAGGATTCTTTCTAATTCCGCAGGGGAAAACGGCGTGTCCGCACTACCCGCGGCGTTAACACCGACGGGTCCATTGGTAGCTAGATTGAGATCATAGGGGCCATCGGCACGGACATCGCTGCCACTCGACTTCGGTTGGTCCCAGCGAGGCTGTCCTGCATGATTCAGGCCCACAGCAAGTTCACCCCGCAGGTCCGGAACCGTTTGAAACCCGCGTATGTTTGTAGTTGTATTGTCAGTGAAATCTGCGGCGATGTCGTAGAACTTCCGAGAGGCTAACGTGTCCAAGCCAGCGGCACCGGGCACTTGATTCGCTGCGTATCGACCTGGGCGTGACGAGATGCCTAACAAGAGCTTCTCTAACTCGGAAGGTTCAAACAGCCGATCCGATGCCGAGGCCGTTGTGCCGACGGTAGGATCGATCTCCCCAGGACCGTAGCCTTGTCCTTGAGGACGATTATCGCTGGCAGGAGTGCGGGCGAGGTCGCTTTTAGGTACAAGTGTCCGCTGAGGATGCGGGCCGCTCGAAGTAACGCCAGATACTCCGACAATGTGCGCCCAATTGCCGTTCGCGTTCAAATTAATCTTGCCGTCCATATCAACGGCTAATACGGACACCAAGGGACGCGCCAGTCGCCCATCCTCCGTAGTCTGCAAAGGAAAGCCTGGGTTGATCCAGATGCCATCGGCGTAGCCGTCTCCGTCGTTGTCCACGTCCCAGCCGCCGATGACATATGGATTGGTTCCTGACGTGATCGAATTCGCGAGACTACTAGGAGTGAAAGCAGAATTCCCTCCGTCAAAATTGGGATTTAATTCCGGCAACGGTCGAAAAATCATCGCTCGCTTTAGGGCGACAATGTTATTCTTAATGGTCGTGTTAGCGATGTGATCATCGCTCGAGCCGCCAGCGCTATCAAGAACATTGTCGGGGCCATACGGTTGCAGAAACACCGCTAACTGAGTGGTTGAATTAGTGACACCTTGGTTCGTGAGGTAAGTAGTGACCTGATTTTTGAAGACATAGTTGATCATTGCCGCACGATGGAACGATGGCAGGATGTTGGGAATATTTGGATCGGCCGTCGTAGGGATAACTGCTGCAAGCGGAATGTTTTGATAGTCTGCCGCGTCATAACACTCATCCAAATCTCCGCCACCAAGATTACCGTCTGTGTATTCTGAGTCGTACGTGTGTCCAGGCAAGTTGGGGAGAAAGACAACGGGAATGTCAATCGTAGGGGTACTACCAATAGAAACGGTGGTGTCAAGTAACGCCGCTCCTGACGTTGTCTCGTTTGCCGAGTTGTACCCCGCTCCTGTCCCGCTAAACGCTTTTCCATTCACGACCACACCATCGTTAACAGCGAGCGTCGCCTTTGTCGCTCCATCGATGTAAGGAGCTACAATTCGGAAAGTTTTCGTCGGTCCGTCATACGCGACGATTCGCGTACTCACGCCGCCAGCTTCGCCGCTAACAAACGTGATGACTTGGCCGTTATAGAACCCTGAGTCGCCGCTAAGCGTTAGCGACACATTTTTTAACGTAACATCAATGAGTTGGTTTCCCGACCGAAATGTTGCCGTATTGACTTTCGCTGTGAAGCTTTCGCTTCCATAAAAGTCGCGAAGAAGCTCATGGCCTCTAAAAGAACTATTCTCGTCTCGCGTGCCTCTAACTAGCGCGTACATTGATGCGTCGAGTAATCGACGAGGATCGTCTCCAACTCGGCGATATCGCGAACTCGCCACCGCGCCATCGCGGTAGCTCGCGGATACAACGACGAACGTCACTGCCATGATGGTGAACAACACCAGTAGGCTAAGGACGATCAGCAGAACAACACCACGATTTCGCTTTGTTGAATGACGCATCTTGTTGCGCTCCCGAATCTTGTTCTCGTTGTGACTTTTCGTACTTTTTTGCAAGTGCCTGGGGAGGCATATCGGGAAGAGAAACTGCGAATCCACAACGAAACGGTACATCCCGCTCGCTCTCTGACTCGCACTTATTGCAGTCTTTTAGAACTCCCACAGATTTCCGGTTTCAAGCCGTATGGTCTTTTCGTAGACCGCGACAACATTGCCGACGATCGCCGCACGAGTTGGAACGTATCCCGCCGGTGGAGGCGTCGTGCCCCAAAAGGTCGTGGTACTTTGCACCAAACTCGACGGCCAATCAGCACCGTGCAGCGTGACTTCGCGCTGCCAACTCGCGCCTGAGATTCGTGCCGACTCCTCCGTTGCCACTACACGATACCAGCGAAAGAATGGTACTCCGCTCGATATAAAGTCCATGAGCATGATCCAGTTCCCCGCTTGGAGTTCCAGGTCATCAGGTGACGCTCCCTGCAAAGTAATGTCGCCGCCCGAGAGACCGTTGGCCAGGAAGTCTCTCACGTCCACAACACGCTCGGCCGCCGTATCTGTCACGGCGCGGTTATGGAACACAACAACTGAAAGAGTATACAAATCACGATCCGCCGAACTGTAAACCGGGGCGACCGTCGCCATCCAGGAAATGGTTCCTTCATATTGACGTCTTGCTGTTCCCGCACCAAATACCTGTGTAGGAGGTTGCGTACGATCCAACGGCAAATCGAAAACCAGTTCATCCTGGCTAACAAAGATTTCTTCTGCCTGAGCGGATCCCATGATACTCGGTGTCCCACTAGGAGAACTCCGGAGTGAAACGCGCACCATTCGTGGGACACTGGTTGTCGTACCATAGGGAAACTCTTCCGCATTCGCATCGGAGCTGTTGTTGGCGATAAACCAAGGATCGATTGCAAAGGCCGTAGCCCAGCCGTTTCGGGCCGTTGCCGGGTCAGGAAGTAAGTTGGTGCGATAGCGCCACTGCAATGGACGCCCCATACCTCGCAAGTCAAACTCTTCGACTGCATTGAGCCCCACGCGCGAAGCGTTGTCCAAAACTGTACCTCGCCCGATGTGGTACAGTGCGACTGGCAGAATTGCTATTACACCCGCAAGCCCGATGGCGATTACTCCCATCGATATCATGACTTCCAACAGACTAACGCCGCGTCGCATCATTGCTAGTTTCCTCCCACGGACTGACCGGATCGTGCAAGTTCGCGAGAATCCCCGATACTGGTTGCGACAAGGTTCGGAGCTGAAGTAACTGCTCCCGTTCTATCACCAATCGAGATCCAAACATTTTTCGGATCTTGTATATTTTTTGTTTCAGCAGCTGTCCCTGTCTGCTCAAATCGACCGAGAAGTAAGTGAACAGTTCCCGTCGGAGCCGTACCCGCACCAGGCACAGCGTATGTAACGGGGGAAGTTGAAGTCAGGACAGCGCTGCCGTAGATTCTGGACAAGGTGCCATTTCCGTCAAACATAATCAGAATTGGATCATCGTTTAAAACGGGAGGCGTAGTCGTCGTAATGTTGGTCAACCCAGCATTAAACTGCTGGCCAGTGGAGCCGATTCCTGAATACTCCAGGTCGATCACTACACCACCTGCAAGTTGCAATGCAGATCCACTCGCCTTCCGAGGATGACGCATAATCTTATACGGGACCGTCACCTTCGCTTTCGGCCAAGTATTGGCGCTGGCCGACTTCGGCTGAAACTCTACTAACGGAACGGTCGTGGGACTCCCTGCCACCGTTTCTACCGAAGTTCCAACCGATGTGATCTCGTACCAAGGACCTTGATAGTTGAACTGAATCAGATCGCCCACCTGCACCAGCAGTGGAAGAGTCGCGCTATTCAAGTCGGTAAATACTGCTGATTCAAAATTTCCATCGGGATTCGGATTTCCCATGGAGTCTTTGGGCCAGTAATCCCGTAAAGAGGAGATCGCTCCGATAACATCCCCAGCGTACGGTGGCGGCGTCTCGGCAATAAACAATTCGAAGGCGGCATTTGACCCCGGTTCCGACCGCTGAATCATTACACCGGCACCTCGACCACGCTGCATTGCGCGAGACTTCGCAACGGCAACGTGTGCGTTAATCTGGCGAGCTGCTTCACGAAGTTGCCCATCTTTCAACGCAGGCTTCATTAGGGGAACAGCCGACGCGACGAGAAGAACCGCGATTGTCACCACTACAAGCAGTTCAACAAGAGTTACGCCGCTTCGCACAGTTTGTGACCTCTTGGCCGAAGAAATACTCATCATGGAAACTTTATTCAGTACCGAGACCGTGGTTCGACAAATTATCTGCCGCAGTAACGGCCGAACGACCGAACATGATTTTCGTTCCACTCGCCGTCCCGATGTGATAGGGGTCATTTTTGAGAGACGACCCCGGAGGATTGGCATAATGGAACAACTGTCGACCGGCGGTGCCGCTGTTTGCATCGTATGACGAATCAATTCCGTAGATTTGGTCAGGTCCTGCTGAATAAATCAACGGATACAACGCGTACGGATCGTTCGTCATATCTGCATCCGCCCAACGACTATCGAGTCGCAAGAGATCAAATGGATCAGGAGAAATCGAAACATCGCGTGATTGAAGTTCCGAAATGTCATCGGAACCGATCGCGCCGGCTTCGCTCTGGTTATCGGTGATTCCGTCACCATCATCATCGACCGATACGTCACCCCATGCTCCATCAGGACCCGGAAGCGTCGCAAAGCCTGGTGCCCATCGAAGAAACTCAATCGGATTTCCCCAGCCATCCAAAATCTCTGACATCCCGTCTCCGTCGACGTCACCAATTTCGCTCTCCTTGAAAAAATCAAGCGCTTTGGTGTCGCCCTCGCGGAGATTCGCAATGATCAGATATAGGCACTCAGCACCTTGATGCTCGAACGACCAATAAGACGTTGCGCTTGCCGGCGGTTGTGTGTCTTGAAACCATCCGGTGCCAACGCTTGCGACCAAGCGTCTGCGATACGCACGCCAAAGTGATGGCTGGGCGATTCCGGTTATGGGGGCATCCTGCACGTCAGTAATTCGATCCGGTAGCTCCAATCGCATCAACTCACGTAGCGCATACAACCGCAAGAGGGCCTTGGCACGAGCGCTCCCGGTTGTCGACGTGGGCAGCCTCACCGCGCGCGTCTGATATGTTTCCCATTGTGTCATTATTAAGGAATGCAGTTTGGCGATTTGGCTCTTCGTGCGTGACGCCTTCGCCTCTTCCATAACACCGAACAGCGCGAACATCACGGCCGACGCCATGACACTGATAATTGACACAACGATTAGCAACTCGACCAGTGTAAACGACCTGCGCCGCGTGTGGATCACACGACTAGCTGTTTCAATTGTTTGGCTCACGGCACACTCTCTTCGGCAGTGCTGCCGTCGCTGAAGTTCGCTAAGTTATCCGCCGCCTCGGTTGACGCTAGGTTGTAGTTTGGATCAGGGAAGCTTTTAAAACTAGTTTTTGAGGATGTGCCGAAGTCATTGTCCAGACCAGCACATACTATTTGGAATTTTCCAGCTCCCATCCATTGCCCTGCGTCCGCTTGGGGAGGCCAAACCGTCCCATCTGCTGCCACGTTGCTAGCGCGATAGGGTCGTATGTCACCATAACTTGACGTTCCTGCGTCAGGAATACGTGTGGCAACGCGAGTTGGTGTCACCGCCGCGATATAAGAAGCCGAACTCGGTGTTGGGTAGGGGTACACCGCCCAGCAATACGCGGACGTTGGCTTCGTTTTCCCGTCGGATGGATCGAGGATATTCTGAAGCCTACCGTCAAAATAAACATATGGTGCGTCAGACGCTTGCTTCGGATAGTACTCTGGCCAGCCATCCGAATCCCGATCATCCAATCGAGTTTCATCAAAGCCGAAGTAAGACTTAGTTTCCGCCGTACTTCCTCCAAGCCCAAGTGGATTGCGGGGATCATTCCTCGTCTGTCCCAGCCAGAACACAAGGGCCTCAGCGGGGTCCAAGTTGCGCCCAGCACCGCCTGAGCCTAACCATGCGGTAAGCGACTGAGCGTTACGGGGATATGCCTTCCTGATGTGTGCCGTGACTGCATCGTGGTTCGAAAAATCGGGAGGATAATCGCCATTTTTCTGTTTATACGTCTCGATCGCGCTTGCCAACTGATTGATCTCAAGCCCCAATGACGTGTTCTTTCCCTTACGAAGGGCGGAAGCCAATGTTGGCACCAAGATCGCCGCCACGACTCCAATGATCGCAATCACCACGAGCATTTCGACCAGTGTGAAGCCTTGGGGAGATCTCCGATTTCGGAGTTCAGATTTCAGATTTGAATTCACAAATCGCTGATCGGTGGCGGATTCAGAATTTAGACATCGCATCGAAATGGTCCTGGGGGCAGGGGCTGAGCCGATAGTTTTTTAACCTTTAGCTTTTAACTCTTAAGAGTCGGGAGTCAGGGACTGGGTTTCAGCACTCGACCCTCCGCTCTCGTCCTTTCGAGACTCATCACGGCGGAGCGTGATGGCTACGTTCTTTCGGGACTCATCACGACCGCGCGTGATGGCTACTTTACGACAAGCCTTGGATCAAACTGACCAACGGCATAAATAACGAAATCACGATGAAACCGACGGCTCCACCCAAGAAACAAATCATCAACGGCTCCAACAATGCCATCAAACCGTCCGTCAAGGTCTTGACCTCTTCGTCGTATTGATCGGCGACTTTATAGAGCATGGTGTCCAACTCACCCGTCTCTTCACCAACGTCCACCATGTTCACAACCAGGTCGTCAACGACTCGGCCTTTGATCTTGGTCAGGTAGAACAACAGCGACAATGTGCCGACACCACCTGCGACGCTGGCTCCGAGGCTCAACATGCCGGGCATCATGGGTTCGAGGCACATGATCATCATGCCGGGAACGGCGCCGAACACGAACCAGAAGAACCCGGCCATCGGATGGAAACCCAGTTCCGAGTAGTCCTTCAACGGCCGCGACACGGTATTGCCTTCGCGGATCGAGTCGGTGACTTTGCCGTAGATCTTCTCGAACAACGCATTACCTGCGGTTTCGCGGGTGATCGTCAAACCTTCGAGGATCGGCACACCGCTGGAGATGAGAGTTCCCAGCGTTCGCGTCGTCCTGGCGAGCGTGTTCTTTTCAATCAACATTCCCATAATCGGCAGCCTGAGTATGAAGATATCCCAGCCCATGCGACCGTGTTTGAACTTCCGCATCAGCTTGACGAACAACACCAGCCCCACAGGCACCGCAGGCAGCAGGAACCAAAAGTTCACCACAAAGTCCGAAATCGCCACCAACAACTGGGTCATGGCAGGCAACTCGAGCTCGAACTCCTCGAACATCTTGGCAAACACCGGCACGATCTTGAGCATGATAAACGTCAAGATGCCTACGGCGACCAGGATGACGATCACCGGATAGATCATCGCGCCTTTGACTTTTTTCTTTAGCGACT
Organism: Planctomycetaceae bacterium; assembly: GCA_020638995.1. GTDB lineage: Bacteria > Planctomycetota > Planctomycetia > Pirellulales > Pirellulaceae. The sequence goes on from JACKHM010000004.1 coordinate 12,876, forward strand.
CGGATCGCTCCATAAACTCGGCGAGCCGTTGCAGAATCACTTCCAACGCACCACCGGCTTCACCAGCCTTGATCATGTTCACGTACAAACGAGTAAACACCTTTGGGCACTTGCTCATTGCCTCCGAGAGCGTGGCCCCGGTTTCAATCTCTTCACAGGTGTCCTGCAATGCAAACTTCAACTTGCCAGCTTGGGCATTCTGTTCGAGGATTTTCAAGCTGCGAAGGATCGGCAGGCCGGCGTCTTGCAGGATCGAAAGTTGACGCGTGAAGGCACAGACGTGCTTCGATCCGCCGCCGCCCAGTGCAAAACCGCGCTTCTTCTTGGCCTTGGCGGCGTTGGCACTGGCAGCAGCCTTCTTGACGGCAATCTTCGTGACGAAGTAACCCATCTGGCGAATGGTTGTCTGTGCCTCTTCTTCAGTTGCCGCATCGATAACATCACGGATTTCCTGGCCCGTGGCGTCCATCGCTTCAAATTGAAATGTCGGCATGGTTCCGTTCCTGTGGGAAGAAAGTAATCAGTTTCAAGTTTTCGGTGTTCAGTGCTTAGTTAATTGCGACTAGCGACTGGCACTCTGCTTGTCCTACGCGTCAACAATCGTTTCTCGAATGACTTCGTCGGGCGTTGTCATGCCTTCGTACATGAACGCGGTTCCTGCATCGCGAAGCGAAACCATACCGAAACTTCGGGCAGCTTCTCGCAACTCGTCGACCGACACATTACCCAGGATCATGTCGCGCAGATTGTCGTTCATGATCATCAGTTCGAACAGCCCAACGCGGCCCTTGTAGCCTGTGTTGTTGCAAATGTCACAGCCCTTGCCGCGATAAAACTTCTGTTCGGGCGTCAATTCACTGCGTTTCAATTCCAACTCGGCCAGTATGTTGTCTGGCGGATCGAACTCGTCGCGACATTGGCTGCAAATGCGGCGCACCAACCGTTGGGCGAGGATCGCCTCGACCGTGGCCGCGATCATGAATGTGGGCACGCCCATATCCTTCAGACGGCTGATCGTGCTGGGCGCGTCGTTGGTGTGCAGCGTGCTGAACACCATGTGGCCGGTTAATGATGCTTGAATCGCGATTTCTGCCGTTTCAATATCGCGAATCTCACCGACCAGAATTCGGTCGGGGTCCTGACGCAGGATGGCTCGCAGCGCCGCGGCAAATGTCACTCCAATACTGGAATCGATAGGCACTTGCACGATGCCATCGATGTCATATTCGACGGGGTCTTCGGTCGTGATCAACTTATCATCGATCGTGTTCAACGCGCTCAAAGCCGAATAGAGCGTAGTCGTCTTACCCGAACCTGTGGGCCCCGTAACCAGTACGATGCCGTTAGGTTTGTGAATCACCGAGCGGAAGGCGGTGATGGTTGGCGCGTCCATGCCCACCTTGTTCAGGTCCAGTGAGACTACCGAGCGATCGAGCACTCGCATAACGACGCTCTCGCCAAACATGGTTGGCAACACGCTGACGCGAAGGTCGATTGGGTGGCCGCCGACCGACAATTCGATACGCCCGTCTTGCGGCATGCGGCGTTCGGCAATGTCGAGATCCGCCATCACTTTGATGCGTGTCGTAATGGCAAACGCCAAGTGCCGTGGCGGTGGAACCATTTCGTACAGCACACCATCCGCCTTGATACGTATCCGAAACTCGTCCTCGAATGGCTCGAAGTGGATGTCACTAGCGTGATCTTTAATAGCAAGCAGCAAGATCATATTGAGGAGCTTCCGCACCGGAGCACTATCCGCAAGGGCTTCGGTGTCAGTGAGGTTGAATGTCTCCTTCTGCGCCATGCTCTTCTGAGCCATCTCCATCAATTCTTCGTCTTCTTCCATGTCGCCGATCAGCCGCTCGACGCTTTCGCCTCCCGCGTCGTAGAACTTTTCGAGGCATCGGACGATCTCACGTTCCGTGGCGACAAGGAGCTTAACGTCCAATCCCAGAAACGTCCGCAACTCGTCTTGGATCGACAGATTCTGCGGATCGCATGTCGCGATCGTCAGCTGATCATCGTCGCGTTTGATGGGGATGATGCGATAGAGCTGAGCCATGGTCTCGGAGATCTGCGCCTTCAGTTCCGGCGGCAAAGTGAACTCCGCCAAGCTTATGACTTGCATGTTCATTTGCTCGGCGAGCGCTTGCGCGATCTGTTCGTCAGTGATCAAGCCCATCTCTTCGGCAACCTTGCCGAGTTTCTCGCCCGGCTGCCGATCTTGCTCTTCGAGCAGCATTTCAAGTTGATCATCTGTGATGAATCCGAGATCAACCAGGATCTGTCCAATTCGACGTATTGCCATGTTCTCTATCTTTCAGCGACCGGCGGTCAGTAAGGGAGATGTTTCAAAGCTCCGTAACTATGCAGTCGCTCCCTCCGGAGTTTCCTCTTCATCCAAGATTCCACGCCTTGCGTTGACAATTCGTTTCGCCAGATCGTCTGGGTTCTGCGCCTTGCCGAGCACGTCTTCGAGCGTGCATTTTTCGTCCTTCCACAACTCAAACAAGGCATCATCCATCAGCTTCATGCCGAACTTGGCTCCCGTTTGTATCGCCGAGTTGATTCGGAAAGTCTTGTTCTCGCGAATCAGGTTAGCGATACCGGGCGTCACGATCATCACTTCGTAGGCCGCGCAGCGCCCGCCGCCGATGCGAGGTATGAGCGTTTGTGCCACGACGCCGATCAGAGCCGTCGACAACTGCGTGCGGATCTGGTCTTGCAGGTTACCCGGAAACGCATCAATAACGCGGTTCACCGTGCCTTGTGCGCTATTCGTATGCAGCGTGCCGAACACAACGTGACCAGTCTCGGCCGCCGAAATAGCCGCCTCGATCGTTTCCAAGTCTCGCATTTCGCCGACCAGAATCACGTCGGGGTCCTGCCGCAATGCGCGGCGAAGGGCATCGGAGAAACTTGGTACATCAACGTGAACTTCCCGTTGATTGATCGTCGACATCTTATGTTCGTGATAGAATTCGATCGGATCTTCGATCGTGATAATGTGGTGGTCCACGGTCTCGTTGATGTAATTCACCAAGCTGGCGAGTGTTGTACTTTTGCCGGAACCCGTCGGTCCCGTCACGAGAAACAAGCCACGCGGTCGCATCACCATCTTGACCACACAGTCGGGCAGGCCGAGTTGCTCGGGCGTGAGCTTGTCAGTTGGGATCTGCCGCAAGACCATCGAGATCACGCCGCGCTGCTTAAAGACCGAGACCCGGAATCTCGCCTTATCACCAAAAGCGAATCCAAAGTCAGCGCTACCGTTCTCTTGTAGTTCCCGCTGACATCGTTCGGGCGTGATGCTCTTCATCAACGCGACCGTGTCTTCCGCTTCGAGCGTTTTCGTTTCGAGTTTGCGCATTCGCCCGTGCAAGCGAAATACAGGGGGCTGTCCTACCACAATATGGATGTCGCTCACGCCTTGCTTTACCGCAGCTTCGAGCAACTTGTCAATTAAGACTGTTTTCATTACGCCGGCCTTGTTTCAAAATCCACTTTGGGAAGATTATCGATCTGCAAAATAAATTGCGCGTCGATACCGCATGGCGGAACGCCATAAGCCTGAGAGTTGAACTAGCTGCGAGATCTGGCCGGGAAGACTATCGAACGATCACGCAACGCCTTCGTCGCTGCACCTCGCATGTCGCTCCCCTGATGTTGAATCATCCGCTGCGACAATTGGTGTGCAAGCGATTATTCGCGATTGGTCACATCGATGGCAAACCAAGAACCAAATCACACGCCTTAGTGTACCCGGAGCCGCATCAATTTTGGTGCTTGAACAAACCGCAGTCACCCGCCTGCTTGCTACCCCTAGCGATTCTCAAAAGGGTCCATCTCAACAAGCCCAAAGTCATAGCCGCTTCCGCCAAGTTTGAGTCGAATCGCCTCCTCTCCGTTACAACCAGCTCACATCTCAGACAGGGATAACATCTTGTTCACCGCGTTTTGCGACGCGATAAACTTCTTCGAGGGTCGTAATACCCTTCATTGCCTTCTGAACACCGTCGACGTAAAGCGTGCGCATGCCGTCCTTTACCGCCTGCTTCCTAATGTCCTGTGTCGAAGCCGCCTGGAAGATTTGTTCGCGGACCTTAGAGGTCACCACAAGCAACTCGTGGATTCCGTTTCTGCCACGAAACCCCTTCTTTTGGCAGTAGTTACATCCCTTCCCGTGTGCAAACTCGGCATTTTTCGCCGCTTCGAGAGGAATCCCCGCTTCTTCGAGCTGCGCCTCGCTCGGCATGTATTTCGTCTTACAGCGAGCACAAACCACCCGCACGAGCCGTTGAGCAAGGATGCCAATTACGCTGCTAGCGACCAGGTATCCGGGCACTCCCATGTCCGTCATGCGTGTAACAGCACTTGCCGCATCGTTCGTATGAAGCGTACTGAATACCAAGTGTCCCGTTAAAGATGCTTGAATTCCCATCGAAGCAGTCTCCGTATCGCGCATCTCTCCTACCAGAATGATATTCGGTGCTTGCCGCAACATAGCGCGAATGATGAGCGCGAAGTCCAGTCCGATGCTGTGCTTTACTTCACATTGATTGATGCCTGGCAGGTAGTACTCGACCGGGTCTTCGGCGGTGATGATCTTTGTGTCGGGGCGATTTAAGAAATTAAGGCCGGCGTAGAGCGTCGTCGTCTTTCCCGATCCAGTTGGGCCGGTGACCAGCAGAATGCCGTTTGGGCGCTTAATAAGCTGGGTAAATTTATTGAACGTGTCCTCCGAGAAGCCAAGTTGCTTCACCCCGACTTTGATGTTGTCTTTATCCAGTAGACGCATGACCACTGATTGGCCGTGGTTGGTTGGCAGAACGCTGACTCGAAGATCGAGTTCTTTTTCACCCACCGTGACCTTGATTCGCCCGTCTTGCGGGCGTCGTCGCTCGGCGATGTCTAATTTCGACAGAATCTTGATACGCGAAAGGATAGCGGAAAGTAGTCGTCGGGGGGGGCTATCTCGCTCGACGAGCACTCCATCGATTCGATAGCGGATACGAATCCGATTCTCAAACGGCTCGACATGAATGTCCGATGCTCGAAGCTGAACGGCTTCACTGATCATCAGATGGACCAGTCGGACAACAGGCGCGCTGTTTTCGTCGACAACCTCACCGCCCTCGCCGGTTTCGCCCTCTGTTTCAGTGAAGTCGATGGCGGTATCCGTGAATTCTTGCAGCATCGAGTCGGCGCTTTCGCCTTCGACCTGCCCATAGTAGCGGTTAATGGCCTCCTGGATCGCTTCGTCCGGGGCCAATGCCACGTCGACTCGCCGGTTAAGAATGAAACGCAGCTTCTCGATGGTTTCAATATCCAGCGGGTCGCTCATGATAACGACAAGCGAGTCGTCCTCTTCGGACATCGGCAGAATGCCGTTTTCGCGAGCAACCGACTCGGGCACTAGTTCGATGATGTTCTCTGGGATACTGACTTCCGAGAGGTCGACATAATCGAGTTTGTGATGCTCGGCCATGGCCCGCATGACATCCTCGCCCGAGGCATAATGCAGTTGGACGAGACACTCGGCGACCTTTTTATCGTTATCGCGGGCCATTCGCTCAGCTTCGGACAATTGGTCCAAGCTGATCGTACCTCGATGGAGCAATAGATCAGTGTAGTCACGCGTCTTAGCCATGTTTTTCTGGAATCCTTCGTCTAGACCGGTCGGCGGTGCGGTGATCCTGGCGAATGCCGATCGCAGATTCGCGCCGCTCGTTCCATTCTATCGCAAGTTACATCTTGCCTTACTGCGAGTTGGCTTGTCAATAATCTAAACCCCCACCCTATAAGGATCTGCGTCGATCTTCCGTCACAAATTATGGCGAGTTAATCGGATTGATCACTTGGAAAGTGATCGCCACGAAAGTCAAGAGTATGGCAGACCCAAGGGGAAGGTGGACAGGCGGGGAGTCATGAGGGGACCGGCAGCACGGCGCGAACTTGGCTAAATCTTGCCGGGTGGCCGCATGCCAACGCCTTGTCGCTTTGTGAGAGTGTCGCCTAGTTCATGCCGCATCTCCTCGGCAAGTTGCTGTATTCGCGCAACCACTTTCGGGTGCTGCTCGGCGACGTTTGTCGTTTCTCCAACGTCGTTTTCGAGATCAAACAATGCCAAGTCGATTTTGGCCGACGAATAGTTCACCGGGATTCCACCAGTTCCGCCTTGTCTTCCATCGAGCGTGCGATACCCATGTGGAAAGTGCAACTTCCACTTACCCATACGCACGGCTTGGAGTTCCTTGCCGTAGTACATGAAGTAGGCCTCGTGCGGACTGGTGGCATCTGGTTCGCCTCGCATCAGCCGCAGAATGCTCTTACCATCGATTTTGTGGGACGGGAGTTCTGCACCGCAAATCTCAGCGACTGTCGGCAAAATGTCGATCGTCATTGCCGGTTCGCTGCACTTCGTGCCCGCCGGAATTGTGCCGGGCCACCACATGACGGTTGACTCCCGGCAACCGCCATCGAACATCGTGCCCTTGCCTTCTCGAAGCGGTCCGGCTGTGCCAGCATGATTCCCATAGCTCAGCCACGGTCCATTGTCGGCTGTGAAGATGACAAGTGTATTGTCGGCGATGTCATTCTTCCGCAGTGCATCGAGGATCTGGCCAACCGACCAGTCGACTTCCATCATCACATCGCCGAACAATCCTCGGTCGCTCTTGCCTTTGAATTTGTCAGAAACGTAGAGCGGAACATGCACCATGCTGTGGGGAACATACAGGAAGAAGGGGCGGTCCTTATTCTGGTCAATGAAACTTACGGCATGTTCGGTGTACTGCGTCGTAAGTTGCTCTTGGTCTTTGCCGGTGACTTGCGGGTTGATGATGTCGTTCTTGTCGATCAGTGGTAGGTGGGGCCAACGCTTGAGGCGTTGTTCGATTGGCAAGTGCGCGACGCCCGGATGATACGGCCACATGTCGTTCGAATAAGGCAGGCCGAAATAGTCGTCGAACCCGTGCTGCATCGGTAGAAATTGCTTGTGATGGCCGAGGTGCCATTTTCCATAGCAAGCCGTCGCGTATCCCTGCTGCTTACAAATCTCGGCGATTGTCACCTCATCCGCGTTGATTCCGATATTTGATTGCGGACCGAGCGCGCCCAGAATACCCACGCGGACGTTATAGCAGCCGGTTAATAATCCAGCCCGCGACGCCGAGCAAACCGCTTGCGTCACATAGAAATCCGTAAAGATCCGCCCTTCCTTTGCCATGCGGTCAAGATTCGGAGTTGTGTATCCCGTGGCACCAAACGGTCCGATGTCGCCATACCCCATGTCATCAATGAAAATGACAACCACATTCGGCGGGCGATCGGCGGCTGAGGCCGACTGGGAGACAGCAGCGAGAACTGCAATACTGATTATGGTTAGCGTGAGAGCAGCTTGAGCAATTCTTTGGCAGCGAGACATTGGTGACTCCTTGAAGATTGGCGGTAGCTTCGGCCACCAGTATCTTCGCTGCCCAGGCGGACGTCAAACCTGACCGAGGATCAATTTGCTCACAGTGTTTCGCAAGGAACGTCTCGCAAGTAACATAACTTCAAGGAGAAGCGAGTTGTCCGAGAAGTATCACGTTCGGTTGTGTAAGGAGAGCATGGTCTTTAGCGCCGCGCATTTCATCACATTCAACGGCAACGTCTGCGAGCGGCTGCATGGTCACAACTACAAGGTCGAGGTGCTCGTTTTCGGCGATTTGGACGAGAATCAGTATGTCGTCGACTTCATCGCACTACGCGATTCTTTGCAGCAAATCGTCACCGAACTCGATCACTATATGCTGTTGCCGACAGAGCACCCTGCGATTCATGTGGCATCGAACAGTGATGAAGTCGAAGTTACTTTTGAACAGCGGCGATGGGTATTTCCCCGCGGCGATTGTGTTTTGTTACCCGTCGCCAATACGACTGCCGAACTGGTCGCACGATATATCGGTCGCAGGCTGCTCGATGACTTGGAAGAGAAAACAGGGACTCGAATCGGTCGATTGCAGGTAGCGGTCGATGAGAACGGCGGCCAATGGGGCGTGTGTGAACTCTCAGACGCATAGCTGGTAACAGCGTTCCGGAGTTTTCGACGTTCAGGTTTCAGTGTCCAGTGTTTTGAATTCCTGAACACTGAAAACCTGTAGCCGAATTCTTTGGATTCCTACTTCTTCTCTTTCCACTCGACAACGCGGAAGGCACCATCGGAATTGGCGTATTCGTACGCTCCAATCTCGACCACCTTGAACGAAGGTCGTGCATTCCCTTCCATGTCGTATGGCACCATCACTGAAGTGTCCATGCCAGCGTTGATCGCCGGCGATCCTTTGCCGAGGTGATAGTCACCCACCGCAGCGTTCGCGAATTGCGGATTCTTGACAATCGTCGTGTCGTTCGGGTCCGTTGTTCGATAGAACGGGGCCGTGAATCCGTGGATCAGATTGTGCGAATGAGTTAGCTGTGCATCACCTTGTCCAATTCCGTAACCGGCGGGATCGCCCCCGATACTTGCCAAATTTGTAATGACATTGTTATGAATGTTCGCCGATCCGTTCGGGGCATATACGCCCCAATAGGTGAGGTTTACAAGCGTGTTGTTATAGAGGTCATGTACGGGCACCGTCGCCTCCGTCCCGTACGTGTAGAGGTAGGCACCGCTATAAAAGCCGGAGAAGACATTGTTCGTCGCGTTGACGGAACCGCCATAGCTCAGAATGCCCCACCCGTTGCCATTACTTGTCGATCCCTCGAACCGATTGCTCGTGAGAACGGTCGTTTGCGTGGGAAGGTGCTGATAGTAGCCGCTCACGCTCCCAGTGCTCACGCAGTTCGTCAACGAGACGCTCGACTGCGAGTTCAAGAATCCGTAGTACTGGCTGTTCTGAACCGCAACATTCCGGAACGCGATGTTGCTGCCGCCGACGGTGTACGGACCATAGCCGTTGTTGGCAATCGTCATCCGAGCCGCACTGTGATCGACAAGCAGATTGCACCGATTGTAGTACACACTTTGGTACGCGTTGTTCGTGATCGAAGTGTTCGTGACGTCGAACTGATTCTGGTCTGCGTTGTAGACATAGATGCCTTGGTAATTGCCGTCGACGCTGCATCCCGATAGCGTCTGGACATTCGAGTTGAACAACGCCTTATGAGCCCACTCGTCCTCCTGTGGGTAATTGACGTGATAGACAACTCCCCAGCGCCCGTTGCCGGTCATCACAGAGTTCTCGACTTTCACAGACTTGTTATAAGACGTATACAGCCCGTCGCCTGCGTTGTTGCGGAAAACGGAGTTCTTGATTTCGACGGGCCCGTAGTATGTGAGCAGCCCATGATGCTCGGTGCTGTTCTCGAACACACAGTTGTCAACGGTCAGCTTATCGTCCCACCCATTGTCCCAGGGCGAAGAGTTCCACAACATGTTGTGTCCGTTGCCACTAAAAGTCGAGTTCTTTAGGGAAACATTGCTATCGTAGGTCCGCATACCCCATCTGCTGTTGTCGGCAACCTTCAAATCTGTGACGGTAAGATTCGATTTGCTCGCATAGAACCCATCGAGGTTATTACGCGAGACCCAACTGCCCGATGTTGCAGGGCTTAGGTTGAAGGTTGAGTTGACAAAGTAGATGCCGATACCACCGTTCTCAGTCGCCTGACTGTTGGTCATTTCAATGCGATCGGTTTTGATCGAGTTAAAGCCGATGCCATGCGAGGTGTTATTCGAGAAGTCACAGTTCGCGATTTTGGTGGGTGCTGCACCTTCGCGCCACGCCCATTCGCCGTCCTGCTCGCTGTAGTAGCGACCATCGTTGTAGCAATAAAAGCCCCAACTACCGTTGGCGTTGAACTTCGAGTTTTTGGCGACGAAGGACTTGGCATAATGCGAGTGCAGTCCGCCGCTGCCGTTACCCGTAAAGACTGAGTTTTGCACCACGACGTCGTCAGAGTAGCTGAGCACACCCCAACCGCTGTTATTGGAAATCGTAACGCCGTCGAACAGCAGCTTTCCGTAGTGACTTGTAATTCCATGTCCGTTGTTCGTGATCTGCCATTTCGAACCCGCTGACCCGTTAGTGAACTTCAGATCGCACAACTCCGCGTACAACCCATGTCCGGGATTGCCTTGGATGGGTGTGTTGATCATCGCAATCCATTCATCGGTCGTGTTGGCGAGATACATGCCGTGTAACACGTTGTCCACGATGGCACAATCGACGAACGTCCCCTTCGTCGCGCCGGTAACCCAATCCCAGTCGCCGTCAACCTTTCCGTAGTACTTTCCATCGCTGCGGTACGACACTCCCCATGTGCCATTCTTCGTAAATGTTGAGCTCGCAGCGTTGAACGACTGATTGTAGTAAGACTGCAAACCGCCGGTGCCGTTGCCCGAGAAGGTGCAATTGCGCACCGTCACATTGCCGTAATAGGTCAACGCTCCCCATTCGGCGTTGTCGACACAGTCGATACCATCGAGCAGTGTCGTTCCGTATTGAGTTCGAATGCCGTAGCCGTTTTCAGTAACCACAGATGTCGCGTTTCTGGAAGTCTTCGTGATTTTCAAATCGCCGCTCATGGCATAGACGCCGTATCCGGTGTTCTTGCGAACCGTCGAGTCGATAAGATCGAGCACACCTTTTTCGGGCGATTCGCCGATGTAAAGTCCGTTACTCGTATTCTCAATAATCGAGCATCCGACGAGTTTGCCGGGCGCTGTTAACCTCCCGGCCCAGTCTTTGTTTCCGGAAAAGATGCTTCGCTCAACCAACAGATCTGTGTGTTGTGACGAGTTCATTCCTACGTCGTTGTTCGTGAGTTCACAGTCGGACAAAGTGATATTGCCTTTAAGCGTCACCAAACCAGTGGCGTTACCAGCGAACACACAGTTCTTGAGCAAGGCCGTGGAATCTTCCAGCGAGAGACCATCGCTGCTATCGCTAAATGTGCTTTTACTCGCCTCTAAATTTCCCGCGACCAGCCGAACAGCCGCTTTGCTGCCCCCACTGACGGTCGTGCGATCGAACGAAAGGTCGCTCCCGTGACCGGCGATAATGTACTCGCTGCCCGAGATATTCCATTGTTTCAATTCATTAGGGTCGAAGGCGAGGTCCGAGTCTTTTGCGAACAGACCGAAAGTCCTGTTGTTCGTGAGCGACAGGTCTTTCACACTTGACTGCGAAGTACTCGTATTGGCCAGCCATACGCCGCCGATTCCATTCGAATCGATCGTGCAGTTTTTCAGAGTGTTTGTCTCTTGCAGACTTAGACCCCAAGTCTTGTTGCGCGAGTAGTCTGACACTTTGGAAGCAAATGTCCCAGAAGTTACGAACATCACACCGGCATCGTTTCCGTTGAACTTGGAGCCGGTTATTTCGATTTCCGGCTGCGAAGGAGTCTTCCAGCCCGCAGGCCGGTTCGCATTGTTTTTCTTACCTGCTACGGAATTGGGCTTCGGATTTACGGCCGCCTTCTGCGCAGCTTCCCACGCCGCGAAGAAGTCTAAGGACGCCTGACTGCGATTCCCATTTGTTGTGTCGCGGAGACCTTGGTCGTAGAACTCTTCGGCCGTCTCCAAAATGGTTGGATCTCCGTTTATACAATAAGCATCGCTGATGGCACAATTCGCCAGCGCTGCATCAGCTTCCAACAGCAACGTCATGGCTTGCAGAATGACGTCAGCTTCTTCATCAGTGACGCCCGTGTTGTCCTGCACGGGGTACAGCGACACGAGCATGACCAGGTCTTGGAAGTCCGCAAACGTACTTTTCAGGTCCGTTGTATAGAGCTCGTACAGAAAAATGGCTTGATTCTTCTCGAGGTCAATGCGATTGGACGCGTCGACATAGGGGCCAACGTACTGAGCGACCGACTTCTGCCCGCCGGCACCTTTAATATCCGGCACCGCATCGCCGTCTCGCAAGACAATCAAGTTGGCAGATTGGCTGGTCGAGTCGACGGTCAAATGCTCTGAGTACGACCTGCCCTGCTTCCGCCAAGATCGACCCGTAATCCCAATCGAAGTGCTCGCGGGATGCGTGTCGGGACTGGAGAACTCTCGCGGATTGTTCTTGTCGTTGACATCACCAGAATCCGGATTGTTAAATGCGCCCCACGGTTCATACACCTTGTTGCCAACCTTGATTTTCGTCGTCACCGAGTAGCTCGGGAGCTCAACACCCAGCACCTGGGCATCTAACTTAAAGGGCTGGTTAACTACGACTTCGTTACCGCTAATAAAGAAACTGATGTCATCCGTATAGACAGCGTTTAACTTGTCGATGGCATCTTTCGAGTTGCGATATACCGTTGGACCGGAAGCCAGCGTAGTGTGCCAAGCGTCTTGCCAATAAGCGTTTGCCAGCGAATTACGGATCGCGATTCTCGCGTCGGCGATCGCCTGGCGATACAGGGTCGTCGACGGATTGATCGTTCCAAGTAAGTTGTATGCGTCTTCCTTCAGACTCTTGGGAGTCGTTCCCGAGCAATCACACGTGCCGGTGACCGGACCTTGGCCATCGCCGTCCTCGACATGAATTCCATTTCCGCCGTTGTCGATGATCTCCGAGTCATCAATCAGAACGGTCGAATTTTTCGACACTTCGATAGCGTGGCTGCGGCAACGCGATATGCGACTTTGGTTGAGATGAAGCTTGGAGTCGCCGTCGACTTGAATGCCTGAATTTGTAAAATCAGAGAGATCGCATTGGTCAAACGTCAGACTTCCGTCTTGCAGCAGTAACGGTTGTCGACCGCCGGTGAATCGGCAGTTGATAAACGTACAATCGAAGGCGTCTTGCGTGACGACAGCGCGATCCGAAGGAACCGCAAATTGAAAGCCGTTAAAGACAATGTTGTTGCTGTTGACAATCTTGACCGGACCACTGATTACAACCGTTGCGGACTGAGCGACTTGAAAGACCAGTTGCTGCTTCTTGGTCTTGCCAGTGACATCGACGGCATCCGCGTAAGTCCCGGAATCGACGATCACTACATCGTTGTTTTTTGCACTCTGCGCGGCCTTTCTGATGGTCAGAAACGCATTCCTCGATTTCAGGCCGTTGTTTTTGTCGCTGCCGTTCTTGGAGACGTAGAACGTCTTCGCATCGGCAACAGACACGACGATCAACGTCAGAATCAAGACAACAGTCAATCGACACATAGATTTCAAGATGTTCATAGCTCTCGACGCCTCGAATTGTTGAAACACGCCCAGTGCAGTTGCTGTCCGATTCGCAGAGCACTTGTCGCGACTCGACAGTCGTTGCAAACGCCGTTTGGCGGAACCGCCATGACGGGCAATTTGGAATACACAACCTTGCAATTGAAACCTATCTCAAAAAAACTCCGCCGGTCGAGATATTCGTTGAAGATTTCCTAGTGAGGCTCCGACAACGCGATCGGAAGTTGGCTGTACGCAACACCTCGATGACTGGATACAACGCACGGTGGCGAAAGTCCACCGTCCGCGGCTATGCTAAACGCTTTCCGTGCCGCAATTGGAACACCGCGATGCCGACATCTAGCAAGAGGCGACGACTTGGCGTCACCGATTTGTTTGTTTCTCCCGTTGCCCTGGGCTGCTGGCCGATTTCCGGTATGACCAGCATTGAGGTTAACGAGCGTGATAGCCTCGCGACCGTCACCGCAGCGATCGATGCGGGGGTCAACTTTCTCGATACGGCGTACGGTTACGGCGAGAATGGTGAAAGTGAGCTTCTGATCGCAAAAGCCGTTGGAGATCGACGCGACGAGTTGGTAATCGCCACGAAGTGCGGCATGCATTGGAACGAACGCGTTGAAAGGGTGTTCGACGGCAGGCCAGTAACACTCAAACGCGAGTTTGACGAAAGCTTGCGGCGGTTGAACACGGACCGCGTCGAGTTGCTCTATTTGCATGCTCCCGATCCAAACGTCGCCGTAACAGAATCCGCGGGCGCGCTAAAGGACTTGATGGACGCAGGGAAAACTCGTTCCATCGGTGTTTCTAATTTCAATGTCGAACAGCTGGAAGCCTTTCATGCGGAGTGTCCTATCACTGCTTTCCAGCCCCCCTACAACATGCTGCAACGGGAGATCGAGCAAGACTCGCTGCCGTGGTGCCGCGAAAGAAACATTTCAGTGGTCATATACTGGCCGTTAATGAAGGGCTTGCTCGCTGGCAAGTTAGCACGCGACCACGTCTTTCCGCCCGAAGATGGCCGCGCCAAGTACCCCATGTTCCAAGGAAATGAGTGGCAGAAGAATCAAGACTTCATTGATGTTTTACGGGAACTTGCCAACGAGATCGGCAGGTCGGTGGCAGAAGTCGTCATCAACTGGACCCTGCAGCAGCCCGGGATTACGACCGCATTGTGCGGTGCAAAACGGGCGCATCAGATCGAAGAAACGGCCAGAGCCACAAGTTTCGAATTGACCACACAACAGATGGAACGAATCGATCGCGCGATCGCCGATCGCGGCACGGTGATCACGCGCGCAGCCGTCTGACCTGGGTTGCCGCATGGTGCAGCAAGGACCGCGGGAGCCTCTGCCTTCGAACGGCGAACTAGCACCTCCGCGAATCGGGTTTCCATCAGCAATTCGACTTGCACAGCGCTGTGAAACCAAAGAGAATTGAATCCGACGTCCTGCCACAACCTCCCACCTGTACCAGAAACCGTCATGCGAAAAATCGGCTATCTGCTGATCATGTTGCGATTCATTCTTGTTGGCGTGACACATGCCGATGAGATTACGTACGAGCAACATATTCGTCCAATCCTGAAGGCCAATTGCTTCCACTGTCATGGTGAAGACGGTAAACGTGAAGGTGGTCTGGATGTGCGTCTGGTCAAACTCTTGATTGCAGGCGGAGATTCCGGCACCACGTTGCTTCCCGGAAATCCGGAGGCCAGCCTGCTACTTGAGCGAGTTCGTAGCGGCGAGATGCCGCCTGTCGATAGGAAGCTGTCAGCCGAGGAACTCGATCTTCTCGAACAGTGGGTCCGGCTCGGCGCAAAGACCTTGCGGCCCGAACCAGACAGGATAGGCGACGAACCGTTGATCACAGAGGAAGAACGCAACTTCTGGTCGTTCCAACCGATTTGCCGCCCGCCAACCCCCAAAGTTCAAGCCAACGATTCAGCGCGGACGATGATTGATCGATTCGTGTTAGCAAAGCTTGAGGCGAATGGCCTGAGCTTTTCGACCGATGCAGATCGCGCCACGCTGATTCGTCGAGTGTATTTCGACTTGCTTGGCTTGCCGCCTTCGGTCGACGAAGTCAACCAGTTTCTAGCTGACGAGGCGCCGGATGCCTACGAACGGCTTCTCGATCGGCTGTTGGCGTCACCGCACTACGGCGAGCGTTGGGGACGACACTGGCTCGACATTGCCGGCTATGCCGACTCAGAAGGTTACACAGACGACGATACGCCCCGAGACTGGGCGTATTTTTATCGCGATTATGTAATCGCCTCGTTCAACGAGGATAAACCATTCGACGAGTTCATCCTTGAGCAATTGGCTGGCGACGAACTAGTTCCGCCCCCCTACAGCAACTTGAAGGAAGAGCAAATCCAGCTTCTTGCCGCAACAGGCTTTCTGCGGATGGCGCCCGACGGAACTGGGGCCGGTGGAATTGATCAGAGCGTCGCCCGCAACGAAGTGGTTGCTGACACGATCAAGATTGTATCAAGCTCCCTGATGGGGCTCACGGTCGGCTGTGCCCGTTGTCATGATCACCGCTACGATCCGATAACGACGGTTGACTACTATCGTTTGCGAGCGGTCTTTGAACCGGCGCTCGACTGGAAGCATTGGCAAGCACCTGCCGCGCGAAGAGTCTCGTTGTATACCGATGCCGATCGCAAACTGGCTGCCGAGATTAACGCCGAAGCTGCCGAAGTCGACAAGCAGCGAGAGGCAAAAGCGCAAGAGTATATCGACCGAACGCTCGACGAAGAATTAGAAACAGTTCCCGTCGCCGTGCGTGATCGATTGCGAGTCGCGTACAAAACCGTTGCCAAAGACCGAACCGACGAGCAGCAGGCCCTATTGAAGGAATATCCGAGCGTTGCCAGCATCAGCGTGGGATCGCTGTACCTGTACGATCGACGTCGTGAGGCCGAAGCGGGAAAGATCGATGCCGCTCGACGCGAAAAGGAAAAGCAACTCGCAACTGCGGCAGACCCAATGGCGTTGGCGGCAGAGATCCAACGGGATATCGAAGCCGCTGCCAAGTTGCGAGCGGAAAAGGCCGCCGATGATTTGAAACGCTACCAAGAGAAGGCCGATGCCATTCGCGCGACCATCCCACCGGAAAGGTTCCTGCGTGCGGTCACCGAAACGCCTGGTCAGATCCCGTCGACGTTCGTTTTCTTTCGCGGCGACCACGAACAGCCGAAAGACCAAGTCTCGCCGCAAGGGTTGTCCGTGCTCTCTACTCGTCTCGATTCCACTCTGCCGACGAACGACGACTCGCGGCCGAGCACGGGCCGAAGGCTGGCATTTGCAAAACAATTGACCGATCCTCGCTATCCGTTGACGGCTCGAGTGATCGTCAATCGCCTTTGGTTGCACCACTTCGGTCGCGGAATCGTCAACTCGCCAGCGGATTTTGGGGTACTTGGCGAGCAACCAACGCACCCAGAGTTGCTCGATTGGCTCGCGTCGGAGTTCATCGCCAGCGGCTGGCAAGTAAAGCAACTCCAACGGCGAATCATGATGTCGACCGCTTATCGACAGTCATCGCATCGCAGCGAGCAGCATGAAACGGTCGATCCAGAAAACAAGCTGTATGCGAGAATGTCGATTCGTCGGCTCGAATCGGAAGCAGTGCGTGACGCGTTGCTGGCGATCTCTGGCAAGTTGAATCTCACGCTCTACGGCCCACCGGTGCCTGTTATGGAAGATGAAGTCGGACAGATCGTGATCGGCAAGGAGAACTTGGACGGAGAAAGAAAGCCGGGCCAATCCATACCGCTGCAAGGTGCGGAGTTCCGCCGGAGTGCCTACGTACAGGTCCGCCGCAGTCGACCGCTCGGCGTTTTGGAGACTTTCGACAACCCGGCGATGGTTCCAAATTGCGAACAGCGCGGTGTCTCGAACGTCGCACCACAATCGCTGCTATTCATGAACAGCGGCTTGGTCGTTGAACATTCAGAACACTTCGCGGCCCGCGTTCTTGACCTCGTGGGAGCAGATCCTCACGCTCAGATACGCCTGGCCTGGCAGATGGCGTTTTCGACCGCTCCCTCCGAACATGATGTTGAAGCGGCGGCAGAATTTCTGCGAAAGCAAACGACGCTATTTCAGGAATCGCCAGCCAAACCCAAGGACACCAGTGCTGAGATGTTAGCGTTATCAAGCTTTTGTCAGGCGTTACTCAGTTCCAATCGCTTCCTCTACGTTGAATGAAAAGCCAGATCAAATAGGCACCATGTTGACCCACTTGCAACCTCAAACTCGTCGCCACTTCCTTGCTCAAGGCGCAATGAGTCTGGCGCCCATAGCCCTGACTTGGCTCTTAGGTCGCGAAGCGGCACACGCGGCCCCGTTCAAGCCGAATCTCGAACAACCGGTCTTTGATCTTATCCCCAAAACGCCGCACAAACCTCCTAAAGCAAAGGCGATGATTTCGCTTTTCATGCAGGGCGGGCCCAGTCAAATCGATCTGCTTGATCCCAAGCCAATCCTCAACCAACTTGATGGCCAGAGATTTCCCGGCACCATCAAGTACGACAACGCCGCGCAAGCCAGCTCCAAAGTACTTGGATCACCATGGCGTTTTGCTCCGCGCGGAGAATGCGGGACCGAGATTTCGGAGTTACTTCCACATCTGAGCGGCATCGTGGATGACATTTGCGTAATTCGCTCGATGCATACCGGAGTAAACAATCACGGCCAGTCGATTCACGCGTTGAATACCGGACGCATTCAACGCGGGCGCCCAGCACTGGGCAGTTGGTTCACCTATGCCTTAGGGGCCGAGACTGACAACTTGCCGGCTTACGTTGCAATGACCGACCCGCAAGGCTTGCCGGTAGAAGGTGTGCTGAATTGGAGCAATGGTTGGTTACCTTCGATCTATCAGGGGACGGTTATCCGTCCGCGTGAGCCGCGCATTTTGAACCTGGATCCACCGGTTCATCTGCGGGGCGATGTCCAGCGGAACTATTTGAGCTATCTGACACAGCTCAACAAAGAGCACCTCGAGTCGAACCCTCGTGAATTGGACTTGGCGGCTCGCATCTCGAATTATGAGTTGGCCGCTCGAATGCAATCTGCTGCCAGCGAGGCACTCGATATTCAGCAAGAAAGTCTCGCGACACACAGGCTCTATGGAATCGACGAACCCGAGACCCAGGAATACGGCACACGTTGTCTGATCGCTCGACGACTCGTTGAACGCGGTGTGCGCTTTGTGCAAGTGTTCACCAAAAACCAGTATTGGGATCACCATGGCAGTATTCGGACATCGCTACCTGCTGCTTGCGGTAAGACCGACAAGCCTGCGGCAGCACTGGTACGGGATCTCAAGCAGCGAGGCTTACTCGATTCGACCATCGTACACTGGGGTGGAGAAATGGGCCGGCTGCCCGTGATTCAAAATGACGCGGGTCCGACGAAGGTTGGGCGTGATCACAACACTTACGGTTTTAGCATGTGGGTCGCAGGCGGGGGCTTTCGTCGCGGTGGAACTTATGGTGAAACCGACGAATTCGGCCATCATGCGGTGGTCGATGTTGTCAATCACTATGACTATCACGCGACATTGATGCACTTGTTCGGTCTGGAACCAGAACGAGTCATTTATCGCCACAACTCACGCGCGCAATCATTGCTCGACGGTCAGGCCGGGGCAGTCATAAAGGGCGTGTTACAATCAGCCTGAGTTTGAGCCAACCACCGCGTGCGGTTGGCCGATTGCGCGCGTTGTCGCTACTGTTTGCACAACTTATAATTGGGGCCGTTCGCCAAGGAAGCGAATTTATCCAGTCGTAGACAAGGAGCGTCGCCTTGAGCTGTCGCATTGCCGCTTGGTGTTTAGCGTTCGCCGTCCTGATGCTCCATGTCCGCGTGGGTCTCACCGACCAGCCGCCGTCCGCTGCCGAACAGGAGCGAGACGACTGCGCCGATTTGCTAAAGTTATTCGTCGAGACATTCACCGAAGTCGAACGTAACTATGCCGATGCGATTGACCGCCGCGAGTTGATGGAAGCGGCCATCGAGGGAATGCTTGCAAAGTTGGATCAGCATTCTGGCTACATTGCCCCAGCCGAGTTGGAGGAATTTCGTCGCGGAGTAGACAGTGAATTTGGCGGCATCGGCGTTCAAGTCATGATGGTGGATGGTCGCCTCACGATCGTCAGCCCGATTCTCGACAGCCCTGCATACCAAGCGAAGCTCAAGGCCGGAGATGTGATCACGAAGGTTGACGGTCGCTCGACTCAAGATCTTTCGCTGTCCGAAGCGGTCAAGCTGTTAAAAGGGAGGCTCGGTAGCAGTGTCGAGTTGACGGTTACTGGCTCGGAAGAGGACCGCCCTAACACAATCACGTTGGTACGAGAGAACGTCCGGCTCAGGACGGTTCGTGGAGGTCGCCGCAAGCAGGATGACTCGTGGGACTACATGTACGACCACGAACTTGGTATCGCCTATGTCCGAATCACGACATTCTCGCGCTACACGGTCCGCGAATTGCGAGCAACGATGGACGAGCTATCCGCGCGACCGTTGAGCGGTCTAATTCTCGATCTACGATCTAACCCAGGTGGGCTGCTTTCGTCCGCTATCGAAGTCAGCGACATGTTTGTCGAGGAAGGTGTCATTATTACGACATCTGGTCGTGATATCGAAACAAGAAGTTGGCACGCACATAAGGCGGGAACCTACACTGGATTCCCGATGGCCGTGATCGTGAATCGCTTCAGTGCAAGTGCCAGTGAGATCGTCGCGGCTTGTCTCCAGGATCACGGGCGGGCGGTAGTCGTTGGGCAGCAGACTTGGGGGAAAGGAACGGTTCAGAATGTTGTGGGCCTAGAAGATGGGCGCAGTGCTCTCAAACTCACGACAGCGAAATATCTACGTCCCAGCGGCAAAGTCATCGATCGCGTGAAGGATGATCCAGGTGTTAGCGATTGGGGCGTCGTTCCTGATGAAGGGTTAGAATTTCGTTTGAGCGATGCAGATGCCGTGCGGTTGGAACGCCAACGTCAAACGCAGGACTTAATTGTGCAGCAGCCGAGCGCCGATGATGTGAATTCCGTCGAGATGGAAGATCGACAGTTCGGAATCGCTCTGGAATATATGATCGCCGAAGTCGCGAGAGCGCGAGGCGAGCGCGCAATCGCTGAGAGCAATCCGTGAAGATCTTGACACTCGAAACGACCTGCGACGAGACTGCAGCGGCGGTGATCACTGGGGAATTTGAAGTGCTCGCGTCGGTAGTCGCGTCGCAAGACGATCTCCATCAACGATTCCACGGAGTTGTACCAGAAATTGCTGCACGAGCTCATGTTGAGCGAATTCTTCCGGTGATCGACGAGACAATTCGCCAGGCCGGAATATCGCTCGGCGAACTTGATGCAATCGCAGTCGCGAATACGCCGGGGCTGGCGGGGTCGCTGCTGGTGGGGCTTGTTGCTGCGAAGACACTTTGCGTTGCACTGAACAAGCCGCTGGTTGCGGTTAATCATTTGCACGCGCATATCTATGCCTGTAAGCTCGCCAGCGGAGAGGAAGTTTTTCCTTGTATCGGCATGATCGTAAGCGGCGGGCATAGCAATTTGTATCGGTGCAACGCGCCATCGAGTTTCGAATATCTTGGCGGCACGATCGATGATGCCGCGGGTGAAGCGTTCGACAAAGTTGCGAGTATGCTCGGTTTGCCCTACCCCGGCGGACCCGCCGTATCGCGAGCCGCTCTGCGAGGGAATCGAAAGGCCTATCATTTTCCCAGATCATTCTTGAATGACGATAGCAAGCTTGCGCTTAGCTTCAGCGGATTGAAGACCGCCGTGCGCTACGCAATAACTGGCGGAGCTGCTTCCGAATTTGTTCGGCCAGATCTTTCCGAACAGCAGATCGCAGATCTCGCAGCCAGCTTCGAGGAAGCTGTTGTCGATTGCCTCGTCGGCAAAGCCATGCTTGCGGTAAGGCAATGCAATCTTAAGACTCTGTGTATCGGAGGTGGAGTGGCGGCGAACACCCGGCTTCGATCTCGACTTGCCGAAGCGGCCAGAGATGCAAATATCACTCTTCATATCGCCCCGATCGAATTATGTACGGACAATGCCGTCATGGGGGCCATCGCTGTCGAGAGGTTTCGAGCTGGGTTGATCGAGGATCTCGATCTCGATCTGATACCGGGTTTGGTGCGGCAATAGCAGCCGTCAATCACTCATTATCGATACGACCGCGCTAGGCTGGCGTTCTTCCAGCCCAACTGTGGCGTACAATTGCAGGACAATCGCCGTCCACAATGCTTGGAGTCCGTCATCGTGATTTCTACAAATCGCTCCATACGCTGCGGTGCGTTCGTGGCGTTTTGCGCCGTATCCGTTTCCGTCCTGGTGACGACCTCGCTGTTTGGGGAAACAGCTGATCCGTGGGTGAAGGCACGGCACGAGTTGGTGCAGTTGATCGCCGAGGGCGTCAAAGACCCGCGAGTTCTTCAGTCCGTCGCTACCACGCCAAGACACTTGTTCGTGCCGGAGGAGCTTCGGCATAACGCTTATGTCGATATGACTTTGCCAATCGGCGGGGGCGTCACGATTTCACCACCCTACGTTGTCGCATTTATGACTGAGCAACTCGATCCTCAGCCGAACGACCGAGTGTTAGAAATTGGAACGGGCAGCGGGTATCAAGCCGCAATCTTGAGTCCGTTGGTCAAAGAAGTCTACTCGATCGAGATCATTGAAGATCTCGGACGCCAAGCGGACGAACGGCTGCAACGACTCGGTTATAAAAATGTCCATGTGCAAGTTGGCGATGGTTTCAAAGGCTGGCCCGAACACGCACCCTTCGACAAGATTATTGTCACCTGTTCACCGGAAGAGATTCCACAACCGCTAGTCGAGCAACTGAAAGAAGGCGGCAGGATGCTGATTCCGTTGGGAAAAAGATACCAGCAATCGTTGTGCCTTGTCACGAAGCGGTCGGGTCAACTCGAACGGCAATTTCTTGAATCGACGTTCTTTGTCCCCATGACCGGATTCGCCGAGGAAGTGCGCACGGAAAAGCAGGATGATGGGTCTCCCGTCTTGGCCAATGGCAGCTTCGAGCTGTTTGCAAAAGATAGCGTTCCGGCGAATTGGTACTACTTGCGGCAGGCCGAGATCATTAGTGACTCGAATAGCCCGCATGGCGAGAATTTCCTGCGTCTTACGAACGACACGGTCGGACGTGCCGCGCAGGTCGTGCAAAACACCGGATTGGATGGTCAGCGGTTCAAGTCCCTTGAGGTGTCCGTCATGGTTCGTACGAACGACATCACGATCCATGACGATTCGTTTGCAGGCATAAATGTCTACTTCTTTGATAGGCAAAGGAGAGAAATCGGCGAGGCGAGACTCGGACCTTGGCAGGGCAGCACACCCTGGTCGGAGTACAGCACTTGCTTTCTAGTGCCGCGCGAAACACAAATCATCATGATCGGCGCAGGGCTGTACGGAGCTACAGGCGAACTGGATATCGATCACCTGCAGATGCACGCGAGTTCCTCGTCACCCAAGGGACCGTTCGATTAAGACATCGATTTAAGACGCATCGCAGCAAGTTGCACAATTCTAGATGCCGCCGAGACCGCCGCCACCACCACCGAAACCGCCGCCGCCACCGCCAAGATTTTGGTTTCCACCTTGTCCCGATACAAAGTTGAACGTATCGACGTTAGTGATGCCGGATGCAATCGGCGCCGAGCCAAGAAGCGTAAATCGGACGTAACGGCGGCTGGCGTCAATGATCGCCATCGCGTTCATCTGATTTCCTTCCGGAAATGCCGTGATCTGGGGCCGGAATCCAACAGCGCCGCGACGTCCAAAGACGCGAGGGTCGATACGACCATCAGTAAGACCGCTTCGGAGTGCCAACGCATAATCGCGGAGGCTGCTTGAATCCGCGGCGGCTCCGAGTTGTTGTGCCAAGATCGCACGGCCAACTTCAAGGCGTCCCTTGTCAATCGTCGCAATCTTCTCTTCTTCGAGCGGCTCGACTCGCCGGCCTTCTTTAACATCGAAGTTAACGATGGCATCCCTCTCGCCAAGCGGAATCTGTTGCTTGCCGTAAGTTTGTTCGGGAGTCCCGTAGTTCGTCCAGATCTCAACGGTCACTTTCCCTGCGGTGACTTGTCCCCAGACAGTCTTCAGAAATAGGCGATACTGCCCCGTAAACCCTTTCGGACACACATAGAATTCGGAGTATCCGTCTAGTGGCTGACTGCCGCTGTGTGCGTAGGAATCTCCCAACAAGACACCCCCTGCCGTCGTGCGAGGATTACGCCCAGAGCAGACAGTTGCGGAGGGTTCTTCGACCATCAAGTCAACATCGGCATCACCGGTCCAAGTAACCTTCACGACACAGTCACGGGTAACCGCATCATTGAGTTTGGCCAGGTACTGCTCGGCTTCGTTTGTTCGCCCCTCTTTTTGCAACTTTTCAAACAGCGACTTGGCAATTCGGCTCGCACGCTGCTCGATCTCCCGGTGCTCTTGCTCCCAAGCCTGACTCAGGATGCCGATGCTCGCCCAACGAAGTCCCTCATCGTCATTCAGTTCTTCAGCCAAATTCAAGCCCTTAATAAACGGCTCTGGTCGCATTGGATTGACCGAAGCAATCTCGCGATAGAGTTTAAGAGCTCGAGATTCGAGACCAATTCGTGACATATATGCCGCAACATGCAAGATTTCATCGTCATTGCTACTAAAGTCGACCGCCGACATCAGCGCACGTTCAACTTCCTCGACGGGTGCACCGCTGGCGAGCATAGCGATCGACATCGCCTCGTACATCCACGGCTGGGGTGAACCCGCACGGGTAGCCGCTTGGGTGAGGACGACAATCTCCTGGAGCTTTGCATTGGCTCCCTTTTCGTCCCCGGCATTCAAGCGGCTTTTTGCCGAAGCTTGCAGTTGTCGCACGGTCTCACGTACTTGTCGGGCGTGCTCCACACGTTCCGCGACAGAATCAGTTCGGTGCGCCTCGAAGTGCGCGTTCCAGGCATCGTACAGCGAATCGCCGTTTTTGCGTTCCAAAGTGATGGGACGGGCGATCGAGAAAACCTTGTTGCTTGGCATTGCAAGAGGTTGTTGCGGGGGTGTGGGTTGCTTTGCACTGCTACCGCCGAGCGACAATTCGTCTTCCACCGCGAAGAAGCCACCGCCACCACCGCCGCCGAAACCGCCGCCACCACCGCCAAAGCCGCCGCCACCGCCACCAAAGCCGCCGCCACCGCCACCAAAGCCGCCGCCGCCACCGCCGCCGCCGCCAAAGCCACCGCCACCGCCGACGCCAAATTGGCCACCGCCTGAAATGACCGGGATGACGAGATCGCCAACTGGGTAGACTTTCGTAATCAGCTGGGCTTCCGCTTGCTCAGGCGTCGTAATTTGCAGCACTTCATCTTTGATGATGTACGTGAGTTCCAGTTCGTTAAGCATCAAGCGTAATGCCGAGCGAAGGCTAATTCCCTTGAGCGATCGAGTGATAGGCGTTCCGGTATCAATCCCAAAATCTTCGAGGGCTTTCGTATCGATAAAGATCGGGATGTTGTGATTGAATGCGATGTCGTCGATCACGTCTTTCAATGGCTGGTCGAGATAGTCAAACGTCGTTTCGTGGTCAAGCGCTTGAAGAATTCGAGTCTCCGAAGAACCAGACTTGCCTGCCAAGTCAACCGATGCGTACTTCTTGCGGCGGAGTGTCAATTGCTCCCAGACGGACGAATCGGGATAGACAATTGGTGGTTCATCAGGGAACGGATCTGCGGACCGCTCGATTTGATACATCGCGTCAACAAAATTGCGGTGCTTCAAATCACGGATGCGTGAAAGTCCATTGAAGTTTTTCAAGTTGCGGGCATTCCACAACGCGACGCGCCCTGTCGCAAGACCTGGCTCCAACTGTTGCACTTGGTCAGCGATATCTCGCTCGGCTGAGTAATAGTTGCCCTCGTCGAGTAACGCATTGAATCGATCGAGAAGTTGTTTAATCTTTTGACGCTTCCGAGCTGTTTCTGCGATGAGTCGTTCTGCTTCGACGGCTGCTGCTGCATTTTCTTCGGCATGAGCACGACGATTTTCAACTTCGATGCCAATTCGACCGGCCTCGCGAATCGCGGACTGAATGCGAGCCGAAAGTTGCGAACGAACTTCCGCACCTAAATCCGGCTCCGTGTCGACACGCTCAAGTAGTACCTTCAACGCCTGGACCGCCGTTTCGGGATTGCTCGACATTTTTTGTCGAGCTTGTCCCAAGCCAGTCTCGACTTCCGCTTGAATTGCTTCCGACTGAACTCGCTTTTCAGTTTCGACTTTATCCAGGAACGCACCTGACTCACCCTCAAACTCACGCAGCAAATCGCTCGCACCGACCGAGCCATCGCTCTGAAGATTGATCAGGCTCAGCGATTCTTCTCCGCCTTCGGTTTCTGCGAGTCTCTCGGCCGCATCGAGAACAGCAACCGCATGGGGATTGCCGGGGTCACGAGCCACTGCGGCACTCGCCGCGCTGCGCGCACTGTCAATATCACCGGTGCGCAGAGCGTGACTACCCAATTCGGCCAACTCTTCGGCATTATTTGTCATTACAGCTGCAGCTTCACGCAAGCCAGCCGAACCCACCGTCGGCAGGTGAAGACCTGCATCCGCTCTCGCGTTATCGACAAGTCGCGGCAGAAATCCAAAATCGGGGCTGGACGTCTCCGGCGTTAACTTCCAAGTTTGATTAATTGTCTTGCCGTTAACATCAACGGAAACGGTTAGCTCCTGTGAATCAACGCGGTCAAGCATTCCCACAAGGATCGAGTCACGATCTGCTCGCAGGGGTGGCATTTGCTTTGGGAAATATTCACGGACCGAAGTTGACAAGTTGGACGCGACCGGCCACATGACGGTGCCGCGAGCGGCGTGGGCCATGGCGACGCCAGCATCTTGTCCGGAGTTCTGATCCGAGTCCAGGTACAACATGCCGCCAGTGTGGTTCGCCAACGTAGCCAGAATGCGTCCATCACGGCTCGGACCAATCGCCAGACTTGAGACCGAAATGCGACCGGCAACCAAGTCGGTGACGACCGCCTCGAACTCTTTGCTCTCGATCACATTCGCGCGGCTAACTCCATCCCCGATGTAGACTACCGAGCGGGGATTCGTGTTGGTGGGACCATAGCTTCCGATGGCACCTTGGAGAGCAGCGACCATGTCGGTCGACCCAAGTGGCGCTCGTAGGTCCAACTTTCGGAGAGCTTGCTGCATCTCGGCGCTGTTGGGCGCGACAAAACCAGCGGTCAGTGGAATTGCATTCAAGTCTACCGCAATCAGCTTTACTCGATCATTTGGACCGAGCGTGGCAACGATCGCTTCGAGCGCTGCGAGTGCGTCGTCGCGGTACATGCCGGTTTGGCTGGCAGACGTATCGAACAACACAACGACATCATTCGCCGCTGCCGGTGGTCCGAGATTGTCCGGCTTGAGACTGAGAGCGAAATACTTTTCGCCAGTAGAAGAATCGAAGGTTGCCAGCCGAGATTCGGCAGCGAAGACCTGCGACCGGCCAGGCAACGACGACATCGTCACAGCAAGGGCCAAAACGGGTGTAAACGCAAGCAAGAAGTTACTGCGTTTGGACATAGTGAACACTCCCACCACTGAGGTGACTCTAAAAAGGGCTCTCTCCGTTCCAAAAGACAGAACCCTGCCTTGCCCAAAAATTGTAGTCGGCGCAGTTCATTCGCCGAGTTTCTCCATTCTATGCAGGCGTTTGGGCAAACGCTACCGAAAAAGACGGATTTTGTGGCTGAGGCGCGGGCGTGTTGTTACGAGATCCGGATCCGCTGCGGGCGGCGTTACCAACAACACGGGCGTCGAGGTCTCAGGGGAGTACTCGACGCCCGTAGGAAGAAGTAGTTTGGGTGTACAAGTGACACCCTAATTAGGAACTTTAGCGAGTCGATTCGTCTGAAGTAGCCCGCGCGGTGTCTGCGACACTGCCGTTCGCCAGCCCGCGTAGGGCACTCGCAGCGTTCTGTAGGAGCACCGCCATTCCGTCAAGTGTATCCGCGGCGCTCAGCGCGACAGATGGTTTTCCCGTCTGCGGCCTCGCCCAATAGTCTGCTTCGCAGTCCCATTCCTGAGCACACTCGTCCGCGTAGGCCGCCGAATACGACGCAGTTAACGCCTCTGCGGCATCGCCCGTTACGGTCCAGACCGGGCTCAGCATTCGGTCAACGAGTTTCTGTAGCCACGCCGGATTTGTTACGGCATCGTTCGGTTCGTTCTCACCTGCTACCGGATCGAGAACACGGTCTTCGAGTTCCGATTTCGGTGCCTCGTACGAAGTCGACTCGAAGTTATACAAGTCATCGTAAGCATCGTAGAACGACTCGTATTCGACATCGTTCGTCGAACTATCGGCGACGGGCTCGGCGACTTCTAGATCCATCGCTTCGTCATAGGCTTTGTCGTAGCCCGTTTCTGCGAGTTCAATTGCGTCGTCGTTCGCGTTGACCTCGGAGACTCCCTCTTCGTCTTCAACCGCATCGTAACCGTACTCCTCGTTATACCACGCCTCCTCATCTCCCCAGTTGGGTTCAATGGTTTCGTGATCGTTCGACGCGTCAAGCTCTAGTTCGTCGGTAGGCTCCGAGCGAGACTCGTTTGCTTCGCCAGTGTCGGAGAGTTCGGTGTTGGACGCGTCAAAAGTCGACTCTTCACCGTAGTAGAACCACTCTTCTTCATAAGACTCGTAGTCAGCGGATGGTTCGTCTTCTGGACTAGCTTCTGGTTCAGAGGTTACGATTGGCTCGTACTCGTCGTATGAGTCAAACACGTCATCCGTCAGATCCGCTTCGTCGGAGTACCATCCAAACTCGTCATACAACTCAAAGGCAGCATCGGATTGCGGCTCTTCTAGAGTTGTGGACGCCAGCGGCTCGGGGTCAACTTGAACTTCGGACGATTGTTCCGTCTCGGCCAGCCCACGATCAATTATCTCTTCTTCTGCGGTGCCGAAGACGTAGTCCGCATAGTAGTCCTCGTAGTCCGCATCCCAGGCGTCGTCGGACGCGACACTCGGAAGCGATTCAACCTCGTTCAGCTGGGGACCGGCAAGTTCGGGAGCAGACTCTTCAGCTGGAGTTGCGTCGGATTCGGCTGGCGGAGCGTTCCAATACTGGTTGTAGTCGTAATCGCTGTAGCCGCCACACACATCGTACGGAGCGTAGGCTAATGGACACAAGATACATTCACCGGGGTCGTGCCCCGGAGAAACGATCGGATCTCTAGCTTGGGCCTTTCCAATAATCAACAAAGGAGCACCCATACAACACAACATTACCGAGAGGGCAAAACAGGGGCGACTCATCTTAGACTTTCCTCCTGTGAAATAAGGTCGCGATGGCTTCCTCACCATCCGCTGTTCTGGACGCGTTTCACGCAGATGCTCATCGCCGTTCGGGGAGCAAACACAAAGCGTGATGGAGACCGGGCGGTGGTTTTTCGGAGCAAGACCGCCTGTCACACGAGTAGCTATCGGAGTCTGCTGTTTAGGGCCATTAGGTAATTGACGCATGACGAGGAAACATTCGCTGAGATGGTTGATATTGTATGACCAGGAAATCAGGGTCGAGATTTGCGAAAATGTCGCAGGAAGCGTTTATGACAGCTCACCGAAACACTCATACATTACTATTGTTGTAATGTTAATGACGTATTCGTATCGCGACGATTATGATGGAGAACTTCACGCCCCCGAAACTCCTCTGGCTCCGCTAGCCAGACGTGGATCTTGTCGATGTTGCCAGTCGAGTGCCACCGTTGGCTCGCCATTGCCGCCATAGTCGTTGTCTTCCTAACGCTGCAGCTGCGCCGCGGAGCGCCGACGGACCTTTTGTTCCTGGCCGCTCTGATTGTCGTTGCGATTGCAGGAGTCATAACGCCGGAAGACGCGTTTCGTGGCTTCGCAAATCCTGCGCTGCTAACAATCGCGGGGCTGCTCGTGGTTGCAGCCGGGCTTCGCTCCGCGGGCGTATTGGACTGGGTTGGGAAGAAGATTCTCGGAGGCGTGGAAACGGAGCGAGGAGCGCTGTTACGAATGGCGCCAGCCCTGATCGCAACGTCTGCGTTCATGCTGAACACAGCGCTCGTGGCTATGGCGGCGCCCGTGCTTGTCGATTGGTGTCGCCGCAAACGTATTTCGCCGTCGCGAATGCTCCTACCGGTTAGCTATCTAACAATACTCGGTGGAGTTTGCACGTTAATCGGAACGAGCACGACACTTATAGCCAACGGAATTCTGAAGGCAGAGCAGGAAAGACGCATCGTTCAGTTTGACGAGCGATTCTCAACGGGCGAAGCATCCTCGGAACCGGATAGCGCACGAGCGGCACAGCGCGAATTCATTGATCGCACACGCCCCATGGACCTATTTGAAATCGGGAGCATCGGGCTCCCCTGCGCCTTAGTTGGTGCTGCGTTCATGTTATTTATTGCCCCGAAACTGCTGCCTAATCGCACGGACCTTATCGAGCAACTTGGTGAGCATCGGCGGGAGTATCTCGTGGAGATGCAGGTTTTGCCAACCTGTCCTCTGATCGGCGAGGACGTTGAAAGTGCGGGACTGCGACACCTGCCAGGATTGTTTTTGATTGAGATCGATCGAGACGGCGATACATTAACCCCGGTTAGCCCACAGGACATTATTCACTCTGGTGACCGGCTGATCTTTACGGGCGTAGTTAGCACGATTGTCGACCTGGAAAAAATCCCGGGATTGGTACCAGCCGCTGATATCACGTACGAGATTCATCCGGAGACGCGAACTCGTCGACGACTGACGGAAGTTGTACTTTCCAGAACCTCGCCACTGATCGGGAACACGGTTCGTGAAGCGAACTTTCGCCGCTTGTATAACGCGGCGGTTGTTGCCATCCACCGCAATGGTGTTCGGCTGACCAATAAGATCGGCAGTATTCCCCTTGAGCCCGGCGATACTCTTTTGTTGCAGACTCGCGACGACTTTGTAAGTGCCTATCGCAATAGCCGCGACTTTTACTTGGTTAGCAGTGTCGAAGGAGACACTTCTCGGCGGCACGATAAAGCGAGGTTGGCTGGCATCTTGGTGCTTGTGCTGATTGTTTGGTTAGTCCTAGGTGCAATTCCAGACCTCCTACCCGCAAGTCTCGCGTCGCCGGCGGTTGCATCGCTGGCGATTGCGGTCGTCATGATTCTGACAAATTGCTTGCGGGTTTCGGAAGCTCGTAACGCTCTCGATATTCGAGTTCTCGTAACCATCGCAGCCGCGCTGGGCTTAGGTCTGTCGTTGGAACGCAGTGGAGCCGCCGAGATGGTCGCGAAAGGGATCGTTGAGGCCGTCGGCCACAACCCTTACCTGTTGCTTGCCGTACTCTACGTCGTTGGAATTGTCATGACCGAGTTGGTCAGCAATAACGCGGTTGCTGCGATGTTACTACCTCTAGGTCTCGCTGTCGCTGAAGTTGGTGGGATTGATCCCCGACCAATCATTCTCGGCATCACGCTGGCAGCTTCCTTGTCGTTTGCGACACCCGTCGGGTATCAGACAAATCTGATGGTGATGGGACCAGGAGGCTACAGACCGCTGGATTACCTCCGATGCGGGGGTCCATTGGCTATATTGATGGCCGTCACGGCGCTCACGCTGTTGATGTGGCGACTTTAATTGTCGACACTTCACCCCCGTTACCCAGCGAACCCCCTTGTAAGACCAAACCGATTCCGCAATCATGTGAGGCTTGGCATTTGCCGGATAGCATGCCCTCATTTGAATTCAGAGGTTCGACGGAGAATAGACTCGATGGCTCGGTACACTGGCCCTAAAGCAAGGATCAATCGACGATTAGGCACTCTGATTTATGAAAGTGCTGGCGTAGTGAAGGCGTCCGAGCGGCGTGACAATCCACCGGGTATGCACACTCGCGGTCGACGCCCATCGAACTATGGCTTGGCGCTTAAAGAAAAGCAGAAAATCAAGCATTACTACGGTTTGGGGGAACGCCAACTACGCCGATACTTCGACAACGTCGCGCACAAAAAGGGGAATACTGGTGAACAGCTCTTGCTGTTGTGTGAACGACGACTGGACAATGTCATACGTCGTTGTGGATTGACGAAGACGCGACCACAGGCACGTCAGGGAATTACGCACGGCCACTTTGCTGTTAACGGCGTTAAGGTGACTAGCCCGTCCTACATGCTTCGCCCTGGCGACGTGATTACCGTTAAAGCCAAAGAAAAGATCCAGCATTTGTACCAGCGGACCATTGCTGAAGTTGAGACGCAGCCGACCGATTGGGTGACGTTTGACGGCGAGACACTTCGGGCGACCGTCCAAGGGATGCCAGGCCCGAGCGACATTAGCTTCGTCGGCAAGGACAACGTCAACACCGTTATCGAATTTATGTCGCGCTAGTTGATCGTTGTCGCATCCAAGATTCACTTCACAAGCCTGCCCCGTGCGGGCTTGTTGAGTATAAGGACAGAGACATATTGTTCGAGTGGCTGGGCGATCCTCGTTGAGTTCCGTCACTATACGATCGAAATACGAATCATCGAATCACGGAACGTCGAGTCAGGATGCACACACAACTTGCTGTCTTAGGGGGCGGACCGGGAGGATATGCCGCAGCGTTTTTGGCTGCTGACGAGGGGCTCGAAGTCACACTGATCGAAGCCGAGTCCAGGCTCGGTGGAACCTGTCTCCTTCGCGGATGTATTCCCTCGAAGGCCTTGCTGCACGTTGCGAAAGTGATTGACGAAGTTGAAGAGTTGACGTCCGGCTGGGGCGTGGAGTATCAATCGCCGACGATTGACATCGACAAAGTCCGCGCTCGCAAAGAGAAAGTGATTAGTACGCTCTCTAGCGGCTTGCAGCAACTGGCAAAGCGTCGCAAAGTCAATGTCATTCATGCGCGTGCTTCGTTCGAGAATTCGACGACTTTACGACTCGAAGGCGATCATGCTTCGATTCCCGAAGACGGCATAGTTACCTTCGACAACATGATTCTGGCGAGCGGGTCGACGCCGGCGATGCCGCCGGCTTTTGAGATCGGATCGCCTCGCGTGATGGATTCCACCGGTGCTCTGGAATTGGCGGATATTCCCGAGAGTCTGCTCGTTGTCGGCGGAGGATACATCGGGCTCGAGATGGGCACGGTCTACGCTCATCTTGGCACGAAGGTAAGTGTGGTCGAATTGACGAGCAACTTACTGCCAGGCGCTGACCGTGACTTGGTGAAGCCGCTTCAGAAACGATTGCAAAAGTTGTTCGAAGAACGAATCTTCCTGGACACGAAGGTCGGCTCTGTCGCCGAAAGTGGCAACACGATCGAAGTCACCTTCGAAGGTCCCGCAAAGTATGGCGTCGAGCGGTACTCGCGCGTTCTTGTTTCGGTCGGTCGTCGCCCCAATAGCGGTGGGATTGGACTGGAGAATACCAATGTTGTCGTCAGAAAAAATGGATTCGTCGAGTGTGACGCTCAGCAACGAACTGTGGACCCCAACATCTTCGCAATCGGAGATGTCGCCGGCGAACCGATGTTGGCTCACAAAGCTACTCACGAAGCCAAGGTTGCCGTCGAGGTCATCCTTGGAAAGCCAGCGCAATTCGACAAGCTTGCCATCCCGGCAGTTGTCTTCACTGATCCGGAAATTGCCTGGGCAGGATTGACTGAGGAGCAAGCGAAGCGTGAGGGACGTGTCTACGAAGCATCTGTTTACCCTTGGGCTGCCAGCGGGCGAGCACAAGCATTAGGACGAACAGAAGGCCTGACCAAGTGGTTGATTGATCCGGACACTGATCGGGTTCTTGGATGCGGTATGGTGGGACCTGGAGCCGGTGAATTGATCAGCGAGGCGGTACTTGCCATTGAAATGGGATGCGAGGTTCACGATTTGACCGAGACAGTGCATCCTCATCCAACACTCAGCGAAACTTTGATGAACGCTGGCGAAGTGTTTTTTGGTACGGCCACCGAGATTTACAAACCAAAGCGGAATAGGTAGCTCCCTCCGATTCGACCTAGACGTTAAGGTTGATGAGGATAAGGATTTTCGGGGTTTGCTGCGGCGTCTTTACCTACCCTTTACGGATCTTGGTGACGCGAGAACAATAAGGTCTTGCACGATTCGTGCAACTCCTCTCCTGAATGGACGCAGGTGGCGATCCATATGCAGTCCCGTCGATGTTTCTGGCTTGCCGCCAGTCCAGTCGAAGAGTCTCTTAGCACGCAGTTCCCGAGCGAGGTAACGATATGTCGGAAGTGAACACCGAAGCTCAAGAGGAGATCAAGCACCGCGACCCGTTGGTGGAGCACATCGAAGATGTCGATCCGGCAGAGACACAGGAGTGGCTGGAGTCGATCGAGTACGTGCTGAACAGCCGCGGTCCAGAACGCGTTAACTACTTGCTTTCGGTTCTAGAACGAAAAGCACGACGGGCGGGCGTTGATCGACCAGCTGCGCTCAACACGTCGTACATCAACTCCATTCCTGTTGACAAGCAGCCGCCTTATCCTGGCAACCGCGAGATCGAGCGCCGAATCAAAAGTATCATTCGCTGGAATGCAATGGCCATGGTCGTTCGAGCGAATCGGCAATCGGATGGGCTGGGTGGGCATATTTCGACATTTGCGTCCGCGGCGACCCTGTATGAAGTCGGATTTAACCATTTTTTCCGCGGTCGAGGCGAAAGCGGTTACGATGGCGACCAGATTTACTTCCAGGGACACGCTTCGCCAGGGATGTACTCTCGCGCCTACCTCGAGGGTCGCTTGACCGAAGAAAATCTGACAAACTTTCGTCGCGAGTTGCAGCCCGATCAAGGCTTGTCATCGTATCCGCATCCTTGGTTAATGCCGAACTTTTGGGAGTTCCCAACCGTTTCCATGGGCCTTGGCCCCTTGATGGCGATCTATCAGGCAAGGTTCAACGAGTATCTCCGTGATCGCGGTTTGAAGGACACGACTAACCAGCATGTGTGGGCTTTTCTGGGGGATGGCGAGTGCGATGAACCTGAGACGCTGGGGGCCATCACGCTGGCCGGTCGCGAAAAGCTCGATAACTTGATCTTCGTGATCAATTGCAATCTACAGCGGCTGGATGGGCCGGTTCGTGGAAATGGAAAGATCATTCAAGAGTTGGAAGGCCTGTTCCGCGGTGCTGGCTGGAACGTGATTAAAGTGATCTGGGGGGATGACTGGGATCCATTGCTCGCCGAAGACAAGCAAGGCATTCTCGCCAGGCGGATGGAAGAAGTCGTCGACGGTCAGTACCAAAAGTACACGATGATGCCGGGTTCCGAAATCCGCGCCGACTTCTTTGGCAAATACCCCGAGCTGACCAAGATGGTAGAAGGCTATTCCGACGACAAGATCGAGCGTATGCGCCGCGGCGGCCACGACCCCGAAAAGGTTTATGCTGCGTATAAGGCAGCAGTCGAGCGAACAGGCCAACCCACAGTAATTCTGGCAAAGACAATCAAAGGCTATGGACTTGGCGAGGCCGGTGAAGGGCGCAATATCGCTCACGGCCAAAAGAAGTTGAATGAAGAAGAACTTCTCGAATTCCGTAGTCGGTTTGGAATCCCGATTTCGGATGAAGACGTCGCCAAAGCGCCTTTTTACAAACCCGCTACTGATAGCGTTGAAATGAAGTATTTGCGAAAGCGGCGTGAAGCACTCGGTGGCTATGTGCCGACTCGTCCCACGACGGCCCCCCCCATGAAAGTGCCGCGACTGGAAGAATATCGCAAATTGATAGACCGAGATAACGGCAAAAGCATCTCGACAACCATGGGGTTCGTGAGGTTGCTCGAACGGTTGTGCAAGGACAAGAAGATTGGAAGGCAAATTGTCCCGATTGTACCCGACGAGTCACGCACCTTTGGCATGGAAGGTATGTTCCGCCAGATCGGTATTTACGCCCACGCCGGTCAGCTCTACGAACCCGTCGATGCCGATAACCTGTTTTGGTACAAGGAAGCCCAGGACGGACAGATCCTCGAAGAAGGAATCACCGAGGCAGGTTCGATGTCGTCGTTTGTTGCTGCTGGAACGGCCTATGTACAGCACGGCATCAACATGATTCCGTTCTTCGTTTACTACTCGATGTTTGGCTTTCAACGGATCGGCGATTCAATCTGGGCGGCGGCAGATTGCGGAGCCAAGGGTTTTATGATTGGTGGCACCGCGGGGCGAACAACGCTCAATGGCGAAGGTCTTCAGCATCAAGATGGACACAGCCTGCTAAATGCAATCGCCTATCCGACGGTTCGTGCTTACGACGCTGCGTTCCATTACGAAACGGCGGTCATTGTTTTTGAGGGCCTCAAGCGATTGTATGAAGACGGTGAAACGGCGATCTACTATCTCACCGTCGAAAACGAGAATTACGAGATGCCCGCGATGCCCGATGGTGTTGAAGAAGGCATTATCAAAGGAATGTATAAGTTCTCGTCGGTGGATGCAAAACGAGAAGTTCACCGGGTCCAGCTGTTCGGCAGCGGTGCAATCTTGCGATCGACCTTAGATGCACAACGGATCCTGGCCGATAGGTACTCGATTTCCAGCGACGTTTGGAGCGTTACGAGTTACACGCAGCTTGCTCGTGAAGCCGAGTCGTGTCGCCGTTGGAATATGCTTCATCCGACGGAGCCACCGCGTCAATCTTATGTCGAGCAAGTCTTGGCAGATCACAATGGTCCCTTTGTCGCCGCGTCCGATTACGTGCGGGCGGTGTCCGAGCAAATAGCGCCGTGGGTGCCGGGCGACTACCTCGTACTCGGAACTGATGGTATGGGACGTAGCGAGACGCGCGAAGCCTTGCGACGACACTTCGAAGTCGATGCCGAATTCATCGTGATTGCCACACTTTCCCAGTTATTGAAACAAGGTAGGGTTGACGCAAATCTTGTTGCTCAAGCGATCGCTGATCTTGGTGTAGATCCCGACAAAGCCAATCCACTCTATGCGTAAGTCGAAATCCAATGATTGACATAAAACTGCCTTCCCTTGGCGATGGCATTGAATCTGGTGACGTGCTCGAAGTATTGGTCAATGAGGGTGACGTGATCACCAAAGACCAAGGCATCGTTGAGTTAGAGACTGACAAGGCCACTGTTGAGGTTCCGAGTACGCACGCAGGTACGGTCAAGAAGGTGCATGTTAGCTCCGGTGATACTATCAAGATCGGTGCAATTATGATTAGCATCGAAGCGGAAGCCGCCTCTGCTTCTGCTCCAAAGCAGGTTGCACCTACGCCGCCGCCCACCAAATCGCCGGAGGTGAATGCGACTCGGCCTGACCTTCCCAGTGCGCCACCACAGCAGCAAGAATCGCCACCACACGTGCAGAAGAAGCAGCCTGCTCCGCCGGCCCGCCCGATTCCACCTTCAACACCCGAGCCCGCAGTTGTTTCCTCCGTATCCGCGGACCTGGGCGATGTGGCGGCGGGACCTGCAATTCGTCGATTTGCGCGTGAAGTGGGAGTCGACCTAACGGGCGTCGTTGGAACCGGAGCAAACGGACGTATTACGCGCGACGACGTGTTAAGCGTTGTTCGCGAGGCTTCGGTGGTCGCCCGTTCCACCAAAAAATCTGCGAAGACCGGCAGTAGCGAAAGTGATGCTTGGGGACCGATTCGAATTGAGAAGATGCCAAAGATTCGTCGCACAATCGCTAATAAGATGTACGAGTCTTGGACCGCGGTGCCACGAGTGACGAACTTCGACGACGCTGATGTCTCTGACCTGGAGCAGATCCGCCAGTCGAGCAAAGCGGACTACGCGGCCAAGGGTATTAAGCTAACCACCATGCCATTCCTGATTAAGTCAGTAGCAATGGCTTTGAAGGATCACCCCACAATTAACGCGTCGATTGACGTGGAAGCGGATCACGTAATTTATAAAGAGTACGTCAATGTGGGTATCGCCGTGGATACGGAACGCGGACTGGTTGTGCCCGCGCTTCGCGACGCCGATAAGATGTCGATCCCGGATATCGCTCGTAGCCTGGCGACCATGGCTGAGAAGGTTCGCACCGGCGAGTTTACTGTTGATGACCTTCGCGGGGGTACATTTACAATTAGCAACTTGGGAGCAATCGGTGGCACCTATTCCACCCCGATCATTAATGTGCCGGAAGTCGCTATCCTGCTTGTCGGTCGCTCCCGAAAGATGCCCGTCGTCATTAAAGATGAGGTGAAGATTCGTTTGATGATGCCGCTCAGCCTGTCGTACGATCATCGGCTGGTTGATGGCGGAGCCGCAGCAAGGTTCCTGAACGAGGTTATCAGCTATCTGGAAGCTCCCAGTCGCTTGCTACTGGCCCCTTAGCAGCTGGCGCTTCCAAGTTGACCGAGCGGAGTCCGTCATGATTGTAATTCTCGAAGCACATCGTTGACCCGATTTGGAAAATCGGAAAAGATGCCCGTCACGCCAGCAGCAACAAGCTTCCGCATCTGCTCCTTGTCATTGCACACCCACACATTGACACCGTAGCCGCAGACACGAAGTTCCGCGATACCACGGGAATCGAGCTCACCGCTGATCGAGCCAAACCCCAACGAATCGAACTCACCGTTGCATCCGGGATGGTACGCATCGGCATCGAGCAACTTCAGATACTCGGGCGTACAGGCGAGACGACTGTGCGTCAAAACACCAGTTGCAATGTTGCGAGATCGCTGTCGGACTACTTTCAACAGTTCATGGTCGAACGAAGAAATCAAGACTCGCTCCTCCAGTCCCTCCGCTTCTACGAGGTTCACGACCACTGTGGCTAACTCTGGATAAAGGCGAGGCAAATTCTTGAGTTCGATGTTCACCAGCATTTTGGATGAAGAGACTAAGTTCAGGATCTGCTGCAACGACGGTACATGTACTTCCCCAGAAGCGAAGAAGTCGCGTTCTCTCGCATGAACGAATTGGTCCGTCTCGGCGTCTGTAAGGCTTTGCAAGAAGGTGTCCCGCAAATCATGTCGAAGTGATAGCTGGTCGACATACCAGCTTCCTGCGTCTAGTTGCCGCAACTCGTCCCAAGCAAAATCAGAGACGAAATAGCTGGTTCTTCCAGGGTGCCTTTGTCGGACGTCAGTACAGCGCGTCAGTTGATCGTCATGATGGACGACCGGGACTCCGTCTTTGGATAGCTGAACATCCAGTTCTACCATCTCGCATCCCAACGATTGCGCTTTCTCGACAGCCGGCAGTGTGTTTTCTGGCGCAAATGCGCGAGCGCCACGATGTGCGATATTTAGAGGCAAGCGATTCGCTACGGGACGACGTAACGGATTTGGATCATCTTGTGCCATGGCGTACATACACTTCGTCATCGCCGGCTGAACTCTGGAGTAACGTCCTGGCGGACCAGTGCGCTACGGTTGCGGAAGATAATCCCAAGAGGTGTTCACCGCCAGTACCACCGTGAGCGAACTACAGAACCCGAGGTCGAAACAGCGCCCGGCGCCTTGCAAAGTGTTTGCCCTTTCCCAGCGGATGCGATTTGCCGACAAGAAACAAAGAGGGGTGGCTGGCTCTTCCCAGGACCAACCACCCCTCAAGCCTCAGGCATCGGCTCTCACTTCTAAGTCGAATAACCACGTTTGGCGATCGATCAAGCACCGCCCACCTAACTGAACACGAGCTTGGTTGCTGCGTTGCCGAACCGTGGTTCTTGTTGATTTGTTTTTCACCCCGCAGATTATCAATTCTTCCAAGCGGGGACTGCTTCCTCGAAAGTGCTCGTCGGGATTTAGTCGCGAACGCTATACTCACCTAGCACTACTCATGCCATTTCGTGGAAGGACTTTGAATTTGGTGCTAAAAGTTGTTTTACAATAGGCGTTTACGGATCTTCAAATTCCACTGCTTCGGTAACGCAAACGGCCGACGCGCCCTAAAGCAATACACGCCACTTGTCGCAAGCGCCCTGAATCAATACGATAACGTCGTGATCGCCCGGCCGGATGGCGCGCCGGTCCAAGCGGTGACGGTGAAAACATCGGGAGTGCGCATCAATGGCGTATTCGCTCGTTTTACTCAACGGATCGAAGCCGGGCACCACGTTGCGACTCGATCCGGTTCCCGGTGTCGTCACCCTCGGTCGCCACATCTCCAACGATCTGCAACTGGATGATGACAAGGCGAGTCGTATGCACTCGCGTATTTCTCTGCGTGGCGACCGCTGGCACATCGAAGATTGTGACAGTTTGAATGGTACTCATGTCAATTCGCAACCTATCGAGCAGAGTCTGTTGGAGTCGGGGGATCTTATACGGATTGGCGATCGTCTGATCTTATTTGTCGATAGCGATTCCACCCAAGAGCCGGCAGATGTGCAAACATCAGTGTTTCGCGCGACTACGATGATGGGACGCCATAGCGACTGTGAAGACCGAGGGGGGCTCGTTGAGGAAAGCGTCAGCGAGTCGATGTCGCGGATTGTACGCGACTCCGCCGTTTTGTGCCGCTTGGCAAATCTGTTGCATCAGCATTCCGACATCGAAGTCTTGATTCGCTCCGCAATCGACGCCCTAGTTGACGGAGTCGATGCAGATTCAGTTTCCGTCTGGCTAGTCGCGGCAGACGGGCGACTGCGTTGTGCAGGACGATGGGGCGAAACGGAGGAGAAGCATCTGCTGGCAAGTCTAGCCGTAGAAAAAGGCAAGGCGATCTTGATCAATCATCCCGACAGTTCGGTGAGCGATTCTGTGACCGACTCGCCGGCACCGGTCGGCCTAGCGCTGGGAGTCCCGATTCCAGGACCGCAAACTTGCCGCGGCGCGATCGAGTGTCATCGATCCGAAAGACAAGGTCCATTTTCGAGGAGCGATCTCGACTTTTCTGTTGTCGTTGCCCACCAGGCGGGTTTAGCACTGGAAAACCTCGAACATCGAGAACGCTTAGAATTAGCAAACGCAGAGTTGCGGCGTCGTTTGTCTAGCCAAAATCAATTGGTTGGAACGAGTAAGGCAATGAAACAAGTCGTCGAGCAAATTGGCCGTGTTGGTCCGGCCAGTTCGACGGTACTTATCCTGGGAGAAAGCGGTACAGGCAAGGAGTTGGTCGCGAGGTCAATCCACGACATGAGTCGATACAGTGCGGGACCTTACGTGACCGTCAACTGTGCGGCGTTCAGCGAATCACTTTTGGAAAGCGAACTATTTGGTCACGAAGTCGGCGCATTTACCGGCGCCGACCGCCGATACATCGGGCAGTTCGAGCGGGCTCATCGGGGCACCCTCTTTCTGGATGAAATTGGAGAAATGAGCCTCGCTTGTCAGGCGAAGTTATTGCGAGTTCTCGAAGGCCATGCGTTTCAGCGGCTCGGGGGCACCGAAGAGATCAATGTGGATGTACGAATGATTGCCGCGACACATCGCGATTTGCCGGCAATGATCGCGGAACGTCAGTTTCGGGAAGATCTTTATTACCGCCTGCGTGTTATTGACATCAAGATGCCGCCACTGCGAGATCGCGAGGAAGATGTGATCGAACTCGCCGCGATGTTTGTCGAGTCGTTTCGCAGCCAAATGGGCCGAGGGCCGCTACGACTCTCCAAGGATGCGATGCAGGCGCTCCGTAACTACCGCTGGCCTGGCAACGTCCGCGAGTTGAAGAACGCCGTGGAACGAGCGGTGGTGCTCGGTCAAGGAGACGAGATGGAAGTCGGCGATCTTGGCTTGCCCAGCATTACCGCATCCAGTGTGGCTCGGCCCGAGATGATAACACTCAAGGAAGCCGAAGAACGGCACATTAAGTTTGTGCTGGAACGATGCGACGGCAACAAAACTCAAGCCTGTAAAGTGCTCGGTATCGGTCGGGCGACATTGTACAGCAAACTCGGCTCAGACTAGAGGTATACGAATATGGTTTGGATATGGCGAGAGGGACATGCGACCGTCAGGCGAATGGTTCACTCCAATCGCTCTCTAGCCTCCGGACTTCCGCCGAATTCATAACGACGTCGCCCATTCGGACTTCTTCGGCCAGAACAATCCTGCGTGAGACTTGACG
Source organism: Planctomycetaceae bacterium (assembly GCA_020638995.1). GTDB lineage: Bacteria > Planctomycetota > Planctomycetia > Pirellulales > Pirellulaceae. Next base: position 54,117 of record JACKHM010000004.1, read on the forward strand.
CTTTGGCGAAACGAAAGATTCTCTTTGTGCTGGGCTCGCTGGGAGCCGGAGGTGCCGAGCGGCAGGTGCTGCGAATCTTGACACACCTTGATCGCACGAGATACTCGCCGTGTTTGTACGTCATCGACCGTACGGGCGAGTTGGCTAGCGAAGTGCCCGCGGACGTCCCAGTTTTCGGTTATTGGGACGACAAGACCTATCCACGAGTAAACTTTCCCGGTCGTATCTTGCTTTCTCAGGTCCGGGATCTCGCTCGCGTGATCGACCGCGAAGCAATCGATCTTGTTTATGATCGTGCGTCGCAGATGACGCTCACGGCGTCGTTGGCAATGAGAGGCAAGTCGATACCTCGCATCTCGGTGGCCGTTGGCGAGCCAAGTCGCGACTTTCAACTGTTGCACTCTCGATTCTCGCTCTGTAAACGCATTCTGCTTCGTCGCGCGTATCAGTCCGCCGACCGCGTTGTCGGCGTTTCGGAAGGCGTTCGTGAGGGTTTGATTAAGTTCTTTGGCCTGCCCCCGTCGCAGGTCGTGACGTGTCCCAACTTGTTTGACATTCACCAGATTGATCAATTGTCGGACGAACGATTCGACAAGTACGAACCGGATCGATTCGAGATCGTTGCGGTTGGTCGGTTGAGTCAAGAGAAAGGACAGGTACATCTGTTGCAGGCGGTCAAACGGCTCGTGAACACCGACCGACTAACGCAGATCCGACTTTGGCTCGTCGGCAGCGGCCCGATGGAAGAGCAGTGTCGCCAATTTGTCACCGAACATCAGTTGGGTGAACACGTACGATTCGCCGGCTATCAAGCCAACCCGCTGCCCTTCGTAAAACACGCGCAGCTATTCTGTTTGCCGTCGCTGTACGAAGGAATGCCAAATGCTCTGGTGGAGGCGATGGTGTGTGAGACTCCCGTCGTCGCCTCGGACTGCCCGAGTGGACCGCGCGAGCTGGTCGGTGCATCAAATCAACGTGGCCGCCTCGTTCCACCTGCCGATGCAAACTCCCTCGCGGATGCAATTCGTGAAGCGACAAACAATTATCAACAATGCGTTGCAAAGACTTCTGACGCACGCCAGTACATAATCGACAACTATTCTCTCGAGCCCGGCTTGCAGCGTCTCGACGAGTTGTTTGATGCTGTGATGGAGTTGGCCGGAAAAACCAGCAGCAGCTAATCGCAACAGAACGCGGAATCTAACTTGCGGTGACGTCAGCGGAGTTTAGGGGCCTGCTGACTCGCGACGTGCGGATTCGGTTTCCGTAGAATCACGATCTGTCCTCGCTCGGGGAAGCGATCAACCCGCTCCAACACTTCGACATCGCTTTGGAGCGAGCCTTTCATGACATCGAACTGGTCAGAGGTCGTGATAAGCAACTTGGGGCCAGGCTCCTCAAGAAACATTTGCGTCGCACCTGGATCCGGGCAGCTTTCTATGCGTTGCTTGACATAGAAAGCCAAACTCGGCGGAAAGTATCCGAATTCCGAAATCGCAGCATTATCTTGCTCCGCCCACTTCCGAATCGCTTCGCCAACTCGCCGATTGACTTGATAGTTCGCGACCTGTGGAGCGGCGTAGTTCCAGAGAACGATCATCGTCAATGCGGATGTCCAGGCGACGCTGATCACCGCAGCAGAAGCACGTTTCTGTTCGGCAAAGTAAAGCGCAATCAATCCGCCAATAGCTGCGGGCGCTCCAACTAGGCCTAGCCAAATCAGATGTGATTGGACATCATGGGCCAGGCCAACTCGATCCAGCAAAGTTTGACCGCTCCATTGTAGAGTCCCCGCCAAGGGCAAGCCGATGAGCACCGCGAGTCCCACTGCCGAGAGAATGGTCAACGCGATTCGAGGCCATGCTCGATGAACTTGCATTGGGTTGTCAATCCAGTACTGACAAAAGTAAGCCAACAAGATTGCTAACGCGGGATAGGCGGGTAACACGTAGTTGGGCAGCTTGGTGCTGGCAAGTGAGAAAATCACCAGGTAGACACCCGCCCAACAGACGACAAGCGCGAGACCTTCATGATACGGTGCCTTGGATCGCAGATGGCGGACGACTAACAGTAGCGTAGGCAGAGCGAATATTGACCACGGAAACATGCCGACCAAGACGGCAATCAGGTAGTAGTAAAACGGCCCGCTGTGGCTATCCATAGGTGTCGAGAATCGTTGAAAGTGGTGGACGCCAAAGAACTCTCGGAGAAATGCACCGTTAGTTTCTAGGCCGACCAACACGTACCAGGGGCCCGCCACGAGCAGTATGACTGCGATCGCTGTAAAGATTCGCATTCGCCAGATTGTGCAGAAGAAGTTGACTGGACCAAACGGTCGTGCCGCTTCGCGCCAACGATTCCAGCGTGAGGTGCCGTCGCTCAAACTTCGTGGTGGCGTTGAACACAGCAAGTAAAGGCCGATTACTGCCATCGGAAACAGAAATCCAATCGGGCCTTTGACAAGCGTTGCGAGTCCCATTACCGCATAGATTAGCACGAATTCCCGCCATCGTGTCGGCAAGACTTCTGAACCCTGCGGTTTCTCAGAAGTGAGTTGCTCCGATGAACGCAATCGACAAGGACCGTATACTGCAAACAAATACAGCGAGAGCGTTGAGAAGAACGTGAGATAGGCACCTGCGGTTGCCGCACGGGCCACGAAGTTGAACATGAGACAACTTGCCATCGCTAACCCGGCCCACCAACCGATTTGGGCATTAAAGAGTCGACGCCCGGCGTGGTAAGTCAGCCAACAGGTGGCGACACCGAAGACGGCGGAAAAGAAGCGGGCCGCGAATTCCGTTGTGCCAAATAGTTTGAACCCGATCATCATCATCCAATACATCCACGGCGGCTTATGCCCGAACATTTCCTGGTTGAATGTCGGCACAATCCAATCCGCTCGAGCGTGCATTTCGGCAGCTGTGCTGGCGAAGTAACCTTCGTCCTCGTCCCACAAACTATTGGAGTGCAGGCCCGTTAATAATGTCGCAGTTGCGACTGCCACAATTCCGAACTGATGCCGCAGATGATCCTTCATCATGGGTTCCTAAATTTCTGCGCTGCGCGGGTATGGATGGGAGATGCTGATCGTTTCAGTGATGCTACGCCACGCGTCGACTCGAATCGGAGGTATCAGAACTTGACTCATGCTGGTTCGGTGCAGCGGCGGCACCGGCACGAGGATCACCTGCGGACCAACTCGCTCCAGGCCGAAGGTACTTGAGATAAATACGAGCCAGATCGATGATGGCGGTAGCGAAATCTTGAGATTTCAGCCGGGAGGACCCGATCTCCTCCCAGCTATCGAGCGGCTGTTCATAGATAAAATCGTCGGCATCGGCTGTGCTGAATTGCCGCCGCAATTGTAGGTAGCGGGCTATCAACTCAACATCGAAGATCCACTTTGCGAGAAACGGATCGTTGTAGACTTGAGCCAACTCCGGCGATACCCGGAATAGCTTGGCACCACACTGTGTATCGCGAATTCTCAGTCGTAGTGCGATTGATGCGACTGTGACAAAGACTCGCCCCAGCAATCGCCGTATCGGTTTTCGCTGGATACGTCGTCCTAGTAACGGAAGACGTGATCCGATGACAAGTTGGACGCGTTTATGTCGCTGCAGCACCCGTATGAAGTCGATAATGGGATCGAGTGGAGTGCTTAAATCGGCGTCCCAAAACCCGATTGCGGAAGGGGCATGTTGTAGCGAGTGGAGCACGCCTTGTCGTATGGCTTCGGCCTTGCCACCATTGCGAGGCAGGTCGACGAACTCAAACTTCTTGGGGTTCGACGCGACTAACTCTCTTAGCAGTTCGGATGTCTTGTCCGAACTGCCATCGTTGACGAACACGAAGCGGATATCCGGCTGGCGCTCGGCGAATGTAGAAAACTCGGCGACTGGCAAACGAGCCGCTTCGTTGTAGCAAGGAACCACGATCAATGTCGTAAAAGTAGCGGCCTCTGCTTCGTCCGAAGTATTGAAAGGAAAGACTTCCATGATGCCTCGATTAACCGGCGATTCCATCCGCGCGACTTCGATTCGGAATGCTGCTACGAATACAGATTTCAGCGCGAAACATGTTCGGGCGGAAAGTAGCACAATTCGACGTCTGCTGTAAAGCGACATACCAGCGTCGAACGACGAGAGACAGCTTCACTGCTAGCAACCCGACGGTAGGCCGCGCCGCGTCGTTGACTTCGCAAGCGAGATCGACCACCTGCTGCGTGGTTTCATATATCTCTCCGCAATGTCGACGGTTTGATCAACGCAGCGTTGTTGGAATGGGACGTATGTAGATGGGTAAGATTGGAGGTCTTGCGTAGTCGAGTACCATAAATCACACTCGTGGCACAGTTCTGTTCGAAGAGTGAGTTTGCAAGCGGTAAGTGACGCAATGTTCTCCACCCGGGTCAAGTTCGATCAGCATACTTTGGCGGATGGCGCGGGAACGCAAATTGGATAGCAGCGATCTTGATGAGGAACGGAGCGAGCGCTGTTATCACTGCTTTCGTCCCGCTGAACTTTGTTTTTGCGATGCAATTCCGCGAATCGACAATCGGACGAACGTGCTCATATTGCAACACGTTGGTGAACGCTTTCATCCATTCAATACAGCTCGTATCGTACAAAGGTCACTGTCCAACTGCCGCTTGATTGTAGATCACAATTTGCGGCTGGGGGCTCGCGACTTGCCGATTCAGCGGGACGCAGCGTTGCTGTACCGTAACCGTATACCAGCACCGTTGTAGGCGCGTGTACGGTTACCCTTCAATTGAATGAGTGATATCCTTTTCCACGTTTCGCGACGCCTCCATTGACTGTACTTTGAGCTAACGAATGGTGCCCCTATCTAGAATGCTTCACTATTTCACGTGGATCGTAGGTGCAGCTTGTTTGTGCTGCTCGTCTGCGTGCCGGCAAAATGCATCGCATTTGCCAACCGAGGAGCGGCATGAACGGACGCGAGATTTTGCGAGTGTCGGTTGGCCGACACTTAATGGGCCTGACGGGAAAAACGTAAGTTATGAGCAAAATCTTCGCTGGAGTTGGGAAAACGACAGGCCCGAAGAGCTTTGGAAGGTAAAAGTCGGAACAGGGTATGGGTCACCCGTCGCAGTTCCGAACCATGTTATCGTGCTACATAGGCTGGGCAACGACGAACTTGTCGAATCTTTCCATCCCGAGACGGGCGAGTCGCAATGGCAGTTTCGATATCCAACCACGTATAGTTGCGAGTATGACTATAGCAATGGACCGTACAGTACCCCTGTCATTGATGGAGATCGCGTCTATGCCGTTGGCGCGGAAGGCCAGCTCCATTGTCTTGCGATCGCAGATGGTTCGTTGGTATGGGAACGCTTGCTGCAAGATGACTTTCAAAAGTCAGAGCAACTGTTTTGTGTTGGCGCTAGCCCAATCGTTGAGGGTGAGCTGATAATCTTCAATCTCGGTAGCGTGAAAGACGACGCGGGGCTTGTGGCGTTCGATAAAGCCAATGGCGAGACGCGGTGGGCAGCAACGAACTATAAGGCGGGTTATGCGACTCCAGTCGCCGCCACGATACATGGACAACGTATTGTCTTTGTAGTTACTTACGAAGGGTTGGTTGCGATCGAATCGGAAACAGGGAAAGTTTTGTGGGACTATCAGATGAAATCCAACATGGCTATGACGGTGAACGCAACTTCGCCCATAGTGGATGACGACTGTGTGATCATGAGTACCGGACCCGGCCCTGGAACGGTTTGCCTGCGAGTTCTCCGTGACGGTCAGCATGAAGAGAAATGGCGGATCAAACGCGGCTTGGACAGCCAATACAGCTCGATGATCCTGGTTGATGGACATCTCTACGGGTTCAGCTCGCTGTTGAACCGGGGCACGTTCCGCTGTGTTGATTTGGCAACGGGAGATGAACGCTGGCAATATGCGTCCAATTTGCGCCGAGGCCAAGCTTTAGCCGTGGACGATCGGATTGTCGTCCTGGGAGAGTTCGGACACTTGGCGGTCTTCGATATCAACTCGCGTGAGCCTTCTCTGCGAAGCATCACCGAAGATTCTGTACTCAATCCGCCTTGTTATTCGGCTCCGGCTCTAGCCAACGGTCTGCTGTACCTCAGAAATGAGGAAGTGTTGCTTTGCTTTGATCTACGCAGCGGCGTAGCTCAAAAAACAAGCGGCGTCGATCAATGACCAACGCCGCTTTGGCGTATTTGCGATTATAGAACGATTTCTCAACCGTCCCAGCTTACGGGGTTTCCATCGCTGCGAGCGATGATTCGCTCCCATGCCGTATCAACAGGTTTCTCCACAGTTCCGTCACGCTGGCCATTTGGACCGACCTGGACTCCGTCGTTACGCATATAAGCTTCAATCGTTTCGGCCACAAATCTTACTGATCCGTCACACAAAGCGAATTGCGCGCCGCCGGGATGCTCGCTAGAAAAGCTTCGTCGCCCTCGTGAGCTTGCTGCAGTTTGAACTGTGCCGGTCATGTTCAACCTGTAAACACCACAGGCCATGATCGATCCAATCGAATCGGTATTATCTCGCCATCCGGACCAAATGAGTGCGGCTTGTGACTCATTAATCCTTCCTTGACTGTCCTGCCATCGCCATTGGCGCTCACCAATCGCAATAACATTACTGGTCCCGTCGAGAATGTCCCGGAAGTTTAGCGACTCCTCACGAATAAATGCGCCTCCGCGCGCGTTGTGGTCCACACCATAACTGTTTCGACCCTTGAACGTGTTACCAATAAAGTCATCGCTGCTGTTACTCACAACATAATTCGCCGATACCATATCGCCATTGACGTCTCGGTTACTTCCATTGTTGAGCGGTGGGGCAACGTCTGAAGGACAACGAAAACCAGCCAAAGGCGTCCGCATTGCCGCTGCTTTTGCGGCAACGCCCATCGCACCCCAAGCACTTCCTTGCCCTACCCCCGCAGCTTGCTGCACCGACTCTTGTTCCATAAATGGCATAACCAATGCTCCCCAGCTCCAGACGGTTCCACTTCCCGGATCTGAAATGATGTAAGCCGGAGGCATGCCCTGAGGAAAGCTGTCGTGGTAGTTATGCAACGACAGCGCGAGTTGCTTTAGATTGTTGCTGCACTGCATGCGCCGTGCGGCTTCGCGAGCGGCTTGTACCGCAGGTAACAATAACGCTACCAATATTCCGATAATCGCAATTACCACTAGCAGCTCAACTAGCGTAAAACCGTGTTTTCTCACCATTGATTTGGTCACGACACACTCTCCTTTTCCAGATAATTTGAATTAATAACGACAATACAAAGCGAAGACTACAGAGCGCGTGCACCACAGTGCCGACTCAAGGCGACGGGAGTCGTTTTCGTACTTTGCGAGGAGAAGAATTTACGGTACGAAAAACGCAATTCGGTCACTCAGTTCCAGGATCCGCGGGAGGTGCGGCTTGAGTGCTGGCATCACCGCTATCTCCGTCTTCGGTACCGGGATCAGGCATTGCTTGCTCAGCTCCAGTCGATGTTGTGTCCTCTTCCGGAACGAGTGGCCCACTTTCCGAACCACCACAGCCAACGAGCAAAACTATAAGAGCGAGGCTAAACATCCAACCGGTAATTTTTCGAACCATCGGTTTCTCCGACCTTAAAAAAGACAAATATAACATCATTAAGAAAGTTAATAAGTGGGAAGTGTGACGTCAACCATATCCCCTACAAAGAGCGATGCTTTTGCCGTCGATTTTTGTACATCTCCATGTTTTATCGAAGTTCGGCGTAAATGGTTGCAGCCTCACAATCCGCTAGCGAGGATGCCTAATATTAATCTTTCGCCTAAACTTTCGTTGCAAATGCGATGTGAGCCTAGACCGCTGTCGGGCCGCTCGTGAAATCGGCACGGCGTCATAGGTAGGCGTCATAGTTCCTGTGCGGCGAATCCGGGATAGTGGAGCGGACGCGTTGGACCGACAAAATTGAATTCAGCAGTCTTCAACTCCAACGACGATTTGCGCCACAGTTGTGACGCGAGTAGTAAACTCAGGATTTCGACGGCATGAGCAGCAGGCGAGCCAAGAATTGCCCCGCGACATCTAAAGCCAGCAGAGCTGTAGAAGCTCGACCCTTTCACATCTGGAACGTCAACTTAAAGCAAACCATTGTGGTACTCGTAGTCGGCTCGCTGACGACAATTGCGTTCGGAGCCTTCTTCTTGTGGAAGGCCGAGACTGCTGTTGAGCAGTTCATCCTTTCGGAGTCCAGTAAGCCTGTTGAATTGGCTCCGGAAGACGAGACAAGACTACGAGAAACGTGCTCGCACTGCCATCAATTTTCATCCCCAGATTCCCTCCCCCGCGGTGCCTGGAAGGAAACAATTTGGCAAATGTATGAACACTCCGGTTATGGTCGAACGGTAAAGTGGCGAGTCGAACCCGATAGCGTGATCGCGTGGTACGAAAAACACTCGCCGGAGAACTTTGTTTTCGATCAAAGTGTTGGAGTGAAAATGGCGAGTTCGCCATTTTCTCGCGAGCCGATCAATATTCAATCGTCGCAGTTGTCGCCGGTCGTTGCAAACATCGAGGTCGCCAACGTAACCGGCAATGATCCACACGGGCTCATTGTATGCGATGCGTTACAAGGTCAAGTGTTGCTGGGCGCTCTGAACGAACCGGAGGTTTCCTTGCGGTCGATAGCTGACATTCCCAATCCATGTCACGCCGAGGTGGCCGACCTCGATGCGGACGGTCGCGTCGACATTGTCGTCGCCAATTTGGGAACATTCTTGGCTATGGACCATAACCTTGGCAGCGTCGAGTGGCTTCGTCAATCAAAGACGGGCAAGTTCGAACGCGTCACTATCAAAGATGGCCTCGGTCGCGTCGCGGATGTCGAGCCGACCGATTTCGATCGCGATGGGGATCTTGATGTCGTCGTCGCAGAGTTCGGTTGGTACACCACCGGTGAATTGCTGTTACTGGAAAACCGATTAAACGAGAAAACATCTCCGAGTTTCGAGTCGCATGTAATCGATGGAATTCATGGCGCATCGCACGTCGACGTAGCGGATCTTGACGGGGACGGTGTAGACGAATTAATTGTGCTCTACAGCCAAGAACACGAGATGGTCCGATGTTATTCGCACCTGGGATCGTATGCGTTTGCAGTTCGCGATCTATATCGAGCCCCGAGTCCAGCTTGGGGGTTCACTGGCTCGCAGATTGTCGACTTAGACGGCGATGCGGATCTCGACATTTTGTTGTCGAACGGCGATGCATTCGATAACACGATTGTAAAGCCCTATCATGGCATCCAATGGCTTGAAAATACTGGAGACCTGAACTTCAGCGCCCACACGCTGGCCAATATGTGGGGTGTCTATCGAGCAGCAGCGGCAGACCTGGACGGTGATGGCGATCAGGATGTTGCCGCGTGTGCACTGATTCCAAACACATCCAGCGATTTACGAAAGTTAGGCGACGTATGTGATTCGCTCGTCTGGTTCGAGCAAACGACCACGGGAGTATTCGTCCGTCATCAACTCGAGGCAGGGAATTACGAGCACCCAACACTCGCGATTGCTGATTACAATTTGGATGGAAATGCTGATTTGTTGGTCGGCAACGGTCGACTCGAATTGTCGGTTAACCCGCGAAGCAAAGGCTGTCTTGGACTGTGGCTAGGCAACGCAAAGTGACCATGGGTAATGGAGAAACCCGCCGGGGCCAAGCTGGTCTGAGCAAGCGGCGCGTCCGATGCATGCTCGTTATCACCATCGTTGGGATCGTAGTGGCCTGGGCCTTCGGCACCAAACCACTTGTTAGGAGATACAAGTTTTCCCGAGTGCACCGAGCGATCAACGATCGTAATTGGGACGAGGCGCTGGGACAACTCGCGGCGTTTGATGAATCGTACGGCAGCACATCGGAAAGTTTGTTTCTACGAGCTCGGGCGCTACGGCATTCTGGAGCGTATGACCAAGTCGATGTGGCGTTGAACAAGGCCGAGCATTTGGGTTGCGACGAAAATCGCATCGAACGCGAACGTCTGTTTCTCCAAGTCGAACTGGGCCAGACGAGTCCGGATGATCGCATGCTTCAACGGTTGGCGATGGACCCCGGCGGCGATGCTCAAGAAGTTTTTGAAGCCTTGGTGAAAGGTTATTTTCTAAACGACGAGTTGGGTCGGGCTACGATGGTGCTCGACGCCTGGCATAAAAGCTTTCCTAACGATCCGCAACCGTTTTTCTACGGTGGTACGATCGCGGAACATAACAAACAACTGGAAGATTCAGTTCGTTGGCACCGTCAAGCCGTAGCGTTGGCTCCCAAGAATCCAGACTTTCGACGCCGCCTGGCTGAGGTCCAACTAAGCTTACGCAACTACCGTCAGGCTTGTCTCCACTTCGAAGTTGCGTTGAGTTTGCGTGAGGACGTAGAGTCGCTGTGGGGCCTCGGATTGTGCTTAAAGTATCAGGGAAAGCTTGAACTCGCGCGCGAGTCATTTGTACGGGGTCTGAAAGTCGCCCCCAACAATACACTTTGCCTGGTCGCGTTGGGTGAGATGGGGATTGAGGCTGGCAACGGCGAAGAGGCATTGCGTTGGCTCGAGTCAGCCTCGAAAGTCAATCTTAATGACTACGATATGCAATATGATACGGCACGAGCTCTGCTGTTCAGCGGACAGGGCGACTTAGCCAAGGCGCACTTCCAGCGAGCAGCGGCATTACGCCGGGAGTTGACCCGCATTGAGCAACTCCAAGAAATGGCAAAATCATCCCCAGATGATGCAGAACTACGGTATCAAATTGGGAAAAGCGTCGCGCAGTATGGAGATCGGGAAGAAGCGGCCAAATGGCTGCGCGGCGCGCTAAAATGCGACCCTAATCACCAGCTTGCTCGTGAAACGCTCACATCTCTTACAATGACACAAACTCAGAACTGATGTCGGCGATAGGCTCGCTTTTAGATCTGTGAACGGCGACTATAAATCAGCGGTGCGAGCCGATCGTGTTTGAAATGCAAACAGAGAAGTCACCACAAATCTTTGAAAGCAGTATTTTAGATGCCTCCAAAAAGACAACTTACGTCTTCGCTTGAATGTCACCCTCCTCCGGCTAAGATAGCGGTTTGGTCTTCTTTCCGCCGAGCTAATTCGAACACGAGATATCTTCCATGAAATTCCCTCTCCGCCATACTTTGGTCGCGGTTTTGTTAGTCGCGATTTTCATTCCTTGTGCGTTTGCTGCGGACGATGCCAAGCCAAAGCTGAAAGGGCTAATCGTGGCGGGCGGCTGTTGCCATGATTATCCGCGACAGAAGCTGATTATTAGCGAAGGGTTGAGCCAACGCATCAGTATCGCTTGGGACATCGTCCACGAGGGGGACGAGAACGGCAAGAGTCACAAAGTGTCGGTCTATGCTAAGCCGAACTGGAGCGAGGGGTATGACGTGGTCGTACACAACGAGTGCTTCGGCGCGATCGAAGATGTTGACTTCGTCGAGAGTATCGTCAACGAACATAAACGAAGCGGTGCGGCGGCCGTCTTTGTGCATTGTGCGATGCATTCCTATCGCGTTGCACAGACGGACGAGTGGCGGAAGTTGATTGGTGTTACTTCACGTAGGCACGAACGAACCAAACGGTCGCTCGACGTGCGAAATCTGGCTGCCGACCATCCGATCATGGCGAACTTCCCTGATGTCTGGAAGACGCCGAACGGTGAACTCTATGTGATCGAGAACATCTGGCCCAATTGCCAACCATTGGCTGCCGCGTACAGCCCCGAAACCGAGTCCGATCAACCGTGTATTTGGATAAACAGCTATGACAATGTTCGTGTCTTCGGTACTACGCTGGGGCACCATAACGAGACGATGATCGCCGACGAATGGCTCGACACAGTTTCGCGAGGCGTCCTGTGGACGGTGGGCAAGTTGTCGGAGGATGGGACACCTGCCGATGGCTATTCCGGAACAGGTATAGCCCCTTTTAGTTTCGAAAACGCTGACGGCCCCGCACCGAAAGTCGCCGACTGGTCGCACAGCATCAAGTTTCCCGCCAGCGAGAAGCCTGTCGCGTTGTTTAACGGAAAGGACTTTACAGGTTGGGAGGGGCATGAGGACAAGTACTTCTCGATCAGGAACGGTGTGATCGTGGCGAAGAACAGTGCTGAGAACGCGCCGAAGGTGAGTACTTACCTCTTAACGGACAAAAAGTATCGTAACTTCCGCTTGATCTACGAAGGTAGACTCGTGGAATCGAAGATGCATTCGGGGATCGCACTCTGGGGAAAGAAGTTTGAGAAGGACGGGGAGTCGCACTCGTATCAAGGGCACCTGGTGATGTTCCCCAGCAACTGGGGCTTTTACGATTTGTATCGCCGGAATTCGATCTATAAGGATGACGGACGTGCGAAGAAGGCGGACAAAGTCGGTGACTGGAACCGTATGGAGATCTTGGCGATTGGAAACCGCATCCGACTTGCCGTAAACGGCCAAGAGGTCGCTGACTGGAAAGACCCGATGCCCGAGTATTGTGAAGCCGGACCGATCGGTCTTCAACTGCATTCGAACAAAGTTCCCCAGGAAGTTCAGTTCCGCGGATTGGTGCTTTCGGAAGATCCCGAGGACCGGTTGCTCACGGTCAACAAGTAATGCAGCCAAACCAGTTCCGTCGCATTTGGGCGGGATTTGGCGGGCTGCTGTTTCTGGTTACATGGCGGCTGTGGATACCTCAGGCAACTTTCCCTCAAATCCCGTTTGTCGCTGCGTTAGTGAATACGCCGCGATATGTTGACTGGTTGGCTATTCTTGCCATCACAGCCGCGCTGCTGCTCATAGGTTTTTCCACAGCTGATCGCGTATGGCGAATTGCGATGGTAATGTTCGCCGTCGCAGCGACGCTATTGGTTCTGCTGAACCAGCATCGCTTTCAGCCGTGGACTTACCAGTTCGTCATATTTGCCGTGATCATGGCCGGCTGTCGCGACAAGTCTGCCCTGCGACTCATGCGTTGGGTGACGGTCAGCATTTATATCTATTCGGCAGTGAGCAAATTCGACTATCAGTTCCTCCACTCGTTGGGCCCTCAGTTCGTGGCAACATTGACCAGCTTCATCGGCATTCGATCGGCCGACTGGCGGGAACACTCACAAGTCGCCATCGCAGTCTTGCTGCCGCTGACCGAGTTGCTCGTCGGGATCGGCCTGCTCGTTCCCCGGACGCGACAAGCCGCAGCTTACGTTGCGATTGGATTACACACTTTATTGCTGCTCATTCTTGGCCCTTGGGGTCTTTCGCATCAGCCTGGTGTGCTTGTGTGGAATCTGTTCTTCATCGCCCAGGCATGGGTGCTATTTGGAAGATGCGAGCGCGATGCGGTGACCACTCAATCCGCGACGAGGGAACTCACGCGAGGTGAAATGCTTTCTTATCTCCTGGCAGGAATTGTCATTGTGTTACCAGCGAGCGAGCCACTGGGCTACTGCGATCACTGGGCGGCATGGGAGCTGTATTCGCCAAGAAGCAGCCGAGCACAGGTCGCGATTCACGAGTCGGTGGTTGATCGTCTGCCCACCGAAATTCAAGAGCAGCTGAGCCCAGCGATCGATCGAGATGATTGGCAACAACTGCCCTTGGATCGATGGTCCCTCGACTCGTTGTCGGTTCCCATCTACCCAGAAGATCGATTTCAAATCGGCGTTGCGCTGGCGCTTGCCGAACGGTACGACTTACGGCTCGCGATTCTTGTGACGCGACAAAGTGCCAGCGATCGATGGACCGGAGAACGCGCGACCCACTCATTTGTAGGCCACGACCAGCTAACCACTTTGCGGAGTGATTTTCTGTTGAGTATTGATGCGCGTCCAATCTGGTCAGAAGATTAGCCAGAGCTATCTATTAACTTCCAAGAGGCGAGAACTTTCGGACAATCTCGCGTGCGGAGCGAAGTCCGTCGACTGCGGCGCTGATAATTCCTCCGGCGTAACCCGCACCTTCACCGACTGGATACATGCCAACAAGCCCCGGAACTTGTCGTGTCGAACGATCGCGGTCTATTCGGACAGGTGAACTGCCTCGCATTTCTGGACCGATTAGCGTCGCGTTGTCGAGGAAGCGGCCTCGCCAGCGTTTGTCCATGATCGGCAAGCCGTGACGAATTGCCTGGATGACGGCAGGCGGTAGCACGGCTTGCAAGTCGGCATTGATAGTGCCGCGTTGGAACGATGACGGCAGCTTCTGGTCGCGTGGTGTCGACCGACCGGCGACAAAGTCATGTGCGAGTTGAATTGGGCTCAAATAATCCCGTTTCCCAAGCTCAAACGCGATGGCTTCGTATCGGCGCTGAAGTTCGATGCCGGCGAGCGGGTGCTCGCTGCCAAACTCTGTCGGCTCCAGCGTAATCATCAGGCCGCTGTTTGCGAACGGAGTGTCGTGTCTGGAGTTGCTCATCCCATTCGTACAGAACTGATTAGGCTCGGAGATGCTCGGAATTGCTACACCTCCGGCACACATGCAGAACGAATACAAGTCGCGTTGTCCCTTCGCGACGAGACTGTAGTCTGCGGCACCGAGCAATTCGCGGTATTGATCGCGTCCATACTTCCAATGATCAACTTGCGTTTGCGGTTGTTCGATTCGGAGGCCCAATTGAAACGCCTTTTGCTGGAACGGAATGCCCGCTGCGTAGAGCATTTCATACGTGTCGCGAGCGCTGTGGCCGATTCCGAGTACCACGTTCGTCGCTTTAATGTATCCGCTCGACGTGCGCAAGCCAGCCATCATGCCGTTGTTGACGTCGATGCTTTCCAGACGGCAACCAAATCGATACTCGCCGCCCAAAGCTTCGATCTTGCGACGAAAATTACGGCAGATCATCGGCAACTTATTGCTACCCAAATGAGGTCGGTGTTCGTAAAGGATCGAGGGCCGACCACCACATTCGACGAAAGCCTCAAGCACCCAATCGACATCCGGGCCCGTCATCCGGCACGTTAATTTGCCATCAGAGAAGGCGCCCGCGCCTCCTTCCCCAAACAAGTAATTGTTCTCGTTCTGATGATCCGCTTCATGCCGATCAAATGCGCGTAACACTGGCACCCGTTCCTTGACCGGCTGCCCGCGCTCGATGATCAAAGGGTGATAGCCCCGACGTGCCAGGTAGTATCCTGCAAGCAATCCTGCGGGCCCCGAGCCCACGACAACCGGGCGCGAGACCATCTCTTGCATCCCGGCCTCAGGGTCGTCGAAGGACTCGGGCTGATGGAGCGCGATATCGCGATCCATCTGAAGTCGCTTCAGGCAGCCCGCTTCTTCGTTCAACTCGACGATTGCTGAGTAGACGAATTGCAAGTCACTTCGCGAACGTGCATCGAGGCTCTTGCGAAGAATGCGCCAGCGCAGCAGTTCGGTTTGAGGGACCTTTAGGCGTCGCGCAATCCGAACCGGCAACTCGGATTCCGGTTGCTCGACGGACATTCTCAGATTCGTGATTCGGACGGCCATATTACATACGCGCGCAGGTATTTAACGCGAGTGCTCTCGGTTCCGCAAGGGTATGATGTGGAACAATCAAGCGGCGAAAACACCACACGCTTTCGGTCGCCCAGAACCTAGCGTCACGCCAGTTCGATCGACTAGGGAGGTCGTAGTCGAACTAAGAATGCCCCGGCATCCGCTTGGACAACAATCTTGATTTTTAGAAAACGCATTAGAACATCGATCTGTGTTCGCGCATGTTGCGAAAGTGGACCGGTACGAAAGACGCATGATTGGCCTTGCGCGGCCGCAAGTCCCATGGGGAGCAATAGCTGATCGGCCAGGTAGGTTCCGACAGGCACATCTTGGTCGATGTAATCGAGTGCTGACCGTAGCACTTCGTTCGCCACGCGTTCTGCTCGTTTGCCAGTTTTTCCAAAGGCGATAAACAACTCCGTGAGATGTTCAAACTCAAGCTCAATCATGACAACATTTCCCGCGCCGACGGAACCTTCGATCTCCTCGCGTGAGAAGTTTTTTGCGTCCCAATTCGTCCTGCGTTCGATCAAACGACACTCGCGCTCGGCAATATCAATCGGCAGGTTGGCAACCAAAGCCCGGACTCTTCGATGAAGAAGCACACCGCGATCGAGCAGTTCGAGGCGATTGAGACTTGGACATCCGACAACCTTCGCCCCGAAGCATCCTCCACCCGCCGGATAGAATCCTGGGTGGCAGTTGCCCGCTTCGACGTTCGCGCCGAGTTTTCGCAGGAGAGGAAAGTAAACCCGAGCGAGGTAGTCGAAAGGTGGCGCGTGCGGATTGTGCGTGCCACCCTCGACTTCAATGTGTGAAATCCCATCAACGAGCATCAGGGCTGGAAGTACGGTTTGAAATACCAGTGTCGTGCTGCCTGCAGAGCCAACGCTGAATCGATATCGGCCGGGTGTGATCGTACCCGGCTCGAACTGAACGACCTTGGAACCGAGCTCTGCGCCGTGCGTCTGTGCATTGCTAATCTGGGTGGCGGCTTGGAATGCCGTCAGATGTTGGCGGAGCAGTCCCGGATTCTTGCGCCCGGCACGCACATTCTCGATGCGGATCGGAATTCCGGTTATCAGCGAAAGAGCAAGTGACGATCGAACGATCTGCCCGCCGCCTTCACCCTGTGAACCGTCGATGGTGATCATGATTTTCTGATCGAATGCCAAGAGCAAGAAACGCGAAACGGCCTCGATGGCGAGGCCGTTCTATGTAGTTTGTCACAGGGGCACGCGGCCAGGTTCGCTTAGCGTGCAAAGCGATCGAATTTCTGATTCGCTATACGACACCACGACGCACTGCCCAAACAGCTGCTTGCGTCCGATCGTTTACGTCGAGCTTGCGCAGGATGTTTTGAACGTGCTCTTTGACCGTTTCGATGCTGATGCCAAGCGACTGGCCGATCTCGCGGTTGCTCAGACCGAGCGCCACGTGACGCAAGACTTGTAGCTCGCGGTTGGTTAACGGAATCCCATCGTCTTCACGCTCGTGGCGCCGACGCATCACGCGTTTCACTCGCCTCAAAACGCTCGTGTCGAGTGGCTCATCGCCCGAGGCGGCGCGCGTGATCACATCGACCAGTTCTTGCCGGGTTGAGCCTTTGAGCACGAAATCGGTAGCACCCAACGCTACGCTTCGAGCGACATAAGTTGGATTGTCGTACGTCGATAACATCACAACCCGCGCTTCCGGCAGCTTGCCTCGAATCGCCTCAAGGGCCGAGAGTCCATCCCGATTGGGCATCCGAATGTCCATCAAGACTACATCCGGATGGTGTTTTATCGTCTTCTCAACAGCCTCGTCGCCATCGGAAGCCTCATCGACAATCTCGATGTCCGAACCTTTAAGGAGGTTCGCAAGTCCGCTTCGCACTACTTCGTGATCGTCCGCCACCACCACTTTAATTGTCATATTGTTTTCCTTCTGTATTAACCGCCGCACGCCGCCATCCGACTTGTTCGGGGGGCCGATGCCTAGTGCTCATTCGCTTATCTAATCCCCGATAAAGGGGCTGGCTACTCCGATCATACTACCCTTATTGTTACTCTGGCGGCTAGCTACCAACTGTCGAATTGGCGGGTTTTGCGGCAAATTGCGGGGTTCTTGGTGTTCGTGTGTATACCGCTCTTTGGGTTTTATCGTTTGGCGCACACAGGTTGGCGGTAGTTCGTTGACGTTGCACAACGTGTGACGTAGATACCCTACGACAACTGTTTACTTACAGCACAAGGCGATGCAAACGATGAACAACGGATCGTTACTACTTGTGGACGACGACCGGCAAGTCCTGGACTCGATGTCTGATTGGTTACGTGAGCAAGGCTACGAGGTAGCGGAAGCGTCGGGACGCGCTGATGCAGTTCGACAGGTCGATCAGCGGCCTTTCGATCTCGTCCTCGCGGATATACAGCTGCAAGACGGTGACGGATTCGAGGTCTTGGCACACTGCCGCAAAAACCACCCCGAGACATCGGTAATTCTCTTGACCGGTTACGGTACCGTAGAGACAGGCGTCGAGGCGATTCGCGCTGGTGCGTTCGATCTACTCACCAAACCGCTGATCGATGAAGAGTTGCTGATGTCAATCAATCGGGCGCTGTCTCAGCGTCAAGTGATTGAAGAGAACAAGAAGTTGAAAGAGCAGCTGGACCTGCGTTTCGGAATGGAGAACATCGTTGGTCACGATCATCGCATGCTGAAGATCTACGACATGATCGACAGCATCGCGAACACAAAGGCTACAGTGCTTATCACCGGCGAAAGCGGAACCGGCAAGTCGCTGATCGCGCGAGCTATTCATCGCCGTAGCAACCGCCGGGAGAAGGCTTTTGTCGAGATCGCTTGCGGGGCACTTCCTGAAGCGCTGCTGGAAAGCGAGTTGTTTGGTCACGTCTCGGGCGCCTTTACGGGGGCTGTCGGCGAAAAGATGGGCAAGTTTTTGCAGGCCGATGGTGGCACGATCTTCCTGGACGAGATCGGAACGGCTTCGCCCAGTATGCAAGTCAAATTGCTGCGCGTCTTGCAAGACTTTGAATTTGAACAAGTTGGCGGAACGAAGACATTTCATGTTGATTCGCGTGTCGTTCTGGCGACCAACGAAGAACTGTCACGGGCTGTTGCCGAGGGCCGTTTCCGGCAGGATCTGTTCTATCGAGTGAACGTGATCAACATCGAACTTCCTTCGCTTCGCGAGCGAATTTCGGACATTCCGTTGCTGGCGCAGCACTTCTTGAATTCAGTATGCGAAGAGTCGGGCCGCCACGTCGAGGGATTCACGGAAGATGCGCTCACAGCATTGCGTCGCTATCAGTGGCCGGGCAATGTTCGCGAATTGCAAAACGTCGTCGAGCGAGCCGTGTTACTTGGAAAGGGATCGATGGTTACAGCTACCGATCTGCCCAGCCAACTATCGTCGGGTGCACCCGTTGCTGTGCAACCGACTTCCGGTGTCTCGCTCAAGAACGCGTTGGACGCACCAGAGCGGCAGATCATTCTCGATGCGTTGCAATCTAACAACTGGAATCGCAATGCCACAGCGGAATTACTCGGCATCAACCGCACGACCCTGTATAAAAAGATGAAGAAGCTGGGATTGCAAGATCCCAGGCAGGCAATGACGTTTGCGCAACAGTAATTGGCCGCAAGACGCGAGATCGACTCCCGCTGTCAAAGGACTTGAAATTCGCGAAGTATTGCGGCAATAGCCGACTGGCACGCACCCACCCCCCGAACGAGACACCATCGCCTCAGGGGCCAAACACCTCGATTTGGTGTTCAGTCGGTTCGAGCAATCCTACCTGAACAGCGTAGCGATGTAGTGTCTCCAGCGCCTTTCGACCCTCGGAACCTAAATCGACCGTCCATTTATTAACGTATAGATCGACATGTTGCATCAGGACTTCGTCGTCGAATTCCTGCGCATACTTTCGCATGGTGGGGTACGTGGAATCTGGATGGGATAGTGCGTACTCGAGTGAGTCATGAACCACACCTTGCACTGCGGCAATCGTTTCTGGAGTTAGACGCCGCCGAGCAACAATGCCGCCAAGTGGCAGCGGACAACCAGTCTCTTTTTCCCATCGCGTTCCTAAATCTTCGACTAAACCGAGACCTTGTTGCTTCCACGTAAATCGACCTTCGTGAATACAAACTCCGAAATCCGCTGCCCGACGTTGCAGCTTGGGCATGATCTCAGAGAAAACGACGTGTTCCACGCGAGTCGTTTGTGGATGGAATAGCGAGAACAGTAACGAGGCGGTGGTGTGCTCACCGGGGCACAATGTCAGTTGGTCTTGATTCGCTGGTACTGCGTCGGTCTCCGAGGATAACAGCAAGGGTCCCACGCCAAACCCCAGAGCCGAACCGCTGGGCAGGACAATCGTCCGGTCTGCCAAGAGCAACGCCGCATGGAAGCTGGTCTTGGCAACATCGAACTCACCGGCAAATAGACGATCGTTCAACTGCTGGATGTCGATCAGTTCGATCTCAAACTCAAGACCTCGCCAGTCAACGTCCCTTTTCATCAAAGCGTGAAAGGTAAACGTATCGTTAGGGCAGGTTGAAATGCCAAGATGAATCCGTTGCATTACCATCTTTCCCGTTGTTTGCTGCGTGACGATCGTTCGCCGTTGTGGAAGGCATCGACCGACTCAATATATATCGGCTGCCTTGTGAACGAGCCGAAATCTGCTTTGTCCAAAGGCATCGTGAGATTGCGTGGATAGACTTTCGTATTCTTTCATCGGTCAAATCACATCTGGGTTACAAGTGTCGCCGCCGCGTGGAGTGCGCCGTCGATATTCCAATTCCGTTTGTCGCGATCGCCGGCACGGTTGGAAATACCCCGTATAATCTGTAGAGGGATGCCTACCAACGCACAGGACATGGCTACCCCAAAGCCTTCCATATCTTCTGCCGCCGCTTCCGGGTGTTTTGCCAATCGCAATTCAACATCCTTGTCGTTCGCGGCTGCGGCGCAAACTGTCAGCAGTCTACCGCTTTGTTCGAGACGGCTGCTTACCTGGTTCGACAGGGGCAAAATGTCGCCGATGGCGTGCTGCGTCCCCGACTCCGTCGACCTTTCGGAAGTCCAATGCTCCCAGCCGATCTCCCCTGCTGACTGATGATTGCTTCCCGTACCGACACCTATACCCACGCATGCGACGTCGAGAAAGTTGCGAGCGCAGCCGACGGGTAGTTCAGATCGATAGCTCCCCGCGATCCCCACGAGGATGACATTTTCCGGTTGGTGGCGAGCGATCAACTGCATGGACCGGGCCGCGGCGGCAACCACCCCGAATCCACAGAGCTCTAGATGACCTCTCATATCGCCGATGGTGCGTGACAGCAACGGACGCAGAACTCGCATTTCGAGCTCAGTTGGAGTAAGAATGAGTGTCGTCACAGTGATTTTAATCGATTTCAGGTAGAACGAAGAACGCCAGGATGTTGCTCCCTCTCGTACCGCACGGAGAGCAAAGAGCTTAACATCCGAAGCCGCTTGCCATGGAGCTTACAAAGCGTAGATTCTATCCGCTTGCATAATACGTTGTCGTGCGAGTTGCAGCCTTACTAGCGAGATTTAACGATGGCAGACACCAATCGACACATTGCAACCCGCTACGAGCAAGGAATTCTCATCGTCGAAGTCATTCCTAAACGGCTCAATGACGAGAGACAAGTATTTGCGCTACGCGACGAGATTGTGGAGGCCATGCGCCAATCGAAATCGAACGATGTCATCATCGACATGAAGAATGTGGAGTACCTGACCAGCATCGCCCTGCTTCCCTTTGTCGGAATTCGCAGTGCCGCAAAGCAACGCGGTGGCCGAGCCGTGTTGGCCGAGCCGGCTGGCATTGTCGTTGATGTGTTGAGTGTGTCGCAGCTGATCGTTGAAAGCCGGGATTGTGCCGATCATTTGCAGATGGCCGACGGCGTCGAATCGGCGATCGAACTGCTCCAGAGCACACCAAATGATCAGGCGTGATCGGGCTCTAGCTCCCTCTCTGAAATGGGTGTGATGCATAAAGAAGCGATCTCGATTCGCATCGTGTTACACGATTTTCGCAGCAATTGGCGATCGTTGCTGGCGACCGACCTTGTGTGCAAGGCTGTGGCGTTCACCGTTTTAAGCCCGTTGGTCACATTCGCGTTCAATACGTTCCTCTTTCTGGCCGGGCGCAGTGTGCTCGCGGACACGGACATTGCATTCTTCTTGCTCCATCCGATTGGTTGGTTTACTGCGATTGTGGTCGGAGGTGGCATGCTCGCCATCTTTGGCTTCGAGCAAGCGGCTCTGATGTCGACTGTTCTCGGACAAATACAAGGACAGCATGTTGGTACGATCCCAGCTCTGCGATTCGCGGCGTCGCAGGGCTATGGCATCTTCCAGATCACTTGGCGACTGGTGGCCCGTGTTCTTATCGTGGTCGCTCCTTTCGCCGCTATCGGAGGAGTGATCTACCGGGCACTGCTGACGCAGCATGACATAAATTTTTACTTGACCGAAAAGCCTCCCACTTTTTGGATTGCGGCGCTACTCATCGGAATCGTCATGGTGACGATGACAGGTGTATTGCTGCGATTGATCGCTGGCTGCGCTTTCGCGCTGCAGTTATTTCTGTTCGACGAAATGTCACCTAAGGAGTGTCTTACGATCAGCCAGCGATACGCAGCGGGTGATCGACCAAAGATTATTTCTTGGTGTTTCGGCTGGTTTGGCTTCAACGCCGTCACTTCGACGGTGGTAACACTCGGCGTCGCGATGATCGGACAGGCCACCGTCAAGTTCACGCTCGTATCGCTCTGGACAGCGGTGTTTGCCGTTGGAGTGATCTTGCTTGTATGGACCGTGCTTGGCCTGCTGACGAACGCCGTGGCCGCAGCCTCCCTTTCCATCGTCCTTGCAAGACTGTACGCGACCAATGCACAGCGTATGGCGTCAAACTCGTCATTTGCGTTACCAGCCGGCGGAAGCATCTCCAGCCGTGTGACAAAGGGACGCGTTGCCGGCGCACTGGCAGTCTCTTGCATCGCCGCTAGCGGAATTGGAGCGAGTGCGATCCACAATGTTCAATTGAAAGATGATGTGCAAATCACTGCGCATCGCGGTGCGTCAGGTAAGGCACCCGAGAACACACTTGCCTCTGTGAACCAAGCCATCGCCGATCGTACCGATTGGGTCGAGGTCGATGTGCAGGAATCGAAAGACGGAGTCGTCGTCGTTGCTCATGACAGCGATTTGAAGAAAGTGTCGGGAGTCGATACAAAGATTTGGGAAGCGACCGCTGACGAACTGCGGTCAATCGACATTGGCAGCTACTTCGATCCGAGATTCGCAGACGAGCGGGTGCCCACACTTGCCGAGGTCCTTGACGCCTGCCGAGGGCGTTCGAAACTTAATATCGAGCTCAAGTATTACGGCCACGATGAGAACCTCGAGCAACGTGTGATCGAACTCGTTGAGCAACACGAGATGCAAGGGGACATTGTGCTTATGTCTCTCGAAGCGAAAGGCATCAAAAAAGCCAAACATTTGCGACCTGACTGGACGATGGGCTTGCTGACCGCCGTGGCCGTTGGCGATTTGACTCGGGCAGAGGCAGACTTCTTCGCAGTCAATACAAAACTTGCCACGCCGACTTTTATTCAAGCCGCGCATCGCAAGCACAAGAAGGTCGCGGTTTGGACCGTCAACGACCCAGTCACAATGTCGGTAATGATTAGTCGCGGCGTCGATAACATCATCACGGACTACCCAGAGTTAGCGCGTCGGGTGCTCGCTGAGCGTGCTACGATGAGTCCGGTTGAGCGGCTGACATTGGAACTTGCTGTGTATCTAGGCTCAACGCCGGCGAACTTGCTGCGAGGCGATTGACGGTGCAGCATCCTGCACTCGAAATGGCATGGCAAACAAACTACATCAATTTGGGCTCTTGCAGATCTTCCTCGGTATGACGGCGTTCGGCACTGCGTTGACGGCTGCGCGGTCGAGTGATGTCACCTGCTATGTCCTTGGTGCATTCTCCGCTCTGCTTGCGGGGGCCACAGTCTCAGAAGATAGTCGCCATGCGGGTCTCGTCGCCTTCTCGGTCCTGGTGAGTATCTATTTCGTCCGAGTTGCGATCGGATGAGTTGAGAGTAGCCAGAGATTATGATGTCGCAGTATCGCGGAAAGCGATGACATCACGTTCGGTGCCGGTCATGTCAATTCGGAAAGCGAGGTTACGGTGCCGTCGCCTCAAGCCAATCCTGATAAGCTACGCACAACCGCGGCGCCGCGCCCGGTGATTGCCGCAACAAACCGGAGGCCGAGTCGATTGTCCGCTTGGCGCGTTCGAGGTACTCTGGCTTCTCCAGCGACGCGCCGAGATACACGAGATTGCTCGCGGCTACCGAGTTCCCCGAAGGTTCAACGCCATCCACCGGGTCGCGTCCCCGGGCGAGCAGCGTTTCGTGATCGCCGGATGTAAAATAAAAGCCGCCGTTCCTTTCGTCCCAGAACAGCTCGATCTGCATTCGAGTGAGTTCCTCAGCCTCTCTCAACCAACGCTCATTTCCCGTCGCGCGATGTAGGGCGATCAACCCATCAGCCAGAAACGCGTAGTCGTCGAGATATGCATTTAGTGCTGATCGCCCTTGACCGTAGGTGCGTTTCAATCGTCCGTCTTCGGTACGCAGTTGGGTGAGGACGAATTCAGCGGCTCGAGTCGCTGCCAATACATATTCGTTGGCCCTCAGAATCCTGCCCGCGTCGGCAAAGCCGCGGATCATCAAGCCATTCCAGCTGGTGAGAATCTTCGTATCCGTCAGCGGTCGAGGACGTTGGTTCCTCGCCGCGAGCAGCTTTTCACGGATCGGCGTCAGCTGCTGCTCCAACGCGGCATTCGACTTGCCGGTCCGTTCGGTGAGTTCCTCAGGCGTCATCGACAGCTGCGGCGCGTAGTATTCGCCTTCAAAATTAGGGACCGCTTCAAGCCCATATATCGGAGCGAACAGCTTGAATTCCTGTGGCGAAAGCAGTTGCTCGACTTCTACTTTTCCCCAGCGGTAGAACTTCCCCTCTTCGTCTTCGGATTCGGCATCAAGCGCGGCGACATACGCCCCGTGCTCATCTCTCATCTCGCGTGACACGAACGCCAGAGTCTCGTCCACAACGCGGCGAAAATCCTCGCGGCCGGTGATCGCGTAGGCCTCAGCATAGATTGACGCCAATTGACCGTTGTCATAGAGCATTTTTTCAAAGTGTGGAATCCGCCAGAAGCGATCGACGCTGTAGCGATGGAAGCCACCGCCTAGATGATCGCGAATTCCCCCCATCGCCATGCGTTCTAGTGTTGTAACGAGTAACTGGCTCGCGGTTTTCGTGTCGGTTTCGTTGAGCTTGCCACTCTGTAATCTATGAATAAGGAAATCGAGATTCGGCGGCTCAGGAAACTTTGGGCGGTTCGGATTGGCTGCCGCGAATCCGAACCCACCGTACACAGGGTCGAATTGTTCGGCCAGCGATTGCAGTGCTCGTTCGAGAATCGCGGGTTCGACAAATGCGTCTTCCGAGTTTCGCGGTCGATCCATTTCTCGTTTGACCAACTCGGTTATCGCATCGGCATCTTTTTCGATCGCTTCACGCTGCATGCTCCAGAACTCTTGCACTCGCTTTAGAAGCGTGAAGAATCCTGTACCTGCTCCGCGATCTCCATCCCGAGCCGGAAAGTAAGTGCCCCCGAAAAAAGGTTTTGCGTCGGGAGTCATGAATACCGACATTGGCCAGCCGCCGCCACGCCCATTACCCGTCACCTGATTATAAATCTGGACGGAAGTCATGTAGATCGAGTCGACATCAGGGCGCTCTTCGCGATCCACCTTCACACAGACGAAGTGTTCGTTCATGTACGCCGCAATCTGTTCGTCCACAAACGACTCGCGTTCCATCACATGACACCAGTGGCAACTTGTGTACCCGACCGACAGGAAGACAACTTTCCCTTCGGCTTTGGCTTTGGAAAAAGCCTCTTCTCCCCAGGGGTACCAGTCGACGGGATTGTGCGCATGCAGCAACAGATAGGGACTCGTCTCTTTGGCCAGCCGGTTCGTCGGCCTTTCCTTGTCAGGCGAAGACGCTGCGGCAGGTGGTTCTGCTGATCGGAGCACCGGATTGTGAGGCCCCGCCATCGCGTGGACACAGATCAGAAGCATGAGCGCACGAGGGCAGCGCGGAGATATCGCAAGTTGCATCGAAGATTCCGTTAGTCTGAGTTTCGAGCCGCCGATTCTAGCGGGGAGTCATTTGAACGATCCGATATCGCTTCTGTCGCGGCTTCTTCGGAAGCCCGACCATCCTTCGGCGCGTGAGCCCCGCTACTCGTTCTTAGAGATGGTGGAGACTCGACCGGAACGGTCTCAAAGTCAGCAAGTTGATCTTGGTCGCCGTCTACGGTATCCGTATCGAAACAAGTGTCGCTGGACTGTTCAGAATCGGAATCGGCACAACCGACTTCATAGACGGCACGAAACGTAACGGTCCCGACCGTCAACAGCGATCCTGGCGACAGGACTGCTTCCGTGATGCGCTCGTCGCCAACGTAAGTACCGTTCAACGAATCCAGATCTCGTACGACAAGTTGGCCATCGTCCTCCGAGATTTCACAATGTTGACGGCTGACCAGGGAATGCGGGATCGTGATCTGGGCGCTCCGCCCACGGCCTATAATGGCTGGCAGTTTGAGGTAAACCTCATTCGTGCTTGTGGTGCCCCCAACCACGATCAACTTAGCCTTCATGTTTCGATATCCCTATCTAGCTCCATGACGGAAGAGAACCCAAATCGATCCTCGCCGCAATAGTCTATAGTTACGAGCACCGCGACGCAAATATGTGCCCCCTCCGACAAGCGGTAATGCCCATGCCGTGCTAGCCTCGCCCCACTTTGAATCCATAAAGCCTATAGGATCGGCGACATGAGCCGCGCGATCCGAACGCCAATTTTGAACCAGAGTGAGCGTTCTTCCAAGTCATCCGACTCCACGATCCGACAGTGTGCAAAGTCGTTCTCGAACATCTGGGCCGCTTCGGCAACGAACGCTGTGTCCTCGACTAACACCGTGATCTCGAAGTTTAGCCGAAACGAGCGATTGTCGAGATTGGCAGTGCCAATGGCGGCCCAACGGTCGTCGATCAACATCGCCTTTTGGTGCAAAAAGCCGGGCTCGTATCGATAGATCTTCACACCCACTTCTTCCATTTCTTGAAGGTAAGAAAATGAAGCCAGATAGACGAGCAAATGATCTGGTTTTTCGGGCAACATTATCCGGACGTCGACACCTCGCAACGCCGCGAGTTGTAGCGCAGCGATCACATGGATGTCAGGCACGAAATAGGGGCTCGCGATCCACAAGCGGTCTTGTGCCATGCTGATCATCTGAATGAAAAACAGCCCGCAAGTCTCGAGGCTATCCGCCGGTCCGGTCGGCAGAATGAGAACATCTTGTTCGCCACCTGCTGCCGCCGCTGGCGACCAATTCAATTTAGGTACCTCGTGTGTTGCCCAATACCAATCTTCTAGGAACGACAATTGCACGGCAAGAACCGCAGGTCCTTCAATTTGTGCATGGGTATCACGCCAGGGGCCAAACGACTTGCTCCTTCCCATGTACTCGTCACCAACATTCAATCCGCCAGCGAATGCGATCACCCCGTCAACAACAACGATCTTGCGATGGTTACGAAAGTTAAGTTGAAATCGGTTTCGACGATTCGAGTGAAACGGGCGAATATCGACACCTGCCTTACGCAACGTATCGATGTAAATGGAGGACAACTTGTGACTGCCGACTTCATCGTACATGAACGAAATGCGCACGCCCTCGCGCCGCTTAGCCAATAGCCGTTGCTGTAACTCGCGCCCCAATTGATCATCTTTGACGATGAAGAACTGGACGAGTATGTACTGCTGCGCGGTATCGATTGCTCCGAGGATTGCGTCGAAAGTAGCTTGGCCATCGATCAGCAATTGAACTCGGTTCTGATGCGTAAACGGCATCCATGCCAACCGCTCGAGCACGGCGTCGACACCACGCACGTCAACTCGCACGAGGCCGCGTTCACGTGCGGTGCGGCCGAGGTCTTTGAGCACCCCATGCATGGAGGTGTTGCCCTCACGCCTCGCTTTGACATAGCCCTCAAATCGACTCCGTCCGAATACCCAATACGCGGGCAGGGCGATAAACATCAACGGCGGAGTGACCAGGCTGATCGCCCACGCGACCGCACCTTGCGAAGTGCGCGACGCCATAATCGCGTGGATCGCAGAAAGCACAGCTGTTAACTCAAGCAACGTGACCGCGAGGGCCCCCGCTACTCCGACAAACGTGAGGTCATGAATATCCGCATTGAACATAAGCACTCACAACGGACGCCTTGCTCACATGATCTATTCTGTGCGGCTGGTGATCTCTAGCAAATGATAGCCGAACTGAGTCTTCACGGGGCCGTGAACTTGATTCAACTCGGCGCTGAAGACAACCTTGTCGAATTCAGGAACCATCTGGCCTGGGCCGAATTCGCCCAAAGCGCCACCCTGCCGACCCGACGGGCATTGCGAGTGTTCTGCGGCGACTGCGCCAAAGTCTGATCCGCTCTCGATCTGTTGTTTGAGCTCTACGCACTTGGCTTCGCTGTCTACCAAGATGTGCCTTGCCTTCGCTTTGGCCATCGCTACGCTACTTTCTGCTAGATGTGAGTTGAATGTGGCCGCAAATCTCAAGGGGACAAACCCCAAAACGATATGATCCCTTTCGTTACCTGCAGGGGAACCAAACGACTATGTTGCGAGCTTCTGCCATGTGAGCGACATTGTCAACCGGTCACAGTGCGTCGCTCGGTGGAGTCTCATGGCTCAGCGGCAAAGTACCGTCCCAATCGGCCGGCGGAGTCCGGTTGTTTTGCGCGATAAAGACGGTTAGGAAGTCCTTGACGCGATCGGTCGCCGGCACCTGGTGTAACATCGAGAACGAATGTTCCCAGTCCCTAGCAGAGAAGGCGTCTAGAGCCGCCTCGTAGGCACCGATTGCTTCGTCGGAAACATCCGGATATTCCGCGGCTGGGGGCAGCAATTCGCTGACCTCTAGCGGAGCGGTCATGCCGTAGGGGCGAATGGTTGCGATGCGGCGTGTTCGGGCTCGTGTCGTCGAAACATGCCGCCGGAGGTAATCGGCGGTCGAACTGTCGAGTAGTATCGACGTACGCAACGCTTTGGTCATCGACTCGAGCCGAGCAGCGAGATTCACCACCGGCCCGAAGACAGTCACTTTTACTTGATCGACGGTGCCAATCTTGCCAGCCACCGCGCGGCCCGAGGCAATACCGATCCCCATTCGAAAGTCGGACAACGGATGCTGTGGATCGACCGCAGCGGCGGCGAACTCGCGACGTATCGCCAGCGCCGCCTGGCAAACGCGCGCCGCGGTATCGTCTTGTGCCAGCGGCCAGCCCCAGAAACCCATTGCTGCGTCACCATGGAAGTCGCCGACGACGCCACCGTGAGCGAGAATCTGACGCGTCATAACTCCCAGCGCGCCGCTCACTCGATGCAGTAGTCCCAGCAAGTTGTCGGCTTCACGCTCTGTGCGGCGAGAGAACCCTCGCAAGTCACAGAACAGCACGGAGACATCCGCTTCGCGAGGCATCAAGGCGAGATCGGGGTCTTGGTCGACCAGCGTATCGAAAACGACGGGCGAGATGAATTGCCGCAGACTCGCCTTCTCACGTTCAAACCGCCGCAGCCCCTGGAGATGCCCTAGTGTCCGTGCGGCAAGATCTACGAATTTCACGTCTTCGGCGAGTAACTTCCGCATTGGCTGTGCATCAGCACTGGGAAAGTTGCCCGCGACATAGACGCCGCGAGTCCCGCTTCCTTGAATCGTAAAAGGAACGCAAAAGGCCCAGTCGGCTCCATCGTGCTGCGTGAAGCTCGTACCGGAATCCGACGCCTCGCGGCGCCAAACATGCACAACGCTGGAACCGCTGGTAATCGCTTCACGAATTAATCGTTCGCTGGGCAGATTCGCATCGCGATGCAGATCGCGGCTCTCCCAGGGCATAGTTACCACCGTGTCGTCGGTCTCCGAAATTGCCGCGATTGCCACAAAGTTCGCCTGGGCAATGCTGGAAAGCAAGACTTCGACTAACTTGACTGCCTGTTCTTCTTCCGTCACCGCGGATGAAAAGATCTCAGGCAGACTCGACAGCGCATCGATGCGGCGATCGGCGTCGCCGAAGCGGACTTGCTGAAGCAGTTCGTAAGAAATGGTCTCTTCAGTCACGGGCGGCGGTGCTTCGAGCGTCGCGCCAAGATTTTGCTCGACGAGCGAAAAAGTCGTGCTTCCAATTACGAAATGTTCGCCGCACCGTAACTCAAACTGATCGCGAGCGCTGCCCTGGTAGAACACCGGATTCAAAGACTCGGGAATTCGAGTAATCGATAGGCGACCATCGTCCAGAGACAAGCGAACGTGCGTACGCGAGATGCGATCGTCCCAAGGAACGGACCAGCGACCGGCCGACCGACCAATGGGGATGGCCTGTCCCATGGGAACTTTGCGCCGCCATCGCTGCTCCGGCAAAGCTCCTTGGGCGATCAGATCGGGCATCCTGCAATCCTTATATGCCACAGCCGACGCATGGTGTCAGCGCGTGGCAAATTCAAACTATCGATCCACCGAGATCGCTTCCGCGTAGTCCAGGTCTCCAGTACGGCCATCGTAGTATTGAAAGATAACCTGCGGGTGAGGATAGGCAACCCAGCGTTTACCGCCGAGTTTCTGAGGCATGTTGAAGACATTGTTGACTTGCACCACGCAGTAATGCGGATAGAGCCGTTCGAGTCGCGGCAAGTCCGGCAGGATATAGCTGCTCCAGCGAATGTCGCACTCGCGCGGTCCGAATGTCCACTTACCCGTCGCCGGACGGTCGCTTTCGTCGTTGGCGGGCACATGGTTCACGCTGTTGTGTGGACCGCAGCAGAACTCCCAAATGTTGTCCGTCACCTTGATCGCGAAGCTGTTGTGTAAATCGCCCGTCATTACAAACACGCGTTTGCCGAGCTTCTCCCACTCGTTGATCAACAATTCACGTTCGTCAAAGAAGCCGGTCCACGCCTCCTCTTTGTTTTCGGCGTCGAACTCGAACCCTCCTGCGCCGCTGTGCGGAATCATGAATGGCACGGTGGAGACGACGAAGAAGAAGTCGGCGTCGCTTTCACGCATTGATTTTAACAGCCATTCGCGTTGCGGCTTGCCAATCATAGACACGCCAGGTTTGTCGCGTTCGCGAACGTCGTGCATGTCGCGGTCACCGCGCGTGTCGAGCATGAAGAACTCGCAGTTGGAGACGCGGAACTTACCATAGCTGCGACGTCCAATCGAGTAGCTCAGCTTCATGTCGTCGACCTGTGCTGGCATGTGCAAACGCAACGTGTGTGCGTCTACGACCTCGACGATATCATAGACATACGAGTTCTTGTTGCCATCGTCGTTGTCGTAGCGAAGGTCATTGGCGCCGGCTTCGGGCGTGCCCCAGTGGACGTGCAGGTTTAGCATCTCTGCCAAGGGTAGCTTCGTGAAGTCGGTGTCCTTATCGACGAGCAGATCGCTCCCGGCCCTCATGCTGCCGCGGCCATAGTGAATGGGATGGTTGTATTCCATCGAGTTCGCCCACCCGAGATAGTCATACCAGGCTTGTGTCCCGATGTCGCGAAACACTGTGCGACGATGCCGCTTGCCAGCTTCCGACGAGCCCCAGATGTCGTTAACCAACTCGTGATCGTCAAAGGTAAAGTAACTCGGTACATTGCGATGCCACTTTGACAATTCGATGCCCCGCCGAAGATACAACTTGTAATTCTCCCAACATCCCACGATTGTCGGCATCACTTGCACGGACAACGGAAACTCGTCGACTCCCTGCACCAAACGCCACGCCTCGGGCGGATACTCACGAAGTTCTTCGTAACTCCAGTCGCCGTTCATAATGTGGAAGTGAACTTTCTCTGCCCAATCACGATTCAGGCTTTCGTAAGTCGGCGTACGATGCCCGATGCCGTGCAACGGGTTCTGGTTGGCACAAGATCCAATCTCAAACCGAAAGTTGAACAAGCCCTTCGGATTGTGTTCCGCGTTCCGAGCCTCATTCGCATCTGGAAGAGTAAGAAAGGAACCGGGCAATCCATGCGGGCGTTCGTTGACCCAGACTTGGTAGTGATAACGCGTATCCGAAGCTAAATTCGTAAGTTGAGCGACGCCAGTGTTATCATGGTCAATCGATGTGGTCGCCGGCCGACTCACTTGATCCATTTGTTCTGCGTCGGTCCCGTAGTGAACGGTGAACTGACCGGCGTCCGACGTCCTTGCCCACACAGCCATCGAGTGTGCAGTCGGCTTTCCCAACATCGGGCCGTCAGTCAACCGAATCGGATCTCGTTCGCTACGAACTGGTGTGATTGCCAAGGCGACAAGGATCAAACTGGACAGACTGCTGAGAGTTCGCGGCATGGAGAGTCACCTTATTCGCTGTTTGCTTATTCGCTGTTTGTTGGAGGCTTCGTGCGCAGAACGCTAGGCACGCCGAACGCTGTGGGTGTTAGGTCTACGGTACGACTGTGAACATGTCTACAGTCTAAGCAGAAGGATGTCACTGGTGCCACTCACTTGTGTAGGCCGGGTCGCGACCCGGCAAGCCCAATCGCCGGGTCGCGACCCGGCCTACGTTTTTCGCTGCGTGTCCTACGTTGCTTTTACAAACTTGGACGTGGAAGAGGCGTTGCATCCATCTACGAGCTCTCGTAGACGCTTATGAATCCGTAAAGAAGGTCGGACGGGTTACGCGAGCGGTCGGTTCGTGTGCCAGCGGTTCCCCCAGTGCGCGCAACGGCTCTTACTTGCTCCGTCCGTAGATCAACCAGTACACGGTTGGAATTACGATCAACGTGAACAGCGTGGAAGTCAGAATGCCGAAAATGATGGCCCAGGCGAGGCCTGAGAAGACGGGATCCAACGTAATAACACCGTTGGCGAGCAATGTGGTGCCGGCGGTCAACAAGATAGGACGCGTGCGTACCGCGACGCTTTGGATCAACGCTTCGCGCAATGGCATCCCTTCGGCTTCGGCCATGTGGATGAAGTCGATCAGCACGACGGAATTCCGCACGACGATTCCCGCTAAAGCGATCATGCCGATCATTGCGGTCGCGGTGAAGAATGTTGGATTCGGATAACCACCTACCGGCGAACTGAACAAAGCGTTCAACAACCAGAACCCCGGCATGATGCCGATCATTGTGAGCGGTATCGCCAACATGATTAAAAGCGGTAGTACGCGCGATCCGGTTTGAAACATCAGAATTACGAAGATGCCAAGTAACGCAGCTCCGAACGCGATCCCCAAATCGCGAAACACATCGAGTGTAATCTTCCATTCACCTTCGCCCGCCCATTGGACTTGAATGCTTTCGGGAACATGCCACCAATCGTTTCCGCCAGGTGAAAACCACGTGCGCTGTTCGATGGGCCTTGGAGTTGGCGGTTGCGTGGGAGTGTCCGGACGCTGATCGAACTGTACGTCCACAATCACATCAGCCGGCGGACGGCCTGCGATTTCTCCATACACATAAACGACGCGGCGAAGGTTCTTGTGATAGATCGTCTTGTCTTCGGTCTGCTGCACGAACTTGCCTAACGCGCCAAGCTGAACGAGGTGGCTGTCGTCGCCCTGCACATACAACTCTTCGAGGTCGTCGATTGCCGAGCGGTGAGCCCGTGGAAGCCGCAATTCGATCCAAAGCGGTTCGACTTCATCGGGGTCGTGCAGCACGGTTGCTTTGTATCCGCCCAGGGCGATTGACAACGTCTCGGCAATGCGTTGTGTCGAGATGCCCGACAATGCCGCCTTCGGCTTGTCCGTCTCGAAGACCCACCGGATCTGGTCGTCTTCCGTGCTGATGTCAACATCGACAACGCCGGGTTCGCGCGCCAATCGTGCCTCAACGGTTTTCCCGGCACGAATGAGTTGTGGGTAAGGAGTCCCGGCCCCGCCGTACACTTCCGCGGTCAGCGTCGCTAGTACGGGAGGACCTGGCGGAACCTCGACGAGCTTGACATTGGCACCGAGTGTTTCGGCCAGATCAGCGAGCGGCTTGCGCATACGCAACAAGATTTCGTGGGATTGCTGGACTCGTAGGTCTTTCGGCGCGAGATTAATGCGAATGTCCGCCAAATGCGGGCCCTTGCGGAGGAAATAGTGACGGACCATCCCATTGAAGTCCATCGGCGAGGCGGTCCCGACGTATACTTGGTAGTCGCGAACTTCCGGCTGAGCGGCAACTTCGGCTGCGATTCGCCGGGCGACGGCGTCGGTGCGATCAAGGGTCGTACCTTCCGGCATATCAATGACGATTTGAAATTCGTTCTTATTGTCGTAGGGCAGCATCTTCAACGGAACGGCCCGAAACAGCGGCAATGCCGTGGCGCCCAGCATCAGCAGGCCGATAGCGAGAAGAACCATCCAAGCCACAACGCGATGATTCAAGATCGGCGTTAAAACCGCTCGCGACAACCGGTAGATCGGGCGCTGGGTAATGTCGAACGGTTCTTCGGTCGTAGGCCGCTCGATCAATTTCCGCAAGGCGACCATGGCCATCCAGGGAGTAATGACAAACGCGATCACCGTCGAGATTGTGACGGTCAGCGGCACGTTCAAAGCCATTGGAGCCATATACGGACCCATCATGCCGGTGATGAAGAACAGCGGAAGAAAACTCGCGATGATCGCCAACGTCGATAGCAGCAACGCCGGCCGCACTTCCTGGACGGCGCGCAGGACGGATTCGCGAGGCGGCAGTATTCGCATGGCAAAGTACCGAGCGATGTTCTCGACATCGGTAATCGGATCGTCCACCAACAATCCAAGAGCCAGGATCAGCGCGAACATCGTGACACGATTGATGGTGTAGCCGGCGAGCAAATTGACGAACAGCGTCAGGCTGTAACAAACCGGGATTGCCAAAGCAATGACGAGCGCGGGTCGCCAACCGATCGACAGCCCGATCAAGGCCACGACGGTGATGACCGCGACCACCAGGCCTTCGACCAACTCATTCACCTTATCGTTCGCCGTTTCGCCATAATCTCGTGTAATGCGCCAATGCACTCCGTCAGGTATGTGTGACGTGCCAAGCTCCTCCAATCGTTGCTCGACGGCATGGGCGACTTGGACGGCGTTTGTCCCCTTCCGCTTGGCAACCGCCAGATGGACGGCCGGGAAAAACTCATCTTTCGAACCGTTACCCATATCGGCTGGGCCAAACCCGATCCAACTGTAACCTTCGGATTCCGCCGGGCCGTCGATGACATTGGCGACATCCTTCAGATAGACCGGACGCGAGCCGACCGTGTTGACGACCACATGGCGAAGGTCCTGAATGTCTTTGATAAACGTGCCGGTCTCGACAAGGATTTGCTGGTCTTGTTGCTCGAAGCCGCCGCTATGCTGATTGACATTGCTCGCCTTCAAGGCGGCTGCTACCTGCAATGCCGATGTTTGGCGTGAGGCAAGCTGTTGCGCATCCAGTTCAAGGCGAATGCGTCTGGGACGCCCGCCCGTAATCCACACCTGGTTCGTGTTGGGAATCGCCTGTAGCTCGTTCTGAAGTTCCTCAGCCATCCGGCGAAGTTCATGATCGCCATACATACTCGTGCGATCCGACCACAGTGTAGCGATGACGATGGGCACGTCATCGATTTCGATCGGTTTGATGACCCACGATTCGACGACAGGAGGGATTTGGTCGATGTTCGAGTTGACTTTGTTATACAGTTTGACCAGCGAATCCTCGCGGTCTTCGCTGACATAAAATCGCACCGTAACAATGCTTTGCCCAGGCTTCGACATCGAATAGACGTACTCGACGCCGTCAATTTGATAGAGCAGCTTCTCCAGTCGCCGCGTAACTTGCTGCTCGACTTCTGCCGCGCTCAGCCCCGGAGCCGTTATGAAAACGTCAGCCATCGGCACAACGATTTGAGGCTCCTCTTCGCGCGGTGTCAACAGCAGCGAAGCGGTGCCGACCATCAACGAGACGACGACAATCAGAATCGCGACATCGCCGCGCAGGAAGAGTTCGACGAGCCGAGTCATGATCGAGTTGGCATCGTGATCTTGTGGAAGTGCGTTTGTCATCGTTGGCCCCCTTCGTTTGACGATTCGTTCGCAGTTTGTGGCGGCAGGACAACTCGTTCGCCTGCCTTAAGTCCACTCAGCACTTCCACTCGCCCCGGCACGCCAACTTGACCCGTTTTGACGAATCGCTTTTCAATCTCGTCATTGGCTGTGACGACTTCGACGAACTCCAGTTGCCCAACTGTGTGAATCGCGTCTGTTGCCAGGCACAGATGACGCCGTTGCCCCGCCGGTATGCGCAACCGGCCAAACATGCCTTCAAACAGATCTTCCGAACGCGGGAGACTTGCTTTGACGAGGAATGAGCGGCTTGGGGCATCGGCCTGAGGAACGATCTCGTCAATCGTCGACTTGACCTCACGCTCTAAGGCGTCGATGTAGACATTCAATTGGTCGCCAGCTCGTAACTTAACGGCCAGTTGTTCCCGGACTGGGGCTTCCAATCGCAGCGATGTAGCGTCGTACAGCACGAGGATTGGTTCGCCTGGTCGAGCCGTGTCGCCCGGCTCGGCCAAACGATCGACGATGCGCCCGGCTTTATGCGCATGAATGGTTGCATGAGCCAGCATGGCATTGGCTTCCTCAACAGCTTGTTCGGCTTGCAACTCGCCGGCTCGCGCAACCTCCATCCGCCGTGTTGACTCGTCATATTCAGCGCGAGGAATGAGATTCTGTTGGACCATCTGCGAATCGCGTTTGTAACTCGATTCCGCCTCCCTGCGGGTGGCTTGCGCAGCGACGAGAGCTTGATCCGCCTGTTTGACGCGAGCTTCAAGGTCCTTGCTGTCCAATCGAATCAACACGTCACCCACCAGAACTTGGTCTCCCGCCGTCACATTGATCTCTTCGATCGTGGCCAATACCTTGGCTGATACGACCGTGCGACTGGCGGCTTTTAGCGTCCCGATTGCCTCTTCGATGTAGTCCTTCGTCACTTCATGGACAGCCTCGGTACGTTCCGTTCCTAGATGCCGCACGTTCGCAACGGCCGTGTGCGGCGCTATCTTGTCCTCGAATGCTCCAGCCAACCAGGCGATGACCAGCACCGCCGCTCCGATGCCGATAGTGACGGCAAGCAGTTTCGCAACGACTTTCGCAAAGGTCTTCCACGGAATTCGAATGCGTTGTGACATGGCTCTCCCTCCCGTTCGTGATGTCGATTTGCTTCTTGCAACTGCCGTGCCCTTCAGGCAACAGGGCTACTCGCCGATGGGGTGCGACCGTCCGGAAGGCGTTCGCAACGAGTGTGGATTGTAGCGGGGGCGGGAGTTCTTTGCGGGCGCGGCGATTCGATTATTTCAAAGGCTCGTCGCCGAGTAAGGCTCAATCGTTTCACCACCGAAACGTACAATCGCGCCAGTCGCTTGTGAATTTGGGTCGCTCGCGAGTTGGGCAAGTTCATTGCCTTTTACGAAGGTCTGGACGTGAGAACAACCCATTTCGTTAATCGCGAGTGCTAACCGTTAAGTTAACAGGTTAACACAGCCGGCATCGTTAAACTCGCAAGAGTTCAAAACGTCACGACTCAGCCAGAATGGCAACAGTCAATCTAGCTCTAGCGATAGCGAAAAGTCGCTGTGTTGAACCGCATTCTGTGGCCATCACTTTCCAAGTGACGAGCTATCACAGAGGCGGATCACTTGGAAAGTGATGGCCACTTTATCCACCAGCGGTGAAGATCTCGACGGGCCGCCTGAGGGAATGTCGATGGGGAAACTTATTGCCTCGATGGTGGAAGACATAGCGGTGAACAAAGGTGGCTCGTAGGGTGCCTTAGCAGTAGAATTAGAGCTGTTGACTTTAGAAGTTACTCTCACGACCGATGCTTCATCGGACGATCTTGAGTCACGACACATCTGACGCAGTCCCAAGTTGCCCGCGTTCTTGGAACGCCAAAGCTAAGCGACAGACGCACTCGCCTTGCCGTGCCGCTAGCGTCGTTCCTCTGGTCGGTTCGCCTTGACGCGTCACAAGCGACCTCTTACCTTTCCGCCTTCGAGGGGGATTCATCGATCAATTTTGGTGGGCGAACGGATGCATCGTAGGGCAAATGGGAGATTGATTTCATTCCTGTTTGTTGTCTACGTGTTGCACGGGGTGCCTCACTGCTTCGCTCAAGGGCAATTGTCGGAAGTGCGGGAGAGCGTACGAACGCCGTCTTATCGAAAAGGCACCTCGGAAGCGACGAAGTCGAAACGCCGCCCGCGACGGAAACATTGCAACCACTCGTACGGTTGTAACTGCGACGAAGATAACGATTTGTGGTACGGCAACTTGTTCTGGAAGGCGGCGTTCTACGGAGTTACTTCGCCGGTTTGGGTGCCAGTAAAGATCGCCGACGATGATTATTCATCTGTCGGCTACTTTCCGGAGCATCCCTACGAGAACGGCGCAAACGGTTACATGATGATCGATCCGTGGCTCCCCAACGAACCGTTTGTTTTTGCGATTCAAGCTCGCTCGGAATACTCAACGGATTTCGATGACTTGTCGCGAATTGGTGCTCGCGTCTTATTCGACACATCCACACGATTCGGCATCGACACTGAAGCGAATTACTGGTCCGAGCAACTTGCAACGGGCGGCCATGATCAGCTTTGGACAGGTGATATGAATCTTGTCTTTCGGTTTGCTCAGTCCGACTGGCTGCAAATGCGTACAGGACTAGGCGCGAACTGGCTTAGTGATGACGCGGGCCAAGACTGGGGTTTCAACTTTACGTACGGGGGAGATTTGTTTCCCGCCGACCCGTGGGTCGTGTCCGCGGAACTTGACCTCGGTACGATCGGGCACGGCACTTTGGTCCACGGTCGTATGACGACCGGGCTCCAGTGGCAGCGTGCAGAGGTGTTTGTCGGCTACGACTATTACAAAGTCGATCGCACAGAATTAGTTGGGTTCTTGAGCGGCATCAGACTTTGGTACTGATCTCGCCGGCGCTGAAACAGCCTAAGGAACACGGGAAAAACAACTTCGCTATATCTTCTGCTAATCATCCCACGGAGTGTGATGGCTACTTTGGTTTCGCCGAAGTTATTTTTCCCGTGTTCCTAAGACTAATTGCTGCCCGCTCCGATTTCGCCTTGTCGCCCGATTCGTTTGAGCTGCGATGGATCTTTGTCGTCGCAGTGTCAGCTCTCTTGAAATGAGCTGGGACTCATATCACACTCTATGAACACTGCGAGGTAAGTTCGTTGTCCCGCGGGCCGAAGGCTTTCAAATGCGAGGTGCCGGTTTGTGGGGTTCATGTACTCTGTCGCTCGAAGTGCTCGCTGAAGCGAACTCGCCAAGAATGTTTCGACGGTAAAGCCATCGAATCAGGTTGCGAACAGAGTTCCTTCGTTTTGTGACTGCGAGTCCTCGACGCGTCTCGCCCCGATATGACCAGGATGAGCTACTCCATGAACAAACCGTATTTCCTTGGCATTTCGGCAATCACCAGCGTTGCTGCGCTGCTAACCATGCTTGGCGCGTCTTGCGCCGAAGATGCCGCGATCGGCGAGTCATCGCTCGCGAAAGAGTTTCGCTCACCCAGTCTTACCGAGCCCGTCACGTACGAAGTGGACTTTTCGGCGGTAGTAACAGCTCCGTATCACACGAAGGTCTTGAAGGTGTGGATGCCGATTCCGCAGTCAGACGGCATTCAACAGATCTCCGATAGCGAGCTGACCACGTTCCCCGAGCGTGTTGTTCCGCAGATTTCGTCCGAGCCGGTCTATGGCAACAGGTTTGCGTACTTCGAGTTTCACGAGCCACAAGGTGGGCAGATCATTCGCCACCACTTTACGGCCACTGTGCGAAACGCCCGTTGGGAGCTTGATCCGTCGTTGGTGCAAACTCCAGATACGTGGCCCCAAAAGTTTGCACCTTATCTTACGCCAGATTCAATCGCCGAAGTTTCAGGATTTCAAGATGTGATCCGAACCATTTCTCCGGACCGCCCGGATAGAACTGGTCGTCTGTTTGCGGCGATGGACTGGATCGACGAACACATGACCTACGATCATGTCGATGCTTCGCTTCGCGCCGACGCGAGACACGCGTTTGAGAAACGTCACGGTCACTGCAGCGATTATCATGGCTTGTGTGCGACGATGGGCCGCTCGCTGGGATTTCCAACTCGTGTGACGTACGGAATAGCTCTGTTTCCAAAGAACTCGCCGTCGCACTGCAAGCTTGAAGCGTTTCTGCCTCCCTACGGCTGGGTCAGCTTCGATCTCTCGGAAACGCAAAAGATGATCGCAGCGATCGAGAAGGACTTGTCGCTTGACGTCGCGAAGAGAGAGAAGCTGAAAATCGCGGCGCGCGAGCGACTCATGGCTGGGTTTCGTGAAAACAGCTGGCTGCTCCTGACTAGGGGCACCGACTACGAGCTGTCTCCCAGGGCGAGTCGGGCCGTCCGCGTTGTGCGCACGATCTATGCGGAAGCCGATGGAGAACCGCTGCCCGATCCCGATCCGGCCAACAGCGAGAAAAGAGAATTTGGCTGGATGACGGTGCATGCGTACAAGTCCGACAGACCGGTGCCGCTGCCGTTTAAAGATTTCGATTCTCTAGCCATCGAGTAGTGGCGATTCCAAGCGGAATTCGCGGGAACCGTCTCCCTTCCTATGTTTTTTTGAAGCTTCGCCAGTCACTTCGTGCGCTTTAGCCCTTCGCGACAATTAATTCCCAATCTCGTCCTCGCCAAATTGCACAGTCGTTGAGGTTCGATAGAATACGGGGCATCAGTGTTATCAAACCGGCATCAACGAAGGACCAGGCACACGAAATGCACGCTTTCGATTATCAAGCCCCAACCACGGTGGCCGAAGCCATCCAGTTGATGGCGAAACACAAAGGCACCGCCCGCCCTTTGGCTGGTGGTACCGACTTGATCGATCAGATGCGAGTCGGGCGACTCACGCCTGATGTACTGATCGATGTGAAGAAACTCAAAGAGCTTAACGTCTTGACGGCAGATGGCGAGGGCTTGCACATTGGCGCAGCGGTGCCCTGCTATCGCATCTACGGCAACGAGACCGTTAACTCGCAATACACGGCACTCGCCGACAGCTGTCACATCATCGGCGGCATCCAAATTCAAAGTCGCGCGAGCATCGGTGGAAACCTGTGCAACTCGGGGCCTGCGGCTGACTCCACCCCCAGCATGATTGCGCTAGGTGGAATCTGTGTTATTGCCGGATCTGAGGGCACTCGGGAAGTACCCGTCGAGTCATTTTGCACTGGACCTGGTAAGAATGTGCTAGAGCCCGGCGAGTTGCTGGTCGAAGTGCGGTTCCCTCGGCGGCCTGCTAACAGCGGTTCGCATTATCGTCGCATGATTCCCCGCAACGAGATGGATATCGCAGTCGTCGGTGTCGGAGCCAGTGTCGTCTTGGATGACAGCGGCGAGAATATCGCATCGGCTAGGATTGGCATCGGTGCGGTTGCACCAACGCCGCTCTTCGCTCAAGCCGCCAGTGACTTGTTAGCCGGACAGCCGGTGAATGACGAGAGTCTGGAAAAAGCCGCCGCCGCCGCCCGCGAGGTCGCGTCGCCGATCACCGACATGCGAGGTACTCGCGAGTATCGAATTCACGTCACGGGAGTACTTGTAAAGCGGGTGCTACAAGCCGCGATTGCCCGAGCCCGCGGTGAACAGCTTGACTATTGTCGAGGTCGTTAGTCGATTCATCAGCTGCTCGCCCAAACCGAATACATCTTGGAGTCATTCATGTCAGCTAAACGTGTTGTCACACTCACGATCAATGGCGATCCCGTCGAGGTCCTTTGCGAGCCTCGACAAACACTGCTGGAAGTTTTGCGAAACAATCTCGACCTCACCGGTACCAAGGAAGGTTGCTCGAATGGTAACTGTGGTGCATGCACTGTCTTGATGGATGGTCGTCCGGTGGTGAGTTGCTTGGTGCTTGCGGTCGAAGCTGAAGGCGCCGAGTTGCGGACGATCGAAGGTGT
Source organism: Planctomycetaceae bacterium (assembly GCA_020638995.1). Taxonomy (GTDB): domain Bacteria; phylum Planctomycetota; class Planctomycetia; order Pirellulales; family Pirellulaceae. The sequence continues at coordinate 95,813 of JACKHM010000004.1, forward strand.
TGCTTGCGGCTCGCATCTGGACGAAGTTCAATCAGCGTTTCTCGAAGGTGCCGCGCTTCAGTGCGGCATTTGCACACCCGGGTTTATCGTTCAAACGGAGGCCTTGCTCGAGGCGAATCCAAATCCAACCGAAGATGACATCCGATTCTATTTGGCGGGGAATCTGTGTCGATGTACCGGCTACGACAAGATCGTTCGAGCTGTGCAAGCTGCGGCTGAGAAGCGACAAACCGCTGCTGCCAACTAAATCACCGAAGTCACGTCACTGTCAGTGAAATCTCGACAGTATTAGGAGTAGACAGACCATGGCGACTGCAGAGAACCCTAAATACAAAGTCATCGGTACGCGGCCCGTTCGTCACGATGGTGCCGACAAAGTCACAGGACGAGCCAAGTACGGCGCGGACATCAAGCTGACCGGCATGCTTTATGGCGCGATGCTTCGCAGCCCACATGCTCATGCCAAGATCATCAGCATCGACACGTCGAAGGCTGCGTCGCTACCGGGCGTGCGGGCGGTTGTGACCTCGGCGGACTTGCCCGAACAAGGTGATCGCATCGTTGAACTTGGCGAGGGTGCTGCGAACATGCGTCACCTGAGCGCAAATATACTGGCGCGGGGAAAGGTGCTTTATAGAGGGCATGCGATTGCTGCGGTGGCGGCTGACAATATCCACGTCGCCGAAGAAGCTGTAAAGCTGATCGACGTCAAGTACGAAGTCCTCCCGCCTGTGCTGGACGTTCGCAAAGCGATGTCTCCGGATTCTCCCGTACTGAACGACGACATTCGCACCGAGTCCGTGGGGTCGGCACCTGCGAGCAAAGACTCGAAGCCAACCAATATCGCGAAGCATTTTCTCTTCGAGAAAGGTGATGTTGCGGCTGGCTTCGCCAAGGCCGATGTGATCGTTGAACGCGAGTTTGATACCTCTATGGTACATCAAGGCTATATCGAACCTCACAACGCGACCGTGCATTGGAACGCTGATGGCAAGATTACGGTGTGGCTCAGCACCCAAGGTTCATTCACCGTGCGGCAGCAGACAGCCGAGCTGTTGAAAGTGCCGATCTCGAATGTGAAAGTGATCCCCACGGAGATCGGTGGCGGCTTTGGAGGAAAGATCTCTGTTTATTTGCCACCGGTGGCGGCATTGCTTTCGAAGAAGTCCGGTCGGCCCGTCAAACTCGTCATGTCGCGCACCAACGTCTTTGAAGCGACCGGTCCCACACCCGGTTCGCATATGAAAGTCAAGCTTGGGGCAACGAAAGATGGAACGCTCGTTGCTGGCGAAGCCTGGATTGCGTTCGAAGCCGGCGCGTATACGGGGTCGCCGATCGGGCCGGCGTGTATGTGCGTGTTCGCGTGCTACGACTTGCCGAACGGACGTGTTGAAGGATTTGACGTGTGTGTAAACAAGCCCCGTACGAATGCCTATCGAGCGCCGGGGTCAACGCATGTTGCATTCGCGACCGAGACGCTGGTAAACGAGATCTGCGAACAAATCGGTATGGAACCGGCTGAGTTTCGAATCAAGAACGCCGCCAAGGAGGGAGTGCGTCGCGTCGATGGTCCAGTCTACGCTCGAGTGGGTTTGGTCGAGACGCTCGAAGCGATCAAAAACAGCGAACATTACAAGACGCCGCTGGAAGGGAAGCATCGCGGGCGAGGAATCGCCTCGGGTTTCTGGTTTAACTGTGGACTCAAATCAGCTGCTTCGGCAACGGTAAATCCCGATGGCACAGTGTCCCTGCTGGAAGGCTCCACCGACATCGGCGGTTCGCGAACCGGGATTGCGATGCAGCTTGCCGAAACACTTGGCATCACCGCCGAAGAAGTTACACCCACCGTAGGCGACACAGATAGCGTCGGCTATTGCGACGTTACCGGCGGGAGTCGCGTGACGTTTGCGACCGGAATCGCCGCGATCGAAGCCGCCAAAGATATTCAACGCCAATTGGTCGAACGTGCTGCGATGATTTGGGAAGTAGAGCCTTCGAAGGTATCGTACAGCGAAGGTGGGGTTCATGGTCCGGACGGCAGGCATCTGACTTTCAAAGAGATTGCCGGCAAACTGCACGCCACGGGCGGCGCCGTAATTGGTCGCGGTACTTCGAGCGAAGCGACGCAGGGCGGAGCGTTTGGTACGCACTGCGTTGATGTGGAAGTGGACGTTGATCTCGGCAAGGTTCAAATCCTCCGTTACACCGCCGCGCAAGACTGCGGTACCGCGATTCATCCGAGCTACGTCGAAGGTCAGATTCAAGGCGGTGCGGTCCAAGGCATCGGCTGGGCGTTGAATGAAGAATACTGGTACGATGACATGGGTGAGATGCGCAATGCGACGTATCTCGATTACCGCATCCCAACCTGCTATGACGTCCCAATGATTGACACGATCATTGTCGAAGTGCCTGATCCGCAGCATCCCTATGGAGTTCGTGGTGTGGGCGAGGTTCCAATTTGCCCGCCGCCTGCTGCCATTGCGAATGCGATCTACGAGGCGGTCGGCGTTCACATGCACGAATTGCCGATGTCGCCGCCGAAGGTGTTGGCTGAAATACTGAAGAAACAGTAGCCGTCACGCTCGGTCGCTACGAGTCCGGTGTGAGATTCAGAATAAACGGAAAGGAGCCCATCTGCTCCGAGTGTGCCTTCCTAGGCACACCGCGACGGTGCGTGATGGCTACAGTCATGCCGCGTGTTTTTATTCCGCCACCGATGCGTTCGTTGACCTCTGGTCTCGAAATTGTTGAAGTGAGTGGTGCTAACCTGCGGCAAGTCATCGACAACTTGGAACAGCGGTTTCCGGGAATCAAGCAACGCCTTTGCCAGGGCGATGAGATTCGGCCTGGTTTGTCAGTCGATGTTGGTGGCTCGGTGGCAACTTTAGGGTTGCTGCAACGAACAGGTGCCGACACAGAGATTCACTTTTTGCCCGCCATCGGCGGCGGATGATACCAGCACACGTCTACCTGAAACAGGAGAATTCTCATGGCAACTGCAATCGAACCGGCAACGTATACAGCTCCCGAAATTCGCCAGACTCAGATGTTGATCGGCGGTGAGTGGCGAGATTCTGTCAGCGGCAAGACGTTCGCGACGATCAATCCTGCGACCGAAAAAGTGATCGCGGAAGTCGCGGAAGGCGATGCGGCGGATATCGATTTGGCGGTGAAGTCCGCTCGTGCGGCTTTCGAATCCGGAACTTGGGCGACGTTGGATGCTCGCGATCGAGGCAAGTTAATCACCAAGCTGGCGAACCTGCTCGAAGACAATTTCGACGAACTTGCAGCACTTGAGTCGCTTGATAACGGCAAGCCGATCTCCGACTCGTGTGCCGCCGATCTGCCGCTAGTGATCGATTGCCTGCACTACTACGCCGGTTGGGCAGATAAGATTCATGGTGACACGATTCCGATTCGCGGCAATAACTTCTGCTACACACGTCGTGAACCACTCGGCGTCGCGGGCCAGATCATTCCCTGGAATTTTCCGATGCTCATGACGGCGTGGAAATGGGGACCGGCGCTCGCCGCAGGTTGCACTATCGTGATGAAGCCAGCCGAGCAAACACCACTCACTTGCCTGCGCATGGCGGAATTGGCGATGGAAGCTGGGTTTCCACCTGGTGTGATCAATGTCGTTCCCGGATATGGACCGACCGCCGGCGCTGCGTTAGTAAAGCATCCCGGTGTGGACAAGATCGCTTTCACCGGCGAGCACCGTACGGCTCAGATCATCATGGCCGATGCAGCCCAGACGTTGAAGCGATTGACCTTCGAGCTCGGAGGTAAGAGCCCCAATATTGTCTTCGCGGATGCAGATTTGGATGCGGCTGTTGCGGGTGCCGAATTTGGCTTGTTCTTCAATCAGGGGCAATGCTGTTGTGCCGGCAGCCGTTTGTTCGTCGAAGAGTCTGTGCATGAAGAGTTCGTCGATAAAATGATCGAACGAGCAAATGGGCGCGTGCTCGGAAATCCATTCGATGCCAAGACGACACAAGGTCCACAAGTCGATCGGGCTCAGTTCGAAAAGATTTTGGGATACATCGATAAAGGTAAGGAACAAGGCGCAGCCTGTGTCGCCGGCGGCAATCGTTTCGGGGACAAGGGTTATTTTATCGAGCCGACGATTTTCACCGGTGTGACCGACGACATGGCAATTGCAACCGACGAGATCTTTGGGCCGGTGATGAACATTCTGAGCTTTAAAGACTTTGACGAAGTGGTCGATCGCGCGAATCGCACCAACTTTGGACTTGCCGCGGCCGTTTGGACGAAGGACGTTTCGAAGGCTCACCGTATCGCTCACTCGGTTCGGGCGGGGACCGTGTGGGTTAATTGTTACGACGTCTTCGACGCCGCAGCCCCGTTCGGCGGTTTTAAGATGAGCGGTATCGGTCGTGAGTGTGGCGAAGCCGCGTTGGCGAACTACACTGAACTGAAGACGGTTACCATGAGCCTTGGCTAAGTTGTCGACGCCGGACTTCCGAAGTGTTCAAAACTTCGGAAGCCTAGCCAGGAGCATCTGCGGTGGTAGCTAACGCGGTACTACAAGCTCGGGGGCTGCCCCCGCGTCTCCTTTGATGTTGCGCGGCAAAACGAAGACAACGCCATCGCGATTCGAGAAGTACAAGTTCGATTCGGATGGTTGTCGACCATGGCCATCGGCCCAGAGAGCGTAAAAGTCTGGGTGCGCGTTCAAGGCGTGCCGAACGTAAGTGTGGTTCATCGTGCTGCCCGAAGTCAACGAAGAGAGCTTTCTCCACGTTGCTCCGCCGTCACGACTTTGCCACATAGCAACTTCGCCACCGGGATTGTACGGCTGCGGTCCGGTCTCGGTCGGACCGACGATTCGCCAATCCTCCGGCGACTCGATGCACAGTTCTCCCATATCATAGTTGTTATCCGACGTGGTGACGGGATGAATGGACCAACCGGTTCCGGACCAGCGAGCGATGGTCCAAGTCCGCGGATCGTTTCTCGGCCCGGACTCGTAGCCTTTGCTCGTGATGTACAACAGCACCGGATGATCGAACTCGTCAAACCGGACATCTTTCAGATAAACATTCAGGCCGTCCGCCGCGTAGTCGTATACGAGCGCGGAGTTTTTCACTTCGGTAAGCGGAAGAGCCAGTGATTGGCCATCAACAGTTTGCCACGATTCGCCCAAGTCGCGAGTTTCGAGGTAGTACAGATTGGTTCTCCAGTTCAAGCCCTTCCCTTTTGGATGATAGTTGAACATCGTACCAGCTCGCGACCTTCCGAGTGCGCTGATCTGATAATGTCCCTCATCAATCGCAGCCAACCGTTGCCACTCGCTCCACTCGATCCCGTCCCGGCTGTGCATGAAGCAGATCGTGCGACTCGCGGGATAGTTGTAGCGGGTGAAGAAGCACAAAAAGCCTTCGCCAGGCCGGTGCCAAGCCTGCATGTACGAGAAGTTCGTCATCGGAATTTGCTGGCCACTCTCGACGCGCGTCGCGGGTACGAGCTGAAACTCATTAATGTCGTACGGACGTGTGCTGCGGTGAATGTAAGATGGTCGGGCGGTGCCATGGGACGTCGAGAAGATCCAGAGATAGCCCTGATCGTCGACCGAGAGAACTGGATTGTCGTGCGCGTCATTTGTCTGTTTATTTAGCAGAATTGTCGGTCGTGGCACGGTCCGAGTCTTGTGGTCGAAGTACGATACCATGTGCAACAGTTCGCGATGGCTGTTTGCGGTCGTGCCGCCATAGCAAAAGAACGTCTTGTCCACCTGTTGGCAATAGATTGCGAATGGTCGGTGCTTCGCGCAGTAAGTCCCCAGGCCACCACTGTATTTGTATACGTACTCGTCGTTCGATGGCTGGTTCATGTACCAGATCCCGCGATAGCCGTCGGCCTTTGCGTTCAAGGTAATCGGCTCAACTCCACTGCACCTTGGTCCAACACTCAAACCTGCCGCGATGATCACAACGAGATTGTTAAGAACACAAGACCTTCTATCGGAGTGCTGCACGACGACACCTCAATCCTATCGGATTCGGAACGGTAACTACCCGAAGCGGTACGGCACAACAGTATAACCTGCCTTATGCCTGCCAGTACTGTGAGTCTCAGTCGGGCTGTGAAACGTGGCCAGAACCAATCCGACTCGATTAGAATAACACTCACCTTGCTTGCCGGTGTCTCCGCGAGATTGCGAAATCCTATGAATATGCGAATGTTTTTGCCAGTTCTGATACTGAGCACTCTTGTTGCGATTGCGGGAAGCGTCGTCGCCGTCGAGCCCTGTCGCATCGAGGTTACAGAACGCGACTCAGATTGGCCCGTGCCAATGGTCGAGTTGCGGACGGTCAGTGGGATTCGCCTCGTTTCCGACAATGCGGGCGTCATTGTCTGCGATGCTCCGGAACTGATGGGGCAGGAGATGTGGTTCTACGTTCATGGTCAGGGATATGGTGTGAAGCCGGACGAGTTCGGTTATGAAGGTATCATGCTGATCCCGCAGCCAGGCGAGACTTTGCGTGTGGAGGTAGACCGCCGAATCCTTGCCCGGCGGATTGGGAGAATCACAGGTTCGGGTTTGTATGCCGAGTCGGCGAAGTGCGGCGACAAGCCGCTTGTCGAAGATTCCGGGATCATTGGATGTGACAGCGTGCAAACGGCTATTCACCGCGGCCGACTGCACTGGGTCTGGGGTGACTCGAACTTGGCTCGCTACCCACTGGGAATCTTTCATGCCAGTTCCGCGACCTCCACGACTCAGCCGCTGGCTTCGGCTGAGCCACCGCTTGTATTGTCGCTTGACTACTTTCGAGACGAACAGGGCTTCCCGCGCGGCGTGGCACCCATTGACGGTGAGGGACCCACTTGGCTATTCGCGTTGGTCAGTCTTGATGACGCCGCAGGGACGTCGCATCTCGTTGCTAGTTACGTAAAGATCGCTCCTCCACTTTCCGTCTGGCAGCTTGGGCTCTGTGAGTGGAACGAGGCCACAAAGCAATTCGAGCGAACTTGCGTACTGTGGGACAAGGCAGACGGCGGCGAACAGCCGGAATTGCCTCACGGCCACGCCGCAAAATGGACAGACGAATTGGGAAACGAGTGGGTCTTGCTGGGCAATCCCTTCCCGACGGTCAAAATTCCAGCAACGTACGAAGGTTGGAAAGAATGGAAACGATGGGAACGCTTCGAGGCTCCGACCCTGCTTCAGTCAACTGACGGATCACGTGTCAAGCCCCACAGCGGTAGCATCGCGTGGAATGGATTTCGCGGGCGATGGGTCGCAATTTTCATGGAGGCATTCGGCAAGCCATCCGGTTTCGGCGAGATCTGGTATGCGGAAGCGGAGTCACCATTTGGGCCGTGGGGAACGGCCGTGAAGGTGCTCTCGCATCAGAACTATTCGTTTTACAACCCGCAAATTCATCCCGAGTTCACTTCCCACGATTCACCGCATTTGTTCTTCGAGGGAACTTACACAACTTTGTTCGCTGGTCCGACGACAGGCGGTGGGCTGTCACCAACCTATCCACAGGCAACACCACGCTACGACTATAACCAGATGCTTTACCGGTTGGACCTTGATGATCCGGCGCTGATCGCCGCGCAAGATTCGCGATCGTCTGGCGGGAAGCTCGGTACAGGCGTGCGTGCCGCGCGCGAGTAGCTGGACCTGCCAACAATCAACTGCTATGCCACAGGATTCTGGTGAAGCCGATCTTGCTCTCCGCGCCTACACGAGCTCGCGAAGATGGAAGTGAAATTTTCCCAGTTTGCCGCCGTAGTTGCCTGCAGTGATCGCAATGATACCTTCACCAGCTGCTGCGTGAACGAGTGTCTTCATGCCATCGGCAACCGCGGCTTCGTCGACGCCATCGAGCACGATTTCGTAGACGCAGTTCACACCATCGTGCAGTTTAGTATCGACACGGCCTCGTAGCGTCGGGCAGTAAGCATCCGCCGTCGAAGCAGGCAGTCCGCTATAACGCGAACCGACCTTGCTGCCGCTACGAGCGACACCGCCTGGGAAGGGAGCGATGACGCCTTCACAGGCGGAGGCAGCTTCTATGGCGCGCCGTACAGCGGCCAAACCAGCCGGCATGTCAACGGCTTGAATGATGATATTTCCGCCCGCGACACCCTTCTCGATACCGACGCGATCCTCGACCAGGAATTCGCCGTCCATCACGGGAACTCGCCAATACCGGCGTCCTTCGAGTAGTTTGCTCTTTTGAAAACCATCGCCGAAGAAGCGGATGTTTTTACCAAGACCAATACGAAGCTCGGCCGCAGGGAGCCCGTCGAATACCGCGGTCGTCGGGCAAGTCATAACGCATTGCCCGACTCGATTCACTAGCGCCTTGCCAATGGCCTTGTCGGAGAACCCAAAGACGAGAACCGAAGCACCAACTCGACCATCGGGTGTCGCGTCGGCGCCGAGCACTTTCTCCACTCCGGTTTCTGCATCACAGGCGATCACTGACGAACTATATCCTGTCAGCTCGCGCAAGGCCGCATCTAGCCAATGCTCGTCGTGTGCTGTTATGCACAGCCGTGCATAAACCATGCGGAAGGCTTCCGCAAACGTGTCTTCGATGAATGTGTCGCCGAGTTTCAACGAAAGTCCTTCCGAGAACTTGTGAAGTTGGTAACCGATTTTTTCCCATCATGACCAGCAATCGCTGGTCTGCCAAGACAAGGTTGGATCACCGTTGCCTATACCTCATTATTATCCGTTCGGACTTCGCGTATCATCCGTAAGAAGTCGCCGCACGTTTGTGGACGCTGCGCTGGATTTGGAAGGAGGCACTGCATGATCGCTCGGGCAAGCGTTTGATCGAGTTGGGGGGCGTAGTTCAGAATATCGACGGGATCGGTTCCGCTGTAAGCCAACGCTGAAATAGCTGGTTTGTCCGAGACGGGCCAAGGTAACTGGAATGTGCAAAGTTGGTAGGCTGTCATTCCAAACGAGAAGATATCCAACCGCTGATCTGTTTTATGCCGCCGGCTGACTTCTGGCGACATGTAGGCCGGAGTACCGGTTCGATTTCCTGGCTGCATGAACGGGTCGGTGGCCGGTAATGTCAACCCGAAATCGATCAGCTTTACTGATGACGCCTCGGCTGAGCAAATGAAGTTGCGAGGACAAATGTCTCGATGGATATAGCCTTCGCGATGGACGTAGTCGATCGCCTCTGCCATCTGGCGGATCAACGGAAGTCGTTTGCCCTGCAGGATCGTGTCTTCGTCATTAATCAAAGCGTGGAGCCCTGGCCCATCCAGAAACTCCATCACGAGAAATCGAAGGCCGTTCTTCGTTGTCCCGTAGTCAAAGGTTTCAACAACATTTGGATGTTTAAGCTTGATGGCGATTTCACCTTCGCTCGGCTTCTTCAATCCTTGAAATCTCGCCTCAAATGCAGTGAGCTTTTCCTGGTCGGCGATTTTTAGTCCCACGATTTGTTCCGTCTGACGATCGCGGGCCATATAAAACTTCGACATCGTGCCCGAAACCGCTTCCCGCAGCAACTCGTACCGAGCGAGTACGTCGAGCGACTCCTTGCCCAGCAAACCTTTCAACTTGTCGAGGAAGCTCATCGGCTGTCTGCCTGCTTGCTGGTGGTCTGCGCGTGGTGGCTACATTCCGCAGTAGTCGATGGTCCGCGCGATTTCGCTCTTGAGTTTGTCGCGAGGAACAATGCGGTCAATGAAGCCGTGTTCGAGTAAGAACTCACTCGTTTGAAAACCCTTGGGCAACTCAATTTTGATTGTTGCTTTGATGGTTCTCGGGCCCGCAAAGCCAACGAGTGCTCGCGGCTCGGCAAAGACAACGTCACCGAGCGAGGCAAAACTCGCGGCGACACCACCCATGGTCGGGTTCGTGAGCACCGAAATGTAGAGACCACCGGCTTCGTTATAACGAGCCAAGGCAGCCGAGACTTTTGCCATTTGCATCAGCGAGAGAATCCCTTCGTGCATGCGTGCTCCACCGCCGGATCCACTCACAATGATCAGCGGCAGTCGTCGCTCTGTAGCCTGCTCGACCAGTCTCGCCAGACGCTCGCCCACAACTGATCCCATGCTGCCCATAAAGAACGCCGAGTCGGTCACACCAAAAGCGACTCGCCGCGCACGAATCATCCCAGTACCTGTGATCGCCGCGTCGCTCAAGCCGGTTCGCTGCTGTTCTGCCAGGAGCTTTTCGGCATAAGGTCGCTTGTCAAAGAACTCCAAGGGGTCACTCGGCTGAAGTTGCGCGTCCCACTCTTCAAAAGTTCCCTCGTCCAGCACTTGATCAATGCGTTCCTTGGCCGACACGTAAAAGTGATGGTCGCACTCGGGACAGACGTTTTGTCGATCCTCGGCTGTCTTGCGGAATACCGTCGCATGGCAGCCTGGACATTTCAGCCAGAGCCCCTCGGGGACGCCGCGCTTCTCTCGTTTGGATACCGTTTGAACTGGTTCGCTCATTTTTCTATTTCGCCTTCGAAGACGTTTATTTCAATCGATCTGATCGCTGCTTACTTGCGAACCGGCCAGGGTGGTTACCGGATTGGGTGTGTTACTGACCACTCCGTTCGGTGTTACGTGAAATGCTTCCCAGCCACCACCACGGCACTCCGCCTGCCATAAATCGCCAAGCGAACTCTCCTTGAGAAGGCTCAAGATCACACTGGTCAGCGGCTCGGGTACGACAATCGCGATGACGCCATCCTTATGCTTTTTCATCAGTTTCGCAAGCGTGGTTTGCACCCGCGACGTTACTTCCGAGAGTCGTTCGCCTTCAGGTGGACACACGGTCTCGGGATGTTCTTGCCATTGTCGGTAGACTTTGGGCTGTTGCTGCTTGACCTCCTCAATACGTTTGCCATGCCAGAGACCATGGTTCAAGTTCGTCAGTCCCTTGAGCGACTTGGCCTTCAGGTCGCGAGTTTTGGTAAGCAGCTGTGTGGTTTGCTCACAACATTGGCAAGGGGAGAAATAAATTGCGTCGATCTCTTCCGTCGCGAGATCATCGATCGTCTGGGCGACCTGGACGGTCCCGTTTTCGTTGAGCGGTATATCGAGTGTGCCTTTAATCCGTCCCTGCTCGTCGAAGTCGGTGACACCGGGTCGGATCAGGAAGATTTTTAGCATAGCATGGTCGCTCATCGTAAGGCTAATCAAGTCAATTCGGTTAGCTGTTGTACCGCATCGGAGTAATTCGGCTCGCGAAAAATAGCCGAACCAACGACGAGCAACTGGGCTCCCGCCGTTTGGCAATCACGAATTGTCTTCTTGTTAACACCACCGTCGACTTCCAATAGCGTTTCTTTGGAAACGAGTTTCCGCAACTCGCGAAGTTTGTTGAGTGCAATGGGTTGGAAACTCTGTCCGCCAAACCCGGCGTTCACACTCATGACCAGGACCAAATCGCAAAGTGAAAGGCTGTTCTTGATCGACTCAATCGTCGTGCCTGGATTGATGGCGAGTCCGGCCCCGCAATCAAGCTCACGGATCTGGGATAAGACGTCGATTGGCGAATCGACCGCTTCCGCATGAATCGTAATGATGTCGGCACCCGCGTCGCAAAACTGCTTGACGTAGTTTTGTGGTTCTTTGATCATCAGGTGGACGTCCAGCGGCAGGTCTGTCACGCGACGGCAAGCTTCGACAATTGGCATTCCGTACGTCAGATTGGGTACGAATTGGCCGTCCATCACGTCCAAATGCAGGGCACGCACACCCGCACTTTCCAGTCGCCGTATCTCCCGCTCCAGATTGCCGAAATCACAAAGCAACAAGGACGGGAGTACCGCGGCCGGTGCTTGGCGTAGTTCAGCTAGATGCCGGCGTCGTGACATAAGGAACATGGTCTGGGGGTGATCGAGAAAGCTGTAGAGATTTCTACTGCAAGCGACTCAGGTGATCATTTACACCGGATTTGTAAGGAGTTGGCTCTGGGGTCAATTTGGGCAGAGCTTTGCCGCGAACGATCGAGAGACTTGTGATTTGGTACTGTAGCTGCCTATTGTAACAGCGACCGGAACCTACGCCAACGCGAGCGTATTGCTCGGGTTGTAAGCTATTTGTAGTCAATCGCTTATGTCGAATTCCTGGCTTTGTGGCAACTCGTCGATGCCCGTCATGCCAAACAGATCGAGGAAGCGGTCCGTTGTGTAGTACAACGGGGTTCGTGGATTCTCTTCGGCACGCTCGATACGCAGCAACTCGCGGCGGACTAGCTGCGACAAGACCGCTCCGCTGGATTGCCCTCGCAGATTGCTAATGGCATCACGTGAGATCGGCTGCCGATACGCGACCATCGCTAGCACGTCAATCGCCGGCTGCGACAGCTTGGCTTCGCGAACACGGCCATAGAATTTGTCTCGCAGTCGAGCGAACTCGGGGCGGAGTTGCATGCTGTATCCCGCGCCTACGGACACAATGTGGTAGGGGCAAGCTTCTACTTCGTAAGCCTCATTTAACTCCCGCACCAGTTCATCGATTTCACGCGGACTAACCCCACGCATCAGCCCGGCGACGATCCTTCCAGAGAGCGGCTCGTTGTTCGAGCTGCCGACGAATAACATGGCTTCGAGGATGCTGCGCGGAGTCACTTCGACTTCGCCTACGGCTTCCTCTTCTCCTCCAAATTCATCTTCCTCCGGCTCGTCGTCGTCAATCTCTTCTGGCTGGTACGGATCGGCACCGCCATCAATTAGCTGCGCGTAGGCTTCACTGAGGTCTTCGAGTGACAGGCCGTGATCATCGTCTGGATGGGAAATCCCTTCCAAACCCAAGTCTTGGGCTGTGTCTACCTTCTTGGAATTGTTTCGACCCATAGCGGAACTATAGCGCGACGAGCGAATGTTCGGCAATAGCAGCCCGGCGGCGACTTTTACCAGCGTTTCGCGTACTCCGCCTTCATGAACGCGAGTCCATCGCTGGCCAATTGCGCTTCGCTCTCATACATCCGCCGCCAGATCTTTGTGGCAGCGACCAACTCTGGAAGCGCAAGCCCGAACGCCTCGATCATTAACCAGCCATCGTAGCCCACTTCTTTTAAGGTGTCAAAGTTCTCGGCCCAGCGGATGTTCCCCGTGCCTGGCGTACTTCGATCGTTTTCGGAAATGTGAACGTGACAGCAAACATCAGCACAACTTCGGATGGCGTTGGCGATGCTCTTCTCTTCGATGTTGGCGTGAAAGGTATCGTACATCATGCGGCAATTTGCATGATTCACTTCTTTAACGAATCTTGCCGAATCGGCATGTGTGTTGAGCAGGTACGTCTCGAAGCGATTCAAGCATTCGACAGCCAGCGTAACGCCGACGCTTCCCGCGTGTTCGGCCACTTCACGCATACTTTCAACGCCCCACTTCCACTCGTCGTCCGTTGGACCCTTGCCTGAGAAGACACCCAGTGCGGAGTGGTATGGTCCGACAAGATGTGTTACACCGGCCGCAGCACAACAATCGAGTGTCTTTTTTGTATTCGCCACACCCGCCGCGCGAATACTGGCGTCGGGGCTAATAGGATTGTCGCCTTCGCCCCGCACCGTCACGGCGGTTCGCTCCAATCCAACCTCGTCCAAATACTTGCCCCAGGCGGCGTAATCAAGGTCAAGGTTAAACATCGGCAGCTCGACGCCGTCGTATCCCATTTGCTTGAGCGAGCCAAGGACGGGCTTCAGGTCGTCGTTGAGTTCACCGGTCCACAGCAGCAGGTTCATTCCAAATTTCATCTGTTGTCTCCTCTCGGTAGGTCAGGCAGTGCCTGACGGAATGTCGGAAGTGCGCCCGAACACCATTCGGCAGTTCTGGCGGTCCTATTTCGTGGTCTCAAACGCTATTCACTACCAGAGCGGCGTATCGAGCCGTTCCGTAATACACTTTGCTCACCGGCAAGTAACTCTGCCGATCGCTCTTGAACCAATCGGCGTGCCTCCGGAAGAAACTCTGCGAGTGTTTCAGGTAATGCAGGCAGCCGAACACGACGCATGACGTTGTTCAGTCGAAACAGCAGTTTGCCATCCTCGGCGTAGTCGTACAAGAACCGCTCGGCCGAAAACCTGGGGATAAAAAACGCCAGCATGCCGGTTTGCTGAGTCGCCATCCGGTTGACTGTCCGGTTGACTAGATACGGGTCGAGCATTTCGACGACAGAGTAATAATCATCTAATGCCTGCGGGTTTTCTTCGATCAACGCGGCGTCCAGTAGCAGTTCGACAAGGATATGCCCAAGGAAGCTGGGGCGAAACCCATGGTCGTCCGGCAACAGTGCGCGAATTTCCTTCGTAAAATACAGGTTCAATTCGGCGAACGCGCGCGTTTGATGGAACCATGCATCGTCGTGATGATGCTGCACGATTCCTCTAGCAATCGATGCGACACGCGGGTCGTCGTCGCTGGTATGCGGAACCGCCAGTCGCGAACGAGCCCGCATGCGTCTGTTTACTACACTCAACCAATCCGGAACAGCAGTTCCCGCCACGAAATATGGATCGTGGAGGTAATGTCGTGCGTGGGCAAAATAGTTCATTCCACGATCATCTCGCCGTTCATGACAAGCCAATGTCCGGGGAACGTGCAAAGGAAAGGATACCGCCCAGGCTCTTCCGGTGCATGGAACCAGATCGTGAATTCGTCTCGTGGCATCACAATATCTGTATAGCAAAGGACGTCGTCTGTTACTGGTATATATTGCCTTACCACAGCCTCTGGGTCGGCGATCAGACGATTGGCAAGGCCACCGACGGCTCGCAACTTGCCCGGTCGAAGTAGTGCCCAATTGTGAGGAACGACGTCCGGGTTCGCGAGTGTCAACTGGATGGGTTCACCTGCCCGAACACGGAACTCACGAGTCTGATATGTCAGACTGCTGCCAGTTTCGATCTTGATCGCGCGTGCTGGCTTGATACGTCCTAGATAGGGATTCGGAATACTCTTCGTTGCCATCGTCAGATCGGCAAAGATTGGGTGAGCAGCAATTTCCTTCCCTGTAGGTCGGTAGCCCTCGTAATCGGTGTAGGGCGGCGCTAACTTGTGAACGGTCGCGAACAGATCGTGGAATCGGTCTTTGTTCGATTGGACGTGAAGATGCAATTGATTTACTGGTTGGACATCGGGCATCTCCAGGAATAACGTCTTGCCATCTGTCGCAAGTTGCGCTCCGGTGATGGAGACCGTGTCATGGCCGCGAATGCCGAAATGCTTCGTCGAGAATTCGGGCGACCCGTAGGCGCCACTGTAGCGGTAATTCCAACATTGAGCGAAATGGCTCGTCACATCAGTGGCTACCGTGGCATCGAGTGGTGCCGAGAAAACTAACGCGACACCATTTTCGTGTACTCGAATGCGAACGGGCAACTGAACGGCGGCGCCCGTGTAACGAACGCGCTGAAAACAGCCGTCCTCCGTCGTGTAGGAACCCCAGCCTTGCATACCGGTCACGTACAACTGACCATCGTGGGGGCTAAAGCGACCACGGTGTGCGCCGGAAAGAAACTCGCCCGGCAACGGTACGATTGTGCCTTGCGGTTGACCGTCCACTTCATCGCGTAGCAGAAGGAAATGAGAACCCGCGCCAAACGAGAAATGCAGCAACTGTCCAGTTAAGGGGCCCCAGCGCTCGCTCGTCACCGTTGTCTGGCCGCCGGCCGAGTTATCAAGTCCTCGTGGCAGATAAGCAAATGGCAAAGCCGGAACTTGACCGTTCTTGGGGCCCGGATATCCGAAGTAGGGTGGCACGTTCGATTTCCCATCGAGCTTCATCGCGCAGATCATTGACGCGGGCGTCCAACTGCCCTCCGAGCATGGCACTGTCAGCAAGCCGTCCGGCGATACACCGAGCCCGTCAGGATTACGAAAGCCCGTTGCCACTATTTCAGCTCGTTTACCATCCGGCGAAATTCGTACGACACCCTGATTACCGGACGCCGTATAAAAGTTGCCGTTCGCGTCTCGCTCCAAACCGCAGATGAAATCGTGCCCGGCGGCAGATGTTTCGAAAGCGTTACTGAAACACTCGTAGTAGTCGGCGACACCGTCGTCGGTTGTATCCTGAAGCCGCACGATCTGATCACGGCAAACGACGAAGATGCCATCATCATCGACGACGACGCCTTGGGGTTGATTCAGCCCGGTTGCGAAGCGCCGCCAGACGGCTTGCTTGGAAGGATAGTCCAGGTTGGAAACTTGCCAAACATCTCCATGCATCGTGCAGATGATCGCTGTCCCATCGGAGAGGAAGTCGTGGCCGCTGCAAAAGAGTGTCGCGTTCCAGGGGGTCTCGGTTGGCAACGAGATCGTGTCGACTGCGTACGGTGCGCCGCTTCCGTGAATTACAGGCGTAGTAAAGGTGGGCGCTTGCTGAAACGTCGCGGCGTCGATGATTGAAGGACGATCGAACTCTTCACGCTCATGCAGCATTCGATGAAACTTGCCGTCTACGACGCTTGGCACATCCCAATAGAATTTGTCTCCGATCGTATACGCAAAGATGACATCGTCATTAATCTGAAAGACGCCGTGGTATTGGAACGGCTTGTCAGGTTTCTTGCCTTCCGGCTTTGGTAAGGCAGTGCCATCCATCATTCCGCCGTGCATAAAGCCGTGACGCACGGAAGAGAACTTGAGAAAGCCGCCGGTCCACGCCGCGTCGTAGGTCAGCGTCTCGGGGTTGAAGCAGACAGACAGCTCACCTGGCTCACCCAATTGAACGCACACTCCTCGTGGTACGGTCACCCCGGCTGCACGAAAGATACAATGCTGAATCTTGCCGAGTTTTACCTCGTTCCAACGGTCGCTCGCCCATGTCTCTTCGTTCTGATTTCCCCAGTGACCTAATTCACCGCCGTCAAGTCCTGGGAAATCGGGCAGCAGCAGAGGCGCGAAGGGCAGGCTGCGAAAGTAGTCCGCTTCTTTGGCATAGTAGTCATATAAGCGATCACGATTAACATGGGCCTGCCAGTTTGGCCAGTCTGCCACATTGAGCGGTCGGCGGTCGTAGGGGAACGTCGCGGGGCCGTGAGAATGAATGTTGGCATGTTCGAGCAATGCATCCATTTCGTCTGCGGGCACACCATTCTCGGTCCCGAGATCGAACAAGAACCGGAACAAGTCGTTTGTTTGTTGTCCGGACATGGCCGCATGAAGATTTTCCGGCATCAATGTGCCGATAGGCTGCTCGAAATCGATCTCGTCGAGTTCAAAGACTTGCTCGGGCTCCGTTGGCCGCGTCGGGTCGCGCAATACGAGTTGCTTGTCGTCACGACGCACGATGTATCCCTGTCGAGACGTCCCGTCCTCGGTCACCACAAGCTGAGCAGTGAACTCGGGCGCGACGTGTCGCTTGGGCCAGAGAACCGACTCGACCAACTCCTGTGGCTTTCGCCGCGGCGTAAGCTTCGAGAGGTCGGGACCGACGCTCCCGCCGTGTGAGCCAACTTTATGACATGATAGGCAAGCGGATTTCGCCGAAGCGAAAACCACGAGTCCACGATGTGCGTCGCCATCTGTTGATGCTTGTGTAACAAACTGCTCGACAAGCTCATGTGAGTATTCAAGTGAAATTCGAGCTGAAGGTGTGCTTTCTTCGGCACGCCACAGAAGAAGCGGGTCATCATCACTCTCCGGGCTGGCGTTGGCGGCCTCACTAATCAGGCGAATGCCGTGTGATATGCGAACCCAGTCGATCGATCCCGTGCAACCGAGTCCTCCTTCGACCAAACGCCCAATCGCCAAATCGCCGGGAACCGCGACACGTGTCGTTCGCTTGACCCCTTGTTCCGCAACGACTCTGCCATCGACATACAACTTCACTCGTGTCGGCTCATGTGTCATCGCGATATCGTGCGGCTGGCCGTCACAGATCATGGCCTCGCTGCGAACGTGGTCTGGATCATGACCTGGCAAATACGCCGTCAGCGTGCCAGACCCGCGCATCGAAAACAGCTCCCAATGCGTGCCTGACTGCTTCGTATCACAGGCGACGAGGATGTTGTAGTTTTCTTTGCTCCCAAGCGTGGCCCGGCATTCGACCGTGAGAGGAGCTTCGCGAAAACTAGCCTTTCCAGCGATTACCGCTCCAGTCAGACGGCTTGCGCTTTTCGATGTTGATTGAGTCGGAGACCATGTGCGAGGCTTTGGCTTTGCGCCAGGCGCTTTGCCATCCAACTGCGGCAACATCCATTCGAGTCCGTCGAGATTGTCTTGCAGTCGTTGTTCGACATCGTCTTGGGTGTGCCCGATGATTCCAATCGGCCCGGTATAGCCTGAATCGCGAATGACTTTCAGGAGTTGGAGGTCAAATTCGCCTTGCCCCAACGGCAGAATCTTTTGTCCCCTTTGATCTCCGTCACGTGCCATTCCATTCAAGTTCAAACACAGTAAATACGGTTTCATCAGACGCAAGACGTCCGAGAAATCATCGATGTGGTTATGAGCATGGTGCTGGTTGTAGACAATGCCGACATGACCGGCGTCGTGATGCGAGCGAAGGTATTCGCATACCGCGACCATGTTCTCCGGTTCACCATTCCAACCACCGTGATTATAGAGCCCGAGCTTGCAGCCCAACTCGCGGGTGCGTTGGACAAGCGGCAGCAGTTGTGTCGAGGCTTGCCGAACTTTGTCTTCTTGCGAAGCAGCATCAGGCGATGGCATCATCTGCCAGATTTGCGGGTGCAGCCCGTACTTCGCAAACAGCTCAAACGCCTGGTCATGCACGCCCCAGAAGGCAAAGTACTCCAGACCGTTTCGCTTGTACTCAATAATTTCTTGCTCGAACGTAGGCACGTGTTCCTGACGCCAATCATAGGCCACACGATTCAGCCCCAATTTCTTGAGCATCAACGCTCGCTCTGCCGGTCCCCGTTTTTTGCCGTCGAAGGGTACGATACACCACGCGATCAAATGCTCGCGTTTCAGATTCGCTGGCGTACTGTCATCTTCAGCAATCGTAAATCGTGAGGTCAGGATAATACATAAACACGCAAGGCCCGCAATTTGGCATCGGATTTTCGTTCGATTCATTTTGACAACCCGTAACGCGTCGCGTCAGTTAAGACTCATGGCTTGATGGATTCGCACCCGCATAAACCACACAGCATACCATGCCAACAGCAAGCCTACCGGTGATTCGATCGGATAACCCCTACAACCGGACATTCGGCGTGGACTTTCCGATCGGCCAACGGTTAGGACCGAAAAACAATGAACGGCCGTTCCATTCGTTATTCCTCCGACAACTGCTCGAAATTGCACGTGATTCGCCGACTTGTAACTTCTGTTCTGTGCCTCCTGCTGGTTGCCGGGTGTGCGGCCCCGACACCACATTTGAGGTGCCAGGTCAGCGGCGATATCTACACCCGCACCGGTTATGACCTCGGTCCGGGCAGCGCCGTCTGCGAACAGGTGTTCGACGATTGGGTCATTTGGGAGGATGGACTTACGGAAGAGGAAGCTGTTGTTGTTGGGTTATGGAACAACCCTGCATATCAAGAGTTACTGGCGGATCTCGATATTTCGCTCGCCGACATTGTCCAGGCGGCGCAACTCCAGAATCCGCAAGTGATGACCATGCTGCCAATCGGCGTGAAGCAATGGGAGTTCGCGCTGATGGTCCCGCTCGACCTGATCTGGGCGCGGCCTGTTCGGATTTCGGCCGCAGAACTCGAAGCGAGTCGAGTCGCGGAACGCCTGGCACAAGACGGATTGAACGTCGTTCGAGATATTCGCGTCGCATATATCGATTGGCAGCTTGCCGTTCAGCGCGCCCAACTTGCTGAGCAGGGTGCGAAACTTCGCAACGAAATCGCACGCGTCGCCGAGGCGCGTCTCGCCGCAGGAGATGTCGCAGAATTAGATATTGCCGCGATTCGATTGGACGCACTTGTCGGCTCAGGCGATGTTGCTCGCGCATCTCGAGATGCGGAGCTTGCGGGCGAAAGATTGCGTTATCTGCTAGGTGTCCAGCTTTCGGACCTTCCGCTCACGCCTGTGCCGACGGCTGAGGTTCAAGTCACGAATTTCGACGTTCAATTGCTGGTGGAGGAGGCCGTGGCATCACGTCCCGACTTGAGGGCCGTCGAGCTTGCCGTTAGCGCCGCTGAAGAACGAGCAGTGCTCGCGAAACGCGACATCTGGCAGCTTACCGGCATTCTGCCCGATATCAATGCTCAGGGAGCCAAGGGATTTGAGGCGGGGCCAGGGCTGCGCTTTAACGTGCCGATCTTCCATCAAAATCAAGGCGCGATCGCGCGGGCGTCCGCCGATGCTGAACGATTGCGGCGTCAGTACGTCAATCGCCGCGACCTGGCTGCGTGGGAGGTGAAACAAGCACACCTTCAGCTTTTGCAGGCGCAGACCGATCGCACGCTCTGGCGCGACCAGATTCTGCCCCATGCCCAACAAGCCGTCGCGAGTTCGCAGTACGCACTCGCGGAAGGTCAGGTATCATTGCTGTTGGTGTTAGAATCAACAAGGCAATTATTGACTGCTCAGCAGCGCGAACGAGAAGCCGATGCTCAACTGAGGCGGGCGATGGCGGAACTTGAACGAAGCGTTGGTCACCGCTTGATGACTAGCGTGGAGTCTGTACCCACGAGCCGCGAAATGCTACCAACCCCGCGTGTTGATACGGAGAGCAACACACCGTGAACCAGCAACTCACTCTGTCGATCGTGATCGCCGCTCTGTGGTGCTCGTCAGGCTGTATCAAGATCGAGAAGCCGGTACCAGCGAAGATCGAGCCGGCGCACGTCGAGCATCACGTTGACGAGCAAAACCTTAACCGGGTTACCTTAACCGAACGGGCCGAAGAACGATTGGGTATCAAGCTCGTCGCTACGAAGCTCATCGAGATTCGGCGGCGCCGAACCGTGGGGGGCGAAGTCATGCTCCCTCCGGGGCAAACGATCACGGTGTCTGCCCCGCTCGCCGGCACTTTGTCACGGCCGTCGACGGGCGATGTGCCCGTTGCCGGCAGCCGGATTGAGGCTGGGCGAGCGATGTTTACATTCAAACCGTTGCTGACTCCCGAACGCGATGTGCTGACATCGGCCGAGCAAGTGGGAATTGCGCAAACCAGGGTTAACATCTCGACTGTGCAAATCGAAGCTGAACGACAGATTGAATCCGCAAAAATCGGAGTCGAAGCTGCTCAAATCGCGTATGACCGGGCGGTCCAACTGTTGAAGAACAAAGCGGGAAGCCAGCGGAATGTAGACGAGGCATCAGCGGTACTGCGACTTGCACAAGAGGCATTGACGACGGCTGAGACAAGGCACGCGTTTTTGTCAGGGATCACGCTTGACGAACAAGCGGGCGAACTAGTGAGTCGCGAGATTGTGTCGCCCGTAACCGGGGTGTTGCAAAGCCTCGAAGCTGCTGCAGGCGAGACGGTGGTTAGTGGCAAACTGCTGTTCAGCGTGATTACGACGAACCGTGTGTGGATTCGTGTTCCCGTGTATGTCGGCCAGTGGCGTGGCATCGACACCGCAGAAGCGGCCACGATTGCGGAGTTCGGCCAGCCTCTGACCGCGAATCCCCGAACAGCCACTTACGTCTCTGCACCGCCTTCCGCCAATCCTCTTGCGACGTCCGTTGACGTCTTTTATCAACTTGATAACACAGACGGCGACCTTTATCCCGGTCAACGACTGGCCGTTACCTTGCCATTACACAACCGAACTCAGAGTCTGGTTGTCCCATTTCGTGCCGTTCTCTACGACATTCATGGTGGCGCCTGGGTCTACGAGCAGATCGACGAACATGTTTACGCGCGGCGACGCGTTTCGGTGGATTACGTTGACGGCGAAGAAGCGATACTCGAAACCGGTCCGGATCCGGGAACCAAGGTTGTCACTGATGGTGCAGTCGAACTGTTCGGAACCGAGTTTGAAGTGGGGCACTAATGCTGCGAGCCATTGTTCAATCGTCGTTGCGACAGCCATTCTTGGTCCTCGCGTTGGCCGCTGCGCTGTTGTTTATCGGCTACCGAAATTTGCGCAACGCGCCGCTCGATGTGTTTCCCGAATTTGCACCGCCGTTAGTCGAGATTCAAACCGAAGCGCCGGGACTGTCGACAGAGGAAG
This sequence comes from Planctomycetaceae bacterium, assembly GCA_020638995.1. Classification (GTDB taxonomy): domain Bacteria; phylum Planctomycetota; class Planctomycetia; order Pirellulales; family Pirellulaceae. The sequence goes on from JACKHM010000004.1 coordinate 117,882, forward strand.
TCGAGAGCCTGGTGACCGTGCCGCTGGAGAACGCGTTGAATGGTACTCCCGACCTGAAGACTATTCGCTCGAAATCTGTGTTAGGTCTGTCGTCGATTGTGCTTTTGTTTCAAGAGGGCACAGATTTAAGGTTGGCACGGCAATTGGTCGGCGAGCGTTTGGCGATCGAAGCGTCAAGGTTGCCCGTCGTTGCAATGCCCCCCGTTATTCTGTCGCCCCTTTCGTCGACCAGCCGCGTGCTGAAGATTGGTATTTGGTCGGACAAGGACGAGCAAGGTGACGACGTCATGTCGCAGATGGAGATGTCCGAGTTGGCGCGATGGACGATCCGCCCTCGCTTGATGTCTGTGTCCGGCGTCGCAAATGTCGCTATCTGGGGCCAACGCGACCGGCAGTACCAGGTGCTTGTCGATCCGGAGCGGCTGCGTTCCCACAACTTGCTGCTGGCCGATGTTGAGCGAGCAGCGGGAGATGCAGCACTCGTTTCCGGGGGTGGGTTTATCGACACGCCAAATCAGCGCTTGCCGGTGCGGCACGTTTCGGCGATTGTCACGACCGACGACCTGGCACGATCTGTGGTTGCCTTTCGCGACGGCGCACCGCTGCGACTTGGCGACGTCGCAGAAATCAAGGAAGGCTTCCCGCCGCCGATCGGCGACGCAATCATCAACGATGTTCCGGGCTTGCTGCTGATTGTGGAGAAACAACCGACAGGTAACACACTCGATGTGACCCGTAACGTGGAAGCCGCGCTGGAAGAGATGAAGCCGGGCCTCAAGGGTATTCAAGTTGACTCGACCATCTTTCGCCCAGCGACATTTATCGAGATGTCGTTGGAAAACTTAGGCTGGGCCATGGCGATCGGCTGTGTGCTCGTAATTGTCATCCTCATCGTGTTCCTGTGGGATTGGCGCACGGCACTGATCAGCACGACGGCAATTCCGCTGTCCTTGGTCGCAGCCGCGCTCGTCCTCCGTCAGGCCGGTGTGACGATCAACACGATGGTTCTGGCAGGCTTAATCATCGCGTTGGGAGAGGTTGTTGACGACGCAATTATTGACGTTGAAAACATTGTGCGGCGATTGCGGCTGAATCGCGAAGCGGGCAGTCCGAAATCCGCCTTCCACGTAGTCCTCGACGCATCGATCGAAGTGCGAAGCGCGGTGGTCTACGGCAGTTTCACGGTAATGCTCGTGATTATGCCCGTGTTTTTCCTCGATGGTCTGGCGGGCTCGTTCTTTCGGCCTCTGGCGTTGTCTTATGTCTTGGCCATCTTCGCGTCATTGGTCGTGGCGTTGGTCATCACGCCGGCGATGTCTTTGTTGCTACTTCCCGGTCGCTCTGATCAGCATCGTGAATCGCCTTTGATCGCCTTCTTGAAGCGACCCTATCGCGCTGTGTTGCCTTCGTTGATCTGGAAGCCTGCGTTGTCGATTGTGGCCCTCGGTGCCTTGCTCGTTGGTACACTCTCGACCGTGCCGTATCTCGGCGAAGAGTTTCTGCCGGATTTTCAGGAGTACGACTTCTTGATGCACTGGGTCGAAAAGCCCGGGACCTCAATCGAGGCTATGGACCGCATCACAGTGCGTGCCAGCCAGGAGTTGCGCGATGTACCCGGCGTGCGAAACTTCGGTTCGCATATCGGCCGCGCCGAAGTCGCGGATGAAGTGGTTGGGCCGAACTTCACCGAGCTGTGGATCAGCTTAGACCGCGATGTCGACTATCAAAGCAAAGTCGCCGAAATTCAGGCGATCGTGGACGGCTACCCAGGTCTCTACCGCGATCTGCTGACTTATTTGCGAGAACGTGTCAAAGAGGTGCTCACCGGCGCCAGCGCGAGTATTGTCGTGAGAATTTACGGAGACGACATCGAACTGCTCCGGCAACACGCGAGCCGTGTGCGCGATTCGATTGCGGACGTCGAAGGCGTTAGCGACTTGAAAATCGAGCAGCAAGTCCTCGTCCCGCAGCTGGACGTCCGCTTGAGGCCTGCCGCCGCCGAGCAATTCGGTCTTACGGCGGGCGACGTCCGTCGTGCCGCCACAACACTAATCCAAGGACGAGTGGTGGGCGAAGTTTATCGACAACAGAAGGTCTTTCAGGTTGCTGTGTGGGGTGTGCCTGACGTACGCGGTGACTTGTCGGCGGTTCGGAACTGCCTGATCGAGACGCCTTCAGGCGGACATGTGTTATTGAATGACGTTGCCGACATTCAGATCGTTGCCGCACCGAATACCATCAAACGCGAGAACACATCACGACGCATCGACGTCACGTGTAACGTCCGCGACCGTGATCTGCGCAGCGTCGCCGAAGATATCGAAAGCCGAGTGCGGCAAGTAGAATTCGCCCGCGGTTACCATCCTGACTTCCTGGGTGAGTATGCGGCACAGCAGGCATCACGCCGCCAAATGCTTTGGATGGGAATCGTCGCGCTGGCCGGAATCGTCGTCTTGATCTATTCTGAGTTTCGGGCATGGAGACTCGTGACGCTCGTAATGCTCAGTCTCGTATTCGCGATGATTGGTGGCGTGTTTGGCGTATGGGTCGGAGGCGGCAGTCTTTCGCTTGGGTCGTTGGTCGGCTTTGTTACCGTGGTTGGCATCGCCGTCCGCAACGGCATCATGATGATCAGTCATTATCGGCACCTCGAAGTTGAGGAAGGCATGGAGTTTGGCGTTCCGCTCGCGATCCGCGGCGCAGAGGAACGCCTTGCGCCGATTCTTATGACAGCACTGACTGCCGCCTTGGCATTGCTGCCGCTTGTGGCTGCGGGAAACAAACCCGGGCACGAAATTGAATACCCGATGGCGCTCGTCATCGTCGGCGGCCTGCTAACGTCGACGTTGATGAACCTATTCTTGATGCCTTCGCTGTATCGCCTTTTTGGCAAAGTGGTCAGAAGTGAACTCGCCGAGTAGTCCCGGGACGCATCGTTCAACTCGTGAGCAAACGAAGTGACAGACTTCCTGCGACATTGGCGACAAACGTAATGAGCCGACAGCGCTGATGCTGTCGGCTCAGTCGATTATGCTGCGGTTCGTTTGCGTCTTAGCCGACGTCGGTCCATTGACCTGACTTGGCACTCGCGAGCACGGCATCACAGATTTTTTGCGTTTCCAAGGCTTCGCGGAAAGTTGGACTGACGGGTGTGCCGCTGGCAAGACCTTCGAGGAAGTCGGCGACTTGGTGCACGAACGTATGTTCGTAACCGATCTGAAGTCCGGGAACCCACCACTGCTTCATGTACGGATGATCGCCATCGGTAACGTGAATCGATCGCCAACCGCGAAGCCGGCCTTCATCACGATGCTCGAAGTATTCGAGCCGATGGAGATCGTGTAAGTCCCATTTGATCGAAGCGTGTTCGCCGTTGATCTCGAAAGTGTACAGCGCCTTGTGGCCACGAGCGTAACGAGTAGATTCGAACAGACCCAGTGAGCCGTTATCGAAACGGCATAAGAACGCACACGCGTCGTCGATTCCAACGGGCTCGACCTTGCCGGTCAGATTGTGCTTGCGCTGTTTGATGAACGTCTCGGTCATTGCGTTGACATTGGTCACACCACCGTTCAACCAGATTGCCGTATCGATGCAGTGTGCCAGCAGATCGCCCGTCACTCCCGAGCCGGCTGCTGCGGCATCGAGCCGCCACAACGCGGCACCACCCTGCGGCAAGTCCTCCGCAATGGTCCAGTCTTGCAGGAAGTTTGCTCGGTAGTGAAAGATCCGTCCCAGCTTGCCTTCGTCGATCAATTGCTTGGCGAGCGTCACGGCCGGAACGCGCCTGTAGTTGTACCAAACGGTGTTAGCGACACCGGCTTTCTCGACAGCGGCACACATCTCTTCACCTTCTTCGACATTCATGGCGAGTGGCTTCTCGCACAGAATCATTTTGCCGGCTTCGGCGCAGGCGATGGCTAACTCTTTGTGCAGGTTGTTGGGTGTACAGATATCGACCGCGTCAATGTCATCGCGGGCGATTAACTTGCGCCAATCGGTTTCAACTGACTCGTAGCCCCATTGATCTGCGAAGGCCTTAACGCTGTCCGCGCTGCGTGCGCAGACAGCCTTTAACACGGGCTTGTACTCGGTCGTAAAGAAATTGCTCACGCGGTTGTATGCGTTTGAGTGAGTTCGGCCCATGAAGCCGCAACCGATTACGCCGATATTGAGAGGCTTTGTCATCTGTGTCGTGGTCCTTTCAGAATTATGGAAACCGCAGAGGACACGGAGCTCACAGAGTTGACCATCCCTCCGTGAGCCCTGTGTCCTCTGTGGTAGTAGTTATCGCTAGTTCCAGCCGTGTGCGTCACGCACTTTGATCATCGCGTCAAGTATGGTGTTCCATGTTTTGGGATCTTCGAGCATCGCATTCGGGAACATGCAGCCGTCCCAGCAGATGTGTTTGATGCCGCGAGCCGGTGCGTCCTTGAGCCAGTAACCGGCACATTTGACGATATCCAGCTTGCCATTAGGATCATCCGCCGGGCAGTGCTTGCCGGTCTTGTCATGCGATCCGGCACCGTGAACTTGCCCGTCGTTCTGCGCAATGTGGAAGTCGATAGTCCACGGCCGAAGCTTATCGACCATCTTCTCATATGCTGCATAGAACTCGTCGTCGGTGTAACCCTCGTGCAGCAACGCGTGCTCCGGAGCGTTATAGCCCATCAGATACAAGTACGTGTGTGCCATGTCTGCTTGGAAGCCGAGCGTTTCAGGCATCCCGACTGCTTCTAGCAGATCCAGCATGTCCTTCCAGCTGTGCATGCCAGCCCAACAGATCTCGCCTTCAGCAGCCAATCGCTCACCGTGATCAGCCGCAATTTTCGCCGCTTCGCGGAAGGTCTCGGCAATCCGAGCCGTGCTTGCTTTCGCGTCGGCTCGCCACTTTTCAACACCAAACTCCGCCGAGTCGATACGGATAACACCATACTTTCGGACACCATGCTCGTTAAAAATCTTGGCGATGCGGCAGGCCATCTTTACGGCGGACAAAAACTTCTCACGAGCGACTTCATCACCCATTGCAGAATCGCCAACGGTACCCGGCCACACGGGAGCTACGAGAGATCCAACATCAAAGCCCTTGCTGGCAATCATATCTGCGATGCCGCGAAGTTCGTCGTCGCTGGCTTCTGGATCGGTATGCGGCAAGAAGAGAAAGTAGTCGATGCCCTCGAACTTCTGGCCATTGACTTCCGCAGCAGCCGTCAAGTCGAGCATGTGTTCGAGGCTGATTGGCGGCTCCTGGCCTTCGTCGGTACCTTTGCCTACCAGACCGGGCCACATGGCGTTGTGCAGTTTTGGGGCAGCGTTGCTCATCGAGATCCTCTGAAATTCGTTGCGATTGATTTTAAGCGTTAGTTGTTTGAGTGACCCAACCGAACGACCAATGATTTCGCCCGGAGAAATTGGTCATTGATTCTTGTAATCACCCACGTTCGGCACATTTTCAAAAGTGTCTGGGCCAAAGTAACGAAGCCCTTCGAGCGGTTCGCTGCCCGTGTTCTCAATCTCGACGCCATTTGTCGCGGCTTCGTGACTGATAAAAACTTCGTCCTCTGTTTCGGCACCAAAGCGGATCATGGCTGGCGTTTGCAAGGCCAGCTTGCCCATTCGGCCCTTGCCCTGAACCGTTATCCAGCCGCTGGCGCCTGGGTCTTTGAGCACGCATTTCGCACCGGGTTGCAGTGTCAGCCGACGGGCGCTGAAAAGCTGGTCGCCATCCACGCGACCGTACACAATCCAATCGTCATTCCAACCATCGCCCTTGGCTGCCGTGATGGGCTCAAGGTAGTTGTTGTCCTTGAAGTTCGGATCGATGTTCTTCTCCCAGTCCAATTCACCCACAATAAAGTCGAGATCCTGATGTTTTTCGGCTGGCATGTCCTTCACCAGCAGCGACCAGGGCACGTACCTGCCTTCGACGATGTTCTGGTACATCCCGAAAACATCGCTGCCCCATTGTGGTTCGTAAGTGCAGAGCGAACCGGGCGCGTGCAATACGCCTGGCGGGATGAGCCAACCCGTCCCACGTTTCAAGCGATACGCTTTCGACAGATCGAGGATTCCATTTTCTCCCTTGTCCCAGTCTTCAAGGCACTTGCGAACATCGGCCTTCGTCGTACCCGGCTCCAAGCCCATGAACGTGTAGGGAAAGTTGTTATCGCAGTTGTTGTACTGAGGTGGGAAATAGTAGCTCTCGGGCTTCCCTTCTTGTCCGACGAGTTTGGCGTCGGCGAAACTCTGGTGCATGTGGTGTGGAATCGGGCCCATGTTGTCGAAGAATTTTGAATAAATCGGCCAGCGTTCGTATTTGTCCCACATTGCCTTACCGATCATGCGCGTGCCGGCTTCGGCGACGGCGTCCTTCAATTGAAAGTGCTGACCCTCGAAGAGCACGAAGCTTTGGCCTTCGTGCCAAACGCGTCCTTCATTTGCTGCGTCAGTCGTGCTTGCGAACCAGCGTTCGTCGATCCCGCCGCGTTCGGCACCATACTTGTAGTAGTCGGCAGGATGCAGCTTGATACGCTTGCCAGGGTGCAGGAAGCTACGCGGCACCCAAGTCGGCGAGAGACGCAGAAGGCCTTCGCCTGCGTCGAGGGCTCGGTCAAGGATCTTTGCGACACTATCGCCCTTAGCGATGTTCTCCATCATTTCAGCTTCCGCTCCGCTAGTGAACTTTGTTTGTTGATACCGTGATCCGTTTTGATGAGTGGTCAATACGAACACGGGGCCCGGGTCTGGCAGTTTAGAACCTACTTCTCTAACACTTCAGAGGGCCGTTTGCAAGGCACGGAAAGTGATCGGACGGCTGTGGAAATCTGATGTCGTGCGCTTTATCCTCGGGTGTATTCAATGTTTACTTTCGTGAACTGGTGTCAAAGGCCCTTCGGCGGTTTGCCCAGCCCAGCGAATTCGCAACGCGGAGGACCAATTAATGGCGGCAAAGATCTGGAATGTGATCAACTCGGAAATTGGCAACGAGACAGTGCAGCCAAACGCGACACTTTCTTTGCCGGGGACCACTGGTTTGTCGGTAGAGTACGAACTAGCCCGTGGCGGTCTTTCGGACGGGGTGGAAGTGCTCACCCTCGTGAATGGCGATGCAAAGATTCGAGTCATTCCCACTCGCGGGATGAGCGTCTGGGAGATGACGCTCGGCGAACAACGCCTGGGTTGGAAGTCCCCAGTTCGCGGCCCAGTTCACCCGAAGTTTGTTGATGTCGGCGAGCCGAGTGGTCTGGGCTGGCTTGACGGATTCGACGAGTTGCTCGTGCGCTGTGGACTCGAGAGCAACGGGGCTCCCGAGTTCTCAGAGAATGGAGCGTTGAAGTATCCGTTGCATGGTCGCATTGGGAATAAACCCGCCCATTTGGTCGATGTCTCGATCGATCCCGATGCGAAAGAGATTACGGTCGTGGGCGTCGTCGAGGAAGTGCGGTTTCATTTTCTCAAGTTGCGGCTCACTACGACGATTAAGACGCGTGCGGGCGAAAACGGATTCCGAATCCATGACAAGGTAGAGAATCTGTCGCAAAGCCCCGCGGAAATGCAGATGTTGTATCACGTCAACTTCGGGGCTCCGCTTCTCGACGCTGGATCAAAGGTCGTTGCTCCAATCAAGACGCTCGTGCCTCGTAACCGACATGCTGCAGAAGGCATTGGTGGGTGGTCGAGCTATGAAGCGCCTCAGCCAGGCTTTGAAGAACAAGTCTACTTCGCCGAGCTATTGGCCGATGGCGCTGGAGCGACGCAGGTGATGTTGAAGAATGCCCACAGCACAGCAGGCGCTTTGCTGAAGTTCAATAAAAAGCAATTGCCCTGCTTCACGATCTGGAAAAACACGACCTCACTCGCAGACGGCTATGTAACAGGGCTCGAACCTGGCACGAACTTCCCGAATCCTCGGACTTACGAAGGAGACCAGGGACGCGTTATCAAACTCGGTCCGGGAGGCTCCTGCGACTTCGATTTCGAACTGACTTATCTAAGCCAAGCTGCAGAAGTCGTAGCAACCGAAGCGGCCATCGCTCGTCTTCAAGGTGACGCGTCTGCGATCGTTCACGAGGAGCCGCAAGACGGATGGTGCGCTCCCTGACAATAAGCTGCTGATCGTTTGTTCATAGCGGTGATGCGCCGGCGCGCGCCATCAGAGACGTACATCCGGAAAAGTCTTTGACTCCGCCTGATGTTGAACTAGAAAAGTAGTAGGGGCGGATCAGTGATCGGGAGAGTTCGATACCTCGTGCCGATTGAAAGCCACTTTTGCCGCCGCGACTAACTATGCCATGTCGTTCGGGAGACGAGGAGTTTAGGGAATGTTGCGAGTATTCGGTTTATCGCTGCTACTGTTTGCGCTCGTTACGATGAATGTGTCCGCACAAGAGCCTGGTTGGTGGGGAGTTGTCATTGCGCCTGAAGCAATGCGCCCGCAAATCCAAAGCACTCCAATCACCCAACGTCCCTATCGCCCCTTTCACTTCTATGGGAATACGGTTCGTCGACAATACTACCGCGGGACGATAATCCCCGCACCGCGCGACGTGATTCGAGGCGGCGGTGCTTTGCTCCGAGGACGCTAATCCTGTAAATCCGAGCCGGTGAACGTCTTTCAAATCTTAATTTTGTTTTGCGGCTCGAAGGATTCGGATTCAATCGTTCTCTTCAGCGATACCAATTATCCGAATCATGCAAAAGTGACCGGTTGCACGAGCTGTTTAGCGACAAGATGGCGAAATCTCTTCGCGATATGCCCTGATACGGCTCCTTTAGCTTGTTTGGCGAACGCAATTGATCAATAATCGGGCGTGCGTTCCCCGGATTGGCTGGAACTCGGGAATAAGTATGCATCGAGACGGCTGATTTAAATGTTGGCAACAGTCTCAGCGAAGGTGCTTTAATCCTCTGTGTTCTTCGTTCGTTAGGTTTCATCGAGTGGCTCATCGAAGTTTGGAAACGCGTTGATTTCGCGGATTGTAATTGGAAATTAATTTGATGCGATCGCCAATTAAAATGCCCCCCCGAAGGTTGCGTTTCGCCGTGGAGTCGATATCGTAGGAGTAGTGTGGCTAAGGGTTTTGGTCGGGCCACCTAAATGCGTTTGAGGTAAATCGTCATGGCCACCGTCCTCGTTGTTGATGACTCTCCAGTAGACCGCCGTGTTGTCGGTGGGTTACTAGCGAAGTCACCGACAATTGAAATCGAGTACGCTTCGGACGGTGAAGAAGCAATCGCGATTATGAAGGACGTTCGTCCAAACCTCGTCGTGACCGATATGATCATGCCGAACATGGACGGTTTGGAATTAGTGGCGGCGATCGTGAAAGACTATCCGCTAGTGCCTGTCATCTTAATGACGGGTAAGGGCAGTGAAAGAATCGCAGTCGACGCACTTAAGGCTGGAGCTTCGAGCTACGTTCCGAAGAGTGTGTTGCAGGATTTGTTGCTTGAGACGGTTGAAAATCTACTTGCGATGGCACTCGAGGAGCAGACGCTCGGACGCATGATGGACTGCATGACGGGCTGTTGCTTCTCGATCGACAACGACGTGTCCATGATTCCCGCGCTGATAAATTACGTGAGGCGCTTCATCCGTAAGACCAATCTGTGTGACGAAACCGGCGGCATACGAACTTGCGTCGCCCTGGAGGAAGCCTTGAACAACGCGCTCTATCACGGGAATCTTGAGTTAGATTCGAAGTTGCGAGAAGGTGACCGGGCCGCGTATCGAGCGATGGTCGAGGAACGTAGAAACGCCGCACCCTACAAGAGTAGAAAGATTCACGTGTCCGTCAGTGTCGCCTCTGACCGCGGCGAATTCGTCATTCGTGACGAGGGTCCCGGCTTCGATCCGAGCGAGCTTCCCGACCCGACGGCTCCGACAAATCTGGAAAAGCCGAGCGGCAGAGGCCTGTTGTTGATGCGCACGTTTATGGACGATGTCGCCTACAACTCCCAGGGAAATCAAGTAACGCTCGTCAAGCACCGGAATAGCTCCGACAATGGATTTAAATAACGAGGCTGGTTGATGTCGAAACCCAAGTATTTCACCGTCGAGCAGTCGAGTGATACCGTGATATTTTCGGCGATCGGTTCGATTGGGGGGTTGGTTGAAGACGCCGCACGCACCGAATGGGACGCGATGCTGACGCAGGTTGATGCCGCAAATGCGACAAATGCCGTCATCGATCTCGGCGCGCTCGACTACTTCGGTTCGATCATGCTAGAGTTGTTGGTCGTGCTCTGGAAGCGAGTTAGCGCGAGAGGTGGGAAGCTTGCGCTTTGTAATGTCTCGCCGGTGGGAATCGAGATCTTACATACTGCCAAATTCGACACACTGTGGCCGATTGTCGGCGATCGGGACGAAGCTCTGGAAGTCGTCAAGGGCTGAGAACTTTCACTTACTCGGCCGCTAGTATCCGCCGACACCATGCCGATTCAGTTGTCTACCTCTTTCCAGAGATTCGGCAATCACTGGTGTATTTGACTGGGGCCTCGCAACTCAACCTCCAGCGCTCGGAATGTTGATGACACAACATCGCACGATCAAAGTTACGGTCAACGGAACGGGTTTCGCCGCGGATTACACCGTCCAGACCTATGGAATGATTCCGCATAAGAATGGCGTGAGCATCGAGCTTGCTGGCGTAACTTCCGGACAGTTGGAGAATGCCGCGAAGTTTGCTGCCGCGCATGGTATCTCGAAGGCGTATCTTGAGCACGCCGCAATGGTGAACGAGCTTCGACCGGATATTGATAATATTGCCTGCGAGAATTTTGCTCACGGCTCTTACGTGATTGAGGCTGCGGCTGCGGGGGTTGGTGTCATCGTTCTCGAAAAGCCACCGGTGATCTGGCCAGGATTTTCCGAGGGTCGCGAGGCCGATGCCCGTACGCGGAAGGTCGAGTCGATGAAGTTCCTATCGGAAGTGTTGGATGCCGTGCGGCGCGCCGGGTCGAAGCTGCTGTACGCCGAAGACTTCGTGTACGTCGACGGCGTTAAGGGACTGGTTGAATTGCTGATTGAAGCCCGCAAACGCGACAAAGGTAAGGTGTTGTATCAGCGAGGCGTGTGTGCTCATCAAGGCTCTCATGCACCGGCTTATGATACTCCGGCGAAATCAGGTGGCGGCGCACTGTTCAACAAAGCTTGTCATCCGTTGGGCCCTTGCTTGTTCTTAAAGCAAGTGGAGGGTTTGCTACGCAACGGACGACCAATTCGACCGCTTAAGGTCTCGGCCAATGCACTGCAGATCCTCAAACACCAAGAGCCGACGGCCGGGGAACACTTTCGAGTGATGCAGAATGTAGATGACTTCGGACGTATTACGGTCGTCTTCGAGGATCACACGGTCGCTGAAGTTATCGGCCACGACCTGAGCATCAGCGGAATCCGCAACGAGTTGTCGATCATTACGGATTTCGCCCAATACGACTTGCGGATTAATCCCTGCAACGAGATCGAATTGTTTCTTCCCAAGTCCGATGCTGCGGGCAACCTGCTGCTGCGGGAAAAATTGCCGACACCCCAAGGCACAAGTTTTCCTCGCCCCAACCAGTTTCACGCACATGGTTATGTAAGTGAGATGAACGACGCCGTAGATTGCGTGTTGCAAAACGATCGCTATCCGCAATCCGGCGCCATGATGGCCTGGGACACCATGGCGGTTTTGATGGCCGGATATGAATCGGCAGATAATGGCGGCGGGTTCGTAGATGTTAGCGAGTTCTGCCAGGGTCGCGAATTTCATGCGAACGAGATGCCAGACCCACATCGATTCGGCGCAGTCTTTCAACGCACTTAGCGTGCGGTCAGTACCTGCTCCAAGGCAGAGCGAATCCGCTGTTCTGACCCGGGCGCGACCCACAACCATGTGTCTTGAAAATCGTCCGCGAACGCGCTCGAAGTCGGGATATATCCCGGCCAGCATTCTCCGTAGCCGATCGAGAGCACGAACGAGTTCGGCAGCATCTGTTGAGCCATGAGTTGATAGCCGACGAAGGCTTCGCCCGGAAACAAAACGATCTGAGCAGACCCGAAGTCGATGCAGGGCAGATCAATCGGTTGGTGTGCGGCAACTCGCTCGCGACTCGACAAGCTCATCGCGGCGTAGATGCGATTCTCGACCGTTTGTTGCTCGTCGCGCAGCACGGCCGCTAACGCCTCTTCCGTTAGCTTGGGACTGGGGTGATATTCGAGTTCAAAGGTGGTGGTACGAAATTTAACTCGGTCTAATGCAACCAGTTTCGTGTCCTCCCACGCGTCAACCATCGCCTGGTAAATCCGATCGATGAGGACGAGCCTTGTCTCCTGGGAACCGTCATTGAATTTGCCTGCCGTCACATCACCGCTGCAACCTGATACGTAGATCTGCTTCACGGAAAAATCATCTCGCTGCCGCCGTTCGCGGGCAAGTCCCACGAAGTCTGAAGTTACTTCACCACGGCCGTAGTAGCTCATCGGGTGTGTCGCATAGGCGTGTAGAGCGGCCACGGGTTTGTCACCGTTCCAAAAGCTGATCGACTTCAGGAACGGATCGATAAGCCCATCCGGGGCGTTTGCCAAGAACTCATCGCTTCCGCTTCGACTGCCGCGACCGAACGAGACTCGCCCGTCCGGATACTCGACGCGCCGATTGGAGGCAACTCCTTCAACTCGTGCCTGTCCCAAACCTAAATGTGTAATTGTTTGTGCATCACCAAGGCAATCTTTCAAGGCAATTGCTAGACGTTGGAGCGTCTCGCGGTGAAAAGCCTCGTCATAAAGTTCGCCTTCCAAACCGACAGAGGTTAGCAACTTCGCTGCGCCGGCGTCGGTCACCGGAGCGTCGTGTTGGTGCAGGGAGCAAACAAGCACTCGGTCACGAGTCGTACCTGCGGCGGAAGCCAATGTTTCCCGCCACTGATCGTAGGCTCCGTTGCGAATTTCGCACCAATCTACTGCACACAAGACGATCGGCTCTTCCGACCCCAGCAACACGAATCCATGAGCGTATAGCGGATCAACAATCTTCTTCGACTTGGTGGGAAGCAGTCCCATGCAACGATGATTGAGCGGAATCGTGACGTCCGCTGAAAACGTCGCGAGCCTAAATCTGGGTTTTTCCGCTGCTCGAGCAGTTCGAAGTACCGCACTCGCAGTTAGAAAAAGTACCAGGCACACTAAGGCAAAGCGGATTCTCATCGATCGTTTCTCACGGGGTTAAGGTTCGAAGAGTACATCGGGCGATGTTCCGTATCGCGCGGGGAGAGGAATATTACACCACTTAGGATCATCGCCGATCCGGAACTGCCACCGGCCGTTCAACAGTAGCGTGTTCTTTCCTGAGTGGAGCCGAGGAGTAGCGACTAGACCACCTGAGCCATCGTCGTCCGCCACACGAATGACGATCAGATTCGCGTCATTTGGCGCGATCCAATCCTCGGATATTGGAAGCACGAGAGTGTGACGTATGTCCGCAACCGGTTGTAAGCGATGCCCATTGAACCAAGCCTGGAGATCGTCATCCCCTTGTGGGAGTCGAAGTGTCAGATCCTTTTCGGAAAGCCACGAGTCTCGCAATCGCACCGCACAACGATACCATCCAACTCCGTCATAGTCCTTGAGCTGCGAATCGATTGCTTCCCAAGCGCTTGGTACCGGGACGTTTACCCAATCGCGTTCATAGTTGGACCTAGATTCCGAAAAAAAGTTGGCCTGCGGTGGTAAACCTGCCGCCCAATGGATGCCGTTGGCGAGCAAGCGGACGGACTCAATATTCTCAAAATCGTCACGGTGGCCGAGGGAAGTATAGAAAGAGCGACCTCCATCACCGCGAGTAAACGTCCAAGCGACCGGCTCAGACGGTTGGCCCTCGACGCTGCCTGATAGCAGCGGCGATGTTTCCGGGGCGAGCGGCGATGTCATGTAGAGCGAGCCGCCCGACCGGAAGGGGACTCCCGTTACGCCGTGCAGAATGGGGTGTTCACCGCTGCCATCCACGGTGCTTATCGTCGCAAGTAACTTGTTTCCATGGTGATTCGTGTAGTGTCCGCCAAAGACTTGGGCGTCGAATTCGGGCCAATCGGCCAATCCCTCCGGGGCCGACATGTTTCGCAACGAGAACGCGTGACTAGCCGTGCGAATGCCGACCACTGGTTTGCCGGCCGCAACAAAGTTGCGCACGATCTTCAATCGTTCAGGCTCCAATGTTCGTCGTCGTACACTGATCAGTGCGATGTCGGCGTCGTTCAAAACTTCGAGGCCGGGAATTCGATTTCGATCGTTGTCGTCGGCGTAGACAAATGAGACTCGGAAGTCCTTTCTGAGATGTTGTGCCGCGAATATCGGTAACGTCTGCTGCGTTTCGTATTCATCCTCGGCCATCACGATCGCCAGGTGTGGACGGGTGTCATGCTTAAAGCGAAATGCCTTGCCGCCGATCAATTGATCGCTGGTAATCGTTGGGCAGACAAACTTTTCAATATGCGAGATGATTAAATCGTTGCCCGTAAAATGACTGACGTAGGGCCAACTCGCTGGGTTGTACATGGTGTCGGTCATGTCTCGCATCAGCACGACGTTCTTGCCGTTGCGAACCATCTGCCTCAAACCGAAAGGCCGTCCGAGGACACACATGTTGACGTGAACGCCGGTCAGGATGACGTTCTTGATACCGCGCTGTTCTAGAATGTTCCAAACTTCGTCACCACGATCGCTGATGAAGTCCTCCTCCGAGTCGATTGTGATCAAGTCTGATTGTCTCTGCCAAGGCAGGTCTGGATTGCGGCCAAGCCGTTCGAGTTTTGCAGCCCAGGCTTTGTGTTCCTCAGGATCGTCGTCGTCGCCGCCATCGGATTGATCAAGAGGGTAGACCGCTTGCTCTTCACTCGGTATGCGTGAACACCACGATTGGATATCATCCGGAATCCGTTCGGCCTTGGGTGTGGCGACGGCCCTCGCTCTCGCTGGGTGATCCGAGTAGGCAGCCATGCAGTCGCTCGGCGCGTGAATAATCGTAGCGCCGCGATTGCGAGCCTCCTTCAACACTTCGTTCAAACGCGGTGTGAATTCTGCCAGACGGCGCACTGCGTTTTGCGAGTGATGCAGGTCCCATAGATCACAAACGATCACCGCCGTCTCTTCAGGTTTCCACGATTCTTGACGAGCCAGGCGGTGGTAACGTCCGCTGTTAATACTCGTCTCCGTCTGAGAACGCAGCGTGAGCAGAAACTCTTCTGCGGCGCCAAGATTCGCGAACATTAAAGTCGCTGCGAACAGGTAAAACGAACTACGAAGCGTCATCTTCGTGCTCCTAAGCCCCAGTCTCGTTGGAAGGCGATTAATCGATGAAACTTCAGAACAACTCCACGATTGGACGGCCTTGGTCGAGTAAGTTGTAGACCCGTCCTTCGCTATCCTGCGCCGTCAAATCATTGATGCCCATGGCGTGATACACCGTCTTGGTCACATCGGCCGGTGTGACGGGCAAGTCGGCAGGATACTCACCTAGCCGGTCGCTGGTTCCGTAGGTCTGACCTCCGCGAATTCCTCCGCCTGCCAGGACATCGGTCAAGCAATGCGTCCAATGATCGCGTCCTTGGCCAGATGTCCCACCACTTCGCGGGTCGCCAATTTTGGGAGTGCGCCCCATCTCGCTGGTAATCATCACCAATGTTTCGTCGAGCAAACCTCGCTGCTGGAGGTCTTCGAGCAAGGCCGAGTAACAACGATCAAACTCAGGCAGTAAGTCATCTTTGAGGCAATTAAAATTGTTGCCGTGTGTGTCCCAGCTTCCCGCGCTCTTGCACTTCTTCGCCAACGGTGAACCAATCCCAGCACCCAGCCAAAAGACGGTGATGAAAGGGACCTCCGCCTCGACCAAACGGCGAGCGAGCAGCAAACTCATGCCGTTAATTGTTTCTCCGTAGCGTTCGCGCACCTGTTGCGGTTCATCGGCTACGTTGAATGCCTGTGTCGTTCGGGCAGACATCAACAGCGACAGGGCGCGCTCTTGCTGGCTGGTCCAAGTTCTAACCTTTGCGTACCGATCAAACTCGCGGCGCCCGTCATCGACACTGCGCAGCAACTCGTGGCGTGAAGTGAGCCGCGAGACGTTAACATCTCCTTGCAACTCCAGGGCCGGGGCATGGAACTCGAGCGGTTTGTCGTGGCTCCCATGAACATAAAACGGATCGTGTTCAACGCCAAGTCGCGCCGCAAATTGTCCGGGTCGCGTGTACGGAGCGCGGCTCGGTTTGTGTGGCAATGTGATCGCGTTGGGCAGGTGCGGATGTCGTGGTCGACGTTGTGCGATCACCGAACCCATAAACGGCCAGTCGTCGGGGAAAGGTGTTCGATTATTGCCGAGGGTGCGAAACGTCACATCAGGCTCGTGTCCGGTTAAATTGTGATAGTAACCGGCGTGATGATCGTTTGTGTTGACTCGACCATTCACGGAGTTAATGAGCGCTAGGTGATGAGCTTGCTTGGCGAGCAGCGGAAGATGTTCGCTCAAGCGGATACCCGGCACGGATGTAGCGATCGGGTTGAATGGGCCGCGATACTCTAGCGGCGCGTCCGGTTTCATGTCCCAGGTATCGACATGCGATGCGCCGCCGCAGAGGAAGAACAGAATGGTCGACTTGGCCTTACCCGGTGCCGGAAGGAACGGCTTTGCAGCAGCACCGTGCGCAGGCGTGCCGAATTGCAGACCAGCAAAACCGGCTCCCGACGCAACGAGAAACGAGCGGCGATCTAAGGCGTGGGTACAATTTTGCTTGCGGTGTGTCATGGGGTGAGCACAATCTAGTTGGCGGGCTGCGAGAGGCGATCCAATGAAGCAACATATCGGACGACTTCGATATGATAGGCGAACCCGGAGCAAGATGCGAGAACAAAGCCGAACCTGCTCGCGACACACAAGTTAGCACTGGGAAAATGACCTGTGGGTTGTCACAGCGAGCGTGCGGGCCAATACCTTGAACACTCAAACTCGACCGGTGCTAACTCGCCGAACGGTTCACTTGCGAGTTCCCTTGATTTACGGGATTGTCTACGAAATGCGATGCTCGCGGTTTGCTCACAACTACGAAGAATTCGTTGACGTCAGCGGGGGTATTGCTTGAATCTGGGCGAGTGCGCTTAAGTTGTTCTGCAGCTTCCCGATCGTTTCTTCCAGTCGATAAAAAGTTTCAAGGAGCCGCTCACGTTCCTTATCCAGGGCATCGTTAAGTGCATTCACTCGTTCGGTGTTGGATTCGATCGTCGTCTGGAGTGCAGCGCTGCGAGATACGAGGACCGAGTTGCCGACTCCCGCCAATCGCTCCAAAGTGTTGAACAGCTTGTGTGCCGCTCCTGTGCTCGCCTGTGTAAAAAAACGTTCGATGTCTCCAGAGTCCTCGGCGTAGCGATTGTCGAACTTTGCTTCGTCGAAGCTTAGTTCGCCGCTATCATTAAGGCGCAGCCCAAGCTCCGCGAGGGAGGCAATCGGCCCGGCGCCGGAGAAACGCCCAGTGAGTACGTTCGAGAGGTCGTTCTGAATGCGCAGGATTTCGGAAGAACCAAACAAGACTCCAACCGAATTCTCGTTCTCGTCGAAGAACGCGAGTTCGTCAATCTTGCTTTGCAGCTTGTTGTATTGCTCGGTGAAGAGTCGGAGTTGCGTTTTGATCGAGTTTGATGACTTTTGAACCGTGACCGTGACAGCTTCTTGAGACGTTCCAGCGATATTCAGTTTGACGCCCTCGATCAGGTCGTCGAAATCGTTTGTTGACGAGGTGGCTAAGGCGCCTACCGCATTCGAGTCAGCTGACCCCACGACGACGAGTGCGTCTTGCGCAGCAACCGTCTGCTGGAACGAAATGTCAAGCGCCGATGCGTCGACTCGCAGTTCGCCAGCTTTGCCCGTTCGCAGACTTGACAAGGAAAGCCGAAACGGTGTTGCTCCTGACCCGCTGTTGAACGTGCTTGCCGCGATATCTGCGTCGAGTGCGTTGATCTTTGCAACGAGATCTTCCAACGTGTCGTCGCTGTCGAGTGTCACTTTTAAGGTAGTGCTTCCATCGATCGCTTGCGAAGCGGATGTGCCAGCGATTTTGAGATCGGCGGCACTTGTGCCGCTGCCCACGTCGGCGACTGTGAGGTCGCCCGAGCCACCGGCGGTATCCAAAAGAAGAATCCCGTCTCCCGCATCGTTTATGCGAGCTTCAACACCGATCGAGAGCGCGTTAATGGCGTCAATTATGTCGCCAATGTCATCGGCTTCGAGTAGGCTCAGGTTCACGGCGCCCGTCCCACCCGTGGAGTCGGTAATCAGAAAGGAGCCATCATCGACACCGCTCCCGCCGTTGAACGATGCGAGTTTTGTATTCTTGTTGATCGTTTGCAGATCAAGTGCCCCGCTGTTCGCCTTTGTAACATCCGAGTTCGTTGCGATTCGTAGTCGGTCTGCAGTATTTGTCGCATCACCGTTTGCGATGATCAGATCGTTCGCTCCCCCGGTGTTGTCATTGATCTGCAAGCCATTTCGAGCGCTATTGACCTTTGCCGTGATGCCGATCCCAGCGGAGTTGATTGCAGTGATGACGTCCTGCAATGTTTCGGCACTCGATAGATCGACGCTGGCCGTTGCTCCCGAACGATCAGTTAAGTCCAAAGTGCCCAGAGTTCCCAGCCCGTAGCCGCCGCCGAGACTGTCGAGCAACACGGAGTTCAAGCCACCAAACCGCCGTTTACCGGTGAGAACTCCGGCGTTCGCTGTCGTAGTCAGCCCCAAATCGTCTGCGGTCGATCCCGACAGCACCTCGGAGACCGTGAGCGTGCCCCCGCCGCTGGTTAGGTCTACCAGTTCGATGTTGTCGCCCGAAGCAGAGATCCGAGCCTTCAGTTTGCTCGGATCCACTGCGTTAATTGTTTCGAGCACCGCACCAATGGTTGATTCGTTGTTGTAGGCGATGGCACCACCGGTCGTCGTAGCCTTGTCCGCGACGGTGACAAACTCTGTGCCATCGCCTTCCGCGGAGGTTGCAGCGGTGAAGTACTGATTGGCCGTGGTGTCGTTGTTAAGTGCCGCAATTATATGCACCGCTCGTGACTTGCCCTCGTCGATTTTGAAAGTGATCTTCTTCGAGACGGTATCAACTTCGACAGTCTCGCTTCCCGCGGTGACATTCGCGTCATCGACAAAGACGACGCTGTACCCGTCGAACGAAGAGCCGGCGCCCACCGAGGTGAATGTGATTTCAGCATCGGCTCCATTCGTCGCCTTGGTCGTTGCCGATGACTGCGTTTCGCCCTTGATCTGAGCGAAAAACTCGATGTCCAACGTCGTGCCGTCTTGGAGGTTGACCTGCAGGTCCGGAACACCTTGCTTGAATCGAACGCCATTTCCGTCGTTCAATTGGCTCAATTCCAAGCCGTCGTAAAGTTGAAGAATGTCGTTCCCTGTAGCTTCGGCGGCGGCGGTGTCGATACCGTCAAGGCCAAGTCCGGTGGCGGTCGTTGTTAGTCCTTCGTTCCGGACTCGCAAATTAGCCGTCACCTGTCCCGCGCTTGTGCTATCAGTCAACTTGATTCGGTCGCCATCGGTCGAAGCCGTGACGTTGATGTCACTGGCCGCATTTATAGCGTCAACGACGTCGTCGATCGTGGTGGCAAAACGAAGATCAATTGTCTCGGTTGTCCCGGTGCGATCGGTGATCCGAATCTTGCCGCGTTCGACTCCGGCACCAGCGTTTAGGCGATCCAGCGAAACGCTTTGATCAACGAAACCACCGAATCCGAAAGTGATCTCTCCGGCACCCAGTGGGTCTGTCTTGCTGGCGAATCCGCTGCTCAGCAATTGATGAGCTTGGGCGCGTCGGATCGGAGTGATGCTGTGTGTTCCGACCGCTGGCGAACCGGATGACGTGGCGGTAATCAAACCTGTATTGGAAGAGGTTACCGTCTTTGTTCCGAAAATGGACGAGTTTCTCAAGCCCTGAATTGACAACTGTACGCCAATCACGGAAGCGGTGAGTTGAGCGATGCCCGTCTGTTCGGCCTGGAGTTTCGACGTGCGGTCGACCAGCAGATCGCGAGGCTTTGCCGATAAGGCGATCAATTGCTCAACGGTATCCTGAATGGGGATGCCCGTGATGAGGCCGACCGACGATTGTATACTGGCCATTGATTTTTTCGGGAAACTGGGATGGGCGGCAGCGGTGCTAGCGGGTTAGTTGTGTGTCGCGCGTGGACCTCGTTCTTCTATCTTCGGCATAACCCAAGCAACCTTAGCAGCAAAAGCAAACCGCCGATCCCGCCTCGTACGATCGAGGATGAATCGGCGGTTGTTATCTTGATCGTGTTGGGCTGTTTGCTTATCGCAACAGCGACAACACGTTTTGTGGGTTTTGGTTGGCGATCGCGAGGACCGAAGTACCGGATTGCACGAGGATCTGGGCCCTTGTAAGAGCGGCAGATTCTTTCGCGAAGTCTGCGTCGCGGATCGAACTTTCCGCTGCTGTCAGGTTGACCAGCGTATCGGACAACGATGCAATGTTTGATTGCAGTGTCGTTCTCTGGAACGCACCCAGGCGACCACGAAGCTCGACAACATCGGTGATCACTTCGTCCACAATCGAAGCGGCTGCGTTCGGGTTGTTTGCCAGCGACTTTGCTTCGCCGGTTTTCAATTCATACAGACGCCCACTCGTTCCGCCCAGTCGAGCCGTGCTCACACTGCCGATGCCCAGTCGAGCTTGTTGATTGGTGACGATCTTTGGACCTAGTTGGAACAAGGCTCCGCCGCCAGCGATGGTGAAGCTCGAGATGCCTGTCGTCGCAGCTTGAATCTCCAGTCCAAGGTCGAGCGTTGCTGTGTTCAGCGTCAAGGCGTTTCCGTTGCCAGTTGCCTGAATGCCGTTAATTGTGGCAACAACATCCGTACCGACAGTTCGTGTCAGATTGCCAATCGCGGCATTGATCGTTCCACCTGCTCCCTCCGAGATCAAGGCGACTTCAACGAGAGCCTTAGAACCGTATTCCGTCGAATTCAGCTCAAGGGTTGTTCCGTTGACTGTCGCACTTACGCCAGTCGAATCGCTCAGCGAATTGATGGCTGTTTGGATCTGCGTGATGGTTGATCCTGCCTGGAAAGAGAACACTTCGCGTCCGTTCTTACCAGCCAATTCAAACACAGCGTCCTGCGTGATACCGCCAGCAGCGGCGGCACCCGATCCGAGTGTCGCGAAAGCTGGTGGTGTGTCCAGGGTGCTGTCGTAGGTTTGATCGCCGCTGCTGGCCGTGACGGCAGCACTATAGCCCGCGAGGCCATCAATGGCAGCTGCGATTGCCGCATAAGTCGTGGTACCATTGATCGACACAACGATGTTGTCACTGCCGTCGAATGCTGCCGAGACCGCGGGGCCCGAGCCGACTTCCTGGATGGTTACGGTGTGGGTATCCACGCCTGCGGTGTCTGCTGTCACCCGGATCGTACCGCTTCCCGCATCTCGACCACCGACCAACGCGGCCTTGACGCCCGCGTCGCCGACGACCGCCGCACCGGCGTTGGTTTCTACTGCATTGAAGTCCGCATGGCCGTTAATCAAACCGGCGATAGTAGCGGCTGTGGCTGTGGCCAGACCTGTGGTGACTTGCAGCGTGTTGCCGACGAGTGCCACATTGTTTGCACCATCGATCAGCTGAATGTTGTAACTGTTACCTGCCGCCCCGGCTGCGGCTCCTGCGGCGTCTGCGGTGACACTGAAACTACCACCGCTTGCCAGCGTATAACCTTGCGAAGCTTGGACGACGGTGTTCGTCAAAGTTGTGTCGGCAAAAGCGTTCGCAGCAGCGGTAGACGCTGGAATGTTTGTGATGTCGACTTGCGCCTGAGTGGCTGCAGTTTGGACATCGACTTCGACAGCAACTTGACCCGTTGTGCCCAGGTTAGCCTGGCCGATTTGCAGGTTGCTGATGCGGCTGAAATTCGTGCCTTCGGTCACGTTGAAGTCCAGCGTACCGTCGAGCAACTTTCGGCCTTGGAAAGTCGTTACCTGCGAGATGCGGTCGATGGCTTCGAGCGACGAGTCGACTTGCAGCTGGTTAGCAGCGATTTGATCGTCGCTGAGCACGCCGGAGTTGGCGGCTTCGGAGACTAAGCCCCGAATGTCGTTCAGCAGGCTGCTAACTTGACCCAAGGCGCTGTCGGCGGTCGCGATCAGCTGGCCGGCTCGCTCGCTGTTCTGAATTGCCTTGTTAACGGCGGTGATGTCGCGACGAAGATTCTCGCTCGCGATCAATCCGGCCGGGTCATCCGCACCTGAGTTGATTCGCAAACCAGTGCTCAATCGTCCCAGAGCTTGCTGAAGATCATTGTTGTTGCGGCCCAGAGTATTCTGAGCGACGAGCGAACTCACGTTGGTGTTGATCCGGGACATTCCAGGTTACCCCTATCAGGTTGAGGACTAGTTACAAGTTATTCAGTTGCGGGGAGTACACACTGAACAACCTCGTTACTACCGCCTGAAGCTTTTTCATCTTCACGACGCTTAGTAACAGTGTGTGTTGTTTGAAGTTTTCATCATTCGTTTGTCGCACTCCTCGTTGGCGCCCTTGTGCGTCAATCCGATGGTGCGACCGGGATTCCCCGTTCATCTACACTGAGTATCGACCAGCTGTTTTGGTTACTTTAGGTAAAATAGTAAAACTGCGGTCTCGTTCAGCGTCTCTTGATCTCTTGTTCGGCTGCCCCCACAGTGAATCAAGATCAATAAACACGTTTGTTGTCCAATTCTCGTGACCGTCGATTTTACGACTCGTACATCCGGCACATGTGGAAGCGCTTATCATTCCTCGACTTGCTCCTCGATAGTGGAGCTCGCGAACTTCGTTACAAACTCCGTCCCGATGTCTTGATAAGGCCCGATTGGTCGGCGGCGTAAGACGTGGGCCAGCGTATATATGGAAGCGCCGCCTGCGCCCTTCAGTTCAATTGCGAGGAAGTCACCGGCCAGAGCGCGATCGTTGATCAGACATATTCCGCCTGTGGAAAGATTTCGTGAAATCGTTTGAAAGGGAGGGCCAAGAGCGCGGAGTTGTTCGTCCAGTTCCATCACGGTGAGTATTGCGACGATGGGATGACGCGTAGCAGTTCGTTTTTCGATATTGCTGCGGTCATGTGTGGAAATACCTCGGGCGAACTCCAGCATCTCGGGACAAACAGGCTGAATTGAATCAGGGTCGAACACAATCGCCTCCGGGCGCACGGCGCGGAGTTCCTGAATCGAGTAGTTTTTCGCCAATACCCCGGTGAACTGTGTTCCGCACTGAGAGCAAGTCCACACACGGGCGAATCGGGAATCAAGGGCTTCGCAGATTGGAAGCGGTGTTTCGCATCGCGAGCACACGCTGATGCGAGAACCAACAGATTGAAGCCCTGCGCCGCTCACAATCGCCCCTTCGTCACAGTAGGTTGGCACTAACCGTCAGTTCGATCAACGGTGGCCCCGCCAACGCCGCGAGTATCGGCTGGACGCAGTTGGGCCGCCTTTTGATTCTCGCGTTGAATGGCGTCGTAGACTTCTTGGCGATGGACGGGGATGTGTTGTGGGGCGTCGATCCCCAGGCGAACTTTGTCGCCCCGGATGTCGACAATAGTGATCACCACATCGTCACCGATCATGATGCTTTCATCGCGATGTCTCGACAGGACTAGCATCGATGGCTCCTTCCTCGTGTGCGTTCATAGCCTTTGGTGCGATTGCGGTGCAGAAAAAACTTAATGCTTCACCAGCGACCAAGGCGGAGACAACTCGGCGGGGTTAAACTGCAGGGATTTAGTAGGGAATGAGCCGATGCGTCACAACCGGTTTAATCCAGCTACTTCAACAGGGCGGTTCCCGGGAGGAAACATAGGAAGAAGCAAGCCGGGAGCATAAACCCCACGAGCCTACAACTTCTTACATGGGAAGGTTATCGGAATGGATCTCGCGCAAGCTCACTATACTGTGCGGAGTTACCGATTTTCCGACGACAACGGCTGTATCACGCAGATCGCCGCATTTTGAGAATGGGAACCGTCAGGTCCCATTGGAGCGGTTGGTCGTCGCTGGTTACCAGCTGACATCCGATGCGCCGGTCGAGATTGAAGAGAACTGGTGCCTTCAGGTTTAATGTCAATCCATGCTGATTGCGAGAAACGAGCGACAGCACAAACGCACGATCGAGTTCATCGAGCTGTAGTTTTTCGAGATCTCCTCGAGGAATACGAACTTGATAGTCCGGTACGAATCGCCGGGGACTGACCACAGCAACAGCCACGTCCGGGTGAGAGGTACTCTGCAGCCACCCCACGGCGTCGTTTTCGGCGTCCGCTAGCAGCACCCACCGACGAAAGTCTTCGAGTCCGATAAGACCGTTTGCAAATAGAAAGACGTCATCCGTTTCGACATGAATCGTGCCGAAACGAGTTGTGTGCAGTAACATGGTCTTCCGCCTCTGCCGGATGGGTATACGAAAGTGTCTACATGAATATCGGCATAATAATGCCCGCAAGGCCAGCAAAATCGATATGACTGGACCGAGGATTTGCTATTCGAACTAGAGAAAGTTTAAGACGGTCAATTGAAGAGTCTGTCCAATGACCCGCAAAGTTGCTTCCAAGTTGGCCTGCCGCGCCGAGAGATCCGAGATGACATTGACGAGGTCAGCGTCGATTTCCTCGGACAACGTGGCACGCAATTGAACATCTTCGTCCTGAACACGCTGACTCAGCACATCGAGCGAACGGGACCGAGCGCCTAATTCTGCCCGGGAAAATGTAAGTCGCTCAAAGTCGTTGTCGAGCATCTCCACCGCGCGTCCAATTTCCACCGAGTCGAAGTCCTTGAGCGCTTTGCTCAATCGGAGGAGTGAGTTAAACACGCCTTTCGTTTCAGCCGGGTTTACGTCAGCACCTTGAACCTGATCGAAGGCACCTCCCGCGAATGTAGCGACCACGCCGGTCGTTTGAATCGCTCCCGAGCCGTCGTTTGCCGGATCTTGTAGGTTTTCTAGCTGGGCCGTGAATGTCCCTTGCGCATTGATTGCGTCGATGATTGTATTGGCAGTGGTTTGTCCCGCATCGATGTCAACGAACAACCGACCTCCTGCAAAGGTGGCGGTTGCCGCTCCGCTGTTGAGGATGTCGCGATAGATCACTTGAACTCCATTGAAACTCGGACCACCGACTTGAGCGGAGATGACAATGCCGGTGTTACGATCGTTCGGCTGCGGAAACGAGACGGTCGCCTCGGCGGGAACGGAAGCGGATAGTTGGGCGGTTTCCTGATTTCTAGGGATCAAGCCGAGGTCCCAAGCAGCAAAACTTTGACCGCGCACGATGGTCAATGATTGTGCACCGCTGTTATTTTCGTCGGTGATCTGTATGCCGTTCCCGTACTGTGCCAACCTCGCTGTAATAGGCGATGCTCCTCGATTGTCGGGATGTCGGTTGATCAGGTCGATGACATCGCCGATTGTGTTGGCGGAACTTACATCGATGTTGAGATCTGGCGAGCCGTCGCGTCGAATGATGAAGTCGACTCGTTGGCCGTTACCTCGCACGAAATTCGGGTCCGTCGCCAAACCGTCGTTACCCCCGGTCAAGTCGACGCCCCGACCAAAGTTAAGGTCGACGAGACGCGTGTCTCGGTCCAGGGTTCGAAGGCCTAACTCGGTTGCCGTCGTACCACCGTTTTCGCCAATCTTAAAGTCCGCACCGCTTAGTCTCGAGCGAACCTCAATGCTGCGTCCGTCCGCTGCGATTCTGGCCGAGACGTAAGCGGTTGAACCGTTTAGTAAGTTCAACAGGTCTTCGATCGTCTCGGCTGTTTCAAACGTGACGATGTGCGTTTGGTTGCCATTGACGATTTGGATGCCCGACTCTTTGTCGAACAGGATTCCTGACCCCCCGACAAATGTTCCTCTCGCTCCGAGTTCGATCAGGCCAGTACCTGCATTGGTGCCGTCGAGTTTACTATCGAGTTTTGCCGTGAATTGATCCGTTGCGTTGATAGCGTTAACAACCGTCGCGGCAGTTGTGACACCTCCGTTAACATTAACCTCGAGCACGCGGTTCACGTCGTCAAACGTGGCGATAGCACCATCACCAGCGATGGTGCCGTCTGAGACGATGCGGACCAGGACACCGTTGATGCTCTCGCCGTTTTCGTTTGCTTCAATTGCAATATCATTGTTGATGCTGTTCGACTCCAGCAGGACGGACGCCCTGGTGCCGAGAATGTCCGTCAGTTTCGTTGTCGGTCGCAGTTGGGGTGATAGGTCGGTGCCGAAGAGTTGCTTGATACCGACACCGAGTGGATTGAAAATTCCCAATTGCTTTGCCGTAGTACCGCCTGAAACTTCGCGAATCGTCAGGTTACCGCCTCCTGCGTCATCGATATCGATGGCCAATCCGTTGTTCGTCAGGTTCACCGTAACCTGTCGACCATCGGGTGGATTGCTCTCGATCAGGCGTACGACATCGCCGACGGTTTCGGCTGAAGCGATGTTGATCGTCTTTGTTGAGAATCCATCAGAAACCAAAAAGCTACTTTTCGTGATGCCTAAACCGCCGCGAAGCGAACTGAGTTTCGTGTTCAGCGTTAGGATCGGTTCGAGGTCAACGGTGCCTTGAACCTCCGAAGAAATCGCACCAAACACCTCGTTTCCAGTCACATTAGCGTCCAACAAGAACTCCGCATCGACAAGACTCTTCAAGCCGACTTCGTTTCCTTCATAGACGATGTTGGTCCCTTCCAACTGGAATGGTGCTTGTGTCGTCTTTGAGCCTGCGAAAAGGTATCTTCCGCGAAAGACTTGATTTCCGACGTCGGTCAGTTGCTCGATGGCGCGATTGATTTCTTCTGCAATTACGCGGCGCTCGCTGTCGCTGTTGGTGGAATCCACAGCAGCCAGTGCGTTGGCGCGAATACTGGTAAGCAGATCTGATACACGTGTCAGCGCATTATCCGTGGCGGCGACATACGACGATGTGGTGTTGACATTCGTGATGACTTGCTGCTTTTGTTCTAACAATCGCTGTACGGTTATCGCGCGAGCGGCGGCTGGGGCGTCGTCGCTTGGCGCCGTCAAACGAATGCCGGTGCTAAGTTGGTCCTGTAGCCGAACCAGTGCGAGGCGATCGAATTCGAACTGCGATTGCAAGCGAGCTTGGCTCAACTGCTCGCTCACGCGGCTGGTTGCGATGGGGTAGATTGCAGGCATGGGCGGAGTGGCAGTTAAAGGGTCATCAAAACATTCAGCAGTTCGCTGATTGTTGCGACCAAGCGTGCGGAAGCCTGGTACGTTCGTTGGTAAGAGATCATGTTGATTGCTTCTTCGTCGATACTTACGCCCGTCAAGCCAAGGTTCTGGCCTTCGAGGGTTCGTTGAAACACTCGGAATCCCTCGGAGACCGCCTTCGTCACGGACGAGGCTTGCGTGACTTTGGCGACGGTATCTTCATACTGGTCCACAAAGGTCTGTCCGTTTCTTGCTTCGAGTGGCGTATCTGCAAAAGCAGCCAGCCGCAATGCGATGTTGGTGTCTTCGCCGACGCCGCCCTCGCTGGCCGCGAACTTTGATGGATCATCTCGCACGACGTCCGAGACACCAATGTCGCGACTGTTGCTACCGGAGAAGAAAGTGTTGAGTCCAATCGCGGCCAACACATGACTTGTATCACTGCCGAAGCCGAATTCCAGGATCGGTGAATCGCTTTCGATCTTGAGCTTCCGATCAGGTGTAATTTGGGCGACGAGTCCCTCGATATCGTTTAACGAAGCTGTCAGACTTTCCAGAGTCGTGTCGTCCTTCAAACCGTTTAGGTTGACGAAAATATCCTCTGTCTTTGTTAATCCAGTACGCGTATTGAAAACTTTTATCTCGAACGATCCGTTTACGGGCGTAAAAGGAAGCCCGGTTTGATCGAGTGCCAGAATCTCACTGCTGACAGAACGCTCGCTCTCTGCCTCTTTCAGCCCTGTCAAACCTTGTCCACTCGAATAGATCTTGTTGAACTCGAATGCCAGCGTGGATGCTAACTCGTCCAACTCGTCGAGGAATCCACCCAAGATTGAGTCGCGAGCTGCATAGTTTCCAGCGAGACTACCTGCAAATGCCGCGATTGGCGCATCGGTGGCTGCAAGGTTGATGGTCGCGACCGACAGGCCGCGATCTGAGGTGTATTCAACTTCGACAGGCCGAAAGACGCCTTCGAACACCAGAAAGTCCCCGTCGGCAAATACGCTTACCGAACCGGTTGGCTGTTCGACAACTCGCAGCTTTACAATTTTAGACAGTTCGGCGAGCGCGACTTCACGTTGGTCGCGAAGACCTACGGCGTCGCTCGCCGAAGTCGATCCGCCTTCGGTTTGCACGATGTTCACGTTCAACTCGGCGATCTGTGAGAGCAGCCGATTGATATCTGATGCCGACGAGACGATCTTGGAGTTGATGTTGGTCCGAATATCAAGGATCCGCGAATCGATACGTCGAATATCGTCGGTCAATGTGCCACCCTGAAGGACGGCTAGATTGCGGACCGAAACATCTTCCGGTTGGTTGAGAACATCGTTGATCGCGTTGAAGAAATTCGAGAACGAGGTACTTAGGTCGGTGTCGGTTAGCTCGCCGATGAGTGCTTCGAGTTGGACGTATGCTTCCTCTTGAGCCTCACTGCCGGCGAGATCACTGATTGCACCGCGCAAACGCTCGGACAGAAATCGATCTGATTGTTGGATGATCCCTTCGACTTGGACACCGAGGCCAAGCGGCAATTCGCCAATCAGTTGTGTCGTAGCAGGAGTGAAGACAGGCCGTTGGCGGACGTAGCCAGGCGTGTTAGCGTTTGCGATGTTGTTTCCCGTGACCTGAAGGCCAACCTGGGAAGCAAACAACGCGTTGTTCGCGATCTGAAGTGATCCAAGAAGAGACATGACAGAACTCGGCGCGACTTCGTCAGTCCCGAAAGAGCGCCTAAACTTCCTTGTCTACTAGCGCACCGCGTGAATCTGACGGCTCGTCTCTTGAATATGTCGGCTGCAATCGCCCTCCAGTAGCAACAATCTCTAACAACTGTGACAGATGCAGGATCGTTCGCTGAGCTAGCACCCAGTTCGCCAGACTTTGATGTTGGAGCAATCGCATTCGCGCCGATGCGGCGGTCATCTGCTTGGAAACTTTGCCACGGCGTGAGGGCGCAAGAGTTGATGCGAGATTCCCTAGGTTTTTCGCCGGTACGCCTTGTTCGTTGGCGGCGATAAGTAGTTCTTCTCGACGTTGATGGCAGGAGCGGAGTCGGTTGCACAGCGCTTCGGCACGAGGGTGAAGGTCCAGCATTTGTTGCATATCATTGCTAGCCATACTGTCTCGTTTTGCCGCTAGCACATCAAGGAGTTCAGTTTGGACGTTTGAGAGTTCGTCGAGTAGAGCGGTGAGATCCGCTTCCCAGTCGACTTGTTGTGTCTCGGCCAACATAACTAGTGAGTCCTTCTCGAATCTGATGAGTAGTGGGAGACTAGTGCCTCGTTGCGGCTTGGCTGTCACAGTAGTGTGCCACAGGTTCAGCCCGCATCATTGGGTACCACGACTTACGCTCGTCGGAGTGAATACAGGTCGAATAGCGGATCCGTAAACTGGTCGGCGGTCGCCTTGCTCATGTGTTCCGACAGCACCTGGTCTAACTGGCCCTGAAATACTTCCTCGGTTCGTCCGCCATGAAAGTAAGCGGGCTTATCGACGGTCTTTCGCATGGCGCTCAGCATTTGTTGAAAGAAAGTCTGTCCGACGAAGTTGTCGAATGCTTCTCGCAATTCACCTGACTCTTCAACATTTCCTGAACTCCCGGCGAGCGCTCGCGCATCTGAAGTGTCTTGGCTCCCAAGCCCAAATACTGCGCTGTTGACGTGTGCACTTGTGGGTATATTCATGATGTTGCCTTTGTTACTGAACGATCAAACGCCCGTACAAATCTCCACTCCGCTCCAACGACTTGATGATGTCCATAATGTCGTCGGGACTGACTTTCAAGGCATTCAGGGCCGAGACCAAGGCCTTCAGACGGGTTGTGGAAGAATCTGATTGATCGATCTCGATAAACGGTCCAGTCGTTGGTTCGCCGCCGGTTTCAATACTCAGATTGCGGTGGGCAACCGCGACACGTCCCACCATGACATTGTCGCCAATTACGATGCTGCCGTTGCGTTCGTCAATTACGACCCGCGCATCGTGTTTCGGTGGGATAATTTGGGTGTCGAGTACGAGTGCTATGAATTCAACGTGATTGTCTCGATAGCGAGGGTCAATCTGGACTTCGATATTGACTTGATCGATGGCCTTTGCGATCGGTGCTGATGCGGTATCGCTTCGTATGGCATTTTCGTCCAGTACGACCGCCTGTGAACCTCCCGTTCCGAACCTGCTTGGGGTATTCAGCAGGTCTTCGATCTCGAAGGCAGTTTGAAAGCTGGCGTGGTTTTTGTCCAGGACCAGCGTAATCATGTTGTCTTTGAGGAACGGGTTGTGAAAGTTTTCCTCCAAGCGGCAACCGTCATGAACTTTTGCGGAAGTCGGAGGCCCTGTGCTATCGAGTGCAACGGGACCTTGTGCATACCCGTAGATGTGCGTGTTGCCTGGTCGCGGGCCGAGCAGTGGCGTCATCATCAAGTAGCCACCCTCGATGCTTTTGGCGCTGATCGCATTCACGACAACGTCCAACATCTCACCTTGCCGAGCTCCTTCGGACGGAACGGTTGCGGTGACGAAAACCAGAGCGACGTTCTTGGCGTTTTTCAACTCATCCAGCATTAACGCGCCGCCACTCGCTTGGCTTACGGGGTTGCCCATCATGCCCATCATGGTTGCCAATGCTCGCGTCGTGGGTACTTCGCCGTCACCAGTACCCTTCAGACCTACCACAAGTCCCAATCCGTGAAGCGTGTTCTCTTCTTGACCTTTCACGCGACAGATGTCGCGAATCCGCAGGTACTGGCCAAAACAAATGTCGCCACAAGCGGTCCAGCCGATCACTAAGGCGAGACAGGCGACGACCGCCTCTCGTTTTTGAGCCGAATGCATTCTGTCGATAATTCGCATAAGTTCTACCCTGCGGGATATGTGCTAGAAGGGACCGAATTCATCCAGCAACCTAACGAGCCAACCGCGTTTGTAGCCGTCGCGAGATTGACCTCGCTCTCGTTTATCTAGCTTCAAGTTGGCGATGTTTCGGCTGAGAACAACATTGTCCGGCCCGACGTCTTGGTGACGGCAGATACCCGTCAGAGAGACGTCCCAGGAGTTTTCGTTGATCCGAATTTGCTTATGCCCTTCCAGCACAAGGTCGCCATTGGGGCGAATGTCGGCGACCGTACAGGCGATGTTCAAAGCCAACGACTCGCGAGCCTCGATATCGCCTTGGGCACGATATGTCTGCTGGAGCTGTCCGTTTATCGTTTGGTCACCATCATTTTGTGGGTCGGGTTTCAGCGCCTTGAGGCCGATTAAATGGACCCAGTCCTTGAGAACCGCATTGTACTGGGCGGTTCGTCGTTGCTGGACGTCGCCCTCTTGCGTCATGCTGGCAAGTTCATCGACGCGAATCGTGACCCGGTCATGAATGTTGATGCGTCGAGGAAGCACGGGTGGAATATAGGTCCAACTCCCGCCATCAAGCATGAGGGGCGTTTGACCGGTCCTCACCAAGTCGCGTTCAAAAATGCTTGCGCTCTGTGCTTGGGCTTTAACGCCGACAAGCAGCGCCGCGAGCGAAACGCTGCAAGCGACAAGAGCATTGTGGGTTTGGAGCTGCAAGAACATGACTACCTTCTTTCCAAGGACAAAGTTTGGCGCCGAGCCGGTGTTCGAGTTGTGTCGGATGCCACCGTGCCCGCGGCATAAACTTCCACTTGCTGATATCCCGTGACATGTGCCGGATACTTTTCGCGATTCTCTAAGGATTGCACCATGACGATGTCTCCGAGCGCGCCGTCTTGTTCAGCTTTTGCCGTTGTTGTCACCTGAACGCCGGCAGCACGGGCACGTACACGAATGAGTTCGCCGCGTTTGATCAACAGCGGTTTGCGAAGCTGATTGAGCAAGATTGGCTGGCCCTCGCGGATGGGGTAGAGCACTTCCATGCCGACGACGTCTTGACGTTCAGTCGCCTGTGGGTACGACACTGACTTTGGATCTCTCGGCTGCAACTCGATATCCGCATCACGAACCAGATCACCACGATTCAAGGCTCGGCGAGTCACGACTACCATTTCACTGGATTCGATCGTCGAAGTTTGTAAGCCGGCGACAACGACTTTCGTCTCCTCGACCGCCGGGTAGATGCGGGTTGTTCGCGCACCACGGAACTCCAGGTCTTTAAGGTCAATGCCGTTCAGAACGAGCAGTTCTACCAACTCGCGAACGTGCATCAATTTGGTGTGGTGTGGCGAAGGAGCTGGAAACAGCTCCACTCGCTTCAATACTTCACTGCGATGCTCATCCGAAGACTTGACCTCGGCGACATCACCCAGCAACACGAGCGAACCTTTGGCATGGGATTGCGGCCGAAGGGTGACTTCCGCCGCATCCGCAGACCAATTGCCGATGAGGACGGCGACGAAGTAAAGAACTACTTTTGTTTGAGCGGATCGGGTCATCGATTTGATTTGGATTTCTGTGAGTTGATGACTGGGTCTAGAAGCGTCGTAGGTTCGTAATTTGCTGCAACACTTGGTCGCCTGCTTGGACCGCCTGCGAGTTCAACTCGAAGGAACGTTGCGTCGTA
The DNA here is from genome assembly GCA_020638995.1 of Planctomycetaceae bacterium. GTDB lineage: Bacteria > Planctomycetota > Planctomycetia > Pirellulales > Pirellulaceae. The sequence continues at coordinate 150,671 of JACKHM010000004.1, forward strand.
ATTAGATCGATCAACTCTTGAACCGGTTCTACGTTGGACGCTTCGAGAGCCCCCTGCTGAAGAACGCCTAGCCCTGTGTTACCGGGATTGGCCAAAGTCACGGAGCCCGAAGCAGCAGTTTCCTGGTACAAGTTCTCGCCAAGTTTCAACAGCCCTTCAGGATTAAGAAACGTGCCCAACTGAAGCTGGCCGACGGATTGTGATTGTTCCTGACCAGGTAGTCGCACGAGGACATTGCCGTCCGCCTGGATCGAGACGTCCAGGACATTGGGTGGGATTGTGATCTGTGGTTGAAGAATGCGCCCGGCGGTTGCGGATCCGAGAACCAGTTGCCCGTTCGCGTTAACAGAAAAGTTTCCTGAACGTGTATAGAGATTAGTTCCGGAGGCAGCATCTTGGACTTGAAAAAATCCCTGCCCTTGGATCGCGACGTCATAGCGATTACCGGTCTGTTCGAATGCACCTTGCTGGAAATTGGTTTGAACACTTGAAACGCGTGTGCCAAGTCCGATCGACGTTCCGGTCGCGGCTTGGCCTCCATTAGATGGATTGTTTCCGGGCATGATTTCGTGACGATAGAACAGGTCTTCGAAATTGGCTCGTCCTTTCTTGAAGCCCGTCGTGTTCACGTTCGCGAGATTATTCGCGATTACGTCGAGCTTCGTTTCCATCGCCTGCATGCCTGTGGCGGCGGTATACAGTGTTTGAACGCTCATCGTTCACTCCTTGCCGTAATTTATGACTGTCTTAGAACGCGGTTGACCAGCGACCCGACAACCTGGTCTTGGTTTTGAATCATGCGGATGTTGGCCTCATAGGCTCGCGACGTCTCGATCAGCTCCATCATTTCTAGAGCAGGCTTCACGCCCGATTGCTCGATGTAGCCGTTCTTAACATTCCGTTCTGCCGCTGGAACCGGTTCGACTTTGGCGAGCGGCGAGAACATGTTTTGACCGGCCTTAACCAGATCTCCCAGGGATGCAGGCTTCACCAGCGCCAACAGCAACTTGTCGCCACCTTGCTCAATCGCGCCCTCTTCCGAGAAATTCCAGGGGCGAGTCGGGTCGATCGTGAGCGGACCGCCTTCGAGTGACATGACCGGGTAGCCCTGCTCGGATTGCAGCTGACCTGTCGTCGAGAAGTGAAAGTTGCCAGCTCGCGTCAGCAGCGACTCGCCTTCTTTGTCTACGAGGAAGAACCCTTCGCCGTTAATGGCGAAGTCTGACTTGTTGCCTGTCTCGCGAAGCGATCCGGCGCTGTAGTCGGTGACGGTTTCAGACATGCGAACGCCGCCGCCGACATCTTCAATGCCGCCTCGACCCGCGGCAGTAGTTCCTCGCTCGATGGCTTCCGCGTGGCGAGCTTGAAGGATCGCGATCTCACGTTTGAAACCGACTGTGTCGGCGTTCGCTAAGTTATTACTTAATACCTGAAGCCGCGCACTTTGTACGTCGGCTCCGGCAGCTGATAGGTACATCCCGTACGACATCGAAGTTGCTCAACACTCAGTCCGCTCCCCTGCAGACGCTCTCTCGTTTTGCAACCCTTGTGCCGAAGTGCCCTTCCCTAGTTGGACGAAGTAAGAAATCGACTGGAAGCCCTGTGTGGTAAAGCTTTAGAGCGACTGCCCGGACTTAGACGCGAGGACGCAGAATGTGCCGATCGAAGTTGGTCACAGCAAGAGTTGCTGGTTGACACGCAAATTCCGCCGATCGCTAGCACTGCAACTCTTCGTTTTGTGCGATTGGACAGCGGGGCCCCCAGGTCTGGCGGCGCATATCCGTTGCAGACGTCACAACGAGATTCTTGTGGCCTTCCAACCGCTACGACCTCGCCGCGATTGCTTCGGTGCCTGGACGTCAGCCGAAGTACCAATGTGTGGCCGCCACGTTCCAAGTGGCGAGATCCCGATTTGCTCTCACCCGCTGTAAAGCAGCTCGTTTTCCGAAAGGGGGAGGGTAGATGTTGAAGTCTCACCAGGAGGGAAACGATCATGTGGCGCGCATTCTTTGCGGCAATTGGTGCAGCGTTGCTGATACTGGGTGGCGAATGCCTTGTCGTTGAAAAGGCCGTACTGGCCAGTTCGCAGGAGCAAGCCACGGCTCCCACGAGCCCGTTCGACGAGCCTCAACTGAATCAACCTCCTGCTCGTCGCGAATTGCGTCCACCGGAATGGGCTCCTTGGAGCCTGCTTTCCGCTGGTGCGGTGATCATGCTTTACACATTCACGTTGAGGCGTGATGGCGAATAGCCGGGAGAACGAACATCTTGTTCGAGATCGTTTAGTGCCCGAATGTGTATGCAAGCGATTAGTCCTCAAATCGCTTGTAATACTCCCGCACGTGCTCTTGTTGGTCTTTAGGAAGCCGCTGATCACTTAACGGATCAGAGTCGTTCTTGATCGCGCTGAGGATCTCTTCCTTAACGCTCTCCTGGCTTAAGCCCGCCTTGTTCGGACCTATAGCATCGCCGACTCGAACCGCTTCACCGGCTTTAGGATCGCCACGCACTTTTGACTCGTACACACCTGTGTCCGTTTCTTGCTCGGGACGATAGCCTTCGCCTTGCCCTTCTCCTAAGCCGTTGCCGAATCCGAACTGATCGGCACCCATGCCCATCTGACCGAACTGTCCCGAGCCCTGACAGCTTTCACATCCAGCGCCGCCACATTGCTCACAGTTCATCGCATTCTTTGCATCTCCGATCTCGTCCATCATCTCATCGAGTGAGGCCAATTGCTGCATCTCTGACTGCATCTCTTGCAATTGGTCGGCAAACTCAGAAAGCTGCGACTGGGCTGTTTGCATGTCGCCGTTTTGCATGGCTTCCGATGCTTGGCCGAGTTTGTCGGCCATTTGTTCCAACTGCTGCATCTGACGATCTTGTTGCTGCAATTCATCCAGCTTTCGCTGCAGTTTACCCGCCCCTTCCATATCTCCTTCGGCAATCTTTTGCTGGATCTGGCGCTCTAATTCGGCTTTGGCCTCGCGCTGCGCATCGACCATCTCCTGCATCTTTTGCTGCATCTGTTCGAGTTGTTGAGCAAGCTGTTTTTGTTCCTGTTCGTTAAGCGCACCTTTCTCCATCTTCTCTTGCAGTTGCTTCAACTGTTCAATTGCCTTCTCGAAATTACCATCCTTCATCGCGGCGGCGACCTTTTCGGCGGGGCCCCGCTCGATGTTCTTCAAGCCTTCGAACTGCTTTTGCATCTTTTCCGGGTCGCCCAACGCCTTACGCCGCTGTTCTAATTCCTTCGCCAGATCATTGATCTTGACCAAGGCCTTTTTGCGATCGACGTCACCATCCTTGGACATTTCATCAAGCCCCATGTGCAGCTTCTTGAACAGTTGCTCGGCGTCCTTCAGGCCACTTTCCTCGACGCGTTTCTGCTTCTCGGCCAAGCGAGCTTTCAGCGCTTGCGTCGATCGTTTGATCTGTTCTCGTGCTTCGGCCTTGGCGATCAACGCGGCATCGACATTCTTTTGTGCATCGGGAACCAGCAGTAACGCGAATGCGACTACCGCAGGAACAACTGGCAACAGCGCTCGTGAACTGAGCGTGATACCGAACTTCTCCCGAACTTCAAGCGACTCGACTCGGCGGACCGCGTCGTTCAACAGCGCCTGCCCTGCTTCTGTTTCTAACTCGTTGCTTTCCAAGGAAAGGAGGCTCGACACGCGTTCCTTTAGTCCAAACCGGCGATCTAATTCGATTGCCGCGTCCATGGCTTGCCTGCGAATTGCCAGGGTCCATCCAATGGCGAACAGCAATCCCGCAGCGAGGGCTCCGCCCATCCAGCTCGCGAACCAAGTATTGCGATCTGCGGCGATGACAATGAACTTGGGTACGACCAGCCCGATGACCGCGACTCCCATCGCGATGAGCAGAGCCCAGGGTAGAATTCCAAAGAATTGTTGTAATACCAATCGGCGACGAGCGGCTGCTACCTGGCGTCGAATTTCTTCCATCGTGTCATCCTTCATAGCAACTGCAAACGGAATAGGTCGATTCCCGCCCCGGCATTATATCGAGTAGTTCGCCCTCGATCTCGCCCGATTTCCGCCAATGTTGGTGATTTTATCCGATCCCTCAACGAAACTCGGGCCCCGTGGGGCCCAGCGAGTAGCAGAATCCAATCGAACTCTGATGCTATAGTTAAGTCTACTGCCACTTTGCGGTTATGCTCTGGAAGTGTTGAGATCGCTATGAACACAGCCACCCAAAAATCGATGGAGCTACCGGGTTTGGAGGAGCATCCGAACGCGGACGTCGTAATTTTTGACGGCAATTGCAACTTCTGCCGGGGGCAAGTCGAGCGTCTTGCTCGTTGGGACCGTGGGGGGCGTTTGGCGTTTGTGTCGCTGCACGACCCGCTTGTCGCTCAGCGTTATCCGGACCTGACCCATGATCAATTGATGGAGCAGATGTATTTGGTCGACCAATCCGGACAGCGATATGGCGGCGCGGCGGCCTTCCGGTACTTGAGCCGCAAATTGCCGAGACTATGGCTGCTGGCTCCGCTGATGCATCTACCGTTCACGCTTCCTCTTTGGCAATGGTGTTACCGCCAAGTTGCCAAACGCCGCTATAAGATCGCCGGCAAGCAAGACTGTGACGGAAATGCGTGTGAAGTTCATTTCAAGTAGGACTCGTTTGCTGGCTCCTTGCGACTTGGTAGATTGGCGATCATGCTCCATCATCCTAAGACCGCCACCCCTGACCACCCCATCCACGATCTGATCGCCAATCGCTGGAGCCCTTATGCATTCGACGAGCGTCCGGTTGAGCAAGAAAAGCTGCAATCTTGTCTCGAAGCCGCACGTTGGGCTGCGTCAAGTTTCAATGAGCAGCCGTGGTCGTTCATCGTGGCGCGACGCGAAAGTCAAACCAGCTTTTCAACGATGCTCGAATGTCTCGCGGATGCGAATCAAGCTTGGGCAGCGCGAGCCGGTGTCCTGATGTTGACCATCGCAGCACGGCTATTTTCGAAGAACGGCAAGCCGAACCGAACGGCTGAGCACGACGTCGGCTTAGCGATTGGCAATCTGAGCATTCAAGCGACATCGCTCGGACTCGCCGTACATCAAATGGCGGGAGTCGACCTAAGCAAGGCGCGACAGGTCTACTCGATTCCCGAGTCGCACGATCCATTGACGGTCGTCGCGATTGGCTACACTGCTGCACGCGGAGAAGATCGCCAATTCGCAGAACGCGACTTGGCTCCCCGAAGTCGCAAGCCGTTGAGAGAGTTTGTTTTCACAGACGCCTGGGGAACTCCCGACATTTGAGTAGTGGGCCTCGTTCACGCGACGACCGTTCCCTCGCGCAGCGTGAGTGCGCGGAATAAGTCCGATAGATGCTTCGTGATTGGTCCGAGTTGTCCGGTGCCAATTTTTCGGCCATCGACTTCGCTTACCGTTGCCAACTCCCCCATCGTCCCTGTGCAAAACATTTCGTCTGCACGAAACACTTCGGTCAGCGAAATGTCGCGAACTTGATGAGGTATGCCGTTGGTCTGACACAGGCCAAGTACGACGTCTCGCGTGATACCCTCTGGGCAAGCGTTTGTCCGAGACGTAAGGACGGTTCCGTTGTGAACGAGGAAGACGTGTGTTGCATTTGTCTCCGCGACGAATCCCTGCGAGTCGAGCATCAAGGCATCATCTACACCAGCGGCGTTGGCTTGGATTTTGGCGAGTATCGAATTCAGCAAATTGTTATGGTGGATATTGGGGTCGAGTACATCGGGAGTAGGGCGTCGCATGCCGCTCGTAATTAGGCGAATTCCCTCCTTGTCGTAGACTGGGGCTTTGAACTCAGCGAGAACGATCAGTGTCGGACCGGCTTGATTTAATCGCGGGTCCATGCCGCTGGTTACTTTTACCCCGCGAGTCAGCGTCAATCGAATATGGACGCCATCTGTCATCTGATTGGCGGCCAGTGTCTTCTTGATTTCAGCGATCATCTCTTCGTGTGCTGGGATCTCGGAAAAGGCCAGCGCTAAGGCCGAAGAACGAAGGCGATCGAGATGCTCGATCAAGCGAAAGATTCGCCCGTTATAGAGCCGCAAGCCTTCCCACACCGCGTCGCCGCCTTGCACCACGGAGTCGAACGGGCTGATCCCAGCTTCGTCACGATGCGACAGCTTGCCGTTAATGTTGACCTGAAGGTTGCGGTTTCGTTCGTCGAATTTTTGAAGCATGAAGTGTTACCCCGCTGTAATACGATAGGCATGCAACTGGTCGTAAAGCCCGTTGCACTCGGTCAGGACATCGTGCAGCGATTCAGGCACAGCGTCAAGCTTCGCGCGGTAGGAGGCAAACGTCGTTGTGTGTTCGACCTTCGCGTACCAGTATTTCGCCCACACACCATCGGTGTCGCGAAACCCCGGCGGCCAGTGCAACATGGTGTCGCTAAACTCGATCCCGATTTGCTGACAGGCGCGTTGTAACACAGCACGCGGATTCTCGAGTACATCACGAGAATCCAGAACTACGGGCGTCACGCCAGTCCGTTCGCGAACCATCTCGAAGATCTTAACTTGCTGAGGCAGACCGGTATCCACAACGCGTGGTTGCGGAATGAACTCGATCAACGAGGTGATCATTTCTCGGGGCTCACGGATCAGAAAGCAATTCGTCAGCGTTTGTAGCCAATCTAACTCGATATTCGGCAGAAGATGATGAGCCATATGCTTCTGATAGAAGACCGATTTGCCATCCGGCAGCGGGCCCGTCAGCCAGGCGACGACCTTACGCCAATCAGACTCGTGCGAAGCGATCGTCTCTTTGGCACCCGGATGGTCCAAGCCTGTCGCCTGCAAGTAGTGAGCGTACAGCGGTTCATCGCATACGATTGTGTCTGGGCGGTTCCCCCAACAACGCATCATCGCCGTGGAAATGTTCCTCGGGCCCGACCACATGGCGACTCGTGTTGTCATCGGCGTTTATTCGCGTCTCTGTTCGTAGCCACACTCGTCAGCCCGCAGCCCTGAGTGCGTGTCCTCATGCCGGCAATAAACGAACAGAATAACCAATCCCAGAAACACGGGCTATGACACCAGACCGTCGCGAGCCACTGAAGCCGGTCGTCATCGCCACAAAGTTCCACGAAACCCTGGGATCAGGCGGTGCTGCGAGGCTGGTGCAGCTTGAGTCGGCGGGGTAACCAATGGTCTCGACCATTCGAGAATGATTTGCCCAGGGCGACCAACTGGTTGTGGACGCGAGACGGTTTGGCTGGCCGTCGACACCTCGCCGGAGCCCGCTGCGGCGGTCGAATCACTCGCATAAGCAGCCTGTTCGACACGGTTTCGACTGGCAATTGTTTCATCTCGCACGCGTGAGTACCAGCCTCCCGACGTCGATGATCGATCTTCACTCGTGCTCTCCGCTTCGAGTCGAGTTACACTAGCCGTTTGCGCAACTGAGGTCGTGCTTCGCAAGTCTTCCGTCGCAACTTCCGCAAGTTGCGCTTGAGCCGCTGGCTGCTCCTGAGATACGAGCGTTTGTCGAGCCGGCAATTCTGGACTGCCGCGGCGCACCCAATCCAGCCAAGTGACTTGTAACTCGGACAAGCTGCTGTAGCCGTAGTGCTGCTGGGTGGCTCGCGTCCAATTATTCCACTTCATCCCGTCGCCGACATAATTGACAAACTTCTGTTTGCCGCCTTGGGCGATGAAGTACCGCGCCAGCGAATATCCCTGTGAATACAAAGGTAGGACATCGCTTGGATACTCGGTCATGGCAAACATCTCGTTGAATGCGATGCCGCGATGCGTCGTCAAGAACTCGTACAGCATGTTGTGCTGTTTCTGACGTTCGCTGATATCTTCCACGGTGGTACATGCACCCTCGTCGGCCCAACGCGGCAGTGGTCGGCCAAAGTGAGTGGCAAAGACCGTGTGCGTGATTTCGTGCGGCAAGACGCTGTCGAGGATTCGTTCACGCGAGCCTTGAATCGTCATCGTCCATCCAAACGGACGACCGTTCTCGAACATGAAGCTCGTTGCACCGCCGGCGCCGAGATGCGAGCCCGCGTTAACAGTAATCGGACAGATGTCTTGCCAGGGGCCAAGTTCGTGTCCCAGCCATTCAATGGCCAAGTCGCGTCGCATTTCCTCCGCGGTTTCTGCAACGGCTTTGGCGAGGTCTTGCGATGACGCGGTAACGATAAAGTTTTCGGTGCGGTGGCTGGCACCAAACGACACGGCAACTGAAGACAAGAACACAGCCGCGACGAGCGCGGCGCGAGAGAGGCGAGCTTCCATGCTCTGGGTCACTCCATTGACTAGGATTGTTGTGAGGCGATCACATCCTTGTGATCACCGGCCAGATTCGATTGCTTCTGCGAAATCGCAAAAGGCGGACCAATCGAAGCGGACCTCTTTGAATCGCTACGAGAATTAGGTCGTGCATCCAGCATCGACTTGTTTTTCGTAACGTCATCGTCCGAAATCGCAGAGCTTGCTTCCTTGCAGTCGGCCCACAGCGAAATTGGACGGGTGTAACTTTTGCAAAGACTACAGGAAGTACGCCAATTTCACCAAGATCGTCTTGAAGCACGCGAGGCCTAATGCTGTCATTGCTGGCAGTCCAGGCAAGGGCGATGCTCCACCTGTAAAGGCGCAACGGTTAGTCAGTCGAACGCCAAATGGGTTCAGGAGCGGGCTGTGTGGCGATTCGTTGCTTCGATCCGTTCGAACGTATTATCCATGCGTTGTTGCCGACACCGATGAGACTGCCTCGCATAGTCGCGGCTTCGTACCTCATCGAGTCGGCGTGGATCTCCGAGACTCCCTCCCGCGGCATGAAGCGATCTCCTGCCGTCTTCCAGATGACATTGCCTTTGAAAAGGAATACAGCCTTAGACCAATCGGTCGCGCCCGGTTTCCAGCCCCGGACCACAAGGGCGTCTGCTTCGCCAATGTGCGTCAGACCACGCGCCGTGATAATCAGGCGACTGCGCCCTTCGATCAAAATTTCAGGTGTGTTACCCTGCATCTGGCTCCGCACTTGAAGCTGTTCGGCACCTGCTGACTCGATTTGAATCTCGCCGAAATTCCGATCGTCGATGATGGTGGAATTTACTTTGTCGTTGGTTGTCGCCGCGAGTTCTCTCGTTGGACGGCTCGTGTCGCCCAGGCATTGGACTTGGCCATTGGCTGTGGCAACGATCAATCGCCGAGACGTCGGCACCACAGAACCGACGATCGAGTCGCCCAGTTCGTACACGAACCGTTCCTGGCCCGTCGCGATATCGATGACGTACAACCGACCATCCGTTGCTCCGATCACGGCGTGACAATCCACGATGACCGGCGACGAGTCGAATTTGGACTTCGCCGAAAACTGCCACCGAATTTTGCCCGTCCCGGTGTTCACGCCCAGCAACGCCTTGCCTCGGCTGGCAAAGACGACCGTATCATTCGCGACGGCTACGGCTCGGCGAATGCCGCTGCTGATTGATGGATGTTTGAAACGCCACCTCTGCTTCCCGGTCGCAAGCTCGATGCAGAATAGCTCACCATCTTCGGTTCCAACGTATGCGCACCCCTCATGGATCGCCGGAGTTGCCCCAGTGGGACTGTTGATCTCAAGCGACTGCCGTGTTTCGCCAGTGGCTGGGTCGAGTACCAGCAACTTCTGATCGCAACCGGCGAAGACCAGGCGTTCACCGTCGACGGTCGCTGCGCTCTGCAGTTGGGAAGCGATCTTGGATTTCCAAATCAGTTTGCTCGTCTTCGTGTCGAACGCGAACACCGTCCCGCCTTCAGTGGGGACGATAGTCAATCCATCGGCGACCTTGGCCGAGGCAACAATTGGCTCCCCAATATCGAACGAACGCAAGACCCTGCCGCTGTGGGCATCGATCCAACGAACTCGACCGTTCAAATCACCGATGATCAGAGTTTCGTCTGCGAGCAATGGCGAAGCGGCGAAGCCCGAGTCGCTCTTAAGGACCCATTTCGCTTTACCCGTGTCAACATTGATCGCGTACAGCGAATCTACTAGATCACCGATGTAAGCAACGCTGCCAGAGACGACCGGCGATGAACCGAACTCGGCGCCTGTCCGATAGGTCCACAAAGAACCGATCTTCGACGGCAAGATATCTCGCGATACCGCCGTATTGGCGGCATCGCCGCGATGACTTGGCCAGTTCGAGCGAGAAAAGGCTGACGCTTCCTTCGATCTTGAAGTGGGCGTTTGCAGCGCGAACAGAGTGCCTTGCGACGGAATGTATAGCGTGCCGTGCGCGGCCATGATTGTCGTGTATACCGAGTTCCCGACGTTGACCTCGGCGAGTAACCTCAGCTCGCGTGACAGCTCGAATACCGCGACATCACCGTCCTCGTCGCCGATGTAAATTCTTCCATCAGCAACCAGCGGAGTGCCCCAGATCGTCGCAAGCATATCATAGGTCCACTGCGGAGCACCTGTTTTCGCGTCGAGACAATGAACAATGCCGCTGTAGTCAGGAACGATGGCCAGCCCGTCGTGGACGACAACCGAGCTGAAGCTGCGATGCATCGATTCGTCAAATGCGATCTTGCCATCGCCATCACGGTCCGTTTCGTGATAGTGCCAGACGACACCGGAGTTTGGATTCGGTCGGACGATGTCACCTTCCTCGATGTTGGCGGCCTGAGTTCGCTGGTGCGGAACCGGTGTCGAGGGATCATCCTTGCGAAAGACGAGTTCGGCGCTGATGTCTCCGCGCTGGGTCGCGTCGATACACCAGGCGCGCCCCTTGCCCTCGCCATGTTCTGGATCCTGGCCAACGACCATAAATACCTTGTCATCGTGAATCACAGGAATCGCAATGGTGTTGTTTCGCGTTCCGCGGCCACCCAGAATCCACTCGGAGGTTTTCGGATTACAGTCAAACTTCCAGAGGAGTTCCGACTTGCCCTGCTTGATAGCGTTCACATCAAAGCTGTAAAGCCAACCGTCGCCGCCCGCGAAAAGTGCTTGGCCGACGCCTCCAATCACACCATACGCGGGCGAAGACCATTGACCGTGCAGCAGGTTTCCGGTTGGTGATGCATCGCGCCAAACGACCTTTCCCGTTTTCTTATGCACTGCGATGAAGCTAGGTGCGGGATCGGGCTGGTTCAAATGACTCTCGTCGAGCCCATGCGACGTGCCCACCAACAGCAGGTCATCAACCGCAGTGATCGAACAGATTGCTTGATTGTGCTGTGAAACGCCAAGCGAGCTCATGAGGTCGAGTCGCCAAATTACGTCTGCTTCGCCGAGCGCTGCGGTCGGTTCATCTTGAACCAGTCCATCGTTCGTGTTGTCGTAGAATCCGTCGAGGTCGAGGCAGACCACTTCATTGCGATTGTTGACATACCACACGCGATCTTCTTCGATTAGGGAGGTCGAGCAAATGCCGATCTGTGGCCAATCGTGGACGCGACCTGTTGCCAGTTTCTCGTTTGCATGTTGCCAAAGAAATGCCCCCGTATCCGCATCGAAGCACACCAGGCAGCTCGCATCCGATCCTAGGGGAAATCGCTCGCCATACGACGCGCCGTTGTTTGTTCCGATCAAGACTTTGCCATGGGCCATGACAGGGCTGCTGTACACCGCCGTTCCGAGTTTGGCGGTCCATTTGACGTTCTCGCCGGTTTCGAGATTCCAAGTTGTCGGTAGATTTGTCTCGTTCGATACGTTATTTCGTTGCGGCCCTCCACCGTACTGTGGCCAGTCGCGAGTTGCACGAGAAACTTCCATTCCGTTGCGTTCTTCAGCCGTTCCCGTGGCCGCAAGGTTGAACACCAAGCCGCCTCCAGGTAACAGCAGCGCAGCCATCAGGCCTGCAATGAACCAGCAGTGCCTTGGTGTGCGTGCGCTGGGCACATAGTTCGGCTGCATGATGTGTTCGAGCCTGCGGGCGGTGATGTCCACAGAACGAACGCCCGGTTGTCCGAACAAAGGCTTTAGCTGCCGCTTTGATCGCAAGACATCGAGCAGCGTTTGCGCATAGTCTCCCGGATCACATCTCAATCCGGCCACGGCTTCCTCGTCACAGCATCGTTCACGTTCACGAGTCAGTTCCCGGTTGGCCCACCAAATCAGCGGATGGAACCACCAAACGATTTGTGTGGCAAGTTGCAGCGTTGCGATGAACGTGTCGCCTCTTCGAAAGTGAATCAGTTCGTGGGCGAGAATTGGCTCCATTTGTCTTGCGTGCCTACCGCGTGTCAGCATCTCCGGCAACAAGATTGTAGGGCGAACCAGCCCGTATGCCGCTGGACCGAGCGGACCCTTGCTCAACAGCAACCGCACTCTGCGGCGAACGCCCAGGTGACGGGACAGCGATTCTAACAAGTCCTGCAGTTCCGCATTCGCGAGGAGCCCGTGATGCCAAACCATCAAAGTACAGAGGAATTGCTTTGTCATCACGACGAATGTCGAGACAACAACACCGCAAATCCACAGCATCGCGAGGCTTGCCGTCCATGATAGTGTTGGGCGTGCGGCCTGCGCCGGCGGAACCGACGGAGCCGGGACAGACGCTGAATTGCGACGAGGATCGGCTTGCGGCAATTGCTGGGTGGCGTTCAGCTGTTCTCGCCCAGGCGTGATCACTTCGACCTGTGGAGGCGAATCTAAAGTCAAAGCGCTGGCCACTTTGTCCGGTTCGTAGGTTCCTTTCGTTGATGCTGCGCGGTCGAGAGTTGGGGGTGGCGAAGCCAACGCAACCTCATTTGTCTGGATTTGCATCCAGCTGAACAGTCCGGTGGGACTGCTCCACAACGGTGGCGTTAGACATTTCAAGATCACAAGCATCCACAGCAGGTACGCGAGATGTGGTCGCACGCGACCGCATAACCTGACCACCAGCGCGACGATGAATGCGACGACAGTGACTTGCCACAACTGGGTCCAAGCGAGATCGATAACTTCGTTGATGTCATAGCTCATGACGAACGCCCTCGCTTTCTTTCGGCCTTCAACGCGTCAAGCGTTTGCTGAAGTTCGTCGATTTCGGCATCGGACAACCCGCGATCGCGGATCAAGTGTTGAAATAGCGGCAAGGCTTCGCCATCGAACAGGCGATTGATGAAGTCATCCATCGTCTCGCTGATGACGGTAGTGGGGCGAACGGCCGGGCGGTAAACATTCGTTCGACCCTCGCGCCGCTTCGAGAGATATCCTTTGGCTTCGAGGCGCCGCAGATAAGTTTGAACCGTCCAGAAATCCAGCTCGCGATCTGGCGGCAAGGCGTCTAGTACTTGACGAACCGTTGCTTCACCCAGATCCCAGACAACTTTGGCAATTTCCAGCTCTGATTTCGGCAGCGCTCCGCGCTGTGAGTCCCTTTTGGGGGCCATAGATACCTCCAATGACGTTCATTTGAACGTGATAATAACGTACAAATGAACGTAGTCAAGAGAATTCTCTGCAAAGTTCGGGCCCCGGATTATGACGTTGTCGATTCTGATGTTCTCGAAAGAGCGGTGATGTGAATAATCGACCAATCATGAAATCCAAACAACGAATCGAGTTCGGTGACTTCCAGACACCAAGCGACTTGGCCGCGGAAGTGTGCTCTCTACTGAAGTCGATGCGGATTTCCCCAAAGTCGATTATTGAGCCAACCTGTGGAGTAGGCCGGTTCCTGGAAGCCGCGTTGAACACGTTTCCAAACTTCGAGTACGCCTCGGGTATGGAGATCAACGGGTTACATCTTCGAGAGGCGAGGCAACGGATCGGCTCTCGCGATTCGCGGGTGCGATTTCACCGAGCAGATTTCTTCCAGACGAATTGGGATAAGGTTCTCAATTCCCTTCCAGAGCCAATTCTTGTCGTGGGCAACCCTCCCTGGGTTTGTAATTCCGAGTTGGGAGCAATTCGCGGGACGAACCTTCCTGAGAAGTCAAACACTATCGGATCGCGCGGTATCGAGGCGCTTACAGGTAGAAGCAACTTTGATGTTTCGGAGTGGATGATGTCACGCTTGTTTAGCGGACTTCGCGGCAGGAAAGCCACATTCGCAATGCTGTGTAAAACGAGCGTAGCTCGCAAGGTCTTGGCGCAGGCGTGGGGGGACGAACTGCCGCTGGAACGCGCGACAATGCATCGGATTGACTCGCAAGCGACATTTGGCGTGGCAGTCGATGCGTGTTTGTTGACCGCTGAGTTCGGTCCAACTTCGGAACCACAAGTGTGCCATGTCTTCGAACGCCTCGAATCAAAGATGAGCCATTCGTCTTTTGGTTGGCGCGACAAACGGCTGGTTGCGGATGTAACGACGTATGACAAATTGAAGTCCGGACTCACGGGCTCGCGGATTCCTTGGCGGAGTGGTATCAAACATGATTGCGCGAAGATCATGGAACTTAGACCCGATGGAACCGCATTCCGGAACGGGTTAGGAGAACGCGTCGAACTGGAGACTGACTATCTCTACCCGATGCTGAAAAGTTCCGAGATCGCTTCGAGCGGAGACGCGACACCGAAGCGTTGGATGCTCGTACCGCAACGGTCTGTCGGGGAAGATACTTCGGCGATCCAACAGCTTGCACCGAAAACGTGGCGATATCTACAAAGTAATCGAACGAGGTTGGACGGTCGTAGAAGCTCCATCTATCGGGGACGACCGCCTTTCTCGATCTTTGGCGTAGGACCTTATACATTTTTCCCTTGGAAAGTTGCAATTTCCGGACTGTACAAGGAACTCTGCTTCACGCTTCTTGGGCCACACGAGGGCAAACCGATCGTGCTCGACGATACGTGTTACGCTTTGTCGTTTGAATCTCAGGTGGATGCCGTTGAGCACCTCCGCCTTCTGGAAAGTAACGTCAGCAAGCTCGCCATCAATTCGTTGGTCTTCTGGGATACAAAGCGGCCAATCACGGCGAGTGTCTTGAATCTTGTTGATGCGAAGCGACTGGCCGGTACGGAAAGCTAATCGAGTGTCTCATAGCAGTCCGAGCTAACATGAATGCTGTACCGGCCAGGTCATTTGCCGCAGGTCTCGGCAATCCGGAGGGCGTTGTCCTGGCGGACGAGGTCGACCACGGCGTGAGCACTTGCGACGGCGTCCTCATGGAAGCCGTTCCCCCAATAGGCGCCACAGAAATACGTTCTTCTGACTCCATTGATTTGGGAACGCGATCTCTGAGCGAGATACGAGCGGCGATCCAGGACGACACGTTGATAATCGAACGTCTGCAAGAGGTGCTCCGGCGAAACGCTGGGTGAATTGAATGTTAGAAGCAGCGGCTCCGGTAAAGTGAGACCATTCAGCCGACTCAAGTTATAGGTGAACGCCACGGTGCGGGTTCCAGCATCAGTCAACCGATAGTTCCAGGAGCCCCAAAGACTTGCATCGGTGGGCAGGAGGGCGCGATCTGTGTGAAGAACCCCTACGCGAGCACGGTATTGAAACGCTCCCAGAATTCGTCGTTCTGGTCTTGTTGGGTCTGCCAACAGGCTTAGTGCTTGATCGGCGTGAGTCCCCAGGACCACCGCATCAAATCGTTGCGATGGCCGATCTTGAAACTTGATCAAGACGTGATCCGGTGCGCGAGAAATGGCGACGACACAGTGGTTGCGATGAACAAAGCCTTCGATCGGCGCCGTTAACTTGCTCATGTACGCGCGGGCGCCACCAATTACTGTCTTCCATCCCGTGGGTTCTGTGAGCTGTAGCAGCCCATGAGTGTTGAGAAATGCGAATGCGTAAGGGAGTGGCAGCTGAAGGATCTCTTCGCGCGTCATCTGCGACACCCCGGCGAGCATCGGTACCAAATACAAGTCGACGAACGCGGGGCTGTATCGTTTGAGCGAGATAAAATCTTCCAGCGAAAACTCGACGTTTTCCACGGCCGAAAAATGTTTCGCATGGCGAGCGAATCGCAATAGATCTCGAAATGTTGCATAGAATGCGGGGCTGGTGAAGTTCCGGCCACTACGCAGGAGGTCTCGCAGCGTCGTTCCGCGAAATAGCAAATTCGGCTTATCAGATTGAATCGTCAGCGATACATCAGCGTCGCGTGTGGCGACTCCCAATTCCCGGAGAAGCGAGCCGAAACGAGGGTATCGGCATTCGTTAAAGATCAGAAAACCTGTATCGACAGGAACGACTTGGTTGCCGATCTGGATTTCGGAGGTACGAGCATCACCTCCCACGCGACTAGCTGCTTCAAACACAGCTACCTCGTGCTCGGCGCATAACTCGCGCGCAGCAACGATCCCGCTAATTCCAGCGCCAATGATCGCAACTCTCATGCTGTAGTCACACCCTCAAGTGCCGAAACCCGACGTCCTGGCGGCCTTGTAATCCGTCCAACCGCTACAACACGCCTCCCCGATGGAGCCGCGTACCGTGAGACGGCTCGCCATGTAAGCGTAGCATGTTGTTTGAGTATTAGCTGAAGTTGTCTAGTGTCCGCTGGGCGTGAACCCTATTTCCTGCTGTCCATGTGCAAATTCCACAGGGCAACGCGCGCGAAAGGAAGGCGATTCCGTTTCGTCGCAGAATTCGGATCTTGAGTTAGAAACTTAGGCGCATCCGTTAGGCGTTTTGCCGCTATGAGATATGAGCACCTGTTGTTTCGACATAAACGGCATACAGCGATTGGCTGCCGGTCATGAATAGCCGGTTCCTTTTCGTGCCGCCAAAGCATACGTTGCTACAGATTTCTGGTAGATAGATTTGTCCGATGCGTGTTCCGTCGGGTGCAAAGACATGCACACCATCGTAGCCATCACCAACCCAGCCCGCACTTGCCCAGATGTTCCCATCGACATCACAACGAATCCCGTCGGCAAACCCAGCGACTTTCTCGCCGTTCAACTCGATCTCCATGGACGCGAACTCACGGTCGTTAGCAAGCGTTGTTTCTTCGACGACATCCCACACCTTAATATTCTTCGGTGCCTCTTCACCGTAATGCGACGCGCCAGTATCCGCGACATACAGCTTTTTGTAATCGGGCGAGAAGCAGAGGCCATTCGGCTTGAAGATTTGATCGGCAACTTGGTGTAGCTTCCCTGACTTACTATCGATGCGATAAATCGCTTCCTTTTGGAATGGTTGCACCGATCCAGTGTTGGCTCGGTTTCCTTCGTAATTCATCAAGCCGCCATAGCCTGGGTCCGTGAACCAGATGTCGCCGTTGGGGTGGACGACGGCATCGTTTGGCGCGTTCAATGATTTGCCGCCATAGCTCTCGGCCAGTACAGTTTGCGAACCGTTGTGTTCATATCGTACGACCTTTCGAGGACCATGCTGGCACGAGATCTGACGACCTTGATAGTCGAAAGTATTGCCGTTGCTATTGCCTGAGGGATGACGGAATATGCTGACGTGTCCGTCTTCTTCAAGCCAACGCAGTTGAACATTGTTCGGAATATCGCTCCACAGCAGGTAGCGTCCGACTCCATTCCACGCCGGCCCCTCGGCCCACAGCATGTCCTTGCTGTGATAGAGCCGCTGGATCGGGCTATTACCGAGTTTATATTTCGCAAAGCGTTCGTCGATGACGACGACATCAGGTTCCGGGTAACGGACTGGCGCGGCGTCGGGACCATAGTCTCGACCAAACACAGTCGAGGCGGCTGCCGCAGCAGCGACCGTCATAAACGCGCGGCGTCCCACTTCGGGAACATCTGAATCGCAAAGCCGGCTGGAATCTTTTGTCATGGGTTTGTATCTCCGTTCTCAATTGAGTAACTCAAGTGTGCATTCGAGGTGGCACCCACTATTGCTGGTGAAGCCGCAACTTGCAAGCTTTCAGGACGATGCGGAGGTCATGCGTCATGCGATCATCGTACGGCGTGTCCGCATCGAGGGCGATTTCTGCGCGTTCCCCACGACCGCCGATCAAGCTGGACGGCTCGCAGGTCGATAATGAGAAGTGGAGGACTGGACGATGAATAGTCGATGGATCTGTGCGATTGCCTTAGCTAGCAGCTGGCTTGTTTCGGCAGCCCAAGCGCAAAGTAACGCGGACCGAGGTGCGGTACTTGGCGGAGTTGGTGGCGCGCTTGCGGGTGCGGCAATTGGTCAGCACAACGGTGAAACCGCTGGAGGGGCATTGATTGGTGGTGCCGTTGGCTTGCTGAGTGGTGCGCTAATCGGCAACTCGATCGATGCCGAGCAATCTCGTCAGCGCTATATCGAACAGCAATACATCGCCCAGAACTCGCGAGCCGTTACGATCAGCGAAGTATTGAGCATGACGAAGAGCGGTGTCAGCGACGCCGTGATCGTCAACCATATCAATCAACAGGGCGTCCAACAGCGGCTTGAAGTGTCGGACGTCATATTGCTCCATCGCGAGGGGGTCAGCGAACCTGTGCTCACGGCGTTACAACGAGCTAGTGTCAGTGGGACGCCCGTCTATGTTGCTCCGACACGCGTCTACACAGAGCCCGTCATTGTTCACGACTATCACTACGTACGCCCCGCCTATCCGATCTACGCCCCTCGCTATTATCATCCGCATCATTACCACCGCGGCTACAGCGCTTCGCCCGGTGTGAGCTTTGGCATTTCGGTAGGGCGTTAACTCATCCGCTTATGTTTGTTGCGGTCTCAAGAATCTAGACCTTAAACAAGCGAACGCCGCGGGCTCGTAGGGCGATTCGCGGCGCGCAGCGTTAGCGAAGCTCCGTCGCGGAGCGGCAAGTAATCGAATTGTGGTTGCTTCATTAGAGTTTGGCGGGGACGGTGGGAGGGTTGCTGAGTGGGGCGACGCGAGCGGACGTACTCGCGACTCTTGTGCGGCGCTGACGCGAGCCGCCGCGTAACCGATTAACAGCGCCGACGGCGAATGGTCTCCAGCACGCGGAACAGGACTGGCTGCAGCGGCGACCAACTGATGAATCGCACCATCACACGGCGACCGGTATGTGTCACCATGGCCGGTAGACGCATCAAGTAGTTCACAAACGTTTTGAACTCCATCCGTAGCACGCGCTGTTGTTGCGAACGCTGAGTGATTTGCTCGCTCGACGTTCCTGACGGCATGCCCCACAACGCCAACCACGCTTTGAGATTCCACGCCAAGCTGGTCATCACCATGTAGGCCCAATTGCTCACCAGCGTGTGAACGGGTGTCGTCAGCGCACAAACGCCTCCTTTGAGTTGCGCGTTGAGGTTCTCTTGATCGCAACGGTCATTGGCGGAGAATACGATCTGTTGAGAAGTCGCCGTGCGATCGTTCGTGAGATAAAAGAAGTAGCGGTAGTCAGGGAATAGCTCGCCCTGTCCATCCCGGCGAATCAAGTTCTTCCGCACGATGATCAAACGATAAGTCTTGCGACACGCTGTGGGGCGATATTCCATTTCGGCGACATCCTCCGACTTCAACTTCACGTTCTCGAACTGACGCTTTCGCACGATCCGCTCTTTGACCTTGCCGCGTTTGCGGCGGCGGTTCGTCTTGACCGTGTAGCGAGGCGCTCGCCGCAACTTTTTCCAAGCCTTGTCGGGAAGCTCGTCGGCCTGGATTTGCAAGGGAATCCTGGCATCCACGCCGAACACAAACGTCACGTGATCCTCGTCCCAGCGGTCCAAATGCTTGGTCTGCGTGAAGTCTGTATCGCCGCGCAGTCGGATGCGGCGGAAGCCTGCTCGCCGACAGACAGCGATCGCCTTGTCAGCTTCGGCGGCGGCACCTTCGTGACTTGGTCGGTTACCGCTGCGATTCACAACCGACAGCACCTCGCCTGTATTCGCCAGCGAAACGACCAGCGGGTGATAACCCCACACGCCGTTGTAGGAGATATCGATGCCTTGCATCTTTTCGGCGCCGGTCTCGACCAACGTGCCGTCCATATCGATCTGTGCTTCTGCAAAGAACTCCGCGGGCTGGCGCTGCCAAACTTTGAGGCGCGTCTCATCGAAGACTTCCATCAAGGTGCGAACATCGTGTTCTTCAAATCTTCGGCAGAAGTCTCCGGCAGTGGTCGGATCAGGAGTCCGCCGTGCGCCCAATCCATCCAGATAGGCCTCGTCCGTGCGACGCAATTCCATGTCTTCCAAACACGTTCCATCACACAAGGCGTTATAGGCGAAGTTCAAGACATGATCCGATTCATGGTAAGGCTTGTGCCACTTCAATAACTGCAACCGTTGGTCGATCGCTTCAGCCAGTTGTAACTCGCGGACCAATTGGTGCATGACGGCCACGCCGCCATACGCGGTGCCACACTGACGTTCGCCCATCACGCACTGCACGTTCGCGCCTTGCAGCACGGGCCGTTCACCACTGAGGCCGTCATTCGGCTCCCGGTGTTGCTTGTCGAGTCGCCGGGCAATTCGTCGCTGACGCCGTTGCCACTGCTTCCGCCAAGCTTCGTGACAACGAGCGCCGTGCTTGCGAGAACCGGCTGCGGGGCGTATCCTCGTGTTCACTCGAAAGTCCTCCATAACTGGCGAGTCGCGGAAACGGCACCACACCAGAATCACGCGATTCGCTGGGGATTTTCGAGTATTTTTATGCGCTAACCGCGAATCGTGCAGGGGGCTTCGCTTGTTTAAGGTCTAGATCCGGCTGCTTATCTTCGGACTTGCTGTCCGTAACCTGTTTCTTTTTTTCTGCGGCCTTTTTCTTGTCTGCGGCCTCCTGCTCAGTAATTTTGCGTTTCGCTTCGGCCTCGTTGCTGTTCGCTTCGGATTTCGGAGCGGTCGGCGGTTCATTCGGTTTCTCGACTTCCGCGGTTGGGTAGACGGGGAACTTTGCCACGGGAGTGAGCCCGCGATCGATCAGCCAGATGTTGCGAAAGCGTACAGGATCCTTGTGATTTTGAAATCGAATCGGCAGCAGCGTCGGTGCTTCCTCTTGACCAGCGCCGGTCTTATTAGCGAGTTCGACGTCATCCTGGACCTTGACACCGTTCAACCATGCCGTGATCTGTGCATTACGGACTTTGGTTCCATCTGCGGCCCAACGGGGCGCCGTAAACGCGACGTCGTACGTCTGCCACTGTAACGGGGGCAGGCACATATTTATGTCGGGCTGACGAGTTCGATAGAGGCTGCCGATGCCATTGAAAGTGGGTTCTTCGGCGAATGAGTCCAGGACTTGCAGTTCATAACGGCTTTGCAAATAGAGACCGCTGTTCCCACGAGCTTGTCCCGTTGAGGCCGGCATATAAGGCAGACGAAATTCGACATGCAGGTTGAAGTCCTGAAACATCGGTTTCAAGTCTGCACCTTGCATCAGCAATCCATCCGGGGTCATCTCCGCAATCGTGAATTGGTCGGTGTTGGTACCATCGAACAGGACGATCGCGTCCTTGGGTGGTTGCGCGCCCAAGGTTGGACTTTGACGAGTGACTCGCTCCAGCCGACCGACGTGGTTTCCCTCACGGTCCACAATTAAGCAATGATCTTTCTCGACGAAGATCGCCCACGGCCCGCCCGACAAAATGACAAAATCACCTGAACGTCGCCCAATCAGTTGGATTGGCGCTGGTTTGTGAGTCTTCTGTCCGGGCAAGCCACCCCGATACTGCAAGGCCTCGAAGTTATCTCCGCCGATCGGACGAATCTGTAACGCTAGAGGTTCGTACTTGTTTTCGCCAACGGAAATTGGCCCGACAAATTCTCCGAGTAGCGCATATTCCGGGTCGTTCTCGGGGATACTGGTCAGCACAATGCTCTTTACGGGTTCTGGTCGTTTCTCATCGCCGTGGTCCTGAGCATCAACGGCAAAAACTACGCCTAACATTCCGGCGAAGAGCAAGAAGGTAACTTTCGCGCGAATGAGCGGTCTGTGAAACAGTAGTGCGGTCATTTACATCCTCAATCGGAACCAGGGTGTCGAGCAAAGCACAAGGAAATTGAACCGATACAATTCTGATTACGGGGGTGGGACGATGCAACCCGCTGATAAAATGCCGGAGTCGTTTGCGATGTTCGTAAGTCTTTGTTGTTTTTGAGGATGTTATTGGGGCTGCGGTAAGGTTCCCCGCAGTGGGATGAGTTGCGTGGAGGAAATGTCGAGCATTTTGAGGTGGCAGCTCGGCGGAAACTTTTTTGCCACGATTTTTCGACCAGGCAGCGAACTCGCGGGGGATGGCTAGCGTAGTGATGCGATCAGCGACTGACTTGGTATTTCATGGAGGAGCCTCATGCGGATCGCATTCACCAAACCGCTCTTTGCGTGGGACGAACTAGAAGACAGTCCCTCGCTCACCACGTTGCGAGAACTACTGGCCGCGTTGCCCGACGGCAAGTTGCTGGATTCTCTGCGACAGGCACGTGGCAAAGGACGCGATGATTATCCCGTGCATGTGTTGTGGGGTGTGGTCGTGTTGTCGATCGCGTGTCGGCATTTGGATGTGGAAGCCTGCTTGGCCGAACTGCGGCGTAACGCGGGTTTGCGGCGGCTGATCGGCATCGAGCAAGAATCACAAGTGCCACACGGTTGGAACATGTCGCGGTTTCTGGCCGTGCTGGGCGAGTCGCCTCATCGGGAGTTGCTGCACGAAGTCTTCAACGCGTTGATCCAAGAACTCGGTCGCGTGGTGCCTGACTTAGGCGCGAACACCGCTGGCGACGCCACGCAACTCAGCGGTCGAGTCGCCGAGCAATCGATCGCTGCCGCCGAAGCCGCCGCCGGCTTGCCGCAGCCCAGCGGTGGCCGCAAAGAGTACACCGACGATGCGGGCCGCGTGACGAAGGTGGTCGAGTGGTTCGGCTACAAACTGCACTTACTGGTCGATGTCAAACACGAAGTCGCGTTGGCTTACGAAGTCACCGATACCAAAGCCGGCGATGGCGAAACGCTGCCGGCCCTGTTGACGCAAGCTCAAGCGAATCTGCCGGACGACCGCATCCAAACATTGGCTTATGACAAAGCAGCCGACACCAACGAAGTGCATGCGGTCCTGTCCGCGGCCAAGATCAAACCTGTCATTCAAAATCGTTCGTTGTGGAAGGAGGAACACGAACGGATGCTGCCGGGGCACGACGGTAACTCAAACATCGTGTACGACGAAGCCGGTACGTTGTATTGCTACGACCGAGTCAGCCAACCGATGGTGCGTCATCAAATGGCGTACATCGGATACGAACCGGACCGCGAAGCAATCAAGTATCGCTGCCCGGCCAAGCACGAAGGCTGGGAGTGCCCGATGTCTGCGCTGTGCAACGGCGCGAAGTCTTACGGCAAGACCGTCCGCGTGCCGCGCGAGATCGACCTCCGCCGCTTCCCCGAGTTGCCGCGCGCCACGAAGAAGTTCGAGCGCTTGTACAAAGGCCGCACGTCGGTGGAGCGCGTGAACGCTCGGCTGAAAATCTTCTGGGGCGTGGATGACGGCAACCTCAAAGGCTCGCGTCGCTTTCATGCTTGGGTGGGAGCGGTGTTGGCGGTTCATGCTGCGTTCGCGACGCTGCTAGCCAGTGCGCCTCGTTACGAAGGCGGCCGCTCTCAAGGCACCTTGGGCAAACTCCGGCTGAGTCCCATCGCCCAAGCTTTACGCGAGCGAGTGACCTCGGCCGTGACCTAAACCAACCGTTCCACTTCACCGAGCCCTCCGCCTCGACGCGGTCGCGGTCTGCGCCCACCTGACCGAAATCCCTCTTGCTGCCGCTGAATCCCGCTACCAAGCCTTACTGAGCCCCCATTCAACTCGCTACTCAGCGAAACGACCAGGCTCAGCTCTGACTACAACGCAAACGCCTCAAAATGCCGAAGCGTGTCCATCATTTAATATTTGATGAGCCCAGCGCAGTTAATTGTTATTTTGCAACTGTTCCTCGGGCTACAAATTCATGGACAACCTCCCCATGCACATCATGGTGGCGGAAAGCAATCGTCGGCCTGTCGTTCGCCTTTGTTACGGAAACTGTCAGGAAACCGCCCTTGACCCGCAAGAAGGGTTGCCAGTCGGGTTGTTTTGGATTTCCCCCTGCATGTTTATCGCTGGCTGGTCCACACGAAAATTCACGCAATCCTGATGACGGCTCGACCGACATGTACTGCCAATGCCGATCACCACAGCAGGTAAAGAACTTGGTCAGTTTGCTGGACTTGGTCCACGATCGAAACAATTCACCTTCGTAGGAGAAGGCGTCGTTCGCATGATTGTCGTTCTTGCCTGCGTCACGATCTGGGCCGACGATCGGCGTTGGGCTAATCAAGACCCGGAAGTCCGCATCGCTTTGCTCGATTGTTCGCTTTAGCCAAGCGAGTTGTTCCGCACCCCAGATTGTTTTGTCGGGCCCGTCCGCGTCGGTGTTCGGCGACCGATATAGGCGGCCCTCCACCATCCAAACCTGAAGGCCTTTGCCCCAGCGAACGGTGCGATAGGTCATTTCACCCATTGGCACTTGCTCGCGATAGACCTTGAAACCTTCTTCGAAAGTAAGCGGGTTCATCCATTTGGCTTTCATGGTGGGCCAGCAGTCGTTCGCCCAAGAGTCGTGATCGTCGACTTCCCAGTAGCCCGGTACGTTGCGATGGAACTCGACATGGCGCGGAAGCGAATACATACGCTGCCAATGAAATCGAGCTAGTTCGACGGTGCGGGCTCGCGGTGCTTCGCTGTCCAAGTAAACGGTGTCGCCCGTCGGCACGAGGAAGTCTAAGTTCAACTTTTGCATGGCTGGATAGATGTGATAGCCCTCGCGATGATCCAAGTCCCAGTACGACTGACCGGTGACGACGCCGAAGCTGACGTCTTGCCATTGCTGCTCCATCGCGGGAGTGCCGAAAGAGCCGATATCGGTCGCGCTGACCTCCGTGTCGCCCGAATCACGAGCTTCGACCTTAAGATAATAACGCGTTGCCGGTTCTAGCTCGCCGATGTGGAACTGCTGGATAAAATCGTGCTCGGCAGCAACGGTGACCCACTCGGTCGATTTCGCGTTGCGAAGATCTTCTGCGGTCGAGTAGCGGACACGAATTTCGCCCACCGCGCCAGGCGTTGCACCATCGCGATCTTCGACCTTGACTTTCGAGGGTGTGTACTCGTTCTCCTTGGGAACAGCTTTCTTCGCCTCGCGATATCCATCCCAATTGCGCTCGGCATCACGAGTCACTCGTGTCCAAACAATGGCCGAATTCTGAGTCACTTCGCCCACTCGGAATCCCATCGCCATTTCTGCGGCAATTCCATCGGCTGCCATCACGACCAACAAGCTCACTCCTGCGACTGCCGACCAAAGAATTTGTCGCACCATCACGGGTGTCTCCTCGAAATAAATTTGAAGTACCCCCGCCGCTGTGTGAAGGAGGGTATCCTGCGGCGGAGTGTTGGGTTACACGGGCGGATTCTATCATGCCGAGCGGCCCACCTGTAGAATGAAGACGCAAACTTCGCCGCGGCACTCGTATTGGAGCGATCATCTTGCCCGACCAACCCGCCGACCGTTATCTCGCACTGAAAGTCATGATGATGCCGCGCGATACGAATCCTTACGGCACAATCTTTGGCGGTGTAATACTCAGCTACATCGATCAAGGTGGCGCGATCGGTGCTCGTCACGAAATCGCATGCAAAGGTTTTCCGGCACAGGATCTTGTCACCGTCGCCATGAACAGCGTCGAATTCCACCAGTCGGTATTCGTCGGCGATTGCGTGAGTTTTTGGACCGAGCTGCGCAACATCGGCAAGACTTCGATCACAATGCACATCACGGTCGAAGCGGATCGAAATGGCGAACTCACGACTCTGACAGAAGCCGATGTGACTTACGTGTCTATCGAGACGAACGGACTTGCGCGCCGTCCTGTCCCGATTCGTGGGAAGAAGATGAGCCCGTAGCGTGGTCTGCCAATGTGGCATTGGTGGGCGCGATGCAGGCGGCTTCGCACTCCGATAACTCCTTGGTGACCAAGGGATTCTCCCAGGAGTCAGGCAACTGGCGCGGGAAATGCACACCTCGTCGCAATGGAACCCGAGATCTTGCCTTTGTGGTCGAACTACTACAATTCAGAGGCGGATAGACTCGAAAACCAACGAGGTATTACCATGAAGTGGAAAATAGGAACACTCGCCGGAGTCGGCGTTTATGTGCATTGGTCGTTCTGGCTGCTGCCCGCTTGGATATTGTTCTCCGGCGGAGGCTTGGCAGGCGCGCTGGGATCGATATTCTTCGTGTTTGCGATCTTTGGTTGCGTCGTGCTGCATGAGTTGGGCCATGCTTTGATGGCTCGTCACTACGGCATCGGAACACGTGATATTACGTTGTATCCGATCGGCGGTGTCGCCAGTTTGGTGCGTATGCCTCGACGGCCTTCACAAGAATTGGCGATCGCTATCGCAGGCCCAGCCGTGAATGTTGTGATCGCCGGCGTTCTGTTCGCCGTGTTGCTCGTCGCTGGGATCGGCACACAAGGACTCGTCTTCAACGTCGCGGGTGGGTCGTTTCTAATCAACTTGCTCGCAGTCAACGTCGCGCTTGTGGTGTTTAACATGCTTCCCGCGTTTCCCATGGATGGCGGGCGTGTGTTGCGTGCCTTTCTGGCGATGCGCAGGCCTTACTTACGAGCGACCGAGATTGCTGTTCGAGTGGGGCAATTTGTCGCGATCTTGCTCGGAATACTTGGACTGAAGTCCGGTGGGACGCTGATTTTTATCGCGATATTCGTCTACTTGGCAGCTCAAGCCGAATTGGCAATGGCCAAAAGGCAAGAAGTTCTCGACGCTTCATCCGTAATTGACGCAGTAACCTGGTATCAGAGCCCCGGCGAGAGTGCGTCACATCCAGAGTCAGGAATCGTGTGGCTGGATCCTGATGACTCGCATCGAACGAAAATCGTCAAAACAGTGCGGGTTGGCCACTGAGCGATAAGCTTTTATAGATCGACCCTTGGGCGAGCGTGTGGCCACGGTCTTGCCGCTTGCAAAGCGAGTTTACCCCATCTACCTTAGACTCCGTGGCCACCTCGTGTATTGCTCCCCGGGTTGGCTTTCCCTCCCCGTTTCACGCATGAGGTGCCGCATGCGACCTGCCAATCTCGCTGCTACGTTCTACATGAGCTGCCTTCTGCTGATCGCTTCTATCGCACTCGCCGAGGACAACAAGGAGACGGGCGATAGCAAACCCGATGAGCCCAACGAACTCCTTGCCGGTCACTCGGCACACGGCGAATCTTTCAACGAAGGTCCACGACAGAGTGCCTACCTAATGGATGGTATGGGAAGGGTGCATTTCCCCGTGACGACCAAAGAACCAATGGCTCAGAGGTTCGTCACTCAGGGCGTCGCACAGGTACATGGCTTCTGGTACTTCGAGGCCGAGCGATCGTTCCGTCAGGCAGCAGCAATCGATCCCGAGTGTGCGATGGCGTACTGGGGTATGGCGATGGCGAACCGCAGCAACGAGAAACGCGGCAAAGGTTTCATGGAAGAGGCAGTCAAACTTAAAGGGAAGGCATCGCGTCGCGAGCAACTCTATATCGACGCGCTCGATGCCTACTTCAAGGCCGACACCGCGAAGAAGAAGGAAAGAGCCGAGAAGTATACGCAGGCGCTGG
Source organism: Planctomycetaceae bacterium (assembly GCA_020638995.1). Classification (GTDB taxonomy): domain Bacteria; phylum Planctomycetota; class Planctomycetia; order Pirellulales; family Pirellulaceae. The sequence continues at coordinate 178,128 of JACKHM010000004.1, forward strand.
AAAAGTTGCTTTATGAATTCCCCGACGATGTCGAAGCCAAAGCCTTTCTCGCTTTGCAGATTTGGGACAACAAGTCCAACAGCATTCCGATTGCAAGCCACTTGGCGGTCGACGCGCTGATTCAGCAAGTGTTCGACGTTGAACCACTGCACCCGGCTCATCACTACCGCATTCATCTGTGGGACTATGAGCGCCCGGAAATCGCAGTGTCGTCGGCGGCGCAATGTGGCCAATCGCTGCCTGCCATCGCACACATGTGGCACATGCCAGGTCATATCTTCTCACGGCTCAAACGCTATGACGATGCTTGTTGGCAGCAGGAGGCCTCGGCCCGAGTCGATCATGCGCACATGATGCGCGACCGGGTGATGCCGGATCAAATTCACAACTTTGCTCATAACAACGAGTGGTTGATTCGAAACCTTAACCATGTCGGTCGCATTCACGATGCACTCGATCTGGCGAAGAATATGATCGAGTTGCCCCGCCATCCGAAGTACAACACACTCGCTAAGCGAGGCAGCGCAAACTATGGGCGACAGCGATTGTTCGAGACGCTCAGTCGCTACGAGTTGTGGGACCAGATGATCGAGCTCTGCCAGACACCCTACCTCGAACCGACCGACGACGAGAAAGAGCAAATCAAGCGGCTGCGCTACTTGGGCCAAGCTTATTTCCGCAAGGGAGATGGGGAGAACGGGGCGGCGCAACTCGCCGAACTCCAAAGTCGCAAACAGGAGACAGAAGCAAGTCGCGACAAGGCTGTCGAGGAAGCGAAAGTTAAGGCCAAGGAAAAGGCATACGACCAAGCCAAAATCGACGAAGCAATCGCGGCAGCCGAAACGAAAGCGAAAGAGGACGGCGGGGATGACGAGGCAATCGCGACGGCCAGATCTGCTGCTGAGACAGCAACACGCGAAGCTCAAGTGAAGGACAAACAGAAGGACATCGATAAGGCTGCTGCCGATGCGAAGAAACCCTTTGATGCAACGCTTAAAGAGCTGGAACCGGCGATCGCGGAGCTCGAAGGCTTACAGGCGTTTGCGGTTGGTGACGCCAAGCGGGCGGTACCTTTGCTGAAGAAGGCCCGAGGCATCGACACGATGTACGTCCAGCACGTCCGGTTGATTGCGGAGGAAGCCGACGAAGCAATTAAAGAGGGCCAGAAGCACGTGAACTCGCACAAGAACGAAGTTCAGCCGCTGGCGATGTTCACGGAACTCTTATGGAAAGCCGAGAAGAAAGATGATGCCAAGAAGACGTTCGAGGAACTGAGATCGCTTTCGAGCTCCATCGACATGGATTCGCCTGTCTTTGCCCGCCTGGAGCCGATTTCGGTTGAGCTTGGTTTCTCCGCTGACTGGCGGGTCGCGAATGTACCTGCGGAGGACGTTGGTGTGCGGCCGTCGCTAGACTCGCTGGGCACCTTCCGATGGCAGCCTTCTCCGGCCCGCGAGTGGGTTTTGAAAGATGCCAAAGACGAACTGCACGCGCTGATTGATTTCAAAGGCAAGCCGGTCGTGGTGATATTCTACCTTGGTTACGGCTGTCTACATTGTGCTGAGCAGTTACACGCGTTCGCTCCAAAAGTCGAGGAGTTTAGACAGGCCGGTATCGAAGTGATTGCCATCAGTTCCGACGATCTTCCGGGTTTGAAGATCTCGATCGCCAACTATGACAAAGGCGAGCTACCCATTCCGTTGGTTGCAAATCCTGAGCTCGACGTCTTTAAAGCCTATCGAGCGTATGATGACTTCGAGAAGAAGCCGTTACATGGCACTTTTTTAATTGATGAGGATGGTTTGGTCCGCTGGCAGGACATCAGTTACGAGCCGTTCATGGACGCCGAATTTGTACTGCAGGAATCGCAACGCTTGTTGTCGCAAGGGGTGACGGGCAGCCCTAACTCGCTATCCTCAGTTAACGACTGATCTGCTTCGTATCCAATCTGAATTCCCGGTCGGTTCCGGAGTCGCCGACGGCTTCGGAATGTTTCTCGACGGACCGCATCTCGGTACTCAGGGCGACGAAGTGCGCCGGAAACGCCGTTTGGTAATTGAACGGCATTCGCTACGATAGCGCCGCATCGCTGTCAAAGATAACGACGCGGAGTACGCGACGCGGATGGAAAAAGGTGAGACGCCAGTCAAATTCGGCACATTTGGTGGGGTGTTCACACCATGCGTATTAACGATTCTTGGCGTCATTATGTTCTTGCGGTTCGGGCTTGTGGTGGGGCAGGCCGGACTGTTGTACGCGTTTCTGATCGTTGGCGTATCCAAGACCATAACCGGCCTGACGACGCTCTCGCTTTCCGCAATTGCTACGAATACGAGGGTCAAGGGAGGCGGGGTCTACTACGTTATCAGCCGTAGCTTGGGAGTCGAGTTTGGGGGCGCGATCGGTTTGGTATTCTTCCTGGCGCAGGCCATCTCCGTCGCGATGTACGTCATTGGGTTCGCGGAGGCGTTTGTCGGCTCGATTTCGAGTGCTAGTGTGTCGATGACGACCGTAGCCACGATCACCAACATCATTGTCTTTGTCTGCGTCCTTATCGGCGCGGGTTGGACGATCAAGCTGCAATATTTCATCCTGTTGGTGTTGGTTGCGGCGATTGGGTCATTCGTCGTTGGAGCGGGACAGTCCTTCGACATGAGTACGTTTCGAGCGAACCTGACGCCGAACTTCTCGGAAGGTGAAAACCTATTCTCGATGTTTGCACTGTTTTTCCCTGCCGTGACTGGGATCATGGCCGGAGCGAACATGTCGGGTGATTTGCGCGATCCCGCTCGTGCCATCCCGCGTGGAACGCTGTGGGCAGTTTTCGTTACCGCGGTTGTCTATTTTGGCATGGCCGGTTTGTTAGCGGGGGCTCGCCCCGCCGAGCAGTTGATTGGTAGCTCGTTGATCGTTGCGGAGATATCGACCTGGCCGCTGATGATCACCGCTGGCGTCTTCGCCGCGACTTTATCATCCGCACTCGGCAGCATGATGGGTGCGCCTCGCGTCTTGCAAGCCTTTGCTCGCGACAATGTATTCGGCTGGCTAACGCCCTTTGGTTTTGGCAGCGGCAACAACAACGAGCCGCGACGAGCCGTTGTTGTGACCTTTGTCATCTCGCAACTCTGCATTCTCTCTGCGGATTTGAACACGATCGCACCGCTGATCACGATGTTCTTCATGATCACGTACGGCCTGCTCAATCTGGCAACTTTCTACGAGGCAATTACCAAGAATCCGAGCTATCGACCGCGTTTTCGGTATAGCCATTGGACCATCTCGTTGGCAGGCGCAGCTGGCTGTCTGATCGTGATGTTTCTGATCGACTGGCGATGGGCATTGACGTCAATCGCCGCGATGGCTTTGCTGCACCGGTACATCAGCCGCAAGGAAGTCGAAGCTCGGTGGGGCGATCTGCAAAGTGGCTTGCTGTTCGAGCGAACGCGACGAAATCTACTACGGCTCGAAGATCAGATGTACCACCCCAAAAACTGGCGACCGAACATCTTGGCGTTCAGCGGTGCGGGATGGGATCGTCCACAGTTAGCTGTCTATGGCCATTGGTTTACGTCGGGCCAGGGAATTCTGACGCTAGGTCAGGTAATCCAAGGCGAAATCGAGAACCGACTGGAACGGCGAAGTGCCCAAGAACGAATCCTTCATGACTTCATACGCACCGAACAACTTGAAGCATTTCCGGCTGTCGTTGTTGCGCCGTATCTCGCCGACGGAATCGAGGCGCTCGTCCAATGTCAGGGTTTAGGGGCGCTACGGTCGAATACCGTGATGATTGGCTGGCCGACGGATAAGAAGCGATCCGAGGCGTTTGGCGCGACATTGCGGACCATTGCGTCTCTGCATCGCAGTATTATCGCCGTACGCTTCAAGGATGATCCAGTCGACCCTTGGATAGCACCGCCCGGGACAATTGATGTCTGGTGGCGAGGTCGGCAGAATGGCAGTCTGATGCTGTTGCTCGCTCATTTGCTCGCCAAGACGACAGAGTGGCGTAATCGCCAGATTCGGCTGATGCGTGTGATCGAGAACCCGGCGGGTGTTGCCGATGTCGAGATCCACCTCCGCGAGCTGGCGGATGAGGCACGAATTGTCGTGACTCCAATCGCGATCGTGTCGTCGAACGCAATCGAAGACATTCAACGCACTTCCCAGCATGCTGGACTAGTGTTAATGGGGTTTGAAGCTCCCGAAGAAGGTGAGGAACAGGAATTCTATTCACGAATGGAACGGTGGGCAGGCAGCTTATCTCGCGTCGTCTTCGTTGACAGTATCGGGGAGATGACGTTGGAATCCTGACGCCGGAACCTTCAAATCAGTGTGACCGACAGTGGAACCTATTGCGTCCATTAATAATCGTGTTGGATTGACGCGGTTCAGCGAGTTTCTGATAGACGTATGAGACGATGAAGGACAACGTGAGCAACCGGATTGCGACTTCAAAGCGAGCTGGCCTAGACGGTGCGGAGGTTGGCACGAAGCTACTGGACCTCGGTAACTCCAGGTTCAGAAAACGCCATCCGAAAGTCGGCGCAAGTCCGGGAACCTTGCTAATTGCAGAGGATTCACCGCCGCCCCGGATTCGGATGATCTACTACGACTCCGAAGAGTTTCAGGAAGCCAGAGTTCACGATGTCGAACAACTGCTATCAGCATTGGAACCGGGCCATGTGACTTGGGTCGATGTACAGGGGTTCGGCGACGAAAGCCTGGTGCGGAGAATCGGTGCGATCTTCGCAATCCATCCCTTGGCGATGGAGGACGTTGTCAATATGCCGCAACGCCCCAAGGCCGAGTCCTATGAGAATCAGATCCTTATCATTGCGCGTATGGTACGCATGGGAGCGACCGACAGCGTCGATATGGAGCAAGTATCGCTGATCCTTGGAGAGAATTTTGTACTGACCTTTCAAGAGCGTTACGGTGATATTCTCGATCCCGTTCGCGAGCGAATTCGCGCTGGCACGGGACGAATGCGGCATGGAGGGTCGAGCTACCTGGCGTATGCGATCGTCGACACCATCGTGGACGGATACTATCCCGTAATCGAAGCTCTCGGCGATCATCTCGAAGAGCTCGAAAATGTCGTCATGGAGAATCCGACGAACGAATTGCTCCGAGACCTGAATCGTACGAAGAATATGTTGGTGAACCTGCGGCGCGCTGTGTGGCCCCAGCGAGAGGCGGTCAACTCGCTGATTCGTGATGAGAACCCTCTGATTACTGACGAAGTGCGGATCTACTTGCGCGACACCTACGACCACAGCGTCCAGACGGCGGAAGTCATCGAGATGTATCGCGAGATGTCGACCGGTCTGATGAACACATACCTCTCTTCGATCGCGAATCGAACCAACGAAGTCATGAAGATCCTCACTATCATGGCTAGCATCTTCATTCCGCTGACATTTCTAGCCGGGATTTATGGGATGAACTTCGATCACATGCCGGAACTCCACCTTCGGTGGGCCTATCCTGCAGTTTGGGTCACGATGACGCTTACCGCTGGCGGAATGGTGGCGTTTTTTTGGCGCAAGGGTTGGCTTGGTCCTGGGCCTTAGTTCTGTGCCGCCGCTCGGTTGTTGGGTCATCTGCCGCTGACTCTGGCAGTGTACAACCACTCGGCAACTCAATTTGTGAGGCAATGGCAAAGCCATGAGTGCGCCAAACTTCCGGTTATGACAAAAAGCGAAATGCCGGAGCAAATTCGCCTGAATACAAAGGACTTTCGCTCCGTTTTCGCCGCGGCGCGGACTTGTTAGCGAAATCGCGTTCTGTTACCATCCGCCGCCCGCGATCGCGGGAACGAGGCGGGAACCTATCAAACAGTTTCGCAAGCCTGCTGCGGTTGACACGGTGGAAGCTGCACCAGTTCCAAGCATTGGGCTCAAAAAACTTGCAAGCACTCCCGATCATGGATGCGAGGGACGTGATGAAATCTTGGTTTCCAATCCTTTTGCTATGCGCGGCGTGTTGCTTCGAATTGATCGAAGCGCGGGCTCAGCCTCCCATCCTGAACGCCGCAAACGGTGACATCACCCCAATCGAGCAAGCGGTATCGGACACGTCGCTTCCTTCTGCAGAAGCGGCTTCACCGACCAAACGCGAGCAAGTCGCGGAAGAGTTGCGAGTTGCTCAGCGCACTCTGGATTCGGCAAAGCAGACGTCTGAAGAGAACAACGTCAAGCCGCCTGAGCGATTGCAACGAGAGGTCGAACTTCTCAAACAACTGGAAGTCGTCATCGCTCAGCACGAGGCGGCCAAGACAGAACACATTGATCAACAGACCCGATTGAGCGACCTTGACGCCCAACTAGCGGTCGTTCGCGAGTCGGGATCGCCCGAGGAGAATTCGTCTTCTTTTCTGTTCCTCGATCACTTGCGGGATGATTTGGCCACGCGTCAAGCGAGGACTGCGTCCGTCGACGCTGGTGTAACGAGCGCAACGGAAGCCATCGCTCGCGCTAAGCAATCGCTTGAAGTTAAAGAACAGGGCCTTCGCCGAGCCAAGGAACTGGAACAGGCGAATACGAGTGACGACAAACGCGCCGATTTGGCAAATGCCACAAAATTTGCTGAGTTGGAAGTTCGAATCGCCAAGGTTGTTGTCGAGTTGAAGAAGCAGGAAGAAGCGAATCAGCAGTTCACAAAACAACTGCATCAGCGGCAAATCGAGTTGATTGAGGAAAAGATTCGATGGATTGTTAAGAAGGGCGTTATCTTCTCGCAAGAGGACCTCGATACTCAACTTATTGAAATCGCGAAGCAGGAAGACGATCTGAGAAGTGACAAGCAACTTGCGGAGTCGAATCTGGGCTATGCCGAGGGGGAATGGTCACGGGCACGGCAACAACTGGATTCGAGCTTAGAAAAAGATGCCGCACTTGCCGAACAAGTCGAGGCAAAGCTACTTGCCAAGCAACTGTATCAAACGCAGGCGTCGGTGCTCAACTCGCGGCTGGTCCGTCGCGGTGGAAATCGTGAAATCTGGGAACGGCGGTTCGCGGTAATCCGCGAGACGGCAACGACCGATGAGCTGATTACCTGGAACGAAGAAGCTCGGGCCCGACTAAAGCAACTTGATACGGAGAAACCGCTGGAGCAGAATCGCATCGACGAGGCTCGGCAAGATCTAGTCGGGATTGACAAAGAGTATCAGGCCGCAGGTGAAGATGCGATTCAAGTTCGCCGTTGGATTCAAGAACAACGGGACCATCTCACGCAACTGATTCAAGTACATGATGCCAATATCGTCAGCATCGAGTCGAGTCGAAGACTCACCGAGAAGTTGATCGCTGAAATCGGCGGCGATGTGCAAAACTGGAGTTTGGTGGAATGGGCGGCCAGCCTTCAGCATCATGCCGCAACCGTCTGGAACATGGAAATCACCAAGGTCGATGACCATTCCTTGACAGTCGGCAAGCTGCTGTTGGGCGTGTTCCTTATCTTTTGCGGCTTCATCCTCGCTCGCATGCTCAGTCGTTCGCTGGGCTATCGCCTGCAGCAGGGCCGCATCCACATGAACGAAAGCGGTGCGGCGGCATTGCAGTCGCTGTCATTCTACGTCTTACTGGTCTGCTTCACGCTAACAGCATTGAAATTTGTCAATGTACCACTCACGATGTTCACGTTTCTCGGTGGTGCCATCGCGATCGGCGTGGGCTTCGGCAGCCAGAATATTGTCAACAACTTCATAAGCGGTCTGATACTGCTTGCGGAGCGACCGATCAAGGTCGGCGACTTGATCCAGATCGACGAACTGTTTGGCAACGTGGAACACATCGGTGCACGCAGCACGATCATCCGCACCGGGAATAACTTGGATATTATTGTCCCCAATAGTACGTTTCTGGAAAACAATGTTGTCAACTTGACGCGGGGCGACGATAAACTTCGGACCAACGTCAAAGTCGGCATCGCATATGGTTCGCCAACTCGCGAGGCGACCAAGCTGATGAAGTATGCGGCCGTGGAGCATGGGCGCATCTTGAATAGCCCGGAACCTTTCGTCTGGTTTGTCGAGTTCGGTGACAACTCGTTGAACTTTGAGGTGCATTTTTGGGTGAAGGTGCGAAACATTTCGGATCGCACACGTATCGAAAGTGATGTTCGCTTTCGCATTGACCAGCTATTCCGTGAAGCGGGAATTACGATCGCATTCCCGCAGCGCGACATCCATATCGATGCAACAACGCCCATTCCCATCCGAATGATTCCCCACGACCGATTTGATCATTTGCACGAAACACACGACTCCGAGGCCGCCTGATCACGAGAACCACCAACTTGCAAATTCCCCCGAGCTAGTGCGTCGAAGCGGCGTCCTCGCTCGTTCCGAGCAGAAAGATCAACCCAAAGTGTTACGCAGAGACATCCTTCTTTTATGCCTTATGGCAGTGCTGTGTGGCCGCGCGAGTTTCCCAAATACGGCCACTGCCCAGACGCCGGTCACTCCGATACAACCTTTTGATTCAATACCTGTCCGCAGGCCTTACGTGTTGGCGCCGCAGGTCTCGACGTCTGCACCGGTCGAAGGGTCTGCAGCAGAGTCTGGTGTGGTGCCCACGCCCGTAGTGCCAGCCGACTCTCCAGTCACGCCAGCTGGTTTCGTTGATACCGAGTCGGCGACGAACGCCGCACCGATCATTACGCAGAGCGACATTGATGCGAAGATCAAGGAAGTGACGGAAATCGCGGGTCTTGACGAAGCGACTAAGAAAGAGGCTTTGGAGCGACTCAAAAGCGCGACGGAGTGGCTGAAGACCGCCAAGGAGGCTGCAGAAAAGCCATCTAAGTTCCAAGCCGAAATCGATGCCGCACCTAACGAACTTCGCGATGCCAAGCAGACGCTCGCCGTTCCCAAAACCGAGCCGCAATTTCAGATCTACGAGTCGACGCCGTTGCCACAAATCGAGCAGGCAACGACCGACGCCGAGGCGCGACTGAAACTAGCGAAGGAAACATTGCAGAAACGCGAGGAGTCGGTAAAACGTCGCAGCGATCGCAAGGCGGAACTCACAAGACTCGGACCAGAAACGGAAAAAGCCTTTGAGGAAGCAAAAAAGGCGCTCGCGCTTCCATACGACGCTACATCACTGTTGGAATCGGCACGCCGCAGCGAGGCGGAGGCGAAGTTCCTCGCTTTGGAGCGGCAGCGGACTTTGTTCCCGCTGGAATCGAAACGCCTTGAATCGCTCGCAGAGCTCACTCCTTTGCAACGTGATATCGCAAAACGAGAGGTCGAATTTGCCGAGAAAGAAGCCGCCGGTTGGCAGAAGTTATTGGCAGAGTTTCGCAAGCGAGACTCGAACCGCCAAGCGGCAGAAGCCCGTCGACAGTTGCAAGCCGCTGATCCCGCGCTCAGAAGCTTGGCCGAGCGAAACGCTGAACTTGCAGAGCAGCGAGAATCACTCGTCGCATTGATTGATGCGACCGGTCGCGAAGTGCAGCAAGCAAATCAAATCGCGGAGAAGATTCGATCCGACTTTGCCAAAATGGAGGAGAAGGTCAAGCGTGCAGGAAACTCGACAACGATTGGGCTGCTGCTCCGCCGTCAACGCGACCAGTTGCCGCCGCTGACGAATTGTCGCGAGCGTTTGCGATCGGTGGAAACAGAGACTCCCACGATCCATCTTTCGCTGCTCGATTTGCAAGACGAAAGGGAACTCTTGGATGATCGCGAAGCGATTATCAACGGGGTGCTCTCGCAACTGTCCAGTAAAGATCGTCAATTTGATGATGCGTCCTACTCGCAAATGATCGACGAATTGCTGACCACGAAAGTGGAACTACTCAACAAACTGATTCGGGACCATGACGAGTATCTTCGGCTGCTCAGCGAAATGGAAGTGGCGCAGAACGAACTGGTCGCTCGTACCCAAGAATCAGAAGCTTTTATCGACGAACGTGTGCTCTGGATCCGTAGCAGCGAGCCAATCAGCTTGGCGCATTTCAGTCAAGCGTGGATCGAATTACAGAACCTCAGCCAACCGGCACAGTGGGCCGCAGTGCTCTCGGTCATCAAGAAGCGAGTTACTGAACGTCCGTTGCTCGCGGTGCTCGCGATTTTGGCGGTGGTGTTAATGATCTTGTGCCGAGACCGCTTTCGGCGGCAAATCAACCGAATCTGTGAAGCCGATTCGGCAGAACTTCGGGGGCACTTTATTCCCACCATCGAGGCGATCATTGCCGCCTCACTTGCAACGGCGTTTTGGCCTGGCTTGATGTGGCTCGTCGGGTGGCAGCTGCAAACGACGAACAACATGCCCGAACTTGGCGTTGCCGTTGGACTCGGGTTTCAAAGTGCGGCGTATGCATTTTGGCTTTGCCAGTTTGCGAGACAGTTGTGTCGTCACAATGGAATCGCGGAACGACACTTTGAATGGGACGGGCGTGTTGCGGCGCTGGCACGACGAAATCTATCGTGGCTCTCGGCAATCGGAATCCCGTGCGTATTCTTTATTTCCGCCGTGACCGTTTATCGCGACGGCGAATGGTCGTCGTTTTTGGGAAGAGTGGGCTTCCTCGTCGGTATGGCCACCCTCGCGGCATTTGCACATTCGACGTTGCGAATCGGCAAGAGTAGGTCCACGGACACGATGGTGGGTTCGTCAAGGGCTTGGTTGGCACATTTGAGACATGCGATCTATTTTCTCGGAATCGGCGTCCCAATTATACTCGCGTCGCTCACGGCGCTCGGCTACGACTACTCCGCCCAACAAATTGCTTTGCGTCTGCAAGCGACCGCGAGTGTCGTCTTCGCTGTAACACTTGGTCAAGCGTTAGCTCAGCGATGGCTGTCGGTGCGGCGGCATCGCCTAGATCAGGCGGCCGCTCTTGTGCTGGTCGAAGAAGAAGGAGTCGTACTTGATAGCGAGGCAGTAGAGGTTAGACCGAGCGTCAATCCTGCACCTGTAGACGATCACAACGACGCGGAATTGCGGTACTTACTGCGTTACGCCGTCGCCGCAACTCTGTTGGTTGGCGGCTATTTTGTCTGGGCGGATGTCACGCCGGCCCTGGGAGTACTCGATCAAGTCGAAATCTCTTCAAAGTCCGTGGAAGTCAAACAGACCGTCACGGATCCCGACGGTACGGCACATGTTCTGACCAGCCATAAAGAAGTGAAAACGACGTTGAAACACGCGATAATAGCGTGTCTCCTATTAACAGTCGGCCTGCTAGTTGCAAGAACTCTTCCGGCCTTGGTGGATGTCTTAATCCTCGAACGAATGCCGATTGACAAGGGGCAGCGTTACGCAGCAGGGATGATCGTTCGCTACTTGCTGACGCTGACGACAGTCGCCATGGCTTGCCTTGCGATTGGTTTGAGCTGGAGCAGTATTCAATGGCTGGCGGCGGCGATGACCGTTGGACTTGGGTTTGGATTGCAGGAAATCTTTGCGAATCTCGTTTCCGGCCTGATCATTCTGTTTGAACGACCTGTTCGTGTGGGCGACCTCGTAACGGTGGGTGGAGTCTCAGGACGAGTGACGCGGATGCAGATCCGGGCCACCACGATTACCGGATTCGACCGTCGCGAACTCATCGTGCCGAACAAAAAGTTTATCACCGAGGACGTAATGAACTGGACCTTGTCGGACGACGTGAATCGTATCGTGATCGAAGTCGGTGTGGCCTACGGCAGCGATACGAAGTTGGTCCGCGAGCTTCTACTGAAGGCAGCCCGACAACAGCCGCAGGTTCTCGCTGACCCAGAGCCGATCGCGACATTCGATCGTTTTGCGGATAGTTCGCTGAACTTTACGCTGCGTTGCTTCTTGCCTAATCTGGACGATCGTCTTACGGTTATTCACGAGCTACATTCGGAGATTGACCGGGCGTTCCGAAAGGCCAACATTGAAATCGCCTTCCCGCAGCAGGATCTTCATGTGCGGACCGTCGACGTCCCCTTGCGGAAAGTGCTGAGCACCGACGAGAGTCAAAAGGGAGCCGCCTAGCTCACTCGGCTCGCCCGCGGATGGTGAAGTCGGCGGACGTTTGATACGATACGTTACAAATGTCCGCAAGTTTCTGGATGCGCTTGTAGCTCAGGGGATAGAGCAACGGTTTCCTAAACCGTAGGTCGGAGGTTCAAATCCTCTCAGGCGCACTTCCGTTTTGATTCTTACTCGCAATCGTTCGTTGCGTCGTGCTGCTCACGTCTGATGCTTTGAGTCCACCGAAGACAATTCTTCAGCCGCTCAGAGTTTCCGATCTTCGGAGAATTCGTAGCACTTCGGTGTCGGAGAATGGCTTCTTGAGGACATCATCGGCATGAACGAAGTGCGCGAATCGATCTGTGTCGTCCTCCGTGCGCCCAGTCATCAAGACGATTCGCGGCCCTTCAAGTTTCATCTTGAGCTTTGAGCAAACAAGCCATCCGTCTTGCTCGGGAATGTTGATGTCCAGAAACACCACATCCAGTTCGTTGTTGTCGGCTTGCTCCAATGCCTGCTCGCCGTCCGCTGCCAAGCAAACCTCGCAGTTCTCGGATCGGAGGACGTGCGCCATGAAATCGACGACATCGGAATCATCGTCGACTACGAGTACAGATAGACGTCGGTCGTTGAACATTTCTCTTGCCTCTTCTAGCATTCATCAATGAATGGGTTGGTCGACAGCATTAATAGGTGTCGGCGAAAACGTTGCTTAGCCTTGGGGAGAGACTGGCTGGCAACGAGGGTCGGTGGGCTAATTAGGTGTGGTGCGGCCTGTTAGAACGCATGTGTCGATTATACGCAGGCGGCAAGGTCTCTTGCAAAAAGTCAGTTCATTACTTCACTTTGTGGACATGTGGTCACTTACCACGCGATCACCATCAGGAATTGGATGCCGTCCCTCCGAAGTGTACATAAACTACGTGAGCGCGAGCTAGGCCTCAAAGGCGTGTCGACACCTCAACAACATGACGGGCGATGTTTCTGGCCCCTAGTTTGCCAACTCATTTGATTTGGCCCGATGTCGCGCGTCTAGTTTAGTAGCTCGCGTTCAATGAAGTGTAGTCAAGGCTAGTCCGCGTGGTAACCACGCCAGGTCCACACCAGCGTATCGGCGAGGGTTTGCTCGAATACCCTTTTGTCACAATGGCGGCTTTCACGACTATATACGAACCGGTAGTCATAACCCTTTGCCTTTAAGGCCGCTGCAGTTCGTTTGTTTGCCATGACCCAATTGTGATAGGTGTCTTCAGGATCATTCGCACGGTTGTCGTTTTCGGATACGTGAGTGAAGATTCGAAGCGGTTTCTTCGGGCTCGTTTCGATCAGTTTCATGCTCGAGTGATACTCCCACGCACCGAGAGGATACGTTCTTTCTTCGGGGGCGTCATCGTCTTGTTGATCGACGAATGTGCCGGAGTAGGTGATCAAGCGGCGGAATAGATCGGGACGAAACCAGCCCATCGTTAGGGCTGCTGCTCCACCAGAACTACAGCCCATGGTTGCGCGGCCCCACGGATTGTCGGTGAAGGCGATGTTCGGATAGGCCGACTTGATGTCCTTGTTGTCCAACACCGCGGGTAATACTTCGTCGTTGATGAAGCGGGCTAGCCGGTCAGACATCGTGTCGTATTCCAGGCCACGCTCGCTGCCGTAGCTGTCGTTGCCACCGTTTTGGACCGCGATGACGATGAATGCAGGCAATTTGCGGTTTGGGTCCTCTGATATCGTAAGGTTATCCAATGCATTGCGAACCAAATCCAATCGGTTGGGCCCATCGTGTGTCACGAGGATCGGCGCCCGCGTGCCGTCTTTGTAGGCGGCCGGAACGTAGACGAAGATTTTGCGTTCTTTACGAATCTCTTTCTGCGGATCAAGTGTCGAGTCATCGCCCCGAAAGATCTTGCTATCTGCCAAACGCATCGAGAACTCGAATTGTTTCCCCTTCGGGTGGCCGCGATCGGTCAAGCCGGGATCGATCGTGTATTCAGGCCCAATCGTAAAATCTCCGTTGCCTTCGACTCCGGGAGTTTCCGAGTACAATTCGGCGGTCCAGGCAACATCGACCACGCCGCTCGTGAAAGTGACCGCGGCCAGACAAATGATAAAGCGATGGCGAAGCATCAAAGCTAAACTCATACTTTTTGACTTGCTGATGAAAGAGTATAGATTTGGGTTGGTGTTGAACTAGGACCGTGGCGGGCGACGCTATTGTACTAGCAACACAACGTCGCGTGTGGCAATCTTCGACGAGAGTTCTCGATGGCAAGATTCAGCCACCCATCGCGGAAATTCCGTGGAGAACACATTTAGATGGCTCGGAAGAATACGGATTGTCGCCAAATGCTATGAATCACTAAAGGCATCGAACTGGTAATCAGTAGCGCGCCGATTTGTTTTGGAGAATCAACAACATGACTGAGTTGGGCACCAAACCGAAGACAAAATCAGACAAGAAGCGACTTCTTATGACGAATGTGTTGCTCTGGGGGATAGCCGCCGTACTTCATCCGCTAGCTCACTTGTTGCCAACTTCAACCGGCCAGCCGCCGAGAATCGTCCCTCTGTTCATTTTCCTGATGTTTCTCGCGCTGGGATGGTTGTCGACGTACATCTTGAACGGAGCGATTGGCAAGACCGTTGACCAGTGAGTTCAGCCATCGATGCTGGTCTGTTACTTTGGTCGACATCACGTACGCAATAGGAATATCAGTTATGGAGAGGCGACAAGTATCGACTGGCACACCTTGGGAGGCGATGGTTGGATATTCGCGCGCGGTGCGAGTTGGAAATCAAGTCTTCGTGTCGGGAACTACCGCGTCGGATTCGAATGGCGAAACTGCTTTTGTCGGCGACTCATATAGGCAAACACTGTTCATCTTGGAGAAGATTGCCGCCGCTCTGAGTGAAGTTGGTGCTGATATATCTGACATCACTCGCACACGGATGTTTGTTACCGACATCAATAAGTGGGAAGAGATCGGGAAGGCGCATGGCGAAGTGTTCGGCGAGATTCGTCCTGCTGCGACGATGGTTGAAGTGCAACGCCTGATCAATCCGGATCATCTTGTTGAAATCGAAGTGGACGCCGTAGTGAGCGGTTCGATGTCGAGTGTCTAATGGTTGAGCGTCGTGCAAATACGCGCACGAATTTGTCGCAGCTAACTTTTTTGCTCGGTTTGCAAAACGTAGCGCGCCGGCGGCTTCTGCGGTCGCTGCGACTCGTTCCCAGATCCGTTGCGACCATTGTCGCCTAATTGCGCATTACAGCGCACGGCTCGTGGCGGAAGTGTCTGGTGCGATTCGGTACTCCGATGCGATATCCCGCCGAAGCGCTTTCTCAAGATTGCCTGCCCTCTGCGATGTCCGGGCGAGGTTGGTCCGGACTCTGAGCGTGAGGCAGCTTAGTGAATTGAGCGAGACTGTGACGTTTCGTTGACACTCCAAAACAGCAGCCCTAGAATCGGGCTTCCGACCGCCTACCCGATGTGCAACCCGTACTACTGCAAAAGGAAAATAAAGGATGTCCGAGAGTACCAGCGGCCAAATCGATACTGTCATGTCCGAGGACCGACTCTTTCCGCCGAGCGACGAGTTTTCGTCGAAGTGCGCGATTGGTTCGATGGCGGCATATCAGCAGCTGTATGACGAAGCGAAAGCCGATCCGGAGGCATTCTGGGACAAGCTGGCAAAGGCTGAATTGCATTGGTTCAAGCCCTACGACAAGGTGCTGGAGTGGACGGTACCAAATGCGAAGTGGTTCGTCGGCGGGAAGACGAATGTGTCCTACAACTGCCTCGATGCACATCTCGCGACGGCTCGGCGAAATAAGGCAGCCATTATTTGGGAGGGCGAGCCCGGTGATACGCGCACGCTCACCTATCAGCAACTGCATCAAGAAGTTTGCAAGTTCGCTAATGCTTTGAAGAAGTTGGGCGTAAAGCAAGGTGATGTCGTTTCGATATATATGCCGATGACGCCCGAGTTGGTCGTGGCGATGCAGGCCTGTGCCCGGATCGGGGCGGTCCATTCCGTCATCTTTGCCGGATTCTCTGCCGAGGCGATCGCGGATCGCAATAACGATGCGAACGCCAAGGTCCAACTGACGGCAGACGCAGCTTGGCGTCGCGGCAAGCAGTTGGAGTTGAAGTCTGTGGTCGACGAGGCTTTGGCAAAGTCGCCTACGGTTGAGAAGTGTGTCGTGCTGAAACGGATCGGGAATGATGTCACGATGCAAGAGGGCCGCGATGTGTGGTGGCATGACGTGATGGCCGAAGCGTCGACGGACTGCCCGGCCGAACAACTCGATAGCGAAACTCCACTTTTCATTCTCTATACCAGCGGCTCGACCGGAAAGCCAAAGGGCATAAAGCACACGACCGCAGGTTACAACTTGTGGGCCAAGAAGACGTTTGAGTGGGTATTCGATCACCGTGACGAAGACATCTTCTGGTGTACGGCGGATTGCGGCTGGATCACCGGGCACAGCTACGTCGCGTATGGCCCGTTGGCTGCAGGTGCAACCGTAATGATGTACGAGGGGGCACCAAATTGGCCGGCGGAGAATCGCTTCTGGGAACTGATCGAGAAGCACAAAGTCAACATACTCTACACGGCTCCCACCGCGATCCGAGCGTTCATCAAATGGGGTGACGAACATGTGGAGAAGCACGATCTGTCGAGCCTGCGTTTGCTCGGCACCGTCGGCGAAGGTATTAATCCGGAAGCATGGATGTGGTACCACAAGATGATCGGCGGCGAACGCTGTCCAATCGTTGATACATGGTGGCAAACAGAAACCGGCGGTATCATGATGTCGCCCCTGCCCGGAGCCATCCCGACGAAGCCTGGGAGTTGCACGAAGCCTTTACCGGGAGTAGTCCCTTCGATCGTTGACGAAGAGTTACACGAAGTTCCCAAAAATCATGGCGGCATGTTGTGTATTTCCCATCCGTGGCCTGGCATGTTACGGGGTATTTGGGGAGATGAGCAACGATACCAGGATCAATACTGGAGCAAGGTCCCAGGCAAGTACTTGACGGGCGACAACGCCAGGCAGGACGACGATGGCTACTACTGGATCATGGGCCGCATTGATGATGTGATCAATGTTTCGGGACATCGACTTAGTACCATCGAAGTCGAAAGTGCCTTAGTCAGTCACAGCAAGGTCGCTGAGGCAGCGGTTGTTGGGCGTCCCGACGAGATCAAAGGGCAAGCAATCGCGGCTTTTGTGACAATCAAGGGGAATGCGGAGCCCACAGAAGAGCTGCGGCGAGAGTTAAAGCAGCACGTCCGCAAAGAGATCGGGGCACTTGCACAACCCGATGACCTCCGGTTCACAGCGGCATTGCCCAAGACTCGAAGCGGAAAGATCATGCGGCGTTTGTTGCGCGACATTGCTTCTGGCAATGCAGATATTGCCGGTGATACGTCGACACTTGAAGACTACAGCGTACTCGCAAAGCTGCGCGACGACGAGGACTAATCCGCGCCCGTCGTCGATGTTCATCGGTGGCGAAACCATGCTGCGCCGTACCGAACGCGGCCAGCGTCCGCTATTATAGTTGAACAAGCTTCAACAAAGACACATTCGTACTGGAGATCAATTGCGATGATAACGGTCGGTATGAACTATCATGTCATCGAAGGAAAGCAGCAAGACTTCGAGGACAAGTTTGCAGGTGTAATCGACGCATTGAATGCCGCTGAGGGGCACACAAGTTCGACGCTGTGGAAAGACGTCAGCGATGGAGCGTCGTACTTGATCACGAGTGAATGGTCAGACGAGCAAGCGTTCACTGACTTCATCCGTAGCGATGCCTTCCGAGCTGTCACGAATTGGGGCAAGGAACAGATCCTTTCTGGCCGGCCACAGCACAAGATCTACAAGCAATAGTGTCCGATTGGACGTTGCCGTACCACACTGCGTTATGGCATTCTGCGCCGTGGATTCCGCGCCGTGGCATACTGCGCCGTGGCATACTGTGCTCGCGTCCGATTTCGTCCCTACCCGATCGCCCGTGACAACAACACCGACGGTGCGGTTGTTTGCCTCCGCAGAGCAGCGTAATTAGACTGCCGTTTGTGGACGATTCTGTCCGCGGTGAGGTATCAGTCGGCAAATTGCTCTGTAAGAGGGGAGTATGGATGAACGCGCGGCAATTGCATCGAGCTATTAACTCGGCAGTCGTCTTCTTCACCATCGCATGTACGGGCTCGGGAATAGTCCGTGGCGCTGACCAAACAAGTCAGGTTGTTGTGCTGCTTGACGCAACCTCGACGATGGCTGCTCCCTGCGGCACAATGAGCCGGTTTGATGTCGCCCGTTGGTGCCTGAGCGACATCCTCGACTTAACACCAAACGGAGTGTCTTTTTGTTTTGTTGTCGCTGGTAACGGCGGCCATGCGATCGAGTGTTTTGAGGCCATGTCCCCCGACGTACGGTGCGACATCCGGCGCAGAGTCATGCGCATCAGCCCAGGAGGGGCGAGTTCGTTGGCGAGTTGTTTTGCCGACCCACGAATGGTACTCCCAGGGCGTCCTGATCAAAAGACGTTTGTCGTGATGATCACGGACGGACAAAGCGTCCCTGTCGGCTCGACAAGTGCCGCCGTAACGCAATGGCAAAAGGCCTGTGGCCGGCCGGTTCAGTCCGTTGTTGTCGGTCCGTGTACCGAGATAACTCTCGTTGAGTCGCTGTCGCGATTTGCTGCATCTTGCGGAGCATCGTTTACTCAATGCTCGACCGCCCAGCGATTGCATCAGCCGCTAATTGAGGCTTTTCAAATTTGCCAAAGTGGTTGCGAATCGAGCGACCCTAGACCACTTGCCCCCTGTGCTGCCAATCACTTGAAGCTGGTCGAGCTGCAAGAACGTCTGTCGAGAATCGAGCGTGACGCAGCGACGCGAATGCAATTGCTATCGCAATTGAACTTCTATGTCGGCGCGACGAGCAGCGGAAACGGCCCATTGACGCAGGCGATCTTTGGCAAATTTGCTGAGCACGTTGAAGGGAATCGTAATGGCATTGCTGCGAATCATGCGTCATTGAATGAAGTGAAGGAAGGAATTCGCAGGACAGCTCGGTTCATTGGTTACGATGCCAGTGCCGAGACCTTGCGCAGCGTTAACGATAGGATCCAAGCAGATACGACGATCATCAAGGAAACACTTCACAATAATGAGCAACTGGATCGAGCGACTGTTGAACGGTTGAATGAGCTTCAAACTAAGATCGATGGGATCACCAATGGGCTGCCGTCCTCGATCGACGACAAGATCAAGGAAGTGACAGAGTCACTTTCGTCAACCAAGTGGGGAGCTTTGATTCTCGCGGGCCTCGCGGTGTTGTTCAGCGGAACGACGGCGGCAGGTGGCACTTGGGGGTTGAATCGCGTGTTTGGACTTGTTCAACGGCAGGATCGAGCGGCGACGCAAGTCGCCGAAGGAGTTGCTGGAGATTTATCGCGGCACGCGACAGATAACTCTGCACAATTCGCTCGACTCATGGAATCTCTCTCGGTATTGAATGACAGACTCGACGAACGTGTCCGCAGAACGACCGCAGAAGTGGCTACTGCTCAGACAGCCGAGCTGCGAGAAAAAATCTCGCATGAGCGCGAGGCGGTGGCAAACGCGATTGAGAAGAGCGAGGCCTCCTTACGGTTACTTCTGCAAACAAGTCTCGATACACAGCGGGACCGCCTGACAGCAGCAATCAGAGATGGCGTAACGAGCACCCAAGCGGACATGCAACAAATCCACAAGACCATAGATGCGAACGGCCTAAGATCATCGGATTTACTCGCGAAAGTAGCTCGGCGGGTTGATAAGTGTGCCGCATCCATTGCGACTGCCGAATCGATTGGGCGTGATCGGGCGGGTGCGCTTAAGGAGCAAATGGATCTCGTGTCGAGCCGTAATCAAGAATGGAACGCCGCGACGGCACAGCAATTGGACTCGCTCCGACGTGCCTTACCTGGCGCGGAGACTGCACATCTGCAACGGTATTCATCTGATGCAAGTCGTAATGAAGAACTTTTTGCGCCGCTTCGGAACCAATTATCCGCTATCGAAGACGTACTGAAGAGTAACCAGTCGGGGCCAAAGGCCGAGTCGGATTTGGCGAGCGAACTCAGTCTTCTCCGTGCTGAGTTGGCCGCGAAAATGAAACGAATCGACAAGAGGATTCGCCGAATCCAAAAGTCCTCTTCTGCAGAAGCGGGTCCACTCGGCAAGCCACACATAGCTGCTACTAAAGTCCGCGATGTTCCAATCGATCCCGTGTCCGACTTGCTGCGCATCGATTCACTGTCGCGCGAACACGCGAATCGACTCTACGAACAAGGCATTGAAACCCTGACGCAGCTCGCAGATTTGGATGAAGCAACCATCGTCGCCATTTCACATGCGATTCCCTTTTTAGGGACCGTTGGGCTTCATAAATTACGGACGAAAGCTCGCGGGATCTTGGCGAACGATGTGAGTTAGACCGCAGTGTTTGTATGCCGAAGGTCTCGGCTGAACACTCATTTCCCCATATGGCGGCGGCCAGAATTGATCGTTTAAGATTGTACGCATCGAAGTTGTCTGATACGTTAATGGGCTGGTTCGCACAGCGTTTGCGATTTTGCTTCGTAAAGGGAAAAAGGCCATGGATCAACCTCGTTCAGGTAGCAGTCGCTTGCTGCACGTCGGCTCTCGGAGGTGGTTTTTGCAAGCTGGGTTTGCCGGAATTGGTGGGTTAAGCTTTCCGCAACTTTTGAAGTTGCAGGCGGCCAACGGCCAGCCAAACGCCGCGAAGAAATCTGTCATCTTGTTTTGGCTATCGGGTGGACCGAGTCATCTGGATATGTGGGATCCGAAGCCGAATGCCCCGCAAGAGATTCGCAGCCCCTTCGGCACCATTGCAACACGTTTGCCCGGCGTTAACTTCACGGAGCATCTCCCGCTGCAAGCCTCGATCGCAGACAAGCTTTCGATCATTCGCTCGGTTGATTGCAGCGCGAGTAATCATACGCCTATCACCATGCAGGCCGGTAATCCTTTGGCACGGCGCACCAATGATGGTCGAGACGGAGCGGGCTATCCGTCGATGGGCTCCGTCACCGCAAAGTTTCGCGGCGCAAACGATCCCGACATGCCGGCATTTGTAGGGCTGGCCGATTCGTGGATATCGGACGTCTGGGAGTCGGGCGACATGGGGAGCCAGTTCGCCCCGGTAAAGGGTAACGAATTGGCAGGCAAGTTTGCGCTACCCAGCGGCCTAAGCGTGCCACAGTTAACCAATCGCGATCAGTTGCGTCGTGAGATTGACCGCTTCGGTCGCGATCTAGAGCGTGACCGAACGCTGGAACGAGTCGACCGCTACACGCGGCAAGCCTACGAGATGGTAATATCCGGCAAGGTGCAGAAGGCGTTTAATGTCAATGAGGAATCTGAGGCCACTAAGAAAGCCTACGGGAACGAGAGTATTGGCCAAAAGGCATTGTTGGCCCGGCGATTGGTTGAAGGTGGCGTGAGTTTCGTTTTGGTTAGTGGCGCGTGGGGCTACTTCGACCATCATGGTGACAGTGTTCGTTGGGGTGGAATCGAAAGAGGACTTAAGCCGCTGTTGCCCCGAGTTGATCGAGCATTGTTTGCGCTCGTGAATGACTTGGAACAGCGCGGTCTGCTCGACGATACCTTAGTAATAATGATGGGTGAATTCGGGCGTTCACCAGTGATCAACAAAGACTACGGTCGCGATCACTGGACTAATGTGATGTCGATGGTAATGGCAGGCGGCGGGCTGAATCACGGGCAAGTTGTTGGCTCGACGGATTCACGTGGCGGTGCCGTTGCGAGTGGCGTAGTACGACCGCAAGACCTGGCAGCAACGACATTTCAGCATCTGGGCATCGACTTAAGCGCCCACTGGTTGAACTCTCGAGGGCGACCGATTCCAATCGTGACGGAAGGTGGTCGACCGATACCCGAGCTATCCTGAATCTCGTTGCAAACTAGTCATCAATCGGTCGATTCTCTGCCCAAACCTGAACGAGTTCGATCAGTACCTCTGTGGCTTGTATCATCTCGCCCAGGCACGCCCACTCGAGCGGCGAATGGGGATTGTGTTGTCCGGTCGAGAGATTTGGTGTCGGTAGGCCTCGCTCGGTAAGTTGAGACCCATCGGTGCCGCCGCGAACAATGGTCAGATGTGCTTCGCGTCCAAGACGCTCGTGAGCGACTTGGGCAAACCGCACAGCGCGAGGTTCGTGGATCAAACCTTCTCGCATGTTTCGGTACTGTCGGCGTGTTTCGACCGAGACGGTTGTTCCAGGATACTTCGCCTCGACCCGAACGCCGATATCTCGCAGCAGCTTCGCGTAATCGGCCAAAGCTTCGGTTTCAAAGTCCCGCAAGATAATCTTCAGTGTCACCTTAGCGACGCCGCCTTCGATTTGGTAGGGATGTATAAAGCCCTCTCGCCCATCGGTGGTTTCCGGCGCAAGGGTATGGCGAGGCAACTCGTCGACAAAGGCTGCCGCGGCCCGAATTGCATTCACCATTTTATCTTTTGCGATCGAAGGATGAATGTTTATGCCGTTAACTGTGACAATTGCGAGATCCGCCGAGAATGTTTCGTAGTCGATGTCGCCAGCTCCACCACCATCCAGCGTGTAGCAGGCGGTTGCAGCGAGCTCTTCAATGTCCACGTGATCGATACCGTGACCGATTTCCTCATCGCAGGTAAAGAGCAATCGGATGGGGCCGTGTGAAATGCTCTCGTTCTCCAATAGCGATTCAGCCATTTCCATGATCACGGCCAAACCCGCTTTGTCGTCACCGCCCAACAATGTTGTGCCGTCCGTCGTAATCAAAGTACATCCGTGCAGATCGTTCAGTTCAGGGTTTTCAGAGACACGGATAATCTTGCTTGCGTCGCCAGGCAGTGCAATATCGCCACCGGAGTAGTTGTCGATGACCTGAGCCTTGACATCTGCTCCCGTGGTTTCCGGCGAGGTGTCCAGATGTGCGTTGAACGCCACGACGGGTGCAGCGTCAATCCCGCGCGCGGGAAGGGTCGCAATCACGATTCCATGTTCGCTGTGAGTGACTTCGCTCAATCCCATCGCCCTCAATTCGTCCACTAACATCGACCCCAGCTGTAATTGTCCGGGGCTGCTTGGATAGCACGCCGCCCCCTCGATCGCCGTGGTATCAACTCGTACGTAGTGCAAGAATCGTCTGAGCAAACGCTCGCGATTAACCATAGTGTGCATCCTTACTTTGACCGACTCGCAGATCTGCGTACGAACCTTACAATACAGACACGTGTTTCACAACGAGAGATCGCTGACCGAATGAAACTGTTGGACCTCACTCTTGACTCGCTTCCTGAGAATCTTGCTCTGGACGAAGCGTTGCTGGAAGAAGCGGAAGCTGGACGCAATGACGACGATGTATTGAGACTCTGGGAGTCACAGGAAACGGCGGTGATCATTGGTCGATCGTCACGGATCGAGGATGAGGTAAACCTATCCAACTGCGAGCACGATAACGTCTCGGTATTGCGGCGGTGCAGTGGCGGCACTTCGGTCGTGATCGGTCGTGGGTGTTTGATGTATGCCGTGGTGCTAAGCTACGAGCGCAATCCGGCACTGCGGATGGTCGATGTGGCTCACAGATACGTCCTCGGCAACGTCGCAATGGCCGTTAACGGATTTATTCCGAATGCGACCTTACGCGGTACCAGCGATCTGACTTTGGGCGATCGTAAATTCTCCGGTAACAGCCTACGTTGTAAGCGCGATCATCTGCTCTACCACGGCACATTGCTCTGTGATTTTGCTCTGGCGTCGATCGGACGTTATTTGAAGACACCGCCGAGGCAGCCTGACTATCGTCGGGAGCGCGACCATCTGGAATTCGTTACCAATTTGGGCGTGAGTCGCGAGGAACTTCGGAACGCGTTACGAAGTCAGTGGCGAGCGGATGAAGCTCTGGACAGATGGCCGGAGTTGACAACCAATACATTGGTCGCGCAGCGATATCGGCAATCAGCCTGGCACCACCGCCTATAGCGCAAAAAACGAGCCTTCGACCGGGGCAAGATCGAAGGCTCTTGGGGTGTGGTTACCAGTTTGGGGCAAAGAGTCTGGTAACCAACATCGACGCGTCGGCTCGATATCCTACCGCATCAAGCTTACTGTGCAATCCAACCAAATGGGTGGTCGGAAGTTTTCTCGAACGGGTCGGAATTCCCTGACTCGCGAGTTAGACGGTTGGCAACCGTTCACGCCAATACCCCGTAACAGCCGATCCCACGAGCTGCTTCACCGTTCGCGCGGTGTTGTCAGATGTGGACGAGTATGACGAATACTGCGTGGCGTCGTTGCGTCATCACTTAGACTGAGCCTTCCGAGTTGATGCGATTTCGAGTGGAGCGTATCCCTTACAATTCACCGTAACGATGAGCGAGTTGACCGAGTGTCTTCGACAGGCCGGTGTTCGATCGACCTTCGTTAGGCGAGTACTGCCAGATGCAACGGCTTCGGTCGAATCGCTAATGGTTGTAGATCTGCGGCGAGTGTGTGTTAGCTTCGATCGGGTGAGCTGCCAGTGAGAGTCACGAAGTTTGACCTCGATGGTCGATGATACGATCAAAGACTGCGATCGTTGCCGTCAGAAGCACTGCCGTCGATGATAGACTCGACAGCAATTCACCTTGACGGAGCTCGGGTAAATGTGTTCAATGCGCGAACTTGGGTGAGTCAAAGCAGGTGGCCGACAGCGGTCAAATGAATAAGCCTGACCGCTGTGTCCTCTTGATTCACCTTTAGCATTTATGGATGGACGTAAAGTGGTGGTCCACTTTACGAGAGATACGGAGTTGCTCCTTGTCGGGTGCCAGGGAGTGACGAGTCAAGGAAACAGACGCCCGACATCAGGAGCCAATTGAATGGCAACCAAGCAAACTGCAACGAAGACGTCCGCCCCTAAGGCAACTGCGACTCGCTCGCCAAAGAAGCGCACAGCGACGACCAAGGCCGCTGCCAAATCGGCAACGCCGAAGACGACGGCTGCCAAGGCGACCGCAAAGCAGTCGCCAAAGAAGAAGGGTGCTGTAGCAAAGGCTAAGCCTGCTGCGAAGCCAGCGGCCAAGCGTTCGCCAAAAGCCAAGGCGACCGCTGCGAAGCCCGCCACCAAGGCAACTGCTTCGAAGAAGTAGTCGCTCGCCGAGAACTGTACTAGGGCCGACGCAACCTTAATCCGTGGATGCGTCGGCCTAGTTTATGCGCCGTTTGCCGATGTTCACTCTTCACGGCGTTGACGAAACTTACGGCTACAGCTAAGGTTACGGCACAGTTTACGCTGTCGAACCATCTACATGCACGGACGATCATGCCAAACAAGGCCGAGGCCAAACCAGAACGCTTTGAAGATATGGACTTGTCTAGCCAGATGCTCAAAGCTCTGCGTCAGGCCAACTACGAAGCTCCCACGCCGGTGCAAGCTGGCGTCATCCCTGCGGCTTTAGACGGTGTTGATGTGATCGGCCAGGCTCGTACGGGCACCGGCAAAACCGCCTCCTTTGTCATTCCGATACTTGAAGACCTTCTTCCCAAGCGGGAAGCTCCCGATACGCAGGCACTGATCCTTGTACCCACTCGCGAGTTAGCGGTGCAAGTTCGTGATGAAGTCGTCAAGTTATCGGCTACAAGGAGGATCAATTGTGTCGCTCTCTACGGCGGGAAGCCGATTCGAGGGCAGATCGAGAAACTAAAAGAAGGTGCCCAGGTCGTGGTCGGGACGCCGGGTCGAGTGCTTGATCATATTGCTCGTGGAACACTCAAGCTGCGTGACATATGGTGCGTCGTACTCGACGAGGCAGATCGTATGCTGGATATTGGCTTCCGCCCGGATATCGAACGAATTCTCCGCAAGTGTCCGGAAGATCGCCAAACTTTGCTGTTGAGCGCGACCGTACCTCCCGCCATTCTCCGGCTCGCCCAGCGTTACATGTACGAGCCAGTGACGCTTGACTTCTCTTCTGGTGATATTGCTGTCGAGACGATCGAACAGTTCTATTTTACCGTTGATCAGGACCGGAAGTTCGATCTGCTAGTGCGTTTGCTCGAAAGAGAGAATCCGAGGCAAGCGATCGTTTTCTGTCGTACCAAACGAGGTGTCGACCGATTGATGCGCAAACTGTCGAAGCACGACAAGGAAGTCGGTTGCATTCACGGCGATTTGGCTCAAGGTGCTCGAGACCGCGTCATGCGCAGCTTCCGGGACGGCAAATTGCGGGTGCTTGTTGCCACCGACGTCGTTGGGCGCGGCATCGACGTCTCGACGGTTTCGCACATCATCAACTTCGATCTTCCCGCGTTTTGCGATGATTATGTCCATCGCGTTGGTCGGACAGGTCGAATGGGACGCGAAGGAGTTGCATTTAGCTTCGTGTGCTCGGACGAAGGGCCTCAGCTCACGCGTATCGAAGAACGAATCAATATGTTGCTTACCCGGGATGAGATCGAAGGCTTCAAAGGTTCCGCGCCGGTGATCGAGGAGGCTGCGACTCCCAAAGAAAAGGCTCCGCCACCCCCATCGTCTGCGCTGAAGCGCCGACCGAAGCGATACAAACGCGGCTTGTAAGTCTGCTTGTTCCTAGCGAGGTGTCCCGAAGAGTTTTTCGAGCCCGCGATTTAGCTGCTTGTTCAATTCGCTGTCGAGTTGGTTGACGCCACCTTGAATGTAGCGATTTGCGGCTCCGCTGACCGCCTGTTGGGTAATCTGGCTCAGCGCGTTTTGATCGAGCTTGGGGCTGGTGAGCGATCCATGGATCGGCACCTTGATGGTTTGTCCGCGAAGTGCCGCGAGGTACTGATTTCTCGAGAGCCATTCATCGCGAACGGGAACTTCTGCGACAATCGAAATCGACTGATCCGTTCCGACCGAACCACTGGTTCTGATCACGACGTCCTTCACCGCCATTTGCAACCCTTCGTGGTATACGCGATTCTCCGCCATTCGAAACGCGATGCGTTGTTGCGGAAGATCAAGCCAACGCTCAGTTGGCGTTGTCGGTGCCGCAAGCAGATTTCCGTCTGCTATCGCCTTAATTTGTGCGGCCAGTAGGAGAAGTTGCTGTGACAAGGGTCCAGGACCAATCTGGGCGGTATGAATCTCCAAAATTCCTTCGAGTTCTCCGGCGGATGGTGCGTCAAGCGGGACGACCGTTCGGTCCAAGGCTACGGAAAATGTTCCCTGTGCGGCTGTGGCGTCTGCAACAAGTGGTGCAAGGTACTTGAACCACGTCGTACACATTTGTGGTGAGATTCGAACGTGCTCCGCAACAGGGCCTGCCGGCAGCGTGAGAATCATCGGCGAGCGATCGAGTAGCACAGTCGGAGCGAGACGGACTCGTCCATCACTGACGGACAGATCGATCGGCGCGAATTCCACTTTGCCGTTCGATAGCTTTGCGTCGATTTCGCCCTCACCGATTGTGACACCCTGAACGGAAGCGCCGCTCCAACCGAGACTCGCTTGCGCGAGCATCAACGTGATGGCTGACTCGACGGAAGCAACGTCATGTCGTTCTTCGGAATTCGAGGACACCGGATACAACTGGTTTGCATTTGCGACGGCTCTGCTGCTTAGCAGCGGCCCACGGAAGCTGAAGGGACGGGTGTCTCGACCTGCGATCTGAAAGTCACTTCCGAGTTGATTGTGGAAGCGGGAACTCACTTTTTGCAGATCGTAGGCAATCTGACCATCCAGTTCCGTCAGACACCGCGTCGATAGCTCCGCCATCCTGCCACGCGCCGCGAAGCTGATCGTATCTCCGGCGGCTTCGATACGCGAGATCTCGACGATGTTTTGGCTGCTGTCATAAGTCGCTGACGCTGCGAGTTTGATTTTCGGTTCCTGCCAGATTGTATTCCAGCGACTCGCACCAGATTGAGCGACCGTCACTGCGGGTCCTGTCATCTGTTTTACAGGGGTTGCGTAGGCAAAGTCGCTAACGTCCGTCGACAGTTCGCACGAAGTGATGTCACCATCGTGACGAAGTGTGGCATGGCCGGTGGCTTGTCCGCTGAGTTGGCGCGGCGCCGGTTGTGAGGGGTTGTTGAAGATGTTTGCCAACTTGCTTACATCACCACGATAATCAGCGTCTCCCGCGATCTGCGTGCCGGTTGCAGCCGCACGAAGTTCGAGGTTCGCTGCGCGTAGCGCGATCGAAGAACTCGCGATGGTTGTGTCGGGTGAAACGAAAGCGGAGTTGGTCCGATCGAACACTCCTTTCGTGTCGACCTTGAGGATGGGTTCGTTAATAAAGACACTTCCATTTGTCGCTCGGAAGCTGACCAATTCGATATGCGCCCCATCAATCGAAACCTGGTCAGCAGCGACGCTTGCTCCAACATTCAAATCAATCAGCCCGTCGAGGTCCCAGTTAGGCAAGACGAACAGAGGTTGTAGCCTTGCCACCCAGTTTCGCACTTCACCAACTAACCGCAGTTGAACCGGAAATGCAGTTTCTCGCAGAATTCCGGCGGGCGCAGGAGGGAGCGTCAAGTGAAGTTGGTCTTGCCCGGATTGAACGCGAAGCTCGCCTTGGTCGATCGATCGCGGCTCATCTCCGAAGATGCCACCGATGCCGGAAAGCGATACGGTCAGCCGATCTTCGCGCCACGGGGGACGCGTCGACGAAACAAGTTCGAATTGCTCTGCGTTGGCAGAAGCGGTCAGTCGAACTTTTCGATCACGCTCTTGTTGCCAGCTGACTTTTCCGTCCAGGCGACCTCCAAGACGCATGTCGCCGAGATCAACGAATTGGCTCGCCTCCGCAGCAAACGTCGAAAGATCGCCTCGCAATGTCGCATCACCTTGTTCTGTTGTGCCCGAGGCGACCAACGACAAAAAGCTCGATTCGCACGTCAGCTGGTCAAGGGTGATGACTCCGTTTGAATCGTGTGCGGCCACGGTCAAGCCGATTGGCTGGTCCCACGTGAGATGTCGCCCCTCGTGCGTGGCTGACAGATTCTTGGCTTTAAAATGCCCGTTCCACCGCGGCCCGGACGTATCGACCGTACTTTCCAGAGCAAGCGTGATCTCCCCCGTCGAGATCTGTGTTCCCTCCCGAACTTTCAAGGTCTTTGGCAGCATCCGTGCGACCCGCGCGAGATCGATCTGTCCGTCAACGTGCAGGTTGCTATATCGCAAAGTCTCCATTGCCGCCGCCACCGCGCTCATGCCATCCGTCGTACTGGTAGTTGCTGTGCCGTCGGCGGTCAGCTGGCCGAGATCGGATTGAATTGAGAATTGCTTTACCTGCCAAGTGTTTCCACGCTGCGTCACTTCTCCACTCGTGCGGAGCGAATCCACCGCGATCTGGTCCGTCCCTAGCCACTGCGGCGAGGTAAGGCGAAGGTTTTGCGTCGCCAATCGCTCGATCCGCAGCGAAGCGTCCGCGCTGCCCCACGTTACCGCCAGGTCACCGTCAAGAATTCCGGAAGCGATCGTCCCCGGCGCAAAGCGTTGTAAGGCGGGCCCCGCAATTTCCAGTGGAATCGCGGATACCTTAACCGTTAAGGTTCCTTGACTGCCGGTTGCCTCGGCACCCGGAAGAAGCAAATCCGCAAAGACTTTGCCACTAGTGGCGTCCGAGAGATTCAGCAGTGAATCAACATGCAACGTCAACGGACTGGCGGCGTCTGCTGGCATGTTGATGGCGGCGTTCGTCTTGATCGTATTCCACTGCGAGCCCGTTGAGGTGTCAGTTACCTGTACGACGCCGTCAGCAATCTCGATATTGCAGTGTATGTTGGAGGGCTTGTCAGAAGGCGCAAGCCACTTTGCAAATGCGTCTTCAAGGTTACTGCCGTCGGGTCGCACAATCAGGTTCACGATCGGCTGCTCGATGCGAATTGTTCCGAGATCGGATAGGTTTTGGAGCAGCGAGATCAGATTCTTGTCCAGCTGAATCTCACTTACCTCCAGCAATCGGTCACCTTGTGCGTCGAAGACGACAATGTTGTCCGCGCGGAGTGTCGACAACCAACCGGCTGATATCGACTCGATCGCAATCGTTCCTTGTAAGTCGCTGGTTACCGACGACAGAATCGAATGTCTCAAGGGACTCTTGACGATGATTGCCGGCGCGAACCAAGCCAGTGCGCAGACTGCGATTCCGAGTCCGAAGACGACGGACTTTCTTGATTTGGATTGGTACGTACCTGCCCGTTGCAGTGGTGCTCGATGAGGCGAATCGAAGCGACGTCTAGACATAAGAAACCTCGCCGACCTTCGGAAGAACGAGTGAGATGAAACTGAGGAAATGCGGCGCGGGATTCTAGGTCGAATCAAAAAACGCTCCTAGATTGATTTGCCCGATCCATAGCTAGCAGCCAGAACTTGGTCGCTCGCCCGTTGCACAGTGGCCTTAATCCAGACAGAATTAGGCTGTTACGTTGCGTGCCAGCACGATTTTGGTGCCCGGCATCGTTTCAGTTGCGCGACGAGTCGAGAATGCTTGCACCATGAGTACGTTCTGGGAATTACCACGCGTGAGTCGCCGCCAGCTGATTCAAGTTGGCGCGGCGGGAGTGTTCGGCTTGACGTTGCCGCGGCTTCTCCAGGCGTCTGCGCCCACGACCGCACGGGCTAGGTCTTGCATTTTCATCGTGTTGAGTGGTGGCCCAAGTCACATCGATACGTGGGATCCCAAGCCCGCCGCAGCGGAAGAGATTCGCGGGCCCTACCAACCGATCGCGACGGCGACGCCCGGCGTGTTTCTGACGGACATGTTTCCCGAAATGGCGAAACGAACCGAGCAGTATTGTCTGGTTCGTTCGATGAGCCACAGCGACTCTGTCCACGTCACGGCCGCGCACACAATGCTCAGTGGTCAGCCGGACGGATCTCCCACGAACGATTCGCCCTTTATCGGCTCGCTCGTTTCGAAGTTCCGTCCGACTGATGCGAATATGCCGTCTCATGTATGGTTGCATAACATGAAGACGGGTACCAACAAAGTTCCCCGGTACAACAATGGTCTGAACCGCGTTGGTCAAGCTCATGCTCCGGTTCGCATTGGGTACGAATTAGATAATCCGTCCGTTCCCGATTTTCGTGTGCGAGAGTTCGATCCACCGGAAGGGATCGACCGGCTCCGCATGCAAGAGCGGCTCGATTTACTTGGCAGTATTCAGCCGTCGGGAGTCCCTCTGTCGGAGACAACTGTGGGCGAGTCCTACCGAACTTTTTACGAAAGAGCCCGCGATTTGGTCACCGGGCACGACGCTCGTCAAGCATTTGATTTACGCTATGAACCAGAATCGCTACGCAACAAGTACGGCAGACATCCACTTGGACAGTACACGCTCATGGCGCGCCGCCTGATTCAAGCAGGAGTGCGGTTGGTGACGGTGACCGGTTGGCCGGGGCTCGCTCCGGGCGAAACGGAACCGACGGTCACCCAGGTTTGGGATACGCACGACAGCTACTACTCTGCCGGTGAAACGATGTTCGGTAATGGACCTTATGGAATGCAATGGGCATTCCCTCGGCTCGACCAAGCCCTCTCGGCGCTGATCGACGACCTGTCGCAAACCGGGATGCTCGACGAGACGCTAGTGGCCGTCGTCGGGGAGTTCGGGCGGACGCCCAAGTTTGAGGGCGAGGGCCGAGGACGCGGGCATTGGCCGCACGCGTATACGGCGTTACTCGCTGGCGGCGGCATTCGCGGTGGAACCGTTTATGGCGCGTCCGACAGAGATGGCGGCTATGTCGCGTCCGGCCGTACGGTTTCTCACGCAGACTTTGCAGCGACACTTTTTCACGCCCTAGGCATTCCACCGGAAACGCGATATGGACCTGATGGATTCTCGTTTCGCGTGAGCGAAGGCCAACCGCTTTACGACGTGTTTGGCTAATGCTCAATTACACCTAAGGAACACGGGAAAAATAACTTCGGCGAAACCAAAGTAGCCATCACACTCCGTGGGATGATTAGCAGAAGATATAGCGAAGTTGTTTTTCCCGCGTTCCTAAGTTGTCGGTGTGTGTGCCTCTTTTATGAAAAGTTAGTGGCTGTGCAGGTGCGACCCCGCGGCCAGCGGTTCCTGGTTCGCTTCCAAGGGTTCCAAAGGCTATGATGGCAAGCAGTCGTCGTCATCGAGAGCGTCCGTAAGTTTCGGTGACTTCGCAGACTTCGCCGCTTCTCACTCGTCTTGCAACAAGGTGTGTCATGTCAGAATCTCGACCTGTTGATCGCCGTCAATTCCTTGCCAGCGCGGCGGCTGCGACGATCGTCTCGTCGACATCGCTTGGAAACCGAACACGGGCTGCTGCTAACGATCGGATCAACCTCGGTGTCGTGGGGCTCGGGTCACGGGGATTCAACCTGCTCGACGAGTTTCTCGGCCACGCGGACGCACAGATTGTTGCGGTGTGTGATGTCGACTCACTGCACTATCGGGACAATCCTTGGGGGAAGGGCAAGACGTTTGGGCGTGAGCCGGCACAGCAGGCAGTTGACCGGCACTATGCCCGCGACAAGTCCGGTACCGTAAGTCGTGGAGTAAAGGTCTATGGCGACTTTCGCGAAGTGTGCTCGCAACCGGAGATTGACGCGATTGTTGTTGCCACACCGGATCACTGGCATGCTCTATGTACTTTGACCGCACTACGAGCCGGCAAGGATGTTTATTGCGAAAAGCCGGTGACCCACTTTTTTCATGAAGGACAAGCTGTCTATCGAGAGGTGGCTAGTCGTCAGGCGGTATTTCAAACTGGTTCGCAGCAGCGATCCGATCCGATCTTTCGCCACGCCGTTGAGCTTGTCATTAACGGTCACATTGGCAAGGTTCAGCGAGTCGAAGTTGGCTTGCCCCCGGGCTACGACAAGCCGCAAGGCGACACGACTGTCCAACAGCCACCTACATCCATCGACTATGACATGTGGTGTGGTCCCGCTCCTGTGCTGCCGTATATGCGAGCGAGGCACCATCGTTGGTGGCGCGGCCACCGGGCATACGGGGGCGGAGTGCTGATGGACTGGATTGGCCACCACAACGATATTACTCACTGGGCCCTAGGGATGGATCGCAGCGGCCCTACAAAGATTTCTGCCGTAGGCTGGACGTTTCCCGATACCTCGATCTACAACACACCTCATCATTACGAAATTCAATGCGAATATGCGAGCGGTGTGTCAACTTCGATTGCCAATCGACATCCCATCGGTTCCAAGATCATCGGCGACGAAGGTTGGATCTACGTCCGACGCGGTAAACTTGAAACGTCCGACGCACGTATCGCGTCACTCGACTTTGATTGTGGACCCAAAAAGGTGTATCACTCCGACAATCATGTTCGCAATTTCCTCGATTGCGTTCGCTTACGGAAAGAATGTATCGCCCCCGCGGAAACAGCCCACCGCAGCATCACGCCGGGACACCTCGGTTATGTTTCGCAAGCACTTGGGCGGGCGCTGAACTGGGATTCAGATCAGGAAGCTTTCGTCGAAGATGAAGAGGCAAACCAACTCCTCAGTGTCGGCGAGTACCGAATGCCTTGGCAACTGGACGGATAACATGTGATACACGCCTTACGACGAGTGAATCACAACCGTCTTCATTTCGGTCATTTCTTCAATCGCGTACTTTGGGCCTTCTTTTCCCATTCCACTTTCTTTGAGACCGCCGTAGGGCATGAGGTCCGCTCGCCACATTGGTCCCCAGTTGATTTGAATGTTGCCGCTATCGACTTGCTTCGCGAATTTTACGACCGTGTCGATGTCTTGCGTAAAGATCCCCGCACTCAGGCCGAAGCGGCTATCATTGGCCAGGGCTATTGCTTCATCGACGTTCGACGCGCGGGTCACCCCGACGGCCGGGCCAAATAACTCGTCGCGACTGATTCGCATGTTGGGACGAACATCCGCCAGGACTGCTGGCGTGATGACGGCTCCGTTGCGTGCGCCGCCGCAGACAAGACGGGCACCCTGCGAGACCGCCTCGTCAATGCTCTTGCTAACACGATCGGCATCGCTTTCGCGAACCATCGGCCCCATCTTAATTCCTTCGCTGAGCTGGTCGCCCGCAGCGATGGCTTCGATGCGAGGCCGGAGCGCATCTAGGAAGTCGTCATAGATCTTGTCAATCGCGATCACGCGTTGCGTCGAGATGCAAACTTGGCCGGCGTTGGCGAAACCGCTGGCCGCAGTGGCTTCAACAACCTTGGCTAGATCAGCGTCTTGCATCACGATCAGCGGACTGTTCGAGCCTAACTCCATCGTGACTCTCTTAAGGCCAGCGACCTGGCAGATTTGGCGTCCGACATCAGCGCTGCCCGTGAAGCTGATCTTGCGAATCCGCTCATCGCGGCAAAGCGCATTGCCCACAGTTGTGCCGGAACCGGTGATGCAACTTATTGCGAGAGGCGGCAATCCGGCCTCAAGAAGAATCTCTACCAACTTTAACGCGGACAGCGGTGTGTCGCTGGCTGGTTTGACAATGATCGAGTTGCCCGCAGCCAACGCCGGGCCAACTTTGTGGCACACGAGATTCAGCGGAAAGTTAAACGGCGTGATCGCTGCGACGACGCCGCAGGGGACTCGCAACGTGAAGCCAAGCTTTCCATGGGCTCCCGGCGCGCCATCAAGTGGCAGGACTTCTCCGGTCAGGCGTTTTGCCTCCTCAGCCGACGTTTCCATCGTGATCGCGGATCGGCTAGCCTCG
This sequence comes from Planctomycetaceae bacterium, assembly GCA_020638995.1. Lineage (GTDB taxonomy): Bacteria > Planctomycetota > Planctomycetia > Pirellulales > Pirellulaceae. The sequence goes on from JACKHM010000004.1 coordinate 212,818, forward strand.
AAGACTCCTTCGCTTAGAACCTTGCCTTCTTCAAGACTGATCGTACGGCCCAGATCCGACTGTCGTTCGACCATCAAATCCGCCGCGCGCCGAAGGATCTGAAATCGCTCGTAAGCTGGCAGACTCCGCATAACCGCGGCACCACGAACGGCGCCGATGATCGCTGCCTCGACATCTTCGGCGGAAGCTTTGGGCACCGTATCTACGAGACTGCCATCGAACGGGTTTAAAACTTCGATCTTATCGTCGCGGTCGACCCAGTCGCCATTGATAAACATTTTCATGATGGGGTTCCTGAAACATCTGAGGGCCGTCCCGGCGTTTCAATGCGCCGGGCGACGGGTCGAGCTGCTCACGCGTTGATTAAGCTTCTGTCAGCCAAGTTTTGAGGGTCGCCAAGTCTCTCTTCATCGCAGCAAGATTCTCAACCACTCCGGCTTTGGGCAAGTACTCGACATGCAGGGAAATTGGACCCGCGAAATTTGTCTTCCGAAGTAGCGCGATGAAATTCCTATCGACTCGCCCGGCGCCAAGAGGAACATTCTCTGGCTTCTTCCCGTCCCACACGAAGTCCTTAATGTAGACGGCTCCGAGGTGAGGTGTCGCGACGTTGAAAAGCACAGGCCAAGAGAGGCCCGCCTCAACCGTCGCATGACGAATGTCGAAGGCAATGCCAAATTCATCGGTTGAGTAGTCGCGGAACAGTTCGTGTAAGTCCCAGATCGTTGCGCCGACGGCGTACGCCCCCGAATGATTCTGATAGACGCCCCTGATTCCTAACTCGCGGTTCATAGCGGCGAGGTCCTTTACCACGGGGCGTAACTCTCGCAGCTGATCGGTGACGGAACGCTTCAGATCGTAGCGGTAGTACTCCATGCGATAGCGCGGAATGCCCAACGCGGCTGCGGTACGGAGAACGCTCTCGGTGTGCGGTTGGTCGACTCGGTTCACATTCGAAGCCATAACATTGACTTCGAGATCATGCTTTTTCAACGCCTCGACCAACTTTGGCAACTCGTCGACGGCTTGTTCCGGTACGACCTGGCCTTTGTCACGAATCGTCGCTTCAATGCCGTCGAATCCTGCCTCGGCAATTTGCTCAGCCAGCTCGTCGTAGCTGAGCGACTGAACAAATTTGACGAACGCGCAAACCTTGTTGGCTGGTGCCGAGTTGGCAGCTTTGGCGAGCGGGGAGAGGGCCCATACCGCCGCTCCTGCGGTACCCGCGAGAAAGGTTCGTCGTGACAAATCGTTGGTCGGCAGCGTTGGGTCCATGGTGTATTCTCGTTTCGGATTGTCAGCTAGCGTCGATTTGATACGATAGCATCCGTACGATTGAAAGTCGCCCCGTCTCCAGCCGTCCCCTGCCGCTTTTGGAAGGAACCGTCATGCCCTCGGAGCAAGTCGCTGAACTCTTTGAACGCAAGCAACAGATTCGCGAACAAGCACACGCTAATCGCAAGGCACAAGAAAACAAAGACGAGTTGAGCCGAGAAATCGTCGCTCGGTTCATGGCTTTGCCCGAGTATGCCGCAGCCCAAACGGTGATGTTCTATGTTGATGTGCGTGCTGAGGTTCGCACGCGTCAGGACCTTGGCACTGCCTTGGCAGGCGGCAAGCGAATCGTTGTGCCCTATTGTGTTGATGGCGAATTGGAGCTGTTCCTGCTTGAGGATATGGACGAGCTGGAACTTGGGATGTATCGAATTCTGGAGCCAAAGCAAGAGTTGCGAACGGTGCTCGAGAAACGCGTGGAAGTCGACGAACTGGATCTAATCATGGTGCCAGGCGTTGCATTTGATTCTCGGGGCGCACGAACGGGACACGGCAAGGGCTACTATGACAAGCTGCTTGAACACGCTCGGCCCGACACGCCACTGGTCGCCTTGGCATTTGAGTGCCAGATGTTCGAGGAGATTCCCGTCGAGGAACATGATGTTTTCATGGACAAAGTTGTGACAGAAAAGACGGTTTACGTTGGACGTGGGCGACGTTGAATGGCCGTAAGTCGAATGTCCAATGAACAAGGATGAAAACACGATGAGTATTGTCGAAGACACCTACGCCGAAGCCTTTAAGAGCCTGTACTCCGAAGTATTGATTACGGCTCGCGATCACAAGTGGTTAGAGTACGCCGTGAACGCAGCAACGGGAAATGCTTCAAGCACGATCATGTGTGATTGTGAAGCGGGAGTTGATCGGTTTGTCGGTCCGGGTGGCGACGGCAGCTTGGATACTCCGGACGGTCGCCCCGGTGCAGTCGTTCAATTTCACGTCCCGCGGTTTCGTAAGGATCGAGTTCGGGCCTTGGAAAAGGCGATGCTGACTCGCATTAGTCAGAACGTCTTGACGTGCCCGACAACCGCCTGCTTTAACCTGCTCGCATCGGACGACTACTTCAAGCTCGGCAGGAAGATTGCGTACTTCGGCGATGGATACGAGAAGGTCGAGCAACGTAACGGTCGTGACATGTGGGTGCTGCCGACGATGGGCGGCGAGTTTACGATCGACCGGCGTTTTGGTTACGCGGACGGGATTATGGGTGGCAACTTGTGGTTTATGGGTGCGAGCGAGGAGGCAGCGATCGAAGCTGCCGAAGCCGCTGCACACGCGGTAGATGCGACGCCCGGAGTCATCACGACTTTTCCTGGTGGCGTCGCGGCAAGCGCTTCCAAAGCAGGCAGCAAGTATAAGTTTCTCTTCGCGAGTACTTATGACAAGTTTTGCCCGACGCTAAAGCAGCAACTTGGCGAAGCTTCGGGAGTACCGGAAGGCGTGCGTTCGATTATGGAAATCATTATCAACGGACGCGACCTCGCTACGGTGGCTGAAGCGACCTACAACGCGATCGATGCCTGCCTCGACACGCCTGGTCTCGTTAAGGTCTCCGCAGGAAACTACAACGGGCGACTTGGCAAGAGTTTTATATATCTGCATCGTAGAGACGAGGTTGCTTCGTCGCGGTAGGTGAAGTCCGAACGAAGTCGACAGGACAACGCAGACTCGCATTAGCGGTTGCTTGGCCGGTTGCAAAGTTTCGGCTGATGTGCCGCGATCTCTGCGTTAGTCGACACTTGGTCCGTTCGGCAGACTACCAACACCAAGACTCGGTAAACCGCCGCCGCCATCGGGAAGGTCAATACTCGGCAAGCCACCGCCTGGTAGTCCACCGCCGGGAATGCCGCCTCCAACAGGCCCCGCACTGCCAGGACTGACTCCTGGCATCCCGGGCAGGTCCACGCCCGCACCGCCAGAATTAATCGCGGCTCCGGGTGTTCCCGGAGGATGGAATCCCGGTGCCTGACCGTCGTTGGGACCGAATCCTGGTATTCCCGGCGCCGCAGGATTCGGCCCACTCGCCGGGGTACTTCCCTGGGAAATGCGAGTCCCCGGGGTCGCGCTGGGCCGCGCGGGGGTTGGACGGCTGCTGCGTGCGTTGACGGCGGTCGAACTTGACGAGCCCTCGTGCTGCCATGCTTGATCAAACAGACTCAATTTGATTTCTCGTTCGTCGAACTCCATGGTGACATCAGGAGCGTCGATTTTGAGGATTTTCAATTCGGCAAAAGTCTCGCCAATCGCCAGTGCTCGCAGCTCATCGCCCTGTGAAATCAGCACTTTCGGCTCACCCACATTGGTGAACCCCAGCAGCCGTACCGAAGGAGGCGTTCTGAGCGGTCGCTCACTCTGAACAGGTTCGGGAGTCGATTCTGGTTCCGGCTCGACTTCCGGTTCTTCTTTCGGTTGTGGCTCCTCTTCAATCGGCTCAGGCGGCGGGTCTTTTGGCGGAGCGAAGGGATTTCGAAATGGTGCAACTTGCGGCGCCGCCGACTTTCCGTTCGGACTTGGGCCCGATGCTGGCGACGCTTGAATCTCAGCGGTTGTTTCGGGGAGCACTGCTGGTCCAGGTGTAATGGTAGTCGCGGCAAACGACTCGATTCCCGACGCATCCGATACATCGACCGGCGTGGAACTCGAGCAGCCGATTAAAGCCGTCGCCAAGAGCACAATCCTGATTTGAACGTACGCCGCTTTCATACTTGCCTCGTATTCGCTCGAAGCGGGGCGGGACAACACTTTGCGTTGATTATTCCGCCTCTACACATTGATGACCGAAGACTGGGTAGTCACCCCTACGATTGTTCCAAGGTTGCCGGCTGGGAGCCGCGACTGCCACTTGGAGTATTCGGTAACTCGGCGGCGCGGTTGAGATCCGGGCCGCGTAGCCGCAAATTAGGAACTTGACCGTTTGGCAACGCTGGGCTGAGGAGTTTAGGTTGCTCACTGTGAGAGTCTGCATCCAGACCGGGAATCCATGTTTGCTCGGGGAGGACGTCGACCTCTTGCGGCAATTCCGGGATTTCCGGTATTAGTGGTTCATCAATACCGGGATCACCGAGGGGAAAGATGTTCATATGGTGTATATCGTCGACTACTTGCACCCCTTCTTCGCCGAAGGAAAACGCGGCGGCCCCAGCCTTGTCGATAGCGGGCGGCTGAAAGCCGGGAGGTACATCAAGCTGTTGATCGATGCCTGGTTCATGGGGTAGTCGAGGAAGCAGTCCGTGCTGACCAAGATCATGATTCGGAGCGATGGCCCCAACAATGGACTCGGTAGAGTGATCACTCTCTTTGGCAACATCGCCTTGGGAGCATCCGAGCAACAGCAGCGTCAATGTTAGACAGATGATCGTCTTGGTTTTAGAACGCATCTTATTTCTCGCTAAATCATTCTGAGTGGGGTGGGCAATTTTGAGTGGTCGTCCCAAACAGACTTCGTCAGACCCGGCTTGGCGCGATCCTCATTTGCGGTCACTGCAAGCCTAGTTCACAAATTCGCTGATCGCCGTGCGTGACTATGGCGTATGCGACTGGTGCTTCCTTGCGGAAGAGCACGTAGTCCGACGATCTCGCGAGTCGCAGGAACGACCGGCCGCGCAGTATCGATCGCAGCGTGTCCTTCGGGTGGTAACGGTACCGCGGTTCATGACGACTGTTCGGCAAGTTCCCAGGATCTCGCGCTGCCATTTTGACTCCGGTTTACCACAAGCTACGTTTCACTGTTCCCTATTGGCAACATTCGCATTCGCGTCTGGGCCCAGTACGCAGCACCGGTGGTAAAGGTCTTTTTCGTTTCGAGGGATGCCCCTGCAATGAAGACTGTCGAAAGGCAAGTGCTCTTAGTTGAGCCCGAGCAAGTTGTGTCGGAAGTGACCGCGTTTCGCCTGGAACTCCTCGGGTATCGTGTCACTTGTGTCGACTCCGCCGAAGCGGCGTTTGCAAAGATTACGGAATCCCTCCCGGATCTGGTGATCACCGATCTCGTGCTCCCGGGTTTGGACGGCATGGGATTCATCGAGCGGCTAACGACGGATGAAGAAACAAGCCAACTGCGAATACTCGTGATGTCGATCGACGCAGACTTGTCGCGCGTGCAAGCAGCGTACAACGTCGGCGCGCGCGACTTCATTGTCGTGCCGTTTCATCCAGAAGTTCTGGAAGACAAAGTAAGCAAGTTGCTCGCAGACCTTCCGGTTCGGGATCGTTCGGCAAAGGTGAAGGAAGCGGCACCTGCGGTTGCTCGTGCCGTCAACGCCGACTAAAGGCTCTTTTCACTCGAAGAAGTTTACCGTTGAAGTTTTAACAACGACGCTCGCGGAAACGCGGAGGTTGGACTCATGGCAGGCCGTCTAGGTGACATACTCGTAGCTCAAGGAGCGATCACGGAGGAGCAGCTACAAGCGGCACTTTCGGCGCAGGGTGCTCGAGGAATGCTAGGCGAGATGCTAGTTGCTCGCGGGCAAATTACAAACGACCAACTCGGTGCGGCGCTGGCGCAACAGTTCGACGTGCCCTACCGCGAGATGGCTCCCGAGACGATCAATCCGCAGGTCGTTTGTCTGATCCCCGAGGCCTTGGGGCGTCAGCGTCTGATGGCGCCCATCGCCGTTAAAGGAGGCGTCATGACGCTGGCAATGGTTGCGCCAGACGACATGAATGCAATTTCCGAAGCGGAGTTGATTTCGGGGTATCAAGTCGACCCGATCGTTGCGTTACGTCGAGATGTAATCGCAACATTGGACCGGGGTTTTGATGAGCGTGTTGCCGCACGTCAGACGATTGTCGACATCAAGATTCAGGAGTTGGAAGAGGCGAAGAAGGCTGGGAAGAAGGAAGTCGTTGCCGTCAAAGAGGATAAAGACGCTCCTGTTGTCAGGCTTGTCCGGTCGATCCTCATGGGTGCGGTCAACTCGGGGGCCAGCGACATTCATCTTGAGCCACATGCCCCACAAATGCGCGTCCGCTATCGTGTTGATGGCCAATTGAGTCAAGTGATGACGATTCCCAACCACACCGAGGCCGCGGTGATCGGACGCATCAAAGTGATGGCGGACATGGACACCACCGAGACTCGCAAGCCGCAGGACGGCAATCTGACAATTGATGAAAACGGGACTCGGGCGAGTTTTCGAGTGAGTGCCATTCCCGTCGTCGGTGGCGAGAAAATCGTCATGCGTGTGATTGACGAGGGCAACAAGGTCTTCACGTTCGATGCGCTGGGCATGCAAGAGCGTGAAACCCAGATCGTGAAAGATCTTCTCGACAAGCCGCACGGGATGATCATCATGACGGGGCCGACGGGCTCCGGCAAGACAACCACGATGTATACGATGTTAACCAACATCGATTCGTCGAACACTAACATTTCCACCGTCGAAGATCCAGTCGAGTTCAAGCTGCCCGGCATTAACCAAGTAGCAGCGGACAGCGAACATGGCATGGGATTCAGCAATGCGTTGAAATACCTGATGCGACAGGACCCGGACGTCATCATGATCGGGGAAATTCGCGACCACGAAACGGCCGTAAGCGGTGTTCAGGCGGCGTTAACCGGGCACCTTTTGATCAGCACTTTGCATACGAATGATGCGATTGGTGCAGTACCGCGGCTCAATGACTTGGGATTGGATTACTTCAAAATTGCCGGGGCGTTGCTCGGAGTAATCGCCCAGCGGCTGTTGCGCGGGCTTTGCCCGCACTGCAAAGAACCTTCGGTCCCAAATCCGCGCATGTTGGCATCGCTGCTCGAAGGACAAGACATCAAGATTCCGGCCGATGCGACGTTCTATAAAGGTGCAGGTTGTGGCAAGTGCATGGGGTCGGGGTACGCCGGACGGATTCCGATTTACGAGATCTTCATCATCTCGCCGGAGATCCAGAAAGCGATCGAAGCCGGTTTGCCACACTCGAAGCTTCGTGAACTGGCGCTAAAGGAGGGGATGGTGGAACTTGCACCAGCCGGAATCCAACAAGCGCTTCGCGGCCGAACCACGGTAGAAGAAGTGTACTACAAGCTTTCGAGTTAATGACTTTGCGGTGACTGAACTGATTTCAAAAGCCAGTGTTCGAGTGAAGAAACATCATGTCCAATTTCGCAGCAAAGCAAGGTGGCGATGACTTTCTGAAGAAACTTCAGAACATCAAGATCGGCGGCGGCAGTGCCAAGGGAGTGAAGATCAAGAAGCGAGACATGATCTTCATCTTGCGAAATATCTCGATCCTCATTGAGAACGGACTTTCTTTGCCGAAGTCGCTGGAAACCCTCGTTACCGAGAAGTCGCTCAAGCGATACTCGGTGATTCTGAACGACGTCAAAACGCGAGTCGAAAACGGCGAGTCATTCAGCGACGCGCTGGCGAGCTATCCCGACTCCTTTCATGAATTGATGGTCAGCCAGATCCGAATCGGAGAACGCAGCGGTACGATTCCAGCCACCATGGGCCGAATCATGCACCAGCTTGAACATGCAGACAACTTGAAGGGGCTCATTATCAAGAAGCTGAGCTACCCCTGTATTCTTGTGACGGCGGGTTCGGGGGCGATCACATTCATGCTGCTCTACGTGATCCCTACGTTTCAAGGGATTTATGAAGAATCGGGCGCCAAACTGCCCGGCATCACGCAGTTGCTGATTCATCTCGGCGAATTTGGAACCAAGTACGGTTGGATGGTGCTGCTGGCAATCGTGGGATTGGTTTCTGCGATCGTAGGCATACGACGTCAGACTGCCGGGCGGCTGTGGATGGATACTTGGCTATTGCGTCTTCCCTTGCTGGGACAATGGTTCAAGAACATCGCCGTGCTCCAATTCATGGAAGTTCTGGGAAATCTCATGGACGCCGGTTTTACGGTCGTCGAAGCGCTGGAATCCTGCTCGAAAGCAGTCAACAATCGCGCGATCCGACAAAGCATTCAAGAGATGCACTCTGCTTTGACTCGCGGCGAACGCTTCAGCGACGAGCTCGGACGGCACGAGGATCTGTTCCCGCCTGTTGTCAGACAGTTAGTGGTAGTTGGCGAAAAGACCGGGACGCTGTCCAAGACAACGGTGCATATCCGTGCGCACCTGCGACGCGAGGTTGAAACTTATACGAACGTCATGCTGGGCGCAATCGAGCCGACGATGACCGCCGGACTCGCATTTTGCATCGGTGGAATGGTCCTAGCGATCTACTTACCGATGTTCGACATGATCGGGGCAATGAAATAGCGGCAACTCACCATGATCTCTCCTCTGAGAGGTCTCTCTTTGGAGGCACAAGATGAAAAAGCAATCAAATCCTTGGGGCGTGTATCGTCGGAGCGGCTTGAGCTTGATGGAAGTTCTGGCCGTTGTGACGTTGATGGGCATCATCGCGATGATTGCCGTTCCTCGGCTGGCAACGAGCGGTGACAAACCGAAAGCGAACTCCTGTTTCGCGACCAAGGGCATGATCGAGGTCCAGGCGGAGTTGTGGCTCCGAAATAAGGGCGTACCTCCGGCGGCAAGTCTGAACGACATCATGGCGGACAACAAGTATTTTCCCGATGGGGCAGTCGTTTGCCCGGTGGACGGAAGTGCGTACCGACTCAATACAACGAACATGACAGTTAACGGTCATACGCACACGGATTTATTGGACTAAGAGGCTCTAAAGAAAAACATGAAAACGTAGGGCGCGCACCTTGTTCGTGACCTATGTTTGAATAAATCAGCGACTCGCAGGGTGCTTTGACGATCGCTGTAGCTGTATTGTTGAAAAACTGTTCAATATGGGGTCATGTTACGAAAGGGTTACAGTTATGAAGGTCCGTAAGAACCACACTTCCAAACGCCGCTCGCTCGGATTTTCGCTGCTCGAGCTTCTGGCCGTCGTCACGATTCTCGGCATCATCGCCGTGGTTGTGATTCCTCGTATTGCCGTTTCCTCGGCAACTGCGAAGCAGAATGCACAAGATCAAACAGTTTCGGAGATCAACGGAGCGTTGGAGCGTTACTACTTTGACAATGGTTCGTTCCCAGGTTCATTGCCGGTGCTTTGGACCGCCACGAACCCGAGCGGACAGCGCTACTTCCCCGACGGAACTCCGTCGAATCCGAAGACCGGCAAAGCTGGTGACTTTACCTATACGTCGGCGACAGGTCGTGTTGCGGGCAAGTAAGGTCGTCGAACATACGAGTTGAATCGCGAGGTAAAGTGCCATGCGGTTCAACAACTCGAAGGCTTAAGTCAACGACGAGGTGTCGCGATCATTGGGACCCTCGTCGTTGCTTCGCTTCTTGAAGTTACGAGACATCCACATGAATGTGAAACTTCGACGCCGTGGCATGACGTTGCTGGAACTTGTCATGGTAGTTACGCTGATGGGTATCATTGCCGCGATCGGGACCGCTCGATTTGGTCGTTCAGCATTTGCAAATTTTGGGGCCCAGGGTGAAGCTCGCGGAATTTCACTGTCGATGCTTCGCGCGCAACGTGCCGCGATTAAGACAGGCGACAACCACTTTCTTCAGTTCGACGCGGTCTCACCGAATGCCGCCAGCCAGTACAGTGTCATGAGTCGTGCGGGTGGCGGAACGACCTTAGTCGAGGGGCCCTTTGTCTTCGGCACCGATGTTCAAGTCCTTGCCTCAGCAGCGGAAATGGATTTCAATTTCGAGGGCGAAGCGGCTGCGGCATATCAAGTCGACTTTACAGGCGAAGGCCGCAACTGGCGAATTACCGTCGTGCCGATCACTGGTGCGGTAAATGTTGCCGAGGTTTCACCCTAGCTCGGGTGCGGTGTAATCGTTGAGCGCGCCTCTAGTCCGTGTTTCATGAGCTAGAGTTTCTTGGGCGAACTCTTTGCGCTCGTCACATCTCATGGGAACTCTCAATGAATACCCGCAACCAGACGCATAAGTATCTGAATCGAAACGGCCAGTCGCTGCTCGAATTGATCGCGGCCTCGACGATCGTGGCGATTACGCTCGTCCCCGCTCTCAAGTTGATGCGCGACAGTATTCGAATTGGCCGTGAAACCGAAACTGCCAACATCCTCGCCACGTTCGGCATGAGCAAGCTGGAGGAGCACATGGCGCGTACGGCAGCTTCCTGGGACACGACAACCGAATCGGGAGCGATTCCGAACACGAACGGACTCCGCTATCAAGTCACCAAAGTTGATGAAGGGCTTGGATCAGGACTCATGCGGATTACCTCCACCGCATACGAAGACGCCAACAACAACGGGATGTGGGACAACGGCGAGCGAAATGCCGCGTTTGTCTGCAAGGTGGCGAAGAATACCGCCTACGAACTTGAAGCGAGCTAAACGGAATCCATGCGCAAATCACACACTCACAAGTCTTGCAATCGACGTGCGATGTCGCTTTTAGAGCTGATCATCGCCACGTCGCTGCTCGCGCTTCTGATGACGTCGGTTTCCGTTGTGATTCGCTCTGGGCGGACGTCTTGGGAAGCACATGAGGGCGATTATGTGCGGATCGAAGCCGCTCACTCCGTCTTGCGGCACATCGTACGCACCATTCGTGCGGCGGAGGGCATAACGGAAGTTAGCGCCGCGAATGACAACTCCGGACGACTCGGCGTAATAATGCCCGATGGTGATACGTTGCTTTGGGACCACGATAGCAACACGAATCGCGTGAACTATGGCGTCACGACCCCCAACAACTTGCTGGCAACAGACGTCACAGGTTTGCGGTTTCGCGGTATGCGTGCAGACGGAGTGACTCCCGCTGTTGTTCCTGCGGACGTTCAGTGCATCCAAGTTGAAGTTACGGTTCAACTTCCTCGTGAAACAAACGGGCAACGCATTGTCACGTCTTGGGCCTGGGTGAGGAGCTGGTAGCCATGAATCGACAGCCGCCAGAACGATGCGTCTCCCTTGCCTGTCGCCAGAAACGTCGCGGTGCGGCGTTAATGATGGCGCTGTTCGTCATGACGATCTGCACGATGCTGGTGATTACGATTCTTGACACCCAAACTTTGCAATTCACGGCTCTTCGCAACACGGTTGACTATGACCGCGCCCGCTACCTCGCGGAATCGGGGATTCAGCACGCGCTGGCATTCATCGAACAGGATTATGACCTGATTGGAATTGATAAGTACGACGTACCTTGGACGAACGCACCGGACAGCAACAGTCAATACATGGCGGATCTGTCCGAAGGCGGTAACGGCACAGTTATCATTGCGGCGCAAGGTCGTTCCGGAAACTTTACTCGCCGCTTGGAAATTACGATCAAGATGGGTGGGTGAACGAGGTGCTAAACACTTCGAGCAACACGAGAGGTGAGTGAGACGAACAATGACTCGAAAGAAAAATAGCAAGCGAAAGCTGCCCAATATAAAAGTAGCGATCGAGGTTCAGCGATCGAAGTTGACCTTGGTCGTTGCCAAGCAAAACGGCGATAAACTTGGCGAGATTCGTGGACATCACGTCGCGTGGCTCCAGGAAGCCGAGTCGCTTCGAAGCGAGGACGGTGTTCGCGAGTTGACCGCTGCGCTTACCATGCTCGTGGCAAAGGAGAAGTTGGCAGGCGCGATCGCCTACGTGGCACTGGGCAGCGAACTCTGTGTGACGCGCGTTGCTGCCGGTGAAAATGAGTCACTACGCGCTGAAATGCGTAACTTGCGCGATCGTAGTAATCAGTATTTGCTTCTAGGCGCAGGTGAGAAGGCAACCGCGGAAAGTACCCGAGCCATTGATGCCAAACATTCTCAGACGTGGCTCACCGTTGCGAACAAAGGAACGCTCGATAACGTCGTCACCGCGATTCAAGATGCGGGCTTAGTCGTCGAACTCGTGGAGCATTCGCTGGTTGCGATGTGCCGCGCAGTTGGACGCACGGGAAGAGACCGCGACCGCCCCGTGATCGCGATCGATATTAACGAACGTGGTGTCGACTTGGGAGTGTCGTACCGGGGCCAACTGTTATTCGATTATCGACCTGGCGGCATCGACTCCAAGGAACGCATCGGCGAAATCGTCAGCCGACATTTGGACCGAATTCAGCGTTACTGCGCACGACAATTCCGGTATGCAACGGGCAATATCTCGGAGGTATTGCTCTGCGGAAATCCAGAAGACCTGCCACAAGTCGCCCGTCAATTCGCTGGCTCCAACTTAAGTGCGGAGATCTTTGATCCGAAGACTGTGTCACCGGACTCGGAGTACGCTGCCAGTTTTACTCTCAATGGGCACTATGTGGCGCCACTTGGGTCACTTGTCATCGAGCAAGAACAGTTAGATCGACCTTCAAGCGAACGAGGTCTGCCAGACTTGATGGACACCTATCGATCGCGTTTGAAAGAACCGCTCGCGCCTGCATTGCTTAAGGCCGCGTGGCCAATTGCTGCCATGCTTCTGATTGCGGTGGGAATTCAAGGTGCCGCCAGCCTAGAGAAAGGAAAGGCCGTGGCTAGCGAAGAAGCACTCGCGGTGCTCGCCGCTGATCAGGAAAGCGTCGAACGAATGCGGCTTGAATCGGAGGTCTCCGCAGCGCAAATCAAATGTGTCGAAACCATCATCGCCGGCGTCGAGAAACCGACTTACCACAAGTTGATTGCGGCCATCGGACAGAGTGCTCCAAACGGCGTGTGGCTCGAGTCGCTCCGCGTCGACGACGAAGGCCGGGTGTCAATTCAGGGACCGGGGAGAACGGATGATATGGTCTTCGGGTTTGTCGAGCAGCTAAAGAAACTGCCGATGCTGTCTGACGTTACACTTCAAGGCCAGCAACCGGTCCAGCTACAGCAGGGACCGGCAATTCGCTTCGATATAAAATGTAAGTACGTCGAAAGTAACGATATTATCGAAAGGACGGCTAGTAATGATTGAGCCGCTGTTACGCCGCTTTCTCGTTTACGAAAAACGCAAACAAGTCGTCATAATCGGCACGATTTTGACCGGGCTTGTGGTGGTTTGGCCCGCGACCGATGAATATATCGCGGCTCGTCAGCAGACGCAGGAATCGCAGTTGGCTGTCGAAGAAGCCGAACACGCCATCGCGAAGCGGCCTCAGTACGCGCAACTGCACCAACGTAAAACCCAAGAACTGGATGTTTTGGCGCAACGATTGGTCGGGGACCAGGCGGCGAGGAAGTTGCAAAGTGATGTTACGGAGTTAGGTCGGAAAACCGGTTGCACTGTACTGCGGGCACAGTTGACCGATCCAGCGACTCGGACTTGGAACCAGAACGATCATCCAGTCGCCGGAACTAGCCTAAAAAACACAGGAGGTGAAACGCCATTTCAACTGGAAACTCGACAGCTCTCTCTCTCAGTTACTGGGCCGATGAGTGGTTTGTACGCGTTTCTCGAAGGTTTACATCGAGTCGAGAAGGTCATCCATCCACGTGCGATGTCCATCAAGGGTGGGGACTCGATGTCAGGCAATGATCAAGATACCGGTACGCTTGATTTACAACTGTTGTTGTTTGATCTGACAAAAAGAGAAATTGTTGTCGAGTCGTAGCGGTAGAAGGCAAGTAACTCTCGCTCATGGATTGGGCGAGAACGTGTCAGCGGAGGACACATGCAAACGCAACTTTATCGAAATGGCAGCGCGCGGGGGCAGCGTTGGTGGTTGCGCGCTTTGTCCCGATTTCATATTTCCCATCTGTTGGTGTGCGCGCTCCTGGTTCAAGCGGTCGTCCCGCTGCAGGTCACTTTCGCGGTTGACGAGAACGCCGTTGTATCGCTTGAGACCAAGCTTGAGCAAAAGGGAACGATCATTCTACGAGACGCTTCGCTTGTCGAGTGGCTATTTGCGATTCAGAAGGAATGGGGCATCGATATCGTTGTCGGCAACGAGCTGCAGCGGGAAATCGTAAACGGGGCGTTCACCGATACGACGCTGCGAGAGGTTTTGAACTCAATTCTTATCTCGCGCGGGTATGGATACCGCCAGGTCGGAAAGAGTCTGTTGATCGTCCGCCTCGATGATCTGACCATTAAGCCGGATCAGCGCACGGTCTTGATTCCGCTCGAGTTTCTCGATCCTCAGGAGGTTGAAGCGAGTATTCAACTTCTGCTGTCACAACAAGGCCAAGTCCAATCGATCCCGTCTTCGAAAAGCTTGTTCATCATCGATACACCGGAAGTGATTGAACGGATTCGAAAGTTCCTGGACGAATTGGAGGCGAATGCCCGGCGTACGCAAGAACGCGAGCAGTCCGATGCTCAACCGTCGCAAATCGCTGTCCCCGGTGCAGCGGCAGGTGCAGTAGGCGTCGACGGTGGCGTCACGGTCCTCGAAGTTGAAGAACAAATCGAAGTCTTTCAACCTCAGTACGTCACGGCAACGGCGCTTGCAGAGACGTTGCAAAGTCTAGTTCTCGACGCACGAGTGACTCCGAATCTTGAGGAGAACAAGGTCATCGTTGCGGCTTCCCCTCAAGGAATCGAGACAGCGAGACAGCTCCTAGCGCGACTGGATGTTCCACGAAAGCAAGTTCGCATCACAGCTTATATGTACGACGTTAACGTCAAAGTCCTGGAGAAGCTAGGGTTCAACTGGTCGAACGTCGGGCGAGGGCGAATCAATGGCTCTGGCGATCCGCAATCGCTGTTTGATTTTAGCAACAACTCCTTTCAAGGTGCGGCACCAGCGGCAGCGGCAACAACAACGACAACAACTGATCCGGCAGCTACGACAGGCACAACAGGTACCGCGGGAACTGCTGCAACAGCCGTTGCTTCGACCGCGGTTGGTGGGTTGGTAACTTTGCAGAATCTTAGTCGGCATTTCGACTTCAAGACGGTGATCCAGGCACTGGAGCAGACGGATGGAGCTCGGCTATTGGCTCGTCCGAACATCATGGCTTACGATCGCATGGAAGCACGCTTTCAGAGCGTCCAGGAGATCCCAGTTCAGCAACTCACTCAGACACAGCAGGGTGGGAATATTGGTACAACTCAATTTCGTGAAGCGGGAATTACGCTGACGGTGACGCCGCAGATCATGGACGACAATTCGGTCTTGCTGCAAGTCACTCCGGAGTTCAGCGTCTTGAACGGTTTCAACAATGGGCAGCCGATCATTGATCGACGCTCTGCCACCACTCGATTGAAACTGAAAGATGGAGAGGCTTCAGTTATCGGTGGATTAGTTCGCCGCAACGAAGTCGAATCAAAGGCTGGCTTGCCGGGCATCATGCATTGGAAGTACATCGGCGTCTTTTTTCGTGGTCACGATACGACGATTTCGGAGAGCGAACTCGTCGTCTTTATTCGCGCCGAGGTAGTCGACGTTGATTATCACGGTGAAGTCCGGGATTTGATGGCACACTCGACGGTCAATGACCTCGTCGAGCAGATTCCTTTTGCCACTCCGGCACCTATTATCGAGGACTGTTGTGATCCGTATTGTCCTTACCACAACCCACGACCTCGATACGCGGGCGACCTCATCGGTGTGCAACCAACGCATGACTACGAATACTACCACCCCTCACCTTCGCCAACCTACGAAGGATTGCCTCCTCCGACCGAGCCCGTAATGGAGCCTCAGCTACAGGAAACGCCAGCTCCTGCCACCACGCTACCGCAGAATCTGGACAATTTGGATATCCGGATACCACCGCCAGTGATCATCGACGAGATGGCTCGCCGTTACCAGCGGAATCGGTCAAATGTTGCTCGTTTGCCTGATGTCCGCCAAACAGCTCCGCGACAGGCAGAGCGACCACCGATCGTCGTGCGGCCATACCGACAAGCCGCAGCTCCTATGACCAGCGGAGCCGCCTATCGTACCGCAACAACCGCCAATCGAACGCCGCCTACCTCAACGTACTCACTCCCGCCACGATAGCTCATGACGTTGCTTCACGTTTGATCGCCGTATCCGCTGGACCAATCAGGTTGCATCGAAACGAAATGGTTGATGGGCGCGATAGCCAGAGATACGGTCGCGAATCTTAGTGGCGATCCCATCTAATTGTTCTGAACATGCGAGTGCCTGCTCCGCGACAGCAATTGCTGTATCGAAGTCACCGCATTCGGCATGTGCGATCGCTAGCGCGTCCAGGACTTCGACAGAGTGAGGATACTTTTCCTGCAAATGCTGCGCAATTCGCAGGGCTTCTTTCCCGTTCCTGAGCTCATCTTGTTCGCACCCGGCGAGAAGCCAGACGAGCCGTAGACGCGCCTTGGCATGATCCGGTTCTAGCTGCAAGACGCGGCGAAAGCAGCGCGCTGCTTCGGTTGGATCACGATGAAGGCATAAGTACGCTTCACCGGCGTCGAACAAGACGCTCCAATCGCCGCACCAGCGCGACACCATCTCGCCCGTCACTCGCTTTGCGGTTGCTCGATCGACACGCGAGAACTCGAACGCCAACCACGTCCACGCGCGTGGATTGTCCGGCCGGGCCTCGACCGCCTGTGTCCACAATTTCAATGGATCAGCGTATTCGCGGTTTCGATCGATGCTGCGTAGACTCAGCATCAAGGCTGCTGGTAGCACAAGGCCAAGTGTAAGGCCGCGAGTTGCGATAGGACTCGAAAGCCACGCAATGGGTAATGCGTTACTGCCTCGCCGTCGGCAATAACAAGCGAAGCGATCTGCTCCTGTCCATAAACCAAGAACTATAAGTACGACCATCGCGGCAAGTGGAAGATACAGTCGGCGTTCAGCGCCGACTTCCGAAGTGATGGGAAGAAAACTCGATGTCGGCGCCAGAAGCAGCACGACCGCCAGGGCGAGATATCCGATGACGGGACGTCTTCGATAGATGATCGCAATTGTTAGAAGGACCGTGCTGATCGCGATGACTGCCGGGGCCGCTTCCAGCCATGCCACCTCTCGCGGTCGACCGTAGTCAATCACCAGTGCATCAGGCCAAACGACGAGGCGAAAATACTGGATGATCAGGAGGCTTTGATTTAGTGCGTATTGCGTCACCGAGACATCATCGCTCACCCCGACGGTTGCGGATCGCGGCAGCAAGTACAAGAGACTCGCCAGCGGTATCCAGCAGCTGCACACTGTCGCGTATAGTCTCCAACGCTCTCGAATCAGAATGCGAATCGAACTCGGTGAGAATGTCGCGTCAAGCAGGATGATCAGCATCGGTCCAACTGCCGCGATTTCCTTGCAGCATACCGCCGTCCAGCAGCTTGCGCCTGCAGCGACAATCCAACGACCGCGGTACTGTGTTTCGCAAGCACGAATTGCACAATACAGTGACAGCAGAATGAACAACGCGGCCATGGATTCAGATCGCTGCGAAACATAATTCACGCACTCGGTTTGCAACGGGTGTATCATCCACAGCAGGGCGCTGGCGACAGCAATGAGCGCCGAATCGGCCTGCCGTTCCTGAGACCATCGCAACATCGCTTGCCGCACGACGCTAAAGAGCATCACTGCGCACATTAGATGTACCGTCAGGTTGAATGCATGGTATCCGGCCGGATTCGTCCCTGAGATGGAGTAATTGAGCACAAATGATAAACCGACGAGGGGTCGGCCTTTGATCGGCAGGTCGATTTGTGGCGCGAGCCAGTTCGCGGAACTGATATCGAGCGCCTGTCCATCGATAAACAGCAAGTCGTCGAACACGAACGCACTGGTCAGACAGTTGACGTATACGATCAACCCGATCAGAAGAAGCGTTAGAACCGCCAAGCGGTCGATGCGACCGAAAGTGATCGGAGGGCGTGGCATCACGGTAATCGCGGTGGGAAGTGTGGGGAGGGAGTATGTGGTCTGTTGGAATGTAGCATTCGAAATGTTGGCTCCAGATGCGGCATCGACGCAGGTCCGTTGCAATCGAAAGTATCCCGATAAGTCGTACAACTCGACGGCGGCGTTAGACGACAGATTACCTATCGCCCCTTTGCGTCTGCAGGGCACGTCTTGTCGCCCACGATAGGCTGTCTAGTTCGGCTGGGAGGCCGCTTAACGCCGTTTGTAACTCGTCGTGAGAGACTTGATAGATCAAGATCGAGCCGCCTACCTGATCATCGGGTTCGCGGTGCCTCAAATGCGCCGCAAGCCGCCGTGCGCGAAGGGCGTCGAGTTGCTGCCTCGCACCTGAGTCGATCGGCTCCCCTGTCGCTGCGGCATGTGATTTGAGTTCCTGATAACTCGCCTCGTATTCACGATTCCACCGACCCGGAGCAAATCCGTAAACCGACTGCAAGCACGTTGCGCTGATACAGTATGTGCCGGCGGTAAATTCTGTCGGCTCAGACGGCAACGATAGAAGCGGCAAAGGTGTGGCCTCAATTTCGTAGTATCCTGGTCTTGATGTGCCGAAGTAAGCAAGGAAGATCGGTTCATCATCAGTCGTGTTCACGTCCAGCCACTTCTTTAACGAGGGCAAATCTTGCCCCCAGTCGAGACTGCTATCTACCAGGTGACGATATCCTTCGCCGCGAGGCACGGACTGATTGAAGTAGCTGAGATAGTGCGGGAAAGCCGCAAACGACTCTGCCGCGAACCAAATCAGCAAAAGTGCGATCGTACCAGCCGCAATCCATGTCTCTTTGCGGCACCATTTTGCGGCCCCTCCCGCCAACACAAACATGAGCGGATACGTTGGCAAGATGTGGCGATGCCCGATGTTTAGCTGTGTCCCGAGAAAAACACTCCACAATAGGACCAGTGCGATACTGATCGGTATTAGCTGATATGCGGCCTGCCAACCTGCGTTCGCGAAGGACCCTCTATTAGAACGAACGGCGTGTCCTGATACGCAGGGCACGAATCCCAATGCCAGTATTCCAAACAAGGGAAGCGGTGTCTTGACGGCTAGGCAGTAGGGGAAAAAGTGCCGCCAGCCTGTGGTCTGATAATCGCCATTGAGAAATGCCGACCGTTCCTCGTGGGCCGCGACGAAGGCCGCGCCGTACAAGTACGCTTCTGGCAGAACTTTATATTTCGCCAACCAGCCCGCTGTCCTACCGACAACACCGCTCTTACCTGCAACGGTTTCGATGTCTTGAAACTTGTAAAACGCATGATCGGCGTTGGGAGATGCGGAAAATCGAAACCCATATGCGGCCCACACCGACGAGTAGGCCATGAGCCCAATGCAGATGGTGACCGCAACGACATAGAGACGTCGTGAGCGTTGCGTGGCGAGTTCGTACGCCAAATGATGCGGAACACGGACGACGATCACTTGTCGCGGCGTTAGCGTGATCAAGGCCAGCACAATCGAGATGGGAAGTATTAGTACCGCTGATGTTTTACACAGAAACAACCCGGAAACCGCGCCCGCACCGACTGCCAGCCGCGTCAGCGAGAAGCGGTGCAACAACTCCCACACTGCCCATACGGACGCGGCAAAAAAGAAGGTTGTCAAGAGATCCGAAGTTGCGAGTCGACCGTGCGCCAACATCGTCGGAGAGAGCACGCATAGTAACAGCGAGATCAATCCACCAACCGCTCCGAACAGACTGCGCGACCAAAAGAATACCAAACCGCAAACTGCGATGCTGACGATCCCAATTGCCGTGCGGGTTGCGAGCAAGATCTTCCCTGCATCGTTTCCGAGTGTGTGAAAGAACTCATCGCCAATCTGCCACAGATCGGAGCTTTGCCATGTCGGCGAATCAAGCTCGGGAAATCGTAGTTCAGGGAAAAACGTGATCAGCGGCAGTGTCATCCAGCGTTGCGGAAGATTACCATTCTCCGGATGCAGTCGATAATCGTTCAGCGTCCAGTATGAGTATCCGGCGGTAATGTGTGCGATTTCGTCGTACGTCGCAGACTTTTGCTGGATACTTCCGATGGCCAACACAATGTGCAAGCAACCACACCCAATCACGACGGCGGTCAGTAAATAGACTCGCCATGACTCGGGAATTCTTACCGAGTCGGGTTTCCAGTGTGGCAACCGTCTACGTGAGGGAATCATCGAGCAGCTCATCGGTGGCGGACATGTACTACAAGACCTCTCGGTTCTCGAAGCAATCGTACGTCACAGAACCCCGAACACCTCGACCACATCCCTAAAACTTGCGTTGACCGGCACGAAACGTGTTAGCGGTCAAGCTCGCACATTAATTAGAATCGACGCAGAAAACAAAAAAGCGAGGCGAACCAGCAGGATTCGCCTCGCTATTAAATCGGTTTGACGTCCGCGCGCGGGCGGGCATTAAAGTCGTTTTAACCGAATGTTCCTAAATCGGACGGGATCGCTGTGGCCAGCAAATCCAAAGTGGCCAGAAGTTCGGTCCTTCCCTGGGTGCGGTCGACCGGCCATGAATTCGGTAACTTTCGCAAGATCCGTCTTTAGAATCAGTGTCCCGTTTAGTTCCACATTGATTGTTGAACCTTGGACCGTGACTTCCTGTACGTTCCACTCACCAACGGGACGGAGATATCCGCGATAAGCGGGCACCATTCCGTACGCCGATCCATGATATTGCCGCTGATCCAGCTTGGCATACTTTGGAGCATCGTTATCGAGTATCTGCAACTCGCACGCTCCCACATAGGCCGTATCGCCTTGACCGGGATATCGTATGGCGAGGCCATTGTTTCCACCCGCAGGCAATTGAAACTCAAACCTTACTGCAAAGTCCGCGTATTCTTCTTTCGTGTAAATCGTACCGCCCTTTCCGTCCTTGCAGACGATATTGCCGTCCAGGACATCGTAGTTCTCGACCGGCCCACTCCAGCCTGTGAAGTCTTCCCCGTTGAAAATAGCTTCGTACCCTTCCAGGTGTTTTGATTTCAGGAGTTCGTTCGCCTCGTCCGCAGGTATCTCACGGACGAAAATATTCCGCCAGCGGATTTCGCCGCCGTGTGTCTGCAACTGTATTGGCCCCTCTCGCAGCAACGGATTAGCGGTATTTAACGAACCCGGGGCCTCCTTGGCAAAGTCGTCCGGAGTGCGCTTGCTCCAAAAGTTCTCCATTCGAGCATGATCTACAACTAACTGGTCGTTTAAATAGACCGTCGTGCGTTCGCCCACTTGGATAATGCGAAAGCGATTCCACTCGCCAAACGGCTTGTCGGCGAGCACCGCTGGGTCTTTGCCTGGGGCGCCTGCTGCATTATTCCACAGCCCTCCTGATCCCTTGTCGGCTCCGATGTTCCATTTCCCGCCTTCCTCGGTATAGTCCCAGATCTGAATTTGAGGTGTCGCTCGTAGGTAAATGCCGCTATCCGCTTTAGCAACGGTCTTGTAGTCAATCCACAGTTCGATGTCGCCGTAATTCTCGTCCGTCGTCAGATAAACCCCATGGCCGTCGTTCACGAGTTCGCCGTTTTCCACCGACCAGTGCTGCTTCACATCTTCCAAATCACTTGCATGTTTCTTTCCCCGTTCCTCTTCGGTCATCGCTGCCAAAATGCGCGGGTCAAAGTGTCCCATCCCATGCCAGCCGGAAAGGTCGTTGCCATTGAACAACGCCTTAAACCCGTCGGGTGGTGTATTTTCCTCGGCGCCGCCGGTCGCAGCGGCCAGCACGAAGCACGACATTGCTAACATCCAACAGACCAATTTATTTAGGGACATTCGTTGCTCCTCTAGGGATCGTGGTCATCACATTGTCTGTTCCGATAGCGTATTCTTCGGTGTCGTGGAACGCAACACAGCGACCCCCCCCCTATCTCGACAATGGACACGCCACTCGATAATCTTGAACGTCGGAATGCGGCTACTTCTAACAGCACCCTCGGGGACTGCGAGGCTCACAATTGACCGATTCGGCGGAAGGCGAGAACACATCATCGGACCTTGCGCCGCTGACCGTGAACATCTACTTTAGGAAGCAACAAGTCTGTTCCGTCGAATTGCGATCCGAGCTTGAATTGGGACGACAGCGGCCCAACGAACCTGCGCCCTACACATGTCGCGACAACCGGCTGACTATCGCTCACCTGGACGAGAGCGATGTGTCGCGGAAGCACTTGCACCTCCAACGGCAGCAGAACGGTCAACTGCGGATCACTAATCTGAGTCAAGTCAATCCTGTCGTGCTCGGCACGGACGAACAAATCAAGCCGGGCGAGCACCGCGACGTCAAACCGCCATCACTTGTGTCGCTCGGTGATCGAGTGATTCAAATCGAACCCCGGGTACATCAAGAGGCGATTGGAACGCTGGATAGTTTCGTTCATCAAACGATTCCGCCAGGCGGCAAAGACACAAATGCCGCATTTCTATCGGGTATTCTGACGGCCGGGCACAGCGCCGAAGACACGGAATTCTTGTTGCGTGGTCTGCACGCGACGATTGGACTGTTTCAGCTGGCGTCGAGCGAGGCCGAGTTTTTTAGCATGGCCGCACAGGCGATGATTGATATTGTGGGCATGGAAACAGCCGCCATCGTCATTTGGCATGGTCGTGAATGGCGCGTCGAAACGCATTGCAGCCGGGCGGGAACGGCTACGGCAGCACAGTCGTCTTGGGAGCCAAGTAGCACGATTTTGCAACGCGTCCGTAGCGAGAGAAAGACGTTTTGGCGAGTTCCGACAGACGAAGCGACGGCCAGCTTGATGGACGTTAAAGCCTTGGTCGCTGCCCCGATTCTGAATCGACGAGCGGAAGTAATCGGAGCGATCTATGGCGACCGGCGACGGCGGCAGGATGGACGCGTCGACCTTCAGATTACGCAGGTCGAGGCGATACTCGTCGAGTTACTTTCCACCAGCGTCGCAGCCGGATTGGCGCGGCTTGCACAAGAGAAGGCCGCTGTTGAAGCTCGAGTGCTCTTCGAACAATTCTTCACGCCGGAACTCTCGCAGCAGCTTCAAGCTCAACCGGATCTGTTGCTTGGCAAAGATACCGAAGTGACTTTGTTATTCTGCGACATTCGGGGTTTCAGCGCAGTCTCAGAACAACTTGGCGCTCGCTTGACGATCGATTGGATACACGACGTCATGGAGACACTTTCGAATAGTGTTGCCGAGCAGAGTGGAGTTTTGGTCGACACGCTCGGAGATCGATTGATCGGGATGTGGGGCGCACCGGTCGCGCGCGAAGAACATGCGAAACTGGCTTGTCGCGCGGCAATCGGAATGATTGAACAGCTGCCTGCGATTAACCGTCGTTGGCAAAGCGTATTGTCGCAGCCCATGGACCTGGGGATTGGAGTGCATACCGGGATGGCACGTGTCGGTAACATCGGGTCGACGCGCAAATTCAAATACGGACCGCTCGGCAGCAATGTCCACCTCGCAGCCCGGATCGAAGGTGCGACACGACGTTGGGCAACTCGCATTTTGATCAGCGAGGCGACAGAACGCGGACTCGACGATTCATTTTCGACGCGTCGACTCGGCCAATTGGACGAGGACGAGTTAGCAACGCGCCTGTACGAATTGGCCGCTGACCCTGCGGAAGACTGGCCCGATACGAAACGCCGCTATGAGACGGCGCTCGAATCGTACGAACGCGGCGACCTCCCCACCGCCACTCGTATGTTGGCAAAACTGCTTGCCGATCGACCGTCCGATCGGCCGGCGCTCCAACTACTGTCACGCATAAACGCAACATCAATCAGTCGTCCCAAGCTGTAGGACAACATGGCTTCACAAAAATACCTCGCCGAAGTTCTCGGCACATTTTCGCTGGTCTTTGCCGGAACAGGTGCGGTCGTCGCCAACCATATTTCTAACGGCGATATCACGCACGTTGGCATCGCGCTCACGTTTGGATTGATTGTTCTCGCGATGATATACGCAATCGGCGAGATTTCCGGCGCCCATATTAACCCCGCCGTTACAATTGCGTTTTGGGTAGCGAAACGATTTGAAGGCCGACACGTGCTACCGTACATCCTGGCACAGTGCGTCGGTGCGTTGGCCGCAAGTTTTCTCCTTGTCTGGCTTTTTCCCGAGAGTAATACATATGGTGCAACACTTCCGGTGTCTGGCCTGACGTCCTTCAAGGCGTTCGTCATCGAACTGATTTTGACGTGGTTGTTGATGTTTGTCGTTCTCGGCGTTTCGACGGGAGCTCAAGAAAAGGGCTTGCTCGCCGGCGTAGCGATTGGAGCGACGGTCGCCCTGGAAGCACTGTTCGCCGGTCCTCTGACCGGAGCCTCGATGAACCCAGCCCGGTCACTAGGCCCCGCCGTCGCAACTGGGCAAATGGCATCGCTCTGGATCTATTTGGTCGCGACGACAATGGGAGCGATCTTGGCGGTCTTCACGTTCCGGTTGCTGCACGACGGAACAACATCCGGGACGAGCAAAACGTGACCCGCCATTTCGAGCTCAAGCGGGGCTTGTATCGAGGCCGAATCTCTGTAATCTGAATGGCTCGACATTTCGACGGGATGTCAAGTTTTGACCTAATGGCGGAGTAGCTCAGCTGGTTAGAGCAGCGGAATCATAATCCGCGTGTCGGGGGTTCGAGTCCCTCCTCCGCTACTCGGGCATTTTCAAGAATGCCCACAACTTCAGCAAAACTAGTGTTTTCCCGCACGTGATGAACGGCGCGGGTTTTGTTTTGCGCTACATCGCACCCATTTTCATGCGGCTGCATCCCCCGTGAGTCCCCCGTAGCGGACTGAGCTGCCGACTTGAAATCATCTTCAGTCACTGTCAGGTAGTGCTTGTGGGCGACGGTGGGTGTATTGCCCATCCAAGCACACACTTTATACGTCGGATGCTGGCGCTCGAGCTCTGTTTGCCGGCTTGCACGTAAGTTCTGAAACGGCTTTACCCATACTTCGACACCCGCTCCTTTGATGATCCTCTTGAATGTGGTTCCCAGGTTCTTTGATGCCTCGCCGTTAAGCATCGGAACAACCCAAACTGCACCGTCGCTGGCCAGGTCGAAAGCTTCTTCTAGGTAGGGCCTCAGTTCGGGAAAGATCGGGACAAGTCTAGTCGCTTTGCCATAACGTTTGGTCTTCGGGCTTGTGACGACGAATCGGTCTTTGTCCCAGCAAATATCGGTCCACTTTAGTAGTGCGACTTCAGACGAGCACCTAAGGCCTCCATAGCGAGCCAGTGCAACGACGGTTCGCCATTGCCAGTCTGGACAGCTGTCCAGTACTTCCTTGACGACGTCACGGGATACGAACACTCGACGATCATTATTCGTCGAAGTGCCTACCGCCACGCCATCAAACGGGCTTCGACTAATCAACTCCTTTCGGAAAGCGTGTCGAAAGAACTGAGCAGCAATTTGGCATTCTTTGTTGGCTGTCGTGGGGGCAACTTGCTTTAGCAGCCAACGGCCATATTCATCCGCCCCACCTGCTGTAATAGATCCGAGCTCCACGTCACCGAAGTACTCGACTAGTCGGTGCTTTGCCTGCTTCAGCTTTTCGAGCCGGCGATCCGTAACGTCGGTTCGACCTTCGATGTAAGAATCAATGAACGTGGTCAAAGTCCCCGTAGATTGACGAGGTTCGACGAGACCACGATCAGAGAGCATTTCATAAATGTCGTTGTCTAGCCCGGATAGCCAATTCGTTACTTCGCGACTCAAAGCCAGACTGCAACGTCGTTCATACAGCAAGCTGTCGATATTGTTCGCAAATCGTTCTGCAACCTTCTTTGTCACGCGGCCAAGAGGAAAGCAATGCTTTCGTTTGGCGACATATGCGATCACGCGAGTGGTTGTCTTGCGGTACTCTATACTTGCCACAGTTACTTGCCCTTTCGTTTCGTTTGACGGACCACAATCTGCACCCCAAGCACATCGCCGATTTCGTCGATACTCGCCAACGTTAGTGAACTCTTATGGTTGACGAATCTAGATAGCGAGCCTTCACTGACTCTGCTCAATTTAGAGAGTTGGTAACGACTCATTGGTGCGTTGAGAATCGCATCGCGTAGCTGCTGACTGAGTTTCATTTGTTTCGTGCTCATTGCCTTTATCTTAGCAGTTACTTGCTCGGCTAGCAAGCATAATCCGGGTGGCGCCTTGGGCGTTCTTCTGTTGCCAGCAGCAAGCGACAGCTAGTCGTCACAGCCCAATTCCATGTGAAAGTTGGTCAAGTCGAACGCCGAGTTGAACGCTGCGACAACTGCCGGCTTGCCCTGTGATGTGGTGTACAAGGCATCATGGAGCGGCAGCACGAAAACTCCTGGATGTTTCGCGACCAAGTCAGCGGCTACTGTTTCAATCACGAGCCCAGACTCTTCACGCTGTAGTTGGCGGATCAAATTTTTATGATGCCAGCCATCGTGGTTTATGGATCGAATGAACCGATACACCGATGGAAACGCCGCGCGAAATACATCCTCCACATCGCTTGGGTACTCCTCGCCCTTTCGGTTTGCCTTTCTCTTGGCAACGACATCCGTAAGGAAACGCTTCTTTAGTTCCTTGCGACCTGAAATGGGACACGAACGATTTTCCAGCATCTCAAGCAAATATTCGTACAATCGTCCGTGCTGGGCTAGATCACAGTAGAGGGTCAGATCCTGCTTGCATGAGAGTGCTTTAGGCGCATCATATATGCTTGTCTCTTTGCTTTCGTTCTCTCTTGCTTGCTCTTCTTCTCTCTCTGCTCTCTGCATTGTCTTTGCTATTAAGGCTGGCTGACAGCATTTTATGTCTACTCCCTTGAGCGGTTCTCCTCCCTGCCTAAGCGCTGCTCGTACTTCGCGTTTCATCGATGTGATGTTGTTCGACAGTCTGCCATATTTACCGACGTTGACATGAAAGTCTCCGTGTTCAATATCGGCAACAAGTATTCCCTGCGCATCAAACGGATTTGAAGTCGCCGGAAGTCCTGCAATGATCTCACGAGCTAAGTTGCCATCGACTCTGAGACGAAACTGTTGACGTTCGAGGGCGAAGTGAACTGGTTTCATCCGCTGTCGCCGCTCCAACTCTTGGTTGTGGTGAAAGATTTCGAGACGAGCCGCCAACCTTGGATTGCGGACTGGCACGCGAATATGCTTGTCGCTCCTAAAACGGTCCGCCAGCATGTAGCCAAACGCCCGTTGCCTCACTTGGTACGGCGTGCGAGTTACCGCTCCACCCTCCAGCAATGCTTCTATTACAGCTTTGTACTTCCGATTGTGCATGACTTTCCGCAGGTACTTTGCCATCAGATGAACTCCTCCTACGTCGCGGTTCTTCCGACGTTTGTTTTGTCGGGCCAGCTTTGTAAGAATCAGAGATACGAAGTAGCAAGCGTCATCCTGGAGCCCTACGAAGTCTGGCGACCTAAGAAACTCGGCAGGACAGAACGACTCGGGTAGCCTGAAGTGATATTGAGTCATCCGGAATGACTCGTCGGATTACAGCGATGAAGCTTGCCGGGCTCTTGGCTCCAATCTAGATCCGAGTCTGGAACGAGCCAGTGGTATCCGCTTCCACGCACACCGACGGCTTCCGTGATTGTAAATTCCGATTTTGACGCCGGCTCTCCCGATAGAAAACGCGATAGAGTTTGGCCGTCGAAAAAGTCACGTAGGTAAATCGGTAGACATACCTGTACACCGTATTCTGTGACAGGTCGCGATGAGTAGCTAAGTTCATGAGCCGATGCAACTGTCAGGTAGTACAGATTGTCGTCGTCGTGCGGATCGATACGGAACAAAACATCGGTCGCAACGTGAACCGCGAGCAAACAATTGCCCGGTGCAGGAATGCACCATGATGGTGCCAACGGTAGGCTGTCCCCAGACGTCGCGGGCTTCGGGTTCGCGATCAGCGACAGAGCCCCTTCGATGCTCAAATCCGCAGAGCTCTGCGCATTTGCTGCGATCTTCGGCCAATGCCGGGCAATACGTTGGTATGCCTGCGCGGTCCGATTCGAGATCGGTGTATTGCTTGAGAGCCATTCTGACCACTCACCAAAGCGGACCTGCTTCTTAGCTTCGATCAGTAGGCTTCCCGCGGCTCGGGCGTATTCCAGCGAACTTCGCATCGCTCCGACGGCCAACTCGTGGTTCTCCGCAATTTTGGCCGCGAGTTCGGGAAGTCGGATTTTAGTCGCCGGATCATCAGGTCGATTGTGTATACTTGCAGTCACGTAGATTCTCCTCATGCGAGCCGCCGAGCGTCACCTGGGCGGCTCGTGTCGTTAGTGTGTGTTAGGTGGTTTGAGTGCTGGCTCGGTCGGCAAGCCAGTCTCTGAGCTGGGCAACTGGATACATCACTGTTCCTTTGACCCGTACGATCGGCACGTCGGCCCAACTAGCCAGTGTGCGTTCAGATACGCCTATGCTCTCGGCTGCTTCGGGCCGGCGGAGTGCTAGTCGTGGTACGGACTCAACTTGAATTGGTTGAAGGCTACTGGCCATGCTGAGCGCCTCCAGCTGAAATAGAGTCGACGATCGCTATTCGGTCTGACAGGCACTCCTTGTACGCCAACAGGTTTGCCATCACTACCCAACGGTGCTCAGCATTGAGCTTGTCGGCAGCAACTTGCGGTGTTGCTAATTGCGATACTCGCCCCGGCTGCCACCACAGCACGCACTTGCCCTCTCGTAGTTGGCTCTCGAGTTCGGCATCTGTGACACCAAACAGATGCCCCAACAGCCCCTTGGCTGTCGACATACTTGCACCACTGCGACGCAAAGTTTCGATTACCGCAATTGCCAATTGGCCTCGCAGACCAACCAGCCGTCGCCTCGTCGCGGTCCGAGACACCGGGACGTGTCCTGACCAAATCCAACTTTCTACTAGCTTGGTTTCAATCCCATAAATCTTTGCCGCCTTCGCTGGCGATAAATGCATCGCTGTTCACTCCATTTTCGATTTGATCGGTAGTCAAACATGTCGTGGGCTCCGGGCATGGCGAGTGTGTCATTTGGACGATTTACTAAATCTATAGGCAATGCCGCTAATCGCAAAACGAGAAATTTAGCGAGTATGATCATGCCTAATTTGCTGCGACTTTGAGCGACCGTTTTTGTCAAAATGGGCAGCGCAAAAGAGACACAATCTTGCACAATCATGACCAGAACAACACACTTTTGCACACGGGAAGATTTCAGAATCTGCATTCAAAAAACTTCTGATTTGCGAGACAGACACGTTGCACCGCCGCATAGAGTTTCTCCTTGCGCCATTGTCGCGAGCGTATTGATAGTAAAATCTTGGACAACTACGATGATGACTCCATGCTATTGATACTCATCACCCGAGGCAGCGATATGAAAACTCTCGCTACTACGACGATACTGATATTGATTTCAACGGAATTATGCGGACAGGCCTCGTCGGTGAACTCGACGATTCAAGATTCTCTGAATCGCGGCTACAAGCCGACCCAAGCGTTCAAGTGGACTCCAACGCGACGGCTGAGCGAAGAAGCAAAGAAACGCTACGAGACTGCACACCGCGAGCAAGCACCCCTCGCAATTGAGCGGACCAAAGCTTGGTTGAAGCGGATCGCCACGTACCGGCTAAGCCGAAGGCCCTCCGATCGACAAACGTACGCGACCGTTCAGGCTAGGTTGTCGAAGTACGAATCCAAATTCGTGCCGATGATGATTGGCCACAATGTCGGGGCAATTGGCACTCTGGCCGGCGACGCCGAAGTGCTTCAAGTCATCTCTGAACATTCGATTCGCGCCAAGGCTTGGATCTACACCGATACTGATTGGAACCAAAGTTTCCCGAGCGAAGTCATCATCGAATCCAACTTTGGCACTGCGGTCGAGGAAGGCCATTCGGTGGCCACCGATGGCATCGTATTCGAGGTTGTGAGAGGGGAGACCTACACCACGATCTTAGGCGCAAGCCGCACGTTACCGGTTCTAGAGCCCATCGATATGTCTGAATTCGGAGGAATTGTCGCGGAGCCGTTGGCGGTGATTCCTGCAACACCGGACAAGTCCGAGGAAGAAGCGTCTTTAACGGATTTGCGTCGATGGATGGATCGCTCCGGTAAGTCCAGCGTCATTGCGAGCTATGCTGGCCTTACGGAGCAGGGAAAATCTGTTCGCTTGCGAAAGCAGTACGCCGAAGAGACTGTGAATGTTCCCCTGGATAGCCTTTCTGCGACCGACATCGTGTTTCTCGAAGACGCCTTGAATCGCCGGCTAACCTTTGATCGGCAAGATGTCCGCAGCCTGCGCGAGAATGCTACGCCCCCAGCTGCGGGCGAAATCGAAGGTTCTTGGATCGGAATCGGAATTCCCATCGGTGGGGCATGCTCTAACACTGCACCGATGGAAAGCCGAATCGAATTCGCAATCGCCGCCGGTGGTGAGTTTAATGGAACGATCTCGGTCGGCACGTATTCTCCCGACGGTACAGCCGATCGAACTTCAATCGAATTCACAGCTAAGCGAAAGGGAGAATCGCTCGATTTGACGGGACAATCGTTGTCTGGGTCCGGTGGATTGCGGCACCAAACTCTTTTGCTCTCGTCAAACATCGGAGAGTGTGTGTCGGAGCACTGGTTCTTTCCTGAAAAGCAGCAAGGGGCTCGAAATCAACTCGCCGGCGTATATGAAATCCGAACAGGTCGAAAGGTAGACTTCAAGTTGACGCTTCATGCCGATGGTAGTGCTCAGAAGAGTCACGCTCCGAAAACGCTTGGCCGTTGGAACGGGACGCAAGACGCTATCCTAGTTGCCTGGGGCGACGGATGGCGAGACATGCTCGTGCGGGAGAATGGAGCATGGAAAAAACGTGCCTTTAAGGGCGGAGCATCACTCGCAGACGACCCCATTAATTCTGCGGAGGCATTCTTTCTAAATGGACGTTAGGTCGGCGATCAGTACTTCCAGCCGTTTGCCGATACGCTTGACTTGGCTTTCATCTTCGATTTCGTCAGTAATTGCTTGTAGCACAGAATCGACAAGTGCGATTGCTTGGTCAATCGTGATGGAACCTGCGTTACATTTTGCGTTGTGTTCGTACAATCGCCAAAAGTACTTGAGCAACTCAGCGCCGCCTCGAATACGAATTGTCGAGTCAGCAGACTGCATTGCGTCCCGCAAACAATTGACCGCTTCATTCCCAGTTGCCGACAGAAGACGAATTGTGTCAGTCGTCATTTTTCGCCGCAATTCGTCAACACGAACACGGAACGTTGCTTCAGAGAGCCGACGGTAGGCAGTGCTTTCACTAATGTTGGCTTCTTTCGCCGCATCGCGAACAGACTTTCCACTAGCTATCGCCAGTGCCAATCTGTCTTCCCCTAGCCCACGTCTGTCATTTTGTGTCATTCTCTTCCCTCACAGTACGCTCGTTTGTACCGCCCTTCTCGCTTATGCCGGTCTGGGGTTCGTATCCAATTTTTGGCCAATAATCCCCTGTGAGTCCCCAGTCTTGGACAAAATGTACGTTTTCCCTTGGAAACTGATGGGTAGTTCGAGTCCCTCCTCCGCTACTTGACAGTCAGACTACGAATGCGCAGGCATTGTCAGCAATGCAAACTGCCGACAATTCCTGGGTTTCTTGTTGCGTCTGTCCATCGCTGTCGTCATTGTCAGACGCTGACTGCCCCGCGATTTGGGCCCTCTTGGCGAAGCGATCTTCTGTGGCTTGGAGGTAATGCTTCGCGGCAACAGCCTTGGAATTGCCGATCCAGGCGCAAACGACGTGCATGGGGAACTGTTCGGCCAACTCCGTTTCGCGCGTCGATCGCAGATTCTGGAATAGCTTGGGGCAAAGTTCCAAGCCGGCTCGCTCGGTAATCCGGCCCAGTGTGGTTCGGAGGGTAGAGTTTGTGTCCCGGTAAAGGCTGATGACGTAGGCGCTGCGTTCTGCTGCCTCGTGAAGGGCGGCTTCCAGGAAGGATCGCACTTCCGGGAAAATCGGAATCGATCGGGATGCTATGCGGGTCCGATGCTTGGTCTTGGTGCTCCGAATGCGGAAACGATCATTCTCCCCGGCGATCTCGTCCTAGATTACTGCCAGATGCTATGACGGGCATCGTAGGTCCCCTTAGCGGCTCTGAGCGAAGACGAGCCGCCACTCGTTGTCCCGGGCAGGTTGCCAGGACTTTTGAGGCGTCAGCGCGGCCGACAATATGAAATCGCACTTCTTCGTTTGCCAACTTGTCGAGGACGCGAGTTTCGATAACGGGATCTCCATCGCAACCGAGTTTCGGGCCGTTGTTTTCCGAGACGGTCAACAGGATGTTCGGACTTGCAGCAGCCATTACAAAAACAGCGTCACTACTCACAGGGACCAACATCAAGAACAACATCGTTCGATAGATCATGTCATTTGCCGTCGTATTGAAGGTTTGGCGTCATCGGATCAGCACCGACCTGAACACGCCAGGACTTCAGCTTGGCGTGCAACTCGGCGACCTTCGCAGGTTCCTTATCCGATAGATCGTTTGACTCGCCGATGTCGCTGGCAAGGTTGTAGAGCGACAATTCGCCTGTCTCGAAGGCCTCGATCAGTTTCCAATCGCCAGCTCGAATCACGCCGGAGGGAAAGCTTTGCGGGTGCTGGTTATAGTGGGGGTAGTGCCAGTAGAGGGCGTCGCGATCGAGCGACCCATTCCCGGTGAGAATTGGCACGAGGTTTTTCCCGTCCACGTGTTGATGCGGTCGCAACTCTTGCCCGGTGACTGCGAGAATCGTGGGATAAAAATCGGTACTTATGACGGGTTTGTGCGACACGCTACGCGGATTCACCTTGCCGGGCCATTTCACGATGACTGGCACACGGATTCCGCCTTCGTAGTTCGAGCCCTTATTGGCTCGTAACGGAGCATTGTTGGTCGCTTTCGCGAAACCACCGTTGTCGCTGGTAAAGATGACCAGGGTGTGATCGTCGAGCTTCAACTCCTGCAATGTCCTCATCACGCGTCCCACGCTTTCATCGACGCTTTCAACCATGGCTGCGTAGGCGGGCGGGCCCTGGCGATTGTTCTCGACGACTTGATCGTAGCGGCTGGTTTTGTCTGGCTTGCCTTGCAGCGGCGTGTGAACAGCGTAGTGCGACAGCATTAGGAAGAACGGCTGGTCGGCGTTGTCACGGATAAACGCCTCGGCTTCTTCCGCCAGCCGATCGACGAGGTAATCTCCTTCTTTGCCGGGCAGTGGCGTTTCCTTGTAAAGCGTCTTGCCAGCCGTCGGAATTTGCCAGCTCCCCGTGAACGGGTAAAAATAACTGCCCGGCGCGCCATAATCCCGGCCCGCCACGTTGATGTCAAACCCTTGATGTTCCGGGTAGTAATAAGTCTTCGTGCCGAGATGCCACTTGCCCATGAACGCTGTACGGTATCCGGCTTCGCGCAGGGCCTCGGCGATCGTCACTTCTTCCAACGGGAGATTCGAAAGGTAGCGACCTTCCCGCAACTTGTTCTTTGTCGGGCTCCAACGACCGGAGGGCAACCACTGTGTCAGCAACAATCGAGCCGGGTACTTTCCCGTCATGATCGCTGCACGGGTGGGTGAGCAGACATTGCAGGCGGCATATCCGTTAGTGAAACGCACGCCCTCATCCGCTAATCGGTCGATGTTCGGCGTCTGGTAATAGTCGCTGCCGTAGCAACCCAGATCCTTCCATCCGAGATCGTCGGCAAGTATGAGTACGATATTAGGTACACTCTTGGCATTGGATTCTGATGCGTAAATACATGCGTATGTTGACAGATCGGACCAAAGTACGGTAAGAATGAGTGTAGCAATTGTGTGTAGTAAATGGACGTTTAATGAGTCCGGCCCGAAATAGACCCTTTTTGTTGTGTTTGGCACTTTGATTCCTCCAGTGCGTGGTGAGCCCCCAGTATCGATGGCGGAGTTCGGGGAGTCAACGTTGCGAAGCCGATGGTGCATGTGGAGAGGTGAAGAGGCATGGGTAAAAAAGCCAAGAAGCGACGCCAGTCGCACGGGTCC
Source organism: Planctomycetaceae bacterium (assembly GCA_020638995.1). Taxonomy (GTDB): domain Bacteria; phylum Planctomycetota; class Planctomycetia; order Pirellulales; family Pirellulaceae. Next base: position 246,842 of record JACKHM010000004.1, read on the forward strand.
GCCTGGCTGTGGAAGCAGACCGACTGCTGGTATTACACGGAACCAGGCACGAAGAAGCGAGTCGCGCTGTTCGATGAGAACGGCGAGCGGATTCGCGGGAAAGAGAACAGAGAAGCGGCGGAAGTTGCGCTCGCCCGCGAGAAGCTAACCTGGGGTGAAGAGGTCGGTGGAGCTACTGGAGGCGGCGAATGGATTGTGGCGAGAGTCTGCTCTGAGTACTTGCAGTACTGCGAGCGCGGCGTGGCCACGGGATCTATCAGCCAGAGTCATTCGACGAACTCAAAGGCGTTTCTTAACGACTTGTGTGGCTTTTGCGGAGCACTGCCAGTTGCGCAGCTCAAGAAAGGTCACGTGCAAAAGTGGATCGATAAGCATGACACCTGGCAGAGTCCGGCGACTGTTCGAGGCGTGATCGCCATCGTGCTGGCGGCGTTCAATCGAGCCGATGAAATGTTCGGGATAACAAACCCGATCAAGGGATTGAAGAAGCCGAAGTCGGAACCTCGGTTGGCTTCGATTAAGCCGGACGAAGAGCAGGCACTTTATGGAGCCACAGAGCCGTGCTTTGGCAACTTCCTGTTCGCTGCGATACATACGGGACTACGTCCTTTCTGTGAACTGGCGAAGTTGACGGCGGACGATGTCGAAGAGTCAGAGCGGGGTATGATGTGGCGTGTGTATTCGTCGAAGACAAAGAAGACTCGCAAGATCCCGGTGCGTCCCGAAGTTGCCAAGCTGACCCGTCAACTGATGAAGACGGCACCGAAAGGCTCGGGCAAGCCGATCTTTCGCAACACTCAGGGGAATCCTTGGAAGCGAATGACCGGTGTCGTTCGATTCATTACGCTCAAAGAGAAGTTGAAATGGGACACCGATCCAGTCAAAGGCAAGTACTCATGCTACTCGTGCCGGCATACGTTCGCGCATCGCATGCTCTCGGGTTATTGGACAGACGGCGTCGGTTGTTCCATCGAAACATTAGCTGAGTTGATCGGCGATACGCCGAAGGTTGCGTTCGATCACTATGGCCGGGAATGGGGGCAGCACTATCAAGAGCCTCTATGGAATGCGATTGGCGAGGGTAAGCGAGGGAGGCGTAGTCCTGCCAGCAAGCAACCTGCCGAGGGAAGCGTCCGGACGCGCGCTCGCAAAGCGAAGGCTGCTACCGCCGACGGAATCTCCACGCGATCGCGAACAAAGTCATCGGCAGATAAACGAACTTCACGGAGCAAGCAGAAAGCATGACATCAACGAGTACGCCGCGCCGTCGCAAGTCACGAGGAAACGCCTGGCATTGGCGGCAGACTGATAGCTGGTATTACACACCGCCGGGGACTAAGCGGCGGGTTCGACTCTTGGACGAAGACGGTCGTCCGATTCGTGGGAAGCAAAACCGCCCTGCGGCTGAATTGGCGATGGCGCGAGTCAAAGCATCTGGCAACTGGCGTCCGGAGGCGGAGGAAGTCAGTGAGGGCATCTGGTTAGTGGGAAGAGTGTGCTCGGAGTTCATCGAGTGCTGTCAGCAGCGGGCCGCGAGCGGAAGTATCACCGCCGAGTATCTGGAGGGAGTTGTTCGCTACCTAAATGATCTGTGCAGCTACTGCGGAGCGTTGCCGGTGAAGGAACTACGCAAAGGTCATGTTCAACATTGGGTCGAAAGTCATTCGACTTGGCTGTCTCCGGCGACGCAACGTAATGCGATCACGACGGTACTCAGTGCTTTCAATCACGCTCAAGAAATGTACGACGTTCCCAACCCACTGAGAGGATTGAAGAAACCGCCGCAACGACCGCGACTGCATTCGTTTACCGACGAGGAGGAGCAAGCGGTGTATTCGGCGACCGACGAACCGTTTCGCAACTTCCTGTTCGCAGCGGTCCACACGGGCTTGCGCCCGTTTTGCGAATTAGCGAGGTTGTCCGTCGAAAATGTCGTCGAAACGGATCGAGGCATGATGTGGCGGGTCTACTCTTCGAAGACGAAGAAGACCCGCAAAATTCCAGTTCGAGAAGATGTCGCCGAATTAACGCGACGATTGATCGCTGAGGCTCCAGCGGACGCCGACACAACGGTTTTCCGCAACGCTCAACACCGGCCTTGGAAAAAGGTCACAGGTGTTGGGAGATTCTTGAAGATCAAACGCGAACTCGGTTGGGATCAGGATGAGGTGCGCACGAACTATTCGAGTTACACATGTCGGCACACATTTGCTCATCGCATGCTTGCCGGCTATTGGAACAACGGCGAGGGTTGCTCGATCGAGACTTTGGCGGAGTTGATCGGTGATACACCAAAGGTCGCGTTCGATCATTACGGCCGTGAATGGGGCCAGCATTACCAGGAGCCATTGTGGGCGGCGATTGGCGTGGACTAAGGCGAATGCCGCGCAGGACGTCCGTATTCTCGTGGATGCCTACTGATCAATATTAGGCCGCGTCGTTGAATGCTTGGAGTCGCTGGAGCAGTACCGGAATATCCGTCACCGGAAAGTAAACCCCGACCGTGGCTTCGAAACATGTTAACCCGTCGCTTGTCTGCTCCTCTTGCCCCTCGAAAATGTCCATCAAGTTCAGTTGATACTCCCACACGGGTGCTGACATCGAACCCGTGAGCTGATAGCGAATGCGGTTGTAAAGTGTGTCGACGCCGGATTCGTATCGCGTGACCAAGTTCAAAAAGCGGAACAACGCTTCAACTCCCGGGAACTCAATCCACGCAATCCCCGGTTCCGTCTCTTGGCATGACATGACGGTTTCGATTCCCGCGATCCAAATCTGACGAATCAACGGGGCCAAGACCTCGTCAATCTCTTCGCGCCAAGGGTCAACTTCAACGGTTACGGTAGAGTGCGGGCGTTGATTCTGCTGTTCTCGTTCCATGATCTTGTCTCCCGAATAGGCACTTGTTTAGTCAGTTGGGCTAAATCTGCGGTGAATTCGAGATCATCATCCCGTTCAATCAGGACGTCCCAGCGGGACGGTGATGCCCGGAAACCCTTGGGATTTCGTCGGAGATCGTCGCCTCGGTTTGGGCTTGGGGCGAACTCGCATTGACTCTTGGATTCGGGCAACTTCGGCAGCCTCGATTTGGATGCGGCCTTGGCCCCTGCGGCCACCTTGGAAATAGTTAATCGTTATTGAATTTCCGCGGATTTCGAACTCTCCCGCGTCCGACTGTGCAAGCCAGTCATAAAACGTCGCTGTGCTTACGCCGAGTACAGCAGCGGCGACTTTCGCGGTGAGGAATCGTGTTTCCATCTGAAATCGTTGACTGCAAGAGTTGCAATACAAGCGGCGGTGCCGCGAACTTCGTGCAGTTTATTGCTGGCCGGTCGCAGATCGGTCGCTCGCGGCGACCGTTTGAAGAATCTGGCGATTCCACGTTCATCGCTTCAAGATGTTCCTTCGAGGATCGCGCGGTTGACGGCCTTCGCCGGGCGTGGTACGCCTAATGAAGACAATACGACCGAGGAGCTAGCAAATCATGGATGACGCCGATCTGCGGAACAAAAACGTGTTCGACAAGTTGGCGATGGCCTGTCGGCGGTATCAGCAAATCGCACCGAACGCAGGTGGCCCCATGACTCTCGGCCAGCCGGAATTGCTGAGCGATTGGCTTGAGCGTCACGTATGCGAGATCGTCGCGGCGTTGATGGCACATTCCGGCTTCCGCCGCCGTGTTCGGTGGTCGACCGAGCGGCTAACCGGTGAGATTGATGGTGACGAACGACGGGTTGTTGCAGCCGTCGAGAACGGCCTGCTTCGGTATGCGAAAGCCCTGCTGGCCGTCGCAGACTCTGACGAGATGCGTTATCAGCTATCGCGGCTAGACCAATATCTCGGTATCAGGAGTCGAGATAGCGAGAGCGACAATGACGACGAAGTTAAGCAATCAAGCTTAGGCCTTGAGGCGGTTGAGTTCATCGCGAGCAGACCCTGGCGTGATCTCGTGTCGTGGCGAGATTTCTTCGGTTCAGCCTCGCAGTTCAATCTGAAGGATTCAGTTCCGGGCCAGTTCGGTGAGTTCCTCCCTTTCGTTAACAAACCCTTGCTTGTTCCCGGTGATTTTGTCATCCGATGTCTCATGATTAGGATCACTGATTGGAAGCAAGGCTTGGACAAGTTTTGGGTTCGTTGTGATACGGCTCGTCAGAACGGCAGTGTTAATGTGGGCTCAGCGTGGGAAGAGCTAAATGAAATCAGTTTCGAACTCAACAAGTCCTTGCAGGACTTGCGAGCCCTTTGCTTCGAAGGACCGGAGGCCCAAATTCGTGACTCATGCGTTGCGTTGTTGCAGATTTACGCGGGGTATCATCAGGAGGCTGACCTGAGTTGGCTTGGTCCGGCCGCGAAGATGGTAAGTAACGTTGCAGGTCTTCCCCACCGCATTCGGCATCGGCAGGACTGGAATGTGCCGGAGCGTGCTGCCAGGGCTCGGGCGGTTGCTCGATGCAATCTCGCGTCGATTCGGCAGGACTGGAATGTGCCGGAGCGTGCTGCCAGGGCGTTGATCGATATCGCCGATCTCGTGCGACTCCAGCAAACTCCAGAGGACTTGATCGAGGAGAAGAAGCGACTGCATCGACTTGTACTCATCGAAGAGCAACGTGAAGGATTCTTCGATGGTAAGACGATCGATATCAGTAAAGAAGTGAAATGGCACGGCTCGTTGCTCTGGGAATTGCTCTGGGAACTGGCTGAGCAGGCTCTCCTCGGCAGAAACGTTGACGCGGATTGCCTCAGTAACATCCGGGCCACGAAAAGGAAAATGCCTCCAAGCCATCAAGCCGTAAAAGATCGACGTGGTGACTTGAAGAAACTCATTGTGCCGGAACTGAACGATCTAATTCTTGATGTCGGCATCGGGACCTATAGGCTTGCGCTCGAACCCCGTGAAATCTGCCTGTTGGTGTGGGAAAACGACGAACATCTGCGAGTATTTGAGCCTCAACCGTCTCGCTCCTTGCTCACTCTTGCCTGATGAAGACGGCTTTGCGTTGAACAGTCGGGGTAGTCGACTCGCTCAGGCGGCAAAATCGAGCGTGCGACTCTAGTCTGCGACGCGATGCACTCGCGAGTTACTGAATTCTTGGCCTTATTGCGTCACAATAGACTGAGCAGTGAATTACTTCTTGGGAATTGTCATGACGCCCTTCTGACCCGACGCGTCTGATTGTCAATTGTCCTTCTCGCCAGTTGAGCCATCGTGGCGAGCGAAAGTGGGGCAAAATCTGGGCACTTAATCATAGCGGGGCTTTGCATAACGGTCGGCAACTGGCGGCCGTCTCGGCAACCAGCAAACTCAGACCAATCCTACACACAATGTATACGGAAAGGAGATGTAGATGCACAATCCAAACGAACGGGCGGAGGCTGCCGATCGTGGCGAATCTGAGTGTCAGCAAAGTCGGTTGTCGCGAGAGCAACACGAGTTCGCGCGGGTGTTCGGTACTCTGCTGGCGGAGAAGTGGAGGGAGTCGCACTCCACGTCGCGAATCGACTCCGCTGGAAATTCTGACGACCCCAGCTGACCTGCGAACGGTTCATTTCAACTCGCGTTGGTCGCCTAGTAGGACAACAACGGCATCAACAAGATGCCAATTCTCAATAGTCTGAATGCATTCTGAACTCTCCCACGCATCAATGTCAGCATAGTGTGCCGCACAGGCAACTCGCTCCATCGCGTTGGGCGTCAATTCGACGACGGGCGCGCTGGCGTTGAGAGTCTCACGGTTCACGATCGACGCGAATGCTCTTAAATCGCGTCCCAACCCGAGGCGGAAAAGCGGGTGGTCGTTTCAATCCAAGGGCAGCGAGTCGGCCTCGAAACAGCCTCGTCCGGTCAATCGGAGTCTTGGGAGGCAAACTTTAAGCAGGTAACCGGGTTGTTTTCGAACTGGTCGCCTGAAGCGACCGAGCCGCGACCGACGGGCAATAGAATCCGCGCGTGCGATGAGCGACTTGTCGATTGTCACACGTCCCATGCCCCGTGAACGGTCACGTCGGCAGCATAACCGCTTCGGATCCGATTTAACGGATCGATAATCTTTAGAATACGGAGGACGATCAGATGGAACAACTACAAACCAACCAACAATTCGATCAAAATCCTGACGTTACGGACGGTCCGGCGACGCTTCGACGCTCACGTCGGAGTCGGCAAACTACCTCCGGCGGCAATGCCTCGGGCGGTGGTGATAAGGACGCGGCGAGCTACGCCAGATATAGCTCGGATTTGCAACGCGAGGAAGGCATCGCTGATCAGCAGCGTGCTTGCCGCGCGGCGGCCGAAACGAACGGCCATAAGATCCTCACGGAGTTTGAGTATTCTGACGAGGCAGTCTCCGGAACAAAACTCCGGCGCACGGGGCTCGATCAATTGCTTAGCGACGCCGAAGCGAGAGAGTTCAGTGCATTGTATTTTTACAGCCTCAGCCGACTTGCTCGCGAGTCGGTGATGACGATGCAGATGCTCAAGCAACTCGTCCATAACTTCGGCGTACGGGTGATTAGCGTCACTGAGAGTATCGACTCAGCACAAGATGGTTGGGAAGTGATCGCTTCGATCATGAGCGTTCTGCACGAACGCTACATAAAGGAGCTCAGCGCCAATGTGTTTCGCGGCCAAGAGGGCACGGTGCTCGCGGGATTTGCCGTCGGAGATCATTGCTTTGGCTATAGCACGGTCCCGATTGAAGGTACGGAAGCTACTCGTCGTGGTAAGAATGCGAAGCCCCGGATGCAATATGTGATTGATCCGGTCACCAGTGCCTGGGTTGTCCGTATCTTCTTTTGGTTTGTTCGCGAGGGTCGTTCTATTCGTTGGATTACTCGAGAACTCAACCTCCGTAAGGCACCGAAGGATCACCGTTCGACGAAGCCCAACTGGCATCACTCTCAGGTTGCTGGCGTGTTAGGACGCGTCAAGTATGCTGGATCTTGGCCGTGGGGGGAACGAAGAAATTCCCGCGATCCACTCACCGGACAGGTGCGGCAAGAGGATCGTTCCGAGGAAGAAGTTGAAAAGTGGATTCGTAGCTTTCCACATCTTCAGATTGTTGACGATGACATGTTTGACGAGGCGCAGCGATTGCTTGATGCCAACGTCGAGCGTCACGTAGCGACACGTCGCACCGATGGCAAACTCGCCGGATCAAAACGTGGCAGCGCTGCTCCAAGGCACTTGCTGTCGTGTTTGATTCAGTGCGGCGCGTGCGGCACGACGTTTCACGTCGGCGGCACAAACGGCAAGTACCTTTTTTGTCCGAACCACGCGAAGGGGCTTTGTAGCTGTAAGACGCAACTTTGTCGCAAACGGGCAGAAACAATGATTCTCGAACAAATCGGTAAGAGAATTCTCGAAAGCGAAGACTGGTTCACTGCGGTTTTTGAAAGTCTTCAACGATCCTGGCGCGAAGGAGTCCGACGGCGCCCCACTGAGTTGGCTGCTGCCGAGAATTCGTTGGCCAACATCGATCACAAGATCAAGCGTCTGGTTGATCGAGTTGAGAATGGTGTCGATGATGCGTCCATCAACCAGCGGCTATCACAACGCCGATCCGAACGTCGTGATCAACTAAAGATCATTGATCGCTTGAGAAAGGCTAGTGAACAGAACTTGCCGGAGCCAACCCAGGATTGGCTGCGCGCCGAGTTGCAGCAATTCGGCAAGGATCTCCGCACCGACATACCCGCCGCTGCGTCTGCATTACGCAGCCTTGTTGGCGGCAGGATCGTCGTGACAGAGATTAAGAAGCCAGGGGGACAACGACATGATCTCCGGGGTCGTTTCACAATCAAGGCAACTGCTTTAGCAGCCGTCGTAGCAGGTGTGTCCGTAGATGCCGAGCGCCACCAAGAGAGCTCGATTGATGGCTTGTCCGAAGAAATCGTCATCGATTTCGTTGATCCGAATCCGCTCGACGGTCCTGCGGAAGAGGCAAAACGATTGTACGACGAGAACCTACTGAACAACGAAATCGCCAAACGTCTCGGCGTTTCGAAAAGTCAGATCACCAAGCTACTCCGGCATTGGCACGAATCGCGAGGGCTCACCATGCCGGATGGTCGCAGTCGTCGGTCCCTGTTGCCTCGGAAGCACTCGGAGCCACCGATGTATCAACGCATCAGCGATGAGGTCAAACGGCTCTATGACGAGGGCCTGTTGCTCGGGGAAATCGCATCACAACTGAAGTGTGACATCAATACTGTCACTAGTGCTGTGGCGTTCTGGCACGAGTCAAGAGGATTGGGCGTGCCTGACGGTCGTGCCAGACGCAAGACTCTGGACCGGAAGGTTTCGAAACGACCCAGCGACGATGATAGTCTTTCAGATACGGATGCTGCCGCCTGATGATCTGGCGTCTTGTCCGTACCAACAGCAGCAACAGGCCGACAATCAGTCGGTCTGTTGCGCGCGCCGACTGCACGGAACTGCGACTGGCAGGGAACTCATGCGACCTAAATATTTGCCTTGTTTGCGTCATGATTACCTGAGTAGTAGAGCCAGGCATTTTGGTCTGTTCATGGCGGAGCCCGCCGCAGTCATACCTCACCTCGCACCGTCTTTACTAAAGTCCGCCCGATTTGGAGAAGTCGCCGCGGACTTCGCGTTCACCTGCACTCGGCGAAGTCAGCCACCACCCTTACCACCCATCCGAACACAAAGAGGTCAATGTGTACGAGTTGCTTAGTGTTTGTTTGTCTGTCGCTGCCGCGATCGCCGTCATTGCGTTTCTTCGTGAGCGTAAATTGCGGTTAGCGTTGCAGCGCCTCGTTCATCACCTGTTAAGTCGCTGGAGAACTTATGGAACGAAACATGATTCCGATCGCGATCATCATGATCGCGATCGGTTGTCAGACGGATAGCGACCGTGTCGCGGAGTTGGCCAGTCGCCATGCGACCGAACAATCGGAGTTGAGCCGCCAAACGGTCGAACTACAGACGGAACTAGTCGAGGGCACGCGACAGCTCGTCGAGGCCGACTCACAATCGCGCAGGGACTTTCTGGAGTTGGAGGGGAAACTCGATGAGCAACGGGCTGAGATAGGCCATCGACACGACGAGTTAGAAAGCGAACGCCGCTTGATCGCGAAACAGCGATATCGTGACCCGATCATTGCCAACGCTGTCACCGCCATCGGCGCATTGCTGGCATGCCTGCTTCCGTTATTGCTCGCTGGTTACTTGCTGAAATGCCAACTAGGCGATCAAGAAGAATATGCGATTACCGAGGTGCTATTGGAAGAGATCGCGTCCGGACATTCGGCCTTCGTTCGGTCCAAAGTTCCGACGCTGGCTCTCAATCCAGATGACTCAACTCCAAAACTTCCTGGAGATCCCCCACGGTCACCGCACGATAACCTTGGCGAATGACGCAATCAACAACAATAGAAAGGAGCTTCTCATTGTCGCACATTGTAAACATCCAAACGGAAATCCGTGATGTCGAAGCACTCGGTGCGGCGACTCGGCGGATGCAGCTTCCTCCGCCTCGATACGAGGAAGTTCAACTCTTTAGTTCGCGCGCAACCGGATACGCCGTGCAGTTGCGAGACTGGCGATATCCTGTTGTTTGCGACGTCGAATCTGGCAAAGTCGCCTTCGACAATTTCGATGGCCGGTGGGGTAAGCAAGAAGAGCTTGACCGCTTGTTCCAAAGCTACGCGATTGAGCGGACAAAGCTCGAAGCCCGGAAGCATGGTCATACCGTCCACGAGCAGGCTCTTGGCGATGGTTCGGTCAAGCTCACCGTCTGCGTTGGAGGTGTACTGTGAAACAAATTGAAGTGATCGTGACAAGCGATGGGAGCACACGCGTCGAAACCAAAGGCTTTCAGGGTGTCGATTGCCAAGCGGCAAGTCGTTTTCTTGAGGCGGCACTCGGTCGACGGGTCGACGAGACGCTAACGCCTGAGTTTCACCAATCTGCCTGCGAGCACAATCAAGTCTCGGAGGAAATCTAACATTGTCAACACATACGGAGACAGCCTATGCCAAACACCGCCATGCCCCGGTCACCACCGAGGCTTCTGACCTCCACTCGCTCGATAACCGCGGAGCGATGCTTGTTGCTCGTTGTCGAAGGAGTCAACGACGTCGAGTTTCTACGACGTATTTCGCGGATGCTTCGTCCCAGTGACGCGTCGTTACCAGATCTGGATGAACTAGAGCAACGCGGGCGACTTGTGTTTCTCCCATTCGGCGGAGGCAACGTCGCCGCTTGGGCGACTCGCTTGGAGCCACTCGGCTGTAGCGAGCTACATTTGTATGATCGCGAAGCCGGTGCGGAAACTCATTATCGCATCGCCACCGCAAAGCGAGTCAATGCTCGGCCGAGTTGTCGTGCTTTCGTGATGGCCAAGCGAAGCTTGGAGAATTATCTCCATCCGACAGCACTCAAGAAGGCGACAGGCATCGACGTGCAGTTCGGCGACCACGACTCGGTTGCTGAACTGGTCGCGGAGCAACGGTTTACTGGCGAGCCGCCGTTCGTTGACTGGGACAATCTCTCGCGGCGAGCCCGGAAGCGGTTTGCCAATCAAATGAAACGCTGGCTCAACACGCAAGTTGTCGACGCGATGACGCCTGAACTCTTGCGTGATCGCGATCCTCACGGCGAAGTTATCACTTGGATGCAGACCGTTGCCGACATGACGCGTTAACTGGCGCAACTCGCTGGAGTTGGCCTGATTCTGTGGCACGAGCATTCTGCTCGTGCCTTCCTCTCAAATTCTCAATGGAGATGCTATGCAATTATCGCAGCAACTTGCGGAGTACGTGCGTGCCTGTTTCGCGGGCGTCTGGATCGAAAGCCAGGAACATGAAGACGCGATCCTGGAGATCGCGCAACTGTGTCATCGAGAAGCATGGATGTTTGCTCAGTGGGATATCGAGGGAGGACTGAGGACAACGGGCGAGTCGGGTGGCACGTCTGTCACCGATCCGCTCTCGGCGGTCAGAGCGGCCAACGAAATCTCCGACGCCGAGACAGTTTGCGTCTTGGTGCTGACCAACATGCATCGCTTTGTCGGATCGGCTGAGATTGCTCAGGCGATTGCACGTCAGGTGCATCTGGGTAAACAGAACCGCACGATTCTGGTCATTCTGTCGCCAGTGGTGCAATTGCCGCCGGAACTAGAAAAGCTGTTCGTGGTGATCCGGCATGAACTGCCGGACAACTCGCAACTCGAAGAGATCGCTCGCGGTATCGCCTCGGAGGAATCTGAACTTCCATCGGCTGACGAATTGCCGCGAGTCTTGGAATCGGCAGCGGGCTTAACTCGATACGAAGCTGAGAACGCTTTCTCGCTATCGTTAGTGCGACATGGATGTTTGCGTGCGGACGTTGTCTGGGATCTCAAGTCTCAGGTACTCAAGAAGAGTGGCCTCGTCAGTCTTCACTCGGGCTTGGAGCAATTCGATCAACTCGGCGGACTCGCCAACCTCAAGGCGTTTTGTCTGCGGGCGATGCGTCGACAGCCCAAGCAAGATGCGAGGCTTCAGCCTCGTGGCGTACTTCTGTTGTCGCCACCAGGATGTGGCAAGAGTCAGTTTGCCAAGGCATTGGGAAACGAAACGCATCGTCCGACGCTCACATTCGACGTCGGAAGACAAATGGCAAGTCTGGTCGGAGAATCGGAACGCAACGTGCGTCAGGCGTTGCAGATTGCCGATGCGATGGCACCGTGTGTTCTGTTCTGTGATGAAATTGACAAAGGGTTATCGGGAGTAAGTGGCAGCGGGACGTCGGACTCCGGCGTCTCTGCTCGGCTCTTCGGTCACTTTCTCACGTGGCTCAGCGACCATGAGAGCAATGTGTTTGTCGTTGCGACCGCGAACGACATTTCGAAGCTGCCGCCGGAGTTCGCACGCGCGGAACGCTTTGACTCCGTTTTCTTCATTGATCTGCCCAACGCCGATCAACGGCAAGTGATTTGGCGGATCTATGTAGAGCAGTTCGGTCTCGACGATCAGCCATTGCCAAATGATGACATGTGGACCGGTGCCGAAATCCGGGCCTGCTGTCGACTGGCGGCATTGCTTGACGTTCCCTTGGTGCAAGCGGCCAACAACATCGTGCCTGTCGCAGTGACAGCTCGCGAATCCGTCGAGCGACTTCGCAACTGGGCGGACGGACGTTGTCTGTCAGCGGACAACACCGGCGTTTATCACGCATCGCAATCTACCGGCAAGTCGCGAGTTCGTCGCAAACTGCCGCGAGATCCGTCCGTCAACTGACGTTTTTCTGTTTGGTTTGCGACTATCTTTACCAACACTTCATGGGAGGACTTTGGATGTCCGAATCGGACGACGTAGCTGATTGGCATCGCGATTACCACGCGCGTCGTGAGCGTGAACGTCAAGAGGCACACCAGACGTTCGTCACTATGTGCGATCGTCTGATCGAGCTCGGTGTGCATGTTGTGACGCTTGAATACGACGGCTATGGCGACTCGGGATCGGTCGAAGCGGTGATCGCTGAAACCAACGGAACCGAGCTGGAGTTGCCGAGCGACGTTCAACGCGAACTGATGGAAGCGGCCGAGACACTCCTGCCGGATGGCTGGGAGAACAACGACGGGGCGTTCGGCAATTTGACCTTGGATGTGGAGGGGCGTCAGTTGACGCGCGAGCACAATTGGCGAATCGAATCGACCGAGTACGAAGAGGAGAGCTGGACCTTATGAACCCGTATCACCACGCCGTATCGAGTGCCGCCAAATACGGGGGATCGCCGGAAGACTACTTGGCCATTCATCAATGGTTCGACGAATCGAAAGCCTTTTTCCCCGACTTCCGCCACCGTGCATTGCGGCACCACGCTGAAGGCATTTTTCTGCTGGAGAAGATCTTTGGCGTGACAGTCACGAACGACAACGGTCGTCCTGTTCCCACACGATTCCTGGGCGAGCAACATGTCAAAGAGGACTTGGGACGCATCCCGACGGTGCAAGACTGGCTGAAGTCTCTCGCACCAGAACCGTGGATGATGACAGCGGGGCGTCTTCTCTACGTCGATCACGAGGCAACCACAACAAAACTGTTAAACGGAGAGCAACCTTATGAATGTGACAAGTGATGAAGTGCAGGCTGAGTCGCAAGCATCGAGTCGACTACGTGCGACGATGATGGCCGCGCGGCTCAGCTTTCAGTGGTTTGGAATCACTCGCACGCTATCGTCCGACCAGAAGTCGCAAGCCGCCGAATCGTTTGGTGCTGAAGGTTCATTCTTAAATGCCGGAAAGCGACTGCTCGATACACGCCATCGGCGGTACCGGGCCGTCACCGCCGTGAAGAGTCGCACGCAGGCTTACTGGCGATCGGTCAGTTTGCCCTTTCCCGAGCCGGGAATTCGATTGATTCGTCAGGATTCGGTGGATTCGTTTCAGCAGCAACTCACGCGATTTCAAGGCCAGCTTCGAGAAGCGGTTCAGAGCCTCCAAGACCAGTATGTGGAGCTGAAGCAGTCCGCCCAACGACGACTTGGCGATCTCTACAATGAATCTGACTACCCCGCGTCTCTGTTGGGACTGTTTGATGTGGGTTGGGACTTTCCCTCCGTCGAACCGCCGCAACACTTGCGGCAACTCAGCCCCGAGTTGTACGAAGAAGAATGTCGCCGTGTGTCCGCTCGCTTCGAGGACGCTGTTGCACTCGCGGAGCAGGCGTTCGTCGAGGAACTCTCATCACTCGTCGGACATCTGACGGAACGACTTAGCGGTCATGACGATGGCAAGCCAAAGATCTTTCGCGACACGGCGGTTGGTAATTTACGTGACTTCTTCGAGCGATTTCAATCGCTGAACGTGCGATCCAACGATCAACTCGAAGACCTCGTCCAACAATGCCAAGCCACGGTCGGCGGTGTTCAGCCGCAGAGTCTCCGTGATGACCAATCACTACGTCGCCGCGTTGCCACAGAGCTTTCCGCGGTGCAATCCGTGCTGGACGGCTTGCTCGTCGATCGCCCTCGCCGTCGCATCGTCCGCGCGGCCAAGTAGGAGGCTTTCATGCAGCTTGTCATCAAGCCCAACGGTATCGTCCGTTGCGTTTACGACGAGACGATCGATCTCCACCAACTCGGTCAGCTTTCTGTCCAACGCGGCTCGACGGTCGAACCTGACGATGCTGGCAATTGGTTTGCCGATCTGGCCATCGTCAACGGACCATCGCTGGGACCGTTCCATCAGCGTAGCGAAGCGTTGGCGGCGGAACGCGAGTGGCTGGAATGCCATTGGCTAACGCGTCCGTAACACTCCCGCAACAATCTCTGTCACCCCAACGGCACATCTTCTTGATGTGTCGCTGGGGTTTCTTCATTTCTTGCCCGCATTCACAAGGAAACAACGATGCAGCAATCCGACATTAACCGAGCGGTGGCCCGAGTGACGAACGAAACCATCGCGACAATCAAGCGATATGGTTTCTCGATCGAGGAACCGTCTACAGACTTCGATTCCACGGATACCGACCACGGGTCAGGCAGCGAATTGTTTGCGGAAGGAGCATCCCGTGATCTGGCTCTCTGCTAACGGCCCATCCGTCGAAAGGTGCCGTCACGCTCAGGCATCGCAGATCCGTGCCGGTCGCACGCGGGGCACGCGACAACAACGACGACGCAAACACAGGCATCGCACCAAGCGACGCCAATCCCAATCAACTCCATCGAAAGGAACTTCATGCGCGTACTTATGATCAACAACGACGGGGCCGGTTTCGCCGACTACATCGATGTCGACGCCGGAACCACTGTCGAACAACTGTTCACTCAGCAAGTGAAGTCGGGAAGACCGAGCGATTACTTGATTCGAGTGAATCGCTTGCCGAGCCATCGAGAGCAAGTGCTTCAAGAAGGTGATCGCATCAGCATCACGGCCCGCAAAATCGAAGGCGCCGTCGGCCTCTAGTCACAGCACACGACCGGTCGAGGTTTTCGCCTCGACCGGTCGCGTCTTCCTTTCTGGAGATATCAAATGACAGAACGAAATCGACCCTTGGAGAGAATGGCCTGGCAGCTATTCGAATTGTTTAACGCAACACCACGCAGTCGTTTTAAGATCGAACTTCCCGTCGCTCCTTGGCAGGAATGCGTGAGGCTGGCGAAGCTGATCCGCAAGGCACAGGCACACGACTGCGTTCATGCGACTGAACACTTACTTCAGCAGTTCCTTGAAACGCAGCAGACGTTGATCAGTCGACTCACCGCGTTGCAACAAGAATTGAAACCGTCTTCGAATGCGTCGCCTCGCTCGACCGTCAGCGACCTGTATCTCGATCTGAAGGCGTTACACGAAGAGTTCGCAAGTGTGGAATACGATCGCCACAACCATCAGCTAACCGTTACCACCGACGAGATCGTTCTCGACGATCTCCACCTCGGTCCGTTTGCGATTGTGTTGGAGTGTGACCAACTCGGCAATGTCTCTCCCTTTCGTGTGGAGGCAACGGATGCGAACCCTGCTTCCGGCAGTTCGCAAACAACTCATCCGCACATTCAAAATGACACGCTCTGTGAGGGCGAGGGACGTGTTCCGCTCGAACGGGCGTTGCGCGAAGGCAGGCTCTTCGACTTTTTTCTGATCGTTCGACAGATCCTTGGCTCATACAACCCCGACAGTGCCTTCGTCAGGATCGACGAGTGGCACGGTCTGACTTGCCAAGACTGCGGGTCGACGGTGGACGCCGACGATCGCGACTCGTGTTTACGTTGCGAATCCGATTTGTGTAGCGATTGTTCGTACGGCTGCCAGAGTTGTTCTGAGAGATTCTGCAACGGCTGCACGGAAGCGTGCGAAGTATGTCATGAGTATTACTGTCAAGCTTGTCTGCAAACCTGCAGCGAGTGTGAACTTCTTTATTGCGAGGGTTGCCGTACCGATGAAAAATGCCCTAACTGCGTCGAGAAACAAGAGACGGAAGCGAACTTCAGCTCAGCGGCCAACCGTTCGGTTCACGCCGTACGCCTGGGCGAAGCTGTTGTATCTTCGTGACTATGGTGACACGGAGATCGGCGGCTTCGGCATCTCGTCTGCTGATGACTTATTGCTGATTGAAGACGTCCAACTCGTCAAGCAGCAATGCACGAGCGTGACGGTCGCCTTCGACGACACGGCTGTCGCCGACTATTTTGACGAGCAATGTGACGCCGGACGCCGACCGGAACAGTTTGCTCGTGTCTGGATTCACACGCATCCCGGTGAATCTGCCGAACCCAGCAGCACCGACGAGGACACTTTTGCACGTTGCTTCGGTAATTCGGACTGGTCCATCATGGCCATTGTCGCCGTGGGCGGCGCGACCTACGCCCGCTTGCAGTTTAACGTTGGTCCCGCCGCTTACATCTCCATTCCGATCGAGGTGGATTTCAGTTCGACATTTCCAGGTTCCGATTGCGAAGCTTGGGAGCAAGAGTATTTGGCTTGTGTTCGTTCGATCGAAGCCAAGTGGTGGCATTCCCGCACCGCTTCGCTTTTCGACGAGCGTTTGCTCGCCTACGACGACAACGATTGGTTTAACTCACTTGAAGCCGCATTAGCGGAGGAGGATTATTTTGACTGAAGACCGTTTTACACGCCAAGGCGATCTAGTGCCCAGAGATCGGATCGCCGAACTCGCCTGCACGGTGATCGGAGTCGGAGCGATCGGACGGCAAGTTGCCATTCAACTCGCTTCGATCGGCATTCCCAAGTTGCGATTGATCGACTTCGACATCGTCGAGCCGACGAACGTGACGACGCAGGGTTACTTGCACGGTGATTTCGGCACCTCGAAAGTGGAAGCATCGGGAGCTCACATCCGCTTGATGGACCCTGCCATCCAGGTGCTTACGATTCACGGTCGCTATCGCCCGTCGACGTACGTTGATCCGGTGGTGTTCTGCTGTGTCGATTCGATCACTGCCCGCGAGGCCATCTGGCGTACCGTCGCGCCTCGCTGTCGGTTCTGGTGCGATGGCAGAATGTTGGGCGAGACGATTCGTATTCTAACCGTGGCCGACGAATTCGGCAGATCGGACTACTCTAAGAGTCTGTTCCCGCAGTCCGAGGCTCAAACCGGTTCCTGCACGTCGCGGAGTACGATTTATGCGGCCAGCATCGCGGCTGGCTTCATGGTCCACCAGTTCACCCGCTGGCTCCGCGAGATCTCTGTTGACAGCGACATCTCCGTGAATCTGTTGGCAAGTGAATTAGTGTGACTTTGAACTTTGCCGTCGCTCGCAGTTCATCGACTCACAGCCCCACGTTGAGCGTAGTCGCTCAACGTGGGGATTTCGAGAAGCACGGACTAAACTCGTCGCCCAACCTTCGCATCAAAGGGCACGCTATTTCAGTTTCAGCTTTTACTAAGGAAACAACTTCTCATGACTACGCCTCCGTCCAATGGCGTGCCAAAACATCATCCACTACAAGTGGCGATCATGCCTGGGATGCCGGTGTGCGAAATGGCTCACGGAGTACCTGGCAATATCGTTGGTATTACACAAGCATTCTGCGTCTATCGCTTGGCGGACACCGAAACCTTATGCGTTTCCAATTGGCGGGATATCGCATTGGGCAATGTCTGCCCGGCACCATCACTTCTGTCCCCGGACGTCACGGAGAACGATCAACGCAACGCAAGCGCCGCGCTCCTTCGTGAGTTGCTAGGGCTAGAACACGTCGCAACGCTCACCTCGGCACAACAGGCGGCGATGGATGAGCTGATTGAGTTCCTGTGTCGCCCGTGAATGCTGACGTCGATCACATAAAGGCGTTTACGTGAAGATATCCTTACCACTCGGCCTTCCATCGTGAAGTGAAGTCACGATGGGAAGCGTTTAGATGACTTGAAGAAAGCGGCGACTGGTCGTCGCTTTCTTTTAGCTATCAGGGGTGCGGTCATGCGATGCTCGCATTCGCCGGACGCGGAGTTGAACACCGACCCATGCCATACTCCCCCCATCCAGTTGCTTCGAAATCGGGCACCTAAGAAGCCGATAGTTCCAAATCGATTTGGTGAAGCAAGGAAGGCCGATACCCACCGTCGCGGATCTCAAACCGGAAGACGCTCCGTGTAATCAATTGTCTGTCAATCGACGTGACGTGCATGGACTCCGTAGCTGCGGATCAGCGTGGCAAGTCCTTCGGCATCTGCGTTCACCCACTGGTATTCGCCGCTCGTCACATCATCCGCCGAGATCGAGAATCCTATTGAGTGGCCTTCTCGGAGGCCAAGTGTATTGATACCGATCCAATAAACCTTCTTTCGACGACTCAAAAAGAGCGGTCCGCCACTGTTTCCTGGGTTAATGCCTGCATCGTGCTGGAGCCAAGTTCCCTCGGGCTCTTCACGCAACGCACTAATCTTGCCAAATGTGTGGGTCCCCTCAAGTCTTGGATCGAGTGGACTTCCGAGAGCAATCACGTCGTCGCCAGGTTTTACCGCCAATCGGCTCAGGCAGTTCCGCACGGATGGAACAACCACGTAGTCACGCCCTTCTCTGAGATCACCACACGACACTTCGAGACACGCAATGTCTTTCTGTGCGGTAGAAGCCGCCATCCGAAGCACGTCGCGCACCTTTCCTGAAGGAAACGTAACCGTCAAGTGAGCTGAGGAGATTTCGGCTTCGCCATCAAGTTCCCATTTGCTGTCTTCGATCAAATAGTTAAGACCCAGGCAATGAGCATTCGTATAGAGCAGTAAGGATTTCCCTGATCGCTTATAGACGAATGCTGATCCGTGCCAGGAGTGTTCACCGGTCGATAGGAAATCGACCTCATTGCATCGACCGACAAGTGTGGCAGCCGCCAACCGAAGATTTGACGCAGTAACCGCGACAGGAGGTTTCGGGATCACTAACAGCCCCAGCACGGCGACTCCGGCAATTCCAATCAGCCAATACGAACCCGCTTCGTAGCCAGTTCGCTCGCCCTCCGGCGAGCGATTACTCAGCAAATAGAGACATACGCTGCCGACGCAAGAAGTTATCAGCACCAGCCAGACGAGGAACCGCAGAATCAATAAGAATCCAATCCACCAGATGATGATGGCCGCGATCGTGATGGCCCCAGCCATAGCCCAATTACGCCCAGTGAGTGCCCCTACTGCGAGTGATTCGTCGCAGCCGATCACAGGTTCAGTCGGGGCAGGCAGGTCGCTCGACATCGCACCCTCCAGCATCACGTCTACGGGCCGTGTATATACGTTTTATGTATATTCAAAAAGCGACTATACCATGCCTGCCTTTGTCCGGCAAACGGCGTCCATGGAAAAGTCGATACACACCGAGGATTACCGAGTATTCGTGGATACGCTTCGTGCGATCCGCGAGAGAGCGGGGCTCACGCAGGTTGAGTTGGGCGAGTTGATCGGTGAGAGCCAAGTATTTGTCAGTCGATATGAGCGAGGGGAAACTCGCCTCGATATCGTTCAGATTCGCAACATCTGCATAGCGTTGGGCACCACGCTTTCGGCGTTTGCAAGAAGTTTTGAGAAGCGCCTCTCCTGAAACCGCTTCCGGTCCTCTTGCCGACAGACTTGAGAATCGCACGTCATAACGTGAGCCACCGGGCAGTCGAACGCTAAGTCGTGACGAACATGCGAGTTCGGTCTGCCCTCAACAAGGGCAGGCGAGGGCACGCGGTCAGGCGGCCGTGTGGCTTTGCGTTGAAGTCCGTGAAGTTGGTAACTGTGAATACGGCGAATCAACATTCTCAAGTTCCTCCGGGAGGCGATAGCGTAAAGGGCCGTTCGCATTCTCGCGTTCAGCGGTGATCAGCCCCCGTTGGTGAAGGCGGTCGAAGTGCGTTCGCACTTGTTTCAACGACCATGACGTCAGTCGTCTCGCCAAATCGCGAGCAGATAGACGTCGCCACCTGCTTTCCGGAGTCGATTCACCGGTGCAGCCCATCTGCAGATAACGTGCGTAACCATCGTCGGCTCGCTGAAGATATTCGATCAAAGTAGCAACCATACGTGAATGGACGTTACCAAGGTCAGCCAACTCTCGCCGCGTGATAGCGTCTCGCTTTAAGGAACTGCTGTGAGACCGTCGATAGCCATCTTCGTCTTCGACCCGGAACGGATTGCGGCGGTCGCCACCGAGCTTTACCGACAAGTAGACATTGGCACGGCGAATCATGTCCGCAGCCAGCGGTTCGCAAAGCTCTCGATTTGGCCGAACGAGCTGCGAACAGAGGAGCCGCCGGACGAACTCGTAGTCAGTCAGTGTAGTCACGAGACTGTCGCTATCTTGGTTTGCGGTTGAATGCAGGAAGGCCGCACCTTCAACAAGTGCCTCAACGATACGCTGCTCTCGGAAACCCAAGCCAATGCCTTCTGATGAACTAGGTCGAAGGATCGCTTCCAATCGAGCGTCGTACTCGACGCTTGAAGGAAACCCTACTTCGACCACAGGACACTCGGCGTGAACCGCAGCCCAAGTGTGGATAGCGGCAACTTCACGCTGATGATTCGTCAGCGGTAGAGTGAGCCCTGGATCCGAGTCCGGTTCGCCATGCTGAAAACCGCAGAACACCGCAGGGCGAGGGCTCATATTGGCGGTTCCCGCCATTTGGATCGTCCAAGCAACTTCCTGATACAAGCGAGGGACATGAACAAAGACAGCTCGAACACTCGCGACGTGTAGTGCGAAGTCCTTGAGGTCTCGCTTCGCCCGAACGTGAACGACGTTGCCAGCACCGAGCGTCTGCGAGTAGTATTTCCAGATCTGACACAGAGTGTTTGCTGGGAAGTCGTTTGTGATTGTCACCGACTCGCCAATCATTCCGGCGGCTATCGCGAGTTCCCCAAGAGCGACCGATATCGGACGAGAGCCAATTCCGGCGGGATCAGAAAGCTGAGGCATGGGGCACCTCCTTCAATCCAATCGACGGCGGCACGACAGCCGGCACTGCCTGTTTTCGTTGGCGGATCGGCAATACGAACAGCGACCTGTGACCGACGATGTGCCGCAAAGCGTTGAACAGCTGAAACTTGCGGAACTTCACGCGGAAGATTGAATCCGGTCTAGTCGTGTCCACGACTAAACCCAATTCAATCTTCCACGGAAACTCCATTCCTAGCCCTGACCTCGTGAGTCGTGAGCAGTTCGCTCAGTTACTCACCGAAGCATCCCGAACCGGACATTTTATCGAGTCTCGCTGTCGGAACGGTCTGTCTTGCGGTGACGTTTTGGTGAGATGATGCGGTATGCCGCCCATCCGTGGCTGCTGCCGACTCAGGAAGAGGCGTTGGCCGTACGTTCGTGGACGACGCGACTTGCCAACGAGCGGATGATGCAACGTGTCGATGATCTCGTCCGTCTTTTCGCGAGCTTCGTTCAGCAGACTGACGTCCGTCGGATAGCGAATGTCAGCTGGTCCACAAGTCGCATCGATAATCAACTTGCCGTGGTTCGTGTTGGCGGAGTCGGTGCACGCCATCTTGTCATCGACGGCATCAACGTCCGAGTCGAGCGTTGATGAACTGCCCGTTGGCGAGTCTTTGTCGTTCGATGTGTCTTCGCCGGATGAACCGTGAGCTTCTTTATGGGGCTTCGCTGCCATCTGCGCCAAGGCGATGGCTTCGCTTATTCTCGCCAAACCGGCTTCACCAAATCGCTTGCGGAAGTCCACCATCAACGACGCATCAGACGCCGGTTCGGCGGTGAACTCCTCCAAGCCGATGAAGTACTGCATGTAGGGGTTCTCTTGAATGGTCGCGACCGTACCGCGATCGGTCAGCCCTTCGCGTTCTTTGATGAGCAACGCCCCGAGTACCACGCGAGCCGATAGCGAGGGAGCTCCGAAGTCTTCACGAAACGCATCCGCATAGATCTGCTCAGCCAGTTCCCAGGACACGATCTGAGCGAGCTTCACCCAGCAATTCTCGGATTGAGTTTCCCGCTGAAGGGCATGTAGAAGTCGTCAAACTCCAACTGCCGCGATACGTTTCTGCGATACAAGCTTCACCTCGCGAGCCCCCGACTTCCTCGCCTCGATTGCAGTAACACCACCGCATCTCATTCCATCAAGTGCAAGGCTTCGCTCCATTCAATTCGAACACCGTGCACTCCGCAACCGCAAATCAAACACCACATCCTGCAATACAAACACTGGTCACGTTAGACAGCAAGCCCTAAATTAGTTGTCACGATTCTGAGTGAAGCAATGACTTTAGTTCTACCGATAGGGTGAGTATCGGTGAGCGTTGCAAACGGGGCCGTGTTGTCGCTTGACTTATTCTGGGAAGGTTTCCTAGAGTGTTTTGCGCGGAGGTTGGTTGATGGGTCAACGAAGGAGTTCTGAGCGAGCAGGCTATTGGCGAGGTGTGATTGGGAAGCAGGAGTCGAGCGGAATGTCTGCTGCGGCCTTCTGTCGCCAACATCAAGTCCCCGAGTCGTCCTTCTATAATTGGAAGCGAAAGCTGAAGCAGCGTGACCGTTCACCAGCACCATCGTAGGCGCGTAAGCTAGTCTGCTGGGTTTGTGTTTTGCAAACTTGAGTAGGAGTCTGACGATGGGTCGAAGTGCAAGTGTTGAGCGAAGCGCCCGCGGCACTCCAGCTTGCCAGTAACTTTTCCGATGTCATTACCAGGGTCGATGATATAGTTGTCCAACCCCCGCCGGCGCGTGTGGAGTGAGTTGTGAGGTGAGTGACTGGTCGCCTTCCGCGTATTGCTCCCACATTGAAAGTCGACTTGTTTGAGTCGATACTGTTTGCTCGTCCTGCGTGCTGGTTGGAACCGGAGAATCTCCGCCTTGATGACTCGACCGAATGCTGAAGACCTGGCTGCAATTCTCGACCGTTTCGAGTTGGCATGGGAGGCCGGGGCCTCACCGGCGATTGAGGACTTTTTACCCGCAGCCGAACAATGCCGATCGCAGCTTTCTCGGCGAGATGTGTTGATCGAGTTGGTAATGATCGATCTGAAGCGTCGCTGGTGTTCAGATAGTGAGATCGCTGACACTTTGGATCCAGGTGATCTCGCAATCCCGGCCAAGCCCATTCTTGAAGACTATGTCAAACGCTATCCGGACCTTGGAACCCTTGCTGAACTTCAATTGGAGATGATTTGCGAGGAGTATCGCGTCCGCTGCCGGTGGGGTGATCGACCGAGCCATGGCGAATACCTCGATCGATTCCCTGAACAACATACACGGCTCGGTGACGCACTGACTGAGACCGAGAGATGTTTGTCCATAGACATCACCGTTGACCTTCAAGATCGTCCCGTGTGCACGAAAGGCGATACAGAACCGTCGGCGACGATTGACGCTTTGAGGAGCATCTCGCGGAAAGCGTCGGGTACCGGCCTGCCGGTCGATCCGAATTTTGGGGACTACGAAATCCTACAGGAGATCGCTCGCGGCGGGATGGGAGTCGTCTACAAAGCACTCCAAAAGAAAGCGAACCGCATTGTCGCCCTCAAGGTGGTTCTAGCGGGTCAACTCGCGGGACTTAGAGAAGTCGAACGATTTCTCGCTGAGGCCGAGGCGGCAGCTAAGCTCGATCATCCCGGCATCGTTCCTATATATGACGTCGGTGAAGTCGGCGGACAGCATTACTTCTCAATGGGGTATGTTGATGGGCGCAGTCTGAAGAGCGTTGTGAGTGACGGCCCGTTACCACCGCGTGAGGCTGCAGGAATTTTGAAGTCAATTGCCGAAGCAGTTGCATACGCCCACGAACGAAGCATTATTCACCGCGACTTGAAACCGGCAAACATTTTAATAAGCAAAGAGGGCACGCCTCGGGTTGTCGATTTTGGATTGGCGAAACAGTTGGTCGCTGACAGCGAGCTAACAGCAACTGGTCAAGTGATGGGGACTCCCAGCTACATGCCTCCAGAGCAAGCAGCCGGGCGCACGGAGGAAATTGGAACGAGCGCGGATGTCTATTCACTAGGGGCCACTCTTTACGAACTAATCACTGGCCGACCGCCGTTTCAAGCGGCCAGCACATTCGACGTGATTAGGGCCGTACTCGATCAGGAGCCAGCCGCCCCACATGCGTTGAATCGCGCGGTTGACCGTGACCTCGAAACGATTTGCCTCAGATGTCTCGAAAAGGAACCACGCCGTCGCTACTTAACCGTCCAACACCTTGTAGCTGATCTAGGTCGCTATTTGAGAGGGGAACCGATCCACGCTAGGCCCATCGGGGTCGTGAGTAGAGGATGGCGTTGGTGTCGACGGCACAAACTCGTTTCTGGACTCCTTGCGGGTCTAGTCGCAAGTGCGTTACTGGGGGTCAGCGCGACTGGGTATTTTGCATTGCGGATGCAGGCTCACGCGGCAGAGGCGATCCAGCGACGGACCGAAGTTGAGACCAAAGCCGCACACCTAATGTTTGAACAGGCGTTACACGCCTGTCAAAGTGCCGAACCCCAGCAAGGACTGTTGCAACTAGTGAGTTGCCTGCGGGAAGCGGAACGCATCGGAGAACACGACCTCGCAGAGGGAGTACGTTATCAGCTAAGAGGTTGGACCAGGGAGCTTCACAGGATTGGAGCGGTTTTTGCGCTCGAGCCGAATGCTTTTGCTTCCCTGAGCCCAGACTCAGAGACGATTGCGATTGTCGACTCAGAGAAGGTGCAATTCCGACTTTTGCGTGTGAGAGACGGTCGTGTAAACAAGTTCGATCTCGATCGAGATGAGATAGTCCGCCTGCCGTGGTTCAGTTCTGACGCTAATTACGTTGTGGTGGCTGATTCGAGGCTGCACCTCATCAACGCTAAGTCGGGGGTCGAGAATCATTCCCCAATTTCATACCGCGGTAATCGTGTCGCGAGTGTCGCATTTTCCGCCGACAACGCCATCGCCGTGATCGGCTCTTCCGGTGAGAACGGTGGAGAAGTGTTTGGCGTTAGACTTGCAACGGGGGAAATAGTTGGAAAACGCCATGAGCATGGACACTCTGCCGTCGCTACGAGTATTCGGGCAGAGGATGGTGAAATGCTCGCATGTGTCATTCGAAACGATCCGTTTGCTCTACCGCGGAGCGTTGATCCGTCGTCGTCGGAGAGGTTATGGAAAATATCGCAGTTGCTTCGTTGGTCGGAAGATCAGAAGACTCCCTCCGTCATAGAGTTGGTTCACGAAAATAGCGTTGTGGCGGGGGCATTCAGTCACGCAGGTGATGTGCTGGCGACGAGTGACGACGTGGGCGTCGTGAGAATCTGGAATACGCACACTGGAGCGCAAGTTGGCGAACCGCTGGCGCACGGGCAACGCGTAGTCGATCACGACTTGTCTGGGTTTGCTTTCAGCTCCGATGACCGCCTATTGGCGATCCGAAGCGGGGAGGCCGGTAAAGGGCACGACACGGTATATGTCTGGCGGACGGAAACGCAACAGCTTGTGGGTGAATTCAAACACGAAGGCTATGTCAAGGGAATGACGTTCACTCGGGACAACCGCAAGCTGTTAACTACCACTGTGCCGGGCGCAGTAGACACTGGAGGCGGCGTCTTTCTATGGAGCCTTGAAACTCAACAACAGTTAGGTAACACGCTCTTGCCCGGTATGACGACTGTATTGTCGTCAGTAGGCAACGATGGCGAAACCGTCGCAACGATTCAGATGACACACGATGCTGTCCGATCTCAAGTTCCTTCGCGAAGACAATTAATACTGTGGCAAATGTCAGATTGCTCAGATTACGTCGCGTTCGACCATGGCTCGACACATGTACGTCACATAGCGTTTAGTCCAGATGGGACACGGATGCTGACGGGGTGTGATGACAATTCTGTCCGCTTGTGGGCAATTCCCTCAGGACAGCTTCTGCGCCCCCCGTTTAGACATTCGGATTCCCCAAACCATTCAATTCGCGGCGTGGCGTGCAGTTCGGACGGCGTCTACGGTGCGTCCGTAAGTTCCGATGGGAGTGTGTTTCTGTTTAACATGAACAACGGCAACCTGGTGCGTCGTCCCTACGTGACGCCGTTCCAACCCAACTCGATAGCGTTCAGCCCCGACAGCACGCGGCTCGCCGTCACGTCCGGCACCTTGAGAACCTCAACTGGTGCAGTTTCGCTTTGGAACGTCTCTTCGCCAGAACAAAATGGTGTAATGCGTTTATTTGACCTACCAGTGACTGCACTAGAATTCTTTCCGGATTCTCAATTGCTACTTGTGGGACTGGCATCCGGATTGCATTCAGATCGACTAGCAGGGCAGGCTATCGCCGTCTCCCCAGACTCTGCTATCACCGTCTTCGAGACGCAACGCTTCAACCGCCCAGTTTGCGACATCTCAATCGATGGCACCGGACGAAACTTTGCTCTAGGTCTAAGACTTGCAAACAGTCGTGATCTGTCGCCCTACGCTAGTATTCACTTATTTAGTGTAGTTGGATTAAGAGCATTGCTTGTAAATCAGTTCGGCCAAATCGGCGATACCGGAAAAATCGCGATTTCTGCGAATGGCTCGCAGCTTCTGGCATCTGCTACAACCGCAAAATCTATTAATGCATGGGACGCCTCAACGACCAAGCCGGCATGGCCACCCCTGAAACACTCTGGTTACGTTTATGAATTCGACACGTCGCCGGACGGTCGGTTGCTCGTGGCCGGCAGCGGCGACGTTGATGTTTCGGGTTCGAGTGAATACGGAGAGGTTCGAATATGGGACACGCGATATGGGATAGGAGTTGGTCCGCCTATCGCATTGGACGGTTACGCTGTTAACGTACGTTTTTGTCCAGACGCAAACAAGTTTGTGACCGGAGATTTTTCGGGGTTAGCACGGATCTTTGACGCTTCACCGCTTGAGGGAACTGTCGAACAAATCGAAGTTGCGGTGGAACTTGCAACCGGAATGAAGCTGGACGAGTTCGGAATTGCTAGACCGATTCCGGAAGCACAGTGGCAGCAGGGACATGAGAGTTTTCGACGGAATTATCAGAGTCAATGGAGCGACATTTTTGGTTCGGGGCGCCATGACGTGGGGTTGCAGCAACAAGTTGTGAGTACTCACCCTGAGGCGATGGCCTGCGAATTACAGCCCGATTGGAATTCTTGGCACTATGACGGTGGGAGATTCGAGCGTCGCGGCGCGTTCTGGTACGAGTACAAGGATGAAAAGCTGTTTGCGACGTTCATTCAAATTAATGAGACCGACTCAATGACTGAAATGTACGATTGCACGAGAGAGCTTTACGTTCAACTGAAAGGAAACGCATGCTACTTACGTGGTAGGGATTCGGACTGGTCGTTTCTTCTGACTGGAACTCCCGCAGGCGCCCCGTAAGTCGATCGTTCTTAGTGACGGCCCCTATGACGGACGAGACTCTGTTAACGGCCGGGTGGCACTGTCATTGGTGTATTGTGAGTGAGCTTACATCCACTGACGTATTGCGTGTGTCGTCGTTTTGGCGAGTATTTGAGAGGCAGATGTTAGCGTTTACGATTTGCTCGGGCGATCGCCCGGCGGCGTTGGGTACGTTGGTTGCGGCGGCGCACGGCTTTGTCTTTGGATTCCTTCGTTCGCATTGGAAGTGCGCTTTCGGGATGTTCGGCGAGCCAACGATCCGGCAGCAACGGGAGCAAGTAGGTTGAGTCCTCGAGATCACGCGAGTTGGACCGGAGTTGTGGCAAACGCTCGAACACGTCGCGCAGGTAAGCGTAAGGATCGATTCGCAAGCGACGGCACGTCGCCGTCAGCGTGTACATCACGGCGGCTGCCGCTCCGCCCGCCGGGCTGCCGAAGAATAGCCAGGCCTTCTTTCCCATCACTGGGTTTTTAACCGCTTGCTCTGAAGCGTTATTATCGAATGGAATAGCACCGGATTCCAGGAAACGCTCGAAGCACTCCCAACGGCTCGTCATGTATTGGATCGCGCCACGCAAGTCGTGTTTTGGACGCAGTGTTTCCAGTTGCTCGTTCATCCAACGCTTGAACTCCGTCAGCAACTCACGCGAACGAAGTTGTCGCTGCTGGTGACGCACTTCGTCCGAAACGTCACGCAGTTCATCTTCGATGTCGAACAGACGTTGGAAGTAGCCCATCGCTGTTGCCGTCCGCTGCGTCGGGCCGAGCGCATGCAACTCCTCGAACTTGCGACGTGCATGCGCATGGCAGCCAGCGAGAACAATCCGACCTTGCGAATAAGGCTGTAGAAACTCGTAGCCGATGTAAGCGTCCGACACGAGCGTGCCGTGAAAGTCCGCGAAGAACTCAGCCGGACCGGCTCGCGCTCGACTCTCGGTGAATGAAAACGTCGTGTAGGGGTGCTGCTTGTCGCCGAGAATCGCCCACAAGTAAGTTGTCTGCGTCTTGCCAGTTCCCGGTGCCAGCATCTTGATCGGCGTCTCGTCGGCTTGCACCACCGGCGACTCCAACGCCCGACTGCGCATCAAGTCCGTCAAGGGAGTCAACTCACGAGTCAAACGAATCATCCAGCGGCAGACCGTGCTGCGATCGATCTCTAACTGGCTGCGACCAAGAATCTCTTCCAAGCGATAGTAGGGTTGATGGTCCGCGAAGTGATGGGTGGCCAATCCGGCCAGCAGCGAAGGACCGGCGAAGCAGGTCAAGATCCGCGGCGGTCGCGGCGCGGAAACCATCGCCGTCTCCGTCGCATCGTCATTGTCGACGGCCAATGTTTCGACAAACTCTTCCACCACCATCAGCTTCGGCGGTTCCCACTCGACGTACTCGCCGATCTTCTTCAGGAACCGGCGGCCTTTGTCGCCACGCAACGGCTCCGGAATCGCGGCTTCGTCCAGTTCGTGAACACGCCGCACGCGAGGCAGGCTCTCGGGAATCACGCGCCGACCGCGACCGCCACGACGCGAAGACTTTGCGTCGTCGGTTTCAGCCGGATCGTCATCTTCGCCAGAGAAGTTGTCCGCGTGGTCGTTGACTTCGCCAGCAGTGTCGTCGGTGTCGCTGCCACCAACAACGACGGCGTCGAACAGTGTGCCTTGACGCGGGTCTTCAAACCGTTCTCGTCGTTGGCCGAATAACGTCCGCTTCATCAAGGCGATGTCGCGTTGCATCGCTTGCAACAACGCCTGTTGCTCGGCAATCGTGGCCTGCTGTTGTGCATTGATCGCAGTCAACTCCGCGATCATCGCATGACACGCTTCGAGCGTTGTTGGTAATGGCGTGGCGGAGTCGTCCATGAACTTCCAACATCGATGAGTGACTTAACTTCAGCAACGTTGCGAGAGATTATGCACATCGATGCCGCTGGTCCAAGACCACAGACAGCGGTTTTATAGAACTTGTTTCACGCAACTTGGGAAGCGGCTCGATAACGTCGACGTCGCTTCGCCGAATTCAAGTCGATGCCGTGAATGATCAGTGACAGTTGCGTCACATCGATCTCGATCTGCTTCGACTGCGACTCGGCGGTCGGCTTTTCAAAGACGCCCGATTCGAGTCGCTTGTACCAGATCCAAAAGCCTTGTCCGTCCCAGCCCAACAACTTCAGCCGATCACCGCGTCGATTGATAAAGGCGAACCAATGGCCGGAAGCGGGATCTTGCTTCAACACCGACTCGGCCAGCAGACACAAGCCGCGAAAGCTCTTCCGCATATCGACCGGTTCAAGAAACAGAAACACGCGAGTCTGATGCGAGAAGTTCAGCATGCTCGCTCCTGCACCACTTGAAGAATCTCACGCAGCCAGTCGGGATCGCACTGGCTGGAGACGATAACACGACTTCCATCCGGCAACACGACTTCGCAACTTGCTGGCTTGACCGTTGGTGGAGTGGGAAGCGCCAAGGGCACGAACTTCACGGTCGGATTCTTACGTGCGGCACCGGAAAGTGTGATGCCCGGTGACGTCGCTTGGTCTTCGCGTTTCGATTCGTCTTCACGTCGCCGCTGCTTCAGCTTTCGCTTCCAATTATAGAAGGACGACTCGGGGACTTGATGTTGGCGACAGAAGGCCGCAGCAGACATTCCGCTCGACTCCTGCTTCCCAATCACACCTCGCCAATAGCCTGCTCGCTCAGAACTCCTTCGTTGACCCATCAACCAACCTCCGCGCAGAAGACTCTAGGAAACCTTCCCAGAATAAATCACGCGACAACACGGCCCCGTTTGCAACGCTCACGAGTATCGAATGCAACAAACTCAGTTGCCAAGCCATCAGGTCGCCTTAGAGCCGCGATTGCAATTGGCACACCCAGAATCGTAACAATCTATTTAGAGCTTTTTGCGGCATACTTCGTTCGCTGTGTAGTAAGACCCCCTATCGCGATGATGTCCGCCCGACGCACGCCTATGGTCATCGGCGTAACGTTTTAGGGACGGCGCGAGGCGTTTTCGTTCAGCATATTGATGATTCTTAGAGCGTCGAGCGCTGTGAGTTGGTTATCGTTCGTCACATCGAAGAACCACGTCGCGCCAAGCGAAGGTGGGTCGGCGAGCGCAGTCGATTGTCCTAATGCTGCCCGCCGATTGATCTCGTTGATGATAATCAATACGTCGAGAGCGGTCCGATAACCATCATGATTGACGTCGAACGCGTCAAGCGGGTTTCGCCACGGTTGAATTCGATCTAGCAAGGGCGGAAGTAGGTCGTCCGCGTAGTCCGAGAAGAAAGCGTCAACCAAGCCAGCTTCTCCTTCACCAACATTGGTGTCTGTGCCATCGAACAGGATCGACGGATCTGCATAAACGGCAGGACCGACGTTGGCGGTCTTCGTGCCTGTTGCTTGCTCGTTACTGTCCGACAAATACATGTCGCCGTTCGGCAGAATGAAGTACCATTGACCATTCGCGTCCTTGACCCACTTCTCGTTGCGACCGCCCCAGTCTTCGAAGTAGGGACACCGATCTTGCTGATCGAGGCCAGCCAACGCGCGTGGCTGCTCGTTTGCTACCGCGTCCTCACTGTGACTGGTTTCCTGCGTTCCAGTTTGTTCTTGCTCTGGAGTCAACGTTTGCGCCACGACGGTTGTCGCAGCGTTGGCATCTTGAGCGTCCAACGGCAGAGGTCCGACGAACGGCGCGACGACCGTTGCGGCTGGGCTCGTGCCGTTGTTCAGGGCGGTCGCCGATTGTTGGTTCGTGACCGCGTTCGTTGGCGGACCCGAAGAAACATTTGTCTGTAGCGTCCAGTCGAATTGGAGTGCCGTCATCGCCTGTGCCACTAGGTCGTTCAGCGTTTCACCCGTACTACCGCCTCCGGTTCCGACGATCTGGGCCTTGAGCCAAGTGATCACATTCTTGCATGCTCCACCATCGAACAAGGCCCCGCTAATTCCCGAAGCAATGTCGAGGCGACCCTTCTGAAAGCCCGTGTTGTCCCCGGCACCTCCATCAAGCAGATCCCCCAAGCCCGTTGGGTCGGGAATTCGTTCCACACCGGTAACTGGCGTCGTGTCGACCAAATCGGCGTCCGCGAACAAGTAGTCATTTCCATTATTCCCAGCGAGGTAGTCGGCTCCAGCTCCCGCAGCGATGACATCAACGTCCGAGCCACCGAAGTGAATATCGTTCCCTGCGAAACCCTCGAGCAAGCCACGCGCCCCCGTCATATTGACCAGATCGTCGAATCCAGTGTCTGTGTTGGGTAACACCGCCGAGGCAACTCCGCCGCGAAGTTTTACAAACTCAACTTCGTTGATTTCAAACGGTGAGCGAATTGCAGGTTCGGTAGCTTTGATACCAACAATGATTTTGTCAGCACCGTCGGTGCCGTAGATTTTGAACATGTCAGCTTCGTTCTTCGCCGGTGGCTGGTTCGGAATACCCGTGGGACTGCCACCATCGAAAGTAACAATCGACGGCAATGCCGGATTCGCGATCGTAAACGGAGCGGTTGGCATGGTCACGCTAGCTGCGTCGATTGCGGTTCCGGCAGACAAATTAAGTTCTTCGACTGCCATATACGCAACGCTTGGCCCCCCCATCCGATCAACGCTGTTGTTATCGATGTCATAGCTGTGAGCCATCGCTTCACCGGCATCACTGATATTGAGCGAGTCTCCCACGTCAAACATCGCCTCCTGCTTGATGAAGACGGGTGCCGCAACACAACTTCCGCTGGTCACATTCGTGAACACTTCAAGCACAACAGGTGCGTTGTCTGGATGAGCGATGGCACTGGTCCCACGAGTGACCATCAGGCTAATCGAAGCCGCGTTCGTCGTCACGCTGTTCACCAGCATGTCCTCGCCTTCGACATTGATTTGGAACGGCGTTGCCGCGGGCATACTGGGAATCGTAATGAGCGGGATCGTCACCGTGGTCGCCGCAGCCGAAATGCCGCCCATGAGCGAGGTACTAAATCCTGCTGTAGCGTTATGAATGATCGATCTGAGCGCCGGTCCATTGGCACCACCATCGATCATTAGTTCCCCGGCGATTCCATTCACGTTCCCCAGGTTCGTCGGGGCGTCGGAGGAGATGTTGATCGTGTCGTTGCCGTCGTCGCCGTTGACTTGAGTGCGACTGCCAGTCGCCGTTGATCGCACGTTGAGTACGTCGTCTCCAGCCTCGCCATCGAGTTGGACGCGACTTGCCACGCCATTCGCAGCAAGCGTGATCATATCGCCCGCCGGCGCTGCCTCGGCACCTCCGTTCACTTCCAGGAAGCTACCGAACGCGTTATTACCGCCGGAATTGTTCGGGTCAGCACCATCCGTGCCAGTGCTGACAATCGTGACGATGTCGCTACCGACCGCCGTGTTGATCACAACGTTACTATCGTTACCCGTTGTAGTGACGATCACAGTATCAACCGCTGAGCCACCATTGATCGTCGCCGTCCCACCGGCGACTGTGTTCGCGATGTTGATTCCGTTGGCCAGTGTCCCGGCGTTTAGATTAAGCGTCTCAATCGTGGCGTACATCGTTCGCGCGACCGTCGTGTCGCGATCGAACATCGTGTCAGTCAGGTTGTACTGAGCCGCCGCCGCGTGAGCTTGATCGTTAATGTTCAGCGTGTCGCCCACAAACAACGCGCCGCTCGAATCGCCTTTAATGGTCAACACAGGATGTGTGGGCGATCCTGCCAATGCCAGATGATTGCCGCCGTTGACTTGCACCAAGCCGAGAATGCCGCTGATGACATTGGCTGGAGAACCCAGCGTGATCGTGTCGTTGCCGTCGTCACCGTCCAGTTGCGCGAAGCTGCTGACTGGCAAGTTCCATAACGTGATCCCATCATCAGCCGCGCCGCCCGTGGCCAGCGAACTGCTAGTTGCTCCGGCGTTCTGGATCGTGATCGTGTCGGTATCACCTTGACCGTTCAACGCCACGCCGCTGCTGGCTCCGCTCGTGACTTGCGTCAGTGTATCCGCGCCGTCTCCGCCGTTAATGATCGTCACGCTCGTCGCGCCAGTCGTGGCAATGTCCACCAAGTCCGCGCCGCCGGCAGCGTTCACAATGAGAATGCTGCCGCTGCCGGTCGTCGTGACGTCGATGTCATCGGCTCCACCTTGGCTGTTGACGGTCGTCTTGCTGTTGGCCGGGGTGTTGATGATGTTGATGTCGTTGGCTAGCGTGCCAACATTCAGATTGATCGTCTCGATCGTGGCGTACATCGTGCGTGCCACCGTCGTGTCGCGATCGAACATCGTGTCGGTCAGGTTGTACTGAGCGGTCGCCGCGTAAGCTTGATCGTTGATGTTGAGCGTGTCGCCCACCGGCAAGGTGCTGGTGATCGTGTTCCCCTTGGCGGTCACACTCTCGGTCATCGTGGGAGCCGCCAGATGATTGCCGCCGTTAACTTGCACCAAGCCCAGGATGCCGCTGATGACATTGGCTGGAGAACCCAGCGTGATCGTGTCGTTGCCGTCGTCACCGTCCAGTTGCGCGAAGCTGCTGACTGGCAAGTTCCATAACGTGATCCCATCATCAGCCGCGCCGCCCGTGGCCAGCGAACTGCTAGTTGCTCCGGCGTTCTGGATCGTGATCGTGTCGGTATCACCTTGACCGTTCAACGCCACGCCGCTGCTGGCTCCACTCGTGACTTGCGTCAGTGTATCCGCGCCGTCTCCGCCGTTAATGATCGTCACGCTCGTCGCGCCAGTCGTGGCAATGTCCACCAAGTCCGCGCCGCCGGCAGCGTTCACAATGAGAATGCTGCCGCTGCCGGTCGTCGTGACGTCGATGTCATCGGCTCCACCTTGGCTGTTGACGGTCGTCTTGCTGTTGGCCGGGGTGTTGATGATGTTGATGTCGTTGGCTAGCGTGCCAACATTCAGATTGATCGTCTCGATCGTGGCGTACATCGTGCGTGCCACCGTCGTGTCGCGATCGAACATCGTGTCGGTCAGGTTGTACTGAGCGGTCGCCGCGTAAGCTTGATCGTTGATGTTGAGCGTGTCGCCCACCGGCAAGGTGCTGGTGATCGTGTTCCCCTTGGCGGTCACACTCTCGGTCATCGTGGGAGCCGCCAGATGATTGCCGCCGTTAACTTGCACCAAGCCCAGGATGCCGCTGATGACATTGGCTGGAGAACCCAGCGTGATCGTGTCGTTGCCGTCGTCACCGTCCAGTTGCGCGAAGCTGCTGACTGGCAAGTTCCATAACGTGATCCCATCATCAGCCGCGCCGCCCGTGGCCAGCGAACTGCTAGTTGCTCCGGCGTTCTGGATCGTGATCGTGTCGGTATCACCTTGACCGTTCAACGCCACGCCGCTGCTGGCTCCGCTCGTGACTTGCGTCAGTGTATCCGCGCCGTCTCCGCCGTTAATGATCGTCACGCTCGTCGCGCCAGTCGTGGCAATGTCCACCAAGTCCGCGCCGCCGGCAGCGTTCACAATGAGAATGCTGCCGCTGCCGGTCGTCGTGACGTCGATGTCATCGGCTCCACCTTGGCTGTTGACGGTCGTCTTGCTGTTGGCCGGGGTGTTGATGATGTTGATGTCGTTGGCTAGCGTGCCAACATTCAGATTGATCGTCTCGATCGTGGCGTACATCGTGCGTGCCACCGTCGTGTCGCGATCGAACATCGTGTCGGTCAGGTTGTACTGAGCGGTCGCCGCGTAAGCTTGATCGTTGATGTTGAGCGTGTCGCCCACCGGCAAGGTGCTGGTGATCGTGTTCCCCTTGGCGGTCACACTCTCGGTCATCGTGGGAGCCGCCAGATGATTGCCGCCGTTAACTTGCACCAAGCCCAGGATGCCGCTGATGACATTGGCTGGAGAACCCAGCGTGATCGTGTCGTTGCCGTCGTCACCGTCCAGTTGCGCGAAGCTGCTGACTGGCAAGTTCCATAACGTGATCCCATCATCAGCCGCGCCGCCCGTGGCCAGCGAACTGCTAGTTGCTCCGGCGTTCTGGATCGTGATCGTGTCGGTATCACCTTGACCGTTCAACGCCACGCCGCTGCTGGCTCCGCTCGTGACTTGCGTCAGTGTATCCGCGCCGTCTCCGCCGTTAATGATCGTCACGCTCGTCGCGCCAGTCGTGGCAATGTCCACCAAGTCCGCGCCGCCGGCAGCGTTCACAATGAGAATGCTGCCGCTGCCGGTCGTCGTGACGTCGATGTCATCGGCTCCACCTTGGCTGTTGACGGTCGTCTTGCTGTTGGCCGGGGTGTTGATGATGTTGATGTCGTTGGCTAGCGTGCCAACATTCAGATTGATCGTCTCGATCGTGGCGTACATCGTGCGTGCCACCGTCGTGTCGCGATCGAACATCGTGTCGGTCAGGTTGTACTGAGCGGTCGCCGCGTAAGCTTGATCGTTGATGTTGAGCGTGTCGCCCACCGGCAAGGTGCTGGTGATCGTGTTCCCCTTGGCGGTCACACTCTCGGTCATCGTGGGAGCCGCCAGATGATTGCCGCCGTTAACTTGCACCAAGCCCAGGATGCCGCTGATGACATTGGCTGGAGAACCCAGCGTGATCGTGTCGTTGCCGTCGTCACCGTCCAGTTGCGCGAAGCTGCTGACTGGCAAGTTCCATAACGTGATCCCATCATCAGCCGCGCCGCCCGTGGCCAGCGAACTGCTAGTTGCTCCGGCGTTCTGGATCGTGATCGTGTCGGTATCACCTTGACCGTTCAACGCCACGCCGCTGCTGGCTCCACTCGTGACTTGCGTCAGTGTATCCGCGCCGTCTCCGCCGTTAATGATCGTCACGCTCGTCGCGCCAGTCGTGGCAATGTCCACCAAGTCCGCGCCGCCGGCAGCGTTCACAATGAGAATGCTGCCGCTGCCGGTCGTCGTGACGTCGATGTCATCGGCTCCACCTTGGCTGTTGACGGTCGTCTTGCTGTTGGCCGGGGTGTTGATGATGTTGATGTCGTTGGCTAGCGTGCCAACATTCAGATTGATCGTCTCGATCGTGGCGTACATCGTGCGTGCCACCGTCGTGTCGCGATCGAACATCGTGTCGGTCAGGTTGTACTGAGCGGTCGCCGCGTAAGCTTGATCGTTGATGTTGAGCGTGTCGCCCACCGGCAAGGTGCTGGTGATCGTGTTCCCCTTGGCGGTCACACTCTCGGTCATCGTGGGAGCCGCCAGATGATTGCCGCCGTTAACTTGCACCAAGCCCAGGATGCCGCTGATGACATTGGCTGGAGAACCCAGCGTGATCGTGTCGTTGCCGTCGTCACCGTCCAGTTGCGCGAAGCTGCTGACTGGCAAGTTCCATAACGTGATCCCATCATCAGCCGCGCCGCCCGTGGCCAGCGAACTGCTAGTTGCTCCGGCGTTCTGGATCGTGATCGTGTCGGTATCACCTTGACCGTTCAACGCCACGCCGCTGCTGGCTCCGCTCGTGACTTGCGTCAGTGTATCCGCGCCGTCTCCGCCGTTAATGATCGTCACGCTCGTCGCGCCAGTCGTGGCAATGTCCACCAAGTCCGCGCCGCCGGCAGCGTTCACAATGAGAATGCTGCCGCTGCCGGTCGTCGTGACGTCGATGTCATCGGCTCCACCTTGGCTGTTGACGGTCGTCTTGCTGTTGGCCGGGGTGTTGATGATGTTGATGTCGTTGGCTAGCGTGCCAACATTCAGATTGATCGTCTCGATCGTGGCGTACATCGTGCGTGCCACCGTCGTGTCGCGATCGAACATCGTGTCGGTCAGGTTGTACTGAGCGGTCGCCGCGTAAGCTTGATCGTTGATGTTGAGCGTGTCGCCCACCGGCAAGGTGCTGGTGATCGTGTTCCCCTTGGCGGTCACACTCTCGGTCATCGTGGGAGCCGCCAGATGATTGCCGCCGTTAACTTGCACCAAGCCCAGGATGCCGCTGATGACATTGGCTGGAGAACCCAGCGTGATCGTGTCGTTGCCGTCGTCACCGTCCAGTTGCGCGAAGCTGCTGACTGGCAAGTTCCATAACGTGATCCCATCATCAGCCGCGCCGCCCGTGGCCAGCGAACTGCTAGTTGCTCCGGCGTTCTGGATCGTGATCGTGTCGGTATCACCTTGACCGTTCAACGCCACGCCGCTGCTGGCTCCGCTCGTGACTTGCGTCAGTGTATCCGCGCCGTCTCCGCCGTTAATGATCGTCACGCTCGTCGCGCCAGTCGTGGCAATGTCCACCAAGTCCGCGCCGCCGGCAGCGTTCACAATGAGAATGCTGCCGCTGCCGGTCGTCGTGACGTCGATGTCATCGGCTCCACCTTGGCTGTTGACGGTCGTCTTGCTGTTGGCCGGGGTGTTGATGATGTTGATGTCGTTGGCTAGCGTGCCAACATTCAGATTGATCGTCTCGATCGTGGCGTACATCGTGCGTGCCACCGTCGTGTCGCGATCGAACATCGTGTCGGTCAGGTTGTACTGAGCGGTCGCCGCGTAAGCTTGATCGTTGATGTTGAGCGTGTCGCCCACCGGCAAGGTGCTGGTGATCGTGTTCCCCTTGGCGGTCACACTCTCGGTCATCGTGGGAGCCGCCAGATGATTGCCGCCGTTAACTTGCACCAAGCCCAGGATGCCGCTGATGACATTGGCTGGAGAACCCAGCGTGATCGTGTCGTTGCCGTCGTCACCGTCCAACTGCGCGAAGCTGCTGACTGGCAAGTTCCACAACGTGATCCCATCATCAGCCGCGCCGCCCGTGGCCAGCGAACTGCTAGTTGCTCCGGCGTTCTGGATCGTGATCGTGTCGGTATCACCTTGACCGTTCAACGCCACGCCGCTGCTGGCTCCACTCGTGACTTGCGTCAGTGTATCCGCGCCGTCTCCGCCGTTGACGACGGTCACACTTCCACCGCCTGTCGTGGCGATGTCAATCGCGTCCACCATGGCACCGGCGGTGAGCAGCAGAATGCTGTTGTCACCTGTCAGCGTCACGTCGATATCGTTCATGCCCGAGCCGCTGTCGATCGTGGTCTTGGTGGCATCAGCCGTGTCGATCACATCGATGTTGTCCGCGCCGCTGCCGGTCTCGATGTTCAGCGTCTCGATGGTGGCGTAACTGATCAGCCCGCTCGTCACCACCGCCGTCCGTTGGAACGTGGTATCGGTCAGCGTGTAAGCATTGTCGGTTGCGCTGGCCTGGTCGCTGATGTTCAGCGTGTCGCCCATGTCGATGCTGACCGTGACCGTCAGGGCCTTGGCAGTCACCGATTGCACCATCGGCGAGCCCGCATCGTGGTCTTCGCCAAACACGAGGACGGCTCCGAGAATGCCATCCAAGTTGCCGGCGTTGGTGGGAGCGTCGGACGAGATGTTGACAGTATCATTGCCTCCACCACCGAAGATACGCGTCTCGTATTGGGCGGCGGTGGCGCGGATGTTGAAGACGTCGGCTGCGAGATCATCCGTGGCATCCGTCCCGGTGATGTCGTGACCGTAAAGCTGCAGGCTCGTCAGGCCGTTGGCGGGAGTTGGATGGTTGACTTCTAAGACGTCAGCACCGTCGAGACCGTTCAGTCGCACGGTAGCCTTGTTGGTGAAGCGGAATGTCTCGAACGTACCAGCGTTGTCGACAACACGAGCCGAATCGACGCCTGAGAGCAACCCGCCATCTTCGATCGTGAGGTTGTCAGCACCGGCTGTGAGGATGATGTCGAACAGGGCTGCGGGAGTCGAGGTGTCGACTGGTTCTAGGCCAGTGAAAGTGATGACTTGCTCGTCGCCGTCGAATCCATCGACCGCGAGGCCAGTTCCGCCTCCAGCCCCCGGGCCAGTGCTGTCATTCGGATCGAGAACCCAAATGCCGGCGTCCTCAGTTAACCCAACAATGTAGGTCTCGCGCATGATCGAGCTGCCCGGGTCACCTTCAATGACGAGCGTATCACCCATCGGCGTCGTCTGCTGGCCCATGCCCCGATAGTCGATGTCGCGATTGATGAGGCCGTTGGCGTTGTCGATGGTGAGTGTATCGTCGTCGTCAGAGCCAAGCACCTGGATGCCGTTGATGTCGGCAAGGTCATCCGCAAAGATCACCACGCCGTTCACTACCACCTGTAGCGACGTGCTGGCCGCGGCCAAGCTCATTTCAACCGAGTCCGCACTCCCGTCGCCGCCAATGATCCCAGCGCCCAGGTCGATCTGCGTCGTATCGATTACCAGGCGGTACGTATTCCCGCCGCCGCCGCCTCCACCGCTACTGGTAACGTTAAACGTTTCGATGCTCACGGCGCTGACCGCGGCACGGTTCGCGGATGTCAGCGTCTCCGCTCCAACTCCCCGAAGCCCCAACTGTGGATTCAGAACGCCGTCCAGGTTGATATTCAGCGTGTCGCCGGGCATGGCGGGAGCGACGGGCAGCATTCCGTCTACGGAGATCGGAGTGTCGTCATCGGGAGTGATGTTAAACGTGTCGTCATCATCGCCGCCCGTGAGATCCGCACGCATCGCGGCTAGGTCAGCTTCGACCGTGACCATCGATCCGACGTCTGGGTTATCGACGTCCGACGCCGCCGCGTCGACGTTGATCGTGATTGTCCCGACGGGTGCTGAGATCGTGGTTCCGGTCGGGAGACTCACGTCATCGCCAATATCGAACCGAACACTACCCATGTTCGAAGTGAGGACAGCCGGCGCAGACAACATCAGATCGTCTGTGTCGGCGGCCGTGTCAGCGACGGTGACGGTCAGGTCTGCGACCGTCGTGATGTTCGCAGCAAGGCTCAATGTTCCCCCGGCCGTTAGATTGACAGCCAGCGACGACAACGGATCGACTCCGCCAACATTCGCGCCGAA
The DNA here is from genome assembly GCA_020638995.1 of Planctomycetaceae bacterium. Lineage (GTDB taxonomy): Bacteria > Planctomycetota > Planctomycetia > Pirellulales > Pirellulaceae. The sequence goes on from JACKHM010000004.1 coordinate 286,898, forward strand.
GACGGGTACGCCGGAATCACTGATCACTAGATTGGAAGTGGTACCGCCGACGCCATCGTCATCGATCGTACTGGAGAAGCTGATCGTATCGCCGGTCAACGTCGAATCGGCTGCCACTCGCATCGGCCCGCCGTATATCTGCGCGCCGGTAGTCGTCACATTGCCACTGAGCGTAATTACGTCAGTTCCGGTGCCAGTGTTGATCGTTAGGTTGACGTTGCCATGGGCGTTGTCGGCACTGGCTACAGTAATCGTGTCGTCGCCGTCGATAATCGAGGCGGTGTCGATGACGACCGTCGTGTTGCCGAAGAGATGAGCGGTTTCAAAGGTCACGCCGCCGCTGGTACCGGTCACCACGATCGCCGGTACGAGGCCGGTCGCACTGTCAAAGCCATTGGTTAACGTCACAACGTCGTCAGCACCAGGCAGCGACAGCGTCGCGAGCAACATGCCACTGATATCCACGGGCTCCAGACCAGCGAACGTGATTGTGCTGCCATCGACAGCGACGGTGCCGTTGCCTGTGGTTGCCACCTCAGGCGTGTACGTTGCCGTATTCGTTCCATCACCAATCACCGCCAGCGAATCGCTCCCACCCCCGCCGCTGAAGAGGAGACCGCCGGGGAGGACGCTGAGCGGGTCGCCGTTGCTGTAGTCCACGGTCAATCGATTATCTTCCCCAGCCCCTTGGACGACCAGGAATCCAACATCGACAAAGTCAATGGTCGTTGCCGGATTTGTGGGATCGTCCGTATTGAACAGCCTTCCGGTTGTAGGGTCGCTCAACGTCAGCGTTACGTTCCTGAACGTGCTGTCCAAGGACAGGGTGAGGCGGTCGCTACCCGAGGGGATGTCGCTTTCATTGATCGTTCCCGTCCCCGTATCCGTCAGATCGGTAAGTCGGGTTCCGAGGCTCGTGGCCGTGCTGAGCGTGGCCGTGAAGTTCTCGGCCAGTTCGATGATGTCGTCGTCCGTGATAGTGACCGTGACCATCTTGTCGGCCGTATCCAGGGCAGAAAACATCACTGCGTCGCTGTCGTTGTCGTAGTCCGCGTTGGTGCCGCCGGACGAACCAGTGGCAGAGCCGTTCATGTAACTCACGTCCACCGTCACAGGGATATCGATTGGATTGTCTAAGGAGACCGTGAACGTAAGTGTCCCAGCATCTTCGTTCACCGTCTGGCCGCTGATAGTGAACGTGGCGATGTCGTCATCGTCGATCGTATAGGTATGCACGCTCAGCGTCGCTGTATTGCCGCTGGCGTCGCCAACCGAGAGGTCTCCCGTTGGGTTCTGCAGCGTTAGTTCAATTGTCTCGTTCAATTCGACGGTTGGGTCGGGTGTGATCGACAGGTTGGTTAGGAACAGGACGTTGATATAACTGCCTGCGGGAATCGTCACACTGGCGGTATTCGTGAAGTCGTTGCCTGGCGTCGCGTCACCGCCAGTCACGTTCACCTGGACGGTCTCATCACTTGCCAAGGTTCCAGTCACGAGCAAGAAAGGCAGGTTGCCGCCGGAAGTCTCGTCATCGTTGGACGTTGGTGTGAAGAATTCTATGTCGGCGGCCAGCAATCGCCGATCTTCCAGCGACTCCAAAAACAGCGTTCGTCGTTTGCCGCGAGCTCCCTTGCGAGTCTTGCCTTGAAAAGCACCGCTAAGCAGCTTGGAACCCCATCGAATCATGATGACAACCCTTGCAAAGTATTCACGCTAACAGCCACAACAGGGGAGAATGATATTAATATAGGGTCAATAGGAAGCTCAGGTAAATGGTCATTATGGGCAAATTGCAGATAAATCATGGAGTTTCTCATCGCAAACAAGAGCGTGCGTCGTCAGCCTCGGAAGTACGTCGCTTCGGAGGCCGAACGCCTCGCTGGTTCATCATCGGGTTGATGGGTTCGTAGCGCACCGGCGGATGGGGCTGACTTTTTGCGTGGGTGCAACCGCGGATGGTCAATCGCAAGAACTTCCTCGTGAACAATCGCTGCGTTGCTTGCGACGGCGCGTGGGATTGAATATGGTCGAGGGTTAGACTCGACCCCTCATTCGAGTCCGTTTAGACTGAGGACAGGAACGCTCTTCCATGCTGCGTAAAGGTGACGAACCGGTTCCTGGATATCGCTTGGTGCGATTCTTGGGGAAAGGCCAGTATGGCGAGGTTTGGCAGGCCAACGGTCCCGGCGGCACGCGCGTGGCTCTGAAGTTCATTAATGTCAGTGGCGCTCAAGGCCAGAAGGAACTCCGCGGAGTTCAACGTGTTAAGGAGATTCGGCATCCTCACCTCATGCCGATCACGGCGCTATGGTTGTTGGACGAAGAAGGTACGCCGCTCGACGATTCGTACTTCCAGACAGTCGGTGGTGACGAACGGGAGGCGTTGAAGGGAACGCTCGCAATTGATGCGAAGCACCCCACGCTGCTGGTCGTCGCAATGGGCTATTGCGACGAGAATCTGTCCGATCGCCTGGCGGAAGTTAACGAAGGCGTTCCGCTGCACGAGTGGCAAGGGATTCCGATCGGTGAACTCCTGATACACATGGTCGAATCCGCGAAGGCGATCGATTTTCTCAACACGCCGCGACATGACCTGGGCGATGGACTGGTATCGATTCAGCATTGCGATATCAAACCAGCGAACATCATGCTCGTCGGCGGAGCGGTACAAGTCTGTGACTTCGGTTTGGCTCGGATGATGAGCGACAACTTGAAGGCAACTGCGACAGGAATGATCGGCTCGCCAGCGTTTATGGCACCCGAATGTATTCGCAAGCGACCCAGTACGGCGAGCGATCAATACTCGCTGGCGATCACCTACTATGAACTGCGAACCGGACGCTTGCCTTTTCACGATCTTTCCTACATGGCGGTGCTCGACTCGCACCAGGCGGGAGCGTTGGATTTTTCTGCCATCGGCGAGCGCGAGCAAGCTGTGTTGCGGCGAGCAACCGCACTCGAACCTGAAGATCGGTACGCGACCTGTCTGGAAATGGTTGGTGCCATCGAGGAGGCTTTGGCTGAGGAGTTACCGAACCTGCGATCGAGCCCCGTCGCCGGCAAACTGCGTTCTCAGTCACCTAGCGCACGAAGCACCGCATCGGACACAGCACGGGCCACGGGAACCACTCGCGAGAACGCTGGACGATCGCGCCACGGGACACGTCTAGGAACCAAGCTTGGATTAGGGGTCGCACTGCTGGCCCTGGCCGGCATGGTGGCGGTGGTCACCGTTCCAAACATCCGCGACATTTTCAGAGGACTAATCGAAGCTGACAAAGGCGAACACGGTGAGCAAGAAACTGCGGAAGAAACAACCGCATCCAAAACGAGCAACGCAAGCACCGAGCCAATCGACCTTGATGCCGCGTTCGCGGAGGCTGAGCAGAAGCTTCAGGCAAACGACCTCGTCGAGGCCGACCGCCTGTTTACGCAACTAGAGCAACGTCTGCTCGAAAACAACACCGAGGATTTTGCCGATCGGTTGAATGAAGCGCGGCTTGGCACGCTCAGGGTTCAAACGCGTCAATCCGATGTCGATTGGAACACCTCGCTCGCGGCACTAGGGCAACTCCGCAAGTCAGGCTTGTTGGACGAGCAGGCTGTGGCGTGCTTGGACGCGTTGGAATTGATCGGCAAGACGACGCTAGGTCAAGTTGGATTGGAAGATCGCATCAAAGAACTAGTTCGTCTTCTGCCGTATGAAAAGGACTTTGACCTTTGGGAAAGTGCCGAGATTGACCGCCTCCGAACGGATGCATTGGGGGAAGTGGACGAGGCCCAGCAAGAGCACGCGTTGGAACCAGCGTTGTTGGACAATATCGTAAAGCTGGGTGGCGACAAAGCTGGTTTGTTACTCGCGCGAGCCGAACGCCAATACAAGCAACTCGCTTTCGCCGGTAGCCGCGAGACGTTGGCCCAAATCGGGGACGACGCACACGACGAGAACAGAATTCGTCGCGACAAGCTGTTGCTTATGAATGACTTGGCGGATGACGAATTTGATGTGCAGACTGCCCTGTCTCGATTTACGTCGGTTGCCCAGAAGCTGCAGGATCCAACACCAGTCGTTACGTTGTTGCTGGAGCGTACGCGGCGGAACCCCGAGATTATCGATATTGCACTCGTTCAACTTGCTCGCGTGGGACAAGTTGCGGTAGGCGAGACGCGGGCCCAACTGAATAAGGCTTATGCCTCGTTATTGGCGCTGCGGATTCGGGGCAGACTGTTCGTGAGCGACGTTTCCGTAACTGACCTGTTGCGTGACTGTGAACAGGTGCGGACCATCGACAAAACCGATCCGTTGGTTAACACATGTTGGGTCGAATGCCAAATCTCGTCCCCGGCAAGAGAGTTGGATCGTACAACCTGGGCGGAGTTCGACATGATCGCGCGGCAAGCGATTGACTGGAAAGACGTTGAACCGTCACACGTCGCCTACTTTCACTTCGTCGCGGGACTGTTGCTACACAACCACCCGACTCCCAAGAGTCGCGAGGGCGCGGATGCGATTCTGACAAGCCTCGAACTGGATTCCGAGTTGCTACAGTTGCCGCGTCGCCGTCATCAGATCGAGGAGATCTTGGTCGCTGCCGCTACGGGTTTTGGGTTGCCGACAGATGCCGACTTGCCACTCGAGTTCACCGCCGATAACAGTACGCAATCCGCGTATCGTTATTTGGAGTTCGGCTCACAATTGGAAGTTCCACACTCGGACGCCTGGAAGGCGAACTACATTGTTGCCGCCGCTCTGGTCGGCGATGCTCAAGCCGCCGATCGTTGGCTACCACTCAGCGACGAGATGCTGGCGAACCAAGACTCAACGGCTTTTCTAGAGTCGAAGCAACTCATCGGGCAAGTCTTGTTGCTCAGCGCACGCGGCTTTGCACAACGCTTCCAAAGGCTTCAGCAGTCGACCGATCGCGACAAGGCGATTCAGCGGTACGCGGCGCTGATTGCTCGACTGCACAACCCGCGGCGCGTGAATGTTGAATTCGCGGACCTCGCGATGTACACGAAAGTCATTCAGCCAGCTTACGAACTCGCCAGCCGATCGATTCCCAATTCGGATAAAGTCCCACCAGATTTGAAGCCCTCGCTAGCTCGCATTTACGGTGCCGTGGGGCGATTGCTGGAACGTGATGCCGCGGTCAGTCGATTGGTTTCAGGGGACGCTGCTAAGTCGGAGCGCGTGGCGGAGGCATTCGCCACGGCAGCCAAGCTCGACATGTGTGCGGAGTATTTGGTCGGCACTGGGCGGGCGATTGTCAACTCGCCGGATTACATCGAGCGTTTGCAAGAGTTACGAGAACTCGCGGACCGCGTTCAAAAGCTGGATAAACAGCACCCGGAGGGCTATGCCCTCAAAGGCAATGCGCTGGTGATCGAATCGCGACAGAAGACGAACCACTCCGAAAGCCACAAACTGCTCCTGCAGGCGATCGAATCGTGCAACCGAGCCATTCAACTTAGCAAGCCTGGCGATGACGATTACGCCAGCAATTACGAAGTATTAAGCGCTGCCCACCTGGAAGCCGCTTTCTTTATGGACACGCGAGAAGGGAAGCGAACACACCTTGCGCAGGCGGAAGACGCGGCACGGCAAGCGATGGAAGTCAAAGAACGGCTGCGTCCCGAGAACGCCTTCAATTGTCTGGGAAACGCATTAGAAGATCAGGCTTACTATCTTGGTGAAATTGCAAATTACAAGCCGGCCTTGGAGGCGTTCATTGACGGTGCGGGAGTGGCTGCCGATGCCGGACGTGATGCTTCCAACTCCTTGTATGCCGCCGGACGCTGTAGACTTCGACAAGTGCTGGCCGGTGGGCTGCGCGAGGGCGAAAAGGATTCCGCGTTGATTCAGGCCGAGCTTGAGCTGAAGCAAGCGATCGGCGCATGGCGTCTGTTCTCGCAGAAGAAAGCGATTCAGCACCGGATCGCGGAAGCTGAATTCTGGCGCAGCGAGGTAATACGCTCACGCGCGATGAGGCGGCCAACGACTGCGGAAGCCCTGCCGCTGCTCGCTAATGCCGAATCGGCACGGGAGGTAAGCGTACAGCTGGCAAAGACACTAAAGTCGATCTACTGGGCCGACTACCAAATCGAGTGGGCGAAGCTAGCGTGGGATCGTGCAGCGTCATCCAGTTCCATAGACGAAGCCAAGAAGTTCCTTACGATTTCCGCCGAACGCGCGGAGGCGGTGCTTGCGGAAGACAAACTTGAGGCCTCCTCGCTGCCGATTAGCCCAAACGCAAGGCGAGGCGCACTATCACAGTTGATTCAAGTTGACTTGACGCGCTCCGACTTGCTGCTTAGGGAGCTCAAGGACTCCCAGTGGACGCCTGCTTTCGAGAACGAGGCCGAGGGTTACGCTCAGGCTGCGTTGAGGACCGCCGAGCAAATCCACGACGAGTTCACTTCGCGCTCCGCAAAAATCTCGGCACTGACGATACTCGGCAGCATCAAGATCAAGTCAGCCAGAAATTCCAACTTTCCCGCGCAGCAGGCAGCAACGGCAATTGACAGTGCTGAGAAGAGTTTTCGAGAGGCAGTTAAGTTGGGCGGAAATGACATCGGCCTCTGCGCGCAAGCTCGCGTTGGTCTGGCGAGTTTACTCATGCGACGGATGACCTGGACCAACGATGCGGCGGTGAGAACGAAACTGCGGGAAGAGAGCCTGCAGACGCTCAGCCCAATCCAGCCCGAACACGTCGACCCCCAGTACTTTCAGCAGGTCTCACGACTCCGAATACAGCTGAACGCAGAGAAGTAGATAGTACAATCGCTATAATCTGCATAGCCTGCGGGGGATTTAACTGTTGCGTCGGGTGGTCGATATTCCGGTGGTAACGATTTGGTAGGCAGTGATAGTAAAGTTGATCGTATCGGTGGGCCGATGGCTTAGTATTATGTGGATTGACCATTTGCGGGGAAAATTCCTGCAGGCCGACTCGCACATGAGAGTTTGCCCAGCCATGGATGGCTCGGCGTGAAGTAGGATTGAGCGGTGATGCCCGCTCACTCAATAGCAAGGAGGGGGGGTCGGATGCGTCAGTGGCTGATCCAATTCGCGTGCGCCAACTGCTGCCTGCTGCTCGCGATTATCGTGCATGCCTCAGACGAGGCACCCGCACAACAAAGCTTGTACCAAGGTGAATTCCGAACCCCGATTTCTCCTTCCCGAACGCTAGAAGTTGGCGAAGTGACCTTTGGGCCCATCGAGCATCCACCTGGTCCACCGCCGCAAGAACCAGCGTTTCTCGACGTCGTCGCGCAGGCGGAGACTGAGGGCGTCATGCAACTTGGCGGATGGGTTCGTCCTCTGTCGCAAGCTTCAGTCGCGAGTTCCGAGCCAACTCGTGTCGAAGCCGAAACATTGCCGGCATCCCTAGCTCAAGAAACACTGCGTGTCGATTCTGTCTCGCTATCACGCATTGATGACATCATGCGATTTGGCGATTGGGTTAGCCCCGCGCCGCAAATTCCCGGCGCCAGGCCGGACCAAGTCTTTCGCCTAACGCAAGTCGAAGCGGAACAGCCGTTTGATGTTGCTCCGCCTTCGTTTGCAACGGAGTCGTACCAACCTTTCGACGTAACCGGTGGAATTGCTGACCGTCCGGCTGGATTCGGCAGTTTTGGGTTGTCTGAAACATATCACCCGCTGCTCGATTCGACGCCCGCATCTGAGTGGGTCGGAGCGACCGATCAGTTGACGCTCGCAATCGCAGACACTGGGGCTTTGCTTCAGGCGTCGACTAATGTGCAAACGGTCAAAGTCCAACAGCGATCGCCAGTTGCCTTCAATCCGCACATTCGCGGCTACAACGTCAACCAAATTTACGCCAGTGGTGACGGGGCGTTATGGATACCTGTGCGTGAAGATCTTGACTCGATGTTGTCGAAGATTGATCCTTCGTTAATTCGTGAAATGGCGGTTATCCCTGGTCCCTACGGCTTGCGATACGGACCCGGCTTCAGTTTCATTGACGTGGTTACATCGCCAACACCGCGTTACGACTGCTACGAGGGGCACAACCGCTTTGGACTGACATATCACGGCAATGGCGAACGCATCTATGGCCGCGACACGTTCTATGGTGGTAACTCCGACTACGGCTTCATTATTAACTACGGTAACCGAACTGGTAACGACTATGCACCAGGCGGAAACGCACCGATTTCGCTGCTGCCATCGAGCTATCACAATCAGAACTTTGATGGTCAACTTGGATTTGACCTGTCAGAAGATTCAGACATTGAGTTCCGTTATTCGCGGATGGACCAGACGAACACCGAGTATGCGGCCCAGTTTTTTGATGTCAAGTCGCTCGAAACGGATGCCTTCAATGTGGCATATAATTACGAATCTCCCGTGTGGGACCGAAAGTCGAGAGTAGAAGCTTGGTACAACGCCACGAATTTCGCAGGCGACACCACGCGCAAGCGGCAGCAGAACTTCCCGGTCATTGAACGCGTTGACGCCGCTCTGAATGTGGCCCAGGGGGTCACTGACGCCAGTCTCTTGGGCACGACTAGCGGTGATATTTCCAGCGCCGGAGCGCGGACAATGACGGTCTGGGGCGTGGATGAACGTCCCCAACTCGCCTTAGGGGCGGACTTTCGACATCTCAATCAGGCACTGGTCGAGCACTACGACGTATCCGGGGCCGCTCCTCTAAATTTTGACACCAATCTACCCAGAGCCCAAGGATATGATCCCGGCATTTTTGCAGAATTGACGTTACCGGCAACTTCACGTTGGACGACGAAAATCGGCGGAAGAATTGACTACTACGGCACGACAGCCGACGCAAGTCAACTACGAGCTAATACGTCACTGCCCGGCATCACACCCACGGACACTTCGGTTCTGAACCAGAATGACGTGTTGTTGGCCTTCTATTTGACGAACGACTACAAGGTCAACGACAATACGGTGATACAAATTGGTGGAGGGCATGCCCAACGTGCTCCAACTCTACGCGAACGCTATTCGGACGGACTATTCCTGGCGATCCTGCAAAGCGGCTTTAGTCGAGTGATCGGGAATCCGAGTGTCCGCAAGGAGCGCGCGTGGCAGATCGATGCCGGCATCGATTATGAAGATGATATCTGGCTTGGGAAGCTCCATGCGTTTGGCAGTTGGATCGACGACTACATCACCTACCAGGGCAACCTCGTCAGCCCGCCGCTGGGGGCGAGGCTGCTGCAAACGATCAACACCGACTATGCAACGCTGGCTGGTGTCGAGGCGTCGGGCGAAGTGAATGTGACACCCATGCTGTCGACCTATGGTTCGATTAGTTACGTCGATGGCCGTGACCATGGTATCGATCGAGCGTTGCCGCAGATCTCACCCTTGCAAGCCCGCATCGGCGTTCGCTGGCACGATCCTGCGGACCAGCCTCAATGGGGAACCGATTTCGGATTCCGAATCGTGGACAACCAGAAGATGGTTGGCTTCGTACATGCCGTCGGCGGTGGCAGTCCGGTTCAGGTCGAAACGCCCACAGGGGGATTCATGACGGCGTACCTGCGGGGCTACTACAACATCACCGAAAACATGAATGTGGTGGGCGGCATCGAGAACCTGTTTGACAGGACGTATTTGGAACACCTCGACCTCCGCTTGCCCAACGAAACGATCGGTGGGACCACTTTCGCCAGCACCGCAGTCTACTCACCGGGAATCACGCCCTACATCGGTGTTGAATGGACCCACTAATGCTTTGGCGTCCACCCAACTTGACGAGACACAAGCGGTACATCGCGAAGGCACTTACTCGTTGGTCGGTTGCCGCACTTCTTCGGCCGGCGACGGGTCGGGCAAAGCGCCTTCCGTCAGCTCTGCCGCGTTCAACTTTTGACGTTTCTCGATTTTCATTTTGCGGATTTTCGCGTCGGCTACGATGTCGTCATCGTCGTCGTAGCATACCGTCCACGGTTGCCCCACGTTGATCGCTTCCCACGAATGAGAGCTTCGTTGGTAGGACTTGGCCTTGCCGATTCGCGTCAGCCGGTTCATCTGCTTCTGTGTCGGCAGCAACCACCGCAACATGGCATTGTCGCCTCCGAACTTCTTGTCCCCTTCCCAATCGTAGTTGTCGACGACCCACGACTTCCAAGACACGACCTGTAGGACGAAGCAACGCGTGGACGCTTTGCGGACTGCTTCGATCTGAACCACGGATTTGATCTGCGAGCCGTAGTAAGTCAGGTTGTCGTCGGACACGCCCGCTCGCTCGACACCCGATTTGTAGTCCATCTCGAACGTTACCCGCGTCGGCCATTTAGTTTCGGCGAGGGCAAGTCCCTGAGGCGAGACGAGCGCGTTCATGGCCAACACCGTCTTTGCACCGAACTTTGATTGCACGGCTTTGAGGAGCTTCTGTTGATGAGAAGCCTCGGATTCCTTTCGCACACTGCTCGCCTTGCTTGCGGGAATCTCGACAAAACTGCCGGAGCGGCCAAGGAAGTGCTCCAACGCGGCGACTGCTTTTGGGAAGCCAAGCCCCGCAGCGAGCTTCTTCATACGGGCGACTTTCCGCAGCGTCTCCTCGTCTTCCGAGGTGATCGGTTCCGCGGGTTCGGAAAGCTCGCCGGGCGTAACACGAACGGGCCCCGCCGGCAACGCCCGGGTGCGAGCGGTCGTGCCTAGATCTTTGACGGTGGGATTGCGTTCCTGGCAAATACTGCCGGGGATTCGACAACTTGTCATCCTGATTTTCCTTGCGAGAGGCTTGATCTTTGACCAGTACTCGCGGGCGAGTTGTGTGTGTGCGATTGGCAGCACAGATTCATTAGTAGGATCACTTTCGTCGTTGCCTACATCGGAAATGTCCCGTAAAAGACTGCAATCGTATCGCCGTTGTAGTGCCGCTTGAATTGTTCCGGCGTTTGTTTGACGACTTTGTTTTGCGAGTTGGAGTAATGGTAAACGAATCCGCCTTGAAAAATGCCGATATGTTTGCGGGGAACGTTAGTCATCTTCTTGGTTGCTAGGTTGACGTTCCGCTCGTCGGTGACGAATGCCAAGCACGTCGTCGGCGTAGCAGGGCGTGCATCCCACACCCCCACCTGGGGGCACTTGGCAAAAATCTCATGAACTCGAAGACTAGCCCCTCCGCTCCCTTGGCCCGTCATGTTTCGGCATAACAAGCCGACTTGAATCGACTTCACATGACTCACAAAGTGAGCGCAATGGTTGTCCGATTCCTTGTGAAAACCATTCTCGCAAATGTCTTTGATGTGCTTGCCAATGTAATCTTCCAGTTTAATTGCCATGATTTGTTGGCTCCTTTGTTCGGCAGGAACTCATTCGCTTACAGGATCCGTTTGAGGTGCGCTACTTGTTATCGCCGAAACAGACAAAGTGTTGCGTGCCAATTATTATGTTCGTCCTGATCGGAGCCGTACCGGAAGTAGGTGCGTATAAGGAAGACCGTGATACGCAATCCGCAGGCATAACTCCCAGTGACCTTCCATCTCCAATTGCTCTACCAATGTCGGTTCACCGATTGCGGTCAGATTGCGTCCTCGTCGCCAGCGATTTCCCCGGCAAGCCTGTCCTTGACGTTCGACCAGTGTTGCCGAGCAACTTTGGGACTCGGTGAGAAAGCCTCGCCCAGAAACTCCTGCACTCGCAAAGACCGAACCGCGTTGCTCCAGGCGGGACAGTCGGTGAAGTGTTTCGTCAACGGGAAGTGCGGAACGTGATTGCGGCGACGCCAACCGCCATGCCGCTCGCCATCGGCCGACTGGCTGCTCATGCCTCTGCCCGTTCAGAGCGAGTGTAGCCGAGTTTCTGCAACGTTTCGGCAAACCGGCTTTCGGCAAACAACTCCCACGATTCCCCTGATGCGGATTCTAACAACACCGCCTCCACGCCGCTGAGAAACTCGTCGACGAACTCTTTGGTGCCACTCTGCAACAAGGCAGACAGGATTCGCGGATGATAAAGAGCCAGCATCGCGGATTCGTCTGCCGGTGCCATCGCGTCGGGTGCGTCGTACCGAGCCATGCGTCGCAGACGTCCCAGCAGTTCGGCTTTACCGGTCGTTGCAAACAGACAGACGGCCGCGTTGCAACTCCAGGCTGGCTCTAGAAGTGTCGCGCAAGTTGCCGGGTCGTTCACGGAGCAGACAAGCGGCGAGCAGAGTTTCGCGGTGTCCTCCGAAAGCCAGTCCAACAAGTACTCGCAATCGGCGGAGTCGGGCGGCAATTCCTGCTCGATACTCGCCCGGTCCACAAGCAGAAAGAGCGGAATTAATCGAGCCAGTTGTTGAGCCAAGTCGACGCCGGAGGCTTCATTTTCCGTACTGCGGAAGACAGTCACACCCGAGTAGCACTCTTCCTGCGTATAGGTCGCGATGCGCATCGTTGCTGACCGAGTCGACTTCCCGCGTGCCGGGATCCCTGCGAAGCGTACTTGCGGGTTCGGCGCGGTAGGGCCACCTTCAACGCGCAGCGAGAATAGCGTCTGGCCCGCCTGGATCATGTCGCCGTCATAGACCGTTGCCTCCGTCACATAGAAGCCGTTGACAATCGTGCCGTTCTGGCCGCCGAGATCGCGGACCCGACACATCGACGGTTGGCAATCCAACGCGAAATGCAGACCAGAGATGAGCTGGTCGTTCGCGACTGTGTAATCCGCCCGCTGCGTCCGACCGAACGTGACGGTTTGCCCAGGATGCAGCCAGGCCTTTCTTTCACCCGTGCCGTCCGAAAAACGAAGAATTGCCCGCGTGACACCCGCTGCCGACTCGGTCGATGGATCGACGCTTGGCGGTAAAGGCGGGGACGCTGCGCTGTGGCTTGGCACCGAGGGGACTTTATTATCGGCGGGTGAAACATCACCAGGGCCATTGGTGTGCGGTAAGTCAATTGCTGCGTGTTCGTACTCGACCGTCTTTGCCAATGGTCCGAGTCCGGTCACGGAACCTACGCTCATCGAGTCCACTGACACGCCAGCGGAGTCGGGTAGGGCAATGGGTTCGGCAATGTCCTCGATGACGACGCCGAAGGTGGTCTCTCCCGCCATGATCTTGTCGCCGTTTTGAACAGCCGTCTCGGTGACCAGTTTTCGATTCACAAAGGTACCGTTGGTGCTGTTGCGGTCCGTCACGCGACAGGTCTTGTCATCACACGTCAGAGTGAAGTGAACGCCCGACATCTTCAAATCGTGGGCCACGGTAAAGTCGGCATACGCGGTCCGACCAATCGTCAGCTCGCCGCCGCTTTGCATCCAAGTCTTGCGACCGGCCAATTCGCCGGATTCAACAGTCACTACGACGCGCATGTTCCCAACTCAAACGAAACCGAAGGGTTCTAATTCGTAAGGCGGCGAAGCCGCAAACGGTGTAGGACGGACGCCTCGTCCGTCCGCGACGAAATGGACGGACGAGGCGTCCGTCCTACATAGGCTCATTCAAAATGGTGCCACGAAAACAATGGCCTGTGCAATAACTGATTTCGGCAGCACCTTCTGAAGGTCGCTGCCAGCATCTGGTAAGATCACGCGATCGTCGGGGGGCGTGTGTTCAGCGTGGAATATGTTGCATCTTGGCCTTTAGATCCGGTTGCATCCCGCTGGAACCGCCGGCCCTCCCGATCAGCGTCCCATTATCCGCGTAGACCGATGCTTCGGGCGTATACCTCGTCAGATACTTGTTTAGCACCGCTTCGGATTCGACCCAATTCTTGTGATAGTGGGGCCGACCGCCGAAATGGTATTTCGTATCGTGCCCCATCGTGTCCATGCGGATAATCCAGAACCCGCCGCCTTCAGCATCCTTGACCCATATCTCCGACTCCGCAGTCCCCTGTCGAGTTCGACGCTGAAAACCGTTTCTCATCGCGATTGCGCGGACGATTTCGGGATTGCGATGCTTAAAACTTTCTTCGACGATGAATTGGCTTGGTGCGGCCACGGCCAGTGCCTCCTTAATTCCTAGTGTTACTACTTGCGATCAAGCCAATTGAGACGGGTTAAATCCCCGCAAAAATTTTTCCAATCGACGTCAGAAGTTGAATGACGATGCTTTTACGCACTGCTCTTACGAGCCCACATTTCTCTTTTGATTTTCATACCAAGGGTCCGTTAGCTCGACCGCTCTCTCAACCCACTTGAAGATCTCCATCGGAGGCCCTTCCGACTCTGACCCAAATGAAAAATCGAATCCTATTTCTTTTCCGGCGGCGGTGAACAGAATGACGAGTCTACAAGATTTGCCTTTTTGCTCAGGCAAAGAGAACACGCCTGGATGCTGAAGTGACTCTTCCTTAACCTTCGCCATGAACTCGTCGAATACTGGCTCAGTGGTCACCCCGACAAAAAGGCGACTGTCGATTCCATCCTCCTCCCCGGTGCCTTGCCGATTGATCGTTCCATCTGAGCCGAGCAGAACGAATAGAGCATGCTCACCTGCAACATCGAGTCGAATATTCACTGCGTTAAGCTCGTCCTTGCTAATCATGCACCACCCGTCGGTTATAGATGAATTGATCGAAAGCAAACATACACTTCAGACGGACAACGTGTCGCCCTACGAACTCCGCCTTGTTCCTAGAACCCTTCCGGCATCCAGCCCTTCGGCATCTTGTTGCCATCAGCATCGTGCCAGACGACTTTATCACGATACTTGGTCTTTATTAAATAGAGTTCGTAATTGGTGTAGTTGCCTGTTAAGGGTTCGCCGTACTCATTTAACGTTCCACTCGCTTTTTTAGTGTCCACACCCTTCAGATTAAAGTGTATCTCATCGGCCGCGTTCATCGCTCCATCAATCTGTTTGGAAAAGGGTCCCTTCCCGCTAAGCTCACCGTAGGTCTTGTACCCTTTCTGTTTGGACCACGAAATGTAGTCTGTCTCCGAATTCTTGAGCCCGAGACCAAGCTTCTTTCCTTTTGATGGTGGTAGCGGTGTCGCCTTCTTAACCTTCGTCGATGCTTTCCGCCCACCTATTATTGACAACAAGAGGTTTAGCCCACCGACCCCCATTTTGGCGATGCCGTCACCAAAGCTCTTCCCCGCAGCATCTAGGTCCTCGGGCGTCTTCGCACGGTCACAGCGTGTCTTCTCGTAGAAGTCCAGCATGCTGTTAATGCCTTTGCCGATCTGAGCACCAGACATATAAGCGCCAACGATCAGCAGTCCCACTGCGATAGCCTCCGCAACGGCACCGTAACCCGTGGCGGCGATGGCGATGAGAGCGCCGCTCACAATCACCATAGTTGCCACAAGGGTCTTAATGTCCCCCAACTCCTCCATGATCTCGGGGCCGAGGTTCGCCCGCTTGATTGCCTCCTCCATCTTCTCTTCATGAGTCATGCCCGCGATGTCGCCGCAGGGAACGCACGGTTTGCTGACGATGGTGGCAGGTGGTGGTTCAGGGACCGATACCGGTTCGACCTTTGGCGGCGGCGGCTTCGGCGTTTGCTTTTCGGCTTCCCGATAGTGTTTCATCCACTCCTTTCGGTAAGCCGCGTCCTCTGGCCCCATACCCAACTGACGTTCCGCCAACTCTGGATTGTTTTTCCAGAGCTTTTCGTTTGCGGCGGCGATTGCTTTGGGATCGAGCTTCTCCATCAGATTCGATGCACCTCAAAGGTTTACGCCTGTTTCACGAACGCGAAACCGTAGCACTGCCATCTTGTCTGGACCGTGTAACGCATCGCAGGTCAGGATATCGTCAGCCCATGGGGCTTGAGGGAAGTTCTCGCCGTACATGACGCTAAAGTCCAGAAACGTAGCCACGTCATTTTCCTTTTCAATCCCGTACAAGCCTGCTGTTGCCCGAACCCTTTTGACGAATTCGAGCAATGTTGGATCACCTATGTTTTGAAACTCGTTCGGAAATCGCTGCTTCGCGTACTCGACGAGCCTTTGATCGGCTTGGTCCACTAGCGACGATGAAAAAGCTTGCATCTGCTCTGGTCGTATTTGGAACATGGGGACTATGTACACACCAAAAGATCGAGAGTTCGCGGGGTGCCTAGTAATTGCGTTGGCTGTTCACGGCAGGTCTCCCGACTCCTGGTCAAGGCCGTGCTTGTTCTCTTTCTGCCGGAATCAATCGTTGTCAATGGATAAGTTGAAATCGACGTAGGTTAGCTCCGTCTGAAATGACCAAAGACTTCACAGTTCCAAAAAACTCGTCGAACTCGCCCGGCACGCCGACCTCCACGAAGTTCAACAGGACGCGAGGATCGTAAAAACGAAAATACAATGGTTCGCCATCGGGATCCTCAACCATCAGGAATCGTCGAAAATGTTTTCGTAAATCAGCGAGTTCGGTTTCTGCAATAACGAAAATCCCCCAAGGATCGTCCCAAAGGTTTTCGACGATCCAGTCCAATAGAGCTTCGTCGACTTCAACGAGGTACGGCGCAATCGCCCAGTAATTCTCTTTGGCCCAACCACTGTAAAGTGATGCCGCCCGTTCGCCCAGTTCTTTGACTTTGACCGGCACACGCGGTTCGTCGCAGGCGTCGAGGATAGCGAAGAGCGTGCCGGGGCGGTTTCGCAAGAGGTCGTGAAGTTCGTCGGTTGTCGATTCGGTGATCTGGACGGGCGACTGAGACTGTTTTACGTCGGTCATCGCTATGTCATCTTTTGAGTTGGTTTGATGAAGGGCGTACCGCACTTCTTGGCAATGCTCATTCACGTACCATCGGTACAACCGGCTCCGCCCATGCCGATGTCGCCGATCAGGACGGTTGGAAATCCGACGGTAATCACGCCGCCATGCATGGTGGGGTCGCCTAACCGCGCGGCACTTAGGAAGCCGATTTGGACGGTCATCGATCCTTTGGCAATGGCATCGGGGGGCCCGACACAAGTCACTACGTCGGTGACCCGGGCGGCTGGCATGGCTCCAATCAGCACTGTCGGCTCGCCCTTCACAATCGGTCCGCCGACGTGTGGCTTAGGACCGGGGTCGATCATCGGACAAACGTGCATGTCGCCGATTCGTGCGGCAGGTGGCATAGTTTCTCCCGTTGTTGGTTATCAATCCGGCGCCGATTTCACGCCAGTTGTAGAATTGTGAGCCTGAGCGGGCGCGGCTGGTTCGGCGGGCTTAGCCGCTTCCGGCACCTCGGGCTTGCAGGGCTTGCCCGATCCCGCGGCCCCACCACTGTTGATCTTGACCGTGATGCCTTGGATTGTCACACCAGCAGGTCCAATGTCAACAAACCCGCCCGGGCCGACCAGCGAGATCTGCATGCCCGCCTCGATAATGATCTTCATGCCGGCTTTGAGGTGAATCTCGTTGGCAGCACCAGATTCGATCTGGATGTCGTCGCCTGATTTTGTGTGCAGGGCACCGGCGACTGTCAGCGACATGGCACCATTGACTTTTTCGCGGCGGGTACCAGTAATCGTCAGGTCGCTGCCGCCGTCGATTTGTTCCGTCTTCTTTTTTTCAATGACGATATCGACATTGCCCCCGTCGTCGGCCTCGCCGTTGCCGACCATCCATTGATGATTGCCTTCGATATGTTCGACCTGGTGGCGTTTGATGTTGAGATGTTTGTCTTGCCAGACCATCTCGTGTTGGTTGCCCCCTTTCTTACCGTCTTTCTCCCAGCCGATGATTTGGTGCCGATTGCCGTAGATGCGGCTCTTCGAGTCGTTCTTGACGCGGACGTCCATATTCTTTTCGGCATGGATAAACACACGCTCGTCGTCCGCTTTATCTTCGAACATCAGTTCATTAAAGCCGTCGCCACCGGGCGTGGAATTCGTCTTGATGTAGCTCTTTGTCTTGTCGTCGGGCAGCTTATAGTGTGGCATCTGTTCGGCGTTATAGACCAAGCCGGTAACCAGCGGCCTGTCGGGGTCGCCCTCAAGAAAGTCGATGACAACTTCCTGGCCGATTCGCGGAATAAACACAGTGCCCCACTGCCGGCCGGCTGAGGGCTGCATGCAGCGCATCCAGCACGAGCTGTTTTCGTCCCGTTTGCCTTCGCGGTCCCAATGGAATTGAAC
Source organism: Planctomycetaceae bacterium (assembly GCA_020638995.1). Lineage (GTDB taxonomy): Bacteria > Planctomycetota > Planctomycetia > Pirellulales > Pirellulaceae. Next base: position 304,887 of record JACKHM010000004.1, read on the forward strand.
CTTGATACGCCCGAAGCTATCGGTGTAGATCTCCTCGCCTTTCGGGCCCACCACGACCGCTGTCTGCAGGCCGGAAACCAGCGGTTTGGGCGTGATCCGCGCCGGACGGAAGACGACGGAATCGGGAATGCAACTGAACGAATTAGTGTAGTCGGAGCCGACCACCGCCGCGCCCGTCTCGTAGGCCATCGGCTCGGTGGCGGAATGTCGAATCTTCGTGACCGCGAACGATTTGCCTTCCTCGCTGCTACTGCGGTGGACGGCGATCTTGAACTTGCCACCCGGCGAAAAGGACTTGCATTGGCTCGAAGCCTGCACCACGTCGTGAGGGACTTCTTCCTCTTCGATGCGCAGCTTGGTTTCGGTCTTGCCCACACCCTTGTCCGGATACTCGCCGGGATAGTCGTAGATTTCGTACTTGTCGATGCCGGGCAGGGAAACAACGCTGGGCTCGTTCGACATCAAGCTAGTGCTGGGCGTCTTGAAGTTGTAGTCCGTCTGAGCCCACTTGCCGGGCCGGAACTCATAGCAGTGTTCCCAACTGGTGATATGATCGGCGATCGCGACGCTGCCAACACTGGGCGGATACTCCACTTCCTTTTCGGTTAACTCGTAGTAGGCACCCTTGTGGTCAGAGATGACCATCTCGTGCTTGCCGTCAGCGTGCTTGAACCAATAGGAAACGCCCTCTTGCTCCAGCAGACGGGACACAAAGTTGAAATCCGTCTCGCGATACTGAACACAGTATTCCCACTTTTTGTGATCGACCCGCAGGTCGAACTTGTAGTCGCTGAACCCCAAATCGCCGAAGATCGTCTCGATGATGTCCTTGATCGTCTTATCCTGGAACAGCCGACAGTCAGCCGTTTGCGTGAGGAACCATAGCCAGGGGACGACTTCGGCTCGATAGTTACGGCGACCTTCGTGTTCGTCACCGGCGACGAACTGATTGACGAAGCCATTGAAAAACCGGGGCGAGCCGTCGCTGAGTTCGACGCTGAACGTGACGTTTTGACCAACAATCTGTGCTGCGGCGATCGCGTTGTTGTCCGAGATCATTTCCAGTTGAAAGCGAAACAGCCGCGAGATTTCTTCCTGACCCGAAAAGCCGGTCAGCAGCAAAACATCTTTGCCCAACGGCGTGCTTAGCTTGAGCATTCGCTCTTGCTGCGTCAGGACCATGAACCATCTCCTGCTGTCAACTCGCCGCACCAAAGATCACCGGGCCGGAGTAGACACTCCGGCCCAGACTCTCTTGCAAGGGGCAACTACTTGGCACCCTTCTCGACTTTCCAGTTGTACTCGATGTTGCCCTTCTTGCTTCCGGCCGAGTCGTACTCGGTGTAGGTCACTTTGACCTCCTCGAAGTTGTTTCCAATGACAACTGTGGGGGGCCCGGCCTCGTCGTTGCCCGAGGCGGTGACCTGAACGCTGGTGATCATCACGTTCTTCAGTTCGTACTTCAGGTAGGTGGCGCGAGCGCCGCCGTACGTCGAAGTCTGCTCGATCTCTAACTTCGGAATGACCTTCCCTTCCAGGCACTGCTCTTGCAGCTTCGGGGAAGCCTTTTCGTATTCGATCGTCAGTGTCATGTCTTCGACGATCGCGGCACCACGGCGGCGACTTTGGCCCGTCGCGCCACCACCTGGGCGATGAATTCCCCAATCGACATTTAGGACATCGATCCACTTGCCGTGCTTGTCGTCGTCTGATTCACCATCGATTCCATCGTACTTTGCGAAAACGGCCATCACTTTTCTCCTTACAATACTGGTGACTGAACTAAATCATTTTCCGGACACGAGAAATGTCTTTGCCACTCGTTTCTTTCCCTCGTCCCAACAATGTATGTTCTCGCGGGACGCTGGGGAAAGTTGCGTATCGTATTTCTTTTTTTCCAAAAATCCGAAAGAGGCCTTCAAAAGCTGCTGGGCGCATCATGTAATGCCGTAATTAAACGAACCGTCCTCGTTAACGCCAACTTCAACGGCTGAAATCGCACCGCCCTCGGCCATCCGAGCCAGAAACTCGGCGGACATTTCGGGGAGCAAGGTATTTCGCAGAATGTGGTCCACGTTCCGGGCACCGGTATCGACCTCCGTGCAGCGGCCTATAATCGTCTCGACCAACTCGTCTTTGTACGAGAATGTGGCTTTATAGTGCTCTCTGACCCTTCTGTCTATCTTTGCCAGTTTGAGCTTGATAATGCTCCGCATCACCTCATCGCTCAGCGGATAGTACGGTATCACTGTCGTTCGTCCCAAGAAGGCTGGCTTGAACGTCTTCAGCAGCTCTGGGAAGACAGCCTTCAGAAAACCTTCCGGATCCGGGGTGGTGTCAGGATCCGCGCACAGACTCTTGATCAGGTCCGTGCCGGCGTTGGTGGTCATAATGATGACCGTGTTCTTGAAGTCGATATCGCGGCCTTCGCCGTCTTGCATCCTCCCTTTGTCAAAGACCTGATAGAAGATGTCCTGGACGCCGGGGTGAGCCTTCTCCATTTCATCCAACAGCACAACGCTGTACGGCTTGCGGCGCACGGCTTCGGTCAGGACGCCGCCTTCACCGTAGCCGACGTACCCGGGAGGCGAGCCCATCAGCAGCGAGACTTTGTGCTCCTCTTTGAACTCGGACATGTTGAGCGTGGTCATATTCTGCTCGCCGCCATAGAGCAATTCGGCAAGTGTAATTGCAGTCTCGGTCTTGCCGACACCGCTAGTGCCAGCCAGCAGGAATACACCGATCGGAGTGTTTGGATCTGACAGATTTGCTCGCGAAGTCCGGATGCTCTTGGCGATGAGATCTAATCCGTGTGTTTGGCCGACGACGGATTTCTCCATCAAGTCTTTCAGATTGAGAACCGTGTTGATCTCGTTGGCCACCATGCGGCCCACGGGGATGCCGGTCCAAGCCGCCACGGTTTCGGCGATGGCGGATGCATTGACGCAAGGATGAACGAGCGGAACCTCACCCTGAGTATCGGCGAGTTGCGATTCCAATGCCGCCAACTCCTCACGCAGCTTCGACCACTCTTCGCCCGATAGCGGTTCCTGCGGCGATACGCTTTTCGCGTCGCCGGAGTTCGCGGCAGGTCCAGCGCTCGGCGCCGACTTGCCATCCTCGGCTTGTGGCGGAGTAGCTTCGATCGTCCCGCCTGCCAGCTTGGCGTGGATCTCTTGAATCTTGCCAACCAGCTCCTTCTCTTTCCCCAAGCGTTCTTCCAGTGCCACCAACTCGGCTTCGGCTTCTGATTTCCGCCTTTCCGACTCATCCAACTCTTCTCGATGGTCGGCCCCAGCCCGCTGTTCGCGATTGAGAATGCCGAGTGAAACACCAAACTGCTCGATGCGGCGTCGGCAATCTTCGATGGCTGGCGGCGTCGAAGATTGGCTCAGCCCGATTCGGGCACACGCGGTGTCCAGCAAGCTCACGGCTTTATCAGGCAGCTGCCGTCCGGAAATGTATCGACTCGACAGCTTCACCGCATCGACAACGGCTTCGTTGAGGATGCGCACTTTGTGGTGCTGTTCGAGCGTACTCGTCAATCCTCGCATCATCTCGATTGCCGACGACTCGTCCGGTTCCTCGACTTTGACCACTTGGAAGCGGCGGGCCAGAGCGGCGTCTTTTTCAAAGTATTTCTTGTACTCCGCCCAAGTTGTTGCCGCGATGGTGCGAAGTTCTCCTCGCGCCAGCGCCGGTTTCAAGAGGTTTGCGGCATCGCTCTGACCGGCCGCGCCCCCCGCGCCGATCATCGTGTGGGCTTCATCGATGAACATGATGATGGGCGTTGGCGAGGATTTGACTTCGTCGATGACTCCCTTGAGGCGATTCTCGAACTCTCCTTTGACGCCAGCACCCGCTTGCAGCAAGCCGAGATCAAGCGTGTGGATCTTGACGTTCTGGATGGAAGGCGGGACGTCGCCCGCGGCGACTCGCAACGCAAAGCCTTCCACGACGGCGGTCTTTCCCACCCCTGCTTCGCCCGTCAGGATCGGGTTGTTCTGTCGCCGCCGGGTCAGGATGTCGATGATTTGCCGAATTTCGTGATCGCGTCCGAGGACTGGATCGATATGGCCGCTCCGCGCCCGCGCGGTCAGATCGATCGTGAACTGATCGAGCGAAGGGGTCTTGGTGGGCCCCTTCGGTTTGCCCGAAGTATCCACCGGGGCCGCCGAACCGGTCGCCAGCGCGACACTTGCCTCGTCGCTGTTGGCGGTAATGTCACGAAGCTCGCGGCTTAATCCTTCAGGCGAAATTCGATCGAACTCACTCGACGCACTGGCCGCAATTCGCGCCAGCGAATCGTCATTGAGCAATGCACAGATCAAATGCCCCGACCGAACGGCTGCCTCGCCGTAGTCGATCGAACACAACAGCCATGCGGAGCGCACCAAGTCCACGAGATTCGGGCTCAACGCGGGTGGCCTGGAATTCCCGGTCTTGAATTTGTCGATGGTCTTCGTCAGATCAGCGATGACGCGTGACGAATCGATCTCGTTGTGACGCAAGATCGCGATGGCGTCGGTGTTTGGCGTTTCGAGCAGCTTGACCAACCAGTGCTCGATCTCGACGTTATAGTTCGTCCGCGACAGGCACAACCCAGCGGCACCTTCCAGCGTGCGACGACAGACGTCATCCAGCTTGCCGATCAGATCTTTCAGATTGACTCGAACCATGATTCTATTTCCCTGAATAGCGAGAAGCGGTCAGCGCGGCGAATTGTATCTTGTCACACAGCAAGTCTCAACGAGTCGGGCCTCCTTCGTGAAAGAAGACGGCATCGGTCGCGTCATTGGTGAACGGCACGCTTGAGAGCCAGGTATTCCAACCGAGATTGCAAGCTGGATCGCCGTCCCCGGCCAATTGCAGCGGAGGAACTTCCGCGGCTTTCAAGATTGGTTGCACGTCGAAGTCGTAGTCCGGACCCGCATAAGACCGTACGAGTTGGCAGAGGACGACGAGGCCATCGCCAGCGGGCGAAAATCGTTGGAACTCCGCGTAGTTAAGCGGGCCTAGTTGCACGCGAAACTTGTTTTCCACACTCCACACGCGCTCGCCGACAACAACATCCGCCCCCAACAGGTTGTTACAGCCTTCATACTCGCCCGCAGACGGTGCTCGCGATTGATCCGCGACGTCCAAGTAGAGCCACTGGCCGACAAATTGCGCAATCTCGACATCGAGTCCGAAGTAATCGCTCAACACAAGTTCCAAGGAGATTGCCGAGCGCGGCCAATGAGCGAAGTGCCCGGCGTAGTTCAGCAAGGCTTCGTCCGGCAACTCCTGCCGCTGTCGCAAATGCGCGGTGCCGTAACCGATCAGGCTATACAGACAGGCTGTAAACTGATCCTCGCGGTGCTGTTTTGCCTCGCGTTCGAACTCGACATAGAAACGATACTTTCGCCACGCGCGATAGAAGAGCGAGGTGGCTCGGTGATTGAAGACGTCGAGCATGTCTCGCAACGCGTGGTCCTTGAACCGAAGGCGGTCGATGACCAACTGCGTATAGTGATGCGGCAGCACGCCACTCGGCCCCGTCATTCCCATGAACGAGACGACCATGTCGGGAACTTTCGTGCCGTGACCGCAATTCAGCGAAGCGATCTCGCTGGGAGGGAACGTATGCGAAGGGAACGCGCGGAAACGAACGGCCTCGTCGCGCGGCGCATGCTCCCGCCCCACGGGTTTCCGAGGAGGCCCCGCACCATTCGGCACTTGCTCCAGCAACCTAACCGCTTGAAAAAAGTTGAAGCGATAGGGTGCCTCGTCCAAGTGTTGGTTTACAGGAGTACTTTTTCGCCCGCTCTTGGAGGCCATCGGCACAGGGGTTCCTCACGTCTGTTGGTCGTGGCAATGGTTTTAGTAAAGGAATTGAGAGAGCTGTACAAAGCCAGAAAGCGCTCGAGAACCGAGGCAAACAGAAAGACGCTGCTGCCGCTGAACCGGTCTTCATCGAAATGCAGGCTGACTTCGACGCCACGACAAAAGCCAGCGGAAATGGCTCCGCCAACTCGGCCCACCGTCCGGCGCGAGCGGACCTCCAGCAGGCCATCGATCATGGCATGCGTCTCGGGCGAGTCGTTGTAGTCGTAGAGTTTTAAGATCTCCCGCAAGCTGTCCGCGCCTTGGTCGCTGCCAAGCAGAGAGAGGTGGTTGAGCGAGAGGTGCGAGATCAATCGCCAGATGGCTCCTCGGCGCAGCGCCGGACGCAGCGTCGGCGTTGGCGCGGTCAAGCAAGCGATTCGTCCCAGCGGAGCGCCGATCGACAACTGTAGCTTCGGCTGGCCTCCGCCAAACGGCAAGCGGCGCGGCAGATCACGATTGATGCAGGTCGTCTCGATGTCCAACGTCCAGGTGGCCGCCGATGTCGGTGTGAAGTCCAGATCGACCACGGAAAGAAACAGTTCGGTCCCCTTATCGATCTCGCCTCCCGCATATCCCGCCGGGCGGCGCGTGGCGTGCCAGAAGGCGCGCTGGCGGCCTGCGTTATGTGCGTGCTGTGCCGAATAGAACGGGTGAATCTCCACGTCGCGGTCGTCAGGCGACGTCGCGACCACTCGGTCAATCGAATAGACTTCATGCGCCAGCGGTCGCCGAGCGTCGGGAACCACGCGATACTCGAACTGCGTTTGCGAGAGCCGAATCGGCTCAGCACGCTGGCGGTAAAGATTCACGATCGGCGTGCAGCCGAGCCGGAATGTATCACGTTCGACGTTCGACTCGAGGTCCGGTCGGTGCCGGTTCAGAAACACGTACAATTCGAGCGTCGGGCCGATCCCAGCTAGTTGCTCGGCTCCGAGACCGTCAATTTCGACGAACAGGAACTTCTGCGGAAAGGCGAAGTACTCCGACAGTAGTCGATAGCCGGGAAACGCACGCGGCGAATCCGGCAGCACCGCCTCGTCACGCGAGAATCCGATCGGTCGAATGCAAGTCTTTGGCAGTAGCACGGGGTTCGGGTCGCTGGGTGATGAAGCGACCGCCACGCCGATGGCGTTGTTCAGAATCAACTCGTAGAGATCATAGATGTGCTGCGTCGAACCGTTTAAGAAGAAATGCAGGGAGCCGAGCGGCAGATCGCGGAAGCGGACCTTTTCGGCCAGGCAAGATAGTTGCAGCCGCAGGATCGCTTGCGCCTCGGCGGCGTAGCGGCGCGTGGGAGCCTGAAACGGATGCCCACGCAATTCCGCGATCTTCAGCTCGATCGGCCAGAGTCCGACGTCATAACAAGTGCGAAACATGCATGCCGCGCCTTCGACACCCTTGCCATGCACCGGCTCCGTTTCCAACGTCGAGCCGCGTTTGATTTGGTATCCCGATGTCAAACCGCTTTGCGCCCGATCCAACTCGAATTGCACGATCGCTGTCGATGGACGCGGCGCCAGATAATGAGGATACAGCACGCCCAACATCGCTTCAGCCAGCTCGGGAAAATCGTCGTCCAGCTTGTGACGTGTGCGGGCATTCAAATAGGCGAAGGCTTCGATCATCCGCGCGACATGCGGGTCTTCGGGCAAGTCGGCACCCCAGCGCAGCCGACCGGCGATCTTGGGGTTGGCCTTCGCGAACTCGGCTCCAAGCTTCCGCAGGTAACCCAATTCCTGGTTGTAATAGGGCAGCAGTTCGTCGCTCATCGTGACTCGCTCGCGACATTGAAGCTGTTCGTGATTGGTTCCAGTTCCGAATCGAAAATGACGGGCTCCGGCGCGGGTTCGGCATACAACATCGCGTCGATCCGGAAACGCATCGTGCGATCCGTCTCGTCGCGATTGGCAAGCATCAACACTTTGACGGTCTTGAACCTCGGCTCGAACTTTCGAATGATTTGTTCGAGCATGCGGCGCAAGCGTTCTCGTTCGGCGGGCGAAGCCATATTAACACCAGTAAAATCTGGAATACCGTAGTTCACCAGCGACAACTCCAACTCGTCGAGATTGGGCGGCCACGAGACACAACGCCAGCGTGTGTTGAGGAGATTTTCAAGATCTCGCCTGACGCTCTGTTTGAGTTCGCGAAGCAACTGATGGCGTGCCTTCGGCAACTCGTGCTGCTGCTCCGGATGGTCATCCAGCAGCCGGTCCAGAACCGAGGCGACAAGTGGTTGATCTTCGTGAGCTTTACTCATGGGATGCCAAGCCTAACAAGTGAACCGACGTGACGTAAGCTTCCAGCTTGCGAAGAACAAGGTTGGCAAGCGAGAAGCTGACATCACTTTTTAGCCTGGATGACGAACTACTCACTGTCTTCGCTCTCTTGCACATCGAACGTGATTTCATGGATCTGCATCATGGGCTTGTCTTCGTCGCCGATCAAGAACGTCCGCTGACCAAGTCCGCGTACGGGTTGTCTTTCTTCTTCCAGCCAGGCGGTGCCACGACCGAGTTGCAGCTGCTCGTCTCCGTGCTGATGAGTCGCGGCATACACCGTGGGAATGAAGACTTCGCCTTCGGGCCCATCCGTGACGGTCATATGCACGCGTCGCCAAAGAAGATCCTTCGGCCGCTCTGGCGGATGAAACTCGATCTGCTCGATGCGTTCAATCGGGAGCCAGTAGTACTTTCCATTACTAGTGAGGACTTCCAAGTAGCAGGCACACAGATCGTCCAGGTCACGAAAGTCATCGAACTTCTGACCGTCACAAACACCGCTAACCTTCACCCGCTTCTCTTCTGCCTCGGCCAGTTTGGAGACCGCTTCGTCAAAAGCGCCCTCGCGCATACAGATGGAGGCCTGCAGGTGTAGCTTGATCGCCTCGGAAGGATCGCTCAGCAACTCCGGCGCACGACCCTCAGTAAAGAATTGTTGCCGTGCCGTTTCCGCGCGGACGAGTTGTCGCAACATACTCACGCCGACTTGAGCCTTTGGGTCTTGTTGTCCGATCGTGTCGAGTTGCTTGTCGGCTCGCTCCAGGTCGCCGGCAAAACAAAGCAACTCGCACAGCTGACCCCGAAGATCGGTATTTGTCGGTTGCTTGCGGACTTCGGCCAGTGCGGCGTCGATTGCGTCCCGGAGTTTCCCTGCTTGGAAAAGTTCGCCATGTGTCATAAGGCGGCCCTGTCTTGCGTTAGAGGATCGTTCATGTGTTACGCGGCGGCACCAGTTCGGTCGAGATTCGTACCGCAGCCGTTAGTTCGTCAAGTTCATAGTGTGGTGCGAGGTGCATGACACATTGGTAAGAGCCGGGCTTGCCCGGTTGCTCGCGAACTTGCACTTTGGCTTCGCGCAACGGAAAGCGAGCTTTCGTGTCCTGCGATGCACTCGAATCGGTTGTCACATAAGTAGCCACCCAGCCGTTGAGAAAGTCCTGCAATTCATTGGGATCGGCAAACGTTCCAACCTTATCGCGGACTTGCACCTTGATGTAATGGGCGAACCGCGAAACACAGAGCATGTACTGTAACATGGACGAAAGCTTCGCATTGGTCGTGGCCGCTGGGCGGTCGTACTTCTTCGGTTTCTGGACGGACTGGTTCGAGTAGAAGGCCGAATACTTGGTGTCTTTGCAATCGCAAAGCGGAACGAAGCCAATGTCGGCGAGGTGCTTTTCCAGTTCATCCGTGATCAAGACGTCAGTCGAAGTCTTGGCCGCAACTCCACGCTTGTCGGTGCTGAAACTCGCCTCGGGCAGCTCTACGACCAGCCCACCGCCTTCGACTCCACGCTGCACGCCGCGGATGTCGGCCAGCCAACCGGACTGTGCATAAGCTCGGATCAGCACCGTGCCAAAGGCGTAAGCGGCATTGCCCCACAGGTACTTGCTGAAATCCGGTCCGGCCACATCTTCGGCGAAAGTGAAGCGATCGATCCGCGTGCCATCGTCCTCAAAAGGTGCCCGCATCAGCACGCGAGGCAACGCCAGACCCACGAATCGGGCGTCCTCCGTTTCCCGTAGCGCTCTCCATTTCAGATAGTCTATCTGCTCCATCGTCTTGGCATGATCTAGTCGCTGTTCGAGCTTGCTAAAGTCGTCCAGGCCGAACATGGCTGGACTCGCGCTGGCGATGAACGGGCAAAATGCTGCGGCAGCCACTTGTCCGATCGCCTTGAGCGTCGCGATGTCATCGTGGGGATGCGACGAACTCGGGCGAGGATGGATCTCGAAGTCGCCGACGAGCGCTCCATACGGCTCGCCGCCAGGCGTACCGAATTCCTGATCGTAGACTTTGCGAAACAATTGGCTTTGATCAAACTCGGTCGAGCGTTCAAAGTCCCGTTCGAGTTCCTTCCAAGTGGCGTTCAACACCTTCACGCGAACGTTCGGCTCGCCCTCGGCGGAAGCTTGCCGGACCAGATATTGCAGGCCGCGCCAAGATGCTTCGAGCTTCTGGAAACTGGCGTGGTGCAAGATAGCATTGATCTGGTCGTTGAGCAGCTCGTCAATCTCGCCGATGTGACGAGTCAGTCGCCGAACGATTTGCGACTTCTGTTCCGGCAGCGAGCTTCCGAACCATAGATCTAGGGAGCGGGCGACGGTCTTCGCCGCGAGAAAGTCTTGCAAGGAAGAGGCAGCGACCGCAGCGGAATCAACGGTCGCCGCCAGCAGCATATCGATCGACCCGGCAGTCGCACTCCGTGCCTCAAGACGTGGCGCGGCGGAACTCTCCGTTTGCGCAACGGTTTGTTCCGCAGGCAAAGCAGCATCTTTCGCTTCAGCCGGTCCGGAACTCATTGACGATCCTAGCCGCCGGATTGCGGAATCCTCGCGACCATGCGAAGCGAAGCCGTCAGTTCTTCCAACTGCAACCAAGGCCGCATCCAAGCGACGGCGTTATACGAACCTGGTTGTCCGGGAATCTCCTTGACCTCAACCTTGGCCTCGCGGAGCGGGAAGCGGGCCTTGGCATCCTGGCTTGGTTTGGCGTCGGCACTCACGTAGTTGTGAATCCAACGGTCGAGCCAAGCCTCGCAGTCTTCTCGCTCCATGAACGAACCGATTTTGTCTCGTGCAATGACTTTCAAGTAGTGCGCGAATCGAGACGTGGCCATGAGATAAGGCAACCTCGCGGAGATCGCGGCGTTGGCGGTCGCCGCCGGGCGATCGTATTTCTTGGGTTTCTGTGTCGTCTGCGCGCCAAAGAACACCGAGTAGTCGGTATTCTTGTAATGGCACAGCGGAAGGAATCCGAGCTTGCTCAACTCCGCTTCACGGCGATCGGTAATCGCGATTTCGGTCGGGCACTTCAGGTCGGTGTCGCCATCATCCGCTTTGAAGATGTGAGCAGGCAGGCCCTCCACCTTGCCGCCGCCTTCCGCACCGCGAATGGCCGTACACCAACCGTACTTCGCGAACGCTTCGGTCAGCTTCGCGCCCATCACGTAGGCCGTGTTCATCCAGCAGTACTGGTCGTGACCGACTGCAATCGACTCGCCTTTCTTGCCGAGCGCTACCTCTTCATAGGCAAACTCTTCGACCGGCTTGGTGTTGGCGCCATAGGGCAGACGAGCCAGCGTGCGAGGCATCGTCAAGGTCACGAAACGAGAGTCTTCGCTATCGCGGAACGAACTCCACTTCGTGTACTCGACGGTGTCGAAGATCTTTTCGAGATCGCGTGGCTTGCTCAGTTCGGTCCAACTATCGAAGCCGAACAGAGCCGGATCGGCAGCGCTGATGAACGGACAGAAGCCCGCGGCGGCGACGTTCGAGACCTTGTTCAGCAAGTCGATATCTTCGGGATGATTGGTGAACTCGAAGTCCCCGATCAGCGCGCCGTAAGGCTCGCCACCGGCGGTGCCGAACTCGCTTTCGTAGATCTTCTTGAAGATCTGGCTTTGGTCAAACTCAACGGCCCGATCCAGATCCTTGAACAGTTCTCGCTTACTGCAATTGAAGACTTTCAGCTTGAGTTGGGCGCTCGTCTCGCTGTTCATAACGAGATGATTCAAGCCGCGCCATGACCCTTCGAGCTTTTGAAACTCGGGTACATGCATGATGGCCGCCAATTGCTTCGACACCGCAGCGTCGATCGCGGCGATACCGGCGTTCAGCGTACGGGCAACGTCCTTGTCGAACGTCACGGTTCCCTTGAGAGCCTCCTCAGTCAGCGTTGCCAGCAACTCTTGGGCGCGATTGCGTTCGGTTTGCTTAGTTGCCAAGATGGCCGACTCAAGTAGCCCCCCGCCTTCGGTTGCCTGTGCTTCCGCCGCCTGCGTTTGTTCTTTTTCTTGTTCGCCAGCGCTCATCATTCGCCTCCTTCAGTGGGTGCTTTGACGCCCAATTCCGCTCGAAGTTTGTCAAGATCTTCCGTGTTGGATAGCACTTGCTCGAGCACCCGCTCGAGGTCATCGCTGCGGTCCACCTTGGTTGCAAGGTCACGCAGTTTGTCGCGAGTTTCCAGCAACTTCTTCAGCGGTTCAACCTGTCGCGCGACCGCCGAAGGCTCGAAATCCTCGAGCGATTCGAACTTAAGCTGCAACGCCATCTCGCTGTTGTCGCCTTTCAGGGTATTCTCGACGCGGAGATTCAGGCCGGGAGTCATGCGTTTCATGACGTCGTCGAAGTTGTCGCGATCGATTTGAATGAACTTGCGATCCTTCAGCGGCTTGAGTGGCTCCGTGGGGTTGCCAGAGAAGTCGCCCACGACTCCGACAACGAAAGGAAGTTCCTTTTCGACAACCGCACCCTCAGTCTCAACCTCATAGGTGATGTGAACTCGCGGCTTGCGAACTCGCTGTAGTTTTTTGTGTATACTCTCAGCCATCGAATCGTTCTCCTGTGACGGCACCAATTGGCATCGCGCAACTGCCTGCGGGAAGCAAACTCCCCACAAATGCGGTACGTTTGTGGTTGTAAGGCATTCTCAAGCCGTTGGCAAGCATTCTCACCACGCTTTTTTTAGCGTCGCTGAGTACGCGATTTATGTTCGCCATGACGGTCACCGGTTCGCAACGGGTGGTAGCCGATTTCATCAATGAGACCGATGTCGGGTTGGTCCTTCGCGAGGGCGTTGGTACGAACTCCGCCCCATCGCTACGGCGAAGAACTCTCCGGATGGCAAACGAAATACTGGGCGAACTCTTGAGATCCCACGAAGTTGCATTTGGATTCTGTGATCGTTACCCTTACCTGAAACTAATGTACATCCATATCTGTTGTCGTGTTTTATCGCCGTGTTGTTTTATCGCCGTGTTTTAGCGTCTGGTCGCCGACGGGGTGTAATGCGGGGTGGTCAACAAGCTTTGCTTCCCTGTCGTGGCTTCAGTCGTTTTGAGATGCAGCAGACTTAGACTTATTAACAACTGACGTGGGTTGGTGCGCAGTGTACTCGTCACTCCGAGAATCGTGTGTGGCCTTCGTGCGTGCGCGTGTAACCGAACAAATTCTAGCGGCGTAATCCAAGCGATTTACAGCGAAGGGAGAGCTTCCTGATGAGGCATACCGGGACAGATCGAGATGTCAGCGGGTTATTTGGATTGCTCGGACTCGTGAAACGCTCGCGCAACTCGCGGGCGCGTGCAGGACGAAAGCGTCGCCTTCGTCACGAGCATCTCGAAACGCGGCACATGCTGGCTGCGGACCTATTCGCATGGCATAACTCGAATCAGCCGACGGATGTGAACGCCGATCATGAAGTATCGCCACTGGACGCGCTTGTCATCATCAATGACTTGGTGAATGGCGGGCCTCGGCAGTTGCGACGCAGCGCTGCGGAAGGTGAATCCGTGGGGATGTTCGTCGATGTGAATGCAGATGGTCACGTCACCCCTGTCGATGCGTTGACCGTAATTAATCAACTCAATGGCGAGGGCGAGGGAGCGATCGCACAGGACTTAGCTTCAATAGCCGGCGCGGTTTTCAGCGATCAAACGGAAAACGGTCTCACGGGTGATGATACGTTCGTGGCATCAGCGGTGGTCAATCTGTACCGTGACGGCGGCAATGGCATTTTCGAGAGCGCGGGCGGCACGAGCGGTGACGATACGTTCGTCAACACAGACACAACCGATGCCGTCGGCGGTTACCGCTTCGATGGGCTTACGGTCGGCACTTACTTTGTCGAGGAAGTCGTCCCTGTCAGCTTCATCGCACGAACCAACGGTAACGTTCAGACGGTGATCATCGATGCAACCGACGTCCAGGGCCGTGTTGGAGTTTCGGTCGACGACTTCAGCGCGACGAATCAGATCGCAACCGCCAACAGCGGAGCACCGACAGCACCTAACCCACTGGCCGCCACGGAAGCGTTGGGTGGCGAACGTGACTTGTTGGTGGAGTATGTGTCGGGTGCCTTTGATGCCGAGTTGCGTGCTAGTAACATCTCCTCTTCGTTAATAATCTCGTCAGATACCGGCACTATCGGCAATTATTCGGTGGTGTGGGATGGTGCAGATGGCGATGCGACGACGGTCGATGCGACGGGTTTAGGCGGCATTGACTTGACGGCTGCTGGTGTAGCGGATCGATTGCAGTTAATGATCGGGGCCGACCAAAGCGGTGTTGCATTGACGATCAATGTCTATACCGACGCCACGAACTTCTCGTCCTTCTTCACGACGATCCCGAACACCGGGACCGGTTCCGCCACCTCCGAGTTGCTCGTACCTTTTACGAGCTTTGTCGATACTGGCACGGGCGCAGATTTTACGAACGTTGGTGCGATTGAAATGCTCGTGACCGGCGTCGCTGCGCTCGATGCCGAACTAGCTTTGTTCGGATCGATTGGGCCAACCGTCGAGACAGCAAATATCGCGAACTTTGAACCGCTCACGCTTGGCAATCTTGTTTTCAATGACTTGAACAACAATGGTGTCTTCAACTCGGCGACAGAAGCAGGCATCCCCGGCGTTGCAGTCAGCCTGTACGCAGACACGGACAGTAACGGCGCGTTTACTCCCGGAACGGATACGTTCTTATCGACAACCACGACGAATGGCAGCGGCATCTATACGTTCACGAGTTTGTTCCCCGGCGATTACATCGTGCAACTCGACGCATCCAATTTCACGACCGGCAACGTGCTCGATGGGTTCATGAGCAGTACCGGCAATGCGCCGACGCCTGACCCAGACAACGATGTCAATAACGACGACAATGGCGATGCGTTGACGGGGCAAGGGATCGTGAGTGCGGCGATTACCCTGTTGCCCAACACGGAACCGATCACGGACGGAGATACAAATTCCGATACGAACCTGACTCTCGATTTTGGTGTATTTGAACAGGCCGATATCTCGGTGACCAAGACTGTTAACAATGCGACGCCTAACGTAGGCGATAGCGTGACGTTCACAATTACCGTTGCCAATGCGGGGCCCGGCAGCGGAACTAACCTCATCGTCGCTGACCTGCTTCCCACGGGACTGACGTACGTCTCGGACGTGCCAAGTCAGGGAGCTTACAACAATGGGACAGGTGTGTGGACTGTTGGCACGGTCGCCAGCGGGAATAACGCCACACTTCAAATCGTAGCGACGGTTGCTTCGATTGGCACGAAGAGCAACGTCGCCGAACTCACCGCAGCTGATCAGCCCGATACCGACTCGACGCCCAACAACGGCATTGCGGCTGAAGACGATCAGGACAGCGTAGACGTGACGCCGCTCGTCGCGGATGTATCACTTACCAAGACAGTGAGCAACGCAACACCGAATGTCGGCGATAACGTGACGTTTACGATAACGGTGGCAAATGCAGGACCTGATTCTGCAACGAACTTAACCGTTGGTGACGCGTTACCGGCTGGTATGACGTTTGTGACGGACACGGCGAGCCAAGGAACATACAACAGCGGCACGGGCGTGTGGACCGTCGGAACAATTGCCAGCGGAGCAACTGCGACATTGCAGATCGTAGCCTCGGTCGACTCAATCGGCACAAAGACGAACACAGCGCAGGTGACGGCGGCTGACCAGGCTGACTCCGACTCGACGCCGAACAACAATATCGCGGCGGAAGATGACCAGGACGATGCGGCAGTTACGCCGCAGGTTGTCGACCTTTCGCTGACGAAGACGGTCAGTAACGCCACGCCGAATGTTGGCAACAACGTGACGTTTACGATTACCACAAACAACGCGGGGCCCGACGCAGCAACGAACGTGACGGTGGCTGACACGCTGCCAGCAGGTACGACGTTCGTTTCGAGTACGCCGAGCCAAGGAAGCTACAACAACGGGACTGGTGTTTGGACGGTCGGCACGATTGCGAACGGTGGCAATGCGACGCTTCAAATTGTGGCATCGGTCGACTCGATCGGAACGAAGACGAATACTGCACAAGTCAGTGCCGCTGATCAAGCCGATTCGGACTCGACGCCCAACAACAGCGTCGCCACCGAGGATGATCAAGCCAGCGTCTCGCTCACGCCACAGGTCGTTGATCTTTCTTTGACGAAGACCGTTAGCAACGCGACGCCTAACGTCGGTGACAATGTCACATTTACGATCACGACGGCAAATGCGGGCCCCGATGCGGCTACGAACGTCTCGGTGACTGATCTCTTACCGACAGGGATGACGTTCGTTTCGAGTACGCCAAGTCTCGGTACTTACACTAGCACGACGGGTGTTTGGTCAATCGGAACGATTCCCAGTGGCGGCAACGCAACCTTGCAGATTGTTGCGACCGTCGCCTCGATCGGCACAAAGACAAACACAGCACAAGTTCGAGGCGCTGACCAGGCGGACGTTGATTCGACACCGAACAATAGCGTCGCCACCGAAGACGATCAAGCCAGCGTTTCGCTGACTCCGCGAGTGGCAGATCTTTCGCTTACGAAGACCGTTAGCAACGCGACGCCTAATGTTGGCGCGAACGTGACTTTTACGCTTGCGCTGGCGAACGCGGGGCCAGATTCCGCAACGGGCGTTACGGTGACTGACCAACTGCCCGCCGGACTCACCTTTGTATCTAGCACGCCGAGCCAAGGAACCTATAACAGCACGAGTGGCGTTTGGACCGTAGGAACAGTAGCCAACGGAGGCAACGCCACAATCCAAATCGTTGCCACGGTCGCTTCGATCGGAGCCAAGACAAACTCCGCGCAAGTAACTGCCTCCGCGCAAGCCGATTCCGATTCGACGCCAAATAACAGCGTCGCGACCGAAGACGATCAATCGAGCGTCATTGTCACACCACGGCAGGTCGACGTGGCGATTACGAAGACCGCTTCTCCGACCACGGTCACGGTGGGTGGAACGTTGACTTACACATTGACCGTTACCAACAATGGCCCAGACTCGGCGAGCGCGGTATCGGTGGTGGATACGCTACCTGCAGGAGTGACCTTCGTTTCGGCGACACCGAGCCAAGGCAGCGCGAGTCAAGCCAGCGGAACGGTCACCGCGACTCTCGGGACGCTGGCATCCGGACAATCCGCGACGATCACGATCATCGTGAATCCTACAACGACGAACGCAACCGCTGGTAGTGTTACGAATACCGCTACGGTTTCTACCACCGAATTCGACACGAACACGTCCAACAACACGGCTCAAGCGACGGCAGCAGTCGACTTCATCATGGCAAGTATCGCGGGATCCGTTTACAACGACGTGAACAATAACGGCATCTTCGAACCGACAGAGCTTGGTATCGAGAATGTCGCGATTCGCTTGACTGGCACGGACGTACGCGGTGCCGCAGTCGACATCACCATGCAGACTGCGGCTGATGGTTCGTATCTATTCAGCAATCTGAATCCCGGTACCTATCAGCTCCAGGAGACGCAGCCTGCGGGATTCCGGGATGGAACGGAAACCGCCGGCACGGGAGCCACCGCGACGGTCGGACAAGATACTTTCCAGACGATCAATCTTGTCGATGCTGCGATGGCCCAGGCATTTAACTTCGGCGAACTGCTGGGCTATACGATTAGTGGTGAAGTGCGGCATGAAGGCGGTGCCCTACTCGGAAATATTGTGCTTGAGGTCTATGCGAAGGATGCGGAAGGCATGCGAATCGAATCGGTCGTGCGGACTATCAAGAGCCAGGCGGGAAGATTCAGCATCGACGGGCTGCCTGCGGGAGACTACGAGATCGTGGTCGCACCTCATCCGTTCCTGGTCACCACGGACGCGATCGAACAAGTTTCGATCGTCGACCGCCACAGCACTAACAATACGATCTTCGTACGCGGGCGGACCGCGACACATACCTCATCACGCGACTTCAGCACTCGGGACGCCCAATCCGCGATCGACAGCGTGTTTGTTATGGCGGCAGTTGATGCCACGGGCGGCAAATGGTTTGCATTCGGAACGCATTACTACGAACGCTTCGCGGATGCACGGTTCGTGTTGACAAATGAAGGGAAGACCTTGCATATCGAGTTGAGGACCAGCAATGATGCGATCCAGACAGCAGACATTCCTCTGGACGACCTACGTTTGCGAGTGATCTCGAAAGAAGCTGGCCTGACGCTGATTGGAATTAATGTATCGAGTGATGCATTGGAGTTGCGGTAACAATCCTAAATCGGCACCCGCGAGGTCTCCGCTTGCTTTCTCGTCGTCCAACTGGTCAGAACAGAACGGTCGCCCCAAAAGTCAAGCTTTGCACCCAATACGAACCCGATCGAAATTGAAATGCTGGAGTTGGGTCTCGGAGTAGAAAATCGATTTGATCACCAGGTTGAATGACATCGCTCCAGTACTGATAGCTGTAGCCGAACGAGAGATCCAGGCATTCGGACACTTGACGACGAAGTTTCACACCGACTTCTGGAGCAACCGCGAATCGGTTGCGAGTAAATCGCCCGCTGTTCGCCGGCCCTGCTAACGGTCCCGGAGTTGCGTTCGTCGTTGAACCCGGCGGTGGAGTGACAATGGTCGCCTGACCAGCGATGTCGGCAACCTGCCGCATGTTTCCGAAGGCGACTTTCGCCAGCACATCCACTTGCCAATCACAGCCGGCGAAATAGTTGACCGACAACCCGATTTGCCCGCCATGAAAATCGTTGCTCGTTCTGAACGATTCCACACTCGTAAACGTCGTCCCAGCATCGAGCACTGGAACATTGATCGCGGTCGTCATCGAGTTGATGTTAATATCTTCATTGATTCGGCTGTATTGATAGCCGGCAAGTAAGTCGAGACGCATGCGACACGTCTCCGCTGCCAACGTACGGTAGAGGAAATCGCTACCCAGCACTTCGGAGTGGCCCGATATGCGGACGTTGCCTGGACCCGTGAAACCGGGATATGCGAGAAGAATCGCCTCATTGGTTTGACTGACGGCATCGAAATACGGCCTAGCCAGGATCGGATACGTCGAGGAATCGGTCGCGAAGTCGATGTCATTCGCTCCCAACATCCAGAAGCGGCCTTCAACTCCGTTGGTCTTACACGCGTCCAGCCATTTGCCAACCGTCACACGACCGCCTGACCGTACATCCTGACCGACGCTCCCGCCGCCAAACAGCGGTGTCGCACCAGGCAAGACACCTGCATTCCCCGCCGGAGTGCCCGCGGGACTGGTCGTCACTAAGGACGGTACATTTCTCCCGCGACGCCATGCCAGAAGGAACTCGGCGTCCGCATACCAACTTCGGGTACACCCACAAGTGCATGGAGTGACGTATTCATCACCGCCTGGATATTCGTCAACGTCCTCGATCGTTGCGCAGAACTCTGGGACAAACTTGTCCTCTGGACCCTCCGCCGTTGCCCGCGTCATGCGCGAGCAAAAAATCAGCGCAACGCACAAGCAAGGCACGGCGCTTGCAACTCGACGTATGCTGGATGGTGATTGCCCAGGATCTGATCCGAATGTTCGCTTCATCGTTACAACCACTGGTGGTGTGTTAATCGGTATCGCCCCGAGAAAAGAATCGACAGGCACCAGTTGCAAATCGATTAGAACCACTTTACGCCGGAGTATCCGAACAATCCTCCGATTCAGAGTAAGTCATACCACTTCACACGCGATGGAAAACTGTGACGGTTGTAGCGGTTCTCGGGACTCCGGGAACGCACGACGATACTAATCGAGGCAGCGCGAGTCGGCTGACTTGAACGATATGTGAAGAATTCACTGCGACAGATGCCGGTCGTTTTGGCCAACTTGAACGCGTTTGCTCGCCCGACGCTTTCGCGCCCACGACTCCATTGCAGGACGGTCAGCGAGTGCAGGGCTACGCTTCGTCTCGGTCTGGAATCCCAACGCGACGAAAGAGGTCGTCGCGGGCTGACTCGTCTTTAATCAACTCACCCAGCAAGTCCGGGAGCGACATGCGGCCCCATCGAACGGCCTGTTCGAGCGAATAGGAGACCGGTGAATGAGGTTCCGTCTTGCGGAAATACTCGGAGACTTGCAGCAGAAGTCGAAATGCGTCCTCGCGCGTCATGGGCTTTCGTTCCGAGGGGACGGCCTGCCCTCCTTCCACCAACTCGCCGGCTTCCTCGGCGTCTTCGGTTTCCTCTGGCGGTGCGAGCCGGTTGCGTGCGATGCTCTTCACGCGATCCAAACAATCTCTCAACGCTCCGCTGATTTGTGATGACGGCGGAGCAGCCGAGTAACCGTCTGGGCTCTGACCACACTTCTCCTCCAGAGCCGCCGTCAATGCGGCAAACTCCACCTGAGCTTGAGTGATATCTTCCGCAAGTCCCTGAAAGAACTCCGTGGAAGTTTCAATCGCAGCTTGATCGAAGGCATCGATGGAAATCTCGCCCCTGCCTTCCGCCGCGTCTTTGTATTGAGCGCTAGTTAACCGACCGAACGAAGTCTCGTCCGTCAACGGTATCTTATCGATCGGCGCGATCAGCGCACCGTCAGAATCATCGCCGTTCAAGCCGGTCAACTGTGCGACGGTCGTAAGATAGCCGTCTTCGTCTGGGGCGGGATGAATCCCGTCCCAAAAGCCTTCCACCAACTCGCGAGTCAGGCGGAATCCATCGCGCAAGCCAGCAAAACCGTGAAGACGGCACAGCGCTTCGATCGCCCAGGCCGCGACCCACAGATCTTTCGAGTGCTGCGACAACACGTCGGTTGACAACCGCAAGACAGTTCGCCAATCGGGCTGTGATGGTGCGGTTTCCGACTCCCTTTCTTCATCACTGAGCATGGCGAATTTCGCGAGGGCACGCTCGGCGGTCGCTGCAGCGTCTCTGCCGTCTTTGACCTGATAGTACAACGCGCTTCCCGCCGAATCTTGCTTGAGCTCCACCCCCGAGGGCAACTCGTCCGAAATCGGTCGCAACAAGCTGACAAAATCTAGTATTTCCGGCGACGCCATACTTAGCTCTCCACTTCCCAAATCTTAGTCGGCACCGATCTTGCGAAGCGCCCGAGACAACTCTTCCAGCGTTTTCGCATGCAAACGGCTAGCCCACGACTTGCTGATTCCCAACCGATTGGCGGCTTCTTGCAAAGTCGCCCCCTCGAAATATACGGTGCGAATCAGCCTGCGTTCGGGGCCAGGCAGTTTGTCGACCAAATCATGTAGCTTTTTGTTCAACTCGCGACCGGCAGCCGAAGCCGCAGGCGACATGCCAGGGTCTTCGACGGCCGAGGCGCGAATTCCAGTTTCGCTGTCATCAGCCGCAGAAACCAGCTGAATAACGGCCAGTTTCTCGGTGACATTTCGGAACCAGCGAGCTTCCTCAGCGAGTGAAGGGTCGGCGGAAGGGGACTCGTGGGCCTGTTCCAGCGTTTCGCTGGCCATTTCTTCGAAACGGTGGCGGGCATAGCGAGCCCGACTTGTCCAACTCATTTTCGAGACGCCGTCGTAAATAGCCCCTCGGATGCGGTAGTACGCAAAGGTCGTGAACTGTGCGCCTCGACTTGGATCAAATTGGCGAGCTGACTCTGCCAGCCCGACTTGGCCATAGGCAATCAGGTCATCCAAGTCGACTCGGATCGGGAGATTGCGGGCGATCTTCGTGGCCAGCGAGTGTACCAGTGCCTGTCCTTCTTCAATCAGAGCCTTGGGGGATTGATCTGCCATGGTCATCCCGCCGCCTCATACAATCGCGTCCAAAACCTACGCAGTCTCTCCTCACTCGGCGGATCTTCGAGCAGGCAGTGGGTAATCTTTAGGGCGACGTTATCCCAATGCGACTTGTTCTTCGCCAAGCCTCCAAAACGCATCCCTAGCAGGCATTGAACCAAGTCGAAGACGCCAGCTTCCTGGATCTTGTCGCCATGTCGGTGGACGACATCGATCAGCTTGCGAAGGTCTTCGGCACTAAGTGGGTCGGAGTCGCTCACGACGGAGAGCGTCTCCCGCAGCACTTCGTCGAGCAGTTGTTGCGCCCCAGGTTCGGCTGCTTCACGGTCTTCTAAGTTCTCGCCGACACGATCGTTGTCGTCGCGTCCGAAAGCACCGGTGGACATACTTGGGGTCTCCAGCTCATTCCAACCGCGATCGCGAAGAAGGCCCAGTTGACCAAAACCGCCTCGCACAGGCTCCCCGCCGGAACACGGTCGAACGACGAAGTCAACTACGCGTAAAAGACCTTCCACACGATCATGCCCACGATACCAATCACGAGCACGGCGTCAACGAACATCCCGATTTGGGCGAGTTGGTGGTAGCGATCATCCTCGCGGACGGCTTCGGGCATCCACTCCAACTCCTCTTCCATATCGATCATCTTTTCAAACACATTCTTCACAAATGCCTGACGATCCGGTGTGTCGCCGGTCGCGGCAAAATAGCAGCCGTTGAACAACAGCGGAATGTCCTCTTTCTTCTGATCGCCACGGCTGTAACTGAAGCCGTGCAACAGAACACTCCGCAAACGGACACGGAGTTGACTGCGGATCCTGCACAATAAGGTATACAGCTTTGCATTTCCTGGCGGCTTGTTGAGGCCGTCACGCTCGCGGAACAAACTGTACACCCAATCCTCGAATGCACCGCAGGCATGCGACGAAAAGGCGTCCATATTCTCTTCGGTGGGCGGATTCCAGACGTTAAAGCCTTTGCCGAATCGATTGGCCTTGGCTTTGGTCGTGCCAACTCGACGCACGAGTTCGCAGAACCCGCTTTCGGCTTCCATGCCCGAGACCATGACAGTCACCGGCGCGCGGAGCTTCGTCGCGTCGCGGATCGTGTCGAGATCACTGCGTGCAGCACCGGGAATGTCCTTGGCGACCATGACGTTCTGGACCGATCGCAGGGGGACGGCGACTAACACACCGTTGAGCGGGCAGACGGGAGTACGAGCGCGCGACAGCAATTCGCAAACATATTCCAATCGCTCAGTCTGGTTCTCGGCGTCTTGTCGAGAAAGCATACTCGACCCGGAACTGGGAACAGGAGCGTGTCCACCACCGCCCCCAGAAACGCCGCCCGGCACCAGCGTGCCGCGCAACATCGCGGCAGCGTCGGGGGCATCGTCAGAGTTGGCGACGGGCGCGGCGGAATCTCGGATCGATCCGCCAGCAACCATCGTTCCGCGGATGTCCCCGGTTGGTTGCATCGTGCTCCGGATGTCAGAGTGGCCTGTGCTAGGTGTACCCGTACCTCCGCTAAAGGCGTGAAGTTTGCTCAACCGCGAACTTTCCAAACAGACAAGGTAGATGCCTCCTTCATCGGCGTACCAACGAAGCGGTGAACGGCCTGACGGAATGTCGCGGACCAGCAAGTCCATACTCGACGCGGCGAAGACCGATTTGCAGGTCTTTTCGTCGGACAGTCCCAGCACGAGAAACAAGGGGATCGAGCCGATGTCGAGCGATTGCTCTTGCAACGCCGACATTCCCGCGTTCCACGCCTCATCGATATCGGGAAATCGCGAGACATCGCCTTCGAGCCACAACCGCAGCCAAAAGAACACGATGATAGGAATCACAATCGATAGTCCAACGGCGAGATAAAAAAGCGGTCGCTGGACATAGTTTCTCAACTCTGCGAGGCCATCGGGATTGAAGGCGACCGAGATCACGACGGTCAGTACAAGACCAAAGAGAACGACGGCCACGAACAACGCCGCGCGGGTCGGTAACGACAGTCCCATCACACGACGCGGAGTCGAAACGACCCACATCGGCAATCTCAAGATCCAGCGGAAGGGTGTCAGAAGGAATTCGATGAATTGCTTGATAAAGCTCATGCTGCCGAGCCTCCCAACGAGCCACCCAGGAAGAACAACCAAATCAGCGCGGCCACAGCGGTCAAAACGATGCCCATCAAGGCGGCACCGACCATCCGATACTTGCCTTCCAGCGGCGGCGCGCCTTCGTCGGTTGGACGCGGTGCTTCGGTGATCGACGGTCGACCCTGAGCAAGCTGAATCGACTTGGCGGCTTGTTTGGCCCAACCTTCCAAATCGGGAGGAAGACTCAATTGAGAGGCCAGGAAAGTCGAAGCTTGATCGCGATACAAGCCACGAAATCCGAGTACGACGCAGACGTAGAAAACCTCCAACGCGTCGCGGCGAGTCATGGCCGCGGCGTCCTTGGCCTTGGTATAGAAGATTGTGGCCCGGTCGCGTGTGTTGAAGAGCTCGACCTCCAACGCGTTCTCATTCCACCACTTGCGGCCTTCCCACGGGGCCTCGAGGAGTACGTCGTCGATCCAGGCGACCAGCGCGTACTTGGCGAGTTCCCAATCTTGCTTTTGTCCGAGCTGAGCCTCGGCGTCGCGGAGCGCGTTGTTAATGGCTGCGCGTTCTTCGCTCGGAGTCGTGGGCTCCGAATTGCTAATGCGCTCGAGGAGACCGAGTACGTGCAAGAAGACTGGATCGACTGCGGCGGCGAAGCTTGGCGTCATGTTTGAGTCGGTACAGCAAAGAGGGCGAATTCGAGCACGTTACGTTTACCAAAAGCCGATACCTCCAACTTTCGCTGTCCTTTCAGCTCGGCCAAGTTGCTAATCAAGTCTTCCGTGAAACGCATCGCCAGCGTCTGCGTCGCCAGAACGTCCTTCCAGGCAGCATTGTCGGGAGCACGGCGCAACTCGTAGAACACCCAGCCTTGTCGGGCGGGCAACGCTCGCGGAGATTGATCCAACGGCTTTAGTACGACACCGGGAATGCCATGCTTAAAGATCAGGTCCACTTGTTGGCTGCTGCCGAGCTTCCAATCAAGTTTTCCTGGTTGAAGCAACTCGCGGATCTCGCGCTCCGTGGCCGAGTCGGCCTTCACACCGACGTACCACTGCCAGCCAGAATGCAACCACTCCGCATCTAGTGCCGCTTCCATGCCACGATCGGTGCCGATGAAGAACCGTTGGGCGTAGTCAAGCTTCTTCCGCGAACCGATCAATCGCTCGATCTGAAGTCGAACCCATTTGAAAATCCTCGCCAAATCATCATGGTCATAGTGAGGCACTTCAGGAGCACGACGACTGGGGTCGAAGATCGAAAGGTGCCCTACGATCCGGCATAATTCAGTATAGGCGGTCAGCGGATGCACGCCGGAAGCGAACGCCAAGCAACCGAGCGAACCGTAAGCCTGATTCAGTGCCGCAAGCATCATCAGATCTTCGAGGTCGCCGGGCTCTTGGCTGGCAAGCGTCATGCCTCGCTGGACGGCCCGATCCGAGAGCACCTCGATTTTTTCTCCGATGACATCATATATTCCGCGTACGATTCCCAACCCCAACGGTTGCCAAGCCGACGTCGACAGCATCGGCGGAAAGTAATCCGGGTCTAATTGCGGCGTTGCCTCGCCCTCGCTGGCTCGCTTGACGCGGGCGACGGGCAACACCTCAAAGCCGCCCAGGTCTTGAGTCGATAACATCAGCCGGACGTTGTACGAACGGAAACTGATTTCTTGATCGTTGCCACCGGCGGCTTCGTCGGGGATTGGCAGTGTCGTGGTCGCGTACCGTTGATCGCCTGATCCGCCGGCGGGCGCCGCATTGGGCCTGCCCAGCGAGAGTTTGGGAATCGCCAGATAGACGAGAACCTCGGATTCGTTTTTGAACGCTTCTTTCAGACCGACACGATCCGGCTCGTTCCCCGCGTCGAGCACTACCAGTGTGCCATCGCGCATGCGCGCGTGGCAGGAGGTAATCTCGACCTGATAGTTCGTCAACGCTTCGGTGCTAATCTCGATAGATTGAACACCGTGGTTATAGTAGGAGTCCCAACGCTGTGAGGTACGAATCAGCTCGTTCCAATGCCGATCCGCCGCCTGGAAGTGCTGAGGCCGAAGGAACATGCCCTCGGACCAATGTACTGGTAAGTAACGCATGCAGTGCCGAACCTTTGGTAGTACCTGACACGCCCAAGTGAGCCGCGGTGCCTCACGGCGACTTTGCACCTATCATCATGGACGTTAATAGGAATAACATGCTCAGCGAATTACGCAAGTGTAGAACTCGGTAAAGCTTGCGGAAAGTGCGACGAGGTGGCGCGGATGAGGCACGAGAACGGAATGTTTTCACTTGTTCGAGTCCGACGCAGATGCGCCAACATTGACGCGGCAAAGTATATGCAGTCGCGTCCCAACGCCTCGCGATGAACTTTAGAGCCGGTTGCGTTGTCGGGGCTTCGGGGGCAGGCCGCTAATTGGGTAATTGTTGCGTAGTGAATTGTATGCATGCGCGGAGTTGCGGGAGACGCGCAGGAGGGCGCTGCCGTAAGGCCGACGAAAGAATCTTCAGTCGGTCTCCGGTTGCGACGATTCAGCGAACGGTCGTGGGACTGGACTCGTCATGCGCTGAAACGGAGGCGGGATTGTCGTTCTTTGCTCTTGGGACGACGACGCGGGGGAACGCGTTCCTTCACTTTGCCATGTAATGCTTGAGCGATCGGGCTGAGCTTCGTTTGGCCCAGCGTGCCGTCGCGACGCGGGGTCATTGCTAACAGCGTCGCGAACGATGCGTGCACCACCATGATCACGCCCAGCAGCGCAAAGAAACGCCGTGAACCCGTCAGGTTCCCGTCGTCGGCTCCCCAGAAGATCTTCAACCTTGCGTTCACTCGCTCCACCGCTGTCCGGCCTTTGTACAGGCGTTCGAACTTCTTCGTCGCGCGAGGCAACGAAGGGAAGCGACGCACGTCGATCTCTTGCGGAACCCGAACTGTCAAACCATATGACTTTCCCGCGTTGCAGATTTTCGCCATCGGACACTCCCAGCCTTCATGCATTGCTGGGCAACGATACTTAATCGTGTGGCGTTGCGGTTCGTGACCGATGTAAGACATCTTGTGGCGTACCATGGGCTGGCTCTTGCGATCATAGCAGTAGACCGTGCCCGCTTCGTCGTACACGATGTTCGAGTTGCCATCATGGCCAGGCAGCATGCGTTCGTGGTCTTCCTTCCATAACGAACGATTCTGGATCACGGGTGTGATGTTTGCCTTGGAGAGCAGTTGATGCACATCGTTGGTGTCGGCAGCCTTGTCGTAGGCGAGCGTCTTGATGCGGCCCGTCGGAAGGTTGGCTTGAGCGTCGCCCAGGATCGCGGGCAGGGTTTCGCCGTCGCCCGCTTTGGTGTCGGTGATCTTGTAAGACAACGAGACTTCATGTTTCACATCGACCAACAAGTGCAGCTTGAAGCCGAACCACTCGACAACTTTGTTGACCTTGCCGTCGTCGTCCGTGTATTCCTTACGACCGCCGGTTGCCTGCGGCAAGCCTTGTTCTTCTTCGACTTCGGCACGCGCCGCCTTTTTGCGACGAGCGTTGAGCGCTGTGGCGTCTCCTGCCGTGTCGCGTCCCAAATCCGGCACCGCTTCGCCCAACTGTTGGATCATCGCATCGAAGATCTGATGCAAGAACGTCAGGTGTGTCTCCTCTCCTAAACGATCGAGGAATCGCGACAGATTCCACTTGCGAGGAACTTTGTCTTCCGACTCGATATCGATCAACTTCCGCAGCGATTCATTACGTCGCAGTTCGGCCAGGCATGCTTCGATGGTGGGATGTCGTAAAGCAATGCTCAAGACGAGTACGCCCCACAGCGTGCGCAGCGAGTAGTCGTTCCTTCCTTTACCGCGGGACTCTTCGAGCGACACCAACAACTTTTCATCGGGAATGATGTCGAGCAATTGCTTGATCGTTTTGAGCGTCGGACTGTCTTCGAGGCAATCCCACGCGAAGAGTGGCTTGGTAGCTTGAATTCGCATGACGAGGCAACCCTGCGTTGTTTTCAGACTTTCGGTAGGATGGCAACGCAATTAACTACGCAACTAATCCCCGCATGATTCGTAGCGTGGTCGAAAAATCGTAGAGAAAAAGTTCGATCCGATCCGCCCGCACACTATCCCAAGGAATTCAACGACCATCGCGGGGAAGCCACTTTTTGACGCCACACTCAACTACTTCGAACGTCGAAACTTACGTCACAGCGCAACCGGCTCTGAACTTTACCTTGGCTCTGTTATTGGGTCGCTCGTCTGGTAAACTCAGCCTATCGGCATTGACTTCGACGATAACGATCCGAGCGAGCGCCGGGACGTGGCTGAGCTGACGATCACTATCATTCTTGCCGAGTGTGGAGAGAACGAGCATGAGCCCCAGGGCAAGCCGTGACGGGAAAGAGGGACGACGCTCCTGGCGCTATGCCAAGTCCTCGTCCAAAACGGCGGGATCGAGGAAGCCGTACATCATTTTCCTGACGCTGCTGCTGTTCGGATTAGTGGGGCTGTACTGGTGGGCGATGCGGGGAACCGGATACCGAAACGCTCATCTGGCCGTTATCGAAGTGCCCGCCAACCGCCGCGTCTCGACAACACCTTTTGCGCGTAACGACGTCCAGCGTTTGCTCGAGGTGGAGATCCTGAGGACGCGCGACGTATGGACCGACATACGAGACAACTCGGACTTCGCGGATCAGGTGGGCCCCAAAGCACGAACTCTGTTAGCGAAGCCTCGCGACAACTTGATCCTGTATATCAATTCCCCTGGTATCTCACACGACGGCAAAGCCTATCTGACACACAGTGACTTTCTCACCCCCGGTGCAACATCCGAGGGGCGGCATGCGGTCTCCGACCTGCTTGAAAATGTCGCGAGTGCCGGCGAAGGAGTGAAGCTGATCGTACTCGATTCCACCAGCGTCGACGTCGACCCGCGACTGGGTCTGGTTGTTAACGAGTTTGTTCGCTTGCTGGAAGCCGATGTGAAGAAGCTCAACAAGGATTCCAACCTCTTCGTGCTGCTGCCGTCGGGACCGTTTCAAGTGAGCGAGACTTCTTACGGGGACCGACAGAGTGTGTTTGGCAAGTGTTTGGTCGACGGATTGGCGGGGGCGGCGGATAGCTCGGGCGTTGGCGATGGTAACCTGTTTGTCACTCTGTACGAGTTGTACGAGTACGTTCGCGTGGGGTGCGCAACCTTGGTCGACTCGAAGTTAGACGTCCAGCAGACCCCCGTCCTGCTGCAAGCTGGCGTTGGGTACATTCCGCCATCGATCGATCTGAACACGAACCGGCTTCGTTTAACGGACGTCACCGGTATCGAAAAAGCACCCGCCCCAGAGCCGACTGAAGCAATCGAGGAGAAAGGCGAACCGAACGAGAAAACGCAAAGCGAGAAAACCGCAGTGCGATTGCGGCCACTCGGGCGAGTACCGACGTTGGCGATGATGCAAGCGACTACTGGAAACAAGCAAGGCCCGGCGGAAGCCCCAAGCAAAGTGCCAGCCACCGCGACGCAGCCAGAGGTGCCCGAAGCGAACGTAGCGAAAACGCCGCCGGAAACTGCGGGAGTCGGCGTGAGCCCAGAGTCACAGCCTGCCGAGAAAGCGGCTCCCGCCAAGCTCACTCCCCAAGAACTCCTGCTGTCACGATTGGAGAAGGCTTGGCGATTACGAGACGCCGTCCAAGATCCGGAAACACGTGACGTGACTCCGATAACCTTTGCGCCCCATCTGTGGCGAGCATTAGAAGCGGAGCTGCTGTTCTGGGAACGAGAGGTCTTGGCGGATCCTGTGTTCGACCAATCAAAAACGCAGGCTACCGAGGGGAAAGCGGAGCCTGTTCTTCCGTTGCCGAAGAACGTCACGGCCGTCGAGGATCTGATCAACACGCTCACCTCGCTGAACGCCGCGATCTCGTCGAACCGTCCACAGCGTTCAGCGGCAAACGACCGCTCGATCCGGACTCGGCTGTTGAAGGCTTGGGATCGTTACGTCGATGCCCAGCTTGAGGCCGAAGAGAAGTTCACACTTCGGGAGGCTCCAGAAGTCGTGCAACTCAGGGACCAGGCACGCGAGTTTGACTTGCTCGTCTATTCACTTCCCTATTACGTCCGCTGGCATGCCCGCGCACATCAGAGTTTGTCGAGCGATTCGAGTCAGCACAAGGAATTGCGAGACTACTTGGATGCCGCGGTTCGTCTCGCAATGACGTTGAGCTCGTTGAGAGCGATGCCGCAACTCAGTTTCAGCGACCAGTACCGACTCGAACAAGTCGGCGCTCAGCTCGCTCAGGCATCGTTGCTGCGGAGCAGGCTCGATAGCGTCTTATGGGAGGACCGTGATCGTGGCAGCCCAATCATAGGGGAACGCCTGCTGGCCACGCCGTTGCTCGACTCCCAGCGGCGAATGCAACTGCTCCGGGCTTTGGTCCAGGTCACGCCCGGCGAGTTTGGCGAGCGGGGGGCACCTGACGCGCGACAAGACTTGTCGGTGTCCTTGAAGCAATGGCAGCGGCTGCATGCTCATTGCGAGCTGGAATTGCGCCTCGTCGAACTCGCGCTTGGCACGGATCATGATCTCGTGAAGCGCCTCAGCGCGGAGCTAGCCGGAGCCGACAAACTGGCTGTTGCAGAGCGTGCGGAGGCGGACCTCTGGGCGACGTATCTGCGCGTCGGAGCACAGTTCGGTCAGTGTTTCGAAGCGCTGCCGAAATCAATTCTTACGAATGATGCGGGGGATTACGCAGTCCACATACTGGATTATCGCGACGTCGATGATCCAAGGAACAGTGATCTCGACGCACGGCCCCCGCTCCAATTCCATTTGAAATACGAACCTGAGCTGAAAGTCGAGATCGCCGAAGAGCAGAAGCGACAAGAGTTCGATCTCAAGTTGAAAGAGCCTCGTAAATTCGTCATCAAGATCCGGGCGACTCGTGAGAAAGACGCCAGCGAGCAGCTCGATACAGTGTTCGAAAGTGAATTGCTCGATGTGACACCCGAGCCGCAAGGCCCAGCGGAGAAGAAGTCCGGTTGGTACGTGCAGACGGTTGTCTACTCCGTTCAAGCGAAACCCGGCATCACTCAGCTGCCCGGTCGCAAAACAACGAATGTCACGATCCGTTCGGATGCAAGCGAGAAAGTCGACCAACGTTTGACGCTGAGATTTACGCTGCCGCGACCGGATCAAATCAGCCTTGAGGTCTTAAGGCTATCGACACAGTCGCAGGCGGTTCAGCAAGAACAAGACAGTTCGGTAACGCTTGGCTTGTTTCCCGCCAACCTCGGCGAACCAGCATTCACGGAATTTCAGTTTCGCGCACGCAACGAATCGGGGGAACCGAGGAAGATCCACGCAGATCTTTACGTGGTCAAGCCAGGGCGTGTTGCACAGCAGAAGCACGGCACGATCAGTCAGGATCGCCGCAGGGAACTGTTCCGTGAACAGGCCAGTTCGCTTGATCTGACTCAACTCGAACTCGTCGCCGAGGTGGGCGACATCGACATTGCGGTCGACGAGTCCGCAGTGCTCGCATTCAAGGCGCCAGGCGCTGCTCCTCTGGTCGCGCCACCGCCAGCGACCGCCCCAGAACAGCCTGCTGCCTCGCCAATGCTCAAGGATGTCGGCCACGGGATGGTGTGTGTCATCCGAGACGAAACCGGTAAGCCGTGGGTGAAGTGGATCGAGATCGAGCCGACACCATTGCATCGGTACGTCGCTGCAAACTGCTGGTACGAGTCTGGCCGTGTTGTGGTCGAAGTAACGGGAAAACCCGATCTAGATGAACATTTTCCGGCGAATGGTTTGAAGCTGACCTGGGATACGAAACCCGATTTTCCCGACGGCACCAAACGCAGAATCGATGCTACCATCTTGGAGCCTGGGGAGCAGCATAAGGCCAGCCTGTACCTTGAGGTTGAACCCGATGGCCTGACGCGGGACGTTTATGTCGCGGTGAATGGGTGCCCCAGGATTTTTTCGTTCCGTGTCCCTTGCCGACGACAGGCGGAGAGAATTGATGGCGAGGCGACTTGGCTCGAACGCCGGAGCATCGCGATCACGAGGCTCTCGATTCCAGGGACGCCGAAAGTCTTCCACATTCCGACGAGGCCCATCGCGGGCAACCACGATATTTACTTGGATGGCCCACCGCCCGGTACCAAACCTGTCGAAGGTGAACTCTTCTTAGAACACAAGCAGCCCGTGATTGTCGCCATGCCGGTCGATGCGCTGCGGGTACATTTTCACCTCGACGCACCGGTCGAAGGACTACGCCCGGAACGTGGCGACGCCGTCGAACTGCTGATTGACGGCGAGCGGCAGGGAGTCGCTTATGGTGACCGTTATCTCCGTACGCAACTTTCTGGCATCGGTGACAACGGTGTGATACGGCTCGACATGCAGATGCAAGAGCAGTTTATTGACATCAAACCCCGCGATCGCGATGAGGTGTTGACGTTGATCGGGGAACTCACGGTGGACCGACGTCGAACCGAGTCGACCTTGCCGATCCCGCTCATTTTCGACGGCACTCCACCAAGCATCAGGAAAGTGATTTTGCCCCCGCAGCTCGACCTCGAAAGCAAGCATGTCATGGAAGTCGACGTCGAGGAACTGTCTGGCATTTCGGTCGTGCGATATTGGTTCTCCGTCAGTCGAGAGCGATCTGTCGAGAAGCCGCTCACAGCCGCGCTGCTCGGACCGCCTGTCAAACAAGGCAAGATATTTCGACTGCGGTTTAACGTCGACACTTCTGGAATGGACGAGGGCGACTATTACCTAGCGGTCCAGGTCGATGATCTCGTGAATCTCACCAGCGGGGTCGAACACACGAAGGTTCCGATCAAGAAGAGGAAAGAGGAGGGACCTGTCTTCGCAACGATTTGGGGCACCGTTCAGTTTTCGTCTGTCGGTGATCGCCTCTTCACGTCCGTCCAACTGCTCACGAAGGCGGGTGAAGAAGTGCCAGGGTTTGCCGCCAAGGAAGTTGGTGACGGGAACCGCTACGAATTCAAACAAGTTCCTGCTGGCGAATACATCATCCGCGCGGAACGCAAGAAGAGCGGTACGACGACGAAAGTGGACGAAGCTGTTCAGGTGAGCAAGCCGGGACGCCTACAGGTAAACCTCAGTATGAAGTGACGCGAGAAGATAGGAAGTTCCTCGCGCCGTGCTAGATGTGGAAGACTTTAACGATTATAGCGATCTAAGGGCGGCGAGGAGTGTCGCGTCTCTCCGGGGGAGGCAAAAAGCTGTAGCCGGGGTGCGGTAGTGCCGAATATTCCATTAGACGCGATTGTAGCGTTCCTGACAGGCACTCAAGGATGAGACTGATGAAATTACCGGTATTCACATTGGTATTTGTTATCGCGATTGCGGTATGTTTGCAGCCTTCGGTTCGGGCCCAGGTGCCAACGCCTCCGGCAGTGCCGCCGACACTGTGGGGCTTCCTGGGAATCCCTCAGGGTCTGCAGCGGGCCAACGCCCAGTTATTCAACCGGCGAGGTAACCTCCCAGGCCTGGAGTCCAAACCCCAGCTCTTGCATTTGGCTGATCCTAAAAACCTTGAATCGCCGGTTGAAGCCATCAAAGCTGCGGCGGAGGTTAAGCAGGCGGAAGATCTGAAGCCACAGAAGATCAAGGCGATCAAGTATCTCGCCAGCATCGGTTGCGGTTGCTATGACAAGGACAAGAAAATCACCAAGGCGTTGATCGCTGCCATGAGCGACTGCACCGAAGACGTGCGATTGGAAGCGATTAAGGCCATCGAAGAGGCTGCCTCGGGGGAATGTTGTGCCAACTGCAGCGAGAAGAATTGCTGTAGCAAGGAGGTCAGCGAGATGCTCGCCCAAATCGCTTACGAACGCGACGGTAGCGGCTGCTACCTTGAGCCATCCGAGCGTGTTCGAGAAGCCGCAATTAGCGCTCTAAGCGTTTGCTGCCCCAATGTCGGGGCACCCGTATATCTGGAGGAATTGCCGGTCGAGGGCACACTTCAAGCGCCGCCCATCGAGGGCTCCGAGTCAGTTCCGCCGTCGAACGGTGGGGCCGCTTCGGGGGAACAAGAAGCATCCGCCCGGCGAGCGTTGTCTCCTACCGCCGAAACCGCGCTTCGTCGCCAAACATCCAGCCGCCGGACCGCCCGTCTGCTAAACTCCACCTCGACAGACGTCCAGACGCAACAAGCCAGCCGTTCCACTGCCGAGGCGCAACAGAACATTGCTATGGTAGTCGATCCAAAACAGAACATCGCTAGAGTGAGTTTTCGTGAGCCAATTGAAGGCGAACGCTTGAACGTCTGGACATCGACAGACTACGGTTATCGATTCACTGGCGCGCTGGTGGTCTTCGCGGTTCAAGGTGAAACCGCGCTGGTGCGTCCGGTCGGAGATTTCGAACTCGCAGAGTTGAGCCCCGGTACGCTAGTCGCACGTTCTCAGGACTAGTCCATCCGCCAACCAAATCTGAGCCATCATTTTGCAGCGTGCGACAAGTTCCGCACGCTGTTTTTTTGTATATTGAGCAAGAGCTGGGAGAATCTCAGTTCGAAGGGAGCTGGCGGTGGAAAAATCGCGACAAGGTTGGAGACGTGGCGGCAAAGGCCGGAGTCCGGTCGCTGCCGGAGGAAAAGGGTGGCAGAGCCGTAAACAGTCGGTCGCAAAGTCCGGCACTTCTCGCCATCGTACGCGTCTGGTGGCCCTCGGCCTGGTGACAGTCGGTTTGCTCGCTGGCTTTATTATTCTCGTCTTGATCATCCCCCGTGACATGCCCTTGGTCATCCTGGGTGTCGCGTCGTACGAAAGTCCGATCCCGCCGAACTCATACGTCAGCGAAGATTCCAAACGGTTAACAGGCACGAACACTCGCAACATCAAGCTCATGCCCGCAGGGCCGGAGCGGATCGGGCGCGAGACGCTGAAAAGGCATCTGCAGGAGAACCTCCACCCCGGACGCGGCTTCGTGAGCCAAGAACTCGTCACTGTCTATCTCAGTGCTCACGGCGTCGTCGATAGTCGTGGGCAGGCGTGCTTGCTGTTGAGCGATTCGAAGCCGCTGGACGAGTCGACTTGGATGCCGATGTCCGAGTTGTTCGCGCTGCTCGACGCAGAGCGTCCCGATGCTGTGAAAGTCTTGCTCCTCGACAGTGGCAAGATCGACACGAATTGGTCGCTGGGCATTCTGCACAACGAGTTTCCCGATCGAGTGGCCGAGGATCTTGGTAACCACAGCAAGATCTTCGTCATTACCGACCGGGCCTCTGGTCAACTAGCGTGGAGCGCCCCGGAACGAGATGGGACGATCTTCGGGCACTTCGTGGCGAGCGGTTTGAGCGCGGCCGCCGACGCCGATGGGCGGAACGGAGTTTCATTGCTCGAGTTCTATGACTTCGTCCGGGCGAAAGTCGATGGATGGGTGAGTGACAATCGATCCAGTCGCCAGACGCCCCAGCTGATGCCAATACCTACGGAATCGCAAAATTTCAAGCTCGTAGCTTCAGGAGCAGGCCCCAGAGAGAACCGTTCGGCGAAAGAACTTGTCTCGAATCTCTCGTCGGCCTGGCAGCGAGATCTGCTCCCGTTTTGGGAGCGTTTCGAAACATTCGTTCAGGACGTCGATCTGGGGCGGTATGACCCACTGGGGCTTGCGACGATCGAGGCTGAACTCTTACGCGGCGAACAGTTGCTGCTCGCGGGCAGCGCGTACAAAACAGCGTACGTCGAAACGTTAAAGAACATCGATTCGCTGCTGAGTGATTCGGCGAAGCCATCGTTGCCGGACGAGTTGCGAGGCTTTTCGCTGTCGCTTGCGGCGCAGTTGGACCGGGAGTTCGATCCGGCGACGAGCGGCCAAGAAGTGCTGGATACATGGCTCGAAGCGGGTGGTTGGCCCAAGGATGAGGACGGCAAGGAGAAACCCTTCTCGCTGCCGTATCTCACGGCGGCGAATGTCGCGGCGCGATGGCTCTCGGAGAGTTCCGCGGAGCCTGGGGGACCGCAACTGCGCGAGGCCATCCGCCTGGTCGAAACGAGCCGTCCCTATCTCGATGACGAGGGAGTACCGATCGAGCACGTGCAGGAAGTTCAGCTGCTCAAGTTGGTAGCGCAGTACGCGGATGTGACCAACGCGGAGAAATGGCCGAGGGCACTGCGAGCCGCTTTGCGTCAAGCGATGCTTGCTCAGAAGATGGCGGAACAAATCGCGGCACCCGACGACGAACGCGTGCATTATTGGGTTCAGCCCATGTTAAACGCGGCTGATCAAAGACGCCGCGCCGCGCTCGATCGGATCTTCGTTGGAGATGATGCTTCGCTGGCTGGCGCGCGCGACGAGCTTGTGCAATGCCAATCGCGAGAAGAAGTCGCCGCGAATCACCGACTACAGGAAGTGGCTTCCGCCTATCAGCTGCGGGACCACGTCTGGGCGCGGTTGCCGCATATAGCCTTTTGGTTCAGCCAGCAGGGGCGACTCGACGCCGTTCAGCCCGATCTGAACCTGGTTTTGCAACACGCTGCGAAACTGAGCGAACTGCTCGACGCCGATGACACAACGCAGCCGCTTGATATCTCCGATAAACATCGATTCGTTGTTGATGAATTGCGCACCGCGAGCGACAAACTGGAGAGCGAATATCGGCAGCATGTCGTTAATCAGCTGATTGCTACACCGGCGAGCGGAA
This sequence comes from Planctomycetaceae bacterium, assembly GCA_020638995.1. Classification (GTDB taxonomy): domain Bacteria; phylum Planctomycetota; class Planctomycetia; order Pirellulales; family Pirellulaceae. The sequence goes on from JACKHM010000004.1 coordinate 341,541, forward strand.
CGCTCCTCCGGACTCACCACATCTTGCGGACGCCGCTCACGACCGCGCGAGAACGGGAAACCCTGTTCCTGAATAAATATCTTGCTTCGATGGAGTTGGGTCACGACACGCAGCAAGCCAGCTTGCCAGCACCGTCGAAGAATCCACTCCAGTTGACAGCTTGGCCAACGCACCCGGCGGTCCTGCTAGCCGGGCAGGATGTGTCGAGGGCAGCGCGTGAATCGGATGTCATGCGCGACGACGCCATGAGGTGGTTCAATGCACAAGGAGGCTTCTTGCGTGAGGCGCTGCGAGACATATCGCACCAGAAGTTGCGATTGGAGCAAGAGACCGACGACTTATTGCGATCCGAGATGGCCGATGCAACTGCGCGACGCACGCGATCAGGTCTCGCCAAAGCCGACCTGATGGTCCGATCCGCAGCCGCGTTGCTTGGCCGACGGCCTTGGAAGTCGACGATGGATCCAACACGCCGTTTGCGGTATGTCGATCGACATTTCCAACTGCTGTGGCACAGTCATCGAGTGTTGGAGGATTTTTGGGGGCCGACCGTCAGTCGGCGTCAACTACCATACTTCGTAAATGTCGCGGACTCCTACTTGAGCGGTGCCAAAGCGCTCGCACCGGGCTCAGCGGTGCTGGGCTACGCAGCGGAAGCAGATTTGAAAAGGCTACGCGACCGGCGTCTGGCGGCAACGGCGATCGATATCGCAGTAGGAACGGCACTGAAATGTTATGAGTTTAAGGAAACACGCGAGTACGACTTCGGGATTGGTTGGAAGCCCGATCTGCCGCGAGGGCAAGCTGCCGTATTCATTACCGAACGAGTCGACAACGATCCCGCACGACTGTTCCCGGTGTTTGCCGGATCGTCGCGAGTACGCCGTCGCGGACAGGACGTTAAGGATGCGAACAGCCGAGTCGAGCAACGCCTGCCGCTGGTCAAGCCAGCTGATCGCACCGAGTTGCCGCTTGCCGCGCGAGTCCTATTCCGAGGCCATGAACAATCGCAGCGTTTCACCGCACAATGGCCGCAGCACGTCATTCCGGTGCGTGCCGAATACACTCATCCCGAAATGGCTAAGGTCACTGTCGAAGGTGATGCGGAGCGTAACGCCTATATCATGTTCATCGTCGATTGCTCGGCAAGCATGAGTAAGAGTACAAGCTTGAGTGCGAATAATCGCATCGCGAATGCAAAAGCTTCTCTCAATTCAGTTATCGAAGAACTCGGCTCGCAACCTAACTATAAGATCGGCCTGCGGGCTTATGGACGGATCGCCGGATTTAAGGTCGATGCAAATGGGATCCCCGCCAGAGACGCTGATGGCGATTACATTATCCGGCACCTTGATGCTCAAAAAGGGATCTATGTCGAGGTGAGTAAGAATGTAGGTAACAGTTGGCTACATCCTGACGAAGATGCAGATGACTTGCTCGTGGAGTTCGGTCAAGTCGATCAGGTTCAAAAAGTCAGGGAGCGAATCCCGAACCTTCTCCCGACTGGCGTAACACCGCTATACCGGGCTCTCTTGACGAGTCTTTCAAAGGATTTCAAGGTCGCGAGAAGAGACGAGTCGAAACACATTGTGCTGATCACAGACGGTGTGAATGAGGTGAGCGGGTTATCGGCTTTTGGCAAGAAGATCGAGCAATCTTTTCCCAGGGCCGTACTCAACGCGCAGCAAGGAACTGACGTCCACATCCACATCATTTTCATGGATCCGCCCCAGAATGTTCCGGCAGAACTGACTGAGATTCCCCAAAAAACAGGCGGCATTTACAAGGGCGCAAACGAAGCCTCCGCGCTGGTGCAGGGTATCCGCGAGGCGATTGGCTTGGCCGAGTACTCGGTAGCTCGATCCGGATCTTCAAATCTGAATACGCAGAAGTACCGATTGGGAGACACCGCAACCGTCAAAGAGCTTCGCCGTGACCATGAAGTTCGCATTCATGGGGCTCCGGGTGCCCAGCCGCCGACGCGCCAGATCTATCTCGACGGCGGTGAAGCGATCAAGTTGATCTACGAACATCCGCTCAACCGGATTCCGCGGCTGGTGTTCCCGATCGAAGATCCTCTGGCGGCGTACAGTCATGCTCCAGTCGTTGCCGGATTGACACGCGATGGGGATCGCCACGACTTCATCATCCGAGCCCATCGCCCGGAAGTGAAGGCGGCGGACGTTGACTTCTTTGTGACGGTGCAAGACGTCAATGGAACTTCGGAGCGCGACAACCGCACGGAGTTCTTCACGCCGCCGGTCCAGCAAGTGTGGTGCGAGATCACGCCGGTGGTCGGCAACACAGCATTCGCTGACCAACGCTACTACTTTTTCGACGTCGACAACGTTCTCGATCAGCCGATTCCGAAACTTCGTTTCCACGCCAAAGCCTGGCCACGTGCAGCGACCAAGGCCCAGATGAAAGTCTGGCTTAGCTTCCAGCGTGTTAGCCCAGCTCAGACAGGGTTCTCTGGCATCATGATCGAACCTTCTGGCAACTCACAGAGTTTCGCAGTACCAACCCTAGACGGTGTGTTTGAGGCCTCTGGTCAGCGGCTCAGTGCGGACGAACCGTATCGGCTCACGATCCAGGAGACAGGCACGTCGTTCGGAACTGCTGCAATCCTCGTCTCACCCCAGCCCGCTGCGATCTTTCATACCGACTACGTTTTTGGGACCGGAGGACATGTGGTGAAGCATATCTACGAATTCGAAGACCCTCTCGCCCTGAAGATCGACATACTACCAAGCGCACAATTCAAGCGAGACCCAAGTGTGATCTCGGTTCCACAACTCGATGTGCTGGTGAAGGAGTAGACAAAGCGTATCACTTCTTGGGGTGATTGACGGCACATGCCGAGCAGCACTTGATCGTCTGTGGGAACCACTTTGTCACGGTGACTTCGCAGGGGTATTCTTGAATCTGGGGAACGCAAACCGAGACGGTTCGTGTACGTTCGACCGGAACGAGTTCATACGTTTCGATCTCCGCACAGACCTCCTCGGTGTATTTGGGAACTTTCACGCAGTAAGTGATTTCGCTCTTGACGATCGAATTGCCCACGACCTTGCGACAACCGTGGTCGGTCGCACCGTTGGAAACCTCCACGCCACCCTTGCCCTTGCCTTCGCATGTCAGGCACTCTTTGGGTGGATACTTGGTGATTTCGGGAACGTCAAAGATCTGACAATGCTCCGTTTCGATGGGCTTGGTGCGGATCTCGTCGACAAGGTAGCAATGCTGTTTTGTGATCCGCTCTGTTTTCGGCTTCATTTGAAAAACGGTGTAAGTTTCGTCGCGAGTCCCCTTAACCTGAATACACCGCGTCTTCATCACCGTTTCAATGCACAGCTTCGGGACCATGATGACGCGATCGACAAGTTCGCACTTCTGGGCCGCAGTGCCACAATCGGCACAGGCATCCAAGTGCTCACTCAGCGCACGCCTTGGTTCGCAAGCCAACGCCGCAGCGGCCACACACACGTAGACGAACATCTTGTTCATGGGACGGTCTCCAAAGCAGCACATGGTCCAGTCATTACCGTCCATCGGACCTCATGTCGATCAGACTTGCGAAATCGCCACGACGTGTCGATCCGCCACATTGTGCGAATCGAGCGGCTTTTATCAAATGTAGCGGCCTTGAGGTGAGGGGCAGAAGTGGATTTACCAGTACGACGGCTCTCCGAAGCCGTCGAATCAAGACTCGACGGGCTCGGAGGTCCGTCGTCCTGGTAGAAAGGATCGACCGCTCGCCTTAGCGAGCTGTCGCGACGAATTGGTTGTGATTGCCACCGTGCTACGCATTGGCTGGCGCATTAGGGAACCCAAGCACCTGCCAATCGCTGATAAGCGCGGGGTCGGTAAAAACCGTCCAGGGGCGATGGCCATCACAAATCAACGTGGCGTTGACCTCCGGCAGCAACTGCCGCAAGTAGACCAACGGTGCGTCGGACAACTGGCGAGCGATGATGCCGGTGGCGGAAAAAGAAGCCGCCGTCGGCGAAAGCCTCGGGACGAGTTCATTCTTGGACCGATCCGAAAAGAGAGCGACCACGGCACCCTTGCCTCTGGCGTCCTGCAATACTTGCATCAAGTCGACATCGTCCGACTGAGAGAGCAACAGTAACGCGTTCGATTGGCCCGAGAAGCCGGGTGCTTCGCGGAGGAGGTTGCTGGAAGCAGCGAGTTCGGCTGGTTCAGTTAGACCGGCGCGGCGGAAGTTGACGATTAGGTGCATCGGCCAGCGTTGGTTAAGCAGCCGCGCGACGTCACCGATGGTCCGCCCATCAGCCCGTCCGTCGTACTTGACGAAGCCCGAGCGACACTCGCTCTGGAGATATTGCAAGCTAGGCACCGTCTCGCCACCAATTGCGTCAGCCTTTCGCTCGGCTGGCCGCTGCGGCTGCTCCAATGCAGACACTCCCTCCAGCGTGACCCGGAACCTGGTGCGTCCCGCGCGGACGATGTCGCCGGTTCGCAACTGAAACCTCTCCACCTTCTTCTCGTTCACGAAGAGGCCGTTCAAGCTATTAAGGTCATAGATCCAACATTGCTTCGACTTGGTACACAGGGCGAAATGGAGCCCGGACATGCGATCGTCTCCCGGCAGCACGTGGTCCGCAGCTTCCGTACGTCCAAAACGCACCAATTCGCCGTCCCGCAACCACACCTTGCGGTGGGCGTGACACTCGGAATCGATCTGCAACACGGCCAGAAACGACCCATCTTCGGAGACGGTTTTGCGGTCGCAGAACGGTCGTTCAAGTTGCACGGTTTCTGCATTGGCTACAACGGCTGCAGGCAGTTCTTGCGCGGCGACTCGCTCAACTGATCGTATCGGCTGGCGGCTTCTGATGTCCAACACGGGCTCACCCGGGCGTGATTCGCTGGCGGCAGCGGCGTTGCCAGTCGCGCCGCTGCTGGCGTCACCGGGCGTCGGATGAAACGTCTCTTGAATCGCGTTCGGGACTGGATCCGAGGCCTCCTCGTCCAGTTCAACGCGGAAACGCGTCTTACCAGCCAGGACAACGTCCCCCGATTGCAAGACGCGTTCGTGGACCGCTTCTCCGTTGACGAAGGTGGAAGCCTCGGTCGAAACGCTGGTCAGGCGGCATTTGCGTGCCGCAGTATCCAGCGCGAAATGCACATCCGACAAACTGGAATCACGCACCGAAAACTCGGCCCATTCGTTCCCTCCCACACTCACCCGCTGGTCTTCTCGCAGCCAGACTCGGCGACCTGCGAGTCCTCCCGACTCAACGCTCAGCACGACACGCATCGACTTTTTCCTTACTTAAACCGCTCGAAAGGCCGATCATCTTCCCGACGATCGGCTATTGTCCCTTGCCGACAACAAGACAGTTATCGCGGGCAACTTGTCAGTGTTGCCTAGAAAATGTTGCAAAATGCGGCAGTGGGTGGCAAGTTGCGACGATGGCACCGCAAATGCCGTTCGGAAACCCTCCGTCAAGCCGGTTCTACGCGCAGAGAATCGCGAACAATCTCGAAGGCCCGCTTGTTGATCGCCCACCACAGCGGCGAATCCTTTTTACCGCGACCCCAGATACCAATAAGTGCGATGACGGTGGGATGCTCGAGCAAAATCGCGCCCGCTGCCCGCTCCTGCCCGTGCTCTTGTGCGCGAGGCAAGTAAACGGAAGCCGCAGCAAATCCGGGCGGCGGTTCGGTTGGCACGAGCGGAGCTCCGCTGAGGATGATCCCGGTGTCCATCAACTCCGCAGCAAACTCCTGCACGCATTGAGATGGTGTGGCGTTAGTCGACGTACTCCGGACAATCACGTTGATGCGACCGACGCATTCGGACTCCGCGATGTTCTCTAAGATGCACGAGGCAGAATTCCCATGTGTCGAATCGACGGCAATGGACCACGATGCCGGATAGTAGAAGCCACCGCCCGGCGCTGGCGTTCTGAATTCCCAGTCGCTTAGCGGCTCAGCCGAGGAAGTGTTGTCTGCCTTGGGCAGCTTGAAGGAGAGCACGGCTTTGGCACAATCTTCCGCCGTGCTCGGATCGCAATCACGCGGCGCGGCAGCTTCGGCGCGGAAAACCCGGTTGCCGGAAATGATAACCTTCGAGCGACCAACCCACGGCTGGCCTGCCTGTGTGAACGAAGTGATGATTTCCGCTTCGTGTGTGCTCAAGTCTCGTCGCTCAATCAATGTGGCGTCACGATAGCCAGCATCCACTTCCGCCAAATCGCCGGCGGAGATCTCACGCGGCAACACGCTATCGTGAATAGAAACCTGCAGCGTTCGTTCGGCGGTCGACACAAACAGCGCTAACGGTGCGAACAGGCCGGCGTCGGCGGGCAAGCCTGCGCTGGGAAGCGCCACGCAATCTTTGGGGACGGCCAAATCAAGCGACTCCTGTGCGTCGCTCTCGGGCGTGAGGCGGACGATGTAGAAGGGCGCGTCGTCGTTCATCGCCAACCTGTCTGTTAAAACTTCTTTGCGAGTTCGCCAGCCATCGTGGCGGACCAAGTGCCTAGCGAAACGGCAGTCGTCACGCCACTATAGATGATCTGCAGGCCTTGATGCACCGAGTTGCCTCCGGCGGCTTGCATTCCCGTGATGAAGGAGGGAATCTCCCATTCTGTAAAGATCTTCCACGGCTCGAAAGCGTGTGCTGAATCACTGGGATGGAACTTCCAATCATGGTACAAGTAGTAATCGCTCATATCCATCCCGAAGATCTTGTCCGGGATGTACCACATTACCCCGTTGCCCGCGCCGGGCCAGACGGGAGATCCCAATTCAATAAGTCCACCGAGCAGATACCAGTTCCCGGGTGTGTAAGCATTGCCGAACCAACCGCTTTCGCCGTCCTTGGCCTCGAGCAGATCGCGCACGCCTCCAGGCAGATCTGGCAGCCAGTCGTATTCCGGCTTGGTTGTCGACATGCCACGGTCAGGATCCCAGCCGCGTACCTCGCCATTGTCTCTATCATTGAACTTGAAAGGATTGCTGGCCGGATCTGCGTGAGGGTCGGGCGCGGCCCCCGGGGGCAGATTGTCGATCTCGCCGATCTGCTGCTGTTGTTCGGTCGACTGTCCCTGCATTCCGGTGTTGCCTACGTTCGAGCCCCCGCCTTGGCCCGCTTGGCCGCCGCCGGCCCCTGCTTGGCCGCTTCCGCCCGATCCGCTGCTGGCAGATTTCGGTGCGGTTGGTCCCGCTGGGCTGCCGTTTCCCGAAGTATTGGCGTTGGTAGGGGACGGCGGCGGCGCGACGAACGCCGAACCACCGCCCACGAGCACGGACGGCGCTCCCTTGACCAGCATCACACCCGGCGCGGCGGTCTTGCTGGTCAGCCGCGCGACTTCCTTGTTTGCCGCCAGGACGGTCGCAGCGCCTTCGAGGATCGCTGGTGCGGAAGGCATGAGTGGATCTGTCATGCGTGAGATGGGAAGTCCTTCGACTTTGATGTTGGCGACGCCCTGCTTAATCAGTTCGGGCACCGTCAGATCAGGATCGAGGATGCGAGCCGCCGGTAGAAAGGCATCCGACGATTCACCGCTGAAGAAGCCTTTGATCTTGGCGATCGTCCCCTTAGGATCCTTGGCGGCCGCTTTGATGGCATCTTTGTTATCATTAACGGCTTTGTGAGCAACTTGTTCCGCTGCGGAGGACTCATCGTCGACCTTCCACTGGTCGAGCAGCTTGTCGGCGGCCTTGTCGAGTGCCTTTTCGGTAATAGCCGAAGTCTTGTTGGCGTTGTTCGCCCCGCCAGACCCCGTCGGGTTTGTGCAACCGCCCGGCGCAATACTGTTGACGGCATCCGCAGCCTGTTGCATCCCGCCAAAACAGCCACCGCTTGCCAGCACATCGGCGATGTCGCCGGCGGGACCCGTGGCTAGTCCCGCGAGCGTTTTCGAAACGTCTCCCAATCCAAGGGTATCGAGCAACCCACCTATCGCCTTTTGCCCCAAGGCGTTGGCCGCGCCCTGCGCGCCTCCCGCGAGCGCACCGCTAAGCAGTCCGAGCGGTCCAGAGCCACCCTTAGCGAACTGACCGAGCGCCGAACTGAGCATTCCCTGCGCCATCGGATTGGCCATTCCAACCGCTCCCAGCGCCGCCGCCGTGCTTGTCCCCGGCGTTCCTCCGAGCATTCCCGTCAACGCCGCCTTGCCAAGCCAATCTCCTGTCACGGAAGCCGGTACGCCGCCAGCCATGCCGCCGAGCATCGCGCCCAGTTCATCGCCGCCAGCACCACTGCTTGGCATGTCCTCGACCGGCATGAATCCGCCGGCGTCGCCTGCGGCTGGCGATCCCTTAATAAACGGCAGTGCAGATACGCCGTCTTCGGCGGGGACTGCAACAAACGTCTGTCCTTGACCGCCCTCGTAGATCGGCGTCGCCATAGGTGGAGGGAAGGCCCCACCCTGCCCATTCGCCAGCATGGCGGTGTACGAATTCATGTCCTTGAGAAAGCGATCTCGTGCCGGGAGTTCGAAACCAGATATGGTAAGCGACATATTACGACCCTATCTCACTGCAAACTTCTACGGTGCCCCGTATACTCGTATCGGAAGATCGATTTGTCGTTTTTCCGATACAACGACCCGCTGGACCGGTGCGATCAAATGGTACGGCGCAGAGATAAACGAACATCCCTTGTCCGTCGTCCGTGTCACGCGAGGCCCTTCGCCTAGGTCTGCTTCCACGGCCCAGCCCACACGTAATTGCAGGTGGTCAGTTCGTTCCTCATTCGGATCTCTTGCCTGCCCGAAAAAGCCGTATGCGGATCGTTCGGTTAACGGGCGCTGCAACCTGATAACACTTTCCACGAAGTCACCTGGCGCGACCTCCCGCAACAACGGCGTGTCTGGGATCATGACCGACAGCCCAGGCGGCAAGATCTCCATTTCTTGCTTGATGATGGTGGTCCCTCGAACGAACTCGACGTACGCCCAGTCCATCTCTGCCATCTTCGTCTTCGCGTTTGGCAGGCTGTAGCAAATCAAGATCGGCTCGGCCAAGCGGTTCCTTAACCTCCAACGAACGGAAATCTCTTGCGTGCTCAACTCAACGTCGAATGAAAGCTGTGGTTCTAACATGTTCGGACCGTCATCGATTGCGTGTCGTGTATCGGTTAATAGTATGTTCGCTGCGGAAGCCCTAACTCAGCGCGATATGTATTCTCTGAGTAGGCGGCATTATGAAATGGCGGTAGGCCAGCAGCCGCTAACTCGAATTTAGTTACGCCAGCGTGTGGGCCTGTTGGTTGGGGAGCGGCATCGAGCCGACCATTGACGGCGTCGTCAGCGTGAACTAACTCGTGGAATAGCACGACGTCCGTAGGAAAGTTCTCTTCACGAGCCCAATCCGCATCCTGGTAGTTCGGGTGCCAGTCCATGCCTTTGAAGTCCGGGTCAACTCCCACCTGAGCGTCCGCTGCCGTACTGTTTCCCAGCGGGGGCGCGTAGCCGGGCCACGGAGTGGGCCCTGTGGGTGTTGGATCTGTCCAAGCCCACGGTCCAGATCTGCCGGCTAAGTCATGAATTGTCACCGTCTTCCCGGAGGCCTCGATCGATGCAAGCAGCTTTTGCCCGGAGGCCGTTTTGCCAATTTTTTCCAGATCCTGGAGTACAGAAAACTGTAGCTTGGTATCTCCTGCAATCTTGATCCCCTTCCCGACGCTAATGCTGCCATCCGCGTTCGGCGTCACTGGCACCCCTGCAATTTTGTCAGGAATCGCCACGAGCGGCGCGCCGGCTTCTCCGAGCTTGATCGGCCCCCCTTTGACTACGACCTCGTCGCCTCGGATTGAAACTGAGGCACCGCTGAAGTCGGTTCCACCCTTGCCGTTAGTCTTGGCAACACCGCCGAGCATCAGCGTCAATAGTCCGGCTTGGTTCAACATCTGCTTGCCGCTGATCGTGGTTAGAGGAGCGACAATCGAGTTTGTGGCTTTCGCTGCGGAAGTCACGAACTGGCCACTGATCGTGATCACGCCAGCTTGGTTCATGTGGATAGTCGATGCGCCGCAAGCTAGAGTAATCGACGTGCCGGCTTCGATCACGATGTTGTTGGCGACTTCGTAGGTCGTGTTGTTGCCCACCGTGATACCCGCGTCGTTGCCGACTTCGGTACTGGAATCCACCGCCACGCTTAAGTCGTCGTTGTTGCCGATGTCTTCGGTCTTGTCGACGCCAACGGCCAGAGTCTGGTTATTGCCGACTGCCGCGTCCATGTTGTATTGCGCGTTCGTCCGCAATTGCTCGGCACCTGCCGTATCGTCCGCCGACACCTCGTTGTAGCCGCTGCCTTGATGAGTATCCGACTTGCCGCCGCTGCGGGTCATTTTTGCTGGCAGCGAGAACGGCGGCATCGCTTCGGCATTGTAAACGCGGCCTTTAATGACCGGTCGGTCGGGATTGCCTTCCAGAAAACTGACAATCACCTCTTCGCCGATGCGAGGAAGGTCGAACGATCCCCAACCTTTGCCGGCGTGGGCCTGGGAGACGCGAATCCAGCACGAACTGTACTCGTCGCGCGAGCCTTCGCGGTCCCAGTGGAACTGAACTTTGACACGACCGAATTCGTCGGTGTAGATCTCTTCGCCCGCCGGGCCGACCACAAACGCGGTTTGCGGGCCTTCGACCAATGCTCGCGGCGTACGCCGCCGCGGTCGAAACGGGACGTGATCGGGGATGCAGCGGAACTTGTTCTCGAAGCGGACTTCTTCGACTTGCGTTCCCGTGACATAAGCCCCATTCACCGTCGCCTTCGTCTCAACCGAAACCAACACGTACGATCCGCCAACTTCGACCTCATTCTTGTGCCGGGCGACTGAGAACGTTCCCCCCGGGGTGAACGAACGATAGCCGCCGCGACCCAGCACCGTATCATGCGGCGTCTCCTCTTCCTCGATGCGTCTGTCAACCCACGCTTTCCCATCACCTTTCTCTTCGTAGCGTCCCGGATAGTCATAGACTTCGAACACCTTGTTATCCTTCAGTTCGACCAACGAGTCTGCATTGGTCATCAAGCGGTTGCTGGGTGTCTTGAAGTCATAATCCGTGTGCGACCAGCGCCCCGAGCTGAACCGCTTCTCATGCCGCCAGTTGGTAATCTGGTCGGTCAGAATCCCATCGCGCTCAGCATCCAGGCACTCGACGCGGTTATCCGTCAGCTCGAAATAGCTCGACGCGTGGTCGGCCAGCACCAGCGTATGCTTTCCGTTTTCGTGCCGGAAGTAGTAGAAAATTCCCTCCTCTTCCATCAGACGCGACACGAAATCGAAGTCCGTTTCCCGGTACTGTACGCAGTACTCGCGCGCTTCATATTTCGCACTCAGCCGCAGTTCGCACCAATCGAAGCCCAAGTCCTGGAAGATCTGCTCGATGATCTCAGGAGTTGACTTGTCCTGAAAGATGCGGCAGTCGGCGGTCTGGGTCAAGAACCACAGCCAGGGGACGACGGCGGCGTGATAGGTCGATGTCCGGTCCGCGTGGTCGTTCTGTCCAAAGGCCCGTACAAAACCGTTGAAGTGACGAACCGCTTCGCCGTTCTCACTGATCAGAAACGTGACGTTGCCGCCGATGATCTCGGCTGGGTCGATGGCCCGATCGCCGGACAGCATTTCCAGGTCGTACTCAAACAGCCGCGACAGCTCCTCACGCCCAGAGAACTTCCGCAGGGCGAGTTTGTCGTTCCCGACAAAGACCGCTATTTCTCGCGTCGCTTGATCCGCCGTCGTAATCACCGCAGCACCTTGTCTGTCTCACTGGTAATCGCGTCGTTCGACGCATTTGTCTACTTGTTGCCCCAGGCCCTAGTTCAAAGTGATCAAGCCACCCTTGATCGAAGTGACGCCAGTTGACGCGACGTCCACCTTGCCACCGGCGACCGAGGCCAGCGCCGCAGCGCCGACGTGACAAACGCCCCCGCTCATCATGTTGATGCCGCCCACCGTGGTCAGCATGGCGCCGCCCACAACCTGTGTGAGTGGCGCGACCACGCTGGCGTTAGCGGCTGCGGCCATGGTGATGATCGTCCCCGTAATCGTGATCACACCGCCAGAGTTCATGTGAATCTTCGATGCTCCACACTTGAGCGTGATGGAAGACCCTGCGTTTAGAACCGCCTTGTTGCCGACATTGATGTTCAGATTGTTGCCAATGGTGACCGTCTTGTTGTTGCCGACGTTCTCCGTTGAATCAACGCCCACGGTCGAACTGTCGTTGTTGCCGATCGAGCTCGTACGGTCGACGTTGACGATCAGCGTTTGATTGTTGCCGACTGCCGTGTCCATGTTGTACTGGGCATTCATGCGGATCTGTTCCTTTCCGGCCGTGTCGTCCATGCTGATCTCATTGAACCCGGAGCCCTTGTGCGTCTGCGACTTCATCCCGCTCCGCGTCTTTTCGCCGGGAAGCGCAAACGGCGGCATACTCTCGGCATTGTAAACGCGCCCGGTGATGATCGGACGGTCGGGATCTCCTTCGAGAAAATCGACGATCACTTCCTCGCCGATACGTGGCAGGTCGATACCGCCCCAGCCTTTGCCGGCATGCGTTTGCGAAACACGCATCCAGCAAGAGCTGTTCTCGTCGTACTTGCCTTCGCGGTCCCAGTGGAACTGAACCTTGACCCGTCCGTATTCGTCCGGATAGATCTCCTCGCCGGGAGGTCCGACGATGAAAGCTGTTTGTGGACCTTCGACGATCGGCTTCGGCGTTGTCCACTCGGGGCGAAAGGGGACGCTACTGGGAATACACGAGAAACGGTTCTCGTAAGCGAACTCGAACTCACCCGCAGTATCGTATGTGTCGCTGACCGATGCATTGTGCTCGACTGTGGTCAGCGCATACGACTTCCCCTGCTCGGCGACTGCGGGATGCACGCCCACCTTGAACATGCCGCCGGGCGCCAACTCGCGATAACTGCTCTTGCCGCGGACGATGTTGTGCCGAGCCTCTTCTTCCTCGATGCGGGTCCGCGTCCGCTGCTTGCCGGTTCCTTTGGCCTGATAGCGGCCCGGGTAGTCATAGACCTCGTAGTTCGAGTTATTCTGTAACTCGATATTCGAAGACTCCTGGCACATCAAGCTGTTACTGGGCGTTTTGAAGTTAAAATCCGTTTGCGCCCAGCGACCGGGTCGAAACGCGTATTCATGGCGCCACTGGAGTACTCGCTCGATCGTCTCGTTGTGCGGGTCTGGTTCCAGAAAATCGACTTGGGGATGAGGCAAATCGAAATACCCGGCCTCCCAATCCTGCAGCATCAGAGTGTGCCCTTCTTCGCTATGGCGGAAGTAATAGAAAATGCCTTCCTCTTCCATCAGCCGCGACACGAAGGCGAAGTCCGTTTCGCGATACTGCACGCAGTACTCCCGTTCGACATACTCGCCGTTTAACTCCTTCAACTCGAAGTCGGTGAAGCCGAGATCGCTGAAGACCCGCTCGATAATCTGCTTCGCGGTCATCGCCTGGAAGATGCGGCAGTCGGCGGTCTTGGTCAACAGCCATAACCACGGCACGACAGTGGCCCGGTAAACGGTGTGCTTGTTCGTGGTGCCGGCGTATCCAAAGCGGCTGACATAACCGTTGAACAGGCGGTCTTCGCCAGCGGTCGTTTCCACACGAAAGGTAACCCGGTGTCCGACGATCTCGACCGGTTGGAGGTCATCATCTTCCGACAGCATTTCCAACTCGAACTCGAATAATCGGGAAAGCTGCTCGTGTCCCCAGAATCGCTTCAGCAAGAGCCGATCTTGTCCGAACGGCGTTGCCACGCCCAACGGGCGCGCGATCTGCGTCGAATTGGTCATTTTCAGCCTCCTGAGATTGGAACTCCCTCCAAGGTCAGAGTTGTTATCGAGGGCAGCAATTGATTGTTGCGTAGATTCTTCACAAAATGCGGCATCCTCGCCAAGTGGGAGAGTTCGTTCCTAGGAGATACGGGAACTTGCGGCTCGCTAAACGTAACAAGTTTTGCAACGCAAAATGGTGGTGATGTCGACGTGTCGGCAGAAGTAATCAGAATTCGACGGATTGGAAAATTGCTGAGTCTTCAATGCATTGATCCCGATCAGTCAAGTCTGACGCAGGCACCTGGTGTATTTGATCGGCTGGAGTCAATTACGATGATCTCGGATGACGGTGAGGCGAGTCTGCTTCAGATCGGGAGACGTCTGCCTGCCTGCGATTTAGTTACTCGACCGAACGCAAACGGCATTCGATATCTATGTTTTTACGGTCACCAACAACCGTACCAGCGATAGCGTTGCCGAAACTCACAGTCGAGGCGTCAAACTCCGATGGTGAGAGGAGGAGTTGGTGCCAAGAAAATGAATTGGTCTTGCTGGGACTAAGCGGAGAGGTGTAGGCGTTGAAGGGAGGTAAACGGTCGACGATCGCGGCGACAATGGGTTGCGAGCCGCTATATTAGCTGATTGCGTTACATGTTTAGCTGGAAGAGTTCGATGCGTTCGGCGAAGTGAAATTCGAGTAGCTGCGGGCCATCCCGGTACCGCCGTTTCTGGATGCGGTCTCGCTAGTGGTTGGGTGCAGAAGCTGCTCCATGAACCGGCAATGCTGTTGCATCTGAGGTACCCGCCATTGAAGTTGCAGACGGGGGCAATGAACGACATCGTTGCTTACAGAACCGAAGGCTTCTGCCCGAGTCATCGCCGCGCCTTCCGGACACGACGCACGTCACTTTGAAGCGGGGCAGCGAAGCGGCTAAGCTACTAACGACAGGAACGTGCGGGCGTGGCCTGTGTGCATAGGGGATGGTGGACGCAAACGCGGCTCCGATCGGAAACGCGCCCCATCAATTAATGACCGAGGCGAATAACGATTGGCGTGACGAGCTGGAAAGATTGTCGCGCATTCGAGTTTCAGTAGTTGAAAATAGCGGCTATGAACTGCCGGCTTTCGTGAGCCGGTGAAAAATTGTGAAATCCAAGCCTTCAGTCTTGTCAGCTCCCAGAATGTCTTAGACGATCTGCGTGATCCAGAGAAGCATTTCCCTAAAGCGTAGTAACGCTAAGAACAACGTCGGCTCTACCCGGTGCTTGTTCTTGGCAAAGCGAAAGTGAATCCACACCCCTACGTTCCGAAGCACCAACGCGATCGCCACGAATAACAAACGCAACCGTGGATCGCGAGTACAAGTCTTAATCCGCGCTTCGTTCATCTAACGATCGCACTTTCCGCACATCTCGCCTGCATTATGGCGTGATTTTCATGGGGTGTCGATTCGTTACTGATCGTAGGCCGTGGTTGGGATTCCGAGGAGTTGGAGGAGTTGACGGTGGAGGGGCGTGAGGGCGGTTGTGATCGATTCGGGTTTACGCGAAGTAGGGGACGTCAGCGTGTGACGCGACAGCGGCGCGAAGTAGTCCAACACGCGTCGTGTTGTCGGACGGGTGCAGGGACGGCCTTCCGGGTACAACGGGATCGATGGCAGCTTCGCCGAGTCCATTGCGCGACGCAGTTCGCGTTCCAATAACGATTGCACCATCAATGCAAAGAAGTAAACCGCCAACAGGCCGACGATCCGCTCCACGTTTTTCAAGTACACCGGAGCAACGCGGAAGTCCGTCTTCAACTGCGAGAAGCGTTTCTCAATGATCGGTTGACGCTTGTAAGCATCCAACACTTCCCGCGCCGTCCATTGGGGAAGGTTCGTCAGCAACGGAAATACGCCGTCGCCCGCCGACTCGCGGGCCAACCGCACCCCGTCCATTTCCCAACGGATCGTGAAACGCGTTTGCACTTCGCGAACGTACTTCGTCTGCGGGCTCGGACGACCGCGAGTCGCTTGCCGATACGAAGCCTCTTCGAGTTCCTCGATCTCGACTCGCAACAACTCACGCACCGCATGCTCGCCGAGAATCGCATCGACTGCCGCCGCGACTTTCTCTCGTACACGAAAACGCGTGCGCGGACCCGTCAATCGATCTCGCAGCGTCGTCAAGTCGTTCATGGCTCGTTCCAGCCGCGTCGCGCGGGCCGCTGCATCGGACGCTTGTTTGCGGAGGCTGTGATACCACAGCAAGCGAAAACCTTCCTTCGTGGCATGCTCGTCCGCACAGACTTGCATGGCGTCCGTCAGATTGCCGTCTTCATCGACTTCGTGATACAAATCACTCCACTTGATCGACTTTGGTTGTTCGACCAGCCGCGAGCGAAACGTGGTGTTTTCCTTCCGCGTCGCGGGCAAGACCGTGATGAAACGCCCGCCGCGACTGGCGATGTCACGCATCTGTTCGGTCGTAGCGAGCTTGCAGTCGGCGACATACACGAAGTCCTTGCGGCCCACGAGTTCCGCCAACAGTGTCCACGTTGCTCGATGCGTTTGATCGTCGACGACGTTGCCGCTGGCCGTTTGGAAATAGATCGGCACACCGCCATCGTTGGTCACGGTCAGGATATACAGCAGTTGCTTCAAGTCGGGCCGATGATCCTTGCTATGCCCCCAAGTAACGGCCGGTGCCATCAGGCCAGCCAGCAGCCTTTCCACCTTCGCATCAGGATACTCGCCGCAAAACGACACCGTGGTCGAGTCGTTGTGCAACTCGTCGAGGCTGAGGTCGAACTCCTGCACGACGTGCCTCACCACGTCCAGGATCAGGTTCGTGTTCAACGCGCGAGCCATGCGGTCCAAACAACGTCCGACGCGATCGTCGTTAAGCTGGTCGATATGCTGCGGTTGCAAGTCGAACAACTGGGGATCAAACTCGCGAGCCCACTCGGCCACGCCATACACGGGTTCCCGAGAGACCAGCAAGTTGGTGAGCAACAACAGGATGACTCGCGGCGCGGCGACTTTGGTGCGAGCATCCTCGGGCGGCAGATGTTGTTGGAGAAAATCTCGCAATCGCATCCGTCGTAGCAAGCGTTGAAGAATCGGGATCGCTCCGACAGCATGTGTGACGAGCGTGGTACCGCGCTGCGTGTTGGCGGTTCTTCCCGTCGCGGCGTTGTCGGCTCGAGCGGCGCGATTGGTCGCCGCCTGTTCAGTCGTTTTGTGGCTGGTTCGCTTCTTGACGGTTGACCGCTTGGCATTCCGTTTCGGCATGAGCGTACATCCTGTGCTTGGTGAGCGTGGCATCCTCGGGACATGCCAACGATAGGCCAAACCAAGTGTCAGGTCGCATGCGGGCAGGACGCCAAAAAAAGTTGCGTCGACCGACATGGACGTAAATCGAGTCCGACTCAACTTACATCAAGGCGACTTTTCGTAAGTCAAAATGCGAAACATTTGCGGCGAATTGGACACTCTGGTGCGCGCCTACAATCTGCCAGTTCTGACACGAACAATCCACCCTTCGCCAGGAGATCCGCCCGCGATCGCGCGAACCGCCACCACCATCAAACACGCGAAAACCGAAAGTTATTGACTAGGAGATGTGCGGAAAGTGCTTAGTTATGTTGCATTTCTGCGATTAAGGTGAACCTATTGCGCATACATTACGTCAGTGCGCAGGACGTATTTGCAGCCCTCAGTAACGGGTTCGCCCTTATGAAGTAGCTTGTGGGTGAAGAACAGCGCCAAGCCAGTCTCTGGCGTGACGGCGAAATCCTCGAATCGTGGTATTCGACCACTATCTGAAAAGCTTGTTTTGCCGCCAACTGCGCCGCCATTCAGGTACACCATAAAAGTTAGAAAGCTGCGTTCGCCGTTGTCGCGCTGGTAGTAACCATCGGTGTGCCAGTCGAATTGTTGACCGGGATGATAGCGGTAAAAGCGTATCCGTTCGTTGATGCCGGTTGAATGCCAACCGTCGATCGTTTTGGGAACAAATTGGCGAGCGCGATCCCACAACCACTCCGCGCGATCACTGTCATCGACCGTTACACGAGTGTTGTTTCGCCAGTCGGGAAGCATTTGATGACCACCCAAAGCATCGACGGTTGCTGGTTCATACCCAATCGACTCGCTCAATACGATGAGATCGTCACATTCTTTCGCCGAAAGGAAATGGTCAACGGTAAAGATGTCTTCACCGACGAGGGAATTCTTCGATGGGTGCGTCATGACGAGAGACCGGGGACTGACGGCAACATAACGAATTGCAAGCTATCCGGCTTAGGAGAAGACGGATAGCTTGCAATTCGTTAGATTTCATGAATTACGTCGTAGTTTGAGGAATAACCGAACCAAAAGCTCCCGTGACAACATAAACATGTAATTCGGAAGCCACCAGTGACCATATCCATCGTGGAGTCATTTCCCATCCATTGGCGTCCGCGATATGAAAACAACAAGCGCACCCCACAGCTACATTGAAACGAAAGTTCGTTCCACTCGCAGAGAACACCCGCACCAGTGGAGCCATTCTTATACTCGACGGACAGGGTTTTCCGTTCTTCGGCCATTGCAGTGAGATATTAACGTAGTTCTAGGAGGTAAGTAGCCAACGCGTATTGTTTGCGACATAACGAATATCAATCTATTCGTCTGTCCTCGGACGAATAGATTGTGCGTTGAACTGAGACGCTTGGCTGAGGACTGTCGGGGCCGCCTATGCGGATGCATCGCCTGTTGGTCTCGACTCGTCGCATTCTAGTGCGAGCGAAGGAGAGGTTGCAACTCGGCGCAGCGCGAATGCGGCTGACGGGCGAGTCGCGATGTTGAGGCTTGTAATCGTTGTTGGGTTCGGCGCGTGACGCGAGTCCATATCGCCAGCCGGGTCGAGAGTTGGTTGTTGCTTTCGACAGTCAGCGGAGACGGCCAGGAGCTTCCGTGGCAGCGGGTGAGCAGAGCCATCATCCGCTGCCCCTCCACTGCATCCAGGGCGGATGGTCCGGGCCGTAGAACAAGGTTCGCCAAGACGGACGACGCGTGTGAGATTCCAGCTCCATCTCCGTCTGGCAGTGCGGACACTTCATCACCTCATCTGGCAGCAGGTCGGGGACTGGCGCGGGCGGATCGGCGGAGTCCGCGGCGGTGGACGGCGGGAGCGGTTGTAACCGCTCGCACTGTTGCTGGTAAGCTGCTTGTCGGGTGTTGCTCCAGCCGCCGTAGCGACGCGCCTTGGTAAATCCCTTGGGGAGAATGTGCAGCGTCCAGCTCCGGATGAATTCCAGCGTAGAGAGAAACTCGGGAACTTGACGGCCCGACTTGTCGTGGGAACGTGCCCAAAAGTACACGCCACCGTCTTTCACTTCGATCAATCGTCGATCCGAAATCGGACCGCCTGTCATGTAACGGGCCAAGTACTTCAGCACATCGGCCGGATCACTCGTGTCTTTCGGCGGCGGCTGAATATAAACCACCCAGTCACACGCTTGCACCTCTTCCAGAAGCGTGGTGATCTTTGCTAGGTCGTCAATCTCCAACACGCCTGCTTTGATCAGACGACGCACGCCACGCACGTAGCTGTCGCGAAATCGCCGACCCAATTCGGCATTGTCTACCAAGAACGGCGTCGCCGGTTTCTGACGCGTGGCTGGGGTATACCGACACGGCACCCACTGCGTGCCATCCAGCGACGGACCACTGCCGGGGACCAGCGCATGCAGGTGCGGATGATGTCCCAATCGCTGGTTCCAAGTGTGCAGCACCATCGTCGACGCCGCTTGCATGCCGCATTCCTTGCCGATCGATCGCTGTAGGGCACTCGCTGCACTGCGGAACAACAGCCGGTAGAGCCGTCGCCGGTTGCCAAGCACCAGGCTCGATAACTTGTCGGGAAGCGTGAACACCACTTGAAAGTATTCGGTGCCCTCGCGCAGTAACTGGGCCGTCTTGTCGACCCAGTCCGCGCGACTGGCTCCTCGGCATTGCGGGCAATGTCGGTCCGTGCAGGAATTGTAAACAGGCACCTTCGAGTCGCAACTCGGACAACGATACACCCGGCCCTTCATCGGTGCCGTGCGGCAGAATCCGATCCGCAGCAAGGTGCTTTCCACGTGACTCGACAAGCGGTCGTGATCCCGCTCGATGAACGTTGCGGTGTATTGCTTCAAGATCGCAGCGACGGTTATTGCAGGTGGTTGTTGTCCTCGTCCTGCGCGGGCGGTGTCTGCTGCGGAGTTTGCAGCGTCGGGTCGACCCACCGCGGACATTGTCGCGCGGGCAGCCAATCGATCGGGCTCGGGACGGAGTTGAAGTGCTGACGACGGCAGTGCAAGTAGATCATGGTCGTTAAGAAACTGCTGTGCCCCAGCAGCTTGCTGATGGCCATCAAGTCGACTCCCGCTTCCAACAGTCCGGTCGCGTAAGAATGTCTGAGCGTGTGCGGCGTGACGTTCTTGGTAATGCGAGCCTGAGCCGCTGCCAGCTTGCAGGCTTTCTGCACGGTGGCTCCCGACAAGGGCACGTCCGGCGTCTTGCCAGGGAAGAGGTAGTTGGACGGGCGACCGATCTTCCAATAAGTTCGCAGCTCTGCCAACAGTCTCGGCGAGATCGGCACGTAACGATCCTTGCCTCCCTTGCCGCTGTTGACCTTCAACTGCATCCGTTGCGAGTCGATGTCCGGCAGCTTGAGGTTGGTGGCTTCGGCCAGTCTCAGTCCGGCCGCATACAGCGTCAGCAACACGGCTCGATGCTTGGGATGTGCGACACATTGGATTAAGTCGTGGACTTCCTCTTGGCCGAGCACCGTGGGTAACTTCTTCGGTCGCTTGCCGAAGGGAATCATCGCGACGGACCAAGGCCGAGGGATGGTGACGGTGTAGAGGAAGCGTAGGGCGCAAACGGCTTGATTGAATTGACTCCACGACGCTTTGTTGACTTGAATCAACCACAGTTGAAACTCGCGAATCTGTTCGGGGCCCAAATCCTCAGGCAATTTGCCGAAGTGGCGCGCGAAGCGTTCGACTTGATAGGTGTACGTATCGATGGTGCGAACGGCCAGATTTCGCACGAGCATGTCTTCGGCCATGCGTTTGGTGATGGGCGTCTGCCGCTTGCGATAGGAACTTGGCATCGTGGTGAACCTCATGGAGAAGAGTTGGAACGCGGTGGAGTGCATCTCCCACTCGCGATGACTCCAGGATGCTTGAGGTTTGGAAAAGCGCAAGTCCTACAATCGCTTTAATCGTTAGCGAGTAGCAGCCGTCAGGATCACACTGCAGTGAGCAGTCGGCACGAAAGAAGATCACAGCAGAAGCGAGCTGTAGACAAAACGACGAGGCGTTGTCCAAGCAGCACCGACGACTCTGCTGTCAGACAAACAGATGCCAAACTCATCCAGACACTCAGCTCACAAACTCTTCAGCCGAGCGGTTTAGTTCAACGCCCAGGATCACGGGGACCGAGGAGTTGACTTTGGTTTTGAGTTGGACTGCGCCGAGGTCTCCCGGTGAGTAGATTGGTATCTTTCGAGTTTAGGATAGGGTTTGTGTTCACGGTTTGCCACTGGTTTCCCGTTGTGGTGTCACAATATTCTCTCCCTGCTCAATTGAGTTCCGCACCCTCTCAGAACCGGACGTGCGCTGTTAACGCATCCCGCTCCCAACCATCACTTGGCACCCTAAACTTTACCAGCGACGCGGCTCATCGCGATCAGATCCGTTAACTGCTTCGGAGTCGCCAAGACGTGTCGAGCAAGATACTGATTGAAGTCAGCCCAGGTCACGCGCGTCTTCTGACTCCGACGACTGAGATGACGTCGGGCCATGCAACGCACGCGCTCGTGATACTCCATCAATCGGGGCCAATTGTCATTGATCCCATAGTATTGATAGTGTCCCCGTAGCTTCGCGTTCAGCGTGGACCAGACTTCTTCAATCGGAGTCGTCAGCATCGAGTGGAACCAGGCTTGCATGTCAGCCAGCTTCGCTCGCAACTTCTTGGTCGCTGTTCTCCTCTTCAGTTTGAACCGGCCGCTCCGAGCGTGGCCGCAGTAATGAGTGAATCCGAGGAAGTCGAACTTGCCAGGTGTGCCTTCGACGCGACGAGTGGAATCTCGTTCGGCGAAACGCCCGAAACGTAACAACTTAGTTTTCTCCTCGGCGACTTCCAGCGAGAATCGGCCCAGACGTTTTGGCAACACGGATTGGAATGCCCTCGCATCCGATTCGCACTCGAACGCACAGATGAGTCGAGTAGCCCGGGGGAATCGCACCCCCAGGCCCTCACAGAACCGGACGTGAACCTCTCGGCTCATCCGGCTCTTATTGTCCAGTCGCAGGTCGAATTCCGATTTGCCAAAGCACGAACAAATGTGGTTCTCGGCGGGCAACATTACCCAACCAGTGAACGGCTCGTCGAGCATGGCGAGCGAAGCGTTTGAACTTGCGGCGAACCCAATACGCGAGACTGCGTTCGAGTTCACGCAAGACAGGTGTTAAGGCCGATTTGTAGAATCGGCCGTAGTAGTTCACCCAGCCGCGCACGAAAGGATTGACGAACTTCGCGATCTCCTCCAGGCTCTGGTTGTTACGCGTCGTTCCCAACCGCCACGAACGAATCGTCGCACGGATGGACTTCGCCGCTTTGTTGCTCACACCAGGAAGGAAGCTGATGAACAGCTTGCCTTTCCGATTCTTGGCTCGACGAGGACGAAACGTATAGCCCAAGAAGTCGAACGAAGTGTGTTCATGCGTCCCTCGACGGTCATCGTCCTTGCAGTAGACGATCTTGGTCTTCAGAGGATGAAGTTCCAAACCGCATTCTGCAAGTCGCTGTCGCAGTGCGGCCAGAAGCGTTTCCGCTTCGTGCTGACTACGAGCATGCACGACAGCGTCGTCGGCATACCTTGCGAATTGGACCGATGGATAATTCCGCCGGAGCCATTCGTCAAAGGCATAATGCATGAACAGGTTACTCAACAAGGGACTGATCACAGAACCCTGCGGCGAGCCTTTCGTTCGTTCTTCGAGCCGTCCGTTTTCCTGTTGAACCGGAGCTCTCAACCAGCGTTCTACGTAAAGTAGAATCCACGGGACATCCGTGTGATGTCGTACCGCTCGCATAACCAAGTTCCAATCGAGATTATCAAAGAAGCCTTTGATATCAAGATCGATTACCCTGTTGCGACGCCAACAACGTCGGCGAGTCACCCCCACCGCATCCAATGCTGACTTGCCGGGACGATACCCGTACGAGTCTTCGTGGAAGTGTGGTTCGACCTGCGGTTCAAACATCAGCTTCACGACCATCTGAGCGATCCGATCCGAAACGGTCGGGACGGTCACAGGTAAACGCACACCTGTGCAATCAGCCTTCGGGCTTCGTGGAAATCACCCATCCGTTTCATCCGCTAGTAAAACAGCAGTTCGCCGTGCTCAAGTGCCGGACGGTTTTGGGGGTGGAGTGTGTGATCCTGAAAGGCTCGCCTTCAGGAACTTTTTCGGTCCCCAAGGACTGGACTTCGATCCGCTCCAGCGATCGCTACCAGGACGCCGGCGCGGAGCCAACGATCTTGCGGCTCGAGTGTCTGCTTGAGCTATGCGGGCTCGTGAAGACGCTCGCCGAATCAGTCTCTGAGTCATAGCCGCATTGCGTTCTACTGGGCACGCGGCCGGAACTGGTTCGAGCCGCACCCGCCACCGCAACAGGATCGCTCAGCCAGTCACGGAGAGTCACACACAGGCTGAGCGGTTGATCAGGAGTTGCCGCTATGCCAAGGAAGCAAGAACCGTCGGCGATGCCTCTGTCGCGAGAATGCAAACATCAACTCGCTCGACTCGTTGCCAACATGATCGAAACTCACTTGAGCAGCCAACCGACTCTCGATGCCACGTACGCCCCCGAACGTGTTCATTCATCAACCGACGATTTCAAATCGAACAACATCTCACCCAACAACATCTCAATCAAGGAGGATTGTCATGCAGATCATCGATCAACGTTCGACCAAGATCACCGAGACGCACCTGCAGAAGACCGCGTATGTCTACTTGCGTCAGTCGAGCATGGGTCAAGTTCGTAACCATCGCGAGAGTACGGAGCGGCAATATGCGCTGCAAGAGCTGGCGCGGGATCTCGGCTGGCCAGCCGCGCGGATCGTGGTGCTCGACCGCGACCTGGGCAAGTCAGGGACTTCCACCACGGATCGCGAGGACTTCAAGACGCTCGTCGCCGATGTCTCGCTGGGAAAGGCCGGAGCCGTGCTGGCGATCGAAGCATCACGACTGGCGCGCTCCAACGCCGATTGGCATCGACTGATAGAAATCTGTGGCATCACGGGAACTCTCCTGATTGATGAAGATGGCTGCTACGATCCGTGTGACTTCAACGACGGACTTCTGTTAGGACTCAAAGGCACGATGGCTCAGGCAGAGTTGCATTTCATTCGGGCTCGCTTGCAAGGCAACAAGCTCAACAAGGCGCGCAAGGGAGAACTGCGATTTCCGTTGCCGGTGGGCTATGTGTTCGATGAGTTGAATTGCATTGTCAAAGACCCCGACGCACAAGTCCGTTCGTCGATCGAGTTGGTCTTTGATTACTTCCAGCAGTGCGGCAGTGCGTACGGCGTGGTGCAGCGTTTTTCCCAGGAAAAGCTGGGTTTTCCCAAGCGAAGCTATGGTGGCACGTGGGCTGGTAAACTGATCTGGGGACGGCTCACCGATGCCCGCGTCACGTCTATCTTGAAGAATCCGTCCTACGCGGGTGTCTATGCTTTCGGGCGTTATCGCACGATCAAAGAGATTCTGGAAAATGGCGAAGTCCGCTCGCGTATCCGTTGCATGCCCGAAGAGAACTGGCTGGTGAACTTGCGAGATCATCATGAAGGCTATATCACTTTCGAGCAGTACACCAAGAACCTGGATCAGTTGTCACGCAACCAAACGAACACCGAGGAGATGGTCTTGAGCGGACCGGCACGAGAAGGACTGGCGTTGCTGCAAGGTCTGTTGGTCTGCGGCTGTTGCGGTCGCCGTTTGACGCCGCGCTACCAAGGCAACGGTGGCATCTATCCGACGTATCAATGCAACTGGCGAAAGCGTGAAGGCTTGTCAACCAAAGCGTGCTTGACGGTGCAGTGTCCGCCGCTGGATCACGCCATCGAGGCGCGTGTGCTCGAAGTTCTCAGTAGCGAGCAGATTCAGTTGGCCATCGATGCGTTTGAGATTGTTTCGCGTCGGCATGAACAGATCGATGCACAATGGAAGATGCGTCTCGAGCGAGCCGAATACGAAGCCGAACTGGCTCAGCGCCGTTACGAACAAGTCGACCCGAACAATCGCTTGGTAGCCGCGACACTCGAACAACGTTGGAACGACGCGCTGATTGAACTGCAAGACGTCCAGGATCAAATCACCCGCTTGCAACAGGAATCTCGGCGACTGACTTCGCAGCAGCGTGATGAAATGCTTGGGCTGGCTCAGAATCTTCCCCAGCTATGGCACAACACAGTGACTGCGTGGAAGGATAAAAAACGCATCCTGCAACTGCTGATCAGCGACATCACGGTGAAGAAACCGGAGCAGCATGCGGCTCTCTTGCAAATACGTTGGCAAGGCGGTGCGTGCGAAGCAATCCGCGTCGAGCTACCTCGGCCAATCGCCGATCGTTGGCGGCACGATGATGCGTTGATCGAGCGCGTGCGCGAGTTGGCCGAGACGTTAGCCGACGCCCAGATCGCGGCTCGGTTGAATGATGAGGGACTCACGACCAACAAAGGAAATCCGTTCACGGTGAAGAGCATTAAGTGGATTCGCCACAAGCACAACATCGCTCGTGTCGATGATAGAAAGGACGGAGAACTCACGGTGAAGGAGGTAGCGGAGCGACTGGGAGTCAGCCTCGGCGTCGTTTACTACTGGATCGACAAGGGTCTGCTC
Organism: Planctomycetaceae bacterium; assembly: GCA_020638995.1. Lineage (GTDB taxonomy): Bacteria > Planctomycetota > Planctomycetia > Pirellulales > Pirellulaceae. The sequence continues at coordinate 367,256 of JACKHM010000004.1, forward strand.
ACCGGACGTCGACACAACGCCGGCTCACCCTACTTGCTAGCAATCACACCTGACACTGAACGAGAGCTAGCAAAGCGAGTTGCCCAGTCGACACGCCTCAAACCGCAGTAATCCAAAGGTGTTCTGAAACTTCGATCCCTAAACTCTATCGCAAGAGGTGCAGTATGCAGCCACCGTCGGAATCCCAAGCAAACGTTGTTTGCCGTTCGGCTTGGGAATCGTTATGCGTCGTAGCGGCTGAGGCTGGTATGTTCCACGTTTCAATTCCAGGCGTAATGCTTCGAGGTTTGCTCGGCGGTTCTGTTCATCGGTGAGAACTGTCTCGGCGTGAGCCGAGATGGTCGCGTGGTCATCCTATTCCAGCGAGCTTCCCTGGTTCCCTTGTTGGCACTCAAACATCCGCGTTTAGGTTTCGACGTTCTTACTCCCAGCAGCGGTCCGCTGCTCCTTCGGAACACCGCTCGATAACTGATCTCTCGAGCAACTTCCACGATCGTTGCCGATCGCTTGGACTGTTCATCACTGGCTAAGGTGTCCAGTCGTTCCGAATCATCTCCTATTCCGGTCTTCCACCCCCGGACAGTCTCAGTGTTCGCAGAGATGAGGGCGCAATTTCCCGAAGGAGTTCGTCGATTTCCGAAAGTAACCATGCACGGACTCTATCTAGCAGGACTACCACGGCTTTGAGACTTCACCTGTGTCCCACATTCTCGGAAGAGCTATTTCGCCGCCAGACCCACGTAGTCGGGCAACTTACTTCCTAGATACAATGACCGATCAGACGGCCACGGTTCATCGAACATTACCAACAAGGCCTCCTGAGCCTAGTAATCGTCCCGATGTTCGGCTCAGTACATCAGGCGCACGCCAGTTCTTGCGTCCGATCGTCAGTCGCCGCAAGTCACGCTCGGTGTCGTTGTTGTCGATCGGAAGCCGACCGTCGAGCGTGAACGACATCAGCGGCTGCCACAGATTCAACGCATAGCGAACCGCGCCGCCGATGGCGCTCTTGGGTAGCAACTTCGAATCGGCAGCCTGCGCGTCAAGCCAGGCTTTGAAGGCATCGAGCACAGGCAAGGACTCCGCGCGGCGAAGCTCCCAACGCTGATCGGCCGACAACGCGCTTCCACGATCTTCAATCTCGTAGAGCTGACGGTAAAACGCCAAGCCGCGCGACGCCCGCTTCGGATCGTTGCTCAGAGCCGCTTCGAACTTGCGCCGCGCATGTGCGTGGCAACACGACGCTCGGATACGACCATCGCTTCCCAGATAAACTCCGTCGTTAACGCCATACGCATCGACTGTCACCCAGCCGTTGTAGCTTGCCAAGAACTTCGAGGGGCCGTCGCGTTCGCGGCTCTCGTGAAAGAAGAATACGTTGTAGGGTGCCTGATCTCGGCCACGCGCCAGCCACACGCGCGCGGTTCGCATCTTGCCGGGAAGCGTCGCATCTTGCAGCCGCACGGGCGTGTCGTCCATGCCGATCACGTCACTGGCGATCAGCAGTGACTTCATGTAGTCGGTCAGCGGCTGGACCAGGTCGGCCGCCGCATCGAGCAGTCCCACCTGAGTGCTGCGAGGAATCACCACTCCGGCACGCGCGAACACGTCTTCGAGCCGGTACAGTGGCAAGTGATCGGCATACTTGCCAAGCACGATCTGCGCGGTCACGCCAAAGCCATAGCGGGAACCGGCCGTCAACGATGCGCCGTCTTGATCGGACGCCGGCGGCGGTGCGACCGTCACGCCTTGCTTGCACTGGCCGCAGGCACGCTTGGGATAACGCTGTTCGTGCACGAACATCTTGGCCGGGACGTACTCCAACCGCTCGCGAACATCGGTGCCGATGATCGGCATCTCTTCGCCGCAACACGGGCAGTTGCGTTCTTCTTCGGGAACGTCGATCGTTTTGACTTCACGCGGAAGATTCTCGGGGAAACGATCCGACTTGCTTCGCCGGCGGCGACGGTAGGTAATCTCCTCCTCGATCAACTCGTCATCGATGCCTGGCTCTGCTTCCGCCTCGGACGAATCATCGAAGAGGGTGAGCTGCGAATCATTCTCGACGTGCCGTTCACTGCGGCGACCGTAGATGTATCGCTTGAGTTGCTCGATCTCGAGCTTCAGCCGCTCGTTGTCCCGAGCCAGACTGTCGGTCGTGTCACCCTGTTGCAGAATCAACGCGTGACAGGCTTCGATATCGTTGGGAAGTTGCTCTGGTTGCGACATGCCTTGGTTGTCGTGATGGCGAGCAAAAATGCAAGACGAATTTCGCGACTGGCAGCAGTCTTGTTGGAAATGTTTTCGACGCAATCATCCTGCGACTTGGTAACGCTTCCTCCGCTTGGCCGAAGTCAAGTCGATGCCCGAAAGTAACAACGACAAGTCAGTGTGATCGATCTCGGCACGTTGCTCGTCAACAGCATTACCTTTGGCTGTGGGCAGTTGGAAAGTTCCAGCTTCCAAACGCTTGTACCAGATCACCAATCCATCGTTGTCCCAATGCAACGCCTTGACGCAAGTCCGCCGTCGATTGAAGAACAGGAATAGATGGCCTGAAAGCAGTTCCACGTCGAAGTGCTCGACAACCTGTCCGCTCAAGCCATTGAAGCTCTTTCTCATGTCGGTGACGCCCGTGAACACGAAGATCCGCACGGTAGTAGAAAGCGGGATCATTGGCTCGCCTCGCTGTTGGTGGCGTCCAGGCAAGCAGAGAATAACGTAGCGAGTTGCTCGCGCCCCAGAGTGGCAGGCAACTCAATGACAGCGCCGCCTGGCAAGCGGAGGAGCGGTGTCGCCGTGGCCGTCAGACCCGTGACCTGCAGCGGCACGAACTGCCCAGGCGAGTCCTGTCTACGACGTTGCCTACCGGCGAGCTTCTTCCTCCACTGGTAAAAGCTAGGCACCGAGACTCCCTCTCGACGACAAAACTCGGCCACCGTGAGATCGGATCGGCAGTACCGTTTCAGACGAGTGCTCCACAACTCGCGAGTTGCTTGGCTGGCGGATCGAGGCATGGCTGGCTCCCCTGTTCGCGGAAAACCAGCACTCTACCACCCGCCCAAATCATGCCCCCGCCAAACGCTTACTAATTGGAAGCGAAAGCTGAAGCAGCGGCGACGTGAAGACGAATCGAAACGCGAAGACGAAGCGACGTCACCAGGCATCACACTTTCCGGTGCCGCACGTAAGAATCCGACCGTGAAGTTCGTGCCTTTGGAACTCCCCACGCCACCAACGGTCAAGCCAGCAAGTTGCGAAGTCGTGTTGCCGGATGGAAGTCGTGTTATCGTCTCCAGCCAGTGCGATCCCGACTGGCTGCGTGAGATTCTTCAAGTGGTGAAGGAGCGAGCATGCTGAACTTCTCGCATCAGACCCGCGTGTTTCTGTTTCTTGAACCGGTCGATATGCGGAAGAGTTTTCGCGGCTTGTGTCTGCTGGCCGAGTCGGTGTTGAAGCAAGATCCCGCTTCCGGCCATTGGTTCGCCTTTATCAATCGACGCGGCTATCGTTTGAAGTTGTTGGGCTGGGACGGACAAGGTTTTTGGATTTGGTACAAGCGACTCGAATCGGGTGTCTTTGAAAAGCCGACCGCCGAGTCGCAGTCGACGCAGATTGAGATCGATGTGACGCAGCTGTCGTTGATCATTCACGGCATCGACTTGCATTCAGCGAAGCGACGCCGACGTTATCGGGACGCTTCCCTAGTCGCGTGAGCAAGTTTCATAAAACCATCGTCTGTGGTCTTGGACCAGTGGCATCGATGTGCATAATCTCTCGCAACGTTGTTGAAGTTAAGTCACTCGTCGATGCCGCTGGAAGTTCATGGACGACTCCGCCACGCCATTACCAACAACGCTCGAAGCGTGTCATGCGATGATCGCGGAGTTGACTGCGATCAATGCATAACAGCAGGCCACGATTGCCGAGCAACAGGCGTTGTTGCAAGCGATGCAACGCGACATCGCCTTGATGAAGCGGACGTTATTCGGCCAACGACGAGAACGGTTTGAAGACCCGCGTCAAGGCACACTGTTCGACGCCGTCGTTGTTGGTGGCAACGACACGGACAATGCTGCTGGCGAAGATGACGACCCGGCTGAAACCGGCGACGCGAAGTCTTCGCGTCGTGGCGGTCGCGGTCGCCGCGTGATTCCCGAGAGCCTGCCTCGTGTGCGGCGTGTTCACGAATTGGACGAAGCAGCGATTCCGGAACCGTTGCGTGGCGAGCAAGGCCGCCGGTTCCTGAAGAAGATCGGCGAGTACGTTGAGTGGGAACCGCCGAAGCTGATGGTGGTGGAAGAGTTTGTCGAAACGTTGGCCGTCGACAATGACGATGCGACGGAGACGGCGATGGTTTCCGCGCCACGACCACCTCGGATCTTGACCTGTTTCGCCGGTCCTTCGCTTCTCGCCGGATTGGCCACCCATCATTTCGCGGACCATCAACCCTACTATCGCTTGGAAGAGATTCTTGGTCGCAGCCAGTTAGAGATCGATCGCAGCACGGTCTGCCGCTGGATGATTCGTCTGGCTGGCGAGTTGACTCCCTTGACGGACTTGATGCGCCGTCTGGCGTTGGAGTCGCCGGTGGTGCAAGCCGACGAGACACCGATCAAGATGTTGGCACCGGGAACTGGCAAGACGCAGACAACTTACTTGTGGGCGATTCTCGGCGACAAGCAGCATCCCTACACGACGTTTTCGTTCACCGAGAGTCGAGCGCGCGCCGGTCCGGCTGAGTTCTTCGCGGACTTTCGCGGCACGCTCGTGTCGGACGCTTACGTCGGCTACGAGTTTCTACAGCCTTATTCGCAAGGTCGGATTGTTCTCGCTGGCTGCCATGCGCATGCACGTCGCAAGTTCGAGGAGTTGCATGCACTCGGCCCGACGCAGCACACGGCAACAGCGATGGGCTACTTCCAACGTCTGTTCGACATCGAAGATGAACTGCGTGATGTGTCGGACGAAGTCCGTCACCAACAGCGACAACTTCGTTCGCGTGAGTTGCTGACGGAGTTCAAGCGTTGGATGGATGAGCAACTGGAAACACTGCGTCCGAAACACGACTTGCGTGGCGCGATCCAATACATGACGAGCCGTTGGGAGTGCTTCGAGCGTTTCCTGGAATCCGGTGCTATTCCATTCGATAATAACGCGTCGGAGCAAGCGGTGAAAAACCCGGTAATGGGAAAGAAGGCCTGGCTGTTCTTTGGCAGTCCGGCGGGGGGAGCTGCAGCCGCAGTCATGTACACGTTGACCGCCACATGCCGTCGCTTGCGAATCGATCCTTACGCTTACCTGCGCGACGTCTTCGAGCGTTTGCCACAACTCCAATCCGCTGCGAGCGCAGCCGAGGACTCAACCTACTTGCTACCGTTGCTGCCGGATCGTTGGCTCGCCGAACATCCCGAGAGCGTACTTCCGATGCGGACGACGGAATCCAACAACAAAGCCGTGCGCCGCCGCAACCAACGTACCCAACGCCGCCGGGCGCTCGCCCGAGCAAATCGCAAACGCTAACATCTGCCTCACAAATGCTCGCCAAACCGACGACGCACGCAATACGTCAGCGGATGTAACGCTCACATGACATCCGCGCGCACAGTCCTGCCTTTCTCGCCGACCGATGCCATAGCGGTGGCACCCTGGCCACTAGGCAAAAGTGTTGCCAGTAAATCCGCCTCGCGTGTGCGGCGAGACACTTACGCGTCGCCGAAAGCATGCCGTGCGATCGCCCCGTCTTGCGAGGACGTTTACAGAAGGTGAAATGCACGTCGCTAGATAGTTTCTCGTGATCTTGGGTGACAACTTAAGTATGCAAGCATGCAATCCGGTATCTCCAAGGAACCATTCTCACGACACAATACACTATTCTAAATGCCGAGTGCTGAACTCGGATTACTGACACTTGACCGTTTAGATGTCAAAAGTGACTCCATGGATGTGGAGTTTGGTGGCTTAGTCGTTGGCCTGCCTTAGTGGGAGAAAACAGGTGATGCAAAAGGGTCACGTGTGCAAGGAATGAAGTCGATTCCGAGCCACGTCTATATTCAAGCGGAGGGCAAGCGATTCGAGCCCGTGATTTTGTTCGCTTTCATGCTCCACCGGTTCGTTCCCAGAGTAACTGTCAACTAACTCTTACCGTTGTTCGTTGAAGTTTCGGAATTCGCTGTCGCGGAGGCGCGTGCTGTAGCAAAGTGTAGTTAAGCACCTTGAATTGCACTGAATCCGCCGCAACTCCTGGTGATTTGCAGAATTCTCAATATCTACGATTTTCGGTGTTTCTAGCAGATCCTATGGCACTCCCGACCAGATCATCAGACTTATCGTCGGTGAGGATGAGAAGGACGTTTGTTTTCTGAGTGTCTTCATCGGCGTTTGCGGCCATTGCCGCGCAACTCAGTACCACTGCCGTGAAGATGACGAGCTTGCTTTTCATGGCTGTTGTTTTCCGTGTGTCACTTTGCCAGTCTTCTTGTTTGTCCATGTGAAGGCCTGCGGGTCGAAGCGGAACGCACTTTTTGTCGGAGCCGAAGCCGCCCAGTCTTTCGCGATCCATTCCGCGAGTTCCCGCTTGATCACCACGTGCTCGTTGCTTGCGGCCAGGTTGTGCCATTCGTGCGGATCGGACTGATGATCGTACAGTTCTTCGCCACCGTCGTGATAGCGAATGTAGCGGTAGCGGTCCGAACGCACCGCAGTATTGCCTCGCTGGAACTCGATCACGGCAGGGCGATTCCACGCCGTTTGCGAGTTTTGCAACAACGGTGCCAGCGAAACACCGTCGTGCGTTTCGATTGCCGGCAACCCCGCCAATTCGTTCAAGGTCGGGTACAAATCGAGCAGGCTGACAGGCTGGCCGCAAACGCCAGGTTGATGCCCCGGCGCGCTGATGACAAGTGGAACCCGCGTCGCCTCTTCCCACAAAGTTGTTTTGTGCCAGTGGTCCTTCTCGCCGAGGTGCCAGCCGTGATCCGACCAGAAAACAATGATCGTGTCTTTGGCGTGCGGGCTCTGGTCTAGCGCGTCGAGCACTCGCCCGAACCGCTCGTCGGCACAAGTGATGCTGGCAAGGTAGGCGCGCACCGCATGTTTCCACTTGCCCGCGCCTTTGATCTTCTCCAGATCGCTTCGTCTTGCCTCCGCAAACTTCAAGCCTTGTGCGGGCACATCATCGAGATCGTCGTCAGGCACTTCGGGTAACACGATCTCGTCGAGTGCATAGTGGTGGAAGAATCGTTGTGGCACATACCACGGCAGGTGTGGTCGGAAAAAGCCGCAGGCGAGTAAGAACGGCCTGTCCTGTTTCTGGCTTAAGAAACGAATCGCATACTCAACCGTCAACTCGTCGTCGTACCCGTTATCCGGAACGCCCAACGATCCCCAGTCGTTTTCGTGGCCGAGTCCCTGCACCCCGCTGAAGGGAAAGCCCTTCGGGTATGGCACGTGCTTCGACCATGGATAGTTTAACTTGTCGCCGCGAAACCACGGATCTTCGCGAAATGTCAAGGGCAAGAAGTCGTCCCACTGATTCGGCGGGTTGTTGCCCGCTGTGTGATGAAAGATCTTGCCTGCGCCGGCGACACGATAACCGTGGTTGCGGAAGTGAATCGGGATCGTGACTACGTCGGGTAGGTTCGGCAACCACCAGTGCCCGTTGTCGTACAAGCCGGTCGTGGACGGACGCAGCCCCGTCATGATTGCGGCTCGCGACGGAGCACACTTGGGCGACGCACAATGTGCGTTGGTGAACAACATGCCGCGCTTCGCCAGTCGGTCGATGTTCGGTGTATGAACCGGGCCCTCGTAACCGCTCAAACAGTTCACCCAGTCCCTCATGTCGTCCACGGCGATAAACAACACGTTGGGCTTGGCCTGTTGTTCCGCAGCCAGTGCATATCCGTACTGCAACGTAACAAGCAGAATCAACCAAGCCGGAACTATTGAACACTTCATTTGCGAGATTCCCTAGCCAGCGGCGGCACGTCTTTCCAGCCAGCCGCAAGCGTCTGCGCCAATTCCTTCACGACGATGGTGTGCTCCGGCAGGCCCGCGAGGTTGCACGACTCGGAAGGATCCGAGTCATGATCGTATAGTTCACGGGCCACGACTTTCTTCGAGTCCCAGTCTTGCCACTCGACGTATCGGTAGCGGCGCGTTCGCACGGCGTAGCCCATAATGTCTCCGTGACCACGATGCCGATTGCCACTGCGCGCCCGCGGGTATTGGCTGAACACGGCCTCTTTCCACGTTCGATCCGGATCGCTAAACAACGGCTTGAAACTGATGCCTTCGACGCCGTTGGGTGCATCCACTCCGCAGACGTCGGCCAGCGTGGGGTAAACGTCAACATACTCAACCAGGGCGTTGGTTGTCGTGCCGGCCAAAGCCTGTCCCGGCACGGCAACAATCAGAGGCACGCGGGTGGAAAGCTCGTAGTTGTTGGCCTTGGTCCAGAGTCCCTGCTCGCCAAGGTGATACCCGTGATCGCCCCACAACACGACAATCGTCTTTTCAGTGAGCTTCAGCCTTGTCAGTTCATCAAGCAGTCGTCCCACCAAAGCGTCAACGTAGCTAACACAGGCGTAGTAACCGTGACGCAACTCACGGACTTTCTCTGTCGCAAGTTTTCCGTTGCTGGAAATGTCGGTATAGCCCTCCAGTTCCTGCCAGCTACGCGTTGCCAGTTCCGGTGCATCTTGCGGATGCTTGTCGAAGGTTGGCAACGGAAGCTCCGCACGGTTGTACATATCCCAGTACTTCTGTGGAGCACAAAATGGCAAATGCGGTTTGCGAAAACCGACTGCAAGGAAGAAAGGCTTCTGCGCCGTGTTTAGCTTGGCAAGCGTGCGCATCGCCGCATCGCAGACAATGCCATCGACGTAGGCGTTATCTAAGACATCCGCAGCTTCGGTGGATGAATGTTTCAGGCCTCCGCCTTGCAGATTCTTGGGTAACGCATATCGCAACTTCGGGTCGCGAACAACATCGTACTGCGGCTCGATTGACCATGAAGGCGGATCCTTCGCTGGCTTGCCGCTGCCGTGATAGATCTTGCCAAGGCTTTGCGTGTGGTACCCATTGTCTCTGAAGTGCTGCGGCAACGTCACGACATCTGGGATTGCGTCGCGAAAGTGTGTGTCAAGGTCCCACACCCGAATTGTATCCGGCCTCCGCCCCGTCAGCAGTGAGAGCCTGGAGGGACTACATACGGCCTGCTGACAATACGCTCGATTGAAGACCGTGCCTCGACTCGCCAATCGGTCGATGTTCGGCGTGACGGCAACTTTATCGCCGTAACAACCCAGTGTCGGTCGCAGATCATCAACCGCGATAAAGAGAACATTGAGGCGAGTTTCGATCTCCCACGCACTGGCGGGTCGCAGCAGCATCGTACCGACGAGCAAAAAACAGGCGAGCTTGGTTACTCGCTTTACCGTAGGCGCCCAGTCCCTCATCATCGCACTCCGGTATTTATTGTGCCCCAGGATTTAAGTGCCAGATCCCATAGTTTAACACGACAGCGAAACTGACCCACGCTAAATACGGCACCATCAGCCAGCCAGCAAGCGTTGATCGTCGAAAGAACATGACAGTCGTCGCCATGATCGCCGACCACAGGACGACGATCTCTAGCGCCGCCCATCCCGGCTGGTGCAATCCGAAGAAGATCCACGACCAGCAGACATTCAAGCTGAGTTGCACGCCGAACAGCACCAGCGGCGTCTTCGCATCGCGAAAGCCCGCGGGTTTCCAGATGTGCCAGGCCGCAATCGCCATCAGGATGTAGAGGGCGGTCCACACGGGGCCAAAGACGTAGTCCGGTGGATTCCACGACGGTTTGTCGAGCGTTCTGTACCAGCCTTCGATCTCCGGTGTTGTGGCAATCGCACCCAACCCACCCGCGCCGAGGCAGACGAGCAGGATCAAGATCAGTCCCATCCATCGAACGCTTGCAGTCATGAAGTGCCCCGATAGCCAAACAGCCAGCGTGCTGTCGTAGTCTCGATATCAGTCACGTAGTTCTTTCGAGGATTTGAGTGTGGCGGAAAAACAGTTCGTAATATACAAGATAACCCCCGGCCCGATTTCTCAGACCAGGGGCATTTTTGGTTCACGACAAAGCCTGTTACAGCTCGATCGATTCGACTTCGGCGACGAAACGGTTGGCGTCGTCGCTCAGGTACGAGGCGACTACGTTGAATACGGCGTCACTGAAGCCGCCGATGTTCAGGATGTCGTCGCGGTCGGGAGCCTGCGTCGATCCGTAAGGCTGGATGTCGATGCAAACCAGCTTCGGGGTCGTGACGCCGAGTCGCTTTTGGTTCTCGACGAACTTCTGCCACTCGGTCATCACGCCGGTCGAACCGTGGCGGCCTGTACCAACCCAGCTCTCCATATCACTGACCAGCACGCAGCCAGCAAACTTACGCTTGCTGTACTTCGTGTTCGCCTGGTGCAGCGGCAGCGAGCAGTTGGTTCCACCGCCACCGTACTTCGCCAGCCGCTCCGATAGACTCAGGATCGAGTCGCTCGGATCGATGCGGACGTCGTAGACGCGGGTATCGAACGGAATAACCACGCTTTCCGGGTTGCGACGTAAGATCGCCGCGGCGAACAATGCCGCCACGTCGACGCAACGCATCTTCGTGGTCGCACCACGGCCACACCAACCGGTCGCCGGCATCGACATCGAACCGGACGTGTCCAGACCGATGACGACCGGACCTGGCAGTTCCGGCACGTTACCGCAAGCGATCTCGGCAGCCTGATGCAGCGCCGCACGGATCTTCTGCGGAACCTCCGGCGCAGCGCTGGTGTACGCAGCCAGGAACTGGTACGGGAACTGTCGCGAGCGACGGATTTCGTCGGCGTCGCTCAACCGATCAGCCACGTAGTGCACCATGTCCCAGTCCTTCAGTACCTCGTGACGCAGCAGCGTGTTGAGGTTCATCCGCAGTGCCTGCGGTCCCATCTGTCGGGCGATAGCCTTCCAGACGAGCGGACCCTTAGCCGCGTCGGCCAGCAAGTCCCAACGGACCGCCTTGGAAAAGTCGCCGGCGATCAACGTCTGTGCCTCAGCCGTGTCGGCGTTGCGGTACGCGATCAACGCCTGAACCAGCGCTGGCAGATTAGCCTCGGTCGCCGGAGCCCACTTGTTGGTCTCCTTGTCCGTCAGCCAACCGAACAGTGCACGCCGTTGGTTGTCCTTGGGCGTTGGCCGAGCCATCCGCAGTACGTCGCGCAGACTTGGATCGTTACCGATCGAAGCCGACAGCAGCTTGCCCACCGAGGCATCGTTCAGCCAGCGCTGGAACGCTCGCTGTAGCGACGACGACAAGCTAGTGCGACCGAACTGTCCCGAGCGAACCATCTGGAACATCGTGCGTAGAACGCGACCGTTGTCGACGACGCGACCAAACACGCGATGCATCAACTCCGTGTCACGCTTCGACAGCACGACCAACAGCGCGGCCGGCATGTCCTTCATGTAGGCATGCTCGCGCGCGTAAACCGCAAGCTTGGCCAGGAACACGTTGTCGTCGACCTGGTCGATCAGCTTTCGCATCTCGTCGAGCTGGCTCTGGGCGCTTGCGTAGTAGACGCCATTAAAGCAGCCAGTGGCCGCCATCTGCGCCAGCGCATGCTTGGCCGAGAACTTGTAGGCGCGGCCGCCCACCTCGTTCCGAGTGTCCGTGCGCGGTAGCTTGCTCTTGATGCTGGAAAACAAAGTCGTGTTGGCCATCGTGACCTCCTCTCAACAAAAAATGATCCGACGAAGCGTGGGCAGAGTTGCCGCGTCTGATACGCTGGAAGCTCCCACTTCCGTGGCTACCGGCGAGGTGTGCCCTCAGATCGGTTCGTGGATGCGATCCACACCTTCAGTCGGATTGGTATACTGACAGCCACTACTGTTGCTCGGTTCGCCTCGTTATCGATGAAATGTCCAAGACAGTGATGCCATCCACCGTCGAACAACATTATCAGGCACGCATGGATTCGCTTTCACCCAAGGACCGCGTGGGGCGGTGTGTCGCGATGTTGCAATGGACAAGGGAATTGCTGGCGCGGCAGATCGTCGCTGAACATGGTCCGATGCCGGCCGAACGATTGAAGTGGGAAGTCGCCAAGCGTATGTACGACGCCGATCCGGCGGCGAGGGAGATCATCGAACGGAAGCTGGCCGATGTTTCCGGTTGAGGCGTTTCAACTCACGATAGGCAAAGCACCGGCATCTTCCAACGGCATGGCATTCGTTTTCACCTGACCGGAGGGCTCACCTCCGTGCTCTACGGCGAGCCGCGGATGACGCAGGTCATCGACATTGTTGTCGATAATCCAGCGGTCACTGATCAATTGGATTCGTTCATCAAGTCGCTTGACGAGTCGGACTTTCTGTTCGACGCCTTGTCGATTCGACGCGCCGTTCAAGAGCGCGGGATGTTTCAGTTGTTTGACAACGTCGAAGCGCTAAAGCTCGACATTTATCCGCGGGAGTTGATTGCCGGCGAATTGGATCGCTCGTGCATGGTCGAGTCTTTGACGGAGTTCAATTGCCGGTTGTGTCGCGTGCCGATGCAGCAGCCGCGAAGCTGATCTGGATCAGCAAGGGCAGCCACAAAAGTCGCCGCGACCTGCGTCAGATCTATCGCAATTCATCCGCGCCAGACTGTCAACGAATTCGGGACTTGGCACAGCAACTTCAACTCGAGCGGCTGCTGGTCGAGGTGCTTGTCGAGTCAGACGAAGTCTCGTGAGTTCGAGCGCGGCCTGAGACAAAACACCCGACGAAGTTGTGGCCAGAGATCCGGCCCGATTGTCCTTCAAGCGGGCCGGGCGGGATTCGAACCCGCTAGATCTTACGATCGTTCACCATGTACTCCGCACCGGCAGTCGAGTGTGTTCGTTCTATTTGCGAGACTTCTTCGCAGGTAATTTCATCTTCTCCCACACCATGCTGGCGCAGGCCTGGTCGAGTCGGACCAGCTGCCGCTGTCGAGTGTCGATAACGATCACTCGATCGGCGTGCGACTTCGCGTATACGAAGGGAAGGCACACTCCAATCACTTTGTAGGGCTGGCCAGCGTCGCGTGCGACGTATCGAACGCGAACCGGTTCGTCCGGTGCGAGCGAAACGCCCGAGCAGCTCCACAGGAATGATGGGAGTTCTACAATCTCGTTCATCACGGCGACGAAGTCACCGCAGGCGATGTCCTCGCCCGCGATCCGCGCCGCGACTGTGGTTTTCAAATCTGTTTGTGTGGCAACTTTCATGTTTCACGTTCGATAGCTGAAGGAAGCAGTTGAATACGTACATATTTCGCGAAGCGATCAGCGGCGATCACTCGTCACCAAATGGCAGCATCGAAAGCTTAATCGCACGAACACACATTGCTCGTTCCTTCATCTACGAACGTAAAACAGTGACCGACGAGGTTTGTGAACCAGAGACGTTACGGTGCTCTACCATTGAGCTACAGCGCTGCGTCTCGCAAGTTGCGCCGGTGGGATTCGAACCCACAACCTCCGGCTTGTGATGCATGTACTCCAATCCGGCAGTCGGTCATGTGTTGTTGCCCAACGAAGGATCGCCAAGACATCGTGCCTCGCGGCACACCATTGACAGTGGTGGTGATGTAGTCCCGACAGGCAGTTGGGCTGTGAATCAGACCATCTGGCGAACGATAGGTTCGGACACGTTTCATCTCGCAATGGCCATGTCGTCTCAACCAGCAGTTGGATTAGGCAAAGAGGGACGCCCTGCAGCAGACATAGTGAACAGATGAGCCACAATGATTGCGGCAAAGGGACAGTTCCGAATGGCGTTAACTTATCGCATCTTATGTGCTGGTGGTGGTTAAGCATTGCTGTTGTAGCGTTGCTTTCATGATCGAAGGCTGAGCCTCCTGCGTAGTGGATTTGGTCAAACATTTCCATTGGCAAGGAGGACTCAGCCATGAGAAGTATCACGGATGTCATTCGACACTTCAAGCAGAACTGGATGCGAGAATTGTGTCCCGAGGCAATCGAACGAGCCTGCCGCGACCACGGCATGACGTGGCGACAATCGACGCTCAATCCGATCGTTACTGTGCAAGTCTTCTTCCTGCAAGTTTTGCATGGCAACACGGCTTGCGCACACTTGCCTCATCTGTCGAACCTCGTCTTCACGGCAGCCGCTTATTGCAAAGCAAGGACGCGATTGAAGCTCGATGTTTTGAAGACGTTATTGCAGCGATCGGTCGAACAACTTCAGGACAACGCCATCGATAAGAGTCGTTGGTTTGGACATCGCGTCTTCTTAGTGGATGGCTCGAGCTTCTCGATGCCTGATACGGATGAGTTGCAAGAACACTTCGGTCAGCCAGGAGGCCAACGCGCAGGTTGCGGCTTTCCCACGGCTCATTGGTTGGCCATGATGCACGCAGGGACAGGCATGATCACGAAGATGCTGGCAGCTCCGTTGCGAACACATGATCTGGCAAAGACGGCTGAGTTGCATCCAGAATTGCGAGCGAACGATGTGTTGGTTGCCGACCGAGGATTCTGTTCGTTCGCTCATTTCGCTTTGTTACTGCAACGTGGCACGCACGGTGTGTTGCGAATTCACCAACGGTTGCTTGTTGACTTTACACCGGGGCGGACTCACACGGTGCCAGGCAAGGGCAAGAGCTGCGGCAAGAAGGGGCTGCCTCGTTCGCGCTGGCTACGACAGCTTGGCAACAACGATCAAGTTGTCGAATGGTTCAAGCCAACGAGTTGTCCAACTTGGATGTCTATTGAGCAGTTCGACGCATTACCAGGGTCACTGGTGATTCGCGAGTTGCGTTACACGATTACTCAGCGAGGCTTTCGCACACGGACGATCACGCTTGCCACAACCTTGCTTGACGGGGATAAGTACAAGTCGTCGGACTTAGCAACTCTGTTTCGCGATCGCTGGGATATCGAAACGAATTTTGGACACTTGAAAACGACGATGAAGATGGACGTTCTGAAATGCACGACCGTTAACGGTGTCCTCAAGGAGCTGCACGTTTTCGCTTTAATCTACAACTTGGTCCGACAAGTCATATTGATCGCTGCCGAGCAACAACAAGTCGACTTTCGCCGCATCAGTTTCACGGATGCCTTACGCTGGTTACAAACCGCAAGGCCCGGCGACTCCATCCCCAATCTCATCGTCAACCCACTTCGACGTCACCGCCTCGAACCGCGCGTCAGAAAGCGTCGCCCCAAACAATACCCACTCATGAAAAGGCCTCGATGCCAGCTACAAAATGAACTTGCACCGTAAACACTTACGGATAAGTTAACGCCATTCGGGACAGTTCCATTAACCAATCCCAGCAGGATCAAGCACTCCGCCGCCAGAACGCCGAAGGCTAACTGGACTCGAAGGGCGCTCCAGAAGCTGTCGCGACGCATGCCTCAGGCGTAGTGAATCTGATCCGTAGTTGTTGCCACCGGATCAGATACACAGTTAGTGTGACGCTGCTGCCGCTTTGTGGCGGGTTCGACCGAATCCCCATGAATAAAGGTTACTGACAATCAACCGCCGCCAAAGACCAGCTCTGCTATGACAATCAAAGTGAGCAGTCCACAAGATGCGAAGGCCGCTTGCGAACTGACCTCACCGTACGCCCCGGTAAGCCCAAAATGGGAACCCAGGCCATTCCAGAGGTACAAGCCCAGCGGCACTGACAACAGCCCGAATACCCACAAGCACCAAATCGGACTCCCATGGTTGATCAGGTCTCCGGCATCACCGACACCTGCGAACGACCCAATGCCGATGTAGGTTCCGTTGGCAATCAGGCAGAATCCGGCGAAAAACTGAACGAGGTACCAACTGGGCCGTTTCGCGAACTTGAATAAGACCAGTATTCCTAACGGTGCGGTGATGCCGACCAAAGGTCCTGTCCAAGCTACGATCAAAGCGTGCGGATTTTCGGCCAAATCTGTCCGAGAGATCTGGAGTGGATGTAGGACAACTTTCGAGACTGCGCCTCCGGTGGACAGACCTGCGGCGACGTGGCCCAACTCATGTACTGCCTGCATAGCGAGCCAGCAGAATGGCAAAAATGTGCCAATCAACAACGAACGATGCCAACCCATCACTCAAACTCCGTTACATTACCACCGCAATTGTAGTACTCCATCGCTTGCGGCAGCTACAATGCCTTCATGGCCAGCGAGCGAGACATCGCAATTGAGAATCCGTACGACGTACCGCGTAATCCCGATCGGGACGCCAGCAGCGTAGGGCGAACCCATCAGCTTTTTCTCGGTACATCAATACTTGGATTTGCGGTTGTTCACTTGATTGCAACGACATGGTTGTCACCCGGCTTTGCCCTTGCCTTTCGTAGGTACGCCGTCCAGCAAGAAGCATTAATTACATTAACACCAGGCGAAGCATTCATTGGTTGGCTGATGACCTTGCTACTAGGGTTCATCGTTGCCCTACCAAACATTTGGCTCATTTGTTTCAACAGTCTCTTGGCGGCTTGCATGTTTGATTGGATCATTCGAGCCATTTTCGGGAAACTGACAGTACCCAACTCGAAGCGTCGTGCAACGGCGACTGGACAAGGATGTGACTTAGATAGTTAAGACGCTCGTCGAGCGAATCGACATCGCGCTCCAGCCCGTCGCCGTTCCGAACGCACCACCTCGGGACACTTTCAAATTCAATAGTCAAACCAAAGCGGATCGATCGGTTTACCCAACTGCAGTCGCCGGGAGTCCTCGGCGTCGAGGAAGTGAAACTTTCCTCGCACGGCATACAAATGGCCGTTGCGCAGTCTTGCCTCCAAGCGGATCGGCTGCTTCAACACCTCTGCCAACGATTTGTCTTTCCAACGCAAAGCCAGATTGAGGTCGTCAACATTGGCAACGGTTTCGCAGTTCGCAAAACTGAAGCCCGGCAACGGCTTTCCCTGTTCATCACTGAGTTGAAAGACCGCTTCGCCCTGCGGCGCGAGAAGGTTCACCGTCAAGCGAGGTTCAAACAGCGTAAGCGGTTTGCTAATGAAACTACCCCAGCCGCCTAGCGCGCGAAGGTAGGTTAACCCGTCTTTGCGAAGTGAGTGAATGATAAGTCCTGTCGTGGGCTGGCCGCCCGCTGAGTGTTTTGGTTTGCCGCCATGCTGCCCAGACGTGGCATCCGAGTAGAACCGCAACTCGGTATCGGTCTCGACCATACAACTCGTTTCGATCGCGCCGCCACCTATCTCACCAGGATCATTGAGCCCAATCAAAGGCCGCCGAAGTCCACGTTGAAAGTGCCGACCGTCGTAGCTGTAGGCCAGATGCGTGTCGAGGCTGCCGACAAAGCGATTGAAGCCGGTAGGCGGTTCGCTGGTCTCGCAATGAAAAACCCACAGCAGGCCAACGTACGTCTCGCCGTAGCGGAAAACCGGCATTCCATAGAACTCGACGAGCCCGTCTTGCGGATCAGGCTGCAACAGCGGTTGCGGGCCGCTCCACGATTTGAAGTCGAGCGTGTCTTGAAGACAAACTCGCCGGTCGCCCCAGCCAGGACGCACGGACATAAAGTGCCGCTTCTCTTGCTCGTGCCAGAAACCAAACAGCGGTGGTTCCGGATGCCAAGCACGCTTGCCCCAGTCATAGTCGTGTCGAGCGTTCCAATGCAGCCCGTCCTTGCTGACGAGCGTGAGTTCGTCCGCCAGATGCTCGAACGGCTCCGGCTGTGACGCTTCCTCGTGTTGCGGATGTTTGGGATCACGGCGAGCGTCTTCGATCACGGCCTTGCCCATACGATGCGCAAACATCTTGAATCGATAACCGTCCTTCGCTTCGGGATCGACATACGCTCCGCCGACACTGCCGTCGATCAGCGTGAAGACATGATTCGGCGCAATCTTGCCGCCATCCGGTTGAATGTCGGGACATGGCAGTGGCCGCCAATCCAGCCCGTTCTCGTTTTCCGCCACAAGCAGCGTCGCCGGACGCCACTTCGCCGAATAGACCATCCGCCACTTGCCGCTTGCCTCGTCCCGCCAAACCGTCGTCCACGAGTTGAGCTGCGCATCAAGATCCTCACGCACCGGGTCCAAGAATGTTTTGTCTTTTAACCAGACCGGCTGTCCCTGGCACAGTTCAAGTCCATCCAGCTTGTGAAAGTGCCACGCATCCAGAAAATGCCAGACTTCGGCGGCGAAGCCGAACCCCGACATCGGCCCGATACTCACCAGTGTCGAAACCAGCGGGATGGTCAACAACTTCGTGAATGGATTCATGGCGATTCAGTTCTTTGCCGCGGCGAACTCTCGCTGAATTCACACCGCGCTAATGTTGGCAGGTTACATATCATCCAAAGGTACTGACCAGAAGAGTTCTTCCGGCTTCGAATACGTTGCGGCGAGCCGATCGTGAATGGGCGAAACGCCGGATTGATATCCTACCAGGATGGCGTGCTTGGTTTGTAGCTCGGAATCCGTCAATGCTATCCGGCGATCGGGCCGTTGCGCTGGTTCGCGGCCATGGACAACGAAGGTCCACAGCGGACCACGGTGTCCTGCGGCTGTTAAGGGACTGATCGCGATGGTACCAGGACAAGGCAAATTCACGTGCGTCGCGTTCGTCATCGTAGCGACGCCGACGCGTCTGAAAGTAGCCTATTGTGTGGCACGCCCAGAGCGCAGCGATGGGCGTGGGGGCGTTGAATACACCTCACCGAACAGGATAACGTGACTTGCAGTTCAGCCACGCCCTTCGAGGACTCAGGGCGTGCCACCCAACGGACACTTTGATGTGGCCACCATTCAATCAGAAGTTGCTTGTTGTGTGGCACGCTCAGAAAGCAGTGATGGGCGTGGGAACGTTGGATACACCTCACCGAACAGGAAACGTGTCTCGCAGTTCAGCCACGCCCTTTGCAGACTCAGGGCGTGCCACCCGACCCGACACTTTGATGTGGCCACCATTCACTCAGAAGTTGCTTATTGTGTGGCACGCCCAAAGCGCAGCGCTGGGCGTGGAATCGCTCTGTAAGCTTGAGCGTGCAAGACAACGTGACTCGCAGTTCAGCCATGCCCTTCTCAGACTCAGGGCGTGCCACACACAGCACAATGGATTACTCATGCACGACATCGTGGTGCATGGGAATCGTACGATCGATTTCGATGGGCACGTCGCGATTCCCGGCATACCAAGCGGCACTGGACCAACGCCAGTCTTCTGCTCGTGCGACGAGTCCACGCCGGACGGGATTTGCGTGAATGTATTCGATCATGTGGTGAATCGTTTCGATTTCGTAGGCGTTTCGATCGAAGCCGCCGCCGGGTTGCCAGAATCTGCGCCGCGTCCGTTTGCCTTCACTGACGGTAATGCGATCCAACCACTGAGGCGAATGTTCCTTGAGGTAGCGGATCGCCTTGCGAGCAACTTGCTCTTTGATTCCTCCGACGATCGATCCCATTTTTATGCCGGGCTCGCGTGGAGAAAGTAGCAGATGCACGTGCTCGGGCATGATCACATACGCCCAGAGGTCGAAGCGATGTTTCTTGCGTGCGGAATCCAAAGATTCGATGAACCATTCCCTGGTGCGATCTCGGTTGAGGAACTGAAAGCGATGGTAACAAGAGAATGTGAATTCGCGTGCGTCGCATTCATCATCGTAGCGACGCCGACGCTTCTGAAAGTAACTCTTGTCATTGGCATGGTCGTAGATTCGCATCGCATTCGACTCAACCAGGAACATTCACGCCGGATTGCACCAGCCTATCAGAATTTGCTTGTTGTGTGGCACGCACAGAGCGTAGCGATGGGCGTGGAAGCGTTGTGTAAGCTTGAGCGAGCAGGGCAACGTGACTCGCAGTTCAGCCACGCCCTTCGCAGACTCAGGGCGTGCCACCCGACCCGGATTGCACCAGCCTATCAGAATTTGCTTGTTGTGTGGCACGCCCAGAGTGTAACGATGGGCGTGGAAGCGTTGTGTAAGCTTGAGCGAGCAGGGCGACGTGACTCACAGTTCAGCCACGCCCTTCGCAGACTCAGGGCGTGCCACCCGACCGAAATCTCTACAGTCACAATTCGGTCAAAAGTGCGACGGCAATTCGGTCGGTAACAGCTCATTGTGTGGCACGCCCAAAGCGCAGCGATGGGCGTGGGAGCGTTGTGTAAGCTTGGGCGAGCAGGACGACGTGACTCGCAGTACAGCCACGCCCTTCGAAGACTCAGGGCGTGCCACCCGACCCGAATCCTGTCATGCGGAGCATGACCCACTTGACTTGAGCGAGCAGGGCAACGTGACTCGCAGTTCAGCCACGCCCTTCGAGGACTCAGGGCGTGCCACCCGACCCGGGCTGGCCAAAGTGAGCTTGCAGCGGCGGCGTATCCGGCATCGAGAAACTGGAGCCATCCGCAAAGAAGACGCGATGCCCCAACCATCTCGCACCATCAAAGGCATCTTGATGCAACTGTCTGACCCCTTTGATCTGTCTGACCCCTTTGATCTGTCGACCCCTTTGATCTGTCGACCCCTTTGATCTATCTCGCTGCATTCTTCTGGCTTGACTGCAATTATTGGACGAATCGCGGACCAAGCGGGCTTGGCAATGGCCTGTCTGAATTCCCAAACCCATATGTTGGATATCTTGGATCCGTGGGTGGCCACGAAATTGCAGGCAAATCAGGAAGCAGTCCGTAGCAATCCAATATGCACACCGCAGGAACCGCAATATCGTCGGCCAAGGATGCGCATACTCCAATTGGTCCACCCAGAGATGTAACTATTTTTTTTGCTGCTGCCGATCCGACTTTTGTAGCCACTTTTTTGGCAACAGCTTTCCCACCCACATAGCCGGCGATTGCCGTGGGAACTGCAGAAGTTCCGCTGTAAGTTGCAGCAATACCTAGACACTTCAAAACGCAAACTGATTCGCCTTCGTATCCAAAGGGATCGTTTGATATCGTTGGACTGTTCCGAACGTAGCGAAAGAGATTCGAGTCGTTACTAGCTAAACGAATCACGTCTTCCGAAAGAAAGGTCCCTTGAGTGGCGTCGTAGCTCCGGGACCGATAGTAGTATAGCGCCGCAGAAAAATTGAATTCTCGTCCCGTGAAACGATACCGCGAACGCACCGCTGTGTTAGTCTCGGATACCACCTTTCCGAATGAGTCGTATTCGATGTGGTTGACGACTACGCCGCCGTCGTTCAGGAGATCGCCCACCGTGCCGAGATGGTCCGTCAGATGCCATCGCCTATTCGTGGCACCGCCGTCTTGAGCCAACACTTGATCGATTCCACGCCCGTGCAAGTAACGTTCTACCAAATTCAATTTCTGGGGACCAGAGCCGTCGCTATCCGCAAAGTCTAGCAGCACGTCTTCTCGGTCGTAGGCATAATTCGTGATCACTGCATCGACCGCGTCCGTCGGGTTGCTGTCGACCGACTTGAAAATCCGGCGGTCGAGAGCGTCGTAGGCGAAGCGGACTTCTTGCGTGCGTGTGCCGTCGGGCAGCTTGTCGATGACGGCGGTCAATCGGTTGCGAAAGTCCCAGGTGAATTCGCGCGTCGTGCTGCCGTCGGCTTCCGTTCCGGCGATCCGAGTGCGCTTGATCGTGTTCCCTTCGGCGTCGTACTCGTAGTTGTACGTTCCGTCAGAAATCAATCGATTGGCGGGACCGGTGACGTAGTCGTCGCCATGAAGATGCGATTCAAGTCGATTGCCGTTGGCGTCGTAGTTGTAGAACTCGTCGGGGTTGTTCGGGTCCGTGTGATCGGCTGAGGTGAGTTCGTCGCGGTTGTCGTAGCCGTAGGTGGTGACGCCGTCGACGTCGGTGATCTGCGTGATGCGGCTGGCAGCGTCGTACTGGTAGTGGAAGAAGGAGACGGCATCGTTGGCGGAGTTCAGGTGGTCGATGCTTTGCAGGCGGCTAATGTTGTCGTACGCGTAGGCAGTGTCGATGACTAAGTTCGTGCCGGTCAAATCGCTGTAGCGGCGAATGTGGTCGTATTGGCTGAGCGGGTTGTACGTGAAGTCGACACGCTTGTCTGAAGGCAACGGGACATTGTCCGTGCCAACGGCACCGGGAGCGGCGGTTTGGGTGAGGATGCTGAGGCGGTTGAGGTCGTCGTATTGGTAGCTGGTTGTGGCACCGGGGTTCCCTTCGATGACGTCGGTCACTGAAGTGACGTTGCCGACCGGATCGTGGGTGTAAGTCAAGACGACATGCGGCGCGCCGGGGGTGCCGCCGTTGTCGACCGTGATCATGCGGTCCTGGGCATCGTAGGTGTAGGTCAACTCGCTGAAGACGTCTTTCACGTTGAGCAGATTGTCGGCCAAGTCGTAGGAGTACGTGATTTCGTTGCCGCCTCCGAGCCAAGTCTCGGTGACGAGCCGGTCGAGTTCGTCGTACTGGTAATCGGTCACTCGCATCAATCGATCGGTTTTGCGAATCAAGTTGTCCGCCGCGTCGTACTGGTATTGGATGGCATTTCCCAGCGGATCGATTTCCGATGTCTGGCGGCTGCGCGCGTCGTAGGTAAAGCGGGTTGTGTTCCCGATGGGATCAGTCAGCGCAGTCAGGTTGTTGTCCAAGTCGTACTGATAGTAAATGATGCCCCCGTCCGGATCCTTGGACTTAATTTGTCGTCCGCGCACGTCGTATTCGTACGTCGTCGTGTGTCCCAGTGGGTCGGTCATGCTGATCAGGTCGCCGCCGAGGTTGTACTTGTAACGCGTGACATTGTTCTGAGGATCGGTCATTTGGATCATGCGATTTCGCTGGTCATACGCATACTTCCAGAGGTTGCCTCGGGCGTCGGTCATTTCCACGAGATTGCCGGAGCGATCGTAGCGATACCGTGTTTCATTCCCCACGGCGTCGCGCACCAACGTCAACCGGTCGCGGGCGTCGTATTCGTACTTGGTGCGGTTGCCGTTGGCGTCGATCTCGGCGGATACATTACCGAACTGGTCGTACTCCGTATGCATCACCGCTTCGTCGGGAGTCCCTTTGGCTACGATGACTTGAATGATTCGGTCGAAGGCGTCGTAGTCCCAGTCCGTGATCCGTCCCAACGGATCGGTCATGGTGTCGACCAAGCCGTGATCGGTGTAGGTGAAACTGGTGACCTGATCGTCGGTTTCGTCGCTCAGCAAATCGTTTTGTCCAACGATCCGCCGGACTTCCAGGGTGTTTCCATTGGCGGGATCAATCTCGTAGAGCGTCGTGCGTCCGAGTTCATCGACCTCGCTGGCCAACTGGCTGAATACGGCATCGTAAGCGTAGGTGGCTGGTCGCGCGGCGGGTGTCAAAAGAGGCGGCGGCCCCTCCGCTTCCGACCCAGTTGACGGTTGCATGGGCGCCTGGCCAAAGTCAAGGGCCTCGCCCGCTGCCCCTTCGCCATTGGCACCAAAGCCCGGCAGCATTGGAGCGTTCAACACGCCACCGTTCACTAGCGTGATGACTCCGCCGCCGACGTTGGTCAGCAGCGGCGCGTTGATCTGAGCGGCATCGATCGTGAAGTTTGTATCATTGGCGTCCGAAAGGCTGGAAACATCAAAGACGCCACCGCTGAAGGAAAGGCTGCTGTTTGTCCAATGTGTGATCTTGTCGACTGGGAGCACCGACGGGGCCGTAAGAATCGCGTGAACCGTTGACAATGTTGTTAAGCTGGACAAGTCAATCGTAGCGCCGGCGTGCCCTTCGAGATACGACGCCGCGCCATCGCTTTGCCAAGTCGTGAGCCCCGAGAGATCGATATGGCTGCCGTCCCCTTCGGCGTGGACAACGACGCTGTTACCGCTAAGTGACGTGATGTTGGGCAGCAGGACCGTGCCACCGGTGTAGGTGTAAACCAGCGTCGACCAACCAGACGTATTCGCGATCAGTGACGAAAGCGAACTCAAATCCAGCAGTCCGCCTTCCTCGGCTTGGAAATAACGATATCCGCCTGTCGTGCCAGCGTGATAGCTAGTGATCGCGGTCGGCAGAGTAACCGTCGTCCCTTGGCCTCGGGCAAAAATCGACGAGTCGGTAATGTCCACGAGCCCGGAAACATCAAAGACGCCACCGCTGAAAGAAAGGCTACTGTTTGTCCAATGTGTGATCTTGTCGACTGGGGTCACCGACGGAGCGGCGAGATTCGCAGTCACTTCGGACAACATGGTTAAGCTCGATAAATCGATAGTTGCTCCGGGGAGTCCTTCTAAGGTGGACCCACTGCCGTTGGGGAATTGGCCTTGCCACGTCGCCAGGCCCGACAGGTCAATGTGGCTACCATCCCCTTCGGCGTGGACAACGACGCTGTTACCGCTAAGTGACGTGATGTTGGGCAGCAGGACCGTGCCACCGGTGTAGGTGTAAATCAGCGTCGACCAACCAGACGTATTCGCGATCAGTGACGAAAGCGAACTCAAATCCAGCATTCCGCCTTCCTCGGCTTGGAAATAACGATATCCGCCTGTCGTGCCAGCGTGATAGCTAGTGATCGCGGTCGGCAGAGTAACCGTCGTCCCTTGGCCTCGGGCAAAAATCGACGAGCCGGTAATGTCCACGAGCCCGGAAACATCAAAGACGCCACCGCTGAAAGAAAGGCTACTGTTTGTCCAATGTGTGATCTTGTCGACTGGGGTCACCGACGGAGCGGCGAGATTCGCAGTCACTTCGGACAACATGGTTAAGCTCGATAAATCGATCGTTGCTCCGGGGAGCCCTTCGAGGGACGACCCATTGCCGTTGGGGAATTGGCCTTGCCAGGTTGCCAAGCTCGACAGGTCAATGTGGCTGCCGTCCCCTTCGGCGTGGACAACGACGCTGTTACCGCTAAGTGACGTGATGTTGGGCAGCAGGACCGTGCCACCGGTGTAGGTGTAAATCAGCGTCGACCAACCAGACGTATTCGCGATCAGTGACGAAAGCGAACTCAAATCCAGCATTCCGCCTTCCTCGGCTTGGAAATAACGATATCCGCCTGTCGTGCCAGCGTGATAGCTAGTGATCGCGGTCGGCAGAGTAACCGTCGTCCCTTGGCCTCGGGCAAAAATCGACGAGCCAGTAATATCTGTGAGGGCAGGCAACGAAACTGCGCTACCGGTCTGTAGGTATAAAGCGGAATCTGTCAGCGCTGTCAGGCTACTGAGATCGAGCACGGCATTTCCGGCAATCGTCGTACTGACTTGCTCAAGGTCAGTTAAGTGGGGCGTGTTGATAATGGCTCCATCGCGGCTCACAAGGTAAGAGGCGGGACCATTACTTTGCCAGGTTATAAGCCCAGAAAGGTCGATGTGGCTTCCATCCCCTTCGGCCAAGACACTGACACTGTTGTCCCTCAATGTCACAATGTGTGGTAGTAAGATCGTACCGCCCGAATACGCATTGAAGTTCGTGGCGTAACCGCTCGCGTTAGCCGTAAGAGTGGACAATGAACCGAGATCTAACTGGCCGCCTTCTTCTACCTGAAAGTAACGGTGCTTGGCGCTCGCGCCAGCATCGTAATTGGTGATTGCCGTCGGCAACGCGAACGTCGTCCCCTGGCCGCGTACGAGGATCGATGATCCGGTAATGTCTGTGAGACTCGGTGTCGTGATCGAACCGCCGGGCAATATGTTGAGTTGGGCATTGCTGAATGACGTCAAGCGACTCAGATCGATCGTGCCGCTGTTGAGACTCGTTAGCGAGGAAACGGCGTCGCTGGCATTCGGGCTATCCCAAGTCGTAAGGTTGGACAAGTCCACGAGACTCCCGGAGCCTTCCGCCTGCACGGCAAGGCGAGCAATCGCCAGCGACGTGATGCTGGGTGCGTTCACCGTTCCACCATTAGTCGCCACGAACCACAGCGTGTAGCCCGCATCATTTTCCGAGATCGTCGACAGTGCATTCAGATCCAATTCACCTCCGTCTTCTGCCTGGAAGTAACGATCGACGCTTGTCGATCCCGCGCCATAGTTCGTGATACCCGTCGGCAAGTTGAACGACGTTCCTTGGCCGGTCACAAAGATCGAGGAACCTGTGATGTCCGTGACCTTGGGGAAAATTGCGCCACCACCAGATGCCAGTCGTAGCGTCCCGTCGATGAACCTGACCACTTCGTCCAATGTCACTTGTGATTCGTCCGCGATGTCCAAAGTCGTGCGTTCGCTCGACGTCAGTGCTGGAAAGCTGGCAGAGGCAGTACCTCGAAGTTCGATCGTACTGTCGTCCAGCGTGACGATATTGGAAAACGAAACGGAAGCAGATTCCAGCGACACGGTACTGAAGAGGATTGACGTCAGTTGTTCGATCGAAACATGTGAGTTCGCGCCGATACTGACTTGGGAGCCAAGTAGTGACACGACAGCCGGTGCATCAATGGCGCCACCAGACTCCGCGACGAGCGACCCTTCCGTGAGCGACGTTAAGAGCGGCAGATGCACAATGCCCGCTTGCTCTGCTCGGAAGTTGCCGCCGGCGGACTGTATCGCAGGCAAGGAAATTTCGGCGTCGGCGCCCCGAGCGATCAGTGTGGCGTCTAAAGCGACCGTCACCTGGTTCAGCAATTGCGACGCCCCTGTCAATGTCAGCGTCGTTCCTTCGATCCGCAAACGTTCGTAGCTGGTCAGCGAGTGGACTTGCGCGGGAAGATTCGCGATGACAATCTCGGCGTCAGCGTTGGTGACCGCAATCAGAACATCGTCGTCGGGGCCGGGAATCGCACCTGTACTCCAGTTGCTAGGTTCATTCCAATCACCGCTACCGTCGCCGATCCAGACGGCAGTCGGCTCCACGGCTATTCCGGAGATCGGATCGGTCACGCGAATGACGTTGCCGCGGTCGTCGTAGTCGAACAAAGTCAAATTACCCCGTGCGTCGGTGCGTTGCACGACCAGGTTATCCGAGTTGCGCACCATGGTGGCGACAGGCCCCAGGCTGTCGCTGATCGCCGTCGGTTGGCCTAGGGCGTCGAGCGTGAATTGGAGCACGTTGCCTCGTGAGTCGACATATGTGGCGACCCGCTCGCCCTCGGATGCTGTCGGCGGATCAAAACCGGGGATGTACGCGTGGCTCGATTGAGAGGGCTGAATGGTCGCCCTCGACCCATCCGGGAACGACACTTCGACAATGCGGCCCGTTGGTCCGTA
This sequence comes from Planctomycetaceae bacterium, assembly GCA_020638995.1. GTDB lineage: Bacteria > Planctomycetota > Planctomycetia > Pirellulales > Pirellulaceae. Next base: position 394,355 of record JACKHM010000004.1, read on the forward strand.
GGCGTCCTCGCCACGATTGCCATTAGGATCGGTCATGCTGATGGGATGATGGTAGCTGTCGTATTCCCAAGCGGTAACGGCCTCGTCAGGATCAACAATTCGGGTCAGGTTGCCGAACGTATCGTGCTCGAATCTCGTCATGCGACCATAGGGATCCGTTACCGCCGACAACATTCCGTCCACATATGAAAAGTGAGTCGTGAGTTGCACCGGGTCGACAATATCCACCAATCGTCCGACCGCGTCGTATCGGTATTCGGTTGTATTGCCGTTACGATCCCGCTCGTAGGCCAGCTTGTTGGAAGAGTTGAATTGATAGACCATCTGATCTTTGAGTGTTCTCCGATAGGTGCCATCGGCCAAACGCTCCATTCGCGAGAAATCCCCGGCGGGCGAAACAAAAGGCTCGCCCGGCGCCGGCGGCGCGTCGAACCGCAGAATGGCGCCGTCGCCATCTACTAACAGTATCGATCCATCGTTGTTCTCGATGATGTACTGCAGGCCCATTAAATCCCAGCCGCTGCCGAAGTAGCTGTCGGCCAAGTTAATCAGGACTATGGTTCCGTCTTCCTCACTTCCTCGCCCGGATGGCCTGCCTCCAATGCTTCTCCCCATGACGCTCGTTTCCAAGCGGAAGCGATACTGTCCCGACTGAAACCGCTGCATATCCGCGACGATTGATCCACCGCGCTGAACAAAATTGCCTGATCCACACGCTGGTAGGTTCCACGTTCCTGACGATAGAAAGGACTCGGTCGCTCCGCTGGAAACGAAAAGCGATGCCGACAATTGTTGTGATGTCGGACCGGTGCTACCACGCACTTGGACGCATCGAAGCGTGGAGGTGAATTGCACGATGGGTCGCACGTCGGCGTGCAGCGAGTTGAAAACCAGATTCAGATTGCGATTCTGTCCTTGTGATGTATAGCTGGCAAAGGAGTGCGATTCTGTCACACCCCCGGTGAACATGTCCGTCGTGGATGCCGATGGTTGGCGACATTGACTGTGTTCGCATACCGGTTGATCGGTTTGGAATTGTGTGTCGGTGAGATCCAGTATGGTGACGAAGCCCCAACTGGTATTGCGGAGACCACCTTCGATCGTCTCAACCCGAGAGCCGTCTTCACTCACCATCGCCGTTCCGACGACGTCAAATTCTCCCGTGACAGGATTAATCGACCACAGGTCCATCAGGGTGCCAGGTTCCCAGCCAGTCCGATTGGGCAACGTGATCGGTGCCGGTTCCGTGAAGACCATATTGGCGGGTTGGATGGTGAAGACCAAGTCGGGAAAGACGCCATCAGGTAATACTGCGGGCGTCAGATCGGGCGGAACCTCGGTAATACTTAGCTCGCCGGTGAACTCGTTGCCCTCACGGGTCAGGAGACTATGGGCGGCGACCATTACGGAGGCGTCGAGGATGTTGGCGGCGTGGACCATCGTGTCTTGAGCGGGATCGATGGTGGTGCCAGGATCGAGTTTGGGGAGGTAGATCGGTCGGTCGATCACGTTATCGACGCCGGGATAGACGGCATGATCAAACATCAATGGGAGTCGTTCAGAGACAAATGGATAGACGTCGTTGCCGGAGACTGGTCGTTGGTTGCCAAGAATCTTGATCGTGTCGGAAACGCCACCGGGGGTGAGGTCGAGATCGTGGTCGAGGAATTGGCCCCAGAAGACGAGGAAGCCGGTCGCGCCGGCTGTGTTGGCGTAGTCGGTATCTTGATTGTGAACCGTGTTGCTGATCGTGCGAGCATTCGGGCGGTCGCTACCTGCGGGTGTGGCAATGCCGTCGCTATAGTCCCGAGTAAAGTTCTCAATCAGGTTTGTCCCGGTGCTGCCGAAATCCGCATGCGCGACGTTATTTCCCGATCCGTCCGCGCTGCGATAGTCCGACGTGACGCCATCGGTCGCCGAGCCGCCTGTGGCAGGTCTGGCGGGAACCGTGCCCGTTGTGAAGACACTCGCGGGTAAACTCGTGATGTCCGTGTTTCGTTCGATCAGATCGGTTAGCGTTGTGGCGCGGATTGTTTGCAGTTCGGTGGCTGTGAATTGTTCGTTCTCGTACCAGAAACGATCGCCGTCGCGCGTGCGCGTGAATTGATCGACCAAGATGGCGCGGAACAAAGGGCCAACCATCGAGCCGGCAACGTGATCTTCGGCGATCCCGCAGACAAACACATCCACTTTGTCGACCGTCCCATAAGCCGTTTGCAACGCGGATTGGGCGGCGGCGTCGGAAGAGATTTGAGAAAAGCTGGTCACGGCGGGCAGGTCGAAGTCGAGACGAGCCTGGTTGTAACTGGGTAGGCCCAGATCGCGGCCCCGTTGGATATTCATAGCTGCCAGGTCCATGCCGCCCGCACCAGGTGGACCGAACAGGAAGTTGCGGACGGCGTCAATCACGTGTACGTCCGCATCTTGGGCGACCGATGCCGCCAAGCCGCGCAAGTAGGGCTCGATTCCGTCAGCCTTGATCGGCTCGGGCGTGAAGAATGCATTGGCCAATGGCAATGAGCCGCCGGGAAGCGAATCGCCGTTTTCATCCAGCCGCAGGATTTGATCAAACAATTGTGTGTGACCCAACCGAAACGCTGCCGTGGAGAAGATGGCGCTGATGCCCGGATCAATGTTCGGATCATAGCTGGTGAAAGACGGAATCGCTCCTTCGCCCAACAGCATTGGTAGGTATTCGTTGTACGTGATGTGCTGGATGATCGCGCCGACCATCCGGCGAGCTTGCTGATAGATTTCTTCATCGTTGAAGGACGAGTTGGCGGCTTTGATCTCGCTTGCCAAGCGATTATGTTCGCGCACCAACAGTGTTTGCAGCGACAGCAACGCCACGTTCTCATTCGCCCGCACATCGCCCGCCGCGAACAGCGTTGCCGGATCGAGCCGCCCCGCGTTGTCGTTCTCCAGCGTTCCGTCAGGGAAGGTGGCCGCATTGTTCAGCGGAAGCAGATCACCGTCGCTCGTCTTCAGCGTGCCATTCGTAAACGTCCGCAATGCCGCGGCTCGTGCGTCGTCACTGCCGTACACCATGCTGGCGTCGATGAAGCTGGTGACCAGATTCGGATGCTGGCGTGGGTTGAACACGCTGTCGCCGGTCGTGACGTCATAGCGGGCGCGGCGAAATGGAATCTCTTGTTCCCCCGTGTTGAACGGATCGAGTATGGGATCGCCCATGGGGATCGCGATGTTGAACGCTTCCGTGGGCACGGTCATCGTCGGCAAGGTGATCGTGAATCGACCGTCGTCGTCCGTCACCGCACTAAAACCCGCGATTTCGATTGGCACAGCCACCAAAGGCTCGCCGTCGACATCCAGCACTTGCCCGCTGATACGAGTCGAAATGCCAGTATCGTCGGCCACCGTGACATCGATCGTTTGTGTCGTCTTCGATCGTCCGTCGGATGCGTGAAGGTCGAAGGAATAGCTACCAATGTCGCCGGGCGTGGGAGTCACGCGGAGCGAGCCGTTGGCGTTGAGTGTCAGTGTCGGCATGTTCCCGGTGGGCGTGAGCATGAACGACACCGGATCGCCGTCGGGGTCTGTTGCGGAGAGGGCAATGTCGATGGCATCTCCCACAGTCACGATGACTGGGGCAATTGGCTCGAACACGGGAGGTCGATTTGGCTGGCCGCTCCACAAGTCGACGGTCCAAGCAAATCGTGTGTTGTTGACCACATCGAAGACAACTTCAATCGCGTCGCTCGTGGCTCCACGATCGAGGCCGCCCGCTCGGATTGCGTCGCGGAACGAAATATACGGATTGCCGCCTGGGCTCGTCGCCGTGGAGTTTCGCAACGAGACCTCCGCGGGCAAGCCCGTAAACTCGACGGCAACATCGCGCCCAGTCGGTGTGCCGTTGTTGTGGACTTGTACGTCAGCTCGATACTCACCACTTGACCCGTCGTAACGCACATTCGAGACAACGAGTTCCAGATCGGAATTCATCGTGAGCGCCGCGAAGTCAAGTGAACCGCCAGCATTCGAATACGTCTTGGCAACGTCAAATGTTGGTGTTAGCAACCCTTCGGGATCAACTTCGTTACTAACGGGCCGGACCACGAAGTGCGTGCCGTTGTCCGCATCGCTATTCAGCGTCTGAAACACGAGTTGTGCGTTATCCCGACCTTCCAGCGACGTTAAATCGATTTCGACAATTCGGCCATCGAATCGAACGACACCTGGCAGGAAGTCGACTTTGGCTCCGGATACAGCGAAGAGCGACGTTCCGTTCACACCTCGGTCGAGCAGCGTGGTTGTTGGATCATCTTTATCGACCAAGTAAACGGCAAGCGTGTCTTCCAAAGCAGCCGAGGTATCGCTGTTATCAAAGTTCGCATCCAGTTCGAATCGGTAAGTGCGCGAACCGGCATCTTGTCCCAGTCCGATGGTGATCGACTTTTGACTAGCAATCGCACCGGGATCATTTAGCGTAATGGGAAGCCGAAACCCCTCAAGGATCGCATTAATCACTTGCAAAGCATCGATCGGCGAAATGAATTTGTCGCCGCTGACGTCGCGAAACGGTTCATCGGGCTGACGAGGCGCGACGAGCGGACCGCTCCCATGTTCGATGATGTAATTGATGGGGATTAATGCATCTATGGGCGAGATGGCATAGTCGTTGTTCACATCCAATGAGACAACCGGATTCTGCCAATCCGCCGCCAGCATCATCCGCGGCTCGAGAGACTCCAGCAACGCTTGTCGTCGAGTGCGGCGATTAGCCTGCTTGTGCCGCCAAAATGTTCTACCCGTCTTCCAAAAAACTCGAGAATATTTCACAACTGGCCACCCTGTCGCGAAGTTCGGTGAATGCCTTTCACCTAGTCACAATGGGCTAGTGTAAATGAAATAACAGAAAGTTGGTAGCAGATCCGTCTAATTGCCCAGGGTGCGTGCCGATGCTCGTTATGGCACACAGTCGGACACACGGTCCGTTCCCCCAGTTGTCCGGTACTCTTCCTAGCGTCCTCCAAACACACATTGCGAGGATGCCAAGCTATTCGCGGCTCGTCGTGGCGAATGCACGGCTGCGGTTGGCCGCACGGTCGGTGTGCTGCGCGTCCACAACGAACACTCGCCGGGCGATTTAGTCCGTGCCCGCAAGCGTTAAGACTGGCGGCGTCACTTGAAACAGAATCAATCGACCATCGTCATGCGGCGGCAAACGGTTCCGATGGGCTATCGAGCTAGCCAGCCGAAGTGAGGTACTGAAGCAACGCCATCAAGGTCGTGCCGCCGGTCGGTAGCAGGACGGCTCGTAGAAGCGGGTTATCGACGAACGACATGAACGCACCGTGGCTTACATTTTGAGTTTGTCGTATGGCAGCTTCGTAGACGGGCGCAGCCTCCTTGTCACGTGCAGAGTCGCCCAGACGAACGGCATCCAACTTTCGTTGTAGCGATTCGATTGCTCGTCCCCGCGTCCGCTCGGCAGTGCGTTGCAGCACGATGGCGCACCAGATCGCATAGCCAAACAACATGCCGTAAACAGTGAGCATGAGTTTTGACCACGCAAAGTGATCGAATATCCCAGATCTCGCTAGAATCATCAGAGTCAGAACGATGAAAGGATAGAGAATGATCTGATATACGGAATTTGTCAGTTCGCCGATAATCGAGATGTCTGCGAATGGCACTACCTGTTTCAGCTTGGCGTCGGGCACCGCTTTCGCTCGAGTGCCGGCAGGTTCCGCGTTCTCGACAAAATGGACATTCCAGAGATGCCGCAGGACGACCGGTTTGTACACGCTTTCATGACTCGCCAGATTGCGGACGAACATCAGAACCAGCGTCGTCGCGTCGACAACAATCAGCGTCAACAAGGCCAGCAGCGCGAGGGCCGCATTTGACATGACGCGGCCCCAAAACAGATTGACCGCGCCTCGCAGGGGATCGTTGGCATCTCCGTACAGAAGATACATCGTGGCCCAAAACGCCGAAAGCGTAATAAACATGATACCCACGCGCGTCAAACGATTGGGAAGGCTGCCAAGGCTCTTGCACTGTTCCCACAGGCGGTCGATCGACACTTGTCCATTTTGTAAGCCCGGCCACCATACTGAGAGCGGCAGCAGGAATCCCGCGCGCGAAGCAACCCGCTCGCCGTGCAAGTGAAATTCATGATCCAGTCGGCACTCGGTATATCGAATTGTGTACCAGGCTTCGACGAAGAAGAACAGCGTCAGCACAAATGCTATTTGATTGATGATGATCGAGGGCCATGTACTGTACCCGGCGGTTATGGCGAACGGCTCACCACCGCCAAAGTGGGAATGATAGATTGCTACGGCCAAAGCGAGACTTGTCAGGAATCCGATTCCGCCGACGGCCCATAGCAAGTATTTGCGTCGGTCTCGAAGTCGCTGGTGCCATTCCGGCCGGGCAATGACTTGGTGCAAAGGATCGTTCGCTGGTCGCCAGCCAAAGGGCTCAAGTGCGGCGTACGCCATCGACGAGATTCGATTACGAATCGGTGGAAAGACATAGACGGCCATCGCCAGAAACAGGGTTACCGCAATAAAAGTGAGAAACGCGTTCGAGGCATTCACAGCACGGAACGGAGCCGGGTGGAGGCTGTCCGCATCTTGCGACAACGGCGAGAGTGTGGCTGCGACTTCACGTCCCACTTCGAACAGCAATGGCGCACGAATGCTCTTGCGAACTTGTTCGGGAAGAATCACCCCCAACTCGTCAGGGTTGACCGAAGAAGCGGAGCGGACGTTGCTGTGATCCGCGCTGATCGCCAGCCGACAGGCTACATACGCCGCAGTTTGTCCGCTGTCACGAAACGCGGCGATGCCGCTCGTACGTTGATATCGATCGCGTAGCGTAAGACCGTAACTGGAGCCCACGATAAGGTTACGCGTGAAGTGAAAGTTGTTGAAGTGCAGCAGCCTCGCGTCCAGATCCGTCGTGAAGAACAACATGTCAGGAAACTCTGCTCTCAGCGCTTGAAGCAAGAGCATCTTGTCGTAAACATCCGTTCCCACGATCCCGATCGCGCGCAAGCGATACCGCCCGGCCCGGCGATACTCCAGCGACAGCGAGTTGGCGAGTCGCCGGATGTAGTCGAGTTGGCTGAGTCCCTCGGGCGGCTCCGGCATCTGTGGGGATAGCGTGGAATCTGACGGAGCAACGGAAGCCATGTTATTCTCGCTCTGTTGCTGCGACGCTTGGTCCTTGAGTCCTCGCGGATAAAAATAAACGTGAAGGTTCGGAGGGAGCGAGGCATGCGACTGACGCCACAGTCCATCACGTTCGCGGTAGGATTGTGCATCGCCTTCGGCCCGATGCCACATCGCCGCGCTGAATGTCTGAGCGAATGCACGACCGAACAGGGTTTCATGCTCACAAATCAACGCAACATTGTCTAACCGCTGCTCGTCGTGATTGGACTGAGAGATTTTCCAATCGGCGCTGGTGGGGATAATATTCAAACCTCGCGTTTCGAGCTCTTCCACGAGCCCTCCCGCCACAACGTCATCGGTTTCACAAACGCGAAAGAAACGTCGAAGGCCGACGCTTTCATGGAAGGTCTCTGCGAATGAGTCGTCTAGTGCACCGAGCGACGAACATCCCACAGCGTTCTCGAATGACGTCGTGAAGAATGTCTCCGTTGATGGTGTCGTGACATAGATACTCAGCTGCCCTCCACGTGCAAAGCGGCTACTTTTTAAATTTCGTTCCGCAGCTTCCTTATACATCGCGCTGAGCGTTGTCGAACTCGTTGGTCCGATCAAGGCGAACAACGTCTCGGCTTTGGGATCTCTTTCCGGGAGATCGCTAGTGATTACCACTGGCACCTCTTGAAGGCCAGTAAGGTTGCTCGCACTCGGATCTACGACAGGGAGCGATGGATCAGACAACTTCTTGGCGTGCGCGATTTCAATCCCGTCTTGAAACCCGTTCATGATACTTTCAAGGGCCGCGAGATTTTGGCTCCCAAACTTGCCCTCGGGCAACCACACAACCAGAACGTGAGAAAGTCCATTGACGTATCCAGCACGTTGCCGAACTTCGTCCCGCTGGTACCACTCGTAAGGCAATACTACGATTCCCGACGGCTCGTCTACTGTCCCAGCTGGCGAACCGAATCCTGCCTGACTGACTTGTTGAACGTAACTCGTCGCTGTCGCTATCGGCCACCCCGTCAACGAGGTCTGATCGGAAAATCGATTTGATTCCCACGGGTCCGCCAGTGATAGATCCCGTTGCGTCGCTGCAACGTGAAAAATGATTCCAGCATGCGCGGGTGTAAAACCTTCGGAGCGAAGAGCCCCAATGACTGCCTGACGGGAACGCAGTCGGAATTCGACGCCCTCTTGCGTGCTCGCGGCGGGGGTCATAACCAACATCACCCGGCGGTTCGAATCACTTAGGCGACTAGGAGCCCACAGTTGTGCCCATGGGCGATTCTTGTCATCATCACCCTCGTCCTCACAGTCATCACCGTCGTTCTCGGGGGTGTCGCCTTTGTTCTCGGGGGTGTCATTCTTGCTCCCGGAGTTTTCACCTCTGGTCCCGGAGTTTTTACCTTTGGTCCCGGAGTCGCCCGCCGGAGGATTCTCAAATCGTGCCGCTGCCAAAAACGGATCTTGCCACAACGGTACTTCGGCAGAGTTGTGCGGATTAGATTCTGTCGTCGTTTCGGAGCTGGCCGATGTGCCGCTCGCCGTTTCGCTTGTTGCAAATCGCGGTGCTTGCAACGGAGGGCGATAGACAGCCAATCCGGTCGCCATTAGTACCAGGATCAGCAAGTTCGGCAACGACAAAATCGACGAGCGCCCACCACCGTTCTGCGCCATGGCACGGAGTCCTCCCTCTTAAGCCCTTCGATGAGACACCGCTACGATGGCGTCTCGATCCGCTGCTTAGAATAAGTTCCAGCAAGACGCATTGCAACTCGCGACCCGAACGGGTTCCGCAACGCTAACTTCCGTCGTCGCTTTGATACTTCCGCGACGAACCGTCCTTTTTTGGTGCCCGGGCATTGATCACCCAGATTACGTCACCGACGCCTTGATACAGCTGTGCATGATTTCGTTCGAGTTTTGCGAGTGTCTCGCGCACGGTTGGCGCAGTAGGACGGTTGACGCAGTAGGAATGAATTCGGCCCGCGCCTCACGGCAACAGTTTCGTAGCTTCGCTGGGATTTGAACGGTGCTTGCCAAGCCAACTCCACCGCACGGTATACTACGACAACCATTTTCTCAGCAAGATCCTTCTCTCCTGGAGTCTTACATGCCAACGAGCCCTCGCCCCGATATGCCACGCTGGTCCAAGGCGATTTACTGCGCGGTGATCGCTGTATTTTTCACGGCAAATCTTGTCGTTGGCGACGATACATCCGCGGTACCCAAAGGCCAACGAGTCTTCTATACCGGGCACAGCTTTCACATGTTTGTGCCGCCTCGCGTCGAACAGTTGGTTGAAGCGGCCGGCATCCAAGGCCACAAGCTGGTGGGGACGCAGGGCATCGGCGGTTCACGCGTAATCCAACATTGGGACCTCGCCGACGAGAAAAACAAAGCAAAGGCAGCACTCGCCACGGGCGAAGTTGATGTATTCACGATGGCTGCTCATGTAACGATCCCCGACGAAGGCATCACGAATTTCACAGAACTTGGTTTGAAGCATAATCCAAACCTGCGGCTGCTAGTCCAAGCATCCTGGTTTCCCTTCGATGTTCCCGGCGAACACCGCATTCGCAACAACATCGAACGCGACGCCATGACGATCGACGACTTGCAAGGTGCAGTTGATGAATGGCGTACCCAACTGGAAGCCCAAATCGACGATCTGAATATGAAACACGGGCGACAGGCTGTCTTCATCGTCCCGGCGGGCGACGCCGTCGTGAAGCTCCGGGCAATGATTGTCGCAGGCAAGTATCCGGGCGTGACCAAGCAATCCGAGCTGTTCCGCGACCCAATTGGACACGGCGGCCCGCACATTCAGGCGTTGGTTGCGTACTGCAACTTTGCGGCTATCTACCGGCACAGTCCAGAAGGTTTGAACGTCCCCCCTCAAGGACTCGACAGCGCCCATCAAGCCATACTGCAGAAGCTGGCCTGGGACACAGTATCTGCTTATCCACGTGCGGGAGTCATGGGGGATCAATCGACGGATCGCTGATCGGAGTTCGCCACTAAAAAGGTGACGGCTACGTTTGTCACGGGGCTTTTTTCCGCTTACATGTTGCCCGAACAAGCCTGCGGCGAAGCTGTCGATCAGCGCGGTGATCTGTTCAGTCTGGGCAGCGTCAAGAACGCGATGTGTGGGGGACGGCCACCTTTTCGTGCCGAGATCAGTTACGCCGTGCTGCGCCGGAACGATCAGCGAGCGCGCCAACTGCCAACAAACTCATTTCCTTGGCCGAGCAAGCTGAATCGGAGATTATCGCACACGAGGCGATGTGGAAGTCGCTCGTCGGGAGGTGGGGGCTTGAACGAACCAAGAATCAAACCGCACCTCAAACTCGTACAAGCAGTCGGACTGACTGGCGTTTTGCAATCGGCAAAGACTGAGTGATGGCAGAGACTCCGAACATTGCTCGTCAAAGCAACGCTGGTTCGGCAGGACCAAGGTCAATCTCTCTCGATTTTCCCGGCGACAAACCGGGCCACAGCCAAGAATGGTTCGGAAGGTTCGAGATCCGCGACGGAAATCACAGCGGTGACCAACTGCCTGTGCAATCGGATTCGGATTAGTCGCCGGGCGCGAGCCGTCTTTCGTTCAACTTAAGGCATCGCCAAACACGCGTTGGAACCGTTTGCGATTCTCACGAGTGTACTCGCGGCAATCGTCTAACAGCGAACGGGCGCTCTCGTAACCGAGCAAGTAGGACAGCTTGTCAAGTTCTTGCTGGTCGCGTGGCAAGTCATGTCGAGCGGTCGTGTTCATCAACCGCAACCCCGACTCGACACTGCGAAGGAAGCGATACGACTTGCTTAGATATTCGGCCAGTTCTTCGGGCAGGTAACCCAGTTCCCTTAACGCGGTGATGGCGTCAAGCGTTCCCGGCACCAGGACATCAGGTGAGACGGCTGCGTGGCGCAACTGAGTCATTTGCACAATGAACTCGATGTCGACCGTACCACCGGGGCCGCGTTTTAAGTTTCTCGGTGTCGCGGTCTCTTGCAATTTGTGTCGCATGACACGAATCTGTTCGACGTTCTCGACGGACCACGGCGGTTCGACGATGCAACGCCTGACAGTTTGCATCGCAAGATTCTTGGCACGCTCGGTGCCATAAATTGGACGAGCCTTACAGAGGGATTGGCGTTCCCACAGTTGCGCTTGACCGCTCTCGAAATAGCGACCGAACTCGTCAAGCGACAATGCGAGGCTTCCGCTCTTGCCGTTTGGACGCAGACGCGCATCCAGCTCATACAATCGGCCCTGCGGTCCAAGTTGCGTCACAACCTTGATAATCCGTTGGGCGAGTTGGCCGAAAAAATGTTGATTAGTAGTCGTCTTATCACGGCGAGACGCGTGAGCTGCCTTTGTCATGCCGTCGGCTTCGTAGAGAAAGACGATGTCCAAATCGCTGTGATAATTGGGCTCGCGACCACCGAGTTTTCCCAGGGCCAGAACAACGAGCGAACAAGGCTGGCCCGCACGTTCGCCGTCGCGAATCGTCGGCTCGCCGTGCTTGGCAACGAGCTGTGCGTACTCGCGGCGAGTGATCTCAGACAGGCAGACTTCCGCGATATCCGACAAAGCACGATGCGTCGCCTGAATATCGTCGCGATTCAGGATATCGCGCACACCGACTCGCAAGTGCTGCGAGTGTTTGAAGCTCTGCAAAATAGGTTCGACATCCACGGCGCCACGACTCAGGTCCCCGAGTGTCCCACGCAGCGAGTCAAGTGTCGGCAAGCGATCCAATATCAGTGAGTCCATCAACTCGTCGATCATGCCGGGATTGCTGGTCAACAAGCCCGACAGGTACGAGCTCGATGCACACAGTTGTACATAGAGCTTCAACGACGGTGGGTTGAAGCTGAACAGCTCCCATAAAACACCCTTGCCTCCGAGTGAATCGCTAACCTTGCTGAGATTCACCAAGGTTGCATCGGGATCGGGAGTTGCCGCGATCGCCCGCAGCAGTCGCGGCGCAATCGATGCAAGAAAGTGTCGGCAGCGACGCGTTGAGAGAAAGGAGATTTTCTCAGTTGCTAGTGTGCTTAGAATCTTGTGGGCCTCGAACACATCGGCAAACCGATAACGTCCCAAGACATCTCGCACGGTTTGTTCGAGCGGCGAGGGGTCCAGCACGAGGTCCGTCTCGGGATCGCTATCGCTATCTTCGCCAAAGGCATCATGCAACAAGTGATCGAGGATCTTTCGATTCAGTTCGGTCTTTGTTGTCAAGTCCGTCTTCATCTGGGTGAGCGCGGAGGCTGATTCGTTGTCAACGTAGGACATGCGAATTGCGAGCCGCCGCAATTCTGCTTCTGACACGGGAAGCGAATGAGTTTGCAGATCGAACATGATTTGCAGCCGATGTTCGACATTCCGAAGGAATTCGTAATTCTGCTCCAAAATCGTTCGCTCTTGCATCGTCAGGCAACCGGCTTGTTCAAGGGCACCGATTGCGGCGAGCGTATTTCCGACGCGAATCTCCGCCAAGTCGCCACCATTAAGCAGTTGGAGGAATTGGATGACAAACTCGATGTCACGAATTCCGCCGGCACCAGTCTTTACGTTTCGCGAGTCGGTACCCTCGCGACGCGACCGCTGTTCAATTCTGCGTTTCAACGCCTTAATACCGGTGATATCTGCACGCGTCAGGTAGCGTCGGTAGATCCACGGCTCGAGCCTCTTGAGGAAGTGCTGCCCGAGTTCTAAGTCACCCGCAATTGCGCGTGCCTTTACGAAGGCCTGACGCTCCCAAGTTCGCCCCTTGGTATCGTAGTAGCGGAGCGCAGCGTCCACAGTTGTTGCCACAGGACCTTGACTTCCATCAGGTCGCAACCGCAGATCAACGCGATAAGCGGCGCCTAAGTCGGTTGGTTCGCCGATGAACTTCCTGATCGTCCCCACGAGTCGCTCGAAGAACTCCTGATTGCTTACCGATTGCCCACCCTCGGTTCGACCTTCACCTTCATACAACATCACCAGATCGATATCGCTCGAATAATTCAGTTCGATGCCGCCGAGTTTTCCAAGGGCCAAAATCACGAATCGAGCTGCTTCGCCATCCGACCGTTTCGGGGCACCCCGTTTGCCTTTGTCGCGCCGCAGAGCCGCTTGCAAAGCCGCCTCGCAGATTGCGTCCGCCAAAAACGAAATCTGTCGCGTGACGGTTTCGATACGCTGCTTGCGAATGATGTCTCCATACGCAATTCGCAACGTCTCGCGTCTTTTAAATCGTCGTAGTGCTTCCATCACGGATTCGTCACCGCTCAGCATTTTGACTTCGCTGCAGATTTCGTTAATCAGCACTTCGCGCGAGACTGGCTGACCCTCCGTCAATCGCAGCAAGTCATAGCTCTCAGGATCTCGAATCAGCAAATCGCTCAGATATTGGCTTGCCGAAAAGATCTGGAGCAGGGATGGCAGCGATTCTCGGTCGCGATCGAAAAGCGAGGCCAGCGCTAGGGGGCTGCGTGAAGCTGATATAAACCGCTCCAAGCTGTTTAACACAGCGTCCGGGTCACTGACTCGCGGCATGTGTTCGCTGAGTTGTCCCCAGACGATAGCCAGCAAGTCGAGTGTTACTCCCGTATCGGCCATCGATACCAGATTGCGATGGGCGCGGGGAACATCGTCGATACCCATCGCTCGCAGCCAGTCATGCGACTTTGCGGGGCTGTCCAAGTATTCGACGACGGAATCGATTTGCATGGCTGTATTGAGCGTTCGGCAGTCGGCGTTCGGCGGTCAGCCAAAAAACGGACCGCTCCCAGCTATCCTACTCTCGATTCACCCAACATCGAAGTGGTTCACCTTTCAATCCTGCGATCAGATTGTCGGCTGCGATTTCGGCCATGCCGTTTCGGCTCGATACCGTTGCGCTGGCAATGTGCGGAGCAATCACGCAATTCGGCAGCGTCAGCAGCGGATCGTCCATTGGAATCGGCTCGGGGTCGGTAACATCCAGCCCGGCGGCGAAGATTTCGCCACTTTTCAATGCGTCGTAAAGGTCTTTCTGATTGTGAATCGGTCCACGAGCACTGTTGATGAATACGGCTGTATTCTTCATTTTTCGGAATGCCGCGGCATTGAACATCCCTTTGGTTGTCTCGTTCAAGTCGGTATGAACGGACACGAAGTCGGACTCTTTGAACAAAGTGTCCGCATCGACTTGCTTAGCACCCAGCTCCTTTTCGGCAGCTTCGTTGCGATACTTGTCGTGATAGAGCACCTTCATTCCAAAGCCGCCATGGCAACGCTTTGCCATCGCAAAACCAATGCGTCCCATGCCGACGATCCCGACAGTTCGGCCAATCAGATCAACGCCAATATGACCGAGCGGTTCCCAAGTCTGCCACTTCCCCGCGCGAATATAGTCTTGGCCTTCGACGATTCGTCGTGAAGCCGACATTAACAATGCAAATGCCATGTCAGCCGTCGCGTCGGTCAATACATCGGGCGTATTGCCGACACGAATTCCGCGACGAGTTGCTTCGGCGATATCGATATTGTTGAATCCAACGGCGAAATTGCTGATCACCTTAAGTTGCGGTCCGGCCGCGTCCATGAACTCGGCATCAACCCGCTCGGTCAACAGCGACAACACGCCCTCGCAACCAGCGATTCGCTGCAGCAGAACTTCTCGCGAAGGTGGCAAGTGTTCGGGCCAGACATCGGCATTACAGGCAGCAACCACCTTTTGCAGACCGGCGGCGGGGATTTCTCGGGTTACAAATACTTTCGATTTGTCGCTCATTTACTGGTTCCGTTGGGATGAGTCGATTGGATTCGAGGGCTATACTGTCAGCTTTCTGGACATCGCAGAATCGGAGACTCCGCATGAACCGTGTCGTTGAACAATATAAACGGGCCTGTAACTCGTTGGCAGGTGGGGTGTCCTCTTCGACGCGAGTCAATCAAGCCCTTGGCCACGCGATGCTCTTTGATCGCGCGGACGGTTGTCGTTTGTGGGATTTAGATGGACGCGAATATATCGATCTGTGTTGCAGCCATGGCGCGACACTGCTGGGCCACGGTGATACGAGGATTCGTGAGGCCGTCGACCGAACGCTCGCGCGAGGTGCCGCTTGTTCGTACGAGAACGAGTTGCACGCCGAACTGGCCGAGTTGCTGTGCGAAACCGTTCCGTGCCTGGAACGCGTACGTCTCACAGGGTCCGGAACCGAAGCAACCATGCACTGCATCCGACTGGCACGTGCTTTCACTGGGCGAACCAAGCTCGTGCGATTCGAGGGTAATTTTCACGGCTATCACGATCAAGTCATGTGGGCGGCGGCGGGCGCGCTGGGGCAGTTGAACCCCGCGTTAGCTCCCATTTCGACCGGTGTGACGCCGGGCATCGATCAACACTTGATTCAGATTCCGTACAATCGTCCCGATTTGCTCGAACAAGCGTTCAAGCAACAAGGTGATGAGATTGCGGCAGTGATTTGCGAAGCCGTGTACTACAACGCAGGTTGTGTACTGCCGACCGATGAATTCGTCTCTGCAATGCGACGGCTGACGACCGAGCATGGTTCGCTGCTGATCTTTGATGAGATCTTGAGCGCATTTCGCATGTGTGCCGGCGGCGCTCAAGAGCATCTCGGCGTGACCCCCGATCTCTGCACGATCGGAAAGGCAGTTGGTGGCGGATATCCAATCAGCGTCTTTGGAGGGCGTGCGGAGATCATGCGAAGACTGATGCCGGAAGGTGATTGCCAGCACAGCGGGACATACAACGGACATCCCGTGTCCGTGGCAGCGGCTGGAGCCGCGATTCGTGCCTTTCGCGAGCCAGGATTTTACCACGGCATTGATGCGATCTCCGATCGACTTTATTCCGGGCTGAGAGATCTCTTTCAGAAGCACGGAGTGCCCGGCCGGATACAAGGACTGGGAGCGCGATTTGGGATCTACTTCGGAATCGAGCACGAAATACGAGACTATGCGGATTCTAAGAAGCACGACCGGGAGATGATGCTGCGATTCATTGCAGCCGCAATCTCGAACGGCGTTTACTTCCACGACTACGGCGGTGGCGCGGTCCACCATGGATTCTGTGCCGCGATGCAGGATGCCGATGTGGACGAAGCACTGAGCCGGCTTGATCGAGCGATTGCTACCCTGTGAACCGGGCGGAAGCGTTGAGCCCTGTCAACGAAGGTGCTATTGCGTCATGCCGAAAACACGCGTGCCGACCAGCCACATCCACAGCGAGATCAAAGCTATCGATAACAGATTTAGCCATAGACCGGCTTTGACCATTGAGCCGATCGCAATATGCCCGCTTCCAAATACGATCGCGTTTGGTGGCGTTGCGACGGGCAGCATGAACGCGCAAGTTGCTGCGAGCGTTGCCGGAACAAGTAATAACATCGGATCGACATTCATACCCTGAGCGACTCCGTACAATATCGGTAGGAATGTTGCTGCGGTCGGCGTATTGCTCGTCAACTCGGTCAGGAATACGACCAAGGTGACGACGGCGATCATGAGCGCGATCTTGGATAGGTCCAAGACCTCGACTCTCGTCCCGATCCATTCTGCCAGTCCACTGTCGGCAACCGCCTCGGCCAAGCAAAAACCGCCGCCGAATAGGAGCAACACACCCCAGGGAATATTTACAGCCGTCTCCCAATCCAGCGCCGCGCGGCCTTTGTGCAAGTCGACCGGGATCAAAAAAAGCGAGATCATACCGACTAACGCAATCACGGTATCATCCACCTTGGCGATGGCAGGCAGCAACTCGACGAGCCATTGAGCGTTGGTCACCGGTTCGCGAACGACCCATGCAAACGCAGTCAACCCAAAGACAACGAGCACGATCCACTCGCCTCGCGACACTCGGCCCATCTTGTCGAGTTCCGTTTGGATCAGCGCACGACTTCCATCGAGCTGCTTAACACGAATCGGAAAGACTGCTTTCGTCAACAACATCCACGTAGCAGCGAGTAGCATGAGCGCGAGCGGAGTCGCAAACAGCATCCAGCGCCCGAACCCAATCGTGATATGTTTCTCGTCGGCAAAACCCGCCAGAAAAAGATTCGTCGGTGTCCCGACCAGTGTGGCAAGTCCTCCGATGCTGGCTGCATAGGCAATTCCCAGCATCATGCACGTCGCGAAATTTTCCCCGGCTCCGCCAACGCTCTTTCGAATTCCGTGCGATTCTTGGTCGGCTTGATGAAGGTGTTCGCTCAGCAAGGTTACCAGGCTCAATCCGATCGGCAACATCATCACCGTCGAAGCCGTGTTGCTGATCCACATACTCAGGCCGGCAGTCGCCAGCATAAACCCGGCCACCAAGCGAGACGGCTGAGTCCCTACGAGTGACACCGTCAGCAAGGCAATTCGTCGATGCAGATTCCACTTCTCAACCGCTCGCGCGATCATGAAACCGCCCATAAACAGAAAAATATATTTGTTCGCATAGGACGGAGCGGCTGCCGAAAGATCAAGGATGCCACACAAGGGAAACAATACTAGCGGCAACATCGAAGTGACCGGCAGCGGGATCGCCTCGGTCATCCACCAAATTGCCATCAATGTCGCGATGGCACCGGTTTTGGTGGCCTCGGGTGTTAACGCGTCGAGCGAGCCGAGATAGGAGTAAACGAACAACGCGAGCAAGGGACCGGCGATCCGTCCACACCACGAGACCAGCTGCGGAGGACGAGAATCGGACGCAGGAGTCCTTACAGGCTGCACTTCGACAGCATCTGGCGATTTCTCGGCCATAGCGGACTCGACTGGAGTCAGATGATTACCAGGGGCGACTCGCGATAACACCGTCTTCAGGACTGCTCGCGGTGGCGTAGAGGCGTTTTGGAATTCGTCCTGCTTGGTAGGCCAACCGGCCCGCCTCACAGGCTGCGTTCATAGCACGAGCCATCTTCACAGGATCACGAGCGTGCGCGATACCCGTGTTCAGCAGAATCGCGTCCACACCGAGCTCCATAGCGAAAGTAATATCGCTCGCCGTACCAACTCCGGCGTCGATAATCACGGGATAATCTGGATCATCGTCTTTCAGATACTCCAGGCAAATGCGGATGTTGTTCGGATTCAGCACACCCTGTCCCGAGCCAATCGGACTGCCAGCGGGCATCACGGCGGTTGCTCCGGCGCGCTTTAAACGCTGTGCAGTTACGGGATCGTCGTTTGTATAGCAAAGGACCTGAAATCCTTCCGCAACCAACTGCTCGGTCGCCTCCAGCGTCGCAATTGGATCTGGCAATAATGTCTTGCTGTCTCCGAGCACCTCGAGCTTGACCCAATCCGCCCCAGGATTTTCGAGCCCGCGAAGAATCTCGCGGCCGAGCCGCGCCGTCCGAATTGCATCTTTCGCGTTAAAGCACCCAGCGGTATTCGGCAGCAGCGTGTAACGATCCAGATCGATGTAGTCCAGAATGTTCTTGCCGTCACCGTCGTACAACCGTTCTCGGCGAACCGCGACCGTTATGCACTCCGTCCGCGACACGTCCAACGCCTCGCGCATCAAGTCGAAAGTTTCGTACTTGCCGGTGCCAACAATCAATCGATTCTTGAAAACGTGCTTACCAATCCAGAATGCATCGTCTGCGTTTTCCGTTTGGAGCGACTCCGTTTGGGCGTCCGTGGCCACGATTTTTCAACCTCCTCCGACCAGCGTTACTACTTCGAGCTGGTCACCTTCTTGTAGTATCGTTTCGCCGTGACGATCCCGCGGGGCCAGCTCGAGATTCACTTCGACGGCCACACGGCGCGGGTCGAGCTTCGAATCTTCCAGCAATTCCGCGATTGTGATCTCGTCGCGAACTTGGCGAGACTCGCCGTTAAATAAGATATTCATGAATATGTCGCGATCGTGCGCAGCTATTCGACTTGAATATTTCGAGCGGAACCAGTGCCCAACACCATCATGGGGCTTGCCTGTGCAAAATTGTACTGAGCCGCTTGCCGATTCCAAGGCAGCCAATAGGCAACATAGCGGCCGGTGTTTGCATCTGCGACGTAAACGACACTCTCAGCCGGTGCAATGTTACCGCCTTGCGTCCGAAAGTTTGCCGCTCCGGTTACCATGAGGTATTGCGGTTGCTTGCCTTGCTCAACACCCAAATCCGCTACGACATTCGCGCGATAGGCGCCGCCCATTGCCCCGGTTCGTGGGTTCAGCACCGAGCAAGTCAACTCGCCCGTGATGAAATCGAGCACAAAGAAGCCTTCGACCCCATCTTGGATGGGACCTGTTGCTATCGCCATGGTTGTCCCGCCGTGAGTCGACGACGCGTTTAGCAGCGTTGTCGGCAGTTGAAATCGCGGGCTGGAAAACTGGACAGCGACGATCGCCCCAACTGCGGCTCCGACCGCCAAGCCACAGAACAGCAATCCCCAGCGACCGGATTTCAATAGACGCAACATAATCATCTCCTTGAATTCATGGGACGTCAGTCGCTAAGGTTCACACAAAGAGATACTAAA
The DNA here is from genome assembly GCA_020638995.1 of Planctomycetaceae bacterium. Classification (GTDB taxonomy): domain Bacteria; phylum Planctomycetota; class Planctomycetia; order Pirellulales; family Pirellulaceae. The sequence continues at coordinate 413,975 of JACKHM010000004.1, forward strand.
TGTGAACCGCGTGACTGGCAGCAAAACTTTCGAGCTAAGAGACAAGTTCCCAATTTAGAAGCCCCAACCACAGACTGCAACTAGCATTTTCCTCCCCAAATTATCGGTCCCTGGCCGCCAAGTATCTTACACCAGCGCCGCAGTATCGACTATCGCCGCGTAATGCCGCCCATTGAGCCGCCCGCGGCTGGGTGGTTAATGTAGAGTTCTGACGAGTCGGCCACCGAGTGCCGCCTGGAAAGCGTCGGATTGAGGGAAAGCTTGTGTCGCCCATTAGTTGGTCCTGGCTACGTCGATGACTGAACCGTTCGAACCGTACCGCGAGTGGCTTGGCATCGAACCGCACGAAATGCCAGTCGATCATTACCGCTTACTCGGAGTTCGGCGTTTCGAAGACGATCCGACGGTGATTGCAGCCGCGGCGGACCATCGCATGTTGCACGTCCGGTCGCATCAGACCGGTCGGCGCGCGGTCTACACGCAAAAGCTGTTAAATGAGCTGGCTGCTGCCAAGGTGTGCCTGCTGAATCCAGGTTCTAAGGCTAGTTACGACCAAGTTCTGCAGGCGGTATTTTTCACACCGGATGCACCGCCGCCGATCGGGCAGATCGCGATCGCCCCCTTCACGATAAACTCACAGGATCTCGAAGTCGTTGTTGACGATTCCTCGGAAGATTTTGAGGAAGAGTTCGAAGAGCAATCCGGTTCGAACTTATGGTTTGTTTCCGGAGTCATCGCATTCGTGCTCCTGTTGGTAACAGTTTCCACTGTCGCCTATCGCCTGCGAATGGCGAAACAACGTGAGATGCAAGCGGACGATTGGCAATCACCGCAGATTGGTGCCTCAACGCTTGATGACTTAAACTACGAGGAAAGCGAGCCGATCTTGCTCTATCAGGAAGCGAACGGCAGCATCAATCTCGATGCGAGCTTCGCCCAATTGCATGGTCCGTCGATTGGTCTGGCGATTTCCGGAAACGTCGATGTGATCGATGCGTGGGAATCGATGGACGACTGGGTCAGTTGGGCATTCAAAGTGGTCAAGTTACCACCGCAGGGCGTTTTTCAAGTTCGCGTGACGTATGCTGCTCGGGTAGAAGCAGACGGTGGTTCATTTGTGATCGCGATCGGCGATCAGGAAAAAGTTTGCGACGTTCGTGGCACAGGCGAAGTCGTTACAGATGAATACTTCATCGCAGTTCCTAGCAGCGGGGTCCATACGCTCGCCGTCCGCGCCAAGAGCAAGCCGTCGCAACGATTGATGACGCTAAAGTCCGTGAACCTTGCGTTCGAGTAACCGTCCCGCCCTCCACCGATTCGTTCAACCTCGCGCAGCAACGAGAGCTAAGAAACCATGCCTCGTTCTTCGAGTAGCTGCAAAATCGCATCGACACATTCGTTGACTGGCATTTCGTGCGTGGGAAGTACCAGGTGCGGCGCGGCGGGTGTCTCGTAAGGCGACGAAACACCCGGGAAATTCGCAAGTTCACCGGAGTCGGCCAGCGGATAATGTCCATCCGTGTCACGTTGTCGGCAAACCTCGACAGGTGCCGATAGGTACACAACCAGAAAGCGATCCGTTCCGACGACTTCTGCGGCCTTTTGGCGAACTTCTTCGTTGGGCGCCACAAATGCCCCGATACAGATCAGTCCAGCATCATTGATCAGCTTGGCAACTTCCGCGCTGCGGCGCAAGTTCTCCGAACGATCGTCCGCCCCGAACCCTAGATCACGGCTGATGCCTCGTCGCATATTCTGGCCATCGAGTACGGTCGCGGCCCGCCCCATATCGAATAACCGGCGCTCGAGCGCATACGCAATTGTTGTCTTTCCCGCTCCGGTTAATCCGGTCAGCAAAATCGTGACCGGCGTCTGGCCGAACCTTGCCGAGCGTTCTTCCGACGAGACCGCACTGATCTCAGTACTCAGCGTTTCGCTTTGCGGCGCATCATCCCAGTGATCGTGACGGTCTTCGCCCGTGCTACGATTGAGGATCATACCCGCCGCGAGCGTCGCATTACTAATGCGATCCACGATGATAAACGCACCTGTCGTCCGATTTCGCCGATAGCCGTCGAAGCAAACAGGTTCGCTCAACGACACGCTGCATCTTCCAATCTCATTCAACTTCAGCGTCGGAGCGTCTTGCCGATGCAGCGTGTTCACATCGATCTGGTAACGCATCGTACTGATAGTGCCCGTGACGCTTTTGGTCGCTTGCTTGAAGATATAAGTCTTGCCCGGCACCATTTGGTCGTCGTGCATCCAGACAACCATCGCGTCGAATTTCTGCTCCAGCCGCGGCACATTGCCGGGACGAACGATCATATCGCCGCGGCTGACGTCGATCTCGTCTTCCAGTGTGAGGGTGACGGATTGAGGAGTAAAAGCTTCCTTCAAATCGCCATCAAAGGTGACGATCGACTTCACGCGGCTCTTCTTACGCGACGGCAACGCCATGACTTCGTCGCCTTGCCGAACGATGCCTGATGCAATCGTCCCGCAGAAGCCGCGAAAATTGAGGTGCGGCCTGTTGACGTACTGAACGGGAAATCGAAAGTCTTCCAAGTTGCGATCCGATCCGATGTATACCGAGTCGAGAAAGCTCATCATGGTTGTGCCTTGATACCAAGGCATGTTCTTGCTTGCATCGACGATGTTATCACCGAGCAGGGCCGAAATCGGCAAAAAGTGTAAGTCCGGGATATCCAACCGAGCAACGAAGTCCTTGTAGTCACTGCGAATCTGGTCATAGACTTCCTCGCTGTAGTCTACGAGGTCCATCTTGTTCACAGCGACGAGCACGTGCTTGATACCTAGCAATGACACAATGAAGCTGTGCCGTTTGGTTTGCCGAACTACACCGTGTCGAGCGTCCACCAGAATAATGGCAAGGTCGCAGGTGGATGCGCCTGTCGCCATGTTTCGGGTGTACTGCTCGTGCCCCGGCGTATCGGCGATGATGAATTTGCGTTTGGCTGTCGAGAAGTATCGATATGCCACGTCGATTGTAATTCCTTGCTCGCGTTCGGCCTTCAAACCATCGGTAAACAAGGCTGGATCAAAGCCACCGCCGGTCGTGCCGTGAGTCGCCGAATCCTTTTCAAGAGTCTTGAGCGTATCTTCATAGATCAACTTGGCATCGTAAAACAGCCGGCCAATCAGCGTGCTCTTGCCGTCATCGACGCTACCACAGGTCAGAAACCGAAGCAGTTCTTTTTTCTCGTGCTGAGCCAAATAGGCATCTATGTCGGTAGCGATAAGATCGGACTGGTGCGACATGATATTTTTGATTTCAGAGTTCAGATTTTTTAAGATGTATTGGGCTCATCGGACTTCGCCGAATTTACCGAAGCCACTGAGGACGCGACGGGTTTGTCGCTCCCGTCGATAGACGCGTCCAACTCGTCGAGATCTGCCGTTTCAATCCACTCCCACTAACTGAAATCCCCATCCTGAAATTAGAAATATCCTCTCTTCTTCTTTTCTTCCATGCCGGCTCCGCCTTCGTCTTGGTCGATCAAGCGACCTTGTCGTTCCGAAGTTGTGCAGAGCAACATCTCTTGGATAATTTGGGGCAGTGTAGTGGCATTCGAATCGACGGCACCGGAGAGTGGGTAGCAACCCAAAGTCCGAAATCGCACTTTTCGCATTTCCGGCACTTCTCCCGGATTTAGCTTCAGTCGATCGTCATCTACCAGGATTAGCGTGCCGCCGCGTTCAACGACGGGTCGCTCCTTGGCATAATACAGCGGAACGATGGGAATTTGCTCCAAGTGGATGTATTGCCACACATCCAATTCCGTCCAATTCGAGAGCGGGAAAACGCGAATGCTTTCGCCCTTGTTTACGCGAGCGTTATAGAGATTCCACAACTCGGGCCGCTGATTCTTCGGATCCCAGCGGTGGTGTGTGTCGCGGAATGAAAAGACTCGTTCCTTAGCTCGCGACTTCTCTTCATCGCGCCGAGCGCCACCAAATGCCGCATCGAAGGCATACTTATCGAGCGCTTGCTTGAGCCCGTCGGTCTTCATCACCTCCGTGTGCTTTGCGCTGTCATCGAGCGGGTGGAGACCCAGCTTCTTGCCTTCTTCGTTGATGTAGACGATGACGTCGAGACCCAATTCCTTGCGAGCGTATTCCTCGCGGAACTGAATCATCTCGCTAAACTTCCAAGTCGTGTCGACGTGCATCAAGGGAAACGGCGGTTTGGCAGGATAAAACGCCTTCTGGGCCAATCGCACCATGACCGACGAGTCCTTTCCGACGGAATACAGCATCACCGGGTTGTGAAACTCCGCAGCGACCTCGCGGATGATGTGGATGCTCTCGGCCTCTAACTGCTTGAGATGCGTGAGGTTATAGCCGGACATAGAACCTGCGTCAGGAAGGGTTGAAGGGGCGATCGTGTTGGGTATTCTACGGGCTTGGCAAGCTGGCGTAGAGGGGGGAAGGGTCAGCTCGCCAAAGCCCCCTTTCACATGTGAATTGAGACCAGGAGCACACGGACCGGACCGACCTCCGAAGTTTCCTGAGGCTTAATACGTCCCACGCCGTATATGCTCAATTGCCCTCGACGCTTTCGCGTCGTTGACACCTTTCCGATTCGACCCATAAAATACGCGGTTTTCCTGCTCCTAGCTATGTCAGCTGGGAAGCGCCTTCACGGGGGAAGTGTCTCTTGGATGAAGCGATTGCCAAAGCCGATACGCTGATCGAAGCCCTCGGCTGGATACGCCGGTTCCGCGACAAGGTGACTGTCATCAAGCTGGGCGGCAGCTTTATGGACGATGCCAACGCGTTGCAACACGTGTTGCTCGACATCGTCTTTATGGAATCGGTGGGCATGCGACCGGTGATCGTTCACGGCGGTGGGCCGGCAATCAATCGAGCCATGGACGAGGCAGGCATCCCTCCCCGCTTTGTACAAGGACGCCGCTACACAGACGACGCGACGCTGGCCATCGTCGAACAAGCCCTCGCGGTTGAGGTCAACGAGCGTCTGACCGCCGAGATCGAGAAGCTCGAAGGCCGCGCCATGAACCTGAACTTCAAAACAACCAACGTCTTGTTCGGCGAGAGGCTACAACTCGATAGCGATGACGGACCAATCGACCTCGGGCACGTGGGACGCGTGACTCGCGTCGACCGCCTGACGATCGACAATCTCTGCTACGCAGGGCAGGTGCCCGTGATTCCATCAATGTGTCTGGATGATCAAGGCCACAAGCTGAATGTTAACGCGGACACGGCGGCGACGGCCGTCGCGCAAGCGTTGGGTGCGGAAAAGCTCGTCTTCATGAGCGATGTCAACGGCGTCCGCGCGGACAAAGACGATCCCGCCACCTTGATCCATAGCTTGACCGCCAGCCAGGCTCGTGAGCTCATTTCCTCAGGCGCCATTGATCGGGGTATGATCCCGAAAGTCGAAGCGTGCCTGGATACACTCGACAAAGGCGTCCGCAAGATCCACATCATCGATGGCCGCATTCGTCATTCCCTGCTCCTCGAAATCTACACAACGACCGGCGTTGGTACCCAGCTCGTCCAACAATAATGCTCCGCGTCTTTCAACTCGACCCGAACCCGATCTTCTCGTTTCCTGTCAGCACTACTTTCCATTAGTCAACCAATCACCGCTTTAGCACCGTGTGAGGACCTCATGAATTCGAACGACACGATCGAGCTATTCAAAAAGTATGTCATTGCGAATTATGGTCGGTATCCGGTAAATCTCGTCCGCGGTGAGGGCTCGGTCGTGTGGGACAGCGAAGACAACCGCTATCTGGATTTGTTTCCAGGTTGGGGATGCAATCTGCTGGGACATTGTCCGCCAAAGGTCGTTAAAGCGGTTCAGGACCAAGTCGCAAAATTGATTCACGTTCCCAACACATGGCACATGGAGGCACAGGGACTGTGGGCAAAGGAGCTTTCCGAGCGAAGTTTTGGAGGGCAAGCCTTCTTCTGCAATTCGGGAACGGAGGCGAACGAGGCCGCGATCAAGCTCGCTCGTCTCCACACGCCAAAAGAACGCTACAAGATCATCACGTTCGAGGGTGGGTTCCACGGTCGGACCCTGGGTTCTCTCACCGCTACCGCTCAACCGAAATATCACGAAGGCCTGGGCCCGCTGGTCGCGGGCTTCAACTACGCTCCATACGGGGATCTCGCGGCCGTTGAACAACTGATCGACGAGGAAACTTGCGCGATCATGGTCGAGCCGATTCAAGGCGAAGGTGGAGTTCGCATTCCGCCCGCCGGCTTTCTCGAAGGCCTCCGAAAACTAGCCAACGAAAATGGATTGGTGCTAATCTTTGACGAAGTGCAAACCGGTTGTGGACGAACCGGACACTGGTTCGCATATCAGCATTTTGGCGTCACACCGGATGTGATGACGCTGGCGAAAGCGGTCTGTGGTGGAATCGCCGGGGGCGCTATGTTGACGACGACCGAGATCGCTCCCAGTCTCCGCCCCGGAACGCACGCCGCGACGTTTGGCGGAAATCCCATTGCGTCCGTCGCTGGGATTGCAACGCTGCAAACGATGGAAGAAGACAATTTGCTCGCGAGCGCGAAGCAACTTGGCGACTACTTCCGAACTCGCTTCGAGCAATTACAGCAGGAGTGCAATATCATTCAGGAGGTCCGAGTCTTGGGCGTAATGGTTGGAGTGGAGCTGACCGTAGACGGCGCACCGGTCGTGCAAAAATGCCTGGAACGCAAGTTGTTGGTGAATTGCACACAAGGCCGAGTGATTCGCCTATTACCGGCCATGAACTTGACGATGGAACAGGCAGAAGAGGGTTGCAAAATCCTGGAAGACGTATTGAAGTCCCTCGCCGCCGAGTAGGCGTGCTCCGCTGGCGACCGAGAACTCCGTAGAGAGGATCGCAACGATGCGACATGTGCTAACGCTATTCGAACTGACATCAAAAGAGATTGAGCGAATCTTCGCAATCACCGAAGACCTAAAGAGCAAGTTTCAGCAAGGCGTCCGCGAGCCGCTGTTCCCAGGTCGCGTCCTGGCCCTGCTGTTCGAGAAGCAGTCGCTACGAACCCGCGTCAGCTTTGAGACCGCGATAGCGAATCTAGGCGGCAGCAGTCTGTTCCTAGGTAAGGACGTCGGTTGGGGCGAGCGCGAATCGATGGCAGACTTTGGCCAAGTGCTCGGGCAATACGTCGACGCCGTTGTCTGCCGTTCCAACTCGCACGCCAAGGTCGAGGAACTGGCGAAACATTGCACTTGCTCGATCATCAATGGCTTGACCGACACGTCGCATCCCTGCCAGGCACTCGCCGATCTTTACACGATCCGTGAAGTTCACGGATCGTTGTCGGGATTGAGATTGGCATATGTGGGCGACGCTAACAATGTCGCAAGAAGCTTGGCAGTCGCTTGTGGAAAACTCGGAGTCGAATTTGCGATTGCTTCCCCCAAACGGTATCAGTTCGACGCGAAATTTCGCTCGACACTAAAGACGGAGCTTCCCGATCTCAAAATGGTCGAAACGACTGATCCCGTCGAGGCCGTCAAGGGAGCCGCCGCTGTCTATACTGATGTTTGGGCCAGCATGGGGCAGGAAGCTGAGCACCAAGAGCGCGTGGTTGCTTTCGCGGATTACCAAGTGAGCGCGGCACTGATGAAGCACGCCGACAAGGACGCGTGCTTTCTGCATTGCCTTCCAGCCCGGCGCGGCGAAGAAGTTGCCGCGGAAGTGATCGATGGACCACAGAGCGCAATCGTCCAGGAGGCAGGAAATCGGTTGCATGCTCAAAAGGGACTGCTCGCCTGGCTGCTGGGCGCACAAGCGTAGAAAGCCCGGTTTGCAACACTAGAATCTCACTCGAACCAGCGAAAGCAGAGTCGATGACACGCCGCGCTAATGAACTTCGCCCCATCAAAGTAAAACGTCGGTACACAAGAACGTCGCCCGGCAGCGTTCTGTATCAATCTGGAAACACAACGGTGTTGTGCACTGCCAGCGTTCAACCCGATGTGCCGCCCTGGCTAGCCGGAAAGGGAAAAGGCTGGATCACAGCGGAGTACAACATGCTTCCGAACAGCACGAGCCCCCGCAAACGACGTGAACGAGATGGCAAAGTCGATGGACGAACAACAGAGATTCAGCGTTTAATCGCTCGCAGCTTGCGGGCGGTTGCAGATCTGGTCGCACTCGGCGAGCGGTTGATAACGGTCGATTGCGATGTGATCGAGGCGGACGGAGGCACACGCACCGCAAGCATTACAGGCGGATTCATCGCCTTGGTCGAGGCGATGAACAGCATTCAAAAGGAACTACCCGACCCCGCGAAGTACCCGCTACTTGACAGCGTCGCGGCGATTAGTGTAGGCATAGTCAATGGCAAGCCGACGCTCGACCTCGACTACGAACAAGACTATGCCGCGACGGTCGACATGAACGTCGTGATGACCGGCGGGGGACGTTTCGTCGAGATTCAAGGCACCGGCGAAGAAGCGACCTTCAGCGACGAGGATTTGGACGCGTTGCTCAAGCTGGCCCGGCGAGGCATCAAAGATCTGACTGCTACCCAGAAAGACACGCTCGGCAAACAGTGGCCGTTTTGAGTCGCGTTCCGTGATTGAAAACACAACGGCCTGGGGAGTGAATGTCACTTAATCGACAATTGGTCGCTCAATCGCTGCGGGCGCGTTGAGAGGTTGCCGTGTAGAGTTTCCGTCACCATGTAATATAGGTGGGGATTTACGCGGTGTCGGGCAGGGCGTGTCGCCGAGCCGACAATGTTCGCTCCCGATCCGGCTTTGGGATGTTGTTGCCTTGTTCGGCGCTGCCGATCGAGCAGAGTCATCCGGCGGATAACGCATCGTAGGTCCGGCTCTCGCCGGACAGTAGACTGGCATGTCCCTTCGACGCCAACGACCGGCTCCGCTGGGAGCAAACGGACTTCGACGCAGACGGTACGATCGATGAATTGGCCAGCTATGGCTACGGCGACGATAACACGGCGACACAGCAAACCTCCAAGACGGTGACCAACGCTCTCGGCTCTCCGCTGTCAGCTTTACCTACGATCTGCAAGGACGCATGGCGAGCACGATTCGCGAAGGTTACGCCGCGGACGGAACGACGGTGGTCCTCCGCGAAACGACCAGCTTCGACTATGACCAGACGGGCATTCGCGTTTCGTCGCACAACAAGTACGAGAAGATGAATCCCGCGACCGGCGTGTTGGAAGTGCGGCACGAGCTCGACTCCGAGTATCTGGTCGAGCATCGCAACTTCACGGGCTTTGAACAGGTGCTCCGCGAGACGACAACGGACGCCAACGGCTACGTCGTTCGCAAGGTCGTGTACACCTTGGGGCATGATGTCGTGAGTCAATGGTCCAGCGGCGGGATCAACACGTACACCGATCCGTACGACGAGAACGACCCCAATCCCGGACGCGAGTTATACGCACCCAATGGCAGCTTCTTGTTCATGTACGACGGTCACGGCAGCGTGCGTTCGATCCTACCTCGCGGCGATGTTATTCCGCAGTCGGAGAACATTGACCTCTCAAGGCTGAAGTCGTTCACGTACGACGCGTATGGCAATGCGTTGGGCTTCAACCCGACGTACGCGGGCACGAGCATCCTGTACAGCGGCGAGCAATACGACGCCCGCATCCAGCAGCAGTACCTCCGCGCCCGCTACTACGACGCCGTGAGCGGCACCTTCAACCGCCTCGATCCCTTCGCAGGCAACACGCAAGACCCGCAGTCACTGCATAAGTATGCGTATGTGCATGGGGATCCGGTGCAAGGGGTTGATCCAACGGGATTAATGACTGTCAGTTCGTTGCTTAGCGGTATCTCTTCAATGGGGCGAGGCATCGCCGTCAGATCAGGACCAGCATTACGCGTATTGAAAAGAGCACAATTCACTTTAGGTGGCATCACCCTCGCGAGTGTGCATTTCGCGGTATTACAGCAAAGGAATCCTAATATTCCGTTGGCATCAGGCGTCTTGTCTGGTTTTCAGCTTGGTTTGGCATTGGACATGACTCCTAACTGGACTCGCCGGCTTGAAGCGTTGAAGTGGGGAGCCATTAGTTACGGGCTTGAACTGATAATACAGGGGCTAAAGCCGGGAAGTATTCGACTCTATCCCGGTGGTCCCATAGATCCTATCGTCCAAGCGGACTTGTTTCATTCATTCGCGGAGGGAACATTTGACGCTGCGCTTGATGGCTATTTGGAGGCAAAGTTAAATGTCCCCGGATGGTCGAACGGGGCAAACGCGTTCTATGCCGGAGCGTTTACGTGGGGACGCGGATTCGTGCAACGTGCGCTGAATAGTGATGTAACTTTCAATTCTGATAAGGCTGCGGCTGCTGCGCTTGTAGAAGGCATACTAACAGCGCTGACGAACACATCCGGCGGTAATATTCTAGGAACACGGCTTCCAAACGCAGTAAAGAAGCGAGCGGGATTCCTAACGAAAGTGGCTGCAGAAATTGTTGGAAATCCTGCAAAACTAGTCGACGCGACCGACGAGATAGCAGAGCTGTTTGTGGACCTGATAGCTGGTCAAGCTGCATCTGAACTTGTACCATCTGACGAGTAGCAGGTAGGAAAGCAGCCTTATCAACCGAGGGCCGATTAGCGAAGGTGGTTACCATGTTTTTTCGGCTGATGGGACGTGCAGTGATCGGTGCCATTTTTGGATGGTTCGGTGGAATTGTGTTGTGTGGGATCACGAGACTTGTCATTCCTCGTGACGTGATCTCTGAAAGTTTTTGGGTCGCGATGTTGAATGTCATTCTCTATTTGACCGTAATCACTGGTGCGGGGTTTGCCGCTATCAAGGAGAAAGGGAAAGAAGAGAAAGGAAGAGGAAGAAACGGGGGTTAGTCTCTGAAAAGAAAAGGCATTATTCATTGCCAGCACGGCCTGCCCGGTTACACTGAACGGAGAAATCAAAGGGGTCAGAGAAATCAGGAAATCAAAGGGGGCACAGGAAATCAAAGGGGTCAAAATCAAAGGGGTCAAAATCAAAGGGGTCAAAATCAAAGGGGTCAAAATCAAAGGGGTCAAAATCAAAGGGGTCAAAATCAAAGGGGTCAAAATCAAAGGGGTCAAAATCAAAAGGGTCAAAATCAAAGGGGTCAAAATCAAAGGGTCAAAATCAAAGGGTCAAAATCAAAGGGTCAAAATCAAAGGGGTCAAAATCAAAGGGTCAAAATCAAAGGTCAAAATCAAAGGGTCAAAATCAAAGGGTCAAAATCAAAGGGGTCAAAATCAAAGGGGTCAAAATCAAAGGGGTCAAAATCAAAGGGGTCAAAATCAAAGGGGTCAAAATCAAAGGGGTCAAAATCAAAGGGGTCAAAATCAAAGGGGTCAAAATCAAAGGGGTCAAAATCAAAGGGGTCAAAATCAAAGGGGTCAAAATCAAAGGGGTCAAAATCAAAGGGGTCAAAATCAAAGGGGTCAAAATCAAAGGGGTCAAAATCAAAGGGGTCAAAATCAAAGGGTCAAAATCAAAGGGTCAAAATCAAAGGGTCAAAATCAAAGGGTCAAAATCAAAGGGTCAAAATCAAAGGGTCAAAATCAAAGGGTCAAAATCAAAGGGTCAAAATCAAAGGGTCAAAATCAAAGGGTCAAAATCAAAGGGTCAAAAAAGGGTCAAAATCAAAGGGGTCAAAATCAAAGGGGTCAAAATCAAAGGGGTCAAAATCAAAGGGGTCAGGACTCATTGACGAGCATTTTGCGTGATGTTATGGTTGGCGCATGCCACGACCACCGCGAGCCGATGAAGCAGGCGGGCTGTATCATGCCTTGAACCGAGGAAATGCTCGCACCGACATCTTCCGTAAAGATTCGGACTTTGAAGCGTTCGAGCGAATTCTCTCGGAAGGCTTGCTGCGGTACGACCTCCAACTGTTTGCCTATCAGTTGCTCAGCAATCATTGGCATCTGGTGTTGCGGTCGAATCGGGATGGTGAGATGAGCCGGTTTATGCGTTGGGTCACTGCGACGCACACGATGCGTTACCACGCTCACTATCACAGTTCCGGCGAAGGGCATGTGTATCAGGGCCGCTACAAGAGCTTTCCCGTTCAAGACGATGTACACTTCTTTACCGTCTGCCGTTACGTGGAACGCAATGCCTTGCGAGCCAAGTTGGTGAAGCGTGCGGAAGATTGGCGTTGGGGTTCGTTATGGCGTTGGCTTCAAAAGTCCGAGCCGGAACCATCGTTGCTATCTCCCTGGCCCATCCCTCGCTTGCCAAACTGGGTTGAGCGAGTGAACGAACCACTTACTTCCGGCGAATTAGACGCCATTCGAACATCTGCAAAACGAGGCAGTCCATACGGCGATGCCTCGTGGGTCGAATCCAGTGTAAAGCGGCTGGGACTAGAATCCACATTACGTCCTCGCGGTCGTCCACAAGTCCGCTTTCCGACTCAAACCGATAACAACGAGTCCTGACCCCTTTGATTTGTCTGCAAAACGAGGCAGTCCATACGGCGATGCCTCGTGGGTCGAATCCAGTGTGAAGCGGCTGGGACTAGAATCCACGTTACGTCCTCGCGGTCGTCCACAAGTCCGCTTTCCGACTCAAACCGATAACAACGAGTCCTGACCCCTTTGATTTGTCTGATTTGTCCAGGACAATTAACTGCACGTGCAAGGTCGGGAGAAATCGGCCACCTCGCTGGGGACACTGCGTTCCGGTTTATAACAGAACGACATCTGTTAGATTAACAGAGTTGCTAATATGAGTTGTCTGTAAGTCAGAGGAAATCCTTAGTGGAATCGCGTACCAGAATACTCGGCCCCGGTTGTCTTCTCGCATCTTGGTCTATGTGTGGGCTGATTCTCTCGGTCCTAGCATTCTTTTCTCTCGCTGGTTGTAATCCCTATCGCAATCCGCAAAGTTTTGATCCCGCCCAAGAGATATTAGCAAGCGCCGACAATGTCGAAGTCGGCCCGGCGATACTTGCAATCCCTGACAGTTGGTCCGTTCGTGAGGTTTTGAGATTCGATGCGCAAGGGCGGCCTCAGACGGTCTACGTTGACCGGATATTAGATGGATTGCACGTGGCATTTATGCAGGTAGACGTTCAAGCCGAGCAGCCATTTTGGGTTGGAAACGCAGAAGTGAAGCACACCTCGACCACTTATCACAAGGATGTAGTCTTCGATGTGACATCGACGCTGGCACCTTCAGGTGACGACACTCCCGGGCATTTCACACTTCGTGCATATACGAAAGAGGCTGGAATCTATTTGTACATGTACGTTAGCTTCTTTACACCGGTGGACAACTTGGAAGCGGCTGTTGCTTACCTCGATGCAATAACCATCGCGAATGTCAATAACGAGACCGAGAAAGGGGATAAGTGAGCGGCGGACGGATGCGAAAGACAAGGACAGGCATTATTCATTGCCAGCACGGCCTGCCCGGTTACACTGAACGGACGAAATCACCTCAGCGATGGGAGGAGGCGACGATGACGATGGCTCGTGGTCAGTTGGTGGATAGCCGAGGAGAGACGCTCAGCAGCAGGTTCTGAGTTGGACTACTGAGCATGCTGCCCGTCGTATTGCAACACAACCATTCCCTTTTCCGTCAGGAACCGATTGACGAGACGGATTGGAAACTCTTTCATCCAACGATCGATGATCCGCTGTTCGTGATCGCGGTTGGCGTCGTCAACGAGAATATGTGCGCCCGGGCTCAATTTCGACATCAATAGCGGCAATGCCGGAAACCGCACCATTTCGCGGTTGCTGCCATGTTGGGCCGGGCCATCGACGATCAATAAATCGATGTCATGAACGTCGTTGAATGTCGCAAGGTCGTACCAGTCCCAATTCGTATGGTCGATTGTGACGGGGGTCAGCAGCGCGTGACGAATACGAACCACAGAGTCCAAATCGTGGCGATTGATGCTTCTTCGCGTCGCGTCAGCAAATTCTCTCTGGTGATCGACGGCGATGACGGTGCCGTCCCCGAACTTCTCGACACAGTAACCCGCGACGATGGCAGTGAAGCCCCCACCCAAGTCGACGATCGTCTTGGGGCGATGATCCTGAATGACCTCCACCAGGATCACGGCAAAGTCGGGGGAAACAGACCACACGCGAGTCGGTGGCAAGACCGAACGGAAGTCAATGGCCGAGTGCAACGACAACAACGCTTCCATTTGCCGGAAGTCCCGGTACTGCGCAGCCAACTGACGCTGGTGGCTCTCCTGCAGCAGTTTTTTGATTTGTTCGAGGATAGAGTTGTCGTCGTCCATTTTGGGTACACCGTTAGGATCGCAGTAACGCCTCAACTCGATTAAAAATGCGTTCGGATGCAAGTTCCGGCGAGCGTTCTGCATATTGACGCGAAAATCTACGGGCGTTTTCTCGCAACGACTCGTCCACGAGCACTTGATGCATTGCCGGCGAAATCGCGTCCGCGTTGTGTGGTTCGACGACGACGCCTGCCCCGTGCCTCGCAACTCGTTCCGCCGTCATGCGTTGTTCCAGGTGAATCGGAAAAAACAAAATGTGCTTCCCTGCCAAAAGCATGGCTGCGGTCGTTCCATGTGTGCCGTTCAGGATGGCGAGATCACACTCCTCAGTCGCGCGCCGCAGGTTGAGCGGTTGGGTCTCGAAACGAATGGAGGGATAATTCGCCGCACAGTATTCCGACAGATGATCATCAACACCGTGCGAATAGACGATTGTCGGCATGCGAAGCTGCGCCAGATGCTCGATGAGTTTGGGTAGGGCCTGGAATCGCTTCAGGTAAGCGAAGATTCGCGGTCCATACCCGTTTGGCCACTCGGGGACCTTGCCAGAATCTTGTGGCCAGGCGCCCAAATACTCCCCATCGGCACGTTGGGGAAAGTCATTGTAGGTCCGGCTCCCGCCGGACAGGAGATTGTCAGGCTGGAGCGTGACCTACATCTACTTTCGCCTCTGTAGCCTCACGCCTTGGGCAAGAGCGCCATCACGGATTCACTTGGTCGTGCAATCACATGGGCGGCGATTAACTTGCCGAGACCTTCTACTTTCGATTGTCCGGCATCGATAGCAGCTTTGACCGCGGCGACATCGCCTTTGATAATTACCGTGACGTAACCGCCCCCAAGCTTCTCCTTGCCGAGGACTTCGACGTTGGCGGCTTTGCAGGCATTGTCGATCGCCTCGAATACCGCAGTAAAACCTTGCGTCTCGATGAAGCCCAAGGCAAAGGAAGATGTCTCACTCATGGCAGGCTCCTTGTTATCGTTTTTCGTCACTGGTCCGTTCTCACTAAGTGGAACAGTGACGACATTCTGTTGGATCAGTGGATTGAACTCGACAGCGCTCTCGATCGCCTTCCAAGCCTCGTTGTCAGGGCGATTGATCGTGGTGGATACCGGCTTCCCGTGCATCTTGTCGGCAATGGCATGCCCCGCCGCAACGGCAGTTTGTACGGAATCCACCTCACCAACGACTTTAATAACAACCCCAAGGAAGTCGTTCAGCTCGACTTGCACGACGCGCACCGATGCCGCTTTGTCCATGACGTCCAAGGCGACAATGGCGGGTGTAAAGCCTGTCGTTTCGAGAATTCCGAGTGCTGGTTGCACCTTGCTGTATCCTGATGATCGCTTAGAGACCGTGCCGCTACTCTGTTCGAGTATAGCTCGCCGATCGGACGGCAACCGCTAGAATTTTCGCAGACAGTCGGCGAGGTAGGTCCGCGATCGGTTGATTTCGTCGGTCACGCCAGCGGTCGAGTCGAGGATCGGGATGCCTCGGGGTACCGGATGCATGAAAATCTCCGTCCAACCGCGATAATTGATGTCTCGCAACGCCGCTACCAACGGCACAAAATCAAGTGCACCTCGGCCCGGCATCTGAAGCAATTCCTGTTCCTTGGGCAGTTTTTGATGACACCCCATCCCGTGCTGCCATGCGTAGAACATTGCGATACCGTCGCCAAGCGTCCGGATCAAGTCGCCGATTAATCTTTCGTCTTGAGGCAGATGATACGGTGCGAGGGCGACCGCTAAATGGTCGGATGAACGCAAGTCGATCAACCACTTCAGCGAGTCGGGCGAATCGATCAAGTTGTTCGCGTGATTCTCGATCGCAATCGTGACTCCCGTCTCCTCCGCGACCTCCAAATGCGGTTTCATTTGCTCGACAAATTTGCCGACGGCCGACTTGAGCTCGCTGCCCGTCAATCCAACCGGCCCTTTTCCCCCGCAAACCAAGGTCGGACATTCGAATCGCTGCGCCAATCGCATCTCTCCCTGAATGCCGAATGGTCCCAATGCATACTGAGTGATGCACCCTAGAGAAATGCCGTGTTGCTTCAGTAATGCGGCGAACTTCTCTTCACCGAGTTCGTCGAGTTGTTCGCGCTGGTTGCCGTGAACCTTCGGCCAAACGTCCAACGCGACGGCACCGGTCTTGGCGACTTCCGGCATGATCTCAGCGACGTCGGTGTAGCCGTACATCGACGAGCCCACGATATATCGAAACGAGAAGTCTTGCTCCCGAGCGGTCGTGAGCGAATGTGGAACGAAAGTCGGAAGCGTCGAAGCGGCGGCGACTCCGAGCACCTTGCGGTTGAAGGCTCGACGGTTGAGTGGCGGGCTAATCATACGGGGCTCCCGGTCGGCGATTGATAGACGAATTCACCATCTTGAAGAAACGGTACGGCAAGGTGCATCGGATCGGTGCTGCCCGGTTTGTAGATCGGCACGGGCGAGTACTGAGTCACATATGCACGCCGCATCTGGTCGGTTGTGTTCGCTCCGCTGCGATGAAATGTTAGCGAGCTGAAAACAACGAGACTTCCGGCGGGAACGACGGCTGGAATGCCCGGCTCTTTGCCAAAGTATCCGGTCTTATCTCCCGTAGCCGGGTCCCGGACATGTTCGACCAACGTCCGTATTCCGATAGTTGAGAAGGGCATTACGGCGGCGGTACCGTTCTCGAGCGTCATATCATCAACGGCGGCCCACACCGTGACGTAGGGAGGATGCGGGAAGCCAAGGTATCCGCCATCCTGATGCCAAGAAAATGTAATCCCCTGCTCTGCGGCTTTCACAACGTATTGGTCATAGAACAGAAAAGCCGTCTCACCAATGGTAGCTTTGCAGACTTCGGCCATGAGGTCTCCAAAAACATATTCGCTCAGCCGTGGTGCCTGGTGATATTGTTTTGCAATATGATAACGCTTACCGCGATGGCTGATATGGATGTGGTCCGTGCCTTGCCGGTCCATCTCCTCATGCATGATACCGATCAAATGATCGCAAGCATCCCGCATGATCTGCAAGTGTTCGCTTGGTATCACGCCTTCCAGGATGAAATAGCCTTCGTCGATGTATTGGCTGCGTTGTTGGTCTGTAATCATCGTTATTCGATTCGGTACAGTTGCGAGTCGGAGCGGAGGAACAGCGTTGAATCGAGCACGGCAGGCGACGCCATAAGTTTGCCATCGACGTGGCTCGTCGCAATTTCTGCGTACTCGGGTGCCGCGCGGATGACGGTTGTATCGCCTTCCTCACTGAAGAAATAGACACGATCTTGTGTAGCGATTGGCGATGCCGAATAGTTTCCGCCAATCCGTCTCTTCCAGAGGTCTTTGCCCGTGTGTGCGTCGAAACAAGTGGCGATGCCCGTATCACCAATCACAAATAGCAAATCGTCCACGAGCACAGGAGAGGGTTTTGCAGGGATTTGTCCCTTGGCTCGCCAAGCCATGTGAGTTTGTGTCACGTCACCGTGACCGTCGACGCGAATTGCGACGAGTTCGGGCTTACCAAACCCAGTGCAAATGTAAACCATGCCGTGACCATACACCGGACGTGGTACGTTCGAGAATCCCGCCCCATGATCGAATCGCCACAACTCTTCGCCGGTCGCCGGATCGTAAGATACGACCCACTGAGCCCCAGGGATCACGTATTGATCACGACCTTCTTGCTGAACCAATAACGGCGTTGAATAGGCTTTCTGCTGTTGACCATCGGGGGCACGAATCGGCGGACGAGGCGTCGTCCAGAGCGTTTCACCCGTACGTTTATCGAGCCCGGTAATGAACTGTACATCGATACCATCACACACGAGAACCAACACATTGCCATAGATTACCGGCGAACTGCCAGCCCCAACGCTGAAATTCGTAGCGATTTTTCTCGACCAAACGACGTGTCCATTTGTTGTGTCGAGGCAAGCTGTACCATTTGAACCGAAGTGACAGTACACGCGATCGGACTCGATGATGGGCGTTGGCGATGCATAGCTATTGGCGGTGTGAATGGCTTCGGGTGAATCGATCTCGAACAGTTCGATGTCACGCACAAGCCGGCCATCTTTCCGGTCGATGCAGATCGCCTTCAGCGACAGCGTACCGTGAACTTGCCGCCGCTCAAACTGTTGTTTCGTCAGTCCGGAGTCGCGAAACTGCTGCTCAATCTGTTCGGGTGTGGGCTCGTTCGTGATCGCCGTCGTCACCCAAATCTGCTGCCCCAGAACAACGGGTGAAGACCAAGCCTTTCCAGCAATCTCTGTCTTCCAGGCAACATGCTCCGTTTCGCTCCAAGTCAGCGGCACGTTGGCGCTGCCGACAAAGCCCTGGCCACCGGGACCACGGAATTCTGTCCAATCTGCTTGTACTGTGGGCAACGCCGTCGAGCCAAGGAATATTAACACGAGAGAGAGTGTTCGCATGAGTTAGCTTCCGAAGACTAGCGTTGATCGAGTTGTTTGCGCGACGGTTCTACCACCGTCGTCACAGCTGCTGCGAGATTAGATTGGGAGGGCCGTCGTACATGGTCCATTAGACTTCGACTCTAGCGACTAAACGATCTCGTAACCTGACCGCTGCTCGCGGCTGAGCCAGCTGTTTGCTTCGGCATCATCGGGGAACTCTTGCTTCTCCGGGTCCCACTTCAAGGGACGTCCGACGCGCATCGAAATGTTGCCGAGATGACATGTACTCACGCTGCGATGCTGGCTGTGGACATCTGATATCGGCTTCCTCCGCGACTCGACACAGTCGAAGAAGTTGCCCATATGATTGATGATCGCATCCAACTTGCCAGCTCGCTCAGGTCGATCCAGGTTGTCAAAGTCGTAGATATTGAAGTCTTCACGACGCAACGGATTTGTCGCGAGATCTTCGACGGGTTTGCCGGAAACCGCACCGCGGTTGACAAAAAGTCTCCCTTCGCTGCCGGTGAACATGATGCCGTTTCGTCCCGTGTCCGACACTGTCATCTCAACACCGTTGGCGTAGCGGTATTTGGCGAAAAAGTCGATCGCCACATTGTAACCGTCCTTTACCGTGGGGAGCTTTGCACTGGATTCGATCTCGACCGGAAGCGAATTAATTCCCCACTGTGCGATATCGAGGTGATGGGCTCCCCAATCGGTCATCTGGCCGCCGGAGTACTCGTACCACCATCGGAAAGTATAGTGACATCGTTCCTCGATGTACGGCACTTCCGGTGTCTGACCTTGCCACATATCCCAGTTCAAATTGCTTGGGGGCCGGCGATGCTCAAATGGACCGCCAGTCTCATTCTTGCCCAACACAACTTCGACCTGTTGTAACTCGCCGATGCGACCCTGGCGAACGAGTTCGATCGCGGTACGGAAACGATGGTCACTGCGTTGCCATGAACCCACTTGCACGACACGCCCGGTCTCTTCAACGACTTTGGTCAGCAGCTTACCTTCGTCGACAGTCAGAGTAAGCGGCTTTTCGCAATAGACATCTTTCCCGGCACGGCAAGCGTCGATAACCATCTTCGTATGCCAATGGTCGGGTGTACCAATCAATACGACATCGACATCGTCGCGTTTCAGCAGATCTCGGTAGTCTTCAAAAATGCGAGGCGTGCTGCCGAATGCCGCCCGAGCTTGTTCGCGGACGTGACGGTCGACATCGCAAAGGGCAACGATATCTCCATACAGCTGCGCTTTATGGGTGATCACAGATCCTTGGTAACGCAGGCCAACGCCTCCGACGCCCAGACGAGCATTCGGTGAACGCGGCTTCTCTTCGGCTGTGGCCGTCGAATGAACCATCGACGGAACCAGCCCAGCAGCAAGCGCTGTGGCTGAGGTGGACTTTAGAAAGTCGCGACGATTCGTTGCTTCGATGGGCATGGCATCTCCTGGGCGCGGGATATTAGGGGTGAGAGTTGCGCGGGTTCGTATTGTAACCTGAAACGATCTACGATTGCACCTCGTAACGACCTCACGCGTCCGGTTCCGAACTGACTACGGACACCAATAGGCTTGTCGACGACGAAACCAATTTGGAGCATCTCCTCGCTTTGTACCATGCGACTTTCCTCGTCAGTCAGTTGGGAAACAAGCTCCGGCGACTTCGTATCGAAAGTGTCGCAGGTCGAAGGAAAGGCGACGAGCGTAGTCACCTTGCAATGTGAATGTGATCAATCCCGACCGATCGCACACCGACAGACTGGCCACTAACTGCGGCGGCAGCGCAGTCTCATCGAAGGCATTCATGAGTTTGTTCAGCCCGTCCGTCACCCGCATTGTTTCAAATTTCGATTTCGCTGGGCGTCCGGCCAATACCATGACAGATACAGTCATGACGCTTTACCGGACACGTCTCAAATCCTGTCACCCCTTTCGAGCGACCGGTCGGGAAGGATTGGTGCCTCCCAATCCGGGAATTGTGTTGGTATCCGCCCTCGCGATACGTCGTCGTGACGACAGAGTTCGAATTCGCCGCTGCGAATTACGGCCAAATATTATCTGCGTCGAATGACGCAGATGCCGCGCGCTTCAGGGGCGCGAAACGGCAAGCCGTAACTGACACCGGAGTTTAAGTCCTGAGCGCACAACGATAACTCGCAGTTGTCCTCCGAAGTTGTCGAATATCGTCACGGACACTATCGGCGTGAATCAACATCGCTCCACCACGTGAACGGCAGTCCCGAGGGTTGGCACGACCGTCACCTCCCGCGCCGAAGGAGTAAAAGTTGAACTACGGTGTGATCGTATTGCGTCACAACCCGCTGCACTATGCCGAAGGTGACTCCGCGCTGCGACCGTGCCTTGTCGGCACTCAGCTATTGGGCATTCAATCATCCGGGACATCAACGTACTCGTGGCACTGAGGACACGTTTCGACTCTGCCACGGCATTGCCCTGAAAACGAGATCGTCTCGCCGCATCCCTCGCATTCAAAGGTAATATCCTCGGCAGAACGGGGTCGCTTTTCTTCTGAAGCCAAGGGAGGGTCCGACTCGTGAAGAATCTCCCTTGCCCGCCGCACGTCATCGGATGGTACTTTAAGTCCGATGCAAGGCAAGCTTGTCCCGCCAAACCAACTGGGATTTTCAGCATCGGTCAATTCAAGAGTCGCCTCGATACCCCGGCGAGCCAGTACATCCACATCTTTCTCGGCATCCAGGCGATCCTCATATCTCACGATGGTAACAGGCTCGGAGATATCGCGCCGCTGCTGGCGACTCGGCACATGAAGACTAAACAGCCCAGTCACACTGCCGAGCAGCGAAAGGAACATTGCTTCGTTGCGATGCCGCTCCTGTTCCTGTCGTTCAAATGCGACGGTCATGCACATTCCGTCGCACTCTGGACATTTGGCCTGCTCATAACCTGTACCATCTGGGGGAGAATCGAACACCATGTCGCAGTCACGGCAATAGAATGTGAGCGAATCTGGGTGATCTGGATTGGTGTCATGCGAGCTCATGGTTCGACGTGTCGCCCAACGGGAGGACGACGCCGTTCGTGGCGTCTGCGAGACGATTACACAACAGGTTGATTGTAACGAAGCAGGGGACATAGAATAGAGAGCAAGGCGTCCGCGCAGCGGCCTTGCGGCAAATCCATGTTGGCGGGCATACCAAAACTGCTTGGGAACAAGTCACATGACAACATTGAACCTAAACCTGTCAGAGGAACTTCAGCAATTCGTCAACGGCCAAGCCGAAGCGGGCCAGTTTGAGGGAGCAGCGGCCTATGTCGAAGCGTTGATCGAGCGGGCAAAACACGGAAAAGAAAAGCTAGAGTCGCTATTGATCGAAGGGCTTGACAGTGGAGATCCGATCCCATTAGACGCCGACGAATGGAGCCGCATCCGTGCGGAAGTTGGACAGCGACTGTCAAATGGATAAACAGATCGGCATTCGCCCACAAGCACGTTTGGATGTGGTTGAATTGGCAACGTACATCGGGCAAGACAATGTTGCAGCCGCAAATCGTTTTCTGGATGCATGTGCGGCGACGTTCGACTTCTTGTCGAAGTCGCCGCAGATCGGAGCGATTTATCGTACGAAGAACTGGCGTCTCAATGCCCTACGTGTGTTTCGCGTAAGGGGATTTCCCAATCATTTGACTTTCTATTTCGAGCGCGCCACTGGCATCGAGATCGTGCGAGTTGTTCACGGGGCGCGTGACCTTGACGCACTGCTTAAAGACACATGATCGTTCCGCTAACGGTTTGCACGGTCGTCACCGCCCGTGCCGAAGGAGTACACGGTTGAACTACGATTGATTGTATTACGCCGCCGCCCGTCGCACTACACCGAAGGTGACTCCGCCTTGCGGCCGTGCTTTGTTGGCCCGCCATTAGTCGAGCGCGTACACCTCTGCAATTTCCCAGTTGCGGAAGGTTATCACGACCACACGTTCGCCTTGTTCACCATTGATCGAATATCGAACGGAAACGCGACCGTCTTCGTGCTGCATGATGAATTGTATTCGCGGATTCAGTCGGTCCTGCAGTTCAGCGACAGATGCAACCCCTGCGTGACAGCGAACAAGCGCGCGAGCGACACTAGGCCACAGTTCGACGTGGCGATCCACGAATTCACGAAACGCGACTCGTTGCGATTCCAACGGACCGGATTCAGGAGCGACAAGATTCACGTCAGCGATCTCGAACGGCGATTTGGAATATGGAACCTTGCCGACCCAAACATTGATGTGATACCGGAGGCGGCCAAAGAGTGGATCGTCGATAGTTGAAGATGGCGAAGGCAACATTCCCTCTGGCGGATCGAACGCGCCCGGTTGCATGATGCGAATCGTGATCTCGTCGCCGATTTCGACACCTGGCGCAGGCCAGGACACATGTTGTGACTGGTTATCTGCGGGATGGTACTTTCCGAGTCCGGTGATGCTCAGGCCGTACTTAGGCTGTCGACTCGCGTGTTTGACGTGATTGACTATGGCGCAAAGCACGCCGTCGCTGTCGATGCCTGCGATGCAAACACGCTGTCCATTGCGGAGCACTTCTATTCGGCCAGCCATTTGATCTGTCCTGAGCGGCCAACGGGAAGCATGCCCCACGCCGCCCCGAGCGAAGCGGAAAACGTCGAGCAACCAACGACCATTGTGACGCATCGGCGGCTGGAAGTGAATCCGCAGGCGTCCGCCGCATGGATGCGGCGGCTCAGCGGGCATGCGGTGTTGGCAGGCGATGAAGCGGCAAACACCGTATCCAACCGCCAGCAAGCACTCGCGATACGTCGTCGTAACTACAGAGTTCGAATTCGCCGCTGCGAATTACGGTCAAATATTATCTGCGTCGAATGACGCAGATGTCGCGCGCTTAAGCGCCACGAAACGGCAAGCCGTAACTGACACCGGAGTTTAAGTCCTCGGCGCGCAACGCTCGCGGGGGATCAGATCGAGATGTTGTCGTCGCTATGCACTTCGAGACGTTTCACAATCTGCTCAGTTCATGAGGATTGGGCACTCTGAATTGCGGGATGAGTTTACGAGAGCAGAGGACTGCCGTAGGCCGGCGTTTCCGGCCCTGGACAAAGGCTCGTGTGCCGTTCCGAGAAATGACCGTTTGCTTGAACCTATCGTGTCGTAGCAAAGATGGCTCAGGAGTTGTCATTCTGGGACGCTGCAAACGACAGTCGTTGTCGAAGGGCAGCAAATAGAATTTTTCCAACTTCGGATCTGTGACTCTCAAGCACTCAGCTTTGGCGGGTAATTGACATACCGGTTGGACAAAGGGATGATCCATTGAGAGTGTCAAGAGGCCTTCGCTCGGATTTAGTGCGTCGATTTTGACTTCTATTAAGCGTGTGGAGCGATGTATGGGGAAGCGACTGATCAGGTGGTTGACGTATAGCGTAGTGTTCGCGTTGCTACCGCTGGTATCGTCGGTCCTTCTTCGCTACTTCTCGAACCAGCTTACCATTGACAGCATGACCCGCTCTCCAGAGGTTTTGTTCTTTTCGCTGATGCTCAATGCCACCGCATTAGGAGACCTTGCCGACATAGCAAGGCCGAAAAAGCAACATGAATTGACGGTTTCGCTCTTTCGATCTGCCTTACTGATTGGAGCAGTGTTTTCTGGAATACTGTACGGCAGCCTGCTCTTTGGTACGGTGGTGGGCAATGTGAAGGCAGAATTCCTTCAGCGACTGTTTACAGTCTCGGTTGTGATCGCTTTGGCGTCTTTTGTTATGGCACTTGTATCAGAAGTCTTCCTTAGCCGCGTCGGAAAGTAGCTATGAGCCTCCCATCGATACTTCTCGAGACTGTAATTTACGGAGCTATTCTGAGTGCCATATACATCGCCGTCATTTCGATGGTCGGGATTCGTGCACTGCACCAACGGCGGGACCAACTCTACTCGTTGAAGCATGCTGAATTCGAAGAACGAAAGAAACGTGTAGGCGATCAACTCCGAAAGGACGCACTAGATGAGTGAATTAAAGAAGAAGACCCTCAGAGATTTCATCTATCTTGATATCGAGCGGTTGTATTCTATCTACTCTCAGGTATTCGAAGGCGTTGTAGACCAGATCATCAAATCCTATGAGAGCTCGCTGGCCACTGATGACTCTCAGAAAGGGCCAGCGGGAAGTCAAAATGATTCGAGCGTCTTTGAATTATCACGCCGAACAGAGAATCGTTTCTTGTACGACCACATGTACGAGCGTCTTGAAGGGAGGGTCGCGTCGACAATGCTGGACGTATCTGCGATTGATGACAGTGCTGACTTGACTGCCGTGAGAGATGCCGGGCTTATCAAGGTCCGCGGTAATGCGGAAATCGAAGACTACGAGCGATTCAAGATGTTTATGGAGAACTTCAACAAAATTGGCGAGGCGATCGCCTATGCTGCTGTAACTACCGTGGCAAACCCACAAGCCGCCAAAGACAAGTGGCAAGAAATGAAAACAATTAAGAACAAGGACGAACGCAAAAGGGCAGAAGCTGAGTACCGGAAGCTCTCCGACACGACCGGCTTAGCGAAGGAAACGGCTAAACAAATAGGCTTGCAGCAAGATGAAACCTCGCTTGCCAATCTGAGGTTCTTTACCGAGTTGTTTTATCAATCTGGCTTTGATGTGACAGTGACACCATCTGGCGGTTCCTTTCCGTCATATCGCGGGCAGGTCGAGAAACGCTGGTTGCGTCTGCAACCCGACCGACTCCGGTGGCTTTTTGGCGGATACACTGACTCAAATTGGACGATGGTTGGCCACGTCACCTGCATTCCATCATTGATAGAATGGCCAACGGCTGATGAGACGAGTGTTACACCACCAGTTGAAGCATCAACCGCAGCAGAGCTCTTGACTGCTCAGCTCGAAGCGGACGCGTCCGAGACCCCCTCTCTGCGCGATCCCTTTCGACAGATGTTTCGTGCCGCGGGTTTGTTCGAACGGATGTTCATGGATAGTGAGGAGCGTACAGAGGTTATCGTCTGTCCTCTCGCCATTTATCGCGAGATCGAGATGTCGCACTAACGAGCTCATTGCAAGAAAGTAAGCCCGTTTGCGGAGGCCGGACATTTAGAATAGGCAGGAGTCCACAGTCTTCACGCACGAGGATTTGTGTGCATTGTACTTGCTCTTGTCGTGACCGTTCAAAAGGTTGCGTAAAGTTCCGAAAATCGAACCATTTGTGGAACTGGAGCAGAAGCCGCAGGTGGCTAACTACAAATTACTGCGAGACCTGTGTCACGAACGAAAATGACCGAAATGACTGCCGTGGGCGTGTCCTGAGCACCTGTCCCGGCGGCTCAAACCCGCGAGATGACCGCGGTCATTTTCTCTCGGGAAGCGGCTCGTATTGGAAAGCACGTCACGCGGATTTCATCGCAAGTGCATTAACGGCAATGGTTAGCATTGATGGAAGGGAACGCACACCGCGAGCAAAAAGTTCTATTGGCGTCGTGTCGCCACGACTGGTTCGTAACTCAGAATTCCGTCGGCAGTTGCGAAAGCGACTGCGGGCGGGATTTGAACCATTCTATTGGAGGTGATCCCGGCGATAGTCCCGAGGTGGCGCTTCGCATGCAGCATTGAAGGCTTTGTGGAAGCGGCTGAGGATTCGAACATCTGCGGCTGCGATATTGACGATTAGTTCGTTTGCCGTCGCCTGCCTGCTCAACCAGCAGTTCGCCGCGCAGGAGCCGATTGGTGAAGCGGACGTCGTGCGGCGCCTGAAGAAACTCGCTCAACGGGGCCTTCGCCGCGAAGCTCGGCGCGTCGCCTTCGAAGTCGACAAACGGTTGCGGAATCGCGTCCACAAGATCGTCAGCTTGCTGGCTTCGACAACCGTGCGGCCACCTCCAAGCAGGTAAGTCACCGAACCAGCGGTCAGCAGATTCAACGCAATCTCGTTTTGCCGATTCGGCTTCGGCATCCGGGCCGGAGCTCAGAGTTCACAGGTGAATCCGTGGGGCGAGTGGCGTCGAATCGTTTCATCACCTTAGAATATCGTGACTTCGTCGATATCCACGAGAAGAACTCCTGAAACGTGGCGATTATGTTATGAGCCACGTAGCGACAACGCCCCCTTGCAAAAACTGGCTGGTAACGGGCATCGGCAAATGAAAACGCTCAACACGATCCGACGAATGTTGTTCTTCTGTGCCGCAACTCTTGCGTTTGCAGTTCCCCTTTGCGCTGAAACACCTGCGGGAAATCTGCTAAAGAAACCGGATGACTGGTTTCAGAGCAAGGATGGTCTGGCCACTTTGCTGAACATCCTGGCGTGGCAAACGAAGCATGGCGATTGGCCCAAGAACACCGACACTTCTGGCAAACCGGACTTCAAAGCCGACCAGAAGCCTGTCGGTACTTTTGATAATTCGGCGACCACAGGTGAATTGCGCGTCCTCGCTCGGGCGTTTCGAGTTACCTCTGACGATCGTTACGCGAAAGCGTTTCTCGCTGGCTTCGACCATGTCCTCAAGGCTCAATATGCGAACGGAGGCTGGCCGCAGTTCTATCCTCTGAGCAAAGAGTATCACCGGCACATCACGTTCAACGATGGCACGATGATTCGCTTGATGGAGTTCCTGCGCGACACAACCAGCGATGAGGATTTCGCTGTTCTGGACGCGCATCGTCGGGAGGCTGCAAAGGCAGCCGTCGATCGCGGCATCGATTGCATCGTGAAATGTCAGGTCGTTGTGGATGGAAGGCGAACCGTCTGGTGCGCTCAGCATGACGCGGAAAGTCTCGTTCCCGTACAGGCCCGCAGCTACGAACTACCGTCGCTCAGCGGCGCGGAGAGTGCAGGGATACTGAGATTTCTGGTGACTCTCGATCAACCGTCGGACGAAGTTGTGCGGGCCGTCACGGACGGAGCGAGGTGGTTCAAAGCGACAAAGATCGACGGGTATCGCTACCGCAAGAACAATGTTGAACCCGCACTGGTCAACGATGCGGACGCGCCGCCACTGTGGGCACGCTTCTACGAGATTGAGTCGAATCGCCCGATCTTCAGCGACCGCGACGGCGTGGTGAAATACGCCCTCGAGGACATCGGCAGCGAGCGTCGTGGCGGGTACACGTGGTACGGCAACTGGGGCGAAAACGTCCTGAAGGAATATGCCCGATGGCCGCACCGCCAATGACACCACTTGAGTCATCTCAATTCAGAAGTGATATTCGAAGGAATAAACCATGACAACTTCCGCTGGCTTCCGTCTAGGTCTGACTCGAGACTTCCTCAACTCGGAAGGCGAACTGGTGTTTGGCGACATCGGGTTGAGCCTGCTGGAAGGTCTGCCTGGCGTGTCGGTTGAATTCCTGCCTGACTATAGCGATTCGCTCCCGCCGAGCGTGGGTCGGGACTTTGATGCCTTGCTGGTTCTCGCGCCCCGAATCACGGTCGCGACGTTGTCGCAGTGCGAGCGGCTGGCCATTGTCGCCCGCTTTGGCGTGGGCTTCGACAACGTCGACATCGATGCCTGTACGAACGCGGACGTTCTGCTGACAATCACGCCGGATGGTGTTCGCCGGCCGGTCGCGGTGTCGGCTCTGGCGATGCTGATGGCGTTGTCACACCGACTGCTGGAGAAGGACCGGCTGACTCGCGAGGGACGCTGGCACGAAAAGCTGAACTACATGGGGATCGGCCTGACCGGACGAACGCTGGGGAGCGTCGGGTTCGGGAACATCGGACAGGAAATCGCTCGCATCGCCGCCCCACTGGGAATGCGGCTCGTTGCTCATGATCCGTTCGCGTCGCCCGATGTTGCCGTCGGGCTCGGAGTTGAACTGCTCGAACTGGACGAACTGTGTGGCACGTCGGACTTCGTCTGCGTTTGCTGTGCATTGACGTCCGACACACGGCATTTGATCAATGCTTCGCGTCTAGCCCTGATGAAGCCGACGGCATTCTTGATCAATGTGGCGCGCGGACCGGTTGTCGACCAGTCGGCGTTGACAACGGTGCTGCGAATGAGACGAATTGCTGGAGCGGCCCTGGATGTGTTTGAGAAGGAGCCGATCGATCGCGACGACCCGTTGCTGCAACTCGACAATGTGCTGCTCTCGCCGCACGCCGTCTGCTGGACCGACGAGTTGTTTCGCGGAATTGGCGAGGCTGCCTGCCGCTCGATTTGGGACGTGTCGCACGGCCACATTCCGAAAGATGTCGTCAACCTCGCGGTGATTGACCGTCCGACCATGATCAAGAAACTGGCCAGGTATGCCGTCGCCCGGTAAGAGCGACAGCCCTGATATCGAGAAACAGCAAACATGCGAAACAATCATGTCAAATGCAAACGGAACTACCGTGGCTCATTGATCGGCACGTTCATCTTCGAATTCGACCCAACAGGCATCGGGTGGATCGTGAATCACAGCTCAGTAAGTTCAAACAGGCCGCCATTTTCGGGACGCGACGAGGCTAGAGTGTTCGAACGTCCTGACATCGCCATACAACGTAAACGTACCCCATTCACTCGGCATTCCCCAACAGTTGCTTCCGGCGCAGTGCTGCTCTCGTTTTGCTGCCAACTACGATCTCAGGAAGGCTATCCGGGATAAGGCTGTCCGGGATTTTGTATGCCTCTGGGCCCTCCACAAGGCGATGCCAAACGCAATGGCCGGGATTTTGCCCGCAAGGTCCAACACGATTCAGTCTTTGTTGACGTAGAAAGGCGAGTTGGGAAAACTGATTGGAAACAGCTTATCACCCCGGACTTGGAAATCCTATGAGAACAATGACTTTGTGCTTGCTCGCGATCCCACAACTGCTGGCGATGACGCTCTGTGCAGCGGAGACTTTCAAGCCTTACCAAAACGCCGACGATGTTCCGCAGAACGTGAAAGACCTGTGGAAAGACTACGACGCAACGCAGGAGCCTCTGAATGTTGAGGTCGTAAAACAGTGGAACACTGATGGAGTGGTGACGCGTTATGTGACATTCAAAGTCGGCACGTTCAAAGGATCGGAAGCCCGGATCGCGGCGTACTATTCCTTTCCGGACAACGGCCGACGTAGTCCCGCGTTTGTGTGGAGTCATGGCGGTGGGCAGCGGGCCGAACGCGGACGCGGTGTCTACTTTGCACAGCAGGGCTTCGCCACCGTTGACATCAATTGGCTCGGGCGTCCCATGGAAGACGACATCGACGTGAACACTAACTGGGGAAATGTCGATCCATCGCAGGGGCCCCAGTTCTATTCCAAAGCACTGCGGAAAAGCTGGAAACTGGACCTGCGCCCTGATGAGTTTTCGCTGGATCCGGTAGTCAGCCCGCGCAACTCCAACTGGTTTCTGCTGGCAGTTGCGGGTCGGCGAGCGATTACCTTTCTTGAGCAACAACCGGAAGTCGACGCAAGCCGAATTGGCTTTACGGGCTTTTCGATGGGAGGCATGATCACGGCCCTGACCGCCATCGATTCGAGATTGAAGGCGGTCGCACCATTTGTCGGGGGGACCGGATTCAAGTACGTTGATTTCCCCGGCGGCATCGAAGGCAGCAGCATTCGACGCAGCTTCCCGGGTGAAGAACTGAAGTTGTATGCCAGCACGATGGATGCCAGTTCCTATTGGCCGCTGGTGAAATGTCCGGTCATGTTCATTAGTTCGTCCAACGATTTTCATTCCACGTTTGAACGCCTCTATCAGTCGATGGAGTTGCTCCCACACGACAACTGGAGAGTCACCACAAACATTCACCAGAACCATGGTCCTGGTCCCGAACAGTGGGTGATGCTGAACCAGTGGTTCCGTCAATACCTGAATGGCGTTGATCAGGCCATCCCCACCACCCCGCCATCGACGTTTGCGGTAGCAGGTGATCGAGCGACTTTCACCGTCGTCCCGACCGATCAGCATCGGCTCGCAGGCACGGAGATCTATTACAGCTACGACCCGAATTCACGCACGCGTTTTTGGAACCACGCAGAAGTTGATGCTGTAAACGGCAGCTGGACGGTGGCGTTGCCGGTGTACAGCGACCTGCCACTGTATGTGTTCGCGATGTGTCGCTATCGACTGGATCGACCGATTGCACTCGAGCGTGGTGAAACGTCGACGTTCGTGTTGAACTCGATGGAGCATTCGTTTGTACCAGACCGCGTCGACCTGGATGCCCTGTCGCGGTTGCCCGGCGGACAGACCGTAATAGAGGACTTTTCAAACGGGATCCAGGACTGGTCGACTCGCGACGGGCGGACGATCAGGACTTACAAATTCCAGAGCCCGCACCTTGATCGCTCCAACGACAGGAAGCTGTCGCTGACCATCGATCCTCAGGGGCGAAATCTCGCCCTGCGACTCAACATCGACAGCAAGTTCCTCAGTCAGCCAGACAACCTCGGCGACTTCACCTACGCAACACGCATTCAAGGCAGCGGGCCACAGGAATTGATTATCAGCCGCGAAGATTTTGGTAGTGATCATGACAAGACATTAGAGTGGTCCAAAGTCGCCACTTTCGAGGTCACGATCATCGACGAAGCCACCCGACAGAAGCTTGACCTGACGTCCAAGGAAGGCCATGCCGTTCTGCAACGGATTCAAATGGTCGACTGAACCCTACTGCCCACCGGCACAGCCTAAATGTCATGTATCGAAAACTGATCCCACTTTGACTCGCACTAGCACTTGCTGCGACCGGCGTCTTGTTCACTCAATCTGTCCAGGCCGACGAGCGTCCGAATACTACGTTCATCTTTGCCGACGACTGGGGCTGGGGAGATCTGAGTTGCCGTTGACCGTATAGGTTAGCTTTTCCGACACTCTCGCAATCGGTCTTTGATCGACGATTTGGCCACGGCAGACCAAGGCGACACTGCGCGGCTGGCTCGACTCGGGAATGTTGACGTGGAACTTGTTCATCACCTTCGCGCTGAGTCGATGGTTTGCCAGACGGAAGCGGAGCGGTCCGTCGCGCGTCTCCACCAGGAGATGGCAGTCCTTCTCATTCGATCGATCACCATCATCGCCGTAGGTGAAGCCGTACGCTCCGTGCAGCGGCGGATAGATGTAGCTGTTCAATTCACCGTTTGGATCGTAGTAACCGACGAGCGTCGTCACCGGGACGCCGAATGCCTGTGGCTTGCGTTCGAGCAACTGGTTCGCCACCGGCCCCTCTTGCCATTGCGTCCCGTTGGATGTGTAGCTCTTTTTGAAACCACGCGAGACTTTGACCTGCTGGCCGTTGATAGACAGGGAGCTATTGTACGCGGCTGCGTGATCGACGGTTACGATGCGGCCACGGTTGGCGGGCGAGGCGGCCGGAACTTGAATGTTCTTCGTCCAGTTACCATCTTGCATCGCCACTTTGACGAGATCGTATGCGGCGAGCAGTGACGCCAGCTTTGCCTCGCTGAGATCGCTCACCGGAGCAGTGATCTGTTCGGTGACATCAATCTTGTGGCTGTATGGCTCCATCTTGCCCGTGTTGGAGTTCCACTTGCTGAATCCGGTCGGCGAGTTGGCATCAAACACCGCCTTGCTTTCGAGAAACTGCTGGATGATCGCGGCGGAGTTGGGTGTGTAGAGAGTGAAACGATTAAAGCTGGAAAAGGGTGCGCCTCCCGCCATCGCGTCCATGCCGAACGAGCGGCCATCGAACGGACTCTGGCACTGGCCTTCCAGGCAGGCATCTTTGCCGCTGCGAATCGGCGAAAAGTTCGGGATGAAGCGGTTCTTGTCGGCGTCCCAACCCCAAGTAGAGTTGATCTGGTCGGCGCTGCGGTGAACCGAGCCTTTGAAGCCGCCGACATAATGACCGAGACCGTAGTTGTGGCCGACTTCATGACTGAACTCGTTGCCCAGCGAATTATCGAGAGTGACGATGCCGCCGCCCCCCGAGCCGCCATGCACCACAATACCATTCGCGTACTTGCCCTGAGTGTTGTGTGCGGCCAACTGAGCGACCAAATAGGGATGGCTCGCTTCTCCTTCGCCCGCAGAGCTGTTGATTCCATAGTTGGCGTTGTCGATGCCATGGGAAATCAGTTCCTTGCCGATGCTCTGGCGCATTGTGCCGGTATGCCAGCCTCCTTGGCTCGGATCGTGAGCGGTGAGCAAGGTTCCATTTGGCAGCATCACCTCGCGTAGGAATAGCGGTGCGTACTGGCTCACGATCAGCCGGCTAGTAGGCACAGTCTGGAAGTACTCGCGGTGCGCTTCGGGATCCTTGGCAAAGTTAAACTGATCGCGAGGCGGAACCAGCATGCCTACGTCGATCATGTGAATGAGCAGCTCGCTGGGTGCCCCGACCTGAAGATTCGTCAACTCACCGCTAAAGGTACCCTGTCGAATCTGTAGGGTCAGACCGGACACGATCCACTCGGCGGGCAGCACGCCGCTCCAAGTATCGGTGGCATAGGTGAGACTTTGGTTTTCAAGTTCGTTTTCGAGAATCCACTGGCCTCGCTCGGATTTGAACAGCAGGTTCTGGTCGCGGGAGATCACGGCAGAACGACCGCTGTAGTGGATGGTCGACGTGTAACCTGCACTCGACCGGACACGGAGAATTTTTCCGTTGAGATTCGCTCCGTTGGGGACATGGATGTCGCGGACCCACTGGCCGTCGGCAGTCTGAATCTCTACCAGCGCGTTCTGCCGCAGCCGATCGGACAGGAAGGCCGCACGAGGGTCGCTCAATTTCTCCAAGTCACGCGTGTTGTTGACGATGCTGGTGGCACCAGCTCGTGGCTTGAACTCAATCTTTTCATCCGGCAGTCCGTCCAAGTAATAGGCGGTTTTGGGGAGCTTCGCGGGCGGGTCGAGGCTGAGCGTGCCGAGAGTCTTCCCACCTTTGTCACGAGCGATTACCTGCATGGGTGAAGTGGCATCGCCTTTGAGAGGCCGTACCAACAACAGGCACTTGCGATTGCCGATCAGATGCGGCTGGTTGTCGCCTTCTTGAACGTGAGCTGGCACGATCTGGCTCTGTGCGAATTGCACTCGCGCGGCCAACGATCCGCTCAAATCGTTGGTGGGAGCGGTCGTATTGAAGACCAGTGGCCTATCTGCCGCGGAAGATGCAAATACAGGAGCCCAAATCAGTGCCACCGTAATCACACCGGCAAGTTTCTTCGTGAACATATATGTCTTGGCTTTGCTATGGGTGGGAATTGTGTGAAATAAGAATTGTGCGATGAAGTTCAGGTTGCGACACTCTTACTCGGCGACGCGGTTAAAAACCTTTCAAAACGCGAGATTGAGAGGGCGAAGGTCCTGCTGAACCGCGATTTGCCTCGGCGTTGGTTCGGCGTGAGCCTCGCCCTCCCAGTTTTGAAACTGCTTTTATACATTTAACCAACGATGATTGGAGTACGATAGTTCCCAATTACTTTCAGTAGCGCCAGTTGATCATTACGGTATTGGATGAGGCAATGACTGGCGGCTGCAATTTGTATTAGAACACGGCAGTCGATTGCCGCTCACCAAGGAAACCGCTTGCTACGGAATTAACACAACATGAAAGACCACATGCTTTGTAACAACACGCAATTGCGCTCCTTTGTGGTGATGTGCATCTGTCTCGCCACGAGTGCAGCTGTTGGCGAAGACGAACTCAACGTGCTCACTGATCACCCCGGCAAGCACCTGGAATTGCTGCTGAAGCGACAATTCAACGAGCAGCTTGATCGGCGACTCGCAGCTTACAGCGAGCTAAAGAGCCGAGCTGATTGCGAGAGGTGGCAGCGCGAGCGACGTGGCTTTTTCCTTCGCCAGATTGGCGGACTGCCTGAGCGCACGCCACTGAATGCAAGAGTCGTCGGTGCGTTGAAAGGCGACGGTTATCGCGTTGAGAAGATTCTCTTTGAAAGCAGGCCTCGACATCACGTCACGGCGAATCTGTATCTGCCGGAAGCAGCGGGACCTTATCCAGGTGTCATTGTGCCATGTGGACACAGTCACGATGGCAAGGCCGCTAGCGGGTATCAGCGGATGTCGATTCTCTTGGCGCGGCACGGCATGGCGGCCTTGTGCTACGACCCGATCGGGCAAGGCGAACGGTATCAATCGCTCGACTTCGAGCACGACCACGAGACGTTCGAATCGGTATCGTATCGGCTGGAAACGCCCCATCCGCGTGTGCAGTTTCTTTGTACGACGGAACACACGTTGATGGGCGTGAGCTGCATTCTGTTGGGAACTAACACCGCTCAGTTCCGCATCTGGGACGGCATGCGAGCGATCGACTATCTGCAAAGCCGCGACGATATTCTCGCCGACAAGATTGGTTGCACGGGCAACTCGGGGGGCGGCACGCTGACCGCCTACTTGATGGCGCTTGACGACCGCATCGTGGCGGCGGCACCGGCGTGTTACCTGACAACATTTCAACGATTGATCGACACCAAAGGCGCACAGGACGCAGAACAGAATATCTTCGGTCAGATCGCGGTCGGTATGGACGAGCCGGACTACGTGATGATGCGTGCTCCAAAGCCAACACTGATCTGCGCGAGCACTCGCGATGCCACGTTCGACATTGGCGGAACGTGGGATCTGTTTCGGCAGTCAAAACGGTTCTACGCCCGCCTTGGTTTTCCCGAACGCGTGGAACTGAACGAGGCAGACGTGCCGCACGGCATGTATCTGCAACACCGCGAAGCGATCGCGAGCTGGATGCACCGCTGGTTGCTGGGCCAAGACAAAGTGATTCGGGAAGTCGATCCCCAAACGCTGCCCGATCCGATCAGCGACGAAGAACTGCGAGCGATCAGTGAAGGGGACTGGACCGCGAAAGACCTCTATTGCACCCCCGACGGGCAGGTGTTGCTGATGCAGGGCGAGAAGTCGGTGTTTCAAATCAACGCTGATATCGAACAAGCTTTGCGAGCCGAACGCGAGGCAACGTGGACGACCCTGAATGACGAGCAACGTCGCGAGTTGATTCGCAAAACGATCCTCGGTGAAGAGCTTCAAACCCCGACAAACTCACCTGACGAAGCGGCGATCGCTGGAGACCAGCACAACAAAGTGAAGACGATCGGAACGATCCAACGCGACGGATACCGAATCGAGAAAGTCGTACTCGTCGGCAATGAACATGAGCTTGCCTTGCCCGGACTGCTATTCGTTCCCGAAACCATCTCGAAGTCTCCCGTGCTGTATCTGGATGGCAACGATATGAAAGCGGAAGCTCAACCCGGCGGCCGTTGTGAGCAACTCGCCAAAGCCGGGCATGTCGTGTTGTCCGCCGAGTTAAGCGGCATTGGGGAAACAGAAACCGGCCACGACAAGCAGGACTATGGTCGCGGCCGGTTTGGCCGGGACGTGCAAGAAATCTATTTGGCCTATCTGATGGGGCGATCGTTCGTGGGGATGAGGTCCGCCGATGTCTTTCGTTGGTCGGACTATCTGTCTCGGTACGGATCGCATGACAGGCCGCGCGCGATACAACTGATCGCGACCGACGAAGCCACGATCCCGGCGCTTCACGCAGCGGCACTCGAACCGATGCGTTTCGAGAGTGTTCACTTACAACGCATGGTTCGCTCCTGGGCGGATGTCGTCGCCGCGCCGGAGAGCATGAACCAACTCGTTAATTCCGTTCACGGAGCACTGCGGCACTACGACTTGCCGGAACTGGTGGAACTCGTCGGTCGCGAGCGCGTGACAATCGAACAGCCTGTCGATGCAAGTGGTCGACAGATAAATTGATGACACAAAGATAAGGCAGAGCGTTTGTATGAAGCACTTTCGTGCTCTTTGCCGCGGTGCTGTTTGTGCCGCTGTTCGCATTACACCGGAGGTCTCGGAGGTGGGCTGACCGTCGATGAGGATACGAAAGATGCTGCCATTGCGAGATTTTCCGCCGACAACACTAAGACTTGAAAAATGAAACTTCCACTCACGCTATTCGGTGCCCTCTTGTTCGTGCTGTATGCCGCGTCGGACGCGACTGCCGAGACGCGGCCCAACATTGTCTTCATCTTCGCCGACGACTGGGGTTGGGGTGACCTGAGCTGTCATGGGCATCCGTACGTGAAGACTCCCAACATCGACCGTCTGGCGAAAGAAGGGACGGACTTTCATCGCTTCACGGTCGCCAGCGGCGTCTGCTCGCCCAGCCGGACCGCCGTCATGACCGGACATTTTCCAGCCCGTTACAACATTGATGGGCATTTTGCCTGGGTGTCGCAGAACGAGAAACGCAACATGCCGGACTGGGTGAGTCCGCGGGCTCCGCTGCTGCCCCGTTTTCTACAACAGGCTGGCTACGCGACGGCCCACTTCGGCAAGTGGCATCTGTCGAACGACATGATTCCCGATTCACCGCTGCCCAGCGAATACGGTTACGACGAGTACGGTGCGTTCAATTGTGCCGGAGAGCAGATGCCGGTTCACGAAGATGCCGAGAACGCGATCGCGTTCATCGAGAAGAGTCACCGCGCGCAGCAGCCGTTCTTCATCAATCTGTGGATTCATGAGCCTCACACACCATTCCACACCGTGCCAAAATATGAATGGCGATTCCGTGACATGAAGAGTCGCGAGGATGCGATCTACGCGTCTGTTTTGTCACACGCTGACGATCGGATTGGGAAGGTACTGGACGCTCTCGACCGGCTGAAACTGACCGACAATACGCTCGTAATCTTTAGTTCCGATAACGGACCAGCGCGAGCGGCCCGCCCCACGGAACTCGATCTGCAATACGACACCGCCACCGGAGCGGGCTGGGGCATCGCTGCTTCCAAAGGAATCACCGGCGGTCGCAAAGGTTACAAAGCTGCGCTGTTTGAAGGCGGCATCGGAGTCCCGTTCATCGCTCGCTGGCCGGGGAAGATCGCCGCCGGAAAGGTTGATAACACTTCGCTGATTTCCGCAGTCGATCTGCTGCCGACGTTCTGCGATATCGCTGACGCAGAACTTCCTGTCGACTATCAGCCCGATGGAATCAGCCAAGTTACCACGCTCATGGGGCGTCCGTCGCCGGATCGGATCAAGCCACTCTTCTGGAAAATCGATGCAAAATGGCCGCCGCGTCCAGAATCCCCCAACCACTGGGCAGGCTTTGTCATTGTGGAGCAGCACTGGAAGCTGCTTATGAGTACCGACCGGAGTCATATCGAACTCTACGATCTGCAACAGGATCCATTCGAGAAGGTCGACCTGAGCCCCTCTCAACCAAAGGTCATCGCGGAACTGCGTCAAAAACTCAACGATTGGCAGGCCTCACTTCCGGCTCATCCGAGTGGCGACGTCTTCTCGCAGCTACGCGAAAAGTAGATTTTCTACGATCACAGGTATAATCGACAACGCTTCCCTCTGTGGAATCGTTCGAGCCAGAATGCTCCAGAATGTGCTCGGGACCCTTGCGGCAACATTCATGTTCTTCTCGTTTGTCGTGCCCGTACTGACCTTCACGGCAAACCTCAGACGCCGGCGAAGCCTGCGTCCGGGCCGTTTGTACTTGCTGACGGCTCTCAAGGGTTTTCTCTTGGCGGTTGCCGCAGCGTGGATGGCGGATTGCTGACACCGGTAACGATGGAAAGCGCGGCAAAAGATACGAACCTGCACGCCAACTTCATGACGGAGATCCGTCACATTGTTCAACGTTTGATAAAGCAACCAATCGTTTCAGTCAGCTTCCAGCACATACTTTCCGAACTGCGGCGAATCCGCCATTTGGTCAATCGCTCGATTGCCTTCTCTCAGCGGAAATACTGCATCGATAATCGGTTTGATGCGATGTTTGTCGACAAATGCAAGCATGTCGGCGAAATCTTGTGGTGATCCCATCGTCGATCCTTGCAGGCGGAGTTGTTTCCAAAACACTTTGAATAGATCCAACTTCGCTGGGGGGCCGGTCGTTGCGCCGTAGTTGACAATGCGGCCGCCTGGCCCAGCGATATTGATGAGCGCCGCATAGCCGGCCCCGGCCGCGCTGTCGATGATCAGGTTGGGAGAACGGTCTTGCGAGGCGCATTGCTTCGACCAATCGTCCTCTTTGTAATTAAAACCGCCTTGAGCCCCCATCGAGATCGCGCGCGAGATCTTGTCGTTTGATGAAGAAGTCACCCAGACGCTTGCTCCAGCAGCCACAGCAAACTGTAACGCAAATGTCGCGACACCGCCTCCAACGCCTGTAATCAATACGGTCTCGCCGCCCCGTAGCCCACCTTGCGAGAAAGTCGCTCGGTAAGCTGTCACGCCAGCCAAAGGCAAAGCGGCAGCCTCATACCAGTTCAAGTGCGATGGCTTGACGTGAAGTTGAGTCGCCGGGACGAGGACCTCCGTAGCGAATGTTCCATCTCGTGGTAACCCCAAGATGTTGAACTCGCTTCCCTGTGATGCTTGAGCGTCGCCCCAGTTCAATCCGGGGTTAACGATGACTTCTTTACCGATCCACTGCGGATCGACGCCTTCACCAACTTGAGACACAATGCCTGCGCCATCAGATCCGAGCACCACCGGCGGCTTGATGCCCGGATACAGGCCTTGCGTGATGAAATAATCGCGGCGATTGAGCGCAGACGCCTTGAGTTGAACAACCGCCTCGCCGGGCAAGGCTTCCAGCGACGGGCGTTCTTCAAGCTCCAACGGTCGATGCGTGGCTTTGAGCGTTAGTGCCTTCATTGAAATCCTTGAGACGCGGCGCGAATGAGTTGAGGAAATGGTTTCGTTTCTAGGGTCGCGAATGTCTGCGACGCGGCGAACTCGAGTATATCTCAGGTGGCGACTTTTACCGAGTCGAGTGGACGCATCAACGCACGCTCGCTCTGCGAACTTGTCGGAATCCATTGGCGCAGCATTTGCTTCGCTCGTTGATCGAGGAGATGTGGTGAACTGATCGCAAATAAAGAGAGGTTACGCAATGATTTGCAGACTTCGTGCATTCATGTCTCTCGCGGTGGCATTCGCCCTGTGTGCTGACATTGATGCAGCGGTATTGGCAAGAGTAAATCTGCAGAGCGACGGGGCGATTGAGCCGCCGGGTGATCGCATCGCAGTTACAGTGATATTCCTGCCAGGAGAGACAGAGCTCACGGTCGATGTGCGCGTATTTGCGCGGCTCGAAATGGGACAGTCAATCAGCGCCGTCGTCAGCCGGGATCCACAACAGGCCGACGATGCAGGCAATCTCTGGATCAGCAAGGTTATCCGGCGCAAAGCAGATACGAATGCAGCTTCCGTAGACATCGTCGTTCCCTACGCGAGTATGAAGCTGCCAGAGGGAATTCACGAACTAGCATACGAGATCACAGGCCGACGAGATGACGAAATCGACTTCGTGAAGGCTACGGAGATGAACGCGGTCGTCGTGAGCCAACAGACTCGGACATCGATGCTACTAGCTCAGGATACCCTTCGCTATGTCGAGCGGCAGACGACTCGGACTGCCATTGTCGTCGAGGACAACGGGATTTCGGAACGGCAGGTTCAAATTGCAACTCCCAAGCCCTTGTTCGCTTTTCAACAGAGGTCTGTTGCCGTTAACATCCCCGGTGAGTTCTCGCGACCGATGATGGCGAAAGCAATGTTGCCTCGCGAAAAGCCCGTCGATGAAGATACCCTGGCAGCAATTCCATTGGAAGGGCAAGCATGGGAGTCGTTGGCTAAATTCGAACCGAAACGCAATCGAACTATTTTCTACGCCACCAACCGCGAAGTCATTGCACCGGATGAAAGGTCGCCAGCGAGATTCGGTAATACCGTGGGAGAACTGAGCTTTGGTGCCTGCACGATCAATATTCCCATTGAACACCATACAAAGGGCAGCCTTGAGGTTCCCAGCTGGTGGAACTCGCGTGACCCGGCAAATTACTTCCTCGTTGAATCGCTCGATCCACTTGATATTCAAGCGTTTCGTCAACAGACGTCGAAGGATGATATTTTGCTTTTTGTGCATGGTTACAACACGAATTTCAAGTTCGCGGTGCTTCGTACTGGGCAGCTTGTGCATGACTTAGCGTTTCCCGGACATGGAGTTTCATTCAGCTGGCCCTCAACGGGCCGTCTGACTGGCTACTTTCAGGACGAGACGGTCGCGCAAGCGAGTGTACCCGCGCTAGTGCAGCTCTTCACCGACCTTCAGGAGACTGCAACTTCAGAAGTGCCTGAGCCGGAAACGCCCGAGCGGAAAATTCATATTATCGCACACAGCATGGGAAATCGTGTGCTCTTGCAAGCGATGCGATACTTTGAACTTCAACAAAGTCAGCCACGCGAACAAAAGTTGTTCGGCCAGGTCGCGCTCGCTGCGCCCGATGTCAGCGGTGCACTATTTGGTGCATTGATTCCTAGTCTCGTTCGACAAGCCGACCACGTGACCTTGTACTATTGCGAGGCGGATCAGGCGCTTCAAGCGTCACGCGAAGTTCATCAAGACAAGCCCGTCGGGCTGGGTCCCTGCTTCGCGGAAGGTGTCGATACGATCAATGCCGACGCTGT
This sequence comes from Planctomycetaceae bacterium, assembly GCA_020638995.1. Classification (GTDB taxonomy): domain Bacteria; phylum Planctomycetota; class Planctomycetia; order Pirellulales; family Pirellulaceae. Next base: position 455,092 of record JACKHM010000004.1, read on the forward strand.
CAACACCGATGTAATAGGTCATGGCTATTACGCGTCTGCGCATGAGTTGCTGACTGACCTGCGTCTGTACTTGGTGAATCGGCTGCCACCGGATGATAGACTCCCGCCTCTGGGGAAACGGACGGAAGTAATCGGATTCTCTCACTGGGCATTTGCACCGCCACAGTGATCGAACATTGCATCAGGTTACACGTTCACGTTGTGTCACCGAATGACGCCCGTCGCAAAGCCTCGAACACTTTCTTCATGGGATCGCCGAGACTTTCAGATGTATCGACCGAGAGGGATTGCTGACCGGGGGGATCGGGCTCCTCGGAGAGCTGCTGTTGTACAAAGAAGTCAGGTCTCGCATCAGATAAAGCTCCACCTCTCAGCATTCGGTCCTTAATCCGCTGCAGGACAAGTTGGTCGGGGCCATGGCACCGAATGGTGAGCAACTCGGCCTTCTGCCGAAGCGCCAATTGCCTGGCGCTGTCCCGAAGTGTTGATGCCAGATAGGTACCGTCTAAAACGACGGACATGCCGATGCTTAACAGTCGCTCTGCTTCCTCATGCATCCTGTCATAAACAAGCATCCGGTTTTCACTCCGGTAACGCCCGGCATTGAAATCCGTGTGTTCCGCTTGCACCCCAAACAGAGACTTGCGAATAGCATCCGTTTGAAGCAGTTCAAAGCCGAGTTGCCCGCAAATCATTTCGGCCAGAGTCGATTTCCCCGTTCCTGGTAATCCACGGATCAAGATAAGCAAGGGTGGGGCTAACAAGCGGCTGTATCGATCCGCAAGATCGAGGTACTGGCCGGCGAGCGCGAGTTGTCGTTTTCGGAGATTCGCGGTCAGTTGCTCTGCACGCAGTGCAGAGACTTTCGCCCGCACGCTAGCTCGATAAAGTCGATAGAAGTCGATCAGGGACGTTGGCGGCGTGTCGCCACTTTGTTCAAAGTATCGGTCGAATACGGTTGCCGTGACGTTCGGTTCGCCAATGAGATCGCATTCCATCGCAAGAAATGCTAGTTCATCGACGACGTCCAAAGTGCGAAGTTGTTGGTTGAACTCGATACAGTCTATGATGACGGGAGAGGGCGTGAAATAAATATGCTCGGGTCGCAGGTCACCATGACCTTCAACGATTCGCCCATCACACACTCGTGCGTCAAGCATGTCCGGCGCTAGTTTGAGAACGCGGAGCTGCGCCGAGTGCGTGCGACGAACTTGGCGTGAGTCCAATCCATGTGAGGCGGCCACTAGTTCGTCACGATTGGCAATCACATGCTCTTCAATGCTGCGTCGATACTCATTGACCGTCATGGTCACTGGTGGCAATTGGTTGTAAAATCGCGACAACGAATTCGCCAAGTCCTCGATCGTGACGGAGGTAACTCTTCCTTCTCGTAAAAGAGTATCCAGAGACTTGCTGGCCGGTAGTCTCTGCATTTTAACGAGCCAATCCACAGGAATACCGGGTTGATCGATCGCGATAACCCCCTGTTCATTTCGCACGACGGGAACCACACCCAGATAAACTCTTGGTGCGAGTCGGCGATTCAATCTCACTTCGTTCTCACAAGCTTCGCGTCGCAACTTCACGGTACTGAAATCGACAAAGTCAAATCGAACTGGCTTCTTAAGCTTGTATGCGAAGCGATCTGTTAGAAAAACCGTCGAAATATGCGTTTCGATCACTTCAACGGTATTCGTTTTTGCAGCAGACGCAAGCGCCTGTCGTATTAGCTCTTTGACTTCGATGAACGAAGCCGAGTCGCTCGCCACCGCTCGATCGTTAGACATCAATGAAGTAGTCATGCAAACGCTCCTTCGTCGACGCTCGGTAGGCGAAAGGACTAGTCCGGTTGCACGGCAAACCTCGCAACGAGCGGCTCTTCGATGTGATGAAAGTCTTCGTAACGCATGCGAATCGCCTCGTGATGGTCATTTCCTTCGAAGACGATTTCTTCGTCTTGGGTAAGACTTTCTTCGACGAGCGTCTTCATGTCGTACTGGGATCCGAATGGTGGCAGTACACCCATCTCGCAGTCGAAGCAACGCTCTTTGATCTCGAGTTCTGTTGCCAACTCAATCTTGCTGCCGCCGAAGGCATCTGACACTTTTTGTAAGTCGATCGTCTTGGTCGCAGGCAAAACAGCGACGATGTAGGCGTAGGCATGGTCTGCTCGGAGCAAGACCGTTTTCGCGACTTCACGTCCCGGAACATGCAACTCCTGAGCAAGACGCTGCGCATCATAGACATCTCGGTGAGTAATGGCTTCGTACGGAACGTGCCTTTCTCGTAACAATTCTTGAACATTCATGGCAGCTCTCCTCTCTTAGACAACGCCGTGATCCGCGTGACTTGTCACGTTCTTGTGACTCGCCACCACGAGAATGTTGATGCAAACCCTGCGCCGCAATTGCTGATAGGTGGCGTTATGCGGCTGCTGGTTCGGCGGTGAGCTGAACTTTGAAGAGCGGCTGTTTCGGCGCGACCATGGCATCGTTGAAGATCAGGATCTCGACCACCGACCCGCTTACCGTTGAATGGATGGGCCGAAGTCTTCCCCAAACTTCGATACTTCCCACGACAGTGCCTGGTTCAAGCCTGCTGCCAATTTCCACACAGGGCGCACCACCTCGGTACATTCCGGGAACGAAGACCCCACTGGACGGGCTGACAATATAGACCGTCGATGGTTCCGGTGATGGATCGTCAGTCACAGCACCGGCGGTCCGAGTCAACTCGGCGAGAACGAGTATCAGGCCGAGTAGTCCGACGAATGTCCAAACGAATGCGTGCGTATGACGAATCGATCGTGTAACAGCCATGACACACCTCCTTTAAAAGTTGGTTGCAAAGAGTGCAAGCCTCTTGACGAACCCGCAAAGCGCGGGCCAAGCACCAACATGCAGGTATGGCGTTTGCAGAGCCTAGTAGGAGAGTTTACGCTTCCTTGGCCTTGTACAGATTACGCTCGGTCGCGCGCAACATGTGCCAGGTTGATACACCCGCGGGAGCTACAACATGACAGAGCGGAGAACGAGAAAATCTGCCACGCAAGCGCAGCTTACCAACGCGGAACTGGCGGTCACCCTGCGCGATACGGCAGATCTGCTTGAGGCACACGGCGCGAATGCATTCCGAGTTCGGGCGTACCGCAATGCGGCCGACACGATCGATAAAATGCAGGCACCCTTGTGGCATACATTGCAGGCGGAGGGTATCACAGGCCTCATGCGCCTTCCTGCGATCGGAAATTCGATCGCAGGTACTTTGGCACATCTGCTTCGGACTGGTAGGTTCCCATTACTTGAGCGTCTCCGTGGCGGTGATGCTTCTGAGCGACTGTTCGCAACCGTTGCGGACATCGGCCCCAAGCTGGCGCAGCGTATCCATGAACAGCTCGGAATTGAAACACTTTGGGAACTTGAATCCGCCGCCAACGACGGGCGTCTGGCCCAAGTGCCCGGTATCGGAAGAAAAAGACTCCGAGCCGTACGAGAGTCTCTTGCAGGTCGGTTCCACCGATCGTCCGCAGGCAAAGCAAAGAGCGCGTCGACTCCGGACGTTGACGCTTCCATCGGCGAACTGCTTGACGTGGATCGCGAATACCGCGAACTGGCAAAGTCGGGGCAACTGCCGCGCATTGCTCCTCGTCATTTCAATCCAACGGGCGCAGCGTGGCTGCCCGTGTTACATACCGAGCGGGGACCGCGGCACTACACGGCGTTGTACTCAAACACGGCCCGAGCCCACGAGCTGGGCGCGACGCACGATTGGGTCGTGATCTATCGGGACGACGACGGCAGTCATGGTCAATGGACGGTGATTACGTCCAGTTTCGGGAAGTTGCAAGGAAAGCGAATCGTGCGCGGTCGCGAAACAGCCTGCGAAGTGTACTACGATGGGGTGCGTACGGTCGCCGAATCACATCCCACACAGAAATACTCGCAGCTCACATTGATTCCATCAGGAGTACGACAATGATTCAAAAGGTCGAGTTCAATACGCTGTTGGTTCCAGTCGACTTTACAGATAATTCGAAGGCGGCTTTTGCACAGGCGGTCGGCCTGATCGCGGGAGACAATCCTGTCATCATCTTGCTGCACGTGATCGATTCGGCGTTACCGGAATTTGCCGAGGCGCACGACTTGGGCCCTCGTGAGCAAATCGCGAAGCGAATGCGAGATCGGGCCGAAAGCTTGTTGGCAGAGTACACGGATCAGTGCCCCGACGGAATCGAAATAGACCCAATCGTTTGTGAAGGACGCCCGTTTATGGAGATCCTGCAAAAGGCGGATGACTTTGCCGTCGATGCGATCGTCATGAGCAAGATCGGACGGCGCGGAAAGGTGGAAGAACTGTTATTCGGATCAACAGCAGAGAAAGTCCTGCGGGGCAGCGACAAACCTGTCATCGTCCTGCCTTCATGTGCGTGACGAGCGCCCCCATCCTTGTCAATCAACGCTGATAACGCCGCCACGTGAGCTCGGATTCAACGCGTCAAAGTTGGGAAATCCTTGATGTATCCGGCCTAGTCGGCGAGCCAGTTGCGATCGTCGTCGAACAAATGGTCAACTAGCTCGCGAGTCGGAAGGCGTCGCAGGCCAGGGCCGAGTGTTTCATCCATGAGATCATCAGTAAGGATATCAGCAACATCATCGTCTAATCCCAGCACGTGTCCGAGTTCGTGCATAATGGTCGTAAGCAAATCAATGTGACCGTTCGCCGATGTGGAAGGCACCGCACGTAGTACGCCATTCCTAGAATCCCATACAAACTCTTCGTCCAGGAACGGCGACTCGTCGACAAACCAACCGTGACCCGCGGCATTTCGATCAACGAGGATCGAGTTCCCCATTGCCTGTGCGAGCAAGTCCCCGCTCAGGTCCGTGACTCCGATCGTTGTTGATGCGAGTAGCTGCCGCTGTACTTCATTTAGTCCCAGATCGGACCAACGCACAGCTGCGGCGAGAAGTAATCTCTGTGCATCATCGAGACTTAGACTATTGAAGTTCTCATCGCTTCCGAGGTCTTCGCTTGCTCGTAATGCAGACACGGTTACGGGAATGAAGAAGTCTGCACCCACAACTCCGTCGACGGTATTCAAGAAGTTTCCTTCCGCGTCCTTAATGCCGTCAGCTTTAACGACGAGACGATATTTGCCGGGCGTCAGTGGAGAGGCAACATCAGCTCGCACACGGATTTCGTGAGGATGAGGACTGACGTTGAAGGCGGGAATCGCCGCAAACGATTCGTCGTCCGTACTTGGGGTATCTACACTATCGAAGATTTCATCCGGGCCGGCATATTGAAACTCGTACGAATTTGGATCGAACAGCGAATCTCGGTCAATTTCACCATTCTCGCCAACCGCTACGCGAAAGCGTATCCCGCGTGTCTCGACCGAGATATCACTCATGCTGGGGAATGAGAGGGCGGCATCGGCCAAAAAGACAGACACGGTGTTGGTGTCGCGGTTGACGGTCGCCAAATCGGTGATGCCGTCACTGTTAAAACGCCCGGCGAAGACTGCCAATGGACCACCGCTCGTGGTCACTTCTGCCCGATCGACGAACGTGCCGTCTCCAACGCCTCGCAGCGTCGTGATCACGTTGCCAAACTCGCTTACGGTCACCACGTCCAGCGCATCATCATTATCCAAATCCACAAGCCGAATGCTTGAGGGAGACTGACCAGCGTCAAAATTGCTTGGAATCCCAAAGAAACCGTCTCCCTGTCCTAGGATCACGGCGATCGAATTTGTACCGCTGTTGGCTGTGATGATGTCCAGTGTGTCGTTTCCATCGACATCTTCCACGGCCAGTACTTTTGGATCGCCGTCAACAGGGATATCCGTCCGATTGAACAGGCCACCAGTGCCGTCGCCGCGATAAACGGTTACCGACGAGTTCGAATCATTTGCAGTCAAGACATCCAAAACATCGTCGCCAGTCACATCTTCGATCATCAAGGCGTGAGGATTTGCCAGCGTTCCGGGCAAGTCATAGCTCACTGGCGCGGCGAACGAACCGTCCGATTGCTGCAGTAACACTTGGAGACTGCCGCCGCCCAGAATAATGTCATCCCGCGAGTCACCACTCAGGTCGCCCAACGCCAGCGAGCAACTGCTGAAGAATACAAAGCAATTCGCGGAGAGCTGAGTTTGGCTTTGCAAAGTGCCGTCTCCATTGCCTAAGAGGATGGAGACAGTCGCGGCATCAGCGTTGTATGTAACGATGTCGACGTTCTGGTCGCCGTTGATATCGCCGGTAGCAATAGAACTCGGGAACGCACCTGTTTCGTAGCGTTGAGGCGACGAGAAACTACCGTTCCCGTCACCCAGCAACACCAAGACGACATCGTGCCAGCCTTCCGTGAGGATTAAATCGAGATCGCCGTCTTCATTCAAGTCATCCGCAACGGCGTCCCACACCGTACCAATTTCCTGGATCTGGCTCGCAAAAGGAATGATCGGACCATCGTCATCCGGCCCGATCTTGATGTTGTCGTAACCGCGTCCGCCGCTGGGCGCCGAGCCGGAACCAAATTCCTGGAACTTGATGCGTGTATCGGGTGAGAAGACAATTCCTAGGCGTGCTGCCGCTTCATCAAGATCGATCAGTCCACCATTAAACTCACGTGTTGCCAATGTGTGCCAAGTCACTCCGTCTACGCTGATCGCGACTCCATCACCGTTTGCCGAACCGGTGAACATGTCTGGCAAGACGTCAACTGTTCCTCCGGTGCGGGCGAACTGATACGAAACTTCGACATTCGTTAATCCGGCGAGATTAAGGTGCAGCACGGCTTCGTTCAACGAAGGTGTGTCACTGGCTGCATCCATCAACAGATGGCGACTGCCTTCAACCGGATTGAACTGGTCCGTGATCTGAATCCTTCCGTCGCCGGTACTGTTGGTTTCCCAATAGGCTGCCAATTCTCCGGACTCAAATCCTTCGAAGAACGGAGGCCGAGGAAATGTCGAGCCTTCACCAAGCGAGATACCTATGTCGTATAAACCGATCTCGCCGTTTTCCGATGAGACTTCGACAAAGAAGTTAGCGGAATCGGCAACAGGAAATACGATCGAGGCGGGGCTTGAACCTACGCTCAATCCCCTTGTCAGCTCGATTCCGCTGGCATCCAACAAACGGATTGTTGTTTCCAAGGGATCGATTGTCGCCGACGTTGTTACGGGACTCACGACGATAGCGGCTAAGGCGTCCGAAGACGGAGTAAATCGATACAGATCCAAGTCACTCGAACCTGCGGCATGGTTTCCAATGGCCTGCCGGTCGCTAAATTCCTCACCAACATCAGCAATGGCCAACGTGGTAGCCGTGCCCAGCATATCATTTGTCGGATCTTCGACCGGAAACACGTCGAACCGATACTCTTCGTCAAGACCGTCGTTCAACCGGTTGCTTGCTGTATCCAGTAGGTTCATGCCGCTGATGACCAGTCTGTACGTATCGGCCGCAAAAGGAGAACCGCTGGCGGCACTCACAGTAACCGACAAGCTGCCGTCGTATTGAGGTGTCACGGGCACAGCGACGTCATCAGCGGTCCCAAAGATGTCATCCGCACCGTCTCCAACCAACGTCCAGCTACCGGCTTCATTAGCCGTCGTCGCGTCGAGAAGTTCGTTAAATTCAACTACGACCGACGTTAAGTTGGAATCGAAGATTAATGGCTGGTTGGGGGTAACCGCGGTGACGCGTGGGCCCAACGCATCGGCTCCAATTCGAAGGTCATCGAAAGTGCGACCGTTGGTTGCGTTCCCGCCGCCGTCAAACTGTTGAAACTTCAAGTAGACGTCACTGTCAAGTTGAATCCCGGCGGAAGCCGCTGCCGCTGCCAAATCAACCGTAACTTGTTGGTAATCATCCGTGGAAGAGAGCGATGACAAGTCGACGATGCGAAACCAGTTTCGTCCGTCGCCGCTGATCGAGACGCCATCGCCGTTCGCTGCTCCGGTGAATTGCTCGGGCAGTGTGTCGGCCGAGTCGCCGAGCGACTGATGATAGAAAATCAACTCCAAGTCAGTCGCACCAGTTGCGTCGATCGGCAAGATCAGTTCATTCAACTCTGATTCGGAAGTTGAGTTCTGTACGAGCAGATGAAAAGGAGAAGTGCGAGGTCCGAACTGGCTTGTGACAGTCGCTTGGCCATTGCTAGTCACCGGGATCAACCAAGAGCTACCTAGTTCACCCGCACTGAAGCGATCGCCAAATGGCAAGCTGACGGTATTTACGGAGATCGATAATGGAATAACCGAGTCCACACCATCGTTGAGCTTGTTGCCCGCCAGGTCTTCAACAGAACTGTCTCCCTCAACCGTCAACTGGTAATTTCCCGGAGGAAGCGGCTCGGACGCGGTTAACGTCACTTGCCGGTTCGTATCGTCGTAAGTAACGGTAAGCGGCACGCTGAAATCCGCGCCTCCGAATTCACCGTCTCCATCGTCTAGCAGCAATTGATAGTTGGCAATATCGTTCGCCGTATCGGGCGCCAGCCGTTCGTCAAACGTGACGATAACTTCTTTAGTGAATGGAGCAGGAGTTTGAACTTCTGTAACGGTAGGTCCACCCTGATCAAAGCTGAGCGTTAACCCGGTGGCATCGTATGCAGCCAGAAAGCCCATATTCGTGGGCAGCGGCGGCATGGTAATAGACGAGAACTCTCCTTGTCGACTGCCATACGTCACGATGCGAAACGTGTCGCCGTGCTGAGGTATGTATCCATCCAGGAAGCTCACGTTTAACGCTCCATCTATCGACAGGGTCCCGGTGACTTGTAGCTGGTCTGCCTGTGCTTGAGCCGTGCCAGCAAGTTCGATGTTCAATGACGAATTGCCTGTTTGGCTCCAATTTCCATCCAATGTGAGGGTGCCAACCCGGTGGCCCGGGTCGATCACAAGGTCATCGTGCAGCACTGTTCCACCGAGTATCCCTTCGCCAGAAAGCCTTGCCCCCGACGTCAGTTCGAGCGAAATCGCAGAAAATTCGCTATTAATTTCCAGGCGTTCCTTAATACTCAGCGTGCCAAAGATGCGAAGCTTTTCATCGGTGATCAAACTGATTAAGGATTGGCCAGTGCTAGTGGATACTTGCGGATTAAGGTCTGCTAGGCTGATCAATGCGACATCTTCGGGCCCGGGAACGGCTTCAATATTCCAATTGGAAGCGAAGCCAAAGTTTTGACTTCCTCTGCTAATCCAATAAGCTGAAGCGTCTATTGCGGAGAAGGATTTGACAATTTGATCGCCGATTACGGGACGCTGTGCGAGGTCTTTCAATTGGTTGGGATCAAATATCAGTTCGTAGTCATCCTCCGGTATCTGAGCCCATGCGACGTTCAACTCCGTCGTCGCGCTACCTTGTCGAAGGTAGACCGTCGAAGGAGCTATTGCTTGACCATCGGAACTCACGATTCGGAAGCTGTCGGCATTGACACTCGACCGATTGATGTTGCCGGATAGTGATAGCTCCAAGCCAAAGCCGTCCGTTGGCACGTTGAAAAAGTCCAGACTTGGAGAACCTTCAATCGTTACGACGTTGGAAGGATCGACAAGCACCTCGAATGTAAGTTGGTTTGACACACTCACGTTTCCACCCGTGTCCGTGGCACGCACTTGCACGATCATGCTCGGGTCGTCCACCGCACGTGATGTTGCCAACGGAGAGAATTCGTATGGAAATGAACTGTCAGATCCAACAACGCGGCCATTTACGATGACTTCAACTCGTTCGATCGCAACGTCGTCAGCGGCATCGACGAAGATCGGCACACGAGTGCCAACCGTAACTTGCAGTCCCGACGCGTTGACATCTTCGTCGTCGGCGGGTGAAGTGATAGCGACGGTCGGACTTTGCCCCAGCGTATCCTTTGCGACGTAGTTCAAAACCTGCAGTTGACCGCGGCTGGCCACGGAGTTACCGGTCGTGAATGCATAACCGCCCGCTGCAGTCACAAATCGGCTGACTGCATCGTCGCCTGGAGCAAAGCGTTGCAACAGGTTGTACGTGACATCTAGCATACTGGCGTCGTGTAATTCGACACTGTGGTTAGCTGAGATCAGTGCCAAGCCGCCTTCCGTGACCACCATTTGCACAGCCCCTGATGCAAGGATCTCGCCACCTTCCGTTGTCGCAGGCGTATCCACGTCAGAGATCAACATGGGTGACGCTGGGTTGCTCACGTCTACGGTCGAATACCCTCCACCCGTACTCAAACAGCGGTATAGCAGCTTTTGCACATCCGTTGTCTTGCCGTTCGTGATGTAGGCTACGTCACCTGCGACAAATAATCCTCGTGCATCGTTGTTGATCGCGATCTCACTGATTGGACTCAGTGAGCCGTCGGTTAAGTCAAATATGTGGAGCGAACCGCTTCCCGGAGAATTCTGTGTGCATGCTTGCGGTGAAGTGACGACGTACAGCAAGCCGCGATCTATGGACATATCGAACACCGGCTCGTCGAATGCCAGTTCACCAATTCGCTGCCCATTCGTTGAATCGTGGACCATGATTCTAAAAGTCGAGGACGAATCGTGTTGTGTGTAAATCAGCCCTTGGTGAAAGAGGACTTGCGGTACTGCGTTTGCTTTGGTGATTCCACGGATCCTGCGAAGTATTTTCGGTGCGGATGGGTTCCGTACGTCGATCACGACGGCTTCCGTATTTGTCCTCACAACGGCAACTTGTACTTCGGTGTCGACAGCGACTGCAAATGCTTGTCCAACTCGGCCAACCTGACCAACTTGAATTGGCACCAAGGGATTCGAAACATCGGCGATGACAAGTCCATCTAAGTCGGCCGCTATGAATGCGAGCTGTTGGCCTGGGTTGTCCGGTGCGGCCTGTACGTCGAGCGCCCAGGCATCACGAAGGCCAGAGATACCACCGAGAAACCCCAAAGGCAATTGATGCCCATCCAACGGATTGAGCCCGAGTCGAAGTTCAGAGAAATCATCGATGTTGTCGTCGTCGGTGTCACGCTTGTTGATCGCGGTACCGATGGCGCGTTCGATGTCGTCTGGAATTCCGTCTCCGTCAGTGTCCCCAAACGCACTGGCCACGAAGATTGGACGTGAGGCGGTCGCAGTTTCAGCAGGTGCGGCCGTCGTGTCCCGATCATGCCAGACGAGACCGCTAACCGGATCAAACATCGTGATCGCGATGTCTGAGTTGGCAGGAAGGTCAAAGGCAAAATTGCCCGCGTTGTCGCTGATCGCGCGAATGGGGAACTTGCTCTCACCTACTTCGACGAGCACATAGTCATTTCCTAAGTCGAGTACCTCCCGCTCACGCGTGAGCCCCGTCCCGGTGACAAAGATCGTCGTAATGGGCGACGTCGGATCGTTGGAGTACACGTCAAATGCACCTCGCTGCAGGCCAAAGTCGGCAGGCGCAAACCTCAAATCCAAGTCCACCGATTCGCCCGAGGCAAGTGTCAGCGGAAACGAGGGTGGCATTTGTAGCGAGAACTGTCCGGCATTCACTTCCGATGTAACGATCTGCTCAATCGTCAGGTCTTGATCGCCTGAATTCTTGATTGTGACGAACTTCGGAATCTCCTTCGCCGGATCCTCGACGAAGGCTCCACCTGCGTTGTTTGTGTGCCGTAGCGACAAGTCCAGGTGTGGGGATGGCGTGATGCCGCGACCGCGGAGCGAAATCTGTCTCGCGGCTTCAGGGTCGTTGCTACTTACTTTAAGTGTGCCAGTATGAACGCCATCCATAGTCGGGTCATAGGTAACTTCTACGGCCAGAAGATCATCTGGCGCTATTGTCGTTCCTCCTGGGACAAACGTCATCGTGAAATGCGGCGAAGCATCCACCAACTTGAATTCATCCAATACGACCGGCTCGCGTCCTTGGTTAATCAGAAAAATTGTTTGAGTGCTGAGGTCGCCGTCCTGACCGTCAACTTTCACGGTCGGGAAAAGGAAGTCTGTGGCAATGCTTTCACCTGATTCGGTCGCTAGAACCAAGTTTGGCCCCTCATAAAGTGGCGAATCTTCAGTCGAAATCTCGCTAAACGGCTTAGGGGGAAACGTGATGTTTTTCTCTTGAACCTTCCACGCCTGCCTAGCATCGTCCTGGTCCCAATCCAAATTAAGGGCAAGTTTCAGAACGGGGAGTGATAGATCAGGTTCAAATTGGAGCTCCGAATAGATGTCAAATTGTTGAGACATAATGTCTTGGCGCCCCCGAGGACTCAGTACCTCTTTCGGAAATGACGCGTTGTACTTTGGAACAATTAGCTGCGCCGGGACATATTCCAGACTACCGTTGGTTACCGTTCTTGCATGCGCCTCGTCCTGCAACGTGCCTTGCGATTTGAAGACAGCCAACTGCGCGACGTCGACACCGTGAAGCTTCGACAATGGCAAGGTTGTCGCCGGCTTGCCTGGGTCCTCGTGGGCCTGAAACAACACGCGAAATTCCCGAACAACAGCACCGTTAGGGATTGGAGCTTGTATGTCAAATGCGCTTAAATCGGGCTCGACTTCCTCGACAACAACCTCGTCAATTGCCGTGAACTCTTCGATCAAGCCTTCTAACTGTGCTGCGGTAACATCGCTCGGAATGACCTTGGTCTCAAAGTCAAAGTCTAACGTGAATCCCGAAGATGATTCGTTGCTGTGGATTGTGAGGATGCGTTGTTCTTCGGTGATCGGATTTCGAAGTTGCAGCAATGCCGTATGGCGAAGGTCCACGGCGTGGCCTAATTCATGTACGATCGTCGCGCTGATCGCGTTTACAAGGTCGTAGGCAGCGTCAATTGGCGCATCGCCAGAGTTGAATCTAAATTCATTCAGAGATTGTGAAATTTGAGCCACTCCATTCGCCGCCGGTCCCGCAAACTCAATGAAGTTGTCAATGTAGATCTCTATTCTCGATGTAGTTTCTCGATTCAATTCTTGAGCAAGTTCAAAATGCCGTTTTACCCATGTATCTTCAAACCCGTTATCCTTGCCGACGAGTAGCGCCGTTCGTTGCCCCCAATAGTCATCGACCTGCGCTTCCCCGAGGAGGCCGGGCGTGCCTGACAGCATCCAATCGATTTTGACTACGGTGGATTCTGGGACTTCATGATTAAAGTCAAAGGCGTCGGCAACCTCACCCAATCGACCAACCACCGAATCCTTCATTTTCGACACAACTCTCTCGATGAACGCGTCATTTCTCACCAAGAGGCCCTCGTCAAATGTGAAAAGTACGGGATCAATCTGCGTAGTCTGGAACACGATTCCTTGTTCCGCGCATGTAATAGGCTCACGCATGCAAACTGCCTGAAAACCTGAGACAATGAGGGCCTCGCGTAATTCCTCCAAGTTGAAGTCGATGGCAATCTTCGGAGTCGCCGTACCCTCAAGACGAATTCCTCGCATTCCGGCAGGCGTCGATGAGCCGGGAGGAATGATCAGTAATTCCGCATTGTAAGCTGCGCTCCGTGCTGTCTTTGGAGCAAAGGAAATCTCCCATGTTACAACACCAGCGTCTTCTGCCACCTTCTGCACGGTAAACGCTGCAGCGTCTCCTGACTGATTTGCCGAGATTTCTGAGTTGCCCGTCACTCGGAGTTCGGGCTGAGCGTCGGGTGCAGCAAAGATTGCAATCCGTTTCTTTCTCGCGACGGTACCGCCAGCGACGACTGGCTCGAACGAGATCGTCTCCGTGTCGAGAGGTATTCGTTGTCCTGGATACTCGAAATCCGGGTCCGTCCGATCCACGAAGCGGTAGTAGTAAAACGAATCTTCCTTAATAAGTTCGAGGGATTCCGCGCCTCGCGCCAAGATATCAACTTTGGCGCCGAGCAGTATGTTCACAGGATCTGTCTCGTAGCCTTCAGCGTCGGTAAATAGCACTTCAAATAACCCGTCAAGCGGTAGCGGTCCTTCCTTGATTGGGATCTCGACGCTTGTCCCGGGTTCGACGAACTCTTGATGAAGATCCTCTGCAAAGGGCAATGACAGGAATTGCGTTTGTTGATGTATGGTCACATCGACGACGAGATCTTCTTCGCCTTGCTTCGCTGGGCTGCCACAGCTCTCAAGGCCTACGTCTCGATCCTTTTGACCATCGTTTACGGCGATGATTTTCAGCTCGTTGTTGTCCGGTCCAAACTTGAGTTGGTCAACAAAGGGTTTAACACTTCCCTTCAAGCCGATCTGCGCCAAGGTCTGACCCGGCTCCTGATCCGGAGGCCGCTCGCACATCTCCTCTTCTTCCTCGTCCTCTTCTCGTCGCTGCGGACTTTCGTATCTTGACTGCGGGTCCTTCGCGACATATCGCCAACCCAGAGTTTGCACGCCCGAGTCGGATTCCAGTACGGAACCATCTTCGCTCACGGTCATGGTGCCGGTTGGCGTCCATTCGCCCGCATCGTGATCAAACGAGTAGATAAATCGCTGCTCGCCTGGAGCCAATCCGTCAACATTCGGGTACGTGATCTTGGCGGGCACATCGAAGTATTGGGCTCCGCCAGCCTCGACACTCCAGACCATCAGCGGATTAAATCCGGGAGGCAAGGGGCCGGGGATGCGATCTGCGGCCAGCGGAAAGATTCGCACCTGTGTCGCAGGACTGCCGTCGTCAAAATACAACGAGTCCGGCGGAATCTCGACTTGCAACAGTTCCCACACCGAACGGTCAATCTCCGGTGCGATCTCGGCCAGTTGATCCAAGGCCGTTTCTGCGAAGCCGGCTATCGTCATTTCGCCGCCCACCACGGGAGTCGTCTCGCTCGCGCTGACCAGCGGCAAGTAGATATTGAACGGCACTCCATTCATCGCCATTTCCAGCGACTGGCCGATCTCGCTGTTAAACGGCTTGGTCACGCGGCCATGAAAGAAACCATCGGGCACGTTGGTCGAGGTCATGCCGTTGATATCGACGTAGAACTCTGGATAGGGCACGTCCTTCAACTCGAAGCGGCCATTTTCGTCCGTCACAGCGACCAAGTCCGGCCTGCCTTCGACCGTCAATGTGGCTCCAATGATTGGTATGTCTGAACCGTCTGGGTTCTTGCGGTGCGACTCCATGAGGAACCCAGAGACATTCGTGTTAGGAATACTCTGAGTCGACACCGTCGTAAACTCGATCGTCGTTTTTCCCCCGGGAATTCCGTCGTCATTGGCATCCAAGAGCTTGCCGTCGATGCCCGCTATCACGTTGCCGTCGATGTGCAAGCGAACTTGCGTCGAACCGGGCAGCAACTCGTCGGTAAATAGCGAGATACTCAAGCCATCGGAACCGACCCGCAATGTTCCTGGCAATTGAAGGTCGCCAACCGTCGCAAAGAACGCATCTGAAATGACTGTTGCGGGATCAATTGGCTCGTCGAAATCAACTCGGAGTGGCCGCTTCAACCGCACATTTTGTTCACCAGTCCAAGGTGAAGAATTGATGATGGTGGGCGGATCAGCGATCGTAAAGTCGAACTCTGTTTGTCCAACCAGCTGGTTGCCTGCCAAGTCTCGCAACGACGAGTTGACTGCGAAATGATAGTCCTGATCTTCCAAAAGCTCTTGCCACCTGACGATCGCTGAGCCCAAATCATTGTCATCAGCTGCAAGTACCGAAATCGCTTGGCCATCCTTCGGTCCTCCGGAGACTGTTAGCGAGTAGCTTCTTGGATCGAACGCGTCGATCGCCATCACGTCGCTAAAGCGTACGGGAAGATCCGAAAACGATCGGCCGATCGAGCCATTTAGCCCAGTAATGGCTACGGGCGCGGCGGTATCAATCGTCACTTCGATTGCTTCCGATAACCCAGACTGGTTACCGGCCACGTCCGTAGCAATTGCACGTACAAAGTGCGGACCGTCAACTAACTCGCTCGTCGTGATCTCCCAGGGGCTGTTGGCTTGGTCTTCGCCAAAGAACGTGCCGCCCACCAGAAGCGATACCAGTGATCCTGATTCGGCGTCTCCTGTAAACGTCGGTGTGTTGTCGTTCGTGATGCCGTCTGTCTGACTGCTTCCCGTATCAGTTATCTCCGTCAAACGTAATTGCGTAGGTACGTTGGGCGCAATTGTGTCGAGCGTAAACGTCAACTCCGCAGCTTTAAGAATTACGACATCGTCAAAAGCTGTGAAACGTACGGTGTGTTCACCGTCGCTTGACCCGTCCGAAGGCAGCGGTGTATTGAAGGAAAAGCTGCCGTTCGATTCAAAGGCAACATCGATCCGTTCGCCGCCGTCAATTTGAGCCGTCACGCTTGTCACGTGCGTTCCGCCGATATTAACCGCTCCCGCGACATCTGATTTTGCGGTCACCAAGTCCGCATTCGTTGTACCGCCCCGAGCTGTATCTTCGACGAGTCCGATCTGAATCGTAGGAGGAACCAGCGCACTGTTTAAGGCGTTGATGACAATCAAGACATCAATCGGCGATAGAAAACCATCGCCATTGACATCGTAAGAAGGGCGCTCCTCCAGCCCAGTTCGGTCGGAGAGCAAGTTCTGAGAGTCGATAACGGTACGCGCAAAAAGCTCGTTAATTCCAATCAGTGCATCGAGCGGGCTGATTGAACCATCGCGGTTGACATCGTGAGCGCCAAACGGATTCGTCCAATCCGACACCAGCAGCACACGCTGTTGTAGCGACTCGAAGAAAAGGCGGCGTTGGGACAACGAACGATTTTGAGATGGTCTTGCACGTCGCTTGCTCTGTGTCACGGCACACCTTCGTCGGAAGCGATAAATCGAAAGATCAAATTACCCCACCCCCTCCAAAGTATAGTCACAGGGTCCGGAAAACGATAGCTTTTTGGTGCCTTTCAATATCAAACCGCGACCGAAAGTCCGATGCGCGACCAGCTGCCGATGACTTCCACCTCCACCCGCTCGAACCGGTCACGGCGAGAGCGAGTGCAACTTGGAAATTCTGGACTTAGGAACACGGGAAAAACAACTTCGCTATATCTTCTGCTAATCATCCCACGGAGTGTGATGGCTACTTTGGTTTCGCCGAAGTTATTTTTCCCGTGTTCCTTAGCTGCCGAGATGCGGCACTCTTGGTAACGAAGACGCCAAGCCATACCATCAGGAGGATGGTCACGCATTTTGTGCGGAGCGACGCGAGTTTGCTTCGTGCGATCACCGACTCGTTGAACTCGCATTTGGCAGCGTCGCTCGGCGAGTTGTTTCCCAACAGTAGCACTTCGTCGGTAAGCTTTGCGGCTGATTATGCTGCCGTGTGAGAGAGTAGTCTTCTAACGCCTTCGAGGAGAGTGAGCAAGTGAACGCACTGTGGTCGAATGTACCTTGCCCCGGTTGCGGATGTGTCTGCGACGATCTGAGGCTGACGTTTGATGGCGACCGCCTGGCAAGTTTTGAGCCGGGCTGTGAGTTAGGTGAACGCTGGTTTCGAATTCACGGTCAAGACTGTGAGTCAAGGGCATCCATCAATGGCCGACCAGCTAGTCTCGCCGCGGCGCTCGACTTCGCCGCGGAAATCTTGCAACGCGCGGACTATCCGCTGATCTACGGACTTTCGCGAAGTGCTACGCCAGGGCAACGCGCCGCGATCGCACTCGCAGAACGCCTTGGTGCTGCGATCGATACGACCGCATCATTGTGCCACGGTCCCTCGATCATGGCGTTGCAGGAAGTTGGCGAGGTTACATGCACGCTGGGCGAAATCCGTAATCGTGCTGACTTAATTGTCTTTTGGGGATGTCATCCTGCCGTGTCTCATCCGCGGCACGCAGAACGCTACTCGGTGTTTCCACCAGGAAAATTCACTCCTTCCGGCCGGGCGGACCGGACCATCGTGATGGTGGGCGAAGCGGGGCAAGTCGAGCACTGGTGCCTTGACCCTGACGGCGCGAAGCCGGATTTTGTCCTCCCGATCGACCCAACCACTGACTTCGAAACGATATCCATGCTGCGCATGATGTTGCGTGAAGGAAGTGTTGCGGGTGCTTCCCCCGAGCTTCGGCATCTGCTGGATTGCATGTGTAGCTGCGAGTATGGAGTTGTTTTCTTTGGGTTGGGAATTACTGAAACAAGCATGTGGGATGGACGCCCGCACCAACCTACGGGGCACATCAACGTAGCGGCACTTTTACAACTCGTCGCCGAACTGAACGACGTAACTCGGTTCACGGCACGACGCATGCGGATGCAAGGAGACGTCTCCGGCGCAGACAACGTGTTGTGCTGGCAAACGGGCTATCCGTTTGGCGTTGATATGTCGCGCGGCTACCCACGATACAATCCTGGTGAATTCACGGCTAATGAACTCTTGGCTGAACAGAACGTGGACGCCTGCCTGCTTGTTGGTGCCGAGACGGTGCCGTATTTCTCGTCACCCGCACGACGGCACCTGGAGTCGATCCCGACAATCGTCCTCGACTATCCAGGCACTGTGTCGGACTTTACGCCCGCCGTTCAGTTTACGACCGCGGCCTATGGTATCCACGCTGTGGGCACAGCATACCGAATGGATAATGTTCCCTTCTCACTTCAAGCTCCCCTCGCAAACAACGCACCTACTGATGAATTCGTGCTCAACGAACTCTTGAATCGGTGTCCAAGTCCCGCATTTGCGTCTCGATGATGAATCGGATCGCCAGCGACAAGTCGTTTCCAACGGGCGCGGTCCAGATAGATTCCACCACGGAAAGCTAATCCGCCGCGACCGTCTTGACCGGTCAACAGAGAAGACGGAGGGCGCGACGTAAATTGCGGCGTCGCCAAGATCCGCCGGCATTTTCATGCAAGCGCTCGAAGGCCCATTTTGCGTCCGTGGTAGGGACTCGTACTAATCCTCGGGGCGAGCCCGCTGCCGTGGAAGCCTTGGTTCAGCAGTCGCAGAAGGTGCAGCGGGCAGTCGCCGCAAAGTTCAAGGTGATTGTCATTCGGGGAACCCAAGTGTGGTGCTTCGCAGCGATCGCCGCTTGGAGTTCGCAGCGTGTTGGGCGCATGTGTGCTGCAAGGCCGTCGAGTCGTCGACGTATCAGCAGGAAGGCGACCAGCTGTTGGGAATGATCCAGGCGTTACACGACGTCGATACGTGCGCCGAAGAGAATCTCATTGAGCAACGAAAACAATTGTGAAGTCGCGAGTCGGCCCCGATCTTAGATTCGATCGCGAAATGGCTTGCCATCTCGGTGGTTGCGGAGGTGCTTCCCAAGAGCAACCTTGGTGAGACGCTGCACTATCTGCGCAATCATTGGTCGGCGGTGCATGTTTACATCGGCGACGGTCGCATCTGATCGACAGTAACCTCGTGGAACAACTGATGAAGCAAATCGCGTTTTCCCGAAAAGCCTGCTTGTTTCTTTGTGTCAGGTGTTGCCGGCGGTGACCGTAGCGCGAAGATGATGAGCTTGGCGAGCGTTGCTCGATGTCACGACCTGGACTCGCGCCAGTCCGTTGAGGGCATCTTGCGGCAACTCCTCGCCGCCCGCCTTCTGCTCGGAATCCAACTCAAAAGCTAACGCCGCCACCTGTCGCTGCTGAACGCTTACGCAACCGCGACAATTCCGCCGGATAACTCACGCGAATCGCTTTGCATCGGGCAATCGCATTGATACGATGTTGGTCCGCATCAACTCTCACTCGGAGATTCCATATGTCGTCGCGTTTCGTTCCCTTGCTGGTTGTCCCGGTGCTAATTGGAGTCCTCACAGATGTGGTAGCTCAGACGCGCGAGGAGAAAGTTCGCGAAGATCGTCGGAAGGTCGAAGCAGAGGGCTTTTGGATCTACAACAATCTGCCGCTGGCGTTCGATACCGCGAAGCAGAATGGCAAACCAATTATGGTGGTGCTGCGATGCATTCCGTGCGAGGCCTGTGTCAAATTGGATGATGATCTCGTCGAACAAGACAAAGTCATTCGGTCGTTGCTCGATGAGTTTGTTTGCGCGCGAGTGGTGTCGACTAACGGGCTTGATTTGTCGCTGTTTCAGTATGATACCGATCAATCGTTTGCGGTCTTTTTTTTGAATGCCGATAAGACGATTTATGGACGCTTTGGCACGCGGTCACATCGTACCGAGTGGTTTGGGGATGTATCGCTCAAGGGCTTGGCCGCCGCGATGCAAGGCGCGTTGAAGCTTCACAGCAACTATCCGGCCAACGCTGAGACGCTCGCGGCGAAACGCGGCCCGAAGCCGGACGTGGCATCGCCGGAACTTTTTCCGTCGCTAAGGGAGAAGTTTACCGACTCGCTTGACTACACCGGCAATGTGGTCAAAAGCTGTATTCATTGCCACCAGATTGGAGATGCTCAACGCGATCTGTATCGGTCGAGCGGTAAACCACTCCCAGAGTCACTGCTCTTCCCATATCCACATCCTAAAGCGATCGGATTGGTTATCGATCCTGATACGCGAGCGACCGTAAAGGCGATTGGGGTAGAGTCGCCAGCCGCCGCCGCGGGCTTTCAAGTCGGAGACGAGATTCAATCACTAAATGGCCAACCACTGCTGTCGATCGCCGACATCCAATGGGTGCTTCACCGAACTCCAGCTTCGGGAGGACAGATCGCGGCTCGTGTAGTGCGAGGCGGAGCGGCTCGCGAATTGACCCTCGATTTAGCCTCCGGCTGGCGGCAAGTCGACGATATTTCGTGGCGCGTTTCTTCGTGGGGGCTGCGGCGAATGGTTACTGGCGGCATGTTGTTGGAACAAGCGACCGCTGACCAACGCCAGGCTGCAGGTGTCGCCGACGACGCGATGGCTCTCCATGTGAAGCACGTTGGACAATACGGGGCGCACGCAGCTGCCAAGAAAGCCGGAGTGCAAAAGGACGATATCCTGATCGCGTTTGACGGACGAACGGACTTACTGCGCGAAGCCGATGTCTTTCGACAGGGAATGTGGCAGCGGAAGCCTGGCGAAAGCGTGCTGATCACCGTATCGCGAAACGGAAAGCAGATTCAGCTACAGCTGCCAATGCAGGAGTAGGTTGGAGCTACTTTCCCAAAGACGCGACCGCCGGCAACATACCCGATTTGTCAAACGGCAACGGGCGCATGTCGCTGATAATCTCGAGGTCCTCCCGAGCTCGCGCCTCCTCGTAGTAGGCTGCGGAACACTCGACTTCTGCGACATCAAGGGTATTGTGAATCCACATCAGCTTCGCATCGACGGGTTCCGTGAGGCCGATGGTGGGAAGCGACACGTCGAGCACTTCGCGATCGCTGGGGTAGTGGACCGGAATCATGGCCCCGGTGGCGTGGCCGCCGGTGAGACAATTAGTTCGCGTGATCGCGATATCGATGGCATCAATGGCCCGAGTCAGAGCAAACTCTGCCAATCCGATACCCGTGGCATTGCCGTGCGTTTCTACAGTTAAACCACGGATAATGATGTTACGAATCTTCGGCCATTCGTTCTCGGCGGCGACATGATCCAGATATTTTCTCCCCACGACGTTGGTGTCCATGCCTGTGCCGCTGATGTTCTTTCCGATCTCATCGATCATCAAGAGGTCCGCTGTTTTGAACGGCAAACTTGGCAGCCACTTTTTGGCGAGGACTAGCAATTCCTTTTCGCGATCCTCGAATTCATCGGGGGCGACCGCTTTGATCTTTGCCGTCTCGTCATATCCATTCTCGACGATGGCGACACCGGCTACGACTCGGCATTTTGCCAGCACTTCGCGGGCGACGCTGCGAACGATTTGTCCAAAACTGTAATCTTTGATCGCGCGATGATAGATCTTGGCTCCGGCGTGTTTTCCAAGCCCGATCAGCATCATCTTCATCAAACCGCTCTCGATATCTCCATAGAAGCCGGTGTGCGGCTTGACTCGCCCACAAACGACGACATGGTCGGCTCCGAAAGCGTGCTTGTCAAAGTGGACGTCAAAGCCCTCGGCAGCTTGGCACACGACAACAGTTTCCATGCTGGCGCGGATGGGGCAGCCGCAAAACTCTTCCGTGATGCCATAGCCTTCGATGATGCTTCGCTGGCCCTCCGCGGTGCCGCCACCGTGGCTGCCCATCGCTGGGACGACGAATGGTTTCGCGCCGAGAGTCTTGAAGTGCTCAACGATTGCGCGGATTACCAAGTGAATACTCGCGATGCCTCGGCTGCCCGCGGTAATCGCGACGGATTGACCGGGCTTGACTATGCTTTGGAGCGATAGCCCCGACAACTGCGAGGCAACCTCAGTGGCGATGTCCGTTACCTGCGGTCGTTCGAAGGTTTGACGAACACGAAAGATCTGCGGGTAATCGGACATTTCGAGTGCCACTCCGGGGCGCGATGAAAGGGATTCGAGTTGCTTTTATAGCACAAGTTCCACGTAGGCCACTATGGTTCACCTTTGGTAATTCAGCCAAGTATACTGGTGCCTGTCCCGTCGTTTCAGATGCCCCTTTTTCCGTTCGGCGATTCCAGAGCCGTATTTGGGGGCTCGCGGCACTTTGGAGCGTTGGATGCCGATTGAATTCTATTGCCCCGGTTGCGGAAATCTGATGCGTACACCCGACGAAACGGCGGGACGCAAGGGCCGCTGTCCGACATGTTCCGTGAAAGTTCAAATTCCGCAGAGTTCTGTCGCAGCAACTTCCTCGGAAATTTCTATCGAGCACACGGCAACGTCTTCGCGTCGCAACACGAAGAAGCCCGAACCCATTCGCCTGGACTGCAGCCGTTGTGGTGAGAATCTAAGTATCGCCGCGGCAAATGCAGGTAAGAAAGGAGAATGCCCGCACTGTGGCGAGATCATTTCGATTCCGTGGAAGTCACCAAGCTCACTGGAGCGATGGAAAGGAACGCCAAAATCCGAGGCAATCCCTTCGGTGACGCGAACATCGACGGCGGCGTCCAAAGAGCCGCCCTCGCTCGTACGAGCCGGCGGCGAAAAGATCGAGTTTCATTGCTCCAACTGCCACGAGGTTGTCAGAGTTGGGGCCGCCGCGGCGGGAAAAAGGGGGCAATGTCCGCGGTGTAAAGCTGTCATCAATATCCCGACAAAATCAACGACCGTCGCAGGACTGGAGCACATTTCGAACGAACAGCCCGCACAGATTCAATCCCAGATCGACCCCCCCACGTCGATATCCGGACTGACGCCGCTTCCCAGCCCATCACCCGGGTTGTCAGAACCCACAAACATGGAGGCTTTCGACGCATTGTCGCCACTCGAACCACTTGGGCTGACGCCACTCGGGCCGGTCAGGGCTACGACCTCGAACTCGGATTCCTTCGGAAGTGACCCTTTCGCTCAAGATCTAAATACCTATTCGACACCGAATCCAGTTGCAAATCGTCTTGTCCCTGCACGAGGCGAAGCTCGTTCGGGAGCCGAAATCGCAACTATGGTCTGCGGTGGTTTCTTGGTCTTCTATGCGGTCGGACAGATCGTTCTCCTAATCATCTCGCTTTCCATTCAGGGCGTCGGAGCGTTCAGCGCTCTTGACCAGTTGAGTGGTCGATCCGAAGAAGACACTGCCTTTATTATGGGGAGTTTCGGCGGCCACCTTGTAGCGATTGCTCTCAGCGGTGTGGTCATGCTTGCGATCTTAGGCGGTGGCATTCAGATGTTACGGCTCAAGGCCTGGGGATTGTGCTTGGCAGCGTGTATCCTAACGATGCTGCCCTGCAATTGTTTCTGCGTTCTTGGCCTCCCGCTAGGAATTTGGGGTACGGTCATGTTGTCGCTCAGTTCGGTCCGGTCAGCATTCCACTAATGTTCGACCCTCGTGCAAGGCAAATCGAATTCATAAAGGTCTACCTGGCTGCAAAGATTCGGAGTTTTTCCATGCCAATTCAGTTTCAGTGCCCTCACTGCCAACATGCGATGCAGTTGCCCGACACCGCTGCCGGTAAGCAAGGCAAATGTCCAAACTGTTCAAACGCCGTGACGGTACCCGCCGGTTCGGCCGCGCCCTCGAATCCACATGACGAGGAGTTTTGGTCCGAGTTGGATGAGAAGAAGGAAAGTGCTCCAGCGGAGGTGGACGGGCATGCGCCGGTCAAGCGAAGCGACGCTCAGATCTTAAAACGGATGCTGGGTAAGGTCGAAGAGGCAAAAACCGTTAAGCGGATTGGTATGCCGTGGGAACGCCCTAAGGAAGGCGGTATGTTTGACCGCTACTGGGACACAGCCATCGGAGTGATGAATCATGCTACCGACACGTTCGCCGAAATGAAGCTTACGGGCGGGATCGGATCGCCGATGAAGTTCTTGCTTCTCGGCGCATTGCTGGGATCGTTGATCGGGGCGGTTTATGGACTAGTCGGTAACGTGATCGGCATCGTCGGTAACCCCGATCTGACGAGTCAGGTCGCCGAGGATGCAGAGGGCGAGGATGCCGAGTCGGCCCCGGCGCCCGGCGGTGTTGTGATTACCGTGGCGATGGGCATCTTTATGGCGGTTGCCTTCGTAGCAACTTTTGTGGGCGGAGTGATAGGTGGAATTCTGCATACGTTCCTTCAAGCGGCGGGCCTACAAGTCGCTTTACCAATGGTTGGAGTAAAAGAGGCCAATTTCGAAACGAACTTCCGAGTCGCGGCGTTTACCAACGGCTCGATCTACCTGTGTAATATCGTGCCCGGACTTGGTGGAGCGTTTATGTTGTTCCTTTGGTTCAATGGCATGATCAAAGGTCTTGAATCGGTCTACAAGATCCCGAGCAAGACAGCCGGATTGGCAGTGTTCCTTCTGTTCATTCCTTTGGTATTGCCGATTGTTGCAGTCGTTGGGTTCTTCGTACTGTCGATGTTGGGATACCTCGGTTAGCGTCCAAGTCGGCGAGTACGCCGTTTGTCACGTGAGGGAAGGGGAGAGCCCGATGCCAATAGAATTTCGATGTACTAGCTGTGACAAGCTGCTTCGCACTCCTGACGACAGTGCAGGTAAGAATGCAAAGTGTCCGCAGTGTGGCGGGATCGTCGCTGTCCCGTTGGCGAGCCCTACAGAAAGCATCGCAACTCTGCCACCGACGGAGTCTCCGTTTGCTGAGATCGATGCGTCTGAGAGACTGGTGTCGAGTGCGGGATCTGGCTCGCCCAATCCGTACGCCTCGCCACAAATCACTGCACCGCTGATTAAAGAGCAACAAAGCACCGCCGACCTTTCGCATCACCTGATTTCGTTCGATGAAGTTTTGCGGATGAGTTGGGAACTCGTGCAGAATCAGTTAGGGCAAATCGCGCTGTGTGGACTGCTATACCTGGCGATTGTGTTGGGTGCCAACATCGCGGTCGGAGCGGTCGGTGCAGTCGGTCAGGCAGTCAACGAGCCCGGTGTTCAAATTGTTGGTCAAGTTTTGTCGCAAGTGGTAGGATTTGTTGTAAACTCCTACCTGCAACTGGGGTTGCTGATCTTTGGTTTACGACTCGTTCGCACTGGCACACCTCGCGTGTCGGATCTGTTCGCGGTAAAGCCTTTCCTGTGGCGCGGGCTGGGGTTATTTCTGATGATTACGATCATTTACTATGCGGTGATGATCGTTTGCCTCGCACCCGCTTTCGGGACACTCCTAACAGAGCAGCAGGAGCTCATAATTCCGGCATTCGTACTCTGCGTTTTGCTCGGCGTCGGGGTCGGCGTTTATGCGATCCTGCGGATGGCGTTGGCGGGTGCATTCTTGGTAGACCGAGACGTCGGCGTCATGGAATCGCTAAGATTGTCGGACCAATTCATGACGGGTAACAAGTTGACGACACTCCTGCTGGGGATCGTAACAGGGATCATCGGTATGTTCTTTGTTTTGATTACATGTTGCTTGGGATCGGTTGTCGTCACGCCTTTCATGCTTGGCGTGCTCATTCCGACGGTCTACCTTCAGGCGACCGGGCAAACGACTTATCGATCGGTACGTTAGTTCCAGTTGCACAAAAAAATGTATTTCGCATCAGCCGTCTCGACTCGATTTCCACGCTCCAATCGCGTTGCCGAGCATTTCAGACACACCATTCGAACGACGATCGTGCGTGCTCACACAGGACAGATCCTCTGGCCCGATCTTCTGGTGGTTTCAACCCATACTTTTTGGTGAACTCGAAACGACGAACTCAATGAGGCCGGGCCGATAAGACTGCGCATCCAGATTCGACCGAAATCCGGATCTTCGGGCCTTCTTGGGAACCGTGTACTTGAGTTAATGTGAAGCTGTAACAATGCAATAGTTGGTCCGCCAGCTATCCGCCGGTCGTAACGAACATGCAGGAAGTTTTGTGGTGTTGCTAGAGTGTCGGATAGAAAGCGTGCGAAAACGCTACACGGAGTCAATCTTTACTGGCTAGCGAGCCGATCCAAAAACTAACGAATAGGTAAGCGTGGAGCGGTTGTTCACTTGGCGGGTGAGATTTATAATTCTCGCGGTTGAGGCCGTTTTTCAGGAAGGAGTTTTGGGCATTTTGTCACACAGCCCCAAGATACTGTGTGTGTCCGATAAAGACTCCGCTATTGCTTCCGTTGTGGAGCAACTGCGAGGTGCGGCTGAAGTTGTTGACGTTTCGAGCCCCGTTCGGGCGCTTGCAAGACTGAGCCGCCAACCTGACGAGTTTGACGCTCTGTACGTAGCGGCCGCCCATTTCCAAGAGGCATTTAAGCTCGGTAGACTCCTCCAAAACGAGCGGATTTTGGACGGTATGCCCGATGGCGTCGCAATGCTGGACGTCGACAACTCGATCCTGTGGGCAAACGCCAAGTACCGGGAGTGGTGTCATAAGTCGGAGGTTGTTGGTCTCGGGTTTTATCAAGCGTTGGGAAATCCTGAAATCTTGGGACCCGACTTTTGCCCTTTCCACACGGCGTTGGCGACCGGGCAACCAAGTATCTCGACACTTCGCTCTGGCGATTTGTACTTCCAGACCCACGCTGCCCCTGTCGACGAACCGGATGGACAATCTCAATACCTGATTGTGACGGTAAGAGACGTTAGTGCCGAAATGCTCCAACAGCAGAAGCTTGCAGCGATTCATAAGGCCGGAATCGAATTGGCAGATTTGACTCCCGATGAAGTTTTTAACATGGGAGTCGATGAGCGGATCGAACTGCTAAAGTCCAACATCCTCCATTACACCCAGGATCTTTTGAACTTCGACGTGGTTGAGATCCGAGTTAAGGACGAGGAAACGGGGCGGTTGGAGCAGTTACTGTCCTATGGCATCGACGAGGATGCTGCTCGCCGCCCGCTGTATGCCTCTCCTTCGGACAACGGCGTCACTGGTTTCGTGGCTGCGACGGGGAAAAGCTATCTCTGTGAAGACACGACCGAAGACCCGCTCTACCTCGTTGGCTTTCAAGGTGCGAAGAGTTCGTTAACCGTTCCTTTGATCTTTCATGATCAAGTTATTGGGACGTTTAACGTCGAGAGTCCGGAGCCGCGTGCCTTCACGGAGAGCGATCTTCAGTTCTTGGAGATTTTTTCTCGAGATATCGCGGTCGCGCTGAACACTTTAGAATTGATGGTTGCCCAGCGTGCTAGCACCGCTCAGGAGAGCGTGGAAGCCATTCACGGTGCCGTTGCCCTGCCCGTTGACGAGATTTTGAACGACGCCGTAAATGTCATGGAGCGGTACATTGGCCATGAGCCGGAAGTCGTTCAGCGTTTGCAGCGGATCTTGAAAAATGCACGCGACATCAAGCAAGTCATCCACGAAGTCGGGCAATCGCTGGCGCCAGCCGAAGCCGTGCCAGCTTGCCCTGAGATGACGAAACACGCGAAACTCCGTGGGTGCCGAGTCCTGGTTGTGGACGCCGATGACAGCGTCCGAAACGACGCGCATGCACTGCTAGACCGCTACGGTTGCAATGTCGAGACTGCACATGAGGGCGGAGAAGCCGTCTTTATGGTGCGAAACTGTGGCCCAGGTGTCGAATATGACGTCATCATCGCAGATATTCGGCTGCCCGATGTAAACGGCTACGAGCTGCTCGTGAATCTCAAAGATATTCTCGAACCAGTGCCCTTGGTGCTAATGACGGGTTTTGGGTACGATCCCGGCCACTCGATCGTGAAGGCACGACAGGCGGGATTGCATCCGAAGGCGATCCTGTACAAGCCATTCCGGCTCGATCAACTGCTTGAAACGGTTGAGTGTATGTTGGATGTCTACGGACGCGTTCCGCAAATTTAAGCTTCCGCGGCGGTCGGATGTTGGTCGGCTGTAACGCTGAAGGGTTTGTTGTGGTGGCGCCCGTTAATCGTCGCCATGCCAACTCCTAGGCAGTTTCTTACCATGCAATTCTCGCAGTACGCTCTATTGCTCACTGGGATGCTAGGGCATCTCGCTTTATGGGTCGCGTTGTTCAATCGCAATCACGCGATCGGCTTCCCACGACGCGTCGTCCAAGCAACGGAGAAGTTTCATATAGGAGTGGCGGTCGGAGTTCTAGTGTATTGGTGGTGCCGAGTTATCACGGCGGGGTTCCCCGAGAATCCGACATCCGCGCTATTCTCTGAACGTCCCGTAGAAGCGGTCTACTTTTTCGTTTGCTGTGGTTTTATGGCTTACGTCGCAGTTATTTGGCTTTACCGCCGGCTCCACGAAACGCCCCCCGCAAACCTTCTAGACGCAGTGACGGTAGTTCACGATGTACAGAGTGCCGCCGACCAACCGCTTGCTAGTGGTGCCGTGGCGAAGGCACTCGCCCTCGTACCGCGAAACGAAATGACCAAGCTATCGGTTACCGCAAAGAGCTTTGCACTTCCGTTGCTGGACACGCGTCTCGAAAACTTGACGATCGCGCACCTATCGGATTTGCATTTCACGGGAAAACTGACTCGCAAATACTTCGACTTCGTTGTCGATCGTGTTAACGAAATGCAGCCTGACTTGATCGTTGTGACGGGCGACATCGTCGACAAGGATGAATGTGTCACTTGGATTCCGGAGACGCTTGGTAGGTTGCGTGCCCGATACGCAAAGTTCTTTATCCTTGGAAACCACGACAAACGCGTGTCGGATGTTTCGAGCCTCCGACGAACGATTACCGATGCTGGTTTCGTTGATCTGGGCAGCCGATGGGAGTACGTTTTTATTGATGGATGCAAGGTCCTGTTCGCCGGGAATGAGCGTCCCTGGTTCGGCGTTGCTCCGGACGTGCCTCCTGTCGCAAGGGGGCCAGACGGCACGCCCGTTTTGCGCATTTTGTTATCGCATTCGCCGGACCAGCTCCCTTGGGCTCGGAGGCATAACTTTGATCTCATGTTCGCAGGACATACTCACGGCGGTCAGATACGGTTGCCATTGATTGGGCCGATCGTTGCACCTAGCCACTTTGGTGTGAAGTACGCCAGCGGCGTTTTCTTTGAGTTTCCCACGCTCGTTCATGTCAGCCGCGGCGTTTCCGGTCTCGATCCGATACGTATCAACTGCCTGCCGGAAGTAACGAAGGTTACGCTCCGAGCAGCAATCTCGGACAAGGAACTGCGGAAAGTTCGCCATCCGGATTCGTTGTTGCTGGCGGAACCGGCGTGTTGAACGTCGCACCGAGATCACCACCTGCTCGTCGCGCCCCTGTTCGCGCCACTTGACGGGCGGCCGGACCATTCGAGAATGGGTGTTGTGAATGGACAACGACTAGTCGACAAAGTGATCGTCGTAATCGGCGGTACATCGGGCCTTGGGTTATCCGCAGCGGCTGCTTGTGTTGCGCACGGAGCGTGTGTGGTCGTCGTTGGTCGGAACCCGGAAAAGTGCCGGGCGGCTCGCGAAAAACTCGGGGATCGTTGTTCGACAGTGGTGGGTGACGCGGGCCAATCTGCCACTGCCGACGAGGCTATTAACACGGCTGTTCGCACGTTTGGCGGCTTTAACGGCCTCTATCACGTCGCCGGTGGAAGCGGAAGGTCGCGAGGCGACGGACCGGTACACGAAATCACGGACGAAGGCTGGCGTTTTACGCTGAATCTGAATCTCGATTCGCTTCTGTATTCAAATCGCGCGGCCACTCAGCAGCTACTCAGGTTGCAGCACGGCGGCAGTATCTTGAATATGTCTTCTGTGCTGGCGTATTCCCCTTCACCTCGTTTTTTCGCCACGCACGCGTATGCGGCAACCAAAGCGGCGGCGATTGGAATGACGAAAGCTTCCGCGGCCTACTACGCAAAATACGACATTCGTTTCAATGCCGTGGCTCCCGCGCTTGTCGACACGCCGCTGGCCTCACGAGCGATGTCAAATCAAGAAATACTAGAGTACGTCTCCACGAAACAGCCGCTAGACGGTGGACGCGTGGGGGTTCCGAAAGATCTCGACGACGCAGTCGTATTTCTGCTGTCGGACGAGTCGCGATTCATAACCGGACAAGTGTTGGCCGTTGATGGTGGTTGGTCGGTAGTGGAAGGGCAGTATCGAACTTCAGTTGACGCTCCCCCACGCATTCCACCCGAGGCCACGGCAAGTTGATGACACCCGCCGAAGACTACCTAAATGGCTGTCGAGCCATCATCGAAACAGTTGCGGCTCAAAGAGGCGAGATAGAACTCGCAGCAGATTGGTTCGCGACTTCGATACTTGCCGGAAGAGTTGTCCATCTGTTTGGTGCCGGCCATAGCCGCATCGTCGTGGAGGAAATATGGCCTCGCTACGGTTCCTTCCCTGGATTTAATCCGATTGTGGAGCTGTCGATGACATTTCACAATCTGGTTGTGGGGGCCAATGGTCAACGACAGGCTATGTTTTTAGAGAACACGCCAGGATTGGCAGCTCGCATACTGCGTAATTTCGGCTTATCGTCCGAAGATTGTGCGCTTGTAGTGTCGTCAAGCGGTTGTAATGTCGTCCCTATCGAGATGGCACGCTTATTTCAACGGCAGGGCATCAAGGTGGTTGCGATTCTCAGTCGGCAGCACAGCGAAGCCAGCACCACGAACCACGCCGAGGGATTGAAGTTGTCTGATTGCGCGGATCTCGTGCTCGACACCGGAGCCCCAGTCGGCGATGCCATGGTGAAAATCCCAGGCCTCGACACACCGGTGGCGCCGGGCTCGACAATTGGAGGTTGTGTGCTGGCGAACGCGATTAAAGCCGAAGTGGCCAAACGCCTGACCGATGCCGGACAGGCTCCGAAAGTGCTTACCGCTGGCGCTGTTGTGGGTCGAGAGCGTGCGGCGGCATTATTCGAGGCTGCTTATGACGAGCACGCAAAGCGTCTGGCAAAACTGTTTGCGTCGGCGGGGAACGACTACGCTTGAGGTACGAGAATATGCAGCCTAGACCGCTAAGGACGACGGTAATTGGAAGCTATCCCTTTCCAGGCTGGTTGGAGTTTGCCAGCCAGAAACTGGAGGCATTCGGCGAAAGTGACATCGCCGAAATGCAAGATGACGCGGTGATAGTTGCCGTCCACGACCAGATTGATTCGGGACTCGACGTCATTACAGATGGCGAGCAGACTCGCTTTGATTTTAATCTTTCGTTTTACGGATACCTCGACGGTATCGAGCTTGAATCTCGACAGCCAAGACAGTTCGGACCGCCGGCCCACGACCAGCGCGGTAAGCATCGAATTGTCGCGACGCTGGATGCACCAAGAGGACTGGGCGCGGTCGATGAGTTCGCTCGATTAAAGCGGCTTGCTCCCGCCGGACCGACTCTGAAGGCAAGTGTGCCGGGACCCTATACGCTTAGCGGACGTTTGCTGCCGAATGCTGAATACGAAGATCGATACGCGATCACGGAGGCACTTCTGCCCATCGTGCGAAATGAGCTTTCAGCGCTGGTTGCAGCGGGATGCACAGAGCTGACGGTGGACGAACCATCAATGAGTTGCTACGCACACAAGGAAGACCGTAGGCGATTCGTCGATATCTTCAATCGCACGGTGGAACCGATCGTGGGAAAGTGCCGGTTGTCGACACACCTGTGCTTCGGCAACTTCAAGGGACATGCCGTTGGCCTCCGGCAATACGCACCGATGTTTCCCGATTTTCTCGACTTTGAAGTGGACGAAATTCATGTCGAGATGGCGAGTCGCGAATACTCGGAACTCGATATCATCAAACAGATTGCTCAGAAACGAGATGTTGCCGTTGGCGTCATCGATGTCAAAAGTTACTACGTTGAAACCATCGACGACATTGCCAGCAGAGTCCGCCAGTGTTTGCAACATGCGCCGGCCGAGCGGCTGTCGTTCGCTCCTGATTGTGGGTTGAGTCAGACTGCTCGCTGGGCTGCCAAACAGAAACTAGCGAATATGGTTGCCGGCGTACATCAAGTGCGCGAGGAACTCGGTATATGATTGTACCGGCATTGTCGCACGACGAATTGCTCGCGGACATTAAGTCGGCAAACACAAACGACGATGGTGTGCGGCTGTGGTGGCTAGGTCAGAGCGGGTTCTTGGTTCAGTGGCGCCAGCGACACCTATTGCTCGACCCTTACTTGTCTGACTCGTTGACTCGAAAGTATGCGGAGACAGACAAGCCGCACGTGCGAATGACGGAACTTGTGATGAATCCCAATCGTCTGGACTTCATCGATGTTGTGACTTCCAGCCACAATCACACGGATCATCTCGATGGTGAGACACTCGTTCCGATCTTGCAAGCGAATCCGAATGTGATCATGGTCGTTCCAGCTGCAAATCGGCGCTTCGCCGCCGAGAGGTTGGTTAGTCAGGCTTCCGGAGTTCTTGAAACTTCGGAGGCGTTCGAGCGTCTAACTCCGATCAACGATGGTGACGCGATCGAAGCTTCAGAGTTCCGGATCAACGCGATCCCTGCCGCCCACGAGGCGGTGGAACGCGACGACCAAGGTCGTTGCCGATTCTTGGGATATGTCGTCGAGTGTGGTAATTGGACGATCTATCACAGCGGCGACACGATGCTCTATGATGGAATGGTCTCCCTACTACGTAAGTGGGAAATCGACATCGCAATTTTGCCGATCAACGGTCGCGCCCCGGAACGTCGAGTCGCCGGTAATCTGTGGGGACGCGAAGCTGCTCAACTCGGAAAAGACATATCTGCGGGAATCGTCATCCCTTGCCACTATGACATGTTTGAATTCAACACGGCATCTCCCAAGGAGTTCATCGTGGAGTGCGGACGACTTTCCCAGCCCTTTCAAGTGTTAGGCAGCGGCGAGCGATTTGAGCTGTAGGAAGTCCATACTCAGAAGTCATCTGCTGATGGCGCGTTGAAATTGTCAAAGACTTGCAACCGGTCAGGTGCTTTATCTTCAAATCGCGTGAAGTCTTTACGCCACACGAGATCGACATTGCCGACCGGGCCGTTACGCTGTTTTGCGATGATGATTTCGGCCTGTCCCGCTACTTCCGCCGCCTCTTCGCCACGTCGGTAGTATTCCTCACGATGCACGAACATGACCACGTCGGCGTCCTGTTCGATGGCACCAGACTCCCGAAGATGACTGAGCTTGGGGACATGGTCTTTGCTGTCTTCCGCTTGGCGATTCAATTGTGCGAGGCAAAGGACAGGAACCTCCAGTTCGCGAGCAACGCCTTTCAGACGACGAGCGATCTTTGCAACTTGCTCTTGACGAGGGTCTTTTTGATTATCGGGTTCTATCAACTGCAAATAGTCGATGACGATTAGGCCTAGTCGACCCTCGCGCCGTTTAATGCGACGAGCTGCCGCGGATATTTCCGAGACCGTTCGCGAAGGCGAATCGTCGACGAACAATGGGGCTTGGCTGATCTCTGATGCTTGCTGGACCAGTCTTTGGCGATCTTCCGACGAGATCGTTCCGTTTCGTAATCGATGGCCGTTGACGCGGGCTGCCGAGCAAAGTAGCCGATCAGCTAACTCGATTGACGACATTTCCAAGCTGACGAACAGTACGGGCGCGAACAGTTTTAGGGCTACGTTTTCTGCAATGTTCATTGCGAAGGCCGTCTTTCCCATGCTTGGACGAGCGGCCAGAATGATAAGCTCTGAGTTGTGGAGTCCGCCCAGTAAGCCGTCGAGATCTGTGAAGCCGCTTTCGACTCCACCTTCCGTGTGCTCGCCCTTCATCCTGGCATCAATGCGATCCATGGCTTCATGCAAGATGTCACGGATGCTGGCAACATTCGAAGTGCCGCGGCTGTCGAGAATGCCAAAGATCTTTTGTTCCGCCTGGCCGAGCAAATGTTTTGCCTCATGGTTCTCCTCGTAGGCTTCGCGCAGAATCTCGGTACTGGCATCAATCAAGGCGCGATAGGTCGCCTTTTCGCGGACGATCGTCGCGTAGTAGATGGCATGCGCCGCATTGGGAACAGATTTCGCGACGCGGGCCAGATACGCCACACCGCCTATGCGTTCCATGTCGCCGGCCAGTTTTAGCTTCTCGACGAGCAGGGTAGAGTCGATTTTGCGACCCTCGTCGTGCATCGCGAGCATGTGCTCGAACAGCTTGCGATTGGCGTCGTCGTAAAAATCATCAGGTCGAAGTGTCAGCGCGATGTCATCGCAGGCCTCCGGGCTGAGCATAATACTTCCCAGCACACCCATCTCGGCATCGAGATTGAAAGGAGGTTGCCGATCGAGGATCTCAGAAGTGACCTTCTTTTCAGGACGTGGCCCGTCTCCGGGCGAGAATTTAGCCACCGCAATCCTCCTGATGCTGATGCGAACACATCGCTACCGAGCGCGCATTCACATCCGAGAAGCAGGTAACCACTGCAACGGACGTGAACAAGGACGACGGCAGCGTGAACCGCTATGCGTCGGCAGCGGTTGGCACAACCCAGACTTTGAGTTCCGTCTCGATTTCCTGATGGAGATGGATCTTGACGGTGTACAAGCCCAGCTCTCGGAGAGGGCCTTCCAGTCGAATCTGATCCGTTGTCAGGCTGAAATCCGACTGCTTCAAGGACGCTACGATCTCGGGGGCACCAACACTACCGTACAAATGACCTTCATCGTTCGCATTGGCTTCGATCGTGATACTTTGCTTGCTTAAAGCGTCCGCCAGGTTCTGTAGATCCGCGAGCCGCGACTTTTCGATTGCTTGCAGTTTGGCTTTATGCTTTTCCACCATCCGTTTGTGATGATCGGTGGCCAATGTCGCCAAGCCTTGGGGCAACAGGTAGTTGTGTGCATATCCTGATTTCACTTCGACTACATCACCCTGCTTGCCGAGGTGATCGACCGATTGAATGAGGAGCAGTTGTACGCCTCCGTGGGGGCCACGAGGCAATCGCTTCAAACGAGGCTTCTTTGGATTGGCAATCTTTGACATCTATCAACTCACGCTATGGAAATGGCTGTAATGGTATTTTCTTCAAAATGGGATATCGTCTTGAGGTGGCTCTGTGCTGCCACCTGAAACGGTGTTCGCCGTAGCCGGTTCGCTGAACTCCGATTCATTGTATCCACCGCCCCCACGTGGACGGTCACCCTTGGGTCCGATCAGCTGCATTCGCTCGCCGACGACGCGCAACTTCGACCGCTTTTGCCCATCGGCTTCCCAGGTATCGTATTTCAAGCGGCCCTCGATAAACACCGGAGCACCCTTACTGAGGTACTCGCTGGCGATCTCGGCCGTGCGTCCCCATAACGTAACGTCCACGAAGACAGGTTCGTCGACCCACTCGCCGGACTGCGTTTTGCGGCGATCATTCATTGCCATGCCAATTTCAGTAACCGCTGTGCCGCTCTGCAGGTACTTCAACTCGACATCCCGAGTGACGTTTCCCATCAAAACTACGCGATTGAAACTAGCCATGACTTGACTCCTCTCTAGCGTTGCGTGACTTGCGAGTTGGCCCGAAAGCAGCCTAACAAATCGATTCTGTCCGAGCAACAAAACGCCGCCACGCGAATAACCACTAGCCCTCGGCAACCGCCTCTGCGGACTCCTCCGAAGCTTCTTCCCCGATTGAGTCGTCTGAATCATCGTCTAAATCATCTTCCAACGCACTCGTGGGCGCCACCGTCTTTCCGAGCGCATGAGCGACTAACGCGTCGATGAGTCGCGGGTCGACCTTCAGTGTCAGATTTCGCAGGATGTTTTCATTGAGCTGGCAAGCGCGGTTGAACTCGCTAAGCCGAGTGCTATCGAGCCGAAAATAAGTCAGCCAGTATGTGCCTTTGCGCTGACCGTTGATTGGGTAGGCAAGACGTTGCTCGTTCCACAGGCGACTCGCCAAGACCTCGCCCTCCAATCCCTCAATCATCTCTGGAATCGAGGCCGAAATCCCGTTGGGATCGCGTGCGTATCGATTCGAATCCAAAATGTACAAACATTCGTAGAAGTTTTGTGCCAAAGCTTCGCTCCTATCACGACTAAGCATTTGCCTAGAAAGCGATTGCAGATAGCCGGGTTAGCATTTCATGCCAGCCGCTTGTCACCAGCCATTGCAATCAAATAGTGTACTGATCCAAACGTAAATCATCCTGCGTTGTATCGATTCATACAGCATTCAATCCCGTCTCGAACCCAGCACTCAACGGCGTCTGCTGCGCGAGAAACGGCGATTTTCATCTCTGCAAGATCGTCTTTTGTAAACTTACTCAGAACGAAGTCTGCTGCGTCCCAGCCAGGCGGTGGTGTGCCGATCCCGATTCTAAGTCGCGGAAATTCTTCGCTCCCGATACGCCCAATGATGTCTCGCAAGCCATTTTGGCCGCCGGACGACCCTTTGGTCCGTATTCTCAGCTTTCCCAACGGTAAACTCAAGTCATCACAAACAACCAACAGGTCCGTGAGCTCCAGTTTATAAAAATCGCGCGACGCCAAGACGCTGGAGCCGCTCTTGTTCATATATGTGTGAGGGCAAAGTACTAGAAGCTTCTCGCCTCCAATAGTACCCTCAACAACTTCGCCTTGAAATTTGGATCGAGGCGTCGACTGTCCAAACCTTCGGGCTAACTCAACCGCCACTTCAAAGCCGATGTTATGCCGAGTCTCCTCGTACTTCCGACCGGGATTCCCTAGTCCAACCACCAACTTCATGTAGCCACCACCGATTCACGCCGAGAGTCAGGGCATGACTCCCAACCTAATCGTCTTTTTCGTCCTCCTCGTCCGGTCGGCCACCGATCACTTCCGGCTCAGCCCCTTCAGCACCTGGGACTTCGGCTTCGTCGGACTGCTCAACGGGCTCGACGACATGCACAATTACTGCCTCTGCGTCACTCAACAGAACAGCGCCTCCGGGAAGTTCTAGCTGCGCTGCCGTGATCGACTGATTCAGATGCAGGTCGTTGATGGAAACAACCAGCTTGTCGGGCAAGGCGTTGACGGCACACTCGATCTCCACTTCGTGCGTTACGTGTTCGACGACACCGCCCTCTCGGGCACCCGGGGCTTCACCTCGCAGCTCCACCTGAACGGTCACCTCCACCTTCTCGTCGGCGGAAACTCGGGTCAAATCGACGTGTATAACAGTAGAACCAAGTGCGTCCCACTGCACATCGCGAATCAACGCACTATCTGACACCGCTCCGCGAATATCAACGACCTTCGCGCCGTGACGAATCGCGCTGCTAACTTCGGAGGCGGCGATCGAGAGATTGACATTCTTCTCGCCGTGACCATACAGAATCGCGGGCACGTGGCCGGAGCGACGCAGACGCCGTGTGTGATTGGTCCCAAGTTGCTCTCGAACCGAAACATTGAGTGTGTCAGCCATTCGCCAAAGCCTTGATCGCTGTGCTGGAGTGGTGTAGAAACCCGCTATTCTGGCAAATCTGACCAGTGTTTCAAGCCCAACTAGCCCCATCACCCGCGCATTTGCGATGAGGATCGGGAAATTGGTCAAGGTGTGAGATCTTGTGGTTTATCCCGGGGACTATAGACTTTCTGGTAATTCCTTGCATTTTTTGACTTTACGGTCAGTTTAAACGGCGGCTCACGATGGCGAAAGCGCGTCCCAAAGTATTTGAATACGTGGAGCCAATTGGTGCCCGCGTCCTGGTGAGAAAAGACGAACCGAAGCGGGAAACCAAGGGGGGAATTGCGCTTCCGGATGCGGCCGAGATTCCAACGATTACCGGTAGAATCGTGACGATTTCCGCGCAAGTCGAAAATGATCCCGATATGCCTCTACGGCAATACGACCGGATCCTTTTTCATCCTAAAGACGCGATACCGGTCGATTTCGAGCCGGACAATCAGCTGTTTGTTGTCCCGGTAGAAGACGTCGTCGCCGTGTTCCGCCGCGAGCAGCGTGAAGATGCATCGGTTCGAGGTGACTGACTCGGCGAGTGTTGTAGGCAAACGGGGCTAGTCGTCAAAAATACCACTGATGGATTGATCGTGGTGCGTTCGCTTGATTGCCTCAGCCAGCAGGGGCGCGACGGTCTGGACATGAATCTTCGCCGAGCGTTGATCTTCGGCCAGCGGAATACTGTCGGTGATGACGATACTGTCGATCGGAGCTCGGTCGAGATTTTGGCGCGCAGGACCGCACAGGACGCCGTGTGTCACGGCAACATGAATCTCGCGAGCTCCCTCGCCTTTCACCAGGGATGCTGCACCGCATATTGAACCGGCGGTACTGATCATGTCATCAAACAGGAGGGCAACGCGCCCTGCGACAGGGCCTCCGATAATGTTTTCCTGCTTGGTTCGCAAAGCGTCAGATCGCCGTTTGTCGACGATCGCGAGCTTTCCGCCCAGTCGCTTCACGTGACCGATCGCACGTTTGATGCTTCCTTCGTCGGGGCTCACAACAACGATGTCGTCTTCTGTAAGTCCCATCTCAAGGAAATACTTGTTTAGCACCGGACCGGCATATAAGTGGTCCACAGGAACGTCGAAAAAACCTTGAATCTGAGCGGCATGTAAGTCCATTGTGAGAACTCGGTCCGCCCCGGCGCGTGTGATGAGGTTTGCGACGAGTTTGGCGGTGATCGGGGTCCGGCCTTCGTCTTTTCGATCCTGCCTTGCGTAACCAAAGTAAGGCATCACTGCCGTAATC
Source organism: Planctomycetaceae bacterium (assembly GCA_020638995.1). Classification (GTDB taxonomy): domain Bacteria; phylum Planctomycetota; class Planctomycetia; order Pirellulales; family Pirellulaceae. Next base: position 493,885 of record JACKHM010000004.1, read on the forward strand.
CGAGCGGCGCTGGCCCGCTTGCAACTGTCGATCATGATCAACAGTTCCATCAAGTTATCATTCACCGGCGGAGAAGTAGGCTGCACCAGAAATACGTCGCGCCCCCGCACATCCTCCTCGATTTTGCAGTAGTTCTCGCTGTCGGGGAACTTTCCGAGCGTTATCTCGCCCAGCGGCAAATGCAACGAGTCGCAAATGTCTTGGGCCAACTGCGGGTTGGCTTGACCGCTGAAGATCTTCAATTCACGCATTAGTGGTCCAATTGCTTAGTAATTCAACTTCCGCATTTCGTCTTCCACAATCTTCAAGTCATCCAACGTATTGACGCTCAAAGATTCACACGGTTGAAGCACCGCCAACGCGCGAACTTGTTTGCCTGCTCGCTTCAGAATACCGGGACAGTCCGTGATATAATACTCCCTTTGCCGATTATCATCGGTGAGTTGATCTAAAGCGCCGAGCAACTCGATAGTGTCGAACACATACGTGCTCATGTTGACTTCTGTGATCGCGCGCTGCCGATCCGTGGCATCCTTCTCCTCGACGATGCCTACGAAGTTGCCAGCCTCGTCGCGGACAATGCGTCCCAATCCACTCGGGTCGTCTTTGCGTAGCGTGCCGAGCAGGCAGGCTGGATGATCCGTCGCAAAGTCGTCGAGGAGCCGCTCGATCGAACTCTGTTGCAGCAATGGAGAGTCTCCGGTTACGATCACTACGGGACCGGTATGCCCCTGGAGTGCCTCGTGGCACATCATCACGGCGTGACCCGTCCCTAACTGCTCGGTTTGCTCGACGAAAATCACGGAACTTCGGTCGGCGAGCGCCGCGCGCACCAGTTCCGCTCGATAGCCGACAACTACGATGATCCGTTCGACTCCCGATCGTTCAAGCACATCAATGACATAGCTCAGCATCGGACGTCCGCACGCCTCGAAGAGCACCTTCGGCAGGTCGGATTTCATGCGAGTGCCCTTGCCGGCAGCCAGCACAATGGCCTGTTTTGTCATCAATTTGTCTCGTTTTTCGTGGACTTAGTGTGGCTGGGAGGCCCCATCTTGCCACGAAGAAATCGGCGTTGCCAGGGGAGGTGTTTGCGGCTCAGGGTAGGAATGCGTCGCCAAAGCAGTATCTCGGAGAGGCTGAAACTCACTCGATTCTGGGCTCGTCGTGCGATTACTCAGCGAGTGCTTGTGCCGCTATGAACGAGCAGAAAGGTGCCAGCAAACGTCATTCGCGAGATCGGTGCCCAGCCCTGGCCGTTAGGCTTTGTCAGTATTCTCAAGCTCTGGGCTGGCGCGACGTTTGGCTGATGAGCAACATCTGGTCGTTGATGCCCAAGACCATTGATGGCAACCCAAAAAAGCCAGCTGTCACACGCGAACACCCGCCTTCGCTGCCACTGAACTCTGCGATGTGGCCAACAGGGGCTGCGCACCGCGGACAGCGAGGTCGTGAGAGGAAGTTACCCGACCAGGATTTGAACCTGGACTGAGGGAATCAAAATCCCTAGTGCTACCATTACACCATCGGGCAATCCGGCTGTCTTACGACTGCGCCCATACTTTACGGATTCTCCGGCTGATTAACAACCGCGAAAGCGAGCTGTTCTAATTCGATTGCTAAGTCGACGCCTACACGGCTGACGCGGTCCGGTAAGACCAGCGTGACCGGGGCAAAATTGAGCACGCCCTCGATTCCTGCCTCGACTAACGAGTCGGCGACCGTCTGAGCCGCCAATGCGGGAACCGCCACAATTGCCAATCGAATTCCTTTGGCCGCAACGACTTCTGCCAAGTCATCCAAGTGAAATACCTCGATCCCTTCGACGTGGCTCCCGATTTTCTCAGCGTCCACATCAAAAGCCGCGGCGATCTGAAAACCCTGCTGGTGAAATCCACGGTAGCGCAAAAGTGCTCGCCCCAAATTTCCAAGTCCAATCATCGCTACGGGCCATGACCGATCAGTCCCGAGGATTTTCTTGACGGCAGCAATCAATTCCTCGCAGCGGTAACCAATTCCCGGGTAGCCGAATTGTCCAAAATACGCCAGATCCTTTCGTACCTGCGCATCCGTAAAACCAAGCAGCGTGCCGAGCTGAGTTGAGTTCGTCGTTGTGTTTCCGTCGTGGACCAATTGTTGCAGTTCGCGGAGATAGAGACTCAACCGACTGACGACTGCGCGCGGAACGGTAGAGTCGTTGGAGCTCTGTGATCGCTTATCTTTACTCTCGTCCATCAGAGACTCGTAAATCGCGCAGGATGGGCAGCTACCTAGACTTATAGGCATTTGCGTCAGGACGAACAAGTCTCGCGGATCTGTGTGTTAGAGCCGAAATCAGACATCAAGAACGGCAGCAGCCTTTCGCATTTGCGAAAGGCTGCTGCGTTCAGATTCGAATTCGTGAGCGCGGTGGCGGCTCGCTTACCAAGCAAATTCGCCTTGGGTATTCGAGTCAAGCCAGATGTTTCCCGTCGAGGCGTCGTATATCCAGCCACCTTGGTTGTTTGCGGTAACGTCGCCCGACACTGGCGGTGTACCGGCCGTCGCTACGGCGGCTACGGTTGACTTCCCGGTGAACGGGTTTTCGGGAATCGACACCAAGTAAGGACCGAAACCGCCACCAGTGGTGACCGCTCCGGCTGCATTCGTCTCTTTGGTTAAAGCTTCGATCGTGGTGGCACCCGAGGGGAATGCAGGCTTAACGCCTTCATGATGAGCGCGGAAGGTTTGAACCACGGAGCGCAGGCTGCCGAGGTTAAACTCCGCTGTGCTTTTTTTGGCATCATCAGTCGATCCGGCGAACTGAGGAACGACGACTGCGGCCAGGACTGCCATGATGACCACGACGATCAGGATCTCGACAAGCGTGAATCCTTGGAACTTGTGACGACTCATAATCTGAAACCCCTCGTAAATGGCCTTGCGTGTTCTCTTAATAACCAACTCAGCTCGTCTGAATTGGCCGCGAACGGCTGCTCACCAAATTCGCCCCGCGAAATTGCGTGATGAAACTATCTAGGTTGCTAAAAGTGCGTCGTCAAAGGTGAAGTCCACAGTTTTTTCTCGCGGTCCCCTGTACGGCGGGAGGCTGTCGTTTAACTTTCACTCGGGGGGTGAAGGTCGCCGTCCAGGCGGCTTTGACCAATCGTTGCAAAAGCGCTAATCGGCCAAACTCTATGTGAACCACCTCGATTCTCCAGAGATCACACTTCTGTTTACTGGTCGTCTCGCTATCTAGCACCTATATCACTCAGGCTGAATAAGGGACCCACACTTTCCAGTTTAAGTTATCGGCTCATGTTGACGATTAACGACGATAACCGGCAAGTGTAAGTGTGCGAGGACGGAAACGTGCTCACGCATTCACCATGTCATTGATGACGACCGCCTGCAAAGCCAGACAGGCAACCTGACGACGGAGCGTTTTGGCCGACCGTCTTGGCGAGTGACGCCAAGCGAGATGAACTTCACTGTGTTACGTCGTTGAGGAGAATCGGAAGATGAAATCACTTCAGGGAGTGCTGACATTAGCGGTCGTTGCGATTGCTTTTTCGGCCACAGATGCATCGGGTGCGTACTTTGGCGCGGCGAGTTATCGCCATTGTGCCGGAACGACGCCTGCCAGCTACTGCTGTGCAAAGCAGCAGTGCTACACAACCACCAAGACTTGCAAAGAAGTTGTGTACGACCAGCAGCAGTACACCTGCTACAAGACCGTCTATGACACGGTTTACGACGAGCAAACGGTGGATTGCGTCAAGAATGTCCGCGAGACGCACTTCAGAGAATGCAACTACACCGTTTGCAAACCCGTCTACGAGACCTGCTACCGGACTGTGAACTACACCGTATGCAAGCCCGTCTATGAAACTCGGACGAAAGACGTTTGCTATACGGTTTGCCGACCCGTCTGGGAAACGCGGACAAAGGATGTTTGTTACACGGTCTGCAAGCCAGTGTACGAAACGTATACCAAGGACATTTGCTATACGGTTTGCAAGCCAGTCTGGGAAACTCGGACCAAGGACGTCTGCTACACCGTCTGCAGGCCAGTCTGGGAAACGTGCAGCAAAGATGTTTGCTACACGGTTTGCAAGCCAGTTTGGGAAACTCGCACCAAAGATGTTTGCTACACGGTATGCAAGCCCGTCTACGAGACTTCCTACCGCGAAGTGTGCCAAACCATCTGCCGTCCGGTTCACTACACAAAGACAGTTCAAGTTTGCAGCGGTCACTGGGACACTCAAGTTACTGAATGTCCTGGCCCGGTTATCACTAAGGTCATCCAAGAACCAGGCTGCTGGGTATGGGATCCATGCCGTTGCTGCTGCGTCTATCAACCGGGCGAGTGCCGTACTGTCGAAGTCCAATGCCCACCGCGGCGCATTTGTCGAAAAATCTGGGTGCCGGAAGTCGAAGAGCGAGTGATCAACTGTGTCCGGTACGAGCAAGATGTCGTGACGAAGCAAGTTCCTTACACGACCTGCCGCATGATCCCCGAGACTCGAACCAAGACCTGCACCTATCGAGTGTGTCATATGACGACTGAACAGTGCGTCAAGACGGTTCACTATAAGCGGTGCCACATGGTGCCTGAGCAAGTCGTAAAGACCTGCACTTACAAAGTGTGCCACATGGTTCCCGAAAAGTGTGTGAAGACGGTCACTTATCGCAAGTGCCACATGGTGCCTGAGAAGGTGATGAAGACTTGCACTTATAAGGTCTGCCACATGGTTCCTGAGAAGGTTGTTAAGACCTGCACGTATCGTGTATGCCACATGGTCAAAGAATGCTGCACGAAGCAGGTGCCTTATACGACCTGCCGTTACGAGCAAGTCACTTGCACGAAGCGCGTACCGTACACGGTTTGCACGCCGGTACATTACACTAAGACGATTCGCGTGCCACGTTGTGTGCCGCGTCAGGTGCCATACACGGTGACTCGTTGTGTGCCGCGAGTCGTCTGCAAGCAGGTGCCGGTCACGGTTTGCTGTCCGGCCCCAACTTGCTGTGACGAGCGACGTAAGGGATGCAGCACGTGCGGCTAGTTTTGAAGTAAGCGATTCTTCCACTCGCGTGGAAGTTCATCCTCTGGCTATCGAAACGGTGATCCGACCCCAGGTTGGATCACCGTTTTTAATTATTTCGAGGCATCGAAGCGTGATTCTTGAAGCACCGTTTTCTACCAGTCCTTTGCAATCGCGACTGAAATTGCCTCGCAAACTTTTACCTCCCTAGTATGATATTTGAACGACGCTAGGTTGGGGGTGTTCGCATCGATTGATACCAGACAACTCATACTTTTTTAAGTTTTGCAAACGGGAGCAAATGGATATGGGACTGATCAAAGAATTCAAAGAGTTTGCCATGAAGGGCAACGTGATGGACATGGCCGTCGGCATCATCATTGGAGGCGCGTTTGGGAAGATCGTCGCCTCTCTGGTCGGCGATATTATTATGCCGGTCGTTGGATCGCTCACTGGCGGAGGGAGCCTCGGCGATCACTATGTGTGGCTAAGTACGGAAGCCGATCCCGGCACTCTCGAACTCGCCAGAAAATCCGGTGAGGCCTATGTTGCTTGGGGACCGTTCGCCCAAACCACCATGGACTTCCTCATAGTGGCTTTTGCCATCTTTGTGATGGTCAAAGCAATGAATAAGGCACGTTCGTTAACAGAGGGCCCGAAGGACGAGGCGCCCGCGGCGCCCACCACCAAAGAGTGCGAGTTCTGCCAATCGACGATCTCTATCAAAGCAACTCGATGTCCGAATTGCACGTCTCAATTGTCTCCCAATTAAACTCGGCTTGGTAACAATCGCAAAGCACAACAGCCCGGCTGTCGTCGACAGTCGGGCTGTTTCTCAACGGTTTTTTGGAGAAATCTTGCCCGCCACCATTTGACACTTACTTGTCCAGGGCAGCCATGATCGATGCAGCCACCTGCTGGGCAAGCACCTTCGATCCCTCAGGGCTGAAATGGACATTTGCCTTCAGTTGAATCTCGGCAAGCTGTGGTTTGGCGAAGGCATACAAATCGTCAATCGCGACACCGTGTTCTTTCATCACTTTGGCGGCGACTTCGTTGTAACGGGCCGAATCGCCAACAACACGTCCGCCGGCTCCCTCCGGGACGGGCGTCGTCGAACACCAGATCAACTTTGCGCCCGTCTCCTTCATCCTCGCGACCAGTGTGCGGAGATGCTTTTCGTATTCGTCGATTGGAACTTGCTGGTGACTACCTGAATCCTTGGGGTCTGCAAGATTCTCACCGTTGGCACCCATATACTTCAGGTCGTGCAGTCCCCAATTGAAATGGATCACGTCCCACTTCTTATCACCCAACCAATTATCAATCTGTTCGATTCCTCGGATCGTCGGTCCACAGTTCGTTAGCGGGCGGTGGACATTCGCCTTTCCTTTCAACTCGTCACGAACGGCAACGGTGTAACCGATCGATATCGAATCGCCGATCAACAACACTCGTGGAAGTCCCGCGACGTCTTCGACGGACTGCATCGCTGGATTCGGCGGTCGCTTCTTTGACGCGACTTTTTTCTTTTGGTCGTCCGCGGCGGCGATCAAGACACAAGAAACGAGTGACGAGACAGCTAACCAACGCGTAACGGATTGAACGGAAGGCATGTTCCAAACTCCTACGAATGTGATGGACGGTCGTTCGGCGTGACCATTGTGTTTGCGCTGCACAGGAATCGCAAGTGATCTCGCGCGTTATGCCTCGGGAATCTTGGTTGGTTCGGTTGTCGCCGAGTCGGGACCTTCTTCGGATTTGCCGGCCAATCCAATCAACCGATCGAACTCGTCGTTCGCTTCATTCGCCTGGGCAAACTCCAAAAACTCCTCTTCTGCTCGCTTCGTGTCCAGACCCGCCATCTCGCGGCTCATGCGGGCTTCGGCGTTTGCTTTACCTCGCAGTTCTCGCAGCTCCCGTAGCTCTTCCGAAGTGCGATCTTCGGACAGCCCCGTCATGATGTCGGCAATCTGTTTTTCCTCGGTGGCTGAAAGCACGGACGCCACGGCGTCTTGCTTTTCCTCGGCGAGTTTCTCCAGGTCTCGCATTTGAGACTGGATATTGATCTTGTGCCCCGCGATGTTTTTGACCAGTTCTTCTATATCACCTTCCAGTTCGTTTGCGCGGGCCTCTTTCTCTTCGAGCGTCGAACTGAAGTCTTTGAACGCCGATTGGCACTTTTGATATTCGGGGTCCGCCTTAGTCGCGTCAACATCACCGTTGTGCCGCTGAGCCACCTTGCGGGCCTTCGCTGCTGCACCGGCTTTCAATTTTTGAAGCTTCTCAATTTCCTCGGTCAGTTGCTTGACTTTCTGCTTCTTCGATTCTTCTTGCGCGATCATCGCTGCGATGGCATCTTTGTATTGATTGATGCGGCTGCGTTTTTCATCGATAATACGATCATAAGTAGCTGACATCACTCCGGGATTCGTGCGCAGCGTTTCACTAGCTTTGTCGATGCGAAATGTCACGAGATAGAAGACCGCTCGTATGTATTTTCCCATGGCTTTGAACATGGTGTGGCTCCGGATCGGTTTGAGTTATTCGAATTCACTTATATCGTAGTTGGATGGTTTTCCGAATGCTGCGACCCGCTCTTCGGCCCGGCGCGCCGCCTGCATCGTATTGTCCAGTTCTTGACGCAGCTTAGCTAACTCGGATTCGTCTTCCTTGACGCGAAACGTATGAAATTGCTCAATGATCTTGCTAACGTGTTCGACGGATTTGTGAACTTCTTGAACGACTTGTTCCCGAGCCTCGAGCATCGCACGCCTGGGTTCGCCAGCCATACGGCTCGCCGTCTCCCAAAGATGATACGATTGTTCGAGATGTTTAACAGCCGCTCGAAACAAGTTCTCGACATCCATCAGCACGGTGCGAGCCGAAGCGGAGACTCTGCCTTCATTGAGGTCGCTCTGAAAGTCGCGATATAATTCTCGCAGATGCCGCAAGTAAGTTTGAGTTCTCGGGTCGCGATCACCTCGCAATTTCGCTTCGAGCGAATCGAGCTTGTCCTCTTGTTCTTGCCGTTGTTGTGCGTTGATCTCCGTGAATGCACTCGCTGTCAGCTTCTCGAGCCCGAACGCCCAGCGATACGCCATCAAGCCGACGCCGCCAGCAACTCCAGCCACACCCGCTATGAATAAGTAAGCGTTTCCGCCGCCCGCCCACGAGACGGCCAATGCCCCAAGTCCGCCGAAGATGGGCAACAGTGACGAGGGAGCGGCGAACACCGCCATCAAAACCTTTTTCTTGACCTCATCCATCCCAGCGGCGATCACAGCACCTCTTGTCGTTCGAGGTCGCGAATTTCCTTTTCCCAATCCTCACGCGTAGCGTTCGCCGTATCCGAATCAGGCAACAAGGATCTGCGTGTGCAATTGACGAGGGCTTGTAGAGTTTGATAGCGTCGCGTGAGCCCGATTGCTGGCGGAATGATGTCACGAACGATGTGTAGCACTGCGTCCTGGTCGACCGGCTGCTGAGCTTTAATCTGCGAACGTAGAGCTGCATAAGCGGCCGCAGAATAATCGTGAGGCAGGGCGATATCGTCTAACTGTTCCGTCAGCACCTTGCGTTCATCATCGTTCAGCTGCGTTGCGTTCAGCACCCACGTGATAAAGGCACGTCGATCTTCGCCGCGTGGATCAAGCACCGGGATGATCAAATCACCCACACGACCCGGACGGCGAATATCGGGCGACAGCAGATGAATTCTGGCCGTCATTAACAACCAAATGACGCGACCTCGCAACCGCGGGTCGCTCATCATCGCTTGAATCTTCCCGGTGAGTCGGCGCTCGGTGTCATGAGCGGTCGAGTCGACTCGACCGAACTGTGTATCCGCTTCATCGACAAAAATGACCACTTTTTCCAAGGCCTCGAGCACGCGCCGCAAGCGTTCAAAGATAACGTCCGTCTGCCCAAACCACTGGCTGCGTATGCTCTTTAAAACGAGTACCGGAACATCAATCTCAGCGGCTACGGCCTCAAAGATGAACGTCTTCCCTCCACCGATCGGACCTGCGACTGCTGCGCCGGGCAATGCTTGCTCGCCCTTAGCTTTAAACCGTGGAATTAGTTCACGGTGCAAGAAGTTCTTCAATTGCGAGAAGCCCACAACTTGTTCCAACCGATGCTCAGGCTTTTTGAATTCGACAACGTCTTCGCCGAGTTGGCCTTGAATAAACTCTTCGACTTTTCCGACAACTTGGTTTGGCGTCAGCGACTCGCCGGCGTACGCCGAACCAGCCAGCAATTGCCGAATCGCGTGAATCGATAATCCCGCGCAGAAATCGGCGAGCTCCTGCGACGACGCCCAGAGTTGTGGTTTACGCTCGCTCGACTCCATGAAGTTATCGATATAGTGTTTGCGATCGGTGGTTGCGGGCGAGGGAACGTCGATGGACAGCACCTGAGGAAGCTTTGCAATTCGCGGATGAATCAAGCTACGTGATTCGGCAACCAAGCAAACTGAATCGCCCCCACCTACGAACGCCGGGTCGCCAAACCAATCTTGCACGATGCTGATGCGGCGCATCTGTCGATCATTCAAAGCTGCGATGTCACCATTGCCAGCAGGCAGCAACATGTCAGCGGCTTCGATGATGATCAGCAAACTCGCCCGCAGCGCGGTTCGCGAACAAATGGTCAACTGACGCAAGAATTCGAGGGCCTGTGTCGCGTTTCCCGTCGCTTCTCTGACGTACTGATCGAATTCGGATCGTAACCGATCCGCCTGCGATTCCTTTCGGCTCATGTCGCGGATTGTTAAGGTATCCGCATCGACACCCGACTTCCACCGCACCCATGCGTCGGCGAGTTCACGATGGTCTTCGGGCGCCATCCGAATCGGACCGTTCAACTCGTACACGAGTTGGATGACACCTCCAGCCTTGGCTTTTTTGCAAATGAAAGGAATGAGTGGTACGTAGCGTTCACCATCCCAAAACAAATCGTGGATGTTGCCGCACAGCACGACGCTACGCGCCTGTCCCGAATTCAGAATGCGAGCGAAGCGTGTGAAAAAGTCGTAACTGGGGCTCATCTGAATCATCTCTGAACATCCGAGAACAGGCCCGCGCGGCCAGACGTGTCCCTGATTATCAAATACCGACGCAGAGCCGTCAATTCGTTGTAAAACGCGTAACTTGCGACTCGTTGCGGACATCCGGATCAGTCGCCATACTGAGCAACCTAACCACCGTGGCCTCGTCATTCTCGGGGCTTTCTCTTCCAACACGCATGTCCGAGTAAATTAAGCCTGAGACTATGAAAGCGATTGCCGTTTATCCCGGGAAGCCGAATAGCGTTCACCTTGAAGATATCCCCAAGCCCTCTGTGAGCGATGTCACGAACGGCAAAGGCGTACTTGTCCGTGTTCTGAAAGTGGGCGTCGATGCTACGGATCGAGAGATCAACGATGCCTTATATGGGAACGCACCTCCTGGGTTCGAGTATTTGGTGCTCGGCCACGAATCGTTTGGAATTGTCGAGCAGGTCGGTCCCCATGTTCGGAATGTCAAGCCTGGCGACTATGTCACTGCGACCGTGCGTCGTCCCGGTGGTTCGATCTACGACCAGATCGGCACGTACGACATGACGAGCGAAGAAACTTACTACGAGCGCGGTATCAACTTGCTGCACGGCTACTTGACGGAGTACTTTGTCGATTCGGATGACTACATTGTCAAAGTGCCTCCCGGATTGAAGCACCTGCACGTCTTGATGGAACCAATGAGTTGTGCCGCGAAGGCCGTGCATCAGGCCTTCGAAGTGCAACGCCGAATGAAAGTGTGGCGTCCACAGACTGCATACGTGTTAGGCGCGGGCCAAATTGGATTACTTTCCACGCTCATTCTCAAACTGCGTGGATTGGATGTTTACACGCTGGCCCGATCGCAAGCACCGACTCACAATTCGAGCATCGTCGAAGGATTAGAAGCGACCTATGTAAGCACGACCGACACATCGATCGAAGAACTTATAGAAAGAACGGGCAAGGCGGACTTGATCATCGATGCAACGGGTTCCAGCGCCATGGCGTTTGGCGCGATGAAGGCGCTCGGCCACAATGGCGTGCTCGTCTGGACGAGTATTACAGGCGGCAAGAAGAACGTCGAAGTGCCGTCGGACGAAATCAACATCGATTGGGTACTGGGCAATAAACTACTGTTGGGGTCTGTCAACGCGAATCGCGAACATTTCGAGTCCGGCATTAAGGATCTGGCTTTGGGCGAAGTGATGTATCCCGATGTTATAGAGAAGATTCTTACGAATCCTGTTGATGGGCTCGATGCGTATGGCGAGATGATGCGACTGCTCGTCGAGGAGAAGTCTGCGTTGAAAGTCTATGTCAACATTGCCGAGGGGTAGGTTCACAGAACCGTATTGCAAACTCACCTACTCTAAGTACGAACATCTCCGCATGAAGTTTCACGCAACGACAATTTTGACTGTTCGTCGCAACGGTAAAGTCGCGATGGGCGGTGACGGACAAGTCACACTTGGATCGGCAATCATGAAGGCCGATGCCATGAAAATTCGCCGGTTAATGGAAGGGAAGGTTCTGTGCGGATTCGCCGGTGCCAGCGCCGATGCTTTTGCATTGATGGAACGCTTTGAGGTCAAGCTCAAAGACTATCCGTCCAACGTGCCGCGCGCGGCGACGGAATTGGCGAAAGAATGGCGGACAGACCGCGCGTTACGCAAGCTTGAAGCTCTTATGGCTGTTGCGGATGCGAAGGGCACACTGTTGATAAGCGGAACGGGCGACGTGATCAGTCCCACAGATGGTGTTGTGGGGATTGGATCGGGCGGAAACTATGCCATTGCTGCTGCGCGAGGCCTGTTGCAACATTCCACGCTGGAAGCGGATGAGATCGTCAGGGCCTCACTAACGATCGCGGCAGATATCGATATCTACACAAATACAAATATCGTCGTGGAGGTGTTGGAGTGCTCGAATTGATCTTGGGTAAAGGTGAGTCAGCGGAACAACGAAAGTCGTTGACGCCGCGCGAGATCGTCGAACAACTCGACCGGCACATCGTCGGCCAAGCCGATGCGAAACGCGCGGTAGCGATCGCAATCCGAAATCGTTGGCGAAGACAGCAATTGCCCGACGAGATGCGACAGGAAGTGTCACCCAAGAACATTCTGATGATCGGCCCAACCGGTGTCGGCAAAACCGAGATCGCCCGGCGACTAGCCAAACTGACCGGTGCCCCATTTGTTAAGGTCGAAGCGACCAAGTACACCGAAGTCGGCTACTACGGACGCGATGTCGAGAGTATGGTTCGCGAACTCGTCGAGAACGCCATTGGACTTGTCCGCGAAAGCGAACGGAAGAATATCGAAGATGAAGCCAAGCATCGTACGGAGGATCGCTTGCTCGACCTGCTCTGCCCACAACCGATAAACTTTGGCGACGATGAGGAGGGTGAGGATGCCGAAAAACGCTATCGGAGGACACGCGACAAGATGCGTGCCATGCTGGTCGGCGGCGAATTGGAACAGCGACACGTTGAACTCGCCATCGAACAAAAGGCGACTCCAGTGCTGATGGGCCAGATGGGCATGGAACACATGGAAGTTGAAATCCAAACGATGTTCGAAAAGATCATGCCCAAGCACACCTCGCGCCGTGATCTGACGGTGGCCGAGGCGCGCGAGGTTCTGTTTGAGCAAGAGTGTGAAGCGTTGCTCGACCCCGAGAAGATCAATGCCGCCGCCGTCGAACTGGCTGAAAACTTAGGTATTATCTTCATCGACGAAATTGATAAAGTCGTCGCCAGTGAAGGCAAGTCGGCGGATGTATCTCGCCAAGGCGTGCAGCGAGACTTGCTGCCCATTGTCGAGGGAACCACGATTCAGACACGTTACGGCTACGTCAAAACGGATCATGTTTTGTTCGTTGCGGCCGGCGCCTTTCATCGGGCGAAGCCCAGCGAATTGATGCCAGAATTGCAGGGGCGATTTCCGATCCGGGTCGAGTTGACCGATTTGACGAAAGACGACTTCATTCGAATTCTGACTGAGCCGAAAAGTTCGCTGACAAAACAGTATGTTGCTTTGATGGGAACCGAAGCCATTACCGTCACATTTACGGAGGACGCTATCGATTCCCTCGCTTCGTATGCCTTTCAAGTCAATCAATCGACACAGAATATCGGTGCCCGTCGCCTGTATACGATCATGGAGCGATTGCTCGAAGAATTGAGCTTCGAGGCGCCCGATATGAAAATGGGCACCGTCGAAATAAACGCTGCATATGTTACCGCTCGACTGAAAGACGTGGCTGAAGACGAAGATCTCAGCAAGTACATTCTCTAACGCGGAACTGTTGCTGCGAGGTTCAGTGGCAGGCTCGCGCGTCTGACATCCGATCGCAGCACGTTGCCCTCGAATCGAAACGCAACGCGACCACATGCCACCCAACGACAAGAACACGGTCCGTGATAGAGTTCGCTTCAATTCCGAGATAGCACCGCCCAAAAGCTTGTTTTTCTCGGTATTTTCACCGCTCGGCTGGTTGTGCAACGGAATTTGAAATGCATCCCAGTCTTTCGGAGTTGGCGAGACGCATTGACGAGGCGATGCAAGCCGATCGCTTTCGCCTCCATCGCAGTCTGCGAAGCATCCAAGAAGCCCTTCACAAAAACAAGCCCACCGATCGAATGCTCGAACAGCTGCGCCGGGGACTCGACCGGTCGCTCGAATTGCGAGCTAAACGTGATGCTGCGCGTCCGATCTGCAACTTCGATATGGACTTGCCAATCTTGGCTCGACGAGAAGAGATCGGCACCGCGATTCGCGATAACCAAGTCGTTGTCATATGCGGCGAGACCGGGTCCGGCAAGTCGACTCAGCTTCCGAAGATTTGTTTGGACATCGGACGAGGCGGCACGGGATTCATTGGGCATACTCAGCCTCGCCGTGTCGCTGCACGTACGATTGCGGCTCGCCTGGCTGAAGAACTCAACTCGCCGCTTGGCGAGCATGTAGGGTTTCAGATTCGTTTTACGGATACTACAAAGCCGCACTCGTTTATCAAGCTGATGACCGACGGCATATTGCTCGCGGAAACGCAAGGCGATCGCTTCTTGGATCGCTACGACACAATTATCATCGACGAGGCCCACGAGCGTTCGTTGAACATCGATTTTCTGATCGGTTATCTGAAGAATATCCTTCCTAAGCGTCGTGACTTGCGGGTGATTCTTACTTCAGCCACGATCGACGCCCAAAGCTTCGCGGCTCACTTTTCGACGCACGAGAACACAGTACCAATTATCGAAGTATCCGGGCGAACTTTTCCGGTCGAAGTCCGTTATCGACCTCCGGAAACGATTGGGGAAGATGACGAGCCGTTGTCGATTGCGGACCAAATAGCTCAGGCGGCCAGCGAACTTTGCAAGGAAGGTCCGGGCGACATTCTGACATTCTTGCCGACCGAACGCGACATTCTAGAGGTTGCAAAGCGATTGCGCACTCGTTCCTTCGCTGGACACGAAAAGGTCAACATCCTGCCGCTGTATGGGCGGCTCTCAATTGCCGAGCAAAACAAAGTCTTCAAGTCCACCGGCCAGCGACGGATGGTGTTGGCGACGAATGTAGCTGAGTCATCGCTGACCGTGCCGGGCATTCGCTATGTAATCGATACGGGCACGGCTCGCATCAGCCGCTACTCACCGCGATCCAAAGTCCAGCGTTTACCGATCGAGCCGATCTCTCGCGCGTCTGCCGATCAACGCAAGGGCCGCTGCGGTCGCATTGGTCCGGGCATCTGCATTCGTCTGTTCAGCGAAGACGATTTCGCAAAGCGAGATCAGTACACCACTCCCGAGATTCGGCGAACCAATCTGGCGGCTGTGATTCTGCGGATGTTGTCCTTGCGATTGGGGGCCGTCGGCGAATTTCCGTTTCTTGACCCGCCCAGGACAGACGCCATCAATGATGGGTATAAAACTTTGTTTGAGCTCGGGGCAGTCGACGATCGTCGGCGGTTGACCGAGGTTGGCAAGGGGCTTAGCCGCCTGCCGATCGATCCTCGGATCGGTCGCATGATTCTTGCGGCCGACCAAGAGGGTTGCCTGCACGAGATGCTGATCATTGCATCCGCACTTGAAGTTCAGGATGTCCGTGATCGCCCGGTCGAGAAGCAGAAGCACGCCGACGAAGCACACTCGAAGTTTGCCCACGAGAACTCGGACTTCCTCACCTATTTGAACCTATGGGACTTCTATCACAATCTTCGCGACAAGCTCTCACGCAGTCAGGTCCAAAAAGCTTGTCAACAGAACTTTCTGTCAAACATCCGAATGCGCGAGTGGCAAGACGTCCACCGGCAACTCGTACAACTCGCGGCTGACAGCGGGCTGAAGGTATCGCCCCGGCGTAACAATGCCGACTCGATCCATCGCAGCTTGCTATGCGGTTTGTTGTCGAACATCGCGATACGGCGTGATGGGCCCGAGTATGAAGGAGCCGGCGGTGCGACCTTTTTCATTTGGCCGGGATCGGCTGCGTTCGAGAAAAAGCCGAAATGGATTGTTGCTGGCGAACTCGTGGAAACCTCTCGTCGCTATCTGCGAACCGTGGCCCCGATCCAGCCCAACTGGATTGAGCCACTCGCCGCTCACGTCGTAAAGCGTTCCTACACTGATCCATTCTGGTCGAGCAAGAGCGGAACGGTTTTGGCATACGAGAAAGTCACACTCTTCGGTTTGACGATCGTCGCTGGCCGACGAACTCCCTACGGCCATCACGATCCGGAGACCGCACGCCGTTTGTTCATCGAGCATGCATTGGTGGGCGGGGACTTTAATTCGGAGCCAAGGTTTCTCCAGCATAATCGCAAGTTGTTGGCTGACCTGCAGTCGATGGGAGCCAAGTCGCGAGCGCCGGATTACCTCGTCGGAGATAGTGCGCAGTACGCGTTCTATGACGCTCGGCTGCCGGAGGAATGTTTCGACGCTGCCTCGCTGAACCGTTGGCTAAAAAGTGTCTCGCCACAGGAAAGTGAGCGGTTGAAAATGACGCTCTCGGACTTGATGGGCAAAGCCGAAGGGTACGACAGCTCGGCGTTTCCCGATCAATTCACAACGGGTTCGTTGAATCTCGACATCGACTATCGATTCCAGCCTGGCGATGAAGACGATGGCCTCTCAATCACGATTCCGAAAGACGGATTGCAGCAACTTGACCAGCGCCGGCTGGAGTGGCTTGTACCGGGTCGTGTTGAGGAGAAGCTGATTGCACTGATTCGCTCCTTGCCGAAATCACAGCGTAGGAGTTTCATTCCCGCGCCTGACGTGGCCAGGCGAGCTGCTGCGATGATGCCCTTTGCCGAAGGCGATTTCTTGACCGTGGCGGCACAAACGCTCGGTAAAATCGCCGGAGAGACGCTCGCACCAAACGCGTTTAAACTCGACAAGGTGCCACAGCACCTGCGAATGAATGTTCGCGTCGTAGATCATTCCGGTGATTTAATCGCTGAGGGAAGGGATCTCGAACAACTCGCAAAGGACGTCGGCGTCGAAAGCTCACCCGATACGAGTCTGATCAGTGACGGCGAGTGGGAGCGGGACCGAATTAAAGTATGGGATTTTGGAGAGTTGCCGGAGAGCATTACGATCCGTCGCGGAGATTTTGTATTGGAGGCCTATCCGTCGTTGGTTGACGTTGGCGACTCGGTCTCAATTCGCTTGTCGACAACTCGCGAGGGTGCGAAGGCACAGACGCGAGCCGGATTGCGACGCTTGTTTTGCTTGGCGGAACACCGAGAGGTGAAATCGCAGGTCAACTGGTTACCTAATATCGACAAGCTCACGCTATACGCTGCCACGATGAAGCATTCGCGAGATCTACGGGAGCAGCTGCTGGACTTGGCTGCTGACCTGGCCTTTCTTCGGGGAACGACCGTACCGCGAGATGCGGAGTCGTTCGACGCTGCGAGAAAACTTGGCCGCAAAGAGTTGCCAATCGCAGCACAGGACCTCGCCAGGGTTGTCGTCCCACTGTTAGAACGCTACCACGAAATTCGAGTGAAGCTCGATGAATCGAAATCGCCCAATATCCAGGAATCTGTTGCCGACGTTCGGGAGCAACTTGCGAGGCTAACCGCAGATGGCTTTTGGACTTCCACGCCATGGACTTGGTTGCAGCAATATCCTCGTTACTTGCAGGCAATTCTCGTACGGTTGGACAAGTTGGTAACTGGCGGCGGTGCGCGTGATCGTGTGCAGATGCAAGAGTTGGCGCTGCATCAGCGGCGATACGACGAATCTATGGAAGTGGGCGGACAGTCGAATGAGAATAACGCCGCCTTCCAGGAGTATCGATGGATGTTGGAGGAATATCGCGTCTCGTTGTTTGCGCAGCAGATCGGTACTTCGATCAAGATCTCGCCCCAGCGTCTGGAGAAGCAGTGGGGGAAAGTGTAGGTTAGGGCGGACGTAGCTTGTCGATCTCGGAGCGTTCGCCGCGGCTGAACTTGACTCGCAAAGTTTCAGACTGCCGACAAAGATCGCAGCAAATGCTAGACCGGCTGTACCGTGAGTCAATGCGCCCGGCAGACTCGTTCCTAACAAATGGCGAAAGATTCTTATGCTGCTCGCATCGCTCGCGTTACTGCCGATTGTCGTTGTTGGGTTGTTTCTAGTCGTCCTGCGATGGCCGGCGAGCCGCGCCATGCCTCTGTCGTATCTGAGTGCGTTATTACTCGCCTTATTCGTCTGGCGGGTGCCGTTCGTCCAAGTCGCCGCCGCTTCGGTACACGGTCTGATCGTGGCTGCCTCACTGCTGTATATCATCTTCGGCGCAATCTTGCTCTTGAATACGCTCCAGGAGAGCGGCGCACTCAGCGTTATCCGGCGAGGTTTTACGGACATCTCAGCAGATCGCAGGATTCAGGTCATCATTGTCGCTTGGCTATTCGGCTCCTTCATTGAAGGCTCAGCCGGCTTTGGCACCCCCGCGGCCGTCGCGGTTCCGTTGCTCGTCGGATTGGGATTTCCCGCGATGTGCGCGGTCGTTGCGGGAATGGTGATTCAAAGTACTCCCGTTTCCTTTGGAGCACTTGGCACTCCGATATTGGTGGGCGTCAGCAACGGGCTGTCCGGTGACCCCGCCGTTGAAAACTATGCACGAGAAGCGGGCTATGTGTCGGCCACTGGAGATCTAGCGTGGAACGGATTTCTGTCCGAAATTGCGTTCAAAGTCGCGTTGCTGCACGCTGCCGCTGGGTTATTGATTCCGCTGATTGTGGTCGTCTTGATGACTCGTTTCTTTGGGCCCAATCGATCGATTACAGAAGGGCTGCGCGTCTGGAAGTTTGCGCTACTGGCGTCAGTATCGATGACGATTCCTTACGTCTTGGTCGCCCGTTACCTCGGCCCCGAGTTCCCTTCACTGATCGGTGGACTCGTGGGGCTAGGGATTATCATTACGTGCGCGCGCGCCGGGCTATTTGTACCGCGGGGCGAGCCGTGGGATTTTGATTCCAAAGAGGAGTGGGACCCAGATTGGATCGGAACGATTTCTCTGGATGATTCAAGCAGTCCAAGGTCGTCCATGTCCCTGTTGACGGCTTGGAGTCCCTACGTTTTGGTTGCCGGACTCCTGGTTGCAACTCGGATTCCCGCGTTGGGTATCAAAGCTATGCTGACTTCGTCGGCCGCAAGTATCGAATGGGCGGATATCTTCGGCACCGGGATCGACTCGAAAGTGCAGCCCCTCTACCTGCCCGGCACGATATTTATCGTGGTGTCGATTCTGACATTCACCCTGCATCGAATGAAGTCAAGTGATTTTGGAGTGGCGTGGAGGCGTTCCGGTCGAACGATGCTTAGTGCGTCGGTTGCGCTCGTGTTTACCGTGCCGATGGTGCAGGTCTTTATCAATTCCTCCGGCGGCGAAGCCGGGCTGGAAAAGATGCCCATCGTATTGGCCGAAGGTGTCGCGTCGCTTACCGGATCTTCGTGGCCCTTCTTCTCGCCGTTCATCGGCGGTTTTGGGGCATTCGTCGCCGGAAGCAACACCGTAAGTAATATGATGTTCTCCCTATTTCAATTCGGAGTGGGCCAACATATTGGCGTGGATCCAACGTGGGTCGTCGCTTTGCAAGCCGTCGGCGGTGCCGCTGGCAATACGATCTGCGTGCATAACGTCGTGGCAGCTTCAGCGGTTGTCGGTTTGATCGGGAAAGAAGGGGCGATCATTCGCAAGACCTTGCCAGTGTTCGGATACTATGCAATCGTAGCGGGAGCGATTGGCAGTTTGATACTGTGGAACGCGTGAGGGCAAAGTGCCAATGCAACGCCAAGTCTATTTGACGGGTCAGATGGTCGCGGAGACGGAGGCCAGAATCTCCATCTTTGACAGCGCGGTCTTGCTTGGTGATACCGTGACGGAGTCGACTCGCACGTTTGGGCACCGCCCGTTTAAGTTAGAGGACCATGTCGCTCGGCTTTACAAGTCGCTTAAGGTGACTCGTATCGATGCCGGTATGTCGGCGGACGAGATGTTGAACGTAACTGAGCAAGTGCTTGAGGCGAACCTTCCTACTTACGGCTCCGAAGAAGACTGCTGGATCGTCCACAATATTTCCCGAGGCCTAGCGGTGCCGGGACCTGATCCGACCGTACAGCAAGGCGCCGCCACGGTTATGATCTACACTCAGCCAATGGATCTGCGGGGGTGGGCCAAGTTTTATACTGACGGCTGTCACGCCGTCACACCAATGAGTCGCATTATACCAAGTCAGTCACTCGACGCTCGGATCAAGAATCGCAGTCGCATGGCGTATACGCTCGCTGAGATGGAAGTGAAGTTAGTTGATCCTGAAGCCCAAAGCGTGATTCTCGATCTCGACGGCAACGTCGCTGAGAATAAGGGGGGCAACGTCTTCCTTGTTTCGAATGGAGTGCTGAAGACACCGCGGATATCGAACTGCCTCGCCGGAATCAGCCGCGATACGGTGCTGCAACTTGCACGCGACCGCGGCATCCAAGTCGAAGAAACAGACCTTCAACCGTATGACCTGTATACAGCAGACGAATTATTTTTCACCAGCACGCCCTATTGCATCATGCCGGCGACAAAATTCAATGGATTGCCGGTAGGCAATGGCTCGGTTGGTCCGACTGTGCAACTACTGCTCCGTGCTTGGAGCGAACTCGTGGGGATCGACATCGTCAAACAAGCAATTCGTCAACTTGGAGTTACTTAAGCCTTCTCTTTGACGATTTCACGCGGTCGGGACCGCCGATCGCGCCGTCGGGGCTTTAAACCAGCAGTCAAGTCCTTCTGCATTCGATACATTGTTCGATAGAGTAAACTCGCGCAATCTCTCTGTAAAACCATCGTCTGGCGTCAAGGACCGCACCATGAGCAATGCAATTAATTATCCACTGGACCGCAAGCTGCGTATGGCGCTCGTCGGTGGGGCGGGAGCCGCCTTTATCGGACGCGTTCATGCGACCGCAGCTCAACTGGACGGTCGCGCTGAACTGGTGGCGGGAGTTCTGTCGTCGAATCCCGAAAAGGCGCGTTTGGCTGCGCCCTCTTTCGGAATCGCCGACGCCCGGGCTTATGGTTCCGTCGGCGAAATGATTGAGTCGGAACTTGCCCTTCCGGAAGACCAGCGAATCGATTTCGTCAGCATTGCGACGCCAAACTTCACCCACTATGAGATCGCCAGGGCGTCGCTTGAGGCGGGCTTCGATGTCTTTTGCGATAAACCGATGACCACCACGGTGCAAGATGCCGATGAGCTTGTGTCTGTCGTTGAAAAGACCGGGGCGGTTTTCGTTCTCACGCACAACTACACAGGCTACCCCATGATTCGCCAGGCCCGCGAAATGGTTGCGAATGGAGATATCGGCGAAATTCAGGCCGTTCGTTCCAACTATATCCAGGGCTGGATGTGTGGATTGAAACCCGATCCTAATCCACCTCGAGGCGGTTGGAAGACGGACCCGGCCAAGGCCGGGTCCGGATCTTTAGGCGACGTCGGGACACACGCTTACAACTTGATTTGCTATGTGACTGGTTTGACTGCCACGGAAGTCTCCGCGAGCCTGCGAACTTATCAACCTGGAGGGCAGCTGGACGACTATGGTCAAGCGACGATTGCGTTTGGCGACAGCCAGCTCGGGACGATCACGTTCAGTCAGATCTCGCATGGGCGGTTGAACGATCTATCGCTCGAAGTCGACGGCACGAAGGGGGCGCTTCTATGGAGGCAGGAGCAGCCGAATGAATTGACTGTCCGGCGTACGGGCCAAGCGACTCAGATCTACGAACGCCATCCGCCCGCGGCCTATATGAACGGCTCAGGACGCAACGCCTGTCGCATCGCAGGCGGCCATCCGGAAGGCTTCTTCGAGGCCTTTGCCAATATCTACAACGCAGGATTTGACGACATTATTCGTCGTGCATCCGGCGGAGTTTGCGACAAAAAGACTTGCTACCCCAACGTGTATGATGGTGCTGCCGGTGTGCGATTTGTTCAGGCTTGCCAGACGAGTAGCAATGAGAGAGGATGCTGGAAGTCGTTATTGCAACTAATGTAAGGTCGATAACGGCGGCTTGACGATCCACAAATAGGCCATTAGAATCCGACCCCAAATTGTGCCTTGGTGTGTGTTTGTGTACGCGCCGTGATCCCTCAAGCGGAGGGAATCGGTGATTTGTAGTCAGAGCAACCGGAGCCGGTGATGGCAGCAGCAAAAGCAGCAAAAGAGGATGTCTTCGACGAAGACCGCCTATGTCGACTGGTTGAGATGATGAAAGAACATGATCTCAGCGAGATCGATCTCGAAGAGGACACTCAACGAATTCGTTTGCGGCGCAACACCGCACCACCGGTTGGCGTCGCGCCCGTTTACGCTGCTCCGGCCCCAAACTCGGCGACAGTCCAAGCTCCTGCTGCTGCTGCGGCAAGTCCCGCCGACGACCCGAATGTTGTGGTCATCAAGAGTCCGATGGTGGGTACTTTCTATACGAAGCCAAATCCCAAATCGCCGCCGTTCGTAAAGGTCGGTGATCACGTTGATCCGGATAAGACGATTTGCATCATCGAGGCTATGAAGGTCTTCAATGAGATTCCGGCCGAGACCTCCGGGACAATTGTGGCCATATTGGCCCAGGACGGTGACGCGGTCGAGTTTGGAAAGCCACTCTTCAAAGTCGATACGAAAGGATGAGAAGCGTCGGGGCTCTAGAGTTGATCGCCCGTGCGAAGCATATGACGCACGGTGGAGATTCTTGACTCTCGATCCACCGTCCTTGCGCCTATGTACAAACGAATTCTGATTGCGAACCGTGGCGAAATCGCTCTGCGAATCATTCGCGCATGTCGAGAAATGGGGATCGAAACCGTTGCGATCTTCAGCGAAGGAGACCGTGGCAGCGCGTATCTTGATCTTGCGGACGAGGCATACTGTGTTGGTCCAGCCAAATCAGCTCTAAGCTATCTCAAGATTGATCAAGTGATCAGCGCGGCGGAAGTCGGGAACGTGGAAGCGATCCATCCCGGTTACGGATTCCTAGCAGAGAATTCGCATTTCAATGAGGTGTGTCGCAGTTGCAAAATAGACTTTATCGGTCCGTCCCCCGAAGCCATGGAGAAGCTGGGTGACAAAAACACGGCTCGCGCGATCGCACGCGATGCGAACGTGCCGGTTGTCCCCGGTAGCGATGGCTTGTTGACGGATGAAGACGAAGCCGTTCGCGTCGCGCATGAAATTGGTTTCCCTGTTTTGATCAAGGCAACGGCGGGTGGCGGTGGCAAAGGCATGCGAGTCGCCGCGAACGATTTAGTTTTGAAGACAGCCATCCAGCAGGCACAGACGGAGGCCCAAGCAGCGTTCGGGAATGCGGGCGTATATCTCGAAAAGTACATCGAGCGGCCACGCCATGTTGAAGTGCAAATCGTCGCGGATCACCATGGCAACGTCGTACACCTTTGGGAGCGCGAGTGCTCGACGCAACGTCGGCATCAAAAGCTGATCGAAGAGAGTCCCGCGCCCACCCTACCGGACGCGACGCGTAATGCAATCTGTGAAGCTGCTGTCCGCCTCGTCAGAAGTTGCCAGTACACGAACGCCGGCACGGTTGAATTCATCGTTGATCAAGAGAACAACTTCTATTTCATCGAAGTTAATGCCCGCATCCAAGTCGAGCATCCGGTGACGGAGATGGTCACTGGGATCGACTTGATTCAGACGCAAATCGCGATAGCGGCTGGGCAACCGTTGCCCTTCACCCAGGACCAAGTGGTGCAGTCGGGTGCCGCCATCGAATGCCGCATCAACGCGGAGAATCCAGACCGCAACTTCCAACCCAGTCCCGGTAGGATCGAACAGATCTTTATCCCCGGCGGTCTTGGCGTCCGATTTGATTCACACGCTCATCAGGGTTACGTCGTCCCACCTCATTATGATTCGATGATCGGCAAGCTTATCGTCCACCAGCCGACGCGAGCGAAGGCGATCGCATGCATGATCCGAGCCCTCGATGAACTTCGAGTTGAGGGCATTGCAACCACTGCGCCCTTCCATAAGAAAGTGCTCCAACACGCCGAATTTGTTGAGGGGCGTGTTGATACGAGCTTCGTCGAACGCGTGTTTCTGACGAAGTAACGCTGAAGCCGACGAGATTCTGCGACACCTCTCCGAATGGGTGTCTTCGACAATGACGCGCTGTCCTTGGCGAGCTTCGTTTCGCCAAATAGAATCTCGACGTCGCGAACGATGACGCCCAGCCAAGGTAAGGGAGAGTGAATCTATGGCCAACACACTATCCAGGCCAGCTAAGTCGGAGTCGAGTTTCAAGCGAGTTGCGGTTTTGTTCGCTGGCGGACCGGCACCTGCTGCGAACGCGGTCATTTCCACGTGTGCCACTTCGTTTCTGCGGAACGATATTCAGGTTCTCGGGATTCTGCACGGATACTCGAGTCTTATCGACTTTTCGCCCGAGAAGCCGCTCGAAGCCGGTCGTGATTTCATTGTATTGGATCACAAGACGTTGAAACGCACTCGAAACTCGCAGGGCATCTTAATTGGTACCGCTCGCGCCAATCCTGGCAAAAGTGTGTCACATCCGACTCACTTGGACGACCCCGAGAAGAGCGCACCGCTACGACGGACCTATGAAGCTTTGTGTTCATTGGAAGTCGACGCGTTGATCTCCATAGGCGGTGACGACACGCTTAAAACCGCCAATAAGTTCAAAATGTTCCAGGATCGACTCCCCGAAGGTTCAAGGCGGATGCCGGTCGTCCATTTGCCTAAGACGATCGACAACGACTACCACGGTATCGACTTTACATTTGGGTTCTTTACCGCGGTCGACACGCTGGCGACAGAGATCCGGAATCTGTTGCACGATGCGGAGGCCGGTCGCGCCTACTTTCTGGCCGAGACGATGGGACGCAGTGCCGGTTGGTTGGCATACGGGGCGGCAATCGCTGGCGAAGCGAGCCTGGTCATCAGCGTCGAAGACATTAATGGCGACTATGCAGGTGAAGAAGAAGTCACCGACAGCGAAACCGGAGAAAAAACTCAACGCAAAATCATGAACGTCGAGCATGTCGTGAATCGCATCGTGCGAACCATCATTGCTCGTGAGAAAGAAGGTAAACAATACGGCGTAATCGTGATCGCGGAAGGCTTGGCCGAGTTCTTGCCCGCAAAGTATCTCGAAGGCATCCCTCGCGACGATCACGGCCATATCTCGATCGCTCAAGTTGAGCTAGGAAAGATGTTTGCCAGTCTCGTGTCGAAAGCTTACAAGGCAAAGACTGGTTCCACGCGAAAGGTGAACGGTCTTCAACTCGGATACGAGTCACGATGTGCCCAGCCGAACGCATTTGATGTCATGTTGGGCAGCCAGCTTGGTGTTGGAGCATATCGAGCTTTGGTTCAGGAAAAGCTGAACGGCGTTATGGTCTCTGTATCGGGGCAACTCGAATTGCACTACGAAGCTTTCGACAAGCTGGTTGACCCAGATACGCTGGTGACAAAAGTTCGCTATATCGACACGGGTAGCGATTTCCATAAATTGGCCAGATTCCTGGAAACCGATGTTAATGACTGATCAGAAGTTAACCGCTCCACCACAAAGCGATGTAGAGTCGCAGGGCGAAGCGGTTACCGGCGGCAAACTGCGGTAGCGGCACAACTGATCGCTTGGCTTACAGACTCTCCCGATAGACGTCGGAAGCGAGCTTGAACTCGTCGGGCGTACGGATAGCCAAGTTTGGTCAGCAGGTGGTTCGGTCGCGAGATGGCAAGCAACTCGTAATACACAGAGTCGTCGATCGGGCTCCAGGTTACCGTGAACCGTTCTTCGCCGCATTCAAGATGTCCGGCAAGCGTCCCATAGGAAAACCCAAACCGATGAATCTGGTTGGCAGATTGTTCGTCTTCGCAGCGGGACACGATGCGACACGGATTTAGGGACCAAAGGGGGCCCGCACGAAACAATACGGCGACCTCGGCGCCAACCAGGATCGATTGATCTGGCCAGAAGAGCGTTGCCATTTCGGGCGGAAACATTAACCAGCGGCGTATACAGTCTTTCGCCTTGTTGTAAGTTTCAGCTCCGTGGCCCAACGCCTTCTGGTACTTGTCGACGTCGAAGCCGCTTGGCATGCTTTTCTCAGTCGTCATACCAACTTGATCGTAGGTAAACGGCGTATCTTTGAGCGATTGAATAAAGCGGAGCACGGCTGCCTGGGTCGGTGGTCGCATCGTTAGCACTTCAATCTCCTTATGGTTCACTGCACGAAGTGCCAACCGCAAGTTCCGACCGGGCTTAACGTCGGCAGAGAACTTTTATTGCCCAAACGTCCGAGTGGGCGGCACCTGGTACGCGAGCGGTGGATTGACGCTGGCCGGCGCGGTGCTCGCCGCGACGGTGATTGCTCCCAAACGGCGCCGGAAGAAACAGGCAGAGCTTCACGACGCGTGCTTTGCCGCTGCGGATGGCCTATCTTGCTGGCCGGAACTCAATCCGGCATCCTGGTGCATCGAGGATGATTACATGAACCAGTACGAACCGCTTGACCCCACGCACATCGGCGACGACTTCGATGATCTCGAACAACGTCGCTTGGATGCGCTGTGCGATTTGCTGTTCGAGGGGGCGGATCACTTGGAAAGTGATAGCCACAGTGGCCCTCACTCTCCGAGTGATGAGCCCCATGGCCCTGAACTTCGCTAATTCTACAGCTCAAATCTCCCGGAAACCTAATGCCGACCCGCCTCGTCTTACCTCCTGACTGAAGTTGCGAAGGTACAATTGCGGGAACAGGTTGGGTCAGCCGGATTAAGGAGTTATGACGATGAAGCGTCTTGTCGCAGTGATTTCCAGCGTGATAATCGCGTTCGCCGCAAGTCTCGAAGCGAACGAAATAGGCTACATCGAAGACTTTGCGCTTGCCAAGGACCGGGCTGACGTGCTCAAGCGGTTGATTCCCGGCTCCGAGGAGTACTACTACTACAGCTGCCTCCACCTGCAAAATACCGAGCAGTTCGATCAGGTTGAAGAACTATTGGCCGCGTGGATCAAGCGTTACACCTACACTCCGCTTGTCCGGCAGATACAGGCACGGCAGGCGCTGCTGACCTACGAGCGGAATCCCGAGCAATCGCTTGAATTCATACGGCGTCAACTTGGTATCGAGTTCAATCACCAACGTGAGACGCTCGGCGAGAAGCCAAATTTGCCGACCCAACTCGACCAAAAGCTTATTAGTCGCGAGCATTTATCGGAAATCGCCAAGCGGAATCACCAGGACCTGAGCGGTTTCACCGATGCAGCACTCGACTGGCTAGTGACTTCAGCGCTAAGTGCTGATCAGCGGCGTCACCTGCTCCAGCGATTGCAGCGGCCCGACTACCCCAAACTCGCGCAGCTTGTCATCGACGACTTGAATCATCAATACAGTAAGCCTTTCGGCTCGATGACGATTCATCAACAGTTGCTCATTGAGCAGCTTGACGAGTGCTTGAAGCTGAAGCCAGACTTGTTAAATCAAACTAACTTTGTAAATGCCTATCTCAACAAGTTGCATCCCAGTGCGGATGTCGATTGGCAGCACGAGACTGCGGAGTACGATGCTTATCTCGATCGGCTATGGAACTTCGTGTTGCGACTGGCTCCGGTTCACAATTCGTTAAAGACGCATGTGCTGTTTCATCGGCTGGCCTTTGATCGGTCGCGCGGTATCTATGACAAGGATCGCTTCACAACATACGTCCGCTTGCCGCGAAACGTGCCGTATATCGAGCCCAAGTTTCTTCAGCAAGATGAGAATCGTCGCTACGCCGCCGACCTGAACGCTAACTACGAAGCCCATACGCTGCTGCCGCCGGTTCACAACGACGAGCCACTCGTTCGCAGCTACTTCCAACACTTCTTTGTAAAAGAATCGTCGACGAAGCCCTACGAACCGTTTATCAGCGATACGTATCTGCGTCACAATCTTGCCGAGGCGAAGATTGTCAACGGACTTGGTGAGCCCGAGCAGTGGTATTCTTTGCTACCACCGGACCGCTATCAGGAATTAAAGGACCGCATTGATCTGGATTTTGCTCCGACCAATCCGAAGTTTGTCGCGGCGGACGACTCGGTCAGTCTGGACCTAGATATCAAAAACGTCCGCACGTTGATTGTGCGGGTCTTCGAGATCAATACGAAGAACTACTATCGCGAGCATCAACGCGAAGTAAATGCGGACATCAATCTCGATGGGATGGTGGCCAACAACGAGCTTACATTTGAATACAACGAGCCCCCTCTGCGCCGTATTCGGCGACACTTTGAATTCCCCACGCTGACCAAGCCCGGCGTCTATGTCGTAGATTTTATCGGGAACGGCGTGAACAGCCGCGTTATCGTTCGCAAGGGCCAACTGCGACATCTGGTTCAAATGACCACAGCCGGACAGCTGTTTACGGTGCTCGACGAGAAGGACGAGGTTGTGAAAGACGCCTCGGTCTGGTTAGCGGGGCGTGAATATCTGCCCGATGAGGACGGACGCGTCCTTGTTCCTTTTTCGACGGATCCCAGTCGTCAGCCGATCATCTTGTCTCGTGGCGACTTTTCGTCGTTCACCTATTTTCAACATGAGGCCGAGAACTATCAATTGAGCGCTGGCATCTTTGTGGATCGCGAGTCACTGCTGACACGGACGGTTGTGCCCGTCGTCGTTAGAGCCGGTTTGTATTTGAATGGAAGTCCGGTGGGAATTGCTGACTTGGAGGACGTGCGGTTGATGATCGCCTCTGTCGACCAGGACGGCGTTTCGACGACAAAGGAAGTCAAAGACTTCGAGCTTTTCGAAGATCGCGAGTCCATTTACGAGTTCCAAGTTCCGCCGCGGCTCGCCCAATTGTCCTTCACGCTGCGAGCAATGATCCAGAGCCTGAGTCAAAGCAAGAAGGTCGATCTGCAGGTCGCAGAGAGCTTTCAGATGAACGGGATTGATAAGACCGAGAAGGTCGCCGACTTGTACTTCGCCAAGATGAACGGCAGTTTCGTCATCGAGTCGCGCGGTAAGTCGGGTGAGGCCCGTCCCGACCGTCCTATTGTCTTGTCGTTGCAACACCGCGATTTCACTTTTCCGATGACGGCGACCGTTCAGACCGACCATACTGGCACCGTTGTTCTCGGCGCTCTGGAAGACATTGCCTCCGTGACGGCCACCGATCCGGAAGGTACCTCGCATACCTGGTCACCATCCGGTGACGAGTTCGCCTATCGCCAGTCGATTCACGCTGCGGTCGGTGATGCAATCGACATTCCCTACATGGGAAACAACGAGAAACCAGTTCGAGACGAAATATCGTTACTTGGATTGCGAGGCGATACCTACGTGGCAGATTACTTTGATGCAGTCACAATTCGGGACGGTATGCTGCGATTGACGGGGCTGCCCCGTGGCGATTTTGATCTTTTGTTGAAAGATCGTGGATACGGCTCTAACGGACACCGCATTCGTGTACGGGTTACGGACGGCCAAGTGAACCGAGGCTATGCGCTAGGTAAGTCGCGACATCTGGAATTGCGAGGCGCAAAGCCTTTGCAGATCACAAAGGTCTCTTCGGACGATAAACAGATCCAGATCCAATTGAGCAACAGCAGCGAATTCGCTCGCGTTCACATTTTTGCGACGCGATACCGCCCGGCGTTTTCTGCATTTGGGAAATTTGCGGGCGTAGTCGATCCTGAGCCATTGCAAATCGAGCCCGGTCAGCTGACATCCTTGTATGTGGCTGGGAGGAGCATCGGCGACGAATATCAATACATTATCGATCGCCGCTATGCGAAGAAGTTTCCAGGCGTGCTTGTCGAGCGTCCCAGCATACTTTTGAATCCTTGGGCCGTTCGCGACACGGAATCTGGGACGCAGGCTGCGGCAGCCGGTGATGACTTTGCGCCGTCCGCGGAGCCGCAGAGTGAACGTCTGAGCCGTGCCGAAGCCGCGGAGGCTGCGGTCGTTCAAACCGGAGACTTCGCGAATCTCGACTTTCTCAGCGAAGCATCGATGGTTATGGCGAACTTGAAGCCCGACGCCAACGGACTTGTCGCGGTCTCGGTCGATTCGCTTGGAGCACACCAGGATCTCCATATCGTCGCCATTGATCCGACGAGCACCGTCTATCGGAACATGTCTTTGGCCGAGAAGCCGATGAAACTGGTCGATAGACGGCTGGTCGCCGGACTCGATCCTAAACGGCACTTTACTCAGCAGAAACTCGTGAGTGTTGTTGACAAAGGCGAACGGTTTGTGCTGGCGGACATTGCGACTTCGAGGTTCGAGGCTTACGACACGTTGGGCCGAGTTTACTCGCTGTACGCAACGCTTAGCGGCGACCCAAAACTCGCCGAATTCAGCTTCATTCTCAACTGGCCGGCGCTGGATACCGTAGAAAAGCAGAAGGTGTACTCGAAGTACGCTTGCCACGAATTGAATTTTTTCCTGCTAAAGAAGGATCGTCCGTTCTTCGATCGCGTGATACTTCCGTATATTGCCAACAAGCGAGATAAAACGCTGCTGGATGAGTGGTTGTTGCAATACGACCTACACGCGTACTTGCGGGCTTGGGATTACGCTCGACTGAACACAGTCGAACGGATTTTGCTGTCGCAGCGAATCGACACCGATCGCGAGCACACAACGCGAGACATTCTCGACCAGTTCGCTTTGCTGACACCTGACCGCGATCGTTTGAGCCAATTGTTTCTGACCGCGGTGAAAGGGCGAGCGCTCGAAGCCGAGGGTGGCTGGGGAATTGATGCAGCCAAAGACGAAGGGCTTGTTTCGAACTTCCAGGACTTGGCCGAATACACCTCAGGTGGGATGGGCGGACTGGGCGGCGGGGGATACGGCGGAAACACCGATGCTCTGGCCGTCGTCCCACCCACAGCGGACGATATGTTATCGGAGGCACGCGGGCTACAACATGGCTACGCAGTTCGAGACAAACGCCCGGCGCTCTCCCGGGAGCTCCGACTTCAAGAGGAGAAATCCTCCACTGCGGCCAAGCGATTCTTCTTCGACAGTCAATTGGGACGCAAAGCCTGGGCCGTTCGCGCACTCTACCAATCCCTCGATAGGACGCAGGAGTGGGCCGAAAACAACTACTACCACCTGCCGATCGAAGAACAACTCGCCGACCTAGTGGCGGTGAATGCATTTTGGCGTGACTACGCCGAACATGATCTCCAGCAGCCTTTCCGCTCGACCAATTTCGCAGAGGCGTCGCGTAACTTCACCGAAATGATGCTCGCCTTGTCGGTACTTGATTTGCCGTTCGAGTCCGAGGCACATGCGACCGAGTTCGCCGACGCCAAGATGACGCTGACGGCGGGCAGCCCGATGATTGTCTTTCATGAGGAAATTCGAGAAGCCAGCGAAATCGTGGAACAAACTCCGATTCTTGTTAGCCAAAACTTCTTTCGGCGGGATGATCGCTACCGAGTCGAAAACGACGAGCGACTCGACAAGTTCGTCACCGACGAGTTCCTCGTCCACACCGTATACGGGTGCCAGGTCGTCCTGACGAATCCAACTTCGTCGCCGCAAAAGCTAGATGTGTTGCTGCAGATTCCGCTTGGCTCGATCCCCGTGCTGAATGGACACGAGACGCGGAGTGTTCAACTGGATTTGCAACCGTATAGCACGCAAACTGTTGAGTACCACTTTTATTTCCCAGCAGTCGGCCGCTATCCACACTACCCGGTTCATATTGCGAAAGACGAAAAGCTGTTGGCCCATGCAGACGCGTCGACCTTGACCGTTGTGGACAGGTTGAGCCGTATCGATCGCGAATCGTGGCCGTACTTATCGCAGTACGGTTCAGCCGAAGATGTGTTGGAATACTTGCGACGGAGTAACCTGCATCGCACCGACTTGAACAAGATCGCATTTCGCATGGAGAACAAGTCGTTCTTTCTCCAAGTTGTTGACATCCTCGAACGTCGCCACGTCTATAACCACACACTTTGGTCGTACGGCATCAAGCACAATGTCGTGCCCGCCGTTAGTCAATATCTGCAGCACGCCGACGGATTTGTGCAGCTGTGCGGCGCAGCGATCGATTCACCGCTGCTGCGAATCGATCCCGTGGCTCGGCATTCGTATCAGCATTTGGACTACCGACCATTGGTCAACGCGCGAACTCACCAACTTGGTCGGCAGCGTCAGATCCTGAACGGTCGCTTGCATCAGCAGTATCAGCAGTTGTTGGAGATTCTCAGTTGTCAAAGGGATTTGGATCAAAATGACCTCATGGCTGTGACCTATTACCTATTACTTCAGGATCGAATCGTTGAAGCCCTGAACTTCTTCGGCCGGGTGAACAGCGCGGATCTTGATACATCGATGCAATACGATTACTTCGCGGCCTATCTTCACCTTTGCCGGGCCGATACGGAGGCGGCACGCGCGATTGTTACGCGGTATGCGAGTCATCCGGTCGATCGGTGGCGGAATGCGTTCGTGTCGATCGACCGACAGCTGGACGAGATCAGCAGCGGGGAAGTCGAAGTTGTCGATCCCGAGAACCGAGAGCAGCGGCAAACGGATTTGGCGGCTTCGGCACCGACACTCGATCTGAAAGTCGAAGCTAGTAAGGTGTATTTGGACTATCAAAATTTAGACCGCGTCCTGGTGAACTACTACCTCATGGATATCGAGCTACTATTCAGCCGCAACCCCTTCGTCCAACACTCGGCCGGTCAGTTCTCGCAAATCCGCCCCAACTTTACGGACACGATCGAGTTGCAGAGTTCAGGCAGGAGTCACGAGTTTAACTTGCCGGATGAGTTGCTGAACCGCAATGTCCTAGTGGAAGTGGTTGCTGGTGGCCTCACAAAATCCCAAGCGTACTACTCGAATGCCCTATCCGTTCAGTTGATCGAGAACTATGGGCAATTGCGAGTCTCCGTCGCCGAAGACGGCAAACCGTTGTCGACGGTTTATGTAAAAGCCTATGCCCGCATGAAAGACGGCTCCGTGAGATTCTACAAGGACGGCTATACCGATTTGCGGGGCCGCTTCGACTATTCGTCACTGAACACGAACGAACTCGAACAGGTCGATCGATTTGCATTGCTGGTCTTGAGCGAACATCATGGGGCGTTAGTCCGGGAAGCCACACGGCCAAGACAATAGCGTGGACGGTGCACGAACTTATTAACGCTCAGCCGCTTGGAAACTGACGGCAATACTCATACAAAGCCATCGTCGTGGCGGTGGCGACATTGTAACTGAAGGGCAATCCGTATACTGGAATCTCGACCACGTAGTCCAACAGTGCCAACGCGTCTTCCGTTAATCCGAGTCGTTCGTTGCCGACAACAATCGCTGTCTTTCGTACGAATGAAAACTCGTGCAAGTTGCAAGAGTTTGTTGTCTGTTCGAGGCCAACTAGCTGATATCCTTCGCTGCGTAACGATTTCAAAACCGGAGCCAAGCTGCGATGTTTTTCGATAGGGAATTCTTCCGGCGACACGCGTGCAATCTTGGCGTCGATTTTTGAAGGCCCACAGGTAACCAACCTAGCGACTCCGCAACAGCTGGCCGTCCGCACGATGCGAGACAGGTTGACATTGCTTCGTAACGGAGCACACACGAGAACCAGGTCGCGTGCCCGTTCAAGCGATGTGGGCGGCTTGTGACGCTGGTGAACGAACTCTGTCATTGGGGAAATACTACTTTCCCGTCTCGATCAAGCCATAACGCAGTTCGTAGTTCTCGAAACAGATACGAAGCGGATTGAGTTCGGTGCCTTGACACACACGAGAAATCAACGCTTCGAATTCCTTGGGAATCACGCGGTAGTAATTATGCTTGCCATCGCGTCTCATGTCGATGAGTCCTGCAACACGCAACAGCGCCAAGTGGTGGCTGACCGAAGGTTGGCGTTGGTCGAGCAAGCTGCACAATTCCAGGACATTTAGTTCGTCTGATTGGTGTAGCAGGTGCAAAATCCGGAGTCGCGTCTCGTCCGCGAGGAGTTTGAACAGTCGTACGAGTTGCGTGACAGACTCGTCGGGCAACATGTTCAATTCCACCGACATGTGGCCCTCCTTGACTTCAACTTCGGTTGCGACTGACATCTCCTGCGTTCCTTGTGGGTAATGCTTGGTTTCGCATCAGACTCGCTGGTCGTAATCGCGGGTTCCCAATTTCGCACAAAGCGTGCGCAAATTGACTGATGGAGAGGAGGCTAAATCTGTTTTCACGAACGTGATAAGAAAAGCCGAATAGGACTCGCGAACCCTTTGCCACCGAACGCGGCGTTTGAAGTCGAGTTGACGCTAGAAGCCTTTCGTCCTTCCAATCGCCACATTGTAGCCAGCGAGCCGCCATTTGGGAAATGGGATCTGAGAAAAACTAGAATTGCAGTGGAATCACCGCCGCTGAACCTAAGGTTGCCGTGATTCTCCTCGCGTCTTACGATGTGTCGGAACTGCGTTGCGAAAATTCATCTGAAAAGCAGCCTGGAGCCCCCACCAACTCCGCGACACTTATGCCTCACACCGTCCGCAGTTTATTTCCGTACATCGCAATAGTTACCGTCTTCTCGGCACTGGTCTGGGCGGTTTCGTTTGGTACCTTGCCGCCTGCGGACTTTTCGTTCCATAACGGTGACGAAGTCAAGACGGTCGATCCGGCCATCGCCTATGGGCAGCCAGAACACCGCGTTTTGACGGCTTTGTTCGAGGGTCTATATCGTGACTGGCCTATCGGACTCGAAGTGGACGAGCAAGGCAACTTTGTCCAAGAGCCAGTGCCTGACTCCAATGGTAACTATCCTGTGGGCGTCGTCCCGGCAGTAGCGGAAAGCTATGAGCTGTCCGAGGATGGTCGAGTCTATACGTTTCACATTCGCCGCGGACTAACGTGGTCGGATGGCAAGCCGCTGAATGCACATGACTTCGTTTGGTCCTGGCGAAGGACTTTGCACCCGGAAACTGGTGCCACCTACGCCTATCAACTTTGGTACCTAACGGGAGCCAAGCAGTACACGGAGGGCCGCGTCGAGTTGGGGGATTTGGTCGAGATCGAGATGACGAATCGAAAGCAAGTCGACCAACCGTTCCCGCGTGGAGACATTCGACGTGCCAGGCTCGTCGGAATTGCGCGACCTCCAAAACCCAGCCTCGCTGCAAATGCGGCGGACGATGAACGGAGCAACATCGAAAGTGAGTGGCGAAGCAGTTGGGTCTACATCGTCGATCAGGCAGGGCTTGATAGCTCGGGATCGAGCACCTCGCCGCAATTCGCAGCGTACAGCAAGCAGCCAGCCGAAGGAGACTGGCGGCTTTATGACTCAGAGTGGCTCGGCGGCGAGCCTCCCAATCCGTTGCCCGAAGAGCAACGTCGCTGCCAACAAATCCTGGTCGACTTCGAGTCGACCGTAGGTGTCCAAGCGACGGATGATCACACTTTGGTTGTGACGCTCGAAAACCGTACGCCCTTTTTTTTGCATCTCACTTCTTTCTACGCGTTGTATCCCGTCAGCCGGAGTTGTGTCGAAGAGCACGGAACTCCGGATTGGACGGAGCCCGAGAAGATGGTCACCAACGGTGCTTACACGCTTGAGTTTCGGCGTGTCCGCGATCGATTACGGTTGGTCAAGAATCCCAAGTATTGGGATGCAAGTCGAGTGAGACTCGATACCGTCGACGCGCTAGCCGTCAAGTCGCTCACGACTGCGCTAAACATGTATCTAACGGGGCAGATTCAATGGGCAACTGATGTCCCCGCGATCGTGATTCCCGATTTGATGAAGCGTCCTGAAGGTGATTTTAAGCCGACTCCGATTTTGATTATCTACTTTTATCGGCTAAACACGACACGCCCGCCTTTGGATGATGTTCACGTGCGGCGAGCCTTGAACCTCGCGATGGACAAACAGTTGATCGTCGACAAAGTTACGCAAGCCGGGCAAATTCCTGCTCGCAGCATTGTGCCACCGGGACTGCCAGGCTATACCTCGCCGTTGTGTGGCGCGTTCGACGTGAAGGCAGCTCGGGAAGAATTGAAGAAGTCCAAGTATGCAAAGTTGCCGGGCGGTGTTCCTAAGATCGAAATCACCTACAACACTCATGACACGCATCGAGCGGTCGCGGAAGTCATTCAACAGCAGTGGAAAAACAACCTCGGTATCGATGTCGAGTTGAGAAATATGGAATGGAACTCGTACCTTGCGGCACAACGAACCATGGAGTATTCCGTTTGCCGTGCGGGATGGGTGCCAGATTACCCGGATGCCAACACTTTTATCGATATGTGGGTGACGGGAGGTGAAAACAACGAGACTGGCTGGAGCAACGCAGACTACGATCGACTTGTACGCATGGCCGCTGAAGAGCCCGATAACGAAATCCGACTGCGGCGGCTCGAAGAAGCCGAAGCGATACTAATGGACGAGATGCCGATCGTCCCCATCTATTACTACACGGGAAAGAACCTGGTGTCTCCGAAAGTAAAGGGGTTCTTTCACAACACGCTCGAGAAATTTCCCATTCAGCTGATGCGAATTGAGGACTCGCCATGAGCAAGTTTGGTTCGTTTCTCATTCGACGCATCTGTTGGATTATTGTCACGCTGTGGATCGTCTACACATTGTCTTTCATCTTGATGCGAAGTGTGCCCGGTGGTCCCTTCGACAGCGAACGAAAGCTGCCCAAAGACATCCAAAAGAACATCGAGGCAAAGTACAATCTTGACCAGCCGATCCTGGTGCAGTATTTCGACCATCTCGGTGGTGTCGTGTTTCACGCGGACTTCGGCCCGAGCTTCAAGATGGCCGACTTTACGGTGAATGAAGTCATCGCGCAAGGGTTTCCGGTGTCTGCGTCCATGGGAATCTTTGCACTGACGTTTGCCGTTCTCCTGGGTACCACCGCAGGTGTTGTATCGGCGATACGTCGCCATACAGCGCTCGATGCATCGTTTATGGCAGCGGCGACACTTGGTATTGCGGTGCCGAATTTTGTGCTCGCCAGCCTTGCGATCGTTGTGTTTGTGTTCCAATTGAGGATATTCCCGGCCGCTGGTTGGGGTTCGATAACCCAGTTGATTCTTCCGGCGTTATGTCTCGGTGCGCCTTACGCGGGTTACATTGCCAGGCTGACGCGAACGGGCATGTTAGAGGTATTGGGCAGCGACTACATTCGCACCGCGTATGCCAAAGGCTTGAACGAGAGACGAGTGGTGCTGCGACACGCGCTTCGCGGTGCCTTGCTGCCAGTCGTGTCGTATCTTGGCCCCGCAACCGCCGGCATCTTGACCGGATCGCTAGTGCTCGAACAGCTGTTTGCGATCCCGGGAATGGGAAGCCACTTTGTCGAAGCCGCGTTGCAACTCGACTATACGCTCGCGTTAGGTGTCGTCATGGTTTACACCGTCCTGTTGCTCGTTATGAATACGTTGGTCGACTTGTCATACGCAGTGATCGATCCTCGCGTGAAAATCGAGAAGTTATAGATGAGCCAGCCGCCCGATATCCAGCAACCCTTTGATCCGCTAACCGCAGAGGTTGATCGCTACGCGGCTTTGCTGGACGAGGCGAAGGCGATTAAGGGTGCCTCATTGTGGAAGGACGCAAGGCAGCGACTACGCAAGAATCGTATGGCGATGTTGGCGCTGTATTATCTAATTGGAATCTCAGTACTGGCCGCCATTGTCCCCGTACTGCCGCTCCAGTCACCGCTTGACAAGGATTTGCGGGATCGAAAGAACTTGCCGCCTAACCTGCAGGCAGTGCGCCTAGGGGAACGAGCGGATCTGGCCTTCGAAGCGAATTCGCTCACGGCCGAGTTGGCAAAGTTCGAGGATACCGTTGCGGCGAAGGTCAAAGAGATCGCAACAGTGCCAGCAGAACGACAAGCCGCCTTACGCGAGTCATTGATTGCGATCCAAACCAACGAAGACCCGCTTCAAAAGCTGTGGAACAATCCAGGCTTTGCGGTTCGGCAGTTACTATTGTTGCGAGTTGCGATATTCGGCGATTGGTGCATTCCTTCGATTTTTGGCACCGACGATTTGGGACGCGATGTGCTGTCACGAGTTTGCTGGGGAGCGAGAGTATCGCTTGTCGTTGCCATCGTTGCAACGCTTGTTTCGCTGACGATCGGTGTTAGCTACGGGGCAATCGCGGGTTACTGCGGTGGGTGGATCGACGATGCGATGATGCGATTTGTGGATGTCCTGTATTCGATACCATTTGTATTTGTCGTCATTTACATTGTGACGATTCTTCGCTCGCCCGAAGTCAAAGCTTGGCTGGACGACTATCATGTTGACCAACTCGTCGTCTTCTATCTGATTATCGGTGCGATCTACTGGCTGACGATGGCCCGTGTGGTAAGGGGCCAGGTGATTTCGCTCAAGAACGAGCAATTCGTCGAAGCGGCGAAAGTGATCGGAGCCAGCCGCATCCGCATCATTTTCCGTCACCTGATTCCGAATGTACTCGGAATCGTAATCGTTTACCTGACGTTGACAATTCCTGCGGTGATGTTGTTTGAATCGTTTTTGTCGTTTTTGGGCCTCGGCGTCGCCCCTCCCGATGTCTCCTGGGGATTGCTCGTGAACGAAGGGACGCAAGTTATTACTCCGATCAAGATTGTCTGGTGGCAGATTGCCGCCTCGGGCATGACGCTCGCCATGACGTTGTTTTCGTTAAATTTTCTAGGAGACGGTTTGCGCGACGCATTAGACCCCCGAATGAAGAACCGATAGGTTCTGTTAGGCTCCGCGTGATGAGCGCATAACACCCGACTTGAATCAGTTGCCCATATTTTCATCCAAAAGACCAAACACCTAAAAGGCACATCACGCGGAACGTGATGGCTACTATGGCCGAACAACTTCTACAGGTCGAAGATCTACAGGTCGAGTTCCGCACGGACGAAGGGGTCGTGCGGGCGGTCAACGGTGTCTCGTTCGATCTCTCGCCGGGTGAGACGCTGGGAATCGTAGGTGAGTCAGGTTCCGGTAAGTCTGTCACAAACCTTGCGATGCTGGGATTGATCCCGCAACCTCCTGGTCGAGTCGCGGCAGGACGGGCGTTATACCGTGGCGAGGATCTGCTCACAGCGACACCCGCACGATTGTCGCAGATACGCGGTCGCCATATCGCCATGATCTTCCAAGATCCGATGACCGCGTTGAATCCGTTCCTGACGATTGAAGAACAACTCACCGAAGTCACCCGCCTCCACCTGGGGCACACGCGTGACGAAGCGATTGCTCACGCCATTCGCATGCTGGAACAAGTTGGGATCACCGGAGCGGAGAAACGAATCTTTGACTACCCGCATCAGTTCTCGGGCGGCATGCGACAGCGGGTTATGATTGCGATGGCTCTATCTTGCAATCCCGATATCTTGATCGCCGACGAGCCGAGTACGGCCTTGGACGTCACCATCCAGGCCCAGATTCTCGACTTGATGAAGAAGCTTCAAAGCGATCACGGTACGTCGATCATCATGATTACGCATGATTTGGGAGTTGTCGCCAATATTTGTCATCGAGTTCTTGTTATGTATGGTGGCCGCATCGTCGAGCGAGCGGATGTAGACCCCCTGTTCTCTAATCCACGTCATCCTTACACGTTAGGACTGCTCGATTCGGTGCCGAGGTGTGATACGGATCTGACGAGCAAGCTCAAGGTCATTCCCGGGCAACCGCCGGACATGGCGAATCTTCCACCGGGGTGTGCGTTCTACCCGCGATGTGGGTATCACGAACAACAATGTTTGGAGAGTGTGCCTGCCCTGGTAGATCGACCTGACGAGGGTAAAGTCGCCTGTTTCGTCGATATTGATACAGCGCGGCTGACGAGGAATCGAGTATGACTCCTACGAGAGCAGCGGCAATCACCAGTACAAATCTTCGCGAGGCCGAGACCGCGCCGCTGCTGGATGTCCGCAGTTTGTCCGTCCATTTTCCATTTCGGCGCGGTGGATTGTTGAACCCGCAACACGGCTTCATTCGCGCCGTTGATGGTGTCTCGTTTCAAGTAGCCAAAGGCGAAACGCTTGGCATTGTGGGGGAATCGGGTTGCGGTAAATCGACAACCGCGCGGGCAATCGTAAAGCTGGTGCAACCCACGTGTGGCGAGATCTATTTGGACGGCACACGTATCGATCAATTGAGCGATCTAGCGATGTTGCCACACCGCCGCAAGGTGCAGATGATTTTTCAAGATCCCTTCGCATCGCTCAATCCTCGTATGACCGTAGGCACGATCATCAGCGAGCCGATGCAGATCTTCAACCTGCACGATCGCGCAAGTCGCAAACTCGAAGCGATGCGTTTGATGGATCTGGTGGGGCTGAACCCCAAGTTCCTGAACCGCTACCCGCACGAGTTTTCTGGTGGACAACGGCAGCGAATCGGCATCGCGCGAGCTTTGGCGGTTCAACCCAAGTTGATCATTTGCGATGAGCCGGTCTCAGCGCTCGATGTCTCGATCCAAGCCCAAGTCATCAATCTCCTCATGGAACTCCAGGAGAAACTGGAATTGTCCTACGTATTCATTGCGCATGATTTGGCTGTGGTGAGGCACATTGCACATCGGGTTGGCGTCATGTACCTCGGGCGCCTTGTCGAAACTGCGCAGAAGACCGAGTTGTATGCCCATCCGAAACATCCGTATACCCAAGCGCTCCTTTCCTCGGCGCCTGTTCCAGATCCCGTCGCAGAGCGAGAACGACAGCGCGTCGAACTTCAGGGTGAAGTACCATCGCCCGAAAAGAGCTACCCGGGATGTTCCTTTGCGGACCGCTGTCCCATCGCCGAGTCCGCTTGTCGCGAGACGCAGCCGGTGCTCGAAGGCGACGACCATCAGGTTGCGTGCTTCAAGGCGTAATCTCGTTCGAAGGCGAGTGGAATCCGCTAGTTCTCGGGATCTTCGATCGCTTCGTTGAGATAGGTTTTCGTCGACGCCACGGAAACTTGAGCGGATGAATAGAACTTGATGACCTCCATGATAGCGGCCTTCTGTTCATTCCATTGAACGTAGACGCTCCGTAAAGAGGCCAGCGGACTAAGGTCGATGTCCGGGAACAGTAACACTCCTCGGGGGCGTACTTCGAACCGGGCGATGTGCGTCCAAGGAATCTGCCGTGAACGGCCAAGTACTGTGTATATTACGCCGCGCGAACGGAACTCGAATGTAACCGGGAGCCACAAACGCCAAGTCGCTGTCACCAGAGCGGCGAAACAAACAGTACCCATGACGCGGCTTTGCGAGATCACTCCTGCGACGACAGCTATGAGCACCAACCCAATTGCCATGCCCCAGGCACCCACGCCCCCGTCGCGTAGTGGCCAATTGACGACAACCACCGACCGCGGAGCTTGCGGGGGGCGTATTATGGTGGCTTCCTTTGCGTTGCTGCTCATCTCTCTATAGTAGTTGGAGCGTTGGGCCCGCGATATTCTGTTGCGAAGCGAGTTTAAAACAGCGGGATTCAAGGGGATTCGAGGCATTTCGCCGGGACGCCACCTGTTTTTGGCGGGTGCGCGGGAGTACACTTCCCCATGTGCCGATACTATTTCGATGTGGCCGAGAATTCGGTCATGGACACTTTGGGGGGCGAACTGGATTCGACCGGATAGCCTGAAGTGTAGGTGGCGTGTCGTGGTTGATCAGTTGGCCACGTTAAAAGCTGATCACAATTTTAGTTGCAGATGCAAATCTTGCACTGGCTGCGTAGCACGTAGCCCCGACTGCGGGACTTCGCCGGAGAGTCCTAAAAGTCGGTCGCAATTCCGGCTAGTCTTGAGTCACGTCGAGCACGCTCGAGGCGAAACAAAGTTCTCGGATGGGACGGTCGAAAGCCTGTCGGTTGGCGCTTGACCGTTCGACACTTAAAGAACTGACTACACACGTAGAAGCTTGCATGGAAATGTCTCGGGACGCGGGTTCGATTCCCGCCGCCTCCACCTAAAGCCACTTGCATCAAAACGATGTAAGTGGCTTTTTCATTGGTACTTATGCTCTGTCGCAGGTTGTAGCAACCTGAGTCCATGTGGCTTACATTTCTGATATTCACGGCAATGCGTTTCTGATTTCAGG
Organism: Planctomycetaceae bacterium; assembly: GCA_020638995.1. GTDB lineage: Bacteria > Planctomycetota > Planctomycetia > Pirellulales > Pirellulaceae. The sequence goes on from JACKHM010000004.1 coordinate 535,535, forward strand.
TGGACTCGTTTCTGATTTAGGTGTAAAATATTCATATCAGAAATCAAATCCAACCTGTAAATTAAGACAACTCTAATGAACGTCACAAAGTCGCTGAAAGCGGATGCAAAAGGGCATTTTTATCGCAATCTAGGGTGGCACCCCAATCGTTCGGAAACAAAACTCACGCAACCCAAGTTCTTGCTGGGCAGAGACGAATCGTCTGCAAGGGAAAGGCTTGTCAGGTTGGAGAAACTCTGGAGTTTGGTCGAGCAGCAGTATGCCACCGAATATCGAGACGGCAAGGCAGTTTGGGACGTCGTGACTTTGGAAATCGGGCGTGCCATCGCCAGAGGTGAACACACATTCAAGCTTGAACGTCCTTATGAGTTTCATCCCCGTACCTTCGGTGACGAGTCAAGTCTTGATGGTGATGCGTTGGCATCGAACAAGGAAAGCCGTGATTGGTGTGACGCAGACTATGCAGGCTACTTACGGAATATGCAAGAAGCGTATCCGGTCATTGCGTTCATCCCCGACGAGGAAGTTGCACACGAGAATGGACGGCTTAAAAACAAAGCCGTTGCCGAATCTCATCAAGCACTTGCGAACTCCTTCGCTCGTGATGCAGGACATCGAACGGTCGGCAATATGCAGGAGACTTTGCATAAAGCGATTCGAGCTTTTGCACAGAGCATAGAGACGAATCCTAAGTACCAGAACCACGACGACTCGCCTGGTGCGCAATCGACAACAAGCTGGGGCTACAAGGTGCAGTCAGTAGCACTAAACTTCGTTGATCGCTATGAAGACAGGCCGTTAAGTTCCATTGCTACACTTGAGCAGGTTCAGTCGTTCTACGACTACTGGCGTGCAAGGCCGATCAATGTCCAGACCAAGAAACGCATTACTCCGAAGACGGCGAAGCATCGAATGACAGTATTGACTCTCTTCTTCAAGTGGATGCACAAGAGCGATAAGTTTACTTGGAGGAAACCGCAGGACTTTAGCGACATCGAGCATTTGGTGAATGAGACGAGAGATGAACGATCTGTTAACGCTTCGCCAGGTCAGGTCAATACGTTCTCCGAGCGGGAGTTGCAGCTACTCTATGCGAACACGACAACTCCGATGGAACGAGTCTTGATGCTACTTGCATTGAACTGTGGCTTTAAGGAAGCCGAGATCGGCACGCTGCTGTTAGGCGAAGTACATCTTCGATCAATTCATCCGCACGCCGAACTGCTTGACTTTCGTTCAACTCCAGACGATTCATTTGTAATGCGAACACGCCAGAAGACGAGAGTCTACGGGGAATTCAAACTATGGCCACAGACTGTTGAGTCATTGGATTGGCTGATAAACCGCCGTCGAATGCAAACGAAGATAACCGGAGGTGCGGAAGAGGGACGAGACATTCCAATTGCGAACAAGAGCGTATTGCTTACACGAAGCAGTGGTTACCCAATGTACTTGACCTACAAGAGTGGTAATCCAAGCCGAGACATCCCGAATATGTGGCAACGAGTGTTGGACCGTGCGTTAAATGAAGATCCCACGATCAACCAGCACAGCTACAGCGTATTGCGCAACACTATGGCAGATCTAATTAGACGAAAGTACGGAGGTGAGATCGCAACCCTGTATTTGAGCCACGGCGTGCCATACAAAGGCGACCCTCTCTTGGAGGTATATTCCAATAGACCTTTTGGTCGCTTGTTCGAGGCGATAGACCAGATTGGAGAGCGGTTAAGGCCAATGTTTGACTCAATAGTTGAGCCATTTCCTTTGAAGGGCAAGCAGGGTGGGGGGAACCTCACGCCGAAGCAAATTAGAGAGATCGCTCGATTGCTGACTCAGGGAGTAAAGAAGTCCGTCATCGCAGACGTTGTCGGCGTGCATCGCTCGACAATCTTTAGACACGCAGCGACTCTTAGTTGAGTCACCACTTCCCACCATCGTTTCATCTGACCTTTCTAACGAACCATCATCAGTCGAAGTCCGCTGACCTGAATCCCATGTTCTTGACGTCAATGTCCGAATTCTTTTGCCACGTCGTTTCGAAACGATGAAAATTCAATCGCAGAATCGACGATCTCGGTTGCAGGTAGCCGACAGTTGATACCGACTCCAGTGCGATAATGCGTGTGAGTTCTGTTAATTGGTGATAGTTCAATAAAATAAAACAATCGTGGCGTGTTCACTCACGGTGATGGCGGCACGATTACGGCGGCGTGATCGGACAGCGAATGCTTCCGATACGAGTTCGTTTAATTCGGTGACGCAGGTGAGCGTGCGATTCAACAATCGTTGACACGTCATTCGATGACCGAGTTGGCGGCGACTAACGACTTATACATTTCGAATGCGAATTGAGACGTTTAGTCATAAAACCGATGCGATGATACAAGCATCATCAGATCGCATGTGCCCATCGAGATGACGAATATTTTCTGCCGCATCGAATTGTTTTGACAAACATCAACGGTTTCAGTAAGATGCTGACGTAACGAAGTGCGAATATCACATATCAAACAGCGGCACTAGTCGCTGCATATAGCAAGAGAGTCATCAGACCCTCTTCGTATCCCAAGCACTGGGATGTGGAGAGGGTCTTTTTTTGCGCCTTCTCCGAAAGTGATTCATCATTTGTTGGAGAAGTGATATGAAAAAACGAAGACGAACATCGAAACGTCCAACAGCACCTTTCCGGTGGGCAGGGGGCAAAGCTCACCTGATGCCACGGCTCATCCCTCACATTGCGAATCACATCAGATATGTATCTGTGTTCGGTGGCGCAGGCAGCGACCTGTTTAACAAGCCACGCTCGAAGGTAGAGGTTTTCAACGACATCCATGGTGATATCGTCAATTTCTTTCGGCTGCTGCGCAATGACAAGAAGCGGAAGCAGTTGTGCTTTATGTTGCAGCACACACCATTAAGCAGAGTCGAGTTTGTGAATTGTCTTGCGGTGCTCCAATCTAATGAGAGTGATCCACTAGAGCGGGCATGGGCGTTTCTCACGTCTAGCTTGCTGGGGTTCAGCGGCATTGATCCTGGCATTGCGAGTGCAGGCAACTTTTGTCGCACGTTCAAGCGACGTAGTTGGGAGAATTCCTTTCTACACATCGAGCGGGTGGCTCAGCGATTTCACGCCGTAGCCTTGGAGAGCCTCCCCTGGCAGGACATTCTCAGGTGCCACGACGGTCCTGACACTTTCTTCTACCTTGACCCTCCCTACCTCCCTGAGACTCGTGTTTCGAAGAAGCTCTACAAGCACGAGATGACAGTGCATCAGCACGTCGAGCTACTGGAGACGCTTCAAGCAATTAAAGGAATGGCGATGGTGTCTGGATATCCGAGCAAGCTCTACGAAGCATATTTCGCTAGCTGGCGACGGGTTGAATTCATGACGAGATGCTATATGGCGAGCCACACCAAGAAGAAGCCAGATCGAACGGAAGTGATTTGGATGAATTATGGCAAGGATGGCCGCCGGTTATGTTCCTAAAAACTGTTTATGAAAGGTTACCGAAATGAAAACAAATGAAACACTGACACCCGCTGCGAACTGGTCTCTAGATCGTCTTGGCACTTTCGCCACAACTCTCGAAAAGAAGATGGCTCTTGATGCGTGGCTGCTGGGCAAGACGCTATCGCTTGCCAAGGAGCGTTGCAAGAAGGATGGCGTCATGTTCACGGACTGGAAAGAGCAATACCTGTCGATCTCGGATGCAAGTGTCAGTCGTTACATGCGGGTCTTCGAATCGTTCCCCGAAGATGAAGCTGAAGGGAAACTGAAACAATTGACGCTAAGCTTGGTCTACGAAGAGGTCGGCTGCGATCCGCACAAATCTGAAAAGTCACGAGTGAAAGCTAAGGGCAAGTCAGAAGCGAAGCCAGAGCCCAAGCCGAAGAAGAAAGAGGAAGATCAGCCACCAGTGTGGGCAGCGCCGCATGAAACTGACGATCAGGAGCCAGAAGTTGTCGAGCTTGAGTGTGAACGGCGTTTGAAAACGCCAGCGCTTGGGCGGGGATTGGAGTGCAATCGCGAATCGGCGGCGTCCTTGTCTTATCTCGTAGGTTTGTGAGTGGTTTTTGGAACCAATGGGCTCACAGATGTGCGGGGGATCGGGTGTTCAAGGACATGGAGAAATGGGTCGAGATTCGACGGCGCGTACTGGGCAAAGAGATTAGTAAGCGGCAAGCGTGCAAGGATTATGGCATCCCCTGGCGGACGCTCCAGAGAATTCTGGAACATGTCGAGCCGCCTGGGTATCAGCTCAAGCAGCCACGCGCGAAGAGGAAGCTAGATCGGTTTATGCCGATTATTCATGAGATCCTGGAGCGGGATCGCCAGGCTCCCAGGAAGCAGCGGCACACGGCGCAGCGCATCTTCGATCGTCTCCGTGTCGAACATGACTACGACGGCGGCTATACGATCGTGAAGGATGCGGTGCGTGCTTGGAAGCATGGTCAGGCGGAAGTCTTCTTACCGCTGAGCCATCGCGCGGGTGAAGCTCAAGCGGACTTCGGCGAAGTCACCGTAGTCCTCAACGGCAAGACGACGAAGGCTGCATTCTTTGTCATCACGTTGCCCTACAGCGACGCGATCTTCTGTCAGGTGTTTCCCCAGGAATGCACGGAGACGTTTCAAGAAGGTCACTGCCGGGCCTTTGAGTTCTTTGGCGGCGTGCCGCGTCGCATCAGTTATGACAACAGCAAGATTGCCGTCTTGAAGATCGTGGGTGGTCGCGGACGGGAAGCGACTCGCGAGTTCTTGAGACTGGAGAGTCACTATCTGTTCGAGCATCACTTCTGCCGCGTGCGGCGTCCCAATGAGAAAGGGCACGTCGAGAACTTGCTCGGCTTCGCGCGTCGCAACTTCTTAGTGCCGATCCCGGAAGTAGGGAGTTTGGAAACGCTTAACGCGCAGCTGATCGAACACTGTCGTCGGGATCTGCAGCGGCAGTTGCGTGGCAAATCGGCGACGAAGGAAGCGTTGTTACTCGAAGAGCAAAGTGCTCTGTCGGAGATTCCTCGTCAGGCGTTTGAATCACGACGCATTCAAACCGCCAAGGCCAGTTCGCTATCGCTGGTTCGCTTTCATGGCAACGATTACTCGGTTCCCACGGCTTATGCTCATCATCAGGTGACGGTGGTTGGCGGCATCGAAGAGGTTCGCATCGCCGTTGGCAATCAACTCGTGGCTCGGCATCCGCGTCACTGGGGGAAGGAGCATACAGAGTTCAATCCGATTCATTACTTAGCTTTGTTGGAACGTAAGCCTGGGGCCTTTGATTACGCTCGTCCCTTGGAAGATTGGCAATTGCCGGAGTGCTTCGCGGTACTGCGTCGTCGCCAGGAAACCGTGCTGAAGAACCTCGGCACACGCGAATTCATCAAGGTGCTGCGACTGTTGGAGCAGGCCACGTTATCGCAGTTGACCGCCGCAGTGGACTACGCGTTATCGATCGGTGCCAAGAGTGCCGATGCGATTCAGCTGATCCTGCGTTCTCAGCAAGAGCCGCCGGTCGACTTGTTCTGTCTGGATGGCCGTCCTCACTTGCAGGGAGTTCGCGTACCGCTTCCCGATCTCGGGGCCTATCAATCCTTGCGAGTGGGAGCCTAGCCATGAAACCCCAAGAAACCAAAAGCACCCTCTTACTGAAGCATCACCTGAAAGCATTGAAGCTGCCCACGATGCACAGCGAATGCGAGAAAGTCGCGGCCCGCTGTGCCCGCGAGAACGTGGATCACTTGGGCTTCCTTCTGCAACTCTGCGAATTGGAACGCATCGATCGCGAGAAGCGAGCGTCCGAGCGTCGCCTGAAAGATGCCAAGTTCCCCAACACGAAAACGTTGGAGAGCTTCGACTTCGCCGCGCAGCCGTCAATCAACAAGCTGCTTGTTACCGAGCTGATGCGTGGCGCGTATCTCACTCAGCGAGAGTCGATCATCTTGATTGGCAACGCCGGGACGGGCAAGACGCACTTGGCAACGGCGTTGGGCGTCGAAGCGTGCGGCCAAGGCAAGCGAGTTCGCTTCTGGCGCGTCACCGAACTGATCACGCATCTGATCGAAGCGCGTGAAGAACGGCAGTTGTTACGCTTGAAGAACCAACTCGCCAAGCTCGATCTGTTGATCCTGGACGAGTTGGGATACGTGCCCGCCAGCAAGTTGGGCGCGGAACTGTTATTCGACATCATTAGCACGGCTTACGAGCGGACGAGTCTGATCGTGACGACGAACCTGCCGTTCGAGAATTGGACCGAAGTACTGGGCAGTGAGCGGCTAACGGGCGCCACGCTTGACCGGCTCACGCACCGCTGTCACATCCTGGAAGCCAGCGGCGAGAGTTACCGCCTGGCCGACGCTCGTCGTCGTCAAACCCCAAAAACCTCGCACAATCGCGCGAAACAAATCGGGGAATCAACTCGTAAATCCAAGGGAGTTTAAGCTGCTGCGTCCGCGCAAGACCTGTGAGGGGTCTTGCGGGCCGCTCAGCCAAATTACAATAAGAAACAACAAATCGGGCGCTAGCCTTTTCAACCGCCCAAGCGCTGGCATTTTCAAACGCCGTTCACAGACTCCCAACTGCGGCTTGTGTGCTTGGTTTCAGGTTGCTCATTTCAGAGGGTAAGTGACCATCCAATACATTCGTCGTTTCCGTACCTGCTTGCCTAATCTCCTGACGCAACTCTTCGATACGCCGTTGGCAGGTTTGAATCACATCAATCAGTTCTGGTGGCCCACTCGCCGCACCATACATCTTGAAAGCTTCGTGACCCAGTCGTCGTATAAGAGTTGGTGCTCGTAACTTTAGAGCTTGTGATTTCGCCGCCCGCTGAGCCGTGTCCGCCATCGCCTTGGCCGCATTTGTGACAGTATCAATAGGCAAGTCTTGGTTTTGATGGTTTAACTCGTCAATTCTCTTGCGATCTTCGTCCATCTCTGCATACAAATCTGCGAACTCAACTTCGAAACGGCGATTCTGATAGATCTCTGAACCAAGTACGAGGAACGCTTTCGGCAAGTCGATGGTTGTGAGTTGCAGCTCTTTTGCTTTCGCAGCCGCAATGCGAGCTGATGATTTTGCACTCGTAGCAACTGCGACGATAGTCGAAGACAATTCTCTCGGCTTCGTTTGAGGCGGCTTTCGGGAACTTGCAGTATTTGATCTATCGTTCGATGCTGACTCCACGTGTCGTGTGATTGGTGGAGGCGTTGGTTCGAGTGGTGGAGGGACAGTGGTTGAGTCTTGCAATGCCAAATCGCTATCACTGAGCCGTACTCCACAGTAAGGACAAAAATCCTTGCCTATGTGAGTAACTTGCAATTGCTTGCGACAGTGTGGACAAAGCTGCTCTGAGTTCGAGAAGTCCCCTGACATTTTCGATGCTCCGTCAAAAGGCCAAACCCGAATCTGGTAGTGAACCGGACAAGCGACTGCTGGCATCCCTCAGCAGAGTGAGCCTGGCGACCTGATTATGGACCAAGTCTGGTGCGAATTGCAACGTATAGTTTCCGCACGGCGATAGGATTGCCTGTACTAAAACTACGAAAACGCCCTGCTAGAACGGGAAAAAGTTCGTCGCTCAATCTTGGGCCAGAGAACGACTGCGATCCAACCGTAGACATCCAAGCGGTTGCCAATTAGTAACATCTCAAATGAGTATTTCAGAGTTAGAACGGTCTTTCATCGCAGCAGTCGACTCTGCATTTCAGCGTCGGAAGTGCCACGTTCACGGCTACCAAATGGAAGCTACGAAGTTTTTTCGATGTGATAAAGTGGGACAGTTGAACCGCTGCTGGGACGGATGCTTGGGTTACTTCAGACTCTCGAATTGAGGATGCGCTCCTTGATTTAGTTTTAGGTCCATTGAGGCGTCATCAACCTTCATCTTTACAGATCTGACGAACTTGGCGACGTTTGCGATGCCCGAATTCATTGGGGCTTGATATGCCACGGCTACCGTTCCTTGGAGTCTCGCTTTGCGGAGGTAACGGGCGGCGTCTTCGATATTGTTTGCGGCTTCTCGAAAGTCGTCCGCTAGTGCCATGAGTGAGGCAAAGTCGTGGTCTGAATCCTTTGTTCTCGGCATTTTATCCTCCGAAGTTTTCGTTACACACATTCGAGTTATCTTCTCTACTTAGAAATTCGCCAGGAGTGTTGGGATCTTGGAGGTATTCGGATAGTTTTGGACAAACAAGTGACTGCGATTATCGTTGCACACGAAGGTTGGCGTCGAACTAATTCAGAAGCCGCTACCGACGGAGGTCTTGGACAATTCAGATGTGCTAACGGGCTGTCGCTTCATCTAGGCTGTGGCGTCACATATTGGATTACTGAGACGGGTAGACTGAACCGTTGGGCAGCGAGAGTAGAGCTATCCGTTCGCTTCTATAAAACGCCCTGCTGAGATTTGTTCAAATGATTCTCTTGCCGATCTCATACTTTCTAAGACGAACAATCGAAATCAAGACCGAAAGAACTACGGTTTACCATGAACATGTACTCGACCGAGTTTCTGATTTCTGATTTGTCCATATCTCCGTTTCTGATTCTTGCCTACGAGGCGTCTCGAACCAGATAATGGAAGCAATGCTCAAAGCCAAGAAAACGCTGTGTCGGGTAGCGTCAATAATTCGATCATAGCGAAGGTGATGCGGTGTCCCGCCGCCTCCACCTTAATAACCGCTTGCGATTTTTGTAAGCGGTTATTTTTATGCACTCTACGTTGATTCTGCATCGTTGGTGATCGGGATTTTCTGCTCTTGGGGCCTTTTCTGCGATGGAGTGGGGCGTTAAATCGGATAAGGTGACCGAAAAAAGTCCCCAGACCTCCATACTGCTATGCCGAAGAAATCCGGCGATGAGTGGGAGCCTGACGAGCGAGGCCGGTGTCGGCGGGCTGGTTCCTTTCCTTTGGGCCGGAACCCGAGCAATCGGGCATTTTCTACACAGAGATGATCCCGAGCATCAGGATTGGCTGAGAAAAATCGGTCCTTGGTTCGACACGCTTCCTCCGCCATTTCGAGCGCCGGAGTCTCAGCAGTCGCCATATCTTTGCGTTCGATCTAACGGCGAGATGTGGGAACCAATTGGCATTTGTCCATCGTGTGGTTATATGGCTCAAGCGAAATGGTCTGCGACAACTGGCACGCCACGGTAACGGAGCCGACCAAGGGGGCGTTTGCGACTACAGGCGTTATCTGTCCACGGTGTGAGAACCTGTTGAGACGCTGAAGCATGGTTGCAATCGTGGCCATCAAGATGAAGAATTTCTTATCTTGACTTCACGGCCACCTTATCGGGCCGAGGTACACTTCCCGTAGCGTATGACGAGTTCGCCGTGCCCGTTTCAGGCGGTCTCATATCGTCTACTTGTTGTTACGGGAGAAGTGTGATGCGATCAGTTCCGTTGTGTTTGGCCGTCACGGTGTTCTCGGCGGTCGCCTTCCTCAGCGACGTGCGTGCGAAAGAAGAGATGATTCCGCTTGGCAAATTGCCTCGAAGCGTTTTGAACGCCGTTCTCAAGGCGTTTCCGGAAGCGGATGCGATTCTTGGAGCTTCAAAGGAATCCGACGAGGAAGACGACCACGAGATGGTCTACGAGGTCACCGTTCGAGTAAATGGCAAGAAGATCGATGTGACGGTCGGCGATGACGGCGAGATCGAACTGCTGGAAAAAGAGATCGCCGCCAGGGAACTACCGAGCGCCGTGACCGAATCGTTGGCGAAGCTGTATCCTGAAAGCAAACTGAAATCCGCTGACGCGGTTTGTGAGTTGGAGAACGGCGAACAGAAGCTTGAGTACTACGAAGTCAAACTCAAGGCTGCTGATGGCAAGGAGGTGGAAGCAAAGATCAAGGCCAACGGGAAGATTGCCAAGGACGATGACGGCAACAATGAACGTGAAGAGGAGAACGAAGAGAAAGAGTGAGCATTGCCTTCCAGACGCCCAGTGGCAGGACGTATTCGTAATAAAGATAGGGAGTGCTAATGGGTGTTCGGATATTAGTGATCGAAGACGAGGATGAGATTGCCGACTTCCTAGTGCGTGGTTTGCGTGAAGAAGGTTTCACAGTCGAAAGAGCCGAGGATGGAAAAGTCGGTTGGCATTATCTACAAGGCGGTGGTTGGGATGTCGTCCTGCTTGACTGGTGGCTCCCGGCCACGGATGGGCTACAACTTCTGCAACGCTTTCGTCAGCAGGATCAAGTCACGCCAGTTCTCTTTCTGACGGCCAAAGATGCTGTGTCGGACCGAGTGCGAGGGCTCGACAATGGAGCAAACGACTACCTTTGCAAACCGTTTGCTTTCGAGGAATTGCTGGCCCGTGTGCGTGCATTGGTTCGTAGCCGGGGGCAATCATCAACGACTCTAGCGTATCAAGACGTTACGGTTGACTTGGCAACCCAACGTTCAGAGCGTGATGGGAATCGACTTGATTTGACTGCGAAAGAGCAAGCCTTGCTCGTCTACTTCCTACGCCACCCCGGCGAAGTCTTGAGCCGTACTCGTATCTACGAACAGGTTTGGGACGAACGTTACGATGGAATGTCCAACACGCTAGAAGTGCATGTCAAGGAGATTCGGAGAAAGCTAGAGGCTTATGGTCCTCGCATGATCCATACGCTCCGAAACCGTGGATATATGCTCGGAGAGATGCGGTGACACTGTCGACTCGCCTGTTAGCGTTCTTTCTCGCGATGCTTGGCGTCGTGTTGATCGGATTCTCGACGGCTCTGTATTTGCTCGCCGAGAATTACCTGCACCGCCAAGTGAATGACAGGTTGGAAACAGTTCTTCACACCGTCAGCGGTGCCATTGAAACCGGTACAGACGGAGTGGAATGGGAACCGGTCGAACGGCAGCAGAACCTTCGGCCTTTGACGTTTGACGATGAAGTCGCTTGGATTGTTGCTGACGGAAAGGGGCAAATTGTTGCTCGCTCAAATGGCAGCATGACAGACTCATTTCTTTACGATCCAGCGACATCTCGACACCTCGACGAGCCTCAACACGATGATTCCCGATGGAGCACTGCCACATGGAAGGCGGGGCAATGTTGGATTCATTCCAATGAGCACAATGCTAAGCAATCACATGCTTCGCAACAGGATGATGGGACGTTCTACAACTCGCTCTCGATCACAGCCGGTGTGACTCTGAGGCCGATGCGGGAAACATTGAAACGACTCGCATACGTGTTGATCGCTCTGTCCTTGACTATCTGGGTGAGCGTCTTCTTCGTTGGACGGTACGTGTGCTATCGGGCATTATCGCCTGTCCGACGAATGGCACTAGCGACCAGTGAAATCAATATCGATGATCTGAGCGTGCGTCTACCAATACCGAAAAGTAAAGATGAACTTGAAGAACTGAGCCGAGCTTTCAATAAGATGTTGGATCGGCTGCAACTTTCTTTTGAGCAGCAAAGACGATTTACCGGCGATGCGTCGCATCAACTGCGAACGCCTTTGACCGCAATTCTAGGTCAGGTTGACGTAGCGCTTCGTCGGGAGCGGACCGCTGACGAATACCAGCGAACGCTCACAACCGTTCATGAGCGAGCCACCCATCTGGCTCAAATGGTCGAGGCTCTACTGTTTCTGGCTCGTGCTGATGCAGACTCGCAGATGCCCGTTTCAGAAACTTTTGACTTGGCGACTTGGATGCCGATTCATCTCGAAACGTGGAACCAGCATCCGAGATTCAAGGATATTAAAGTTGAGTCCCCTGCTTCTCAGCGTCTCGACGTTCTAGTTCAGCCGATCCTCTTAGGTGAATTACTCGACATCTTGCTGGACAATGCCTGCAAATTCAGCGAGCCGGGAACTCCGATCAATCTCCAATGTGGTCAATCGCATCAGCAGAATTGGATGACTGTCGAGGACCAAGGCTGCGGAATCGATGCAGCAGAAATCGGCGACGTATTCAAACCCTTCAGCCGAACTTCTGAGAGCCGCCGTCGAGGCGTTGATGGAGTTGGATTAGGGTTGTCCATCGCAAAACGTCTGGCAGAACGATTCGGCGGAGACTTGATGGTCGAAACCGAACGACAACACGGTTGTTGTTTCAAGCTCTCATTTCCCACCACCAACAGCCACGACGGTGATGCCTTGAAATCGAAGTGGATCGAAACAATTAAGGACTCAACAGCATGACATTGATGTCCAAGCTGGCACATTTTGTTCACGCTCGCTTTATCTGGCTCTTGCTAGGCTCCTATCTTGTTGCGGCATTCTTCCCGTCGATTGGCCTTTCGGCGAGGTCTGTCTCATTGGGCACGATCAGTCTGCCCATGATGATGTTAGGTTTTCTGTTGTTTAACGCTGGTTTGGGCGTAGACCTTGGATCGCTTAGGAAATTACGACACGAGCCAATGACGCTGTTACTGGGCCTGTTCGCCAACATGACGATTCCTATTGCGTACATCGCTCTGGTCATGGTCACGATGAAGATGTGGCACAATCCCGACGAAGTGCAAAACATTCTCGTAGGGTTAGCCTTGGTTGCCTCGATGCCAATTGCTGGTTCCTCGACTGCATGGTCGCAGAACTCCAATGGCAATATGGCTCTGAGCCTCGGGCTTGTGCTCGGCTCAACCTTTCTCAGCCCCGTTGCCACTCCTGTTGCGCTTCATGCGGTCGGCTTTATGACAACGGGCGACTATTCATCTGATTTGCATGAACTTGCTGGCAGTCAGACAGGCTGGTTTCTGTTGGTGTCGGTGATCTTACCGTCTGTCGCAGGAATCGTCGTCCGCCAAATGCTTGGCACTAAACGGGCCAAGGCCAGCAAAGCGAAACTGAAGCTCGTCAACTCAGCGATTCTGTTGTTCCTGAATTATACCAATGCTTCTGTCTCTCTTCCGCAAGCAATCGCCAGCCCTGACTTGGACTTTCTGGCCGTCACGCTGGGGATTTCAGCCACGCTGTGTATCGTTGCCTTCTTTGCCGGATGGGCCATTTCTCGCGCTCGAAAGTGCGATCTTCCCGATCAGACAGCATTGATGTTTGGGCTTGGTATGAACAATAACGGTACGGGCCTCGTGCTTGCATCCATGGCTCTTGCGGATCATCCCCAAGTGCTGCTGCCAATCATCTTCTATAATCTCGTCCAACATCTCATCGCTGGAACGGTGGACCATCTGATGTTTTGTCGTCGAACCGAAGAAGTATCTGATGGCAATCTAAATTCGATCATCGTTTCGAAGTCCAACGCCGATCGCGAAATTCACGTCACAGAAGACATTGAACATCGAAGCGGAGAACTGCAAGCTGGAGGTCGGTAAGGAACGCGGGAAAAACAATGCCGGCAATTGGTTAGTATGTATCAGCCACGAGGAGGTCTGCTGATGCAAACTTATGATGCAATTGTCGAACGGCAGATGGGGAATTGTTATGGTTCTCTGTCAGAGAAAGATCGAAGACGCTATGCGGCAGTCGAAGCGGCCAAGCCAGGGCATGGTGGAAATAGACTTGCGTCGGGTGGTCGACATTAGGAATCGTGTTACCGGGTGGTCAATATCGACGAGCCCTTTGAGCAATGCGGGTCGCTTCCTAGTGCCAATATCCTTCTGATCCCTAGAATTGCTTCGCAACTGCTTCTTGACCGAGCCCATACTGGAATCACACCATCAGCACTGTAGATTAGTAGTTATGCTTGAGTTGCTGAATCAATACGGCCACGGATTCGTGGCGATCCCGACGATCGTGGCCTGCCGTCGTGCTGGCGTTTTTGAGGCATTGAATTCTCGAAATGATGTCACCGAATCCCTGTTGGTCGAACAACTTCAGGCAAACTCTGGCCACTTGCGAGTCGCTCTCAAGCTTCTGCAATCCATCGATTGGATATCGCAAGCTCCTGACGGTCTTATCTCGCTAAAAGCTACTCACAGTGCGATTGATGAAATCCCGGACGATATTCTCGAGTTTTGGCAGTTTCCCCTTAGATCTTACCTGAGCGGCGGGGAGGAAGAATCTTCGATTCGCCCGTGGATTCGGCGGTGCAGGGAGTCCTGGAACGTATCAAATTCACGCTCACGAGTGATGCTCGACGGCGTGTTGGTCGTTCCTATCTTGACCGAGTTGCACTGGGCTGGTTACTTGAGGCCAGATTTGACACCGGATTCCGAAGAGTTCTTGTCGAATGTCTCCCAGCACGCACGTATGGAACTTTCCGAGCTGTTCGCACATTTGGGTTGGCGGGAAACGCCAGAAGCCGACAGCAAGCTCACCGAAGTTGGACGATTCATGTTCAATCGGGCGCTGAATGTTGGCACCTTGTGCGCTTACATTCCGATGCTGTCGCATTTGACGAATCTCCTGACGGGAGACGTCTCGACCGTATTTGCCCGCGACCAGCATGGGCACGAACAGCATGTTGAACGAACGCTGAATGTCGTTGCTAGTGGATTTCAGCACGAGAAGTACTTTGCCGATGTCGATCAGATTTTGGCCTCGGTTTTCGACACCCCCGAACTCTCGTCGCAGCCGCGCTATATTGCCGATATGGGATGTGGCGACGGTTCGTTCTTGATGCGAGTCCACGAAACGATTGTCTCAAAAACGGTTCGCGGAAAACACCTTGACGATTACCCGCTTGTGCTAGTCGGAGTTGACTTCAACGAAAAGGCACTTGTCGCGACTGCCGAGACGCTTCGTGACGTTCCTCATCTCGTCTTGCGTGGCGACATTGGCGATCCTGAAGGCCTGATGAACGCGTTGAAGCAAGCTGGCATCGCAGACCCATCCAGCGTGATGCACATACGATCGTTCCTTGATCACGACCGGCCGTTGTTGCCGCCGCAAGACGAGGATCAGCTAGAGCGTCGGCGGCAGATCTCTTATTCAGGGGCGTACGTCGACAAAAATGGAGCCGCCGTCGAACCGGCGATCGTTGTTCAGAGTCTAGTCGAGCATCTTGGTCGATGGTCGAAGGTGGTAACGGGGCCCGGCTTAATTGTTCTTGAAGTACACAGCATGCCGCCCGACGCGGCTGGCCGCTACTTTGATCAGAGCGAAAGCCTGCATTTCGACGCGTATCATGGATACTCCATGCAATATTTGGTGGACGCCGATGTCTTCATGATGTGTGCGGCAGAAGTGGGACTGTTCGCGAATCCTGATCGATTCCGCCGCTATCCCAAGACTCTTCCGTTCTGCAGGATCACTTTGAGTTGTTTCGAGCAACGCGAATACTCTGCGCGCCATATGCACCCCGACGACCTCACATCAGTGTGTGCGTTGGTGAATCATGGCGAATCTACTGGGATGAAAATACCTAACGAGTTGGTTCGTCGAATCGTTGCCGCCGATCCGTTGAGTAGTTTTGTTGTCGAATTTCGAGGAGAGATAGTCGCGTCCGCGGTCTGCCTGCGGATCAGCGACCCGGAAGTCTTGTTCAACGCGAGACTTGCAAGCATTGACGATCTTCATGCACCGGACGGAAGTACGATCGCGTTGTTGGAGTTTAAAGTCGCTCCGGAATTCACGGAGCATGCACCGGCGATCATTGAATTCTTTCTCCAGCAATCGCGGCTTAAAACGGAAATCACGTCGGCGGCAGCTATCGCCAGCTCGACTAGCCTGTCCCGTGGCTGGCATGAATCGTGCGGCGGAGCCGTTTCTCAACCGACGTTTTCCCACTTGGCCGCAGACGCCGGGGCGCTCGCTCTTGTCAGCTACGATTTCGAGTCCCCTAGTTCGACTTCAACCGTAAATGCTGCGGCCGCCGAAAGGGAGGTCGTGGATGTTGGTGTGTTCGTCGAACAACTAGTTCAGCAGTTGATGGAAGGCAACGTCGATCGATATTGCCCAACAAAGACGCTGTATGAGTTGGGTTTTGATTCCTTGGATCATATGGAATTGGCGACAACGCTGAAGAAGAAACTGGGCCTTGAGATCGATGCCAATTTGCTCTTCGAATATGACACGCCCCAGAAGTTGTCTGAACACTTGCGTAGTGTCACTTCTAAGGAATCACAACGAGGATCGCGCTTCGCGTTTTGGAGGCGAAGCTCGCGCTGAGCCGGACTGGGCATTATCGGATGTCGTACAACATCACGCCTCACGCGGTCGACGTGCACCTGAAATCAATTTCATGGGCCACCGAGCGTGGACAGATCGATCAAGTCCAGTCACAGCAGCACAATATTGACCGACTGGTTGGGTCGTACGTTGCGAATGCGTTTGAATCGCTTCAGTTGCAACGAGCGCATCTGGAGCGATTTTCGGACACGGACTATTGTCGGGCTAAGTTGAGCGAGTTGAAGTTGCCACCAGCAAAAGTCTGGTGGATCCAACTGCTCGCAAAGATCGCACTCAATTCCGCAGAAGCTCCCGCAAATACGCGGCAACTTGCCACATGCCTGCGCGCTGAACTCCCATCCTACGAAACAGAATTGACGATTATCACGCGTGTCGGTGAAAACTTGCTCAGGCTGATGCAGTGTGAAGGCACAAGCGAGATCGTTCACACGCTTTTCGCGGATGATCTGATGACGCGATGGTACACCTCGAGCGTTACCTATAACTTGTTCAATGCTTTGGCACGGGAAACAGTCAGATTGATCTGCGAGCAAACGTCAGCGAAGCCTATGAACATACTGGAGGTGGGTGCCGGTACAGGCGGACTGACGAGCCACCTCTTGGAATTGTTCGACCCGAGTGCGACTCGCTATCATTTCACGGACATAGGTGCCTTTTTCCTCCGCGCAGGGCGTCGCCGATTTGCAAATTACGGATTTGTCGAGTTCGCTACGCTTGACTTGGAACGGGATTGTAACGAACAGGGGTTTCCAAACGGCTCATGTTCTCTCGTCATTGCCAACAATGTGCTTCACGACACAAAGAATCTCCGATTCACGCTTCAGAATGTTTCCAGAGTTCTGGCTCCGGGTGGATACCTTCTGATGCTGGAGCTAACTGACCCGCAAGTGTGGTGGCACATGTGTTTCGGTTCGCTAGACGGTTGGTGGCGATTCAAGTCGGACCCGAGTGATGACAGAGAGGAATTGATGTTGCTCAAATCCGAACAGTGGTCTGAACTCCTCGCTGCAACGGGATTTGACCAAACCACAGTCTTGTCCGATTCGGTCGCCCCAGATTTCGCAAATCGCTTGTTTCTCTCACGAGTCGGTCGAGGCTAGTCATTGAACGCTCCGATCAAATTCCCGTTGCCACTCGCGACTTTCGAGGAGTACATGCTCGCCGACGACAGGCCTGCGCATCCGATGCAGTTCTTTTGTCGGTTGTGGTTTGCAGGAGCTATTGACAGACATCGATTCATGGGTGCCGCGTCGGAGGCAATCAATCGACACCGGCTCTTAAATGCAACTGTCGCGCGAATCGGAAGATGCTGGTGTTGGGTGCCGAGCGACAAAGTTGAACCGGAGCTGAACTGGTTTGCAACCGAGCCTCTCGATACAATGCCCGCTGCTCGCTGGATCGATTTAGAATCCTCACCCGGTCTCCGGATCACGGTTCGCCAGGGGCAATCTCGCGCCGATGTCGTCTTTCACTTTCACCACGCCTGTTGCGACGGCACGGGAGCAATGCAGTACATTCATGATCTGTTGGTCCTCTATTCGAACGCGAACCAGCACGAGGCGAGGAAGGTAACTCTGGACGCTCTTGACGAACAGAAGTTGCTCTCGCGCGAAACATTTGGTTTGTCACGATGGGACCGACTAAAGCTCACACGAAAACAACTCGTTGGAGTGGCGGGGATCCGTCAATTCTTCTCGCGATCACCGCAGCCGCTGGTGCCACACGAAGTTGAACCCGATCAAAGCGAGTTGCCGCCCGCATATCCTACCGTGCTCGTGCATGAATTCGATCAGCAACAGACGACCTCGATAAAGCAGAGGGCGATGGAGATTGGTGTTTCGATGAACGACCTGCTCGTCGGCAGCTTGTTCCTGGCGATTACCTCGTGGAGATCTGAAAATCGGCTCGGCGATGAACGCGATTGGCTGAGAATGTCGGTGCCGGTGAGCATGCGGCAGTTTGGATCAGAGAGCATCCCTGCGGCGAATTTCGTGAGCATGATCTTTCTCGATCGTCGCGGGTTGGACTGTGAGCAACCCGAAGAGCTGGTTCGAGGCATTCGAGATGAGATGGACCTCATAAAGCGTAATCAGTTGGGGTTTACGTTTCCGCTAACTCTACAAGCTTTCAAGCTGTTGACAGGCGGTGTGAAGCGAGCGATCAATGCAAAGACTTGTTCAGCGAGCGGACTTGTAACAAATGTCGGGACGATTTTGGCTCGTTCCCCACTTCCGCGGCACGAAGGCAAGTTGATGATCAATGGTTTGCTCTTGGATCGCGTCGAGATCGGAGCGCCAAATCGTCCGTATCAATGCGTGGCATTTTCGCTGCTCATCTACGGAGGGCGATTAGCTTTATGCACTCAATACGATTCGCGAGTTCTCGACAAGGCACAAGCGTCTGGTCTTTTGGGTGCATACGTCGAGCGACTCCTGGGTAATCTTTAGTCTTGATGCTTCCAGTGTTCAAAGCGTCCTTGACCGCCTTACCGAAATTACCAGGTCGTTTTTCGTGGGTCGAAGTTCGCAGCTTGAAGCACTTAAAATTCTTCACATCGTTCTTTCGAAACAAACTTAACCTGCGTGAAGATCGCGAACTTCGAAAATACCGCGTAGAAAAGTGATCTTGCGGCCAAGGGCAGTTCTAAGAAGCCGTCCTAGCACAGCGGGAACTGCTGTGTCTGAGGAGAGATACTTCTGATACTTTTACGCGATTGTCTGCTACTCGCCACTTCACCTAGCCGTCCAAAGTGTCATGAGTCTCTACGAAAATAACGGAACTGAGAAAATGCCGCTGCACATCGTGTTACAGGCACGCACGACGGTTCATTTTGGAGCTCTGGATCTCCAGCCACAGCCGCTACCGGCGAAGAGAGCTTTCCTGAGCGTGATTCGCAGTCGCGCCGATCTCGGAATCAACGCGTTTATTGAAGGACCTACCTTGCTGGGCCGCAATCCTGGATGCTCGTTCCCATTGCATGACTTTGGTGTCTCTTGGGAACATGCAACCATCACTCCTCGCGGTAACGACGAGTTTGTGCTGGAGGATCTCAATTCGACGAATGGCACCCGAGTCAACGGCAAGCCGATATCGAGCCCTCGCGTGCTGCGAGATGGCGACAAGATTTTCGCGGGCGAAACGGTTGTCCGGTTCTCGCTTGCGGACGAGATGGAAATTGACTTCCATAGCGAGATCGCGGCACTCGTGGGCACCGATCCGCTCACAGGGCTCGAATCCAAACGACGCTTTGATCAAGCTTTCGAGTTTGCGTTGAGAACAGCCAAGGAACGCGGCGGGTCGCTCGCGCTGCTGATGATGGATATGGATGGCGTCAAGCAGATTAATGACACGCATGGGCATCTCTTTGGTGCCCACGTAATTGGCGAGACTGGTCGGCTTATCGCACGGGCTCTCGGTTCCAGCGGACGGGCCTGCCGTTTTGGCGGTGATGAGTTTTGTGCCTTCTTGCCCGGACGCGAATTGAACGCGGCGTGTGATATGGCCGAGCAAATTCGCCGCGCGGTCGAAACAGCGGGCATGGAGAAGGACGGCATCCCGCTTAAGCCCACGATCAGCATCGGCGTGGCGTGCTATCCGGAAGCCGCCAGCGAGTTGTCGAAGTTGATATCCGTGGCCGATGATGCACTATATCGAGCCAAGAGGCGAGGAAAGAACTGTGTCGCAGGATAAAGCAAGATCCTGCAACCGGTCACCCGTGCGGCGGAGCATCCTTTGCTTTCAGGGCTAAAACCGTTCATAATTGGCGGCGATTCGTTGTGATGGAAAAATCTAGGAGCATCACGTGCTAACGCTCTACGATGGACAGCCGTTTTGGCACTGCGATGGCATCTCGCGGCGCAATTTTCTCCGCATAGGGTCTTTGGGTGCCGCAGGTCTGACGTTGCCCAACTTGTTACGCGCCGGAGACCCATCTCGTCAGAACTCAGCGGTCATTATTTATCTCCCAGGCGGCCCCACGCAACACGAAACATTCGATCCAAAACCGAACGCTCCGGTGGAAATTCGCGGCTCATTCAAATCGATCAACACAGCGATACCTGGTGTTCGATTTTGCGAATTACTGCCAAAGTTGTCTGCAATGGCGAATAAGTTCTCGGTCATCCGCGGTCTCGTCGGCATGATGAACCGGCACGAGTCGTTTCAGTGCTACACCGGTCGTCCGGGAGGAAACAGTAGCGACAACGAACCTGCTGGAGGGTGGCCTTCGTTCGGATCAATGGCGTCAAAGGTTCTTGGTCCAGGAACGAACGGCATGGTTCCCTATGTCGACGCGGCTCCCAAGATGAGCTACCAGCCCTACGGGAACAACGGTGTTCACTTGCAAGGTCCTTCGTCTTGGCCCGGCTTTACCGGGCATGAACATGTGCCGTTCGCGCTTGAAGGTGAAGTAAAATCGGATTTAACTCTGAACGGTATCGATCTAGCGCGGCTGGGAAGTCGCCGCGATTTGTTGAATGGCTTGGGCCAGCAGCAGGAAGCCTTGGAAGGCCACGGAATCGATAGTTTCCAGCAGCAAGCTTTTAGCATGTTGACATCAAACCGCTTGGCCGATGCACTTGACCTGGAGCTAGAGCCACAGCCCGTACGAGATCGCTATGGTGAAATGCAAAACACGGATCCAAGCTTCGGTGGCGCGCCGCAAAGTCCGCAGCATTTGCTCCTCACGAGACGACTCATCGAGGCAGGCGTCCGTTGCGTCAGCGTGGCGTTCGGTGCGTGGGACTGGCACGCGAACCGAGAAGGAACCATCGAGTATCTGTCGAAAAAGTACTTGCCTGTTTTCGACCATGCGCTCGCCACTTTCCTGCAAGACCTCGACGAACGGGGCCTGCTCGCGACGACGACCGTAGTCGTCTGGGGTGAATTTGGCCGGACGCCTCGCATCAACGCCAAGGGTGGACGCGATCATTGGCCTGGAACTCAATCTGTATTGATAGCCGGCGGTGGAATTGAAGGCGGTCGAATTGTCGGTGAAACCGATGGCATTGGCGGCGTGCCCGTCGAACGTCCAGTTCATGTGCAGGAAGTCTTTGCTTCGATGTATCACAACATCGGGATCAACATTGACGCCGTAAAGATACCGGACTTAAACGGGCGTCCGAGGTACTTAGTCGATGACAACCGCCAGCCCATACGCGAGTTGTATACGTCCTGAAGCGCAAGCGATCCCGCCGCGGCGACCCGCTGTGGTAACTCCGGCACGCAGACTCGTTCTATGACTCAAAGCCGCGTTGCGCTAACAGGAACGCTGGGCAACTTGCGTCCTCCGCGTGTGCTCGACAAGCGGCATGGCGGAGCCTGACGAACCAGGCACTTCTCGGCGCTCGATAGAGCGGAGTGCAAACGCATGCGTTGTGCTCACTTGATGCTTTGCAAAAAGTGTTCGTATTCGAGCTCAGGATCGTAGTCTTGGCCGTCGTGCAAGGCTGCACCGAAGACTAAACGTAGGGACTCGCCCATTTTGATCGGAACGGCACTCTTGGTACCCTGTCCCATCGCGGCCCGACCGAAGGGGTTAGCGACAAAAACGCCATAGTCGCGATTGTGCCACCATGATTCGCGAAAGTTCATCGGCCCTGCCATCAAGGTAATGCCAATTCGCTGACCATCCCTCGTGCCAGAGTAGTCGCACCATCTCGCCGGCTTGCCCCATGTCTCTTTCGCCGATGTTTCTCCGTGACTGTTTACCAGGGTCCCTCCTTGGACTTCCGTGCAATCCGTGGCGATGCGTGCGCCCAGGCCCATCTCCTCCTGGTCACCGAAGACAAGCTCCAAATCCGTTGCCGTAAACGTGGCGTCCCACACGATCCGCCAACCTGCCGGTCGTCGGCAAAGTTCAAAACTGTTGATCAATCCACCCATCGTTGTGCCATCTGGCGTCAATAATTTGGATTCTTCCGCAAAAATTAACTGACTTTCGGTCGCGGTGGGCGGTGTAACGAACCTCATGTGTTGGATCCGCCCCCGGTTCCGCCAAAAGTCCACGCCGTTGATGTCACCGAAGCCAAGCCAAATTCCGGGATGCATTGTGCTGTGATCGGTCGAGTCTTTTCCGGATATCGGTGGATGGCTGCGCGTGATCTTTTCACCGGTTGGCCCGTACAGATTGGCGAAATACGGACGAAGAATTTTTGGGTCACGAAAGACATATTCGACAAGCGGTTTTGCGGCATGTGTGACAACAAGACGATCCTCCTGGAGTTCGAAGCCGAACTTCCCACTTGCATCGACGCACGGATTGGCCGTTTTCGTTTCTTCGCTAGCTGAATCTCGCACTGTCGAATCTGTTTCGATGTCGTCAACCAAATTGACTTGCGCCACCGCTGTGATCGGGAGCAGCAAGGCAAACACCAACGCTTGGCGGACAGAGATCTTGCTCATGGATTCACTCGATTCGTTGGCTCTCGAAGATGCAGCGAAGGGTTGTGGTAATAGATCACAGACCGATCTACATCGTCTCTCCACACAATTGCAACTCGAAAGGCTCTCGTTCCTTGGAGTCGATGCGACACCCACCGTACAGTCGTCAGCGGGACACGCGATGCTTCATTCCAAACTCAAGCCAACAATTCCTTGATCACACGTGACGGAAGGACGCCGGTCAGTCGCTGGTCGAGTCCCTGAAACTTGTACGACAATCGTTCATGATCGAAACCGAGTAAATGCAGAATCGTTGCGTGAAAGTCGCGGATGTGGATTGGATCACGAACGATGTTATACGAAAACTCGTCTGTTTCACCGTAGATCGCCCCCCCCTTTGTGCCACCTCCGGCCATCCACATGGTGAAACAACGCGGATGATGATCACGACCGTAGTTTTCTTTTGACAACTTTCCTTGTGTATAGATCGTGCGACCGAATTCGCCGCCCCAAATGATTAAGGTTTCGTTCAACATGCCGCGCTGTTTCAAATCTTCCAATAAGGCAAAACAAGGTTGGTCGACATCTTTGCACTGGGCCGGCATTCGTCCGGCAACATTGCTGTGATGATCCCAGTTATTGTGATAAACCTGAATAAATCGAACACCCCGTTCCGCCAAGCGACGTGCCATCAACGCGGTGTTGGCAAATGTGCCTGGGGTTCTCGCCTCCTCGCCGTACAACTCGAAAACGTGTTGTGGTTCCTGGCTGAGATCGGTCAATTCGGGCACACTCGCTTGCATACGAAACGCCATCTCATATTGTTGAATTCGAGTGTGTGTCTCCGGGTCTCCGAGCATCTCGTAGTTGAACTCGTTCAGTTTGTTCAACCCATCGATCGAACGCTTCCTA
Source organism: Planctomycetaceae bacterium (assembly GCA_020638995.1). GTDB lineage: Bacteria > Planctomycetota > Planctomycetia > Pirellulales > Pirellulaceae. The sequence continues at coordinate 558,869 of JACKHM010000004.1, forward strand.
AGTGCCGCGGGAACGCCCGGCGGATTGTTGATATAGAGAATCGGGTCTCCCTTGCTGCGAAACGAAACGCCGGCATGTTCGCCGGATAAGTAACCCGCGCTCCAAAGCCTCGCAGATATCGCTTGCTCTTGCTCGCGATTGCTAGGAATCGCGACGAAGACCACAAAAGCAGGCAGGTTCTCGTTTTCCGAACCGAGACCGTACGAAGCCCAAGCACCCAGACACGGTCGACCGGTCACTTGATTGCCCGTCTGCATTGCGGTAATCGCAGGTTCGTGATTGATCGCCTCGGTATGCAAGCTTCGCATCCAGCAAATCTCATCCGATTTTTTCGCGAGATTCGGTAGCAACTCCGTGTTCATCCACATGCCGCACTCGCCGGTCTGAGTGAACTTGAACTTTGAGGGCGAAACGGGGAATCGGGCTTGACCGCTGGTCATCGTGGTCAGCCGCTGGCCCATGCGGATGGATTCTGGAAGGTCTTTGTCGTACCAGTCATTCATGACTGGCTTGTAGTCGAACAAGTCCATCTGCGCCGGGCCACCGACCATGTGCAGGTAGATCACGCGTTTGGCCTTCGGAGCGAAATGCGGTCCGACCGGAGCGGTTTCGGAGGCCCCGGTCACGCCGGAATTGCCGAGCAGCGACGCGAGTGCAGCACCTCCCAGAAGATGACTCCCGCTGGTGAAGAATTGACGTCGATTCTGTAGTGTGTTCATAGTTCGAGTTTCCAATTTCAACAGACGTATTTCGCGACCTGTTGCCACAAACAAGCGTCACTTGTTCAACACCTCGTCTAAATTCAAGACTTGGTTACAGATCATCGTCCAAGCAGCGAGTTGGACGACATCGATGCTTTCGTCGGGCTTTGAGTCGCCAAAGTTGATCAGCGCCAGAGCGTCTTCAGGGTGTGACTCGTAGTATGCCTTAAACTCGCTCAAATCTTCCAAAAGGATGTGTTGCTCGTTGGGTTTCATAAATCGGCATAAGGTATGCTTCGCAATGAACTCGATGACTTTGGCGTCATCTTCTGCCTTCAAGGCGTTTTCCGCTAAACGCCGCGCCGCTTCTACGAATTGTGGATCGTTGAGCGTCACCAACGCTTGAAGCGGGGTATTCGTGCGTTCTCGCTGCACCGCACACACCTCGCGACTCGGCGCGTTGAAGGCTTCCAAATTAGGCGGCGGCGACATGCGTTTCCAGAAGCTATATACCGACCGACGATAGAGGTTCTCGCCCGTATCTTGAACATAGTTGCGAGTGTCACCGCCGGGCAAGCCAACGATGTCCCAGAGCCCGTCGGGTTGGTAAGGCTTGACGCTCGGGCCATACATTTTGGGAGACAACAACCCGCTTACCGCGAGTGCATAGTCACGCACCATCTCGGCATCAAGACGAAAACGAGGGCCACGTGATAACAAGCGGTTGTCGCGATCTTTTTCCAACTTCTCGTCGGTTGCTATGGCAGACTGGCGATAGGTCGCACTCATCAACATTAGTTTGAAGAGTCGTTTGACATCCCAACCGTGCTCCTGGAAATCGACAGCCAACCAATCAAGCAGTTCTTGGTGGCTTGGCGGACTTCCCATAATGCCGAAGTCCTCGGGAGTGGCTACGATGCCGCGACCGAACACTTCCTGCCAAAATCGATTAACGGTGACGCGAGCGGTCAAAGGATTGTGGGGGTCGACAAGCCACTGAGCCAACCCAAGCCGGTTCTGGGGTGCCCCGACTGGCATGGGATGCAAGACTTCTGGAGTTGCAGCCTCCACTTTGTCGGTCGGGCGGTCGTACTCGCCGCGAGTGAGAATATAGGCCATCGCCGGCGAGTTCATCTTCTCCTGTTGGATGTGTGTGATGGGGCTTCGCGATTTGATGGCTTCGAATTCCGATTCCAAAGTGGCGACCGCTTTTGAGAGTGTCGAGTATTCCGTATCGTGTGCCGCCAAGTAGTGCTCATACAAGGCCGTTTGCTGTTGAGAAGTGCGCTCGTCAGCCGCGGTGGCCAGCATCTGCCGCAACGGAACAACATCGTTTAGCGATTTCACTTCGGCGGGACTCAATGCTCGCCCGTAAATCCGCACATCCTGAATGCCTCCCGATTCGAATACTTGCGAGTGACTACGTTGCCCGATCCGAAGTGGAGTGTTAGTCCGAATCGAAGCGTCGGTGCGAAGGGTCTTGTTCTCGACCTTTACAGCGACTTCGCTTCCATCGACAAAAATCTTGATGCCCTCTGGTTTTCCGGAGCCGTCATAAGTGGCGAACACATGCTGCCACTCGCCTGGTTTTAAGACTGCCTCTTTGGTGGCAACCTTCAACCCATTTTCCGGCCATGCATCGATGATATGCACAGCCAACGACCGTCCCTGCTGCCACAGGTCCCAGCCACGGTACGCCGCTTGTTCGTCCATTCTTGCGATAATGCCACCTGACACATCATCTCGCCCGGCGCGAATCCATGCACCATAACTGAAGCTTTGATCTCGTTCAAAATCTCCAAGGTCACCCAATTCAAAAGTTTGCCCGGATTTCATCACTGGGGCTGCGCCGAGCTTACCGTCTTCAACCCAGGCAATATCACCGATCGATCGAAACGTACAAGTTGCGTCGATTGCATTGTGAGCGTCATTGCCGGCACCTTCATTCAACGGCAGATGGACGAGCAGCTTGTCGAGCGGCAAGTCTTGGTCGAGTGAGTCAGGCGTCGCCGATGCAAGCCAAGTATCGAATTCTGCTCGAGCATCTTCCTTTCGCGACTTGGCCTTCGCCTTTGCTTCGGCAATCTCATTCGGCAGCACTTCCCAGCGTGGTTGATCCTGTTGAGAAGGCACCACCATGAACGGGCCTCGTCCGTCTTTAACATTCCCATCTTTTGGCCCCTGGGTCGTATTCCGGAAGAAGGCCGCCAACGAGTAATAATCCTTCATCGTGAGGGAGTCGAACTTGTGGTCATGGCACTGAGCACAATTTGTCGTCAGCCCGAGATACACCCAGCCGAACGTCTGCACTCGATCCATGGCGTAGTTTGCCAGATTCTCTTCGTCGATTGTGCCGCCTTCATTCGTGGTAATGTTACAGCGTTGAAAACCCGTCGCGATGAGCTGATCATCCGTTGGGGAAGGCAACAAGTCACCTGCGATTTGTTCGATGGTAAACTGGTCGAATGGTTGATTCGCATTGAAAGCACGTATCACCCAGTCACGATACGGCCACATCTCTCGATAGTTGTCAAAGTGCAGTCCGTGAGTGTCGGCGTATCGAGCTGCGTCCAGCCAATAGCGGGCACGATGCTCGCCCCAGGCGGGAGATTCCATCAAGCGATCAATCCATTGAGATAGAGCTTCGTCCTGACGCTGGGAGTAGTCTTTTACAAACTCGTCGACTTCTGAGGGCTTGGGCGGAAGGCCCGTAATGTCGAGGTGCAGGCGTCGGAACAACGTATTTGGATCGGCCTCCGCGTTTTGCTTGAGGCCGACCGCGTCGAGCTTCGCTTGGACAAAGCGATCGATCGCGTTTGTTAGAGCACCTTCGTCCTGAACCGCGGGCAACGGTTCCTTTCTAGGTGCGATTAACGACCAATGAGCTTGGTACTCGGCGCCTGCTGCGATCCACTTTTTAAGCAATTCCTTTTGGGCACTGGTCAAATTCTTTTTGGTCTCGACCGGTGGCATCTGAAGTTCAGGATCATCTGTTTCGATACGTTCGATGAGCGTACTCTCGTCGATGCTGCCCGGTACGATCGCACCAAATTCCACCGCGATGTCGCGTTGGTCGAGCCGCAAGTCGGCTTTTCGCGATGCACTATCGACTCCATGACAAGCAAAGCAATTGTCTGCAAGAATTTGGCGTACGTCCCGATTATATTCGATTGGCTCCTCGGCCTCGGACCATGAAAATGGAGCGGACCAGATTGCTGCCAGTATTGCGGTGATATAGCTCTTCTGTTTACTCATCGTATGATACCTTCGATTTCTCCGCCGCTCGCAATTTCAAATTCGGTGCGTTGCAGTTCACCTTTATCATGCATTGTCGTGACGATCCGATGCAATTGTCAACAAACGGTCGGGGCGTTTGCGGCTAGGAGTTGCGACGGATAGTGCTCAATCGTTGTCCGGCGAAAGGTCTGGATGAAAGTTGGGGCCGACTAGGATGCCTCGCAACATGAATGCCATCGCGAAGAACAATGCCGACGAAAGGACCAACAAGATGGTGAGGCTAGTACCGAAGTGATCCCGCAGCAGCACCAGAGAAGGCGGCTCGGAACTTTTGGGTACTCGACGCGCAACCGGACCCTCCCCCGTGTGTTGCCGCTCGGCTTCATGCCTCCATTGCTGCCAGTCGTCCAGAGAGCTTGCCGAACCTTCTGACACGATCACACTTTGGCGTGCAAGTGCCAATATCATGACGAGAGAGCCGAGCAACACGACATAGATGATTCCGATAATGACGCTTGATGCGGTGGGCTTGGGCATTTGCTGTCTTGGCGCGCTACATGGTCGAGGCGTCAGGTCGGACTCCACGAAACATCGAAATCAGGACTTTGGTTTCAGCAATTCGACTGCGATTTCTGACATGGCCGGAACGCTGGTCTTCAACGCCTCTTCAATATCCGGATAGAACAAAGGCGAGTGAAGCGAAGGAGCGGGTTGCCCAAGCTGTTCGTAGCGTTTCAGTCGCTGGCTATCGACCGCGCCAAGTCGAATCATCAAGATTGGAACGCCTGCGCGACCGTAGCGGCTGAAGTCTTCTCCACCCATCGAAGGTTCTGCGTCAGTCACGTGGTCGTCGCCCACGACTCGTCGTAGTATCGGATCTAGTCGGGCTGCAAGGTCTTCATCGTTCCAGAGAGAGGGAGTTCCCTCCGAGATTTCGATCGTCGGTTCCGGCGCTCCCGCACCGATCGCGACGCCTTTTGCTTTGCGGGCAATTCCCTCCAGCAAGAGTTTTCGCACGTCGTCATCATAACTGCGGACTGTCAACTGCATGTGGCACGTGTTACCGATGATATTGTGTTTTGTGCCCCCGTGAATGGAACCGACGGTCACTACGGCGGGTTCGATCGGTTTCACTTCTCGGCTGACCAGGGTTTGCACTGCTACGACGAACTGTGCCGCTTGAACGATGGGGTCGATCGTCGTGTGAGGATAAGCACCGTGCCCACCTCGGCCGTGCATCGTTACATCAACACTATCGACATTGGCTAGGGCGTATCCCGAACGATACGCCACCGTGCCGGTGGCCAGCCCCGAGTCGACGTGCATGGCGACAGCGAAGTCTGGCTTCGGAAAACGCTCAAACAATCCTTCGTCAAGCATCGCAGCTGCGCCGGCTCCACGTTCTTCCGCCGGTTGACCAATGAACATAATGGTACCCTGCCAGCGTTCTTGATTGGCCGCGAGATAACGGGCAACGCCCACAAGATTGGTGATGTGAACGTCGTGTCCGCACGCATGCATGACGCCGACTTCGGTACCTTCGGCGTCCTTGACCTTGACCGTAGACGCATATGCCAGATTCGTTTGCTCGACGACCGGGAGCGCGTCGAGGTCGGTTCGCAACATTAAAGTCGGACCTTCCCCGTTACGCAGCAAACCGACGATGCCAAAACCTCCGACGCGATTCGTTACCTCGGCACCGACAGCTGACAGCTCCTTTGCCAGTCGTTCGGCCGTTTGCTCTTCCTGAAACGAGAGCTCGGGATGCGTGTGGAAATGTCGATAGAGTTCGACTAAGGGTTCGACGTTTTGATCAACCCAGGCTTTGGATGGCTCAGCCGCGATGGAACGCAGTGCTGACATCGTGATCGCGGTCGCACAAATCGCTAAAAGGAGTACATTCAAAGCAAAGTCCGATGGTCTTATCATCACGTGTTGCCTTCAAAATGCTAGTTTTTGGATAGTTACCCGGTGAGGGGGTGTTGGGATCTCAAGTGACGTTGTAAAACACGCTCTTTCATAACTTGAGGCCTCGTTGTTGATACCAGGCAGGTCGCGGATTCATCTTACCCGACCTGCTGCTCTTTTCTATGGCCAACACCGTCGGACGTTCCCTTTTGCTTCCGTCTTACGTGTTGCGAGAAGTTACGAGGCCAACTCGTACGCATCGCGAAAACGCTGAATATCTTCGTTTCGTCCCATGACAATCGCAACGTCGCCGCCCCTAAACTCGTACTCGGCGCCGGGGTTGAAAATCATCGTTCCATCAGCCTGGTTGACCGCCACGACAAGCAGTTTGTGTTTGCGATTGGCTTCTGTCGAGGAAACTGTGAGGCCGATCAACTTGCACTGATTCGGCAACGTGATCTCGTCGAGTTCCACATCGATGAAGTGCGATTGACTCACGAGTTCGATCAAATGAGCGGTCGAAGGCCGAGTGATTAATCGCTCAAGTTGATGTGCACCGATGATCGCAGGCATGATTACTTTGCTGGCACCAGCCTGCAACAGCTTTCTCTCTGTCGTCGGATGCTCTGCGCGCGAGAAGATCTGTAAATCGGCGCACAATGTCCGAGCCGTGAGTGTGATGAAGACGTTATCAGCATCGCTGGGCAACGACGATACGAGCGTTCTCGCTCGCTGAATGCCAGCCTGAATCAATGTCGCGTCCGTCGTCGCATCGCCGCAAATGCAAAGATAGCCTTGCGCCTTGGCTGCCTCGAACCGCTCCACATCGCTATCAACGACGACGAACGCCCGGCGACTGCGCAGCAAGTCGTTCGATAGTACTTCACCAATCCGACCAAAACCGCAAACAATTACGTGCTCGTTAAGACTTTCTATTCCGCGAGTCATTCGTCTGTGTCCTAAAAGTACTTCGAGTTCACCTTCCAACACCATCTGAACAAATCCGCCAAACGTATAAGCAGCGGCTGACATTCCAAAGACAATTACGCCAATCGTGAATAGCTGGAGAGCGGGCGATGAGGTCGTTGTTTCCGAGAAGCCAACACTAGAAATCGTTATCGCCGTCAACCAAAAAGCTGTCACCCATTCATAGTCACCTAGCTGTCGAAATCCGACTGCGGCGACCACAAACACCACCACCAAGACGATCAGTCCGTTGCGCATGCGCGTGAGCGGCGACTTGGTCGTCGTGCCCCGTCGGATTTTCGGGAGCAAGTCTTTGGGCGACTCCCGTCGAATAGGTTCGACCACGGCCAATCCTACGTGATGACGTCATGCAAGATGTGACCGTGAACATCCGTTAGGCGGAAGTCACGTCCTTGGAAACGGTAGGTCAGGCGTTCGTGATTGAATCCCAGCAGATGCAGGATCGTCGCTTGCAAATCATGCACGTGCTTGCCGTTCTCGACGGTGCCCAAACCCAACTCGTCTGTCTGTCCATGCACGAGGCCGGGCTTGAATCCGCCACCCGCTGCCCACATTGAGTAGGCGTCGATGTGATGATCGCGGCCTGTCGTCTGCCGCACTTCACCCATTGGTGTCCGTCCAAACTCACCGCCCCAAATGACGATCGTATCATCCAACAACCCACGTTGTTTTAAATCGCGAACCAGGGCTGCTGAAGCTTGATCAATTTCTTTGCAAATCGCGGGCAGGTGTTGTTCGAGATTCTCAGTCGGACCGCCGTGATGATCCCAATTGGTGTGATATAACTGGACAAATCGCACTCCACGTTCCACCAGGCGCCTCGCCAACAAACAGTTGTTGGCGTACGACGGTTTCCCAGGAGTAGCACCATATAGATCCAATATTGACTGTGGCTCGTCCTCCAATTCCATCAATTCTGGCGCGCTGCTTTGCATTTCATAGGCCATCTCATAGGCCGCGATTCGTGTCCCAATCTCGTCGTCACCCACTTGATCAAATCGAAGGCGATTGAGATCCGAAACGACGTCCACGAATTGGCGCTCTCGCTTACGCGTCATTCCCGCAGGGCTTGCAAGATTGAGGATTGGCTCTGGCCCGCTGCGAAATGGGACTCCTTGATACGTCGTGGGTAGGAAGCCGCTTGACCACAGCGACGATCCGCCGCGCGGGCCGCGAGGACCCGATTGCAATACGACAAAACCCGGCAAATCGTTGGCTTCGCTGCCCAAGCCATAAGTTACCCACGACCCCATGCTGGGTCGACCTGGCTGTGGCGATCCCGTGTTCACGAAAATCTTTGCTGGCCCGTGATTGAAGACGTCAGTCTTCATGCCATGCAGCCAGCACACTTCATCGACAATCTCGCGATGGTGGGGCAGCAAGTCGCTCAATTCTTGGCCGCACTCGCCGTAACGATCAAACTTTCGCGGGCTGGCGAGCAGCGTTTCGGTGCCTTTGAGGAAAGCAAATCGCTTTCCTTCGAGGTAACTTTGGGGTGGCAGCTGGCCGTGATGCGCTCGCAGCATCGGCTTGTCGTCGAACAAATCGAGCTGACTGGGCCCGCCCGCCATAAACAGAAAGATTACGGACTTTGCCTTTGGTGAGTAGTGCGGTGGGCGCGGTGCCATCGGATTCTTAACGACCGAGTTGGCAGCCGCTCGTTCATTCGCAAGCAAAGTACCCAGCGCCATACTCCCAACACCAAGTCCGCAACGCTCAAAGAACTGGCGTCGCGTCGCCTGAAGGAGCGCGTCATCGATTTGTGGAGTGTCTCGTTTCATGATCATTCACGCGTAATGAATTCGTCTAGATTGAGGAGCGCGCGGGAAACTATGGTCCAGGCGGCCCGTTCCGCGAGCTGCTTGTCGCCGCCGGTTTGCATTTGCGTGATCGCCTTGGCGCCCTCGGGATCAGCGAGAAAGCTGGTCTTTTGCGCGGCGACAAAAGTCAGCAGGCGATCGAGTTCACCCTGGATCGGAACTCGAGCAAAACAAATCTGATAGGCCAGTTTAATCCGCTCCGTGTCGCTCGATTCCTGGTCCATGAGACGCCGTCCCAGGGCGCGAGAGTTATCGAGCATCGTCTCGTCGTTCGCCAATGTTAATGATTGTAGCGGCGTGTTCGAACGTGCTCGCATCGTGCAAGTCGTATTGAATCGCGGTGTGTCAAAGGTTGTTAGCATCGGATAGGGAGCACTTCGCATAAAAAAGGTATACAGCCCGCGCCGATATCGATCCGCACCTTTGCTCGTCGGCCAGCTCGCATTGCGTTGTGTAAATGCATAAACACCGTTTGGCTGAGGAGGATAAACACTCGCGCCGCCAATTCGGTGATCAAGCAGCCCCGATACCGATAGCGCTAGATCACGCACGATTTCGGCATCAACGCGAAGTCGTGCTTGCCGCGATATCAATTTGTTCAAGGGGTCGATTCGTTCTGCATCCACCCGCAGTCGTGAAGACTGGCGATAGGTGGCCGAGCTTACGATGGTACGATGCAGTTGCTTCAACGACCAACCATTGGCCATCCAGTCACTCGATAACCAGTCGAGAAGTTGCGGATGGGTTGGCGGCGTACCTTGCAAGCCAAAATCGTTTTCCGTTTCGACGATTCCTTGACCAAAGAGTCGCCCCCACACCCGATTCACGGTGACGCGAGCAGTTAACGGGTTTTTGTCGTTCACGAGCCACCGGGCTAGATCGAGTCGGTTGTGGGCCTGTTTTCTGTCAGCCATCTGAGGCAGAAACGCCGGCGAGTCGGCGTGAACGGCTTCTCCTTTTCGCAGGAAGTCACCTCGGATAAGGACGTGCGATTCTCGGGGCTTTTCCAGCTCGCGCATAATCATCGCGTTGGGAAGATTCTTGGCAAATCGCGCCCGCTCGTCCTGTAAGGTTTTGAGATTGGCCGCCAGTTGGGCCTTCCCTGCGTCTGGAAGATTGAGCTTTGCATGTGGGGCCGCCGTTACGGAGAGCCGAAACCGACCGATGTTGTACTTCGCAGGGGTTTCTCCAAAAGTTAGCGTGACGGCGGCAAGAGCATCGCTGTGAGTTTCCAACGGAGATAAAACAAACTCAGCCGTGCGGTTGACATTAGCGTTGCCTGAACTGACGTTGATAGCCCAACCGGTCGCTGGATTGTCATCAATTGCGCTCGTAACGTCGTAATCCTTTTGCGAATGATCCGCCAACGCGTGCAGCCATGACGCGTTGGACTCTCCCACCGCTAGTGCAATCTGGTTGAGCACGAAGTTGCCGTTGCCAGCTCGTCCGGGGCCACCCTTCGGCAGCGAGGGATGAGTCAGCGTCTCCAGGCGGACGGCTGTGAGTCGCTCGAAGGGCGGAGAGAAAGTGATCGAGTAAGTATCGTGATCGGCGTTCACGCCACCGACGACGAGCGAACCGTCCCCTAGTCTTTCGAATGTCGCTCCCGCCGCTGAATTGGCAGACTCAACAGTGATAACTTCCCAGTGTACGGGCTGGCCATCGTCGCGTTCTGCCGCGGGCGCACGATCATTGATCGCTTGCTCGTATGCGGCGATTGCAGCTTTGGCTTCCGTGATCTTGGCATCAAGCTCCTTCAACTTCTCTTGATGCATCTCAGATGCTACGGTCACAGTAGGAGCGACGCTGTTGACGTCCTGCGAGCTATTAAAGAATGCAAAGAGCTGGTAGAACTCGCGCTGTGTCAGCGGATCAAACTTGTGCGTATGACACTGTGCGCAGCCCACGGTCAGGCCCAACCACACAGCACCCGTTGTGTTAACGCGGTCCACCACCGCTTCGTTCCGGAACTGCTCATTGTCGGTGCCGCCTTCTTGATTGATTAAAGTGTTGCGGTGAAAGCCTGTTGCGACTAGCTGCTCTTGGGACGGACTGGGCAACAGATCACCGGCAATTTGTTCGATAGTGAAGTCGTTAAAGGAGAGATCCGAATTGATGGCTTGGATGACCCAGTCGCGATAGGGCCACATCGATCGTTCGGAATCAACGGTATACCCGTTGGTGTCCGCATAACGAGCCTGGTCCAACCAATGTCGCCCCCAACGCTCGCCGTAATGAGGATTCGCAAGGACGCCGTCAACCATCCTGTCGTAGGCACCAGGTCGATCATCGGCGAGAAATTCAGCCAGGTCGATAGGGTCTGGTGGCAAACCCAGCAAGTCGAGATAGACGCGACGGATCAATGTGGAACGATCAGCCTCGCTGGCCAATGTCAGTCCCGCGTCTTGCAACCGCTTTAGCACGAATGCATCGATGGGATTGTGCATCGCCGCAGTATCTTCAACCGGAACCTCAGGTCGTAGAATAGGACGAAAGGACCAATGCAGATCGTATGTGCCGCCCTCTTTGATCCAGGCTTTCAACAACTCGATTTGAGCCGGCGACAACTTCAGACCGCTGCTGGGCGGTGGCATTCTCAAGTCGGGGTCTGAGTGGGTGATTCGTTCGACCAACACGCTGGCATCGGGGTTCTTCGGGTTAATTGCTTGGTAGCCGCCCAGGTCGGCATACGCGCCCTCCTGGGTATCTAGTCGCAAATCCGCCTCGCGGCCGTCTTCATCCGGACCGTGGCATTTGAAGCAAGTATTGGAAAGCAGCGGTCGGACGTCACGGGCAAAATTAACATCACCTTCAGCGTCTGCGCCAGCACAGCAAAGTAGCGGTGATGCGGCCAGGAGGAACTCGAAAATTCGGCGGATTTGAGTATGAACGTCAGGCATCTCGGAGCGTTGGGCAAAAGCAGCGGCAAGTGTTAACTCATTGCCTTCAGTATAACAAGAACCGATTTCGAGAACCTGGGGCGGCCCGGCCGTGCGATGCGAATACGATTTCGGTTCGGTCTTGAACGGCTGAATCGAGATCTCGACGGCGGTCAATTCACGAGTCGACCCGATCTGTGCATAGCGCTGGTCCAGCGCCGGACGACCGCGAGTCTACTCGCCAAATTGCGACTCTCGCCATCTCGCATAACGAATCGGAAACGAAGACCAGCGACCATGCTTTGCATCCGCAGAAATGATCGGACGACCGAGTGTCCAGTTGCCTCCCGTCAAGGCAAAGGCATTACCGCAGGTATACTCCACTAACGCCAGAAACTGATAATCCGGCGCGGCAGCCATGATCGGTCCAGGGCGCCGGTGGGCCTCAGGCATGAATGCTCCTCCAAACTCTCGGCGCGTTGGGAAGGTCGCCAATACCGTCAGCAGAAAGGCGGCGAACAAGTAACCAACCAAAGTGCCAAACACCCAACGACCGGTCATTTCCATCCTCGTAGAAAGCTTTGGCGTTTCAGGAAGAATGAGTTGGATGCACCATGCAAGCAGCGCGGCGGCTGCGACAAAAATTGCGATGCTGATCACGAATTGCAAGTGCCGCAGTATCAAGAAGTCGGATGGAAGGAGGTATGTGCGGGCGATGCGTGCAGATACTCCTTCAAAGGTTGTAATTGACAAGAGGCTGGAAATAAGCGTTGCGATAAAGAAGGCCGCAGCATGTACCGCGCTATGCCGCGAGACAATATACGCGACAGAGAGTGTAACCAGCAAAAACATCAGATCGAATAGATAGCTCAACATGTTACAACTCGTCAACGACGCGAAGGAACTCCTGCGATGAAATAATGCCGTCCCGCACAAGACGCAAACCATCGTCCCAGAGCGTTGTCATACCGCCTTCCCGGGCCACCGAAGTGATGGCGTTCGCATTCGCCCGGTCGCGGATCAAGTCTCGGATCGTGTGAGTGACATCCAACAACTCGAAAATTCCAGTTCTCCCTAGAATCCCTCTGCTGTTACAGTGAGCACAAGGATTGGTTAGGGGATCAGGTTTGTGGTACAGCGGACCGTGAAAATTGATCAGAGCTAGTTTCTGCAACTCTTCTGCGTCTGGCGTGTAAGGCGTCCGGCACTTTGTGCAGAGCCGCCGAACGAGTTGTTGACTCACTACGCCACGCAGCGCCGCCGCGATGTTGTATGGATCGACCCCCAGGTCCAACATGCGGAAGATCGCCGTAATGGAATCGGTGGCATGTAAGGTCGATAGAACTAGTTGGCCAGTCGTAGCGGCCTGACACGCGATCTTTGCCGTTTCTTCGTCTCGGATTTCCCCGATCAATACGACATCGGCATCCTGGCGGAGCAGGCTGCGGAGTCCGGACTTGAATGTCTGTCCAGACCGCGTTTTTACTTCAATTTGATCGATCGTTGGGATGCTGTACTCGATGGGATCCTCAATAGTGATAATGTTTCGGTCGCCAGTATCGAGAAAACGCAAACCTGCATAGGCCGTTGTCGACTTACCGGCGCCAGTGGCTCCCACAAATAAAGTGAGTCCGTTACTGCGACTGAGTATGGCCTCAAGCCGTGACTCCAGTTGGGTGGTGAGTCCTAATGCAGGGAACGTCGCGAAGTTTGCAGCAGGATCGAGAATCCTGATGCTGAGCTTTTCGCCTGTATTGGTTCCTTGAGACGAAATACGAAAACACAATCGCCGCCCATCAACGTCGGCTCGGAAACTGCCGTCTTGAGCACGGCGTTTGTCCGCGATGTTAAGATCGCTGAGCACTTTGAAGACGTTGATAACGGAAAGTCCGCTTGCGATAGACAGTGGTTCCATCGGTACGAGTTCGCCGTCGATCCTCAGGCGGAGAATCACTTGATCGTCTTTTGTGCCGATATGTAAATCTGTTGCCCGCATCGCAATCGCATGACCCATGACGGCGAGTGCCAATTGAAACCCAGATGGGGCGATGCCTGAGTCCTGAGACGTGGCCTCAGTAACACGCTCCGAAAAAGACTTCCCCACCAAGGCAATCTTGGCGACCGAGGCTCCGATCGACAGGCTTGATGGCAACTCAAACTGTGCGTCGGGCACTGAATGGAATGGGATGAATGGACTTGCAAACAAGTGCTTCCATTCGAGACGGGGGCTGTGGTCGTTGACCTGCGCGTTGCGCCAATACATGTAGCGCCAAAACGGGATTCCACATGAGACCCCGAGTATGCAAACTCCGAGCAGGTAGGCAGGGACCATGATTGCAACGAGAATCCCCACCAGTCCTATCACAAATAGTTTTCGATACCACGAGCCGAATTTCAGGTTTAGATTGCGGCCATCATCGACACATAACCGCAATTCCCGCAGCCAAACAAAGTACGCTATAAGAATGAGGGAGAACTTAATCCAGGTGAAAGCAAATCGCTCGTTCTCGCCGCGGACCGCGACTACACGAGTGTCGCTATTGTCGACTTCGTCTGACTTGAACACACTGGGAAACTTGCCTTGTTTCCGGCGTTTGGCGTTCGACGTCTTACTTCCGCTAACTGTCGCGGGCTGAAGTTTCAAAGATGCCGTTGTCGATCCATCTGCTTGCGCAAGCAGAGCCGCCGGCGTGGCAGAAATCACCAAGACTGCGAGACCGGATAACGCGACGCGAGGAAATCGAGATATGAACACGACAAGGACAGGGGCTAAACCTAAGAAGTACCGAGACGTTGGTCGAAAACTCCGAGTAGGGCTTTGTTAGTTCTTAGTTTTTGGGTTTTGCGCCACTGCTTACGCCCGTGCGAACGCATTCTGCGAGTTAACCTCGCAAGTAATGGCGTGGCCGGTGGCGATCAAACTTCTGGTTGTAGCGAAGCACCAGGGCCCCCGACTGTATACCAGAACGCCCCAGTGTGCAAATCTGACGGTGTGCAGATCTGAAGACAGCGCATGCAAATCTGATGGCATTTGGCTTGGCTTGATAGTCCGAGTTTCGTGACATCGGCAAATTTCTGTAAGTTCCCGCTCAAATTCGAGACAAGTTATGTCTTCGATGAACGCCAATGCCGCAGACCCAGATGATGTCTTGCAAAATAGCGATTGTGAATGTTTCGGCATGGCGCATCGAACTGGTTTTTTGCAGATCGACCGATGCGCCTTCTGGTGGCGATGATTCCTGGTTGCCACAATACGCAGGCTCGCATCTCGCGTGATGCGTACAGCCAGCACTGACGCGACTCGCCAGCGGCCAGGTGCCTGAAATGTTTACACGTACTTGAGTTGGTCGATGAGTGACTATCAGCCGACATCGCGTCGCCCCATCGCACAAGCCTTCCGGCGAACGGCTACTTGGTGCGTAAACCTTTGCGTACGTTTCAAGGTCCATCCGGATACGGTCTCGTACTCGTCCGTGTTTGCAGCGGCGATCGCGGGCCTCAGCTTCTGGCAGGGTTACGACAAGCCGTGGCTTTTGATCATGGGGGTTGCATGGTGCGGAGTTCGGTTATGGCTGAATATGCTCGACGGCATGGTGGCCTTGGCTTCTGGGCAAGCGAGTCTTCGTGGTGAAATCGTCAATGAGCTGCCCGATCGCCTGTCGGATATTCTGATTTTTGTGGGCGTTGCACACAGCGGTTTGTGCTATGTCGTCTGCGGATATTGGGCCGCCATGATGGCCCTCTGCACCGCTTACGTCGGTACGCTTGCGCAGGCGGTTGGCGCAAGACGTCAGTTTGGCGGAGTCATGTCAAAGCCCTGGCGAATGGCAGTTGTGATGCTGGGCGCGTGCGTAGTTGCAGTTCAATTGATCAGTGGTCGCGGCGTGCAGCGCATCCTGTCGCTAACGGTAATGGATTGGACGTGCTGCGTGATCGTATTGGGTTGCATCCAAACGATCGGAGTGCGGTTGCTAAGATTGCTTCGCGAAGTACGTGACATCGAGTCTTCAAGATGAGCGAAGCTTTTCGGCTGTATTTGATCATCATTGCGAGTTGTCTGGTCGGTGCCGCCGTCGTACTGGGCATAGCTTCCCGAATGCTCGGTCGCAACGTCGAAAAGGTATGGTCGACCTACCGCAGTTGGCTGGTCATGATTCCTTTGGCGATGTTCGGTATCTACCTTGGACGAGTCGGAACGATTGTATTTGTCACCAGCTTGATGTTTGTCGCTTGTTATGAGTTCGCGCGGGCAACTAAGCTGACGAGCGACAAGTGGATGTTGGGGGCTGTAATGATTCTCATCGCCGCCACCGGACTAACCGCCCTGATTCACGACCCGCTTTACAATACGGCAGGTTCGCTGCCGTTGTTTCTGGCCATGCCAATGTACGCGATCGCACTCGTGTTGGTCGTGCCCGTGATACGTAATCGAGTTGAAGGACAATTGCGCACGATTTCCTTAGCGATCGTCGCCTACGTGCTCCTGGGATGGATGCTCGGCCACCTCGGACATTTGGCAAACTCGAATTCGAGCGAAGGATACCTGTTGTTTCTGTTGTTCGCTGTCGAGTTGAACGATGTCGCTGCGTTCACGTTCGGAAAGTTATTCGGACGGCATCCGCTGCGCAGTAAGATCAGCCCAAAGAAGACTTGGGAAGGAGCGTTGGGCGGCTTCTGCATTTCGATGATACTGCCCTGGCTGGTTCGCTTCTCGTTTCCCGACGGCTTTGGTACAACTCAACTGCTGCTGGCGGGCGTTATCGTAGGCATTGGAGGTCCGATGGGCGATCTGGCCATCAGCGTTATCAAACGCGATCTGGACGTAAAAGATATGGGAACGGCCATCCCGGGACACGGTGGAGTTCTCGATCGTGTCGACAGCCTGCTGTTCACGTCGCCGTTCTTTTTCCACATGCTAAACTACTTTGATTTGCTATGACTTGTGCGGTAGCTCATGGCCCAAAATCAGATCGCTTCGGACGCGTCTTTACGCAATTCTTCTGAACATCGCTTTTCAACTTGGGATGGGACCGAGTTGTTCTATCGCGTGTGGGAACCGCAATCGCCGTCCCGACAAGCCCTCGTCTTGCTGCATCGTGGGCACGAGCATTCGGGACGCTTTCAAGACTTTGTCGATCGCCTTGATCTGGGAGACTTTTGGATCTTTGCTTGGGATGCTCGTGGCCACGGACACTCGCCCGGTGAGCGTGGGTACGCGCCGAGCTTTGGTTCGATCGTGCGCGACTTGGACCGTTTCGTTTCGCATCTGGGTGAATGTTACGACGTACCCACGGAGAATATCGCCATCGTTGCGAACAGCATCGGCGCGGTTGTCGCCTCAACTTGGGTTCACGACTACGCGCCGCCGATCCGAGGAATGGTCCTCGCCACACCAGCGTTTCGAGTCAAGCTCTATGTGCCGCTGGCTGTTCCCGGATTGCGGGTCTTGCACCGAGTCAAACCAAAGTCGTTCGTCAAGAGCTACGTCAAGCCAGCGATGCTGACGCATGATGCGGACATGATACGGGAGATTGCAGAAGATCCTTTGATTTCCGACAGCATCGCCGTGAATATCCTGCTAGAGATGCACGACGCGTCAACGCGGATTTTGGACGACGCTTCCGCGATCCAGACGCCCACGCTCGTTCTGTCCGCTGGTTCTGATTGGGTTGTGAAGCAATCGGCACAACGACGCTTCTTCGAAGGTCTGTCATCTCAAACCAAGGAGATGGTTGAATATCAAGCCTTCTCGCATGCGGTGCTGCACGAACTGGAACGCGCCCGCCCAATTGCAAAAATCCGTGAGTTCATCGTAAATCTTTATGAGCGACCTTCGACGCTACCATCACTGCTGCGGGCGGATGCCGACGGTGCTGCAAAACGAGCAGCGGATCGACTTCGCGAGCCGCTGTCGCCTTTCTCTCCGCGAGGCATGTATTATCGTGCGACAAAGCTTGTTCTGAAAACGGTCGGTCGACTTAGCCAAGGAATTCGCGTTGGCTGGCGCACAGGATTCAACTCCGGCGAGTCGCTGGATCACGTCTATCGCAATCAAGCGGTCGGCACGACACCACTGGGAAGGCTCGTCGACCGAATCTATCTCAATAGTCCCGGCTGGTCCGGCGTGCGACAACGGAGACGACAACTCGAAGAGTTGCTAGAGCACGCCATTCAGCAAACACATGCACAAGGCCGATCGATTCGTCTGTTGGATGTCGCGGCTGGGCCAGGAAGGTATGTACTGGATGTAGCGACGCGATTCAAAGAGTTGGAGATTTCGGCAGTTTTGCGAGACCAGAACCCTGATGCCTTGAACATCGGAAGGCAGTTGGCATCCGAGAGAAATCTGTCGAACATCACTTTTGAAGTCGGAGATGCCTTCGACGAACAGACATTGGCGACGATCCAACCTCGTCCCACGATCGCCATCGCTTCGGGACTTTACGAACTGTTTTCGGACAACACGACCGTTGCTGCATCTCTTAACGGAATTGGTCAAGCCATTGAGAACGATGGTTACTTGATCTACACCAACCAGCCTTGGCACCCGCAACTTGAGCTTATCGCACGTGCGCTGATCGGAATGGACGGCGAGCCCTGGATCATGCGTTGTCGGACGCAATTAGAGTTGGACCAGTTGGTCGCGGCCGCTGGGTTTCAGAAAATTGAGATGCTGATCGACGACCAAGGGATCTTTACGGTTTCACTGGCGCGCAGGATTCCTCGCTCATGAACGGTCCTGATCTCAAAACGCTGACGGCCTACTTTCGACTCATGAATACCAACGGAACAGCGCAAGTCTATCACGCGGCGCTAGGGTCCGGCGTGCTGACGGCTTTGGATCGCGGAGCGCAATCGGCACACGAAATTGCCGACGTCTGTCAGCTTCAAGAGGCTCCGACGTGTCTGCTGCTCGAGGCGCTGTGCGCGATGGAAGTGGTCGAGCGGATCGAGGTGGGGTACAAGCTCACAGACGTCGCCCGCATGTTGCTCTACAGCGAGTATCGCGAGTTGGGAAACCAGTACTGGCGAGCGTTACCTAATTTTTTGAAGACCGGCCAGCCGATTCGAAAAATGGATGATGTGGGGCAAAGCGAAGAGGCCTACCAGACCCAAGCCGCGATGCTGGGATGGATGCTTTCCCATGCCGCCGAGGCTGCGGCGGATATTTTGCAGAGGACTCATCCCCGAGACGACCTACGAATTTTGGATTTGGGCGCAGGATCGGCGGTGTGGAGTTTAACTTTGGCCCAGCGGAGTTCCGAGAGCCGTGTGACAGCGATTGATTGGCCAAGCATTCTGGAAGTTGCCAAAGAGACGGCAGCTTCATTTGGCTTAACAGATCGTTTGACAACTCTTGCCGGCAACTTGCAGGACGTGCCGCTCGCGGCAGATGCTTTTGACTTGGCGATCGTCGCCAACGTGACTCACTTGCAGACCGTGGAAGGTAACGCGGCGCTGTTCGGAAGGATTCACCGCTGTTTGGACAAGGGTGGCGAAGTCGTCGTGATCGACGCGTTTCCCGGAGCGTCTTCGGGGAACATCCCGTTTGCGCTTTATCATCTTGGCCTGGCGTTGCGAACCGAGCACGGAAAGGTCCATGCCTTGGAATCGCTCCAGGCGATACTCGAAGCACAGCGTTTCACCCCAGGCACACTCACGTCACTCGATGTGCCACCCGGCATGGTTGGCATGCTTGTGGCGCAGGCGATCAAGTAGTTCGCGGTCAGGCGTTGCTCGACGGTGTGGTTTCCGCCGACCGCGGACTCCGACGAAAGCGTCTTACGCACCCATTCAGTAGCCACCCCAGCGCGATCCCGACAGCGAGAGTCGCAGCGCCCACTTTGACGAGAATGCTTTTGACTCCGGATCGGAGCATTGGATTGTCAAACGGGCTCAAGGAACTGTGCGCCCGCACAACTTTCCATTGGCCATCGGACTTATGCAATACCGCGGTCCAGCGTGAAGGAAACTCGAAATGTTCCCCGCTGCCATTGATTAGCACGTTATGCGAGTTTCCACGCGCGATGGCAATGTCGCCGATGATCTGACTCAACTCAGGTTGCATGTCCGTCGTATAGGTACCTCCGTCGAGCAGTTCGTCGCGAGTTTTTTGCCACTGTTTCTTAAATGCGTCGAAATCGGAAAACTCACGGTCCGTATAAGTGACAATCGAGAAACTGTCAGCCAAAAGCGGTTTGAATAGCTCCAAGTTGTTCGTATTAATCGCTTCCTCGGCGACCGCACGAATCTTGCGCAACGCTTCATGATCTGGCTCATGATCTTGAGCTGATACGTTGAACGAAGTCAGCCACAGCGAGGGGACAATCAAAACAGCTAGACAAACAGGGCCCAAGACGGTTTGGCGGACGGCATGCATGATTACAGAACCACCGGGTGTAGAGGGGAATTTGGCTTGAGCAGGCAGTATATCAAGTTCGCATTCGATACGAACGATCCGCTACAATATTCGCCGTGTTAGGCATGGTTTAAATCTGTCAACTTGGGGGAACTTTGGATGGCTGAATCGCGCGCGGCGACGGTGCCGCTGGTTGATGAAGAAAACGCTACCGGTAAAGTGGCCGAGGTGTTCGCAGATATCAAACGGACGAAGCAAATCGACTTCATACCTCATTTCTGGCGAGTTTTGGCGACGAATCCAGCCCAATTGGAGATGGTGTGGATAAGTCTCAAGCGTCTTATGCACCCAGAGGCAGACGGCCATCGATCTTTACTCGATCCGGCTACACGTGAAATCATTGCGATCGCGGTGTCGGCAACCAATGGCTGCAGCTATTGTATCAATTCTCATACGACAGCGGCCCTGAAGCTAGGGCTGAGCCGCGAGGCGCTCGGAGAAGTCTTGGCGATTGCCGGGTTGTTTAACATGACAAACGCTCTAGCGGACGGTTATCAGGTCGAACCGGACGTGCGCCCGCCGCTGGAGTGAAGCGACCGCGCGAGTAGAAGGCCTGTACTCCCGTCTCCGGGAGTACCGCTGCCCCAGGCCTCCTCTCGGTGCTTGGGCTTTGCGGGAAGTACATCATCGGTTCCAAGATGCTGGTTACGTATTGATCGGAGTTCCGGTGGACGCCGCTCGCTGTGGACAATCGCAATCTGAGCCGGGTACTCTTGCGGATGCCCGCGATTTAATATTTCCAACCGCAAAGCGGCGTGAACTTGAAAAGGCGTTTTACGATTCATCCATCATGTCGTCTGTCTCCGACGACAAAATCAACCTGACCAGTTCGGCAACGGATTGAGTCTTTGTTTTCTTGAAGATCTGGTGACGGCGAGCCTCGACGGTGCGAAGGCTCACGTCCAAACGGCTGGCGATTTGCTTGTTCGCCTTGCCCTGAATCATGAGATCCAGGACCTGCCGCTCCTTCTCGGTTAGCAGGCCAAGTCGCCTGCGGACGAGAGTGTGTCGCGCGTCGATTCTCCTAGTCTGTTCGTCGCGCGTTATCGCTCTGCGAATTGAGTCCCAAAGTTCCTGATAGCTGAGCGGCTTTTCAAGGACTGTGATTGCCCCGTTTTGCATTGCCTGCACGCTGATTCTTATCTCAGGACTGGCGGCAATATAGATGATGGGCAAGGAGGAACAGTCGGCGGCGAGCGTTTCCTGCAATTCAATCCCGTTCATCCCCAACAGTCGAAACTCAGTCAACAAGCAACCGGGGCAATCGTCCCGATAGGCCGCGAGGAAGTCCTCGGCCTTTGCGAAGAACTGGCAGGCGACCTTCATCTCCTCGGCAATTGACTGTATGAGCCGGCGTGCGGACTCATCCGGGTCGACGACAAAAAGCGTGGGTGTTCTGCTCATGCGGAGTTCCTCTGCTCGGTTATCCAGCGAAACGTCAATTATCCGAAAGGCCGACAATTGCCGTCCTCTAGTAACGCGACAAACAGACGTCGATAGTGTCATCACAAACTAAAAAGTTGCTAGAATTTGAGGCCATGACTTCACGCACCAGCACAAAGGCCACGCGTTTACTTGCGAACGTCCAGAAAGGTGACGCTCTGGCCGCAGAGCAATTGATTGAAATGGTCTATGGGGAGTTGCGCGAAGTTGCCGCCGTACAACTAAGTCGCGAACCGGCCGGGCATACGCTCCAACCAACGGCACTGGTTAACGAAGCTTTCGTCAAGTTGATCGATCAACAGCATGTCGACTGGCAAGGCAGAACGCACTTTTTGGCGATCGGTGCGCAGGCGATGCGTCGCATCTTGGTCGATCATGCTCGGCGTAAAAAGCGGCAGAAGCGAGGAGGGGAACGGGCCAGATCGTCGCTTGACGAGACGCTCACCGTTTCCCGATACGATCCTGAAGACGTTCTCGCCGTCCACGAAGTCCTGAAAGAATTGCAAGAGCTGAACCCGCGCCAGGCTGAAATCGTCGAACTGCGATTCTTCGGCGGACTGACGGCCGCCGAAGTCGCTGATCACTTTGGCATCTCCAAGTCCACGGTGGATCGTGAATGGCGCTTAGCGCGAGCTTGGCTGCGAAGCGAGTTGAGCGAGGATGCCGACCCTTGACCCCTGAACGCTACTCCCGCGTTAAAGACATTTTCCTGCAAGCCTGCGAGCTGGCCGAGGCCGATCGGCGTGCCTTGCTCGCGGAGCAGTGCGGAGATGACGTCGAACTAAAACAAGAGGTCGAATCGCTCTTGGCGTTCGACCACACGAAAACTCTCATCCAGCCGAGTGAGGATACTCGCGCAAATCTACGCACGGTCACGGTCGTGCAACCAGCTAGAAGGTCAGTTGGCCACAAGCTGCAAACCTTTGGCTTCCTTACCAAGCGGCTGGGGCCCCGAGCTCACCTCGCGCTCGGAGCGCTGATGGCGTGCTCTGCGCTGATGCTGGTGATAACTATCGTCAACCGAAAGATTAACGCACTTCAGCGGGCGCTTCGTGCCGAGGCCCTGCTGGAAATCTTGGACGCCAAATCGGCCGGACTTGAGATGTGGTTCGACCACCAGGAAGAAAAAGTAGAATCCTGGGCGCGCAGCGAGGAATTGCAACGACTGTCGAATGAGCTCATCCAACTCGCTGCGAATTCGAATGTCGACTGGCAGGTTGTGCGAGACTCGCCGCTGCAAGGATTGATCCGGGAAGAAATTGACGACCTGGCGGGAAAGGATGTTGACTACGCGATCTGGGACCGTCGCGGAGTGGCGATCGCCGACTCCTTATCACCACAGCAGATTGTTGGCCAAAGCGTGACACCATTCGGTGCATCGGTGCTGGCGCTAGTTTTCGAGGGTAAATCGAAAATCCTTTCTTACGATCGCAACCATACGATCAATCGGTTGGAAGAAAGCGCGGAGATTGAACCGCATGTTGGTGTGATGGCGGCGTTGCGCGACGAAGCGGGATTCATCACCGGTGCTCTATTGGTACACGACGTAGATGCTCGACAACAGACGAGCCGAATCCTTCGCATGGTCCAAATGAGCAGTTCAGGGGAAACCTATGTGTTTAACCGGCAGGGCGTAATGCTCTCTGACAGCCGATTCACGGAGCAGCTTCGAGAGATTGGCCTCTTGCCGCCTGGCGGTGATGGCGGCACCGCTCGCGTCATACATCTTCGCGATCCGGGCGGCGACATGACGAAGGGTTACCGACCCAAAGAGCCGCTGTCGACTCAGCCACTAACCAAGATGGCGCGTCATGCTACCGCCGGTGAAGACGGCGTCGACGTTGATGGGTATCGCGACTATCGAGGAGTTCGCGTGGTTGGGGCCTGGAAATGGATAAAGGAACATGACGTCGGGTTAGCCACGGAAATCGAGATGAGCGAAATCGAACCCAGGCAAACGATGATTGTCTTCGTTGAGTGGGTGTTCTTCGGACTTCTGGCGACCTGCCTTGGAGTCATCGTTTACTCCTATTACTCGATTCTCAAATTAAGAGGTGAACTCGGCGAGCATCGGCAGCTTGGCCAGTACACGCTGGAACAGCAGATCGGTGAAGGTGGGATGGGAGTGGTGTATAAAGCAAGACATGAGTTTCTCAAACGACCGACGGCCATCAAGCTGCTAAAACCTGAGATCGTCGACAAGCAAAGTATCGCGAGATTTGAGCGCGAAGCGAGCTTGGCGAGCCAGTTAACTCATCCGAACACAATTGACATCTACGACTATGGTGTGACGCCCGAAGGTATCTTCTTCTTTGTGATGGAATACATCGAGGGTCTTTCGCTTGCCGAGTTGGTGCAGCGGTATGGCCCGTTATCGGCGGCTCGTGCCGTTTACCTTCTCCTGCAGATCACGGATTCTCTCTCGGAAGCACACGCAAAAGGGATGATTCACCGTGACTTGAAGCCGCAGAATATCATGATCTGTCATCGAGGAGGTAAGGCGGACGTCATCAAAGTGCTCGATTTCGGCCTTGTTAAGCACACACAATCGAACGAATCAAGTCAACTCACAGCGCCAGCGATGCTGGCAGGTACGCCGCTGTATATCGCTCCTGAACGGTTGCGCGACCCGACGAATGCCACTCCACAGACCGACATCTATTCGCTCGGCGCAGTTATGTACTTTCTGCTCACAGGCGTCGACGTGTTCCAGGGTGGAAGCGTTGCCGACATACTCTATCAAGTCATGAACGAGGAACCGCCGCACGCCACGCTGCTCAATCCGGACGTTCCGAGCGATCTCGATCTGCTCGTCTCCGACTGCCTTGCAAAGAATCCATCGCGCCGGCCCGACAGCGCTGCGGATCTGCTCCGGCGACTCGAAGCTATCAAAATTCGCGATCCTTGGACGCCGATTCTTGCCCAGAACTGGTGGATCACTCATGTCGGCGAAACTTCAGGCTGAAAGGAATTCACGTTTGCAAAGCCAAAGTTTCGTCGAACAGCTTGAACAAATGGGCCGTTACGAACCGAATAATCGGAATAAGCGGTTCTATCCACGGCTCGTGTTCTGTTGCCAGGATCTACGGTCTGTCGCATATTGTTGATAGAAATCGTTACCTTGTCGCCACTTTTGAACGACGGTGGTTACCAAATTCGTCGAGTTTGGGCGTTGGCGAAGTAACGATTTTGTGAAAGAGGGAAGTAATCGTGATCTGTCGATTTGCAAGTTTCGCATCCGTCCTGATGCTGGCGTTGCTGGCGTCAACTCAACCGTCGTCTGCCCAAGAGTGGGCCAAGAAGATGTTCACGACAACTTCGCATAACTTTGGGTCGGTGGCTCGGGGTGCGAAGGCCGAGTTCTCGTTTGAGTTCGAGAACCTGTACGAAGAGGATCTGCATGTGGCCAGCGTTCGTAGTAGTTGTGGATGCACGACGCCGACGATCACAAAACGCGATCTAAAAACATTCGAGAAATCGCAGGTCGTGGCGACCTACAACACACGATCCTTTCTCGGTCAGAAGGGCGCGACGATTACAGTCGTCATCGACAAACCCTACTACGCTGAAGTCCAGCTGAGTATTGAGGGCTACATCCGCAGCGACGTAGTTTTTGATCCCGGTGAAGTGAACTTCGGCGAGGTCGAGCAGTTTAATGCTTCTGAGAAAACGCTGACGGTATCCTACGCGGGGCGAACGGATTGGAGGATCACAGACGTCCGAAGCGCCAACGAACACTTTGAAGTCGAACTCGCTGAAACCGCGAGAGGCGGCGGGCGTGTTTCCTATGAGATGGTCGTACGTTTAACCGACGATGCACCGTCTGGGTATTTTCAGGATCAGCTGAGCATTATCACCGACGATTCCAATTCACAGTCGATCCCGGTCCTTGTCCAGGGCAGCGTCGTGTCGCCTCTGACGGTTAGTCCTGCATCATTGTTGTTGGGGACGCTCCAACCGGGGCAAGTGGTGAAAAAGCAACTGATCGTGCGTGGCAATCGCCCCTTTCGGATTCTCGGTATCGAGTGTAAAGACGGCTCCTTTACGTTTGAACCTGGCAACGACTCAAAACAGCTGCACTTCGTTCCCATCACTTTCACGGCAGATGCAGCGGGTACGATCTCGCAACAGATTACAATTCAGACGGACCTCGGCAGCGGCGCCACTGCTGGTTGTACGGCCACCGCTACCGTCCGCGATTCTGAAGGTGCTCAGTAGGTTGACTTAGAACTTCTTAGCGGATTAACGCGGGGCTCGTGTCGCTAGAGGCCGTTGCTGTCGATGTGCCGTGAAGCAATTCACCAAAAGGCATTGTGGTGTGATGCGTTTCTGAGCTATAGCAGTTATTGATTCGTGACTGCGCAGTTACTCCTGCCGTTGTTAGGCTTCGGGATACTATACGCGTTGGCACTTCGAGTTCAACCGCCTCTACCTCCTCGGTCGAAGCTACGAAGACATCGGCGACAGGCGATTGTATGAGGTCGCGGTCAATGATCTCTGTGGGGTCGACGTTCAACCAGGTTGCGCGAATGTCGCTTGGGACCGATTCCCTCCACAGCGAGAGAATTGCCTCGGCGTTGATGTAGGGATTGCCATTTTCGTTTCCAGGTTGTCCTGGTTCTTTGGGACTCAACGGCACCCACAACATGTCGATCGAGGAGCTGTCGTGGAAAAACTGGCCCCCAACGATCTTCCCATCGGCATCCAGATCCAGCATGTAGTGAAAGTACTTAACTTCCTCGATGCGCGGGCTCTCGTCCCATTCCGCGCGGCTGTCAGCCGCGTAGACGACGTTCATTGTCACTTCTACCTGTTGTGGCGAGTGCTTGGCGGCGGAAGCTGCATAAGCGTAGGCGGGATAGTTCCACTTTTCCTCACCTGGTTCAGCTTCAATACCGAGTGGATGCTCACCTCTACCAAGCCAATTGGTGATAATGGCGTGAAACGCTGCCGCACCGATGGGGGCTTCGTTCTCACCGGCAAGGACAACGTGTTCGTTGTAGATGTACAGCTCGGCAAGCAAGGCTTTGATGTCGGACGGTGAAAATGTTACACCATTTCGTGTGACGCTTTGAACGGGCTCAGCATGGCGAATTGCGGCAGAAGTCCAGCCATTACAGTGGCCGTACCAATCCGGAGTTTCTTTGATCTTGAATAATTTTCCGAAGAATCCGTCCACTGGCTCCTTAAACGCAGTGGTGTCCCACCTTTCGTGATCAGCGGCGAGCGTGCGGCCTCCGTTAAAGGCCCGATCATATTTTTGCAACGAATGTACGGTTCCACCCTCAGTATCCGGATAGATATAGCCGGAGTAGGGGACGCGAGCAGACTCGACGCCTCCGTTCAGCGGTAGTTTGTCGAATTCCCACCGAAACTCCGTCTCCCAGAGGTTCTGAAAGACTGTATTCTGCTTCTCAACCTCTGCGGTCGGAATTACGCCGCTAGTGGCCGCAGCGGCCAGTATCAATACAACGGTTGCCGTGCTCATTGCTCGTATCATCCTCCGTGACTGAGCGAGTGTTGGTATGAAGTCCCCGTCCGTTGTCTCGCCTAAGCCCCACCAAACCGTTGAGCGAGACGGCATCACGACTCTGCCTCGGATAGTCGGTGCAGGGCGGACGCAAACGTATGAGCTATTAGCATTGATCCATCGGCAAGCGTGGATCAAATCATCCTCGTCTTATTGAACAATTCACCCTTTGCCGGATGTGACGATTTGGCGTCGCGCTGCGCTGAAGATTCTGTCGGTACGTTGTTTCACACCGGCGTTAACGCTCTTGTTAAGTTTGTCTTCGCGGTGCCTTTTACACTGCGTCGCGCTGCATTTGAATTGGTAAGTATTTCGATTTGTAACGGTACGAGAACTCAAGATGTAAGTATCGCAGAAGTCAGTTGCTGTGCGCGAGCCGGGATATCAATTGACCCTGGTGCTTTTACAACCGTCATAGTTTCACTCGCGTGCGATACCGAAGAACGTGCGGATGCAACCAAGTCCCGGACGTTTCACCTTGACTATGGCGCCAAGCTAAAAGGGATTCCCGAGGGTGCCCGCGTCGGTCTAGGACCCGTTGCGAGGCAGATCCCGTACCGCGGGGGTGGAACCCTTTGCCTAGTGTAAGGTGCATGAAATGCACTAGCGGCGACAAAGATTCCGTGTTTTACACGCCCTACGATCAAAGTGTACCGCTACCGAAGGGCGAATACATTGACGCGACAGATGCGATCGTTGCATAATTCAGGAACCCGCCGCTCGCTCGACGAGTTCAATTCCCTACCGATTGCCCACTGAAAGGCTAGTTCAATGGCCACTGCGAAGGCAGCTTGCTCAGGACCAATACATCGTCGTAGCTTTCTGGAAGCGGGAAGCCTAGCTATGGGAGGTTTATCGCTGGGCAATCTGCTGCGGTTGCGCGCCGAAGCGGCGGACAAAAAACAGCCCGTAAAGGACACCTCTGTGATCTTGATCTGGTTACAAGGTGGACCGAGTCATTTGGAAACGTACGACCTGAAGCCCGAAGCTCCCATTGACTACCGCGGCGAATGTCGCCCGATCGAGACGAATGTTCCTGGAATCAGCGTCTGCGAGCACTTGCCGGAACATGCGAAGGTCGCGGACAAGTTCACTCTGATCCGCTCGATTTCACATGGGTTTGCGAATCATGCGGGCGGTGCCGGACGGTTTTTGTCTGGCTACAACCCACTGCGACCGCTCGATCCGTTGGCACAGTTTCCCTGCCTTGGGCCGGTCGTCTCGAAGATGCTCGAAGGACACCGTGATCCAGCAATGCCTCGTTATGTTGCGAGCGCCACAAATGTCTATGGAGGGGGCAGCGCTAGCTTAGGTGCGGCCTACCTGCCATTTGTCGTTTCAGCCGATCCGAATGACCCCAAGTTTGCCGTGAACAATTTGTCGTTGTCCGGCGCGCTGAAGGATAGGCTTGATGACCGTCGGACGCTGTTGGATGCGTTTGACGGAGTTCGTCGCGATGTCGATCGTTCGGGAGTGATGAGTGCCGTTGACAAGTACAACCAGGAAGCGGTTAACCTGCTAACCAGCGACCGGGCGAAAGAGGCTTTCGATCTGTCGAAGGAGGATTCGAAACTGCGCGATAAGTACGGGCGACACAAGTGGGGACAGCGGGCGCTACTAGCGAGACGACTGGTTGAGGCTGGCAGCAGCTTCGTTACGATGCAGATGCAAAACCCGGGAATCGCCGGCGGGATTGGCAACTGGGATATTCATGCAGTCAACGGTCATTTGTTCGAAGATACGCGTGCACGCCTGCCGGTTTTCGACCGCGCGGTCGCGACGTTAATCGAAGATATCTACGACCGTGGACTCGACGACAAGGTGATGGTGATCGTTTCCGGGGAATTCGGTCGGACTCCGCGAATCAATCCACAAAAGGGAACCAGGTCCGGGGTCGTGCAGCCGGGGCGCGACCACTATCCCGCCGCGATGTCGGTTCTTGTCGCGGGGGGCGGGATGCGGACGGGACAGATTATTGGCTCGACCACCTCGAAGGGAGAACGGCCGCTGGACCGCCAACTCGATCCCAACGACCTGCTCGCCACCGTTTATCGGCACCTCGGAATCAACTACCGGGAAGTGGTGCCCGACAACAGCGGTCGCCCAATACCATTGATTCCACACGGGACTCCCATCGCGGAACTGCTCTAGTCGTGCAATCGACCTCGATTCTCCTTTGCGATTGACGGCGGCGGCGTTCTAGCCGCGATACTTTCCCGTGAGCGTAAAGGCCGCCCAATAGAACGGATGTGCGACCCCGTAGCGAGCCCTTCTTGCCGTGATGCGATCCAGTTGTGCGGCTCGCAAGGCTTCGGACTTCGACTTGCCAGCCGCGAGTTGGTCAAAGAACCCCTTCATCAATAGGGCAGATTCGAGATCAGGGATTTTCCATAGCGTTGCCACGATGTTTTCGGCCCCAGCGAGTAGAAACGCGTGCCGCAATCCCGCGACCCCTTCACCATGGCGAACGTCGCCCAAGCCCGTATCACATGCGCTTAGCACCACGAGATCCGTGGTTCGTAGGTCAGTGCCGACGATTTCGAGGCCGGTAAGAACGCCGTCATCCTGAGTTTCACCAGCTTTGTCCCGATGATTGCACCCCGCCAGTAGGACTCCGCACCGGATGAGTGGATTCTCGAGCGGCTTGCCGGCAACCGTTAATGCAACCGATCTCGTCTCGTGAATGCTGGTGCTGGACGTCACTTTTGCCTCTTGGTCTTTGAAGAAGAAACCATGCGTGGACAGCGTTACAACTTTGGGTCGCGTCGTCTCCTTGAATACCCGCTCCAGGGCATGCACTCCCGTATATACGAGCGGAGTTTCGCGGCTGTATCGCTCGATACTAGGACGTATTTCCTGTGCCTCGACCGCAGTAGCTGGCAATCGCTCGACACGAGGTAGCTTTCCCGTCGATCGCCGCAAATACTCTCGCGCCGGAATCGTCGACTCGACGTCTTCGGATTGGGAAAAATCGAAGTCAAAGTCTGGATCAGCCATCACAAGGGGAGCCGATCGCGTGTGCTCCGACGGAGACCGATTCGCGACTAAATCGCGTCCACTTGTCACGTAGTGAATGTCATATTCTTCGATTGCGTATCGGTCGCCTTCAATTGGCAACGCAGCCCATGGAACGAGCCATAGCGCCGAATCCGGGCTTAGGATCAGGTGACGTTGATCGCTGATGTTGTCCAAGAGGGGCCGGAGTATCATCGAACTGAGCTGTTGGAGCATTTCGACCAAATCGTTTTCTACTTCTCGTTCGCCCCTCTCGAGGATTAGATCCTGGGGATCATTCATACCTGCTCTTGCCAACTGGATCGCCGCTTCGATTTCGGACGCCGAGCCAAGATTGACAATTTTAATCTCGCCGCGACCAGGTGCAGGTATGAGCCAGGCGACATAACTATGAGCGTTCGACGGTACGCTTTCGTCAGAGCTGTCGAAATTCGTAACCTGAATTCTCGCGATGTCGATGAATACGGTATCCTCACCTAGCGTATGAAGGACTTCATCGACTTCGATCCACGCTTCAGTGTGGAAGATTTCACCTTGAGCTCGTCCTACGGCCTTAGATAGCTCTCGTTCGCGTTGATGAAGGTTCTCGACTTCCGATCGGAACGAGGTTACGTTCTCGATTGCGGAGGGATCGAGCGAGAGCCTCGCAAGTCTCGAACGGACGGCTCGAAGGTCCGCTGACAATTTCACGACCTCAGGGCTTTGGCTGATCGTGGCGAGACGCACTTGCTGCGACATAGTGTCCTGCACAAGGGCTTTGCTATTTAGCAACCAGCCAGCAGATATTTCAGCGATTTCGCTGTCGTCTGCGCACCTCAATCCTAACGATAGAGCAGCGTGCAAGTCGGCGTGGTCCTTTACGTTGAGAAAGACTAATTGTTCCGTCTCGGACAGCCCGGGAAGTACGCGGTCAATGTGAGTTCGGGAAATTCGTCTACTCTCGTCAAAACACTGGGCGGCCTCACGTAACTGCCCGGCCTCCGCCAATACTGTCGCAAGACTGCTGAGGCATCTTGCATAGTCGTGGTCTGATTCGCCTACTGTTTGTTTCCAGATATTAAGGGCTTTCCTGTGGAGCAATTCTGCTTCCGCATGGTCTCCCATCGTGCGGTGTAGCAGCGCGAGGTTGTCGATTGTAATGGCACAATTGGGATGGATCTCACCCCAGGCATTTCTGTAGATCTCCAAAGCTTGAATGTGGAGTCGCTCTGAATTCTCAAACTCGCCGGTCACCGTGTAGAGTTTTGCTAAATGGTCGATGCAGAATGCGAAGTCCGGATGTGATTCGCCCAACGTCCGTGCCCAGTTACTTCTGGTCCGCAAGAACAATGGCTCGGCCTTCTCATATTCCCCCATCTCCTGATAGAGCAAGGCAAGATTGATCAGACTGTAGGCATAATTGTAATGAGCTTCCCCCAGAGTCCCGCG
The DNA here is from genome assembly GCA_020638995.1 of Planctomycetaceae bacterium. GTDB lineage: Bacteria > Planctomycetota > Planctomycetia > Pirellulales > Pirellulaceae. The sequence goes on from JACKHM010000004.1 coordinate 590,236, forward strand.
CCAGATGTCGCCAGCCTGGATAAATAGGGATTCCGCCTTTGCATAATCGCCAATCGAACGATAGTACGTTGCCAAGCTATTGAGGCCGTTCGCATAGTCCTGGTGCCACTCACCCAAGGTTTGCTTTTGAAGTGCGACCGCTTTCAGTATCAGTCGCTCCGCATTGATAAAATCTCCAACACTTTTGAACAGGCCTGCCAGATTCTGCAGAGTCCGTGCATAGTACGGATGCGATTCGCCTGCGATTTCCTCGACGATTGCCAGCGATTGTTCGTAAAGCAGTTTGGCCGATTCGTAATCGCACAAGCAATCATGGCACCATCCAAGAAGGTTTAAGCAGTCCGCGTACTCCAAATTTGACGTACCCAGAACATCTTCTCGCATTTCCCGTGTCTGTTCCAACGCCAGTATCGCTTCAGAGTATCGACCTGTTCTCTCTAGCCGCTGGCCGCCGTCATACAAGAGATCTGCTTGATATAAAAGTTGTCTCCGCTCTGTCGCAGACAGCGACGCACGTGCGTTTCGATCGTCTTTCACCCTAACGTAGCTGTCGTGTATCCAGCCTTGCTCTTGAACTCCATTAGTTGTGACTTCGATCAGATGCCACTTTGGGCTTGATTCGAGAATGGTAAACTGTTGACCAAGCGTCACGTGACTTACTATGCGTGATCCATTTGCGACTGGTGCATCATCGGACAGCACGATGAGTTCACGCGGTGCTGATTCTTGTCCTGCGACGTGGCATGCCACGAACAGTGGACCGGCTGCCCAAGCGACGATTCGCACGAGCCGGCACATGAAACCAAGCTGCTGACGGAGATTGCAAAAGGTCACGGTGACCCTCCTTGTTGCCATCAGTTCGTAAGCGAGAATGCGAAACAACGGTTTTCAGGATACTACCACGGTCGACAAGAACGAAGCCAGCGGTCGTCGAACTGATTGGTTCAACGACCGCCGGGTCAAAGGTTCTTTCTAGCTATTCAGCTTGAAGAACGAGTCCGCCGCTGACGGGCATTGCATAGACGCCCGAAGTTGATGCCGGGGCTGGAGGCATGGGTTGCGGAATCGTATCTGAATGAACAACGATGTCCGGCTGTGACACGAACAGTACTTTGAACGTCTTGGCGATGCGACCGTCTGGAAGCACGATCTGAATCTCGGCATCCTGTGGCGCGAGCAATCCCAGGCGAGGTAGTTCGAGCGTGACGGAGTTGGGATGCCACTCCACAATCTTGCACTCGGATGAAGTGCCGTTCAGGTTAAACATCACGTAGCCTTGCTCCTGGCGGAGAAAATTTGCGAACAGGGTGATTCTCGCGCCGCTAACGACCTCGGGACGGCTAATGTCATATTGCGGAGTGCTCTGTACCAGTTTGTAGATGGTGCGGTTTGACGAAGCACTCGGCGCGGGAGTTGCGACTGTGGCCGAAGCTGATGCCGCTACCACGGTCGGCGCGGACGGACTGTGCGTGTATCGGACCTGACAGAGGTGGTTCCCGGCCTGTGTTTGGGTGACGATACTCGTTGACAAAACGGCGGCGGCGATCAGGGCGGTGGTGAGGTTCTTGGTCATAACTGGGCTCCTTGAAATGAAAGTGTGACAATCTTTTGGGTCGAGTTCGTGGCGACCGCTTCCAATTAGACAAAGGCCGCCCCAGCCCAAAACATTTCACGCAATCTGAGTTTTTTCCCCGAACGCTCAAGAATTCACGAGACGTCTCGATGACTTCGCACGTTTCGCCCCTGTTCGATCCTTCCAGCGAGCGTATTTTGATGCTAGATGCAGTGCGAATCGATCCAACTTGCTGCGACAGCGGTGCTGCGCGGTGGGATCACATGTATATTGGACGCTGCGTCGAAAACTAATCGATTGAATTGGTGCCGCGGTGTCAGATAAGGTCACATCCCTGAGTCTCCTAGTGCGACTGCGAAATTCGTCCGACGACGACGCGTGGCAGGATTTTCGGGAGATTTATGACCCGCTGATCCGGCATTGGCTGGTCCGCCGTGGTGTCCGTGAACACGACGCGGACGATGTGGGGCAGGATGTCATGCAGTTGCTCGTGACTGAACTGGCCAATTTTGAGCACAATGGTCGAACGGGTGCTCTGCGCTGTTGGCTCAGGCAAGTTGTCGCAAACCGCCTAAAGACATTTTGGCGGCAAGAGAATCGCCGAGTTGCTCCCGTCGGTGGAAGTGATTACGGAGCCATGGCCGACCAACTGGCTGACCCCAAAAGCCAACTCAGTCAGCTTTGGGACGACGAGTACCACCGCGCGATCTGTGACCGTCTATTGGGCATTGCCAAGAGTGAGTTTCAGCCGCAGACGATGGCTGCCTTCCGAGAAGTTGCGATTGAAGGCAAACGAGCCTCAGAAGTCGGGGCGAGTTTGGGCATGTCCGCCAATGCCGTTCGCATAGCACAGTCCCGCGTGATGCGGCGGCTTCGCGAGTTGGGCGAAGGGATGCTTGATTAACCGGCATCACGAGGGCTCATTGCCAGTGCATCCTTCCGAGCAACAGCTGCGAGCGTTCATCACGGGCATAATCGCTCAGCAAGACGCCTTGCGAATTGAGAATCATCTCGCTGAATGTGACTTGTGTGCGCGTTCAATCGACGAACTTGACCTCGCCGACGATCCGTTCACCGAATTGCTACGACATCACGCGGCTAGCGAGGCGTCAATTGACTTGATGCATTGCGACCGGGAAGTTCCGCCCGCGGCTGAAGATGCAACACGCAGTTTGCCGCCGACGCAACCGGCGAGTCGTTCACTGCTTCACTTAACTCGCTATGAGGTTGGGCAGCAGTTAGGTTTTGGCGGCATGGGAGTTGTCTACGAGGCATTTGATAACACCTTGCGACGAAGCGTTGCCTTAAAGGTGATTTCGCCACATCGCGCTCTAAACTCTGCAGACCGCGAACGCTTTCGCCGCGAGGCGGAAGCGGCTGCACGCTTGCAGCATGTCAACATCGTTCAAGTCTTTGATTTTGGTGACTCCGACGACGTGTTGTATTGTGCGTTTGAGTTGATCGACGGAGGCACGTTGGCGGATCGCGTTAATAGTTCTGGAATGAGACCAAGAGAGGCTGCGCAGATCGTCGCGACGATTGCCGAAGCAGTGGACTACGCGCACCTACGAGGCGTGGTTCATCGTGATTTGAAGCCGGCGAACATTCTTCTTACGCAGAATGGCACACCCAAGATTGCCGACTTTGGTTTGGCGAAGCGGTTGGACGAAGACGTATCTCGCACCGTTACAGGGACACTGCTTGGATCGCCATGCTACATGGCGCCAGAACAGGCACGCGGCGACTTGGCGACGGTCGGTCCCCCTGCCGATATCTACGCGTTGGGTGCAATACTCTACGAAGCAGTTACCGGCCGACCCCCGTTCCAGGAAGGTGACGTTTTAGCCACGTTGGAGCAAGTAAAGCACGCCGACCCCGTTCCGCCATCGCGGTTGTGCCAAGAGGTGGACCGAGATCTTGAAGCCATCTGTTTGAAGTGTCTCGAAAAGACTCCTCGGAAACGCTATGCACGAGCGCGTGGTCTCGCGACCGACTTGCGGCGTTACCTTGATGGGATGCCCGTCGCAGCTCGCCAGGCTAGGGTTGGCGAACAGTTAGTGAAACTTGCCAAGCGGCATCCCTTCGCAACTTTTGCTTCAGGGCTGAGTGTTGCTGCCCTGCTAATCTTTGTTGCGGTAATCACCGTATATAACACTCTGCTTCTCGATTCACGCGAAGAAGTGCGCAGGCGGCTGGTGGATGCACAACGCAAAAACTTCGCTCTTCAGCTACAGAGAGCGCAAACGATTGCAAAGACCAATCCAGTACAAGCACGAGGCATTTTGCAAGACGTCGAGAATTGCCCACCAAAGTTGCGAGACTTTTACTGGCAGCATCTTTCTGCTTACTGTAAACGTGACGTCGAACGGTGGATCATCGATAAAGAAGTGCGCGCAGTAGCAATAGCCCCGCAATGCGAGACACTTGCAGTTGGTGATTCAGGCGGAAACGTAAGTATCTACATAGTTGGGAGCAAACAACCGCTTCATCAATTCTGTGCTCATACGGAGTCTGTCAATGATCTCGCATTTTCCGACGATGGTCTAACATTGGCAACGGTCGGTGACGATGGCGCTGGAAGAGTGTGGAACGCGTCGAACGCGACATTGAAGTCAGTCCTCTCGACCGAGGGCACTCGCGCTAACGGGCTTTGTTTCGCTCCCGAAACGAGTGAGCTTGCAACAAGTCATTCGGATGGAACAATCCGCATTTGGAATCTCGAAAACACAATGCAGATGCGAGTGCTCCACGGGCACAAAGATTCCGCTTTCCGTGTTTCTTATAGCTCTGACGGAAAGTACCTGGCGAGTTGCTCGCGCGATGGAACAGCAAAGGTATGGGAGACCCAAGCTTGGAGCGAATTCATCACTCTCAGCGAACATCAAGGAATGGTCACGGACGTTGACTTTCATCCGCACCGGCCCGGATTATTGGCCACGGCAAGCACCGATGGCACGATACGCATGTGGGACATCGGTGCTGAGTACCCCAGCCACTCGACCTTCGAAGCGGGCGGCTTTGATGCTACGGCGAGTTCGATTGCATTCGACTCTGACGGGATGCAGCTGGCAATTGGCACTTATAACGGCGAGACACATATCTTCGACGTGGGATCGAGGATGTTGCTAACTGTGCTCGAACAACCAGGATCTCGCATTTCATCTGTAGCGTTTGAGAACAGAAGCGTGTTAGTCACGGGTTCGAAGGAAGGGCGGGTGCAACGATGGGAGACGGATGGTAGTCACGCCACATTGATATATGAAGCACATAGCCGTCCTTTGACTGGGTTGGCTTTTTCATCGGACGGGCGGAACCTCGCAAGTAGCGCGTACGACGGATTTGTACGCATCTGGGATGTCACCGCAGGGAGGCCTGTTGGGGAATGGTATGAGGATACTTGGATCACCGGTGTCCATTCGAAATCAGGAGGCAGTGAGTTCGTGTGGGAAGCGGGGGGCAATGTCTATGTTGGTCGCTTTGGTCAGACATCCACTTTAGATCCTCACGCGATCGCGACGCCACCGTTCTTTGCTACTGACATGGCCGTGTTTAACGGATTGCTCATTGTTGCCGATGTAGCCGATGTCAAGTTCGTAGACTTGCTGAGTGGCAAATTGGCTTGGTCGTGGTCCAAAGATACTATTCAACATCTTGCGACGTCTCGCGACGGAAACACCTTTGCGGCCATAGGCGAAAACGGCACGATTTGGCTTGGTAGTCGCGGACACCAGTCGCTAAAACGACTTTGCGCTTCAAATGAGACAATCACCAGCGCGGCGATATCTCCGGATGGACAGTCTGTCGCCGTGGGCACTACTCAGGGAGTTTTATTGATCTACGGCGCCTCGACCGGCGAAATCCAAATGACCATTGCTGCACATCCAGGGCCAGTTCAGTGCATCACATACTCAACCGACGGCAAAACCCTGGTCTCAGGAAGTGAAGATCGATTGGTAAAGCTTTGGGATCCGATCGCAGGTGCAGAACGCGGTAGCTTGGCCACCGGAAGCGGTACCGTTATGTTGGCTTTTGCACCGGATTCTACGGCACTGGCCGCAGGTGGCCAGAATGGTGTCATTACAATCTGGAAAACGGATCTGGACCCCGACGTTGACACGGATTTTGGCACCCACGTGAAATGATTTGCCAGCTTGCGGCCTTTAGGTCAGTAGGAACGCTATGGTCTGATCACAGGGTGATTTAAGGACAACGATCGATGAGCCCTCGAATTCGAAGTAAGTGTGACCTTACCAAGTTTGCTGTATTGTCGCTTATTGCGGGAGTTCTGGTTCCATGGCAGTGCCGTGCGGATGCCGCGACGCTAGAGTTTCAGCTGCACAAACATGCACCGCAGATACTATCCTCGCTCCGTGGTCGATCTTGCCATCGGATAGGAGTCCTCAAGTTTCAAGTCCAGAAGGTTGGGCAGCGTCCTTCGGATTGCGCGGGAACATTGAATACTTTCCTTGCCGAACGCCTGGAGGTCGCGTTGGCGTTAGCGAACTCGACCGATCCCGCCGAACAAATCCAGCTTGTTCATAACGCGAGTCGTGTGGCAGCACAAACTCCGGAGGCGACTCATCTGTCACCGTCTGGAAGACAACGACTCTTTTCTCAGCGATATCCTTTGGCCTGGGATAATCGAAAAGTTGAGCTCGACGCACTGGTGACGGGCGTCGTCCAAGTTGCACCCGACTTGAGAAGTGTACGAATCGGAATCGTGGCAGCTATCAAAGGCGAACCCGAGCTTTTAGGACTTTTACCGCCGATCGTCGCAGATACAGATGGAGCGATTCTCAACGAACTTGGAGAAAGCTTCCAACTTCGATCCGGTCCCGACGGGCAGCGATTGTCTGACCCCGCGACCTCGGCTGGTGAAGTCCAACACGAGCCGCCCGCAAACTTTCCCCTTGATAACAAACCGACCGTGGCATTGAGGGTTTTCTACGATGGCCAGCCAGTAACTTTGGAATTCACGGAATCAGAAGCCATCATTCCTGAGCCAGGAATGGGACAATCGGTGACCTTCCAGCTCGAACGAATGGATCAATCGGATGTTATCCTTGGCGTTGTCCTGAAAGTGAATGGCGAGAACACGCTCTATCGTCAGCGCGTGCGAGACTTCGACTGTGCGAAATGGGTTCTCAACCCAGGGCATCGCGCAACGGTGATTCACGGATTCCAAAAGGCAAACAGCACAGAGGTTGGTGAAGCGTTTGAAGTCGTGTCGACCGCAGCATCCAGGGCGTTGGAAATGCACTATGGGCCGGACGTCGGGACGATATCACTCACCGTTTTTGAGGAAACGAAAGAGTCGCCGCAACTGAGTCTGTCTGAGGACGCTCCTGATCTCGCGGCAATTGCCAAGGCCCAGTTTCCGGCGGAGCCACCCCGGAACGCAGATGCCCTAAAGGCGCAACTACGCAATGTTGGGGCGACTGGTACGCGAGGTGTAATCACAGACGGAGATGAAATACAGCAGCGCGTGCAACTGGTAAGGCATGACTGGCGTCCCGAACCAATCATGTCAGTCGTGATACGATATTACCGCCCGCAGGATTAAGCGACACCGCGGTCTTTGGGAAACGGTGATGTCGAATTGGCACCTCGCGGTAAACGGCGAAAGCAATCCGTCGTAGTCAGGGTTTGTAAAAGTGAAACGAACATTCACGAATGAACGAGGAACGTCAGAGTGAAGACTTTCGGAATCGCCACTGCATTGCTGTTAACGTGTGGCGCTGGAACTGGCGTCTCATTTGCCGAGTTGCTGGATGTCAAGCGCGGCACACGTATCGTGGTGCGAGTCGATGACGCGCCGATTACGCTGCGAGAGGGCTATGTTGGCTACGCACCGCGTGATTCAGAGTTTGACGTGCTTGGCACGCAGGGCACTTCGCTACGCATTCACTTTCAAGGATGGGATGGCTCGATTCACCGTAACTTTGTGTCTCTAAAAGGAGCGGTCGATACGATCGGAGACCACGGAGTTTCAATCGCGTCGCTCATGTCATCGCCCGTTATCGATGCTGCGAATCCATTTCTCATTCCGCGTCTCGGTGAACTCGCCGCCTCCTTGGTGGCCAGTGGACGCGAACGCGAACTACTCAACATCGAACGCGAGTTGCTAGACGCCGCTGGCCGAAACCGAGGGCCATTCGGCGCGTTCTATCAGGCACAATGTTACGGCGTATTGGGAGGGATGCACCTAAGTAGCGGCGATACGCCGACCGGCCTCGGCTACACCAATCAAGCTTTCGGCCTTGCACAGCATGCTCTTTGGCAGCTCGAAAATGGAACTCTTCGCGAGCCAAATCGCGGCGATTTCATGAAGTTAGCTACGATTCATCTGATGGCGGCGAACGGATGGTCTCAAGCAAATGCCGGCTATCTCGCGGACGGCGAACGCAAACTGTCTATTGCCTGCGAGGCCATGGACCGTGCATTGCCCGTCAGCGAACTCCTAGAACGTGCGGAGTTCGCGCGTCCGGTGGATAGCCGCATCTACACTTGGCACGCTGACGCATTGCTTCGCTCGAATCTTGTCGCCGAAGCACAAAATCAATTGATAAAGGCTGAAAAGTGCGGAGAAGCGTACCTGCGTTGGTTAACGCATCCGCTGATGTTCGGTCGACCGACTTCATCAGGATATGGAGGTTATCCTGAAGCCCTAATGGCTCTCTGTCTGGTTCACGAAGATGACCTTGACGGGGCTTTAGACAAGATGAATCTTGCTCAGCGTCGGCAACACCGCTACGCGATGTGGCCCGGGCATGTCGATGATCCAACGCTGGAATTGTTCGTCCGCGAGAAACGCGGAAGTAGCGCGATTGACAACTTCACTCAGGACCCGTTTGATTTCGCGATGTCGCTGGCGAAGTTCATGGAACCCAGCTCAAATGCCGCGACATTGACTGCGGAATGGATAATAAATCGCAAGTTTAGGATGCAAGACAATTTGACGCGGCAGGCGAGTGTTGTTAACGACAACCAGGGCGAGGGTGGTCGATCGAAGATGCCCGACAGTGCATGGATGTCACTCGGATCTTCTTTCGGAACTTTCGCGACCGACCAACGATTGCGAGGGATTCGCGGGCTTGCGGCGGATTTCGCCCTGCGAGCATTTTCTGAGGAAGAATTTGACGTGGCGCGAAGAGAATTCGAAACCGTTCGCTACGTCGGCGCCGCACTTCGATCGACCAGGCTGGAAGAGCTGGCAGTCGTTCCAGAAGACGTTCGCCGCGCCCACTGGTTGTCAGTGTCTCCTTCCTACAACCCGAAGACCAAGAAAGTCGACAGTGGTGATTCGAAGGCGCTAGTGAATTGGCACGATTCCGAGGCTCAGCGAACATGGACAACGGTCAATGCGATCCAACGGCACCTGGAAGATGACCAAGCATTGGTAGAATTTGCCCGCTATCGCGAATTTGATTTCGGCAGGCTGGGAAGCAAATACGGTTGGCGACCGCCAAGATATGTCGCTTGTGTCGTGCCTGCAAAAGGACAAGCGAAGATAATCGACTTGGGTGAGGCGGAACTAATCGAGAGGGCCATCACTGCGTGGAGAGCTTCCCTTCAAGAGTCTTCCGGAGAAAACGGGGCGATCAATTCCTTCGGCGAGCCCGAGGCGACCGTGGCGACGCAACGAATCGCTCAGGGATTTGCGAAGATAGTAATCGACCCGGTCCGTGACGCGATTCGCTCTTCAAAGAATCTCGTGATATGTCCCGACGCCGCACTTTGGCTTGTTCCGTGGGCGGCAATCCCATGGGAGGAAGATGCATTTCTCATAGAGCGCTTCCCCCTCCGCATCGTTACAACCGGCAGGGAGCTCACTGAGCCCGTGATAGCGGCGGGGCAAGCGGTTTCCAATAGCAAGAGTGACCCATTAATTGTCGTCGATCCGAATTACTCGATGTCCATTTCCGAGTTGCTCGCGCAAGAGAATCGCATCGAGAACCGCGAGCCTAGCAAGCCTTCCATTATGATTGCCAAACGCGGCAAGAGTTTGATTCGACAAGTCTCAAGACTGCCGTATACAAAGGTAGAGGGCGAACTGGTTGCTCCCTCTGTGGCCAAATACACGGGGGAGGTTCCTCTCGTCTACTTCGGCGATTCCGCAATCGAAGCGGTTTTTGAGACGATCAAATCTCCACCTGTCCTTGTGATTTCTTCGCACGCGTTTTTCTTGCCACCCCGAACCGAAGAGGAATCCGGTGGTCGGCTTGACATTCGTGATCCGCTGATGCGGTGCGGTTTGCTGTTGGCGGCGTGCAACCACCATGACAATTGGAATATGCGCCGCGCGAATGACGGGGTTTTGACCGGTTACGAAGTCAGCGGATTCGACCTTAGAGGTACCGACTTGGTCGTGCTGAGCGCCTGTGATACCGGGATCGGAGACGTCCGACACGCAGAAGGCATTTTGGGACTTCGGCAAGCATTTCACTTGGCAGGGGCAAACGCTGTGGTAGCGAGCCTTTGGCAGGTTCCTGATCGTGAAACGGCACTTCTCATGACGAAGTTTTTCGAGGAACTTGCTGCGGGGAGCAACAAGCACGAGGCACTGAGAAACGCGCAGCTCGAACGAATCGCCGCGAGACGCGCTAAGCACGGATCGGCTCATCCGTACCTCTGGGCCGCATTCTCAGTCACCGGTAACTAATGCGCGTTTCATAGCCCGCGACTACGGCTGAGTTCGCAAAACGACAGGAGGCTTCGAAGGATTTGCAACTCTAGCTCTGGTTTTGAAAGGACTTCAACAGATTCCTGAATGAACATGCTTTCTGCCGAACTTCCGACCTCTCGGTCGCAGCGGTGTGCTGAAACGGGAACGATATTCGTGGCATAAATCGTCGGTTGGTTTCACGGACGTCCGAAAATATGTTCCGAATTCTAAGAGAACATACGCTCGTTATCGTCGAATTTGTGTGCCAGCCGACAATGCGGTTTTGTCAGCGTGCAGTTCGTTCAAGGCGGGTGTACGGTGCAGGGAGTCGAGTCGATTCGTTTTTTCCCCACAATCGTTTCCGTTGGGGCGATAATACCGGTATTGTGGCGATTCATTTTCGGAGCAAGGAGACATCGGCCTCGATTTCAGACTGCGTCCGGCGTGCAAACCTGACATATTGGTTTGCCAGTTGTGGATTTCCACAGTCTTGGGGAACTGCGCTAAAGCGGGGCGGGGAGATCGCGAGTTGAGAAGATCTTCAGGGCCAGCCCGTAGCATGCTAATCCGATTGAAGCGAGTACACTATATAGCGATAGTGGCCCATATGCCTGCCAAACACCCTCGTCATCGCGAACTGAAAGACTCCAAGCGTACTCGGGAAATTGGTGTGCGATTTGGACGAGCGACTCGGGCTCATAGGCCGTGAACGCAGAGAGAAACTTCAGCCAATACAGTTCATCTGCGGACATTCCAAATAGCTTTAGGACGATTTGCAGCATGTAGACGCCGACGACGATGCCAATGGTTCGCCAGCGGTAACGGTCCCAGGACGACATGAGCGTGCTGAAGCCAGCCAGCATCAGCCCGAACGTGAAGAGATTAACGCTGGCAGGAATAAAGAGCATCGGGTCGACGAGATCCACCATCGGAACGTACACGACCTCCGGTTCTCCGAAGGGAATTGGTATTTCGGAACCAACAAAAGGCAGTGGGAACGGCAGCTGAATCGAAGGTGAGATCATTTGCTTGGCGGACATCGTTTGAATACCGCACCAGGTGCCGAACCATGCGCAGAAAGAAAGCACCGCGACTCCCGCCACCGTGACGCCGGCTTGGCTCAGCATCACCGCTCGTCGACTTAACGGTTGAGCCAGAAGCATCTCGAGCGTACCTCTTCCTAGCTCGCCGCTCACACAGTCGGACCCACGCGCGATCGACCACAGCGAAACACATCCGACGACGACCAATTCGTCATAGGCCAACGAGATGCGGCCTTCATAGGTAATCAACCAGGCAAAGTCGACGGGTGTATAGCGTTGCCAATCGCTCGGCAGCAAGTCCAAGATCTCTTTGAAGCGGCCAGTGTCGAGGCGACTGACCAACCACACTCGCAACCAACAGAACCAAACCATCGCGATCGAGCAGGCAGCGAGCAGCCACTTCGCCTCGTTGATGCGACGGCGAATCAAAATGCGAATCATGCCATCGCTTCCCGGCCAGCATGAAACCGATCGTAGACAGAACGTAAGCCAATTGGTTCCGCCCGAATTTCGGTGACGGGCAAGGTCGCCAGCCAGCGAAGCGATGATGACAATTCATTTGCTTCGAAGATCCACTCGCCGTGTCCGCCGCGCCAAACGCGGAGCGAATCTTGCAGGTGCTCAGGCACTTTGGGGAGTTCGCCCTCGAACGACGCGGCGAGTCGGTGGCGGCGGCGCAAGTCGGAAAGGACTTGAATATGAACGCACTTTCCTGAACGAAGGATCGCGACCCGGTCGCACACTTCTTCGACTTCGGACAAAACGTGGGACGAAAAAATCACCGTTCGCCCAGCAGACTTCGCTTCCGCGATCATTTCCGAAACCGTTGCTCGCACCGATGGGTCGAGATTCGCAGTGGGCTCGTCGAGAATTACAAGCGGCGAGTCGGTCGACATCGCGGCCGCGAACGCCAACTTCTGACGCATCCCTGTCGACATGAATGCGACCCGTCGAGTCAATTCGAGTTCCAATCGCTCGGCGAACCGTAACGCCTGGGCAAAGTCACCACCCGGCCGCACATCCGCGAAGAATCGCAAGACGTCCCGTCCTCGCATGCCGCGATACAGGCGAGCTTCACCGGGCAGGTATGATACGAGGTGTCGAGCCCCTACGGATTGCCGTTGGCAATCCAAGCCTCCAATCGTCGCGTATCCGGAGGTTGGGCTAAGGTAACCTAGTAGCAATCGGAGTAGCGTCGTTTTGCCGGCACCATTGGGACCGAGCAGCCCAAAGACTTCACCCTCTTCGACGCTCAGCGAACAATTTTCGAGAGCGGCGAAGCTTTTGTACCGCTTGGTCAGCGAGTGCGTCTCGACAAACAAAGTACCTGTCTCCGCAACTCGCCAGCCTTTGCTGGAACCTAATGTTTGCTCACGCAAACTACTTGGGTGCGATCGTACACATCATCCGTCGACCCGTTCGCTGAGGCGATGATTCGAGCTTGCCAAACTCCGAGAGTTTTTCAATAACGCCTTCCATGACTTTTTGGCCTTCTTCGATGTGCGCCATCTCGCGACCACGGAACAAGACCGACACTTGCACCTTGTCTTTGTGTTTCAGGAACGTAATGGCTTGCTTTACCTTGAAGTCGATGTCGTGCTCACCAGTTTTCGGACGCAAGCGAATCTCTTTGGTCTTTGTCGTATGGCTGTGCTGATGAGTCTTCTTCTTCTTCTCGTACTTGTACTTCCCATAGTCCATGATCTTGCAGACAGGCGGCTTCGCATCAGGAGCCACCTCGACCAAATCGAGTCCCGCTTCACGGGCTTTTACGAGTGCCTCGTCGGTCGGGAGGATTCCCAGCTGGGTTCCCTCCTCGGAAATGACTCGCACTGGGGAGATTTTGATATGGTCGTTGATTCTGGTTTTGACGCGGTCGATCTTAAGCACCCTTTCGAATAGATTTGCGAACGTGGATGGATCACGCGACTTACGCAACCCTTACACACGCCAATTAGCTTACATTGTGCTGAGTTAGTATCAAGAACCGCGCCGGTGATCGGCGACGGTTTCGTTGTTGGTTTGCCGGCAAGCGTACGCGAGCAAACCCTTCCTAGTATTCGTTCCCGGCTCCCCGTTCCCCCAACCCGGCATTACTACCATAGGTTTTACGAACGGTTCGGTCGGCAATTTCCTGTTGCAATTTTTCCAGGGCTTGGGCCACGGTCATCGCACCCAGGTCTCCGTCAATGCGGTCGCGGACGCTCACCGTTCCATTTTCGGCATCACGAGGCCCCACGATCATCATGTACGGGATCAACTCGAGCTGCGCATCGCGAATCTTGGCGCCTAGCTTCTCAGCCCGATAATCGCCACTCACTCGCATGCCAGCGGCGGCAAGTTGTTGTTCGACCGACCGACCGTATTCCTCCGACTTCTCGCTGACTGTGACGATGCGGACCTGCTCCGCTGCCAACCACAGCGGAAAGGCTCCGGCAAAGTGCTCGATCAACACGCCCATAAAACGCTCCATCGAACCAAGCGGGGCGCGATGGATCATCACTGGCCGGTGTGGCGTATTGTCTGCACCGACGTACTCGAGGTCAAATCGTTCGGCACTAGGCAGGTTGTAATCGAGTTGCACGGTTCCGAGTTGCCATTCTCGACCGATGCAATCACTTACAACGAAGTCGGCTTTTGGGCCGTAGAAAGCTGCCTCGCCGGGTTCTTCCGTAAACTCGATCCCCAGGCTCTGACAAACTTCGACTAGCGCGCTTTGAGCCCGCTGCCAGTTTGCTTCGTCGCCGACGTATTTATCGCTTTCCGGATCTCGGAAGCCCAATCGCACTCGATAGTTCTCCAGTCCCAGACAGTCGAGCACGAAACGCGTCATCTCGATGCAGCCCTTGAACTCGTCCGCAACTTGATCGTCGGTACAGAAGATATGTGCGTCGTCCTGACAGAAACCTCGAACGCGAGTCATTCCCGACAACTCGCCGGACTTTTCGTAGCGGTAGACCATACCAAACTCGGCCAGACGCAACGGCAGTTCACGATAGCTCCGGGGTTTGGCTTTATAGATCATAATGTGGTGCGGACAGTTCATCGGCTTGAGCAGGTATTGCTCGTCTTGCTCCATTTGTATGGGAGCAAATTGGCTGTCCTTGTAGTACGGATAATGTCCTGAGATCTCGTACAACTCGACACGACCGATATGCGGGGTATATACCGGCTGGTAACCCCGTTCTCGCAGCTCCTCTTTGACGAAATTCTCGAGGACGCCACGGATCGTCGCGCCCTTGGGTTGCCATAAGATCAAACCCGACCCGACCGTGGGGCTGATCGTAAACAAATCGAGCTGCTTGCCGAGCACTCGGTGATCGCGTCGTTTGGCTTCCTCGATCCGTTGCAGGTGTTCGTCGAGATCCTGAGCGGTGAAGAAGGCGGTTGCGTAAAGCCGCTGGAGTTGCTTGCGCGACTGGTCGCCCTTCCAATACGCTCCGGCAACGGACAGCAACTTGAAAGCTCCAATCGCTCCTGCGCTGGGGACGTGCGGACCCCGGCACAAATCGATGAACTCACCCTGCCGATAAAACGACAATGTTTCGTGCTCATCGAGTCCGCCTTCGATGTGTTCGACTTTGAAGCTTTGTTCCAAATCGCGGCAAATCTGGAGCGCCTTGTCGCGAGGCTCCTCGATCCGCTCGAAAGCTTCGTCCAACCTGATGATCTTTGCCATTTCCGCTTCGATGGCTGGAAAGTCATCTTCGGACAAGGCGTGGTCGAGATCGAAATCGTAGTAGAAGCCGCCTTCGATCGTTGGCCCGAATGCTAAACGGACGCCCTCGTACAATCGCATGACGGCGCGAGCCATGATGTGCGCGCATGAGTGGCGCATCACGGCAAGCGCGGCGGGGTCTTTCTTCGTGAGCAGGCTTAGTTCGATAGTCTCCCCTTGAGGTAGGACAAAGTCCAATCCAACGACTTTGTCGTCCACCTGTGCTGCGAGCGCGGCTTTTGCAAGTCCGGGGCCAATACTCGTGGCCACGTCGAGGGGAGTTACTGGTGATTCGAATTGTTTCTCGGTTCCGTCGGGAAGTCGTACCTGTACCATGCGTGTTCGGGGGCCTCTTGCGAAGTTCAAGTTGCGGCGTCGATACAAAGGACACCGTCTGGTGTTGCGTCGCAGCTAAACTGCAAGCTCGGTGACAGATCCTATGGCCGTACCAATGCGTCAATTCAGCTGGCATCAAGTCTTATCGCCCGCCCTCCCAAATCTTGAGCGGGACAGACATGGGACTCTTATGATTTGTAATGATTCGAAGCGTAAAGTATACGGCCCCAGCCACTTCCGACAAGAGATCCTTTGCGGAAAGACGCTCGACGCCGCGTCCGCAGGTGCCTATAAAAAAGCGTGCATCTAGCTTCTGATGCACGAGATCGATGCAACATTGAACTATTTGCGACTTTTGAAGGTTCAAATGGCTGCTGCCTTTGCCTTACTCATCGAAGACAATCCCGCTGATCAGAGGATGATCGGTCTTGAAATTCGGGCCGATATGGAGATGAGTTTTGAAGTCGAAGCTTCCAATTCACTCTGGAGCGGAGTTCAAAAGCTAGAGACTCAAAAGTTCGATGTTGTTCTGTTGGACCTGAGTTTGCCTGATGCAAATGGGCTGGAGGGTGTACTGACTCTAACCAAAAGGTGGCCAGATCTAGCGATCGTCGTGTTGACAGGATTTGACGACAAGGGGACGGCACTAGCTGCATTGAAGGAAGGAGCTCAAGACTATATCTCAAAAAACTCGCTTGATGGTGCCGTCTTAATTCGATCACTTCAGTATGCGATTGAACGCAAACGTATTGCCGTCGAACTTCGTCGAAGTGAACAGCGATATCGTGCGCTTGTCGCCGCAATGACCTCGATCGTCTGGTCGACTGACGCGAGCGGTGCCATGAACGACACTCAGGCCGTTTGGTCCGACTACACCGGCCAGGCCTGGGAGCAGTATTCGCGGCACGGTTGGATCGACGCGTTGCACGCAGACGATCGTCGGATCTTCGAAGCATTTTGGCGAACGGCGACCGATCGTCAAACCGAACGGGAGTTTCCGGTGCGAGTCTGGCACGAAAGTTCTCAAAGGTATCGGCGATGCATCGCTCGCTTGGTTCCAATACTCGCAAACGGCGTCGAAGTTGACGAGTGGGTGGGCACTCTGACCGATGTCGAGGACACAAGACAAGCGGAGGAGTTGTTGCTCCGTACCGAACGTTTGGCCGCACTAGGAACCTTAGCGGCCGGAATCGCGCATGAAATCAATAATCCGATTGTTGCGGCATGGACTTCGGCCGAGGCGGCGTTGAATGTCCTCGACAAACCAGATTCGAGCGATTTGTTGTTGGAGTGCCTTCAGAATGTAATTCAATCTGTACTAAGGTGTCGCGACACGGTTGAGGGAGTTCTGCATTTTGCTCGCCACGGCGAAGTTGAACAGCAGGAATGTGACATCACGCACGCGGTTCGGCAGGCGGTCAGCGAAATTCAACACTATGCTCAATCGCACGAACAAACACTGTCATGTACGAGCTCGCCAAATTTGCCCAGTATCTACGGAAATGAAAAGCAGATTCAACGAGTTCTCGTTACACTGTTGCGTAACGCTATTGAGGCGGGAGATGCTGGGCATACCGTTGACGTTACCGCATTGTCCCGCGACGGTGATGTCTTGATTACGGTGACTGACGTGGGGCGAGGAATGACCGCGATGGAGCTTCGACGAGCATTTGACCCGTTCTTTACCAGTCGCAAGGCGAACGGCATGGGATTGGGATTGAGCATTGCCCACGGCATTATGGAGTGCCACCGAGGTTCCATCGAACTCGTGAGTGAGCAGGGACGCGGAACAACTGCAACTTTGCGGTTTCCGGCAACGTCTTCCGCCCCGGCCATCGATTGATGATTCTGACTTCCGAGATTTGATGTCATGAGCAGCAAGCCACGCAGGAAACTGGCGTCTGCGGAGACAGAGCCGACGGCAAAGGTATTTGTGGTGGATGACGATCCACAAGTACGTCGCTCGATCGAGCAACTTGTACGATCAGTGGGGATGAATGTTGTGTCGTATGCGTCTGCTGAAGAGTTTTTGGCAAGTAAGCTCGATAATGCCGCGGGTTGTTTGGTGACCGATGTCCGGATGCCTGGAATGAATGGGCTCGATCTTCAAGCACATTTACTAGAGTCCAATTTCCCACTCCCAATCATCGTGATTACGGGCTACGCCGAAGTGCCGATGGCAGTTCAGTCGCTGAAGGCAGGGGCGTTCGACTTCATACAGAAGCCGTATCGTCCGCGAGCTCTCATCGAGATCATTCAGGAAGCCATTGAATCGGACGCAAGTCACCGGCGAAGAAAGATCGAGATTCGCGGAATCCGCGCTCGATTGGCAAGTCTTTCGCCGCGCGAAACGCAAGTTCTCGAACTACTCGTCAGTGGAAAGACAACCAAGCGCATAGCGACGCAATTGAAAATCAGTCCGACCACCGTCGATTTCCACCGCAACAACATTCTTCAAAAAATGGAGGCCGACAACTTGGTCGAGCTTACCCGCGTAGTGGATTTGTCCGAACTGGCCGGCGACTAGCTGTCGCGTCAGGGAGGCGGTCGGTTGCCGCCGTGGCGACGAGAATAATTCGCGACAAGAAAAAAAGCGGGCCTCCCAGGTGGGGCAGCAACCTGGGAGGCACCAACATCAGCGAGTGCGAACACTCGCCGAATTTCCATGCCTACTGGATCGTGTTCTTTAGGACCATCGACGGAGTCCTATCGTGTACACTAGCTGTATCGATGTCTACACACCTAGGATTTTCCCAGTAGCTCGCATGGTTGGTACCGATCTGACGGGTGAGGATGGTTCTGCTGAGCGACAACTCGGGCGCGGCGACGCCTTGATACGCCAAAATCCTGAAACTACAAAACACCAACGACTTGGGCTAAATTGCCCAACATTGCATTGAAAGGCAGCCCAAATGCCCAATTTATTGAAGTGCTTCTGTAGAGAGTGGCCTCTTCACTGCTTCGTTGGGTCGTTATTAGTAACGCTTGCTGTGGCGCCTTCGCTAGGGGACGAAAAGTTTCTCGATCGGCCGAACATTGTCTTTTGTTTCGCCGATGATTGGGGTCGATACGCGAGTGCTTATCGTCGAGCCGACGAAGATCAGACGCCAAACGCGGTGGTGAAGACGCCGAGTTTCGATCGCATTGCGAGTGAAGGAGCTCTCTTTACCAACGCCTTTGTTAACGCTCCCTCATGCACTCCCTGCCGAAGTAGCTTGTTGTCGGGCCAGTACTTTTGGCGGACTGGTCGCGGCGCGATATTGCAAGGTGCTGTCTGGGATTTGAAAATTCCGAGCTATCCGCTGATCTTAAAAGAGCATGGATACCACATCGGACATAGCCACAAAGTCTGGAGTCCCGGAACGCCAGTAGATGCTCCGTACGGAGCGAAGGAAACCTCTTACGACTCGGCGGGGCGAAAGTTCAGCGGCTTTTCGCAATTCTGTAGCAAGAACTCTGACCCTGAGGAAGCGAAAAAAATTCTGTACGACGAGGTGCGTGAAAATTTTCGCGCATTCATCCGAGACCGTGGCGTCGACCAACCGTTTTGCTATTGGTTCGGGCCCACGAATTGTCACCGCCAATGGGTGAAAGGTTCTGGCAAAAAGTTGTGGGGAATTGATCCGGAAAAGTTGAAGGGCAAGTTACCGCCCTTTCTTCCCGACAACGAAGTTGTGCGAGAGGACTTCGCGGACTACTTGGGAGAAGTGCAGGCATTCGATGCGGGTGTCGGGGTGCTGCTCGCTGAGCTAGATCGGCTCGGCGAACTCGACAATACGCTAGTCGTCGTCAGCGGCGATCACGGCGCTCCGGGCTTTCCACGCGGCAAATGCAACTTAGTGGACTTTGGTGTTCACGTCTCTTTGGCAATTCGCTGGGGCAAAAAGATTCCGCCTGGGCGAACGCTTGATGACTTCGTCTGCCTGCCAGACTTGGCGCCGACATTTTTGGAAGCAGCTGGGGTAAAGCCACCGGAAGTCATGACGGGACGAAGCTTGATTGAGGTGCTGACCTCGGAAAAATCAGGCCTCGTCGATGCATCTCGAGATTCGGTGGTTGTGGGTCGCGAGCGACATGTGGCGGCAGCTCGAACCGACAACTTGCCGTATCCGCAACGGGCCATTCGTACGAAAGATTTTCTGTACATTCGTAATTTCAAACCGGATCGGTGGCCTATGGGAACTGCCCCGGGTTTCGGGGCGCCAGCGGGGCCGCTGCCAAATTTCGAGCACCTCGAAAACAATACCTTCGGTGCCTTTGGTGACCTCGACGCAAGCCCCACAAAGGCTTGGATTATCGAGCATCGTGACGACCCTGGAATGGATAAGTACTTTGACTTCGCTTTTGGTCGTCGGCCTGGGGAAGAACTTTACAATCTGAGCAACGATCCGTATCAGATGCAGAATGTCGCGTCGGATCCTGGCTACGAATCGATCCGAAAAAGTCTGTCGGAAAGGCTGTTGGCGGTGCTTGAGCAAACGGGCGATCCGCGAGTGATCGGCGAAGGGGATACGTTCGAGAAACCACCCTTCAGCGGAGCGGTCGAGGCTACGCCCCGCCGGAAAAAGTGACGCGATGTCCGCACGCTGCGCGAGTTGATGTGATTGAGAAAGTAACGCCGACCGGGACTTGCGGTTTGGTGTGATTTCGAAGACGCCGATCAAATGCAGAGTCGCGGGCGATTATAGTGATGAGCTCGATGACTTGGACCTCGTGGGAGGAGGGCCTTCTCCGGAAAAAGTCAGGCTCGACTCACCAGCCAGCATTTCTTCCAAGTCGGCAAAAATGTAGGTTGGTACGCCCTCGGTAGCTAAACCACCGGTCGTTAACATCCGCTTGAACGCCTCGTACATTTCTTTCGCCAGTTGGCTGCGTGCGTCGGTATCGGACCGAACCGTGCCATAAGTTCTCATCTGCACCGACTTTTCGCTTCGCCAACGTGGCTTTCTGGTACTGTCATAAAGTGTCAAGTTGACTGCAAGGCTCTCTGCAGAAAATGTTTCGGCCACTCGCGAACTGCGACCTTCTGTCACAGCAATATCGCCACCAGTCGCCTTCTTGGCAGCCACCAACGAAAACACGGTTGCGCTCGATTGATCTTGTTGGATGTCTCGCGTAGCGAAGGCATCGGCGAGTGCCTCGGTGACGCTGGATGCCATGTTTTGCAGTCCGACCGATGATAGATCGACATGAATTCGTACCTTCATACCAGGCGCAAGAACCAATTGTTTCTCTCGGTTCATTAGCACCGTCTTTCCACGTGCGATGAGACTTGGCGTCTCGTGGGCCTTCAAAAACCAGGGGCCCCCCGCGCCGTGTTGACGCCCGGCTAGCCAAGTCCTCCCGTCGGGACTGCCCGCCGCATAGTACGAGCCGGGCATATGATAACGCCAGACAACGGCTTCGTTTTCTAAATCGATCAAGTACTGAGCATCAAGCATCAGGTAACGGTCACCTCGCCATTCAAGTCCCGCTTCGCGACCAAACCAACCTCGGCCCAACGCATGAAGCAACTCGGATTTCACGGGGAACTCTTGAATCAGCTTGCCCGAGTTCATGTCCCAGCGAACTAGCAACCGATCCATGTTGGTCTCGATGATTGCAGCGAGCGACTCGCCCTCCGAGTCAAAAGCAGCGCGCAATGCATTGAGTCCGGTCTTGGGAGATTCCAGGTCGCCGGCACATTTTCCCGTTGCTGCATCGAACACGCGGAATCCACCTTCGTGTACTCCAGCGAAGTATTTTCGGCCAGGACTAACAGCAAGCGGTTCGCCAAACTGTTCGAACTGATAAACGGCTTTACAATCAGGCAGTTGCCAAAGCGTTAACTTTCCCGACTTGTTTACCGTTGCCACTTGGTCATCGGTGAGAAAGGTTGCCCACGCGACGTGTCCTTCGTCACCCGTTGGTGAGGCTTCTGCAGCGTGAGGCCGCCAACCAGCAATGTGTTCGTTCGGGCGAAACTTTACCAAGTCGATGCGGCTGAATCCCTTGTTACTGTTACGGCTGCCTTCCTCGAAGCCAATCAGTGCGGCATCGCCAGAGGGGCTGACGTCGAGCATCTTGTAGACGTTGGGAATCGGCATGGGTTTACTTTTGCTGCCATTATTTAAGTCCACTTGCTCCAATGCGTCTTGTTGTCCATTCACTCGCAGGTGAATTAGTACTTTACCCGAGCCGCGGCCGGCAAACCTTACGCTTTGCAACGAATCTCGCTCAGACGCAATGGCGATCGCGCGATCGATCTCGCTTTTCACAGCGGGGGCGGGATCGGGCGATGCGGACCACGGAATGAATCCGTTCGGCAAAGTTACTTGGTTGGCGCCGAAGGTGTCTGCCGTGGTGAGCGGTGGCAACGCTGCATCGATCGCTTCGCCTCCGCCGTGGATGGCATCGGCGGCCGCTGCAAGGGCTTTTTCCGGCAAGTCGACTTCGGTCAATACATCGGTGCGCTTGCCGCCTCGTCTCATCGAGACGAGCATTTTACCCGCACGCAGAATCCGCCGACTCGAATTGCCCGCTTGCGGGAAAGTCCACAATTCGGCTCCCGTCCGCCGATCGAGAAGCAATGTTCCGCGATATAGTAGTGCACTGCCATCGGGCAGAAACTCGAGCGGATGTCCTTGCGAAGAGCCCGATAGTCGCGAGCCATACTCGGTGTCGAGCTCAATTTGCCCGGTGGAAAAGTCGACGCAAAACAGCCGCGACTTACCGGACTCGCTGCCGATAATGGCCAACTGTTCGCCGTCGTGCGAAAACGCAAGCCCTTCGCAGCTGAACCGATCACCGGGAAGCTGTCCCTCGCCCATGAGTTGTCCAGAAGCGAGTTCGTACACGACAAAGGTCCGATTTAACAAGGCGACGAAGTACCGGCCCCCATTGCTGATTGCCGTCGAGTCGTCATCGAGAAACTGAAAACGCTTGGCCCTGATCTCAAACTTGCAGATGACCTCACCCGATCGAAGGTCCATGAGTTCAATCTCCGGGCTCTTGGCCTGATGCGTCGAAAAAATCACGAGCTGGTGAGTCGCGCCGAAGTGGATTCCGCCTCGGCTGCCATCGGCGATCGAAACTTCCCGCAACATGTCTCCGTCGACGAACGACCAGATGCCGTATGCTGTGGCCCCCGATACATGAAGCTTATTGGAATAATAGCGACCATCCGGACTAAATGCCTGTTCGAAGCTTTGAACATCGAGCCCACACTTCACGGGCTTGCCGATCGCTCCACCAGTACGAAGATCGTAGACCTGTTTTGTTTCGTCCCTAAAGCTTCCAGCAGAGACCAATACAAAGTTACTGGGATTTCGCGGGAAAAGGATCTTTGCGGAAGTTGGGATATCGATCGAGATTCGACCACGTTTGATCTCGGTAACATGACTGGCGGGATCTGGAGTTGCCTGCCAAACGACCGGAGCGGCATTTGGAAGCTCCGGATTGGCTGAAGGCTCGTCCTGGGCTTGATAGCTTCTGTCGTAGCCCGTCGCTGTATTTGAGCTGAGCGCTGTCGCACTGTTCGCGGGACGCGTAGCGTGTTCTTCGAGTTTTGTCTCGGCTTCGTGTCGCGAAGCTGCAACTCGTTCTGCGAGTTCGCGACGCATTTGCGCGGCGCGTTCACGCGCCTTGGCGAGCGTGTCTTGCTCGACAGCGACCGCCTTGTTTGGCACCTCGACCTCAGAAGAATTTGACTTTGGCGGCAGAGTTTGCCGAGCATCTGGGCTTCCACCCGGCAAGCTGCCAATAGAGCCGTTGGAAGCAATTTGATGCTCCGATGAAGATTCCCCTGGCTCAGTGCCGTCGAGCGCCAACGGCGGAACGTCGTCGTCCTTCGTCACGCGAGAGAGGCCGATGGCCAGCATGATCGCGCCCAGCACAATCGCGACTCCAATGCCTCCGAGGACCCAGACCAGCATCGGGAGTCCGGACGAGTGCTTCGGCACGGGTCGAATGATCCCGCCCGAGCGCGCGCTTGCGGGCACACTTCCGTATGGCTGCGCGTCTGGCGATGTTGGACTCATTGACGCGATGGCGGACAGATCCAGGTTGTCCAATGAACTTGGGATCGTAACAATCGCAGCGCAGCGGTTGCATCGGGCCTGAGTGCCAGCCAATTCGTCGGGGACTGTGAACGGGTTCGCGCAATTAAAGCACTGAAACTGAATTGCCATCAGAAAGCCCTAACCACGGTGACTGAAAAGCGTCGTCACAGCAGTGAGGCTACCCGTTTTGGGAGGCACATGCAACTTAGTTTTGTCGGCCCAGAGGAATCATGTGGGGCTTAATAGTTCGGTGTGGGTGGACGATATTCGTCGATGTTGATTCCGCGGAACCATTCGATTGTCTTCGCGAGCCCCTCACGCAACGGAACCGTCGGCTTCCATTCGAGATGTTTCTTGGCGAGCGTGATATCTGGCTGACGTCGGGTTGGATCGTCTGCAGGAAGCGGCTCATGGATCAGTTTCGATGTACTGCCCGTCAGTTCGATTGTCAGCTCTGCCAACTCACGGATGGTAAACTCATCTGGGTTGCCGATGTTGACTGGCCCAATAAAGTCACTCGGGCCGTTCATCATGCGGACAAAACCCTCAATCAGATCATCGCGGTAACAGAACGAACGAGTTTGTGTTCCATCACCATAAATCGTGATGTCTTCGCCTGAGAGTGCCTGTCGAATGAAGTTAGAGACCACCCGTCCGTCGAAAGGGTGCATCCGCGGGCCGTACGTATTAAAAATTCGCACGATGCGTATGTCGAGCTTGTTCATACGGTGGTAGTCCATAAACAGTGTTTCCGCGGCCCGTTTACCCTCGTCGTAACAGGCGCGCGGACCAATCGGATTCACACTTCCGCGATAGGATTCGGGTTGTGGGTGTACCTCTGGGTCACCGTAGACCTCGCTGGTTGATGCCTGCAGAATCCGAGCGTGACACCGGCGCGCCATGCCCAGCATGTTGATCGACCCGGCAACCGATGTCTTCATCGTCTTGATGGGATTAAATTGGTAATGCCCCGGCGCGGCGGGACAGGCCAGGTTGTAGATTTGGTCAACTTCCAGCCAAATCGGCATCGTAACGTCATGGCGAATGAGCTCAAAATTGGGCTTGTCGAGGAGGTGCGTGACATTCGCCTTTTGGCTGGTGAAGAAATTGTCGAGGCAGATGACGTCATGCCCTTCGCCAACCAGTCGCTCACATAGGTGCGATCCAAGGAATCCGGCGCCGCCGGTCACTAGAATTCGTTTAATCGTTGTCACGAGGTTCTCCGGTGAAATCGCGATGAGATTCTCGACCAGTACGGTCAGATGTTTGGGATTTCGTAGTCCAAGCCGTGTTGTCCGCCAACTGCTTGCAGTATCGGTCGCGGCAACCTTGGGATCGCAGTTTCCGATGAGTTTACCGATTAGTGCTAGTGATGACGCTACGCAGGCCGCTAGCATTCGATTCACATTGCCATAGACACTTAACTGCGCCTGTTCTATCCTCCGCCGACGGTCTCGACAACTCACATTTGTCATTGACGGGAAGGATTTGTACATGTCGCGATCTGAGAGAAATACAGGGAGCTGGGGTGTGTTGGCAATCGCGAGTGTTGTGTTCCTGTTTGGGGAGGCGGCACTCCAAGCACAAGACTTTCGAGTTGATACAGACGTCTATCTGGGTGACGACGATGAAACGTATTCCGAACACTTGACGTTGTTCCGGGGTGCGATCGTCTATGACTTTTCCGTAAAAGGGCCAGAAGAAATCACCATTCTGAATCTTCAGAATGGCGAGATCACGTTGCTCGATGTGAAACGTAAGTTGCGCGCCGATTTAACGACCAAGGAACTTCTAGAGTTCAGCGCCCGAATCAAAGCCATCGGTACGAGCAAGCAAGCTGAAGATTTAGTCGCACCCAAGTTCACGGTTACCTTCGACGAGTCAAAAAGTTCGCTCGAACTCGTTAGCAACAAGATCGTTTATCGTGCTAGTGGGAGCAAGCCTTCGGACCCGCTAATTGCCGATCGCTATCGTGAGTTCACCGACTGGTATGCACGTCTGAACTCGATGCGGCCGCCGAATCCGCCGCACTTCGGGCGTCTCGAGCTGAACAGCGAATTGGCAAGTCGTGGTTTGCTGCCGCAGGACATCGAGCGGACAATCACTCATGGCGGGCTATTTAGCAAGCCACAGAAGGCACGCAGCCATCACGCCATCGGTACCGTGATCTCGGGCACTGATCGTCGACGTATCGATGAAGCCGGTGGGTATCTTGTCAGCTTTTCCAAAGTGACCCCGGCAGCTTACATGCAACTCGAAAAACTCGCTGCGCAGTAGGCCTGGCTATTTTGTTACTGACAGGAATTGGTCATAAGCTTCTTTGACTTTGCCTTCCACTGTATCGCCACTATGGAAGTAAATGGCGTATCGCAGACGCAGCGATTCGCCTTTCTGAATCACCACCGGAGCAGCCTCGCTCGTGCCTTTGGTGTAGGCTTTCTCGCCAAAGGGGCTGATCGAGAACAGCCCGTAGTTTCGGACGTGGTAGCGTGAGGGTCGAAAATTCCCTGGGTGATCCATCAGCGTAACCCCAACCGTTTGTCCACCTGCTTCGCCATAGTAGTCGACCCAGGCCGAGGGTTGTCCCCAACATTCCTCGGTGCCCTGTTGACCATCCGCATTTACGACCTTGCCGGTTTCCTTTTCTCGCATCGAATCGATCATGCGAAATCCAAACAAGCCCTCTTTCGTATCGCCGAAAGTCGCAGGTGCATCTTCAACAGTGAAGACAATATTGTAGGTCATGAGTCTGTTGGGATAGATTCCGATGTCTGTCGTTTCAATCACAACCGGTTTACCATCCGGACCGAGCCAATGATTCACAACACGA
Organism: Planctomycetaceae bacterium; assembly: GCA_020638995.1. Classification (GTDB taxonomy): domain Bacteria; phylum Planctomycetota; class Planctomycetia; order Pirellulales; family Pirellulaceae. Next base: position 616,440 of record JACKHM010000004.1, read on the forward strand.
AGCATGCCTGGGCCACCGTTTTTTGAGTCATGCGTTTCAACGGAGACGTTTTCGATTTTCCCGTCTTCGGCCCAAAACTTGATCTCGTTGACTTCGTCGATGGAAACCCAGATCCCCTTGTGGTGCTTGTGGTCCGCTGGGTTTTCTAGCGGTCGCGAAATGCTGGTGCCGTTTGGGGCATAGACCGGGGAGAAAAACGGCTTGGGCAGATCCTTACTCGTGTTGTAAATCGCGAGCGGCGCGTCGCCGATGCTGACTGTGACCTGATCTCCGTGGCGATCGAATGTCACGGAAGATTCGCAGAAAGCTGGTGCTGGACAGGCAAACAGAAGCAGCGTCGATATTGCAAGAGACTTCATTAGGCTAACGCTCCGTGGGGATTTTTGAGGAGGGAGGACTCGATTGGTCTACTGATAACCTGCGCGTAATCGAGTCACAAGGCACTATTGTAAAAAGCGTCACATTTTTCCCACTGCTCAAGATACACAGCTGGCGAGTCCCCGTAAATTCAGCCAACAATTCCTATCCTTTGCAGCAAAGCTAAACGACCCATGCTACCGATAGTAACTCTTGCTGACACTCTCCCTCTTTTATCACTCTCCCAACAACGGATTCGTCATGAGGACGCATCCTCTCTAGGTAAAGGAGTCTCCACCTACGATGACGGCAGCATCTCTCCCGATTCACAATCTGGACGACTTACGTCGGTATGTTCACCACACCATCTGCGAGTACAACGAATTGGAGGTCAATGTCTTCGAGATCACTGAACGAATTCTGCTTCGCGGCGGCAAACCGTGTGGCGTCTACTTTTGCTTGCATGGTCCCCGATCGGTAAAGCTAACCGCGATTTGGGAAACCGAATCCAACACGATCTTGTTCTATGGTTCGACAGGCCAACGGATGCATCGGACGCATCTTGTGGCTGCACCTGAACTTCAAAGCCAGGCCGCCTGATTCGACCCATTGATACTTTGTAAATCCTGGCCCAGACGGGCTTTGGCATCCAAATAACACGGAGGTTTGACGATGCTGGTTCTATCGAGAAAGGAACGCGAGCGTATTCGGCTTGGCGACTCGATCGTCGTGACCGTTGTCCGAGTCTCTGGCGATCGCGTTCGCCTCGGAATCGAAGCGCCGGCGGATATGCTGGTAATTCGCGAAGAACTCGACTCCCCAGTCGGCGAAGCGGTCAACTTGACCATCGAATCCAAGGTGGCATAACTACGGCAGATACTGACACACTCAGACGTCGACCAGAACCCGTGGTGTAAACGCCGTAGTTGCACCACGGGTTTTTTGTAGGTTCCTACGCAGTCTTTCCGCGATATAAGATTTGCTTCCGAAGGGGGGCCCCTCGGGAGGCGGATTGAAACAATCTCGAAATTAAACTCTTTGACAAGTCTTCGGTGCGCGGCTATCATGCCTGCTCAGATCAATCAATCCCGATGTTTATCAGAATTGGTTTAATCTGACCCCGCCTGACTCACCGATTGAACACGCCTGAGTGCTGGATTCATTAACACCCCAAAGTCGTCCAGCCAAAATCTGCCCCGGAACACGCTCTATAAAAATTTGAGGAGGAGCACGGATGAGACGTCGTGATTTTTTGCACGTTGGTTTCGCTGGTGGTATCGGACTTTCTTTGGCGGACTTCTTCCGCATTAAGGAAGCCCAAGCGGATCAAAAGTTTTACGAGAGCAAGGAAGGTCCTGCCAAATCGATCATCTTCATCTACATGCCTGGCGGGATGTGTCATCAGGAGACTTTTGACCCTAAGCCCTTTGCACCAATCGAGTATCGCGGCCCGATGAACAGCATTAACACAGCTGTTGACGGCGTACGGATCAATGAAACCTGGAAGCAAACGGCTCAGATCACCGACAAGTTGGCGATCTGTCGTTCGATGACGCATGGCGAAGCAGCGCACGAACGCGGTACCCACAATATGTTCACCGGGTATCGACCGAGCCCGGCTCTGCAATATCCCAGCATGGGCAGTGTCGTTGCTCACGAGTTTGGCCCGCGACATAACTTGCCGCCGTATGTCTGTATTCCGAATCAGCCTAACGAGTTTGCCGGTACGGGATATCTCAGCTCCTCGTATGCTGGCTTTAGTCTCGGTTCTGATCCGGCAGCGAACGGATTCAAGGTGCGTGACTTGGCTCTGCCTGGTGGAGTCGACGATAAGCGATTCGTCACTCGCCGCAGCATCCTCGATACGGTGAACGCTCACTTCAAGCAAAAGGAAGAGGCGGATGCTTTGGATGCCGTAGATACGTTCTACAATCGAGCCTATTCGCTGATTAGTTCACAAGAGGCACGTGAGGCGTTTGATATCGAGAAAGAGGATCCAAAGCTTCGCGATCAATATGGCCGCAATCAGGCGGGTGCTCGTCTGTTATTGGCTCGTCGATTAGTTGAGTCTGGCGTTCGCTTTGTCACGACCACCTACGGAGGTTGGGACATGCACAACAATATCGAAGCCGGAATCAAGAGTCAGGTTCCTGCCTTCGACCAGGCGTTTGCAACGCTGATTCGCGACCTTGATGGACGCGGATTGCTGGACTCGACGTTGGTTTGTATCGCGTCCGAGTTTGGTCGCACGCCTAAGATTAACGGCAACGCTGGTCGCGACCACTGGCCGAAGGTCTTCAGTGTCGTAATGGCTGGCGGTGGATTGAAGAAAGGGATTGTTTATGGTTCGTCCGATGCGACTGCCAGCGAACCGGAAGAAAGTCCGCTGACAGTTGGGGATTGGGCAACTACAATCTATAACCAGTTGGGTATTGTTGCCGACAAGGAGTTGATGGCTCCTGGTGACCGCCCGATTGAAATCGTTGACGGCGGCAAGGTTCGCAAGGAACTTCTTGCGTAGGCTGTCGTTGATTCCCGCCTGCTAGATTTGCCTACCCATGCGGGCTGCGTTGCTCTTTCGGCGCGGCCCGCTTTCCTACCAAACTGTCGGGAGATTGTCATGCCAAGTCGCTGTTCGCTCCAGTGGCTCGTCGCTCTTGTTTTGGGTCTGGTCGCCGTTCCGGCTTTTGCTGCTTCGCCCCGCCTTACTCGTATTACCCCCTGCGGAATTCAGCGTGGCGCAGAACATGTTGTGACCTTCAGTGGCAGCAACTTGGGGGACGCTCAAGAGATCTTCTTCTACCACCCGGGTTTTGAGGTGACCGCAGTCGAGGGGAGCGGCAATAGTTGCAAGGCGACGATAAAGGTGTCACCTGATTGTCGATTGGGCGAGCATGTCGCACAGGTGCGAACCGCAACTGGTATTTCCGACTTTCGAGTGTTCTACGTTGGCAATTTGCCTGCAGTAGATGAAAAAGAGCCGAATACGGACTTTGCGGCGCCGCAGGCCATAGACATGAATGTTACGGTTGAAGGCGTCGTGCAGAGCGAAGACGTCGATTACTACGTCGTCGAGGCCAAAAAGGGTGAACGTATCTCAGCCGAGGTCGAAGGTATGCGGCTTGGGATTACCATGTTTGATCCCTATGTCGCGATTCTGGATGAGAAACGCTTTGAGCTTGCTGCGAGCGACGACACTCCGTTGCTTGGGCAGGATTGTGCGGCTTCTGTAGTCGCTCCGGAAGATGGGAAGTACTACGTAGAAGTACGCGAGAGTGCTTACGGCGGAAATGGAAACTGTCGCTACCGATTACATGTCGGCAACTTTCCTCGGCCACTTGCCGTGTATCCAGCGGGTGGCCAGTTGGGTCAGGAGGTCGAAGTCAAGTTTCTCGGCGATCCAACCGGCGAAAAGCTGACAAAGGTGAAGTTACCTGCTGAGAATGAGTTGGATTTCGGCCTTTTTGCGAGCGATGAGTTTGGAATTGCCCCTTCGGCAACGCCGTTTCGGCTATTCGAGCACGGCAATGCGTTCGAGCAAGAACCAAATAATGGAATCGCAGAAGCGACAGTGGTTGAGTTGCCTTTGGCTTTCAATGGGATTCTCGAAACAGAGGGGGACGTTGATTGCTTTAAGTTCGCGGCTAAGAAGGGGCAGGTGTTTGAAGTCGAGTGCTACGGACGTCGGATCCGTTCGGCGATTGACCCGGTGATGAACTTGTATCAGGCAGATGGCAAGAGCATCGCGGGTAACGATGACTCGCGCGGCCCGGACAGTTACATCCGCTTCAATGTTCCGGCGGACGGTGAGTATGTTGTGCGAGTCACCGACCATCTGGGCCGCGGCGGATCGGATTTTGTCTATCGGATTGAGTTTCAGCCGGTCAAGCCAGACTTGGCGTTGGGGATTCCGCGGGTGGAACGCTACGGTCAATACCGTCAAACGATTTACGTAGCGCAAGGCAACAAAGTTGCTACCATTATGAACGCAACACGCACGAATTTCGGTGGCGACTTGGTTGTTGAAGGGGGTGAATTGCCGCAAGGCGTCACAATGCAGGCGGAAGCCATGCCCTCGAATATGAACGTCATGCCAGTCTTGTTTGAAGCGGCAGCAGATGCGCCCCTGTCTGGCAAGCTTGTTGATTTTCGGGCCAAGCACGCCGACCCCAATCAAAACATCAGCGGCGGCTTCTTCAATAGAGCCGACTTTGTGATTTCAGCGCCGGGTCAGTCGCGATACAGTGGTCGCGATGTGAATAAGCTGGCGGTTGCAGTCGTCGAGAAGTTGCCGTTTACGTTGGAGATTGTCGAGCCCAAGGTTCCAATCGTTCGGAACGGTGTCATGCAACTAAAAGTCGTTGCTCACCGTGCAGAGGATTTCAAGGCGGCGATCAATGTGCAATTTCCCTTCCGCCCGCCGGGACTTGGGACAACCAGTTCAGTGAACATTCCGGAGGGCCAATCCGAGGTTCTCTACCCGCTAAATGCCAACGGCGGTGCGCAGGTTAAGGAATGGAAGGTTTTCGCCCTTGGTTCGGCCAATGTTGGCGGTAACGCTTGGGTTTCGTCGCAACTGGCGACGTTGCGAATTGCCGAGCCGTATGTTGTCGCTGAGTTGCAGCGGTCTTCCTGCGAGCAGGGCCAGGATCTTCAGGTGTATTGCAAGCTCAATGTAAATACGCCCTTTGAGGGCACTGCCAAGGCGGAGTTAATTGGACTTCCAAACAAGGTCACGAGTGTTCCCCTGGAGTTTAATAAGGACACGAAAGAGTTGACGTTTCCAGTAACCACCGACGCTTCGAGCCCGGCTGGAAAGCACAAGAGTGTTTTGTGTCGGGTTACCATCCCTGAGAATGGTGAGGAAATCGTTAGCACTGCAGGGACGGTGGAGATTCAGATTGACAAGCCGTTGCCTGCCCCAGCAAAACCCGCTCCAAAGCCTGAGCCGGCAGCGGCTGCGGCAAAGCCCGAGCAACCGAAGCCAGCGGCCCCCGCGGCGAAGCCTTTAAGCCGGTTAGAGAAGCTTCGACTCGCCGCCGAAGAGCGGAAGAAGGCTAAGGCGGCCGGACAAGATGGCGGCTAATTGTTCACGCTCTCGCCACAAACGATGTAATGACATTTGGCATGAATGCACGAACGACGTGCGTTAGGAAGAAAAGGACGTTTGACATGCGATATCGGTTAACAAGCTTCATCGCGGTTTCTTGTTGTAGTTTGTTCGCGAGCCTTCTTGTTGCGGATGATCCCGCCCCTGCAAGAATCAACGTGTACCCCGCAGACGTCCAGTTGTCCACCGCTCGCGATCGGCAGTCACTCATCGTTCAAGCGGAGTATCCAGACGGGATCACCCGAGATGTGACCGCTGACGCAAAGTTCACTCTAGCCAATGCAGCCTTGGCAAGCGTCGAGGCCAACGTGCTTCGTCCGTTAGCGGACGGCGCCACGGAACTGAAGGTTGAATTCGGAGCCCATGCGGTCACAGTGCCGGTCGAGGTTTTGAACGCAACGTCTGATCCTGCGATTAGCTTCAAGTTGGATGTGATGCCAGTGTTCATGAAGTCGGGATGCAACACCGGCAGCTGTCACGGAGCAGCTCGGGGTAAAGACGGGTTTCGACTATCGTTGTTCGGCTTTGATCCTGACGGCGACTATGACCGACTCACTCGCGAAATAAGTGGCCGTCGCATCAATTTGGCGATCCCCGAAGAAAGCCTTCTTGTTGAGAAATCGATCGGAGCGGTTCCCCACACTGGTGGAAAGCGTTTCGATATGGAGAGCGAATATAACGAAACGCTGTTGAGATGGCTTCGTGCGCGCGCCCCAAAAGATCAGGGCGAGGTGCCACAGGTTGTCTCGCTCGAAGTGTATCCGAAAGGTGCCGTTCTGGACGGAGAAGGAAGCACCCAGCAGATCAACGTACGTGCAAAGTACTCGGACGGTACCGACCGAGATGTGACATCGCTTGCCTACTTTAGCTCCAATAATGACAACTCCGCAGTCATCGAGCAGAACGGTGTCGTGACCGCCCAGAAGCGTGGCGAAGCGTTTATTATGGCTCGATTTGACACGCACACGGTTGGCTCGCATTTCATCGTTCTGCCAAAAGGTTTGCAATTTCAATGGCAGGCCGTCGCCGCGAACAACTACATCGACGAGCTAATGCACGACAAGTTTCAGAAGCTTCGTATGCAACCTTCTGATCTTTGCACGGACGAAGAGTTTCTGCGCCGGGTGACGCTTGACATCACCGGAGCATTACCGACGGTGGATGAGTATTACGCCTTTATGCAAGACGCCGATCCTAGCAAGCGGGACAAAGTCGTCGACGACTTGCTCAGCCGCAAGGAGTTTGTCGAACTGTGGGTCATGAAGTGGGCCGAGCTGCTGCAAATTCGCACAACGCAGCAAATCACCACAAAACCCATGCTGCGTTTCTACAATTGGGTTCAAGAACGGATCGCCAGCAACATGCCGATGGACAAGCTCGTTCAAGAGTTGCTCGGGGCGAGCGGTGGCACATTCGCCAACGCCGCAACCAACTACTATCAAATGGAAAATGATCCCAAGAAGGTCGCTGAGAATGTAGCCCAAGTGTTCATGGGTATGAGGTTGCAGTGCGCTCAATGTCACAACCATCCGTTCGATCGCTGGACGATGGATGATTACTACGGATTTGCTGCATTCTTTTCGCAAATCGGACGTAAGAACAGCGAAGATCCACGTGAGCAGATCATCTTTAATCGTGGCAGCGGCGAAGTTAATCATCCCGTCGGCAACCGCCGCATGGAACCAAAATTCCTAGGCGGTGCTATCCCCGACGTCGCTGGCAAGGACCGACGGGTTGTCATGGCAGAATGGATGGCGTCGGCAGAGAATCCCTACTTTGCGACGAACCTTGCGAATATTGTTTGGAACCACTTCTTTGGACAAGGCATCATCAATGAGGTCGACGATGTTCGCGTCAGCAATCCGCCAGTAAATCCCGAGTTGCTAACGACCTTGGGACAGAAGTTTACGGATTATGACTACGACTTTAAGAAGCTAGTTCGCGATATCTGCACCTCGCGAACCTACCAGCTCAGCACCCAGACGAACGAGTCAAACAAGAGCGATGATCGCAACTTCTCACATGCCAAGATTCGCCGCCTGCGGGCCGAAGTCTTACTCGACGCGATTTCCCAAGTTACCGACACCAAGAACAAGTTCCCGGGCCTGCCAGAGGGTGCACGGGCCGTTCAGATTGTGGATGGAAATACAAGCAACTATTTCCTTACGACCTTTGGTCGCGCGAGTCGCGAGTCGGTGTGTGCCTGTGAAGTGAAGATGGAACCCAATCTTTCCCAGGCATTGCATTTGCTTAACGGCGACACGCTTCAAACGAAGATCCAAGGCGGCAAGTTGGTTGAAACTCGGCTCAATGAAAAAGTTGCACCGGCACAGATCATTGAGGAGATATACGTCCGCTGCTTGACTCGCAAGCCGCTGGAATCCGAGATGAAGGAACTGCTCGCCGTATTGGAGCAAGAGAAAGACGACAAGCGAGTTCTGGAAGATGTGTTTTGGGCCATGCTCAACTCACGAGAATTCGTGTTCAACCACTAGAAATCCCACCAAGATTGCTGTTCCCACGATGCAAAGTCGCGTCGGTGGTGTAGCATGGAAGAGAAGCGGAGCACTCCGCTCCTGAGGCAGCTCCCGCATGCTGCTGATAGGACTTTACATCCCTTCTCGAACCACGAGAAACCTGGAGGCTGACCGTTATGAAACGGCGCATCTTAGCAAGCTGGATCGTATCAGTTGTCACACTCGTCTCAATGGGCGCCGCCCAAGAGAAGAAGCCGCCTATCGTCACGTACGAAGATGACGTGCAGCCGATCTTGCGAGCAAAATGTTTCTCTTGCCATAACCCGGACAAAAAGAGCGGTGATCTCGATCTGACGAATTATGGCAATTTGATCATCGGCGGCGGATCTGGCGAAGTGGTCGAAGCAGGTGATTCCGGCTCAAGTTATCTCTACTCGTTGATTACGCACGAGAGTGAGCCATTTATGCCGCCCGAGTCGCCGAAGATGGACGACGCCATGATCGAGACGATTCGTAAGTGGATCGACGGCGGCGTGCTCGAAACGAAAACAAGCACGGCTAAGATTAAGAAGAAAAAATCGTTCGACTTTGCTCTGCAGGATGCTCCGATGGATCGTCCGGCAGTCGCCCCGATGCCACCGCGCCTTTCATTGGAGCCAGTTGTTACGACGGATGGTACGACCGCAGTTAGCGCACTCGCCACGAGCCCTTGGTCTCCGTTGGCGGCTGTCGCGGGCCAGAAGCAAGTCTTGCTTTATAACACCCAAACGCTGCAACTCGTGGGTGCGTTGCCTTTCCCTGAGGGCGTTCCGCAAGTGCTGAAGTTTAGTCGCAATGGAAGTTTGTTGCTCGCGGGAGGCGGGCATGGTGGTGCGAGTGGCAAAGCAATCGTGTGGAATGTTTTGACAGGCGAGCGAATCTTTGAGGTTGGAGATGAACTGGACGCGGTATTGGCCGCCGACATCAGCTCAGACCAAACACTGATCGCGTTGGGTGGACCACAACGAGTGGTCCGAATCTACTCGACCGAGAGTGGCCAGTTGTTACACGAACTTCGCAAGCATACGGACTGGATTTATCAGATCGAGTTCAGCCCGGACAGTGTCTTGTTGGCGACCGGGGATCGCAACGGCGGTCTCATGGTGTGGGAAGGCTGGACAGGCCGCGAGTATCTAACCTTAAACGGACACACGGCCGCGATAAATGGGATTTCGTGGCGTGCGGACTCGAATCTCGTCGCCTCAGGAAGCGAAGACGGTACGATCAAGCTTTGGGAAATGGAGAACGGCGGGCAGGTCAAGAGTTGGGGCGCACACGGTGGAGGGGTTGCTTCTATCGAATTCGCTCGCGATGGACGTATTCTTTCCTGCGGGCGCGACCGGGTTACTAAGATCTGGGACCAAAATGGAGCTCAGCAGCGAGCCTTTGAAGCGTTCGGCGATCTCGCGCTGCAGGTTACTTTCTGCGATGAAACGAACCGTGCAATTGCCGGAGATTGGAGCGGGGTGATACGAGTTTGGAACGCCGCAGACGGGGCGCTTATTGGGGATTTGACGCCGAACCCACCCACGCTGGCAGCGAGGTTGGCGTCGGCAACGCAAGTCCTAACGACAAAGCAAGCGGAGCACAAGCCGCTGGCCGATGCCTATGCTGCTGCACAATCCGCGGCCGACAAGATCAAAGCCGATCTCGCAGCCGCACAACAACAGGCCACCGCGACAAAAACGGCGTTTGATGCTGCTGCGGCGCAGTTGACGAAGACGACGCAAGCTGTTGAGCAGGCGACGAAAGCCTATGAGGCTGCGACACAGGCTGTGGCTGCGCTCGCCGATGGCGTTCCCAAGTTGAACGAGGCATCGACGATGGCGGAGACTGCGGCCAACATGCTGAAGGACGATGCGGAACTTGCCAAAATGGCGGCATCGCTGAAGGCCGCTGCTGCCAAGAAGTCGGAGCAGTTGGAAGCGAACAAGAAGGCGATGGCTACTGCTGCGGCGGCTCTCGAAACCGCCAAGCAGACACATGCAACTGCTGACAAAGCAGCTAAAGATGCAGATGCTGCCTATAAGGCGGCCCAAAAGACGGTGGACGAAATTACACCGAAGGTGAAACCGGCGGAGGAAGCTGCAGCCGCAGCCAAGGCCGCAGCGGATGCTGCTTCCGTCGCCCTGGCCGCCGCACAAACCGAAGTCAACCGCTGGAATGGTGAAATCGCATTTACAAGTCAGTTGACGAAGTTGAAGGAGCAACTCGCAGCTGCGAATCGTGTTTTGGAAGAGCGTGAAATCGCCCATGCCGAACTAGCGGAGAAGGCTCAAGCGGCTGTCGCTGCCTCGGACAAGGCAAAATCAGACGTGGCTGTTGCCAACAACGCCGTCGTTGCGGCCCAAAAAACTGCCGAGACATCGAAAGCGGAACTTGCTGTATTGAAGTCGACAGTCTCCACAACCGAGGCTGCGTATAATGAAGCGACCAAGACCGTCGCGACTTATGAGGCGATTCTCGCTCCATTAAATGAAGCAATCGCGAAGGCTAAGGATGCAGCCGCAAAGTCGGGCGAAGAGAAGGCACTGGTTGACGCTGCCGCAACGCTAGTAACCCTAGCCGCAGCGAAGCAAGCGAATCTTGAAGCCGCTCGTAAGGACGTCGAATCGAAGGCCGCTGCGGTTGAAACCGCGAAGCAAGCCGTCGCTACGTCGGAAAAGAAAGTCGCTGAAAGTGAGGCCGCTTTGGTGGCTGCCCAAAAGTCTGCTACGGACCTTGTTGCTGCCGCAAAGCCAATTGAGGCGACTGCGGTTGCGGCGAGCGCAACTGCGGCTGCTGCACAAAAGCAAGTTGAAGAGGCCCAGACCGCGGTCGACCAAGTCAACACTCAGATTGCGACCGCTAAAGGCCTAGCTGCTGCCTAACCTGCCGAGAGTGCTACTCGGTGCAGCGCTATCGATTGAGTAGCGGCAACAGATCAACTAATCGTCCGATGACTTCGACCGTCCCTGCCAAGTCTGGCGGCACGCGGTCGCCTTCCAACGCGAAAACACGCATTCCGGCCGCAATCCCTGCTCGATAGCCCGGAACGCTGTCTTCGACGACCGCGCACTTAGCTGGCGGGATACCCAGGGCCTTGGCGGCGTGTAGAAACAACCCCGGATGCGGCTTCCAAATTCCCACCTCGTATGCGCTGTAGATGCGATCTGGACCGAAGTAGCTTGCCAAGTTGGTGACGCGGAGATTCATCTCAATCTTTTCCCTGGGGCCGCTGGAGGCGATGCAATAGGGAAGGGCAAGTTGCTCCAGAACATCTCGCGCTCCTTCGATTGACGTCAAATTCGCTTCAAATTCGATCGCACACTTTTGCCTATAGCTGGTCACAAAATTCGCCGGAAGCCGTTGGCCTAACTGGGCTTCCAATTCGGCGATGCAATCGGCCATCTTGCCGCCTTTGAAACGGCGCATCAATTCCTCGACTGACAGTTGCAGCCCAAACTGGGCAACGCAGCGGCAGAGTACCGTGTGCCCGAGCTTTTCGCTGTCGACCAGCGTACCATCGCAATCGAAGATGACGGCCTCTGTTTGCATCTCAATCAAACTCCGTCACTAATCGCGACTTTTTACCTTAAGTGAGCAGCCTGGATGATATGCACGCGGCTCAACGCTGCGGTTTGCGATTCGGATTTCACTCGTCGAACAGAATCTCTCGGTCAAAACAAGTGGTATGCCTTGGCGTCAAAGTCCGCTGCGAGCTCAGCGTCATTTGCTCTAGCGAGTAAGTTGTAGTACGCGTAGGGATACTTGAAGACGTGGCCGATGCCAAGCGATTTGTCACCACGCTTCTTCCAGTACTCAGAATCCTTTGGCCGGAGGTTGTTGGGTTGGTGATCAGCGATCTTGCGATCACCTGGCTGAGGCCCTTGCCGCGTCACAGTCACGTACTTGCGAAATGCTATGCGACAGCTTTCAGCCCATTCGACATCACCCATTGCGGCAAGTTCGACAAGTGCTTGACCGAACGTCAGCATGTGGCCTGCGAAGCCTTGCCCAAAACCCACAAAGCGGTCGATGGCGTCACTCGCTTCTGCCAGAATGAACTTTGAAGCAGCCGCTTCGTCCGTGAACGGCGGTGGATCGACGTTGTCGTCCGGCGCTACGTCTCGCCAAGGCTTGATCGCTCGAATCAAATTGCACACGCCCTCAACCCTCTCACGGGTCGCGAACTCCGGCAACATTCGAAACCCTTTGATAGCGTGCATCGCAAAAATTGCATCGTGTCCAACCTCTCGGAGGACACCGCGTCCTTCGGCAAGGGCCTTGCCAACTTGTTCCGTCGCATCTGGCACCAAATCGCTTTCAGGGAATGGTTTGCACAGCTTCGAGGGAGCCCAGTTGAGATCAAACAGTTCGGCGATTCGGCCTGCCGCGAGATCGCCCAGCTGATTGTCGACACACATCAAATGTGCCGAGATCATCGCCGCGCCTCGATGCCCATCGGCGAAGTAATTCAACTCAGGAGCACGCGCTAATGCGTTAAGGCCCAGTTGAACCAATCTTTTCTCCGTCAGGCCTCGCTCCTCCGCCAAGGACACCGGATCGTTGCTTAGCAACAAGCCGCAAGCCAACGCCGAGCTCTGTAAAGCAAAGACTCTACGGTCGATTTTATCGTTCTTCATTTTTGCAACTCCAATTAAGTTCGGGGCACAGCTACTCGGCGAATAATTGCTGCTTACTTCGTCAGGCATTCATTACTCAAAACGCCTTAGCTGTTATTGAACCAAGAGAAGCGAGGCCAAAGTAAATCCAAATGGCGAGTTTTACGAGGACGCTTCCGACATGTACCTAAATTAACGCATTTGGGCTGTAGACGCATATTACTCCAAGATCGTTTGTCGAGGGCAGGGAATGTCGGTAGAGTCATGGATACCATCAGCATGGAGCCACGAGGGGCGGGTGCTGCTCGCAGTTTATGTAGCTCGTTGCAAGCGGCGAAAGCCGTGAGGCGGCGTCAACTACTCCGGACGTCGATCAATCGACTATCGTAGCCGACGCAAAGGGCGAACCACCGAAAACGAGTGAAAGAACTGGGCGGGTGGCTGGAACGTCCTGATCATTCTAGAATCGGAGAGCTCGACTTAATCACCGGACGTGTCCCTTCTTGCGATGGATCGTAGTCATGAATGCTCGCAACTTTGTTCACCTGCATTGCCACAGCCACTACAGCTTGCTCGACGGCGCTAGTCCGATTGGCAAGCTGATTACTCGTGCCAAAGAGCACGGCATGAACGCGCTCGCTTTGACCGATCACGGGAACCTGCATGGAGCTCTAGAGTTTTATCGCAAGGCGAAAGAGGCCGAGATTAATCCGATTATTGGGTATGAGGCATACATCGCGCCTGACAGTCGTTTCAAAAAAGACGCTGGCAACATGAAGGAGGCAAGCTATCACTTGACGTTGCTCGCCCAGAATCGCACCGGCTTCCGAAACCTTGTCAAACTTGCATCTGCCGCCTCGCTCGAAGGTTTCTATTTCAAGCCGCGTATCGACAAAGAGATCCTGGCCGAACACAGCGAAGGGATTATTTGTTTGAGCGGCTGTGTATCAAGCGAATTCAATCGCATGATCTTGCGTGGAACCGGTGGTGATGACGAGATCAAAGATGCCATCGAAGTTGCTCAGTGGTTTCATGGTGTGTTCGGCGACCGGTACTTCATTGAAATCATGAACAACGGTCTCGAGATTCAACGCTTGGCGATGGAAGGTGCGATCGATGTGGCGAAGCGCGTGGGGTTGCCCTTGGTTACCACCAGCGACGCGCATTACGTCGACCGTGAAGATGCGGAGGCACAGGACGTCTTGCTCTGTATCAATACGGGAAAATTTCGCACCGATGCGGCGCGTATGAAGATGGATGGCAACGACTATTATCTAAAACATCCCGACGAGATGTACAAAGCATTTCCCGGTTACGAGGATGCAGTCGCGCGCACTCAAGAGATTGCCGACACGGTTGACATCGATCTCGAACTCGGAAAGCGACACTTCCCCACCTACACGTTCCCCGCCGACACCACAGCGGAGGATTATCTGAGAAAACTTTGCATTCAGGGATTGAAAGAGCGATACGCCGACAATCCGAAAATGCTGATGGATGGTGAACTCGCACAGGTTGTGATGGAGCGCCTGGATCGTGAATTGGGAGTCATCAATAAACTGGGCTTCCCGAACTACTTTCTGATTGTATGGGACTTTGTCCGCTACTCGCGCGAAGAAGGGATCCCCGCAACGGCGCGCGGCAGCGGCGTCGGGGCCTTGGTATGTTATGCGCTCTACCTCAGCCATGTTTGCCCGATCGAGTACGACCTGCTGTTCGAGCGGTTTCTCGATGAAAGTCGCTTGGAAGCCCCGGATATCGACATCGATTTTTGCAAAGACCGTCGCGGCGATGTCATTCGTTATGTGAAGGACAAGTACGGCGAAGCAAATGTTGCGCAGATCGGTACCTTCGGAACTCTCGCTGCGCGTGCGGCGATCAAAGATGTGGGCCGTGCCCTGGGTATTCCGCTGGGACGGGTGAATGAAGTTACCGGCATGGTGCCGGAGGAGCTGGGGATCTCGCTTCGAAAGGCTCTCGAGAAGAGCGAAGAACTGCGCAAGACTTATGAAAACGATGGTGAAATTCGCGAATTGCTGGACTTGGCGATCAAGATCGAAGGACTGGCGAGAAACGTGGGCACACATGCCGCCGCGGTCGTCATCGCTGACAAACCGCTCACGGAGTACGTGCCCCTAACGCGAGTGTCCGGAAAAACGGACATCATCACACAGTGGTCGATGAATGATGTTGAGGCCGCGGGTCTGTTGAAAATGGACTTCCTCGGTTTGCGAAACTTGACCATCCTCTCGAAAGCCGTGGATCTGATCGAGCAGTCAACCGGCAAGAGAATTGATCCACTAAAGTTCCCGATCGACGATAAAGATGCATTTGCGCTGCTGCGACGGGGCGAGACGAAAGGCATATTTCAGCTCGAGAGTGGCGGCATCCGCGACCTCTTGCAACGAATGAAGCCGGACCACTTTCTCGACATCATTGCAACGGCGGCGCTCTACCGTCCGGGTCCGCTAGAAGGGGGCATGGTCGACGACTACATCGATGTAAAACATGGCCGCAAAGCCGCAGAGTACAAACATCAGGTGTTGAAAGAAGTTCTCGAAGAGACCAACGGTGTGATGGTCTACCAGGAACAGGTCATGCGGATTTTGAATCGGTTGGGAGGCATTCCTCTGGCCGCCGCGTACACGGTGATCAAAGCAATCAGTAAGAAAAAGGAATCACTGATCGCAAAGAACTACGAGAAGTTCATCGAGGGTGCCGTCGAACGTGGCATGAGTAAGAAGGAAGCCAACGAGATCTGGGAGCTGATTATCAAGTTCGCCGGATATGGTTTTAACAAGAGCCATTCCACCGCCTACGCGCTGATCGCCTATCAAACGGCTTACCTCAAGGCTCACTATCCCGTCGAGTTTATGGCCGCCCTTTTGTCGGGTGACATTCCGGGGCGGAATTTCAAGCGAAAAGATTCACTCGTCGAACACATGGAAGATTGTCAACGGATGGGCATCGAAGTCGTGGCGCCCGATGTCAACTCGTCGGATGTCGATTTTGCCGTCGGAGACGGAAAAATCTACTTTGGTTTGTCGGCGATTAAAAGTTGTGGGGGGTCTGCCTCCGAGACGATCGTCGCCGCACGCAAGGCGGGCGGACCATTCAAGAGTATTTTTGACTTCTGCGAGCGGGTTGATCCCTCGTCGTGTAATCGCGCAACTGTGGAAACCTTGATTAAGGCCGGTGCCTTCGACTCGTTGGGAGCAAAACGCCGACAATTGATCGACGTCGTGGAACGAGCGATTCAGGCGGGTGCTTCTGCGCTATCCGATCGCAAGAGCGGTCAGAAAAGTCTATTTGGGGCGCTCGAAGAAGAGCCGGATGCGCAACCTGCGATCAATCTTCCGAACGTGGCAGAGTACGAAGAACGCGAACGGTTGTTGATGGAAAAAGAGGTGTTGGGCTACTACCTGTCGAGCCATCCGTTGGCCGAGTACGAAAAGACGCTTGGCACTTACTGTACACACACTACGTCGGAGCTCACCGGTTTGCCGCACAAAGCCGAAGTGATGATGGGCGGCATGTTGTCCGCGATCAAGATGGCACATGTCAAGAACGCCAAACCGGATAAACCGACGAAGTATGCCAACTTCGACCTCGAAGATATGGCAGGAGCGATCCGCTGCATTATGTGGCCGGACGATTTTGCGATCTCTGGCGAATTGGTTCAGGCTGATGCGATTGTGGTGGTGCGAGGTTCGATCGATCGCCGCGGTGGCGGCGACGAATGCAATTTGATCGTGAATCAGCTTATCCCGCTTGACCAGCTGGATTCACTCTATACCTCGGGTGTGATGATCCGAGTCGACGAAGAATTGCACGGCTCAGAAAAGCTCTCGCAAGTGCGTGAAGTGGTGCGCGGTTACCCTGGTGGATGCGAGCTGCAAATCGTGTTGACGCTTCGTGATGGGAATCGTGTTTTCATGCGGTCCAACAAGTTGCGAGTTGAAGTGAACAACGAACTACGGCAACGGATCGACGATCTACTGGGAACAGGTTGCTTTGGGTTAATCACCACAAAGCCAACGATGTCACCACCAAGCAACAAGCGTCAGCGACGCGGAGCGATGCAGCCCGCATAGAGTTTCACCGTGGCCGTCATCTTCCAAATGAAGAGCCAGTGGAACCGTCGTGACTAGGGCCCGATTGGCAACGCACTATCACACCAAGGCAAGGCTGGCGTTCCTGGCAATGTCACCCGATGGATCGGCACTTCCTGGTAACGGACATCACACAGCGGACAGCGATGCACGAAAGGCCGTGGCGAGGCCGCAAGCGGAGGAACTTCTGCCTGCGGGAGCTCGATCGGGGCGGGGCCGTTGACATTCGGAAACGGCAGTGACTCGGGGGAATCGGCGGGTGAGGGAAGCTCCGGCGACGTTGCTTCCGGCTCAACCCGCACGCTCGCGAGGCTCGCCTGATAAATCGCTTTGACTTGTTCGTCGGTGATCGAATCGCGAAGGATAGCCACATCGCGAATTTGCCCGCTGAACGGTCTTTCCCCGGCGCCCGCAGGAGTGTCGCCGATCCAGACGTGACAATGAGCGTTCATTTGCGGATGACCTCGATGTTCGGCGCTGGCGACGAGTTCTCCATCATGATAAATTCGAATCGAGTGCCCATCGTAGGTGACTGCAAGGAACGCGGCTTCACCAATTCGCAAAACGCGAGCCTTCGCAATCGCTTCCCGCGTGCCGTGCTCCGTTCTCATCTGAAAGCGAATTTCCGGTTGATCGTCGCGAACCGTCACGGACAACGACCAGAACTGGTCGTCCTCATCAAGGCCATTTTCTTTCGCAATGATTCGGGCCTCGGAGACTGTGAAGTCCGCAGGTTCGACCGAAGCGATGATCGTAAATGATTCGTCCAGATCAAACGCCCCCAAGTCCACGTAGTCGTCGCCATCAAATCGCGATGCCCCAATATCGTGATAGCTTCCGGCTTGCGATCCAACTTGATCGACGGCGGTGAGGGTTCCAGGGGCTTCGTCGAGTCGCCACCAGGCGATCGGCTGATTCGCGACGTAGGACCGGACGAGACTGTCGTAGTGAGGGGCGGCAACGGCTGCAAGAAGGTTGACTTCGTCATTTTCAAGCTGCCTCGCAAAAACTACGACTTTGTCCAGTAACCCTTGGAAGTAGTCCGTAAGAGGCGACTCGCTTGCGGGTAAGCTCGTCATTGTCGAAGCTCCCAACACCAGCGGTTCACGATTGCCAGTGCCGCCGCTGTTTCCGCCCAAGCCGCCCTGATACTCGCTAGTGCTCACGAGTTGACCGTTCACAAAGAGCTGCAATCCGTTGCCGCCAAACGTACAGGCGATGTGGGTCCATCGCTGTTTGTCGATCGCACACTGTAATTCATAGCTTTCGGAACTACTCTGCAGACGGAGCTTGACGTTGCCGTTCGCAAGGGAAATGGTTAA
Organism: Planctomycetaceae bacterium; assembly: GCA_020638995.1. GTDB lineage: Bacteria > Planctomycetota > Planctomycetia > Pirellulales > Pirellulaceae. Next base: position 634,461 of record JACKHM010000004.1, read on the forward strand.
GTGCCCGCCATCTCCAAAACCGCTGGCGTCTTTGGAGACGAGGCCCTGTGGGCGAACGACGTCCTCCGGTCGTACCCAGAAGGCAATGGTCCCGTGTTCCAATAGAAACTCGTCGCGATGCCGAACAACGAAGTACCCATCGCGGCCGTTAAATGCTGCGGCTGCGCCGCTCGATAGAGGTGTTTTGCCCGGCGATCGCGTTACGCCGCCTCTTGCGAGCATGATGTGCCTGCCGGTTTCGTCGAGCATAACTTGCGACACATCATCGAATTGCCAATAGGCCAGCGGCTGAAGATGATGGACTTGGTCGACCGACAGTTCATTCGCGTCAAGTCGCCAGACCTGCCAAGTACTAACTAGCGATATAAACACACAGACAGAGATCTTGAAGAGGTACTTCACCTCGCATACTCCGGGGATTAGGGGACGCGATTTCACGAAGCGCGATGTGGCGTTCCGCATTCACTATTGTAATTACCACAATGTCGCTTTCCGCCGGTAGAAAAACTTTCTTCGCGTTGCGAGCCCACCGATCCGATACTAGATTACGGGAAAGTACAACCATCTGAATTCAACCGTCCCCGGGGGCAGAACCATGGACGAAGCTGACAGGCAGCACGCGCCGCCAACCGAGCTGATGAATTTCGTTCGCCGAATCGCAGACGAAACGCTCCGGCATCATGCGGAAGAACGTCAATTTCCACGCTACAAACTGACGATCGAAGTCTGGGTTCAGCCGGTCGATAGCAACTTTGTTCCACTCGGTGATCCATTTACGGCCGTCAGTCGAGATGTTTCTACGGGTGGCATTGGACTAATGCATACGCGTGCGATTCGCGATCAATACTTGTGGTTGCGGCTTATCACGCACGGTGGCGGCGTTATGAATGTTGTCGTTGAAGTCTTGCGCTGCCGACCAATTGGAGTGTTCTACGATATCGGAGCTAAGTTCGTCGCCAAGCTGGATGAAGCTCCGGGGTTCGAGGTCGCCAAGCCAAAGAAGGCGTGAGCAAGTCGCTTTCGAACACGCTCACGGTGTCCGTCTCTGCTTTGCGGCGGCCTGCGTTTTCCATTCGTATCTTCGCCGCGAAAGGTGTTGTTGGGACTCGGGCTGACCATCCGCTATCATATCGAGAGTTTCACCGTTCTATAAAACGCGAATCTCTAGTCAGGAACCGCCTGAAGGAGTCGACCATGCGAATGCAAACCACTCGACGTACATTTTTAAAGAACGCCGCCGCAGCAAGCGTTGCCGTACCCACATTCGTGTCATCGTCCGTGTTTGGTGCCAATGATCGGCTGAATATCGCTGGTATTGGAGTTGGTGGAAAGGGACGGGGCGACATCGAGAATACATCGCAGGGCCAGAATGTTGTCGCCATCTGTGACGTAGACGATAGGACTTTGGGCGCCGCCGAAAAGAAGTATCCCGGTGCCAAGGCGTACAACGACTGGCGCAGACTATTAGAGCAAACAGACATTGATGCAGTTACAGTCTCGACTCCCGATCATATGCACGCGCCAATCGCCATCTCGGCGATGCAACTCGGCAAGCATGTCTACGTTCAAAAGCCGCTTGCGCATACCGTTCACGAGGCGCGTCAGATGCAGTTGCTCGCAAAGCAGTACGGTGTGGTGAGCCAGATGGGGAACCAAGGGCATGGCTCTTCCAGCTATCGAACGCTGGTGAAGTTGATTCAAAATGGCACGATCGGAAAAGTAAAGGAAGCACATGCATGGTCCAATCGACCGATCTGGCCCCAGGGTATCGATCGCCCCCCGACATCCGACCCGGTCCCGGGATATTTACACTGGGACTTATGGCTCGGCGTCGCTAAGACGCGACCGTTTGTCGGTGCGTCCGAAGGTAGTAAACGCGAACGCGGATTGTATCATCCCTTCAATTGGCGCGGCTGGTTGGACTTTGGAGTCGGTGCCTTGGGCGATATGGGATGTCACATCATCGATCCCGTTGTTTGGAGTTGCGGACTCGGAGCACCAACGAAGGTCTGGTCCAACGGCCCTGCACCGAACGGAGAGACCTTTCCAAACTGGGGCATCATCAACTACGAGTTCGCCGGCACGCACTTCACGGTCGGCGATGCCTTTCGCATGACCTGGTACGACGGTGGCAAGAAGCCTGCCCCGGAACTTGCACCGCTGCCCGATGGCGAGTCGTTGCCGGATAACGGTTCGCTGTTTGTCGGCGAGAAGGGAGTGCTGCTCTGCAAGCATGGGGGTTCGCCACAACTGTTGCCGACGAATCAGTTCGCCGGAATCGATGTAAACGAAGTCGCGGGCCACGATCACTACATGCAATGGACGAATGCCTGCAAAGGCGAAGGTAAAACGAGCTCGCACTTCGACTATGCCGGTCCCCTAACGGAGACAGTCTTGCTCGGAACAATCGCAATTCGTTTCCCAGGCCAAGCCATCGAGTGGGACTCGGACCAGTTGAAGGTTACCAACGTCGCAGCCGCGAACGCGTTCGTCAGGAAGTCCTACCGCGACGGCTGGCAAGTCAAAGGCCTGGCGTGAACAAAGGTCACCGACGTCACACGTCTTTGACATCCTTGAAACCGAAGCGACGATAGCGCACGTTTCGCGGGTCCATGGTATGTCCCCAGCTGACATCTTCGACCGGGACATTAAAAGCCAACGCAATCCGTTGCCGCTCTGCGGGACTCGGCGTCCACCGTCCCAAGGCAATTGCTTCTGCGCGTTCGTTCGTCAGACTAGCTTTCTCGGCTAAATCTTCGATTGCCCAGTCGGCGTCCTCTAACAAGCAGTCAACTGTTTTCATCACGAGATGGGATTGTGAATTGCGTCACAACGGTGTGAAAGTTTTGAGTGGTCAATTCGATCCGAACGCGAAAGTTGCGTGTGAGTGTATCAAACCGGAATCTCAAGAAGAAGGGCTGCACCGCACGCTCTCCAGTTCATTGATTGCCTCTCGCAACTTTGCCGCATTTCGCCGAGGCGGGCGATCCGTCATGCTCGATCATCTACGGTGCCCAACAACCAAGTTGAATCGCTGCGTGATCCCGCAGCGAGCACATGCCCGTTGTCACGATCCCACGTCAGCAGTAGCATGGGGACTAGAAAAAGCTGGCCGGATGGCGGAATTGGCAGACGCACAGGACTTAAAATCCTGTGGCCCTTACGGGCCGTACGGGTTCGACCCCCGTTCCGGCTACTCTCGTTCTCAACTCCCACCACGACGCATCTCATTGCTTAACTTAGACCGGACTATTCATGAGTTCATTTGGGGTTGTCGTAACTTGTGCTACGAAAGGAGTTTGAGATTATCTTGACCAGGATTCCGCGCAAATCGTAACCCGACGCGTGAGTGAGGGATTTACGCTATGTCCCTCGCTGACGATTCGCGTTGCGAATAATCCGGGTTAGCGATCCTCACGGGTTTGTGTGAATGGGAGTCGGCCAATCGCTGCCTTTCATCTTCGTTACTGACCGATGGTCCACTGCCTCGATCTGAATGTTGCGGATTTTCAATGGACCGCCCGATATGTCGCCAATCTGTCGCAGAGCACTTCGCGGGATCCCGTCAGGTTCTTGTGACAGATTGACATGTGCACCTTTCTCTTCGAGCTGCTACTCGTGGGCTCATCTCTTGGAAAGAGATGGCCACATGCGATAAATGTTTACGTCGCGCTGCCTGAACTGCGATTGGTTCGTATTTCGCGGAAAATTGAGTTACAATCCGCTCAACGCGCGGTGGACTTGTGGAGCCATCCGATGCGTGTGATCGTAGGTCACGATCCTCGTTCGCAGATCAGTCGACTGTGGCTTCAGCATGAACGGAATGCAGTTGAATACAAATCTGAATCGTCGCGATTTTCTCGATTGGACCAAGTGCGGTATCGGGGGAGCGGCTTTGGCATCTCTATTGATGCAGGATGGCCGAGTTACTGCCGGTTCCGAAGAAAGCGACGCCGACGAGCGGTCGCTCCATTATCCAGTCAAGGCCAGGCGAGTGATCCAGATCACGGCATGCGGCGGGGTCAGTCAAGTCGATTCATTTGACTACAAACCCGCGTTAGAAAAATTGCACGGCAAGCCGCTGGGTGGCGACGAACGTCCGGATGTCTTCTTTGGCAAGGTTGGATTGCTTCGCAAGAACGACTGGGAATTCAAACAGCGCGGTCAGAGCGGACTCTGGATCTCTGAGCTATTCCCGCACCTTGCCACGAAAGCCGATGAGCTGACAATCATTCGCTCGATGTTTGCCGAGACGTCGAATCACACGCCGGCGACGTTCCAGGAGAGTACGGGTTTTCGCTTAAATGGATTTCCGGTTCTTGGTGCGTGGCTGTCCTACGGACTTGGCAGCGAGACCGAAGATCTGCCTGCCTACATTGTGATCCCCGATTCACGAGGTTTGCCCGCCGGGGGCACGATCAATTGGACAAACGGCTTCTTGTCCGCGCGCCACCAGGGCGTCGTGATGCGCAGCAAAGGGACAGCGATCAACGACCTGTTTCCCGCTCGCGAGATTACCCAGGAGACGGAAGTCGCCAGCCGAGCGCTGCTCGCTCAGTTGAACGAAGAGCACCGTCGAGAACGGGGCGACGATGTGTTGTCGGCACGCATCCGCAGCTACGAACTCGCAGCACGCATGCAGATTGCGGTGCCTGAAGTTACAAACCTGGACGGGGAAACTGCGGCAACTCAGGAACAATATGGCTTGGAGCAAGAGGACACCGACGAATTCGGGCGCAGTTGTTTGCTTGCCAGGAGATTGCTCGAACGAGGCGTCCGCTTCGTGCAGCTGTTCTCTGGCGGTGCGTTTGGATCACCGCGGATCAATTGGGACGGCCACGAAAACATGATCCGGAATCATGGGCGCGAAGCGAAACGCATCGATAAACCACTGGCGGCCTTGGTCGGCGACTTGCGACAGCGCGGGATGTTGGATGATACGTTGGTCGTATTTACCAGCGAGTTTGGCCGTACGCCGTTCACACAGTCTGCGGGCGACGTGATCGGCGACGGGCGCGACCACAATCAATACGGATTCTCGTCGTGGATGGCCGGTGCTGGGTTGAAGCATGGTTTTGCATACGGGGCCACCGACGAGATCGGCATGAAGGCCGTCGAAGACCGGGTACACTGGAACGACTTTCACGCAACGGTTCTGCGACTGTTGGGCATCGACCACGAGCGATTGACCTACTATCACAACGGCATTCAACGCAGGCTAACGAATGTCGCGGGCGAAGTCATTCAGGGTATCCTTGCGTAAATCAAGGACGGGCGTCATTGTAGGGACGGTTGTGCGGACGCGAGCGAAACTCATCCGCACAGGGAACTCCACGAGAACGGCGAACTCGACAAGATTGAGGCTGACGTTTTTGATTCGTTACGCAGCAGGAAGATTCATGGATCGCGAAGGATGAGCGGCGCAAGTCAACAAGCCCAGATTGAGAAATACAATCGGCGAAGCCCGGAAGCGAAGCACTTGTTGCAGTTGTGTGCCGTGAACTACGACGGCATTAATCGCACCGATATGGTCGCGCTTTCCCAACACTGTGGGTGGCGTGACAAAAACGGCAAGAAGCTTGAATACAAAGAAGTCCGCAGCCAAATCGAGTCGATGGTCAACGACGGGTTGTTGGTGCGGGGCGCCGGAGGCAGTCTCTCGGTCCAACGTCTGCTGCTGGATTTCGTGGTCCAGGAAGCGATCCGATCGGGGCATTTCGAGCAGTTCGCAGCTAAGGTTCAGGAGAAGAAGCCACGCGGCGAATACTATCGTTACTACTACGGGCGCGAGCAGGATCGTTTTCAACGTGACTTGCGAATCGCGTTCTATCGCAGCGACGTGAGGGCAATGAAGTCGCTGGCCAAGAACGCGACATTCACACTGCTAGGTGAGGAAGATTGCTTGGGTGTGCTGACGCCATTCGACGCCGGTATCTTCGCGCGGCTCGATCCGATTCTTCAGCAGCAGTACCTTATCGAAGCTCTTCAAATCGCGCTGCTCACCGGTGATTGTTCGCCGGAGATTCAGGCTGGGCTTGACCAATTTCACGCCGACCACCCACAGATCGAACAGGAATTGTTGGCTCGGATCATCGATGTAACCGCCGCCAGAGGCGACGTGGCGGGCCTTAAGGCTCTGGCCAGGCAAACCGAAGGCGAGTATCCCGAGATCGATGGGTGTGCAGCTTTCCTGCGAGGCAACTGGGACGAAGCCGAGGCCAGGTTCGAGGACGCGGTAAAGCAAGTCCGGCGTAAGACACGGCAACGTAATATCGCGATCAAATATCTGCCCGCGATCTTCCATCTTGTTCTGCTGATCCGAAGAAACTCGCCGGAGGCGCGTAAACAAGCTGAAACAATGCTCCGTCGCATCGAGAGCGACTGGGCACACAGCTTTCGTCCGTTGGGATGGACGATAACTTACGCCTTGAACTTCCAAGCCAACCCCGCTGCCGGAAACGCAATGTTCTATGGCCACTGGTTCGCACACACGCCGGCGCTGTGCAATTTGATTGCGGGCTACTGTTGGCGCTGGCTGCAACCGGAATCCGACTCGCCGCTGGTGTCGCGGTCGATTGAAGCCGCTTTCAGCCGATACGACGCGCTCGATTACAAATGGATCGCCGCAGAACTTGCTGCATTGCTCGGATTTTCGCCCGTCGAGAGAGCAAAGTCTTTCGCCGATCAATCCGCGAAGATTCATGGTGAGTTGAAGACGGCTACGGCGTTTGACATGATCACACCCGAGTCTGCTTGGGAACGTGCTTTGTCCGCACTCCAGCAGATCGCCGATCCTAGCAATGGGACGACGGCGACCACGAATAACGAAGCCAGTGAACGCTTGGTCTGGGAACTCGCTTTCCGAAACAACTCGGATCACATTGTGCTCCGACCGCTCATTCAAAAGCGAAAGAAACGCGGCGGTTGGACCGACGGCCGTGCGGTATCACTGCAGCGTCTTTATTCAGCGAGCGAAGATCGTGAGACCTTCGGCTTTCTGAGCGATCACGATCGTGCGGTTTGTCGGTGTATCGAAGAAGATGTGTCGTACGCCTACTACGGTCGGTATCGAGAGAAGGAGTATTCCTTCAATTTGGGACGAGTGGCTCAGACGCTCGTCGGGCACCCCCACGTGTTTCGCGCGGGTGATCGCAGCGAACCGCTGGAGGTCACTCGTCATGAACCGCATCTAATTGTCAGCAAGGAGGGTAAAGACGCTTTCCGCATCACGCTTGAACCAGCGCCCCACGAGGCGGATATGATTGTCACTGAAGACGGACCGCGACGCGTCAGTTTCGTTTGCTTCTCGTCAAAGCATCGTGACGTCTACAAGATCCTGGGTGAGAAAGGTCTGAAGATTCCAGCCAGCGGCAAGCAACAGGTTCTTGCGACGCTGCAGAGCATCGCGTCGTTGGTCACGGTTCATTCGGAAATCGGTGGTGGCGACGTCGAATCGGGAAAGACAGTCGAGTCGGATCCCCGACCACATGTGCATCTGGTTCCCTATCAATCGGGATTGCGCGCCGAGTTCTATGTCCGTTCGTTCGGCAGCGACGGCCCGTTTTATCGTCCGGGCCAGGGCGGTGAGAACGTGTTTGCTGAAGTTGGGGGCGAGAAGATGTCGACGCGCCGCGAGCTACAAAAGGAAAAGTCGTTGGCATCGCGAGTGATCGAATCGTGTCTGGCGCTTCGCGAACAACGTGTCAACGACGACTTGGACGCCGAATTCATCTTTCCTACTCCGCTTGAATCGCTCGAATTGGCACTGCAGCTTCGCCCGCTGGTCGAGTCCGAGCAAGTTGTCCTGCATTGGCCGAAGGGCAAGAAGTTCAATGTCGTTAAGGAGTCGGATGGATCGACGTTCCGGATGAGCATCCGCCGCGACAAGGATTGGTTCGCTGCCTCGGGTGAGTTGAAAGTCGACGAAGAATTGACGCTCGATATGATGAAGTTGCTCGAGTTGAGCGAACTCAGCGGATCGCGATTCATCGAATTGGATGATGGCAAGTATCTGGCATTGACCGACGAATTCCGACGCCGCATATCGGAGCTGAATGCTTTTGCCGAAGTACGCAAGAATGTGCTGCGATTTCCGAGGGTTCGCGCGGCTGCGATCGAAGAAGTTGCCGAGAGCTTCGATCTGAAGACCGACAAAGAGTGGAAAAACTATGTTACACGTTTGCACGAATCCCACTCGCTCGCGGTCGAGGTTCCGTCGACGTTCCATGGAGATCTTCGCGACTATCAACGTGAAGGTTTTGAGTGGCTGTGCCGCTTGGCACATTGGGGGGTCGGCGCGTGTTTGGCCGACGACATGGGATTGGGCAAGACGATTCAGGCAATCTCGCTGCTGTTGTATCGTGGTGGCGACGGCCCAGCGCTGATCGTAGCACCCACTTCCGTGGCGTTTAATTGGTTGAACGAGATCCAACGATTCGCGCCCACGCTGAACGCCCGTATTTTTGGCGGCGGTGATCGCGAAGCGTTCCTCCAAGAGCTAGGGCCTCGCGATGTGGTCATTACAAGCTACGGCTTGCTGTATAACGAAGCCGAACGCTTTCAAGCTCGACGGTGGCACACGGCGATTCTCGACGAGGCACAAGCCATCAAGAACACGGCGACGAAACGCTCGCAAGCTGCGATGGGACTGGAAGCGGAGTTTCGTGTGATTCTGACGGGCACGCCGCTGGAGAATCATCTTGGCGAACTGTGGAACCTGTTTCAGTTCATCAACCCTGGTCTGCTGGGCTCGTTGAAAGTGTTTCAAGACCGTTTCGCGAATCCGATCGAACGCGATCAGGACCGTGGCGCGAGATGGCATCTCAAAAAACTGATCCAACCGTTCATTTTGCGTCGCAACAAGACGCAGGTTCTCCAAGAGTTGCCTTCACGTACTGAGATTACGTTACAAGTCGAGTTGAGCCACGAGGAAGCCGCGTTCTACGAGGCGTTACGCCAGCGAGCGATCGAGAAGTTTTCGAAACAAGATGGCGAGGATAACAGCTCTGCGCATATAAAGATCCTGGCCGAGATCATGCGTCTGCGCCGCGCGTGTTGTCATCCGAAGCTCGTCGCCGAAGGCAGCGTCATCCCAAGTTCCAAATTGGCATTGTTTCTGGAGACGCTCGAAGAGCTGCTCGACAATCGCCACAAGGTCCTAGTCTTCAGTCAGTTCGTTGACCATCTTTCGATTCTCCGAGAAGCATTGGACGCCAACGACATCTCCTATCAATACCTGGATGGCGGTACGCCGGCCAAGCAACGCAAGGAACGTGTCGAGGCGTTCCAGCGTGGCGAAGGCGACGTTTTTCTAATCAGCTTGAAGGCGGGTGGACTTGGTTTAAATCTCACGGCCGCCGACTATGTAATGCACATGGACCCCTGGTGGAACCCCGCTGTCGAAGACCAAGCTTCCGACCGAGCCCATCGACTCGGACAAACGCGACCGGTGACCATCTATCGATTTGTCACCAAGGGCACGATCGAGGAGCAGATCGTTGACTTACACAGTACTAAACGAGACCTCGCTGATAGTCTACTCGAAGGTTCCGACATGAGCGGCAAGCTGTCGTCCGAAGAGTTGTTGAAGTTGATCCGAGAATGACGCCTAAGCGGTCAGCGAGTAGCAGACTGAGTTGAAGTCCAGCGTTAGCCGCGTGTTACTTCGCTTGCGTCTCGCGCCGTTGGCTCGACGGTGGGTGCCTGCCATCTTAGAATGGGGCTCGTTTGTCGATTTCAGTTCCGAACCTTACGTGAAGGCGATCAACACCTTGCATCCTCAAGTCCGAAATTTCCTCGACACCCTTGCCGCTCAGAACCGTCCGGGTTGGGAAACGATGCCGCCCGCGGAAGGACGAGCGTTGTTCTCCAGTTTTAAAGCGTTGTTTGGGGTTGGCCCCGAGCTGCATCGCGTCGAGGATCGTAACATCGCGGGCGAAGTACCTGTTCGGATTTATTGGCCGTCGGACGAAGACAATCTCGCCGTCGTGATCTATTTCCACGGCGGGGGCTGGGTGCTTGGCAATGTCAATACGCACGACCCACTGTGCCGACGACTGGCCAGCGAAGCGGGCTGCGTGGTTGTGTCAGTGGATTACCGCCTGGCTCCGGACGCAAAATTCCCTGCGGCGTTTGATGATTGCTTCGCGGCAACGGCCTATGTGTCCCAACATGCCGACGAGTTCAACGTCGATCCATTGCGACTGGTGGTCGCTGGCGACAGCGCCGGCGGCAATCTGGCAACTGCGGTCGCGATCCGCGCGACCGAAGTTGGTTCTCCGGCGATTTGCTCGCAAGTCCTGATCTATCCCGTCGTCGAGCCAACATTCGATACGGAATCGTATTTGGCTCACGCGAGTGGTTTTGGACTGACTCGTAATACGATGATGTGGTTCTGGGAGCAGTATCTCGCTTCTGTTCGAGACCGTCAGAATCCTTACGCGGTCCCAACTCGCAGCACTAACCTGCACAAACTTCCACCCACTCACGTGATCACGGCCGAATACGACGTCTTGCTTAGCGAGGGCGAATCCTACGCCAGACAATTGCAAGCTGTCGGCGTCCCGACGACAATGCGTCGTTACGACGGAATGATTCACGGTTTTGTGCATTCCTCTGGTGTGTTCGATGTCGGAAAGGAAGCAATATCCGATTTGGCAGCACATCTGCGACAAGTCTTCAGCCTTTGAAAGTAATATCTTGATGCGAAATGGCTACTTGCTCGGAGTTGTCGGCGCAGTGATAACGCTCAGCTTCATTCTTCCGTGTTGCGTCTTTCTGTCACCTGCCGCCGAGCGACCCAATGTGTTGATCATCATGGCAGATGATTGCACGTTCAGCGATTTGCCGCTGTACGGAGGACAAAATGCCCGCACACCAAACATTGATCGGCTTGCGAGCCAAGGCTTGACGTTCAATCGAGCTTATCTCTCTTCCGCGATGTGCCAGCCGTGTCGAGCGGAGTTATATACGGGCCAGTATCCCATGCGGAATGGCTGCGCGTGGAATCATTCCGCCAGCCGATTGTCCACTCAAAGCATGCCTCAACGGCTTGGCGAGTACGGATATCGAGTCGGGATCGCCGGCAAGGTGCATGTGAAGCCTGACGAAGCGTTTCCGTTTGCGAGTGTTGGTGGTTTCGACCCGAACTGTGTTCGCAATCCGACCCGCGCGCACGACGTGGCCGACATTGAGTCATTCATGTCTGCCGCCGACCCGTTCTGCCTGGTGATTGCTCTGGTCGAACCGCACGTGCCGTGGGTGATGGGCGATCCGTCGCAGTATCCGCCAGCTAAGGTCAAACTGCCGCCGAATATTGCTGACACGCGGCGGACTCGTGAGGACTTCTCCCGCTACCTAGCCGAGATCACGTACATGGATGGACAAGTCGGCGAGATCCTTGAAGTCTTGGAATCCACCGGAAAATCGCGCGATACGCTGGTTTTGTTCACCTCGGAACAAGGGGCGCAGTTTCCCGGATGTAAGTGGACAAACTGGGATACCGGGTTACACACGGCGCTGATTGCTCGTTGGCCAGAAAGAATCGCTGCCGATGCAAAGACTGATGCCCTGGTGCAGTATGCGGACGTGCTGCCGACATTGCTCGATGCGGCTGGTGCTGATGGCGAAACTCAGGATTTCGACGGTTCAAGTTTTCTACCGGTGCTACTTGGCCAGCAGGATGAACACCGCGAATTCGCTTTCGGTATGCATAATAACTTGCCAGAAGGGCCGTCCTATCCGATTCGCACCGTTACCGACGGTCAGTATCGTTACATACGAAACCTGCGCTCCGATGAGATCTATATCGAGAAACATTTGATGGGGTCGCAAGGAGACGGTTCCTTGAATAATCCCTATTGGGCCACGTGGGTGTGGAGTTCGCAGACTGAGCCGGAGACGTACGCGCTGGTCAAACGCTACACGCTTCGGCCACCTGAACAACTCTATTGCACGGCGAACGATCCGTATGAAATGACAAACCTCGTATCGGAAGCCAGGAGCACCGACGTTATTAAGCGTCTCGCCGCGGCACTCGATAAGTGGATGAATTCACAAGGGGACCCCGGTTCGCAGCAAGATACGATGGAGTCGTTGACCGCCGCTCGCCAAGGCCGCCATCGGTTTGTTCCCCCAAGTCGCGAGTAGCTTCACCAAGTCTGAAAGACACCATGAATCGACGTGATGCTTTACAGCTAATTGCGAGTTCGGCTGCTGCGATGGTGCCGGTTACGATGCTTCCGGCTGCGATCGGCGCAGAGACTGAACTCCCGCGGTCGACCGGGCTAGGTTTGGTGATCTATTGCTGCCAGTTTCGCAGCAAGGCACTCGGCAAACGAATGCCGCCGGTCGAGTTGTTCGAGCCGCATACATTTCTAGACCATTGCCAGACGCTTGGAGCTGGCGGTATGCAAAATCGACTCGGCGTTTTATCTCCGGCCGATGCCACCAAGTTACGGAAACATGCGGAAGCGAAGTCTCTTTATATTGAAGCAATCGTTTCGGTGCCAAAGGACCCATCGGATGTTGAGCGATTCGATGCGGAGATTCGATCCGCCGCAGCGGCTGGGGCCAAGGCGGTTCGCACAACAATAATTCCCGGACGCCGCTATGAGTATTTTGATTCGCTCGATGCGTTTCGCGAGTTCGAGGCCCGCGGTCGGCGATCTTTGGAACTCGCAGCGCCTGTCGTCGAGAAGTATCGTATTCCGTTGGCTGTCGAGAACCACAAGGACCATCGCAGCGAACAGCGGGTGGCGTTGTTTGAACAGATCAGTAGCGAATTTGTTGGTGCCTGCCTCGACACCGGCAATAGTATCGCCCTGCTGGAAGACCCTTTGGAGACCGCGTCTGCCCTCGCGCCCTGGACGCACTCCGTTCATCTGAAGGATCAGGCCGTCCAACCGTACGACGACGGCTTTCTGTTGGCAGACATTCCACTTGGTCAAGGTTTCATCGCGTTGAAAGAGATCGTCACGCTCATCAAGACCAAGAGGCCGGACGTTCGATTCAGCCTCGAATTGATCACTCGCGATCCCCTCAAAGTTCCCGTACTTGCTGATAACTACTGGACGACGTTCCCTGATCTTCCCGCCCGTGAACTAGCCAGAACTTTGCAAGCAGTTCGTGACGGCGCGACCAGCAATTTGCAATACATTAGCCAGATGACTTTTGCGGAACAGCTGGCGCAAGAAGACGCGAATGTTCGTGCGAGCCTCGATTACGCTCGTGACGTTCTCGAAATCTGATTGATAGGAGCTTAAGGGGGCCGATGCAGGTGGAGCGAACCTATTCACGCCGGACCGTGCTGCAAGCGGGAGCGGTCGCGTGCCTGACGACCGCGGTCGGGGTCTCACGGTTGTTGGGCGCCAACGAGCAACTTCGAGTTGGGGTCATCGGGACGGGAGTTCGGGGCAAGTATCTGATTGCGAACATGCCCACGACGGTGCGCATCGTTTCACTTTGTGATTGCTCACTCGAAAACATTGCCAACACACGGAATCCCGCGGGTGCGTTGAAACCGCCGCTCGAAAAGTTTGCGACTGGTGACGCCAAGTCTTGTTCGATCTATCAAGATTATCGCCGCATGTTGGACCGCGAAACGCTTGATGCGGTTGTGATCGCGGCACCGGATCATCACCATGCCCAGGCGACGATTTTGGCCTGTCAGGCTGGTTTGGACGTATATTGCGAGAAGCCTTTATCTTTGACGATTGCCGAGGGGCGTTCGATGGTTGAGGCTGCGAAGCGTTACGGTCGAATAGTGCAAACCGGCAGCCAACAGCGAACCATGGAAGTGAATCGCACGGGGTGCGAGTTCATTCGCGACGGTGGACTCGGAAAGATATCGCGAGTTCAGATGCAGAATTTTCCGGGGCCGATACGATACGACGGAGGCTTTGCCGCCGAGCCGATTCCGAAAACTTTGGAGTGGGACCTATTTTGCGGGCCAACTGAATTGCGGTCCTACCATGAAAATCTGTGGGTCAAAGATGCTTTCAAGTTTGGTCCGCTTACTTGGCGTGGCTGGGATCTCTATCGGGACTACTCGGGCCATCTGATGACAAATTGGGGCGCGCACAGCATCGACATGGTGCAATTCGCACTCGGGATGGACGACACGGGACCGGTTGAGATTTGGCCCGAGCGTGAACTCCTTGAAACCTGGGCCAAAGAGATCGATGACCGCTGGCACGACAAGACGCCTCCGCTGGGAACGCTAAAGGATTTGCTGCGAGATCGAATGCGATTCTGCCCCGTTTCAATGCGTTATCCCGACGGCACCTTGATGCAGTTTGATCCCAGCGTCAAAGAGATTGTCTTCCACGGCGATCGCGGCAAGATGTTCATGAGCCGCAACAAATATCGCACGGAGCCCGTAGGACTGGCGCCGGCAATTGATCCACGGGAGCAGGCTCGTTGGCAAGGCGAAGGCCATGTCGCGCGGCCGCATCTGGAAAATTGGATCGAGGCCATCCAATCGCGCGGCGAGCCTAACGCTCCGGTGGAGGTCGGTCATCGGACTGCCACGGTTTGTCATTTAGGCAACATTGTACGAGAGCTCGACCGACCGCTAAAGTGGAGTCCAGACACAGAGCAGTTCGAAGGCGACGCGGAAGCGAACTTACTTCTCAGTCGCCCGCGTCGAGCGGGATTTGAATTGCCTGTATGACCTCTGCGCTCGTCGTGCTTCTAAGTCGTGGACCAATGCACGGCCGAGCCGAGTAACCTGAATAGATCGATCAAAATGAAAAGGAAAGTTCGGCCATGCCCATGAACTCGTCGATTTTTCGTCTCACGTTTTCGACTGCTCTTTTGACTTTGACGTGTTCAGGCGTCGGGGCGGCCGAGCGGGCCAACATCTTGTTTTGCATCGCTGACGACGCTTCATACCCGCACATGGGCGCTTACGGCACAGAGTGGGTGACGACGCCGGGCTTTGATCGCGTGGCAAAAGAAGGGCTGCTGTTCACACACGCATATACTCCCAACGCTAAATGTGCTCCATCGCGAGCTTGCATCCTCACGGGTCGAAATACTTGGCAGTTGAAAGAAGCTTGCAACCACATTCCATTCTTTCCTCCCGAGTTCAAAACCTATGCAGAAGCTCTAGCCGAACATGGCTATCACGTGGGCAAAACGGCCAAAGGGTGGGCGCCTGGGGTGGCGAATGATGTCAGTGGTAAGCCTCGCGAACTGACCGGCAAGGCTTTCGATAAACGCCGTGCGACGCCTCCTGCGAAGGCTATTAATGCCTCGGACTACGCCGCCAACTTCAAAGACTTTCTCGATGCTAAGGCTGATGATCAGCCGTTCTGCTTCTGGTATGGATCCACAGAACCGCATCGAGCCTACGAGTACGGTGTGGGAGTGAACAAAGGTGGCAAAAAGCTCAGCGATATCGACAAAGTGTTCAACTTCTGGCCTGACAACGAAGTCACTCGCAACGACATGTTGGACTATGCTTTCGAAATCGAACATTTTGATGCTCACCTGGTGCGAATGCTCGAAGAGTTGGAGTCTCGTGGTCAACTGGACAACACGTTAGTTGTTGTAACCGCTGACAATGGAATGCCTTTTCCTCGAATCAAGGGCCAGGAATACGAACTCTCGAATCACTTGCCCTTGGCAGTGATGTGGCCGAAGGGCATTACAAGTCCCGGTCGCACAATCGACGACTATGTGAGCTTTATCGATTTCGCGCCGACATTTGTCGAAGCAGCGGGGTTAACCTGGCAGGATACCGCGATGCAACCTTCGCCGGGCCGAAGTTTGTTCGACATTTTTGCGTCAAGCAAATCGGGCCAGGTGAATCCCACTCGGGATCATGTGTTGATCGGGAAAGAACGCCACGACATTGGACGACCGAATGACGAAGGGTTTCCGGTACGTGGAATTGTCAAAGGAGATCTTTTGTATTTGCAAAACTACGAGCCAGCACGCTGGCCCGCCGGGAACCCGGAGACTGGTTATCTGAACTGTGACGGAAGCCCGACCAAGACCGAGATCCTCCGGATGCGCCGCGATGGTTCCAATGAGCGGTTTTGGAAACTTTGCTTTGGCAAACGGGTGTCCGAGGAAATGTTCGATGTGAAGAGCGATCGTGAGTGCGTGAACAATTTGGCAACTGAGACAGGTTATGGCGAGCTAAAGGAAAGGCTCCGTTCCCAGATGCTCGCCGAATTGGAGCAACAAGAGGACCCTCGCGTGCTTGGCAACGGCGAGATTTTCGACAAGTACATCTACGCCAATGAAGACACTCGCAATTTCTACGAGCGATACATGAAGGGCGAAAAGATCAACGCCGGTTGGGTGAACAAGTCGGACTTCGAGGCAGAGCCTCTTGACTGACAATCAAGCCTAGGAAGTCACGCTCCACACGCTGTTACTGGCATAGACGCTGTACAGGATCACGGTCAGCATGACGAGACAGATCCAGCGTTCGGGACCTTCTGTTGTTGGTGTGACGAACAGGAGGCCCACGGCCAGGGTCATTGTGCCGAACAGGAATCCTATCTGACGCCAATATCCCCAAGCTCGATTGTTGGTGCCGGCGTCTTCCGCGGCGATCTGATAACTGGCCCATTTACCTCGGCGCAAAGTCCCTTGTTCTTCTTGCTTTTCGCGATCCAACTTGGAGATCTGTTCGGGCAGATTGTTCAGTCGTTGCTGTTCGACGTTGTTGAGGTTGCTGCGATCACGCAGCGACTTTAGTTCGTCCTCAAGTAAACTCTTGTCGCGATCCCAGGTTCTTTGGAAATCGGATTCTGCGATTTCGGCTAGAGCCTGCAATCTGGCGACTTTTCGTACGCCCAGCGAATCGCAGCCTCGGGACATGAGGACGATCAAGACGCCAAACACGACTAAGCCTCTGCCCACGGATCGAATCAACTGGGTCATATCCACGTCGGGCGGCAATGTCGGACGTGCGGCGGTGGGCCGGGGTGCAGGCTTGTCGTCCTCTTTCGTCTTAGCACCGTCCTCTTTTGGCGACTCTTTCGCCTTCTTTTTGCCGTTAGGAAAGAGCTCGTCGACGTCGCTCGCAGGCAACCAGTTTTCCATCCCCTCCTTCCAGACGAGATCGTCCCGGCGCAGCGCGCCCGTAGCGGCTAACGCTTTGATCTGAGCGGACGAGATGGGGCCCTGCTCGGACTCGCCGCGAGCGTAATACCATATCGAATCGGACATTCTCAAGCTCCGTGGTGCGAGTGCGATTGTACACAGAGTATTCCATGAATCACAGCATCCCAGACGACGCGCGACGTCATCTTTGCTAGGAGCTTGGGACAATAGCGAGTAGATTGGAGAGACCCTAAATCTCAATGAACACAGCGAATGATACGAACACCAAAAGTTGGCGATACTGGCGAGCTAAGTCTCATCGTTGATTCGTCGCATACCATCAGATTCGGCGAGCTTGGTGTACCAGAGGTTTTGAGCACTCCGACCTTGGTGTGGTACTTGGAACACTCGGCCCGAGAAGTCTTGTTGCCGCTGTTTGAGCCAAACGAAGCGTGCGTTGGTGTGCATGTCGATATCCACCATCTGGCCGCTACGCCGATGGGGCACAAAGTCGTATGCCGCGCCAAGGTGATTCATGTCGATGGTCGAGTCGTCACGTTTCAGGTCGAGGCTCATGACGAAAGTGAATTGGTGGCCCGCGGCACCCACAAGCGAGCGATCATCGATACGCGACGGTTCTCCCAGGCCGTTTCTCGCAAATCGAAGCCATAGCGGTCAAGGTCATTTCGCGATCCACATCGCTGAATCCCCTAGCTCTCCACGCCTCCGTGATTCCAACTCAGTTACTCTCGAACCACCCAGGCCACTTCATTCACGATTTGAGCATCAGTATCGCAGCGCCGCCCCAATAGAAACTCGTGAACGCTGCCGCCGTCATCAAGAATTCCCATATCGCCTGCCCCCTCTGTCTGCGAAACCAGTGTGATCCAGCCAACGAAAATGGCAGGGCGACAACGAATCCGCACAGGAACACCCATTCAAAGACCAGGCTGAGCCTGCGACAGAGCAGAAAGTAGATTGTGCAACTCACAAGTAGCAGCGCCGCGGCGCTGCCTGAGCGCAGCCGAGAGATCGCGCCAGCTGGCATTGTATTTCGCGATCGGACTTCCGCGACCGCGGCCTGAAACGTCACGAAGATACACACGGGCCAAGTAAATACGAAATCACCTTGCCAATGGCTGATGTACGTCGTGCCGAGTGCGCCAGTGACAAACGCCGAACTCCACGCTACCCAGCGAACGGCTTCATGACGGATCTTCGTCCGGAAGATACTCCGCACAACTAACGCCAATACAGAACTGCCTCCTAGTACTCCGACCAAAGAAATCACAAACCAATTCCACAGCCAATCGATACTCGGAATGTCGAAGGCGTACTCCGGCTCGATGCCTAGAATCATGGCGGCCAGATCAACGTACTCACGCTGCGGAATATCGGCGACGGTGATTGATCGCCGCAGTGCCGGCGGACTCAAGGTGCTGGGCTCGCCTAAAAAGACACATGCAGCACGGTTGTGATTTCGGACGAATAGCCTTCCATGGTGCAGAGTCGGCTGAGTCCAACATATTTCCCCGCTCAAAAGAGAGACGCGTGCGAGTTCTTCATACCGCTCTCGATTTACACGCGCAAGAACTAACTCGCCGGTGTCACTCAGCGTGATCAACTTCTTATCTGCCACAAGTACGGTAGCGTGTCCGATCCTCGGTTCGCTCGCGTTGGAGTTCGGCGCGGGTACGTGACGCTGCTGTGGATCACCGACGGACCACAGCTTCGCCCCCGTCATGAAGTCCTGACAAAGAAAGGCCCCTCGCGATGGGCGATGCGTCTTGGCTTGAGCCTCATGCAAGTCGAAGCCATAAATCGCACCGTCGACCAGCACGCTGGAGAAGATGTCGTTTGACATCTGCGTGCTTTTCCAGATTGTTCGTACCGGGCGATCCTGGTCGCTTGTTAACTGCAACAATTCAGAGCCAGCTTTGAATGGGCTGGATAGCCACAGATAGGGCGCGGCGTAGATTGGCCAAGCGGAATGCTCGTCGTAGCCGGAGGACAGTACGTGCCGCCAAATCAATTCGCCGCTCGAGCGGTCGTGGCAAACCAACGCGTTCTGGAGGTACCCAAGTACGCACGGTCGCTCGTTGAGCGTGATGGGATAGGCCGGCGTATAACTCGCCGAATCATTGCCTGCCTGCCAAACAATCGTTCCATCCGCCGCATCGAGTGCGATCATACTCGCGCCAGGAGCCCCGATCGGCAGAAACACTCGGCCATCGATGACCGTTGGCGAGCACGAATAGCCGAAGTCTGTGCCTCGCCCCTGAAGTTCGACCGTTGGATTTCGCGACCACATCAGCTTCCCGTCGTCCGCTGCCAGGCAGCCGATCAGTCCGTTGGGCGCGGCAAAGTAGATTCGCCCAGCAGCATAGGTTGGTGTGGCTCGCGGTCCTGGATAGACGCCTGCCGTTTCGTGGGGCCAATCGTAGCGGTACTGCCACAACGTCTTGCCTGTGTCCGCCTCGAGGCATACTACGAATTGTCCTGCGAGCGTTTGATATTGCGTTGCGATTCGATCTTCCCAAGCAATGAATGCAGAGTAGCCCTGCCCGAGTTCTCGCGTCCACAGTACGGGCGGACCGGCCTTTGGCCACTCATCGAGCAAACCCGTTTCCTGCGAATGACCGTCGAAGTTCGTTCCGCGGATGAAGGGCCACTCGCCGCGAGCCCGTTCGGCGCCGAAGAGGCACGCGAACAGCAGCAGACAACGTATTCGTCCGCTCGTCATGCGATGATGTTATGGACGACGGTGCCTTCTACATCCGTCAGCCGAAATTGACGACCGCTATACTCGTAGGTCAGCCGCTCATGGTCTAATCCCAACAAGTGCAAGACGGTGGCGTGGAGATCGTGAACGTGGACTTTGTTTTCAACCGCCGTGAAACCAAACTCGTCCGATGCACCGTGGATTGTTCCGCCTTTGATGCCACCCCCGGCCAGCCACATCGTAAAGCCAAACGGATTGTGATCGCGACCATCGCCGCTTTGCGAAGTGGGTGTGCGTCCGAACTCGCCACCCCAAATGACTAAGGTCTCGTCCAGCAGTCCACGTTGCTTCAAGTCCGTGAGCAATTGAGCGATGGGCCGATCAACGTCTTTGCACAGCCGTTCGTTCGACGCGTTGTGATTGCTGTGCGTGTCCCAAGGTTGCCGGTTACCGTAAAAGACTTGAACAAAGCGAACTCCGCGTTCGCTCAACCGCCGAGCGAGCAGGCAGGACTTGGAGAACTCGCTGGTTCCATACGCTTCAGCGGTCGCCTTGGTTTCTCGCGAAATATCGAACGTATCGAGCGCCTCGTACTGCATGCGAAACGCTAGTTCCATCGAACGAATACGCGTTTCCAACGCATCATCGCCCGGCCGCTCGACTGCGTGCTGACGATTGATTTGCGTGACTAGATCTAGCTGACTTCGCTGATCCTCCCTCGACAGAAAATTGTTTTTCAGGTGCGGAATCATCTTCTCAGGAGTCAGGTCCGAGTTGTTGATATGCGTCGCCTGATGTTGTCCCGGCAAAAACGCCGATCCCCACAGTTTTGGTCCGACGACGGGCTTGCCAGGACAGAGGGCGATGTAGCTGGGAAGATTTTCGTTCTCCGTGCCCAAGCCGTATGAAGTCCACGATCCGAGACTCGGTCGCGTGGGCGTAAGCACGCCTAGATTCATCATGCACAGCGCGGGCGCGTGATTCGGAAAGTCGGTGTGCATCGAACGAATGATCGCCATGTGATCGACATGCTCGCCAAGCTGATGCAAGTGCTCCGAAACGGGAATGCCCGATTGGCCAAACCGACGAAAACGTACGGTCGAAGGCAACAGGCCAGCGGTCGGCGAAGCTGTTCGGATGTCGGCGCCTTTGGGTTTTTGGCCTGCGAGCTTTGCCAACAAGGGTTTCGGGTCGAAAGTATCAACTTGCGAAGGACCACCACTCATGAACAGCGATATCACTCGCTTGGCCCGTGGTGCAAAGTGCGGCGTCACCGCGGCGGCCTGCGATTGCTGAGCCAGCACACCGTTCAGCCCCAACACTGCGAAGCCTCCGCCGACATATCGCAACATGTCGCGGCGCGAGACTACCTCTGCAACTTGTTTCTTGAAGTTAGTCGACATAGAGAAACTCGTTACTGCTCAATAGGGCGTGTGTGTAGCGCTGCCAGAGCAAGGCCGTGGCATCGGTCAGAAACTCGTGAGCGATCTGTAGTTCCGGTTCCTGGGGAAGCCGGGCATAGAGCAACCGATAGAGGTGTGTCACACGATTCTCCAACGTCTCGCCGGCTTCCCGTTCGATTCGTTCGGCGAGGGCCACCGCCTGTTCACGAATGAACGGCGAGTTGAGGACAAACATCTGCTGAAGGGGTGTCGTCGTATCCGCTCGCTTCTCGCAATGGATCGCCGGATCTGGAAAGTCAAATGTTTGTAGTGTGTCGCTCAGCTTGTGGCGTGATACCGACGCGTAAATCGTTCGTCGCACAAAGTTCGCGTCATCTGCATCACCGGACGGTCCACCGATCGACTCATCGAGTTTTCCGCTGACGGCGAGGACGGAATCTCGAAACGCTTCAGCGTCGAGTCGTCGTCGATTGGAATGCGTCAGCAGGCGGTTATCGGGATCGATCGAAGACGTTTCACGTGGCGCGGCAGATTGCTGATAAGTGCTCGACAACATGATTTCGCGATGCAGCCACTTCATCGACCAGCCGTTCTCCATGAAACGGACCGCCAAGTCGTCCAGCAATTCGGGGTGCGATGGTTTTGAGCCGCTGGCGCCGAAGTTGCTGGGTGTGTTTACCAGGCCGACTCCGAAATGATGCATCCAAACGCGATTCACTGCCACGCGGGCGGTCAACGGATTGTCGCGATTGGCAATCGCCTTGGCTAATTCCAAACGCCCGCTTCCGGTCGAGAACTCGTGCGGCTCGCCGTCGGACAGAACCCGTAAGAATCGCCGCTTTACGAGTGGCCCGAGTCGCCCGGCATCGCCGCGAATGAAGATGTTCAGATCGCGAGGTTTGTCGGGATAATAGACAATCTTCATCCGCTCCTTGCTGATTTCTTCAACGCGGACCTGTTCTTCGGTCAGTGAATCGGCAACCGGCACGACGAAACCAGGCGTCTTTTTTAGCTCTTCGATTTCTGCCTTTGTAGTTGCGACTTGCTTGTTTACCGTTTCGAGTTCTTGCTTCGCGACCGCCAACCGATCGCTGATCTTGTCGCTTTCCTCACTCTTGCTCTTCTTCTCCAATTCGGATACTTCTTTCGTCAGCTCTTTCAGTTTCTTCTCCGGGTCGACGAGTTCCTTTTCTAACGCAGCGACACGATCGCGAGCGGGCTGCGTCTTGGCAATTTCGTCCTCGGGAATAATGGGACGCGTCGTCTGGCGGCACGAAGCAAAAATGCCCGCTAAGGCATAATAATCCTCAACAGTTACCGGATCGTATTTGTGATCGTGACAGCGGGCACAGGCCAACGTCAAACCGAGCAATCCGCGCCCTATCCCGTCGACTCGGTCTTCCCATTCGTCGGCATAGCGGTTCTCGAGCACGACCTGAGCTAGCGCAACCTCTTTGTGATAAGAAGGAGCGAGGCCTTGAAATCCGAGTGCCGCGTGATCCTCGGGGCCGGTCTCGGGCAGAAAGTCGGTCGCAAGCTGGCGAATGATGAATTGGTCGTAAGGAACATCCTCGTTGGTCACTTTGACCACCCAATCACGATAACGCCAGGCATTTTCGTAAGGTCCGTTGAACGGACCCATGTTCGTGTTGTCCTCGGAATATCTTGCCACATCCAACCAATGCCGTCCCCAACGCTCGCCGTAGTGAGGCGATTCCAGCAACTGATCGATCAGTTTGCGGTACGCTTCGGGCGACTGGTCGTTAAGGAAAGCGTTTTGTTGATCGATGGTCGGCGGCAGGCCTGTCAAATCGAAGCAGGCTCGACGAAGTAGCGTCTGGCGGTCGGCTTTTACGGCGGGGGACAGGCCCTTGGCTTCCATGGCCGCCAGGACAAACGCATCGATTGTCGTAGACAACCAAGACGAATCCGTCACTGTCGGTGGATCGTGGCGCGTCGGCGGCTTGAGGGACCAGTAACCCTTAGCCTTTTCCCAGTCAATTGCGCGCTCTGGGGCGGCACTTGGCGAGGCATCGCGAGGATCGGGTGCTCCCATTGCGACCCACTTCTCAAAGTCGGCGATTACGCTGGCGGCCAACTTGCCATCCGGCGGCATCTGGTATGCATCTTCGCCGTATCGAATCGCCTCGATCAGCAAACTGTCTTCGACCTTGCCCGGTGAAATGGCGGGACCTGTATCGCCGCCGACGTGCCACCCCTCACGACTGTCGAGCGTCAAGCCACCCTTTAGCTTACCCGCCTCTTTTGCTTTGGCCGAATGGCACTCGTAGCACTTTTCGGCCAATACGGGGCGGATCTTCTTCTCAAAAAAATCCAGTGTCGCAGAATCGAACTCCGCGCCGAAGGTCGCGGATTTTGCAACCTGGGCGACGGCGATCGTTAAGAGGAAGAGGCGTGGTAGCATGCGGCAGTGCTCCGGCGGGCGTTGATAACTTGGAGCGTAAATCGTGGCGGGTATGTCGCCCCTATCGTACCATGTGTCCTCGAAAATAGCACATGCTCGTCGAACATTATGCCGCTGCGGCAGCAGTCCACTCTCGTATACTGTCCCGCAACAACGCCAACTCGCGGAACAGCGTCCTGCGATCGCGATTGGCATGTTCCAGGCACCACGGCCCGCGGAATCCGGCCGTCCAGCCTATTTCGAAGCACCGGCGAAGATCGTATGCTTCATGCTCGCCATTTGGGCCGAGTGTCCTGGCCTTGAAATCGCACGTGACTGCCGAGGGAAATGTTTTGGCGAGCGCGGCGTAACGGATATCGTTGTCGTTCCAGTTGCCGGTGTCGGGACAAGCTGCTACGTTTCGACCGACGGCTTTAACCAGTTTGACGACAGACTCCGGATCGCCTTGCATCCAACCGTAGTTCTCGACGAGCATCTCAACATTCTTCCGGGCGCTGTATTCGGCAAGTTCCTGGTAGCTCGCGACGTGGATTCTCCAGTCGGGCATTTCGGGCAAGGGCAATGGGCGGGCCCAGCGGCAGCCTAGTCGCGAGGCCGCATCGATTGAGCTCTTATAGATATCGATCGCCTTGCGTCGAGTTGCTTCATCGAGACTGTTCATGTCCAAATCACGTTGATTCATCTTTAGATTTGTAAACACGCAACCCGCCTTTTCGGCAGCCTCGCGGCACTGGTCCAAGTAGGCTTCGTCGGTTGACGCAAGCGAACTGGTATTCAAATCGATAACTCGCATATCGAGTTCGTCCCGCATGACCCTTGGGAGCTCAAGCATCGAGAACTGGCCAGGACCGGGTCTTGCAACGAGATGTCCCGAGAGCGACGACGTCGTGATGCCGACTTCATTGGTGAAATCGTTCTTGATCCGGTCTCCATTTTGGGACTGCTCGGCGACGCTAAACCACGGTGTGATTGCCGCTGGTAATCCCGCCAGGGAGGCCGCACCGATCAAACTGAATTTCCTACGTGTCAGTTTCATGGATGGAATTTCGACTCTATTGTTTCGCTACAAACGATTGGGCCAACACTCTCTGTGGCACTTGCACGGAGCATCTGGTTTAATAGTAGAGTAATCCCGTGGCGTGGTTGCAACTGCTCACTCCCCAACTATCCCGCCTTACTATGCCGAATTCAGAATTCGCCTATCGCGTCATTGTTACCTTGGGCATTGCCCTGACGGTGCCCATCCCCGCCCTGGCTGATGACTCAACGTCTTCGCCCAATCGGATCGACTTTGTGCGTGACGTCGAGCCGATCTTTTCAGCCAGGTGTTATTCATGTCATGGACCGGACGAACAGGAGGGCCAGTTGCGGCTGGATGCACGGTCGATCGTTCGCCGGGGTGGCATCTCCGGACCGCTATTCGAATCTGGCAAGGGCAAAGAGAGTTTGCTCTATAAGTTTCTTGCAGGTGTTGGAGATGTCGAACGGATGCCCCTCGACGACGAACCGCTCTCTGGAGAAGAAGTCGCGATCATTGTTCGCTGGATCGACGAAGGTGCGGTCTGGCCCGATGGCGTCGGCGCCGAAGTCGAGCTTGAATCGCATTGGGCGTACGTTCCACCCGCGGCTTCGACTGTGCCCGAGGTGAGCCAACCGGGTTGGGTGCGAACGCCTATCGATGCGTTCGTGTTGCACCAGCTTGATGCGAGGAAGCTCCATCCATCGGAGCGAGCCGAAGATGCCCGGCTGCTGCGCCGCGTCTATCTCGACCTGATCGGGCTTCCGCCATCGGTCGAAGAAGTCGACGACTTTGTCGAAAGCAAACGGGTCGATAAATACGAACAAGTTGTCGACCGACTGCTGGCCTCGCCCCAGTATGGACCGCGGTGGGCTCGTCCTTGGCTGGATGCTGCCAGATACGCGGATAGCAACGGCTATCAAGCGGATCAATATCGCGAAGTATGGCCGTATCGCGATTGGGTCATCAACGCGATGAATGCCGACATGCCATTCGATCAATTCACGCTGGAACAGCTGGCTGGCGATCTCTTGCCGGAGCCGACGATTGCCCAACGAATCGCGACGGGCTTCAGCCGTTTGACGACCTGTAACGTCGAGGCCGGTGTTGACCCAGAAGAGAATCGTGTCAACCAGATCATCGACCGCGTGAACACAACGGGAACGGTCTGGCTCGGGTCAAGCATCGAATGCGCCCAGTGCCATAACCACAAATACGATCCGTTCACGCAGCGCGACTACTACCAGCTGTTCGCCTACTTCAACAACACGCCCCTGGAAGTCGATGGGAACGGCGTCACATACGAGTTCGTGGGTCCCAAAATGGATCTGCCTTTATCCGAAACGCAGTGCGACGAACGCGAGCAGCTGGAAACCCAAATTGCGGCATTACGCGAGCAGCTTAAACCGCTCGTTGCTGAACGATTGAAAATGCTGGGTGAATGGGAACAGCAGCAGGCCGCTGCTCAACAAGATACCGCACAGTGGCACGTATTGGATATCGCATCATTCGAATCCAGCGGGGGAGCTTCCCACACGTTGCTCGACGATAAGTCGATTTTGATCGGAGGGACACTGCCGGACAGCGATATCTACACGATTGTCGTTGACACCACGGTACACGATATCACAGGTTTCAAGTTAGAGACGCTGACCGATTCGTCGCTTCCGGACACGGGCCCCGGACGTTACACACGACCGAATTTCATCCTGCACGAGTTTACCGTCGCCGCCGAGTCGCACGGTGGCGGCAGCGGATCGCAGACGATCGTAAAGCTGCACAGTCCGTCGGCCGACTTTTCACAGAAGGGTTGGGATGTTGCTGGCGCGATCGACGGAGATGCTAAGACTGGTTGGGCGATCAACCCGGAGTTTGGCAAGCCGCACGAGGCGAGGTTCTTGACGGAGAAGCCGATTGCCTTCGAGGGCAGTGCGACACTGACGTTCACACTCGATCAGCACTATGGCGGTGGTCGGACAATCGGGCGGATGAGGCTCTCCGCGATGACAGGTGCGCCCAACAAATCCGATCTGCCTGAGACAATTGCCACAATTCTGAAACGACCTTCGGACAAGCGAAATGCTAAGCAGCGACAAGAGCTGGACGAATACTTCACAGAACTCGATCCGTCGATCAAACGGTTACGCGTTCAAGTAGCGGAGTTGCAAAAGAAAGTAGACGCGATCAAACCGACCACGACGCTTGTCATGATCGAGCAGGCAGAGCCTCGCAAGACAACGGTCTTTAAACGCGGTAGCTTTCTGGATCAAGGCGAGCCGGTGACGATGAGTACGCCTGAAGCGTTGCCGGAGTTGGCGGATGTTGAATCGCAGGATCGTCGTGATTTGGCGATGTGGCTTGCGAGCCGCGAAAATCCATTGACAGCTCGCGTTGCGGTCAACCGCTGGTGGGCCGAAATCTTTGGGCAAGGCATTGTTGCCACCTTGGAAGACTTTGGCACGCAGGGAGAACGTCCCACACATCCCGAATTGCTCGACTGGCTGGCGATGGAGTTGATGAATAGCGGTTGGTCGATGAAGCATGTGCATCGGCAGATCGTCTTGTCGGCAACGTATCAGCAATCTTCGCGACTCACGCCCGAACTGCAAAAGCTGGATCCATACAACAAGCTTTACGCACGCGCCCCACGATTCCGCTTGCCCGCCGAAACAGTTCGAGATAATGCCTTGGCCATCGCAGGCCTGCTGTCCTATAAGATGGCGGGCCCGCCGATCTTTCCGCCTCAGCCACCGAATATCTGGCGGCATGTGGGCCGAAATGAACCGAAGTACGATACTTCGACCGGTAACGACCGGTTCCGACGCGGCATCTATGTAATCTGGCGGCGTAGCGCTCCGTATCCGAGTTTCATCAATTTCGATGCGCCGGATCGTGCGTCCTGCGTCGTCAACCGACCGCGAACGAATACACCACTCCAAGCCCTGACGCTGATGAACGATCCCGCGTATGTCGAGATGGCGATCGCGTTGGCCGAGCGGATCGCGAATACTCAAGATTTGAAGTCCGTCGAAGACCGTGTTGCCTTTGCCGTCAAGCTGTGTGCAGCCCGCACAGCAACATCCGAGGAACTGCGGCACTTGGCCGAAGTATTTCGACGAGAACGCGAGCGTTTTGAATTGTCGCCGGATGAAGCGAGGTCTTTGCTGGGCGCGCGAGCCGATTCGTTGGGAGATGCTCGGGAAGTCGCCGCTTGGTTCTTCATCGCGAACATATTGCTGAACCTGGACGAGACCATTACGAAGAGCTAATAAGACGCGACGCATTGCCTGACTGCGGCAGGCCTCTATGATTGGTTCGATAAGCTGATTCGAACCGAGGAAATGACTTGTGCTGTTCTATCTCTTAGTGCTGTTCATCGTTGTGCCATTCGTTGAATTGGCGCTACTGTTGAAAATCGCCGACGTGAGGGGATGGGTTCACACCTTGATCCTGGTCGTTGCAACCGGCATCCTCGGGACTTGGCTCGCCCGCTCTCAGGGAATCAAGACGTATTACAAGATTCAGCAGTCATTGTCTGCGGGCCGAATGCCGACCGATTCATTGATCGATGCAGCTTTGATCTTTGTTGCGGGAGCGCTTTTGCTCACACCAGGGATACTCACCGATCTGTTCGGCTTCTCGCTGTTGTTTCCCGTCACACGCCATCTGTACCGACGCTGGCTCGTGAACAAGTTCAAGGGCAGCTTCAAGGTGCAAACTTCATTTTCAGGCGACCCGCCCCAGCAGGGCTCAGAGGTAATCGACTCGTATGTCGTCGAGCATCATCTGCATGGGGATGAAACAGCTCGTAAGCCGTAGGGAACGCGCGAGTCTAGATCCTTCGTAATCAATAAGCCGCGAGTCCTGGCACAAGCTTCGTGGTCGGTTGCCGATCTGTAACGTCGTGGGAAAGGACCTTGCCCGCTCCGACAAAGTAGGTGTTGAAGTCAGCGACGACAAGATTATAGGTCTGGGCGACTGTTCCGCTCTCCACGGACAACACGGGGACGGTGCCTTTGATGGTATGCAGCAAAACGCCAGACTCGAGATCGCGAGCCTTCGACCATCCCTGACCGGATGCCCAGAATAAGTGTCCGCCGCTGGTTTCAAATGCATCGTTACCCACACGCGTTTTGATTAACGGCTCCATTGGACGGATCGTTGTTCGCACCACCGGCTTGTAGGCTAACTCGCCCGTTTCGACATCCTGCGAAAGGACAACGTCACCGACTTGGATTGCTTCGATGGGCATTTGGCCGGAACTGGTCCACACAAGTGTTCCCGCTGCAAAACACTCGACGCGCTGTGGGCGAGGCGAGCCTTGCGACTGTGCTCCGTCCGAGGCCACGCTCGAAGGTGACTGATCGGACACTACGACTTGCCGAGTGAGAGTTTGCTGTTGCGTTTGTTTTTGTCCTTGGATGGCGACGTCGTTCTGCTGGTTCCACCATTGCCACCATGTTTGTGGGTTGGCGGGAAGGTTCTGTTGCGTCGCGAGGTTCAAGACGCGAGCGATGCGCTCGTTGAGCAATGTTGTGAAGGCATTTTGCTGCTGGGCCGACTGCTGTAGTTGAACTGCGGTCGCAAAGGAATCTGCGAACGCTCGAGAGAGTGTTTCGTTTCCGTTAGCACCGGGAATGACACGCCGTCGGTAGATCGAGTTGAAAAAGAGCACTTGCCGCTGGTCTTGGCCTTCGCGGGCGAACGCGTGCTGATAAAACAGCCGCCCATTTACCTGTCGTACGGCCGTCCGAGATTCGAGCGGCGTGTACATTTCGGCCAGCAACCGCGGGACGAACCGTTCGTGGGGTAGTGACTTCAATCGGAGGGAAGCTTCATCCCGCACTTCGGGCCAAGGTGAAAAAACTGAGTGCCGAATGATTGAGTCGACAGCATCTTGCTCGGGCATGCTCGCAATCGCTTCCAATGCGAGCATCGAAGCCGTTTGACTATGAGTCGAGATGCATTCCTCGACGGCCGGAATCGCTGCGGCAGATGTGATGGATCGAATCGCCGATGCGGCTCGCAATCGTGTCTCAAGACTCGAGTGGCCAAGATCCGCTCGCAGGGC
Source organism: Planctomycetaceae bacterium (assembly GCA_020638995.1). Lineage (GTDB taxonomy): Bacteria > Planctomycetota > Planctomycetia > Pirellulales > Pirellulaceae. Next base: position 664,161 of record JACKHM010000004.1, read on the forward strand.
AAGCATCCTCTCTCGCCAAGCCTCAAGAGCCTCTTGACGCGACGACTCTCGCTCCGATTGTCGGAGGAGTTCCTCCGTGTGAATCCACTGACCGTTGGATAGCTGGAAGCCAAGTTCTGTGCGTGCTTCCTCATGATTGGGATCAAAATCAAGCACTCGCGTCAAATGTGCGCGCCGCTGGTCGGGCATTCCTCGCTCACGGCACCATTCGGCGAGTTCCCAGTGACCATCGAGTGTATCCCCCAATTCTTCGCGGTGTTTTCGATACGTCGCAAGCAGCGAATCGGTGCCGATGATTCCTGGCGATTCGTAAACTCGTGACCAGTCAGCACCAACGAGAACAAACCCGTGATGCCATCTCGCGGGGGCGTAGTCGGGATCAGCCTGAATCGCCTCAGTGAGCAGGCGGTCTCGATCCGCTTGCAATCCATAAATCTCTCGGTGAAGTGCCTCGGCAACGAGTTGTTGGGCCGCTTCACGATCGGACGCTACCGCTTTGCTGGCGACGTTGTCGGTGAATTCAATGACTAAGATCGATAAACAGGCAGCGATTGTGAGTGAGCGCCAAGACATGAGGTATCCTCCTACATATCGTTCATAAAGCACAACGCGAATGCGATGCTCGAAACGAACAGATCGGGCCGGCCCCCGTCGACTCTGCCACTGATCATATCGCTGTGCAAGCGAGCCTGCAAGCAAATCGAAGACTGCAAATCGACTGGCAATCGCCAGAGACTGAGCTTCTCAGGCTTCGTTGTCCGACTAGAATTGCCGTAAACCGCAAGTGAGCCCCTATGCCTGATGCTGAACCCGACCTCAGTCCTTCTGAATCGAATGCCCCTTCGTCCGATGGAGATTATGGCAATCGACGAGCGGCGGCCAAGGTGCGCGAGTTTCCCCAGACTCCGGGCGTCTACTTGATGAAAGATCTGGCCGGCCGGGTGATCTACGTCGGCAAGGCAAAGAATCTCCGATCGCGCGCCGGTAGCTACTTCTTGCAGGGTGCCAAAGAAGAATGGCGCACGGCAGATTGGGTACACGAGATCTGTGACATTGATTACATCGAGTGTGATAGCGAAGTCGACGCGTTGCTGATGGAGTCGCGACTGGTCAAGGACATCCAGCCCAAGCACAACAAAGAGCTTAAGGATGACAAGACGTTTCCCTATCTAATGATAACGACGCGAGAGGACTTCCCTCGGGTCGAAGTAACACGAGAGCCTCGTGACCGCGGCGTCAAACTGTACGGTCCCTTCGCCAACGCTGGCGACTTACGGGGAGCGGTACAGGTATTGCAACGCATCTTCAAGTTCCGAACCTGCTCATTGGATATCGACGAAGGAGATGAGCGCTGGAAGTGGTTTCGTCCGTGCCTGCTCGCCAGTATCAATCAGTGTACGGTGCCTTGTAACATGCGTATCAGCAAGGAAGAGTATCGACGAGATATTCGCCGCCTGCAGATGTTTCTGGATGGCAAACGCGATTCGTTGCTGAAGCAGATGGTTAAGGAGATGGAAGCGGCGGCGAAGTTGTTGGAGTTCGAAAAGGCAGCACGGCTGCGCGACGAGATCAAGATGCTGGAGACTTTGGACCAGCGCGGCGAACTGGATACACATGCTCAACCGGAAGTCTTCTATATCGATCCCAAGAAAGGGTTGAGCGGCTTGCGCAAGGTGTTGAAACTTGACAGCACACCTCGAACAATCGAAGGCATCGACATTGCACATCTCGGTGGCGGACAAACGGTCGCCAGCGTCGTGCAGTTTATCGATGGTTTGCCTTTTAAACCCGGCTATCGCCGCTACAAGATTCGCGAAGTCGAAGGGGTCGATGACTTCCGCAGTATCTATGAGGTCGTGGCTCGTCGTTACAAGCGGATGTCGGATCAGGCAGAGATGTTTCCCGACATCGTTCTGATTGATGGGGGCAAGGGGCAGTTAAACTCGGCGCTTGCTGCCTTTCGAGACCAGCAGGTTCAACCTCCGACATTAATATCGCTTGCGAAGCGTGAGGAAGAGATTTTTCGACCGGGGGAATCAGAATCATTACGCTTGAGTCGCCACGCATTCGCCCTGCGGCTGTTGCAATACGTACGCGATGAAGCTCACCGGTTTGCTCAGCACTATCACCACATGCTGCGAAAGAAGTCGACATTGGGCGAGTGATTGGAGCCCGTCCTCAAGTTTCCCGGCCATTAGGGACAAGCACCACGTACAAAAGGGCCCGATACTCAGCCGGGAATTGGATTTATGCTGCGAACGTCCTTCGTTGACGCTGGCGAGTCCCGAATTCCGCCAACCCGGTTTCCAAGTCGTCAACTGTCGCCCTATCGCGAACAGACCTTTTTCGTCATCGGCATATGGGCAAAAGGCAGCGTCGTCTTTGCTTCCTGCGTTGATCCAGGTAACCTTGATTCCACGCGGTTGCATTGAAACGCGCGTTGGAACTTTCCTCAATCCAGAAACATGGAGTTGTCTGATGTACCGAGTCCTTTGTCTTATCGCTGCGTTCATCCTGTCGACGGATAGCATGCGTGCTGCCGATCGTTGGCCCGAGTGGCGAGGAGAGACGGGGCAAGGCATCTCGCAGGCAAAGAACCTACCGGTTCACTGGAGCGAAGGGACGGGTGTTGTGTGGAAAACAAACGTCCCGGGGCGTGGCTGGTCGACACCCGTCATTGAAAACAGACGGATTTGGTTGACCACAGCACACGACGAGCCAGCCAGTGAGGAAGAAGCGGAGCGGCGGCGGAAAACGACCACCAATTCGCAACCACTAATTATCTCCAAGTTCGTGAGTCTGCGTGCCGTCTGCGTTGACCTCGACAGTGGAACATTGCTTCGCGATATCGAAGTACTCTCCGAGCAGGATCCGGACTTTATTCATCGAGAGAACACGTACGCAACGCCATCACCGGTACTTGAAAACGGGCACCTTTATTGTCACTACGGCTCTTGCGGCATCGCCTGTCTTGATACCGAATCTGGAAAGGTTCTTTGGACGAATCGCAATTTGCGCGTGAAACACGAGAATGGACCTGGCAGCTCACCCGTGCTGTGGCAAGACCAGCTGTTCATTCACTGTGATGGGATCGATGAGCAGTACGTTGTCGCCTTGAATAAGGACACCGGTGAAATCAACTGGAAGACGAAGCGATCAGGCAAGTTGAACGACAATCCACAACTGAAGAAGTCATACGCGACTCCTTTGGTGACGGAAGTGAACGGCGAGCTTCAACTTGTGTCGCCAGGGGCGGACTGGGTCTATGGATACGATCTGGATAACGGTAAAGAACTGTGGCGACTGAATTACGGTGAGCTTGGGTTCTCAAACGCGGCGCGGCCCGTGGCTGGAAACGAGTTGCTTTACATCGCGACGGGATACATGAAGGCGAGAATGTTGGCTGTCCGAGTTGGCAAGGAAGGCGGCCACCAGCAAGCGGAGATTGCTTGGCGTTATACCAAACAAGTCCCTAACGTCTCGTCGCCTGTGGTTGTTGGTGACATGATCTTCTTTGTTTCCGACCAGGGTATTGCCTCGTGTCTGGATGCCAACACAGGTGAAGCCCATTGGACGGAGCGAATTGGCAAGCATTTCTGGGCCTCGCCGTTTTATGCCGACGGACGCATCTACTTCTTTGATCGAGACGGAACAACGACGGTGGTCGAAGCGGACAAGAAGTATCAGCGGTTGGCGATCAATAAACTTGACGGTGAGATGTTGGCTACGGCAGCAGCGGTCGACAACGCGCTCATCCTGCGTACGGATAAGGCGCTGTATCGATTGCAGTAGTCTCTTCTCTCGTTGTGCTTATCGGCGTCTGTGGAGTGCTTACAAAGTTCGCTCTGAGGATGCGGGTCGAATCTCGCGGTCCCCGGACGTGGGAAATGTCATCCACTTCCATTATTTTAGAAACGTCTCCAGCTGCGTGCGTTCTTCATCGGTCAGCGGATTCCAGTCAATTGCGACCGTAGGCAGACTCGTGCGCAACGTCTCGATGTCCGTCGCCGGAATGTCGATGCGACGGAGTGTCAGCTTCTTCAAACGTGGCAATTCCTTCAGGCGTTGCAGCGCGGGTAACGAAAGTCGAGCTTCATCGAGCGTCAGCGACTCCAGCGTCGTAAGCTTTGACAACGTGCCAAAGGTCGAATCATCAAGGCTAACTGCGTTCGAGCCGCCATCGTACCGTCGCAGGCGTTGCCCCAACCACAGCGATCGGAGTTTCGGCAGTTTCGTGAGCGACTCGTTTCCGGCCTGTGTTTGGTAAGTGTGCCAAGTGCGAAACTCTCGCAGCTGCTTGATCTCTGCCACGGCCGCCATCCCCAGGTCGTTGAATGGCGTGCCGGCGATCGTCAGGCGTTCCAAATTGGGCAGACTTTTCAATGCCGCGAAACCCGATCCGTCGAAGCCCTTCATTCCGAATGATGGATGAAAGAATGACAGCGACCGTAGCTTGGTTAGCGTGGTCAGCTTGGCGAGGCCCGCGTCGCTCACCTGGATACGGTCCGTTCCTAACTCTTCGAGTTGGGACAGTCCGGAAAGATGCGACAGCGTCTCATCCGTCAGCCCCTTGCATTGCCCAAACAGGGTCAGACTCTGGAGTTCGCGAAGTTGCCCGAGCAGTCGAAACTCGGCATCGCCCAGCCGCGAGCAATCTTTGAAGGAGACCTTCGTGATGATTCCATCCGTCTGAGTCACCTGAGCGCCGAGTTCCTCGAGTTGCTCGGAGACGGAAAGGCTGTCGTTGACTTGCAACGTCTTACTCAACCACGCGACAAGCTGTTCCTTGTAGTCAGAGTTCAGCTTGTCCCAGCCTCCCATGCCGTGAACGCCGTTGGGAATCGTGAGCAAGTCGCAGGAATTGCCCGCATCTTTCATCTGCTTTTGGAATCGCCTGGATTGTTCGAACGGCACGGTCGGGTCCTGGTCGCCGTGGACGAGCAAATACGGCGGCATCCCTGGATGGACATAGCTGCTGGGCGAGACCTCACGCAACCGTTTCCAGGCGTCGTCATTCAACTCAGTCAACCCCAAGAGTGCGGTCATCGACTCGCCGAGCATGTTGCGGTGCTTCACCTGGAACTCGAGATCGTGTGGCGCGTAGAACGGGACGACCGCCGCGACGCGCGTGTCGTCTTGCGCCTTTGCTCCAGCATAGGACACGAGATGCCCGCCAGCAGACTCGCCGATCAGCGCGATCCGGTTCGTATCGACATTGTACTGCTTCGCGTGCGCCTTTACCCAGCGAATCGCGGCGTCAACATCCTCGGCACATGCCGGCCAACGATGCTGTGGAGCCAAGCGGTAGTTGATCGTAAACCACACGAAGCCCGCCTTGCTGAGCGGCTCGAACAGCGGTTTGATGTAGCTCTGCTTGTCGCCCCGCATAAATCCACCGCCATGAACCAAGATGCAGGTCGGCAGTGGCCCATGTCCTTTCGGCACGAACGCGTCCAACGTGAGACTGACATCGCCGATTTGGGCGAACTCGATATCGGTTTTCAGCAGCGGACCGATTTGTTCCCCTTGTTCCGCCGCATCCGTGGAGCTCACAAAGCAGGTCATTTGAACTAACAAAATCAAGACAGCAACAACGCGAGTTCCGCTCATTATTGAGGTTCCATAGAAGTAAACAACATGCACCAAGAAGATGCCGCGAGTGTCCACGGTAACCGCCGCGGCTGGCCAGCTCCTGTTTTTGTCGGCGATTCCATCTACCACAAGCGTATTGCAGATCGCGTTTGGAGCAAGATGGAAACTCCGCCTCGGCAATCTCGATGTTCCACAGTGTCGCGACACGGTCGCAGAAAGTTCTCGTTGGAGTTCACGCTTTAGCCGGTTCTGGCGAGACGCTGGCGAGCGGCTAAAGCCTGGACTTCGACAGATATTCCTCCCGGGTAGCCAGAGTTGTGAGCTCGCCTTGTTTCACTCACTCAGTGCGTCCAACAAGCTCACTCACAACTTAAGCACGCCCTTCGCGAAACTCGGTGGGTGCCAGACTTCGCATTCCCATCAAAATCACTGCAACCCACGCGGTCACGACAAGTAGAGGTTTCAAACTAAACCGAAGCCCGGACATCCTAAATCTCCTGCGATCGTTCGTCGACATCGGCGAGGTCTATTCGTAAATCCCTGCCTTGCGCAAGTACTCGCGAGCGGCGGAGTCGGGATATTTGGCTTGCATGGCCTTCCGCAGGTACTCTTCTCCTTTCCGACGATCGACGGCACCACCGAGGCCTTCAACGTAGATAACTCCCAACCGATAGGCCGCATAACCACTGCCTGCGTCCATAGCACGCTGCATCCACTGTAAACCCAACTCGTGGTCTTTCTCGACCAATGTTCCGGTCAGACACAAGTAGCCGATGTCCGCGTAGGCACGCACGGAGCCCATTTCGGCCGCTTGGTAGTAGGCGTCGATCGCCTCGTGTCGCTTCGCGAGTTCGTAATAGCGGCCCAGTTGTCGCGCGGCGTAGGGCAAGCCGCGGTCGACGGCTTGGCGGTACCACTTCTCGGCCAACTCTAAGTCTTGCTCGACTCCTTGACCTCGCTCGTACAGTATCGCCCGTTGCGTCAGGGCGGCGGCCCATAGCAGTTCTTCCAGACGATCTCCTTGCCGATCCGGTGGTCGCCGCACATCGATCAGGTACTTATACCACTTCTCCGCTTCTTCGTAGTTGATCGCGACGCTACGTTCGCTTCCACCGAGCGATTGCTTTCTAGTTGGTCGGACTGTGACTACGTTTGACTCGCCGCTGCGAAAAACGACCAAGTCAACATCGACTCCCACGGCAGCGGTGGCGACCATGCCGGCAAACTGGCTGGTGCTTCGCAATGGCTCGCCTTTCCAACGCACGAGGATGTCACCAGCTTTCAAGCCAGCTTGAACCGCTGGGCTTTGAGGAATGACACCACTAACCAAGACGCCGTCCGATCCGTCGTAACGAAACGTCTTCGCCAGTTCCGCGTTGAGGTCCTGGACGGACACTCCCAAGAACGCTTCTTCGGATTCAGACGCCTCGTTGTCGCCGTCCCTCGTGTCGCCATCTTCCCCAGAAGGCATCGCCTTGGTCGCTCCCTGCAACCAATCGTTGGCGCCGAATTGGTAGTCCATGGCCAATTTACGCGCGGCCAGGACCGACCCGTGTTCGGCTGCTTCCCGGAGCCAGTTGCTCAGTTGCCGGTTGCTGGGATTGTTGGAGTATTGGGGATTAAAAGCTAACAGCACCTCGGCCCAAGCAACGCCTTGTTCATCCAACTCATGAAGCCGAGCGAAAACGTGATCGAGCGGAACGGGTGTCTTCGTGACCGCCAACTGAATCTGCTCGCCATGTCGTTCGATGTCGAACGTAACGGTCATTTGTCCCTTTTCGGTCGTCGCGGCAATGGACTTCATCAGATCGGGCTCCGACGTCACCACCTCGCCTTCGAATCGCACAACGCGATCCCCGCGCTGGAATCCCGCGCTTTCCGCCGGGCTGCCTGGGAGTACCGCCTGGACAAAGACTTGCGAAGCGTCATCAAGCAAGAGGTCGTAAAGGACCACACCAATGATGGGCGTTCCCTGCGACGTGCCCACGTTCCGCTTGCGAGGAGAATTGGAGGTAATGGTCACTTCATGCCCAACCGCGACACGTCCCGAAGCTTGTTGGATTTCGGCTTCAATCCGCTGGTTGTCAACACCGGTTACCTTGGCGACTCCAACTTCCGCTGGTCCGACGCCGGGAATTTCGACCGAGATCGTCATGCGATCACCCACGGCGGGAAGGTATTCGGAATCGCTTGATACAATCAGCTTCTTACCGTCGACCGTGGCCACGGTTCCCTTGATCTCTTCGGCCGACACAGAGGTGGCCAGGAGAGTCATGGCGCCGCACACGGCCAACACATATCTCCGTTGCATCGTTGCAGTTCTCCTTTGAGATAGTCGCCTTTCGCTTCAAGGCTGTGAAAAATCGTGGTACGTCGAGTGACGCAATCTTGAGCCTCAGCGAAGGGCGTGGGATGCCTGTGTTGTCCACCGCGGCCTGAAGAAGGCCCCATCACGCGGAGCGTGATGGCTACCATCACAATCCGACCGTGTCATTAACGCACTCGCTCGAAGTTCAAATTGCTCATCCCGAGTTGTCGACCATCGTATTTGCCGCTGTTGGGGACGAGCGATTGGTCAAACGCATTGTATCGGTGTCCGGATGCTCCCACGGTTGTGATTTGCATACGGCTGGCTGCGAGGATTTGGCCGTTCGGATGACGCAAGGGACCACTGTATCCAGCGGGAATGGTGACTTGTGCTGCATGCCACTGCCATTGGCCTGACACATCGCTTCGATAGCGAATGGTCAGCTGCAGCGCCTCGCCCGTACGGTTGTTGATGTTGAGGCCGGCTTTGGTAAACGTCCGCAGCGGGCCGCTGGACGAACGGGTCGTGGCCTCGGACTTCGTCGCGTTGCCGGACCAAGATTGCCCGCGATTGTTGGTCATTTGCCAGTTGGCTTTGGTCAGGTGTGGATCAAAGGCGAAGGCGCCGCCGCCAGATGGGCCACCTGTCTCCGCCTCGCGATTGCTGCTCCATGTGAAACGCAGGATCTTGCCGTCAAATGTACCGTTAAGAGACCGAGTCCAACTGCCGTCCGATTCATGTCCGGACACTTGATTTCCATTTTGTGTAAACACCCATGTCGCACCGCAACTGCACTTCCAGCTTCCCGCCAGCGTTGGCGGTGTGGTAGCGCGCGGTGGAGTGGGCTGCGTGTTGCGAGCTGGTTGCGACGGAATCGGTCGCGCCGGCAACGAGGGACTCGCGGCCGACGTATTGGGAGTCGGTCGCGCGGGCAACGGCTGACTCGGTGTCGGGCGACTGGGGAGCGTGCTCTCAGGATCGGGCGCCGAGCCCGGTTCTGAGTTAGCCGCGATTTCCCCCGTGTCGTAAATGGTGACACTCACCTCGTCACCCGCGGCGGCCGGACTTCCCGCCGCCGGCAATTGCTCGTAAACACGATGAGGCGTCTCGCCTTCGCCCGCCGCTTTACCAAGTTGCAATTTCGGTGTCAGCCCGGCCGCCGTCAATTGCTGGCTGGCCTGACCGGCGGGCAGCCCAGTCACATCGGGCACGGTCATCTGGCCACTGGGCGTTTCGGTTTTGTCGTAGATCGTAATGACCACTTCCGTTTTGACCGGAACTCTCACATTCGATTCCGGGGCCTGCTTGTAAACTTGAAACGCCTGCGGATAGGAAGGAGCGGGTATGCCTAAAAGGAGCTTGGGACTCAGCCGTGACGCCAGTAGCTTTCGTCTTGCCTCAATCGCACTCAGCCCCAGCACATCCGGCACCAAGACGGTCAATCCGTCAGGTGTCGGAGTCACATCGGCGTTGCTGTTTGGCGTCCGCGGCCTCCGGTTTGAATTGGCCGACAGCACGGACTGCGCCGGTCCCTGGGACGTGTATCGCTGACGTCCGTTCACCGCCAAACGCGGCACAGTGGGAACGAGGCCAGATGACTCAGGCGGATCTGCGGCAACGAACAGGTCTGCAAAAGAATCTGCCCGGGACTCGCGGTCTAACGCTGCCAGTTTCGTCATGCACTGATGACCTTGCCGCAAATGGGCATACGCCGGGTCCCTTTCGATATTCAGTGACGAGAACCCATCATCGAGGTCCTCCTTGAGCTGATCGTGTTCCGCCAACAATTCATCGACTTTCTTGACCGCATTGCGAGCCCGCTCGATCAGCTTCCTCGCTTCATCCCGAATGTCCTGTGGTGAGTCTGGATCACCCACCACCGAACGTGCCATCTCTTCGAGTTGCTCATCCACACGAGCGGCTCGGTCCACCCACTCAAAAAAATTACCACTCGGTGAAAAATCCAAGTCGACTGCCAAGGCTTCTGAATCACGAATCACGCCCGCCGCTCGGCCATCGCGCCAATAGGGTTCCAGCAATCGCCGGATGCCGCCTTTGATCCGGCCGCCGGGGCGCAGATCCTGATTCCGTTTCGAGGTCTCTAACGAATCTCGCAATGTTTGCAAAGCACGCAATTCAGCAGCCAGTTCGCGCCGACTTTGCTCCTCGGTTGGCAGCAGGTCGAGACATTGGGCGAGATTAGGAGCTAAGTCTTCAATTTGTTCCTTTGCATCTCGCAAATCAGATCGAAAAGTGTAATCGAGCATGTGTTGAGAATAGAACCCAGCTCTCGCACTCCACATCAATGTGTGTTTGGACGATGCAGCTTTGAACACGTCGGTCTGATCCATCTCCGAAGTGGAACTAGCAGGGGCGGCAGCGTATTTTGCAAGTTGTTCGCAAATAGACTTCGCCCGCTTCTCCATGTCTTTAACGTACCGATCCAGGTCCTCGGGCTCTGGCGTCGTCAAGTCTTTTGCCTGTTCGAGCAGCTTCTCCAGTTTCTCGACGCCTTTCTTCAGGTCGTCAAAACCGTCGGGACTTGAATTCAGCACACCTTCGACATCGGCGATGCGTTCGCGGAGTTCCTGTTCGCGCTGCGCGGCATCTTCCAGGGCTTGCCGCAACGCCCGTTCGGCACTCTGGCCTTCCGCCAGCAGTTTCCGAGCTTCCGTCAAGGCCGTATCTAAATTCGGGATAGGATCGTTTGGATTGCGGCTCATCAAGACGCCGAACAGCGGCGGTCGGCCTTCCAGGACATTCGCCCGCATGATATTGACCAACTCTTGCTCTGTGGGCAGGCTGCCATCGGGATTGCGGACAGCGGCGTCGCTTCCTTCCGCAAGGGCTTGTCGAATCACTTGTTCCAGCTGGCGAATCTCCGCATCGCGATTCTGCCGCAGTTGGCTGATCCGATTCATCCAGGCTCGACGCGCGTTGATCGCGTCAATCTGTTCGTCGAGGAACCGGACGGTATCGTAGACGTCCAGCAGTTCCGGTCCGTAGGTGATGGCGCCGTAAACCAAGCCGACGCCCGTCGCCATGCCCACGGCCGGCAACGCCCTCCGTAAGTAGCCACCGAGTCTTCGCGCGACGGCTTCATCCGGAACAGCCGCGTCGACGCCTTGACGCGCGGCCGCGCGACTTGCTCGACTTGCGGCCAATTCGGCGACCTCTTCGGCCGCTTCCTCTGCCGCCTCGCGTTCAAGACGCAACGCGCCAGAACTGGCCGACGGCGAGTTTCCGATCCGACCCGTTGCGTTGCCTCGATTGAACGCTCCCGAACGATTCGGACCAGCTTCGACGCGACCCGTTGCATGGCCTCGATTGAAGGCGCCTTCGCCACCGTTTGGCATACTCGATCGGCTCGACACACGATCAACGTCGATGGCCCCAGTGTCGCGATTGATTGACAGTGGATCTTGGCGTCCTTCGAGACGCCCAGTATTGTGCGGAGCGAGATCGCCGCCGGAATTCGTTGGCCGCGGCTTGACTGCAACTGCGTCCTCCAAGACTCCACGACGATAGAGTTCGTTGCGGGCTTGGCGTGCGTTTTCACTGAAATTGCCATAAGACCTGTTGAACGCTTCGTCCATCCTCGTTAGTGCGTTTTGGTTGCGAGCAAGCCGTCTCGCCAAACGCCGTCCCCGGAGCTCGCGCTCCGCGCTGTGGGTCTGCATTCGCCAATACTCTTCGATTTCCTGATTGGTCCATCCGTCAAAAAGCTCCGGCCCAAGCCCCGTGGGATCACGGTAACGCTGTGGGTTGTTGGCCGCATACGCATACGCGTTGTGCGTAGCCGGCATTTCGTGCGAACCGAGCCAGGGATCGAGGCTGATGAACCGGAACAGCGACGGATCGTAGTAGCGGCGCCGGGCGTAATACAGCCCATGATCGTCCACCAGCATTCCGGCGTAACCGGCCAGCGGCGCGGCGCCCTCGTGATTGATCACGGCGCCAAACGGTCCGAAATCGGTGCGGGCGGCAACTTGTCCTTCGGTTGTAACCAGTCGGCGAATCGACCGGAGCCGGTCCGACACAACAAAGTACGTTTCGCCGTTGGATCCGCAGATCGCCAGCGGCCAGTCCGTATTCGGATAAGAAACGATCAGCCACACGACGCCAGCGGCGTCCTTCAACCCGACCAGACCAGATGGCAAGTAGGCATACCACCGCTGGCCACCCGGACCGCGTTCCCACAACCGGTCTCCATCCGGCAGATAGCCGAACTCCCATTCGTAGCCCTCCACGCGCCGCCGCCTGAGTCGCCCCGCCGCGTCGAACACGTTTTCGGTCTGCATTAGTAAGTCGTCGGTTTGCGTCAGGTTGCCCGCTTCGTCCCAAGCGTACATCGCGCGCGAACCGTTCCGAACTGGCCGCCCCGCGCGATCCAGTTGCCATTCCGCGGCTTGCGCGGGACCGCGGACGGCCGTCAAGTTGTCATTCCCATCGTATTCCAGCGAAGTCGTTTCCCCACCGCCGGCCACCTGCGTCAACCGGTTGTCCTGGTCGTATTGCAACGCCGTGACGGGCCGGTCGCCCGGCTCAATCTCTACGAGGTTTCCGTAGCCGTTGTATTGGTACTTCTCCAGCAACAACAAAGCCCGATTGGCGCCAACGCAGCCAACCGAAGAAACACGGTCGGCGCGGTCGTAGGCAACCGCCATCTGAAAATGATCGCCGCTGGCAAGCTTCACGGGCCGCCCCGCGGCGTCGTGCTCGATATCAAGCACCGTCCCGCCCGGTAGTTCGATCGCCCGGAGCCGCCCGTCGTCACCGTATCGATAAGTTGCTTGCAAGTCGTTCAGCCGAATACCCGCCGAACGTCCGAACTCGTCCATGGGCATTCGCAGGTCCAAATCTGCTTCGATGTATCGCCGGCGAGCCAACGAGCCATCCGCATGATGCTCCTGCCGGATCTCGTACTGATCGCCTTTCGCACTTGATAACAGCCCATGTTTGTCGTAAGCGAAAGCGACCTTCCCCGCGGGATCCATGACTTCCCGCACGCGGCCTACATCGTCGTACGTATACGCCGCCGCGATGCCCAACGCCGAGTTTTCCATGCGCAACCGACCGACGGCGTCGTAAACGTATTCCCGGTATATCACTCCATCGCGAGTGACGCGCGTCAACCGGCCCGACGGATCGCGCCCCAACACCATGCCTTGGCCGCTTGGTAGCTCGATCCGCGCCAGTCGTCCAGCCGCGTCGTGCTGGTACTTCCAAACGCGTCGTGAAGGAGCTCGCACGGAAAGGACATTTCCGAACTTGTCGTAACTCGTGTTGGTGCGGTGAACCGATTCACCCTCGCCCTCGGTCACTTCCAACGGTTGAAGCCAGGCATTCGTCGTTCGAGTCCATTGGCCAACTCCGTTCCACTCTAGCCCCATCCGCCCCTCGGCCTCGTCAGTGTAATCGAACGATTGTCGACCGTGCATCGAGTCCTCCGTCCAGATCTGCCTGCCCTGCTGGTCATAACCAAAACGAGTCGTCAGGCCGTTGTCATCCTTCTCAATCAAATGTCCCAACTCGTCGTACGTACGTCGCAATTGCTCGCCGGTCGACCAGTCTTCGGCAACGCGACGGCCAGCGGCGTCGTACTGAAATCGCACTTCCCTGCCACTGGAGTACTGAACACTCACCAGTCGGTCGCGTTCGTCATAGACATAGGATTCGGCCCGCACTGGAGAACTTCTGGCCGACACCACGCGGCCGCGTTCGTCGTATTCGTACTCCGACCACTCGCCTGACTCGTTCGAGCTTTTCACCAATCGACCGTGCTCGTCGTATTCACTGGCCACCCATTTCCCGTTGGATGCCTCGACCCGCACAACCCGCCCCAGCGCGTCGTATTGCAGCGATGCCGTGATCCCACCCACGCGTTTGATCGTGACGAGTCGGCCAAACTTATCAAAGCCAAACGTCTCCTCGCCGGCTGCCGTACGCCGCGAACGGAGGTTGCCTTCGTCGTCATACTGATAGACCGTTTCACGACCGCGATCCGTTGTTTTCACCAGTCGCCCTTGCTCGTCTAATTCGCGTTTGGGCGCGGGAGGCGGGAGGAAGTCGGGTGCCGCGGCCAAGTCGGCCACGACAGGTTGCTCATCCGCGACAGGCGACTCGTCCGGGACGGCAACCGCGCTTTCGGCGTCCCGTTCGGCGAGTTGCAGAGCGTCCACTAGTGGAGGAGGCGGCGAAATCGCGGTGGACACGCCGTATGAATCGCGAGCCGAAGCCAACTCGCCATCATCCGCGTACCCGTATTCCACGCGGTTTCGCCACGCATTGACAACCGCCGTCAATCGCCCTTGCGAGTCGTACTCGTAGCTGGTCCGCAAATCCTGCGGGCCTCGAATGGCGAGAACCCGTCCCTCCGCGTCGTATTCATAGCGCAGCGCGTTGTCGGGAGAAAGCTCCACCACCGTCAGTCGCCCTTCGTCGTCGTAGCGATACCGAAGCGGCGGGCCTTCGCGCGGCGTCTGCGAAGTCAGTCTTAAATCCGTGTCGAACCGCAGCAGGTCGCCCTGGGCCGTTTTCAGTTCCCACGAGTCCCCCGCTTTTGCGACGGTGTCTCCCGCGGAGGACATGAAGGCGCCATCCCGCGCCAAAGCCCAAATCCAAGGCTGTCCGCCCAGCCGCGCCAGCGAGCCTTGATCGCCGATGAATTCCAACTCGATGACGTTCGTGTCGCACCAACCCGCGCCATAAATGGCGGCCCGAGACGCTTGCTCGCCAATCCACCACCGCGCGGCCGCCAGCTGTTGCCGGCCAGCGCCGTGTGTCAAGTCGGTTGCGAGCAGCGTCTCGTTGGGAAGCACCTCATGGTTGACCACCAGTCCGGGGCGAGACGCCTGGGCGTCCAATTCGGCACCTTGCAGTTGCATGGCAACAGTCAGCAACACGAACGAAGTGATTCGCCCCGAAACTGTTTTGCTTCGAATCGCTCGATACATGACCAGTCACCTCTCAATAAAGCATGTGTGTTGGTCTGTAGTTGATGGATGCGGGGAACGCGATTTCGATCCGTCGCAGAGACAGCCAGATCAGTCCCGCTCCACCTTGGATCTTAACATGATTCGACTTAGCTTTCCGCAGCATTCGCTAATGGACCATGCGGCATTGTGACGTTGCGTATTGGTAGTGAGGTGGAATGTGTCACTACATCGTTGCGAGAATAATGCACGGCCAGCTGATGGACCTACGCGACTTATTCGTACTTGGCGCCGCCGAGAGTGTCTGTGATCTCGTCCTTGTTTTGCCAGTGCAAGTAGAACCAACTCGCGTGGCCGTTCTTCGGATAATTCTTGTATATCTGTTGAAAGGCCTTGATCGCGGCTTTCTGATTGCTGGCCTACTCTTGCGTATAGCCAATTTGACCCATCACCCAGGGCGCGGAATTCGTCGCGTCGCCCACGACCTGGCCATACAAAATCACGGCCTCGGCATACTCTTTCATCGCGCGGTGACACGCAGCCACTTCGGAATAGCTGCTGGGGAAGTTGTTGCATTGGCGAAAGTAACCGATTGCCTCCTTGTACTTTCCAGCATCGCGATAGCTGGTCGCGATCGACCACGACAACAAGATGATGCCAAGTTGCGTCACCCGCCGCCTTGCCCGCAGGATTCGCGGCGGTGGGTTGTACTTTTCGATCCTGTTTATCTTGGATGCGAAAGTGATAATGGCCGTCCTGCCGAGCCCGATATAGCCACATCGAGTTGCGTGTGAACACCTTC
The DNA here is from genome assembly GCA_020638995.1 of Planctomycetaceae bacterium. Lineage (GTDB taxonomy): Bacteria > Planctomycetota > Planctomycetia > Pirellulales > Pirellulaceae. The sequence continues at coordinate 679,798 of JACKHM010000004.1, forward strand.
GCATCGGCTTTGTAAATAATGCTGTAGTTTGTCTTGCCGTCCGGCGCGGCGGCGTCGTCCAACAGCCATAGCTCTAGCGAAAAGCTGCCGTTCAAGACGCCGTCGATGCGTGTGTCGGTTGGCTGATCAAATGCGAACTCGATTCTCGCGGCCTTCGGACCCGTAAAGTTCGCTGCAAGCCCGCGAACGCCTCGACGGTTCGCAACACTCACATAGTTACCAACAATGTTCCCCGTCTGATCGCTCGCCATCGCACCGTGCGACTCGTCAAACGACCACCACACCATTGGCTCGTCGTTTAGAATCGTTTCTCGATAGTCCGCGTGAACAATCGTTACACCGGTCAAGAGACAAAACGTAGCAAAAAAGTGGGCGGACTTCATATGCTCAGTATAAACACGTTGCAAGCCACGATGAACTCCGGCTGTTACAATGCAACGCAAGTAATTGAAACCAGAACAGCTATTTAACGCGGCCAAAGCGTTGGTCGCGTTCACAATCGCCAATTCCCAAGCAACCACGGAATTGAACCATGAATTTTGTACAAGCCATTTCAAAACCAAATAGGCAGGTAGCTGCGTTCGCTAGAACGCGGAGACTTTCAGGCTGCGACCGGACTCGGGCGAGTGCAGCTACAAGTGTGAAGTACGTTCTCCTCACAGTCGTCAGCTTGATACTGGCCGTCACGACACCGATAAACGCCGAAGAAACAGCCTTTCGTGTGGCAACATTTTGGTGCGATGCAACGCCGCCTCTCGGTTCGCCACTTTGCAACGGCAACGTGAAACCAGCGATGGAGATCGTTTCGCCCTTGACCGCGCGAGGCATCGTGCTGCTCGGCGCTGGCGATCCCATTGTCCTATGTGCTTTCGATTGGGTTGGAATTGGAAACGGCAGCTACCATGAATTCCGCGAAGCGATCGCGCAATCCGTTGGTACGACTGCCGATCGTGTCGCGTTGCACACGCTGCATCAACACGATGCGCCGGGAAGCGATTTTGCTACGGAATCGCTCTTGGCCGAGCATGGTCTTGGCGGACAATACTCTAATCCCGACTTTGATGCGATCGTGATGCAGCGTGTGGCCGACTCGGCAGGTCAGTCGTTGAGCCAGGCTCGTCCGGTGACCGACATTGGTCTGGGCTCGGCCAAGGTTGAGAAGGTGGCATCAAATCGTCGGATTCTCGGCCCGGATGGTCGCGTGAAACTTCAGCGTCAAAGCAGCGGAGGCAAGAACCCGGCGGCTCGCGAAGCGCCGGAGGGCACGATTGATCCGCTGGTGCGGCTGATTACGTTTTGGAACGGTGACAAGCCGCTTGCCGTGCTGACCTACTACGCTACACATCCGCAAAGTTATTACGGACGCGGTGGCGTCAACTGGGACTTCGTCGGCATGGCGCGCAATACACGAGTTCATGCGCTGGATGGTTTGCCGCACATTCATTTCAACGGTGCTGGCGGCAATGTCGCCGCGGGCAAGTACAACGACGGTTCCAAGGAAAATCGTCCGTTGCTTGCACAGCGTTTGGCCGACGGCATGAAACGGGCTTGGCAGTCGCAAGCCAAGTCGCCGATTGCGGCCACCGACGTTGGCTGGCAAGTCGCGCCGGTGTCGCTGCCGGTGAGCGAGTCGTTGGTCGAAGACGACCTGCTGGCGAAACTTCAGAGCAAGGATCAGAGCGTTGGCGAACGGTTGCGAGCGGCACGCGATCTGACTTTCATCCGACGCATGCAACGCGGTGACAAGATCATGCTTTCGTGTTTGAAGCTGGGAGATGCACGCGTGTTGCACATGCCTGGCGAGCTGTTCGTCGAGTATCAACTTGCCGCACAGCAGATGCGACCGGATGACTTCGTTGCGATGGCCGCTTACGGAGATTACGGGCCGGGTTATATCGGTACGGAGATCGCTTACAGTCAGGGTGGCTATGAAACGGGACGTGTCTCGCGCGTCGCACCCGGCGTCGAACGAGTCTTGACCGACGCGATGAAACAATTGTTAGGAACACGGGAAAAATAACTTCGGCGAAACCAAAGTAGCCATCACACTCCGTGGGATGATTAGCAGAAGATATAGCGAAGTTGTTTTTCCCGTGTTCCTTAGCACCGTGAACTTTCCAGATCGGGATCGGAGTATTGATGACAAGACATCTTGGAATCGGGGTACTGCTGGTCGCGTCGACTGCCGCAGCTGCTGAAAGTGAACTGAACCCCGTCCGGATCGCGGTCCCAATCAACGGTCACATTCACCCGGCGATCTGTGTAAGTCATTCAGGAACGATCGTCGTCACCTACGGTCGAGAGAATCATGTCGACCTCCGCATCACACGGTCGACTGACGAAGGCGACACTTGGTCCGAAGCGATTCCCTTCGTTCACACCGTGGGAAAGACCTACTATCCAGGTTCGCTGACAACACTCAGCGATGGACGCTTGCTGCATTGCTGGAACCGTTGGGATACGCCAACGACGCAGAACGAGCCGCGTTCGGTGCTGTATTCGCTGTCGGATGACGAAGGATCAACATGGAGCGATCCGCAGCCATTCCCTCGCGATCCCAAAGTTAAAACCGTCATCCGTCATCCGGTTACCGAGCTGCCGCCGAAGCAGTGGCTTGTTTCGTTGTGGGACCGCACGTTTGTCTTTGATCCGGCAACCGCCAAGGCAACGCAATTCGGCGATGGCCGCGTGCATGGACTCGTCCCGATCGTGCAAACTCCTAAGGAACACGGGAAAAATAACTTCGGCGAAACCAAAGTAGCCATCACACTCCGTGGGATGATTAGCAGAAGATATAGCGAAGTTGTTTTTCCCGTGTTCCTAAGGGCACTTTCGTCAGTGGCGCTGGCATTCGATCCACAGACGCTGGCAAGACGTGGCAGACCATCGACAACTTTCCTGATATCAAGTCACAAGGATGGCGACACGAAATGGTTTGTCTCAAGAACGGTTGGCTGTTGGCTTCGGAGATCCTCGGACCCGGCTTTGGCGGAGAACACATTCGCTACCGCATCTCGCACGACGACGGTCAAACATGGGACGGCGTGTTCGAGTATTACAATCCCGGTCGAGCCATCAACGGCCGAGCCTGCCCCCGCACCATCCACCTCGACGACAAAACCATCGGCGTCGTGTTTTACGACATCGACAAGAACCAAGACGACGGCCCAGGGCTATTCTTCCTGCGAATTCCCATCGAGAAGCTCGCCGCTCGGTAGAGAGCAAGCGTAGGGCGTTACTTGCTCTGTTCGCCAGGACGATCTGGACGTCTCTCGTCGCACCACGCCCCGCGTCTAAACCTAATCGTTATTCACGCTTTTTCCGGTCGACGCCGACTTATGCGTCAAGGAGTTAGTGCACTCCGAATCGCCTAATCACAGCAAGCACGATGTTCATTCGTTATTGCCAAGGTCGGTTCCTCCTAATCGCGCCAGTGCATCTCCCTTTGGTCCACGAAGAGGCCAGCCATCATCGATCAGCGACCGATTCAGCGATCGGCGCGGCGGCTTGGCAGTCAGTTCCCCGGAAGGGTTGATTCCTTAGGCGTTGCTCCGCTTTCTCCAGATAGACGGCTGCCTCCTTATCCTTCGAGCCCAAAGCAAATACCGCGGCAGAGATTAGATCTAGAGCATGTTGTCGGCGTGCGTGATCGGATCCCAGCTCACATTAGGGAGGCGGTTGTCGCGGCGATTGTCACGATTCCAGCAACTCCTGGTGAACCATCTCAAAGAATGCCTTGAGCTTGTTGGTCTTAGGGAACACCATCGTGCTATCGACCGTATACAAGTTCTCGTGCTCGATTGCGTGACGGAAGTTGATCGCATCCCGAACTTCGGACATGTACTTATCTGGCCTTTCAACCAGCTTCTTTCGAGTCAAGGTCTCCTCAAACTTACCGAGTAGCTGTTTCAGGCGAGCTTTTTCCGGAGTCGCGTCTCGAAGCTGGACTTTCTTTTCTCTTGCCCATCTACGGAGAATTGCGTCGACCGCTGAAACACACAGGCGAATCGAGGCTAGATCGTGACCGTGGCCTCCATAAGCCTCACCCTTACGAAACATGTTGAGTTCTGAATCGCTATCCTCTTCCTCACGAAGTGCGTTCTCGAACCGTTCAAGGTATGTCCCATTTGGGGCAACGCAATGCGGGCGTTCCGGGAGAATGCCGGTTGCCGGATTCATCATGTACTTTTTTGACGTTAAGAGTTTACCATCAAAGTCAAACTCGCGAATGTATCCATACGGAAATGAGAAGAAGGAGTAGTGGGGCACGGATGCCCACGGGATGCCCACATATCGACGATGGCAATCTGCAAACTTGTTTAGTCCGGCCACTGCAAATCTTAGTGCTGAACGACGCAACGCAGTGCGCGTAAGGTCGTCCTCAACATTGGGAACCGCCAGCGCGATTGTAAAGAAAGACTTCAGAACTGAGGCGGTGTACTTATCTACTGCCGAAAACTGCTGTGCCTTTAACTCGACGACTTTGGCTGGGGAACCAAACACCTGTGTGAAGCTTCCGTCCTGATGGTACACGACTTCCATAAAGTCGTTGTCCAACCGGCACGTCGTTTCATAGTGAAAGCCCACTCCTGAGACGACTAATTCGTAAAGCTCTTCCGTCTCACCGGCGAAACACAGGTACTCAGGGAGCGGAAACGAAATGAGCGCAACGTTAAACTGAATCGGCGACAAGCCCTTCATGATGCCCCAGTACTCCACCGCACTAGCCTGCGAGTTGGTCACGGTCACACTGTTGTATGCATACGTCTGTAGTTTATGCTTGGTTCTATCCCTCAGAAGGGCATCGGCCACGGGCTGGAGCTCGCTCGAAGCCGGATCGAGACCTCGTTCACGATTGTCAGGAGGAGTCATTGGGATTCCTTGTACAAGCAAGCCATGCGCAGGTGTAATGAAAACTATTCTTCCGTATCTACCCGAAATTGTACCGGGCTTCACTGCGTTAAGACTCAACTTAGGCCAAAATGGTTCGCGTCTACCGACCAACCGAGCGTTGCAGAGTGATGCCCTCGGGACTTCGCGAGTCAACAGTAAATGGCGTACGAAAACAAATCGGCGAAATGACCGAGGAGGGCGTGTCCTCGGGCAGTTGTCCATCATCCCTATAGCGGTCCGAACCACAACTCGCGTGGCGCATAGATTGCGAGGTTTTTAAAGCTGCTAACATTGCTCACGTATTTGTCGCTTATGGTGATTCAAACACATCATTGCGTGGCTCAACAGCAAATTTGTCACTTCACGACGCTGTCGTTGTCGGTGGCTCGAACTTGTTTCAAAGCGGCGAGCATGTCTTTCAAGCGATCGGGCTCTTGCTTGGCGAGATTGGTTTGCTCGGAAGGGTCAATGGCGATGTCAAAGAGTTCGTGGCGATCGTTCTCGCTGACAACAAGTTTCCAATCGCCGAGTCGTAACGAGACGGCTCGCCAGTGAGGTCCGGCGATGTAGATGGGGCGTTGCGGAATCGACTCGGCTTTTAATAGGAGCGAGGAAAGACTGATTCCATCCCAGTGCAAATCGCGATCGGATTGATAACCGGCCAACTGACAAAATGTGGGCATCCAGTCCGCGATGAAGACAGGCGTTGGCTCGTGTCGCTGCGAGATCTTTCCCGGCCACGATACGATGGTCGGCACGCGGGTGCCGCCTTCATAGACGTTGCCCTTCTGACCTCGCAACGAACCGTTGTTCGCCGTCAGGTTGCCGGAGGGCGAATCGTCAGGTGGGTAGGGTTGCGTGTTGTTGGTCGTGGTGCTCCCACCGTTGTCGCTGGTAAAGACGACCAATGTGTTCTCGCGGACACCGCGCTCGTCGAGCGCATGGAGGATGCGGCCCACGGCGTCGTCCAGATGCATCACACAAGCCGCGTAATGCCGTCCGATTTCGCTGGTGATTGATGTTGGAACTTTGTCCAGCCACGACTTGGGTTCGTTGATTGGGAGATGCACCGCGGTAAAGGGAACGTACAGAAAGAATGGCTTGTCGCCGCGATTCTCGATCCAAGTCACTGCCTCGTCAGCAAGCAAGTCCGTAACGTGTCCCTCTTCTTCTAGCAACTTGCCGTTGCGATGCCACGTGACGGAGAACGGCCCCTGTTTGTAACGGTGACTCCACGCCGTCACGCCTCCGGCCAACGATCCATAGCTGTGCTCGAAGCCGTAGTGGTTCGGTGCCCACTCGGGCTTCGAGCCGAGATGCCACTTGCCGACCAGACAGGTGTCGTAACCACAAGATCCCAAAGCACCGGCCAGCGTCACCGTATCGCTGGGCAAAGCCAATGCGTTGGTTGGTGTTGTGATCCCGAATCGGCTCCAGCAACGACCGGTCAACAAGCCCGTGCGAGTGGGGCTGCACACAGGAGCAACGTAATGCTGCGTCAGTTCCACTCCATCCTTCGCCAACTGATCAAGATTTGGCGTAGGAGCATTTCCGCCGTGAAACGCCACGTCCGCCCAACCTAGATCATCCGCAATGATGAACACGATGTTCGGTCGGCTTGCATCGGCATGTACAACGGCGGCGATGACGCTTTGAATACTGATGCCGACAACGTAGATAGTCGTCAGAAGACGTAAAGACATGGTGTTTACTCATGAAGATGGTAACGCGCGGACATTGGCCGTATTTGGTGACTGCGATCGTTATATCATGAAGCGCGACTAGAATTTTCTGAAAGCTTCGAGTGGCACCCTTAACTTTTACCACATTTGATTCGGTTAGCGGCGTCGTCTCCGTCGAGCATGCCATGGAGTTTGGTCCAGCCTCGCCAGAGGACAAGCCAGCCGGGACGATGGTCGCGCTTGCGGTTTTGATGGCCACCGAGTCGCACTCACGCGTGACGTGTTTTCGCATCCGGTCGGCGGCTCGACGAACCGACGTTTGATGCCAAGCGAAACAAGCTACACGACGAATTGGCAGACGTGGAACGAAATTGGGAGACATGGACGCGTCTTTGGCCGAGGTGGGTGATCTCCAGCCGACGGACGCCAAGGCCGCGTTGGCGGTGTTCGATTTTAGCCAAATTGCGGCGGAAATCTGGCGCGGTTCACCCGCTGTCACTCTGGCTGCGATCGCTCGTGCCATAGTTGACTTGCCAACGCCTTGTTCACCGTCCAGCGTCACGAGCGAACCGAGCGGGATATGATATTTCCAGAGCCATTCGACGTTAGCAGCCGCGATCTCGTCGCCCCGTTTGAAGTTGAAGGCCGTCTTTTTGCGAAGGTCGATCTTCTCCGAGCCTTCGTTTGTGAACTGCGGAATCGAAACTTCGTAATCCTTTACCAAGTCGTTGATATCGCAGCCGGTGGGGAAATCCGCAGTAGGCCAATTGAACCGCTCCACAATCGCCTTAACGCCCGCTTCGCGTAACCGTTTGATAACCGATTCACAACCTCGACGCCCACCTTTGTCATTGTCGTAGACGATGCGGACCTTTCGACCGTCTAGCCATTTCGCCCATTCTGTCTTGAAGGTGTTCGCACCGGGTACGGCAAGGATGTCGTAACGATCGCGAGCCTTCAGACTCCGAAGGTGATGATCGAGAGCGATTGCGTCAAACGGTCCCTCGACTAGAAACACCAGTCTGCTAGGAACGGTGGACAGTGCTTCCAAGCCGTAGAGACCAACGGGAAGCCCTTCCGTCATGTACTTCTTTCCAGAAGACTCCCAGTAGCGGCACAAGTTTATGACGCTTCCCTTTGACGATCGGTACGGAATCAACCAACAGTTCTCGCACGAGTCAAAGGCGAGCCCATGTCGCTTCGATGTCTGCACGGGGATTCCGCGTCGTTGGCTCAGCCGCCTAAAGTCTTCGTCCGATGTCGAATCAAAAGCCTGCTGGTGGATTTTCGCCAGAAATGAATAGATGTTCCCGCTCTCGCCGCATGCCGTTGTCAGCCTACATTCCGGCCCGCCGCCGCATCAAAGGGCAAGACGAATTCCTTTCGCGGCCACGCTTCTTGGCGATCTCGGAGTTCGGACCACGCAGCATTATCTACCACGAAGGCTCGCGCTACATCGTCAACAAAGTCATCCTACCGCTTGCCGAGGGCGACGAGCCGCTGACGACCGCAGCCAAACAGTGCGTCGATTGCGGATACATGCACGAATTGAGCACCGGCGAAGCCGGACCAGGTCGTTGTGAGAACTGCGAGAGCGCGCGGCTCTCTCGTGTCGATTCGCTCTTGCGTCTGCAAAATGTCTCGACGAAGCGGCGCGATCGAATCAACAGCGACGAGGAAGATCGTCTCAAGATGGGCTACGAGATCCGCACTGGTCTGAGATTCAAGGAAGTCGGCGGATTGGCGCAGTACCAGGTCGCCACGGTCACGGGTTCGAGTGGAAAGCAATTCAACCTGACCTATGGCGATGCCGCGAGCTGGGACACCAATTCGCAAACGAGATGTTTCTCGCGATTGAACAGCACGAGGTCGCCTTCGATCGTTACTTCCGGCGTGTAAAAGAAGCCAAGTTCTGACGCCAAGCCTTGGCGAGCTCCGAATCTGATTCAAATACTTGATCGTCACCGTGTCGAGTCAAGCGACAGCTACCGTGCGACGTCGGCTTCAGCGAAACGGACCGCGTCCTGCGGCTGTTCGTTACCGTAGATCACCGACAAGACGGCGGGTACGTACCGGTCGATCATGGACAGACAGCAAGCGATTGCATGACGGATCATTTGCTCATCCAATCTACCGTCCACCAAGACTTGACAGACCTGAAACCGCAACCGACCTTCGTCGTAGTCGAACTCGAACTTGCCGATCTTCAGGCCAAAGTTGGCTCGAGTGATGGTCTCGACGACAGCCGCACGGCATCCTTCCGGAATTGCCACTGGCACGAAGGCTATGACCTGGAAAAAGTCGTCACCCTCGTCCGCTACCGCGATTAACTCGCAAGAGCAAACGCGACCTTGGTAGCCAGTACGAATCAATCGTTGTTCAGCGTCGACTCGATAGCTCAAGCCGTGCTCATCGAAGTGAGCGATCAAGTTATCAAAAGCAGTATTTACGGGCACCTCCTTTCTTTTTGTTATCAGATAGATGCGTTTCACTGTTAAGTGTTCGCTCCGATTGTGAAAGCCAGTTCTAACTCTCTTTATCCTAGGGAAAGATCCGCCGACCGAAGCGCGCGGTCAGTCCTTATTCACACGGAACAGACACGGAAGTCCTCGATCAGTGCAACGAGATGACGACCGCATGCTGGGCAACGGGTTTTACTCAGTGGGGGATGTAGATCCACTTCGTGTGTACACGACCTGTTTTTGGATCGATCCAACGCACCTTAGTGTCACCCCAATGATCATCCAACTCGTGAAAGCTGGTCGCGGGGTAGCCGTCCAAGTGTGTGATGAACTCTCCAGGGAGCCGTTGGAAAACCGCTCGCATCGGCGAATCTCGATCCAACTCAACCGCCGAAGCGCCACGCACGACGCCATGGCCGCGGATGTGCTGCGCGAAGATCGCGAATTCACCCTTTAGGCTGGGGACGTATCGTCGCTCTGGGCTGTAAGCCACAGCCAATGACTGAGCCAGGTAGGACGTAGCCAAGACCACGAGGACAAACGTCGATCGTTTTGTTGAAATGTGAAACATGATGATACTCCCTCGTGGTTAGTGACCAGTTGCGTAGCAACGACGTCACGGCTGCTGATCGGCTCGTCGCCTTCATGGATACAAGCCGCTTCAACGTCAAGATTGGTTGAACAAACCCGAGATTTTTCCAATTGTCGTTGTTGCTACCTCGACTGCATCACACGATCGACGCACTTGTCACTCAGTTGATGCCCGATATCGCTGCTATGTCGAGACAACGCTATTGCCCAAACCAGCAGGGTTTCCGGAGCTACTGAGCCGCGAGAATGTCACTGAGTGTGAAGGTGCGCCCTCGTTAGACAATTTCGCAGCCGCAACTCTTTCCTATTGTGAGTCGCACCAGCGGATCCTCTTGGTGGGAACCGGTATCAATGAAGCAGTTGCTAAATTATCGACAGAAGCTGCATGCCCAAAAGCTACGATTACCAGTCACGTCGTTTCAGTTCCAACAAGCGGCCCCCGGCATCAAACTCAAAGTAGTATGGCCGCCCGTCGTCTTTGCCGATGTTGACGTTACCGGCGCGTTCATTGAATTTCAAGTCGTAAATCTGTTCTGTGAACTTGTCGTCACCACCGATGCGGTCAAAGCGGATTTCGACCTTCTCCGCCTGCGGGAACGTGTGGGAGTGCCAACCACGATTCGGGTGTTTGTGGATGTGCTCTTTCCACTCGCTCCATTTACCGTTCTCTCGATGACGCAACTGATAGTTGAGGCGAGTGTTGGTATGGTTGTAGATTGTAACCACGCCGAATCCGCCGAAGTTAACGAATGCAACTCCGTCGGGGGCAGCCTCGCCTCGATGGGGCGTGTGGCCAAAGTGGCATTTCAGCCATTTCAATTTGCCATCACGCACGTTGATGATGCCGATCTGAGCCGTCTCCCCAACCTGGCCCATTATCCAGTTGAATGCCTCTTCGTTCTGAAAGCCCATCGTATCGATAAAGACGATGATGTCGCCTCGTTCGAGGCCTAGCCGTGCAGCCCGTGTTCCTCGATTGACTCTGTCGACACGATACCCCTTCCCACCGCCGTATCCTGCCGGGAGGTCAACGAGCGTCTCCTCAAAACCAATGATCGGTCGGTCTGCCCAGGTGGTGGAGGTCACGGCGGTTAGAGCTAGAAGCGTTATCAGTGTACAGCAGAATCTCATTTCAACTTCTCCATGATCTAGACATCGAAATCCCGTTGCTTCTGTAAATTCACCACGCATTGACTTACAGCGGGCACTGGAACTCTAAGCCGGTCTCGGCGATCGAATGGTTCCAAGAAACTGACAATTATTTTGGCAATTCAGAACCAATCCAAACCACAAATCGGCTTAGTACACCAGCGGCGAGTCATACCAAGCCGCAGCGACTTCCGTTCCCAACATCATAGGAGAATGAACGATGCTCAAGCAATTAACTTTGTCGCTATTAGTTCTGTTTGTTTTGGTCGCCGGAACGCGAGCCGAAGCTCCTGCACGGTGGGGAGCTCTTGCCGTCTGTCCGAGTTGTGGAGCGAGTGGCGGAAGCCTTGCTTGGTCCTATGGGCATTCGACGCGCGAAGACGCGATTCGTGATGTGTCAGACAGGGTACGTCAGGATCACAGTGACGTGAAGATCCTTTGCGTGACCTCGGATCGCTACATCGCCGTTGCCTTCAGTCGGTCAGGGAGCATTGGATACGAGCATGGCGACAATGAGCGTGAAACGGTTGAAGTCGCTTCAATTGACTGCTCACGAAGCTTCGGCCCACCAGTAAAGCACATCCTGATCGACAATGGCAAAAGCCGCGTATCAGGTGCATCAAGCATAAGTAGTGACGATCTCTACTGACCTCAGCCTGTCCGGAAAACTGCCTGGCTGTTCAACACCAATGAAATGGAGAAACCACAATGACACGCACGATCCGACAGCTGACAATCTGTGGCATCTGCATGCTGACGTTAATCGTATCTGCAAACACTGCAGAGGCGGGACAACCCAAACTCGGAATCTGGGGCGATATTGTCACGATACCGCGAGAGTTCCGGTATGGTCACATCAATAACGGCTACCGCATCTCGAGTGTTGCTCGCTGGTCACATGCTGCGGCGATGAGACTTGAACGCGGTGACATTATCGTGCTGGTCAACAACATGTGGTTCCAGAATAAGGCTGGTTTTCGTGCCGCATTGTGCAGGACGAGCGATCAAGCAAACATCGGGATCATCAACGTGCGTGATGGCAGATTTAAATGGTGCCCCTGCGACATCAATCACGATCCCCGGCCCCATCAATTCGATGCAATCCCGGACAGTCTGGGATTCGCAGAATTCAACGAAATTCCAGCGATGCCAATTTGTACCGGATATGTGGAGACCCGATGATGAACTGTTCATACCTGACTTTTGCATGGGTTCTGCTCTCTTCGGTCTTGGGCTATGCGGCCGCGCCATCAGCCTTTGGCTTCGGTCCAGACGATTGCTGGGTTGTTGTGCATGAAGATCGTAACAATTGGGGATGCCGAGGAGATCGCGTCCCTCGCGATGTTGCAGAAGCCGTCGAAAAGATGGAGCAGGAGCAGATCGTCCTCGGTATTGCGCTGAATGAAAATAGCTGGATGCTCATCGGGTCCAAGACATGGTCAGGACGTAATGTGCCGGAGGCACTGCGGAAGAACATTCAAGAGCAACAGGATGATGGCTTTCAGGTGATTGATGCGGCGCTCACGCGAGCAGGAGGTTGGGTCGTGCTGACAAGGAAGGGAGGCACACACAGGTGCAGATGGCGCGGTCGCGACGTGCCGCACGAGCTAATCGCCTACCTTCGTGAAGCGACCGACAACAACCATCGCGTTCTTGGTTGATGGCGGCTGGGCGGCTTGCTACCGGACGTCCAGCAGCGTGGTTTGGCGGATGCGAGGCGTCCCCGAGGACGCTTCCCGCTATGTGGATGAGATTCGTCAACGGTAGAGCTGCTGTGACGCTTGGCACAAACTACTCGACGAGGTTACTTCAAGTTTTTGAATGGGAGAGACGACCATGTTTGCACACCGTACGACTTTCGGCCTCTGGGTCGTGACACAATCCACCATCCTGCTGACGCCGTTCTGGACATCAAACGCATTTGCCGGCTGGTTTTCCAACGGTGACTACGGAGTCGTCGTCGTGGAGACCTCGGTACGAGATCTGTCGCGAACTGTTGCAACACTGCCTGCGGGAACGAACTTTCGAGTCCAAGGAGTCGATGGCAACCACGTGAAAATCGCTCAGAAGATTGATGGAAGGTTGGTGAGCGGTTGGGTCGAGCAGGATGACGTGTTCAAAATTGAGAGGAATCAACTCGCGATTTACGCGACGCAGGATAGCCTTGTGAGAAATCAGGGACAGGTCATCAAGCTGCCGAAAGGAACGCCTGTGGCGATTGAAGTTGACTCTGATTACGCCGTGGACGTGTTCGTCATCTCAGAGGAAGGGATCGAGGCCTACAAGTCCGTCGCAAAAGTCGGAGCGGGACGTCTATCAAGTCGTGCGGTGAAGCTAGATACGCGTCGAGGGTCGTTGGATTGGGAGCCCCCCAATGACGAGCAATACTACGTGCTGGTCGATAACACGGACTTCCCGGACAAGGGGGCCGATTCGGGGCGCGCCATCCGCTACTCGATGGCATTTTGTGTTGAAGATCCAAAACCCGCAGGCCCCGAGACCGATAAGGGCCTTATCATTGGCAGGGTAACACTCGACTTCGATCACTTCGGCGATCGCAATGGCAGACATCGTGAACCGTTCAAAGTTCAGCTCGACGTCGTGGATGAAGACGAAAAAGTGTTGCAGACGCTCGAAGCTCGCGTTGACGACGAAGGGTACTTCTTCGTCGAAAACCTTGTGATGGATCGCCGTTACCAAATCAAAAAGATCGATGGTTCTAAGTTTGATGTTCCGGTGCCGCTTCAGGCTGAGTTTGGCTTCGGAGTAAAGGACGAGGATTCGGATGGGTTTCGCAAGTCCGTCTCCGTTTCGGGTGCCCAAATTGGTACCAGCTGTGAGGAACCCGCAATTTTAGATCTGGGACATACTGCAGTACGCGTTGACGAGAACGGAAAAATACATGCCAGAATCGACGCGGCCCATGCCACGCTGGCATCGTCGGGAGGGCAGTTCACATTCGGTTTTGGCGGCGATGGCCCGCTCGACCGTCACGACTGGTTCTTAGAAAAGTTCCCTGACAACGGCTGGTCAGGATTAGTGAAGTTGGATCGTGACTCCGTCTACGAAACTCGCGAAGAGGCAAAGCGAAAGAAGGAAGCAGAACGGAAGGCGAAAGAAGAGGAGAAACGCTCGAAAGAGGACGCAGATCAGAAGAAGAGAGCTGAGAATGAACAGGCGAACGGGAAGAACTCTGACGCCGAGGGCGATAAAGCCGGAGAGCAGGACGAGGCTAGTGCTGGCAAAGACTCAGAAGGTTCATCCCCTGAATAAGCCCACTTCGCAGTAGGCAGGAGAGTGACCAATTGGCGTCGAATCGTTGATGGAGAAGCAGAAGGGCTTGAGCAATTAATTGACCCAGGGGTGAGCATCTGGTCAATTAGGAGGGGTGACAGCAGCTAATTCAACCTTCAGACGACCGTGCGCATTCTGTGCCGACACTGTTAGCGCCGAACTTAGCGGTCTTCCCAGGAAATTGACATGGTAGTTCATCGAACCAATCAACGACGCCAGTTGGTGCCGGTCCTGCTTTGCTGCACACTGGCGGCGATGATTATTCCCAGCGCACGGGCACAGGTGGACGGCGAAACGCCAAAGGCCACAGACGGCAAAGACAATTCGTTCGTCGTTAACCAATTGCCATTCATGGGGCAACTACTCGGGAACAATCGCCTAACAATGGGGACTTCCTTATTGGAAGTCGAAGACTGGCTCAAACAGCTTGGAGCGAAGTGCGTTGATGAGAAGGCGAACCTATATGAACTTACTCCTGAAGGCGCGGTTGGACGCGACGTTCGATCTATCAGATTGCGTTTTGAAGACCAAGCTCTCCGCTGGTGCGGGGTCATTTATCAAATCGCTCCGGTGGGCTCACAGCCAATTAGTTTCTTCGAGGAGAAACTCGGCCGACAATTCGGTGCCCGCGCTGGAACGGTCCAGGACTCCCAAGGTGAGAATCATCCAGTCTGGCTCCAGGGAAATGACGTCGTTGTTGCAACGCACCGTGACAGTATTCGGGTGTACACAGTCGAAGTGTCGCACTCGACGCAAATGGCGAATAGTTTTCGACAGCAATCCCGATCGGCGGTCGACCGTGCGAATCTCCTTAGCCGACTGACGGAAGCTTATGACGCGTCCGCGAATGCCAATAAGCGTATTCTCGATATCGGCCGGGTGGCCAGCGAGAGTCCCGATGAAGTCCGACGACTACTGAACTATCTTACGGAACAAACACCAACTAATCCACGATTCAGGGAAATACAAGCTGCTTCCACGTTGGGGCGGTGTTTGCTGATTGCGTCCTACTTCGCCGATCAAGCCCGAGGTACCTCTGAATTGGCATCCGAGTTTCGCGATCTACGAAAGCTTTGGCGCGGAAACGACAAGCCCATAGAGCCGGACGCTACTGACTACGTCGAATTCCAAATGCGCCTGAACGACCTTGTGTTGAGCGGTGCGCGTGAGGTCCCGCAAGCTTTCGTCAAGAATAACATGTACCACTGCAACTGCTTGCTCGCGTCACTATTCCGCCAGCCGATGATTCACGCCCGGACCGGCGACGGCCCCGACGATCGTAAGCCACTAACTGACGTATCCATGACAGAAACTCAGGCTGAACTACTGCTGTCGTTGGTGCGGCAATACGAACGCGCGGGTGGAGTGCGTGAACTGGTTGCTGAAGTCGAGCAAACGCTCGTCACACAACTCTGCGCCAGTCGAGCATGTATGGCATTAAAGCAGGGCAATCGCGACAGCGCCGCCGGAAGCGTTGCTACCCTCATGGTGCAAGATTCGCAAGCGGCCGGAAAGGTCAAAGTCGGTGAAATCATCACCGAATACGCCCGCGTACGGGTGCAATCTACGAGTCATCTTATTGATCTGATCGGTTTACACGCTAATGACGAAAAGCCGATTACTGCCAGTGTGTTCGATCCCGCCACTCGCAAAGTCCACGCCGTAATGTTCAACCCAGGTAAGCTCGGTTTAGGACTAACTGATCCATCGCCCTGGATACGACTTTCAGAGTCCTCTGGAGAGATTCCGGCGTTGATGGTCGTGTGTAATGTTGTCGACGAGGTGAAGAAATACTTGGAATCAGGCTTGGTCCAATATCGCGTGAATAAGCTGGTCCCAGGAGAGGCTGATATTGAAAACGAACTAGTGCAACTAACTAGCACTGCGACGGACTTCAGTAGACTCGTTGAAGATTCTTTTCTGAGAACGTTTGAGGCACGTCTCAACAACATAGCGATGACTCCCTCGCTGTTTCGGGCAGCGTTGCCCAAACCCATCTCCGGAAATGACTATGACGAAAGATTACTGCGCCAGGTCGTAACCAAGCATCCTGAACACGCCGTTAATTATTGGCACGATATTATGTTGAGGATTCTAGTTTTTGGTAGCACGGCAAGCGATGAACAGTTCCGCTCACTCTTAGGCGAAGTCACGATCTATTCCGAGCTACTCAGCCAAGAGCACAAACAACCAGCCTATCGACGTTGGGTTACGAACTTGGCACAAACGACCCAACAAGATAGAGCCGAACTCACAACAGCATGGAAAGACTTGGAGGAAGCGTTGTTGGTGGCTATTAGTGCATCAGCGGCACAACCTCGACTTTCGCGAGCGTTGGCGTGTTTCGAGAAACACGACTTGCCTTTTCTGAAGGCACGAATTCACCTATGGAAGGCCGATGAGTTTGTCGAGCAGATGCAATTCGACGACGCGTTCGCGCAATTGCGTGAATTACAAATGAACCCCGCCATGGCACTTATTCCAGAACTACAACTCAAATTGTTGAGGACGAAGGGCCGTTTGCTTTTGAGAACAGGAGACTATGCAAAAGCATCCCTCGCTAGGAGAGAGTTTCTCGACTTCCTGAAGCTTATGACAGGTAGTGAGTATCCGATTTACGCACAGAGACTTATCGAAGCCTCGGATGAGTTCTTGTTGTCGGGCGATTTAGTGACAGCCAACGACGCTCTGCTGGAAGCCGAGGCAGTTGCGGATTTGTATGGTTTTTCCTTACACCAGGCGTTAGCCATGACAGGCCTCGCAGAAGTTGCATGCCGAACGAATGATTTCGAGAAGGCGAAACCGTTGATTCAACAGGCGGAAGCCATCTACGAAGAACTTATGAAGAGCAGTCACACTGGTTACTTTTTGGCCAACGATCATGACTTTAAAGCGATTGGCGGCACTGTTGATGAACAGATGCGAGTCAAAGCGATCGAGGGTGGGCGCCGACATACAGCGTTCGTACATGCCATGCTAGCCGAGGCGATCGGCCAAGAAGATGTCGCATGGTATCAGTACGGAAAAGCGTCGTATGAGCCCCAACTCGGAGACTACGCCTTACGCACCAACAGAGATGACTATGCATTCGCCGCGTTTTCCCGGCAGGTCACTAATGCAATTATTCAAGTTGATAAGGCCGTGGATTACAACCAGTTGTTCATTGGTTTGAGCGGCTTAGGACGAACCTACGCCCGACATGCAGAAGACCTGCCATTATCCCTTTGGTGTAGCCTCGCCGGGGTCTCGATCGCCGAACAACGTAGGGCGTCGCTGGTTGATACGCGATCAGCGTTGGGCTCATCCGCCAGCACGTACTTCTTGCGTGACAAACTCGCACCCTATCGACAAGCTATTGATACGGTGATCGAGATGCAACTGAAAGGGATCGAGTTGACAACACCAGCAGAGCCATCGGCAGTTCTTGCTAAGTCAGCATTGCGGTATCAAGCACCACCAGTGTTTTATTTTGGTGGGGTTTTCTACAGAGAAGACCAATTCGATAAGATCAAAAAACCGCTGATGAGAATTGAAACGGCTGTGCCACTTATCTCCCCAACAACCCTCGGTAGCAACTCCGCAGAGGTCGCCTTGACCCTCGCGGAAGTCAGCCGTGGTCGAGCACTGTTCGAGGACCTTAGCAGCGCAGGGCGTGAGCGTCTGGCGTCGAGTTTGACATCGGACGGTATGCAGTGCACGTATCCAATCCTTTCTGAGAATCAGCTCTTCCTGATGTTTCAGTGTCTCTCGGACAAAGTGATACTTTGGGCTATCGACTCCCAGCGGCACATGGACATGACGACGATAGATGTCAAAGGACCTGACGACACAGACCTTTATGAACAGATTCGAGAATTTAGGGATCTGCTAAGCCATCGATGGTCCTACGCTAAGACAGGACGGGGACTTGATTTCGCTTCGCCGCAACACCTGCAGGCAGTAAATCGTACGCAGACCGACTTGGCAACAACGATCTACGACCGACTTCTAAAGCCTGCACTGACGGATGTCGCGGCGGAGACTCACTTGATTATCTGTGCCGACGGAGTGCTAAGTGGCATCCCATTCGAGGCTTTGCGTTTGTCCAAAACTGAGGGTGGGGGAAGTAACGCAGTTACGTCGCTTGATGACGTGTTTCTGGTCTCGTACGCATTTTCGATTCGCACTCACAATCTTGGTCGAAATCGCTCCGCGGCCATCGGCGTACATGAGAGAAGTGTGCTTGCGATTGGTGATCCTATCTACACGATCGATGATTCGCGGCTTGGCACTGACAACGCAATCCACGCGTCCGCGTGGTCCGCAGCTATTTCGGCGAACGCTTTGCAAAACCCATGGCGTCGTCTGTCTGGAACGACGCGTGAACTGTCAGCTTTAGACAGAAAGTGTAACGAGCATTCGGTCAGGTGTACGCCTCAATCAGGGACGAAGTTGACCGAGGAGTTTGTCAAGGCAACTGCATTTGGAGATTATCGATGCGTACATTTTGCGACACACGGTATTGTCGGTCGCGTGGTTCCCTACGTTGAAGAACCAGCCCTCGTTTTGTCGCAATATTCCAATCAGAAAACGGACGGAGACGGTTATCTCACGATGACGGAAATCATGCAGCTCGACCTGAAAGGCGTCGAACTGGTTGTGCTGTCGGCTTGTGATTCGTCACGAGGTGAGACGATTGACGGAGAGGGAACACTTAGCCTGGGGCGTGCATTTCGCGCGGCTGGTGCCGGTGCTCTCGTCGTCACACAGTGGAGTGTGGATGACGAGTCCACAACGTTGCTGATGGAACAATTCTACGACCAACTGCTTTCTGGTGAGCATCCGGCCAACGCGTTAAGAGAAGCTCGCCGTTATCTGCGATCCTACGACGATGGTAGATACAGCGATCCGTACTACTGGGCTCCGTTTGTGTTCATCGATCGTTGAAAGTTGTGTGTAATGTCTGAGAGTGGCGATTCTGAAATCACAAACTCCTACACATTCGATTGAGGTCAAACATTGGAGATCTAGCATGTTGCGAGCAGCATTGACCGCTTCGCTGATCGTTCTTCTTTCGAACACGGCGTACGCCGGCTGGGGTACCGTTGCAATTTGTCCTGACGGCTGCGGATTTTGGTCCGCATGCGCGAATTACTCGACAGCCGAGGCTGCTGAGCGGGTGATAAAACGGCACTTTGAGAAGAATGGACACAAGTGCAGATTCCTGGAGACAACGGACAAGAAATTCATCGTCGTTGTATTCGCCGAAGGCAAGAAAGGAATCGGTTGGGAGGCGGGCAACGATCAAAATGACGCACTCGACAAAGCGATGGGGCACTATCGTAGGCGATTCGGCAGCCTGCCTCACTTGATTCACATCTACAACAACGAGAAAGGCGGTGAAGTCGTGCAAGGTGTGATCAATTGATCCTACGATGCCTTTGTTCGCGGCTCCAGTCTGAAGAATTCGGCTTGCACCGCAATGATCCTCGCGCATGCCGGAGTACTTGCGAAGCAGCCCACGTGGAGGCCTTAAAGACGTCAACGGTTTTTGTATTGGCAATGCTTCCGAGTCTTGGTTCTCAGACTCGACTTTGGTGGGTGCAGTAGCCGCCAATCATATGACAGTCACGAACCTGTCAGAGCCGCATCTGGCAAGGGCAAGCAGGCTGGCAAGGGCGTTAATTGACGTAAGACCCACAGGCGGCTAAGGTGGGGGGCATGCAGTCGCTCGTCAGCGGTGCTTGCCCCGCTCGGTGGTTATGTTGTGGCGCGAAGAATTGGTGCCGCCTAGGAGACATCAGATGCGAGAGTATATCGTTTCCCGATTGAGTATCTGCGTCGTACTTTTCGGTCATCTGGCGTTTATCGCGACATTCGTCGCTGGTGCTGATCCTCCTGCCGCGGCGTCAGGCGAAACGTCCTCTCAAACCACACCTTCATCATCTGTAAACGAGGAGGCGCTCAAACAGGCGGAGAGCCTCGATGAGCAGGGCAGCAAAGCCTTGGCTGCCGGTAGGCTAGATGAAGCTGTAGATCTTCGGACGCGTGCACTGGCTAAATACGAGAAGGCCTACCCTGCTGGACACTCGACCATAGCGTATTCGCTTCATCAATTAGCCTTTGCCTTGGAACGCCAAGGCAAGTCGGCAGAAAGCCGAACGCGTTACGAGAAGGCACTAGAGATTCACCGCCAACTAATCAAAGAAACTGGAGACACTAACCTTCGGAGCTTCGCAATGGTCCTTCGAAACCTTGCAGGGCTCGAAAAATCTGACGGACAACTCCAGGAAGCTAAAGAACATCTTGTTGAAGCCATCGCCATCGCAAGACTGGCTCACGGTAACGGCCGCGATAATGATGGGCCCGCCGCGATTGCTCGGAATCTCAGCGACCTCGGACTCATTTATTTTGCACTAGGGGATTTCAAGAACGCTGCCGCGGCTCATCGAGAATCTCTCGCTATATATCGGTCACTCGCTTCAGGTGGCAACTCGGAGAGCCTACGCTCCGTAGTCATAAGTCTTTGGAATCTGGGTTGCGCATACTACGAAGTAGGCAATAACGACAGTGCGCTCCTCTGCTGGCTGGAAGCATACAATATGCAAGAACAGCTGCTGAAGTCTATTTCGAATCAGGAAGAACTTCGATCGGGATTCGACTACCTTACCGGTCTGTCGTCTAAGCTCGTAGTAGGGTTTCAGCACGCGGGTAAATTGATTCAAGCCGAGGGCTCCCAGCAACGCGCCGTGGTGACGCGGCAGCGCGCATTGGGGATACGGCGGCAATTGCAGCCACCATCCGAGTTCCCAAAGGGAAGCATGGATATTGCCGGCGACCTGAATGCCCTGGGCCTGTTACTCAGAGAGGTTGACGACTGGCGGAAAGCGAGCGAGTGCTTTGACGAAGCGTCGGAAATGCTGGAGTTGTTGTCACCGGCAAAAGACGGGTCGCAGCCGCCAGTGCTTCTGGTGGTCGCCTGGACAAATAGTGGCGATGCTCATCGAGAACTTGGGAATTTCGAGAACGCTAAAGAGAAGTGCGAGAGGGCACTCGCGGCCTTTGAAGCCATCTATCCCACGCAAGACTTCCCCAAGGGTCACGACCTGTTGGCCGTTGCCATGCGGAACTTGGGTAGTGTGTTGGGAGAAATCAAGGACTTTGAGGGAGCCAATGATCATTTGCAAAGCGCTTTGGCTATGCAACGACGTCTTTACACCGAAGAGGAATACCCTGACGGTCATCTTCGGGTCGCCAATACCTTCCTTCGCCTCGCTCACATTAGCAGTCTTCAGGACGACGCCAACTCTGCATATGGCTATTACCAGAAGGCTCTAATGTTCGGCAGACGTGAGTACTCAAGCGAGATGTTCCCCAATGGTCATCCGTGGATGCGACGCCTTCTCAAACAAGCTGCCCGGACCGCGAGAGATCTTGGCCAGGACGATGTTGCAGCGCGTTACGAGTGGGAATCGGAATCGCCATACAGCAAACCTCCGATCGTTCGTTTGGCGGGACTCGTTCGAGTGTCTCCTGGACAACGGCGGCTAATTGAAGAAGCCACACTGTTTTTTCAAGACGGGCAAAAGCTGTATCGCGAGGCAAAGTACGAGCAGGCGGAAGTCTACCTGTTGCGTGCATATCATATCTTTGAAGAGGCCTATCCTCGATCCGACTACCCTCGCGGGCCTTTAGATCTTGCCGATAGCCTAGACTGGCTCGCGTGGGTTGCGATGGAACGCCAGGATTTTCGCAAAGCCAAGGACTACTTTTCCCAGTCGCTCGACGTATTGAGAAGGCATTATCCAGAATCACAATACCCGGACGGTCACGCGAAGTTGAAGAGGACGCTGGATGGACTTGCGCGGGCGTACGTCAAGCTGGAACTTTACGTCGAATCTCGGACCTGTTACATCCAGTCCCTAGAAATCGCAGATCGTCTTTATCCCAAGGCGGAGTTTCCTAATGGGCATGAGTCTGTTGCCGGGTCTTTGAATGGCCTCGGAACGGCGTATGAGGGAGAAAATAAACTAGATCTCGCGCGAGATTTCTACCAGCGGTCTGTTGACATGCGTCGCCAACTCCTTGCGTCGAAGGATGATGCGAATATACGCGAGCACCAAGCAGTTGGGATCAACAATCTGGCCGCTGTACTCGAACAATTAGGTGATAAGGAGAAGGCCGCGCAGCTCTTTGAGGAAGCGCGATCGCTGTCTCCCTCTGGTTCCGAAGACTACTATCGCCGACAAATGCTCTCTTGCTGGAAGACTGGAGAAAACTTACTTGGCAAGTTTGACGGAGAGCATGCAGCCGACCACTATTCTCGAGCGATCGAGTTCGCGGGAAAGGCCTACCCCAAAGAACGGTTTCCCGACGGTCATGTCGACATAGCACGAAGCCTTGGGTACCTAGGAGCAGCTAGATTAGTCCAGGGCAAGTCCGACGAGGCACGCCATCAAATGGAAGCAGCACTCGACATGCTGGATGCTGTCGCACGCGGTGACGAAACAGTAGCCGTGCAGGATCGCGCAAATTTCCTATCGCTTCTTGGCAGTGTGTTGAAGCTTCAGGGCGAGAACGCGGAGGCTAAAATCTACTACGACCGCGCGGAAGTACTTCAAAAACGCTTAGCTTCGCAGAAAGACAGTATGCCCGGGGAACATTCAATTGATGCTTCAAAGCTCGAAACTAAAAGCGCAGGCGGAACTGAAGTCTCTAAGCAAGAGCGGCAACTGCTGAATACTCTGGACGCACAGCAAAACAACTATCCCGTCGAAGAGTATCCCAACGGTCACTACAACATTTGGACGGCGCTAAGGTCGCTTGGGCAGTTTTATCGCGAACACGGCGATTCAAAAAAAGCTGGCACAAGATTTGAAGAGGCCGTTGCGATGCAACGCAAGTTGTACGATGCATCTCATTCGGTCCTCGACGCGAACAACCTTTTGAATAGCCTACATGAATTCGCGGTGTTTCTCGTCGAACAGAAACGAACGGATGAAGCTAGAAACGCGTATGTTGAGGCGATTTCATTAGCAGAAAAAGATGGCCTCACGAGAAATCAGTTTTTGCAGAAAAAACTGGGTTTCTTCGCGAATGATCTCGCTAAATTGGAATACAAGCCACGCGACGTCGAGAAAGCGATAAGCTACGCCCAGTCGCTGCTGGATAACGGCGGCGACGTTCCTCAGCACGGGATGTGGGCATCGCTGATCGTTAATCAATTGGCAGAAACGCTTTTGGAGAGAGGCATGTTTGACGAAGCGTTTGAGCTGCTGTCGGAGTCGACACGCCTGCAGAACGAGGCCTTGCATGACTTCAGCCTGACCGCGTCTGAGGCGGAAACGTTTAACTATATCCAATTCAGTCAAGTGTCGCTCGATCATTTGCTCAGCGCCAGCCAGCATATGAAATCTTCGGCAAATGACGTAGACACGTTATACGCCCGAGTCTGGGAGCGACGTGGTTTGATCCAAGAGATTCTTGGGAAGCGATACAAGGCAGCGCATCTGGCTGACCAGGATCGTGAATTACATCGCTTGTACGAAAGCTACTTGGACACCCGTCGATCATTGGCAGATACATTAGCGTTTCAGTCGCAGCCGGACTTCGCGCAAGCCGCAATGATGATGGAGAAAGCAGAGAAGCTTGGACGAAAGAAGGAGGAAATCGAGCGGCGGATCGCCAGGGAGTTTCCTCAGACGTGGAAGACCATTTCAGGTACACCTATTCCGCATGCGAAACTCGTCGACGCGTTTCCGTCCACCACTGCGGTAATTGACTTCCTGTGGTACTCATCCTCAGAACCTGCAACAGGTCAGTCGTCCTCTGCCGAGCCGCTAATCCGATCTCCACGCTACGCGGCATTCGTCCTTTGCCACGGGCAGCCTGTCACGTTTGTCGATCTCGGAGATGCAAGCCGAGTTGATGCTGCGGTACTTGCTTGGCGTAAGGGGCTAGGGAACGACGCGTTGGCAACCGAAGTGTCTCGCTTGGTTTGGAATCCCTTAAGCGAACATATCCCGTCTGAAGTAGAGACCGTTTACCTGTGCCCGGATGGTTCACTGACTTCTCTGCCCTGGGCGGCGTTGCCTGTACCTGAAAAGCAGGAAGTCCTACTGGAGAGGCACGCACTAGCGGTCATACCAAGCGGAAGATTTCTATTGGATGGTCTCACCGCAGCAATCCCTCCGTCGCAAGGAGGAGCGAGTT
This sequence comes from Planctomycetaceae bacterium, assembly GCA_020638995.1. Lineage (GTDB taxonomy): Bacteria > Planctomycetota > Planctomycetia > Pirellulales > Pirellulaceae. Next base: position 704,060 of record JACKHM010000004.1, read on the forward strand.
TTCTGGCCGTCGGCGATGTTGATTACGACTCTAGTCCAGGAAAGCCCGCAGACGGGCTCGCTGCCCTCGAACGTGGAGTGGCTCAAGATAGCGCACGCGACCTGAAATGGCCCGCACTTCCAGGCACCAAGAATGAGATTGACTCGATAGTAGACTTATTGAGCGACGAAGTGACCGCAGGCAGTATTACGACTCGCGTACGTACGGGTGACGACGCCTCCGTGTCACAAGTTGTTCAGGATCTGCCCGGTGCCCGGTGGGCCCATGTGAGCACTCACGGATTCTTCGCAGCGCCGAAATTCTTGTCGGCGATTCGGCAGAAGAACGCGGCGTCGCTGGAGGATCCGTCGAACTTCAATGTCGAGCGGACGAGTGTCGTCGGCCGCAACCCCTTGGTATTGTCTGGACTGGTCCTCGCCGGTGCCAATTCGCCCAAATCGCAGTCCGGCGCTGACGAAGCTCGTGGGAACTCAGGTATTCTCTCGGCGGAAGCGATCGCCGGATTGCCCCTCGGCGATATGCAGTTGACCGTCCTGTCTGCCTGCGAAACCGGACTCGGCGATGTGGCCGGGGGCGAAGGAGTTTACGGGTTGCAGCGAGCCTTCCATTTAGCTGGCGCCAAAAATGTTGTAGCTAGTCTATGGAAAGTCGATGACACAGCGACGGCTGCCTTGATGAATGTTTTCTACCATAAGCTCTGGCAAGAAAGCAAAACTCCTCTCCAGGCACTAAGAGAAGCTCAGCTAACGATCTATCGAAACCCAGACAAAGTTACCTCATTGGCTGGTCTACGTGGTGCAGAGTTCGAACGTTCATTGAGAGGGCTCTCGATTGTGTCTCCTGCGGATCTTTCCCAATCCGAAGATCCAACAACAGCGTCCAAGACATCCCCGATACGACAATGGGCCGCCTTTATGTTGTCCGGTACCGGTCGATAAGTCATCAGAGATCGACGATAACACAGGACGGCGTCAATTAACGCGGGGCCAACTCGGCTACCGCGTCCGTCCGTCGGTTGAATTCAGCTTGTTCAGTCCGCTGGGTTTCTTTTCGTCAAACGATTGTTTGGGCAGAGCCGTCACCAATTCGCTGAGACGTTTGGAAAGTTCGCGGTCTGTGAAACGCTTCGGGTCGATCAGAGATTTGCTCATTGGCGCGGCAACTTTCCAAATGCCTTCGTCCAATCTCAACTCTCGATCTGTTTCACCATCGTTGTCGCCATCGATCAGCACGAGATCGATTTCAGCATCGTTGTCAGTGTCATAAAATGCGCGAGGTGCCGGAAGATGGTGGAGCGCGAACTCAAAATCCCAGTCCTCTTTGTTGACCTCGCCGATTGCCCCTCGCTTTAGACCGAGTTGGCTGTCTTGATCGAGGTCAAATACTATACCCGCTGGCGATCCCTGCTTGTCCGCCATGAATACCATTGCGTCGGGTCTTCCATCGTCGTCAATATCGGCTAGGGCACTGTAGAGGCCAGCGGGCCAAGCGGTCGGGATATATATCGCAGGCGCCTCGGGTTTATCTTGCAGGAAAGCTCGAACTTCGTCGAGATGGACGTGATACGAGAACTTTGCCAAGTCGACACCATTTCGCTGGTCGGAACTCGGGATGGCAAAGGACACGCCAATCAGTTCCGCTCGTTCGTTGACGATTGGTCCACCAGAGTCACCTGGATTCAAACCACATGAAGAGATCAGTACTTGTCTTTGCGGTGCCTCTTTGCAAATCCTATCAATCCGTTCGCGATCTCTCCCTACGACGGCCAGTCTTTGCATCACGACGTCAATCATGTCAGATGGCCAGCTTCCCACACCAGAAACAACTCCTTCTCGGACCGTCCACAACATTCCGGCTGCCGGATGCCCAATCACAACACACGGAGAGCCCGCGAGCGGCGGATTAGCGGCCAGTTGGATCGTCGGCAATCGTTCTGCGTCCTCACGTCGCCCCACTAGCTTCAATAGTGCCAGATCCTTTCCTTCGCTCGACTTGTACACGACGGCCTCAATTCCCTTGTCGTTCACACGCATAAAGCCGTTATCGGCAAGCCGGCCTAGGTGAATCTGTACGCGCTGTGTGACCGTTTCAGGATCAATGACTGCATCCGCAATGACATGATGATTTGTCACGATCCAGCCATCGGCATCAACGAGAAAGCCTGTTCCATGACCTGTGTCTGTACGCACGACAACCGTTGCGGGCGCGATCTTGGGATAGACGGAGGCCGCCTCGCCGCCCCGTAATCGATCCATGTTCGTGCGTGGCTTCCAGTCTTCAGTTCGGACAAGCTGTGTAAGAGCGGAGATGCTCGACCAATCATTCACCAACTGCAGGTTGCTTTCCTGAGCAGACGACAGATTGGCCGAGCAAGCGATCGTCAACAACGCAGTCGTGGCTATGCAATTCAATCTTTGGTCTGTCACGTCCACTCTCCCCTGCTCATGCGTTTGCTTGACTATTCATCTTTTGGGTTCAACTGAGGCAGCACTTTCCAGGAGATCGCCCGAACCGCATGGCTACCGATGTCCAGTGGTTTCAAGCCGCGTGTTGTACCTTCGGCGAAGACCGCTTTTTCCATCAGCCGTTCAAGTGGCGTCCCGCGTTCTCCCCGAACTTGCGAGATGGCGGGTTGGGCAAGCCAACTAAAATCGTATTGGCGACTTGAAACAATATTGGACTGAACCGCAATTACAACCATATACTCGTTCGAAGATGCTGGCGTGACTTTTGTCGGTCGCGTTTCTGCCGCTCTTTGCGGAGCGATCCGGTTGTCGGCTTGAAAACCATGCTTCGGGAATACATCGTAAATGCCAAAGTTCTCATCGATGAACAGCATCGTAACGTCAACCGCCAGTCGTCCGAGATTCTTTGCACGGAATGCAACGACGTCATCTTCATGAACTCCGTCCTCCCATTTCACAATCTCGGGTTCCTGCCCCGGTTCCTTGTACCTCAGCATCTCAAGCTCTACTTTGACGTTGCTGTCGCCGAATAACACCGGGCTGCTCCCCGTTGCCATCTTGATCAGGTTCGATGCCTTCGCCACTTTCTGCAAAGTTTCTTCTAGCCACAACGCAAGTTCGTCATCGTTTGGGTGGCGATACCGCGATTCAGAGTCTTCGGCAAGCTCTTGACCATTCTCTGGCGAGATCAGCCTACCAGTTCGCGGTGACAGGTAAGCTGCCGTTTCATTCAACTCTACGGTCCACTCAGCGAGTGAAGATCCTTCGACGATTCGAATCAAGGAACCCTTGTTGTCAGCCAACTCCTTCAGCTGTTGTTCCAATGCTGTTTTTGACGGCGCCAGGTTGGGCGAGGCCGCAACCACAGCGAGAGTACACTCCAAGTCGCCGTAGTCACGAAATACAACCTCGCACCTACTGGACGCAGGGAAATCAGCCGATCCTCGCTTAGGAAGCCCAGCAAATTCAACGGGCTCCACGACCGAGTCCAAAACATCGGTTGCAGTAACGTTGACGTGACCAATCGGTTCCGGTTCGACAGCACCAGCCAGCGGATAAACCGCTAGTTTGCTGCCTTTGCGTATCCCGTGAAGTACTCCGACATTGATTCTCAGCTTTTCGGGATCATCATCATGGGATAACAAGATCCGTGAACGCTCCGCGAACACTTCCTGGCCAAGCACAACTTGGTCAAGGTCCGTCCCTTCAAGCAATGGCGTGGGGGAATATCGGTTCTGGGCCAAGTACTCCAGCCGAATTCTCTGGAGAAGCTCTCGGTAGGTGATCGGTGTGGTCGTGCGTGAAAGGACCTGATTGACGACAAAGCTGAGTAACCCATACCAATCCTGATTATCTCCATCGACTGGAAGCAACGTTTCTGGAGTCTGTTCGACTGATTGGGCGGCATAAAGCGCGACCAGCCCGCCATCCTGGGTTGACGCGTCGATGACTCCGACGTCATACCCAGCGTGAGGGCTCCGTTTGGCAACAACTTGAGCTTCGGCACGAGCTGCCGTGATGCTCTGCGCAGGAATGCCAAGTGATCGAAGCGGCATTTGGCGCGACACATCTGACGAAGCTCCACGAGCGATTGTTCCTGAATGGCACGCATCAACGATCAACCATACGAATGCGCCCTTTCGCCGTATCTCAGCCAGCCATACCCGTAGCTCATCGTCGCAGATCGCATTAGCAACTTTCTCCGTGTTGCCGTCCCACGCTCCGATGTCGCTGGGCAGGAAGATCTCGTCCAATCCGTCCGGTTCTGGGTCATCGGCGTTCTCCGGATCGTCGTCCGGTTGCTGGCTGCCGTGCCCCGCCAAGAGGATGACAACTTCATCGCCTTCGGCAACCACTTTGGCGAGGTTTTGAAACTCTCGTTCAATGTTTGCTCGCGTCGGTCGCCTGTCAGGTTTCGATTCCTCCGACAGCGTGACTACTTGCTCCTTCGGAAAACCGTACCGGTCTGCGAGCAGGTCGCGGATCAACCGCACGTCATTCGCTGGCCCGGCTAAATGGCGTCTATTGTCGATGCTGAAATACTTTGTGACGCCCACCAGCAGGGCATGCTTGCCAGTAGACTTATCCGCACCACAAACAAAAGTTGCGTTCAAACAAAGGCAAATGAAGGCTAAGGCTAACCAACGCGAATTCATAGCAACCTTCTGGTCGTCGGGCGGTGGTTACCAGTTAGCCAGAACGACATAGTTTTCCCATTGCTGCCCGACGTTCCTGACACGGATTTTGAAGGGGCCTTCAAAACGAGTAACCCATTGGATCAGGCACGTACTCGTGTTGTCTGTGTCCTTCCCGATTTCGCCGCCCGTATTCGCGTCATAGACCCACGTGTCCAAGTCGCCATCACCATCACCGGCGACCAGTACGATTGCCGGTTTCTTGCCCTCAAAAATAACATTGCCCAGTTCGATGAATTTGCCAGGCAACAGCTTGCCTTTCAGTAGAACTTTGAAGGTTGTTCCCTTGATTACCACGCTGGGCAGATCTTTACCTTGCGACACTACAAGCCCCCGCGATGAAAGTTGCTCAATACGACCCTTTAGAAACGACAGCAGTTCTTCATCACCCTTGGCGTATTCCAACGCACTCTGCACCAGCGCTCGGACTTCGAGCTTAGTTGCGTCCTCTTCTGCGGCGCTTGACTCGTCCTGCTGAATAACGACTTCAGACGCGTCGCGTGGGCTTTCCTTCACTCCGCCAAGCAATTCCGCTGCGGCGAGCAATAGGATCGGCGACTGCCGCTTTTCGCCGCGTAGTGCCAGTTCAGCCGCGAGAGCTGCCTGCGACACTGCTGGTTCAATTTGTTTCTTCTCGTCGGTGGCTGTTTTGTTCGCCTCTTTATCGGCTGCGTAGCTCGGTAGAGCGAAAAATATCGCGACTGAAAATACACTCAATAAACGCAAGCAAGTAAAAACGTGGTGGTTCATGGAGGCTCCTTTGTTGCTGCGCGAAAGACAAGCGAATGCTAGACAGGACCATACCACTAGCAGGGGACCCCTCCAGGTTAGCTCCACCTACATCGCCAAACAACCATTGGTGTCGAAAAAATGCCGAGTTTGCTTTCTCGCGAGTTATTGCCAATCGCCACTCAGCGAGAAGGCCGCCCAATAGAAAGGCGGCAGTGGCTCATCCACATTGGGCTGACTGCCCTTGGGCAGCAGTTCTTTGCGACCCCGGTCGTATCGTTGCAGCATCATTAGCTGTGCATTCCGAAGTGCATCGAGTTTACCAGATTCGCTTTTACCCAATTCACGATAAAGTTGCGTAACCAACGACTGCGTCGCATCGTCCGGAATGGACCATAAGGTGCTGATTACAGCCCGCGTCCCAGCGAGTTCAAAAGCTCTCTGTAAACCAAAAACGCCTTCACCTCCTGCAACTTCTCCTAGTCCGGTGTCACAGGCCGACAGTACGACGAGTTCGGTCTTCGTCAAATCCAGACTGGAAATCTCTTCCGCAGTAAGAATGCCGTCATCTCGCCGCAAATCCAAGGAGTCAGTACCTGCTTGGGAGTCATTGGCACCAGCGAGCACGATTCCGGACAGGACCATCGGATTGCGTCCAACGATGGACGTCAAAACCGTCGGTGCTTTCGTTGACGAATTTCGAAACAAGTCTTGGATGGCCGCATTTATACTGTCGGAGCCTCCTCGCGTTCTTGGAGATAAAGCCGATACAGCACCCTCCGGTGCAAAGAACCCGTGTGTTGCGAGCAGAGCGAAGCGGCTTCGAGCCAGTTCCCGCACGACGTTAGACTTAGTCGCATCGCCACGAGTGAGTTTCTTCAACTTGCCGGATGAACTTTCCAGGCGTTCAATCTCATCGACCTCAGCCAGTGTTCCCGGCAATTCCTCCCACCGCTGTGGTTCTCCCCGTCCGTACTCGACGCCTCCAACGAGCAACTGTTGGCCGCCATCGGGGCTGGGAGTGTGAAGCAGCTCAGCGATTCGCTGCGGGTAGCTGGCGGTAGCGATGGCGTAGTCTTGAATCAGATAACTGCCTGGTTCTCGCCCGGGGAGTGCGGCCCACGGCAGACGAGTAAGCTCGCCATCCGGAATCACGATTACGGTTTCCGATTCCGAAACGTAGGGCTCCAACTTTTCCCATAACAAGTGTCGAAGCACATATTGCGGAGATGACTCGCCACGCTCCAGCACTCTTTCGGCATTTTCAAAATCCAGGCCGCGGCTCGCGCCACCATCACCCGCGCGTATGAGCCGCCTCCACTGTTCAATGGCTTCGTCGATCGGCTCGATCGAGCCGAGGTGGACCCAGGTAACTTTAGACGTAGTCTTCGCGTCATCGTTCGTTTGCCGTCGCAGCACAAATGCGTGATAGGTCCACTCGGAAGAGAGCACTGTGTCATCTGTATTTGTGTTGGAAACTTGGCTTGCCTCGGGATCGACGAATGTATTGCTGGTTGTAGTTTGGTCAGACGAAAGTCTTGTCTGAACCGGTGCGGCACGTACAAGATCGACTATGGCGACACCCTCCGGAATTGATTGCAGAAACTGCTCGCTGTTAATGCCCGTTGGATCTAACGGCTTCGAAGAATCTTCCGATGCCCTCGCAACTTCGCGTTCGAGTTGTTCTTTTTCGTCACTTAGAGATTTTAGTCTCGCTAGTCGAGTACTTGCGTTCGGCAACTCCACTTCATCAGCAAACTTCCGTGAGAGAATGAGTGATGCCAGTTCGCTTCGCACCTCTTGAAGTCGCGAAGCTGCAGTACCTGATTGTCGATCCATCACAGAGTCTTGGCGTGAGGACACTGCCCTGGTCGCCAAGGCCCGTGTTTTCCATACGACATCGTAAGCCGCGGGCGCATCCACCTTTTGGTCCATCGCGGCGAGTAATAGATCACGTTCGCGAAACGATGAAACATAAGCCAGAGCTTCCGCTCCAGAAAGAGTTGGCAACAAGTCGTTCGCCAACTTGAGTTTGTTCTCCAACGCATCGTGCAGATAACTCTGAGCCTCTTTGTTTCGGCCTTCAAGAAGTGCATTCTCGCCAAGTAACCTGCTCGCAGTCGTGGCACCGGCGTTCATTGGGCCAAAAGCCGCATCATAGATTCTCCTAGCTTCGGTAAATCTTTCATGGGCGGCTGAGAGATTGCCACGTTGTTGCTCGACGAGACCAAGGGAGACAAGCGTTTGGGCAACTCGAGGATGCCCACCACCGTAGGATGTTTTGCAGATGGAAAGACCACGCGTTAAGTGGTCGCTCGCGGCGTCAAGTTCTCCCACTTCACGCAAGAGGCATCCCAGACCGATCAGGACCACATCGTCATCGGAAGACACTTGGTATGCTCGCTTGTAGAGCGACTGTGCCTTTTCGAGCCAAGTCGTTCGATCGACGCGCGTGGCAGACGTTGATTCGGCCTTGAGCCAGTAAATGGCACCAAGATTCGTTAACGCGATTGTTGAGCGAAGCTGGCTCCGGCCATGCCCACTTGCTTCCTCCGAGTCAACGATTTCCTCGAAATACTGCTTCGCCGGTTCCAGGTCGCCCATCTCAATCCGAAGCGCGAACAGATTATCAACGATCGTGTCCTCAGTTTTCTTGGACTCCTTGGAGCGATCTCTTGATTGCCCCGAATGTGCCTGAAGTCGCTCCAATGCCGCTTCAAGTCGTTCTCTGGCCTCGGGGTACCTACCTTGGCTTCTAAGAACTACGGCGAAGTCGTTCAGAGAACGAATCGTATCGATATTGTCTTCCCCAAGTGATTCGCCGCGCACTCGAATTGCTTCCTCGAGCTCTAATTCGGCGGCATAATAATCGCCGAGTCGATTAAGTGAGGCACCGTACCAGTGGCGTGCCCTCGCCGTCAGCGGGTGGTTGTCCCCAAGACATTTTCTACGAATTCGAATCGCCTCTCCCAGATTTCTCGAAGCCTCAGAAAACTCTCTCAGATGAAACCTTGCGAGGCCCAGTGTCTCGCAGGCCATTGCCGTGCGTGGATGTTGAGCGCCCAATTGACTGTGAAATATCTTTTGGGCTTTCTCAAAGTGAGTCAACGCCTCTCGCTGGGAGCCCCGAGTCTCGAACAAAACTGCGCCCAAATTGTGGTGGGTAGTGGCGGTGTAGCGGTGTTGCTCGCCAAGGGTCTCTAAAAAAACTTGAAGTACATATCGCAGCCGGCGGAGGCATTCTTCTCGCGATGAACGTGATGTGAGTGCCCAATTGCTCAACGATTGTGCCGTCGGAACTGCGGAATAGCCAACAACGTCTGCGTCAACGACAAGGGCTGCTTCGAAGCACAAAGCGGAACTATGCCCCGAGTACACTCGCGTCGACAATTCGTGCGTTGGCATAGCTCCGTTCAAGACACTAATGAGAATTCCTAGAGCTCGAAACCCTCGCGACAGTTCTGGCGTTCGCCGCAGCACTCTTTGCCGTGGATACTCCCAATTCATCCCAGGCTTCTGTGCCGCGCCAGCCCCGGTGGACCTGACTCTTAGCAACTCAGGGTGCGGAATATCCTCTTCCAATAGCTCAACTACATTCGCTGATGTGCGAGACGGACCACTCGAGTACATTGCCAACTCTATAGATAGTCGCTCGGCACAATCATCTCGCTGCGAACGACTGAATTGTCCCCCTGCAGCGATTAGATTCGCTGCCGACTGTATCGTGTCGATGTGCTCGAGTCCCAAGAATTCCTGTCGGAGTTCAAACGCCTTGTTGAACTCTTGAACCGATTCGACTTGCTTACCTTCTCGATACAGTGCTACCGCATAATTGTTAATCGCCTCTGCAGTAAGCAAGCCCAATTCGGATTCGTACTCAGTCACCGCGGCCCCGCCACTCTTCAATCGTTTCGCATGTAACGGCCCAAAGTCGGATTCGTACTCAGTGATCAGTTCTTCGAATCGTTCAACAGCGGCACTATTACTGCCGCTCTGCAGCAACGCAAGTCCCAGTTCATTGAGAGCGGTCAACGTTTTGCGATGGTTTGGGCCGAGTCGTTTCCGTCGCTCATCATAGAGGTGCCTCGCGTTTACTTCTGCAGATCGATAAGCCGCTTCAAACGGCGCGCCGCTTTCGTGAACTGTGACGGCATCGCCGTAGTGATGGTCTCGTTTTCGCGTTACTTTCGCGGTGATGATCTTCCCACCGCTTGCAAGGAACGGCATAAGGTGTGCGCCTCGCAATATGTAGCCGAACACAGTATGCTTGCCGTCATAGCGTCGGGGAGCCGAAATCGGCTGCCACGTAATTCGCAATTCCGATCCGTATTTATCTTGACCGTAACAAGCAAGAGTGACACTTCCGCCGAAACATCGTCGCGCCTTCGGGGAAGATGTCTCCCAGTACCGACCAGGATCAAAGTCGAAAGGAATGACTCTGGGAAACAAAGCTCTTATTGAGGAATTCACGGACTGGTCGACCATACTAGCGGTCTCCAAGTAGCCGTTAGATGACGTGGAAATCGTCGAACCTTCGTAAGCCTGGTTTTCAACGAGATCCATGAAGTGGTTGACTGCCAGCGGAGCCTCATCCTCAAACAGTTCCAACTCGATCTCACCCTTGTCGGTTTCAAGCAACACACGCGGAAGCTGATTCGCTGCGTCTGAGGCGGCCTGTTGTTGACGGAGTTTCAACTCATCGGTCCAAGTCGCCTCAAACTCTCGAATTTCGCCCGTGCTCAAGAGCGGGCCGGGGCCAATTTGCTCCACAAGCTCGCGAGCACTCGCATAATCGTTCAACGCAACACACGCCAGTGTGGCAACTTTAAGGATTCGCTCGTCAGCCTCTCCGTCCCCAGCGACCTTTTCTGCTAGTTCGATCGCTTTTTGAAACTGTAGTGAGTTGTAAGCCTCTTCAACGAGATCGAGCGGTGTCTTGTCGACGGTGACCGCATTTTCAATCACGGTGTTTTGAACAGTACTATTATCTCCGGGGCTGCCATCCGCCATCGCTGGTTCCTGCGGATCGGATGTCCGGGAGCTATCGCTGTCCTGCCCCTCAGCGATTAGAGAAGGCTCAACACTAGGAGTTGCGATTTGCCCTTCGCTCTCGTGCAATTTAGCCGCCAGCTGAGCCGAATCGGTGATACCCGTTTCGCGATCAGTCGCAGCGATCTTCTCGTTCCCGCGGACTTCGGAAAGGTGGGAACTAGGCAGGTCGGGATCGACGTTAGTATCAGGAAGATTGCGGCTCGCGGCTTCTGACTCAGTTGAACGATCTCGGAGAGAGCGATAGAGGATGACATTGCCGAACGCGGACACCAACAGTAACGCCACGAGACCCACAAACCAAAGCGACGCACTTGGCCTATTCATAACTAGTCCCTTCGCTGCGTGTTACAGATCGATCGGATTCATTTTGTTGGATTAGCTGTGCACTTGCGAGTCCAACGCCTTGTTTTCTAAGAAATTCCGCCGCTCACTGCGAGTCTCCCTCGTAGGCGAAAGCGTTGGACACGATCAAAGGGAAATACGTCCCTAGCTGTTTTATTAAGAACTGGTGCGTGAGATAGACGTCATCATCGATCTTCTGAGCATCGAACCACTGCGGGCCACGGAGCTTATCGATTTTCTCGGTGATCACATTTCCGTTCTTGAACCAGACAAGTGCCTTCGGATTCTGCATTGGTTGTTCGGGAAGCCCGACAAGTAATTGCTTCAAGTTCACATCGTTCGACAGCGGAGTCTCACGCGCTAACAACACAACGGTTTCCATGCCGCCAGCCCCTCTTAATGGCCAAGCAGTTCCCGCGATCTCCGGTAAACTTATGTCAGTGTGCGTCTCTTCGTTCATAATGCTGTCCCAATTGCCAGGCTCCCACGGATAAATCGGGGTGACTTTACCGGCACTATCGATCCACAGCAGATAGATATATGCGTCACGATCGAGTTGGACTTGTATCCGAATTGAATCGTCTGAGCGTAGTGGCATTGCCGATGGATCACGGATAACTAATGTGCGACGCCCGGGATCGCGTTCATTCCAAACGACAACATCTATCGTTCCGTTAAGCGGTGCTGGCGGAGAATTCATGCCAGTTAGCTCACGCGGTGCATCGCGTGAAGAACCTCCTCGAAGCCACATGCCGACGGGGAGTAACAGAAGTATCGCAATCGCCACTCCCGAGAAGATAACCGCACGTCGCTTGTGCCGACTCTGCCAGCGACGCAATTCGGCCGCCAAGTCGCCCGCAGAACTGTATCGCTCTGTCGCGCCTTTGGACAGGCACTTCAAGCAGATGCGTTCGAGCTCTGCAGGGATCTTTTCGTCGAACTGACGTGGTGGCTTTGGGTGACGATGGAGGATTTCTTCGCACAATACGGTGCTAGTTTCGCCATTGAAAGGGCGACGGCCCGCGAGCATCTCAAAGAGCACGACCCCCAGGGCCCAAATGTCGGTTCGACCATCAAGTAGGTGGCTCTCGCCGCGAACTTGCTCGGGAGACATGTAGGCGAGAGTGCCTGCATATTCCCAGGCATTGTTCTGCTGCGTGCTGTCATGAATGGCAAGTCCAAAGTCAATAATCAGTGCGTCACCGCTCTCATCAATGAGAATATTGCCCGGTTTGATGTCGCGATGAGTGAAGCCTTTCTGGTGGGCACCATGAAGTGCCACTGCAGCCTGTATCGTCCATTCTACGGCCTTTGATATGCACGGTACCCGCCGCGATTCTAGTATCGCGGCTAGTGAGTCTCCGGCAACGTATTTCATCACAAAGAAGCAGACGCCATCTTCGTCTTCTCCATAATCGTAGACCGGAACAATACCAGGGCACTCGAGTTTCGAGAGAGTCTTTGCATCTTCTGCGAGTGTTCTGGCGCTCTTGGATGATTCAGATTGGCCTGGCTTAAGTACCTTGACGGCGACAAGCCGATCCAGCTTGTCATCTCGGGCCAGATAAACTATCGACATTCCCCCTCGCCCCAATACACCTTCGATTTGGTATCGGCCAATGCGCGAGTGCGGGGGGAACGTCGTCTGAGCTGAGGGCCTTGGCGGAGCAGGTTGCGTCCCGTGCGTCGATAGCGGAGCCGCCACTTTGCCAACCGCTACCTCACTGTTATTGCTGGCTTCGGACTCTGCAGTGAAGGTTTCGATGTTCAACTGAGATGCAATTGCCGGGAATCGTCGTTCCAGATCCTCTTTCGTTGGCGGACGATCGCGATACGCTCTCGCCCGACATTCCGCACCGATTAATTCGATAATGACATCGTCATTATTGGCGATTTCCGGCCACTCAGCGAGATAGCGCTCAACAAGAGCTTGTTCGCCGGACTTCCACCTATGCTCGATGTCGACCTGAAGCAGGGTCGTCAGAGCAAGAATGCGACTGGGATCGTCGACCGGTGGGACGATGTCGCTGACTTCTGTTGGCATTCCCTTCCGGTAAGAGTCCAGTAGTTGCAGCACGGCATTATCTACCGAGTCCCAGATTTGATCATCCCAATCAACCATGTGCGCAGTCCTCGACGGCAAAAGGAAACCTTTCCTTCTATTTCAGAAGCCCCATTCATCCACGGTTTGGTGGAAGATTCTGGGCTACTAATGAAAAAATCTATTTCAAGAGCGTTTGGAGCCGTTTGGTAATTCGCTTGATCCGGCATCGCACAGCTTCCCGCCCAATTCCCAGTTCTTCGCCAATCGCCGACTCGGTGCGGCCTTGGAGTCGCAATTGGAGGATCTGAACATAAGTTGTTTCAAGGCCTTCCGTGACGATTTCTATGATTTCCGCGATCGTATAACCGAACAGTTGGAGACGCAGTACCTCCGGATCGGGGGCATGCATCCCCGCCAAGACCATTTCAAGAACATCTCCCAACAGACGAGCCCTAGGTGTCTCTGCCGGAGCACTGGGCAACTCGTTCTGGTCGCAGTGTTCCTCCCGATCGAATCCGCGTTGCCCGGCTGTTATTTTATCGATGTGTTTCAACATCTTGCGTCGGGAAATCAATTGGAGCGTTCGCCACAAGTGCTGCGGATCCTTGATATCGAATTCGCCAAGTGGCGCCCGGCGAAAGAACGTTCGCAACGCCGACTGCACAACATCCTCTGGATCTTCTCGTCGCCGATAGCGTGCATTCATCTTGCGTTCCACGAGCACGCACAGGCGATCTCGATACTGAATGTCGACTTCGTGAATCGCCGAGTGGGTGCCGTCGTTGAGTCGGCGCCTAAATGATTCGAAGGAGTCGTTTGTGCTTAGCTCGGACATGATTCACACACGCACCACAGTGACGACTATTACCAGAACGTTACAGATTCTACGGTTTTCGAGCGTATATTGTAACTAACCAGAAGTCGCCACGTTCTACGTTAGGGTTGCCCTACATTCGCAATACCGAAATGCTCGACTTGTTGTCTGGCCGCACCCAACGCAAAAGGACAAGCACGGCGAAGGCAGTGCCCATCAAGCATTGCGTACGCAATCGTCGCCAACACGGTATCCCCCGCCCCGCAAACATCTCGAACGTGTGTTACCTCAGCCGGCAAGTACCAAGTCCCGCCATCTCGTTCGGCAGCCACCATCCCGTGCTTGCCGTACGTCACCACCACGCTGCATCGGTGTTTGTCCGCCAGTCGTCGTGCCATCGCAAGTGGGCGAGTCTCGTCGGCAGCCACATCCATTGCCTCCACCCGATTGGCCTTAATAAGCGTGACGTGGCCGTAGTCGGACCAGCGTCGCCCTCGCGCGGGGTCGACCAGGATCGCTACGCTGGCAGCCCGAGTACGTTCCCCGAGTGCTTGAAGTAAGTGCGAGGTACAGACACCTTTGCCATAGTCCGAAACGAGCAGAATGTCGCCCAGCGAGACTGCCGACAGGAATCGTTCTGCGTGGTTGTTGACTGGCTTCGTCACCTCGCGATCGCATCTGTCTGGCCGCAACTGTCCGCGGGCGATGATGCGTTGCTTCCAAGTGGTAGCACGATCGTCGATCCACAAGTGCGGTTCAATGCCGTGTGACTCGATCAGTTGCTGGAGACGGCGACCCGGCTCGTCCCGTCCGACAACTCCGGCAAGCGTTACATTTGCTCCAAGGCCGGCAGCGATCATCGCGACAGCAGCCGCACCGCCGAGACGGACTTCTTCCCTGTCGACGCGAATGACAACGCCCGGCTGCTCGGGATTCAATTTCGTCGCATCGCCGATCAGGTAGCGATCGAGGATCAAATCGCCAACGACGGTAATGTTTGGCACTGCTTGAAGTATTCTTGGCTCATCCATTACATTGCCGCATCTGAGTCACGATTGCTGTGGTTGAATGTCGAATCGGCCAGTCGGGAACGACGACACGTCCGCCCCACGACTCGACAAGATCCGCACCCGGGATCGTTGTTCTTTGACAACTTGGACCTTTAACAAGCACGGCGGGCCGCAGTCGCCGGATCAAGAGTTCCGGGGTGTCCTCGTCGAAGATTTGCACATCGTCCACGCAACGGAGAGCAAACAACATCTCGGCACGTTCTTCCGCAGGGATGATCGGACGATTCGGACTCTTGATCCGGCGCACGCTGGCGTCGGAATTGATCGCCACAACGAGCCAGTCACCTTGCAGACTAGCGAAGTGAAGCAAACGCAAATGACCGACGTGCAACAGATCGAAAACGCCGTTGGTAAAGACAATCTTCATGCGACTACCTCCAAAGTGACTTCATGTTGCCCAAACTCGAGCCATTTACCTTTCCATATGCCAGGCAGCTGTTCCCGTAAATGCACGGAGTCCTCGGTCCATGAACACAGCACGAGTTTGTCGTTTGCGACGTACCAATACCGCTCAAGCTGTGCGGCGCCACGGCCGATCGTTCCATCTCCGCGTAGATGCAGTTTGTGCGAGCCGACATCGCGAACGGTGTATTGGCAGAGCCCGTTGGCCAGAGGGGATGATGTTGGCAAAACTCGCCGGCGTAGTCGGGAAACGGCTTGTATCATGTCTGCGAAACTCGGATCGATGCCAGCGCCGTGTGCGCCGATGACGGGTGCCTCGCCGTCATGCGGAATTGGGAACGTGTTGTGAGCTCGATGGATCAGGTTGACTGGTACACCACACTGCTTCGCCGCAAGATTGAGCCAGGTTTGGTCTCGCCAGATGGATGTCGCGTCTCGTTGCTCGCACAGTGACTTTGCAGTTTGAAGTACGCTGACATGTTGTCGATCGATGATGAACAGCCCCGAATTGAAATAGCGATCGAGCGGCAGTCCGAACCGTTCGCACTCGCGTTGCGTGCCTTCGTAGAATTCGTTATCGCGGACGGCGGATAGGCTGGAGAATTGTTCCGGGTTCCAATCTGCCACGAACCACAGATCGGAGTCGAAGTACAAGATTCTCTCGGCGTGTGGCAGAATGTCGAACAAGTGAAACTTCAGGTGGTGAGGCTCACTCTCGCGGTAACGCCGCTGGTGGACTTCGTTCAAAATGACGACGTCCAAGCCGGTGAATTCCCGGCAACGATTGGCCGCCTCGATCGCCAGCGATGCGCAGCGGCCGACACCGATGGTTGCAGCAATCATGTTCACGGCAGAAACACCTCCTGGAATCGCACGGCCATTTGTTGGACCGCCCGAGACCATTCGTGGGGATCGATGCCGTGCGTCAACGGATACGGAGTTGGGTTGACGTCCACGATGTAGATCGAGTCGCATTGAACATCGCGAAGGACATCCAATTCGCCGTATTCCAGGCGGACTTCCTCACAGAACCGCGTGATCAGCGATTGTTCTTCCGAGCTGAACAACTCGTCCGGAGTGGTCAGCCTTGCCCACTCGGATTGTGCGGCGAAGCGGTTCTCGATCGGTCGGCACTTAATCCAACACACCGGCGCGATACCGCCAATGAACGGAACTCGCAAGTCGACGATCCTGTTGCCAAAAGTTCGGTTGTCGATCAAGTGCTGATAGACTGCATTGTGACTGGCGTTCGAGACCGGTCCTTGCAAGACTTGGCCGTCGTGCGCCCCGTTGCGCAACGACTTCTGCACGATCTTGCCAGAGTAGTAGTCCTGATCGACGCCGAGCGGATAGCGGAATACGCGGAAGAAGTGGTCTGCCAAGTGACGCTTATCTGCGTCCGCATCGCGGTTGATGCTGGGCTCCTGCGGAGGCGTCTCGCCGCGCGGCAGCCAAGCGATAGGGACACCTCCTCGATCGGTCACAGTGCAGCCGATGCGTTCGAGCATCGACGCGAGTGTGGAACCGCGGAAGTGATCGACGTTGCCCAGCACTCGCACCGTCAAGGGACGAGCAATACTGGCATCTTCTCGTGGTCGAGCCATTGTCCCTCCCAGATACCGTGTTTGGCGGAACGCAGTTCCATCGTGCGAGTGCCCTTTTCGTCGGCGACGATCATCACGCCGTCTCGGATCGTCCAGTAGTACTCACACGTTGCCGCGCCCTCGGCGAAGATGCCATCGCGGCGCAGGCAGACCGTGCGGTGGTCGTAGCCAACGCGATGGTACTCAAACATCTTGCCATCGAGTCGCGATAGTGCGGCCGCATCGTCGGGTGTGGCTGGCTCGTCTGCCGCCGGCGACCAGAGATGCTTTAACTCGTTGATGTACTCCGGGCATTCGTTCTCGTACAGAAATCCGTTCGTTTGCGGGTTCTCGTAGAACGTCCACTTCCGCATGTTGCGATGCTGGAAGATGCGGTTTCCTTCAAAGTCGTGTTGGCACATGACTCCAGGCAGCGCGTCGATCCCGCGCTGGGGCATTGCGTACGGCTGCTCGAGCTTTCGCCACGCAAGATGGAACACCTCCTTGTCTCCGTGCACATGGAAGAAGTAGAAATTGTTGGAGTTCTGCATGTACCAGTGGCAGAGCTCCAATGCCTTCCAGCAGCGCCGTTTGTCGACCACGATTTGGCCGCTTTCGACTTCCGGTTCGTCGCGATACGGGATCTCCCCGAACACTCGCCACGCAAGTCGCTCAGGACCGAGGCGTCCGAAGTCGGGCCAGAAGATAGTTCCTGTTTCCTGGTACTCCGGTGTCTCGAACAGAAACGTGGGATCGCGGACCGGCACATTGTCGGCATCCAAAAACAAGACCTCGGCAAACGGCGAATGCTGAATCGCATAGGGCTTTGATTCCCAGCCGTGTAGTCGCGCGTGTGAATGGCGTTTGCGGACTTCGTAGGCGTCAACGCATTCAACGCCGTACGGCGCGACAACTTGCTCCCAGGCCCGGTTACGTTCGGTGTCTCCCAGGAACCAGCATTGGATAGGCAACTCACAGCCGAGTCGTCGTAGCATGCGAATGCAGACCCAGGCGTTGATCTGATACTTGACGCCACCGGCCGACATGACGATGCCGCGACCTTCCTTCGGCTCTTCGGGTTCATCGTGGAGCGTTGGAATCGCCTCGTTCACCAATTGCGCAGCTGTTTCATTCGTCAGTTCCATTTGGCTAGCCTCCTTTCCGTATCATGAGTCCGAACGACGTGGCCAGAAACTCTCCGATCATCAGGCGGATGTGGACGCCGCTACCCTGGTTGGCAATCTCATCTTCGGGGTCGTCTCCGGTGGTCCAATCGAAGAGCGCGTCGTGCCCGCGTTCACGAAGGTATGCAAGCGTCTCGTCGACGTCGTATCGCGTCCACAAGACCGTTCCGTCGTAGTCGATCGTGTGCCAGTGCGATTGCAGGTTGTACTCTCCGGAATGAACGGCAACGCCGCTTGGCTTCAAGCATTGCAGTGAGTGGTACACAAACCGCTTGCCGAGGCGAATGGAACCAAGATGGTCCATCGAGCAACACGACCAGCAGAAGTCAAAGTCGGTCAGGTCCGGCGGAATCCAATTCATGTCGACGTGTCGCGTCGTCACAAGTTTGGCAAACCGATCGTTTGGGCAGACGCCTCGCTGATTGAGTCTGGCGAATGAGTTCTCGTACCAGCCGTGTTCGAGGTCGGTGGCCACAATCTCGCAGCCACGCGAGGCGAAGTAAGCTACGAGAGGCTCGATACCAACTCCCAAGCCGAGACCACGTTTGCCAGGACCGATAAAATCGGCCTCCTCGAAGGCTTCGACCACGAGCGCATATTCCCATTGCTTGCGATGGATACGAAACGGCTCCTTCAACTCCTTCATAAGTTGCTGTAGCCGATCGCGGCGAGCCGAGTGGGCGTGGCAAACGCCGCCGGGAGGCAGTTGTTTCACTGTGCGTTTTGCTGGCATAAGAGAATCCTTTCGAGCAGGGCGATGACTTCATCAGGACGAATGGCGGCCATGCAGCGGGCGACGGGCCGCGCGAGACCGAGGACAGGCCATTGGCAGAGGCTTTGATCTTTGTTCGAGGCGTCGCCGGCAGGGACGATGCGAGACTTCCAACACGCCGACGTTTGGCAACAGGAAAACATGCCGATCGTGTGCAGCGTGTGCTGGAGCGGATACTGCGTCCACGTGACTGGCTCGCGGCCGCCGAGCAGGCAGATGTACGACTTCTCCCACGCGGCGCAGAGGTGTTGCAGATACGTCACCGGGCCAAGACCACCACGCGCGTGCCACGCCAATCGGATCAATTGCCGATGGTCGGTCTCGCCAACGAAGTTGATCGCGCCGTCGAGTGTAGGATGGTCGTGCTCCTTCGCACCGACCTGCACCCATTGGATGCGACCGAGCGTGCGCGAGACAACGTCCTGGTAGTACTCGACCGGCCAGGCCTTAGCGGTGTAGTCGCTCTTGATACCGGCGTTGACGAGCCAAAACGGAATCTTGCGTCCATCGGTGAAGTGGTGACGCACCTGATCAATCCAAGTCTTTTCGTCGTCGCTCAGGTAGAGGCAGGGGCGATTCACCTTGAGCGTCAACGGTCGATCGATCTTCCGGCCCAGGTCATCCGTGTAGCCGCCGAGAAACGGAATGTGCTCCTGGTTGCTGCGATTGATCGACGGATAGTGCAGGTCGAACTTCTCAGCTTCGGCATCGTCGTCGGCGATCATTGTGATCCGTGGGTTGTGCTGCCAGATCTCTGCGGCGGGCGTGCGGACGTCGGTTGCGTATTCACCTGGATACGTCTGGTGCAATGATTCGACGGCGGCGGTCATCGTCAGGATGTCGCCCGGGCAAAGATTGGCGCGGAGGATCAGCTTCTTCACTCGACTCCTCCTTCCGCCAGGACGATGGCTTGCCAGATCAGTCGCTGAACAGCCACTCGAGTGGGACCGGGAACGATCCTGGCAAGGACGCCGATCGCTGCACAGTCACGTGCTACTTCCACCAGCCAATCGGTGATCACTTCAAGATTCTCACGGCACCACTGTGGTCCCTGTCGATCCATCTCGGCCACTCGGTCTTCGCAGAAACATCCATCGCTCGGCGTGAAGCCCCACGCGGCCAGCAACCGATGCAGGTGCGTGCCGACACCGATTCGATGTGTTTGGTTTTCATATAAAGTGTTTATGGCACGATGCTCTCATCCGAGATCGGTGGTTCTGGTGGCAGCGGCTCTTCGGAAATCGGTGGGTCGGAGTAGGGCTCCTCGGAGAAAGGTTCTTCAGAGTAGGGCTCGTCGGAGTAAGGTTCCTCGGAATACGGCTCTTCGGAATACGTGACGGGTGACTCGTCGCTCGCCGGCGGTGGTGGCGGAGGAAGTGGCGGAGTACTCGTACCGCTGGGATCAGGTGGCGGCGGTTCTTCAGACGGCGTCTCGCTTGTCGGAGGCAACCCAGGTGATCCAGGATCGGCACCGCTGCTGCCCGGTGGGACTGGACTCGGCGGTGGCGGCACGTCGCTGGATGCTGGACCGGGCGTGCTCGGCGCACTCGGTTGAGGCGACTCACTCGTTGGAGGCGGTGGAGGTGTGCTGGTGCCACTCGATTGGGTCGGCGGTGGCGGCGTCTCCGATGTCGTGGACGTCGTTCCGCTCGGCGTTCCCGAACCGGGGCCTGTATCGCTGCTTCCAGGAACGGGACTCGGCGGGGTCGTGTCGCTCGAAGGCCCAGGTACGCTGGGAGTACTCGCCGGTGACTCGCTCGTTGGTGGTGGCGTGCTAGTTTCGCTGGGCAGTGGCGGTGGCGCTTCCGAAGCCTCCGACTGCGTTTCGCTGGGTGGCGTTAACGATCCACCATCGCTGCGGCCGGGCACGACCGATCCCGGCGACGGGCCAGGACTCAAAGGCGGTGCCCCACTGGATGGTCCCGCTGTGCTCGGCTGCGAGGTCGGGGACTGACTGGGAACGGGTGAGGGACCGGGACTGGTTGTAGATGGCGAACCGGCGGAAACGCCCGAGCCTTCCGATCCGAGTGAGCCCGGCGAGAAACTCGGAAGCGGTGGCGGCGAGCCACTTGGCGGCGGAACGTCAACGGAGCTTTCGTTAGTGCTCGTGCCGCTCGGCGCGTCCGAGATTGCGGACGATGGCGGTTGCGAACCTATCGGGCTTGTGGAAGCGGTCGACGGCGCTGATGTGGGTGAGAACGACGGTACGCCCACACTCGATGGCCCTTCGGTTGATGACAACGGCGGTGCAGACCCGGAACTGGGCTGGCCGGACTGCGGGGACGTTTGGCTACTTCCGGGTATCGACGTTGGCGATTCACTCGGCGCGGACGGTCCCGCACTGCTTGGAGGTGTTGACGGCTGCGAACTCGCGGTGGGACTCGTAGAGTCACCTGGGCTGCCTGACACAGGCGAACCGGATGTAATCGAATCTGATGTTGCCGAATCCGACGTTTCCGAACCGGACGTTGGACTTGTGCTGGACGGTGGTTCGACGCTGCCGGACATTGGCGACGTCGAAGGAGGTCCGCTGCTCGGTCCTGTCGACGAAAGAGCGGATTGGCTGGGCACACTCGACAACACCGCACTCGGTTCGGACGAAGCCGCCGGACTCGCCGATGGTGGTGAACCAGACGTTGGACTCGTACTGGACGGCGGTTCGATGCTGCCGGATGCAGGCGATGTTGAACTGGGAGGAGCGTCGCTCGATGCGGGTGAAGGTCCGCTGCTGGGTGGCGTTGACGAAGGAGCGGACTGGCTGGGCGCGCCCGACAACACTGTACTCGGTTCGGACGAAGCCGCCGGACTGACCGAATCGCCAGAGCTTCCCGATTGTGCCGAAGGTGATTGCTGGCTTGCGCTGGACGGGACGGGGACGCCTTCGCTTGATGTCGGGCTACCCGACTCCTGCGATGCCGAACTAGCGAGCGGGCTCGAACCCGCAGGCGGAACGCTGCTCTCGGCGATTGACGACGTTGCCGAGACGCTGTCCACGCTTGCCGAGCTGACCACCGACGATTGCGATGGCGGGCTTTGTGAAACAATTGAACTGCCGGATTGGCCGTCGCTGCTTCGGTCGCTAATCGAACCGACAGAACTCGGTGCGTCACTATCGCTGGCAAGACTTTGACTACTGCCTTTGCTGCTTAGACCGAATGATTTAGGACTTGCAACGGACGAGTCGCCCGAGGCCAGTGACGACTTGGTACTCACTGATGACGGTGGGCTCGCAACGCTCGACGTTGTGCTCGACGGCACTGACGAGATCGGCGAACCGGGCGACGAAGATTCCGCCGATGGCAGGCTGGAAACAGCGCTAGGCGTTGACGATCCACTGGGCTGGGACGAAGGACTCGGCAAGCTTGAGGAACCATCGGACGACGGCCCCTTGGAGGATTGCGAACCACTCGACGTGATCGACGAGCCGGAGGGACTTGAGTCACCCGATGACTTGGAATGCGAGCTGCCGGAGCTTCGTGTTCCTTCACTCTCGGACGAACGACTCTCCGATGATCGCGATGATTCCGGCGACGAACCGCTGCTTTTCGATTTCGAGGATTGGGAAGACGAACGAACGGACGGCGTGGATGTAGAACTGCGCGATTCCGACGATCCGCTATGCGACGAACCGGATGAGCTGCGGTGTGAACTACTGCGATCAGAACTGCTCGGCGAATGCTTGGAAGAACTATCCGACGAACCACTCGAACGCGATCGGCTGCTCGACGAACCACGCACAGACCGCACAGAAAACGAACGACTGGCTGCGGGCTGCGATTCTCTGGCGACAGGCCGCCGAAGCGACCGACGACTCCGGCGAACGTGAACGCTGCGAAAAACTGGCCACCTGGTGCGACGACATGGCCGCATTGGTCGACGAGATCGACGATCAACCACAAAGAAACCGAAAGGACCAAACCATGAACACCTACTATGTCGCCACACTCGCCCGCTATGTCTTGGTGGAAGCCGACGACGAGACCACGGCGCGCGAGGTTGGACACGGGGCCTTGCACTCGCTCTACGCCGATGTCCGCGAACGGCTCGGCAAGGAGGTGCCGATCGAGATTCGCACAATCCGCGAGGCCACGCGGGACGAGATCGATCTTTGGAACTGGCATCATCAGATGCTCGCAACGGAACCGATGGACAGGATTCCCAGCCAAGGCGACCGCATCCGGCTGCTGGCGATGCGCGACGATCCCGCCCCCATCCAGGTCGGACAACTTGGAACCGTTGTTTCCGTCTCGCGCCACGGCGATGGCAAGGACACTTGGCATCAAATCGACGTCGCCTGGGACAACGGCCGCACGCTGATGGTTGTGTCGCCGCCAGACCGATTCGAGCTCGTCCGCGACTAGTCGCCACGTCGCCCAACACACGCCGCCCTCACGCGGCGTTTCCTCGTTGGTAGTTGCGATCAACTCTCGTCTCCTTCCGCGACACGCGCCAACGTGGGCGACGTGGTGGCGTCCTGTTCGGGTTCGTCGATTGGCTCTTCACTCGTTCGCCGCGACTTGCGGAGTGCCTGCAGCAAAGACTCGACGGCCGCGTTGTACTCGACTTCGGCCATCCCATCGCCGTCCGGACCGAACGCATGTTCTAACGCTTCACGACCGATAACGCGGCGAAGTGCCGCCATATCCTCCGGGTTGTCACGATCGGCGCTGAAGATCGGCTTGGCTCGCTGCTCTTGGTACTTACGTCGCTCCTGATCGCAGCCCATGCATCCGCTGCCGCCGCACCACTTGCAGTACGGGAAGGCGCCTTTCAATTGCTGGCGAATTGGTTCTCTCATGTTCTCTCCTGAATTCCCGTTGGATTCGACGTACGTCGTCACAGACATACGTCACGCAGCCGCTTTCGTAGTGGCCGACACCCGTTCGGCTTTCTTTCCCGAGAACTGCTCGAACCGTTGGACGATGACGTCACAATACGGAGCATCAAGTTCCATCAGGAACGCTTTGCGACCCGTCTGTTCCGCGCCGATCAGCGTTGAGCCGCTACCGCCAAACAGGTCGAGCACGTTCTCGCCACTGCGCGACGAGTACTGTATTGCGCGAACGGCGAGCTCCACGGGCTTCTCAGTTAAGTGCACCATGCTCTGAGGGTTCACTTTTTTAATCGACCAGACATCGATGGCGTTGTTCGGGCCGAGAAACACGTGCGCGGCGCCTTTTCGCCAACCGTAAAAACACCACTCGTGGTTGCCCATGAAGTCTTTGCGGGTCAACACGGGATGCTCTTTTACCGAGATAATCGCCTGCGAAAAGTAAAGTTCGCACTCGGACAGAGGTCCGGGATAGTTCGAACAGTTGGCGTAGCCTCCCCAGATATAAAACGCTCGCCCAGGGTCCAGAACTCGCGCAATGTTGCCAAACCAAGCCAACAGCATCTCGTCGAACGCATCGTCGG
This sequence comes from Planctomycetaceae bacterium, assembly GCA_020638995.1. Classification (GTDB taxonomy): domain Bacteria; phylum Planctomycetota; class Planctomycetia; order Pirellulales; family Pirellulaceae. The sequence goes on from JACKHM010000004.1 coordinate 728,127, forward strand.
TAACGAAGTCATTGGCCAGGGGACGATCCTTGGCTCGCATCTTCTTCGTCGTCCCTTTGGACTTCTCTGGATGCCGCTCGACGTCGAATTTCTGGTGATGTTTGGTCCCGGCGAATGAGCTCAACCCGGCCGCGATTGCGTTATTGCTGCGGGGTTCAACTTTGACGTTATACGGGGGGGCTGTATTGACCAGTTGGATCGTCGCGCCACCGAGCAATCGGTCAACGTCTGCGGGGTTGCCGCTGTTGCCGCACAGCAAGCGATGGTCGCCCAGGAGCCAGAGGTCGCCGGGCTGGGTGATCGGATCATCGGGCGGTTCCGGAACTTCGTCCGGATCGGTCTGGCCTTCCAACACACCAGGATTGAGTAGTTCGGCCAGTTCATCCTTGCCGAAACCAAGCAAGTCCAGATCGAATCCTGCGTCGCCGAGCTGCGACAGCTCGATGGGCAGAAGATCGTAATTCCAGTCAGCCAGTTCGGCACTCTTGTTGTCGGCAATCCGGTACGCCTTGATCTGTTCCGGCGTCAGGTCTTTGGCGACATGAACCGGCACCTTCTCCAGGCCAAGTTTCTGTGCGGCCTTGTACCGCGTATGCCCGCAGATGATAACGCCGTCGGAATCGACAACGATCGGCTGGCGGAATCCGAACTCGCGGATCGACGTTGCAACAGCGTCCACCGCGCCGTCATTGATGCGCGGATTGTTTTCGTAGGGCTTCACCTTCGCGATGGGCCAAAGTTCAACTTTCATGCGGCTAACCTCATTTGGAAATTGCGTTTACAGAAACCGGACAGGCCCAATACTGTTCGGCACGAGATTTGCCAACCGGAATATTCTTGGAATTGGGCTAGCTAGCGACGGCCAAAGTTGTCATCTTTGGGAGCATGACGACTGGTAAGCCGAAGATCAACGAGCGGGATATCACGGGCTTGAAGTATTTCGATCAGCTCGCGCCACTCCTGGAACGCTTACACAATGACGGTTGCGAGCGGGACCGCGCTGGCAATCGTGAACTGCACTACGATCAGTACTGCATGCTCCTGCTGCTCTACCTGTTCAATCCCATCGTCACGTCACTGCGTGGCGTCCAACAAGCCAGTGAGTTGAAGAAGGTGCAGAAGAAATTGGGTTGCAAGCGTGCTGCGCTCGGCTCGCTGTCGGAAGCAACGTCGGTCTTCGACGCCGATCGACTCAAGGAAATCATCGCCGAATTGGGCGACCAACTCCAACCGCTCGCACAGGACAAACGACTTCGCGACATCCAGCAGACGATCACGCTGGTCGATGGTTCGTTGATCGCCGCGTTGCCGAAGATCATGGAAGCCTCGTGGCGGAAAGCCACCGACGGCAACGGCATGGTGAAGTGGCGGCTGCATACGCACTTTGAACTCTTGCGTGGTGTTCCGACTCGCATTGATGTAACTCCCAACGGCGGCGGTCAGCACGATGAGCGGGCGATGCTCGCAACTGCCATTGAATCGGATCGACTGTATGTCACCGATCGCGGCTACGCGAAGTTCACGCTCTTCAATCAGATCGTCACGGCCAAAAGCAGCTACGTTTGCCGCTTGCGCGACAACAGCGTGTGGACCGCAGTCGAAGAAAAGTACCGCAACGAAGAGGCAGAGCTGGATGAGATCATCAGCGACGAGATCGTGGAGTTTTCCAAAGGCTCAGGATTGGATCACAGGGTGCGAGTCATCTGCATTCGCATTAATCCGCACACCAGCCGAGGCAAGTATCGCGGTGGATCGAGCGGCGTGGATAGCGACGGCATCCTGCGTATCGCGACCAACTTACTGGATGTGCCGGCAGACATCATCGGTTTGTTATTTTCTTATCGCTGGGCGGTGGAGATTTTCTTTCGCTTCTTCAAGCACATCCTGGGTTGTCGACATTTGCTCAGTCACGATCAGAACGGCATCGAGATTCAAACCTATTGTGCGATCATTGCCTGCATGTTGATCGCGTTGTGGACCGGCAAGAAGCCGACACTTCGCACGTACGAGATGATCTGTTTCTACTTCACGGGGTTGGCCGACGAGGACGAGCTGATGCAGCACATCGAAAAGCTGAAGCCTCAAGCCGCGTAGAGAAGTGTTGGCCTACATCTCTGCGTCGCTTCACGCTGCGCAGAGATCGCCTTTCGCCAGCTACGTCGGCCAACCGTTTCACCACCACCACGACGTAGCATCCCCCCCACGACACCCGCTGCCTCACAGACTTTGCCAACAACTCTCGTGCCGAACAGTATTGGGACAGGCCCGGACAGCGAAAGAAAGACTGCTCAATAGCGCGACTGTTCCCGCGGGCGTCTCCTGGCGACCCGGACCCGCGGAGTACCTAATCGATGGCCGCCAGGACCACGTTTCCACGTTTCACCCCATCTCGCATACACACACAAAAACACCAAAAAACGCGCGAGGGGGGTGAAAGGGGTGAATAGGTGAAAGGAGGAGAGAGAGTGTTGTTTTTATTGTGTTTTGGCTGTTTCACGTTTCACCCTCGTTTCTCCACGTTTCACCCCCTGTGATTGAAATTGGGGTGCTTGCATATGACTTCACGTTTCACCCCCCCCACCCCCACGTTTCACCTTTCACCTCGCAGACGATAGAACCGACCTGGCGTACCAGGACGCGGCTCAACATTGATCTCAATGTCACCGCGTTGTTCGAGCGTCGTTACCATTTCCAGGAAGTGGCGTGCGTCCATCTTCATGCGTTTCAGCGCGACACTGTGCGGCAGTTCTTGGTTGTCAGCCTCGCTTAGCTTCTTCAATAACTTCAGGCATTCGGCTTCGAATGGGTTGTCGGCGACGTGGCCTTGCACTTGGAACAACATGCGACGCGCTTGATGCGTCGCGAACTGGATTCCCCATGTCGCAGCTGCTTCGCTGATGAGCGGCGACTGGTGGTTTTCGCTGACGGCGTACACCAACGCCAGTTTACGGCTGCTCTCGTTGACACGACCCCACACCGTCGTCCCAACGGAATCGCCACGCTTTTCGGCTTTCGCATATTCGGCTTCGCAGGCTTTGCGCCCATCGACCAGTAGTTGCTCGGCTCCTGCCGTGTATTCCACGATCGCCGGCATGGGATGCGAGTCGTGCAGATTTCCCGTGCATGGACGGAAGTCGCTCCACCACTTGGCGGCTTGTAACACACGTTTCGGGATATCACAAATTCGCGGTTCCTGGCCAGAGCCGCGCGGACCACTCTCCGCGACGATCATGCGTGCGAAGAATCCGTTCGTCAGCATGCGTTCGGACAGCGCTTGGTAGTAGTGCGTCGGCACGGCGGTGCCGAAGATCGTGAGGCACGGTTGATCGATCGAGCCGCGATGGTCTTTACCAGCTTTGGGACGCATCGTGAAAACGCCATTCGACGCCGAGTACATCCGCAACAGCGTATTCATGATGTATTCATGGCGAGCGTCCTTGGCCTTGTTGATCGATTGCAGCAAGCCATCGATTTCATCCGTTTGGAACAACATTGATTGTGTGGTGTACATCAAGTCCTGGACGCCTTCGCCGGAAGCGAACCCGTCACCGAGGCAATGCTCTAGACCGATGTGGTGCAGCACGCGCGCGTTGAGCTTACGTGGCGAGTCTTTCCCCGCCGACGAGTAGGCCAACCCCAGCAAGTACAAGTTCGTCCGGTTATCAGCCTGATCCCGCACCTTGCGTCCTGCCAAGAACGCCTGCAGCGATAACGCACCGCAAAACGCCAAGACCGGGTTCGGGTAGGGCGCGGTTTCCAGACAATGGTCCATGACTTCCGACACGAAGCCCGGCACGCGAAGCAATGTCGATGGAATCGGACCTGGGTCTTCCGGCGGTGGGTCTCTCGGCGGATCGCGCTCGCGAGCGATGACTGGCTGCGACGACAATCCCGCGAATCTTCGGTCGCCGAAGCCCTGACTTCGCAGCACGGAGGCGGCCGCGGACCATTCGTTCTTGCCGTGTTCAAGCAGTGTGTAGGCGTGAAAGTTGGAATAGCCATGACCTGGTTCGAATGGAAATGCATTGGTCGAAAAGACATAGAACACGTTGTCTTTGAGTGTCGCGCTGGTGCCATGGGACTTGCCAGGCCGACACCAGTATTCGTTGTCACCGCGTTTCTTGAGCGTCCAGCCGTGGGCACGCAGGATGGGGCGGATGTCTCCGTTCTCATTGAAATCATCGCCAGGCCGTCCATCGGTTTCGCCACCTACAGACGATCTGCTCGTCGGCGCGGGTTCCGGATCGGGTTCATGCTTCAATTCGGTGAGCGACCAAGCAGTCTCCAATAACAGCATTCGCTGCTCTTCGGTTAACACAGGCAGCTGTTCGAATCGTCCCTGCGTCAGCTTGTAGCCGGGCGTCGGGTCGCACAGGAAGATTCCGCCTTCGCCTCGTGTTTCGATGACCGTCAAACGGATTACATATTGATCTCCGACTTTGGCTGGCTTGTACTTCTTGCCGTAGAACTCGTATTCGCCGTCCTCCGGCACGACAACCTGGCGCTCGGCGAGTTTCAAGTTGCCGTAAACGTCCGAGCTGTGTCGGTACACCGCATGCCAACCACCTGATGGCGAACGCTCCAGCACAAGTTTGTCGGTGAGACCCGGCGATTGCAGTTCAACCTTGTATCGCCACCAGACGAACTTCTCGCCGCCGCAGTCGAAGTCGATCATCTCTAGGCCGTCGGACGCCGGGCCGGCAACCAAGCACATCGGCCGGTCGCGTTTGAACCATCGGCGCAGCTCGTCATCGGTTGGGAGCCGATTCTGATACGGCTTCCAGCTTCCAACGGCCGGGTGTTTATCCGCCAGGTTTGCAGGCAGAACGCAGAGCTTTGCTCGCGTGTAGGAGGACGCGACCTCCAGGCACGTCGTCACATCATTGATCCTTGAACCGGCCACCGCGATGCCGCCGGCAGAACTCGCAATCGTGGAGCTGATTGATAAACCTCGCGAGTTCGCTCGGCTGCATCACTAAGACTTTTGATTCGTTAACTCGCATTACAGCTGCCGCTTGCAGAGGCTCGCCGGTATAAGCGATCTTAAAGACGGGGATCTCCAGGCGGCGCCCCACTCGCTCGGTGATGGCCGCGATCTTTCGGCGACACGACTCCGCAAGGTCGGTCTCATCTGGGCAGCGCACGAGTTCGAACAGCGCCAAGAGCGAGTTGCAGTATTGGCAATAGTGGCAGCAGTCGATGTCGATCCACGAACAGTCGGCCGGCAGACTGCGGTGCCAACGCGAGAACGTCAGGTCTCGTGTTCCGGTGATTTCTTCCAAAGGCATTTCACACCCTCCACACAACAATTTCGCGAGTCAGGACAAGGCAGCGTTTGTTCTCTTTAGCCCACTCGACCATCTGCGCCGTGCATTGTTGCGACTCGTATGGGACGGAGAAAGGAGCCAGCAATGAACGTGATCATTTGGGCCCGAGTCTCTTCGCGAGAACAACGCGAGGGGTATTCGATCGACGCCCAGCTTCGGGCGGACCGCCTGAAGGCCCAGCGCGAGGGCTGGATTGTCGTGAAGGAGTTCGAAGTCGCTGAGACCGCCAAGCGTGGTGCAGAGCGCAAGGCCTTCAACGACATGTTCAAGTGGGTCAAGGCGAACGCCAAACGCGAGAAGATCAAGGCTATCTTGAGCCACAAACTAGACCGCGTCTGCCGCAACATGCGCGACGCCGTGCGGCTGCAGGAACTCGAAGACACGTGCGGTGTGCAACTCGCGTTTGTTGAGAACGAGTTCGCGCCAGGTCCGGCCGGTGCGTTATCTTTCAACGTGATGGCGGCCGTTGCCCAGTACTACAGCGACAACCTGCGAACCGAAGTATTGAAAGGCATGGACGAACGCGTTCGCCAGGGTTGGCCGACTGGTGGGGCCGCGTTTGGGTACATGAACGTGCCGAGCGATCGAGACGAGCCATATCAGCCGCACCCTGAAAAGGCGAAGGCGGTCATCCGCATGTTCGAGCTGTATTCAACAGGGAGGCACACGTTCGAGGGCGTTGCGGACCAACTGAAACGCGAGGGACACACCTATCAGAAAAGCCAACCAGTGTTTACGCGCGCGGCGATCTCGTACATTCTCAACAATCGCATCTACATCGGAGAGATCAAGCGACGGGGCAACCACTATCCCGGCAAGCACCGACCGTTGATCGACCGTGCCACATTCCAAGCGTGTCAGGATATTCTTGCCGGCAAGAACAGGAAGAAGGCGGCCGTCAAACCGGACCATCCACTCGCTGGTGGCCTGCTCCGTTGCGAATTCTGCGGTGCGCTGATCACAGGCGAAACCATCCGCCGCAAACTCCGCGACGGCGGGGTTCGCAGACATGTCTACTATCGCTGCGCTAACAATCTCCGTGGTTCCGACCACCCATCTGTCCGCTGGAAAGCGGCCGACCTTGAGGAAGCCATTGTGGCCGATCTTGAGAAGCTGCGACTCCCGACGCCGGAGATCGCCGACTGGTTCCGGAAGTCCCTTCATTCGGCCTTCGCCGACATCAGCACCATACAACGTGACCAAACCAAGACGCTCCACAAGCGCAAAAGCGAACTGGCCGCGATGGAAGACCGTTTGCTCAACGCTTTCTTGGCCGGGACGATCGACGAACCGACGTTCAACGCCAAGCGAACCAAGCTACGGGACGAATTGGCAGGAGTGGACCGGTCTTTGGCCGAGCTGGGGGATCTCCAACCGACGGACGCCGAGGCCGCGTTGGCGGTGTTCGATTTTAGCCAAATTGCGGCGGAAATCTGGCGCGGTTCAAAGATGCTCGAAAACGCGAGATGCTCGAAACGGTATCTTTGAGCCGTACCCTCGGGAACCTAAGTCTAGTCACCGAAAAGAGAAAGCCGTTCGGCATTCTCGCCGAACGGCCTTCAATCCAGTTGAGTCGGGGCGACACGATTCGAACGTGCGACCTCCTGCTCCCAAAGCAGGCGCTCTAGCCAGGCTGAGCTACGCCCCGCGACTCGACACACTCTAACGACTCAAGTGGTGGCTGACAATCGGGAAAGGATCTTTTGTCAGTGACATTTACGAAGTTGAGGGGCTCGCAAGAATTGCTACCCAACACCACGATTTGCGTCACTTTGAACGCCGAAGTTTTCGCGAATGCGCTCGAACTCGTCGGCGTTGGCGAAATGAATGATCATACGACCGCGCCCTCTGGCCGTTTGTTTGATTTCGACTTTCGTTCCCAACGCGATTCGCAGCTCTTGTTCGAGAGATGCAATTTGATCGCTTTTGGTTCGCTTGCGTCGAGCCGCTGCGGTGGGGAACTGAATGGTTTCTGGCTCGGTGTTCTGAATGTGGTCGCTGACCGCTTGTTCCGTATTTCGGACACTCAGGCCTTCAGATTGGATACGCCGGCAAAACTCAATCTGCTCCGCCTCGTCTCCCAACGGCAACAGAGCGCGAGCGTGGCCCGCTGTGATATCTCCGCTTCGCAAAGCTTCCAGAACGCCTGTGGGTAGTTCCAGCAACCGCATCAAGTTGGCGATCGTCGACCGGTCGATCTTCAGTCGCTGGGCAAGATCCTCTTGTGTGCAATGATGCTCGTCCAAGTAGCGCTTGAACGACATCGCCTTTTCGATTGGGTTGAGGTCCTTTCGTTGCAGATTTTCAACGATGGCCAATTCCGCCACCAGCCGATCGTCTGCTTCACGCACCCGCGCGGGCACCGTCGACCAACCTGCCTTTATGGCAGCACGGAGACGTCGTTCGCCAGAAATGAGTTGAAAGCGATCACCGATCCTCCGGACCAGAACTGGCTGAAGCATGTCATGCTCTCGGAGACTCTCTGCAAGAGATGCGATTTCCGACTCGCTGAACTCTCGTCGAGGTTGAAACGGATTGTCGTCGATCTCGTAGACGTTCAGATCGAACAAGGCGGAGCTTGTTGAGCCGGAAGCCACGCTAGTGCTAGCAGCCACAGGTGTGCCATCGGCGGGTGTTCGTTCGTTGTGTAGCGGGCTGGTGGCGACCTCTTCCTCGAGCGGCGTTCCTAGCAGTGCAGCCAAACCTCGTCCAAGCCTTCGATCTTTACTCACGCTCCAGCACCTCCATGCAAAGTTCAATGTATGCGCGCGTGCCCTTTGAGCGAGGTGCATAGTCGATCGCCGATAGCCCGTGACTTGGGGCTTCGGAAACCGTCACGTCGCGTGGGATCACGGTATCGAACACGATTTGACCGAAGAAGTCTCGCACCTCGGCGTCCACTTCGCGGGTCAGTTCCAAGTTATAGTCGTACATCGTCAACAAGATCCCGCCGAATTCGAGACAATTTGTCGCCTCGCTCATTACTCGGCGAATCACCTGTATCATCTGAGTCAGCCCCTCCATCGCAAAGTATTCGCACTGAATCGGCATCAACACCTCAGTGGAAGCCGTGAGTGCTGCCTCCGTTAGTCGTCCCAACGAGGGCGGGCAATCGATGAAGACAAAATCGTACGCGTTAACTCCGCCCGAGAGGTGGCTGCGAATCGCGGACGCTTCACCCCGTTCCAAACTGTCTGCGTCCTGAAAACTTCGGCTACCAGGCAGAATCGTGAGACCCTTGGTTGCGGTTTCCTGCAGTGACTCTCGCAGCGGCTGTCTCAATACGAGTGGATGTCTCTCGGCAGGTGTCTTTCCAAAAGCCGTGGTCGCGTTGCACTGAGGATCGAGGTCGACGAGCAAAGTCTCGCGCCCGGCCTTCGCGAGTCCAACCGCTAGATTGACGGCGGTCGTTGTCTTTCCGACACCGCCTTTCTGATTGGCCACGCACACAATTCGAGCCACGCGCCGCGCCTCCGTTCGTACGCCGAGAACTTGCGTCTGTATTGGGAGGCGGATTGTAACCATACGTAGTCCCAAACTGAAATGCCAGTTCCGACGAGCAAAACGGTGCATGATCGGGCGCGACCGGAAAGGCGAATATCGGCGGACATTCGGTGACTAGTGCTCGACCGTTTCACGTGAAACAGCTTGTGCCACCGCCCTGTGTCACGCCAGCTGCGCATTCCTCGTGAAACGTGCAGCTTGTGCAGATGCGTTTCACGTGAAACGCGGAACCTTCGGAGGCGGGCATTGCCCAGAGTTCCGGGCGTTGCAAACGTGGTTGTTCGACGGACCTAGTCCAGCGGATTAATCACCAGCCCGCTCAGCAGCTTTGGGTAGAAGTACGTGCTTTTGGCGGGCATCCGTTCGCCGTGTTCGCTAATCGAACGGATGTGGTCCAGAGTGGCGGGCATGACCAGGGCGGCGAGTGGATACTTTGATCCGTCGTCGTCACCCTCCGTCAGTCCCTCGACAACTTCCTCGACGAGATGCACATAGTTCGGTTTCGGCAAACTCTCCGCACCCAGGAGTGTTTCGAGAATCAGTCTTTGCAGGATGCTGACCCCGAGCCCCTGCCAGTCGGAACTGTGATCGCTGGCGACTTCCGCCATCTTTGTACGACCGTTGTCCGACAAGGTCGCAATCGTCCAGGTGTCATCCGCCGAGGTATAGAGTCCGAGTTTCCCCTGGTTATTCTCAAATTCAATTCCTTCCCAGATCGAATGCGCTTGCGACGGTCCCGTTCCGCCTGGCTCGCAGTCAAAGTAGTCGCCGAGCTTCTCACGGAGCTGTATCGACGTCAGCTGGGGCAGCCCACGGAAGAGGCGGTGCGTGGGTAGCACGATCATACCGGGATCCGTCATGCTCACACACATCGTCATTACGAAATTAGCGGGATGGTTCGCATCGAGGGCCGCGTTCGTCGCAAGTTCATCTCGGAAGTTGCACGCTGTTTCATAGCGATGATGGCCATCTGCAACGAACATGGGCTTAGCAGACATGGCCGAGGCGACACGCCCGATGACGTTCACATCGGTGACCGGCCACAGCCGATGAACCACTCCCAGATGGTCCGTCGCTTCCAGAGGCGCGACGCCAACAATTTCGCTCTCGAGGATGCTTTGCGCCTCGTTCGCATCGTCGGGGTAGATGCCGAAGATCTGGCTCAAGTTGGCGCGGCACGCCCGAGTGAGCTTTAAACGGTCGGCTTTCGCGGCAGCATGGGTCTCTTCGTGTGGGTAAATCGTACCTTCGCCAAATCGTTCCAGTCCCATGCGTCCCATGAAACCCCGACGTGTGAACGTCTCGCCACCGTATTCGAAGATCTGATGGTACACGTACAGGGCAGGGCTGGGGTCGGTCTGGAGCACTCCTTCGGACTGCCAGTTCTTCAGAAACTTTGCGGCGCGCGAGTAACGATTCGTGGCGTCGTCATCTCCGGGTTCCTCGCGGTTCAGGATCAAGCGAATGACATTCGCCGGGTGCCGCTTGTAAAGTTCGTCCTGTAGCTCTGGTCCAATGACATCGTAGGGAGGGGCGATCACATCGCTGAGCGACCCTACGTGACCCAAGTCGTAACGAAGTCCTCGAAAAGCAGCGATCCTGGGCATGGCTTCTATTCCTTTGTCGTTAGTCTCAAAGCGGTGAGGCGTACATCATAAGTGACTGGCGACAATTGACCAATGACCAACGAAACAAGCCGCAGAGGATGCCCCTGCGGCTTGTTGTAGTTCCACCAATTAGCCAACGAATTAGTAACGGTAATGGTCTGGCTTATAGGGACCTTCGATGGGGATTCCTACGTACTTGGACTGAGCAGGCGTCAACTTCGTGAGCTTCACGCCGATTTTTTCGAGGTGCAGCCGCGCGACCTCCTCGTCCAAATGCTTGGGAAGCACGTGTACGCCGATCTCGTATTTGTCAGACTCTTGCCACAATTCCATTTGTGCCAACACTTGGTTGGTGAATGAGTTTGACATGACAAATGACGGGTGACCTGTTGCGCAGCCAAGATTGACCAATCGCCCTTCGGCCAGCACCAAGATGGAGTGGCCGTCTGGGAACGTGTACCGGTCCACGGGGCCGCCCGCGTCCGAGTTCCTTTTAATGTTCTCGCGAACGATATTGGATTGCCCATTGAGCCAAGCCATATCGATTTCGAGATCAAAGTGCCCGATGTTGCAGACAATCGCATCATGTGGCATCACCTTCATATGCTCACCGGTGATGATGTCGCGGTTGCCGGTGGTCGTCACGAAAATGTTGCCTTGGGATGCAGCCTCTTCCATCGTCGTAACTTCAAAGCCTTCCATCGCGGCTTGCAAGGCGTTGATAGGGTCAATCTCAGTCACGATGACGCGAGCGCCATAGCTCCGAAGCGAATGCGCACACCCTTTGCCGACGTCGCCATAGCCGGCGACCACCGCCACCTTCCCGGCAATCATCACATCGGTTGCCCGCTTGATGCCATCGGCGAGAGATTCTCGGCATCCATACAAGTTGTCGAACTTGCTCTTGGTCACCGAATCGTTGACGTTGATCGCGGGCATCTTCAACTCGCCATTTGCGAACATCTGATAGAGACGGTGGACGCCAGTCGTCGTTTCCTCGGACAGACCGCGGATGTCGCCCAACAGCTCTGGGAACCGCTGATGTACCATGGCAGTAAGATCGCCGCCGTCGTCTAGGATCAAGTTCAGCGGCTTTCCGTCAGGGAAGAACAGCGTCTGTTCGATGCACCAGTCAAATTCTTCCTCGGTCTCACCTTTCCAGGCGTAAACCGGAATTCCGGCGGCGGCGATTGCAGCAGCGGCGTGATCCTGCGTTGAAAAGATATTGCAGCTGCTCCAGGTGACGTCCGCCCCCAACTCGACGAGCGTCTCGATGAGGACCGCAGTTTGGATTGTCATGTGCAGACAACCGGCGATTCTCGCTCCGGCAAGCGGCTTTGTTGCCCCGTATTTTTCGCGGAGCGACATTAGGCCCGGCATTTCTTGCTCGGCGATAATGATCTCTTTTCGACCAAACTCGGCCAGCGAAAGATCTTTTACTTTATAGGGCAGACGACTAGTTTCGACCTGTGACACAGTTATCTCCTTGGCTCAAGCTACGATCGCGACGGCTCCCGACGCGTATTGGACTCGCTACGTCAGAGGCATGATATGGCGAATGGGGCAATTTCGACAACCCGACAAAGATCTCAACTTATGCCCTTATCCAGCTGCTGGAATGCTTTCTTCGCTGTGGTCACAAACGCGCGGACAAGCATTGGGTCTTTGCTAGGGGGCCGACTTTCAACCCCACTGGCTGTATCGACCGCATCCGGTCGAACTTTGGCAATCGCCGCGGCGACATTAAAAGGTGTTAAACCACCTGCTAGCACTAGTGGTATGCCCCCCAAGATTGGTCTCGCCGCGGAAACGGCGTCCCAGTCGGCGACTTCTCCCGTACCGCCGTACTCGCCAGGTTTCGAAGCGTCGATCAAGATGACATCGGGTCGTCTACCCCCGGCACAAGCTTCGAGAAATCGTTCGATATCTGTAGCGCCCGTCTCGCCGAACCGAAATGCCCTGATTATCGGGATAGATGGCAAATCTGCCAGGATCTCGGGCGGCTCGTCGCCGTGAAGTTGGATATAGTCCAGAGCGTAATCGCTGCTGGCCTGATTGATGTCGTTCGCCGATGAGTTGACGAATAAGCCGACGCGTTTCACAGCGGGGCGCAATACGGCAACAACCTTTTCGCCGACTTCGGGAGCGATGTATCGCGGGCTCTCCTTGTAAAAGTTAAGTCCCACGGCGTCCGCGCCCGCCAGCATGGTTAGCTGGGCGTCTTTGACGCTACAGATGCCGCAGATTTTGATCTTGAACAAGGATGCGATCCAGTATTTAGTACGCTCGCGCGATCAACCGTTACTATGGGATCTGGCCCCCATTATACGGGAGGCCTGAAAGGTATCAGCGTAACGAACTTGCTGCTTCTCGAAAACGCCTTTACCGAACATACACCACCTGAAGGCCCCAATCTGCGGAAATCCGAATACTTGGTCAGAAAGCTGAGAGCGAGTTCGATCGGGTTGAAGAGTGCCGTCCGACTATGCCGATTCTAACGAGGAGTCTGGATAATAGACGTCCCGAATGCGCCCACCGTCCGATCACGATCGTGGGCAAAAAAGAGCAACTTACGTGAAGTGACACACAACACAGGACCGCCTGACCATGTACGAATCGTTCTTCCGTTTTACATCGCGTCCCTTCGTCGCAGCTCCGCTCGTCTCAAGCTACTTTGCTTCAGAATCTGCCGAGGCCGCCCGGCAAACGCTCACGCGAACGATTGATCGAGCCGAGGGCCCCGGGTTAATTGTCGGACCGGCAGGTGTTGGGAAGACGCTATTGTGCCGCCTCTTGGCCGCTCGCTTTCAAGAGACTTTCCAGGTCGCAATGCTGTCGAGCACTCGAATCCTCACGAGAAAGGCGCTCCTGCAAAATATCCTCTTCGAGCTCAACCGGCCGTACCGCAATATGGAAGAGGGTGAGCTAAGACTGGCGCTCCTCGACTATTTGCAGCCCAACGACGATTGTCCAAACGGGATACTTCTGATGATCGACGAAGCGCACGCCTTGCCGCTCCGCCTGCTGGAAGAAGTCCGGATGATCACTAACCTGGTCCGGGATGGACAGCCCCGCGTGCGGCTAGTGATGGCTGGCGGATCGAAGCTGGAAGAAAAGTTTGCGAGCCCTAAACTCGCATCGTTCAACCAACGTATCGCCGCCCGCTGTTACCTGGAGGCGTTTGGACGAGATGACACGGTCGATTACGTACTTGCTCGGATTTCGGCAGCTGGGGGAAACGCGGATGCTATCTTCGACGAAGGGGCCTTGCGAGCGATCTATCAAGCAACCGACGGTATTCCAAGGCTGATCAATCAAGTCTGTGATCATGCGTTGGTGATGGCATTCGCCGGTGGCCGATCTCAGATTGATGCTGCTGGCGTCGAGGAAGCCTGGGCTGATTTGCAGCAATTGCCCGGACCGTGGCAAGACACTGGTGCTCCTGGAAACTCCGAGACGACTATCGAGTTTGGAGAGTTAGACGATGAGCCTGCGGCAGTCGATGAAGTTGACGGGGAATCCGTTGAAACGCTAGCTGTCTGTGCGGAATCTGTCTTCGGTTTCGTTCCAACTGAGGTGTCGGAAAATGAGCGCGATGCTGCGGTTCAAACTCAATCGATCGTCGCCGATCATGAGCCGTCCGTTAGCGATCCCTTCGGAGATGGATTTGACGAAGAGGAAGTTGTCATCCATCAAGCAGTGATTCAATCCGCCTCGATTTTTGCGAACAGGACGCGTGTCATCAGCCGTGAGGGACGCGAATTGGCGGCGTCGGTATTACCTGAACCAAAAAAGTGCGAAAGTACTCGGCTATCCGAAACTGTGTTCGAGGAGGAAGATGCCACGCCGGACGATAACGTATCCGAAATTCTGGAGGTTCAAGCGTCGGTCGTTGCGGAACGATCGGACGTAGCACTCGAGGGCGAAGAGGAAACGCCCGCGTCGACTCTCGAACCGGTTGCAGCCACGAATGAGGAATCGTCGCAAGCAGATTGGGTGACACAGGCCTCTTACGGTGCTCAGATGTTCGAGTATACGGCGTTTGAGCCAAACTCAGCCGAGGATCTTGCGTTGCAGGCCCTGTGTGACGTCAACATTGCACTCGGCGACCTTGAGAGCGAATTCGAAACGTCCGTGGAACCCACAGTGAAACTGATGGATCATTTATCTGGGACAAGTGAAGACGACCGATCGATCATCGTGGTCGAGAACGACGAGCCGACGCCGGTATCTTCCACACCCGAAGGCTCCGTTCATCGCGTGGAGTATCAGACGCTGTTCTCTCAGCTTCGGCACGGATAGACAGAGACGTTCAGAGTGAACGCATTTCGACGCGCGAGTGAACGGGTTAAATGACCATGGCACTGTATCTTGTTACCGGCGGCGCAGGATTTATTGGCTCGCATATTGCGGAATCTCTTGTGGAACGCGGCGACCAGGTCCGCATCCTGGATAATTTATGCACGGGATTTCGACGAAACTTCACAGCGTTTGAGAAAGAGATCGAGTTTATCGATGGGGATATCAGCGATCCCGATGTCGTCGCCAAAGCCATGGTCGGCGTCGACTGCGTCTTTCACGAGGCTGCCTTGGCGTCCGTGCCGCTGAGTGTCGAATGCCCCCTGGATTCGCATCGGGCGTGCGCAACGGGGACCGTCAATGTCCTGGATCAAGCACATCGGGCCGGCGTTAGGCGTGTGGTGTATGCCGGTTCGAGCGCTGCGTACGGCGATCGGCCCAGTTCGTCGAAACGCGAGTCGGACATGCCGATGATTCTGTCTCCGTATGCAGCCGCCAAATTGGCTGGCGAAATGTATTGCCAAGCGTTCTATCACACCCACGGCATGGAGACCGTTTGCCTACGGTACTTTAATGTCTTTGGACCACGCCAAGATCCAAACAGCGCGTACTCCGCAGTAATTCCGCTATTTATCACGAAACTCTTGTCAGGCCAACAGCCGGTCGTATTTGGTGATGGGCTACAATCTCGTGATTTCACGTTTGTGAAAAATGTTGTCCACGGAAACTTGCTCGCCGCCGAAGCTGACGACGCGCCGGGAAAGACGTTCAACATTGCTGACGGTCGTTCGACGACCCTACTGCAACTGTTGCACTTGCTCGAAGAATTGTTGGAAGTAGAAGTCAACCCGATCCATGAAGCGCCGCGTGTCGGCGATGTGCGCGAAAGTCTTGCGGATATCACGTCAGCGCGAACGGTGCTGGGTTACGAGCCGCGAGTCGCGTTCGAAGAAGGGTTGCGTCAATCGATCGACTACTACCGGTCGATTATTGAGGATTGAGCACAAGCGACCACCTCTGTTTGCCGCCGGTCCGAGGCGTGCTCCGAAGTAGGTGTTACCTTGGACAAAGCGGGTTGAGACACCAGACGGGTTTGCCACCAGTAGGCCGCCGCCATGACGCCGATCAGTCCGGCAACAGCGGAGTACATCACGGGATATGCGGGCCATCCCGCGAGACGTGCCAGGTGCAAAGTGCCGCCAACCAGTGGCGCACCAATTAAGTTTCCGATGTCGTACATCGACAGCATCAAGGTCGTTCCGAGTCCTCGATATCGTTCCGGAAAACGCGTGCTGCCAGCGGCCATAATCGCCGGAAACAGTATCGCATGCCCAGCGCCCGCACAGATCGCGGGAATCGCCAGTTGCCACACATGGTACACGACGAGATACAACGACATACTCGTCGCCAAAAGTGCCAGGCCGCCGATGATCCAGGGACGATTGCCGTACTTGGCGAACAGGCCCCGCGCAAACATTCTCGCCACGAACGCCGTACAGGCGTAGACGATGAAGAAGAAGCCGATCTGCGCGATATTGCGCTCGGCGGCGAAAGTCCGCAGAAAGGTGTGCGGTATCGTGATCCCGCCGCCAACCACGACCGCGACCAACAGCAAAAAGCCCGGGTTGTAGCGACGTACAAGCGGGATCACCGGCGGTTGCCTACGATTCGATTTGACGGTCTGGCCTCGTGTGGCATAACAAACTGCGACGAACCCGCCCGCAGCGAGCCCTGCAGCGGTGAGGAATAGCCAATTGAGTTGCTCCCGCGCGATCTCTTGGCCGCCACATATCCAATCTCCCAGTTGTGGCCCCACAAGGAATCCGACAAAACCCGATGTGCCGAGTGTCCCTACGATTTCCGCCATGCGCTCTGGAGGCACACGCCGAGAGATATAAGTGATCGACGCGCCAAAGATGCCTGCGATGCTGGTCTGCATGAGGATGCGAACGGCGAAGATTGCGAAGCTCGTCGCGCTGTTGATCCACACATGGGCGACGAGACTTACGATGAAAAACAACATTGACCAACGCCAGATCAGTCGCGGACCGTAGCGGTCAATGCCAACGCCTTGAGCGACTCGCATGCACAAGCTGCCGATCATGCCGACGCCGACGATCAGTCCCAGCTGTCCTTCCGCTCCGCCGAGGTGCGTCACGAAGTCGGCGTAACGAACCATCAAGGTAATGGCGATCATCGTCAACGCGTTTGCAACATATGCAGCCCAGAACACAGGTCCGTAGGCACCACTCGGCTGTCCTATTGCCGGGGACTCGGCGTCAAAGGTGCTGCTACCCGCGAAGGGCGAATCAAGAGATCTTCGTCGTGAACTGGGCATGAAATACTCGGAGGGCGCGTTCGAGCGATCCGCTGAACGGGTAGGCAAGATTATAGCCCGCAACGCCCGATCGTGCAGGGGCGGGCGACGCTGGCATCTCGCTTGATACAATCACATACATCGACACGGCCCCGCTCCCAAGGTTCAGCACTCATCGAAACGGCACCTCGCATTGTCTTCTCATCTCGATTCTAGTTCCGCTCGCACGCTGGTCGTCGTGGCGACCTATAACGAAATCGAGAATCTGCCGCGTCTGGTCGAAGAGGTCTTTCAGAATGCGCCGGACGTCCACTTATTGGTGATCGACGACAATTCACCCGATGGGACCGGACGTTGGTGTGAGGAGAGGCTGGCTACCGAGTCGCGACTCCGATTTCTCCACCGTCCAGGCAAACTTGGACTCGGCAGCGCGACCCTGGCCGGTTTTCGGTTTGCGATCGAGCATCAATACGAATACGTTTTGACGATGGACGCCGACTTCAGTCATCAACCGAGGCACTTGCCTGCATTGCGTGCTGGCGTCGAACCGAACAATGCGAAGTTCGACGTAATGATCGGTTCTCGTTACGTCGCTGGTGGTGGAGTCGAAGGTTGGCCGCTTCACCGCCGCCTGATGAGCCGGACAATCAATACCTTCGCGCGGTGGATGCTTGGGCTGCAAGTAAATGACTGTAGCGGCGCATTTCGGTGCTATCGGGTCTCAGTATTGAAGTCACTCGATCTGGATCACATTCGTTCGCGCGGCTACTCGTACCTTGAAGAGATACTCTGGCTATTGCACCGCCAAGGGGCTCGCTTCGGCGAAACACCGATCACATTTGTCGATCGAGTCTTCGGTCAAACCAAGATCAACACTCGCGAGGCGATTGCTGCGGTGTTGTTGATCTGTCGGCTAGGATTTCGCCATTGGCTGCAATTCTGAATCGCGAGGGAAGCGACTGCTCGGTCGATCTCATTCACTCACCATACTTGTTGACCAACGCGTTCACCGTCTCGAAGACAAGGCGATAACTCTCGCGACTGTAGCCACCGCTGAGCAGCATCGCGACGGAAATGTCTCTCTGGCGAAGCTGATCGATGACGAACAGGTCGCGTTCCAGTACGTGCTCCGCCGTGACGTTCAAGTTTCCCAAGGCATCGCCCGCGTAAACGTCAGTTCCCGCGTTGTAGACGGCCAGCTCGACCCGCTCCGAGTGACTGATCGAATCAAAAAAAACCGGCAGCATGCGCTTCATAGCTCGCATGTACTCGTCGCTCGTATGGCCGGCATGAACTCGCACGTGGCAGTCAATACGGCCTTGCGCGACGTGATCGTAACACGGATAGTTCGTGTGGTTGTATATGTCGAAGATGAACACGCGTTTGTCATGGAGAAACGTGTGGCAGACGCCGTTGCCTTGGTGTGCGTCCGCGTCGATATAAGCGACGTGAGCCTCTGGTCCAATCAAGCCGTGCCGTCGGACGTCATCCACAGCGAGCGCGATATCGGCGTAAACGCAGAAGCCTTGGCCTTCATCCGGCTTGGCGTGGTGATATCCGCCGGACAAGTTGACTGCGACGCCTTGCTTGTTGGCTTCGGCAACCGCCAGCATCGAACCGCGAGTTCCCCACCGCATCGGCTTCAGGATGCAATGGTCGACAATAACGCGAGGCAGCCTCCCGACGATTGGCAATTCCAGCGCCGCGGCAACGTAGCGAGGTCGGCGGAGCAGTTCCAAGTAGCCTTCGGTGTGGACTCGCAGGAGTTCCTCGCGTGTGACCGGGCGGTCAGTCTTCACATGCATCTGCCGCAACCTCGCCCCAAACTCCCGACTCAAGCACCGCCAGGCACGGCTATATTTCCGCGAATCGAACGGATGCAAACGCTCCAGCCCAAAGAAGCCGATGTCGTAATGTCGACTGTAGACGATCTTCATTATTACTCATTACGAACGCATTCCGCCGCGGGCTCGTCAGTTTATGGCTTTTGCGGATCGAATTCAGGTTCGAGGATGGAATTACTCGCGGGTTACCGCAATTCTACTCGCACCGCAGGGTCAGAGAAGCTCAAGCAGGCTAACGCGGTTTCTGAACCGATACCTCTGTGTAAGCTTCCAGCTCAAGGCTTATGTCAGAGAGGCAGAATGGAGCCCTATACCACGCGCACTCCGCCGGTTGCATGGAAGCGCTGCGCGGCACACTACATTGCATCCAACGTCTCATGCGACGTTTACGCTGCAAACCCTAACACGATTGGTGGCGATATGCACCGGCGAGACTTGGTGAAGTGGTGTTCGGTGGGCGTGGGTGGGCTGGCGCTGCTGAAACGCGGCGAAGGATCGACGCTGGCGCAGCTGATCGAACCGCGGGGCGAGAAGTTGCGAATCACCTATGTCAAAGCGATCTTGACCGCGCCGGCCGACATTCGACTTGTCGTTGTGAAAGTGCCCACGAACCAACCCGGTCTGTACGGACTCAGCTGCGCGACGTTCACCCAGCGGGCGCGCGTCGTCGAAACCGCCGTCGACAAATGCTTGCGGCCGTTCCCCGACCGGCATAGACCTGATACAAATCGAAGATATCTGGCAATCGTCATTCGTCAGTTCTTACTGGCGTAATGGACTCGTGCTGGGCAACGCGATCAGCGGCGTCGACATTGCGCTGTGGGATATCTTGGGCAAACGAGCCGGGTTGCCGTTGTATCAGTTGCTCGGCGGCAAGGCTCGCCGCGCGGTCGACACGTACCACCACGCGAGCGGCAGCGACTTCAAGGAAGTCGAAGATTCCGTCTGCTCGTTTATGGAACAAAGCTACCGGCATGTGCGGGCGCAAGTGTCGGTGGCGGGTCTGTCGACGTATGGCGTCCGTTCCGACGACCAAGACGAAAGTGTCCCGGAGAATCGCCGTTCACAGACTTGGGAGCCGAAGCAATACATGCGCACCGTGCCGCGGCTGTTCGCTCATCTGCGCGAGCAACTGGGCGAGGAAGTCGAGCTTCTGCACGACGTCCACGAACGCGTCCCGCCGATCCTCGCGATTCAATTGGTGAAGGACCTCGAACCGTATCGCTTGTTCTTCCTCGAAGACCCGTTCGCGCCGGGAGACAACAGCTTCTTCAAACACTTGGGGTAACAAACCAGCACGCCGATCGCGA
Organism: Planctomycetaceae bacterium; assembly: GCA_020638995.1. Taxonomy (GTDB): domain Bacteria; phylum Planctomycetota; class Planctomycetia; order Pirellulales; family Pirellulaceae. The sequence continues at coordinate 748,335 of JACKHM010000004.1, forward strand.
TGGGCGAGCTGTTCAACAGCCCGCACGAATGGACTGGGCTGGTGAGCGAGCGGCTGATCGATTTCATCCGCGTTCACATTTCGCAAGTCGGCGGCTTGACGATGGCGCGCAAGATGGCGGCGATGTGCGAGTTCTTCGGTCTCCGCACCGCCTGGTACGGTCCCGGCGACGTATCGCCCGTCGGCCATGCCGCCAACGTGCATATCGATCTGGCCGTGCCCAACTTCGGTATCCAGGAAGCGTGAGCTTTCACGCGAGCTAAACAAGACGTTTTTCCCGGTTGCCCGCAACTCCAGGACGGCTACTACTGGGCCAAGAACCAACCTGGTCTCGGCATCGACCTCGGCGACTCCCTCGCCGCCGATTTCCCGATCGAAGACGATCTGCTGCTCGATTGAAATGGGGCAATTGGAGGAGAGCGGACGGCAGTTCGACGAACCCGTAAGTTTGCTGCGGTCGACATCTAGGTATCACCCTCAGTTGATATACGCTCAGCAATTGAACTCTCTGAGCACGTTTTGTCAAAAGACAACCGACGCTGGGAACTTCGTGGGGCCCGTACTTAAGGACGGGCCTACCGTACTCTTATTGATCTTCAAAGGCGTATGCAACCGCTTTGTCCACTGCGCGATTACGAATGTGGCGAAGGGGCTTGTGGTCGCTCTTCTTGCCAGTCTGCCGCGCGGGACAAACACTTCTCAGTTTGAATCCTTGCCCTGTTCCTCGGCTCCGTCAGTCTTTTCACTTTGGAGAGTCACGCCGGCTTGTCATTCCCCTAAGCGCGGAACGAATCTGCTTGCAATACAAACTTGAGTGGAGGAAAATCCTGAGGGCGACGTGAAACTCCTTTCAGATACCTCTTTGGGGCGAGCTCATGCGAACTGCGACTCTTCTTTTGGCGGTGCTACTTACTGTGATTCCCGTTACCGGGAACAGCCAAACTACTACTCATCTTTCTACGGATATGACTTCAGATGGTGAACGCCTCGGAAACTCAGTGTTCTTGATCGAGACGGAAATTGATCGATTGAATGATCGCAGCCAAATCTTGAAGCGGCGTGAGTTCCAATTGAAGCAAGCCCAAAATCGCCTCGACCTCGAACTTAAAAAATTGCCCAACGTAAAGGACGAACTTGTAAATCTCAACAAGAAACTCACGGAGTTGAAGTCGAGTTTCTCGGGAGTCGATCGCAGGACCGTAGACCAGGAGGACTCGAGGGCACTGAACGGAGCTCGGGGAGCGCCGGAGCCACGCCTCGTTCCCGACCAACCCAGTCTTTTACCTCGCGGGTCTGCAGATCACACGGTGCCTGATGCCGCTTCGGCTGCGCCTCCGGTGGCGCCACTTAGCAGCGAGACGACGAGCCGCGGACCTGATGTGACATACTTCTGCGCCGTCCTCCAGGACGATGAGAGTTCACTCGATAAGTTACGCAAAATCGAAAGTGACGCCGACTCACTTCAATGGGACATATACATGAAAAAGTCTAAACTGCGAGAAATCGACTACCAAGCCGATAGCATCTCTTCGTTTGTCACGCAGATGCTGGCTAGGGAGATGGGCTTGGAAATACCGGCAGAACCTTCTCCCGAAGGTGTGCCGGAGTCCGATTGGGAGCCTGAGTCAGTTTATGAACGTGTAAAGTTGTTGCTAAGTGACATCGAGAACGAATTGCTAGGCCTTGATCGTTATCGCAGTGGAGTAGAGCAGAATTGTGAGAACCTAAAGACGCGGATCGCCAGTCTTCTCACCGCGACAGGTGACGATCTTCGCGAGGTCGACCGTGAACTAACTCAGTACGCGCGGGATTTGCGAGAGGCGTATCAGAAAGCATCCGAACAGGCTGGGATCGATGACCTTTTGAATTGGGCGATCATCGCGATGATTCTGGCGATGGTTGCTCTATACTGCTCGCTACTGACTTTTCGCAAGGACCTTGCGGACGCGATCATCGAAGATAGAACCCTGCTTGAAGTGTTAAGCATGGGCTTTCTGATGCTGACGGTAATTATCCTCGGGACAGGCCGGTTGCTGAGCGTTGAATCGCTGGCAGCCTTGCTTGGCACCATCGCAGGTTACATTTTCGGTCGTAGGGTCGAGGGAGAAGCAGATGACGAGTAAGTTCTTCAACCGTTCAGTATCTGCGGACAAGACGTTTTCCGGCGGAATAATTGCACATTTGATACGGTTGTTTTCGCCCGTCCGCCGCTTACTCGCTTTTGCGGTCATTCTTGCCGCGACTGTTGCCAGCGCGCAGCACGAGTCGGAAGCGAAACCCGAGGGTACTGCCACTGCTTCGGGAACAGGTCAAAGCACTCCCGCAGGCTCTACCTTCTACTTGCAGAAGCAATTGGATGAAACCAAAGAACGGGTGGCACTCTTCGAAGAAAGGGTCGACGATGTAACATCGCTCGCCGCTGAATTGGATTTTGACCTGGATTCTCTCACCACGCTCAAGAGCTCACTAGCCTCGCTATCAGGGACTGCGGGATCAATCGCCACGTTACATAAGAAACTAGAAGAGGCGATAGCCCAATCTACGAGTGAGGTTAACCAGCAACCGACTGTCTCTGCCGCCGCTCCCGGCGCAAACGCAGTTGACACATTGGCCCTCGAAGAATCGATCAAATCCTCGCCCAAAATAACAGGTCGCGGTGCCGATCTAATCTTCGCCACTCTCGAAGGGGAATCGAACGGCATTGTAAGTCGCCTTGAGAGAATTCAGAAGACCATCGACAAACTCGCATCGAAACTCGATATCTACCGACGCACTCTGGGGAGACTGATCAGAGCTCCGAAGGTCCGAACGGACGAGTCAATCGCTACGTTCCTAGATCCATTCGGGCACTCTCAATTCGAATCTCGCTATGAATCTAGTTACACATCCGGTGGCTTGGTAGGTTCACTCGATGACGGACCCATCACACGCACAATCGATGACCCCGATTCCGGTTATCCTGAACGTGGCGTATCCGGTATCCCGGCGGAATCTGAAAAGCAGGTCGGGGGAAAAATGCTCGAAGTATTCCGTCAAGCTGTTGACGCTCAGATCACCGCTGAAGAGTTAACACTGAGACTCCATGAACTGGATGGCGACGGGAAAGGGATTAAACTTGGGCTCGATGCTGCGCTGAAAAACGCAAAGCAAGACTTGGACAAGGCTAGCAAGGAGAAGACGGACTTGGAAAACGCGATTTCAGAATCTTACGTCAACCTGACCAGCCAGTCGCGAGGCAACCCTTACTTGCTGGCCGCGATCGTATTGATGATCGTGGCAATGATTGCACTTTACTTTTCCTTGCCCTACTTCAAGCCGGAGATTGCCACCAAGATCATTCGCCGTCGAGTTATGATCGAACTGTTGAGTATGGGCTTTCTGCTATTAACTGTGATCATCCTAGGAACCAGTAAGCTTTTGGATGGGGCAGCACTTGCGGCGCTGCTTGGCACTATGGCCGGATACATCTTTGGACGTAAGCCGAAACGCATGACTAAGGAATCTGACACGCCAGCACGCGGGCAAGACGAAGAAACTCTTGATTGAACAAGCAAGCTTGCGAGACGAGGAGATGGTGCCATACTGCTCGACATAGACCGAAAAGCATCAGCGTTGGGAAACCTTGAGATGGAGGCGAAGTCGGATCAGCGCCTGGCCGTATTCACCGTTTCGACGTGTGCAAATTCCTCCGGTTCCGGCGCAACTCGCAGGCAGTTGCGGTCGGCGGTTTTGGCTTCGTAGAGGTCGGCCGCGCGGTGGAGGAGAGTGTCGAAGTTGTCACAATCGCGGACGATGGCTACGCCCAAGCTGAAGATGGTGGCGACTCGTTCGCAATGACCGGCTTTGCCACGTCAAGTGTTCGCCAGCGGAGGTCGTTTCTCAGTGATCAGCGGCAATTGCTGCGATAATTCGCGATTCAGGTCGATGAACGGCAGTAACTCTTCGGGAACGTCGGTGTCGGGATAAATTGCCTCGACAGGGCACTCCGGTAAGCAGTTGCCGCAGTCGATACAAGTCTCGGGATTAATGTAAAGCATGCTGTCGCCTTCATGGAAGCAGTCCGTGGGGCAGACGACAACGCAATCGGTATACTTGCAGCCAAAGCAGCCGCCAGTCACAACGTAGGTCATGATCAAAGTTCCTCCAAAAGTCGAGATGCAAGGTTCGCTCGCCGAAGAGTGAATCCGGTTTCACGGAACGCATGTGACAAGAATTCTGAAAACGTCGACGAAAAATACAGCCAGGGCGGAAACGATGTCGGATGAAGGCTCCAGGCAACTCGTGCAGCGCCTTCGCGATGGCGACGCCAACGCTGCTAACGATGTCTTTGATCGATACGTGCTGCGGCTCACTGCGCTGGTGCGTGCGAGAGTGTCGCCGAGGCTATCGAGCCGCGTGGACCCGGAAGACGTCGTGCAATCGGCTTACCGAAGCTTCTTTCGACGCGCCGCCGCGGACGACATTGTGTTGCAAAGATCCGGCGACCTTTGGCGACTCCTGGCAGCCTTTACGCTCAACAAGCTACGGAGCCAACTTGAACATCACACCGCCCAAAAGCGCGACCCCGCCAGGGAGCTTCATTCGGTTGACGGTCTCGACGCCGTGCTCGAAGATCTTGGTTCTGTCGAGCCAACGGCGGAGCAGGCGGCGATTATCGCCGACGAACTGGCTGCGGTTCTCGCGAGGTTGTCTGGTCGTCAGCGAGCTGTCTTGGAAGGCAGGTTGCAAGGCAAGCCAATCGAAGAGCTGGCGGTCGAATTACAGTGCTCCGCGCGGACCGTTCGGCGTTCGCTCGAACACTGCCGTAATGAACTCGAGCAACGCCTGCTCGAAAATCCAGAGCCCTGACCAGCCGTGAACGAAACCTCTTCCAGCTACGATTCGGATGAAGCTGAAATCGAGCGCAGCGTCGACGCGTTCGAGCTCGCATGGTTGGGGAACGATCCGCCCTCGATCGTCGAATTCGCTCGCCATCACTTCGCGACGGGGCGGCTCAGTCTGGCAACGCTCGCCGAATTGTGTGTCGTGGATCTGGAATACCGCTGGCGAAGCGAGCGATCTGCATTCATGAAAGGCGATCCCCTGGGTGCGCGACCGCGGCTCGCTGACTATTCTCAGATCTTCGAACACGTCGGAGTGCTGCCGTTCGCGACCGACCAACTCGCCGAAGAGTATCGCGTCCGCAAGGTCTGGGGCGATGCGCCGACGCTCGATCAGTTTCTTTCATCGTTTGACGTGGCGATGCCGCAACTATTCGGTTTGCTGCGTGCGATCGATCATGAACTAGCTAGTGACGAAGTGGTAGAGCGTCATTTCCCGCGACTTTCGCGAACATTACCAGCGCATGACTCGCGAGCCCCACTCGCGTATTCGGACTTTACGTTACACGAACTCATTGACGCAGGCGGCATTGGTAAAGTCTATCAGGCCACACAGCACAGCCTTTGTCGTGAGGTGGCGGTCAAGGCCCTCGCCAAGTCGTATCAGCGAGATCCTGTTGCGGTGGATAAGTTCATTGAGGAAGCACGCGTCTTGGCGCGGCTGAGCCATCCAAATATTGTCGGCGTATTCGGTCTGGGACGATTCCCAGGAGGAGGCTACTTCTTAGTAATGGAGTATGTCGAAGGCAAAAATCTTGACGAATACTCGAAAACGCGTCCGATGCTCGCGCGCGAAGCGGCCACGGTCGTAGAGACTCTGGCAAACGCCATCGAACACGCTCACTCACAAGGCGTCATTCATTGTGACCTGAAGCCCACGAACGTGCTCGTCAATCGAGATGGTAAATTGGTCATCACAGATTTCGGATTCGCCGCGCTGGCATCCGACACGAATTGCGGCTCGAATGGTTTCGCCACTGGGCGTGGGGGTACTATGGGCTACACATCGCCCGAATGGCTTCAAGACGACTTGGCATTACCTTTGCCAACCATCGACGTGTTTGGATTGGGCGCGATACTAAATCGTTTGCTCGTGAAATGCCCCAACTGCTGCCAAGCACTCTTTCAAATCCGCGATAAGGCAATGTCGCGCGCTCCAATGGATCGTTATCAGACCGCGGGTGAATTGGCCTTTGCGCTCCGGTCTCTGAGCTATTGACTACGAAAGCAAATTGGCGGGCAGACGCGGAGTAGCGCCTGCTTTTGAGCACACGTACGCCGCTACCTGGGAGGCATAGTCGGTGATCTCGGCGAGGTCAAGTCCGTACAGTAATCCAACAGTCATTGTCGCCGTGAAGGCGTCGCCTGCTCCGACCGTGTCGATGACCGATGTTTTTACGCCGGGATGGTCGGTGACTTCGTCTCCTCGAACCAGCAACGCCCCATTTGCGCCTCGCGTCAATGCGACCAATCCTAGATCGAAACGTCGTGCGAGTGTCTGAAGGATGTCGCAGGCGTTGCCCGAGCTACCACACAGCTTGGCAACGACCGGTAATTCATCGTCGTTCAACTTCAGGACGTTCGCGATGGCTAGCGATACCAGGATCGTAGCGTCGGCGTAGAACGGTGGGCGAAGGTTGATGTCGAAGATTCGCATGCACGACTTGGGAGTTGACTCGACAAATCGACGTATGGTTTGGGCCGACTTCGAGCTTCGCTGGCCAAGCGTTCCAAAGCACACCGCGTCTGCTCTCGCAGCCAGTTCGGCAAGTTCATCCGTCCATTCAATATGATCCCACGCCGTATTCGCGAGAAACTCGTAGCTGGCCTTGCCCTCCTGATCGAGCTGCACATGAACGGCACCCGTAGAGTATTCGTTTCGCTGCACACACGAAGTATCGACATTCAGGCCCTGCAAGCTGTGCATCGCGCGATCGCCTAGTTCGTCGCGACCGACGGCACTCGCCATGTATGCATCTGCGCCCAGACTAGCTGCATGGCAGGCGTAATTTGCGGGAGCTCCGCCGAAGCGTGGTCCGTCCGGAAAGACATCCCATAACACTTCACCGAGGCCAACAATTGCAACTCCCTTGGTGCTCATACGTCGTGACCCATCGAGTTCGAAGTGAAGTTGGCTGGGAAGACGTGATTGCCGCTTGACCCGAGCGGCAACTCGACGACCGAAATTACTGCGTCCAGCCGTAGCTCTTCGTACAGGTGCGGAAAGCGATCGCCGCCGCGCGACACTTCCCACCTCAACGCATCGCCGAGCCGCGTCGCATCGACTTCGATCAAGAGCAGTTCACGCTGGCCGGCGAAGTGTTTGGCCACTGTTTCAACCACTTGCATCGCAGTCGAGAAGTGAATAAAGCCGTCCTGCAAGTCGATCAGTGCACCTTGAAATACTCCGGCCCTTTCAGCCTCGGTCCACAACTCGCGAGAGGTAACTTTGTAAATCCGTTTATCCATCCATGCCTCTGCTTAATTGTGGCCATCACTTTTCGAGTGATGAGCCCACTCTCGGGCAGTTAGCAATACGGTGATCGAATTTCACGCAATTCGAAGCTCGCAGGGCTTGTCACACGGGAGAGTGACGGCCATTTTTCTCACATTAGAACGGGATGTCTTCTTCGTCATAGGCTGCCTCGGCGAGCCCGGCATTCGGGTCGCCTTCGTCCGCGGGAGCCTGCCCCTTGGTTGCGGAGGGGTTGCCGCCAAGGACCTTGAAGGCGGTCGCTTCCGCGTTGAGAAAAAACTTGACTTCACTCTTGGCGTCCTTTTGCCACTTGCGGCCGCTCAGTCGATATGTAATTTCGGCTTCATCGCCCACGTTCAAATCGTCGACCGAATCGCAGGCATCTTGGATAAACTCGAACGGAATGTAGTTCGTGAAACGATCGTTATCTTGTTCCAATACGACGAGCCGCTTGCGAAATCCCTTTTGCCCATAAGTCTTCGTTTCCTCGATCAGGTGGACAACGCCACGCACTTTGGCATCACTCATCTCGGCTGTGTTTCCTATTGAATCTTGAAATTCAGACTAACTTTTTCCCTTTGCCTGCCATCGTAACGTGAAATGCCCACGAGATAAACAAGCCCAATTGGACTTCACCCGTTCACTGCGATTCAACAGCGACGCGTTGGCGATAGTATTTCAGTCCAGGAAAAAAGAAACAGGCGGCCGATACCGTTCCGAAAATCAGATGCCCCACATCGGGAAACCACGCCATCAACGGGGATGTGACGTACAAAGCGGCCGCCTGTAAATAAAATGTGCCACTCAGGATGCCTGCTTTGATCACAAAGACCATGCCTGCGATCAAAGGCAACACCGGAGACAGCGTTAATGCCGGAAGATCGAGCCACATTTCTACGAGGAACAATCCGGCGATGGAAACCATGCTGGCCGCCCAGACGTGCGCGATCTGCCGCTCGACAAACGTCACCGGCCCCATGCGACGCCGAAGCCACCAGAACACCCCCGCCCAGATCCAAATGCCCATTGTCCACAAGACGATATAGATCCAGCGCTCGACATGCATCCACTGTAAAAAGTTCGTCAGTGCGCTGGCACTGAACAATGCCAGGCTGTGCCACATCCAGAGCAGGCCCCAGTTTTCGAGCACGACCGAATGGTGTGTCTCTCGAAACATTTGAGAAAGAATTTGGCCGAACCGCCCGCTCCGCGCAGAGATCGGTTCGTCCTTGAGATATGCTTCCAGGTCGTCCGCTAAGCTGTTGGCACTGTCGTACCGCAGATCGATCGGCTTTTGGAGGCAACGCAGAGCGATCATTTCCAGGTCGCGGTCGACACGTGTGTTTACCACCCTTGGCGCCACAACGTCCTGTTCGAGCAACAGAAGAATAGTGTCGACCGGTGATGCGGCTTGAAACGGCGGGCGGCCCGTGAGCATTTGATAGAGTATCGTGCCAAGGCTGAAGACATCCGTGGCGGGGCCGACTTCGCCTCGTCGACCCGCCGCCTGCTCGGGAGCCATATAGGCTGGCGTTCCCAGGATCGCGCCGGTCCGCGTTAGGCTCTCGGCTTCCTCAACGCGCTTCGCCAGTCCAAAGTCTGTTACGTGCGGCAACCCTTCTTCATCGATCAGGATATTCGATGGCTTGAGATCGCGATGCAAAACTCCGTGCCGATGCGCATAGTGAATTGCACGCGCGACGGCAGCCAAAATCTCGCAGCCCTGCTTCTCCGATACTTTTCCTGCGTTGAGTCTTTGGGTGAGCGTCTCACCACGAACATACTTCATACTGAAATAGGGATGCCCGTCGAGTTCACCAACTTCATAGACAGGCACGATACCCGGATGATCAAGCCTCGCTGCTGATTCGGCCTCCGACCGAAAACGCTCGCGGTCGGCGATCGACGCCAATTGTCCCTGGAGAATCATCTTCAAAGCAACTTCGCGTTGCAGGCTGATCTGCCGAGCCCGATACACGATTCCCATGCCACCCCGACCAAGTTCATCGAGCAGCTCGTAGTCACCGAAGCGACAAGGCAACTCGAATGAGATCGCGCCAGCATCTCGCGATGATCCGGATGATAAAGTCGCCTGCATCTCGCTGCTCGCCGCAGCGTCAGCGATCATCACCGCGCCCCACAGTTCACGCAGTTCGTCGGCAAACTCCGGATGCTGCTCGCAGACGGCATCGATGTCGACATGCGCCCCAGCGTTTGCCTGATCGGTCAGGTCTGCGAGCAAGATCGCTAGTTGTTCGTCACGTTCGATGTTTGGTTCGATGGTCACAGAATTCTACGGATCGGTGTGATTTGGGAGCCTGAAGAACTACCTTAATGTAAACCGCCAAATTGCAACACTAAACTGTTATGACCCCTTTGAATTGTATGCCGCGTCGAGAGGTTTTGCCGTCATGGGTTTGGACTGCGTTTCCAAGTTCGCCATCACCTTGCAAAGTCAGCAGTAAATCGAGGGCTTGACACCCGATTTCTAGCACGCTCGTCAACACGGTCCTTTCCACAAAGTCAAAGCTCTCGCCCTCCTGCGCGGCGGTTTCCGCATCCGTCTTGAGTCGATCGACAAGCGAGTTGAGTTGCTTGGCGATCTGTTCGGGGTTGCGTTGCTGAGCAGAATCGACGATTTTCATGGTGGCGGCCTCCTTGCCTTTGTGAACCGGATAGTAAGCACCCGAATCATGGCAGGTAGGCCGCTTTTTGTTTACACCGATTCCATCAACCGCCCAAACCAACCGGCGGAAAGCCGGTTACAGCCGTACTACCGGGGCAAACTTTGGGTCAATGGTGATCAGCATGAACTTGATTGACCGAAATTCGATGGCGGGTGCTTTTGAGCAACCGGGACCTTCCGTGATGAAACCGCATGAGGCCGCAAGTCTGATGCATCATGTTCCAAAAGTGGAACTTCATGTCCATCTGGAAGGGGCCACCGATGCGGAAACGGTCTGGGTGATGGCCCAGCGGAACGGTGTTACACTGTCGGCGAGCAGTCTCGAAGAATGGAAAGACCAATACCAGTTTCGTGACTTTGAACACTTCATCGAAATCTACGGGCTGGCAACGTCGGTGATGCGGCGACCGGAGGACTGGTCGTTCATGGTCGAACGTTTTCTGTCAGGACAGGCACAGCAGAACATCGTTTATACGGAAGCGTTTCTCTCCGCGTCTTATCAGGTCAGCAACTTGCCAGCGGATGAGTGGATCGATGCGATTGCCGAGGGAGCCGCAATCGGGGAACGACAGCATGGTGCCAAAGTCCGCTTTATTCCGGACATCTCGCGACATCTTCCCGACACTCAGGAGGCCGTCTTGCAACACGCGATAGAGGCTTGCAAGCGAGAACATTTCATTGGTTTGGGGCTCGGGGGAATCGAAGCAGGTTTCCCAGCCGATCTGTTTATTGAAACATTTCGTGAAGCGAAACGTCGTGGCCTGCGCATTGTTGCTCATGCCGGGGAAACGACCGGAGCGCAGACAATCCGTGATGCGGTACACAAACTCGGTGCGGAGCGAATCGGTCACGGTATTCGTTGTCTGACAGATGCAGATTTGGTCAACGAGTTACGTGAGAAACGGATTCCGATGGAGGTCTGCCCCACGAGCAACTATTGCCTTGGTGTTGTTGAACGAGGTCAACCGCATCCGTTACGCCGAATGGTAGACGCAGGGCTATACTGCACGGTCAATTCTGATGATCCGCCGATGTTCAGTACCACGCTCAACGATGAATACTCACTGCTGGCGATACAAGGTTTCTCGATCGACGAACTGCAGCAACTTAATCTCAATGCCGTTGATGCCAGCTTCCTGCCGGACGATGAGAAGTTAGTTATGCGGTCGAAGATTGAGGCGGCTTATTCTCAATGATGCATTGAAGGAGACAAATACGTGGCAGGTCAACGTAAGAAAGCTCGTCAGCTTGCCAACGAAGCCGTTGCGGATGGCCGACCGCTGGATTGGTTTGAGGAGTTGTATTCTCAAGTTGCCGGTGATGAATCCGGCATTCCGTGGGCAGACATGTGTGTAAACCCGAATCTAGCCACGTGGTTGGAGGATCGTTGCGGTAGCGTGACGAGACAGTCAGCCCTCGTGGTCGGTTGCGGGTTGGGCGATGATGCGGAAGAACTTGTATCGCTCGGCTGGGATGTCATGGCATTTGATACCTCGACGACCTGCATTGACTGGTGCCGCAAGCGATTCCCCAATTCGTCGGTCAAATATCTGGCTGCCGACCTGTTTAATGCACCGCCCGAATGGCAACGTGCGTTCGACTTTGTTTTTGAATCCTACACGTTGCAAGTATTGCCACCGGATCTTCGCAGCAGCGCAATCAAACTTATTGCGAACTTCGTCAGTCCAGGAGGGCGGTTGCTGGTGATCTCCCGCGGTCGCGATGCAACGGATGATCCTGGCCAAATGCCCTGGCCGCTTCTTCGCGAGGAACTTAACGGATTCTGTAACTGTGGACTGAATGCCATTCATTTTGAGGATTACATTGAACACGAAGAACCGCCTGTCAGGAGATTTCGAGTGGAGTATCAGCGGCGAACATGATGTGATGCGGAGTTCGATTATGAACTTCAACGAACTGCATCTGCGAGGGATTTATGCGAAAGTGGTTGTGGACGGCGTCGTCGGTGCTGGGGATGTCGTCAGAATGGTCCCGTCGACGGAAGGCACAGAACTATGAAACGGTGGTCTCTGTTGTTGATGTTGGTTCTTCTGCAATGCTCATTCGCATCGGCAGCTGACGTACTGGATGGATTCGACAGCTATGTTGTTGAAGCAATGCAGGAACGCGGAGTTCCGGGCACAAGCATCGCGATTATTCACAACGGTGACGTGCTGTTATCCAGGGGGTACGGAGTCACAAGGCTTGGCGGCAACGACGAAGTGACCGCAACAACGCGGTTTCCGTTGGCATCTATCACCAAGAATTTCATCGCAACAGCAATTGCAATTCTCGTGGAAGAAGAGAAGCTCAACTGGGACGATCCCGTCGTTCAGCATCTTCCGGAACTTCGCTTCTGTGATGACTATCGTACGCAGCATACAACCATCCGTGATCTGGTTTGCCATCGCACCGGACTTGAACGTGGAGACCTGTTGCCTTCGCGCGACGATGTTGACCAGAAGCAAATCGTGGAGCGAGTTCGCTACCTACAGCCTGTCAGCGGTCTGCGTGAGAAGTTCACGTACAACAACCTGATGTTTTACGTTCTGGGTGAAGTCATCGCCCGAACGTCCGGGACTTCGTGGGAGGAGTTCGTCAGGAGTCGGTTGCTGACTCCGCTTAACATGCAGTCGACATCGACAACTCGACGCGCGGAACCCGGCGAATCTCCGACGACCATCCATCAGTGGATCGACGAGGAGTTACAGCCTGTCGAATTGCCGGAAGCCGCTACGAAATACACGTCACCTGCAGGGTCCATTCGTTCCACGTCTGACGACATGGCAAAGTGGATGCTCGCTGCGATGGCGCCAGACGAAACGAACCACCGTCTGTTAGAGTTTCAAACGCGACGAATGATGCAAACGATTCACATGTCGATCCCTGTCACATGGAATCAGGAAGGAAATCCGTACGCGGCCAGGTTCTACGGAACGGGTCTCGGCTGGGAAGTGATGGACTATCGCGGGCGGAAGTTGTGCTTCCACGGCGGCTCAACCGGAACCGTCTGCGCCATTATGCCGGAGGAAAACATGGGAGTGACCATTCTGACGACGCGCGAATGGTCGCAGTTTCCCGGCATGCTGATGTACGACGTCCTGGACGCACTTATTGACGGACCGAACGCGAAGTGGGATCGCGAACACTGGCCGTTCTGGAAGAAGGTCGACACGAATCCGGATGGCACTCGGGAGAAGAAGTTGGCGGAAGCGAGAGAAGAACTCGATGCCGAACAGCCCCCCGAGATTCCGACTGCCAGGTTTGCCGGAACGTATCGTTGCGATCTTTACGGTGATCTCCGGATTTCCCTATCGGACGACCAACTGATGCTCACCTTCGGAGCAAACCCACCGCAACCGTTGGCCCACTGGAATCGAAATACGTTTTATGTACGGCACCCGGTCCGGAGTTTTCCGCACGACGACTGGTTCATGGAGTTTCAGGTTGTCAACGATTCGTCTGCTTCCGTCCGCATCCGCCGACTCAGTTCGAGTGAACCGATTCCGCCATTTCAACGCGCTGCTCAACCTTAACGTGCATCAGATTCGTCGCAATGCTGCCTGCCACTCGTGTTCCGATTGCTTGTGTTAAGGAGGTCGAAACAAAATGCCAATGGAGGTTCTTGTTCTCCCGTATGACCCCGCCTGGGCGGACATGTTCCACGCGGAGTCACAGTTGATTCTGTCGGCTTTAGGAGAGAACTCGATCGCCGCTCATCATATTGGCAGCACTGCCATTCCCGGAGTCGTAGCCAAACCCGTGATTGATATGCTGATTGTCGTGGCAGACATCGAAGCAGTCGACAGATGCAGCGAAAATATGGAGGCAATCGGTTATGAAGTCATGGGCGAATTCGGGATTCCGTCCCGCCGGTACTTTCGCAAAGACAACGATACCGGAAAGCGAACTCATCATGTCCACGTGTTCGCAGACGGCAGCAATCACATCGTTCGCCACCTTGCCTTTCGCGATTTCATGAAGGCGCATCCCGAATGGGCCACTCGGTATTCTGATCTGAAACTCAAACTCGTTGCCGCAAATCCAGACTCCATCGAACGCTACATGGAAGGTAAGGACGGCTTTATCAAACAAGTGGATCAACTGGCCGCAGAATAGCGGCGGGACTTGACCGGGGATTGAACGATTACGGAGCTCCCGTTGCGAATGTTACATTGTTGACTTTCGGCGACTCTTGAAGGCAACTTACCGTTCCGTGGAACATCTCGGTAAAATTCCGTGTGTCGTATTGAGCCGGGGTCTGCAGTTCTCAGATTTTCCAGAGGAGGTGTGTTATGGGAGCTTGGGGAACAGGTCCATTCGAGAATGACGAAGCCAGCGATTGGGCGTCATCGCTGGCGTGTAGCTCCGCTGATGAACTCGCGATGACGCTGGAGGCGGCTGCCCGAACCGGAGATCCGAACCTGCATACCTGCCACTGCGGATTGGCCGCAGCAGAACTGGTCGCGGCTGCTCGTGGGTATCCCTGCCCTCGATTGCCACGGGAGGTCAGTGACTGGATTCGCGAGAATGCATTTCACTGTGACCGAGCAACTCGGATTCTGGCCGAGGACGCGGTCGCCAACATACGAAGTGACAGCGCGCTGTCTCATGAGTACAAGGGAGATGGAGGATGGACTCGAAGGACAAAGAACCTGCTTGACCGGCTCGCCCGACCTTCTCGCATTTCAAAATCGCGTGCAACGAGAAACAGGAAGAATAAGTCTGCGCCAGACAAATCACCGTCCGGTGAATCAGGCTCAGATTACAGGAAGCTGGTTCTGGAATTGCGCAGCAAGGGGGCAATTGTCAAAGTCGCCAAGTCAGGTGAGATCAAAGAGATCGATCTGAGCGACAGCGAACGATTTAGTCGCTCCGATTTTGCGATGCTGTCGAAGGCGGTGACGGCCGTGGATGTTGCCATCGGAACGGAAGGTTATCAGCTGGCCGATCTTCGACATCTCGCAAAGCTCAAACAACTCAGATCGTTGTCCCTTGAGAGCTGGAGCGATCCGTTCACGGATTCCCATGCAAAGCAGCTAGCAAAGTTCAGATTGCTGGAAGAATTAGAGCTTCTGGGGAGTTCGGAGATCCGCGACGAAGGCCTTGGACATCTGAGTCAGCTTTCATCACTGCAATCTCTTCGAATGCGAACTGAGCATTGTACGAAACGAGGACTTGCAGCCTTCCACAGGAGATTGCCGAAGTGTGAAATTCACAAGCCGTATCCGTGGACCTGCTAATGGTGATGCTCTTGTTTTCGGCCGATCAATCGCCGCCGACGTTATGACTCAGAGAGCCGAAAAGGACTGGAACTTCATGGTGTTGTGACCAACAGTCACACAGCGTCGAACAATGAGTCCATGATCGCGGCTGGCCAGTTGTCGAATTCATGTCCCAAAAGTTCTAACCGTGTCTGGTTGCCCCGAATCTTTTCACACCTGTGTCACTCGTGCTCTGCTCACTCCGAGATGACGGGCCAGTTCAGCCCGCGTTTTGACCACTCCGGAGTCGAGAATTGATTGGTCTTCGCGTGCCAGTTTCATGCGGTCGGGTTTCGACTTTCTGGATTTGTTTTGGAGTAGGGGAATGCCCGAAACCGGTGTCCACTCGTAGAACGGGACTCTGGCCGGTCGACGTAACTTGTTGATTTCGCATGCACCTAACTCGACGAGGCCTTGGTTTGAGTAGAGTCCGACTCGGGGAGATTCCGCGATCAAGCTTGGGGCGTAGCCTGAGAATTCGGTAGTGGAGTTTGCAAGGACGGGGAAAGTTTGGGGATTCGGTTGGAGCGAAGTGGGTTCACGTGCCAGGTCACAAGGGAAGTCACGGTCCGACTCTGGTCGGCTACTCCGAAGAACTGGCCGGAGACCCGACCACACAACACATTCGGAGTTCATCTTGCGATAGTCTAGCGACAAGACTTGCCATTCCCCTCATGATTTCGCTCCACTATCATTGACGTTCACCAGGTTCGAACGCGAACTCTTGTCAATTCAAGCGTGTCAATCTCTCATGGCCCAAGCTAATCGAGTTTCCGAAACAAAGCTTCGCCGGCAACCGGAAGCGCGAGGTTTTCGCGTAGAACAGTTGCTTCAAGAGGCCCGTGATGGCCGCCTGAGGATTCCCGCTTTTCAACGGCCATTGCGTTGGCGGTCCAAGAACGTCATTGAGTTGTTCGATTCGATCCGTCGGGGTTTTCCTGTTGGCGAACTCTTGCTTTCCAAGTATCACGCGAAAGCAGACACGGTAACTTACGGACCGTACAGTATCGATGCGGAGGATCAAGCATCGGCGTATTGGGTTGTGGATGGGCAACAGCGAATCACCGCGCTAGTAGCAACATTGCTCCGACCCGAAGAGACGCCACGCGGGGACTTCTGGGCGATATGGTACGACCTAGAGAACGAAGAGTTTAGGCTCCTACTTAAACGGGATGCAGAACCCACGTGGATGCCCTTGAATGTACTTTGTGACTCGGTCAAGCAACTCAAGTGGATCAGGAACTGGCCGTATGCGGACGACCATGAAGTGCTAGTCGATCGAGCGCTCGAACTCGGAAAGTCGATTCGCGAATTCGAAATGCCGGCGTACATCGTTGAGGCTGCTGACGAGCATGTTTTGCGGTTGATTTTTACGCGAGTCAACACCGGCGGCATCGGGATGCGAGAGTCAGAGATCTTTGAGGCGTTGTACGGAAACGAGGGTGACAAGCCAATTCGATCGGCTGTGGCAAGGTTATGCGACCTTGGGTTCGGCCAACTCGATGAAGATTTGTTTCTGCGATGCTTGCGCGTTACTTGCGACGTGCCATTGCGAGATTCGATTGATTCACCTGAAAAACTGCCTAAGGACTCAATTCGCCGAACGGAGTCTGCACTTCGACGAACAATTACGGCAATCTCGCTTGCTGCCGGAGTGCCTCACTGGAAGTTGCTTCCCTACCGGCTTCCACTTGTCTGCCTGCCTGCATTCTATGATCGCTTCCCCTCCGAAGACTCTCGGATGGACCGTCTCGTTGCAAAGTGGATTTGGCGCGGCGCTCTTACCGGCGATCACGAAGATGTTACGGACGCTAGAGTAACGCGGCTTGTCAAGCAGATACGCGACGCAGAGACGTCGAGCGAGGCGATTGTCGGACTTCTATCTCACTTCGAATCGTTGGATACAGATGGTGACTTCAAGAACAGCCCGCTCAATGAGATCGAACAGAAGATTTCTCTAAGCAGAGCATCCGGGAAGATCTTTGTATTGGGATTGCTTGCCGCCAATCCTCGCCGGGGACCGACAGACGCGCAACAATTGCTCTGGACTGATGATATCGAGGACGAAGTGGAGCAGGCGAGCAACAGTTCTGCAGTCGATCCATCAAAAGTTTACCGCTCGCTAACGGACGAAGGTAATATCGGCATCGACACGATCGTTCGCGTTTCTGGGATGGGAAAAAAAGAACTCATTTGTGCAGACGCGGAAACGTTGCGATCGTTCCTGCTAAACGCAGAAGCTGTCGAGTTCCTTGCGGCTGGTTCCGTCGAGGACTTCCGCTCTTGTCGCCGGATTATATTGACCGCCTACTTCACGCAGTTCGTCGCCGACCGAGTTGGAGATCGTATCGATGTGCGCCCGTCAAT
Organism: Planctomycetaceae bacterium; assembly: GCA_020638995.1. Classification (GTDB taxonomy): domain Bacteria; phylum Planctomycetota; class Planctomycetia; order Pirellulales; family Pirellulaceae. The sequence goes on from JACKHM010000004.1 coordinate 766,007, forward strand.
TCGCGCAATCATAGAGGAAAGTGTGACGTGATCGCGTATTCTCGGGGAGTCCGCGCATGAGCGCGCTACTGGTTCGGTTAGGCGACGTGGAAGTCGGCGTCTTGGAGCATTTTGATGATGAAAGCCAGAGGTTTACCTTCTCTGATGACTACTGCTCTGCCTTAATTGACTTACGCCCCGTCCTCGGGCAAATTTTCGAAGATCGATTTCCGCACCCAATCACCGTCGGTGGGCCAATCTGCTGGTTTGCCCATCTCTTACCACAAGGCGTGATGAGACGGTGGCGGTCACGACTACTAGGACTCGATCAAGACGACACGTTTGGTCTCCTTAGGCAACTCGGCACGAACATGCCAGGGGCTGTGACACTCACGCCAACTGAGTCGAAAATCCGTTCTCATCAAGTCCGTGGCGAGGAGAATACCATCGCGTCGAAAGTCGACGAACAGACATTGCGGTTTTCGTTGGCAGGCGCCCAGTGGAAACTGTCCGCTAGGTCTGCCGGACGTGGCCTTACAACGGCTGCTGAATCGATTGGAACTGCGTACATTGCAAAATTCCACGCGCCAGAGTTTCCTGGATTGCCGCAGTGTGAATTCGCGACCATGAATTGGGCGCGACACTCAGGCCTTGAGCTACCTGCGTTTGAGCTTCGAACAGTCAAGGATTTCGACAGCATTCCGGACGAGATGCCCGTCGGTGATGGCACCGTTTTCGTGATAGAAAGATTCGACCGAACTCCCGGAAGCAAGATCCACATCGAAGACTTTGGCCAAATACTAGATCGACCACCGGGAGATGCTCAATACCACGGCAGTTACGAGGAACTTGCAAGCGTAATCAAATGGATTGCCCCGGAGTCAGCGGCAGCATTCATCAAGTTGACCGTTTTCAACGTTATTTGTGGCAACGGTGACGCACATCTGAAGAATTATTCTGTGATGTATCCTGACAAGAGGAACGCGGCGTTAACTCCTGCATACGACCTCGTCTCGACGTTGGTTTACTATCCCCCGGGCAAGGAGCGGCTCGCTTTGACCTTGGGCGGCACGAACGACTTTCGATCGATTACTGAATCAAGCTTTGAAGAGATAGTCAGGAATCTGGGAATAGATCTAGGAGTTGGTGAAACAACAGTCAAAGAGGCTATTGAAGCGATTATGGACGCATGGAATGATCCCTGCGTCCAGGAGCAGTTCACGAGAAAACAAATCGAACATATCAGCGCACACCATGCTTCGTTGACTTTATTAGATCCGCAATGAGTTTTCGCGAAAGATTGCATGTCAGTGGGAACAAACTGGGAACAGCATCACCAACACGAGCGATGGACGAGTACAATACGAAGTTAGTGTTACGGAGTGTTTCTTCAACCTGTGGAAGAACTTAGCAACACAACGACAACACGAGATGATTACTTCCCCAATGGCCCAAGGTTAGGTTCGAGTCCTACCGGGGGAGCCTTGCATCCTGGTTACGCAACTTTCTTGATCGGAAGTCGCCTAACTGCACGCTCAACGGCGTGGGGCTTCTGCCCCACGCCTCTATTTTTAGCCGGCCTTCCTTCTCTTTCTTCGTGAAATCCAGTTCAATTTGCCGGATCAGCAGGCGGACGGCATATTGCCGCTCCTCAAACGTCAGTTCGTCCCAAAGCTCGTCGAAGTTCTCATACGCTTCCCGTACCTCGTCCAGCGACAGGCTCTGGTCCCGCCGATCGCGAATTTGGAGCGTCAAATCCGTGATGCGTGACTTCAGCATCTTCTGGTCCACTTCGAGTTCGGCGAGCCGGTCTTTGATCGCACTGATCCCCTGCAGATCGGGGTCTGAAAGCCGGTCGACCAGGGTTAGCGAATCGCGTTCCGCCTTTGCCAATTGCTTTGCCAACTTGCTGCGGTCCGATTCCAATTGTTTGCAGCCGTCCTTGGATACTGATTCGGCAGCTGTGAGGACGGCTTCCAATTTATCCGGCTGTTTCGCCAGTTGGCGGAAGTACGTGACGAATGCTTCGTCGATCACGTCGGCCTTGAGGTCAGCCCCTGGGCAGGCGGCCGCGTCGCGTTTCGATTTGGTTGTACACTTGTAGTAGTAGTACCGCCGAACTTGACCATCCTTTCCTTTTTTGTTGACAAAGCTGGACGTGTAAGCGCCGCCACAGTGACCGCAACGCAGAAGCCCCAGCAGCAGCGTGTCTTGCTGGGTCTGGTCACCCCGTCTTGGCTTATCCTGCTTTGCCACCAACAAATTCTGCACTTCGACGAACTTCTCTTCGGGTATGATCCCCTCGTGCTCGCCGTCGAACTCCATGTCATCGAATCGAATCTTTCCAACGTAAGTGATGTTGCTCAGCATGCGTTGAATGTCCGCCCGCGTGAATTTTCGTGGTTGAATCTCGCGACCATTCGAGTATTTGACATATTTCGTGCGGTGGCCTTGCAAGTTCGCCCAGCGAGCCGTTCGCGCGATCGAAGCGAGTTCGAGGTACTTGTCAAAAATTGCACGCACGAGCTTCGTTTGGTCCGTGTTAACGACGAGCTTCTTATCAACCGCATCATAGCCGAGGATGGGGTGGCCGCCGCTCCATCGGCCGTGCCTCGCCTGCTCGGCCATCTTCTCATACGTCCGCTCCGCGATCATCTCGCGTTCAAATTGAGCGAACAGCATCAACAAGTCGCGAAAGAATCGTCCCATCGGTGTTGAAGTGTCGATCTTCTGCGTCGTCGACACGAGGGCGACATCGTTCGCGTCAAACAGTTCGTTCAACCGACACCAGTCGTGCATCGATCGCGACAACCGGTCGAGCTTCGTCACAAAGACGACGTCGATCTGGTCGATCTTACCCAACATCTTTCGAAGCTCATCGCGTTCCAAGTCGGCAGAACTCGCAACTTCTCTAAAGACTTGAAAGACTTCGTATCCATCTGCCTCGGCAGCACGTCGAAGCCGGGCTTCTTGATCTTCGAGGGAACTGTAGTCTCCCCGATTTTGGTCGAAAGTGCTTACTCGACAATAAATCGCCGCGCGTTTGCGTTCCGCGACTGGCTGTTGGGATTGTTTTCTTTTCACCATTGCTGATTACCTCATTCTTCGGGCGTTAGCCGATCTTAATGACGAGCGATCTATTTGCGTGCGGTGGTCAATCCTCAAGCAATTCAGGGAATTTCAGACGACGAGCCGTTCGCTGCGCCGTGCGGAAAACGGTTTCCTTGAGTTGCCGCGTGACCTGCCTATCAGACAAACCGGTAGCGTCGGCAATAGCGTCCACATTCCCAGCATGTTCGATGAAGAGACGCAAGAGCTTTGCTTGTTTTGGCTTTTCTCGCTCCATCGCGGGCAGAATCTCGTCTTGCAATATCAGCATCTCCTCTGAGATGGCCATCAAGTCGTGGGGTGAGCGGGCACCGGGATCGATCAAGGATGCGGGACTCTCGCGCTCACCGGGATACGAATCTTGGTACTTTGTACGCTGCTGCTGCTTCTCATCACGGCGGGCGTGTTTGCGCAGTTCAAAGTAATGCCGCTGAAGGTAAACAAATCGAAGCAGTTCGTTCATCGCTTCACAGTTTTCGGATTGCGCGCCCTCAGAAGCGATTGACCGATAAATATCGTTGAAGAAACACTCGAACATTGGCCCACAGCCGAACAGGAATCCGACGTTGATCTTGCCGAAGCACTCCGCAGCGCCATACCGCAACTCGTGCATCACCTGCTCACTGGGACTCAACGAAGTAATGTCGTCGTGTAGTGCATCGATGACAGAACGAGCCACCTTCGCGGTCATTTTGCTAGTCCACCGAATCGTCACCGCCATATACTTACGGTACAGTTGCCTCACGTAGTTACGGTCGAAGCCCAGTCCCAAATCTCGAAAATCGTCCGCACGGCACCGCTCGATTTCTTTCGTCAGATTCGACCAACACTCCACTACTTCCCGTCCTTCTCCTGGCGGGATTAAGTGGTGGTAGAGCGCCTTGCCAAACTTACCGAGGTCCGGATCGTCGAATTGTCGCTGTAACGAAGGCAGTTCGGTTATGGCATCCCAAAACACCTCCTCAAGCAACCCACTCGGGTTTTCTTCACTGTGCTGTACGACTCGCCACTGCTCCGCTTGCGCTTGTGACAACTCGACGGCGAAAGAAGTACCCGTCTCGTCGGCCAGTGTTTCCCCACGAATGGCTTCCGCGGACCACGGTTCGATAACCAAGTGGCGCCCGACTCGTTTTGTTTTCACGCTGGGAACAAGTAGTCGGCAGAGCGCCTGATTCATGGCCCTCGGCTCGTTGCTTCTCGCCTGTTCGTCGATGACATCGACTGCTCGATCCAACACCAGCAGTTCAAGAGGATTGATCGGGACGCGTACACCGGCTTCGCTCGTTTTCCAAAGGCAAAAATCCCGCTCGCCTGACGGGAACACGGTCGTGGTCAGATGGATGTCGGATTCCGTCAGGTTTTCGATGATGTCCATTTCCCCCCTCCTTGATTTCTTGGAGATTTTTTCGGCGTTCCGCTCAGCCTGATGTCTGCCCGCTGAAACGACTCTTTCGTTTCACGGAACGGACAATGAAAACCAACTCAAAATCGGCTGAATCCAACGGAAAACGCAAGCTCAAAGGCTCGGCCAAAGCTTCAAATGAGTATCGCGGGAACAATGATTTCCCAGATCCAACCGTACTGTCCCCGGAAGAACGCACGGCTCAGTTCGGTCGTTTGTTCCTGCGTGCAGTCGAGCGGCGAGCAGCCAAACAGCCTGTCGACTGAAGCGTATTATATGTCCAAGAGCATCAAAAACGCAACTATATTTCGTGCCACGGTTCTCACCCGGCGCAGGGAACGGCTCCGGAGCTAAATTCCTGGTCAGAATGCGTCATATATAGATGTAGGGGACGATTAGCTTTCGCCGCTTTCTCCAGCTGCGATCCGTCACTCTGCTTCGCCTCGACACCTGCTCTCTTTTTCACAGTTTTTTTCGGCGCAACTCCCTGCGCGATGTCTGCCCGCTGTGAAGACGTCTTCATCGTCAATTGAAACCAACTTGATGGTCAATGGCCAACGTTCGATGCGCCGGCGAGATATCGGCGTACGCGATCGCCAACTGCCAATGCGCCTTCGCTTTTTGCCTTTAACGCGGGACGAGCCCGCAGAGAGAGATAAAGATGTTTGCAATGTTATTAAGTTTGGTCATTGTGATCTACACTCGCTTTTCGTCTGATTTGCAGTCCGCCAAGAGCTGCAAGGACCAGGAGCGCGAAGTGCGCGAAGGGCTCGCGCGGATGGGTATCGACCACTCCAAGGCTATCGTGATCTATGACGAGGCTGAAAGTGGGACCAAAACGTATCGTGACGAGTACGCTCGTCTTGAGGCGATGGTAAAGGCCGGTGAGATTGGGGTCCTTGCCGTGGACGACCAGGCGCGTCTTAGCCGCGCCGACAATGCGTTTGCGTTCATCACTGACATCGTCTACTCAGGCGGCCGGTTCATTTCGACTGGCGAAGGGATCGACACCAATCAGCCGGGCTGGGAACTGCGAGTCAAGGTCATGGAGTTGCACAACTCCACGACGATTCGCGAACTCGGACGGCGAGTTCGACGCGGTCAACTGGGTCGCGTACTGGGTAATCTGTCTGCCGGTGACTTTCCTTATGCATACCGGTCGTTTTTGTTGAACCCGGATGCCGTGAGAGATGGTCGAGGTCCAAAACCCGAACGTGGCGTAAAGATCCACGAAGAAGAAGCGGATTGGGTGAGGAAGATTTTCGATTGGTTCAACAGCGATCGGTCCATTGCCTGGATTTCGCGCGAGCTATCACGTCTCAACGCACCGCACGGGCACCGGCGCCGATCGAAACGATGGCGCGAACGGCACGTGCGGGGAATCCTGGAGAACGAAAAATACGTTGGCACTTGGCGCTGGGGGCAGACTCGCACGATTAGAAACTCGCAAGGGCGGAAAAAGCAGATCCCCGTTCCGAAGGAGCAGCAGGCGGTAGTGGAGCGGCCCGAACTCCGCATCATTGAAGCCGACGCTTGGAATAAAGCTCAAGAGCGACTGCGAAAGTTGAACGACATTTATGGCCACAAACCGGGCCAAAAGGAACGTGGCCCCAAAGTCCACCACACGGAACTCTACCCCGGCAGTTTGCTTGGCGGCCTTGTGTTTTGCAGCCAATGTGGTGCCAGAATGTGGCAAATGAAAGCGAAGAATCGAACCTATTTGGCTTGTTCGAATCGAGGCGACACCGACGATGCATGTGATATGACGACGCGCGTACCCGTTGACCGAGCCGAGGATGCGCTGCTGGATTACCTAGCCCAGGTCTTGATTGCTTGTCCCAAGTGGGTCGAGCAGAGTTTGGCATCGATGAGATCTCGGATCGAAGAAGTGGCACACCGCATCCCGGAGCAGATGAAGCTCGACGAGCGTCGCTGTCGGGAGCTCGGATCGCAGATTGCGAACCTTGTAGACGCCATCGCAACCGGAACACTGTCGAGTCACGCTCTTCAGAGTCGTCTCGTTGAAGCCGAACGAGAGGAAGAGCAGATTCACCAACGGCTAAAGGACGCCCAGCGTCTGCTGAATGCACCGGTCAGTATGCCTGACGACGAGTGGATCCAACGGCAACTCGCAAGTCTTGCTTCGGTTCTTCGGGAAAATGAGTACGAGGCAGCTTTGCTGCTAAGGAAACTCGTCAGTCCGATTTTGGCTGAAGCGGTGATCGCGCCTGGCAAGAGCCGCGGCTACGCTCGGTTGCGTTTTCGCATTAACGGCGCGGAGGTGGTGCGGAATCTGCTTGAGGCTTCCAATGCAGTGGCCGCGACAGATCATTTGCTAACCGCTTCAGACGATGTCCACGCCATGTCCGATGAAGTCATCCTCGACTTGGGAGGCCCCACCAAAATGGAATTGTGGGCGCCTAAGATCGCTGAGATGCGGGAACGTGGCGTGCCTTGGAAAGAGATTTGGAAGATCACCGGACTCGGCAGCGGACCAGCATACGTAGCATGGAAGCGTTACGTTGACACTCAACAAAGGCCCGCAGAGAGTATTGACGATCGTAACCGCGAATCGGATGAAGAGGCCGAAGAGAACAACGATGACTCCGACGCCGCCGCATAGACTTTACTCTTGACGTGCAATTCTGCACGACCACATTCAATAACCACCACTCCGCCCGGCCTTTGTGCCGGGCTTTTTTTTGTTTGGAGGTATGCATGACAAATCCCTTCGATGACTTGGCGGCGCTGGTTGGTCGTGTGCTCGCAAACCGTTGGTTGCGAGAACAACAGTCCCGAACGCCAGTGAATCCGGACGCCGCGGAAAGGCAAGGGGGCGACGACACACCATCCATAGGCGTTAGCGGACAGCATTTCGATGCGGAGCCAACACCTGAATCTGGCGATAGCCCGGAGAGACCCATTGTTGCTAAATCCCGAAGAAGTTTGCGTCACAATAAGGTGTAGGAGGCGCACATTAAGGACATAAGAACGGTGAAAACAAAAACAACAGGAGTCGCACATTGCACCAGCTATTGATCGTTTGTCTGTCGTTCGCGGTGTTGCTGACGGTGATCGCGTTCGTCAGAGAACGCAGGTTACGGATCGCACTGCAACGAATTCTCAATCGTATATTGAACCATTGGAGAACACATGCGCAGAAAGTTGATTCCGATCGCGATCATCTTGATCGTGATCGGTTGCACGAATGACAGTGATCGGGTCGCGGAGTTGGCGAGTCGTCATGCGACCCAACAAGCCGAACTCAGCCGCGAAACGGTCAAACTTCAGAATGAACTGGTGGAGGGAACCCAGAAGCTTGTGGAGGCCGACGCACAAGCACGTCGCGATTTCCTTGAGTTGGAAGGCAAGCTCGATGAGCAAAGAGTGGAAGTTGGGCGTCGGCACGATGAACTGGAAGACGAACGCCGCGAGATCGCAAAGCAGCGATATCGTGATCCGATTGTCGCCAACGCTCTGATTGCCGCCGCTACGTTGCTCGCGTGTCTGCTTCCGATGCTGCTCGCGGGCTGGCTGTTGCGATCGCAACTCGATGAGACAGCCGAGCACACCGCAACCGAGATGCTCCTGGAAGAAATCACGGCCACCCGCTCGGGGCTTGTGCCACCGTCCGCTGCCGCACTCGACCATGGCTCACGTGGCCCTGCCCCGCGGATCGGCGGCGATGCCAAGCCACCTCCGCCGCACGAGGCGTCGTAGTTGTCAACTTCGATTCTCTACTGAAAGGATATCCATGTCTCACGTTGTCGAAATCCAGACGATGATTACCGATCTCGAAGCACTTACCAGTGCGACTCGACGCATGCAACTCCCGCCGCCTTGCCGTGGGGAAGTGCAGCTATTCAGTTCCAAGGCCTCGGGCTACGCCGTTCCGCTGAAGGACTGGCGTTATCCGGTCGTCTGTGATGTCGAATCGGGCCAAGTGGCCTTCGATAACTTCGGCGGCCGCTGGGGGAAGCAAGAAGAACTTGATCGGCTGTTCCAGAATTACGCCATCGAAAAGGCCAAAATCGAAGCTCGCCGCCAGGGACACAGCGTGCACGAGCAACCGCTCCAAGATGGCTCCGTCAAGCTCACGGTAAATGTGGGAGGGACTGCATGAAAGTGATTGAAATTGTTGTGGCGACCGATGGCAGCACGCGTATTGAAACCAAGGGCTTTCAAGGTGCCGAATGCCAGCAGGCGAGTCGGCTGCTGGAGACCGCACTCGGTCGACGAACAGGAGAAGCGCTGACGGCTGAGTACCACGAAGTCGCCGGCGCGCAAAGCCAGATCTCTGAGTCCCACTAACACGCATCACCGAAAGGAAGATTGCTGATGACGAATTCAACCTCCTCCCGGTCCCCACCGAAGTTTCGTTTCGCCGGTCGCTTTCCAGCTGGCAAGTCACGCGTGGTGTTCATTGTGGAAGGAGTCAACGACATTGAGTTTCTGCGCCGTATTTCACGGAACCTCCATCGCAGTGATTCGTCGATTCCTGACCTGCATGAGCTGGAGCAGGATGGCCGGATGGTGTTCCTGCCCTTCGGTGGTGGGAGCGTGGCGGCCTGGACAACTCGCTTGGCACCACTCGGCTGTCGCGAATTGCACCTCTATGACCGCGAGGTGGGTGCCGAAACTCGCCATCGCGTCTTAGCGGCCGAACAGGTGAACGCTCGTCCCAACTGCCGCGCCTTCGTCATGAGGAAGCGGAGCCTGGAGAATTATCTCCATCCACAAGCTCTCAAGATGGCGACGGGTATTGACTTGCCGTTCGGTGACCATGATTCAGTCGCTGAGTTGGTCGCGAAGAAGCGGTTTACGGGCGATGCACCCTTCGTGCAATGGGACGCTCTTTCGCGTCGCGCACAAAAGCGATTCGCCAACCAATCAAAACGCTGGCTCAACACGCATGTTGCTGAAGCCATGACGCCTGAGTTACTGCGCGATCGTGATCCACACGGCGAAGTCACTTCGTGGCTGCAAGCTGTCGTGGCACTCGCGCGATAGCCGCTTTACTGCGTCGCTCATTTCATTGGCATTAGCGCCCTGCTTGTGCCCCATCGCTATCAACAACAAGGAGATGCTATGCGATTATCCGAACAACTGGCGGAGTACGTGCGGGCGTGCTTCGCGGGCGTGTGGCTGGAAAGCCACGAACACGAAGATGCGATTCTCGAAATTGCCCAGCTCTGTCACCGCGAGCGTTGGCAGTTCGCCCAGTGGGACGTTGAGCAAGGTGTGAGGACGACGGGCGAGCAACCAGCTGTGCCAATCACCGACCCGCTCGCCGCGATCAGAATGGCCAACGAAATGTCCGATCCGGAGACGGTCTGTGTGCTCGTGCTTGCCAACATGCATCGCTTTCTGGGATCGGCCGAGATTGTTCAGGCGATGGCGCGGCAGCTCCATCTTGGCAAGCAGAACCGCACGACGCTGATCATTCTCTCGCCCGTGATCCAGCTTCCAGCCGAGTTGGAAAAACTGTTCGTCATCCTGCAGCACGAGTTGCCGGACGGCTCGCAACTCGAGGAGATCGCCCGCGGCGTCGCCACGGAAGAAAGCGAGCTTCCCGCCACGGATGAACTGTCGCGAGTGCTGGAATCGGCCGCCGGTTTAACTCGGTACGAGGCCGAGAACGCGTTCTCACTGTCGTTAGTACGACACGGATGTTTGCGAGCGGATGTCGTCTGGGATTTAAAGGCTCAGACACTGAAGAAGAGCGGGCTCGTCGGTTTGCACGCGGGCCCAGAGCGATTTGATCAGCTGGGTGGTCTCGACAACTTGAAGGCGTTTTGTCTACGGGCGATGCGTCATCAGGGAAGTCGAGACGCGAAGCTTCGACCGCGCGGCGTGCTCCTGTTGTCGCCGCCCGGTTGTGGCAAGAGCCAATTCGCGAAATCGCTTGGCAACGAGACGGGACGTCCGACTCTCACGCTCGACATTGGTCGGCTGATGGGAAGCTTGGTCGGCGAGTCGGAAGGCAACATCCGTCGGGCGCTGCGAATCGCCGATGCGATGTCGCCGTGTGTCCTGTTCTGTGACGAACTCGATAAGGGGTTATCGGGAGTAGCGGGCAATGCGACGACGGACTCCGGCGTCTCCGCTCGGCTCTTTGGTCATTTTCTCACGTGGCTCAGCGATCGAGAGAGCGATGTGTTTGTGGTCGCCACGGCCAATGACATCTCGAAGTTGCCGCCCGAGTTCGCACGGGCCGAACGCTTTGATGCCACGTTCTTTGTCGATCTGCCAAACGCCGAGCAACGGCGAATCATCTGGCAGATTTACTTGGAACAGTTTCAGCTCGACGATCAGGCACTTCCTGACGATGACCTCTGGACCGGCGCGGAAGTCCGGGCCTGCTGTCGTCTGGCGGCATTGCTCGACGTGCCGTTGCTGCAAGCGGCGAACAACATTGTCCCCGTGGCCATTACGGCACGCGAGTCGGTCGACCGCCTGCGGGCGTGGGCCGAAGGTCGATGCCTCTCGGCCGCCGAATCCGGAATCTATCGCGCAGTGCAAGCCGATGGCAAGCCTCGCGTTCGGCGCAAACTCCCGCGAGATCCGTCGGTTAACTGAAGCGATTTTGTCCTCTCGCACTCCTCTCACAAGTATTTGGAGATTTCACATGTCTATTTCGACAGAACCGCCAGTCACGGAACCCACGCCGTCATCGAGCCGACTACGGGCCACGATGCTGGCAGCCCGTCTGAGCTTCCAGTGGTTCGGTATTACGAAGACGCTATCGTCGGACCAGAAGTCGCAAGCCGCCGAATCGTTTGGTGCTGAAGGTTCATTTCTCAATGCCGGAAAGCGGTTGCTCGATACGCGGCACCGGCGATATCGGGCCGTTACTGCCGTCAAGAGTCGCACGCAAGCGTACTGGCGATCGGTCAGTTTGCCGTTCCCTGAGCCGGGAATCCGACTGATACGTCAGGATTCCGTCGACTGCTTCCAGCATCAGATGACACGATTTCAAGGCCAGCTTCGCGAAGCGGTTCAGAGCCTGGAAGATCAATATATGGAGTTGAAGCAGTCCGCCCAACGACGACTCGGCGAACTCTACAACGAGACCGACTACCCAGCGACACTGCTGGGACTATTTGACGTGACTTGGGATTTTCCCAGCGTCGAGCCGCCGCAGCACTTGCAGCAGCTCAGTCCCGAGCTGTACGAAGAAGAGTGTCGCCGCGTCTCGGCCCGCTTCGAGGACGCCGTTGCTCTTGCTGAGCAAGCGTTCGTCGAGGAACTCTCTTCGCTCGTGGGACATCTCACCGAACGACTCAGCGGCCACGACGATGGCAAGCCAAAGATCTTCCGCGATACGGCCGTTGGCAATTTACGCGAATTCTTCGAGCGATTTCAATCGCTTAACGTGCGATCTAACGATCAACTCGAAGACCTCGTCCAGCAATGCCAAGCCACAGTCGGTGGCGTTCAGCCGCAGAGTCTGCGTGATGACCAATCGCTACGCCGCCGTGTGGCCACGGAACTTTCCGCCGTGCAATCCGTGCTGGATGGTCTGCTCGTCGATCGTCCTCGCCGTCGTATCCTCCGCGCGGCAAAGTAGGAGGTCTTCATGCAGCTTGTAATCAAGCCCAACGGTCTCGTCCGTTGCGTTTACGACGAGACGATCGATCTCCGCCAACTCGGCCACGTCTCTGTGCAACGTGGTTCGAAGGTCGAACCAGACGATGCTGGCAATTGGTTTGCTGATCTGGCCATCGTCAACGGACCAACGCTGGGACCGTTCCATCAGCGTCGCGAAGCGTTGGCTGCGGAACGCGAGTGGCTGGAACGCCACTGGCTGACGCGTTCGTAGTACTCTTCCTCAACGATCTCCGTCGCCCCTGCCGCACATTCTCGCGATGTGTTGCGGGGGCTTCTTCATTTCTTGCCCCAACTCACAAGGAAACAACCATGCAGCAATCTGACATTAACCGAGCTGTCGCCCGAGTCACCAACGAGACCATCGCGACTATCAAACGATACGGCTTCTCAATCGAGGAACCTCCCCGAGACTTCACTTTCGTCGACGACGTTCGCGAACCCGAGCGTGATCTTGCCGCGGAAGGAGCAGCCCGTGATCTGGCTCTCTGCTAAAGGCCCATCCGTCGAAACGTGCCGTCACGCTCAGGCATCGCAGATCCGTGCCGGTCGCACGCGGGGCACGCGACAACAGCGACGCCGCCGCAAACACAGGCATCGCACCAAGCGACGCCACTCCCAATCATCTCCATCGAAAGGAACCCCATGCGCGTCTTAATGATCAGCAACGACGGAGCCGGTTTCGCCGACTTCATTGACGTCGAAGCCGGAACAACCGTCGAGCAACTGTTTACCCAGCAAGTGAAGTCCGGCAGGCCCAACGACTATCTGATTCGTGTAAACCGCCTGCCGAGTCACCGCGAGCAAGTGCTCCAAGAAGGTGATCGCATCAGCATCACCGCACGAAAGATCGAAGGTGCCCTCTAGCCAATAACGATGACCGGCCGGGACACACATCCCGGCCGGTCGTTCCTTCTACTCCGGAGTTCCAGCATGACAAGACGAGATCGTGAGTTGGAGAGAATCGCTTGGCGATTGTTCGAGTCGCTTCGCGCCAGTTCAGGCAACAAACCAATCGTGCAGTTGCCACGATCCGCCTGGCTCGAATGCGAGAAGTTGTCGCGGCGGATCGGCAAGGCAAACGCACGCGGCTGGCATGATGCGGCGAAACGCCTGCATCGACAGCTGGTCGACGCACAAAAGTCCCTGCTGGATCAGCTGACAGTCGTGCAACGGGAACGGAGTTTGTCCATGGACCCTCCGCCTCGCATCACATTTGGCGACCTGTATCGTGATCTTGTGGCATTGCGAACTGAATTTGCAAACGTGCAGTACGATCATCGCCACGATGAGCTTTCCGTAACCACCGAGGAGATCATTCTTGACGATCTTCACTTCGGATCGTTCGCGATTGTGCTGGAGTGCCGTCAACTCGGCAATGTCTCGCCCTATCGCGTGGAAGCGTTGGATGCGAATCCGGCGAGCGGAAGCTTTCAAACAACGCATCCGCACGTTCAAAGCGACACGCTCTGCGAGGGCGAGGGACGAGTGCCGATCGAACGAGCCCTGTATCAAGGAAGGCTGCTCGACTTTTTCGTCATCGTGCGGCAGATCCTTGATACCTACAACCCCGATAGTGCCTACGTCTCGCTCGCGGAATGGCACGGCCTGCCGTGCCAACACTGCGGATGTTCCATGGGCGAGGAGGATCGCGAGTCGTGTTACGGATGCGAAACCGACTTGTGCAGCGAGTGTTCGTACGGATGCCAGCGATGTTCCGAGCGATTCTGCAACGGCTGCACGGAAGCCTGCGAAGTGTGTCACGAGTACTACTGCCGAACTTGTCTGCAACGGTGCAGCGAGTGTGAACTTCTTTACTGTGAGGATTGCCAAACCCATGACCAATGTCCCAACTGTGCCGAGAGCCAAGCGACGGAAGAAGAGAAGTGCAACTCAGCGGACTTCGCTTCGGTTCACGTCCCATGCGTGGGCCAAACTGTTGTTCCTTCGTGACTACGGCGATACGGAGATCGGTGGCTTCGCCATCTCGGCTGCCGACAATCTACTGCTGATCGAGGACGTGCAACTCGTCAAACAGCAATGCACGACCGTAACCGTGGTCTTCGACGACACGGCGGTCGCCGACTTCTTCGACGAGCAGGTCGATGCCGGACGGCGACCGGAACAATTTGCTCGTGTCTGGATTCACACTCATCCCGGCAAATCTGCCGAACCCAGCAACACCGACGAGGAAACATTTGCACGCTGCTTCGGAAGTTCGGATTGGTCGATCATGGCCATCGTCGCCGCGGGTGGTGCGACCTATGCACGTTTGCAGTTCAACGTCGGTCCCGCTGCGGCGATCACGATCCCAATGGAGATCGACTTTACCTCAGAATTCCCCGGTTCGGATTGCGAAGCCTGGGAGCGAGAGTACTTGGCGTGTGTTCGTTCGATGGATGCCAAGTGGTGGGATTGCCGCACCAGTTCGCTGCTCGACGAGCGACTGCTCGATTACGACGACACGGACTGGTTTACCTCAATGGAAGCCGCACTCACAAAGGAGGATTACTTTGACTGAAGAACGATTTAGACGGCAAGGCGACCTCGTCCCCAGGGATCGGATCGCCGAACTCGCAGCCACGGTGATCGGCGTCGGAGCCATCGGTCGGCAGGTTGCCATACAACTGGCTTCGATTGGCGTTCCCAAGCTGCGATTGATAGATTTCGATGTGGTCGAACTGACCAACGTCACCACGCAGGGCTACTTGCACGGAGATTGCGGCACCTCGAAGGTGGAAGCATCGGGAGCGCACATCCGCTTAATGGACCCGGCGATCCAGGTGCTTACCATCCATGGTCGTTATCGTCCGTCGACGTATGTAGATCCTGTTGTGTTCTGCTGCGTCGACTCGATCAGCGCACGCGAGGCCATCTGGCGTAGCGTATCGCCGCGATGTCGATTCTGGTGCGATGGCCGAATGTTGGGCGAGACGATTCGTATTCTAACCGTAGCCGACGAATTCGGCAGATCGGACTACTCCAAGAGTCTGTTCCCGCAATCTGAGGCTCAAACCGGTTCCTGCACGTCGCGGAGTACGATTTATGCGGCGAGCATCGCTGCCGGTTTCATGGTCCATCAGTTCACTCGCTGGCTCCGCGGGATTCCTATCGACTGCGATCTCTCCGTGAATCTGTTGGCCAACGAAGTTGCGATCGGCTAGTCACGCATGGTGTCGGTGACCTCGCTCTTTACGAGCTTCTCCACTCGGTCACGCACTCGATCGGCCCTTCGTAACTTCAAGTCCAAGAATTTCGACACTCATCATGGGAGCCGTCTTTCATGACGATACCTTCACCTATTCAATTGCCAAAGCATCGCCCGTTGCAAGTCGCCGTTGCCCAGGGCATGCTCGTCTGCGAAATGGGCGACGGGACACCGGGCGACATCGTCGGCATCACCGAAGCGTTTTGCATCTATCGCCTCCATGACATCGAGACACTTTGTGTCGCCAACTGGCGAGAGATCGCCGTGAGCAACATCTGTCCTGCCTCCACGCTGTTGGCAACAGACGTTAATGAAAACGACCGTCGTAACGCGAGCGCCACGCTACTTCGCGAGTTACTCGGACTCCAACGAGTCGCAACATTAACTCCAGCTCAGCAGGCAATGCTGAAGGAATTGGTTGAGTTGCTGTGCGATGCTTGAGCGACGCTTTCGCCGTTGGGAACTGCGTGAAATCTATCGGCGGCGTTGAATTCGACCGACCCCAGTGGCGGCAAGAAGCAACAACTTTCGGGCGTGCCTTCGGAGCCCGCACTGGGCTCCGTGGGCACGCTTTTTTTAGCTATTCGGAGTTGGTGCTTCGGCTGCAGGTAGTCGTTCTGCGTCAGAGTAATGATAGCCGTCGGATTGTTCCGTGGCTCTGATTCGCCAATGTCCTCCCTGGTCCATTTGATAATGCACGAACTCACCGTCAACAACGACCGTTTCCGGTAGTATCACTCCGTCCGGCGTGGCGATGTCCGCTTGCGTCCGCACGAAGTGCTGTTGCAATGTTTCATCGGACTTCGAGCAGCCGGTTAGTAAGACCAGGAATATCCCGACGCAGGCGAAACTCGCTTGAGCGTCATGAAAACAGATTGATTTGTTCCTTCGCATAGTCCTTTGCCACTTTCTCTAACGCCCGGTCTTGCCATTGATGAAGCACCAAGATTTGTTGACGAGTTTCCGCTTCCACTTGTCGACCAATGTCGATGGCGAGTTGCGCGACACGGCTTGAAATCGCCTTGCGGTAATTTGCAGGGCGAAGGCTCAACAGCCCCAGTACGTAACTACACGCTCCAAAGAGGGCCACCGCTACAGAGAGAAGTATCGCCATCTGAGGTGAAGTTCGTGCGAACACAAGAACCGTCGCCTCCAGCTTGATCGTATCCATCGCCACAAGGGACAGCACTGGACGTTGGCTCGCCACGTCTGCCTGTGATACTACAGCGGCAAGTTTCTCTTCGAGGTGCGGCATTGCAGAATTAAGTAAATCGAGTCGGTATTCCGAGGCCGTCATCTTTGGCAGCTGAATTGCCCAAGTTTTCTCAATCCCTTTGCAGCAGGCTGCCCAACTGAGGTCCAGCTCATTGCCAATTCTCTCCGCGACTTCCTCGATTTTGTCCAGAATCCGATGCTCCTGAACAACTTCCGCGACGAAAGCATTGCGGATCTCCTGCTCACGTTCTTGTTCGCCTGAGCAGCTTGCGAGCTTCTGAGCAAAGCTTTCAGAACAGATGCGATCGACGAACGGCGCACAGTTTCGGCAAGGGGACTGAAACCAATCTTCTATTTCTTGCCTCGCAAGAGCCGGAAGGCGTTCAAGGTCAGAGCTTGTGAAATCGCTTCGTGGGCTAGCCGCTTCGTCCACGAGTCGATTCGCCAACTGGTGCCGTGCGAGGGCCATCCGCCCCCAAACCACACTCGAAGCCAAGACCACAGCTCCGCCCCGAGTCCCCATCGTTAACAGCTCACGACGATTGATCGCCATCTGTCCAGCCTCCACTTCTCGGGATCGACTATGAAGTCCGTGGTTGGTCAAGTGGGCTGTGCGCCACTTTTTGCTTCTTAGGGTTCGGGCATCGCCAGACCTTTCGCTTGGAGTTGCCTTCGTCGGAGCCGCTCGTCGGTCGCTCGCCCACGACTCGCGGCAGCGAGCTTGGCGACCGACGAGCGGCGTAGACGAAAGGCAACGGACATTGCCTTTGTTGGTGAGCTCCGAGGGAAGCGGTCGGGATCAGCAGGCCGAACGATTCGACTCATACGACTATTCGAGGTGTCGACGCGTTTTCTCTTTATGCGTCGTCTCATCTTTCCATGCGTTCTGATTCGCGTGGTTGCTTGGCTGGCCACATTCGTTTTGGCGACGTTGAGTTCCGCCTGGCGAGGAACTGTGTGGTCCCTCGCAAAGCTTTTGCGAACTCCGTGTCAGGTCCTGTTGGGGTGGTCTCAGCGAAGGTCTTGGCTGGCCGTGCTTATTCGTCCGATCCTCTCTCGTCTCATTTCAGTTTGGTGGTTACCTTGTTTTCAAAAGGCCGCTGGTCGCATTCGTTTTGCCGACGTCACGCTACGTGATCGCAACGGCGTCAGTCCTGAGACGCGATCCAGCGGCCGTGTGTTCCTCCTCAACCTCGATTCCCATGCGCTGCGGGTCCCAATCGGTTTCGTGTTTCAACATACTCCAGGCGACTACCGCGATCTTCCGAGCCACAGCCGACCAACCTTCGGTCGGTGCCCGCCGCTTTCTTCTTGCGTGTCTTCTGGCCACCGTGAATGCGATCGTAGGTGGCTCGAGTCCAAGGGTTGTGCTGCAGACTGACCCAGGCACATTCCAGCAACATCGCCCGCAAGAGACGTGAGCCGCGTTTTGTGATCCGTCCGAAGCGATCCGTCTCTCCCGATTGATATTGCCGTGGCACCAAGCCGATCTACGCCGACACTTGCCGCGCGTTGTCAAAACGATGCGGATCGTCCAGCGCCGTCACCAGAACCTCCGCCGTCTTGCGTCCCACACCCGGGATCGTTTGCAGTCGCTGGATGTGATTGTCTTCTTCGGCGATCACCTCCAGACGTCGTTCGACTTCGGTCTGTTGCTCGCTGAGCGAATCGAGCTCAGTTAGTTCGAGGTCGAGTTGACCTTGCCAGAGTTCGTCCATCGAACAGTCTGCCAGCGGCTTGCGATAGGAGTTGATCCGTTCGCGGCCGGCAACGCTCCAGGCTCGTCGGCTGCGATCGAGTTCGAGACCACGGTTGGCAAACAATGACCGAATGGAGTTCTTGATGCGATTGATCCGCCCGTCGAGTGTCTTGCGATACTTGACCAGCGTGCGATGCTCGCGTCCTTGGTGGGTGGGCACATGCACCGGCTTGAGCTGCCCCATCATCGCGAGGCGAGCCAGCTTCAGGGCGTCGTCTTTATCGGTCTTGCGTTTCGTGTTCTTCCACCGCCAAGCTTCTTCGTTGGTGCTACAGACGAGTGTTGTGATCTTGTGTTCTTGGCACAAGTCGCTGATCCAACCGCTGGGGCCACAGGCTTCCATGACCACCAAGTCGATCTCGTGGTTGGTCAGCACGGCGGTCAGGTAGCGTCGGTTGGTAGCGACCGCTTGGAATCGATACTCTTGCGTGTCGGTGTCGAAAAAGCAGCACATCGAGTTGAACTTGCCGAGGTCGATTGCGAGAATGTTCATGTTCTAAGCTCCGTGCGTTGGGGTGAACTTTTGTGACACGCGAGCCGTCGCTTACGTGATCACTGGCCGAGTCAGCCAACATAACCGACTCCGCCCCAACCACGGACTTACATGGATTCTTTTTATCGGACTGTAGACTATTGTCTACAGACTTAGTGGAGTCGTCAAGCTACTCTCGCCGCATGCTTGGCGAGGAACTACAGAAAGCACGGAAACAGGCAGGCCTGACCCAGGAGACACTGGCGTTTGAGGCAGGGGTCGATCGTACCTACATCAGCCAGCTCGAACATGACAAGAAGTCCCCGACGCTCGACGTGCTGTTTCGCATCAGCGACGCTCTGGGCATCAAAGCGTCGGTGCTAATCGCTCGTGTGGAGCGAACTCAAAAGTAACCGCCGGGCGCCTCGCTGCATTCCGCAGGTCGCTGGCGTATTCCGGATCGCGTGAAACGGTTTACGCAGCAGATCGATACGGTCGAGTTAACGCTTTCAAGAATCTCGCGTTTCGCCTTCTGTTGGCCGAATATCGCGGTGCCTCACATCGGCCGGTAAAAGTGTTCCGGACAATTCCCGAATACCCTGAGAGATACATCGCCGAACTGCAAGAATGAGACTGCAGCATTCCGCGAAATAACTTTGGCGACATGATTTACTTCTGCTCACAGTAGGGGTACAACATCGGTGCAGTGAGATCGTGGAAAAGATTGGGCGGGTTGGACGTGATCTGTCCATGCTATCACTTACGATCCTGGACATTTGATGCTTTCAAACTACCAGGCCAGTTCAAGGGGCTGACATGACAACGGGCTCGTCACAACTGGTGCGACAGTGGTTGTTGCTCAAGAAGTTGTGTGCATCGCATTCGGGCAAGACTGTCGCCGAGTTATCCAGCGAACTCGAAGTCAATGCCAAGACGATCCGGCGTGACCTGACAGTTTTCCACGACGCGGGGTTCCCGATCGAAGAATCGACAGGGCCGTCCGGTCGCAAGTCGTATCACATCGCCAACGGCTCGCAACGTCCCGATCTCAGTTTCACCTATGACGAGGCGTTGGCCCTCTATCTCGGTCGACAATACTTGGAACCTTTGGCCGGAACATTTCTGTGGGAGGCAGCTCAGAACGCCTTTCGTAAGATCGAGGCGACGCTTGGCCCCAAAGCGCTGAAGTATTTGGACCGCGTCGCGGAGGCGTTTCACCAAACCAACTTCGGCGTCAGCGACTACGCCACCCACGCCGAGACGATCGACAGTCTGCTTGTCGGCATCGAGGATCGAAAGGTCGTGTTTATCACCTATCGCTCGCAACGCTCGACAGAACCAGTCACCTACGACGTGCATCCCTACAGCCTCACGCGTCACCGCGACACGCTGTACCTGCTCGGCTTCAAGCCCGAAGACAACGCCTTCCGCACCTGGAAAGTCAACCGTATCGAGTCGGCTCAAGTCGACAGCATGCCCTTCACACGCCGGCCAGATTTCAACGCCGAGCAATTCCTCGCTGGTTCACTCGGCATCTATCACGACACCGGTGTCGTTAACGTGACAATCCGCTTCTCCTCCGAAGTAGCCCGCTACGTGGAAGAATCAAACTGGCATTCCAGCCAACAATGCGAACGGCAAGCGGACGGCAGCCTGCTCGTGCGACTCGACCTCTCCGGCACGACGGAAGTGAACAGTTGGGTGTTGAGCTTCGGAAGACATGCCGAAGTGCTGGTGCCCGACGCGTTGCGATCTGAACTTCAGGACGAAATGGCGGCGGCGTTGAAACTCTACAGTAACGATGGACCAGTCACTCAACGTAAACGCGTTAAAGCCCGATTTCGGAAGGCGAGGTAAGATCGCATGGCAAATTTTGGCGAATACCATAAGCCGACAAAGGCACAGTCCGGCTCGCTTCCGTCCGTTGCGGCAACGCCCCGCATCACATTGCTTCAACAGTCGTCGCGAGCGTCATGTTCAATGCCGCCGCGTAGCGTTGCAGAGTCAAGAGAGTTGGATTCGCTTGCGGATCGTTCTCGAGTCGCGAGATCGCACTGGGCTTCAGCCCACTTCGCGCTTCAACATCGGCCAGCGACAACCCCAACCGTTCGCGTTCGGCTTTCAACGTCGCGATCGTCTGCGCGACCTCGCGCCGCATTGCGTTCCATGCCTGTTTGCGAATACGCCCCTCAGCCAGGATTTCTTCCTTCGAGGATTCCGTTTCCGCGCGCGCCGCTTCCAAACGCTGACGCTGTTGAGGTGTCAGGTCACGATACACGCGTTCGCTGGTGGGTCGTTTGCTACTCATTAGGGCCGCATTTGAGTTAACGCGGAATCGGGCTAGAGCCCTTGAGTCGTCATTCTGTTTAGTTTCACAAATAGGCCTAATCACATTACAAGGAGTCAACATGTCATTGGACTATGCAACACTCAGTGAAGCAGTGAAGACTGGGGCGGCGTTACGTTGCCGAACAAAACTTCAACCGGCTGGCGGTGAAGGCGACAAAGTCTTCCCGCCGACTTACGCGGGTGCCGTATATGCGGTCGAGGAGCGGCGAGTGCCGGGACGCGATGAGGCGGTCCGATGCGTATTGATGGATTCCGTGCAGAGTCAAGCCAATCGCTTCGAAGAAGCGCTTCAGGATGCCGTCGATGAAGGGCGAATCGAGATTCCCGTGGTCGAAGTCGACTTCGGGGACATTCCAATTGTTGAACCCGGATCAGATGACAAAGGACTGTTCGAACCGATCGGACGTGTGACCAGCCTGGAAGCTCCGCATCGGATTGCGGACGCAATTCTTCGCGATAGCGAGCTTGATGGGACGGCGTTCCGCAAGAGCGACGAAGGCAAGAAGCTTAGTCAAGCGACCCTTCGCAATGCGACTCCGTTACTCGAACTGTGCCCCACCGCCTTGATATTCGGTATCTGGGATTCTACGGGACCGAAGGGTGGGTTGGGTGTCAAGTTTCAACGCGCGTTGGTATCGGAGATTATTGGCATCGACGCGGCGATAGGTTTGAAAACAAGTAGTCGAATGGATCCCCTTGGGATTCAATTGAAGGCGGGACCCGTATATCAAGGAAAGGATGGAGAATGGACGCTCGAGGAGAAGGGCAACAAGAAGTTAAAGGACGGGAAGCCATCGCAAGTGAATCATGGGAATGTCACTCCTGACTTCTCGAGATACGACTCGAAAGCGATCAACAAAATTAAGGATCACACGTTTGACTCTCTAAGAAACGATGGGACTCTTCTTGTCTCAAACAACATTAGTCCGGGTGGCGTGACGATCGCCTACGCCGAACAGATGACGGTTCTCTCGTTGCCGGCGCTACGGCGTTTGCGATTTCCCCTAAATGGCTCGGCAAAGGTCAACCCGAACACCAACTTGGTCGCACAAACAGCACTTGCCGCACTGGGCTTATGCGGCGCAGTTCTGGCCAGCGAACGGGGACTCGATTTGCGCTCGCGGTGTTTGTTGTGGCCGACGGAGAGGCCAAAGTGGGAACTGCTCGGACAGCCGGGCGACACTACGAAATCGTTCGAGATATCCGCTGACGAAGCGATCGCCTTGCTCAAGGAAGCGGTCGCCAAGCTGATCGATGCGAAACTGCCGTGGCGCAAGGAGCCGCTGAAGCTGAAGCCAGCGGCCAAGTTGGTGGAACTAGTTCGCAAGAGCCAGGAACTCGCCGTCTCCAGCAGCGCTGAAGATGGAGGCGAGTGATATGACGTCACTAACGATTGGCATCGAGTTTATCACGGGCCGTTGTGTCGCGGCCGACGTTTCGGATCGCGAGCGTGCCGAATGGCCGCCGCATCCAGGGCGAATGTTCATGGCATTGGCTGCCGCGTGCTTCGAAATGGGCGAAGAGGAGGCTGAAGTCGCGGCGTTGGAGTGGCTCGAAAAACTGCCGCCACCTCAGATCTTTGCCAGCGATGGCTGCGAACGGTCTCCCGTGGCGGTGTACGTGCCGGTGAACGACAAGGTGACGGCCAACAAGTCGTTGCTTCAATCTGCGCCCGGTTTAAGCCGTTCGAAGCAAGAACGTGCCTTTCCAACGATGATTCCCGATAACATGGAAGTCGCGTTCGTGTGGCCGGACGCTTCAGGAGCGGAGTCGCACATCGAAGCATTACAGCGAGTTTGTGCGAACGTGATTCGTGTTGGACACTCGTCGTCGCTGGTGCGGGCATGGGCGACGCTCGACGCGCCGGCGGCTTCCGGTTCGCCATGGCATCCGACACGAGGAGTTTCGCAGATCAGCGTCCGAGTTGCGGGCGAAGGCGAGTTCGCTCGGCTGCGAGTTGCTTGCGGTGCAAACCGCATCGACAGTTTTATGACCTTAGCCGAGATCATTTCTTCGACTAAAGGGAACGAACAAAAGAGTGCCAAGAAGGCATTCGAAGCAGAGTTCGGACAGCCCTACAAGACTGCTCTGCGACCGCCCGAGCCGACACCGCCAGTCCTCGGTCTGTGGCAAGGCTATACACGCGAGTCGACCGAGATTGTGGTCCTCGAAGGAGAGCACTTCGATGCCGAATTACTAGTGCTCTGCAAGCTGGACGGGCCGAACGTGAGTACGCAAGACACACTTGCATTGACGCGACGCTTGCGCGATGCGGCGATGGCAGCCTGTGAATTACAACCACCGCCAGCGTGGTTGAGCGGCCACGAACTGGATGGCAGCGCGACCCAGGAACCTCATGCAGCGTTCCTCGCCTTGCCCTACGTTGGCGGCCCGTATGCCGATGGCCACGTGATGGGACTGGCCATCGCATTGCCAAAGCGAATTGCGTCTGAAGATCGGGGCCGAGTGTTGCGTGGCCTGTTGTTTGACGAGAACGACGAGTCGCGGATCATAGAACTGAAGCTTGGCAATTTAGGCGTATGGACGGTTCGTCTCGAAGCCGACAATGCAGGGCGACAGACTCTACAGAATGTGACTTGGGTCGGACCAAACACGACCTGGGCCAGCGTGACGCCTGTGGTGTTGGATCGCTTTCCCAAACAATCGCGAACGGAAAACCGGGTCGGCTGGAATGCGGAAGTCGCGGAGACGATTGTGTTGTCGTGCGAGCGTGCTGGCTTGCCGCAGCCAATTCAAGTCGAGATCGATACCACTTCGTGGCATCGAGGGGTACCGCGGGCGGTTCCAAAGACGCGACGCTTGCGCGAGCGCGCTGACGGAGAAAGAGCGGCGCCCTTGGGAGATGGATATCCGACCATGCCTTCGCGCGTGGGAAAGCCGTCACGGCCGCAAGTTCACGTGCGGATGAAGTTTGACCAAGCCGTTCGCGGCCCGGTAATCATTGGCGCGGGACGATTCCTGGGTTACGGATTGTTTAAACCGCTTAGGGTCCACAGATGACATCTCGGCAACGCTAGTTCCTGGACGATGGTGGGAGATCCGGAATATGTCGACATTCGCGAGCCTACATTACCACGTTGTCTTCAGCACGAAGAACAGAATGCGGTACATCGCCCCCCAGTGGGAGATGCGATTGCACGAGTATTTGGGAGGGACCGTGCGAGGCTTGGATGGATTTCCACAAGGTGTGGGAGGCGTCGAAGATCACGTGCATTTGCTCGTCGGGTTGAAGACCACGCATCGCATTGCCGACTTCATGCGCGAATTGAAGAAGGCGGCGTCGCGGTGGATTCACGAAGAAATCAGACTTGAGCAATTCGCGTGGCAAGACGGATACGGCGTGTTTTCCGTGAGTGCGACCGCCCGCGATCAAGTGAAACATTACATCGCGAATCAACGCGAACACCACAGCCGCACAAGTTTTCGTGACGAATTCATCGCAATGTTGGAACGAGCGGGAGTTGAATATGACCCGAAGTATTTGGATTGATGGCTGGCATCCCTCCGGGATGCAACGACAGGACGCCTGTGTACCGGAGATGGCGCTGCGCTTATCTCCGGCTAATGGCTATTACCGCTTCGCGGTAGCCGTATACACGCCGAAGGCGTATGAGCGGCTGTACCATATAAACGTCGCCAAGACGATTAGCCGCGATTTCCTCCAACCAACGACCGTTACCGCCTCGCGGTAGCCGAGTTCCACGCCGAAGGCGTATGAGCGATTAGCCGGAGGTAAGCACAGCGCCACCTCCGGATGAAAGCACAGATACATTCACATCCCGAAGGGATCACAGCAAGGACTCCAACAAGCATGTCCATTCCCGCATCACTCAAACCATTGACGATCGGCGATTTTACCGAGTTCTATTCTGCGGCGCACGATCACAAACGACCCTTCGCTTGGCAAGAGCGATTAGCCGAGCAGGCCTGCCTCGGACAGTGGCCGGACTACGTGAAGCTGCCAACTTCGAGTGGCAAGACAGCCGCCATCGATATCGCCGTTTTTGCGTTGGCCTTCCAAGCTTGCGCGGCCAATCGACCGAACGGCATTCTCACGGCGGCGCGACGCATCTTTTTTGTCGTCGATCGACGCATCATCGTCAACGAAGCGTATCGACAGACTCGCAGAACCGCAGAAGTGCTTTGGAACGCGGTCGCCGCAGACGCACCTGATACCAGTTCCATTTTGTGGCGAGTCGCAGCGTGGTTGCGGAGCGTCGCGAACAGTGCATCGGCTCCGCCACTCGACTGTTTCGAATTGCGGGGCGGGATTTACCGCGACGACGCCTGGGTCCGCTCGCCACTTCAACCCACCGTTCTCACGAGCACCGTCGACCAAGTCGGTTCGCGGATGCTATTTCGCGGGTACGGAGTGTCCGATCGCAATCTGCCCATCCACGCAGCCATGACCACTTGCGACAGTTTGATCATTCTCGATGAAGTTCATTGCTCGAATCCGTTCCGTCAGACGGTCGAGGCGATTGCGCGATATCGCGGCGAGCATTGGGCGGAAGAACCGCTGGCCTCACCGTTCTCGCTCGTTCAGATGACCGCTACGCCGCCGCAGCAACTCGGCGACAAATCGTTGTTCACCTTGAACGACCATGACTACGAAGTGGACGAATTGTTGGAGAAGCGGCACGCCTGCTCGAAGCCCATCACGCTCGATCGTGACACTGCGGCAAAGGGCAAGTCGCTGCCCAGCAAGCTGGCCGCGTCGCTGGTCAAACATGCCCACGCCTTAGCCGAGGCGGGATGTAAGAAAATTGCCATTGTTGTAAATCGCGTGGCCATTGCTCGCGAGGCGTTTAAGCTGCTCGATGCCAAGCACGGCAAGAGCGCTTCGTTGATGATCGGCCGCATGCGACCGATCGATCGCGAGCAGCTAACCACCGAATTGCAACAAAAATTCGGATCGGGTGTTGACGTCACGTTCGACGAGCCACAGTTTGTCGTCGCCACACAATGTTTGGAGGTAGGTGCGGATCTGGATTTCGATGGCATGGTCAGTCAGTGTGCGAGCCTCGATGCATTGCGTCAACGATTCGGCAGGCTGAACCGCTTGGGCAACGCGCCTCACGCGCGCGGTGTGATCGTGGCGGCGGAAGGCGATGTGCAGCCCGAGGACAAGCTGAGCGACGACAAACCGCTCGATCCGGTGTATGGAAACGCCTTGGCACGCACGTGGCTATGGCTGAACGATGTAATGGATGAACGCGGCGAAGTCGATTTCGGGATCAAACCATTCGACGCATTGCTGCGGCAGCACGATCCGGATCTTGTCCGACTCGCCGCTCCGTCGCCGGATGCGACGGTGTTGATGCCGGCTCACCTAGACATGCTTTGTCAAACAAGCCCGCGTCCGGCACTGGAGCCGGACATCGCCGCATACCTGCACGGCCCGCAACCGCCTAGGGCAGAAGTGCTGGTGTGCTGGCGGGCGGACCTAGACGTACACGCTACTGTCGATCGAACAAACTCGTGGAGCAAAGCAGTGGCGGTCTGTCCGCCCACGTCGATCGAATGTTTGAGTGTGCCGTTGTTCCTAGTCAAGAAATGGTTGCGGGGCGAGTCGCTGATCGACACGACAAGCGATGTGTTGGGCGAAATCGAAGAAGAGGAGTCTCCTTCCAAAACCAAGGCCGACTCGCACGGGCGATGTGGCTTGGTGTGGAAGGGCCAGCCGAAACGCACTTCACATCGACGTAAAATGGGCGAAGCGAACGTGAGGAGCGAGTCAAGCTTCGTCGTACACGGAGGGAATCTTGATCGCTTGCGACCAAACTCGACGCTGGTGCTTCCGGCCGAGTTCGGCGGCTGGCATTGCTTTGGCCACATCCCCAACGCACCGAGCGAACCCGATCCCGACGCTTGGCGGCAGGCGGGCAATGAGTCGAGAGAACACGCCTCAGATTCAGCGAACGAGGCCGCTCGCATTGACGTAGCGGATCAAGCGTTCTCCCAAAGCCAAGCGCGAGCGATTTTGCGAGTTCATCCAAAGCTGTCTCCAATGGACTGCGTTAGAGAGCTATTCGATGCCTTGCTGCCCTTGGTGAGCAACCAGGAAGCTGACATTAACGCCGAGTGGAAAGCGACAACGGCGGCAATCCAACAATCTGAAAATGCGGATGAAAGTGAAAGAGCAGACTCTTGGGCAAGTTGGATCGCACTCCACCGCCGGCGCTTACTTACGATAGCCGGGACACCAACGCGCTATCCTGCCGGCATCGCATGGACAACGAAGTTGGATACCAAGAACTTGCCCGGTATGCCGCGTCTCCGACTTGCATCATTTGGCGATGATGAAGACTCCCTAAGTGAAACGGGGCGTCTATCGCTAATTAAGCACTTGGCCGACGTATTCGCTGAAGCGACTCGGATCGCGGAAGCAAGTTCGCTCCCCGAGCCCTTGCAGAATGCGATCACGACTGCGGCAAAACTGCACGACATTGGCAAAGTCGATCCACGTTTTCAGGCACTGTTGCTTGGCAAGCCGGTCAGCGTCGCTCAAATGCAGAGAACTCTGTGGGCAAAGTCCGATTCGTTGGGCGGGCCAAAAACGGGTGAATTGCCTACTGGTTTCCGGCATGAGATGCTGTCCGTCGACTTGCTACATCGATTTGACGATGGCAGCGTCGGCGAGCGAGAACTTTTAGCTCACGTCGTTGCCGCTCATCATGGTTACGCACGGCCTTTGGCACCCGTAAGCGTTGACGAAAGTCTACCAGGGTTCAACTTGGATGCATTCCGAGCGACTGCCGTTTCCCACGACGAGCGTGCCAACTGGAAGCCCTCGTATCGACTCGACTCGGGCATCGCCGAGCGATTCTGGACCATGAATCGTCGCTTCGGATGGTGGGGCGTCGCCTACCTGGAGTCGATGTTGCGATTGGCGGATTGGGCGGCAAGTGCTTCGCCAAATCAAGGCGACGTCACAGCGTTCGCGCTTTCGACTCCGTCCGCCACGGACTCGGCGGCGGCTCCGACCATCGATCGTCACGAAATCGTACTGACCGGAATCGACGGCAGCCGACCACTAGGCTTCCTCGCCGCGTTGGGCACATTCCGAACGCTCGGCGACGGCCCGGACGGCGCGACGCTGCGCTTCTCGTGGCGTTGTCAGCAAGGTGCTTGGCGCCCGGTGATATCATCTTCCGGCAACGAGTCGTTCGACCAAGAGTCCCTTGTCGAAGTGTTGATGCAGAAGCTTGCCTGCAAGAGCGAGCATCCATCACTTAGGCTGGCCGATCTGGTCACGACAGGAGAACAGAGCAACACCCGGCGCGAAACATTTCAGCGAATTGCAGCGAACTCCTCCCTGCAGGATCGCGGTGACGCAGAATGGATGAGTTGCAATGGTTCCGACGCGGCGATACCAAAAGCGATCTCGCAATTGCAGACATCTCGCCGCGACAATCACCCGAAGGCGATTATAAGGCTGCTTCGAGAAACCACGAGCGAGCACCTGACTCGCACCTTGTTTGCTGCATGGGACTACGCTGATCCGACCGACGGCGTCTCGCTGCATCTTGAGCCGCGCGAAGATCGTCGTCATGCCTATCAGTGGCACACCCCCAGCGGTGATCCAACTCGCAAGACGAGTGGCGGGATGATTGGTGCAAATCGGCTCGCGTTGGAGGCTTGGCCGTGGTTTCAATCGCTTGCAGCTGGAGATCGCTTAAGGACGGTCGGCTTTCGCGGTACGCGCGTCTCGGGCACTTGCCTGACGTGGCCGATCTGGAACGTGCCTGTCGCCGGGGCCGTAATTCCCACCCTGCTGTCGCATCGAGGAGTACAGGGAGCTGACTTTGACCGTGACCAGATTCTGCCGATCGGTATTCCGACTGTCTATCAGTGCCAACGAATTCTCGTCGGCAAGACACCGAATCTCACTTCGGCGAAAGCCGTACTCACGTAAGCGGCAGGAGTGTCGAGAGCCTCGACAACAAGGTCTATGACAACTAACCCCATCACCGCCTGGCAAACTCGCTTTAGCAAGGCCGCCGATGCGGATCGGTTGAATCTGCTGCGTGAACATTTGCGAAATCTAGGATTGCCTGACGAACCAGAGCTGTTGCTGAAGGGCACGCTGGTCGAGGAGGATTTGTTCTTTGACTATACCGAGGACGAATTGTCCGTCTGGTTCGACGATTCCCGCTCGCCCTTCTACCTGTACGTTGATGTAAGTGACCGTGATGAATCGTTGAACGACTGATGGCAAGTCACGCTGCTCTTTGACAATTCGGAAATTGAATCGAGATCAAAGGCGACCAGCACGAGCCGCTTCACTCGTGCTGGTCGCCACGCGGTCCAAGTCAAAAGAAGTCGTAGAACGAATCGCTGCCCAAATGGACGGCAATCTTGCGGACCAGCGGCTCTAGTGCTGACGCGCCGCTGATGGAGATCCAGTCATCGACCGAACTGCGATAGCAGAATCGCTCTGCGACAAACAGCCGCTCGTCTGCATCGACCAACTCGAAACGCAATTCCGCACTATACCGAGTCTCCGAGGCCGTCCATTCAGCAACTTTTGCTGGCGTGGTACCAAAGATGGCTGCCATCCGCTCTGAGGCCTCCACCGGATCCGTGTCGGGGACGTAGACCACAATGAAGTTGCGATCGATGATCGTTTGCACGATCGAATAGCTGGAAAGTTCCAGCACAAGCCGCTCGACCAACTCCCGCTCGGCTTCGATAATTGACGACGCGCGCCGCAGCCGGATATGCACGAGACCGTCGGCGGGATTCTCAAATAGCTCGTACGATTCGGGCAGTGACTCGACGAGCTCCGCCTTGTCGGAGTTCTGCTTCCTGGATGCGAAATACTTGGGTTTGCCCGACTTCGTTTTTCCTTGGAAGACGAAATATCGCTGGCCTCGTCGGTTGACGTATTCCATGTCCGGTCTCTGCAACATCTGTGTTGAATGAATTCGCAGAAGTTTACTGCCGCTGCCGGTTGTTGCAATGCGTTTGCACACGACACGAGCGGTTTTCGCTTGCTTCTCGTATTGAACGGACTAGACTGACGTTCGCTTGGTCGAGGGGGTGTGGCTAGCGTCGAGGAATCGCTGGCCGATGATCATGGATGGCTCGAACTATTTGCTCCATCTCGGAGGTTCAGCCATGCGGAAGATCTACTTGGTGACTTATGACATTCGCGATGATAAGCGATTGCGTAAAGTCTTCAAAACGATGAGGAACTGGGGCGATCATCTCCAGTACTCGGTCTTCGAGTGTCAGTTGAATCCCGTCGATCTGCTGAAGCTCAAAGCTGCGCTCAAAGAGATCATTAACGCGGCACATGATCAAGTCTTGTTCGTCGACCTCGGGCCTGCGGCGGGTCGCGGCGATCGGGTGATCGAAGCACTTGGTCAGCCCTATGTCTCGATCGCCAGCCCCTGCCTCATTGTCTGAAGTGGCGATCCGGCCCGGCGCGATGTTCGATCGCGCAGGAATGTCGTCCGGACGCATCCACTGCTTTGCAACTTGGGAGTCGCATCATGATTCAACAGGCACCTGGAGCGGGCGATTACGAATCGGCCAAAGACACTGAAGAGGAAGACCGTTATCTCCCGGCACGAATGATCAATGAAGTTGTTTACTGTCCGCGACTGTTCTACTTGATGCATGTCGAAGGTCAGTTCGAGCATAACGCCGAGACGACCGATGGCGAGGGCGTACATCGGCGAGTCGACGCTCGAACGGATACGCTCGCGGCACCTCGAGTGACGGACCGAGCAGATACTGACTCGGATGAGGCACAACAGCAATTGTTGTTCGACGGCATGACCGAAGAGGTTGAATCAAGGTCAGAACGGGAGTCGCCGGAGGCACCCGAGCGTGCCGCTGCTGGATCGTCCAGCAGCGATGAACTGCCGGAGACCGAACCCGAGGTGACGATTCACGCTCGCAGCGTGACACTGGCCAGCGATACTTTGGGAGTGATCGCCAAATTGGATTTGATCGAAGCCAAGGGAGAGCAAGCGACTCCGGTCGACTACAAGCGTGGCCGGCCTCGTCGCGCCGCGGATGGAACGTTGGAAGCTTGGCACCCGGAACGTGTGCAGTTGTGCCTGCAAGCGATTGTCTTACGTGAGAACGGATTCAAGTGTGGCGAGGGAGTGCTCTACTTCAACTTGACGCGCCAACGTGTCACCGTCGCCATTGACGACGAGCTGATCGAGCGAACTCGCAAGGCAGTTGCTTTGGCTCGCAAGCTCTCGGATGCCGCGAGTGCTCCGGCACCGTTGGTCAACAGTCCCAAGTGTCCGAAGTGTTCACTGGTCGCTATCTGCTTGCCCGACGAGACGAATCGCTGCCGAGCCCGCGACGGCCAGGGACCGGAAGTGACTCAAATCCGGCTGCCGACGACACCTCGCGACGATCTGCGACCGCTGTACCTAAACACGCAAGGGCTGACAGTTGGTCGAAAGTCGGAGCTGCTGCAAGTGAAAGAGCAAGGCAAGGTCGTTCAGGAGATTCGCTTACGGGAGATCAACCAAGTGAATCTGTTTGGCAACATCCAGCTTTCGACTCAAGCCATGCAGGCACTCTTGGAATTGCAGATCCCGTTGGTCTTGCATTCGCATCACGGATACTTCTACGGCATGTTGCAAGGTACCGGACTGAAGAACATCTTGCTGCGGCGCGAACAGTTCCGTTTGGCCGACGATCCCGTCCGCAGTCTCCAGATTGCCAAGGCTTTGGTCATCGGGAAGATTCGCAATCAACGAGTAATGCTGATGCGGAACCATGTCTCGCCGCCGCGCGAAGTACTCATCGAGTTAAAGCGACTCGCTCACAAAGCCGATCGCGTGGAGAGGGCGGAGTCGTTGTTGGGCATCGAAGGCACCGCAGCGCGGATTTACTTCCAACATTTTGCCGGGATGCTCAAACCAGGCAGCGAGCCGCTCGATCCGGGAGCCGCGTTGGGCAAGCCGCCCCGCTTTGATTTCAACTTTCGGCAGCGGAATCGTCGTCCGCCACGCGATCCCGTCAATGCATTACTGTCCCTCGCCTATGCGTTGCTTGCAAAAGATTTGACTGTAACGGCGGCGGTCGTGGGCTTCGATCCGTATCTGGGATTTTACCATCTGCCACGACCGGGACGACCGGCCTTAGCACTCGACTTGATGGAGCCATTTCGTCCGCTGCTCGCCGATTCTGCAGTGATCACCGCGATCAACAATCGGATGGTCTATCCGGAACATTTTGTCGAGGCTGGAAATGGCGTTGCCTTGACAACTTCAGGCCGTAAAGCCTTCTTTCGAGCCTATGAGCAGCGGATGGATCAACTGGTAACGCATCCGCTGTTCGATTATCGAGTTAGCTATCGGCGATTGCTGGAGATTCAGACGCGTCTGCTGGCTCGGGTAGTCAGTAGTGAATTGACCAAATATCCTGCATTTGTGACACGCTGACCAATGAATCATCATTGGCGTGGTGATCAGACCGAAGAGCCGGAGAGTAGGTCGCAAGCTGTTAAATGGACACGCGAGCGGTGACGCGCTTCAAAAAAACCCGTCACCACTCGCAGACACTTAACCACTCTGGAGTAAAAGAGTTAACGTCCGATGCCGATTGGAGTAACTGTCGATGGCACCCAATTTTCCCCAACCGCTCGCAACTCTCGCACAAGAGCCTGTAGAATTGAGGCTGATCACTTGGGCTGTTTCCGCGTTCGATCGAACGCGGCCTCATTGAAGCGAGGGTATTCTCGTGTTGTTTCCAGAGTCCGGGCCGCGTTCGATCGAACTTTGTTTCCGCGTTCGATCGAACGCGGCCTCGATTGAAAGATGTTTTCGCGCCGCGCGTTCGATTGTTGCGTTTCCGCGTTCGCCGCGGGTTCGATCGTTGAGGACGACCGAGTGCGTCCGCGTTTCCGCGTTCGATCGAACGCGGCCTCATTGAAGCAACACAAAACTGAACAACGCCGCCGAGAATCTGGTCGTTTCCGCGTTCGATCGAACGCGGCCTCATTGAAGCCGATACCCTCGCATCGCGCTTAGCGTCTTTACCTTTGTTTCCGCGTTCGATCGAACGCGGCCTCATTGAAGCAACTACGTCAAGACGGCCATTACGTGGTACACCATGTTTCCGCGTTCGATCGAACGCGGCCTCATTGAAGCTTATGCGTCAATCCGTCTGGTCCAAGCCGTCGTTCAGTTTCCGCGTTCGATCGAACGCGGCCTCATTGAAGTTGCGAATCGCGACGGCCCGCTTTTAGCCAGTGCCGTGTTTCCGCGTTCGATCGAACGCGGCCTCATTGAAGCCATTTCGGCAGCCAGGATGCCGATGCCCGCTCCGGCCGTTTCCGCGTTCGATCGAACGCGGCCTCATTGAAGCTAGTTATTGACCGAACCAATCAGCGTCTTGAACCCGGTTTCCGCGTTCGATCGAACGCGGCCTCATTGAAGCTGTGCTCGCGACAGCATGTCGGCGAACAATACGCGTTGTTTCCGCGTTCGATCGAACGCGGCCTCATTGAAGCGATCGCCTCGGACGCATGTCGCTTAGAGAGTGCGAGTTTCCGCGTTCGATCGAACGCGGCCTCATTGAAGCCAAGATGACGCTGACGCGTCTCCCTCTCTGACGGCGTCGTTTCCGCGTTCGATCGAACGCGGCCTCATTGAAGCCCTGGGGTGCAGACGGCTCGGCATTACAAGTTTATGTTTCCGCGTTCGATCGAACGCGGCCTCATTGAAGCGTTTGTGGCTCACCACCAAAGGCGAGGCGAACCAATGTTTCCGCGTTCGATCGAACGCGGCCTCATTGAAGCTGCTGCATCGCCAGTGATCGTCATTCCCAGTGCTTTGGGTTTCCGCGTTCGATCGAACGCGGCCTCATTGAAGCGGTTTTGCAATGCACGTATCACAATCCGTCACTGTCGTTTCCGCGTTCGATCGAACGCGGCCTCATTGAAGCATCGACATCGCTGTCTCCTTTGCCGTTAGTATTGAGTTTCCGCGTTCGATCGAACGCGGCCTCATTGAAGCCTGAACGAGCCTGCCTGGAGAAGCAGCAAGCATTCGCGTTTCCGCGTTCGATCGAACGCGGCATTGAAGCGGTTAGTCATCTTCGAGAACTGTTTTTGAGAGACGTTTCCGCGTTCGATCGAACGCGGCCTCTCGTATTGATCCTCGAAGAGTCAGAGGATCGTAGTTTCCGCGTTCGATCGAACGCGGCCTCATTGAAGCGTACTCCGGAAGCTCTCCCTTGATCTCATCAGCATCGTTTCCGCGTTCGATCGAACGCGGCCTCATTGAAGCTAGATTGTGGGGAGCTTTCATGCACATACAAGGTTAGTTTCCGCGTTCGATCGAACGCGGCCTCATTGAAGCAGTCCACGGAACGGGTTTTTGATCATACCCGATATGTTTCCGCGTTCGATCGAACGCGGCCTCATTGAAGCCGCCGCCGCCGATGCGATCTGTTCGGATTGCGAAGAGTTTCCGCGTTCGATCGAACGCGGCCTCATTGAAGCCCGGCATGGATCGCAAGCGGTCCTCTGTACGACGTAGTTTCCGCGTTCGATCGAACGCGGCCTCATTGAAGCTAAGGGTCGCAGCGATATTGTTCGCAAACTGGTGACAGTTTCCGCGTTCGATCGAACGCGGCCTCATTGAAGCGGTTTGATTTCGAGTTGATGGCGATCGAGGAACTTTGGTTTCCGCGTTCGATCGAACGCGGCCTCATTGAAGCACGCACGAAATGTGAAGGCACAGCAGGGTATTTACGTTTCCGCGTTCGATCGAACGCGGCCTCATTGAAGCTACCTGACGTGCATTCATTTCCATCCGCACTTCGTCGTTTCCGCGTTCGATCGAACGCGGCCTCATTGAAGCTGGTCATGCACTGTTAATCCATCAAGCCCGTCAACGTTTCCGCGTTCGATCGAACGCGGCCTCATTGAAGCTGTCTGGGAGAAGCCAGACCGAGTCGCCGTCGTCGGGTTTCCGCGTTCGATCGAACGCGGCCTCATTGAAGCTGAAGACTGGTATCGTTGGATATAGCCGCAAGCGAAGTTTCCGCGTTCGATCGAACGCGGCCTCATTGAAGCTCATTGATCGACGGTGGGGCGAACTTCCTGAATGTGTTTCCGCGTTCGATCGAACGCGGCCTCATTGAAGCGACTGTGGAGGGATTGCTCACAGCGATGAACCATTCGTTTCCGCGTTCGATCGAACGCGGCCTCATTGAAGCAGGGGTTCCTCAGTGGTTCAACTGAGGACCAGGACGTTTCCGCGTTCGATCGAACGCGGCCTCATTGAAGCCATCCATGCGGCCGGCGATGACGGCAGGAGAAACCAGTTTCCGCGTTCGATCGAACGCGGCCTCATTGAAGCCGGGCCGTTTTTGTTGCACGAGCCCCCAGCATAGCGTTTCCGCGTTCGATCGAACGCGGCCTCATTGAAGCAATGATCAATCGTCGGCTGTTTCCGGCGACAATTTCGTTTCCGCGTTCGATCGAACGCGGCCTCATTGAAGCCTGGTGGTCTGAACGATTTCAAGCCGGGGTTGATGGTTTCCGCGTTCGATCGAACGCGGCCTCATTGAAGCACTCTCAAATAATTGGAGAACTACCATGAACGCAAAGGTTTCCGCGTTCGATCGAACGCGGCCTCATTGAAGCCTGTGTGTCTTCCTCGCCCGCAATCCCGAGCGTCGCGGTTTCCGCGTTCGATCGAACGCGGCCTCATTGAAGCCGGTCGACACCGACGACACGTTGCAGCGAATCAACAGTTTCCGCGTTCGATCGAACGCGGCCTCATTGAAGCCAAATCCTCGACTTCGCGGTAATGCTGTCGGTATTCGGGTTTCCGCGTTCGATCGAACGCGGCCTCATTGAAGCTCGAGCTCGCCGATTTTGCGGGGTTATCCCGCGGTAGTTTCCGCGTTCGATCGAACGCGGCCTCATTGAAGCACCGCCCTGCGTGCCTTGTCGAGAGTTGCCGGTTGTTTCCGCGTTCGATCGAACGCGGCCTCATTGAAGCTAGTCTTCCAAAGTGATTCAGCACTTCGACTGTCCGCGTTTCCGCGTTCGATCGAACGCGGCCTCATTGAATCTATGACGGGCCACGCCGCCTCTTCCGCTTGACGGCGTTTCCGCGTTCGATCGAACGCGGCCTCATTGAAGCCAACAGCGATCTTTGCGGTCTTGTTTTCGTTGGAGTGTTTCCGCGTTCGATCGAACGCGGCCTCATTGAAGCAGTTAGTGGGTTGCTGGAGGGTGAGATCACACTCGGGTTTCCGCGTTCGATCGAACGCGGCCTCATTGAAGCACTCCCTGCAAAGACTTGACCGCCACCTCAGTCATTGTTTCCGCGTTCGATCGAACGCGGCCTCATTGAAGCAATCACCGACACAAATGCTTTGCGACCGTCACGCGGTTTCCGCGTTCGATCGAACGCGGCCTCATTGAAGCTGATGCCGCGGCACTGTCGGCAGCACATACTGCGGGTTTCCGCGTTCGATCGAACGCGGCCTCATTGTAGCCAAGAGAAGCAGGGCAAGCTACCGTGGTCCGATAATAGTTTCCGCGTTCGATCGAACGCGGCCTCATTGAAGCTGGCACGGGGCCCACCCTATGCTTCCAAGGGGAGCTATGTTTCCGCTTTCGATCGAACGCGGCCTCATTGAAGCGCGCCTATCGATGGCGGACTTGCCCACGCATTGCCAGGTTTCCGCGTTCGATCGAACGCGGCCTCATTGAAGCATCTGCATGCGATGCGTCCCGCCCACGAACGCGGCCTCATTGAAGCTAGAACGTCTATGGGCGGGTGGGCATCGAGAATGTAAGCCGTTATTAACAAAGTGGTTCGGTCTGCCCTCACGCAGGGCAGACCAGGGCATTCCGTCAGGCGGCGGTGTGATTCTGCGTTAGTGACTGCAGAGCTGGTAACTTAGAATACGGCGATCCAACGTTCTCAAGTTCCTCTGGGAGTCGGTAGTTTAGCGGTCCGTTCATCTGCTCCCGTTCGGCAGTGACCAACCCCCGCTGGTGTAGGCGGTCAAAGTGGGTCCGGACCTGCTTGGAGGACCAAGACTTAAGACTGCTCGCGACTTCGCGAGGCGTTAGATGTCGCCACCCGCGTTCTGCGATCGGATCACCGGTGCAACTCATTCGAAGATAGCGGGCATAACCATCGTCGGCTCGTTGCAGGTATTCGATCAATGTCGCCACCATCCGGGAATTGATATTCCCGAGATCGGCGAGTTCTCGTCGTGTGATGGCGTCTCGCTTCAAGGCACTGTTGCTAGACCTCCGATACCCATCGTCATCGGGAACACGAAAAGGATTACGGCGATCACTGCCGAGCTTTACGGACAGATAGACATTGGCACGGCTCATCATCTCCGCCGCCAGTGGTTCGCAAAGTTCTCGGTTCGGTCGAACGACAGGTGAGCAGAGGAGACGCCGGACGAATTCGTAGTCACCCAGCGTAGCCACAAGATCGTTGCGATCCTGGTTGGCAGCCGAACGCAGGAGGGCCGCACCTTCAATCAGTGCTTCAACGATTCGCTGCTCGCGGAAATCTAACCCGATTCGGTCAAATGACGATGGTTGTAAGATCGATTCCAGCCGAGCATCATGCTCGACGCTTGAGGGATACTCGATTTCAACGAAACGATGCTCACCTTGACCTGCCACCCAATTGTGGACAGCGGTCGTCTCTCGCTCATCATTCGATAACGGCAGAGTGAATCCAGGGTCCAAGTCCGGATCATCGTGCTGGAATCCGCAGAAGACCGGAGGGCGAGGACTCATCGCTCCAGCCACCGCCAGATGAATCTGCCAGGCAACGTCTTGGTAGAAGCGAGGTGCATACACGAAGACAGCTCTGACGCTCGCGATGCGTTGGGCAAAGTCCTTGAGATCTCGCTTGGATCGTACATGGATCACATTGCCAGCACCGAGCATTTGCGTATAGTATTTCCAGATCTGGCACAACGTGTTCGCTGCGAAGCCAGACGTGATCGTCAGCGACTCGCCAACAACACCGGCGGCGATCGCAAGTTCACCGAGTGCCACGGAAGCCGGACGATTACGAATGCCGGAGGGATCAGGAAGCTGGGGCATGGGGCACCCCCATCTTCGTCACTACTTCGGACGACCAAGCGAACGGTTGCTGGCTCCTTGGTCGAGAGTGAGCCGATTCCAAGGGCACTGAGTCACAATGGAGCGAATGTCGAGATCTCGGTAAAACCCAGGAGATATAGGCTTTTATCGATTGGAGTGGTTCCGTTTCCTTTGAGTCCGCAAGCGGTAGCAGTACCTGCCTTGTCGATAAAACGGTACAATGCAGACGCACCGTTCCGCTTCGGAAACCCCGTCGCGACTCGTTTTTCGGGGCTTGTTGTCCTGTGTATCAAAAGCCGTAGCATTCTTAGTGGATCAAACTTGGGGAGAGGTTCATGTCCCGATTACCCTCGTCGTGAGCTTGGGGCAGATCAGTAGGTGGCAGGGGCGTCTCCCTGAAACGTGTCGTTGAAAGCGCGGTTGACATGTACGTACCTTGGGTCTGATTCTGCCACGACACGGGTGGCTACAATACCTTCTGATGCTACTTCACGTCTGGCAAGAGAATCTTGCCCACGGGAACCCCTTTTACATCGGTGTAGTCGCCGCGATTATAGTGGGCATCCTCAAGCAACTTACGGTCGGCATTGCTTTTAACGTCGAGCGTCGCCTTCACTTTGCCGTCATCACTTGCGGAAAGCAGTAGAAACCGGCTCGTCAGCTTCGTGGGATCACCCGGTTTGAGTTGCTTGTTCTCAATTGTCGAACTGAGGACCAATAATTGATTGAAGGCGGCACTGAGTTGGGGTTCCAGTTCGGTTTCCTTCATGAACTTGTTGAATTTTCTGTCTGTCGCGAGTCGAGTTGCAAAATTCTCCAGATTGGAATGGCTGAAGTTGACACGAAAGGTGACCGTTCCGTCGCCGTGCAGATTGACGAAAACGAATTCCCCAGCAGCCACTGGCTCCGGTCGGTAATCGTTTTTACTAAGATGAGCAGTCTGATCAATCACGTTTCCCAGCGCATTATAGTACCGTGTCACATACGTAGGCTGCCCATACAAAGCCCTCCCGTTACGCCGCTCTGAGTACGCAATTTCGCATGTCAACTTGTAGAGCAGCTTCTCTCCCGCACTGAGTCCCCCGCTCTTTTTGTCGCGGATAGAATTCAAGAAGGCGGTTTGGGCCAGAGTTAATCCCACGGACACAACCTTGTTTCCATTGCTGTCCGTTGTCGTCTTAAGCGTTGCTGCATTAAGTGATCCAGCACCAAACCCCAACCCCTTTTGCAACAGCGATTGGATTTGAAAGATATACTCCCCCTGATTCTCCGAATCCTGGGCTACAGCGGAACTATCGAGAATTAAACAGCCTGAAACGACAAGTATCACCCCAAGACTTATTCTCACGGGAACCTCCAAAACGAGTTCTTAAAAGTGTTTTCCCAGAAAGTATCTTTATCGCTTAGAAAAAGATGTACATGGGATCGTGTGGCTCTCGACAATTGTCAGTATCTCTGTAGGGGTGGTTCTTTCCATCATTGCCACCACAATGGATAATTATTGTACGACGACGGGCTCTTCGTTAGTGCCGAAGTAAATCTTCTGGTCCTCTCTGAAAGGTTCCAAGCGGTACTCGAATTCGTGCGACACCATGCGATCCTTGAGGACGGCAAAGTGCTCGAACGAATCGGGCCACACAAAAACTGCCAAGTAGTGTATCGTATAGTCGAACTCACTCAGTCTAGTGTCGAGATCCGCGTCGTTTCCCTCCAAACTGATCACGATACCGGTCCCTGGTTTGGGCTCAATGTACGGTCGATTTTGTTCGTCCTGTTTTTCGTCGATCTCGGCCTGGTTGACGGCTAATCCATTGCCGGTATCTCGAACATACGTGCAAAGTCGTCCCGCCCTAAGAAACATCGGAATCTCGGTTTTCGTCGTCGCACGCCCCTTGGGCAGTTTGGCCGCCTTCGACCGGGATTCGATCTCCTGTTGGAGTTCGCGTTCGGCTTCCGCGAGGCGTTGCTGGGCGTCCCTTAGCGTCTCCTCATGGTCCTTAATCTGTTGTGCCGCATCGTTTATCTCCTTTTGGCGTTCAGCAACATCGGTCAACCCCTGCAACTTCCTTCGAGTCTGTTCCGCGTTCTCTTGTTGCAGTTCTCGAAGCTTTTGGACTTGATCGCGAATCTCGGGGTCGACAATCTGCTGTTCGATTTGCTGCTGGGCCTCAATCGCCGTCAAGAGCTTGTCCAACTCGTCATTGGACTGCGCTAGTCGCGTTTCCGCTTCGATCAAATCGGCTTGGTCCGATTCGTTGGGGGGCGTTGAAGCCGCTTCGTTGCTGGACAAATTCAGCAACAACACAACGAGGATCGAGATAAACAACACACCACCAAACGTGTTGCAGATCGTATCGAGCAGCAATTCCAAACTGCCATCGTCGTCATTGGGTTTGCGACTCATTCCGCAGCGGCTCCTTTCTCGGGATCGATCGCGTTTTGGTCGGAGTTCAGCAAATCGAAGCCGACATCGAAACCCATACGTGTTATGCTCGCTCGCACCAACTCGTAGTTTTCGATGCCATCTGGCTTCACGAGCAGCACGAAGTAATCTCGACTTTTGTCGAGTTGTTGTGCCCAGGCCGCGAACGCAGCTCCCGTGGCATGAATGGTCGGTGGCGCCGTGACACCGGTTTTCGCCACTGAAATTGATGTGCCCGTAATCTCGACGAGCCACGGCACTTTCGCATCCCCTTCCGTCGGATTGAAGATAATGCGATTTGAGCTCTTGAGCTTCTCCAGATCTTCCTTCTTCTTCTTTAGGTCATCCAGCTTCTTCTGGACGGCTTCGGGATCGACCTTCTGGTCTCGTTCTTCGTTCAGCTTCTTCTGCTGATGAGTTGTCTGCTCGACTTGTGCTGCCAGCTCTTGAAGCTCTTTGGCAAGTCGGTCGTCCATTTGCTCCATGTCGCTAACATCTTGTTGAACCGCACGTTGGTCGAAGCCCGCGACGTCTCCGATGCGGCTGGCACCCTGAGTAAGTCGATCTTGTAATTCTGCGATACGCGCCTGATTCCGCGCGACCGCTGCGTCCAGTTCTGTGACGCTGGTGACCGCCGCGTTGATGTCTTGCACGACTTCCTTGGTGCGCTGCGAGGGCGAGGACTCCATTTGCTGTACTAACTCTAAGGCCAGAATCAATGTTACCAGAATCATGATTCCCGTAACCGAGGTGATAATGTCCTGAAAGGCAAACAGGGAAAACGCTACGCCATTTTGTCCACGTCGCGACATACCAGCACCAATTCAAGCTAGGGATACCATTGAACCGCGGGCATCCGAGTTCGACCTATCGTGTCAACTTTGAAATCGCCACCGGAGGCTTTGATAAACTTGAGCAGCTGCGGTGGTGCTTCGCAATTCAGACTTCGCCCGGATAGCGTAAATGGACGCCGTTTTCTCAATTCCTCGAAGGCGTCAATGGCGGATTCCGATCCGCCGTCCTGCAAGTCATTGTTGAACACCACCGTCCGCCGATGCAGTTTCTCAACCGCAAAGATCACTGCTTCGGTCGTGTTAACTCCGTAATACACATGCTGATCATTGACAAACTCGGCACCCACGTAGGGCATTGACATTCCGGTCTCTATGAGCTTTTGCGGTTCGGCAGCAACGGGACTCGGCGGCGCAAAGTTGCAGCCCGGGATGAGAATTAGCGGTGTATTTCGGGGGAACTTTCTCCTCAGTTCCCGGACGAGTGCCGGAAAATCGCCAGCCATGCTGCCGGAGACATCACAGACTAACGCGATCGTTCCTTTGACTTTAACGCCGCCGATTGTTTGCATGCCGCCGCCGCTTCCGCCACCGCTTCCGCCTTCTTCCTCAGCGTTGTCAGCGGGCGCGGGAGGGGTTTCGAATCGTTGTACTCGAAACACCGAGGACGGCGGTGCGTCTTCCTCAGGGGGCGGCACTCGTTCGATAGGTTCGTCTTTCGGTAGCGCACTCGGTTGTGGCTCCTTTGGATCGGCGGATTTATGGCCGCTAGGACGCTGGGGAGTGTCCTCTTGCGACGGACGCGGATCGCCTTGTCCGCTCCCCTGCTCACCGCTTCCGGTTCCTTCGGCATCCTTGCTTCCGGGACCCTCTCCAGTGCCTGTTCCTGCGCCGCTACCACGACCCGACTGGCCACCATTCCCGGCCCCCGCCACCGTTCCTTGGCCTTCTCCTCGTCCGGCTCGAAACAAGAACAAAAGTAACAGCAGTATCAGGATCGCGCCAGCGACTATTGCCCCGGCTAGCGCCTTGCGGCGTTGGGCGACTTCTTCGGACGGACGCGGTGGCGCTGGGGGTGGCTCACGCCGGCGCGAGACTTCCTCGACAGCCGCGTGCTCAGCAGGCAGCGGTTGTGGTGCTTCGACGGTGCGTTCGTTGACGACCCGTTCGATGGTTTGTAATGGAGTGACTTGCGATGCCCTTGCACTCAACAGCCCTTCCACCTGGGAAGCCGAGTTCCAGGCCCCACGTTCGCCACAGCGGACGAGGTCATCCGGTTTTAGCTTACCGCGAGAGGCGAGAAAGCTGAGTTCCTCGAATGAGAACGGTCCGACGGCGACACCAGCTTGTTGGCGAAACCAATTGTTCATGATCATCGGTGGCGAAATACGTGAACTCGTCTTTCCTGGCCTTGCCGAAGGGCGCCCGAAAACTTGCGTACTCTGCCATCATACTTGATGGCGACTTCGAATTTCGTGGGGTCTCGTGCCCCGTGGTTTGCGAAGTGATGGACGAAGACTTGGAATTCCCCACTGGGCGCTCCGCCCTCGGGCCAGTAGACATTCTCGACGGGCTCGTTCGAATCGGGGCCTCCGGCATTCATGTCGACATCCAACTCGCCATTGCATCGCGATCGATTGTGTTGATAGAAGATCCGTTCGCCCGACGGACACACAACGTGTAAGTCCAAGTCGTTGATGTTGTTCCAGATCAAAGTCATTTGCACTTCGCCGGTCTTGCCGCCTTCACGATCCACTCGATCAGTGAAGTCACCCAACCCGCCGCCTCCGCCACCGCCGTTCCCACTCGCTTCGGCTGGCGGCGCGTTCTCAAATCGTTGCACTCGAAACACTGCCGAGGGTGGCGGCGTTTCGTCCAACGGTTGGTCTTCGCCGGTGGATGCTTGTTGCGGCGCGCCGTCCGCGGTGACTTCGCCTTCGAACACGATGCCTTCGCCTGCGTCATCGGTCCCTTGCGCGCTGTCGTCTGTATTGCCGTCACCTCCACCCGAACCACGTCCACTGCCGGCACCGTCTCCTTGTTGATCGCCAATTCCACGACCGGCGAGCGTCCCTTGGCTGCCTCCAGTCCCGCCGATTCGGAATAGCAAAAAGAGCAGCAGCAACAAGATCAAAATGCCGGCAATGATGCTGGATCCGATGAGGATCCGCTGTCGTGTTTCGTCGGTCGTTGGATCCTCGAACGTAGGAACGGCAGGTGGCTGTGATGCGCGGCGCGACTGTTCAGCTTCTGGAATCGTGGCCAAGACGAAGGACTCGTCGACCGGATCGTCGGCCTTCGGTTCCAGCACTCCGGACAACGTAAGTCGGTTCGGACCGCGTATTGAAGGAAACAGTTGCGGGATCGCGCTGGCCTGGCCCCATGACCCTTCCTGGCCGCAGCGGACCTGTGTGTCCGGGTGCAGTCTCCCTCGATCCTTGAGAAAACGCAGTTCTTCGATGGAGAACGGCCCCGATGATTCGCCAGCCAGCGAGCAGTACCACTCGGACATCATCTACTCCTCGACCGTCTGCTCAAAAGGCATGATCCTCAGACGGTTCACGATGTGCTTTGCGCAATACGCTTGGCACTCGTCGAGGAATTCTTCTTCCGACTTCTTCAAGAACGCTAGAGTGAGCTGGATAAGCAATGCCGCCACCAGCGCTTGCAATGTCGTCTCGAACGCGGTAGCAAGTCCGCCAGTCACGTCCTGCAAGGAGTCCTTGATTTGCGAGATATCGTCCGCCGTCTCAAGCACGCTGCCGAATCCGCCAATCGCTTGCGAAAGTCCCAGCACGGTGCCGATGAACCCCAGCACGGGAATGGCCCACACGAAACTGCGCAGCAACGCATAGCTAGTTTCCATCACCGACTCGTCGTGCTCGGCCTGGGATCGCAAGATATCATCAACGTCAGTGACCCGTCCCAAATTGCGGAGATTCGAAAGCGCGACGGTGATGCGATTGTATAACGTAAAGTACTTCGGATCATCCACAGTCGCATAGACGTTGTTGATGACCTCTTCCACTGTCGTCGATGACAAGACGAAGTCCGATTCCTGCGGTATGACGAGATGCCGCAACGACTTTCTTTGAAACGCCAGTTTCCTCCACTTAACAAACAACACGACAAAAGACCAAGCCGTTAAGAAGACGATGCAGTAGGGAACGTACATGCCGCGGACGAGAAACATCTGACTGATGAAGCTATCACGAAACAAAAGTAACACTCCGATGCAGAGCAGCGTCACAATCACACCCAGTAGTGCCGTGAACCATGTATTGACCCGGGTGTATTTGCCGCCTGGGATCCCCAAGCGTTGTTCGACGTCCTGGCGAGACCAGGAGAGTTT
The DNA here is from genome assembly GCA_020638995.1 of Planctomycetaceae bacterium. Lineage (GTDB taxonomy): Bacteria > Planctomycetota > Planctomycetia > Pirellulales > Pirellulaceae. Next base: position 810,773 of record JACKHM010000004.1, read on the forward strand.
GATGGCTTCCAAGGGAGTTCCTTTGGTCCAGGTCAGTTGACGTGATATTAGGTGGTCGTTGAGTCGACGGCCAGCAAGGAAAAACAAAGCATGAAGATGCCTACGATGATGCCGATCGCGAGTACGATATAGCCGAGGATCAGCCCGGCGATCGCCAGCCCTCGACCGCCAAGTCGCTGTTTACTGTCGACGATCTGTTTGAGTGCGATGTGACCAAACACTATGGCTAGGATGCTGCCAAAAAAGAACAACAGGGAAGTACCGAGCAGGCCGAGAACGAAGCTGGCGACCGCCATCGGCGCGGTCGATTGAGGACCGTCGACGTGATCCTTGCGGTCCTCAACGACAATCTTAGGCAGCGTTTCCTCCGGCTCGGTCGCCAACCAAGGGAACAGGTCTGGGATGGTGGATGCCGGTGTCCAATTGGGCATTCCATCTGTCCAGACATTATCCTCGTGTGTCAGTTGGCCGGTCGAGACCAGGAATTGAAGCTGTGAGAACGCAACAGGAGTATCAATCTGAGTTCCCTTGTGCGTGTAGTACCAGTCGGCTGCACCCGAAGCGGCACCTTCATTAACCATTTCTCTCGCGTCCGATGCTGGCTCGCCCGGCGGCATCTCTTCCACCGGAGCGCCGAGGAACAAGTCACTGCCGGGCGGAAGCCTTCGCTCCTTGCGAGGCCCCACGTCGGGGAACAGTTCGGGATGTGCGGAAGCCCGCTCCCAATTCTCTCGGTCGTGGGAGATATGATGGTGGCGACTGAACTGGCCACGCTTCGCTAGTTCTTTTAGCCGCGAGGTCGTGTACGGCCCTTGAACTCGGCCTCGGCTGCGAATGTAGTATTGATCGTCCAACATTACGCTAACTCCGACAATATTTACATGCGGACGGAAATGAAGTTGCCTCAAGGAACTACAATATACACGGGACGACCACTGGCCAGGCCCTGGGCATGAACCCCGCGCACGTCCAATTCGCTCCCAGCCAGCGTACCAACCTTCGCGATCTGCGGTTGATCATTCGTTCCGGGATAGGCCACGAGCAACTCCCGATTCTCGGCATCGAAGTCTGGACGAAGAATGACAGTCCACTTCTGCAAGGGGTCCCGCCGAAGCCAGCCAACCCAAGCGTATCGCGAGCCTAGCTTGGGCTTGTTTTTCTCGTTCAGCAATTCAACCACCTTCGTTGTGACGAATCTAGGCGTCATATTCGTTGTTGTGGAGGTAGGGTTCTCCAGGGTCCTGAAGCCAAGTCGTTTCAGCAATCCCGTAGCCGCCGTGCTTGTCTTTTTTCCGCTTGCGTCTTCTGGATCGACCCAAGTTGGCGCTTGGTCCAGGGCCGTTGAATCGAGCAGATCAAGGTGCGACTTATAGGCTTCCCTCATCGGTCCGCTGCCCTCGCACCCCACGCGCAGGAACAGTCCCAGCAACTGAACACGAACCTGGGGTGCCATTTTCATGGCGTAGTCAGCGTCGAGCCCTTCCAGCAATCGGTAGAAATCTCGTTCCCAGTTGGACTCATCGAATCCAGCCAATCGATCCAGTGCGAAACGGCCGAACTTTGTTTGTGGTGCGGTCCAGTCGTATTCGCTATTGGATCCTTTGCGAATAACTTCGTTTACGAGCAAGTGCTGCGCAATTTTCGTTCCGCGAGTCTCTTCAAATCCAGTGTCAACGAAATAATAGATACTCAGCTCATTGCCTATATATGGCGGTACCTTGACGGGATTGAAGTAGTACCGCAAGTATTGGCCGTTCTTGTACACCAATGCCACGCGCAGGTCGGGGATGCTATCTGTCAATCGTTCGTTCAGGACCAGATGCCGCGATCGACCGTCGTCATCGACGCGTTGTGTAATTGGAGTCAGGAAGTCTACTAGCTTTCGAACGTCAGCGACTGCGGGGAAACCTGGGTACTGAGCCATGATAGCCTCAGCTTCCTCTATCAACTCGGCTGCTTCAGCCGCCGACAAGAATCTGTAGTCGCGCTGCTCCCAAACCTGAAGGAATGCATTCCAACGCTCGATACCTTCCCAGATCTTCGGTTCCTTTTCGAGAACTTGTTTGAGCGCCGCGGCGAGCGGCTTTTGCGGCATCGCCTCGATAAACGTTGCCATCGCCGTTTGAAAGGCTAGCCGGTCGCCAACCGCACGATCGATGTTGGCTATCAGTTGGGACTCGTCTCGTGAACGCAGTTCCGATTCCCGCTGTGCGCTCAAACGCAGCACGAGTGGCTTCACTTGTTGTTTCAATTCATTGGCGACACGCGGTCGTTGCTCCAACAATTCACCTTCTTGTACAAGCCGCTTTAGGGCATCCAGATCGCTAGTATCGACAGCTTCGCAACGGGTCGCATAGCTCGTCAGGTCGGTTGCAAAGTCATCGTTGTATTGTTTCTCCATCTGTCGGCGAGTGGCCTCAATTTCGCGTCGGACGCTTGCGGCCTCCGCACGCTCGTGTTCGTTCTTGACTACTTCATCTGCGTCGTAAAGGAAGCTACGGGCGGGCCCATACCCTTCCCAAGATGTGCCAGACTCTCTTGCCGAATCGAGCAATTGACGCAGTCGAGCCTGGCGGCCTTCCTCCTCCGACCGTATGTTGTGCATCTTGCTGACCAACTCTTGGATCTCTTTGCTGGTATAGACTTCCGGTGCGATCTGCTCCAACTTTGAGGCATACGCCTCAGCTTCTGCAATGCTTCCGGAGTCGACAAGTTGCGTGAGACTGGCGACATACTTCGCCTGAACTCCCGCCCTCGCATGGGCATAAATCCCCCAAGCGATGATCCCGCCAACCAGTGCAATCAGCGAGACCGAGCCCAGCGCAATCAGCCGACTGCGGCGGCGAGCGTTGACATCCAAAGCTTCAAAGCGTTCGGCCAGACGGATGGTCAATTGCGACGAGATCTCACGGTCGGAACTTTGCAACTTGTAGTACAATCGCTCTAGATCTTGACGCGGCACCCAGTCGTCCAATGCCTGATCGATCGCGGCAAGTGTCGAGGCATAGTCCGCCTCTTCTTGTTCGCTTCGATCCTGCTCGGCAAGCCATTCCAGCGCGGGGGCGACAAGTTCGACGAGCGGATCGTCCTCGCCATCCAACGCAATCGCGGCTTGGGCGTGCCAGCGCGAACGGAGCAGACGACCACGCGCGACATCGAATCCAGAATGTGCGCTAGTCAACTCGTCGACCAGTTGATCGAGTCGCCGACGTGCTACTTTAACGCGCACCGCCGTGTGAGACTTGGTCGCTTTATCAATGATCTCGTTTGAGGGTGCTTGCATCCAGTCGCGAGCGCGGACTTCCTGCTCGAGTAACGCCAGTGCTGGCAAATCATCGCCGGCAAATGCGGCTTCGATCTCGCCTCGCAATTGGTTGTGTCGAACCTTTTCATAGGCGCGGATATCGTCTTGCCAGATCGGAGTGCCGGAGTCACGATGTGCGAGTGTTCGCAGGATCGCCAGCCGAGTGGGCAAAGGGCTGCGCAACAATGCGTGCAACCGATGCTGTCGCAACAGATCACCCAGCGACGCCTCTTCGTTGTAGGCGTCGTTCAATTGCTCAGCGATTTCTGTGAGTATCCGGGGCGGGCCCGGACAACTGAATTGCTTGGCGAAATCAACCCACACGTCAAACTCGGGAAAATCAATGATGGCAACGATGTTCAGAAGGTTCGGCTCTGCCTCGCAACGGTGAATGGCTTCAGTTCGCAAGCCGCTATCCAGTAGTGCACCACACTCGCGCAACCGCTCGTTCACTTCGCCGATGGCCCTCGCGTATCTCTCATCCAGTTCTCGCATCGCCTCTTTTGTCGGATCGATTTCGGCCGTGAGCACGGTGCGGATGTCATCAGTGATCTGTTCATAGTCAAGCATACTCGAACCTCATCGGAATCACTCGAATTGGGGTGCCGCGATCACCACTTGTTGACCATCGATCTCGATTGACAACTGCAAACTCACTCGTCCGTCGACCTTAAGCGATGACAGCAACTTCGTCACTTGAGTTCGCCATTCCTGTTCCAGCTTGATTTGATCAGATTCCTTGGCAACGTCTGCTAGTGAATCGCCGATCTGGGCGATCCTCGCTAACAGGAGCCGCTGCTGTTGCTGTAACTCGGCAAGGTCCTGCCCGCTCGTCGTGCGTAGCCCATTCGTCAACGCTTGCAGACCCGCCTTAAACTGAGCTTGCTCCGACTCCAGTGCCCTCTTCTGGTGTTCAAGTAGCCGCAAGCGTTTCTTGTGTTCGCTTTTGAGAGTCGCCGTATCCCGCGCAAGAAACAGGATACGATCCGATTCCTCGATTCCTTCCACCAGTCGATCAGGATGGACGAACACATCGAACGACACGAGCGGGTGCTCCTCGAATTCGAACCGAGCTTCGACCTCCAGCGCAGGCTGGTCTTCCGTGGCCTGCTCTTCGACGAAGAAGCCTGTTGTCAACATTTCATCGAGTTTGATACTCATCTCAGGCTTCTGTTCTCGACGCGGAAAGTGATCAAAAACCAAGTCAATTTGCAAGTTATGCGCGGGAGGCAATTCCTTCTCCTTAAAAGGCAAATCGATCTTCTCATTTGACTGGAGCAAGTTGACAGCGGAAGGCGGGATGATCTCTGGCTCACCCAGCCTGCAGACCGCTCGCTCGCGCGCGCCTGTGCGGCCACCGACCGAGACCTCGAGTAGGCAGTATTTCAACAACGAGGCGATTTCGGTCCTCGCTCCACTTCGATCCCACTCAAACGCTAGCCAACCATCGCGGATAGTGAAACGCCCCAATTCGGGCGCGCGCCCGATCGCCGATACTAGATTAGACCGGATTGACCACGTTCGCTCGATAAAATTCTCATCCCACCCCGCCGCCGCCCCTCGTGACTGTTTTTCGATTGCCAGGACCTCTAGCGTGACCGCGTTGTCGTCATTGAACACGACCTCCGCTCCCAAGAGCTTTAACGACAACTCAGGCGCGGGCGTGATGCCGGATTCACCTCGAACGACTGACTTGACCGCGTCCGAAAGTTCGACCAACTTGTTCACGCGACCGGACACGCCGAGCGTCGTTGGCAGTGGCAGTGCGAGCGTTAGACCTTGCAGCTCTCCGAGCAATGCGAGTGTCGTGCCAGCCGGCGCGGTCGGCGATTGAGCCTCAGCCGGAATTGATGGAGGTTCGTGTGGCGCGGTCTCCTCTGGCTTCGGCGGTTCTTGTCGTGGCGGTGCAGGCTGAGACGCGGGTTCACTTTGCGGCGGATGCTCACTTTCGATGGGGAGCGAGTCAGCTGAATTGGTTGGCGGAGTTTCACGCACGGGCGGCAAGTTGGCTGCGGAAGGCGCTTCATCAAGTTCCGCCGCGACCGGAACTGGCGGACGATGGTCAATGGCAATCGGCTCAGCAAGCAGCGGGCGCGACGTCGCAATTGCATCGGCGTCGGCGGCATCGCGACCTCCACGGCTCAACACTTTCACCGCCACGGCACCAACGATCACAATTGCGATAGACGAGAAGAGTCCAATCGCGACGCCTAATCCGACACGCGTCCCGACGCTCATTCCCGCCGCTGGCAGCGAGCCGCCGTGCGGCGTCGGTGGCACCTTGCGACCAGCGCCGCCAGTAGGCGGCGGTCGCAAGCCGGGAGGTTTTGAGGGCGGACGGTTCATTCTCATACTTGACTTCCTCTTTTCTAGATCGTCTTTCAGACATCACAACGGAGTGGCGATGTCACAGATCGAGTCTATTTACTACGGATCAAATCGAGTTCGACGCCTTCGGTCTCGACGAACACTCGAAAATGAACCCGACCATCGTTGTGAAGCTTTGTCAGAAACGACTCCATGTCCGTGGCCCACTGCTCGTTCCTTTTGACGAGCTGTTCGTAATTGCTGAACCACTTCGCTTCCTGAGCGACATCGTGAACTTTCTGCTGATATTCATTGTTGATCGCATCTATTCTGCTCTGGTACTCTTCTTTCAAAGCGTCTGTCTTTGCATTGCGTTTTTTTGATGCTTCTAGTTTCGCGACTGCCTCGACAACCGCTGGCTTCTGACTCCTGACCTCTTCCTGATCGAGCTTGTTCTGCCGTTGCAACTCGATCAGGCGGTTGAGTGCGTCGCGGCAGATCTTGTGCGCGTCACGCAATTTCGGAAGCGAAAGCGGATTCTTTTCTGGGGCAGCATTTGGCTCGGTCTGATCGCTACCACGTCCGAACACTATGTCGGAGCTAATTATCAGCGGGTACCCGAATGCCCGGAGTCGAAGGCCATGATTGCTGGGCTCCATCTCAAACAGCACTTCGACGTCAATATATTTCTTCTCTCCGAGTCCCTTAGGATAGGGAATGCGGATCACGGCTGTCTCGCTCTTGTCGATCGCGCGGGTTGGTGCTACACGAACTTCCCCGAATTCGCTGCCTTCGAACGACACCTCAATTTTTGCAGGCAGTTTCTCGTTAAGGCGCAGATCCACTCGATGAAACACGTCCTGAAAGTCCAGCTGGATCGACGCCACTTCGTCAGGATTTACGAGCGAACAAGTTTCCTTTCGGTTGCCGACTTTGATGTCTAACAAGCAAAGTTGTAAGAGCACATCGGAAACCTTCGCCCATCGAAATTGAAGCGACTTATTCGCGAGTTGGAATGTGCCGACCTCTATCGGTGGGGTAACAACATTGTCGTACTTTGCAAGGATCGTCCACGACTTCACTCCTCCCTTCTCTGAAAGCTTAGTGATGATCTCGCGCCCCCCTTGTTTATCGATCTCTTTCCCGCGCAGATCGATGTCGCATTCCGACAGATCATCGACGTAGAGTTTGGCCAGTTCCTCAAATTTGGGGGCGGCCGAACTGATACCCGCAGTCGGAGGTTTCGGCAATTGAAGACGTTTGTTGAGTTCCAGAACGTGATCGAATGGCTTATGAAGTTGTTCGACGGGAGCGTCGTTCCGTGTTTCGGCTGTCTCGAGTTCCTGTGGGGGACCTTCCGGAGCGTCGCGGGATGCTTCGGCCTGGGCCTTCTCCTCTTCGAGCCGTCGCCGTTCTTCTACTTCCGCCGAGTCGATACTCTGCTTCACTTCTTCCGGCAGCGCGTCTAGCGGATTGTATTCTTCCATCCTTGGTTCTAGCGCCGCCTCAGGCAACGGCGTCGCTTCTGGAGAAAGCGTCTTCTCGCCGACCGAGGCCGTATGGGTTGGAAGTTCTCCCTGCGTGATTTCCACGGAGTTCGTCCCAGCCAAGTAAGCACCCATCATTCCGACTGCAATCAGGACACCCAAAGCCGCAGCTAGAATAAAACTTAGTAGTTTCGATCTGCCGCTACCATCAAACCGGGGATCCGTGTGCAAGGGCGGCAAGGGGGTGGATACTGGTGGAAGGTCGATCTCGTCTTCCAGAGACAAACCGCGTGCTGCGTCTCGCAAGGTCGATTTAGGCGGCGGCACGGGGAACTCAGGGGTTGTGACGCGACGGCGACCGGACTGAGTCGCCGGGGCCACCATCTCCGACTCATCTACTTGTTGCACCGATTTTCCTGTCCGTGCAAGATCCGCCAAATCGCTGGCCGGGGCTGGGCCCAGCTTCGGGTCGCACAGATCGATAATGTTCGCATGCGGATTGCGCCGCAGAGCGGATGCTTCTGGTGTGCCGTCGGGAACGAATCGCCAAAGACAATCCACACCGGCTGGCAGTTTCGTGAAGTAGGTGGTGAACGTGATGTCCCAGCGTTTGTCTGGCGGTATGAGTGCCAACGCTTCGCAGACCATCGCCAGTGTGTCGATGCCACTGTTAAAGATCACGGTCATCGGCTGGCTTTTCTTCACCGCTGTTTCAGCCAGTGCCCCAGCCCAACCCGCGTCGATCCCGAGGGCGGCCCAAGTCGAACACTTGGCGACCGGGCACGGCTTCGACGTCAACGCTCGATACGATTCGGGCAGCGTCTTGACCTGGCCGTCCCACTGTTCGACGAGAAAATTGTCTTGAGCCATCGCCCAAGCGGGCCCACCCGGGGCCTTCATTGTTTCCGTTGCTGTCAGTGCAATGTGATGGGCGAGTTTGTTGGTCCGCTTGGTATAGTCCAAGCCAGCGTCGCAAATTCGGGACAGCACGTGATACCTCGTGCCGCCGACCGTGAACCGCAAGTGCGAATAGTTCACCGGATTTTCGCCTTCTTCTCCCGGCATGAACTGGTGGCGATAGCCGCTCAACGACTCGAGTCGCTCGGCAAGATTCTTGGCCATGCCAGCGGTACTGACGACGGTGCAAAAGCCTCGGCTGCCGGGTTTGAGGCCCTTTGGCGCAGACGTGTAGATAATCTCCTGACTCACGAACCGGTCTCCCGTAGCGGAGTGTTGGGCGGATATTTGTTGACTTCCGTTGGAGTTGGCGCAGGTCGCGCGTTATTCAGCGGCGACGTAGCTGGCTTCTCCCGGCGGACGGCACTGTACACCAGCCGCTTCGTGGACTTATGCAACGCATACAGTAATGGAACCTCCGCCCACATCGGATTCACGTCCTTAGGTCGCACACCCAAGGCTCCCGTGTTTGGATCGATCTCGGGACCGCAGCCCAAGGCGCTGACAGGCACGTACAGCACATCGTCCGAAAAACCTTCCGCCGCGGTGACGATCTCGGGCGCATGTTTCTTCAACAAGTCTTGCAGCTTCTTCGAGATGGATTGGAGTGATTGAATATCGAGTGCCGACATTTCGGAATTGACCGGACGGATGATCGCTTCGAGGTCGATCCGCTGGCCTCCGATTATGGAACACCAAGCGTCGTACTTGGTCACGACGACGATCAGCGGATGCGGATACTTGGCGTCCTGCGGCCAGCCGGCATGGCTGCGGATTCGACTTGCAACTTCCATCAGCACCTGATCTTGTCGATGGCTCCAGCCGTGCTTGCCCATTTGTGGATCACTCGAACTGCCGTTGCAGGCCTGACGGAATCTGGGATGTTGCGTCGGATCGAACAGGAAGAGCAACACTTCGGACAGCGCCAAGTGCTTCATCGGGCTGCGCGCCGTTTCGCCGCCGGGTAGAAAATGTTCGCCCGCGTTGTCGTACAGACAGAGCGCCCTCGCCAACAGTCGCCGTTTTTCAAAGTCCGGGTGTCCGTGCAAAGGCTGGGTCGAGAAGACAAAGGGCCGAGGATACCAGACCTCGCGGTCGCCGAACCGTACTGACTGGTACAAATCACCCTCCAGTTCCGTCTTCTTCAACGTGACGAGTTCGTCTTCGTTGGGATTGAGGAACAACGCCTCTTCATAGTCGCTCAGAACCTGATTCGAAAGTGGGTCGGCGTCGCCAAAACTTAGGCAAAACTTGTCGCGCAGCGTCTGTCGAAACTGCCAAGTCATCGACGCCAGCAGGAAGGATTTTCCCGAGCCGGGCGCGCCCAAGATCGAAATGAACAGCGGGTTCATTTGCAGCGAAGCCCACGAGACCGAAAGATGACAATGCGGGCAGGCCAGATCTTTGCAGGCAACGCCTTTGACATCCAGCGCCTTGCCATCGGGATCGAACCGCGACGGCAGAAACCGCTGTTGCTCGTCCTCGCCTAACAACGGATCACCCCGCAAGTCGCTGTGCGCGGATATCCAAAGCACTTCCTCCGGCGGAAATTGCTCCCAGCAGTGCGGGCACGTCACGCGGGACCGCAATTGCACCTTGGGTTGCGTTACTTGCTGCGGCACGAAAAGTACTCCTCAAGTTGATTCGAAACTGACCAACATGATTCAACGACACTGCTACTTCCTCTCGCAGCAGTGGATCGGATCCCGACAACGAACCTCTTTCTAAGTGCCGGAGGCTATTGTACTACCTCGTACGCGGGGAGCAATAGTTTGCCTCGGCAGGCACCGACGATCGCAAGATGTGCCCTCGTCCTTGGTGTCGCAGTCCAAATGTTGCGAATGACGTTGCCTTAATAGTACGGCACAGTGGCCCGCATTTTTACAGAAGCCTGCCGAGAAATAATTCGAGCGACCTCGCAGTGTGTCGTTTTGGGCAGGCTGAGGAAGTTGTGCGTCCGCGCCGTTGACAATGCGGGGGACGAGTACGATTGCCGCAATGACTATTACTAAAACTACCGTGACTACGGCAGCACCGATTATCCACAGGACCTCGCCTGAACCGGTTGCGCCGGTGTCTGAACTTTTTACGTGGCTCACTACCACGCTTGTCGATCGGCGAGTACCACGCGTCGGTTGTGGAAAGGTAGGAGGGCGCGTGCGGGAAGCCTTCTTGGATTCGATAGGCTTCTCCTCCGCTTCGTGAGTTTCACAGACGCGTCTCATCGCGTCATCGCACGCTGTTCGTCGTGTCAGTCGCGGTTCAGTCGGCCAACCGGACGATTCGACGTCGGCGAATGCCGTTGAGCGAAAGCTATGTCGTTGATTTTGCGCGTCTGCCCGTTCCGTACTTGTAGGGAGTCCGGAGACCGCCACATTGATCATCTCTCGCGTGGCAAAGTCGATTCGTCCCGGATGCACATTGCGCGTAACACCAAGCCAGCGTCGCAGATCCAAGGCGCGCCAGCGAGTGTGATCGCTTCCGTTGTTGACCGAATACTGATGACGCAGATCCTTACATATCTGCGTTTCATAATCGCTCGCCTTCTGTGTGTCCGAAAATACATCGGCAGCCCTCGCTACATGCATTTGCAGCCGCCGTGCCCGCTGTACGATGTCGGGATTCTGGTGGTTCTGAAATCCAATCAAAAAGCGGCTGGCGTCGCGACTCCGTTGAACGAGCGTATCGTGCCCGGGATCAAGCAGTCGGGCGCCGACGAGTTGATAGAGGTCGGGTGGCTCGGTGCCGGCTTCGACGTAAGTACGTAAATGATCCCACACGGGCCAAGGCCTCTAGGACGAACTTGATGTAAGACGACCGCTCTCAGTGACGACCTAGCCGCCAACCCCAGTTTAGTCGGCATCTTGTGAAACGTCATAGGTGCCCCCGACTTCAAAGCCGATCAATTATCCGGCAGCAACCCGCCTGATGAAGCCGAGAACGAATCAAAGTGATCGTCATCATCGTCAAAATCATCGTCCAACCCGGCTAAGGCAGCGTCTGGATCGAAGACGCTCAGAATCGTCGCTCCTTGTAGTTCTCGACGGAATCTATCGACTTCCTCTTGTTCGAGGCAGCCAGCCATATCCAGCGACAACTCCACGCCCTGACCAGTCGGTTCATAAACTGCGCGGACGTGCAAGCGACCGAACGCATCGAATTCCATGATCACTTCAACAGCGCGACCGGGCGATTCGTGTTTCGGGAACCCTTCGATCCGTCCTTGACCGAGAATCTCTGCCAGTTCGATGTCCGGTGTGTCTCCCTGCGTGATCTCAATGTTGACATGCGTTCCCCGATCACCCTCCGCAGTTGTCAAAAAACGTTTAGAAGCTGCGGCGGGCACCGGTGTGTTCCTGGGAATGAGCACGGTATTCCTCCACTCGGATGCTCGACGTGTCTTGACGCCTACGCCGTGTGCAGTGACGAAGCGGACGACCGGGCTCGGCGCGGAGAGCGGCTCGACCTCGCGACCTGTTCCGAGACTGATTTCGGCAGAGCGATCGCCTTCGAATTCCGATTCGACCCCATCTCCGTCCAGACAAACGCTCATCTCGTCGTTATTCTCGTGATCTGCGTCCGCTTCGTTCGTGCGCCAAGGGTTCCCGCGCGTCCGCTCGATGGAAGCGGGTAGCGGTGGCGGTTGCACATCGCCGATTCGATTCAATACCGGCACGGTATTCTCGGGCTCGTCGCGAGCGAGCGTGATCGTCTTTACTTCTTGTCCGCTCTCGACAATCTGGGCGTAGATTGCCGCACCCAACGAGACGGCCATGACGGGATTGACGCCGACATCCAGCGTCATGCCGCTCACTCGCGTCAACATGCGGCGGACGGACGGCATCAGCGTTGAGCCTCCCACGGGAACGATGCGAGAGATATCACTCCACTCCAGCCCCGCATCTTCCAATGCCATCTCCGTGGTGAGCCGCGTCGCCTGGAGCAGATCGGCGGTGCGTTCCTCGAACGCTGCACTGATGATTTCCATGACGTGGGCCTGTCCTCCCGCTTGAACTCGAACCGTAACCTTGGCGACGCGACTAAGATTGCGCTTTGCGCGTTCGCATTCGATCACTAAGTCCTGTGCGGCTTGTAAGTCGTCGCGTGGATCGAATCCGTAGACAGCCTGAAAGTCTTCGGCGATCATGTCCACGATGACATTGTCCCAGTCACGGCCTCCGAGCTGCCGATTGCCGCAAGTTGCTAGTTCGCAGATTTCATTCGGCGAGATTCGTACCACGGTCACATCGAACGTGCCGCCACCGAGATCATACACGACGACATTCTGCTCGGTTTCCGTACGAAACAGGCCGTAAGCCAAGGTTGCGGCCATCGGTTCGTTGAGTGTGCCGGTGACTTGAAGTCCGGCGATCTCGCCAGCCTGCTGTGTGGCCTTGCGGCGTCTCTCGGTGAAATACGCGGGAACCGTAATGACCGCCCGCGAGATCGGTCCGATCTGTGGTTCCGCCTCGTTGATTAAATGCTTCAAGATGATCGCCGACAAACTCTCGGGCGTGTGCGTCTGACCTCGAAACTCGTAATTCCACTCGTCACCCATTCGCACCTTAATGAACTGCGCGACTCGATCGGCGGAAACCTTGGCCTGCTGTAATGCCAAGTCGCCGACAATGATTCCAGCATCGTCAAAATAGATGACGCTGGGTATGACGTTCTGGCCCGATGAGTCGGAAACGATTCGCGGAGTCCCTTGCGGGTCGATGTACGCCAGCGCGGAATAGGTGGTGCCAAGGTCGATCCCGACGCTTTCACATCCTCGCTGGATCATGTTCAACTCCTGGACGGTCGTTCCGATGAATCATGTTGTCTAGCACGTTGGAACGACGCTCGCAAGGCTTCCGCCGAGCCAGCGACGATGTTGCGCAATTCGTTCAGTTCGGCTACGCCGGTGACCTCGCGCAAGATTCCCACGAGCCGTGTTCTCGCAATTCGTTTCAGATCAGACACTGTACTCGGATTGAGATTCAGTTGCCTAGCGATGTCTACCTGTGAAAGGCCAGCTACCGTCTCCAGGTAGATCAGATCGAACATACGGCGTTTGCCTTTGGTAGTCGCATCATTCGATTCCGCGAGAAGTTGAATTGCCGCCATGTCCAAGCACTGGATCGTCCATTGCCGGTCCAACGAACCTCCGATCGATTCATCGATTCGTGGTTCGAGCGGATTGCCAAGCGAATGTTCGAGGGATAGAGGCTGACGCCCCCGATCCATGAGCGACTCGAGTATCAGATTGCGAATGATGCCTTTTAGGTAGGTCCGAAAGCGAGGGGAGCCGGCGGGGTTCGACTTTGCTACCAAGTACCGGGCTGCCGCGTTACCTCGAAATTCAGGGTCCTCTCCCGTCGAACGCAGCAGTTCTCGAACATATTTCCCCAGACGCCCCTCTCGTAGCAGCCGCATGTTCAGCTCTTGGAAAAGATCGTCCGCATTCTCTAGCGGAATTCGGTTGAGACGGCAGCGAATGACGATTTCTCGCCAACACGGCTTGAGATACTCATCGAAAAACGCCAGCCATTCCCCCTCACCTGCCGCTCGGAGCACGTCGCTCTTCGTTTCTGGAAACGCATCGGCGTGGCGCGCAATGAAAGGCGGGTCAGAATACGCGTCGGGCGGCAAATTGGCGTTTTCGTGGGATTTTTTTTCCAACTTCGTGCTGCCAGTATCAATAGGTTGTAAACGGGCGAATCGTGGCTACATGGTTTCCAAGTGTGATCGCTTTAGAACGGAAAGACAACATGTCGATTCAAACTCCCACCACCGATGCAGCGTTCGATGCAGCGTTCGAGCACAGTTACGCACATCTCGTCGCCTACTCGCGAAGCCACGCCGGACAGCTCGGTGACGCGGAAGACTTCGTGCACTTGGCCTATCTCAAGTGTCGCAAAGCATGGCGGCGCGACCGTGTATCGCAACAGGTAGGCATCGCGTTCTTCTGTCGCGCGATTCGTTGGATCATATTCGATGTCGCGCGCACTCGAATGCGGCGCGATGTCCGCGAACGGCTATATCGCCCCCGCTCCAACTCGGAACGTCGTTCGTCGCAGCTCGACCGTTTGGCGGCAGCCGACGCGATCCAAGCGCTGAAGGGCCGCTCACGGGATGTCTGTATCGCCATTCTCGCCGGCAAGGATTATGTTACGATCCGACGCGAGCTGGGGATTTCTGAAGGGGCGTTGGCGGTGTCGATAAGTCGGGCAAGATCCGAATTGAACGATTACTTTGGTAAATGCCTCGAATAGCGCAAATACTTGCATCGGGTAGGTGCGGCGGATAGCTTGTAGTCGATAACCCCTGTCGAGGAGTCGATCGCACCGACTGGTGGTTTCAGGTAGATACGAGGTGACACTTGTTCGCTCGGAATGAATCATGGGTCAAAATCTCGAGATTACGCCCCAACTAGCGATTGGCCAGCAAGTCGCTGCGTTTCGTGTCGTGAGATTTCTAGGGCGGGGCGGCATGGCAGAGGTTTACGAGGCCGAGGATCTCACACTCGGACGACGCGTCGCGCTGAAAGTTCCCCGCGGCGATACTTACGGGAGGCATCAGAAAGAGCGCTTCCTAAAGGAGGCTCGCAAGGCAGCACTGATCAATCATCAGAACGTCGTTACGATCTATACCGCCGGCGATGACAACGGGTTGTTGTTTCTTGTCATGCAGTACGTCGAAGGGCAAGACCTGTCCGAGTTGATGCGGGACCATGGGACGATGTTGCCGTGGTATCCCGCCTTAAAGATTATTCGGCTGGCGGCGCGGGGGTTGCACGCGGTCCATCAGCAAGGTCTGGTGCATCGTGACATCAAGCCCTCGAACATCATGCTCGCCTCCACTCCCGATGTATATGTCATGGACTTTGGCTTGGTCCGTGACGATGCCTCCGACTTGACGTCGACGGGCGACCTTTTGGGCACGCCACCGTTTATGTCGCCCGAGCAATGCCGCGGCCATCGCGTCGATCATCGCAGCGACATATATTCACTGGGTGCGACGCTCTACAGCCTGATCACCGGCCAGCGTCCCTTTGAAGGCTCAACGCTGCAAGTTATACGACGAGTTGCCAAAGGCACGCGACCGCGACCGATCCGCGAGTTCGTCCCGGACCTTCCCGATGAGGTCGTCGCATTGATCGACAAAGCGATGGCCATCCGCGCGGGGAACCGCTTCGCAGACGCACAACAGATGTCCAAAGCGATTACACACGTTCTCAGGAACCACCAACCGGAAGACACCGAGACATGGGATAATGTGAGTCTCTCCAGCACTCGATCGCAACCGGATCCCGGCTCACCCGAGCCCACCATCGACCTCGTGCCACTCTTGCAGGCGATGCCCATCGATTCGATACCAGACCAGCGTCGCCGATGGTTGGGTGGCAGCATCGCGTTGTTGCTCGCGTTGCTTGGCTTGACGATCTTCGTCCTTGGTCAATCCAGCGGCCCGCCCTCGCCTCAACTCGAACTCAAGATTGAACACTCGGGAATGGTGCCGGTGCCGGCCGGGAAGGTGCGACTGGGTAACGAAGAAAGCACGTTGCGTCGGTACTTCGGCCAGTTCAGTTTCTCGGCGGATGTCATCGACGCGATGGTCGCCACGTGTCTCGAATCGCCTCTCGAAGAGGTGGATGTCGCTGAGTTCTCGATCGATCAATATGAAGTCACGAACTCCGAGTACGCCAAATTTGTAAACGAAACACGGCACAACGTACCGTCGTACTGGGTCGATGGATCGCCACCGCCCGGCAAGGAACAACATCCGGTCGTCAATATTACTTACAACGACGCACAGGCCTATGCCGATTGGTCAGGTAAAAAGCTGCCGACTCGCGAACAATGGACGCGAGCGTTTCGCGGCGACAGCGATCATCTCTTCCCGTGGGGTGACACTTACGAGGTCACGTGGATCCACGTCCACGACACGCCGCCCGCCGGAAACAAGACTACCGCACCCGTCCAGTCGACGCCCCGCGACATCAGTCCCTATCAGGTTTATAACCTCGCCGGAAACGCATCGGAGTTTGTCCGTGGAACCTTCTATCAGGACGATGCCCCATACCGAATGGTAAAGGGAGGAACCTTCGAGGGTCTTGGCGCGGTCTACGCTCTAGCACCCATGTTTACACGGTACGGATTGGACTTTGCCAAGAAAGACACGGGCTTCCGCTGCGTGATCGAAATGGATTGAATCGATTCGTATTTCGCGAACAAAAGTTCAGCGGTACCAGGAGACCGTCGCTTATGTCGGCTCGAATTATCGTCGTCTGTCCGAAGTGCCAGAATCAAATGGTCGCCTCCAGCGACCACATTGGCCGCGAGGGTCGCTGTCAGGTGTGCCGCAGCTTGGTGGTGATCAAACCGGGGGCAGAGCAACAGGCTTCGCTAACGTCGCTGCACCCGGAATCTGAAGCCAACAAGTCGTCGATCCATTCCCGCACATGGTCCTCGACGGATCCATCGCCGCTGCTGGCTGGCGTCTACGGAGCGGCCGCCACTGCAATTCTCTATGGCGGGATACTCCTGCCTTTGAAGAGTTACCCCTTCACCAAATTGTTCCTGGGTGCCAGCGTGATTCCCTACGTGACAACTTTGGTCACTGCCTGGGGGTTGGCAATCTTGGGTCTCAAGTACTTGTCGGTCAAGACACAACGCAGCTATGCGGAGTTGGAACTCGAGCTGATTCCACTTAAGATCGGTGTCGAGATCACACCGGACAATGTCGACCAGTTCCTTCAGCATCTTGATCGCTCGCCAATTCCGCAACGCTTCAGCATTCTCGGACGCCGAATCTACGGGGCATTGGATCACTTTCGTTCCCGTAACAGCGTCCCGGAAGTGCAGGAGTATCTCACTACACAAGCGGAAATTGACGCTTCCCAAGTCGATGCGGGATACACCTTGTTGCGGGCGTTCATCTGGGCCGTTCCGATACTCGGCTTCATCGGCACGGTGGTCGGCATCAGTGCGGCGGTGGGAGCGCTCGAGGGCTCGCTCGGCGGTGATTCGTCGGGCAGCGGTACGGGCGACGCCTTGATGGCTGGCATGGAGCAGGTCGTCGCCGGCCTGTCGACGGCGTTCGATACCACATTGATCGCACTATGCATGGCGATCGTTCTGCTGTTTCCCACCGAGGCACTTCGCAAGATAGAATACCGTATGTTGGATCGCATCCAGGAGTTCGCCAATGAATCACTGCTACGCCGACTCACGGACGAGGCTGCCGAAGATGACTTGCCGGAAGTCGTACGGGATGCCTTGGAAGGTGCCTTCCAGGAACATCAAAGGTGGCTGGCCGAATGGCAGGTTCGTGTGAGCGAACTCGGCCGAGTGATCGGCGGCGACTTCGCCAAGATCGCGGTAGATGTCCAGGGCCGACTGTCGGAGTCTGACGCGAGCCGCATCGACAGAATGCGCGAATTGAATCAAGTCTTGGACGAGATCTTCGAACGAACCGGAGAAGCTTCACTGATATTGGCGCAATCGAACGAAACCATGAATTCCGAAATGAAAAAGGTGCTGGAAGTCGGGCAGCAATTGCAACAGGCGCTGCTTGACAACATCCAGCAATGTCGCGAGTTTCTTGCCGTGCGCGAGACGCTCAAGATCGACGACCCACATCGCACGACCGAGTTTCGTCACCCGGACCACCACTCCGGCAATGAGTGACCCCTCCTCTCACGCATCTCACGACCATGAAAAGTCGGCCAAAATCTATCACCGTTGACATGTTTCCGTTCCTCAGCGTCCTCTGCTGTGTGATCGGCGTTCTCATCCTGTTCATGCTGCTGATCGTCAGCACGCGAATCGTCGATGCAAGACAGGCGGCCGCCCTCTCGCCTCGCACCGAGCTCGGATCGAGCCTCACCGAGCAAGATTACCTTCAACTCCAATCGCGACTCGACGAACTTGCAAACGAACTCGCCGATCGCACCGAGCAACTTGGCAGCTTGCTCGAACGCCGCGACGAATTGTTGGCGCTCGCCGCGTTGCAGCGGACGGAAGCTGAACTCGCAGTTGGAGACGGATTGCTAGACGGCGTCCAACTTGTCGAGCATCCGGTTTGCAAGCTCATTCCCGTGCGAGAGCCGGGCGTTCGGCAAAAGCAGCCCCGCTTCATCGAAGTGGACGCCGAGGGTTTCATCGTGCAACCTGGCGACCGTAGGTTCTCAATCCGCGATATCCCAACCGAGGACGAGCAGATCGACCGCAGTGCGACACCCACCGCACCGTTTCAGGTCCATTTACGCACGGCATTCGAGAAACGTGCCAACGAATACCTGCTGTTCCTGGTTCGCCCCAATGGCGTCGAAGCATTTGAGGTCGCGAGGCAGTATATCATCGCGACCTATCCACCGCCTCCGCGAAGCAGCGCACTGAGCGCCATCGATCTCGGTTGGGAACCGTTTGCGGAAGAGTGGTCGTTGCTGGCACAGTCCGAAGAAAACTGAGACGCACTCTCATGGCAAACGTCAGAAATAATGAGAGCGTGAACGTCAACTTCGACGGCTTGACCGATTCGGTTACGAATCTGGTTGGTGCGCTCATCCTACTCGTTGTGTTGCTTGTCGGCATTACGACCAAGGCGGTGCAGAAAGCGCCCACGCCTGCCTCGGTCGGCGAATCTCAGGCGGGGCAGTTGCCCGTGGACGAATTGTTGGAGCAGGTCGTCATCTTGCAAGCACAATTGGACAACGCGAGCCAGCAGGTTCGAATCGTCGCGCAACAAGTGACCGATGTCCAACGCAGACTTGCCCCCCCGGAGTCGTTTGCCACGCAACCGGAGTCGAGCGAATGAACCTGCGCCATCCTTATCGCCGCGTCCGAACTCCGATACTTTTGGGAGTGTGCGTGCTCGGTCTCTGCGTGTCGGTCGTGGCGGAGCAGAGCGTTCGGCGAGTCGCGCCCCCAGGAGGCTCAAACGCCGCGACTCGTCAACACGCCCAGTTGCTGGCCGAGAGTATCGTGGCCGCCGAGCGGGAAGCGGCGCTGCTCGCCCGAAACATCTCGGCCCTCGACCGTGAAATAGCCAGATTGATCGATGAGTTGTCGTCTCCGCCACCGCCTGTCGAGAAAGGCAAGTCCGAAGAACGCGTCGGTGCCAAAGAACTCAAGTTTCGTCCGCCGTTGGCGCAGCGAACCAACTTGAAGCCAATGCTGTTCGTGTGCCTGGAAGGCCGCGTCATCTATCCAGACTTCGAGGCCGTGATGCGTCACCGGAACAAATCGGAGCCGACTGCCGAATTCAGAGATGAGCTGCGCAAGGCGGCTCGGACTGCAGCACCTTCCGAGATCGATGTCGCGGTTCCAGAAGGCAACTTCAACCTGCGATATCTTTACCATTTGAATGACGCTGGCGGACTGGAACTGGACAACTTGCTCGCAGTCCCCAAGCCGGGAGGTGTGGGCGAATTGCCCGACCAACTTCGATCCGATTCCTCAGAATTCTTGACGGAGTTGCGGAAAGCAGTTCCCGAATCGACGGTGATACAATTCATTGTCTTCCACGACAGCTTCGAGGCGTTTCGCGAAGCAAGAGCCATCGCCTGGGAGCACGGATTCGATGTCGGCTGGTTTCCGTTTGCGGCTGGCCGCGACTTGATCCTGGGCGGGGGTGGAGGCGGTAGCGTGCGATTATGACTTCGGCTTCAGATGACCCCCAACAATCCGATCAAGTGCTGCGGTGCCAATGCGGCGGGAATGTTCGGTTTTCGGATATTGATCGTGGCCAGATGGTCTACTGTGATTCGTGCGGCACGGGTATGAACATACCAACGGTCGACGCGATGCCCGAACACCAATCATCATCGACCGTGACCGATGACTCCGCCTTCTCTCCCGAGTTGCCTGCGGATCTACAGGAACGGGTCCTCAAGTCCGTGCATTGCTTATGCGGCCGGGAAATTGAAGTCACGCTGAGGGATCTCTCGCAGACACTGTACTGCCCCTCCTGTGGTTCTGGTGTGCCCGTGACGCGTTCGCTGTCTCGACGATCTCAGTTCGCCCGCGTCTTTGCTGAGGACGACGAAGCAGTCACCTCACCTTTGCGCAGACCGACCAGCTCGTCGCGTGGGATCAAATTAGTCCTCACAACAATCGCGGCGATCGTTGTTGGTTTTGCCTCAGTTATCATCGGCAATGTGCTGCGGCACGATTTGCCGGTAGCGACCAACTTGCAGGATGGCTCGATCCTGCATCGCGTCGGGCCCGCCGGGCCGACACCAGCTGCGGATGAAGTCGATGCTGCGGTGATTACGCCTGAAGTGATTGCCGCCTTGGCGGACAACCCCGATCCGTTCCGGGCCTTGATGCTCGCTCGTGCCTGGGAGCAGACGATACGAAAGGCCGCAATCGACGACTCCGACGAACGATATCGGCTGCTTTCCGAGATGACTCGGCGTATTCTGACGGATGCGGAGCAGCCGATGCTGGCTCACATTGCGGAATTGAAGTCGCTCGCGGATCCCGAGTTGGCGCTGCGCAGCGCCAGGGATTGGCTCGAAGTACTCAGCGCGTTGCGAGTCGCTGACGAGGACGAACGACGCACGCAACTCGAAGCCATGATCCCTTCGCTGCTCGTGGAATTGAATCCCATCACCGCTGATATGATCGAGTCGTTACTCGCGAATCAACGACCGCAGGAGGCCTTGATCCAGGCCGGTTTGTGGCGGCTAGATTTGGTGGCCCAGCGAGCCGCCGAACGGGATGCCCGCGTCGTCCGACTCGCCGAAGTAGCCGTCGAACTTCGCGGGCGATTGGCGCCCGAACCGCCCAATACTGATTCGACCACGTCGGAGTTCCTGCGACTGCTGGGTAGGCTTGCCTCCGCTTTGCGTGACGGCGATCTCGCGGCCGCCCGCGCAGATGTCGCGACCGCCGAGGCGATGCTCGCCGAACATGGCGAGCGACTCGCGACTCACCAATCTCGGTTCAACGATATGCGTGAACGACTCCAACTACTGACATCGCTTGACGAGGAAGTGGCCAGCATTCAAATGCTCTTACAAGATTCGCTGACGGCCACTCGCAAGGGCCGCGTTTCCAAGGCAATGAATCTTGAAGCTAAATCGCGTCTAATCGCTGCCGTCACCACGATGACCAAAACGCACGCCTCGACACTCCGTGCGCAAGCCAGCGAAGTTCGTCTCGCCTTGCGTCTTGCGCAAGGAACGCGCGCTGTCAACGACGCAATCGCCTGCCAGGAACAAGGCGACATCGACGCACGCGATCACGAAGTCCGCCGCGCCTACCAGCTCTTGCCAGGGCTCGCCGAACAGGACATTTTTCCGCTGCTGGAGCGGATTGAACCATGGAAGAAGTCGGCACTGTTCCCACGTGAGGCCGACACGTCGTCGCGATCAAACGCGGCGAAACGGATCGCGATCTGTGACTCATTCGAATCTACGCTGGAAGCCTACGCAAAGGGTGAGATTGAGCAATTACTGGAAGCGAGCCTCGAATTCCACGTCGAAATGGCGGGGACCCCAGACGCGAGGCCGTTTGAGGACCAACTGATTGTCAACCTCCTCCACGCATTGCGAATTAAAGGGCCCGATGTTGACTATACGTCGCTTCGCGAGAAACTCTCCTCATCGTCTTCTTGGAAACGGGATCCACGCTGGCAAGAACTTGCCCGTGAGCTGACGGCAGCGTCTGAGGAGCTTCGCTGACGTTTCGTAACGTGCGGGCTCAGCGACGCTGACTGAACTCGCATGAAGGATGAATTGGCGAGCGAAATCGAGTTCAAAACATCTTACGAACACCGCGTACGGTAAAGCAAATCGAACGAACACTTCGCTCTTTGAAAGCTTGGCTTTAGCATCACGAAAGCAATTGGATCTCAGCCGATCTGGCGTCTGATTCGGTTGTGCTGCGGCTGAATCAGAAGGTCAGTAGGGTTGGCGCCGCTGCTGGCGCGGACCGGTTGCGTAGAGACGCACTGCGTTTTGGCTTCGATCACCAGCTACGCGGCGTCGCGGTAGTAGTATCGCAACATGCCGCCCAACCGCTCACGACATTCAATGTTGCCAGCGATCTGCCTGACTTCTTCGTCGAGATCGATGATCGTGTTTTCGAGTCCCTGGTGGTTTCTTTCGCTGTGATAGTGGGAAAGATACTCGCGAACAGCAGTTCGCAACATGTTTTCGCCGAAGAAGATCATTCTGTTGAAGCATTCGGATTTGATACTTCTCATGAACCTTTCTTGGTGGGCGTTCAAGTTGGGACTCTTCGGAGGCAACTGCACCGCTTCGACGCCTTCGTTGCCAAGGAAGTCGCGAAACGATTCGCAGAACTTGGTGTCGCGATCCATGAGCAAGTAGCGTTTGCCGTTGAGGAAGCCGTCTTCGAAGTTTGTCAGGCTTCGGGCGGTCTGCTTTGTCCATGCCTCGTTGGGTTGAACTGTGCAGCCAGCAAAGTGAACACGTCGCGTCTTCAGTTCCATGACGAACAGCAAGTAGTAAGTGACGAGACCGCCTTTGGTCCAGACGTCGATCGTCGTGAAGTCGATGGCTGCCAGCACATCCCAATGTCAGTAGTTCCCAATGGGGCCAGTTCATTGCTTAAGGCGCGCAAGTCGTTCGTAGGCTTGTCGGTCGATGCCTTGAGACTGTTCGGCATGGAGCAGACGCTGGACGACCTGGGTGATCCACAGCAGCATTTCCTTGAAACGCAATAGCTCGAGAAACAAGGTGGGGGCTGCTCCCGATTTGCCTTTGGCAAGCTTGATGTGCAGCCACACCCACACGTTGCGTAGCACCAACGCGATGCCCACAAACAACAGCCGCTGACGCGGGTCGCGTGTGCAGGTGCGAATACGTGCTTCGTGCATTTGACGATAGCTCGTTTCGATTCCAAATCGTTTGCGGTACGTCTCGCGAATCTCGCGCGGTGTGCGACGCACTTTCCAAACCACGTACATTAACTTCTTCCGACGACGCTCGTTGGTCTTCTTGTGCCGATAACTCTTGCTGGCCACGCAGATGGTGAGTTTCGTTGTCCGCCGCTGTTGGGCCATCGCGATGATGGTCTGTTCGATTTCCTTGGCATCGGAAAGTTGCTCGAACCGACCGACCGTTACAGCAACCGTCTCTTCGGTGACATCGCCACCACGCCACACGATGCGCATCGTCACTTGGTCGTTGTCGCGTTTGAGAACGACCTTTTCCACGAGGCCGCGGAACAGCGACTTCTTCTGCGACCAAGAGAGCACGCCTTGATTCCACAACTCCGGCAAGGCTGCGCCAATCTCCTTGAGCATCTCCAGTAGGTCGGCGGGGATAGCCCAGCATTGACTATGCTGCTTCTTGATGTCCAGCGCCTCTTCGGCAGATTGAAGTTCACGCAATGCTGCTTCCCAACGATGTTCCAACTCGGCAGTAACCAAGCGATTTTCGGGTTCGCTATGACGGTATTGCCGCTCGGCCAGATGCGCCGCATGACGCAGGCGTTCCACTTGTTGGTATTGAACTCGAAGCAGTTCGTCGCGGCGGCGATCGGACTCTTGCAACGTGCGGTCTGCCAGATTGATCTCGGCCACCGAGAGGGCCTCGAAGAAGCAAGCCAACGCTCGCGGATCGACTGTATCCGACCAGATTATTTGACAGATCGGCTCGCCCGCGCTGGACGCTAGGTGCGAGCAGGTGTAACGCGGCTTGTCCTTATACTGAATCGTCATCTTGTGGCCGCAATGACCGCAGTAGGCGATCCCTTGCAGCAGCACTTTGCCCTCGCGAGGCACGCCGCGTGTCATGCGCCGTTTGTATTCGCTGCGATTATCTCGAAGCATGGAACCGATTTTCTCAAAGTCTTCCCACGAGACATAGGCCGGATACTTGTCCTTCACGAGGGCTTTCCATTGATCTGCCGGCAGGTAATCTCGTCGCTTCGTCGCCACTCCGTTTTCGTAGCGGATGCGTGTACGGCCGTAGGCGAAAGCGCCCGCATACGCGGGATTTCGCAGCGTATTGATGATCTGGCCGGTCGTCGGTTGCCGCCACTGCAGGGCGCCGTCACGGTCACGACGAGGAATCAGCAGATTCTGGTTCCGCAACACACGCATGACTTTGGGTGCCGTTCGTTGTTGCAGCATCGTTTGAAAGATCAACGTCAATCGATCTTGGACTTCGCGATCCGGTGTCTTCACCACCTCGCCCGTCGCCGTTCGATCCAGTCCCGTCGGCAACATCACAGCCAACTCGCCTCGCTTCGCTTTGCTCAGAACGCCTGCGGTCAGACGAGCTTTGATCGTGTGCAATTCCAACTCCGAGATCTGACCTTTCAGCCCCAACAGCAACCGGCCATTGACCGACGACGGATCATACACACCGTCGCGATCGGCAATTAAGCAACTCGCCCGTCCACACAGGTCGAGCAGTTGATACCAATGGGAGCAGTTCCTGGCCAGACGCGTTGCATCGTAGGCGATCAGGATGCCGATCTGACCCAAAGCAACTTCAGCGACCAACTCCTGAAATCCGACGCGTCCCTCGGTCGTCGCACCACTGCGCCCCAAGTCGACATCAACAACGTCAACGCCTGCTTCAGGCCACCCGAGCTCGATAGCGCGCTGCCTCAAAGCGTACTGAAGTTTCAAGCTCTCTTGGTTGTGGGTCATCTGCTGCGCTGTGGATTGGCGGATGTAGATGACCGCGCGTCGAGTTAGATGAGCCGGGAGAATCAACTCGGAAGTGTTCATCGAGAACCTCCATGAGAATGTGGTTTATTTCGGTGATGATTTCTTCTTGGCACGCCGCTTCGAGACGCGGCCAGACTTCACGTGGGCGGATCGACACAGCTCGTACTCCTTCACGAGGGCAAGGAACTCCTTGACAGCACTCGTCGAGAGTTTCGCGCGTGGTGCGATCCGCTCCAACACGGAAAGATTGGTGGCTTCGCGCAGAATCATCAGGCGGTGGTCACCGCGAAAGACCACATAGACGCGCGCCGAATGCGTATCTCCGCCGGTAACAGAATGGACCTTAAACCGCTGTCCAAAGAGAGGGTGACTCGGATCGGTCACCTCCACCTCTTCCAAAACTTCCCCGACTACCGGGGTCCCAAGAACACACTTCGTTGATACTTCTCATGAACCTTTCGAGATGGGCGTTCAAGTTGGGACTCTTCGGAGGCAACTGCACCGCTTCGACGCCCTCATGGCCAAGAAAGTCGCGGAATGACTCGCAGAACTTGGTGTCGCGATCCATGAGCAGGTAGCGATTGCCAATGAGGAAGCCATCTTCACAGTTCGTCAGGTTGCGGGCGGTCTGCTTCATCCATGCCTCGTTGGGTTGAACTGTGCAGCCAGCAAAGTGAACCCGTCGCGTCTTCAGTTCCATTACGAACAGCAAGTAGTAAGTGACGAGACCGCCTTTGGTCCAGACGTCGATTGTCGTGAAGTCGATGGCTGCCAGCACATCCCAATGTGTTTTGACGAAAGTTGCCCAACTTGTCGTTCGCTCGCGATCGGGCGCCGGTTCTATCCCGTGTTGCTTAAGAATGTTGCCGACGGACTGATCGGAAATGTCGTGACCAAGATTCTGTATTGCACCAGCAATTCGGTCGTATCCCCACGCGGGATTCTCTGTGGCCATTCGAACTACAAGCTGGACAATCTCGTGCGAGAGTGCCTGTCGACCGACTTTCTTTCGCCGGTCACTGTAATCATGTTTGGCAGCAACGAGCTTCCGATGCCATCGTAGGATTGTGTCAGGCGTGAACAGCGTGCCAACTTCTTCGAGTCGCTTCCGTCCGAGTATTTTGCCTTTGACGGCAAGCCTTCGACGTTGGTCGTCATTGAGCAAGATGCGTCTCTTGCCAACAAGCTCTTTGAGCACTTGGTTCTCTGTGCGGAGGTAGTCATTTGATTCTTGCTGCTGACGGTTGATCCAACCGGCGAGAATCACCAGCATCAGTTCCCAAGGCTGAAGGACGAATTGCAAGAGTTGGCCACGGTTCGGTGAAAGGTGAAATTCTTCACCATCGGCTCGCGAATGCCAACGGTCAATGTCCTCGGCCCAATCGTTGCGACGTGTCGATGAGATGAACGGTGAGTATTCGGTTTAGTAAAAGCTTGACGCCGCCTGCGGCGACCGAGATTGTCGACAGCCAAGAGCGTGAAGAATCAATGAAACCTTGCAGTTAGCGTTCGGCCGACTTTTTTTACCCTATGGTAGAAATCGCCGACGACTTTCCCGAGTGCAAGTCGAGTTGCGAATGATCCGCTTCCCCATTGGGTTTACCTTTGTGTTCACCAACGGGTGCCACTATTGCGTATCGACGCCAAGTTCCTCGGCCCATTTGGCCTTGATCTGCCCAATCCGCCGTTCAACGGTTCGCAGCGCGCAACCAACTTGATCTGAGATCTCGTGATTGTTAAAGCCTTCCAGCTTGAGACAGGCGATTTGCCGCGTTTGATCATCTGGCAGCATGTGGAGGAGTTGATCAAATTCCTCCATCGATTGAAGGATTGCATCCGGAGTCACATCGCCGCGAGCTTCGACATTTTGTGCTCCCGCAACTTGCGACTCGTGTGGTGACTTGAGCACCGACTCGCCAGCTTCACCGCGACGTTGATCTTTACGGAAGTGATCGATTGCTTTGCGCTTTGTAAGCAGCGCGAGTACCTGCCACAGATCCTCGCGATCTTCAAGCCCCTTCTTGAACCCATCGCCTTTGACCTGCTCACAAAAGTCCGCGAACGCGCTGAGCGCCGCGTCTTCTTCGTCAGCAACGCGGCGCCGTGCGTTGCCAAGCTGCTTGTGCGCCAAGCCGCGCATCCGCCGCCAATACCGCTCCCAGAGCTTAGCGGCTGCGTACTGGTCGCCCTCTTTGAACTCGCGTAACCACTGCGTCACCGAACCTTCGTGAGGCATGTCACAGTCCCCATTCGACGATGGAATCAAATAGCCCGCAATTGTAGCTAGAATCAATTGCGGGACGCAACCATTGCAAGTTACTACGCAACGGCAACGCTCACGAAATGACTTCACCTCAATTGGCTCGCCGGGCGGGAGACGGGCATCGTGAAGAGGAAGTTTAACCTGGGGGATTCATGTCGGTGCGTGTCCCAGTTTTCCTGCCTGCTTTCTGCGCTCCTGGCGGTTTCACTCTTACTTGTCGTTGGCGAGCGGGGGGAGCAGGGCCTGGAAGTCGGAGTGCTCGCGCAGGGCGGCCAGGTCGGCGTCCTGCTGCAGGTGACCGAAGTCGTCATAACCGGCGGCGATGGCAGCTTGCAGGGCGGTGAGCGCTCGGGCGGTGAACTTGTCACGCTCGACCTGCTGCTCCGTGGTCAGTTCCACGGGCGCGGCAAGCGGGAACTGACCGCACCCGTCCCAGCCGGAGACCAGCTTCACGCACAACCCGTAGCCGCATGCGGCGTTGTAGAGCAGACCGGCCTTCTGCTCATTGCTCGTCCCGTCTGGAGCCGTAGCCGCCAGTTCTTCCAGCTTCGCGGCTGCCTGAGCGACATCGGCCCATTGGCCGCGTTTGGCCAGTCCAATGGCTCGGAGGGGCAGCAGATTGGGCAGAACAGCGGCGTATGCTTTGAGGATCGTGGTCCAATCTCCAGTGGCGATCACGGCGGCTTTGCAGAATCGTAATCGGCGTTCCAGGACGGACTTTTCCTGTTTCGAGGCGGCGACGCTTTGGCGGTTAGCAATCATCCGGTCGAGCACCTCGATCGCGGTCCGAAAACGCGACTGAGCCAACTCGAAGCGACCAGCCTGTACCTCGACCTCGCCGAGAAGGCGGTGGCTGTCCATCAAGTCCCACTGCTTCTGGGCGTCGCTGGGATCGGCCTCGGCCAGCACGCGACGGATCTTCAACCCGGCTTCATAGTGCGTGAGGGCCTCGGCAGTGCGACCGAGCGTCAAGAGCACGTCGCCGAGGCCCGCGAACGAGACCGACAGAACGAGATGCTTCTGAGCGTCGCTGGGATCGGCTTCAGCCAGCACGCGGCTTATCTTCAGCCCGGCTTCATACTGCGTGAGGGCCTCGTCGGTGCGACCGAGCCTCAGGAACACGTCGCCGAGTCGCGAGAACGAGATCGACAGATTGAGCTGCTTCTTAGCGTTGCTGGGATCGGCCTCGGCCAGCACGCGACTGATCTTCAATCTGGCTTCATACTGCGTGAGGGCCTCGTCGATGCGACCGAGCGTCAAGAACACGTCACCGAGTTGACCGAACGAGACCGACAGATCGAGCTGCTTCTGAGCGTCGCTGGAATCGGCGTCGGCCAGCTCGCGACTGATCTTCAATGCGTCTTCATATTGCGTGAGGGCCTCGTCGGTGCGACCGAGGTTTAGGAACACGTCGCCGAGATTGTGGAACGAGACCCACAGATCGCGTTGGGCTCCGAAGTCGTTGGGGTCGGCGTCGGCCAGCTCGCGACTGATCTTCAACCCAGATTCATACTGCGTGAGGGCCTCTGCGGTGCGACCGAGCGTGAGGTACACGTAGCCGAGATTGCCGAACGAGACCGACAGATCGCGCTGCAGCTGAGCGTCGCTGGGATCGGCGTCGGCCAGCACGCGACGGATCTTCAATGCATTTTCATATTGCGTGAGGGCCTCACCGGTGCGACCGAGGCTTAGGAGCACGTTGCCGAGTCGATCGAGCGAGTGCGACAGATCGCCCTGCTTCTCCGCGTTGCTTGGATCGGCCTCGGCCAGCTCCCAACTGATCTTCAACGCAGCTTGACACTGCGTGAGGGCCTCGGCGGTGCGACCGAGCGCCAGGAACACGTCGCCGACTCGATCGAACGAGAGCGACAGATCACGCTGCTTTTGAGCATCGCTGGGATCTGCCTCGGCCAGCACGCGACGGATCTTCAAACCGTCTTCATACTGCGTGAGGGCCTCAGCGGTGCGACCGAGCGTCAGGAACACGTCGCCGATTCGATCGAACGAGAGCGACAGATCACGCTGCTTTTGAGCATCGCTGGGATCTGCCTCGGCCAGCACGCGACGGGTTTTCAAACCGTCTTCATACTGCGTGAGGGCCTCGGCGGTGCGACCGAGCGTCAGGAACACGTCGCCGATTCGATCGAACGAGAGCGACAGATCACGCTGCTTTTGAGCATCGCTGGGATCTGCCTCAGCCAGCACGCGACGGATCTTCAAACCGTCTTCATATTGCGTGAGGGCCTCGGCATTGCGACCCAGTTTCCGAAACACGTCGCCGAGTTTGATGAACGAGATCGACAGATCGTGTTGGGCGGTCGTCTCGTTGGGGTATGTGGCGGCGAGCTGTTTCGCGATCTCGTGGGCACGCTGGTAGAGCCGTTCGGCGGTGAGGGCGGCAGAGCGGGATTCGGGAGTTGGAGCAGCGGCACTCCGGCCCAGATCAACTGCAGCGACTGCAGCATCGTCCGACGAAGTGCCCGGCTGGCTGGAAGCCGGACCGACAAATGACCGGCTGGAAGCCTGTCCCACGGTGCCGAGTTGCAGGACGGTGTCGGCCAGGTAGGTCAGCGCGGCCATCGTGTTGCGGTCGATGGCGGATTTGCTCGCGAACTGATTGGAGACTTTCTCCAGTTGCGGCAGGACGCTGACCAGCAGGCGGTTGCGTACGGAGGCTCCGCCGGGGATGTCTTCCAGGCTGCGCTGGATGTCGAAGATCACGGCGTTGAGCGTGCTCAGCGCGAGCTGGCTCTGCTCAGTGGCGGCGGTGGCGTTGTTTTCGGCCAACTGCCGAGCGGTCGTGGCCGCGTCCCGCTGCTCCCTGGCGTCCTGTTCACCGGCGACGGCGCGGGCTTCGTTCTGCTTTGCGAGTTGCTCGCCAGCGATGGCGCGTTGCTCGTTCTGCCGCGCGAGTTCCGCGTTGGTTTCGGCGGTCTCGCGAGCGGTCGTTTCGCGGGTGATCGAGTCGGACAGATCCCGGTTCAGGTCGGCCAGTTGCTCGTTCTGGCCGGTCACAACGACAAACATCACGGACAGCGTGACGACAGCCATCAGGACGGCTGCGGCGGTGGCGGTGACGAACGTCTGGTTGCGTTTCACCCAGCGGCGGGCGCGGATGGTGAACGGTTCCGGCCAGGCGCTAACCGGCTCGTCTGCCAAGAACTTCTCGATGTCGTCCGATAATTCTTGTGGCGAGCCATAACGCTCGGTTGGCTTCAATGCCATCGATTTCAGGCAGACGGCTTCTAAAGGTCGTGGAACATCGGGCTGCAGCGATCTTGGTGGCGGGAAACGCCCGTGTTGCACGTCCTGTATCACGGTGGCCAGATCGCGAGCAGTAAACGGAGCCCTGCCCGCCAACAAGTGATACAAGGTGGCGCCCAGGCTGTAGACGTCGCTGGCGGGACCAAGTTCGTCATGCCGCCCTGCGGCCTGCTCGGGCGGCATGTAGGCGGGAGTCCCAATGGCGCTGCCCATCATCGTCGGCGCGACGCCGCTGCCCGAGGCGGGGCGGAGGGTGGTTTCCTCGCTGGAACTCTGCGAGTCCCCGCGGCCTCGGACCTTTGCCAGACCCCAATCCACCACCAGCGTCTCGCCATACTTCCCCAGCATGATGTTGCCGGGCTTCAAGTCCCGATGCAGGACGCCGCGCGAGTGGGCATAGCTGATCGCCTGGCAGACATCGACGAATCGGCCCAGCAATTTGCGAAACTCAAGGGACGAGAAGGCAGACGCAGCGAGCCGGACGGCGGACGTGCCAGAAGAAGACGATTTTTCATCATCCGTGTCCAGTTTGTCTGGCCGATAGAACCGATCGAGGGCTTCTTTCAGGCTGTCCCCTTGGATGAATCGCATCGCATAGAACGGCCGGCCATCGGCGTATTGGCCCAAGCCGTAGACGGGAACGATGCCCGGGTGCTCTAAGCCGCCGGTGATTTCCGCTTCCAGCACGAAACGCGACCGGCTGTCTGTATCGTGGGCCAGTTGCGTCTGGATTTGCTTAAGCGCCACTTCGCGATTGAGTTCTGTATCGCGCGCGACGAGCACTTCGCCCAAACCGCCTTTGGCATGTGGGCGGATCACTCGAAAGCGTATGGCCGCGTCCGATCCAAAGGATGAGACGCGTTGAATGTTGCGCAGGGGGTATCGCTGTTGAGTGGCAAAGGCAAGCTCGATCGCCTCAGGATGACCGGGAAAGCGAAGGAAGTACTCCTGTGTCGAAGCACTGTCACCTGCCTGCATCCGCAGCCGCACTTCTTCACGGACTAGTGCTTGGAGGAGTCCTTCGCATCCTGAATCGCTTACCTGGTCCAGATAATCTTCAATCCTCGGTCGCTCGCCGTCTCGCCAGGCTCGGACAAACGCATCGCAAATGCCGTCGATCTGCGTTTCAAGATGGTCCAGTTCGGAATCTGCGGCCAGCGGCGGCGACCCTATGTGGGCGACAGTCGCATAGATGTCAGGATCGGACAGCGACTGCAGTTCGCCCCGTAGCTCACCGATCGAGCTGAGCGACTGAAGGCTTTTCCGGGCGTCGTTTCCATGCAACTCAAGGTGCTTTGTCACCAATGCTTGCAGCAGAGCCATCGTATCGGCCGACAAAGCCTGATTGTCGAACAGAATCTGCTCCAGCGGCTGACTTTTCAGGAGCAACCAAGCATTCATCGCCGCCAGCAACTGGTCGCGGCTGACGAAATCCATCTGCAGGGCCAGAATGCCCACGAGCAAATTGCGATCCGTCGATGGAGACATGCTCATTTGAACATCCGGGCTTCGGGTCGGGTGGGCCTCAATTTGCGAGAGTCTCGCCGCAGAACCCAACGGCCACGAACATTCCCACGCTAAGAGACTCCGTGATCAAGGGGTTGCTCAAACGGCCCCCAAGTGTAGCTAGACCGACGGGCAACTTGCAACTACTTGTTTAGTGCGACTCGTTTCGTACGAATCAGTGTGAAATTCAAACTCACGTCCGAGTTTTTGAAGTTTGTTGCGTTGTTTGTGGCGGTTCAATGGATACTCACTCGAGAGGCTGATTAGATGAGTGATCTCACCCAACTCACGAGGAGTCAATCGATGACTACAATCCAATCGCTCCATTGCAGTTTTTTACGGAAATCGTCGCTCGATGCGACGTTCCCGGCCTGCCGCGAACAAATTGACGAACGGGTTCCCGAGGGGCAATTGGGGCTACGGTCGAAGTCGGCACGAACGATCGCCGTCCCGCATTCAGACAATGTCGGTCCCCTTGGGATTGGGGCAACTACGTTACGACTCTTCGTCGGCTACTTCGTGGCGATCTTCGGGATTGGCTTGAGCCACTCCTGGGTCATGTCGTTCGTTATGTCATTTGTGATTGCAATGATTTTGGGTTGGTACGCGAAGCGGAGGTGAGTCGCGGAAAGACAAACTCCGTTCTGGCGTCGACCGCGTAATGCGTTGCTACGCTGTGTATGCAACTTAACGGCGTTCTGTTACGTCAGCTACCAATTAGTTGCGCTCGATGTCATGGTAACTCAGCTTAAACTCACATGGACGATCACTCGACCGGGCAGCCTTTCCATTTGCTTTGCTTACCGGATTTTTTGCACTCACGGTGATTGGGAACTTGGACGCAGCCAATAATTGACCGTTTGGTTCCGGCGTACACAGTGCGCGAACGGTCCACATCACCTTTTCGATCGCCAGCGATTCAATTGGCGGTGGTAGCTTGCCTGCAACTTCGGGAGCAGCAGGAGGGATTAAGGCGCGCTGAACCTGCAACTTGATGTGACTGCTGAATCTTGCGTTGGAGATTCTATCGACTGCGGGCCACCGATCGGTGGCCCGTTTCATTTTCTTGTTCAATTTTTTGGCGGTGCCACCGTCGCCTGAGCGAGTGCCCGGCTAGTCGAAGTTCCATCTCCCCAACTACTAACACGACGGGTCTTCCAATGGCACGCAAATCACAGTCAGGCAATCGACGACGCAGTTTCTTTCAACGGCTTTTCGCGGCAAGACGAAAGCGACGCCGCGACACGCGCCGTGGTCTGCTGCTTGAGCAAGTTGAAGCCCGTACGCTCTTCAACGCCGATTTTGGCATTGCCCACGACTCGCCGCTACTTGCCGTCCCCGCCGAGGTCGCGACGCCGGAAGTACAAGCCTGCATCGTGACGAGCGAATCGATTCAACAAACTGCAACTCCGGTTCTGGACACCTCGGGCGCGTGGACTCCGCAAGTCAGCGACAAGTGGTTTGGCGTAGCTATCCCTTCGGAACCGCGCAACTTCTCGATCGCTTCGATCTCGACCGGTCCTTCGCTTGCTACGATTTCCTGGATGGGGCAGTCGATCGAAGTCATGGATCGCGACTGGATCATTCAATTTGGCCAAGTGGCGACCGGGCACATTCAGTCTCTGGGGGATGTCTCGGTAGCATTAGAAGCGGTTGGACTGCGAGCGGAGCGTATTCGCGGACTAGGAATGGAAGGCTTGGTTTCGGTGACGTTTTCGTCTGGTGTCGATGCGGAAAAAGTGGTGGCTGCCCTGGGTGACGATGCGCGCGTGAGCTTCTTTGAGCCAGCGACAGTCGTCGAGTCACTCTCATTACCCAACGATCCAAGGTTTTCGGATCAGGTTCAGGATTATCAGACAGCGGCATTCTCTTTAGGATTGGCTGGAGCTTGGGACATTACAACTGGTAGCGAAGAGGTTGTTGTTGGCCTGCTCGATACCGGTTTCGACTTCAATCATATCGACCTGCGCGACAATGTTTGGAACGGTTCACAGGCAGGCAGTACGGTTCATGGTAAGGACTTTGTAAACTCCGACGACTCGCCGCAAGACGACAACGGTCACGGCACGCACGTCGCGGGCATCATCGGCGCCCAAGGCGACAACGGCGTCGGGACAAGCGGAATCGCTTGGGATGTGTCGTTGCTCGGGTTGAAGGTCTTGGAGGCCGATGGGACTGGGAGCAACGCGGACATCGCGGCGGGCATCAATTATGCGACCATGCTCCGGCAAAGCGGTGAAGCCAATGTTCGTGTCCTCAACGCGAGTTTCGCAAGCTCACTTCCAAGTGCCGCCATTAGCAACGCGATTCAAGCTGCTGGTGAAGCGGGCATCATGCTCGTGACGGCGGCTGGCAACTCTGGCGAAGACATTGATCAATCTACGCATCAATCGTTCCCGGCCGAGTACCCGCACGACAACATCATCGTAGTCGCAAACGTACAGGCAGACGGAACGCTAACCTCTTCTTCAAACTACGGTAACACGGAAGTCGACATTGCAGCGCCTGGTATGTCGATACTAAGTACAGCAAGAGGCGACAGCTATTCGGAACTAAGCGGGACGAGTATGTCGGCTCCAGTAGTATCCGGTGCGCTGGCGCTTGCTTGGTCGATCGCACCCAATGCAACACCTGCCGAGCTCAAGCGAGCACTACTGAATTCGGCAACGCCGTCCGATTCACTGGCGGGCAAGCTGCGAAGTGGCGGCATTGTCAACGTCGAGGCGTTTCTGCAATCAATTGTTGATGGTCCCGGACAAAACGGGCGACTGAACAGTCCATTAGTCTCGGAGGGCGATGTTCAAGACGTACGCGTTAGTCCTGATGGTAACCACATCGTGTATGTAGCAGATGCGATGCTAGATGGTGTCGAGCAGGTCTACGTTGTCGACCCTGCGGGTGGCTCGGTGAGGCAATTGACGAACTTCGATGCTCCAACGGATCTACGCGATCTGCAAATCACAAGCGACTCGCAGCATATCGTCTTTCAAGCCGACGTCGGTGGAGTTACCGAGTTGTACAGCGTGCCGGTCGGCGGAGGGGCAGTTCAGAAGCTGAACGCGGAATTAGTGGGCAGCGGCGATGTCATTCTGTTCAAAGTGTCGCCATCTAACGACCGAGTGATCTATCTCGCCGACCAGGATGTCGACGAAGTCCAAGAACTCTATTCGGTGCCGATCCAAGGGGGAGAGGTCGTCCAATTGCACGGAGACTTTGCTTCGGGCAAAGGCGTCAGCTTCAACCGCAATTGGAACTCCAGTTTTCAAGCGCCGTTCGAGATTACTGCGGATGGCAGCACCGTCGTATTCATGGCGGATCCCCAAGGAGGCGTCAATTGGCGACTGTTTGCCGCGCCGACAGGCGGCGGCGCGACGATTGAATTGAACCAATCGCTCGCAACAGACGAGCGAGTCGACGCGTTCGACATGACTTTGGCTGGTAATCGCGTCATCTATTCCGTCGCAAACGCCAGCGGACGTAACTTGCATTCCGTGGAACTGGCCGGCGCAGGCCGCATCACACTCGCCAATTCGATACTTGGCAACGATTTTCGAGTGACGCCCGATGGCACTCGAGTCGTTTACACCAAAGCAGCGGACAGCGTCTCTCCTCCGAACGTGTTCAGCGTACCGACAACAGGCGGAGCGAGTATCAACCTAAGTCAAGGTATCGTCGGCTTCGACGGGACTTCGACGGTCGGCGGCAACTTACAACGAGCGATTTTCAGCCCCGATAGCTCCGTTGTTGTTTTCGTCGACACGCAATCGGGTCTTAGTCCAGACTCACGTGGGGAATTGCATTTTGCTTCGCTGGATGGGACCCGACACGGAACGATGACCACCAATCTAGGTGGCGATTCACAGTGGTTTACGGCAAACAAGTTTGTATTCTCTGCGGACAGTTCTCAACTTGTCTTCGAAACCATCGAGGGAACGACCAATGGCGTCGTCTATTCCCTCTACAGCGCGCCCTTAGATGGCGGACCGACGACGCTGCTGCAACGGCTTCCCGCAGGCCGGCAGTTTCTTGAGACGTACTCCTCCGGTGGAGATTTCGATATCACATCCGATAGCTCGCGGGTCGTGTTCGCCGCCAATCCGGAAGCGGGTTTTGAGTTATTCAGCGTTCCGTTGACCGGAGGAGCGATCACCAAGTTAACGCCCGACATGGTGACCGGGGGGCGAGTGGAGGGCAACTACGGATTTTATCTGCGGGCACCCGACGACTACTTTGGGCGGAGCTGGGCACTGACGCCTGATGGCTCGCGCGCCATCTATCGCGCGGACCAGCGAGTCGATGGACAGACTGAACTCTACTCAGTGTCCGTTAACGGAAGCCCACCGGTGTTCGACTATGGCGATGCGCCGGAAAGCTATTCGGCTGGGGGCGCTAACGATGACGCTCGCCATTTGGCGGTTGGCCCGACTTTGGGATCGCTCCGGGACGTGGAAGCCGAAAGTGCGAGGTCCGGTGACGCTCGCGGCGATGATCTCGCGGGTTTGGATGACGAAGACGGTGTCAGCTGGGGCACTCTTTCCGTCGGACAACAGGATACACAGGTTGTGGTAAAGGTCACCAACGCCGAGGCCGGAGCGAAACTCGATGCGTGGATCGATTTCAACGGCGACGGGATTTGGCAGTCGAGTGAGCAAATCGCAACAAACTTGTCGGTCGGCAACGGTAACAATCTGGTCACATTCAATGTCCCGGGAACGGCAGTGTCGAGCGATACGTTCTCTCGCTTTCGACTGAGTACAACTGGCAACCTTGCTCCAAGTGGTTTGGCGAATGACGGTGAAGTGGAAGACCACGAAGTGACGATTGAGCCTGGTGTACCTAGGCCACGTCAGATCGTCGGTGGCAACAAGGGACTTGTTTTGGGCCGAGCTGGCGAATCCGTGACGTTTGGTGTGGAGTACTCCACGTCGGACGATGATAACACGCTAACAGGCTTGGGGCTCCGGTTGCACTACGATTCGAGCGTAATTTCATTCGAGCAACTCGATAATGTCTACCCGATAAATCTGATTCAGCAACAAGGACCGCTGGCAGATACAAGCAACTTTGACGGAGATGCGGCGACAGACAAGTACGTGTTGATCGCGTGGTCCGATCCGTTTGGGGGCAACTGGCCTAACGCAGATTTGCCCACCGATCTGCTCGACGCGAGCTTCCGATTCGTGACGGATGTTGCAGTCGGGACAGAAACAACGGTTCACTTGACATCTTCGTCATCGGCGGCGAGCCACGATTTTTCAGGGAACGATATCCATCTAACTGTGGCGCCAAACGTGTCGCTCGATGTGGATAGTGATTGTCATGCGGACGCGTTGACAGACGGCGTGATCATTCTGCGTTATCTGTTCGGTTTTCGCGGCGATGAACTAGTCGGTGGGGCGATCCGGCCTGACGCGAATAGAACCGATCCTGTAGAAATCGCAGAGTATCTCGACGGTGGTCGAGACACAATGCTCGATGTCGACGGGAATGGTGTCGCGGACGCTCTGACCGATGGCATTATCACGTTCCGGTATCTGTTCGGCTTCGAGGGTGACGCATTGGTAGAGAACGCGTTGGGCGCAGCAGCTACCCGAACAGACCCAGCCGAAATCGCAGACTTTTTAGACTCGTTTCTGCCAGAGTGCCCGCTGACGCAGTCAACCATCGCGGCGATTGGCGGAGACGAAGGCAGGTCGTCGATCATGAGCGACCCGTCGCGGCAAATCGTTACCCCCAGCGAGTTACATCTAACGCTTGCCGAAGCGGGTGCCTCGTTCACGTTCGACGTGGACTATTCAACGGTGAATCCGATTGACGCCACGTTAACAGGATTGGGGCTTCGAGTGCATTTCGACTCGGACCGCTTAGAGCTTAAAGACTTGTCAAATGTCCTTGGAACGAACTTCGTTCAGCAACAGGGGCCACTCGAAGATACGAGCGACTTCGATGGCGACTCCGACACCGATAAGTACGTTCTCTTTGCCTGGTCTGATCCATTCGGCGGAAACTGGCCAGGAGTATTGCCGGCGACTTTGTTTTCCCCAACTTTCGAGGCGACTGCTGGATTCACCAACGGCGAGACTCATATCAATTTCACCGCAAGTTCGACCGCCGCGGGTTTCGATTTCGACGGCACCAGCGTGGTTGTGTCGCTCGCCGCGAACAATGCGGCACCAACGCTAACAGCTTTCGATGGAGCAGTTCAAAGTGGCGATGAGGATCGGACAGTCGCAATTACATTTGCTGACCTTGCGACCCACGGCAACGAGCAGGATGCGGATGGAACCGTTGAAGCATTTGTTGTAACGTCCGTCGCCAGAGGAACTTTGAAGATCGGTGCCGATCAAGCGTCCGCAACACCATTTGCGGTCGGCGCAAACGATTTAGTGAATGCAACGAGAAAGGCCTTCTGGACCCCCGATGCTAATGCGAACGGTGTTCTGGACGCGTTCTCAGTTGTTGCACGAGATGACGATGGAGAAGTCTCAATAACTCCGATCACGGCACGCGTCAACTTGCAGGACGTCAACGATGCTCCGGTACTCACACGCATCGCTGATATTGTCGATACCACGGTAACAGATCAGGAAGTGGAGATAACATTCAATGAGATCGCTGGGCAAGGCGACGAGCAGGATATTGATGGTCAAGTCGAAGCGTTTGTCGTCAAGTCTGTGTCCAGCGGATCATTGAAGATAGGCCCCAGCGCCGCGTCTGCGACGCCCTACGCGGCGGACACCAACGATACGATCGATGCAACTCGTCGCGCTTACTGGACACCGTCTGCGGATGCGAGCGGCAGATTGCCTGCCTTTACGGTTGTCGCCAGAGATGACGACGGTAGCGAGTCGGCAAATGCAATCACCACCCGCGTTCAAGTCAACCAGCTAATAGGCACCGATGATCTGGCAGCGATTGCGATCCGATTTGTCAATCAAGATGCTGAAGTCGTCGAAAGTGTCTCAGTCGGACAGGAGTTCCAAATCGTTGTTTCGATTCAAGACTTGCGTCAATCTGGTGACGATCAGGGTGCCTTCGGAGCAATGTTGGACGTGCTCTACGATACATCGTTGATCGATGTGCTTGGTATCACGCATCAATCCCCCTTTACGATCTTTACAAGCGGAACAATCAACGACGACAACGGGCTCGTTGACGATCTTGGTGGATTAGACGGCATCCAACAGCCAGAAACGCGAGATCCTCAGGTCGTGGTCGTTCTCGACGCAATCGCCACGGCTGCGGGAGACTTGACGGTTCGCACTCAGCAAGGAAATAACGCGGTCATTTATAATCTGCTATTTGGCATCGACGGGGATGTCACAGAGAACACCGTGTTTGGGAACGCGGTCTTGCAGATTCTCGACCCAGAGATCTCGATCACGGATGCTACCAAATTGGAAGGGAATGACGGTGAGACGACATTCGAGTTCGAGGTTTCGATTTCTCGAGCCCCTTCGAGTACCGTCGTTGTCGATTACGGTACCGCACTTCATGGACTCGCAGGTGTGAGCGACATCCACGAAACGAGCGGCAGTGTCACGTTCACTCCCGATGGTCCACTTACGCAAACGGTTTCGGTAAATGTCGTCGGCGACAGGGAAGTTGAAGAAAACGAGACGTTTGAACTCTTGCTAACAGGCGTCACTGGCAACGCAGTAATCGTCGATTCAATCGGGATTGGCACGATCGTTAATGACGACTTGTCGACGATCAGCATCGCTGACGCGCATGTTTCCGAAGGAGGTGGCACACTTGAGTTCAACGTATCGCTATCAGCTCCGGCGTCCGAAGAGGTGACAGCAACTATAACCGTCGTGGGAGGCTCGGCTAGTTCATCCGACTACTCGCCGTTCAACACAAGTGTCACATTCGCGCCAGGCGAAACCACAAAGGTCGTGACAGTCGATGTGAATGATGACGCCATTGTTGAAACAGACGAATCGTTGATCGTCGAACTCAGCGATCCTCGATTCAAAGGCAAAGTGGACAACTCGCGTGCCGTCCTCGGTGACTCGCTCGCCACAGGGACTATTGAAAACAACGACACAGCAGAAGTCAGCATTTCTGACGAAAGCCAATCCGAAGGTGATGGCAAGTTGCGTTTCACGATCTCGTTATCATCTCCTGCCTCTGATGAGGTTACGATCGTTGCGAATACGATTAGCGATTCGGCGGATGCAGGAAGCGACTTCGAGACACTGAGGAATCACACCATCACTTTCTTTCCAGGAGAAACCGAGAAGATTGTTGAAGTGGGCATCTTGGACGATCAGCTTGTGGAAGTTGACGAAGTCATGAATCTCGGCCTGAGTGACGCCAGATTTGCTGGAACGGACGACGTCGCCAGGGTGACAATCGCGAAACCTACTGGCGGTGGCGTTATCACCAATGACGACATCGCTGTCGTCGACATCTCAGACATCTCAGACGCTTCGATCATCGAAGGAGACAGCGGTACGACCTCCCTCACTTTTGAGATTACGCTTTCCACACCAGCTTCAAAGGAAGTGACATTGGTCGTAAACACTATGGATGGGTCAGCAAAGGCCGAGTCAGATTACCATTCGATTCACAATCAAGTTGTGACGTTCGCTCCCGGCGAAGTTAAGCGAATCGTGTCTGTTGAGATCATCGGCGAGACGTTGCCGGAGTTGGCGGAGCAATTTAGCGTGAGTGTTAGTGATGCGCGCTTCAACGGTGCAGTGGATAGTTCCCGCGTACTGATTGGCGACGGCGATGCAACGGGGACGATTTCGCCGGACGACGCGCTAATGCAGATCAACGTCGAGTTTCGGGATTTAGAAGGGAACACGTTAGATCGGATCGGTTTGGGGCAAGCGTTTGAGATTGTGCTCTCCGCGCAGGATCTACGCGAAATCGATCTGGACAAAGGCGTTTTCTCCGCGCTGGCCGACGTCTTGTTCGACACTCAACTGGTGGATATTACTGGTGTCCGACATGTCGCTCCCTTTAACCAGGCGGTCACTGGAACGCTCGATGAACTCGCCGGAGAAGTTGATGACGTTGGTGGTATTCAGGGGCTCCAACAGCCCGTGACACGCGACGCTCAGGAGTTCCTAGTACTTGAGGCAGTCGGAGTTGCTGCCGGGCGATTGACGGTCAACACGCGTGCGGGTGAAGACGATGTGGTCAAGAACCTCCTGTTTGGGATCGACGACGACGTGACCGGCCTGACCGAATTCAACTCTCAGTCCATCGATCTTGGATTCGCAGATCTTGTAGCAACAAGTTTCGACGTTGTATCCGATCACGTCTTGAAAGGCGAGACAACAGCCACGTTCACCATAATGAATCAAGGAGACGTCGCGGCTGATGCGTTCGACGTGCGACTGTTCCTCTCTGACGATAGCAACATCGGCAGCGATGATGACTCACTCGTGAAAGTTGTGTCGGTGCCCGCGTTAGAAGTCGGTGAATCGACAACGATTACAGTCGATTTGCAATTAGATGTCGCGACTTTGTTCCGCCGTGCAAAGGCCGACGACCCAACAGGTCAGGGTGCCGGCTCAATTTCGACCAGCGAGGGTTTCATTGGATTGATCATCAACGGCGATAGTTCAGTCCTTGAATCCGATGTTACGAACAATAGCAACGAGGGACAGGGTATTGATCTCGACAACGTCACCTACTTCCCATGGGACGTTGATAGCGATGGAGTCGTCAGCGGATTAGATGCGATCTTCGTACTGAATCGCTTGGGACAGAATGCAGAGACCGCAGATGCACGAGCGGACTTGGACGGAGATGGAATCGTCACAAGCCTAGATGCAATCGCCGTCATCAACCGACTAGGCTATTTGATCAACAGCGATGTCTTTGAGGCAGCCAATGCAAAAGCGTCCCTTGGGGAAGGCGAATCGCACACTGATGCCCTGCACAACGAGCTGATGCCAACGGATGTCAACGGGGACGGTGTCACCAGCCCGATCGATGCACTTCAGGTCATCAACTCGCTCGATGACTCAGGCTTGCCTTCAACTGGATACCGGGACGTAAATGGAGATGGCGAAGTAACACAGGCGGATGCTGACGCGATTGTTGAGTTTGTGAACGACGCCATGGGCGACCCCGCGCCGCGTGACGGAACGAGTGTGGCGCAAGCTCTTCAAGGAAATAGCTCGAGCCTACTGTTGCCGGCACCCGAGGCAGAAAGCCGATCCGCCGTAGCGTCCAAGAGTAGTACGAACGGCTCGCCCCAGTTGCTGGCAAGTCGCGAGTCCAATCAGCAGCCTGTTGTGACCTCCGCCACGCTGATGCCACTTAGCGATGCGATCTTCGGCGACGAAAAGAGCGATGCAGCTGATCCCGTGGACGAACTTGAATCCGCGTTGGATCAGATCGCAGGCGATATCGCCGAGACCTGGGATGACATGCTGGAGTAACTTTAGCAACGTCAAAACATCAGTGCCTTTCTGCCGACCGTAACCTCCTTCTTGGGTGCGGTCGGCTTTGCTTTTTGGCGTACCGAGTTCTTTCGTTCGAGCGGGCCAAGCCTTTCGAAATGATCGCGCTCTTTTTTTTGGCGGTAAGTCGGTGCTAGCCGCGAGTAGCCGAACAACGCCCTCAATCCATACGCCTCTCGACAGGATGATAGTCCCATGAAACGACACCATCGCAGCAGCTCGAAAGCCTCCAGATTCCCTCGTCCTTTTACTAGTCGCCAGAGTAAGAAACACCACAAGCGGCGCAGGATGTTCTTTGAAGGGCTTGAGACACGGCAGCTGATGGCGAGTGATGTCGTCCAAGCGTTTGTGTCGGATCTGGAACCTAACTCACAAATGATCACATCGCCGGTCACCCCGACCAAGGCAGCCGTCCAGTCCATCGAAACGACAACGATTGCGGCCAGCGTCGCTACCCCGACTGCTGGTTGGAAGTTGCAGATCGAGCAAGTGTACCGATTCCAGAACAGCCTTTGGGTGCTGTCATCACTGGACAGGCCGGACGCAGCCCGTTCGGTCGCGCAGTTTTTCAGTCGTGCCACTGACCAGGTCACCGTTGCGGTTAAGTCCCTCCCCACGAACCACTTCGTTATCAGCCCTGCGTGGGAAGTGAGCGTTAACGAGGCCACACGCGTCTCCGATGCGAGCGAGTTCTTCCGTCAGTTCGACAAGGGTGCGGCCGAGCTACTGTTTACAAGTCAAGCAGGCCCTACGGTTGTCCAGCCGCTGGCAGATCTGACGGTCACGGAAGGTTCTCCACAACGCAGCATCAGCCTAGCCAACTTGTTTTCCGTTGACGATCTGGGCAGCCCGCTCGAACTGACTGCAGTGAGCAGCGATCCACAGCTCGTTTCGACAGTGCTCGATGGATCGAGCCTGGAACTTCACTTCGGTGCGGCTCGGCTCGGCACGGCGGTGGTCAGTGTCACGGCAACCGATGCTGCTGGGCTCACCGCTTCCGATGAATTCGTTGTCGAAGTTTCGCCGGTAACAGGTGACGCGCCATCACGATGGGTTGTGGCTGATCAAGTGATCGATCACCAAGGGCACAGTGTCATTCGCATGGCGGGGGCTGCGTCGCGGTTTCCAAACGTCAGCATCTCCTCGAGCAACTCGAACGTACTCGCCACCGATGAACTCTCTGTGACAAAGGAGGGAAATGATGTTGTCATTCGTATCAACCACCAGTCTGAAGATTATGGTGTCAGTGCCGTCAGGTTGTCCGATGGCGATTCCACAATTGCTCAATTCACAGCGATCGTCCTGCCACCAGCCAACGTGAATCAAGCCGATGCAGGCAAGCTCAATCTCGACATCGAATCCGAGGCCAGAACGGTCAATGATACTGCGGGGACGCAATTGCGAATCTCGTATAACGATCGCGCACTGGCCTTGATGATTCGTGATGGTCGAGTTTCCAGCCAGGACGCCGTTGCCTTGACCAGGCCGATGGAATATCGCGAAACAGGCGGTCTCGATCCGCGCGATTTCCCAGAGTTGAACTGGCAGACCGTTCACGGCAATTCAACGGATCCTGAAGCACCACAAACGAGTCATACGATTACGCTGGTCGGCGGAGTGTCGGCGACGGAGCGGGCGCCCGATCGCTTTGACCAGATTGATTCGACGCTCGGTGCGGTCTCGAAGGCCGCCGTATTCCTCGATCATCGCTTGGAGACCGTTGAGGAGAGGATCCGCGACACGATTTTGGACAGGTCGATTGAGGAATCTTTTAAGGCCGCAGTGAAAGGCGCGAATTTCTTAATTGATGTTCTCGACCCAGATAACGACACCGATCTAAATCCGGCCGGAGATTTGGTTTGGGGTGTGACGGCGCTGACGAAGGACTTTATCGGCCTGATGGGCGCCGTCTACGCACCGAATCCAAACAAATCGGATGTCGTACTTGAATCGATTCAGTTTGTCAGTTCGTTCGTGAGTTTAGCCAACAAAGTTCGACACATCTCGCTGGACAGCTCAGTTAGCGACGTGGCCGAAGCTGTGATCGGGAACCCCTCGGCATTGAGCGAAGGAATCGTGTCACATGCTGCGAAATTCGCGGTCGGTGTCGGACTGGACAGCGTTATGAAGTCCATTCCGTCAGTCAGCGATTTGGGAGCCAAGCTGAGGGGGTTTTCGGAGAAGACCACGGAATCGCAAGACGTGCTTGATGCAGGAGCGGAGACCCAATCAAAGACGGCGTTAGCTAAGGAATATATTGAAACTGGCATCAAAATCGCGGAACACGTGGATGCAATTTTCGACGCCCTGTTTGGGCCGGACGATCTCTATGTCGACAAAGACGGTATCGAGCGGCGATGGGGAGCAGATCAACACCGGTCACCCACTGCCGGTAAGGACAATGTCACAACCGGGACTGGTAACGACACGGTCGATACCGGGAAAGGTGACGACAAGATTCAGACGAACTCGGGAAATGACCGAGTGCAGGCCGGTCCTGGGGACAATCGCGTCGACACGGGTGCA
This sequence comes from Planctomycetaceae bacterium, assembly GCA_020638995.1. GTDB lineage: Bacteria > Planctomycetota > Planctomycetia > Pirellulales > Pirellulaceae. The sequence goes on from JACKHM010000004.1 coordinate 855,455, forward strand.
GGCAATGACTTCATCAGTGACGGAAACGGCAACAGCTTTCTCACGGCGGGCCGCGGCGCCGACATCGTTGAAGACGAGGGGGGGAACGACGTCATCAATCTCGGTCCTGGTCAGGACACTTTGATCTATCGTGGCAGTGACATAGGTCGCGACCTGATCTACGACGACGGCAAGAGTGGTGAGATTCAACTGCTGGCAATCTCACAACACGACATCTCGTATGCGAAGCAGGGAAATGATCTTGCTATTTCGATTACTAAGAATGGAGCCGCGCTGAACGACGAAATTCGCATTGTCGACTTCTTCCGCAATGAAGTGACCGATTGGTCACTCCGGACGAAAGACGGTCCGGTGATCGATCTTCGCGAAGTTACTGGGCGTCTCAGCCATCAGAATTCCGCACAACTAGCTCTTGAATCGTACGAGGATATCTCGACTTACGTGGATTCACTTCCTACTGGTTTGCATCACACCGCCACTGTCACGGATGCTTCGACAGGCCTTTATGCCGAAGTGTTCATGGGGAGCGCCCACGATGGCTCCGTCGGGACATCGCACGCTTACGTCGTGATTCGCGGTTCGGAACTCAGCCCTCAGGATTGGTTGATCAACAACACTCAAGCCGGACTTCCCCAGGCAAACGCACTGACCAGAGCCTTGAATGCCCAATTTTCCGTCGAGCAGCTTCAGTCGATCACGCTAGTTGGCCACTCCGCAGGAGGGATGGTAGCTCAATGGACCGGTACCTACTTCGCGACACAACAGATACCGTTCGTTAACATTACGACGCTTAATTCGCCTGAAATCTCCGGGCGGATTCAGAACACACTGATGGAGTCGTTCGAGGAATATGCTTACGGGCTGCCGAATCTATCGGCGACACATATCGTCCACGCAAATGACCCGGTCTCAAAGTTGGGGATCTGGGCGGGACGCGGATTGGGAACATCGACCTGGGTGACCTGGTCATCGCAACAGGACAGCAAGGATGGACTTCTGTCGCTCTCCGAGCTTCTCGCGGCGCACACTCCTAATGCCGGAGAGTTCTCCGGAGACAACGTCGAGTTCAAAATTCTCACACCGGAACAAGTCCAGCGGCACGTTGGCATCCGCGGCTCGGAAGATTCCACCAAGTATCTTTACCATGTGGATACACTAGACAGCACGACCCAGAGTCTCTTTGATCTGCTGCTATCAGGTGGTCGTGTTGAGTTGGAAGAAGACGACGTTGCCGTTAAGCAACAAGAACAGCAGTTCACTCAATCTTTGGCGCACGATCCAAACGCAGCCGTGGTGTTCTCCGAGAGGTTCGACTTCGGTCCAGTCGATTCGAACGTCGAACCGGGATACCATCGTATCTCGGAAAATACACGGTATATTACCGGCGCGGGATGGCTGGTAGTCAACGATGATCTAAAGTCGCAGGACCGAGGCCGAGCGACTGACCTGCAACGCGATTTTGTCGCGACATCAGAGAATACATTCGTCGTCGACCTCCCTTCGCCCGGGACGTACAACATTTCGTTTGTGACGGGTGACCGCGACGAAATCCGCGAATCGATGGTGTTTTACGTCAATGGCTTCTACTATGACACCGTTTCCACCATGCCCGGGCAGTTCCTCACGCATGGACTTCAGATCACTACCAGCGATCCGCAGCTCAGGATTGCGATCAAAGACCGTGGTGGAAATAGCGCGCGGGCCATAATTAACGGGCTAACCGTCGACAAGGTGCCGTACGGTGTTGATTCTCCTGGCAGCACCATTGTACAGGACGACGAATCGCTGGTCGTCTTGACGCATGGCTACACGATTCCCGGATGGGTCGAGGATGCAATCGAATCCATTAAACAGACCATCCAGGCGGCAAAGGATGTCGCTGCTGTCGTGGGAGCTTACGGACGAGGTGGTCCGGCGTTGGCGGTTCTCAAAGCCACAGAGATTACGCTTCGGCGGGTACGGGAAGAGTTGACGAAAGACACCAGTGTTCGAGCCACTAGTCGTGTGAATGAATGGGTTTTCGAGGCGGCCGATGCGTTTGCTACGATGAGCCGCCGATTTCGGCTTGGACAACTAGACTCGAACGTGATCCCCGTCGACTTCGGTAAAGTCTGGGAAGCTATACAAAGCGGCAAGTCCGACAAACAGCTGTTGAAATTGTGGCAGGGGAGCCGCGACTTTCTGGCTCTGGACTGGGCGGACGAATCGAGCGAGGGTTCGGGGTTATTTGACGTGATCAAGGGAGACTTCGACGAAGAAGCTCATCGTGACGCTGTTGAGCACGGAGCCCAAATCTACAAGGCGCTGATTGATGCCCTGATCGCGGATCTTCGTAGCGCCGATCCCGGCCGTCAACTCGACGTCTTGCTGGTCAGTCACAGCTACGGCTACAACGTCAACCGCGAACTTGCCCAGCAGATCAGCTATTCAGAAACTGCCGATGCCGTGGATTACCTGAAACTGGTCACGCTCGACCCCGTCTCGATGAAACCGGACGAACGGCAGGGAACGAATCGGCAGTCGGATCGGCTCAACTGGTATCACCCTGAGCTGACACCGGAGGTCGATGCGATTGACAACTACTATCAGACCGTTGGCGTGTTCCACACGAAATTCACCTCGCTGGCCCTGGCTGGCGGCCTGATTGGTGCCGGAGTGCACAATCTTGCAGGGAATATCGAAAATCAAATCGTATTCGGCACGCCACTTGATGGACGGGAAGGCGGCGGGGCGGCAGGATTCTACAACCGGCAGGCGCGCGTCTTTGACTTAGCAACCCAGGACGAGATACTTCGATTCCGGCACTGGGATCCGAATGATATTTCGCTCACCACGGCAGAATTAACGGATATCGAGTTCAGTCCGGATGGAACGCTGGTCGCCGCCGCAGGCAAAGATGGGATTGTTACCGTCCGGTACGTGGATGATGTTCCGAACCCTGACCCGTCTATTGAAAAGCCTCTGTACCCAGCGGGCAAAGTGAAATTCGAAGTCTGGGGGCACGAGAGCATCGTGCGGTCTGTTGCATTCATTCAGATTGAAGTCGACGGCACTTGGAAGGACTACCTGCTGACGATCAGTGCAGCGCGTAATCCTGAGAACAATGATTTTGATAAGAATAAAGTCCTGCTCACGGACGTGGAGACAGGCATGCCAGTCTGGCAGGGTAAGGACATCGGCGGTACTCAGGTCGAAGCAAGTCCGAGCGGCGAGATCATTGTCTCCGCGGACAGTAAGGGTCACGCAAAGATCTGGAAACGTGTTCCCGGAACGGTCACCTATGCACAATACGGCGAACTGGTCGACGCTCATCCGAATGGTGCATACATTGCCGACCTATACGTGATCAACGACCAGTACTTCGTCACGGCTGGATTGGACGCCAAGATGAAGCTGTTCCAGGTCACCGACGATGGCGCAAAGGAGACGTGGAGCTATCGTTTCGACAATCCTGGAGAGGGGAAGGTCCGCAATCTGGACTACGACCCTTATAACGGGATTCTGGCGGTTGCCTCTGGGCAGGAACTCTCGTTCTGGCGTTTCGATCAGGCCGCCGGCACGCTGTCGGTTTGGGGACCCGAGGGACAATCGGTGGATAACGTATTCGGTCGCCAAGATCACACGAAAGACGTTCAGGGCGTGTCGTTCAGCAAGCCCGCGTTTCTCCTGGATGAAAGCGGCAATTACCTTGGCGATCACCACCTTCCGCGAAGAGATGGGTTCGGTGACATCGACATGGCAGCTCTGCAGCAATACATCGTGGACAACAAACTACCTGACAGTCTGGCTGGGCTGAAGCTGATTACTGGAGGCGAAGACCGTACTTTGTACCTCTACGCTTTAGACGATCTCGACATCGGCTCGCTTCCGAAGGAAAGCGTCCTGTCCGGGGCGATGCTTCCAATCCGGGAAGTGACCCTTTCGCCAGACGGACGCCGCGTCGCCGTCGTTGGCCAGGATAACATCGAGGACAATTTCGGTGGACCGGTTCGGGACGTCAATGTCACGGACGAAGTCGATGATCGTCTCGGATTCAATTGGTCTGACCTTTTCGTAGGTGGGCTGAAAGAGCACAACGAAGTACCGCCTTACTATCTCGAAGACGTCGTTGCGGTCACGGGGGAATCTTACTTTTGGCAGCGGAATAACGACGCGGCCAGCCGACCCGGCGACTTGGACTCCAGTCACAATCTCGCTTTGCCGCCCAATAAACGCAACAATAGTGACGAGCTCGATATCGACCCGATCAATCTTCAGCTACGGCCTGGGGAAACGATCGATGTCAAGCCATTGCATTACCTCCTTGAAGTCGACCGCGAAGAATACCGCATTGACGAAGCGTCCCTGGCGCTGCTTCCGGCAGTCGTCCTCGACGCCGACAAAAACGTCATTGGTGAACTTCGACAAAAGAAAAACAACGACGGGAAACTGCTTCCTAATGTACTCGTCTTTGAAGCGACAAAGGACTTGGACTTTAGCGAAGACTGGCGAAGTGAATATACGGGTACCTGGACAGTCACGCTGACTGGCCCGGAAGACGCAGAGGGAGTTGCCCGAACTGTTTCGGCGGAGATCACCGTCCACGTCATCAACCACAAGCCGGTATTATTCACCGACGTCGTTGATCTGCACCCAAATCGGTCGGAACTCGACTTCCGGCCAAAGCAGAATGACTACGACTTTGATAACGACGACTTCCCGCTCTACAACACGCCGACATCCTGGCAAAGCCTGGCTTACGGTGGGGAAACCGTGGCCAAGTATCGCAAGACTGCTGGGAACGGGGTGGGCATCGACATCGAGACCGTAGTCAGCGAAGAACGTCTCAGCGAATTGTTGGTCGCTCAAGCCGCAGCGACTCCGGAAGGTGAAGAAACGCTGAACTACATCAAAGTGTCCTTCGATTACCAGACACGAGAAACCAAGTACAAGGCAATTTCCACAGGTACGGTCGAGGTCCGCCTGCAGTTGCAAGCCGGACCGACGAACATCGGGGCCAGCGAACTCGGGGCCGACCAGTTGGTGATCCAGTGGGATCCGGTCAGCTGGAATGCGACCAAGTATGTCATTCAACGGTTTGATGAAGGCCAGAATCTGTGGGTGCGGCATGCAGACAACTCGGAAGTCAGCGGTCAGAAGTCGGACTCGGCAACCGTCAAGAACCTGCAGCCCCATACCGACTACTGGTTCCGCGTGGTGGCTGTGAATGAAAACAGCGGCCGACGACATGCCAGTTATGAAGGGACCGATAAAGAGGGTGGCTTCCACATTGTCACACCGGACTACGAAGCCACGACGCGCGTGGACCAGGAAGTCTTGGGGCCGGGCCAGATTGAGGTCAGCTGGAACAAAGTCTACTGGGACGTTGCCAAGTATGTTGTCGAATTGCGGAAGCTCGTTCCCCTGGCCAACGGCGAGTTCGCTCGCGCAGCGGACGGTTCCTGGCAGTACTCGGAAATCAAGACGCACGAAGTCGTGCCGGGCGAGAACAACGGGCGGGGCCTGTCGTGGGTGTTCAAGAAACTCGAACCGGACAGCTTTTACCTTGCCAGCGTCGTCGCGAAACGAGGACTGACAGAAGTTCCGAAAGACGCAGACTATCCCGTCTCGACTTCCGCACGTCTCGTCCCGGCAGCTCTCGACGCGGTTCGTATCGGGCCGCAAAAGGTGAAGCTGACTTGGTCCAAGGTCGCTTTTGCCGACCGCTATCGAATCATCGCGATCGATCCTTCCCGACCATTGGAAAGGAACGAGGTTGCCGGCTTTGACGCCATGCCTGGCCAGAGCGGAACCCGATCGGAGATTATTACCGGGCTCGATGCGGAGACGGAGTATGTATTCTTCGTCGAAGCTCGGGACCGATTCGGACACTGGACTTCCGTGCTGCCGGACGACGATTCCGGACTTGTGGTCAAGGTCTTGAAAAACGGTGACGTCGCCGTGGGACAGTCGCAGTTTGACTTTAGCGAAACGGAGGCGGGAGCAGACCGCTTCCTGCTGACCAACGAATTTGATTCACTCCTTCGCCTACCATCCCATGAGGGATACTTTGTCAACACGGAGTTGTTCTCAGTCGTCAACCTGAGCCACCAACGGCTGACACTTCAAGCCTACGAAGGCGAGTTGATCAACGGCAGTTCCTTCGTGACCCTCGAGCCGGCAGTCGGCCCCCTGCGGAGCGACGAGAATCCGGGGATCGTCATGTATCGATTCGTGGCGACTGAAAATGGCTGGAGTTTTGACACTGCGAACAATGCCAGCGAAGCGATTCGCGTCGAGACGCCAGCGTTCCTGGCTGCAGAAGTGGGGAGCTTTCAGAAGAACGAGGACGATTCGCTTCCGAAGCAGCTGAAAGTCAACTGGGAAAGTCCGTTCTGGAATGTCAACAAGCATCGCGTCCAGATCTTCGAAGCGATTGTCGGAGCGGACGGTTTGCCGCAGCAGAACGAGGATGGCACCTATCGGAGGAACATTTATCCGGCCGCACCCTCGGTAACAAAACAACTGGACACAGCGGACGATCGCTTCTTCGGGACCACCTTCACCGGCCTGAAGCCAAACACTTACTATGTTGTGGTTCTAACCACGTCGGGTACCGGTCACAACCCAACGGAAGAGTTGGTAACCAAGACAGACGCTCAAACCGCACCCACAGGCTTCGGCACCAGAGACGTCACGCTCGATTCCTTCGTCGCCACCTGGACGGCAGTGGATTGGAATGCTCAGGGATACCGAGTTGTTCTTCAGAAGATGCAGAATGGTGATTGGATCAGAATTCGTGAGAATGAACAGTCGCTTGAGGTGAATGAAAAGAACAAGACCAGCCTGGAGGTAACCAGCCTCGAACCAGGCACGGAATATCAGTTCACTGTCGAAGCTAGAAGCGGATTGACGAATTCATGGATTCCCAACGCAAACGTGAAGTCCGTTAAGACGCGGGCTTTTGAACTTCCGCAGGCTGTGGTCCTAGCATCTCCGGAGCAGACCTCAAGAACCATTACCGTAAATTGGGAAGAGGTGTTTTCGAAGCCAACCTCCTCAGGCTTTCAATTCGGTGCCGACGAATCTCAGGTATTCTGGCGAGAATCCGGAACAACGGTGGCTCCTTTCCCATCACCAGAACTGGCCGGTGATGCAGGCATTTATAAGGTAACCGGACTATCACGCGGCGTGTCTTATGAAATCTGGGTTGAGTTCCAGGCGGATGGTTTCAGCAAAGTATTGAAGCTGTACTCCGAGGATCAGGCTCCGTTCTCAACGCAGCCAGCTGCTGCACCGACAGAAGTGCAGATCGTTGCGTCTGAAATTGGGCGGCATCACTTCACCGTTGCGTGGGAGCATCCGGACCGCAGCGACGTCAGCGGATTCACGATCGAGGCGCGCCCGAAAGGGAGCACCATTTGGCAGCGTGTCGGCAAAGAAGTCATTAACAACGGCGAATCCACGATCGTGAATGGCACAAACCTCGATGCCTCGCGCCCTCAGTTTGAGGTAACTCACCTTAGACGCGCGATCGGAGGCCCGTATGAACCGCTGGAAGCCGGCCAGGAATATGAGGTCCGCGTCCTCGCCATTTACGAGGGCGACCTATCAATCCCAAATGTCTCTGATCCCCCGGTCAGCGCCACGACACAGTCGCTTGTTCCTCCGACGAAAGTGGCCATCGATGATCCAGGCCATCGGAAAATCACAGTTACTTGGGAACATCACGACGACGTTCCCGGCCTAGACGGATTCCGCGTGGAATACTGGCCGTCGAGTCAGTCCATAGTGGACAAAGTGCAATCGGAGTTGCTCGGAAAAGGAGCACGCGAGTACACGCTGACGGCACTCGATCCAGGTGTGAAGTACGATGTGCAGGTCGTCGCCGTGTACGTTGTCAAGGAATCCCGGGAGCCGAGTGGCATCGTTTCCGAGTCGACGGTTCCGTTGGTGCCGCCGAAGGAGCCTTCCATTTCCGACGAGGGGCGGTTCAGTGTCCAGGTCAACTGGTCTCATAACGATCCGCTGCCCGGGCTAGACGGATTTCGCATTCTTTACCAGCGATCCGATTCACGGAATCCGGATGACTGGGAATTTCTCAACGACACTGACGGCAATTTGGCACTGATCCCGGCGGACAAGAATTCTCGCGTTGTGTCCGGCCTCAGGGAAGGCACCGACTACCGTGTCAAAGTACGTGCCGTATATGACGCTGGGAAGCTCTATGCCGACAGTGTGGTCACTCCCGCGGGCACCAAGGGATACGTTGCTCCTTCGGACGTTACCGTCACAGACGAACGCAGTGGTCAGTTCGAAGTCTCCTGGAAACACAACGATGGCATAGACGGGCTGGACTTCTTCCGGATCCGCGTCACCACTGACGATCTCAATGTCATCGGAGCAGAAGACGCCAACTGGATCGTAACAAACGACAGAGTTGACAAGGATCTACGAACCAAAGTCGTCGACGGGTTGAGTCCGAATCAGCGTTACTACGTTCAGGTTCGGGCTGTATACCGCACGAAGGCAGATAATGGGGAATTTGTCGCAGCGGACTCCGAGTATGGCACGGGAACCACGGATGCACCTTCGATTTCTGGCTTCGAGGTATACGAAAGACGACGACGCGAGGTTGACCTGAAGTGGGATATGGTCGCCGGCGCAACCAGCGTAACAGTACAGTGGTCACGCAATGGAGTTGTCGAGGGCACGCGGACCCTGGGGCTCAAACAAACAAACGCAACTGTCGAGTTTGACTTTCCCGGAGAATCCTACTCCGTCCTGCTTTCCGCAACGACGGATGCTGGTGACACATCCGCTAGCCTCTCGGCCGCTTCAGTTGGTTTTCCCGCCGTGACGGCGGTTACGGCAAGTCCTCGGCATCCCAATCAATTGACTCTCAACTGGAATTACAGTGACCCGCTAAATGGTGGAATTGAAGACTTCCGGATCCACGTGTCGACCGACGGGCGGAACTGGACAGAACTAGCGACGATTGCGAATACGACAAAAAGAAGTTTTGAGGTGGCGGGACTGAAGGCAAGGACCGACTATTGGTTCCGCATCCGCACGGTGTACACCACGATCGCTGAGGGTGGGTACGGCCAGACCATCACTCATGTGACGACGCCTTCGCATGCGGCTCCCATTCTCACTGTTGGTGACCGTACGGGATCGTCAATCGAGATTCGCTGGACGCATTCAGACAAGTTGAACGTGACAGCATACGACGTCGAATTGATTGGTTCCGCAAGCGGCCCTATCTCGAAGGTGGCGGATGCCAATCACCACACTTTCACAGGCCTAGCCTTAGACTCACCATACAGCTTCCGTATCACTGCGAAGTACGCGTCAGGAGCCGTTCAAGAGTCCATCGTCGGCGCTGTACTCAACACTCGCACGTTAGCGCCCGAAGGCGTGCCAGTGATGAACCAACCGGGGTTTATCGACTACACCAGTGCCTCGGTTAGTTGGCAGTCTCCTTCGTGGGCTGTCTCACAGGAGCTGGAATGGTTTGCTAATGGCCAGAAAGCAGGGGCACTGACGATGAGTAGTTCGCACACTACGGCTTTCCTTGCGCCACTTGATGCGGCAACAATCTACAGCGTCAAAGTCACGGCCATCAACGGCGCGTATCGAAAGCCGTCGAACATCGTCTCCTTCACGACTTTGGGAGCTGCGCCTGTTCTGCTTGCAACAGCAACCGGCGTGACACCTCAAGAGTTCACCATCCACTGGAACTTCAATGGGGACATCAATGAAGTTAAAGAGTTCCGAATATTCAAAGAGAATGGCAAATTGCTCGGTATCAAATCTGACGTCAATGACTTCAGTTTCACAGTCAAGGATCGAAGTAACGCCGACGTGAACGTCGACATCAATCCCGGCACCACATACACTCTTTACGTTCGCGTCAAGTATAAGAACGACGTGAAGCTTGACAGCAACCTGGAATCGTTTCGAACGCTAGACCGCAGCACGAAAAGTACTATCGCGAGCCTGCCGACGACGATTTCTATCACGAACATTGTGGCGATACCTTCGCCCCGCGACCAGAACCGTCAAATCGGCGATGAACGGACATTGTCACCGCCAGTGGCATCGGCAGAGGCCACTCGCAACGTGCCAACACAGGCCTCTCTAGTTGTCGATTCTCTCTACGGTCACAACGTGGAAGATCTGTTAGACGCGACGTCTCTCGTGAGCAGCCTTAGTGATACATTAAAAGCGATCGCATCGGACGTCGGACGCGTCAAAGGCAAGTTGTCGTAAAATCCGCATACAGCGGCTTCGCCAGTTTTTCCAAGAATGGTCTGGCGGGTTTGCATAGCCTCGTGCGAGTGGCTGGTTGTTGGATTCGATACGACTCCTAGCCATCTACGAGGCCCCGACCGTGAAAACTAGAAAACATCAACCAAAGCGACGTGGAACAAACCGAACCCTCCGGCTAGAGCAGCTCCAGACGCGTGAACTGATGGCTGCAGATGCTTTTGACATGGGGAGTGGCTTCACAAACCCGGTGAATCCATTGGACGTGGATGCGTCAGGATTTGTCGATGCAACCGACACAAAAGCCGTCACTCGGGCATTAGACGAATATGGCTCGATGAAACTCGGGGCTCGCTCGTCTCATGATCTCCTGCCTTGGGTCGATGTAAATGGGGACGGACATCTGTCTCCGATGGACGCCTTGCTGATTGTCAACCGGCTAGAGGAAAGTAGGGCAAATGTCAAACGACTAGGCGAAATCGCTGCTCACGACGACTCGTTCTTGGTTCAGCAGAACTCGGGGGAACAGACTCTCGATGTCCTGGCCAACGACACTTTGGTTCGAGATGTCGACGATGTGGTTGAAATAACCGACGTGAGTTCAGGCAGCGCGGGTGGGCGGTTGAGTGTGTCGGCTGACGGCGGGACAGTGCTATATGCACCCCCCGCTGACTTCGCTGGGGAAGTGACATTCACCTACTACATTGGCGAACATTCGGCCGAAGTGACCGTACAAGTAGCTGCGCCGCTGAAGGATGACAGCTATCAGTTCGTGGCCGACGGGCGACCGCAGACGCTCAATCTGCTCGACAATGATCCGTTCTGGGAAGGTTACGCCGGTGACAAGCACGTCACGATCGTCAGCGAAACGAGTGCCGGAGGCTCGGTAGTGATCTCTGACGATGGAAGTTCGGTTCAATACACGATGCCCGATGGCTATCACGGTAGTGATTCCTTCGTCTATATCGTCGACGACAGGTACGCAGGGCGAGTCACCATTGACATCCCCGCACCGCTGCAACGTGATCAGTTCGATATCATCCAAGACGACGAACTCGCACACTTTGACGTGCTCGCCAATGACCCGTTGTGGGATGGCTACGAAGGCGAACGCCGAATTACTCATGTATTTGATGTCAGTGACGGGGCAACTGCGGTGATCTCGGACGATGGCCGCTCAGTAATCTACTCGCCACCCAAAGACTTCTACGGCTGGGAGTCCTTTAAGTACGTTGTCGATGGCCGGCTTGATGCGACGGCTAATTTCAACGTGCATCGCCCGGTATCCAATGACTATTCAAAAGTCGAACAAAATAGCACTGCTGTATTTATCAACTTGTTGGACAACGATTGGTTTTCTGTTGACGACGATCGACAAGACGTTGTGGGACAAATAACTTGGGTTGGCGAGTCCGATCATCGCTCGACGATTGCTGTGGCACCCGATGGTCAAGGAGTCCTCTACACTCCGCCCGATGGATTTACGGGTGTCGATGTTTTCGAATACCTGGCCGATGGCAAGTATCGGGCATCAGCAAGCATCGAAGTCGTTCAGCGCGACTCCATTGAGCTGCACTTTGACTCTATTGAGGTTGTCGAAGGCTCGGGAAGCAACTTGCTCGCCATTCTAGATAATGACTACTTCGGAAGTGAGTACGAAGGTGACGGTGTAATCACCGGCTTGAAGTCCGAGAGTTTTTCGGGTTCCATCGCCGGGATCGCGATCTCGCCTGACGGTCGATCGCTCTTATACAATGCAGCACCAGGCCTCACCGATAGCAAGTTCTTCAGTTACACCGTCGACGGCAAGCATGCCGCGTCAGTCTACATTTCAGTACGCCCACGTCTCGAAGCTGACAGATTCGAGTTCTCTGTTCCCGAAATCCGCGAACTCGACGTCTTACGGAACGATACGCGACTCAGCGAAGACTACGCCGGACCGGGGCTGATCACTAGCGTATCACAGCCGTCCGGCGGAGGTCTCGTTCAGATTCTTGACGGTGGGCGAAAGCTGAGCTTGTCGCCCGGAAATGGAAGTGATTCATTCAGCTACACGGTTGACGGCAAGTACACGGCGTCTGTCGACATATCTTATGCAAATCGACTGGAATGGGATTCCGTCGTCGTCGATCAGAATAGCCCAGAAGCCGTGATCGACGTCTTAGCAAATGACTTTCAATCCAAGCAACTTGTTGATAAATGGGGTGAGTACGCTGGCCCGAAACAGATCACAGCCGTCAGCGAAACGGTTAGCGGGGGTAAGGTGACGATCGCTTCCGGTGGGAAGGCTATCCTATACTCGCCTCCAGCTGACTACGTTGGGTCCGATAGCTTTTCCTATACCGTGGATGGCTTCCAGACCACAACCGTTCGACTAGACGTAATCCGACACGTCCGTGACGATACGTTCCATGTCTTACCAAACAGCAGCAATAACAGCCTCAAGGTCCTTGTCAACGACTTGTTCGCTGCCAATTACAGTGGCCGGCAGAGGGTCACCGAAGTAAGTGAGACAACTGCGGGAGGCAGTGTGCAGGTAAGTGCCGATGGCAAGTCAGTTGTTTACACGCCCGCAGGCAGTTTTCAGGGTGAAGACTCGTTTACCTACACCGTAGATGGCGGCTTGAAGGCGTCCGTTACGGTTGTCGTCAACGATGCTGCCGGAGATCTTCCGAAGTACGGCGACGGCGAGTTCAAAAGCCAACTCATTGCCGACGCCCTCGAACGCTATGAAGATCTATTCGGATCCGAGTATTTCCGTTGGCTGGATTGGACTGGCGATGTCATAATCCGACACACCTCTATCGACGACTCCTCGAGACATTCCGAAACGAACGTGCAAGTCCAAGGCGTCGATGAAGCCGATATCGTCGAGAACGATGGGAAATTCCTGTATACACTGACAGACGGCCACTTGACGATTACGAAAGCGTCGCCAGCTGAAGATTTGAAAGTAGTATCTCGCGTCAAGATTGAGGGCCAACTACTCGGCGAGTACTTGCGTGAAGACCGGCTGGCGGTCATATCGCGAGACAATGGGTCGGTGACGGTGACCTTGCTTGACGTCTCTGACCGCTCGCAACCAGTCCTAGTCCAACGCATGGTTCTTGATGGACGTTATGTCGAATCGCGTCGTATCGACGGGGCTGTCTTTTTGATACTCGAGAACTCGCCCCAACTTCCCTCTCCCAAGTACACGTGTGACGAAGCTGGTGACGGATGCGTATATGAAAGTCGCGATGAGTACCTTGAGCGAATCGAACGTGAGTTCGAGACTTACGTACCGCAGTTCCGAAGCTACGGACCTGAGAAGAGTGACCAGATTTCCGGTGCGATCGTCGATGAGCACAACATCTACAAGCAAACAAACGCTAGTTTAGGAAGCTTGCTTTCGATAGTGTCGGTTGATTTGGCAAGTGAGGAGTTGGGCTTCAAAGCGGTCACTAACCTCGCCCAGGGAATTGACTCGCAATCGAGTCGCTCCATTTTGATGAGTGACCAACTGAGTGGAATTATCGAGAGCGTTCGAATCACGCTGCCCATAGCGCTTCCTTGGAACAATGCAGCCTCAACATCGAAGGCTTTTGCTACGAAAGACAGCTTGTACGTCTTTCAGACGCAGTCCGATTCGCTTGGCGAAGATCGCGATCGCACTAGCATCTTGAAGTTCGCATGGAACAGTACAAACGGAACGGTTCGACCGGTTGCGTCTGGAGGCGTCGCCGGTCGAATGTTGAATCAGTTTTCAGCCGACGAGTATGACGGTCGCCTTCGCATCATGACAACAATTCAGAATGCGAACCGAAGCGGTCGCAGCGAGAATGCACTCTTCGTGTTGCGACAGGATGCCGGAGTGTTGGAGTTCGATGCTAGTTTGAGGAACATCGCGCAGGGCGAGTCCCTAAAGAGTGTACGATTCTTTGGCGAGCGAGTCTTCGCCGTGACCTATCGTGATGTCGATCCGTTGTTTGCCATTGATCTCAGCGATCAGCGGTCTCCGAAAGTCGTTGGGCACCTCACATTGCCAGGATTCTCAAGCTACATGCAGTTTGTGGGCGCCGATCGTTTGCTAACCGTGGGTACTAACACGCCGAACGGCGGCTCCGGCCCGGTGATGGTTTCGTTGTTTGACGTCAGCAACCTCGCGAGTCCTGAAATCATTGATATCTTCACATTACCTCGTTTCTCAACGAGCGAGGCGAGCGTCGATCATCATGCCTTCAGCTGGTTTGAACCGCTCGGCGTGCTGACGATTCCGACTTCGCGATCCTTCACCATTCGAGTAGACAATGACGGCGACGGATACGCCGAGTCCCAGGAGCGTGTGAGCGAGCAAGAACTTCATGTTCTCCGAGTCAACACATCTGCCACGCGTCAAGATAGAAATGGCATTCAATCGGCAGGGACGATCAACCACGACTCGACCGTTCGACGAGCCGCCTTCATTGGCGGCGAGCTTTACTCGATTGCGGACGGCTCAATCAAGGCAGTGGATGCTACCGATCCGACGCGGTTCTTTGGCGAAGTGCGATTTGAGGATGCGTCCGTCAGTTCGTTCGAAACACAAAGCGAGAACAGCGATCCTGGGTTACATACTGCGGAACAAGGATTTGACGTGTCAACGACCAGCTCACAGAGTCTAAATAAAGCCCTCCCAGCAAATCTGGTCGCACAAGACATCGGTCCCTTCGTGGTGGCTAAGCCACCTGTCGCAGCATGTCAGCAAGCAACTTCCGTATCAGCTGAGGTGAACGCAAAGCAGACTCATGAGATGGCGTTCGCCCAAGAAGTAGAGGAACTACTCGGACTTGGGGCTACCGACGAGACGCTTGCCACGTCGATAGAACAGATCGCTCAAGAGATCCATCGCCTGCAACGTTGACGCTAACTGCAATCTGTCATGGCAATATCTCCGCTCTATCCGTGAGGAGACGAGCAAGGCCCGGTGGGCTTCGTGAACGCCGCACTCGGCGCATCACCAGTTAGGTGATACGGAAGAATGGCGGTGTGCGAAGCCCTGTCGCGAGTACCCGGACAGCAACCGTTCACTCTTCCTCTCCAGGGTTACATCGATGTGCACGATCAAACGACGAAACCGCGTCTTGAGATTCGAATCACTCTCCGACAGACTCCTTATGGCTGCCGATTTGGCAGTATCGGCAACTAGTGAGTTCGTTGGTCCTCTTCCGCTCGTGGCAGAGTCTGAAATGACGAGGGTGGATGGCAGTCAGAATGCGTCACTCTCTCAGCTGCGAAGCTCTGACTACACGAATCACGTGAATCGTTACGACGTCGATGGTGATGGGAAAGTCAACTCGAGAGATGTCCAGTCGTTGGTGAATAACATCGAAGAGGATGGGATCTATCACCCTTCATTTGTTGGCCCTCGTCCACGCACCTATTGGGATACCAATGGCGATGCGGAACTCACACCGATCGATGTGCTGCTCGTCCTCAATGAAATCGCCCGTAGCAATGCCGAGGCGGTGTCCACGGACGTTCAGTTTCGACTCGAACTAACGGATCCGACAGGCACGCCAGTGGATAGCTTAAGAGTTGGTGATGACTTTCTATTGAACGTCTTTGTCCGTGACAATCGTGAGCGATCTCAAGGCGTCTTCGCTGCGTACACGGACGTCATCTTCGATCCGGCGATCGCGATGCCTACATCGGCCCCAGAATACGGCGACACATTTCCAAATCAAAGATCCGGGGACGCGTCTGCTCGCGGACTGATCAACGAGCTAGGAGGTGTCGGTGCGACTTCACAAGTCACCTCAGGCGAGCAACTTCTAGCAACAGTTCAGCTGCGCGCAACGTCGGCGGGCTACATCCGCTTCGCCAGCAGTATGGCAGACGTGCGGCCTGACCATGTGATTTTGTTGCACGGCGAAGATGATGCCATTGGCAACGACCGGGTGAACTACGGTGCCATCTCCATATCTGTGTTCGGAAAAGACCTCGACTAGCAGTTCGCCTGCTCCCTTAAAGTACTTCCGATGTTGATATCACGATCATCGCAACACGCTTTGCAGTAGGCAGTTATGGTCAGCGGTCATGTTGCGGAAGAAAAACTCTCATTTGATGGCGGTCGGCCCACATGTGCAGCGAGTGCCTTAATACTGGCGACCTTTCAAGCCCTCAAAAGAAAGCAAAAGCAAGGATCGAAATCATGACCAACAAGTTATTCCCGAACTTTAAGAAGTCAAACCGAAGTCGTCACGCTCGTCGCCGCACTCTGAAGCTGGAAACGCTCGAGCGTCGCGAAGTATTCTCAGGACTCGGATTTGGTGCCGTTGCTGACCCAGACGATCAGATTTCCGAAGCCATCGAGGTGGGCGATTTGTCAGTCGAACGCACAAGATCAGGCGTTATCGATAACGGCTACGATGTCGACATGTACAGCTTCACGGCTCGGCAAGGCGACACCGTTGAGATTGAAGCATCGCCCACGGCAGGAAGCAATCTGAGCGCACGAGTGCGATTGTTCGGCGAATTCCTCGGACGAGAGAATCAACCACTTGGAAATGGCATCGGGTCGTTGCGATTCCAAATCGCTAAGAGTGGAACTTACTACGTAGGCGTCTCGGAACTCGGTAACGAGTTCTACAACCAAGTGACGGGAAGCTCTGACTTCAACGGACCATTCACAACCTCGGGCTCGTATCGCCTTTCAATCAAAGGACAGGACGGCGGCAATCAGCCGACTCCGACGCCGGTTCCATCCGATCCCAACGACGGTGAGACTGAACAAGAGTTTGCGATCCTGCGGCTCGTTGCGGTCAACGAGAACGGGGATGAGATTTCCAAGATAGAGTCTGGCGAAGACTTTTACATTCAGGCTCGCGCCCAAGACATTCGCACCAATGCCGAGGGGGTCTTTAGCGCTTACGTTGACCTAGAATATGACACGAGCCTCGTCTCGCCGGAGGAGATTCGCCACGGTGAGCTATTCACGAGCGATGCATCTGGGGATCTGTACTCACTTGGTGAACTGAATGAAGTTGGTGGCTTCCAGAGTTCCGCAACGCCGCCGGGTGATATCGAGCAGCTTGTATTCGTCGCCCGATTCAATGCCGGAGCTATCGGCACAGCACAGTTTTCGCTAAATCCTGCCGACGAACTCCCAGATCATGACATTCTGCTGTACGGAAAGAACGAGGCAGTGGAATCAAGCAAAGTTAGATTCGAGGGATTGCAACTTGAAATTACTGACCCGAATGCGTGTCAACCGCATCACAATTGCGACTTAGCAGAAGACGTCAACGGCGATGGCTTCGTGTCACCAATCGACGCGCTGCAAGTGATCAATGATCTGAATAATGCAGGCGCTCGTGTGCTCAGTGGCGATGGCGGAGCTTACGTCGACGTTTCCGCGGATGGTTCTGTTTCCCCGTTGGATGCACTTCTCGTCATCAACTATCTGAACCGCCGGTCGAATACAGCTTCGCCAGATAGCAGCGTATCGAGCGCAGCTGGGAATCAACCAATAACAACTCTTCCCCTACCGACTCCGACACAACCGACACCCCCCACCATTCCCGCACCTTCCGACCCGCCAGGACGAATCCCTCGCAATCCTTCCACGCCCGGCTCGACCGGTAGCGACTGTGCGGTATCTCCGGTTGGCGTATTCCTGGGTGTATCGTGCAGCTCGTCGGACGCCGGTTCCACAAGGCAGCCGCGAACTGGTGGCGGAACGGCACCATCCCGCGTGGGCCAGTTGCTTGGTCTATCTTCAACCACCAGTGCCGCTTACACATCTTCAGTCGACCGAGCATTAGACGAACTCCTGGCACCGACCGTCTGAACGGAGCTCCCTGATACTTACTACGACAAATGCTGGGCACAAATCAGTCGATCCGTTCTGATGCCAAGTTGTACGACATGAGAACTCGATTGACGGCGACGCATTAGCATTCTTCCAGACCAGCCACGGGCGGCGCATTGGATTTCCATTGTCGCCGCCTGTGTGTTGTAAGTCGCATCCCAGAACGGACCCGCGACAATGTGGTCCCTCGTGAGCAACCGCGCTTCGCGGTTATCTTCGGCCGCACGAGTTGAAAGTCATTCACCATCCCAGCTACAATCGGGGGGCCCCAAGAACACGGCCACGTGGCGAATTTGGGCAGGTGCCAGGTTCGTTGCCAGCAGTGGTCACCAAGTTGCTCGGTGACGCTGCCAGTACCTCCCTTCTCCGTGGCGGTAAGTCGCTTTCTCGATTGAGTATCTTAGATCGATCGCATATCAAGGAATCAGCGAGAATGCGCAAACCGAAAACAAAGAGTAACTCATTGCTACTTGCGGCGAGGCACCGATCAAGGATCAAGCGTCATCATCGAACCGCAAAATTCGAAAGACTCGAAGCTCGACTTCCGCTAACAAGCAATCTGAGCCCTGAAGTTTCGATCGCTGCGGAGAGATGGTTCGAGCAAGTCGCTGAGCCAAGCCAACTTTCGCTCAATAGCGCAGAGCTTCGATCAGACTTCATAGGTCCTCGGTTGACAACGGCGACACGATGGATGGTCCAACTCACGCCCGACGCCACGGCGAAGATTGGCTCGGTGTCCGGCGCGGCCTCGCAGCTATTCCCCCACGACTCTGCGTTGCACGTGATTCGTGGACTAGGCCTGCCCGGCATGCTGCTCGTCGGTTCGGAGATGAACGCATTGGCCACCATGCGTGCTCTCGGCGACAGATCCGATATTGCGTCCTTCGAACTGGACTCTGCCGTTGCGGCGCAATCGCTCCCGAACGATCCGCGTTTCAATGAATTGATCGGGCTGGAGAACACGGGACAAAGCGGCGGTGTCGCCGATGCCGATATCGACGCACCGGCGGCATGGGACATCGAAACCGGCAGCCGTGACTTTGTGATCGCGGTCCTCGACACGGGACTCGATCTCACGCATCCCGATCTGCTGGCGAATGTCTGGACCAATCCGGGCGAGATCGCGGGCGATGGAATCGACAACGATGGCAACGGATTCACTGACGATGTTCACGGCTACGACTTCCACAACGGAGACGCCGACCCCACGGATGATCATGGTCACGGCACGCACGTGACCGGCACGATCGCCGCCGTCGGCAACAACGGGCTGGGCACGACGGGTGTCGCTCAAGTCGCCTCGATCATGGTGCTCAAGTCGCTCGATGCTCAAAACCGCGGCTTTACTTCGAGTCACGTCGCCGCTTTGAACTACGTGACGATGATGCGGCAGGAAGAGGGGGTCGACGTTCGTTTGGTGAATGCGAGTTGGGGTACCGATCCCAGCCTGTTCCTCGAAGCAGCGATCGCTGCGAGCGCGGAAGCCGGCATCCTCATCGTGGCCGCTGCCGGGAACGGGAATGGCACGGACCTCGGACGCGGGATCGATCTCGACCAGGATGCCGACCGCGACGGCTCACCCGACTTGCCTTTTTATCCCGCCAGCTATCCGTCCAGCAACATTATCTCCGTGGCGGCTACGACTCCGCATGATGCACTGCTTTACCAGAGCAACTTCGGCTTGAAGTCAGTCGACCTGGCTGCGCCCGGTGCCGGGATCTTGAGTACAGAACGAGGTGGTTTGTACGGCTCGCGTAACGGAACGAGCATGGCGGTTCCGCATGTCACAGGAACCGCCGCATTGGTTTGGTCGCACCTGCCTGATGCGACGGCATTGGAAGTTCGAGCCGCGATCCTTGAAGGCGTCGACAAACTGGATTCTCTAACCGGCAAAGTGGCGACCGGCGGACGGTTGAACGCACATGGCGCCTTGCTCGTCGATACCTACTCGCCTCGGGTCGAGCTTGTTGATGCGCCTGATGTATCCGTCGCTGATGGGACATCTTATGAGTTCGCCGTCTCGGTCAGAGATAACGTCGCGGTCGATGTCGATTCCTTCGATGATTTCGACATTGCGGTCCGTCTAGTTGACGGCCCTGTGTTCCAAGGACTCGCCCGCTTCAAGAGTGCAACGCCATCCACCGACGGCAGCCCCATCGAAGTTGTCTATGAGCTGACGCCGCCTGGCGGTGCATGGGATTCGGCCGATAACGGGACGTATGAAATCTCCGTCCAGCCGAACCAGTTGCGCGACACGAGCGGCAACGCGGCACGCGACGAAGTGCTCGGCACATTCGCCGTTCAAACGCCGCTGTCCGGCCCCTTCCAAGTCGACAGTACTGCTGACACCGTCGACATCGATCCCGGCGACAAACTTTGTGGAGACGCGGCGGGCCAATGTACGCTGCGTGCTGCGGTGATGGAGTCGAATGCGCTGCCAGGGATCGACACGATCCTTTTGCCGCCCGGTACGTTCACATTGACCGTCTTCGGCACCGCCGACGACTCCGCAGGCGATCTCGACATCACCGAGAATCTGAAGATCATTGGCAGCGGCGCAGGTGCAACGATCCTTGACGGCGGACGAGGCGACCGCCTGTTCGACATCAGCAGCGTAGTAACGGAAGCTGAATTCTCGCAACTCACGATTCACAACGGCGTGGCGCAAGATGGCGGAGGACTACGGAGCGCGGGGACGGTCACGCTTAAAAACGTCACGGTGGACAGCAACGAGGCAACGGTCGAAGGAGGCGGCATCTTCAGTTCGGGAACCGGGACGCTCACGCTGATCGACACGACGATCTCCACGAATGTTTCGGCCGGAGTCGGTGGCGGACTGCGGATCACGTCCGGTCGGCTGAACATCACCAACACCACTGTCTTGGGCAACGAGTCCGCGACGTCCGGTGGCGGACTGCACGCCTCGCAAACGCCTGTAACGATCGTTAACAGCACCTTCTCAGGCAACACCGCGGGGACGACGGGCGGTGCAATTCGGTTGGCATCCGGGTCCATCGATGTGACGAATGCAACGCTCACGAACAATACCTCCGCTGAAGAAGGTGGTGGGCTGTTTGTTGCCTCCGGCAACGCGGATGTCCGCAATACGATCATCGCCGGCAACACGTCGACGGGCACAGACGATGACGATGTGAGCGGTGCCTTTCGCTCGCAGGGAAATAACTTCATTGGTGTCGCCGATGGCAGCGCAGGCTTCTCGACCACCAAGAACGATTTGCTAGGCAATACGAGTTCACCGCTTGATCCGCAACTCGACCCGCTCGCAGCCAACGGCGGTCCGACTCAAACGCATTCTCCGCAAGTAAGCAGTCCCGTGATTGATGCAGCCAACGGCGTCTTTGCGCCGGCGACGGACCAGCGCGGCCACGCTCGACCAGAAGACGGCAACGACTCCGGTCAGGCACTTCCCGATATCGGTGCGTTTGAGTTTGTTCTGTTCGGCGAGATTCACGGCGTCAAGTTTCATGACGTAAACAACAACCATCTTCGAGATCCTGGCGAACCAGCTTTGCCCGGATGGACGATCTTTCTCGACGCAAATCAGAATCGTGTGTTGGACGGCGGCGAACGATCGACCGTCACCGATGCAGGTGGAGCCTATTCGTTTACACGGCTACTGCCAGGGCAAGAGTATCACGTGACGGAGGTGGTAAAGCCCGGCTGGATTCCCACCGTTCCAGAAGTTCCTCAGAATCAGACGCCGCAGATCATTGCTCCGCAAACTGCGGTGGCGACGGCAGGCGTCCCACTTATCTTCAGTGCTGAGAACGGTAATCAGCTGGTTGTATCTGACCCAGATGCGGGCAACTCGATTGTCGCCGTACATCTGGAGGCAGAGTTTTCGGCGCAACTCACACTAGCGACGACCGACTCACTCTCGATCGCCGTCAGCGATGGCGATGGAATGGACATCAATGGCACAATCGACGACATCAATGCAGCTCTGGACGGACTAATGCTCGTCGCGAATCCAGAAGCTGTCGATGGCGGTGTTCTAATTCTCGACATCTATGATCTCGGAAACACCGGGACGGGCGGCGGACTATCGAAAATCGCATTCGTCGATATTTCGGTGACGCAACCGACCAATCAGTCCCCAGTCAACTCCGTCCCACCGGTGCAAACGACTAATGAAGATGTCGAATTGATTTTCAGTACGAACAACGGGAACGCAATTTCAGTGGCCGATGGCGATGCGGGAGACGAGCGCGTCGAAGTTAGTATTGCTGTTACCAACGGTGTGGTCACACTTTCGACCGTCACTGGTGTCACGGTCACAGAAGGTGACGGCACAGACGACAGCCGCATGACGGTCGTCGGGACAATCGATGCGATCAACGCCGCTCTGGAAGAGTTGCAGTTTACGCCCACGCCAAACTATCACGGCGACGCGATGATTGAATTGAATACGAGTGACCTCGGACACTCAGGTACGGGCGGCGCACTAACCGATACTGATCAGATCACCATTATCATTGCTTCTCAGTACGACCCGCCTGTCGCGGTGGATGACTCGCTGGCAACGGCGAACACGACGCCAGCTGAGATGTTGGATGTACTCTTGAATGACCTTGTCGATTCGACCTTCGCTTCGTCCTTGACCATCACGAGTGCAACAACTTCTCAAGCCGGCTCGACAGCGACGATTGTCGACGGCAAGTGGATTCGTTATACGCCACCCGCCGGTATGGTCGGGACGGACGTCGTGAGTTATGCCATCACGGATGCCAATGGCGGGATGTCCAACGGGCAGGCAATAGTTGACGTATTTGTGCCCTCAACCCACCAGAATCCTGCACATCGACTCGACACCAACGACGACGGATTCTTCTCGGCAATTGACGTATTGCAAGTCATAAACCCCATTAACGAATCGGGAACAGCTGTGGTTAAGTTGACGGGAGCGTCGTCTGGTCCACCGTTCACCGACATTGACGGTGACGGCTTTGTTACCGTCCGCGACATGCTTCTGATCCTCAATGAGCTTGATAGGGAGGGTAGCAGTGTTGCTCAAGATCGCATTCTGGAGCGGACGGCCGGTGGTCCTGTCGGGATTCGGCTTGGTGTGCAGAATCAGGCAGGCACACCGATTTCATCAATCGCGGTGGGCGAAACGTTTGTGCTTGCGGGTTATGTTCAAGACCTGAGGTCAGACTTCGGCGCGGCTGTTGATAGACGTGGAGTTTTCGCTAGCTACATTGATATCGCTTACGACGATGGTTTGGCTTCCCTCTTGAATCCCACGAGTATCACGTTTCGCCCTCCGTATCAAAACGCACCGGCATTCGATGTGACGACGCAGGGATTGATTCAAGGGATTGGCGCAGCGCAAACCGGAAACGCTCCTTTAGGTGTCACAGAGTTTGCGGTGTTCGAAATCGAGATGAAAGCGAACGCAGTTGGCTTGGCTTCGTTCTCCAGCAGTCTCGCTGATCTTCCTGGAGGTGCCCTTCTTGTTTTCGGTACCGATACGCCGGTCTCAGAAGGACCGATCAAGTTTATCGACGCATCAATTGAGATTCTTCCTCGGGGACAACTCGCTCGCCCTGATGTTCTTGTTGTTTCGCAGGGAACCAGTGATAACTTGCTAGACGTGTTAGCAAACGACCATGATCCGAACGGCGGTAGCCTCACAATCACGGCGATTGACACAGCAGCTACGACGGGAGCCGCTTCCCTGGTATCCGGCGATTTGCGGTACACGCCGCCTCAAGCGTTTTTTGGAAAAGACACACTTACCTACACGATTAGCGACGGAATGGGCGGAACCGAGACTACTACCGTGACCGTTCTCGTCTTGCGCTCAGCGGACGATCCGCCACTGCCTCACGTAATCACCGTGCGTCCGGGTGACATCCACCGCGATGTTGACTTCGGCGACTATCCGCTGCCTGGGGCAATTAGTGGACGAGTGTTTCAGGATCTCGATGGTGACGGCGACCTATCGGGCTCCGATGTTGGACTCGAAGGCTGGACATTGTTCTTGGATCGTGACCGCAACGGCAGTCGTGACATCGACGATCCCGTTGCGGTGACAGCCGTAGATGGAGCGTACGCTTTCCCTAATCTGCCTTCAGAGAAGAGCTATAGTGTTTTCGTGGAAGTTCGTGACGGTTGGGTGCCAACGACTCTACAACCGGACACTGACGCCCAGGGTTTTCAAGTGCTGCCGGCTAACTTTGCTTTAGACATCCGAAGCGCCGATATAGATCTTGATGGTGACAATGATCTGCTCGCGATTTCCCTAGATTCCAACCAAGTGTGGACATATCTCAACAACGGAATCGGTGTGTTTTCAAGCCCGACTACTTATTTGACGGGTGGTCGCCCTTTGTCAATGGTTGTCGCTGATTTTGATGGAAACGGATCCGCCGATGTTCTAACTGCAAATTCGAGCAGCGGGACTGTATCGTTCCTTCGTAATACCAACACGGGTTCGTTCATTCCGGCGGTAAACACTTCGCCGCAGTTGTCAGACGTTCGCGGAGTCGCCTCGGGTGATTTGGACGCAGATGGCGACGTCGACATTGTTGTGACGGGTGCCGGTGGTTCCGTCATCATGCAGAATGATGGTGATGGCAACTTTAGCAGGGCTGAATTCGTCGAAGCTGGACAAGATGCGGATTCAGCGATTTCGGATATCTTCCGTTCTGCCGTCGTAGCAGATTTGAACAAAGACGGTCGACTTGATATCGCCATGGCAGGATTCCGTGGTCTGTATGTTTCGTTGAACCAAGGCCTCGGGGCGTTTGGCTCTTCGTTCCCAGTGTCATCGACCGCTCATAATAGTGCGCTCGCAGCGGGAGATATGGACAATGACGGTGACATTGATCTCATCACGCACAACGTGACCTCATTCGAAGTCCGACTAAACGATGGTGCCGGCAACTTCCCGACCGCAAAATTCTTTGACGGCCAGTACGAGTACTTGGATGTCGCAGATATCGACGGTGACGGCACGCTCGATCTAATTACGGACGTTGGCATCTACGCCAATCAGCGAGGCAACGTGCTCGGCGGTGGCCTGACGTCGTTCGCATCGCATTCCAACGCGAGGCCAGCGATCGCTGATTTTGAAGGCGATGGACAGGTGGATGTCGCCCGCGCGACTGAACAGGACATCATCACGGTGTTTAACTCGGCACCCATACGACTCGGTGCAATCGGAGTACGCGTTGCTGCAGATACAACAGCCGCTCTCGACTTCGGGAATCAATTACTACGTTCCTCGATCCAAGGGTACAAATTCAACGACCTCAATGGCAACGGAGTTCACGACGAGAATGAACAAGGCTTGGCTCACTGGAACGTCTTCCTTGATCTCAACAAGAACGGCATTCCTGAATCTGGCGAACCGACGGTTGAAACCGACAACAAAGGCTATTACGAGTTCACCGATCTCGAACCTATCGTCACCTACCATGTCGCGGAACTCACGCTGCCATCACAGAGCGCGTGGGAGCAGACCTATCCGGTTCTTGCTGAGGGCGATGTTACAGTCACACCCTTTTCCGTTGACTCGCAGTTGCGCACCGTCTTTGATATCGCTACCGATGGCGAGAACGGATTCTTTTTGACAGGGTTGGATGGCATCGGACAAGGCGTTGGGTCGCAAGAGATATTTCAAATCGGTACAAACGGTGGTGCTGCGAATGTTGTTTCGTCGGCGGATCGTCCGGCTCAGATTGCCGCGGCAGGTGGCTTTGTCTATTGGATCGATCCAACAGCAGATCAGGGAACGACCGCGATCAGCCGCTTTGACATTGCGACCGGCGAAGTCACGCGGGTTTATCGAGGCATCGCACAGGGACAAACGATCGCGTCCGGCGTGGGGCTTGATACTGTTCAGTCGACCGGTGAACTTGCCGTCCTCGACGCGGTCCAAGGACGAGTCTTTACGACCGCGGCCAGTGCAAGCCAACCAGTTCAAGTCGGTCCCGCGCGTTATGACGGATTCTTCGACCGGGCGCATCCCAGCTTCGTCGACGAAGAGAACGGTGTCTTATACATCGCCGATCCGGGATTGCCCGGCTTCGCCGATACGCCACCGCGAATTCAGTCGATCGCGATTGCCGGCGGAGAGTTTACGGAACTATACGCGCCGGTCGGGCTCGATGCGGACGCCTTCTCGCCTCAAGGCATCGCGGTTCATGAAGGCACGATCTATCTGACCAATGGCAGTGAACTTTTGCAGATGCCAATCACCGGAGGAGTGCCATCGCGACTCGCGGCAGATCCACGTTGGGGCAGCTTGCGCGGGCTAACCTATCTCGATGGGGCGTTGTACGTCGTGGACAACGGGGACGGCACCGAAGCGACGATCTGGCGCGTTGAACTGAATGCGCCCGCTCCGATCACCGCCGAGGGGGCCTGGATCGTCACGCCGCAGCCGGGAAAGACGGTTGCGAACATCGACTTCGGCAACCACAACGCGAGTACCTCGGGAGGCGCGAGCGGAACGGGCCAGATTCGCGGACGGCTGTTTGACGATCAGAACGCGAACGGAACGCAGGATCCAGGCGAGCCCGGCATCGCCGGTCGAACGGTCTTTATCGATGCCAACCGCAACGGCATTCTTGATCCCGGCGAGCCGTTCGACCAAACACTCGACGACGATTCTGAAACAAGCAACGTCGACGAAAAGGGCGATTATGGGTTCACTAACCTGGTCGCCGGTCCCCATGTCATCACCGAGCAGTTGCCGTTCGGCTGGGAGCAAACCACGCCTCGCAACCTGCGGTTTGAATCAGCGAGTCAAAAACCTTCCGAGCAGAGCCAAGTGGCGGCTTTCATCGACATTGACCATGACGGCGACTTGGACCTCGCGATCACGCAAAGTTCCGTCAACAAGATCGAGTTGCTGATCAATAACGGGGCCGCCGAGTTCCAAAGCGTTGCCTCCTTGCAATCGGACCTGAGCCCCGTCGATATCCTCAGTGCCGATCTCAATGGTGACGGGTTTGACGATCTGGCCACGGCGAACGTGGCCAACAACAGCGTGTCTGTTTTCTTATCGAATGAACAAGGTCTACTGGCGAGTCCGGTACACATTACATTAGGTGCAACGCCCGTCTCGATCGCCGCAGCGGACTTGAACGGCGATGGCGCGATCGATTTGGTAACGGCCAACGACCTGCAAGACTCGGTATCGGTACTTCTTAACCATGGAGACGGTTCGTTCGCTGCTGCTTTTCATCGCGCGGTGGGGAGGGGGCCGAGTAACGTCATCCTCGTCGACATCGACGCGAACGGTTCGCCGGACATCATTACCGCGAACGTCGATTCAAACGATGTAACCGTATTGAAGAGTGACGGGACGGGAGGTTTCCTCGGTCCCGAATCGATACCAGCAGGTGCTGGTGCATTCGGCATCACGTCCGGTGACTTTGACCGCGATGGTGCAGTTGACTTGGCGGTTACCAATCTGAAGTCGAACAAGATCACAATCTTGCGAAACAACAGCGGCGATTATACCATTCAGTCCGAATTGTCTGCAGGTCAAGGTCCAACCGCCATTACTGCGGCAGATTTCAATGAAGATGGGTTCCTCGATCTCGCTGTCTCCACGATTCAGTCGGCGAATGTCTCCATTTTGTTGAACAATGGTAACGGCACGTTCGGAGGTGCGACGAGTGCAGGAGTTTTGGCCTTCCCCGACTTTTTCGCGTTTGCAGTAGAAGCCGCCGACCTCGACGGTGACGGCGACCAAGACCTCGTCTCGGCCAACGGACTGTTAAGCGAGGTGATGGTCTTTCGGAACGTGCTCGCGACAGGTCCCCAGATTGTTCGTTTGAATGATGGTGAGACGGCCACGGAAATTAACTTGGGCAGCCGCGTGGCCGGCGCAGCGCCGAGCATCGCCGCGGCAACAGAAAGCGTGACCCTGGACGAAGACTTTGGCCAGTTCACTCTTGCACTGCGCGACATCAGGCCGGGTGGTGGAGAGTTGCGACCGGTCGCCGTATCAGTGACACCGTCCGATTCAACACTTTTCGCTCAAATCCGAGTGAACTATGCGTC
This sequence comes from Planctomycetaceae bacterium, assembly GCA_020638995.1. Taxonomy (GTDB): domain Bacteria; phylum Planctomycetota; class Planctomycetia; order Pirellulales; family Pirellulaceae. The sequence continues at coordinate 883,578 of JACKHM010000004.1, forward strand.
ACCCAATACTCAAGGATCGGTCGATCTCACGAGTGCACGAGACATGGCCGGTAGCAGTGATCTAATCGTCACGATCACCGATGGCGGGCTGGACGGAAACTTAAATACCACAATCGACAATCAGATCACGTCGAAGACGATCTCGATAACCGTCCTCGCGAAAAACGACGCTCCGACTTTGGACGCAATCGAAGACCGTTCGATTGACGAAGACGCCGATGAGCAACTCATAGATCTGTCTGGCATCACTGCCGGTGGCGGTGAGGATCAGACGCTGCGACTCACTGCGTCGAGTGACAACCAATCATTGATTCCTGACCTGCAAATTACTTATACCTCATCTGATGCGACGGGCTCGCTAGTCTTTACACCTCGAACCGACGCGTCTGGGGTTGCGGTGATTACCGTGACCGTTACGGATGCTGGTCTCGATGGCGATATCAGCAATACGTTGGATAATGCCACATCCCAGCGTTCGTTCACGGTCACCGTCAACGCTGTTAACGACGCGCCAACGGCAATTGCACTTTCCTCAAACACAATCGCCGAGAACTCCGATACGACGTTCCCGATCTCTATCGGGGAGTTAACGGCGACGGACGTTGATGAGGGCGATTCACACATGTTTACACTTGTCACAGGTTTGGGAGATGCCGACAACAGTCGCTTCAGAATCGACGGCGACAGGTTGCAGCTTAAGCCAAACGAAGTGGTCAACTTCGAGGCACAATCAAGCTACGCAGTGCGCGTGAACGTGTTCGATGGGTTGAACAACGTCGAGCAATCACTGACGGTCAGCGTCACCGACGTGAATGAATCACCGACCAGTGTGAGTCTGTCGAATAACTCTGTTGCCGAGAACACCGACACTACCAATCCTGCCCTCATCGGCACCTTGTCCGCCAACGATGTTGACGCGGGGGACATGCACATGTTCAGGCTGGTGGCTGGAACTGGTGACACCGATAATGGGAAGTTCCGCATCGATGGCAATGAACTGCAAGTTCGCGCGGGCACGGACCTGGATCACGAGTCGCAGTCAAGCTATTCGGTACGCGTTCAGGCCATCGATACGGGCGGCTTGATGGTCCAGCGGATGTTGACGATTGTGGTCACGGATGTCAACGAAGCGCCGACCTCGTTATTGCTGTCGAATAACCGAATCAATGAGAGTGCCGACACGAGCAGCGGCCCGGTTACTGTCGGGACGCTGTCGGCCTTGGACGAGACGCCGTCGGCCAGTCTGGCTTACACGTTGGTGATGGGGGCCGGCGATGCCGACAATGCTGCGTTCCAGATAACCGGCAATGCGTTGCAGTTCCGGCAAGGGACCGCTTTGGATTTCGAGTCGCAAATGTCATATTCAGTCCTCGTGCGGGTTGACGATGGTGAATTCTCGTTAGATCGCGTCTTTGCCATTGCTCTCACGAATCAGAACGAGGCTCCTACGGACGTGCAGTTGTCGCCGGCCACAGTGGATGAAAACGTCGACACGTCGGCAGACCTGCCCGTCGGGCAGCTATCCGCCGCCGATGACAGCCCCAGCAGCGAACATGTGTTTGCTTTGGTAGCGGGTGCTGGAGATGGTGACAATAGTTTGTTCACGGTCGCAGGCAACGTCTTGCATCTCTCGGCCGGTGCGGCGTTGGATTTCGAGACGCGGCCGCAATACTTTGTCCGCTTGCAGGTCACCGATGGCGGTGGACTCAGCTTCTCGAAGGCGCTCGCCATTCAAGTGCGGAATGTGAACGAGCCGCCCGAATCACTGTCGCTTGATAACTTGACCGTCACCGAAAACACTGACACGGCGGGAGGATTGCTCGTCAGCACAATCACGGTATCCGATCCCGATGCCGGCGATCGTCACCTGTTGTCACTCGTCGCAGGATTGGGCGATGCGGACAACGGGGTCTTCGAAGTGCGGAACGACAACGAATTGTATATTCGGGCTGGCGCTTCTTTGAATCACGAATTGCAACCGATTTATACGATTCGATTGGCAGCAGAAGATGAAGGCGGATTACGTCACGAGCAAACCTTCACGGTGATGGTCACCGATGTGAACGAAGCACCCGGCTTGCCGACGTTGAGTCCCGCGTCGATCGCCGAAAACACGAACACGGCAAGTGGTCCCGTCGAGATCGGGAAGCTGTCCGCGATTGACGCGGACAGCGGTGCATTCGCTAATCATACGTTCACGCTGGTCCCCGGTGGCGGGAACGCCGACAACAATAAGTTCATAATCAGCGGCAACAAGTTGCAGCTTAAGCAAAACGAAGTGATCGATTTCGAGGCACAGGCCAGTTACTCCGTGCGAGTCAATGTTTCGGATGGTGCGAACGACGTGGAGCAGTCGCTGACCGTGAACGTGATCGACGTCAACGAATACCACAACCAGGTTCTGCCCTTGGACGTAAATCGCAACCACGTCATTGAACCATTGGATGCCTTGATCATCATCAACCGCCTCAACTCCACGGGACCATCCGCGCTTGTCGGAGTTATTGGCATTCCCGAGTTCGCAGTTGATACGAACAACGATGGTACCGTCTCGCCGATTGACGTGCTCCTGATCATTAATCGGCTGAATGGCCAGAATTTCGAGGGCGAAGGAATTGTGACAGCTTCCGAACAATTCGGATTCTTGAGTGTGGCTCATGAAGGCAACATAATTAGCCAGTTCTTCCGCCACATGCCTCCAGGAAGAGTCGCAATGCCCACGGCTTTCGCTTGGTCGGGGCGGAACTGGGTTCGCGATTCAACCGTGTATTTTGGTCGAACCGCTACTCGCCTCCCATCATTGCGAACATACCGTTCCGAGACGATGAATAGAGAGTTACATCTCCTGCCTGATGAGTTGGATAAGACGCTCGACGACATTGCGGCAGACATCTTCATCGGGAGATCCGGTTGGACGTAAATCGCCCTTCCAAGTGGGCTCCGTGCTCATCCGCTGCTCCAATTTTCGCTTCCAAACAAGTTTCTTGGTCGGCATCCCGCCGATGAATGGCGGTCTCCTCCTTTAGAACGCGAGTGCCTAATTGTCGGCAGTCTAAAGCCGACGAATTGGAACCATTTCCTGTTTCTGTCAATGAGGAGTTCTGAGATGCGATGTACAAGTGCGATGTGTGTTGGTGTCACGATACTTGGTTTTTCGATTGCTACAGCGTGTATCGCGGAGGACACTTCAAACGTTCTGCCAAGACACCGCGAAATGCGTGTATGGACGAATGCTGATGGAACGAAGAGCGTACGCGCTTCGCTCGTGTCGATAGCTGACGGAGTGGCCGTTTTCGTCCGAGAGAATGGCGAAAATGCAAGTTGTACGCTTGAACGCTTAAGTAAAGCCGATCGCGAGGTCGTCGAGGCTGCGACTACGACTCATCTCGTCGCAACGCGTTCGCAAGATGAAGCCAATCCCAATAACACCGAACAATTCCTAACGGAAACGCCGGCTCAAAAGCCTCACCCACAACAGCAGTCGGTAGCAACGACTCAGCCTCCAACCACCACACGCTGTGCGACGCACGTGCCAGTTCGCCGAAGCTTCGGAAGCCGTCTATTCGGACGCGGTAATGGCAACTCGAACCAATCACGGTACCGAGCCCCGGTTGCTACCACTCGGGCCACGAATAACACGCAAAGCCGTGGCTGGAGCAACTCGCGACGGGGCACATCCCAAGGCTATCGGCGACCTTCGGGAAATGACATTCTAGAATACGATTGGTTTCTTTACATGCTCGGAGAATACTAGTTGTTGCCGTGGGCTGACAGTATCCGCCTCGAGAAGTTGTCGTGACGGATGTTAACAATTGCTGGGTGAGAGCCTTCCACGGCTCTCACTCCTTTTCTTGTATCAGTCGCGAATCGCCTGTTAGATGCCTCGAGAGCTTCGCCAATTGAATCTGAGTGTCTCCGGCAATGCAACGTGGCTTGCAGAAACAACATTGATCGCTCAAGCTGTGGTCCTGGCAGCAACGGTTTGTTAACCATGGCGATTCTTTGAGTTTCTAGCAAATGCCAACGCTTGACGCAGTTCTTGAAGATTTCGAGAGACAGTGGCAACAAGACCAGATGCCCAGCATCGAAGCGGCACTCGCAACGCATGGCACAGACTCACTTGAGTTGCTGGTAGAACTGTTGCACATCGATCTCGACTATCGAATTCGTCGAGCCGAACAAATCCGCGTCGAAGACTATCTGTCCCGCTTTCCGCAACTCAAGTCGGTACCAGACACTCTCGCCGAATTGGCCTTCGCAGAGTTTAGATTACGGGACTACGGCGGCCATTCGCCAAGTCGCGAAGAGTTGCTAACACGATTCCCTGAGCAAAAGGAGAAACTGGGCGAGCTGTTGCTGGCTCATCAGAGTACGGCTCGCCCCCAATCGACTAAGGCCCTGAACTGTCCCCACTGCCACAACCAAATCTCAGCCAACGCGGACCGTGAAGCACAGCAAATTCAGTGCAATTCGTGTGGGCATACCTTCACGCTGGATGCGGACTTGACCGCAAGTTGGTCGCGAACGTCACTCCCGAAGCTCGGGCGTTTTCAACTCGTTAAGGAAGTTGGGCGAGGCGCGTTCGGAACGGTCTATCAAGCTCGCGATACTGAGCTAGATCGGATTGTCGCCCTAAAAATACCTCGGAACGGCACGTTTATGTCCGATGAGGAAGCAGAACGCTTCTTACATGAGGCTCGCAATGCGGCACGATTGGAACACCCTGGCATTGTTCGCGTGTATCACGCGGATCGTCATGAAGGCACACCCTACATTGTTACCGAATTCGTCGATGGGCTCACGCTTTCTGACCGACTGACCGCCCAGCCATTCACATTTGATGAGGCAGCTGCGTTACTCGCCGAAGTTGCGGAAGCTCTGCACTTTGCACATATCGGCGGTGAAGAAATTGTTGCAAATGACGACTCACCAGCAGAGAAACCAGTCGGTGTCATTCATCGTGACTTGAAACCATCGAACATCATGCTCGACGCTTTAGGTCGTCCGAAGGTAATGGACTTCGGACTTGCCAAGCGAACGGTCACCGACGTGACATTGACGGTCGAAGGTCACATTCTCGGAACGCCAGCATATATGTCGCCCGAGCAAGCAAAAGGCAATGCGCACTCGGCAGATGCACGCTCTGATGTGTATTCACTTGGAGTCATTTTATTTCAGCTGCTAACTGGTGAGCGTCCTTATCGAGGAAACAGCGCCGCGATCATCCATCAAGCCGTGTATGTCGAGGCGCCACAACTTCGGACACTGAATCGATTGATTCCGCGTGATCTGGATACGATTGTCGCGAAGTGCCTAGAGAAGCCGCGTGATAAACGCTATCAGACGGCGCGTTCGCTGGCAGAAGACTTGCACAGATACTTGCGAAATGAGCCGATCATCGCTCGCCCGATCAGTCGCACGGAACGTGCCTGGCGTTGGTGTCAACGGAATCGGTTGGTCGTCCGCGCCGCCACAGTCGTGTTTGGGATCTTGTTAACTGCGATTGTCGCCGTCACTTGGGCCTGGCAACGCGAAGCGATAGCTCGAAAGGAGAGTGAACATCGAAAGGCGGAAGCGATGGCCCGCTTCCTCGATGCTCGCGAAGCTGTCGATGTCTCGCTCACCGGCTTTGCGGACATTCTCTCGCAATTTCCATACGCACAAGCCGCGAGTCGCCTCGTACTCAAGAAAGCGGCCGAGGATTATGAGCGATTCGCCCAGGAGGAGTTTGCGTTAGGGGATCTGGCTTTCGAGATCGAACGTGGCCGAACTTGGCAACGACTCGCGATTGTTCAAATGCGACTCAATGAGTTCTCGGTCGCGGAAGGCTCGCTTGCCAAGGCAAAGTCCTTGTTCGAGCGGCTAGCCAAAGAGCACCCATCTGACTCGGCGGTCCAACTTGGCCTTGGTCAAACACACCTTGAGCTAAGCCGACTCTATGAGCAACAACATGCTACGGGAATCGCGGAAGAGGAGATTGAGAAAGCGGAATCGCTGCTCTCGCATCTAGCGACTTCCCGCGGAGATGTCGCTGCAAAGCATGCCTATGCAGAATGTTTGCACAACCATGGCAGGCTATTGTTTCAGCGAACCGAATATCAACCTGCCAAGGAACTGGTTCAGCAGGCGATCGCGCAGTTTACCTCGGCGGCAAATCTCGATCGGAACCGCGTTGATTATCAGCTGAGCCTGGCTTCCGCGAGACGCCTTCACGCTCGAATCGTAACGGCGCTTGGCCACCACCAAGAGGGCATTCATGAGCTTGGTGGGGTTTGCGACGACCTTGGCCGACTGCGAGGGATACACGGAGAGGATACGAGAATCGAGGCGGCGGCGGCTGACACCCGCATTACATTGGCCGATCTGGAACGCCAGGCTGGAGACCTCCACACGGCGGCGTTCGAACTGCAGGAAGCCAGCGATGGCTATCGAAGATTGCTCGCCGCGCAGCCGGATTTGCCGGGCTATCAGGAATCGCTCGCCATGGCACTGATGGACCTGGGCATGCTTCTCGATCAGCTGCATCAGCCTCAACAGGTGGAATCGCTAATGGAAGAAGCGATGTTGCTCTTTGAGTCATTGGCCGCGAACTACCCGCAAGCTGACGGATACACGTTCCGACTCGCATGGGCTTACAGTGTCTATGGTGAATTGTTGAGCAACCGGGGACGACACGCCTTGGCTATCGAGCGATTGCAGCAATCCATCGATTGGCTTTCGATGCTCGATGTTTCTCGTGTAACCGAACACGTCGAGCAATTGATGATCACGCAAAGTCACCTTGCTCAAGTGCTCCACAAAACGGGCGAATTCGACAAGGCAGAAGAACTGTTTACCGTGGCTGCAGAAACGCTTGAAGGCCGGGTAAGCGGCTTAGGCGAGGCGGATGGAGCTCGTTCGCGACTCCTGAATGCAGCAGCGTTTGTCCAAGCAGCCTATGGGGCGATGAAGTTCGACCGAGGTGACCGGGAAGAAGCTGTCGAACACTTCCGAGCGGCAATCGACTCTTGGAGTCTGGCGCTCCAAGTGCCGGGTGCGTCTCCCAGCATCGCGGCCAGTTATGCGGAATTTCTTTTGGAAAGTCCTGTGCTGGAACTACGAAACCCAACACATGCACAAAGACTCGCCGAAGTATCTCTCGCTGCGGTTCCATCCAACATGGACTACGCCGTCCTAAAAAGTGCTGCAATACTGCGGCAAGGTGAGGCTGCCGCCGCCAAGCAATTGCTTGATGACCTCGACGCTCCCAACCACCCACGGCGCCTGGCCTATCTATCGCTCGCTGAAGCCGACTTGGGAGCTAGCGACGCTGCAGCAAATCGATTCCAAGAGTTTCGCGACCTGGTTGAAAGGCATTATCCTGGCGATTCTCGCCTGCAGCGATTGCTAGCAGAGATCGACTCCACCCTGAGTTCACAACCCGCGAAGCGTTAATCGCTCTACCGAATCGCGGTATTCAAGATGGAGTCCCCCGAACTGATGTGCCGATTATTCCGAATGTCGGGGTCGTTCGGATTTTGAGGGCTCGCTGAGTACCCGCTAATGACGCACGGGTTTATAGGGTGGTGCGCGCCCGCAGTCATAGTGGGCTTGCTCGCGGGCGTTGGTCTTGAATTGCCGCTTCTCGCCGAAGGGGAGTCCCGTCCGTTTAGCATTTCGATCACGGACGATGAGGATGTTTTCGGCGAACCGAGTCTACTTGAAGACGAGGATGGTTGGTTATTGCCAGCATCGGTTCTCCAACCGCAACCGCTGGCGCTCCCTTCGGAGACGCTGGTAGCTGATATCGCACAGCCGGATGCCGCCGCGCAGCTGTCGGCGGCGCTTCTGGGAACCAACGCGATGCGCCGAAACCTGCTGTCGCTCGATCGTCGCGCCAAAGCATTGGGTGTTGGAAAGGCTGTTGTGATTACAGCGGATGCCAAGTTTCGAGTCACCACGGATGCGGGCAATCTCTTGGGACGGACACCAGCAGTGAACGGAGTCGACACACAAAAACGCTCACCTGTTGTTACCGATCCGAGAGTTCGCGGGAACCGAGTTGGTCGGTTGGCAGCATCAGGATCGTACTGGGTGCCAGCACGACTCGATCTCGACACGATGCTCAGCAAGATTGACTCTCGCATCATCAGCGACATGATCGTGATCAAGGGGCCGTTCAGCGTCGAACACGGTCCTGGTTTCGAGTTTGTTGATATAGAATTGCTTCGTTCGCCTAGATACGCAGACGGATTTGAGAGCCACGGCAGTACGAGCGCAGACTACAAAACAAACGGAGAGCAAGTCTACGGTCGACAACAAGTGTGGGGCGGTGGTACCGACTGGGGTTTCCGAGTCGGGTATGGCCATCGCACCGGGAATGACTATGCGGCCGGAAATGGAACTTCCATACCATCCAGTTATAACTCTCGCGACTGGGATGTTGCTCTCGGATACGACCTATCGGAAGACTGTCAGATCGAGTTTAGCTATTTGCGGCTAGACCAAACGGGAGTTGAGCTTGCCAGCTTGTCGTACGACATTGACTATTTGGTGACCGATGGATTTGAGACAACGCTGACAGTCGTCGATCATCCACATTACGACCGATTAGAAGTCGAAGCATGGTACAACCGAACTCGTCTCGAAGGGAATGCCCAGGAACCTGGAAAGCGAAGACTCTTTCCGATTTATGATCTAACTCATTTATTCTATACGACGGATGTTGACTCGCTGTCAACTGGCACGCGGGCGAGCCTTACATGGAACACAACTGACGCAAGCTCACTTACGTTGGGTGCAGACTTGCGTTTCGTGAAACAGGAGGTTAATGAGCTAACAACTGGCCGGATAGGCGCGATCATTTTCGATAGCAATTCGCCTGTCCCAAACTCTTACGTCGGCAATCCAGGCATATATGCAGAGTACAGCAACCCGCTCACCGATCGTACGACACTAAACGCTGGGATCCGTGCCGATTCGGCTCGTGCCAACGTCACCGACGATCCGGCCAAACTCGCCTCACTCGGCCCAGAGGGTCTCTCACTGGCTGAGATACTTGGTACCGACGAGTTTGCCCAAACGTTCTCGCTCTGGTCAGCGTACCTGACGGCCGAGCATGAGATTAACTGTTGTTGGTCAACATCCGCTGGCTTTGGCTATGCCGAACGTCCACCAATGCAAACCGAATTGTATGCGGCCGAGCCGTTTATGTTCTTGCTCCAAAATGGTCTTAATACCGTCGTCGGTGATCCAACGTTGGCACCGGAACGAATGTGGCAATTGAACGTTGGAATCGACTACGATGGAGGTTGGCTGCGTTGCGGTGCATCTGGCTTCCATTCCTGGGTTCGAGACTACATCACGTTCGAAAACACGAGAGTGTTTACTCTCGGCACGCAACAGCAAGTCAACTTGCAGTTTGTCAACACTGACCTGGCAACGCTCGCAGGTGCCGAGTTGTATGCTGAAGCTGACTTGAACGATTGGCTGACACCTTTCGCACAAATGCACTACGTCGAAGGACGCGATCAGACGCGAGATGGCACGTTTGCAACCGAGCGAGCTACAGGTGGAATGGCAAAGTCAAAAGTCTTTGGACTCCCGAGGGGCTTTTATGGCAAGACGGGTGGGAGTGAGGAACCGCTCCCCGGAATCTCACCGCTCGAATGTCGCGCCGGAATCCGTCTGCACGAAAGCGCGGCGGAACCAAGTTGGTTTGTCGAGCTAGGGGCTCGCATTGTCGACCAACAGGATCGCGTGGCCCAAAGCCTGCTTGAGTCCACTACCCCAGGCTTCACCGTCTGGGACATTCGCGCCGCTTGGCAGCCAAGCGACCGATTCAATATCGTCTGCGGCATCGAAAACTTTACCGACCGCGCGTACCGCGAGCATCTCGACTATCGCTCGCCAGATGGCTTCCAGGTCTTCCAACCTGGTATCAATTTCTACGCCGGCTCGGAAGTCCTTTACTAAACTTCTGCCAGTTTGCTAACTCCTACGGTTCTCTGTTCCCACCCTTCCATATTTACTCCCTACAAGGTCGGTATCGGAAACCTTCGACGTTCTCTCGCATTCTCCGAGGCCGCATTGGCGACTGCGTTTGGCGTCCTCGTGCAGGCCTCACGTCCGAATTAAAGAATCGACTTCACCGCATAAGCTCCTTTCGTTTCTCGCTTTAGTGCCATCGTTGAAAGGAGTTGAAAAGTTGCGTTGGTAGTCGTCTCGGGGAGGACGCTGACCGTTGCGTTTGCCGACTAATTGGATGACGTTGCGAAACACCGAACGGCACCGCTCCGGTCACGACAAATCAGCCGTCCGTTGGCCACGACAACGTGCGGCCAAGCGTCCGTGCGAGCAAATACACGGGTTGTCGTCAGTTCGGTGTACTTGTCAGGAAATCGCTGCGCCGTCTCCGCGAGAATCAGATCACCTTAATTGCCGTAGATGACCAGGAGCGGTCGCCAATCGTTTTTCGTTTTCCTGCGTGTTGCCCACTATCGTTGTTGATGGGGGCCACACCAACCAGCTTGGCAATTTCGGCTCGGTTCAAGCTTCCAAGTTCCGGCAGCTCGGCCAGGAAGGTGCTGATCGCGACTGGGCCAACGCCTTTGACCGACTCCAGGATATCCACTTTGCGTTGCGATTCACCTGCGGATTGCTTGATCGATTTGGCAAGCCGATCGTCGATCGTTGTGAGCTGCTTTTTCAGCATTTCTAGCGACTTTTTGAATGAGTTTCTTGATTTCCGGAACGTAGACTTGTTGCAAACGATTGCTCTCTTGCCCAATGAGTCCGAGCAGTTGTCGCCGACGTTCCACCAACGCTTCGAGCCGTTCCGCATCATCGGACTTCGCCAACTGAGGAGCCGGTTTGACGACTTCGCCGTAGTAGGCAATCACTCCCGCGTCGATCGGATCCATTTTCGCGTCCTTGCCGATAGCCTTCGCAAAGTCACGTACGCGACGCGGATTAACCACCGCCAAAAGCAATGTCATGCTTGTGCAACAGAGACACGAGTTGATTCTCGTAGCCGCCGGTTGCTTCCATCACGAACAAGACGTGATCCAATTCAAGTCGATCAACCAGTTTTTGAATCGCATCCGCCTTATTTTTGATCGACAAGGTTTCATTGGGTAAAGCGATATCGAGTTTCGCCTTGGACACATCCACGCCAACGACATAAACAAACGATACTTGAGTTTTCATTCTTATCCCCTCCTAGTAAATTCGAACTCGCAACCATGATGGCGACGGTTCCAGCGACGGTTCGGGCTTTTGAAAGAAAGCAACTTGTGTTCAAGCTGACCCACGGTTTGGACAACCAAGGACTCGACGAACTACAAGCCGCTGCTCCCTCAGATGCATCCGAAGATCAAACTTTCTACGCTGATGTCAAGATACTAGGACTCGTACTTGGAAGTTTTAGGAGGAATGCGGATTTGTGGCGACCGCGGGGATGTGACGTGGATTCTAATCCTAGTCGCTGCACGCTCGATGCGATCCACGGGGCATTGCCGTACGGACTGCCCCGTTTCTCCGTTTTTTCGACACTCATCTTTGTCACTTTCTCGGTGTATCGGAGTCGACGCTTTCTCGACGCGGACGATTCAAGGCGGATCGTGCTGCCATGATCGTTCCCGATTCCCGCGGTCTGCTCGCTGAATTCATACTTCGAAAGGAGTCGCTTGACAGCAACTCGGAACTGGCAGAAAGTCATCAGCGTTGGAGTGAAGTTGCTGACCGTGGACCGTTTCGCTAACGCAAATCATTTGCATGTCCTTCCCCCTCACTGCCCGTCAGCATTTCTCGCAATCGCCTGACCGCCCGAAGATACCTCATGCTCGCTGCGGGTTCGCTCAGCCCAAGTGCCAGCGCCACTTCTTGATTCGACAGTTGTTCGTAATGCCGCATGATGATGATTTCGCCGTCCTGCTCGCCGAGTTCGGTGATCGCGGCTTCGACGCGCTTTGCCATTTCGCGTTGAGTTGCTGCGGCGGCAGGCGTCAGCTCGCCGTCACAGAGATGTGCGGCGAGGTCCATTGTCGAATGATCCTCCGCTCCAGGAACGGCCAGTCCGTGTTCGCGATCGACGGAGCGCTTCTGCGATCCCCGATGGCGACGATGCGCGTCGATGATGCGATCTTTCGCGATATGCCGCAGCCACAAATGGAACGGCATTGCGGGATTGGCGATGTAATCGTGTAACCGGCGAGTGACGTCGATCATAACGTCCTGAACGACATCGCTGACATCGACTCGACGTCGGATCTTTTGATCTAACCGCATTTGCACCATCCGCAAGACGGCGCCGCGATGCCGTTCGATCAGCTGATTGACGGCGTCGTCGTTGCCTGCTTTGACTCCGAGCAGCAGTTGTTCGGTCTTGTCGTTGGTTGGCCACATGAGTGAATTTGGAGAAAGAGGGAGGGGGGGAGACAGGAGGCAGAATTCAGGAGGCAGGAGCTTGGCGACAGGAGTTAGGAGCCGGAATGAATACTACGAGCTACGGGCTCTTGAATTCTGGCTCATTTGTTCCGCCCGCCAATGATTATGCTTTTACGCCTAACAAAACCGCAAGATCTACGTTAATACGGTAGACGCGTCCTCACTTTCTAACCGATTTGCCGGCCCTAAGTGCTGAATGTGAGAGAGTTTTCTGCTAAAAACTCCCTGAAGGTGAATCCGCCAGGCTCACCGTCTCGTCTAATTCAGCGAAGAGGCGTTTGTGTGACCGAACTTGCTCGCCATGCGAAGGCTACCCGAGATACCGACTGCGGTAAGCTCGAGAACGCCTTTGCGCAACATCAGAGCGAGTTGTTGGGCACACTGTTTTACCTGGTCGGCAACATCGAGGACGCGCGAGACGCCTTGCAGGAGACGTTTGTCAAATGCTGGCGCCACAAGGAAAAAGTCGCTGAGGTCGACAACCTCAAGGCTTGGATTTTCCGTATCGCTCTGAATACAGGGCGAGACCTGCGGCAAACCGCGTGGCGACGCAAACGGACGGGACTGCCGGAAGACGAGAGTATTGTGGAAAGTATGAGTGCAGGTCCGATGGCTATCGCGGCACGCAACGAACAGCTCGCAAGGCTGAGCGATGCGATCCGCAGTCTGCGCGGCGAGGAGCAAGAAGTGTTCCTGCTCCGTCAGAACGGCCAACTGAAGTACGAAGAGATCGCCGAGGCCGCGGGAATTCCGCTCGGCACGGTGAAAACGCGGATGCGACTTGCACTAACAAAGTTACGAGAAGCCCTGGCGGAAGATGATTAGGAATCTCGGTTTACAGAGTTGAGATTTTAGATTTCAGACGGCGAGTTGCGATGGGAGCTACCTGTCGCGGCTTACACCACCATGAACGAAGAACTGCAACAACAATTGATGGAATTCGTGTACGGCCTGTTGGAGGACGACGAAGCGAATGCGCTCTGCGCGCGGATTACGTCCGATCCGGAAGTGGCCCGTGCCTACTCGAAAGTTAAGCTGCAGTGTGATCTCGTAGCCCGAGCCGCGCGTGTCGAGGAAACGAACGTAGCCTGGATTCGACCTGAGGGCGATGAATCGGCAGAGGAAGAGTCGCAAGTGTCGTCTGGCCCTACATCGGCGGCGAACTCACGCCGGTGGGCAAATTGGTGCCTCAGTCTGGCTGCGTCGGGGCTCATTTTTTTAGTCGGTTCGACCTACTTGTTGGATTCTCAACCGCCCCAACGCGAAGCAACGCGTGTTGCAGCGATCAATGCAATGCCGACTCGCGTCATCTTGACGGGGCCGTCGACGCTCAGCACTGAAGCTGATAACCCGTTTACGGTTCAGGTCCAAAACGATATTGGGGCACCCGTCCCGATGACGCTCGGCTACCGTGTCTATGATGCGGCAGGCCATGTTAGCTGGGAGGCCTCGGCGTCGACAGATGCTGACGGTGTTGCCCACTTCGCGGTTGATGGCGAATTTGTCGAAGAGGGCTCGCGGCTGCAAGTCGCAGCGGAGGAAAGTGCGCCCAATTGGATCACGCGACCGTTGGAAGCATCGCCTGACAGATTCTCGACCTATTTGCGAATGGATCGCCCGCTGTACGAGCCTGGTGATGCGGTCCTCTATCGGTCAGTTACGCTTTCACGATTCGGGCTGGATGCGGATCGAGAGGTCTCGGCGTCGTTTGATATTGTTGACGCCGAAAACTCGCCTCTCGAAGGCGCGGCGAAGGTTGTTACGACCCAGCGTGGTGTCGGGAGCGGTGCTGTTACCTTGCCCACCGACCTGCCGGACGGCAAGTACACCTTGGTCGTCCGTTCACCAAACGACTCGTTTCCCGAAGAGTGGCGAGATTTTCACGTCCGTCGTTTTGAAGCTCCGCGATTGATCAAGAAGTTGGAACTAGCTCAAGACAGCTACACGGCAGGTGAGCGAGTCGAGCTGGATTTTTCGGTCGAGCGAGTTGCGGGCGAACCGCTTAGTGATGCTCAGCTGCAAGTCGAAACGACGCTCGACGAAATCGTTTTGCCGACACCCGAAGCCAAAACGGATGCATTGGGTAGATCGAAGATCTTTTTTGTACTGCCTGACTCGATCGAACGGGGGCGGGCAAATGTTCGAGTCAGCGTCAGCGATGGCACCTCACCCGCAGAGTCCATATCCAAAGAGATTCCAATCAATCTTGGCAAGGTTAACATTGATTTCTATCCCGAAGGCGGCGAATTGGCCGCGGATCTTCCGAGTCGAATTTATTTCTATGGGCGAGATCCGCTAGGCAAGCCTGTACATATCGACGGACGTGTCGTGGATTCTGAAGGCGTGCAACTTGCCGACGTCACCACCGTTCACGAGGGAAGGGGGGTAATTTCGCTGACTCCGGCTGCGAATGAGACTTATCGGTTGCTGATCGACAAACCTGTTGGTGTCACCAAGGAGGTCTTGCTTCCACCGGCATCGCAAGAGCAATCAGTAGTGATCAACACGGGTGAAGGTGTCTTTGATCCCATCGCCCCGATTAGATACACGCTCGCGCAACTCGTGCCTGCTAAACCGCTGGTCGTCGCCGCCTACTGCCGCGGAGCTATGGTGGGGCAAGCGATGATCGAAGTTCGAGACTTTGAAAACGAAAGCGAAAGCGTTGCCACTTATGTCGGCGAACTTTCGCTCCCGGAGAAGGCGCAGGGCGTAGTCAGACTGACTGTATTCGACGCATCCGAATTGGTACCCCAACCAGTGGCCGAGCGATTGGTCTATCGTCGCGTTGGTCGGAAGTTGAACGTACAACTCGTTGCTGACGCCGAGCGCTTTACGCCTGGGCAGTCGGTTCGGCTTGATTTGCAAGTTAGCGATGAACTGGATGCACCGGTCCCCGCAGTACTCGGAATTTCGATCGTTGATGATGCGGTCTTAAATCTCGCAGATGACAAATCAACACGAATGCCGACCTACTTTCATTTGCTAACCGAACTCGATTCGCCGGAGCAGATGGAAGACGCAAATTTTTACCTTTCAGACGAACCGGGTAGTACGGCAGCCCTCGATTCTTTGTTGGGAACTCAAGGCTGGCGACGATTCACAAAAGTTCCCGCAGTGCGGTTTGCCCAATCTGAAGACAAGCAATTTGCTGGCGGCGAACAAAACCTCATGTTTGGAGACGCTGCCGCCAGCCGTCATAGTTGGTCGCTGAACTGGTCGGATGAACTGGCGGTCCCACTTACCACAGCATCCAGCATCGACATTCAACGCGTTCGGATTCCGCGTTCCACACGATCTCCGCGATCCCTAACCGGGAACGCCGGGCCTTTCGCTTGGCTGGCGATGCTGCTGAGCGTGTTTTTGTTGGTAGCGGTTGGCATTGCGAGCGTTCGCCGGAGTGGTACGAGTTGGAAGGTTCGTGCTTTCGCGGGCGCGACGGCCTTAGCATCACTACTGGTCGTAATGTTTACCACGCAAACAGCGACTCGGCACATCGCAAGTACGGCGAGCGACGCGCCTGCGGCCACCGCAGAGTTGGCTTTGCAGGAGGCTGCCGCGGAGAACGCTTCTGATAGCTACGCTTCGGCGGCGGATGATATTCAAAGCGATCGTTCGACGCGATTCGGTCGCCAACTCGAAGGAGCCGTCGAGACGCCGCCGTTGGATTTGCCGAGCGCTAGTATGCCAATGGAGGCGGCGCAAGATCCACGGCCAGCCACTGCACCCGCGATCGCGGATGACTCTACGAGTTCTCGACCTCCGGTAGCTGGCGACCACAGGTTTCTCAAAGCAAATGCAGGCGTCGCACAGATTCCTCAGAACAAGGAGGAGGATGTCGCCGCACCGAATTCTGAACCCCTAGCAGCCGCGGCGGAACCGTCTTCCCCGCCACTTGCCGCGAAAGCCGTTGGAGGACAACTGGGGTCTATGTTCAAGGCACCGAACGACGGTACGGAAAGGAATGAGGCACTTAAGCGAACGCGAGAGTACGCTCGGTGGTTCTTCGAGGACCGGACCATGCCCTCGCCGCCAGCGAATTCGGCGAGCACGATCTTCTGGATCCCATTATTCGAAGCCGATGAAAACGGAAAGGCCAGCGTGTATTTCGATCTGCCAAAGCACGCTTCCAGTTTTCGAGCGATCATTGAAGCGCACGGTGCTCAGCGGCTCGGAGCCGGTGAGTTGTTGATCAACTCGCGGCAAGCTAGTCAGTAGGTTTCACCGAAATGCCTACTGATCGACACATTTGTCGATTATAATGTGGCTTCACCCGACTCCCCCTGAAGCCCGGAGAAGCCCTATCATGCCGCGCTCGCTCGCCGCATCTGTTGTGTTAGTTACAATTGCGTTCCTGGTGAATAGCATCAGCCTATCATGCCAGGCCGATGAATTCCGGTGGTACAAAGGCAATCTGCACACACACTCGTTGTGGAGCGACGGCAACGACTTTCCCGAGATGATCGTCGACTGGTACGTCACGCACGACTATGACTTTCTCAGCCTGTCCGATCACAACATCTTAAGCCGCGGCGAGAAATGGATCGGCGAAGAGCTGGCTCTTAAACGCGGGGCGATTGATGGACTAAAGCGTTATCGCGCGCGATTCGGTGACGAATGGGTGGAGACTCGCGAGAAAGCGGGACCGTCGGACGATCCGAATGCCAAAAACACGATTGAGATCCGATTGAAGACTTTGGAAGAGTTCTCGCCACTGTTTGATCGACCGGGCGAGTTCTTGATGATTCAAGCCGAAGAGATTACGGACCATTTCGGTTCGTTGCCAATCCACGTCAACGCCAACAATATCGCGGAACTTATTCGACCGCGTGGCGGCGAAAGCGTCCGCGAAACGATTGCCAATAATCTGATCGCGGTCCAACAGCAGAGCGAGCGGGTTGGACAACCGATCATTGCTCATCTAAATCATCCGAACTTTGGCTATGCCGTGACCGCCGAGGATATGGCTGCCGTCGTACAAGAAAAGTTCTTTGAGGTTTACAACGGCCATCCCGGCGTGAATCATCTCGGCGACGAGAAGCATGCGAGTATCGAGCGAATGTGGGACATCGCGAACACGATCCGCATCGCGGATATGAAACATCCGCCGTTGTACGGGCTGGGAACGGACGATTCCCATAACTACTTCGGAAACCGTGGAGCTTCGACGGGCCGGGGCTGGGTGATGGTCCGCGCCAATGAACTCACGCCCGAAGCGTTAATCAGCGCCATGGAGGCCGGCGACTTTTATGCATCGAGTGGCGTCACTCTTAAATCGCACGTCTTTGACACGGAGAAGCAGACGCTGACCGTTTCCGTCGCCGCCGAGGAGGGTGTCGAATACGTTACCGAATTTGTCGGCACTCCAGCCGACTACGACAAAACAAATCAACCGATCGTCGACAATGACGGCAAGGAAATCGTCGCGACGCGTAGCTACTCTGCCGAAGTGGGCAAGGTGTTGGCCAAGGTCGAAGGGGCATCCGCCACCTATCAACTCACCGGTAAAGAACTCTACGTGCGAGCCGTCGTGACTTCGACGAAGAAGCACTGGAACCCATCGCACGACGATCAAACAGAACAAGCCTGGACGCAGCCCGTTGGCTGGGCTAAGCACCTGCAGGACTAAGCGTTATCTTCGCGAATCTTGTCAGCCGCGGTTTTGGGCTTCTTGGCGATAAACAGTAGGAATTGCAGCAACAAGAACGCGGCGAGCGGATATACGGGCCAAAGTCGCAGCAGCATGTGGGCACGTGGCACTGCCTGGCCGCTTTCCCGAACCGCCTCGGCATCGATCAGCGGCATACGAAAGCCTTCGACGACCGCGAAGATCATCAATATCAACAGCGCCAGCATCAGCACGACGCATCCGCCGGCTGACATGATGCCCTTGAATGCTCCCTCTTCGTTCTGTGCGTCCCGACGAAACTCGATTGTTCGCTTGCGCCGCAAGCTGCGTTCGATTTGTTCCACTGCGTCGAGATCATGGCAGACCGATTCCCACTCGTCGGAAACAACGCGACCTGAGACCGCCTGCTCCAAAGCCTCGATGGCAGCTGCGACATCGTCATGGATTCCGAATTCGTGCTGCTCAGAACCAACACAAAAGGTCCATGGACGACTTGCTGTGCGAGCGGTCAGGGTGGCAGTTCCCCTAGATCCAACTAACGTGATCGTCTGCGTGCGGTCATCCGTCGCCGGGCCAACCGACCAGCGACCAACGACGTCGCTGGTACCGGTCACATTCACGGAAAGATTCTGCAGGGTCGCATCGCCTGGTTCCGCGCCTACTGCGCTAATGCTGGAAATCTGGCCGATCAATCTCCGCTGAAGCGTAATGTCCTGAGCTAGAACTCGCAGGACGCCTGCACGATCGCGGTTAGGCAAATGTCGTTCGATGACGAGCTGTTCAGCAATGCCGATCTCGGACGATTCACCTGCGGCAATCAGCTGCGCCATCCTTTCGAAGGCGGGATGACCAAAGCCAGGAGCGAACGCGATGATCGTGCCGCCAACTTCTTCCCGCATCATTTCCAACTCATATGTGAACAGGGAGTCGCTAAGTGGATGCACCGCGAGGATCGGAATAGAAGCTTGGACAAGCTTGCGGCACTGGTCCTCGAATACGATCGAGTCATCGTGTCGTGCGATGACGACGGCATCGACGTCGCCGCCCGCCAACAACGCTTCCCAGTGATCGGACCAGACCGCTGCAGGCGCAAGATGTGTAAGTTGCTCATGATAATCGATCGCGTTGTGTATTGAGACCACCGAATTCGAAGTGGACCCCGCGATCATGCGAGCGATGTGCAGCGAATCTTCGTTACATCCGATTAAGGCAAATCGCATCGAACCTTTGGCAGTAAAAGTCGGGTGATGAATACTCAGATTTGTTTCGTCGATCCTAGCGGTCAACTGCACACGTTGTCGATGGGCTAGAGCGGTTTCTCGCCACAACGGCTCTTGATTCATCGACCACGAGGCCCGGCCTAAGAGGCGTGCCAACTCTCGAAGTTGGCCTTGTTACAAACGCTTTACATGTGACCATCCCGTATCGCACTAGAATGTACAGGGTAACTCTCTTCGACCGCTCTGCTGGCTGATTCGGTAAGGTGTACAATAGTGCTTCGCGTTCACCAACCTAGGTATCTCCCACACACAATGGCGCAGCTAAGGCAAGTGTTGACTATCGAGGACGATTCGGCCATCCGGCGCGGAATCGTGGACGCCCTAGAGTTTGCGGGCTACGCCGTGATCGAGGCGGCTGACGGCACGAGTGGCCTTGATCACGCCGTTCGCAGTTCGTACGACTTGCTGCTCTTGGATCTGGTCTTACCCCACCGCGGCGGGTTGGAGATCCTTCGCGAGTTACGTGTGGTCCGTCCGACGGTGCCCGTGATCATCTTGTCCGCCCGGGGCGAAGAGCAAGATCGCGTGCGCGGCCTGCAGATGGGCGCTGACGACTATGTCGTGAAACCATTCAGTGTGAAAGAGTTGCTGGCTCGCGTGGAGGCTGTTCTGCGGCGCTCACCTGAGCGACCGACCGACCTGCAACACGCGGCTTTCCCTGGTGGCACCGCAGATTTTGCTCGACGCGAAGTTCGCTACGATGATGGTGGACGGGCTGAGCTTTCGGAACGCGAAGTCGAGTTGCTGCGATACCTGGTCATTAACGCAGGTCGAGTGATCGACCGCGACGAGCTGTTATCGAACGTCTGGCGGATTAGCCCGCGCGGCGCCGCAACGCGGACGATCGACATGCATATTGCTCGCCTGCGCGAGAAGTTGCGAGACGATTCGTCACAGCCGCGAATTGTTCTAACCGTGCGAGGCAAGGGATACATGTTTTCTAGTTCTATGGGTGGCACATCGTGAAACGCCCATGGCACTACTGGCTTTGTTACGTCGCGGCCTGCGTCGTCGTGCTCAACGCGATGAGTTGGCTGACGATAAAAGCATTAGAGTTGGATGAAGCGGAGTCGCTCGCCCGGCGGCAGGCGGATCTCGAAGAATCCATCGGTCGAGCGCTCTGGCGAATGGACGTGAAGTTGATGCCTCACCTCGCGCGGGAAGCCGCCAGACCGCACGCGGTCTACTCGTCGCTCTTGACGACAGCCGATTCTGTTCACCGCTCGTCAGACGTTCCGCAACTTTCGCCTTTGCTGACGGATCGTTGGGAATTTACGCTCGTCAATTATCAGGTTGAACCAGGTGATATCTGGTCGTCGCCGCAGGCCCCTACTCCGGCAATTCAAGGCGTCGTCTGTCCACAGGGCGCATCGCTCGACGAGATTCGTTTCTGTACGCAGGCGTTGTCTGAGCTACAAGGATGCGTGTCCTTCGAGCAGCTCTCGCGTGCGCTTCCTCCCGACCCTCCGATTGCGTCCAACGAGTTGGGGAGCCAGACGTTGATCCGTAATCCAGTTGTTGATTTGGAGCAGGCAGCGTCCGTCAATGATCTGTCTGGCGTAGAGGTGGTGCAACAACGTGAAGTCGGCACGAGGCAGGGCCGAGTTAATCCGAGCAACGATTTTTACAACCGTAATGCAGCCATCAATTCGTACGCTCAAGAGGCGGTCGCGCAGCAAACGTCCGTGCGTACCTTCAACGAGGAGTCCGTTACCGAGGGAGTGAGCCAGCCAATCTGGGTTGGAGATCAGTTGTTATTGGCGCGCCGAGTCGAACTGAGTGACAAAGTCGTCATCCAGGGATGTTGGCTGAATTGGGAGAAAATTCGAGCGAGTTTGATCGAGGAAGTGCAGGATGTCCTGCCTGGCGTGCGGCTGGAACCTGTGAGGGATGCCTCCCATGCCCAAGTCGGGCGAATGCTCGCGACGCTGCCAGTCCAATTGGTCGTGGCACCACCTGAGACTGCCCTCGCTTGGTCTGCGATGCGAGTGTCATTGGTAATGGCATGGGCTTGTGTTGTCATTGCGGCCTTTGCCGCGGGCGTGTTGCTGCACGGAGTGCTAACGCTCAGCGAGCGGCGGGGAGCCTTTGTATCGGCTGTAACTCATGAGCTTCGCACGCCGCTAACGACTTTCCGAATGTACTCGGAGATGCTTGCCAACGACATGGTCCCCGAGCCTGCGAAGCGTCAAAGGTATCTCGACACTTTACGCGTCGAAGCGGACCGCTTGTCACATCTCGTCGAAAATGTATTGTCGTATGCAAAGCTCGAGCGTGGCCCCCAACATCAACGCCGCGAACAAATCACGGTCGGCAAGCTGCTTGACCGCGTTCAAGAACGATTGGTGGACCGGGCTCGTCAAGCCGATATGCAGTTGGCGATCAGTGCTCCTGCGGAAGTTGTGGCGACTTTGCTAACCACAGACGGAGCCGCTGTGGAGCAAATCTTGTTCAATCTCGTTGACAATGCATGCAAGTACGCCGCGCGGGCCACAGATCGGCGAATCCACCTCGATGTCGCCCCGATGTCGATGGGAGTCGCCTTTCGCGTTCGGGACCACGGCGGCGGGATCTCGAAAGGTGAATCGAGGTCGCTGTTCCGGCCTTTCTCCAAGTCAGCGGACGAGGCTGCTCATTCCGCGCCGGGCGTCGGGTTGGGCCTTGCACTTTGCCGCCGTCTGGCCCACGATCTGGGCGGAAAGTTGGAACTGATTCCGAGCTCCGAAGCCGGTGCGGTGTTCCAGCTCTTTTTGCCATGTTGATCGTCGATCGGACTCTTCGCGAATGTTTGAATCCTCAGAGACCACGTTTGAACATCCGCGGCGAGGGGTTGTTGCGGTAGTGCCTCGCCAGGGCCGACTTCTGGTCATTCGCCGCTCGGAATTCGTGGTCGCTCCCGGTGCTTACTGCTTTCCCGGCGGAGGCATTCACGAGAACGAAGGCGAAGTGGCGGCGATCGTCCGCGAGATGCAAGAAGAACTCGGCGTTGCCGCGACAGCGCGTCGTCTTCTCTGGCGCAGTGTCACGCCTTGGAACGTCGAACTCGCGTGGTGGCTGGTCGATCTGCCCAGCGAGTGCATCTTGGCGGCGAACGAAGCGGAAGTTGCATCGATTCACTGGCATACACCCGCGGAGATTCGGTTGCTCTCCAACCTGCTGGAAAGTAATCACGACTTTCTCGACGCGTGGCAGCGCTCGGAGTTCCATCTCTCGCTCGACTAGTGTCTAGGTCGCCAAACCTACCGCTCCTTCGTACTCGCCGCAGCAAAGGTAGGCTTAACGTCCGGTTTTGAGAAGCGAGTTCACAGTTTGACGTGTCGAAGTGTGTCGATCTGAGAGAAGCGGGGGGTGGTGGTGCATTGAACTGGCGCACACAATGATCGACTTGTTACTCAAATACGAAATAGGAGAAAAACGATGGAGTACCGCTTGTTGGGACGAACCGGTGTGAAGGTTTCGCCGGTATGCTTGGGGACGATGATGTTTGGCGGCCCGACAGGTGAAGCGGACTCGGCCAAGATCATTCACAAGGCGCTCGATCTGGGAATCAACTTCATCGATACCGCTGATATGTACAGCCGTGGCGAGTCGGAGTTGGTGGTCGGACGAGCGATCGCGGGGCGTCGCGATCAAGTCGTGTTGGCGACCAAGGGCCGCAATGCGATGGGCGACGGGCCGAATGAGCAGGGGTTGTCGCGGTTACATCTGATGAACGCGCTCGACGCCAGCCTTAAGCGGCTAGGAACAGACCGGGTCGACGTCTACTATGCTCACGCCCCGCACCTCGACACACCCGTCGACGAGACACTGCGAGCGATGGACGACATGGTGCGCAGCGGCAAGGTTCGCTATATCGCCTGTTCCAACGTGCGAGCCTGGCGATTGTGCGAGGCTTTATGGACGAGCGATAAGCTGAATTTGGAGCGATATTGCTGCGTCCAGCCTTTGTACAACATCGTAAATCGAGACGTAGAAGTCGAGCTATTGCCGTTGTGCAAAGAACACCGAGTGGGTGTGGTCACTTACAGTCCTCTCGCACGCGGAATTTTGACCGGCAAATACAAGCCGGGCGAACAGCCTGCGGAAGGGACTCGGGCATCGAGGAAAGACGCCCGCATGATGCAGGCGGAATGGCGGGAGGCGAGCCTCGAAGTTGCCGCGGAGTTGAACAGCTATTGCGCGACACGAGGCGTCGCTACCAGCCAATTCGCGCTGGCGTGGTGTATGGCGAATCCGATCCTTAGCTCGGTAATCGTCGGGCCCCGAACGATGGAGCAATTTGACGACAATATCGGTTGTCTGGACATCTCGATCACGGATGAGGACGAAGCTTTCGTCGACAGTCTGGTACCTGTAGGTGAGCACAGCGGGAAAGGTTTTCAGGACACGGCCTATCCGGTTACCGGACGTGGCCGATCGTAGCCTGCCGCCCATAGCGACCGTGTGGTGCGTTTGCTATTTTGGAGCGATTCTGGCTAGGTAAATGGATTATGAAGTACGCGATTATCATTCCCGACGGTTGTGCCGACGAGCCGCAAGAGTCCTTGAACGGCAAGACTCCGCTTCAGCGAGCCAACGTGCCGGCGATGGACGAAATCGCGGAAATGGGTGTCGTTGGTCGCGCGAACAATGTGCCCGCACATTTGCCGCCCGGTTCGGATGTTGCGAATCTAAGCCTGCTCGGCTATGACCCGAACGTCAATTTTACAGGGCGAGCGCCGCTCGAAGCCGCTGCACAAGGCATTGAGCTGGGGCCGGAAGATTGGGCGGTTCGCTGCAACCTTGTTACCGTCCAAGATCAGATCATGCGCGATTTCACGGCTGGGCATGTGTCGAGCGAAGAAGCCAAGGAATTGTTGGCGACAGCGCAGGAGCGGCTCGCCGAAGGGCCGTTGGAATTCGTGCCGGGCGTTAGCTACCGTAACTTGTTGCTTTATCGTGGCAGCAAGCAGACAGCGCCTTTTGGAGGCGAGACACGCACGACGCCACCTCACGATCTGACGGACAGGTCGGTTGCAGAAGACTATCCGCGCGGTCCGGGCAGCGACCTGTTGTGCGATTTGATGAGCCGTAGTATCGAGATTTTCGCCGAGCATCCAGTCAACCTCGCTCGAACTCGTGCCGGCAAGTTGCCAGCCACCAACCTATGGCTATGGGGACTTGGCAAGGCTCCGAGTCTGCAACCTTTTCAAACGCTCTACGGCAAAACTGGAAAGATGATCACGGCCGTCGATTTGCTGCGAGGCTTGGCGGCGTTGATCGGTTGGGATCGGATTGAAGTTCCGGGTGCAACCGGCTATACGGACACCGACTACGCTGCGAAGGGCCGCTATGCTATCGACGCCCTCGATTCGACCGATATCATCTGCGTACACGTTGAAGCCACCGACGAGGCGTCTCACGAAGGTGATGCCGAAGCCAAGATAAAAGCGTTGGAAGAGATCGATCGGCATATCGTTTGTCCGTTGCATCAAGCACTGCGCAAGCGAGGTGAGTATCGCATTCTCGTCTCACCTGATCACCCGACGCCGATTCGTACCAAGACCCACAGCCACGGCTTTGTGCCGTTCGCGATCGCCGGATCAGGCGTCGAACGCGATGGCTTGGCGACCTACGACGAGTTGTCTGCCGAAGCTTCCACGCTCGACTTTACCGAAGGCTGGAAGCTGATGAAGTATTTCCTCGGTTAGGCCGCCTGATCCCAAGTCTGAACTCCCGGATCTGAAATTAGAGATTCCTATGTCGATCATTGTGCAAAAATTTGGCGGTACCAGTGTAGCCGACAGTCAAAAGATCCTCGCCGCCGCGCGCAAGGCAATTCGCGCTCAGCAGCAGGGCCATCAGGTGGTGATGGTAGTCAGTGCTATGGGCAAGAACACGGATTTGCTGATCGAACTTGCCAATCAAATTACCGATCAGCCCTCGGCCCGTGAAATGGACATGTTGTTGTCGACCGGTGAGCAAGTTAGCGTCGCACTGATGGCGATGGCCATTCAATCTCTCGGGCACCGGGCCGTGAGCTTGACAGGTGCTCAAATCGGCATCCGGACAGATAGCAGTCACACGAAAGCTCGTATCAAATCGATTTCGACGGAACGCATGCAACGGTTGCTCGACGAAGGCAACATCGTAATCGCGGCTGGATTTCAGGGGATCGACGAGGATTTCAATATTACTACGCTCGGTCGCGGTGGGAGCGATACGACAGCCGTCGCGCTCGCCGCAGTTTTGAACGCCAAGTCGTGCGAAATTTACACCGATGTTGACGGCGTCTATACCACCGATCCACGAGTGCTCCCGGAAGCCCGGAGGGTCAGCCGCATCAGTTATGACGAAATGCTTGAACTCGCGAGTTTGGGAGCCGGTGTGATGCACAACCGTTCGATCGAGTTCGCCAAGAAGTTCGGAGTCGCAATCCATGTGCGCAGCAGTTTGAGTGATGCGCCGGGATCAATGATCGTCGCCAACCCCGAGTCGGCCGAACAGCCTGTTTGCGGAGCGGCGTTGCTCAAAGATGAAGCTCGCATCAGCATTCTTGGTGTGCCTGACAAGCCTGGAAGCAGCCTCGAAATATTCTCGCGGATTGCGAAACGCAATATTTCCGTTGACATGATCGTGCAAAATGTCGGCGAAAATGGAAAGGCGGATGTAGCGTTCACCGTGCCGAAGAACGAGTTGCGAGCGACGTTGGAGGCGGTAAACGAGGGGGCTGCAATCGTGGGCGCGGATCGTGTCACGCACGACGATAAAGTGTCCAAGATTTCCGTGGTTGGTCTCGGTATGGCACGCCAGACCGGCGTTGCTGACCGTATGTTCCATGCGTTGGCGGATGCTGGTGTGAATATCCAGATGATCACGACCAGCGAGATCAAGATATCCGTACTTGTCGCTCGTGAAGAGGCACAGAAGGCGTTACGGGCGGTCCACACGATTTTCGCGTTGCATCAAGAACCTGCAAACATCACATCGATCGAATCCGAAGCCCTGTCTCCGACGTTAGATCCTGCTGACGTCGTGAGTCACTTGCGCGGGGTCGATATGGAGGAGTTGACGATCGACCGGATTTCGCTCGACGAGGGGCAAGCACGGATTTCGATCAGCGGAGTACCGGACACGCCTGGTGTTGCGGCTAAGGTATTCGACGAGGTCGCGGCCGCCGGTATTTTTGTCGATATGATCGTCCAGAGTTACAACGGCCATGATGGTCAGGCGAGCCTCAGCTTTACTGTTCCAAACGCGAAGCTGGCCGCGAGCGTCGAGGTCGCAAATCGTCTGGCGAAGACCTTCAAGTGCGAATGTGTTACCAGCAGCCCCGATATCGCCAAGCTATCAGTATCGGGAGTGGGGCTGCGAAGCCACACCGGGGTCGCAATAAGAACCTTCAGTGCTTTGGCCAAAGCCGGTATCAATGTTGAGATGATTAATACAAGCGAAGTTCGCTTGAATGTCGTGGTGGACGGCAAGAGGGCGGGAGAAGCGTTAACGCGAATTCAGCAAGCGTTTGCCGACGTCTTGCATTGAGCGTCGAAATGCAGACTTGGATTAGTCTAGTACCTCATCAAGCACTTCTTCCGATACGTAGATCGGCAGGCGAGGTTCACAAGTAACAGCGACCGCGATGGCATCGGAAGGCCGCGAGTCAATCTCGACCAATTCGCCATCCACTCGAATTCTAAGTTTCGCGTAGTAGGTGTGCTCACGGAGATCGGTGATCACTACGCTGTCGAGTTCGCCGCCGAGCGCTTCCACAACGGCGACCAGGAGGTCGTGAGTAAGCGGCCGCTGCGGCTTATCGGATTTCACCCGTCGATCAATACTCGTTGCTTCAAAAATACCGATCAGGATGGGAAACTGTCGGTCCCCATCCACTTCTTTTAGATAGATCACCTGCTGTTCGTTGATCTCGCTGATTATTATCCGCGACAGCTTCATTTCGACCGGCATGGCTGAGCCTCAATCCATCGAATTCGTATACCCCCACAGGCACTGTCCCGATTATAGATCCTGTGGGTAGCCACCGGCTAGTGTGTACGATCCCCACGTGTGACTGCGATTCCAATTCACATCAGAAGTTCTAGTGGGAATTGGGAGGATGCTCGCTCTGTGGCCGCCGCAGCAACGGATTTTCTATGGTAAGCCTAAACGTCCAGTACCGGTTCACCGACGTAAAGCTGCAGGATTTGGCTTTGCACTTTGATCGCTCGGATCAGAATCCAGATTTGATCGGGATTAAATTTCTGAGGATCACTTCGAGCGAGACACTCCAGTTCTTCGGTCATAGCCGCATGTTGATCCGTTGCAGCTTGAAGACGAAGATCCATTTCCTTCCAGGCCGAGGTTAACTTCGAGTCTTCGGCCAAAAGGTCGATGTCGCCAGCTGAATTGGATAACAATAAACACAAGCGTGCCACGTCGCGAGCGTCGGCTCCGGGCCGGATCTCCTCGATGCGTCTGGCTAAGTCGGTGCAATTCATGATGTTTTCGCTGCCCCGTGTTGCTAAAGATGTGATCGAATCTCCGTTTCGCAATCGATGGCCTGACAACCAGCCGATTGAAACTTCAAACTCTCGTCTGGGCAGTTTGGGTGACGAGTTGCCGCTGATTCAGGTTCCAATAACCGAGTGCGATGACGACAACCGCTACATCTGTTCCGCGCGGTTATCGTCAACCAGTGAATCCAATCGTGCGACACTTGAACTTTAGCTCAACTTTTCAGATCGGGAAAGTTTTTTGTAAGTCCATAAAACGACTGTAGTTCATGGTTAAACAAGCAGTTCGTTTGCGTTGTCGCATTACCGCGTTGAATTGGCAGCGCACCATTAAGTTTTCTCGATCTCAGCCGCGAATGAGCAGAGTCAAAGAACGCGCAAGTTGCGTAATCGCCAAAGCTATAACGCTAGCAGCTTCGATAGATGACGGCGTTGCTCGCTAAAGCAAACCGTAGGCAACGAGAGTCGCGCGTAGTTTTTGCTGGCCGTGCTCATCCAATGGCGTCATGGGTAGACGCAAGTCCCCCGTGTCGCGACCGAGCATTTGCAATGCGGCTTTCACGGGGATCGGGTTTGTAGCGATACCGAGCATGTCGCGGCAGAGCGCAAATAGCTTAAAGTGCCAGTCGCGCGCTGCGGTGGCGTCGCCCGAGTTGAAGGCATCAACAAGTGCGATCATATCTTTCGGCACGATGTTCCCAACCACCGAGATGACACCTTCACCACCCACCGACATGAACGGCAGCGTGAGACTGTCATCGCCGCTCAGTAGAGTCAGATTTGTCGTGGCGAGCACTTGGGAAGCTTGATCTAGCGAACCCGTTGCTTCTTTGACCATTGTGATATTTGGAATTTCGCCGAGACGAGCGATCGTCTCCGGTTCAATGTTTTTTCCCGTTCGCCCCGGTATGTTGTAAATGCAAATCGGGATGTCGACGGCTTCGGCCACTGCCTTGTAGTGCTCGTAAAAACCTTGCTGTGTCGGCTTGTTGTAATACGGGGCTACCAGCAACGCGGCGTCGGCACCTTCTTTCGCGGCCCAACGCGTCAATCGTAGTGCTTCCGCCGTGCTATTGGATCCAGTTCCCGCCATGACCTTGGCGCGTCCTGCTGCGACTTCGACAACTGCGGAGATGACCCGCTCGTGCTCTTCGTGAGACAGTGTCGGCGATTCGCCGGTCGTTCCGGAGGGGACGAGGCAAACCGTGCCTGCGTCGATTTGAAATTCCACTTGGGATCGCAACGTGTCGTAATCGACTTCCCCACCCTTAAAAGGAGTTGTGATCGCGACAGACAAACCAGCAAAGTCGGAGCCTTTTCGAGTCATTTGGTTTCATTCCCGCTAGGGACCATTTTCGAGTGTGCCAAGTCGCCCAACATAATAGGGAGTGCTGCGCGGACTGGCAAAGGGAGGGCCAATTTCGCTGAGTCTAGATTCCGGGTTCCGGATTCTCCTGAGACTTCGGCAACATGCCAGCCAAGCTCGTCAGCAATTGATGATCAAGGCCTTCATCTCGCGAACGGCTCGCTCCATGCCGACCATCACGGCTCGCGCCACGATGCTGTGGCCGATGTTTAGTTCATGCATGGAGGAAATCGCTGCAACGGGCTTGACGTTCTGATAATTCAAGCCATGACCGGCGTGCAGTGTCATTCCCAGGTCCGTGATCTGTTTTCCTGCGCTGACGAGTTTGTCGAGTTCCTCTTGCCGGCTGTTGCCCTTGGCGAGAGCGTACGAACCCGTGTGCAACTCGACGGCATGGGCGCCGAGTTCTGCAGCAGCTTCGATTTGCGAGGCATCGGGGTCAAGGAACAAGCTAACGACGATTCCGGCATCCTGCAGCCGAACGAGTGCATTTGCCACGGTGTCGCGATTTGAAACGATATCAAGTCCGCCTTCGGTTGTAACTTCTTCGCGTTTCTCGGGGACGATGGTCGCTTGATCCGGGCGCAAGCGGCATGCGAGCTCGAGTATCTCGTCGACGCACGCCAACTCGAGATTGAGTTTCACCGTCACGGTTTCGCGCAACAACTTCAAATCGCGATCTTGAATGTGCCGTCGGTCTTCCCGTAGGTGAATCGTGATCCCATCCGCGCCGCCAAGTTCCGCGAGCGTGGCCGCCCACACGGGGTCCGGCTCGTAAGTGCGGCGTGCTTGCCGTACGGTTGCCACATGATCGATATTTACACCAAGTTCAGCCATAGTTGCTTCCACGGACACACTTGCACGCAGAGAAGTTCACCACCACGAAAGGGGCAAGTGGCGATCTCTAGCTAACCGCGTGATCTTAACTGGCATACCTGCCGAGGGCTACAGGTCACTGGCGGCTATTGTGACGCGTGCGCCGTGATTGTCGGCGGACGCGATCATGATTTCGTACTCCCTGTCCTCGGCAAGCGAACGCAGATTTTCAGCGAGCGAGTCCGCTTGCGATTTGCTTTCGCAAATCGCATAAATCGTCGGCCCCCACGAACTTTGTCCGACACCGCGGACGCCGAGCGACCGAATTTGTTTGACGAGCGCTGACAGCAGCGGCCCGTTATACGCACCGCCCTGCATCGGTGCGAAGCAGCTTCCAGCGAGGAAACCGAAGTCGTACACCGCATCGCTAAATCCCAAGTAGTTCGCGGATCTGGCGGCGGGAAGGATGCGGTCCATTATGATGCCGTTGAGACGGAAAGTGACTTCTTCGGCGACCGGCGGTAGTTCGTCGAACGCGCTCTGCTCGTTTGCTCCGTGCAGGCCCTCGATCTTCTTAGGCGCGATCAGAACAAATCTCCACTCGCCCGGCATCGCCACACGCTCGATCAGCGGTGAAACAGATTCCTGTGGCAGTTTGCCCTGTTCTGCGATTAAGCCGCCTAGGGCAAAACCATAAGTTCCGACGGCAGATCGCAAACCTCGACCAACACTCCGCGCGAGTGCCTCGACGCCGGTAGAGGAACGCTCGTAAAAGGTATTCAAGCCAGTCGCGACTGCGAGGGCTAACTGTGTCCCCACTCCAAGGCCTGCGTGCAGCCGGGGTATCGACGTGAGCTCGACCTTGCAACGCAACTCGTTGATGTCTTCGACGTTTTCCAGCCAACGAGATGCCGCTTCGCTCAAACGATCTTGCAGTGGTCCAGCCGTCTCCAAGGACTCGGCTGGCGAAACTTTGAGTCTCAATCCAGGCTGATCGATCATCACGCCGACGCCGCCAAATTGCCGCACGCTCGGATTGCCGAACGAAAGCAATCCAAAGTGCAATCGGCTAGGAGCTGAGACAATAACAGTCGGTGGCGGAAGCATCTGACGAAGACACGCACGGGCGGTGTTGGGACTTTTTTTGCCGGGATTCACCAATACGTTCTAAATCGAATCGATCGGTGCGGGAAGTAGCTCTTGTTGACCGCTAGATCCCTCATATTGGATGCTTCTCGATCAGTCAATTTTCGTTGTCATTCGCGCCGAACCCTGGATTTAATGTCATATTCGTAACTGCCGTTACCAGCAGGATACTCGTAACTGCCGGAGTTTGCATGCCTCGCAAAACTGATTGTGTCGATCAAATAAAAATCCGTGGTTTTGTGCGATGTTTCTGTGGAGGGCAATCACTGTGAGTTCAATCGATAGTTCGATCACCGGTCTGATCGCGGCACAGCAGGCTTCGTTCTCTTCGAATATCAGCATCGCGGTCGCAGCAAAACAGCTTGACGCCTACAAGCAGCAGGGAGATGCGGTCGTTTCGCTGCTGGAAGGTGCGGTCCAACTTAGCAAAGAAGTCGGCAAAGGCGGCCAAATCGATTCGGTGGCGTAGGTTGGTCCCGACTCGATCACGTTTCCTGATCCGTCGTCGGCATATCCAGTTGCTTCATCTTGCGATAGAGGTTCGAGCGATGCAGGCCTAACCGCTCGGCCGCCTCGGTCATACTGCCGCGTGAGCGCTCAATTTGCTTCTTGATGTATTCGACTTGAAAATGTTTTGTCGCGTCGGTTAAGGGTAGGTCCAGCGACAGTATTGCGTCGTCGTCGCTCGCAGGGGACAAAATAAAAGCCAACTCTTCAATGTCGACTTTGTCATCTTGCGAGAGATACGCGATTCGCTCCATCAGATTACGAAGCTCACGGACGTTGCCGGGCCAGTTGTGTTTTAGCAGACGCTTGCGAGCCGCGGCTGTAAACTCTGGCGGACGTCTTCGAGCTTTGAGCGAGAACTCGTGTAGAAAGTGCTCCGCCAGCATCACGATATCTTCACCACGATCGCGCAGCGGAGGCAGCTCGAGCGTGACAACATTGAGGCGGAAGTATAGGTCTTCGCGAAACTTCTTAGCACGCACAAGTTCGGCCAGTTTCTGGTTTGTGGCCGCGATCACTCGGGCATCGGTATGGATGGGCAGTGAACCGCCAACGCGGACGACGACTTTTTCTTCGAGCACGCGTAAGAGTTTGGCCTGCCCGCTCAAACTCATGTCGCCGATTTCGTCCAGGAAGAGCGTTCCGCCAGAAGATAGCTCAAACTTGCCAGGCCGCATCTCATGGGCGTCGGTAAACGCGCCCTTCTCGTGGCCGAACAGTTCACTTTCCAGAAGCGTTTCCGTCAATGCGGCACAGTTGACGGCAATGAACGGTTCGTTACGGCGACTGCTCAAATAGTGAATTCGCTTGCTTACAACTTCCTTTCCCGTGCCATTTTCTCCCAAGATCAGCACCGCCAAATCCGTATTTGATACGCGTCGGATGGTCGATCTCAGGGCTTCAATTGCTGCGCACTCGCCGATCAATTGCGAACCTTGCTTGCCTTCGTCCGCCGCCTGATTCCGGACTTTGACGAGTTGCTCGTGTTCGTGCGTATTCTCCAGGGCAATTGCGGCGTGACCCGCAAGCTCGATTAACGCTTCCTCGTCCGAATCGGTAAATTCGCCGTCACGCTTGTTGATCATCTCAAACGCCCCGAGCATGCGGCCTTGCCCTCCCACCAACGGTACGCATAACAATGTTCGGGTATGAAAGCCAAGCTGATTGTCGACGCCACGATCAATCTCATCTTGTTCGTGACGATCAACGCGTGCGGGTTTGCCGCTGTGGATTACTTGCCCGACGATCCCTGTTGTATCGGCAATGCGGAGTTCGCCGCCTTCGACTCCCAGTGCAGGGCGTCCGACGAGCATCTTGTTGGTGCGATCCCAGAGAAAGATACTCGCGCGTTCTGCGTTGAGCAGGCGTGTCGACGTTTCTGCCATCGTCTGCAGCAGCTCCTCCATCTTCAGGGTGCGATTCCATTGCGCGGCTATATCTAGAATGGCTTGAAGCCGCTCGATTCGGGAACGGTCATGCTCGCGCTGCTCCACCAACTTTCGAGCCATCGCGGCTTCAGCGAGCAACTGCTCGAAATGGGCGATCAACTTTGCACTTGGTGCCTCTTTAAGTTCGGCTAGTAGCAAAAGGTCGTCGGCTTCCGGTATCGTCCCGGCCAGCAAGTTAGCCGAATTAATCGCCACCCTTCGGTCTAAGCTTTCTGCGAGCAAATCCACTGGTAGAGCTAACTTCGGACCCGTAGCAGCATCAACGACCCACTCTCCCTTGTCGCTTCGGATTACTGCGAGTGTCTTACAGTCGAACTCCTTGGCGAGCAGTGGTAACACCGTTGCCCACCAGTCGGAGAGATCTCGCGCATCGACCGCTGATTGGAGAAGATATGGTGTCGCAATCGGCATAAGCGGGGAAACCCTGGGGCGTACTTTTGCGTCGCGGAGAATTCAGTGGACGCCTTTGCTCGATTGATAGTATCAAAATGATGACGCGGTGACAGTACGTTGTCAGATTGATGATATTTCAACACGAACGGGTTAATGGGGGGTGGACGCGTAGTCGAATTTCGACGGAACCGATATTCTAGTGATTCTCGTGTACGGACGTGATCTGAAATTTCGGCGACCAGAAACCAAGGAGTTTTGACGATGGGTCTGTTTGACGGCAAGAAAGGTTTGATTTTGGGAGTTGCCAATGACCGCTCCATCGCTTGGGCGATCGCGAAGGAAATCATGGACCAGGGGGGAGAGTGCGGTTTCACGCACCTGCCTGATCGGCCTGATGACGACAAAAGGAAGAACCATCGTCGTGTCGCCAAGTGCATCGAGGGGGTCGGTGGCGCCAAGTTCCTTGTGCCGCTGGACGTTTGCAGTGACGAAAATATTGCCGAGGTGATGAAAACCACGGCCGAGACGTTCGGAAAGATCGACTTCCTACTGCATTCGATTGCCTTCGCGACGCTCGAAGACCTTCGCAAAGACACTGTCGAGACGAGTCGCGATGGATTTAAGCTGGCGATGGAAATCAGCGCGTACAGCCTGCTTGCGGTAGCGAACGCTGCGAAAGACATCATGAGCGAGCGATCCTCGATTGTGACGATGACCTATTTCGGCGGCGAGCGATGCGTGCCGGGCTATAACGTGATGGGAGTGTGCAAAGCGGCGCTGGACGCGTCGATGCGTTACGCGGCCCACGACCTCGGGCCGCGCGGCATCCGGGTTAACGCTTTGAGCGCTGGACCACTCAAGACTCTTGCCAGCTCAGCGGTCGGCGCGAAGGGCATGGAAGCGCTCTATGAGTACATGTCGCCAATCGGGCGAAATATCACTCACGAAGAAGTCGGACGGACCGGAGCCTTCCTGTTATCCGACATGTCGGACGGTATCACTGGCGAAATTCTGCACATCGATGGCGGCTACAACATGATGGGATCACCCGGTCGACTTCTGGATAAAATCGAAGCAGCAAAATAGGCCTTATTGCGGCTTCCGAAATGGCGGACGAACCGACGCAAATCGCGATCGCTATTGTCGAGCAAGAAGGTTGCTTCCTGGTTGGGAAGCGACCGCCGGGCAAACCGTTGGCGGGTTACGCCGAATTCCCGGGAGGTCGAGTCGAATCGGGAGAGACGCCCGATCAGGCCGTCGTGCGTGAGTGTCGCGAAGAAACGGGGCTGTCTATCGAGGTTGTTGGTAGTTACGAGGAACGATGTCACCGTTACTCGCACGACCGAGTGCATCTGCATTTCTTTCGTTGCCGCCTAACGAAGGACGGTGAATCCCTGAAGTCGCCCTTCACTTGGGTCGAGCGGGAACAGCTCGGATCGCTTCGGTTTCCCGCCGCAAACGACGACATTCTGCGGGAATTGATGGGCCGCCAGTCTGGGCTCGATTGACCGTTTATAGCGCTGTGTCGGGCGTAACGCCGCCGACGTCGATTGTCACTCCGAGCGTCATCGTCGCAAGCGTGAAGCCATTCAGCATCCAAGAGCCGGTACCCGTCCACGTGGCGAGCATGCAGATGATAGCCACCAGTGCGAGGCAAGCGTAGAAGAAGCGTTCATAACGCACGTGGCTTTCCGGGCGTTGGGCGAGGCGAGCAATGACAACACTTACGATTGCTGCCGCTTGAACCACGAGCGCAATGCAAAAGAGAACGCAGTCTTGATTATTGGCCCACATCCGTGTTGGCTCCTGGTGACGAGGTGGCGACGGGAGTGTATCGCTTCATTTGTCATCAGGGAATGCTAACTTTGTGCCAAAGGTCGCGAATTCGGCGTAGTCACGAAAAAACGTGTTACTGCCCTGCAGTAATGGCACGAGTGCTGCGCACTACGCTTTGAAACACTTACAAACCGCGACTTCAGCAGCCCGTGCCGTCGGAGTCTTGCTAGCAATGACACTCGCTGGATGCACCGGACGATGCGACTATCTCAGGAGCCGCTGTAGCTCAGAATCAAGTTCTGCGGAATGGATGTTCCGGCGAACGACTTGCCCCGTTTTATCAATCAATAACATCGTTGGAACGGTCATGATCCCAAGTTCGGTGGCGAGCCGACTTTCGAGTCCACCCTGTTCGTACAGTTGTGGCCAAGGCAGAGAATTGTCTCGCAGGTAATCTGCGAGCAATCTTTGTTCGCTGTCAAGATTGACCCCGATCGCAGTGAAGCCCTTACTCGCGTAGCGTGCTTGCAGTGCCTTGATGACCTTTAAGTCTTCCTTGCAAGGTTCGCACCAAGTTGCCCAATAGTGGATCAGCACGGCCTTACCGCGATAGGCGTCTAGGTCAACCGAGCGGCCGTCATGTGTTTTGCCATGCAGTTGAATGCTCCGCCCGACTGATTCCAGACGTCGCTTTGCCCCGGTTGCTTTGGCGGCGATCGGGCTGTCGGAGAAGTCGCTTACGACTTTGGCGTACCACTTTGCCGCATCTGACTCCTGTCCGGTAAATTCATGGGCAATCGCCAGCTGAAGCATGGCGTCCGGCGCCGAGTCGCTTTTTGGATAGTCCCGCGAAAAAGCCTCTAGATCCTTTAGCCATTGCTCTTGGATCTTCGCAAAATCTGCGTTCGGCGATTGAATCTTCTGACCATAGTCCGCACTCAAGAACTGGAACTTGGCATACGGCGCGAGAGCCGACAACGCCTTGTCCCGACTTAAAGCTTCCATTGACTTCTTAAGACGAGCGATGCCGTCAGGATAGTCACCGGACTGGATGGCAGCGCTCAGGCTATCGATGAATTGCCGCGTCCAGGTTTCCCTCTCTTCATTCGTCGAAGCTTGATTGGCGATCTTTTCGAGGATATCAGCTCGGCTTCGATTTAGCTTTGCCAGCAAGGCGGTTGTTGTGGCTTCCGTAAGTTGCGAGTCGATCTTTTCAAGCTCTCCGAGCAGCGGCTGCATCGCCGCGCTGACATTTCCAACGTCGCCCTCAATCACGTCTGGCGCGCGATCGACCGAGGTGTAAAAGAACCCCGCCGAAGCCTCACTCTTGGGAAGGTCAATCACTCGCCAACCGTCCCCAATCTTCACCAAAGTCCCGATCGAGACTTGGCTGTGTTTTCCACCGGTGTCGACAATCGCAGCCGCGTTGTCGTAGGCAAGCAAGTCTTTGGTTGCTCCATCGGCCCCTGCCGGGATCACGCCGGGTCGAGTGGCTCCGAAGTGGAGCCACTTCGCCTCGCTGGTCACCATTTTTTGTGACTTGATGAGGGCATCTAAATCTTGTCCTGCGATCTTGATGCGAGTCGCGAGATCCAATTCCAGGTTTTTCCCAACGCCAAGTTGGGTTAGTTCTGCGGAGGTGAGGAGGAGTCGCTTGAAGCGTTCGCGGTCGCTTGTCCGGAGGGCGGCAATGACCTCTGCAGTCGTCTCTTCGGGCGAAATCATTTTCCAATTGTCAACGATCCCGTCCTCGTTCTTATCGAGCCCCCACCGTGTGCCGCTCGTCCCCAGCCATCGATATTGGTCAGCTTTACCGTTAAAGTTGGCATCGACGTCGCGATAGACCTCGATACCATCCTTAAAGTAGCTCCATTGATCGAGCTTTTTGTCATTGTTGGTATCGAGAAATCGGCGCAGCATCTGGCCGGTTTCTTCACGAATAACCCAGCCGGAACCTATTTCCCGCGCCGGCTCGATCTTGCACTTTGCAGCCTTTTCGGCCGAAGGGATGTCATAATCGACTTCAGTTTGAATGGGCTTCAGTGCAAGCGCCTGATCGACGGTCGGAGTTGCCCCAAGAACTGCTGGCGAAAACGCGAAGACGGCGGATGCAACAGCGGCGCGTCGAGCACTCGTGAACATGAATTTGTCCTTTGGGATGGCTAGATAGCGTGTTTCCACTGCGGCGCGGTATCGAGAGGTTTCTTCGGCAGATTTGCGAGCCAACCGCCAGTAAAAATAGGCGGAGTTTTATGGTTGTAGCGACCGATTCGTCCCATTCGATCGCCTCCAAAATGTGCGGGTGAGGTCATCTTCTCGGCTCACGTCAACAGAAACATGGGCGCGACAAAAGTTGGTATTTATTGCCTAGCTCAGTCGATGGTTTGTTCTTCAAGGCACTGTTTTGTTTTGGTGCCGTTGCCGGTTTGACAGGAAAGCGAGCGTGCCTAGAATAAGGGGCTCGCGAAAACAATCGACAGCAGGTAGCTGGCTGGCGAAAACGCGGGCGTGTAGCTCAGTTGGTTAGAGCGCGTCGCTGATAACGACGAGGTCCCAGATTCGAATTCTGGCACGCCCACTTGGAAGTGAAATTCCAAGTGGCAAGCAATAGATTCTGACAGGCCAATGGTTTGTCATTTTGAAGCTTGTGAATGGTTATTTGACAACCGGGGGATGTAGCTCAATTGGGAGAGCACCGGCTTTGCAAGCCGGGGGTTAGGGGTTCGAGCCCCCTCATCTCCACTCGACTTTGAAAGTTGGAACAGCAAGGGTTAAAATCATCGCTGTCCCTGTTGACAGGTCTTGGGGTCGTCACTAAATTCGTGGTTTCCCCTTGAGGGAATCTTAGAGGTAAGGGACTCAACTCTCGTTTCTAGGTGCTAGGCACAGAGAGTTTAATTCCTGTTCTCTAGGACAGGCGACGAACCTCACTGTTGGTGAGGCGAGTCAATTGATCTTTGACAATTTGGTTGTAAAGGTAGATGGCATCTTCGCGAGAGCGAGATTTGCTGGATGGATGAGAGTCTGTTTGGTATTTCCAGTTCTCGCAAGAAACGAAGTTCTTAGTTAGCGTAAAGACGAAAAGATCAAATCGTTACTGGATCTGTAGTGACCGTCTTGGTCTTTGACGAGAGTCTTGGATTTAAGTGGTCAAGCTACTAAGGGCGCACGGGGGATGTCTTGGTATCGGAAGGCGATGAAGGGCGTGGAAGTCTGCGAAAAGCCTGGGGAAGTTGACAAACGAGCGTTGATCCTGGGATTCCTGAATTGTTCCTGCGTTGAATACATAGGCGCGTGGAGGCTAACCTGGCGAACTGAAACATCTAAGTAGCCAGTGGAATAGAAAGAAAAATCGATTCCGTCAGTAGCGGCGAGCGAAAGCGGACTAGCCCAAACTTCGGGGGTTTTCCCCTGGAGGGTTGTAGGGTTTCTCACATGAGAGTTACAAAACCACCTGTTAGCAGAAGCTTTTGGAAAGTTGCACCACAGAGGGTGATAGTCCCGTACGCGACAGCAGTGTGGACTCTCGAGGAATACCTGAGTAGGTCGGGTCACGTGAAACCCCGACTGAATCTGCGGGGACCATCCCGTAAGGCTAAATACTCTCCGATGACCGATAGTAAACTCAGTAGCGCGAGTGAAAGATGAGAAGAACCCCTGCTAGGGGAGGAATGTGAACCTGAAACCGTGTGCCTACAAGCGGTCGGAGCACTATGCCGGTTTACCGGAATGTGTGACGGCGTGCCTTTTGCATAATGATCCGGCGAGTTACCGTCTGCGGCTTGGTTAAGTCCCTCCGGGACGAAGCCATAGGGAAACCGAGTGTTAATAGCGCGAATGTGTCGTAGGTGGTAGACGCGAAACCTGTGTGATCTACCCATGAGCAGGTTGAAGCGCGGGTTAAACTGCGTGGAGGACCGAACCCACTTGGGTTGAAAACCGAGGGGATGACTTGTGGGGAGGACTGAAAGTGTAATCAAACCAGGAGATAGCTCGTTCTCTCCGAAATAGCTTTAGGGCTAGCCTTGTGCCACTATGCATCGGGGGTAGAGATACTGAATCGGATGGGGGCCCTTCCCGGGGTACCCCACTGAACCAAACTCCGAATACCGATGTAACTATCACAGGAGTCAGTCTGCGTGGGATAAGCTGCGTGGTCGAGAGGGAAACAACCCAGATCGTCGGCTAAGGGCCCAAAGTCATGCTCAGTCACTAAGGAAGTTGAATTGCTGAGACAGCCAGGATGTTGGCTTAGAAGCAGCCACCATTTAAAAAGTGCGTAACAGCTTACTGGTCGAGCAGTTCTGCGCCCATAATGAACGGGAGTAAGCATGACCCCGAAGCCACGGGTTCGATGATTCTTCGGATGATTCGAGCGGTAGGAGAGCGCTGTACATCAGATACGAGTCGTACCGTAAGGAGCGATGTTGGGGTGTACAGGTGATTATGCCGGAATGAGTAACGATAAAGCAGGTGAGAATCCTGCTCGCCGAAAACCTAAGGTTTCCTGGGGAAGGTAATTCCGCCCAGGGTTAGCCGGTGCCTTAGTCGAGGCCGAAAGGCGTAGACGATGGACAGCAGGTTAATATTCCTGCGCCACCTCTGCACTATACCGATGGAGGGACGGCATCCAGAATGAGAGCGGTACGAATAGAAATGTCCGTGCAGCAGACTGAGATGGCGGGATAGGTAAATCCACCCGCATAATTCAAGGTCTGAGGCCGAGAGCGTTTAAGTTCTCGAAGTCTTTGGAAGGATGTCCAAGAAAATCTTCTAGGTGTGTATGTGACCGTACTAAAACTGACACAGGTAGGTGAGACGAGTAGTCTAAGGCGCTCGGGAGAACGGTGGTTAAGGAACTCTGCAAATTGACCCCGTAAGTTCGCGATAAGGGGTGCCGTTGGAGGTTTGCGCTTCCGGCGGCCACAGTAAATCGGCTCCAACGACTGTTTATCAAAAACACAGGACTCTGCTAACACGCAAGTGGATGTATAGAGTCTGACGCCTGCCCGGTGCCGGTAGGTTAAGGAAGGCGGTTATCCTTCGGGAGAAGCTGGCGACCGAAGCCCCGGTAAACGGCGGCCGTAACTATGACGGTCCTAAGGTAGCGAAGTTCCTTGTCGGGTAAGTTCCGACCTGCATGAAAGGCGTAACGATTGGAGCACTGTCTCAACCACCGACCCGGTGAAATTGTAGTCGTGGTGAAGATGCCACGTACCCGCGGTTAGACGGAAAGACCC
Source organism: Planctomycetaceae bacterium (assembly GCA_020638995.1). Classification (GTDB taxonomy): domain Bacteria; phylum Planctomycetota; class Planctomycetia; order Pirellulales; family Pirellulaceae. Next base: position 924,091 of record JACKHM010000004.1, read on the forward strand.
CGTGAACCTTTACTGCAGGCTGATATTGGGCTGAGGTCTATGATGTGTAGGATAGGTGGGAGGCTTTGAACCGGCGACGCCAGTCGTTGGGGAGCCATCCTTGAAATACCACCCTTTATATACTTTAGTTCTAACGTTGATTCCGTGAATCCGGACAACGGACAGTGTCAGTTGGGCAGTTTGACTGGGGCGGTCTCCTCCCAAAATGTAACGGAGGAGTGCAAAGGTACACTCAGCCTGATTGGTAACCAGGCGTAGAGCGCAATGGTATAAGTGTGCTTAACTGCGAGACTTATCAGTCGAGCAGATGCGAAAGCAGGTCATAGTGATCCGGTAATTCCGAATGGAAGGGTTATCGCTCATCAGATAAAAGGTACTCCGGGGATAACAGGCTTATCGCTCCCGAGCGTCCACAGCGGCGGAGCGGTTTGGCACCTCGATGTCGGCTCATCACATCCTGGGGGTGAAGAAGCTCCCAAGGGTTCGGCTGTTCGCCGATGAAAGTGGTACGTGAGCTGGGTTCAGACCGTCGTGAGACAGGTCGGTCCCTATCTGCCGTGGGCGTTCGAAACTTGAGGGGATTCTTCTTTAGTACGAGAGGATTTGGAAGGACGAACCTCTGGTGTTCCAGTTGTCACGCTAGTGGCACGGCTGGATAGCTAAGTTCGGAAAGGATAAACGCTGAAAGCATCTAAGCGTGAAGCCCCCCCCGAGATAAGGTTTCGTACGTGCTTGACACGAGAGCCCCCTTGAAGACGACGAGGTTGATAGGCTGGATGTGTAAGCTCAGCAATGGGTTTAGCTAACCAGTACTAACGGGCGAACGCTTGACCACTTATATCCAGTACTCTTGATATTGGTCTTTGCGTGAAGGGGCGACCGAATCAAACTATGGTTCGATCGTCGCAGCTAAGAGTGCAAAACCATCTACTAATACAACCGAAGAGCTTGCCGGGGCGAATAGGTCCGGCAAGTTCCTCGCGGTGAACATATCGAAAGGGTCACACCTGTTCCCATCCCGAACACAGAAGTTAAGCCTTTCGAGCCGATGATAGTGCCCACAAGCGTGAAAGTAGGTATCGCCGCGTTATTTAACTATTAGGCCCTCGTGAAGTTCACGAGGGCTTTTTTTGTTGTTTGTAGGATGACTTTCGTTGGTGCGACTGACTTCCGTACGGCGCTCACAGATAAAACACCGTTTGGGCGCGGCCTAGTCAAGTTCAAGAAGGGCTTCAAGCGTCTCGAAGGCTAAGGGCCACGGGGGCCGAAGGAAACCGAGTGCGCGAACGTCGTTTAGCCAGAAACCGAAAGGTGACCGCCGTCCCAACGAGCTTCCACCTAAAATTCGACATACTCGAGTCAACGCGGATTCGGAAATCTCGGCGATGATCGTCTTGCCTTTCAGGACCTCACAACGTGCATCTGCGCCGGACTCGATTGCTCGTAGCATTCCTTCGAAGGCCTGCTCAACCAACCAATGGTCCAACTCGACACGAATCCACTCCGTGCGTTCAAACGATCCGAGTTCTCTCGTTGAAAGTATTTTCCGACCCTCGGCGACCGCTTCGTCAAGGATGCCGACAATCACAGCGGTGAACAGACAGCCGATAAAACCTCCCGCACTGGCGGCGACTGGTAGGAGGCTATGTGACCATGCCATACGGGTCGCAGGAAAGTTGTCGAACTTGAGACTGTGGCTTTGTGTGGCGATCATTCCATGACCGTCCCACTCCGACGTTATCGTTACGCCGTGCGATCCATCCCACGGGACATTCCGAAGATCAATATAGAACCACTCGGGCAAATCGGCTCCTTCGGGGCGAGCGGTCGTGACCATGAAAGACATGACTCCCGAACCGCTACCGAAGTGCTTTTGTCCGCTGATGAAGTAAGAAGTCTCACCTTCCCCGTGCGATGCCGAGGTGCGACTTTGGGTGATGTCTCCGCCGCTTCCCGGTTCGGAAGTAATGGTTCCCCACCAATGCCCGTCGCGCACTGAAGTGAAAATATCTTGGCATTGGTGTCGCCATAGCGACCGCTCGGAGAGTTCCGCGGGCGCTGTCAGCCAGTACGATAACACGGCCGGGTGCATTGCACAGACCAAGGCGACGGACGAATCACCACGTGCCAGGGATCGAAGCATCTGACAGATTGGCCGCGTTGATTCTGAGACGGACTTCCAAAGTCCCCCGGCATCAACGGGCAAACCCACCAAGTGGAGACCGGCAGAACGTAGCTTGTCGAAGTCGCTCGTCTCTAGATGTCTGCGCACTTGTCGGGAAGAGCGATCGAGCGCAAACGCTGCGGAAATCGATGCAACCCTGTCATGTACATCATTGAAATTCATGTTCGATCCATGAACTTTCTGTGGGACCGCTGTTCGGATCAATATACCGTAACAGCGCGAGAAATGCCCGATTAATCAATCCGTGGCGAACGGTGTCTGCTCTTCATCGATTTCGGACAACGCATTACTCGCTGCTCGCTGCTCGGCCTCCTTTTTGTTGCGTCCCCAAGCGGGGCCGTACCGATGCCCACCCACTTGGGCGGCGACTTGAAAGCACTTGGCGTGATCGGGGCCCTTTTCGTCCAACAGCTGGTAGATGGGCGTGCTACCAAACTCCCGCTGGGCGAGCTGCTGTAGTCGCGACTTGTAATTACCCTCTAGTTCCCCCGCCTCAGCCAGTTCGATTTCGGGTCCGATCGTGGCCTCAATAAATCGCCGAACTTCGGCAGCGCCGCCATCCAAGTAAATCGCCGCCACCAGGGCCTCAAACACGTCCGCCAACAACGAAGCTGGTAGATCAGCGTTTTGCGCCATTCCTTTGCCAAGAATCAAGCACTCCTGGAACCCCAGGGACTCACTCAGCTTGGCGCAGGAAACTCGGCTCACGACAACCGACTTGATTTTTGTCAGATCTCCCTCCAGATAGTCGGGGAATCGCCGATAGAGCAATTCGCACACGATCGCTCCTAGTATCGCATCTCCAAGAAACTCCAACCGTTCGTTGGAGGCCAAACGATGCTCTGCCCCAGAGGCGTGCGTCAACGCAGAGAGCAATAAGGATTGATCTTGGAATCGATAGCCGATTTTAGCTTCACAGCGAGCAAGCTTTGACTCTTGCTCGACTTCTGGAGACGGAATTTCAGTCATCCGTATTAAAGTCAATCTGAAGGAACGCGGAGCACCACCATCCGACGAGGAATCTCGCACCGCAACGGCATGCTTATCGATGAATTCGGCGACCTTCTCTGCAATAATTCCGTGCGCAAAGCTATCAGGCGTCCTAGTCTTTGTCAACGGAACCGAGGACGGTGGCGCGCCGCCGACTCGTTGACGCTCGTGGCCTGATTACTGAGGCCCGCTAACTTAGCACTCTTCGATTTGAACTTGTTGAACTTAAGCCGAATCACGCGGCTTTGGCAGGCTCGCTCTGGCTACTATAATCCGGCCAGACCATCTTCATCAGTTGGAACACCCAATCGAGGAGGTAATTCAATGAATCGTCGAACGAGCTGCCACACGGTCGTGTTTGTCGTATTTGCCCTTGTGAGCCGCACCGCATTACTGACGCAAGCCCAGGAGGAGTCGTCGGCGCGATCACATGCGAAATCTCTCTCTCGCGCCTTTCGAGTCGCGGCGGAAGATGCAGGCCCTGCGGTCGTTACTATACGTTCGAAGTTCAACTTGAATCGCGATGACCGTGCGGCGGCAATGAATGAGCTACTCCAAGATCCTCGATTTCGACGGCGTTTTCCCGACGGGCGACCTCCCGTATTCCCCTTGCCGGGTGAAGATGGCGCTGACCCAGGGTTTGGTGAACAAGTCGGATCGGGTGTGGTGATCGACCAGTCCGGAATTATTCTCACGAACAATCACGTCGTCGAAGATGCAGATGAAGTAACGGTTCGATTCCCCGATGGGGCAGAACTGACCGCCACCGAAATCAAAACGGATCCGTCAAGCGACCTCGCGATCCTGCGAGTTGAAAATGCAGCGCCCCTTTCGGCAGCAAAACTTGGCGATTCGGAAACATTGGAGATAGGTGACTGGGTAATCGCGATTGGAAGTCCCTTCGAGTTGGAGGCGACTGTGAGTGCCGGGATCATCAGCGGAAAGGGGAGGGGAATCGATAAGATTCGCCGCGGAAGACTGCTGCAAACGGACGCGGCTATAAACCCCGGAAACTCAGGTGGTCCGCTTGTGAATTTGGATGGCGAAGTGATCGGAATAAATACGGCAATCGCGTCGAACAGCGGCGGCTACCAGGGCATTGGGTTCGCCATTCCGATTAATCGCGGTAAGTGGGTCGCCAGCGAATTGCTCGAACACGGCAAAGTCCGACGTGCATATCTCGGCATTCGGATTGGCGAACTAACGGCGCAAGCCGCGAAACAACTTGTATTGCCGGCTCGTGCAGGGGTGTGGGTCCTAGCTGTCGTACCAGAAAGCCCTGCTGATGAAGCCGGCATATCAAGCGATGACGTAATTGTTGAATTCGCGGGAATACCAGTGCGCTCGCCCGGCGATCTTCAGGACGTCGTCGAGCAAAAACCGATTGGCTCCTCTCAGAACATTGTTGTGATGCGCAAGGGCGAACGCATTCCGCTGTTGGTCAAAATGATCGCCTTACCAGACGAACTCTGATTATGCGACCTTGCCACATCGATTCGTTCTCACAGCCCGCATTGCAATGATAAATACGCTCTATCTTCCCGAACTTCGCGAAATGTTGGCTGAGCAAAGCGAGGCGGATTTGCGCGAATTCTGCACGGCCTTGCATCCTGCGCGCACCGCAGAGTTCATGGAGGGATTGAGTGCAGACGAAGCGTGGCAGGTATTGAAGTATGCGGAACCACGCGTTCGCGAAGAAATCTTCACGTTCTTTCCGCACGAAGAACAAGTCCAGATTTTGCAAACGCAGGACCGCGCCGAAGTCGCTGAATTGATCGTCGAACTCGCATCAGACGATCGCGTCGATTTGCTCGAAGAGGTACCTTCGGACATCGTCGACGAAATCCTTCCGTTGTTACCCGCCGAAGTCCGCCGAGAAATCCTTCGGTTGCGAGCGTATCCCGAAGGTACGGCCGGAGCGGTGATGACGACCGAAGCTGCAAAGCTCAGCGAATCGCTAACCGTTCGAGAGGCGTTGGATGAACTGAGTCGACAAGCCGAGAATCTAGAGACGATCTATTATCTCTACATCGTTGACGAGACCGATCACTTACGAGGCCTGGTGTCGGCCCGCGACCTGATTTCGGCGATTGGAAAGCCGCAAACGACTCTGGCCGCGTTGATGGAAACGGATCTCTTGTCGGCAGACGTATTAGAAGACCAGGAGGAAGTTGCTAGAAAGGTCGCGCACTACGATCTGCTTGCGATTCCGGTGGTCGATCACGAACATCGGATGCTGGGCATTATTACCCACGACGATGTCATCGATGTCGTGCGAGAGGAAGCAACCGAGGATGCTCACCGCATCGCGGCGGTCGAGCCTCTCGAAGCAAGTTATTTGAAAACGCCGATCTTGACATTGACTTGGAAACGCGGAATTTGGTTGACGATCCTGTTCGGCGCCGCATTCCTTACCGCATTCGCCTTGCGGCGATACGAAGATGGCTTGGCGACATGGGTGTGGCTCGCTTGGTTTCTCCCGCTGATCATCTCGACCGGCGGTAACACCGGCAACCAAGCCGCGACTCTGGTGATCACCGCGCTATCGATGGGTGATGTGTCGCTGAAGGATTGGTTCCGCGTCATTCTTCGTGAACTTACGATGGGGCTGTTGTTGGGTAGCGGGCTCGCACTGTTTGGCTATCTTGCGGCGTGGCTTTCGGGACTTGCGCCCGGCGCCGCCGATGCTATGGTGATCCCGATCACCCTGCTTCTGATCGTAATTGCAGGGACATTGTTGGGTGCAATATTACCGCTCCTATTCGCGAGGCTTGGATTGGACCCGGCATTGATGAGTAATCCCTTTGTGGCTGGGATTATCGACATCCTTGGGATTGTTGTTTACATGAATGTCGCACTGGCGGTGCTTTAGCGGGTGCCATCAGTCCCGGCGCAAAGCGTTCACAGAATCACGTCATAGGGACCGAAATGTGATTCAAATGCGTCGCGATCGTCACCACGAATTCGCTTCCCGCCCCAGCAGTGCTTTTGACATCGATACTTCCGCTATGGCTTTCGGCAACGTGTTTCGAAATCGAAAGGCCCAGACCCGTCCCTCCGTACTTGTGAGATGTTGACTCATCCCCCTGAGTAAAAGGCTCGAAAAGTCGGGCTCGCTGAGCATCGCTCAGCTGCGCCACTTGCGGCCCAATACGTGGGGAGAAATAATCTAATCGGAATGTCTAAACCTTATGTTCGGGACCCGATGATATGTCTGTAACTCGATTCGTGATGCTTGGCGGTTTCCTTGGCGCTGGTAAGACGACAACTATTGCGAGGTTGGCGAATAGTTATCAGCAACAGGGGTTGCGAGTCGGCATCGTCACGAACGATCAGGCAAGCGACTTGGTCGATACTCACTCACTTCGCTCACAAGGATTCGAAGTGGGCGAAGTCGCAGGAGCGTGCTTCTGTTGTAACTTTAACGAACTAACAGATGTGGCCGAGCAGCTGACTGTCGATCAGCACCCCGACGTAATTCTCGCTGAGCCCGTGGGCAGTTGCACAGATCTTGTGGCGACGGTTGTCCAACCCCTCATGCGGCTGCATGCCGATCGATTTCACGTGGCGCCGTATGGTGTGATCTTGAAACCGAGTCATGGCCTTAAGATCCTAAAGGGCGAGCCGAACGCTGGGTTTTCCCCAAAGGCGGCCTACATATTTCAGAAGCAATTGGAAGAAGCCGATTTCATCGTACTAAATCGAATCGATCAACTGACCACTGACCAGATCGAGGAGTTGCAGCGCCTTGTCGAAGACCAGTTCCCGGGTATTCCGACTCTTCAAATGTCGGCAAAGACGGGTGCCGGGTTTGCCGGGTTACTCGAACTTCTTGATCAACAGGGTGAGTTTGGCCGGAGAATCTTAGAAATCGACTACGACGTCTACGCGGAGGGTGAAGCGGAGCTCGGTTGGTTGAACAGCAACCTTCGGATCACATCCACTCAAGCATTCGCTCTCGATGAGTTGCTCGTCGAGATCGTCGACGGTCTTCGAGACCGCTTGAGACTGGCGAATGCTGAGGCTGCGCATCTGAAAACAATTGGCTTGTCAGGCATTTCACACGGCGTCGCAAATCTGATCAGCAACGAATTGCCAGCGGAATTATCACTTGCCTCAGCGTGTGTGACGGCAAACGCAGATGTCGTTGTGAACGCGCGAGTTGCACTCGATCCGGCAGCTTTGGAGATTCATGTTCAGCAAGTCGTAGATTCGGTATGTGCCCAACGCAGGGCAACTCCAGAGTGGCGACAAACCCAAAGCTTCCGACCTGGCCGTCCTGTGCCGACACATCGATTTGCCGTCGCCCATCCGGATTGAGAGCGCACTCTCAATCGGCTTTTGTGGGTTGCGTTTGATCCGCTAAATGCGGCGCTTCGGGAAAACGACCGCGATAGACCAGCCGTTCCCACCACCGCGCGTGGCGTAGGTTGTCGTCCGTAGATTGGACCGTGTGTTTTTTCCCGCGTCGTGTCTCGAGCACAACGCTGCCATCTGGCGACGCTTCGACAACCATCCAGAATTTGTCGACCGTGTAGGTGTACTCCTCGCCGCGTGGCGCCGGATCGATGCTCCGGGCCCGCGGCCCTGGCGTCGAGCTGTGTTTGCACTTTCGATAGACGACTGCATCGCCCGGCGAAAACCGACGTTTTCCCATCCACAAAACTCCCGAAGAGGCCTGGCCGATCAACCGACAAACAACTAACTGAATTCTACTTTCAAACCACGTATCAAGTGAGACCAGATTCTGAAAACGCCGTTTGCCAAAGGCACAGCTCGCATTCAATTGTTTTAACCTCTCCCCATACCCATCCAAGTCAATCTCGGTAGACTAGCAGTTGGAGAAATTGGTGGTAACAATGGAGCATTGTGATCTCAGCGACCCCCCGAGACCTCCGCCTCAAAGACAATTTTCGTCCCCGTAGCTCAACTGGATAGAGCGTCGGCCTCCGAAGCCGAAGGTTGGTGGTTCGAATCCACTCGGGGATACTCAAGAATGACAACGACCTGCGAAAAATGACGCCCTGCCCACGTTAAAGAGGTTGTCAGGGAACTTGAAGTTGAGCTAATAATTTATGGGCTGGAGCACGCGAGCCATCTAGCCGGCCTCCCAGTTTTCCAAACATTGCTGGACGGTTCGCAATCGCTCGTTTCCTCAAGCGTTTCGATCGCAAGACTCGCAAGCTCTCGTACGTCGAACACGACGGAACGCAACACAATCTTGGTCGCGACCGAGGAGCCTGCGAGTGTTATGATGTCGGGGCACATGGATTCTGAGGACGACGAACGTGATCGGCAAATATCTCGCGGCGATTGCATTGATCATCACGGCCTGCGCAGCTGAAGCGTCTTGCGCACCGCCTCGCATGTTGTTGCAAGGCAACACGGTTGCTGATTCAACGGCGGCGAGTGGATTGCGGACCGGCTTTGCCATCATGCGGCTGCCGGACGGGAGATTCGCCTTCTATGACCGCAATCATCTGCGAGCAAGACCGCTGACGCTGCCGGATCGCGATGGCCAAACCTGCGCGCTGCTGCCCTCATTGCCAGAGGACGTCGCGAGTAGCCGAGTGGTCGCTTCGAGCGGCGTGCTTGACAACACGCAGGTAATTCTCACCCCAGCCGGGCAACTTGTCAGCGTCTTTGTGCAAGGCGAGCGTTTTGACAAAGAGACGGCGGCGCGAGTTGGATTGCCGCTTTATCTTGACTTGTGGATCAAGCAAGCGAGTCTCAACGATGCCGTCGAACCGCGGATGATCTGGCGAGGTTACAACGGCTCGCAAATGGAGTATCAACAGCTTTCCAGCGGTCGTCTCCTTGTGCCACACGGCAGCTTTCAACCTCATGCGAAGGCTGTGCCGCCATCCGGCCGGCACAAGACGATCATCCAATACTCTGATGACGGCGGACGAACGTGGCAGGAAAGTGCGTCGAAGTTGACCTCGCCCTGCTACGCCGACTTCAACGGCTCGAACGAAGGTGCGTGCGAGCCGTCGATCGAGCAACTTCGTGACGGGCGTATCTGGATGCTGATGCGTACGCAAGCTGGATTTCTCTACGAATCGTACTCCGACGACGACGGCACGACGTGGCGGAAGGCAGGGCCCAGCAGGTTCAACACTTCGACCGGGCCGCCCAATATCATGCGGCACCAGAACGGCTGGTTGGTAGTCACGTGGAACAACTGCGAGATGCCGCCCCGTCATAAAGGCGAGGGTGTGTACGGTGGACGCGACGCTCTGCACATTGCAGTGTCGGACGATGACGGTCGGACGTGGCGAGGGTTCCGCGAAATCTACCTGGACCATCGCCGCAACGAAAATCCAACTCGCTCTGGTGATCGTGGGACCGCCTATCCGCTGGCCGCGTTCACCGCCGACGGCAACATCGTTGTGTTGGCGGGGCAAGGCGAAGGCGGTCGCAATGCGATCCTGATCGATCCCGGATGGATCGTCGAGACAGAAGCTCGCACCGACTTTTCTGACGGGCTTGAACAATGGTCAGTTTACAAGCACCACGGTCCCGCGAGTCGTTGGTGGCGGGCTCGTGCGGTGGGATGTGGGTTGGTCACCAATCCCACTGAACCGACGGCCCGCAGCTTGCACGTCCGAAAGGCCGATTCGCTGCCGCCGGATGGTGCTACTTGGAATTTTCCCAATGGTTGGAAAGGGGCAATCACGGCCCGCATGATGGTCCGCGAAGGTTCTCACGGCGGAATCATCTGTCTGAATGACCGCATGTTCGATCCGGCCAACGACTATGGCGAGGAGTTCGCGGTTTTCCAAGTCGATATCGGCGGTGACGGCAGCATTGGCAATGCGATGCTTATACCAGACGAGTGGCATGATGTCCGTTTGGAGTGGGATCTGTCGGGAGCGAAGTGCGTTCTCTCCGTTGACGACAAGCGAGTGGGTGAAGTGCCGGTACGAAACAAGACCCTGAACGGCATCAGCTATATCCGCTTTCGATCCACTGCACACGAAATCGACGCTGCGGGTTTCCTTGTCGACAGCGTGAGCGTTTCTGTTGAGGACCCTTACGCACCACCGTGCAGCGTCGAAGACCAACTCAAGCAGGAGCGTCGTTATATCGAGAACGTCGTGCCGCTATGGAGACTGGAGTCCTAATAGAATAGACGATTCAATTGGTCCGGCGTGAATCGCCAACGGTTTGTCCGACGATGTCCTGGTCGCGATGTCGAGAACTTGACAGGAAGAATGCAATCATCGCGGAGTTTGCCAAGCATCTGACTACGCAGGGATAATTCTTCATGGTTACGCTCGAAATCTTCTCCGACTACATCTGCCCGTGGTGCTATTTCTGCACCATGCGTGTGGCAAGGCTTCAGTCCAGCTTCGACATCGAGATCGAATACAGACAATTCCCATTGCATCCTGAGACACCTGAATCGGGGCTAACGCTGGAGGAATTGTTTGCCGGTCGTAATTTAGATGTCCCCGCCGCCCAGGCACGCATCGCACAATTGATCGCCGAGGAGGGTCTGCCATATGGCAAGCGAACAATGACCTACAATAGCCGGTTGGCACAAGAGCTGGCGAAGTGGGCGGAAACTCAGGTTGGTGGTCAGCAAATCCATGACGCCCTATTTCGAGCCTACTTCGTGGACAATGTGAATCTTGCCAACATCGACAACTTAGTTGCAATTGCCCAGCGGATTGGACTACCCCCCGCGGAAACGAAGCGGGTGCTTGTGGACCGATCGTTCCGGGAATCTGTCGATACCGATTGGCAGCGGTCGCGCGAACTGGGAATCTCCAGCGTCCCGACATTTGTCATTGGGGACCATGCAATCGCCGGAGCCCAGACCTACGAGCAGCTGGAAGCGTTTGTTGTGTCAGCTGGTGCTCGACAACGCGAGAGCATAAGTCAGCAGAATGGACGCGCCTAACGAATGAAAAGTATAGGACGGCAGGTGCTGACCATCGAGCCGCACCCACTATTAGATCTGCGAGCATTTGTGACCGTCTTTCCAGAGGCACTCGGCAATCTCGCCCCGTCGGCCAGCTTGCTTGAGCTTCTGTCTGTTGATGCTAAAACACCACTCCAAAGCAGCGATGAGATTCGATCCGCTGTGCGCGACCTGCTACGTCATGGCGGCTTCAAGCCGACCGGTCGGAGCAAGCCAGCATCTGAGTATCTGATCAAAGCAAGCGAACGGGGTTTGCTGTCGTCGGTCAATGTCGCGGTCGACGCCTGTAACGTCGTGTCGTTACACAGCGGCTTGCCGATCAGCGTTGTCGATTTGGCCCTTACAAAGGGACCGTTCCGAATTGCCATCGCGGCGCCGGAATCGTCCTATGTGTTCAACCCGTCCGGCCAAACGATTGACGTTGGCGGACTCTTGTGTCTGTTTGATTGCAAGGGGCCATGTGCCAACGCCGTGAAGGATTCGCAGCGGACCAAAACAAACACGGAGACTCGCCGCACACTGACTCTGATTTGGGGCACGAACAGATTGCCTGGGCATGCGGCAGCGGCGGAAGCGTGGTACCAAGCACTTCTGAAGCAGCATGACGCGCGAGTGGAGTCGGTAGACACAGCTGAATAAAGAGTGCTCAAACTTGTCGCAGCCGGATGACGCTCGGCGAAAGCAGGCATGTTTTGTCGACGTTCCCTAGCGACCGCTCCTGTTGATATGCAGAAGCTGCCGCTGGACACACGTCGCATTGTCATCGGCGACGCGGAGTTTCAACGAATCGTTGCCCGCCGACCGCAAGAGTCGCTACGCATGGGAATTTCACCCGTTGGTGTTTTCGGAATGCCCTGGCAGCGACTAATCCCAAGAAGTCAGACTTCTACGTGGCTGATCGATGAGACATCTCGACACGGGGAATCCGTCGTAACCTGTTTCTCACAAGTGAGTTGTGAAGAACTGTCGTAATGGTTAAAATAATCGACCGCGGTAGTGCATCTAACTAACATTCGCGCTTGCCGCGGCCCACTCTGCAAAGTGCCCGCCTATCGCACTTGCCATTGCCCACCCAACTGACCCTCAAACTTGCCGAAGGATCAATCATGTTGAACCGTAGAAAAATGCTGCAGGGAGTTGCGGCAGGAACGGGTGCCGCACTAGGACTTTCGTTGAGCCCCCAGCATCTTCTCGCGTCGCCCGCCAGTAAATCGCTGGCCGGCAGCGGCGGTCCCAAGCGAATCGTTTTTTTCCTGCAGAATCAGGGTTTCGATCCTGAGACTTGTATTCCGTCCGGGATGTCCAGCAGCGGCTCGCTGGCAAAGGCCAAACTTCCGGAGCCGATCGAGGCGTTAGAGCCTTACAAGGAACGGTTGCACATTTTGAACGGCTTGCATGGAATGCATACCAGTCCGTCGCACAGTGCCTTCTTCGGTGCCCTCGGTGGGTATCGTGGCGGCGATGGGGTGCCGCCCATGGCCTCGACAATCGATTATGAGCTGAGCAAGGTGCTGCCCGAGACGCTGCTTCCGCATCTGTGTATCGGCATGGACTCGATCGAGAACATGACCACGAAGCCGACGATTGCAACGCTATCCGCCAGCGGTGCCGGACAGCCTATTTTTATGCACTCGAATCCGAATCATCTTTATCAGATGCTGTACGGGGGCATCTCGACTGGCGACATTCGGATTCAACACGAAGCGCGCTCGAACCTGTTGAACCAGATCGAAGTGCTTGCCGCCGCGAAGGGGCAATCGTTGCCGACGGCGGACGGGGAGCGGTATGGGCAGTATGTTCAGGGCTTCAGGGATGTGAACGGATTGCGAGATCGGCTCGAAACGGTGGCCAGTCACTTGCGCCAGTTCGCACCGAAGGTCGACGAACGCTATGCCAAGCCGCGTTTTGAAACCGACTGGCACGATTGTTTGCTGGACTTAGGAATCTCCGCGCTCGCGTCCGGGATTACAAATACGCTGACGATCGGGTCGGGTCGCGGCGAAATCTTTGGTGCGTGGAAGGGGTTGGGCGTCGATCAGCAGGGACATAACCTGGGGCACATGCCGCAGCCCGGCAATCCAATCTGGATCAAGATCCGCCAGTATAACAGCCGTATGTTGGTAAAGATCATGGAATCGCTAGAAAGCGTACCCGAAGGCAGCGGTACGATGATGGACCACACGCTGATCGTCTACACGAGCAACAATGCAGACAAGCAGCACACCAGCGGTGCAACGTGGCCGGTGATGCTATTGGGCAACTGTGGCGGCATTTTCAAGAGCGGCTGTTTCACGCAACTAGACGGCAAGCGGCCGATCAATGCGTTGTATACGACGCTGTTGCGAGTTGCCGGGCAGAATGTAGATCGCTTCAACATGAACGATCAACTTGCCAAGAAGTTTGACGCCAGCACCGGACCGCTGAAGGAACTTCTTACCTAGTTCCTGCCTAATAAGTAACTGCGAAGCTTGAACGCTACTGATGCCGCGATCATTCTTTCGCTCACGCTGTTTGCGTGTATTCGGAGCCGCGTAACACGATAGAAGATGTTTCCATGCAAAGTCAGGCATTCCATCGGTCGACATGTGCGGTGCAGCTTGCCGCTGGACTCTTATTCGGCCTGTTTTCTGTGGCCACTGCCGAAACTTACACGCCAGGAGTGAGTGTCAACAAGGACTTTGACAGCTTTGCCAAGTCGTTTCTTACGACCCACTGTGCGGGCTGTCATGGGGATACGGATCCAGAGGGCAATCTCTCGCTACATGACCTGGGACCGGTTGATGAAGTCAATGCGGGCATCTGGAAAAGCGTGTGGGCGCAGGTCACGTTAAAAGAGATGCCGCCTCACGACGCTGATCAACCGCAAGTTGTCGAGCGGCTGCAATTCTCGGACTGGGTCGTCGGCGAATTGACGCGCGCCATGCAGGACAAGGGTGGATTCCGTGCTCAGCTCGACCCAGACAAGGGCAATTTCGTTGATCACGATCTGCTGTTCGGTCCACTACCGAGCAACATCCAACTTCGTCCGACGTCCTCGCCGGCGCGCATCTGGCGCGTGACTCCACAAGAACATATCACAAGACTCAACGAACTTATCAATACCGAGCCGGAGTTCGATCCGAAGAAGCCGGGACTGCGCACGCACGGCGATGCTGTTCCAACGAACCACGGCGGCGAACTCAAGCTCTACTTCGGTACGGACAACATCATTCAATGGCAGGGCGGCACGGTCGCTTATGCCACAGCGGTAAAGAGCGTCCCGGCTGTCCTTGCATCGGCGCGACAACATGGGTTGGAGAACTACCCCCATTTCTACTCAGTCAACAGTGCTGAAGCCACCCAAATCATGGGCATTGCTGAGGACATCATTCGCTACATGGCTTATGGGCCACTGAGCATTGCGAATCCGGAGCAGATCACCGACGATCCGAAGACGTACAAGATTGAGGGAGATCTTCGCGGTCTGCCTACAAGTCTTGTCTATAGCACCAAAATCTTGCGACCGCTGACGCCGGTCGCAACGCTCATGAACGAAGAGGAGGTCTCGGACGAGCTTTTGCGTGATGCGGTGGACTACCTCTACGAAGCGCTAACCTTCCGCCCACCGACTGAACGAGAATCCGATAGTTATTTCGCCATCGTTAAGCAATCTATCGAGAAACTCGGTAAAGAAGACGGCGCTGTGCTCGGTCTGTCATCCATCTTCCTCGATCGTGATGCACTCTTTCGGCCCGAACTGGTCGAGTCGGGCAATCCAGATCAGTACGGTCGTGTGATGCTCCAGGATTGGGAATTGGGTCTCGCGATTAATCACGCGCTCCGGTACATCAAGCCCGACGAACGACTGCGAACGGCCATCATTGAGGGGCGGATGCGAACGCGGGAGGATGTACAACGCGAAGTCGAACGGATGCTGGCCGATGACAGTGTCCGCAAGCCACGCATCCTGCAGTTCTTTCGCGACTATTTTGACTATGACCTTGGTGGTTACATTTGCAAGGACACACGTGCGTTAGCCGACACCGGTGCAGTGACCAGGGGAACTTCCCACTATCGAGCAATGTTCGACGCGACGGCGAGCACCGATCGGCTCGTCGAAATCACCCTTGAAGAAGATAAGGAAGTGTTCCGACGGTTGCTGACGACGAACCAAGTTGTGGCCACCAAGACGGACAATGTGTATTTTGGCACGAAACGCTCGCCGCAAGAAATAGCCGCTGCAGCGTCCTTCGCGAAGCAGGAAGCCGAAAAGCAGGCGAAGGAAGAAATAGCCGAATTTGAAGCAGCGGAGCGAGAGATCGCCGACCTCGAAGCCCGGCTGCAGGCCAATCCGGGAGAAGCACCCACGGAGAAGACACTCGAGCGAAAGAGGAAGGCGCTCGATGCGGCAAAGAAGAACGCGACGGCAGCCAAAAACAAGAAACGGGAAACCGAAAATCCGAATGTTACTGCAGCAAGTTTATCAGGCCCGCAGCTCTACGCCCGCGTGAGTCGACGTAGTTTCGGTAACGGTTCGATGCAACCCGACCGAATCTTGGCCACAGCCCCCGAAGGCCAGCGTCTCGGCATCCTGACCCATCCCAGCTGGCTAGTTTCCCACTCCGACGCCATGGATAATCACGCCATTCGGCGTGGCCGCTGGATTCGAGAACGTCTGCTAGGCGGCGGCATCCCCGATGTGCCAATTACGGTGGATGCGATGTTGCCCGATGAGCCAAAGAGCACGCTGCGTGAACGAATGCGAGTCACAAGGCAAGAGTATTGCTGGACCTGCCACAAAAAGATGGACCCCCTGGGGCTGCCATTCGAAATGTACAACCATGCCGGTTTGTTCCGCACGACGGAACTAGGCAAACCGGTAGACACAACGGGCGAGATCATCGATTCCGGCGACCCGACACTCGATGGCAAAGTTACCGACGCACTCGATTTGATCCGAAAGCTCGCTGAGAGCGAACGCGCGGAACAGGTCTTCGTACGGCACGCCTTCCGGTTCTGGATGGGCCGAAACGAAAACCTTAACGATGCTCCCGTGCTTCAGGAAGCACATCGTGCCTACAAAGAAAACGGCGGTAGCATGAAGGCATTGCTCACATCGCTGCTCACTTCCGATGCGTTCTTGTACCGCACACGCAGTGAGTCTTCGACGGCAAATTCAGATGACGAAAGCGTCCGGCGATAACGCGTGGCGTAGCGACATTTCTGTTGGTGGCTTCGCTGACAATTGCTGCCTTCTCCGCTGACCGTCGCCGCACAAGAGTCCATTTTCAGATTGCTGCCGGGAAGGTGCGGAAATCTGGATTAATTTTGATTACAATCGCCCTCGGCAGAATTGAACTTCTTGTTGTTAGACCCCTGGATCGAATATGAGGCGAGTTGATGCACTCGATAAAGATAACAACGGCAACGCTGATGTTGCTGGCTATGACGGCGGAAATGGCAAAGTGTCAGGGAGTTGTTTACGAAGGCACCGGCGGAGTGGGCGCGGGCAAGCATATTGTGCTGCTCGCGGGCGATCATGAGTATCGGTCCGAGGAGACTTTGCCAGCGCTGGCGCGGATTCTCGCCAAACATCACGGCTTCAAATGCACGGTGTTATTCGATGTCGACCCGGAAACCGGCGAGATCGTCCCGGGCAACTCAAATATGCCTGGCATAGAAGCTTTGGACACGGCGGATCTCGCAGTGGTGTTCTTGAGATTCCAGAATTTTCCGAAAGAGCAGATGGGCCATCTTGATGACTATCTGAACCGAGGCGGGGCAGTTGTCGGTTTGCGCACGGCGACGCATGCTTTCAAGATGAAGGCGACCGAGCCGTTTGCGAAATACTCGTCCGATTATAAAGGAAAGGAGTACGAGCTTGGCTTCGGGCATCAAGTCCTGGGGCAGACGTGGGTCGGGCACTACGGTCGCAATCACCAGCAAAGCACTCGCATCACGATCGTCGACGGCAAAGAAAATCATCCGATCCTGCGCGGCGTGAAGGACGTTTGGGTGCAAGCCGGGGGATACGTCGGCAAGCCGACTGACGGCGAAGTCTTGACGATGGCGCAACCGCTCAACGGCATGACGCCTCAGTCGCCACCGGATCAAACCAAACCGCCAATGCCTTCTGAATGGACTCGTACGTATAAATCTTCCTCGGGTAAAGCGGGCCGCGTGTTTACATCGTTGTATGGCACCCCAGAAGATCTTCTGAACGACGGCTATCGCCGGATGCTGGTCAATGGATGCTTCTGGGCAGTGGGGTTAGAGGATGCGATTAAGCCTGACGCCACGATCGATTTCGTTGGGCCGTTCGAGCCGAACACATTTGGTGGCGGCAGTTATGCACGCGGCATCGCGCCATCAGCCTACGCCGGATTTGAAAGTCCGATCCCCGCCAATCACAACACGCAAAAACCAAATGTTCGAGCCCCAAAGCAAGCATCCCGAAAAGCAGACAACGCCAAGTCGCTCGACTCAAACGCTGCGTCGCTCGCGACTGGCAAGCCTGCGCGGTTTGTCCGAATTGAGTTACCCGGGGACAAACGCATTTTGACGCTTGCGGAAGTGGAAGTGATTAGCGGCGGCAAGAACGTCGCACCAAGTGGGAAAGCGACTCAGTCGAGCACCAACGGAAGCGGCGTTGCATCAAAAGCCATCGACGGAAATAAGGATCCTGACTATGGCAAGCAGGGACAGACGCACACCTCCAACTCAGGAGAAACCAATCCGTGGTGGGAACTCGACCTCGGCGATGCAGCGGACATTGAAGAAGTCGGGATTTGGAACCGCAGCGGCTTTGAACGCCGGCTGGCCGGCTTCACGATCACGTTGCTCGACGCCGACCGTAAAGTCGTGTTTCGCGTAACCGATGTTGCCGCACCACAGGCGATAAAAATTGGCGTCAAACGCGACGGAGATCTGCATTATCTCACGTACGATGGCAAACCGGGCAAGGCGGTTGGTGGGGAAGTCTTACTGGCGGCGAGTTCCGGCAACGGTGCGAAAGCCAACAATCGCAAACCAATGGAGTCACCGCCTGAACCCGCACTGGCCGAAGTTCCGGTCGACTATCGCGACCCGGTGCCATTCACATTCCGCAAAGGTGACGTGGTCGCTATCCTCGGGAACGGCCTATCGGATCGGATGCAACACGACGGTTGGCTGGAGACGCTGCTGCAATCGCAACTCGTCGACCAGCAAGTTCGCTTCCGCAACATGGGCGTTAGCGGCGATGGTCCGAACCACTATCCGCGCAGCTCAGGTCAAATGTCGATGACCGAGTATCTGAAGCAAGTTCAGCCGACCGTTGTATTCGCGATGTTTGGTTACAACGAGTCGTTCGACGTCAAAGCGGCGGACTACAAGACGCAATTGCTTGACTTTGTGAGGAAGACGCGCGGCGCAAAACCCAACGGCAAGGACTTCCCGCGGATTGTACTCTTCAGCCCGATTGCTCACGAAGATCTGCACAACTCCGGCCTGCCAGACGGCCGGGCGCACAATGTGCGACTCGCCGCGTACACGAGGGTGACAGCAGCGGCGGCAAAGGAAGCGGGCGTTGCGTTTGTCGATCTGTTTCATCCGTCCTTGGAACTGTTCAGCAAGGCAGAGCAGCCGTTCACGATCAATGGCGTTCATCTGTCTGAGGAGGGCAACCGTCAGCTGGCCGAAGTGATCTCGCATCAATTGCTTGGCAAGCGAGTTAGCGCTTCGTATGCGTTGGACAACCTACGTCAGGCGGTGCTCGATAAGAATCTGCATTGGTGGAATCGCTACCGAGCTTCGGACGGCAACGACATTTGGGGCGGACGCTCGACGCTGGCATTCGTCAACGATCAAACAAACGCGCAAGTGCTCCAACCCGAACTCACGATGCTGGATGTGATGACGGCGAACCGCGATGAGGTTGTCTGGGCGCGGGCTGCGGGCCAAGACAAGTCCGTGGACGACAGTAATGTTCCGCCACCCGTGCCGGTCGTTTCAAATGTAGGCGGTGGAAGCAAGAGTTCCAGCGCCGTGAAGGAGGGTTCGCTGAATTACATTAGCGGCGAAGAAGGGCTCAAGCACATGGCGGTAGCCAAGGGTTTTGAGGTTAGCCTGTTTGCTGACGAAGCCCGCTTTCCGCAACTCGTCAACCCTGTGCAAATGCAATTCGACACGCGAGGCCGACTGTGGGCCGCTGTATGGCCCACCTATCCGAAGTGGGAGCCACACGAAGAGATGAACGATGCTCTGATCATTCTCCATGACGATGATGGCGATAATGTCGCAGACCGAGTCACGGAGTTTGCGCGAGTGCAGAATCCGCTCGGCTTCGAGTTCTGGAATGGCGGCGTGATCGTCACGGGGCAGTCGGACTTGCTGTTTCTAAAGGACACTGACGCGGACGATATTGCCGACGTGCGAATTCACATGTTGATGGGGCTCGACACGTCCGACACACACCACGGTGCAAACAATCTCATTTACGGTCCCGATGGGGGCATCTATTGGCAAAGCGGCGTGTTTATGGTCCACAATCACGAGCACCCGTGGGGACCATCGCTACAGTCCTCGGCATCGGCCATGTATCGCTTCGATCCTCGCCGTTTTACCATTTCCATGCACGCCACGAACTCGCCGAACCCGCACGGCATCGCATTCGACTACTGGGGCTATCACTATGCAACCGACGGGACCGGTGGTCGCGCGTACCAGGTACGACCGGATGGCGCCGGGTTCAAGATGCACGAGTTGCTGAAAAAAGAAGTCCGGCCCGTAACTGCCAGCGAAGTGATCAGTAGCGAGCATTTTCCCGAGTCGATGCAAGGAGACTTTCTGATTTGCAACGTGATCGGATTCCTGGGAATCAAGCACTATCAGCTCGACCGGAATCCCGATTCCGGGGCCGTGTGGGGCGAGCCCGCGGGTGACGAACTTACGGTCACCGTCATTAACGCCGATGGTTCAAAGACCGAAGACAAGTCGCGCGGCTTGCTGATGAGCGGGGACAAAAACTTTCGCCCTTCCGATGCGATCTTCGCCCCCGACGGCTCGCTGTATTTTTGCGACTGGCACAACGTCATCATCGGACACATGCAGCACAACGTGCGAGATCCCAACCGTGACCACGCACATGGCCGGATCTATCGTATGACCGCCGTCGGTCGACCGCTTCAGAAGCTCGTTCCAATCGATGGCCAACCCATTCCCGTTCTTCTCGAAAATCTAAAATCACCTGTCGATGGGATCCGCCACCGCACTCGGATCGAGTTGAGCGAGCGAGATTCTCAGGAGGTGATGGCCGCAACCAAAGAGTGGCTCAAGCAGTTTGATCCACAGAGCAAAGACGATGCACATCATTTGCTCGAAGCTCTCTGGCTTCATCAACGTCACAATGGCAAGAACTGGGACCTGCTCGAACAGCTATTGAAGTCGCCAGAGCCGCACGCCAGGATTGCTGCGAAGACAGTGCAGCATTTTTGGACGAACGTCGAAAAGACCTATCGCGGAGGTGTGATCGCCGCAGACGAGTTGGCTGCTTCGCAAAAGTCCGGGGTCGTCAGCGACACGCCCGACTTGACGACGATTCGTATTGGCACGGTCCCGGAGAAGATGATGTATGACGTGCGGGAACTTGTCGTAAAGCCCGGCAAGAAGGTGAAGATCACTTTTGCCAACTACGATTTCATGCCACACAACATCATGCTGGTCAATCCAGGTAAAGCCGACGAAGTCGGGCTCGCGGCGATCAATCTTGGTGCCCGAGGATTCGATTTGGGGTTTGTCCCGCCCAGCAAGGAAATCCTCTGGCACGGTCAGTTGATCGACTATGGCCAGGAGCAAGTGATCGAATTCACAGCGCCGACCGTCGAAGGGGCATACCCGTACATCTGCTCATTCCCAGGCCACCATCGCCTCATGCGCGGCATGCTCTATGTTACTAACAACATCAAGGAGTTTCTCGCGAAGAACCCTCAGCAAGAGATCAAGGTGACCGAATGGAAACACAGTGATTTCAGCGAAGACCTCAAACGCGTCGCACAACATCGCAGCTTCGATACTGGAAAACAACTGTTCGCCACGTTGGGCTGCGTTCAGTGCCACAAGATGAGCAAGGACGACGCAACCGGTTCGCCGACGCTCGCGGGTGGTTCAAACCAATCTGTCGGTCCGAATATCGATGACACGGTCAAGAAGTACAAGCATGATGCGACTGCGTTATTGCGGGAGATTCTGGAACCCTCGCGAAACATCGACGAAAAGTATCGTCAAGTGATCGTGGCGTTAGTAGATGGAAAGACACACATCGGTGTCATTGCTTCCGAGGACGAGTCTAAGCTGACGCTGCTCTCTGGAAGCCCTCCCCAAAAACTGGATATCGCCAAGCAATCGGTTGACGACCGCATTGCGTCTCCGCTCTCCATCATGCCCAACGGTCTGCTGAATACGCTCGACAAGGAGCAGATACTCGACCTGTTGGCCTATCTGCTCGCCGGCGGCAATGCCGACAATGCAGCATTCCACCATCACCATTGATGGACGGAAAGGAATTTCACTTGGGAGTGCGTCGAACAGGACCTTCAGCCGACAAGAAGGTGACAACAGTGTCTACGAATTCGTCCTTTTTCTCAAACGGAACCATATGACCGCATTGCTCAAAGACGGTCATGTGTGCATCGGGCAGATGCGATTCGTAATACTCACCGTGGGCAACTGGGATTAGTTTGTCGTCTCTTCCCCAAATGATGTGTACAGGACATCGTACGCGATGCAGGTGCTGCCGTAACTTTGGGTTGTGCAGGTAAGGGTTCCAGCCCACTCGGGCAGTGGCCTCCTGAGCCCGCATCCACATCAATACCCGCGAATCGTCGAAGTTGAGCGGCATGGCAATTTTTACGACTGGGCTGTCGGGATTGTAGAATACGAGCTCTCTCGCTTCCTTGAAATCGCTCAGGAACAGTTCGGCCATGGGTGCATCTTCGATCCGCAAACCTGCTGCCGCAACTAATACGATTTTATTGATCAACTCGGGGCGCAGAATTGCCACTTCGAGAGCAATCCAGGCACCAAGCGAAAACCCTACAACGGGAATCTGCTTCCAACCCATCTGTTCGAACAAATCTACATAGTGCCACGCCATGTCGTGAATGTCGTCGATTTGGTCCAAGCCGGTTGACATTCCAAACCCAGGATGCGCGGGCGCCTGCACTTCAAAATGCTTCGCCAAGTCGTCGTGGAATGGCATCCAGTCGGTTTCGCCACCGGCGCTGTGCAGATATACCAGCGGAGATCCCGTACCACCGACGTTTATATGAATCTGCTTGCCGGCGATCTCTAACTTTTGCTCAGAGAATTTCTTAGTGGATACTGGCATTGTTTCCTCGGCTCATTCGTTCAACAGTTGGCGGTAGCATGATCTATATCGTCTGCTCATGGCGCGGCGCCGCGCAGCGCCGGCATTACTTTTTCCGCAAACAGACGCATGTTCTTTTTCGTTAGCTCAGCTGGAAGCGTTCCTATCTGAAATAGACCCAACAAGTTGCCCACACCCAGGCGTTTGGAGTACTCAGCCAGTCTATCTCGGACTGTTTCAGGGCTGCCGACAATCGCATAGGCGCCTTTTTCGATTTCTTCGCGAGTCTCGACATTCAGCAAGAATTGCTTCAACGCTTGATTGATGCCAATCATCGACTTTGGAGTCGTGTAACCCGGTGGAAATACGACGAGTCCCTTGAGCAACTTCTCACGAAAGTAGTTAAAGTGCGGTTCATATTCGGCCCAGGCCTGCTCATCCGTGTCGGCAACATAGATCGGGCAGAGCCAGCCGAGTTGCAATGGATCCGCTGTGTAGCCGTTCTTCTCGCAAGCCTCGCGAAACATGTCGAAATTGCGCTGGAAAAAATCAATGTGGAAGTAGGGAATACCCATGTAGCTGAAACGTCGAGCCGCAACCATTTCGATCGTTTCACGGCTGCCGGCGCCGGGAATCCAGATCGGCGGATGCGGTTCTTGGATCGGTCGAGGCCACGGATTGACGTACTTAAGCTTCCAGTGGTTTCCGTAGTGCTCAAAGGGCCCCGGTTCGGTCCAGCACCGCAGAACCAGATCCATCGCTTCGGTATACATTTCGCGGGCGAACGTGGGGTTGACGGTGAAGCTGTAGTATTCCGGCCCACCTCCGACAACAAGGCCTGCGATCAGACGCCCACCGCTAATACAGTCGATCATCGCAAACTCTTCGGCCACTCGAGTCGGCGGGTTGTACAGCGGCAGCGCATTGCCTACGACTGCAATCTTCACTCGCTTAGTTTGCCGAGCAAGGATTGCTGCCATTAGATTTGGGCTCGGCATCGTGCCATAAGCGTTTTGATGATGTTCGTTGACGCACACACCATCAAATCCCAGTGGCTCGGCGAGCACCAATTCGTCCAGGTAGCGATTATAAAGTTCGCCGCCATGATTCGGTTCAAATGTGGAGTTCGGCAACCACGTCCATGCCGACTTGTACTTCTCGTCAAAGTCATCCGGCAAGCGGTCCCAGGGCATCAAGTGGAAGACGAAGAACTGCATGCTTTCTCCGGAGATGTAGATTGCCTAGACCCATCAAAGCCTTCACTATTCAAACTTCGGCGTCGAACGCTATCTGCGAAATATAATCTCAATAATGTTGGATCGCGCCGGATGTTGCAACCACAACGGCGCATGTTCCAGACGTTACAAATGGTCGATGCCGTCCCGTTTGGGCAAGTCTTGCCGAAGATTCCGACTAACTACTTTGCCATCGCTCAATTGACGACAAACAGACCAATTTCGCATTGCAGTACAAATCAACCCGTAGTCGACCGAAGAACCAAGGTGACACATTACATCGCCGCGTCAGTTACGTTTGTAGGAATTGTGCGACACACTTTTGCTTTTGCAGCCGGAGCCATTCATGTCGGGTGACGATACTACGCAACTTTGTCCTGTGAATTCTCACAACGAGTGGGACCCGCTCGAAGAAGTGATTGTGGGCCGGCTCGAGCATGCAATGTTGCCGGACTCCCAAATCATCAACAAGCACACCTTTCCACCTTCTGACTCGTCGCTGATTCAAGAGATCCTGGAACTCGGCGGTGTGCCGTATCCTCCGGATATGATCCAAGCGGCACAAAAGTGCTTAGATCGATTTATTGAAATCCTTGAGTCGGAAGGAATCGTCGTCCGTCGGCCCGATATCGTTGACTATGAAATTCCATTTCGAACTCCGGATTGGAGAGTCCCTTCGGGATCGAGCGCGACGAATCCACGTGATCCCTTTTTGGTCATCGGTAACGAGATCATCGAGGCGCCGATGGCAGATCGGAGCCGGTACTTCGAGGCGGCGGCTTATCGCACCTTATTCAAGGATTACTTTCACCGAGGAGCAAAATGGGTAGCGGCGCCCAGGCCACAGCTGTTGGATTCGCTCTATCACGAGAACTTTGTACCTTCAAACTACGGCGATGCTGAGATCCGATTCGTCGTCACTGAGTTCGAGCCGACTTTCGATGCGGCGGATTTCGTGCGTTGCGGACGCGACATCATCGGTCAAATGAGCCATGTCACGAATGCATCGGGCATTGAGTGGCTGCGGCGGCATCTCGGTGGCGGCTATCGCGTACATGAGATTAAATCGCGCAGCCCTCAGGCAATGCATATTGACACGACGCTGATGCCTTTGGCGCCCGGCAAGGTGCTCGTGAATCCGGATTGGGTCGACCAGCAGAACCTTCCCATTTGCTTGCAGGACTGGGACATACTTGTCGCACCGCAGCCTGTGCCGAGCGAGCACAAAGAGCTACGGCTCATCAGCAGTTGGGCCAGCATGAATGTGCTGATGCTGGATGAGAAACGCGTGATCGTTGAACACCGGCAAGAACCTATGATCAACGCGCTGCGCGGATGGGGGTTTGAACCGATCCCGTGTCCGTTCGAAGATTACTACCCTTTCCTCGGCTCCTTCCACTGTGCCACGTTGGATGTACGAAGGCGAGGTGAACTGAAATCTTATGCCTGAGATCGCCACCTAAAGTTCTGTGCACTACATCGCATCAGCGTCGCAGCCGATTGTTCCAGCCGTAGGTAAATGGTACTCGACTAGCGCTTCACCAGGCCAAATTCCGACTTCAGAGCCGCCAATGCTTCCAGCAATCCAGTAATATTCTCAGGCGTATGGTTTGCGTTTACCTGAATCCGCAGCAAGCCACTCATGATGGGAACGGCTGGGTAGGTGGCGGATTGAACATAATACCCACGATCGAATAACGCCTTGCCAGCCTTAAATGTTTGCTCAATGTCGCCAATTGTGACGCCGACAATGGCTGCTTCGCCGCCGCAAGCGGTCAGTCCCATCGCACGAATTCCATCAGTCAACTGTTTCACCATCTGTCGCAGGCGTCGCAACATTTCGTCGTGTTCTGGCGATTCGAGGATATCACAAACTTTACATATGCCGGCCAAGTAAGGCGGTGGAACAGGACCACCGAAGACGAAAGTACTCGAACGAATCTTCAGAATCCGTTTCAATCGGGAATCGCATGTAACAAAGGCTCCCATGCACGAAAAAGCCTTCGACAGCGAACCGACGACCAATGCATTATCTATCGAGTCGAGCTTCAGGCTCGCGGCGCCACGCCCCTTCGGTCCGACTAACGCCGTGCCGTGCGCATCGTCAACGTACAGAATTCCCCCGTGGGCACGCGTCACTTGATCCAAGTCGTTCAGCGGCGGTATTTCGCCCGTCATGCTATAGATGCCGTCGACGACAACTACGCATCCGTCATACTCTTCCGCCCGCAGCACTTTCGCAAGCGAGTCGCCCGTGCAGGGGTCGAGGTAAACAACCTTCGCTCCGTTGCCGGCAGCAATCAGCGCTGATTGTTGCAAACTATCGTGCGATTTGCGGTCCAACACCAACAAGTCGCGCTTTCCGGCAAGCCCGGGGAGCAATCCAATATTGGCGAGCGTTACGCTCGGGTAGATTAATGTGTCTTCGACGCCCATCCATCGCGCCAAACGCCGTTCGGCCTCTTCGCATAGCTCGATATTACCGAACGCACGTGACGAACCGTTGTGCGTTCCCCACTCGTTCATTCCTTCGATGATTGCCGCTTGCACGCGAGGATCACGATCGAGCCCTAAAAAGCTGTCGGAACCGAAATTGACGACCTCCTGGCCGACCATCCCCATCCGTCGTCCGTCCATCCAGTCAATGACGCCGTCCTTGAGATGCACTCCCATGAACTTGTCGAGGAAGTTGAGCGCGATTCGGGTGACGCGATCTTCTTCCAAGCGTTCTTTCAACCGTTCAATCGCCTGCTTCTGTCTTGGCTCAACAGCCCGAGGGAGTTGCTCCGAGTTGGGCGACGTTGTCCATGTCGCTCCACCCGCCATCTCATTCGACTCGTGGCTGTCGAATTCCGTACTCATAGGTGCTACCGATTTGTCCCGTGCCTCGACAATTCGCACCCTCTAGCAAATTAGCAGGTCGCTGATGTCGGTGGTTAGTCAATCTATTCCTCTATCTTCCCTTTTAGTTCGACTGGGCGCCAGACGCAACTTTGACGTCAAAACAGGTGAATTTGGCTGATACATAAGATTTGTCAATTAGAATACCGACGGTAAGTGATATGACGCCTTTGATTGTTTGAACGCCATCGAGTGAGATCATGTCGAGAGCTGAGGAGGAGTTTCCGCAACCACCCTGGTACCAGGCAGCCATGTGGACGGGCGCGGATCTGAGGGCACTCCTTCGACTCTTTAATGCAAACGGCTGGCGCGTGCCGCTGGCGTCTTGGCCTGGGTGCTGTATCGACCTTGCTTTTGGAATGGCCAACTCCACGCTCGGCGCATTGCAATCGATCATCTATCGCTCGCGAATCGAACGTGTCGAGTTTGAGCGAGATCCCCTTTTCATCATCGGGCACTGGCGAACGGGAACAACCCTGTTGCATGAGCTGCTAACCTTAGATCCACGACACACCTACCCCACGACGTACCAGTGTTTCATGCCGTGTCACTTTTTGCTGACGGAACGGTTGCTCAAACCGTGGACCGGATTCGCGCTGCCGAGCAATCGTCCTCCCGATCAAATGCGAACAGCGTGGGACTCGCCTCAAGAAGACGAGTTCGCACTTTGTAACCTAGGCGTGCCTAGCCCGTACGCTACGATCGCTTTCCCAAACAATCCACCGGTATTCATGGAATATCTGTCGCTCGAATCTCTTTCGCCGCAAGAGCGAACACAATGGCATCTTGCCTGGATGAGGTTCTTGAAGTCGCTCCAGTACCACAAGCCGGGACGTCTGGTGCTTAAGTCGCCAACTCACACTTGCCGCCTCCCAGCGTTGCTCGAGTTATTTCCTAACGCCTGCTTCGTGAATATGGTGCGTCATCCGATGACGGTATACTTGTCGACGGTGCGGCTATGGAAGTCGCTCTTCTCGACTCATGGCTATCAAACGCCGCTTTATCTTGGCCTCAACGAATTTGTATTGACAACATTCGACCAGATGCATCGTCGGTTGGAAACGACTCGCGAGTTGGTGCCTCCGGGACGATTGATTGATGTGTACTACGAGAATCTCGTTGATGACATGGTCGGCACAATGCAGTCAATCTACGAGCAGTTGGAACTTGACGGTTTCAGCGGCGTTGAACGATTGATCCAAGAGTACGTCGTCGAACACCGCGGCTACAAACCGAATCAACATCACGTAACTTCGGAACTGGAAGCGGAAGTCTACGAACGATGGCGGACCTACTACGAAAAGTACGGCTACTCGCGTTTTGCGACCTAAGCCAACTGAATTCAAAAATCGAAAACACTTTCGCCAAGCACGCGGTCAAAGGCGTTCGTGCCCAAGTATCTCTTGGCCGCATAGATGAGCTTTGCTTGAGCACCTATCAAGTAGCGTGTTTTTGGTCGCTGACTTGTCATAGCATGTCCAATCGCACGGGCCACATCCGCTGGTGGGTGCAGCCAACCTTGCCCGTTGATTAGCCGGCGTAACTTGTCCAGCGGCCCTCGCGGCGGTCGGGCGATCCGTTCGACAAACGCTTCGACGTGGCGAACGGTGGATTCGAACTCCTCGAAGTACAAATCCAGTTGCTCACGAGGGTAATCTCGCAGCCGGTGGGCGAATTCTTGGATCAGTTTTTCACGCATCAAAGGTGTATCGACAGGTCCGGGTTCGACGATTGCGACGTGCATGCCCCAGGGCTTCACTTCCATCCTTAGGGCATCAGAGAACGCCTCCAGAGCGTACTTGGTTGCGCAAGTTGTCGCGTGATATTTGAACGTACAAAGGCCATTTACTGAGCTCATATTGACAATCCGCCCCTTTCCTTCCCGGAGCAAGGGTAGAAAGGTTTTTGTTGCGGACACAGCACCAAGATAGCCCACTTCCATTTCGTGTCGAAACACATCAATTGGTAAAACCTCAATCGGACCCAAGTGTTCGGCAGCAGCATTATTTATCAAGCCCGCGAGCCGCAACCCTCTAGCGGCGAGGTTCTCGCGTACAACTTCACTGGCTCGAAAGACGTCATCACGCTTAGTGACATCCAGCTCGACAGGTAAGACGTGTTCCTCGCCTCCAATCGTCGCCAGCGACCAGGGCGTTGGATGTCGCATCCTAACGCCCGCAAAGATGAAGTAGCCGCTTTCGCAAAGGAAGCGCGCGGAGGCCATGCCAATGCCTGAACTCGCACCAGTTATAAGAATGGCGCCTTGCGGTTTACTTGGGCGAGGCATAGCGACCAATCTCGTATCAGGTGACAAAGACTCGCGACAGATTAACGCCACCTACGAGGCGATCGGAAGTCGCAATCCAACAATCCCCGCCATAATGAGAAGAACACACACGATCCGAAGCGGATGTGTTGATTCGCCGAAGAGAAAAATCCCGAAGAGTACCGCTCCGACTGCCCCCACACCGTTGAGAACGATGTATCCGGTTGCAACAGGCAACGTGCGTACGGCTTGTGCCAAGAGGATAAAACTGGCTACCGTCGCAGCGAGCGTTACGACCGTTGGCCAGAGACGTGTCAATCCCTCGCTGTATTTCATGCTCACAACCCAGGTCACTTCGAATAGACATGCAACAAATAGATAAACCCAACCCATATTTGATTCCTTGGCAAACGATCGTCGCGGCTATATCGGCACTTCCGATGTCAACCTATTCTAACCAACACCGCAGATCCGTACTGCGGTGCCCCCTTCGGATTGCCTAAAACCGCGAGTCCGCGATATCGAGCGTTGGGAAGCAGCTCTTTATACACGTATAAGAAGTTGCCGCGATGCGAGCACGGTATCGAGGGGCTCTCGAATTCTCGTACGAGTTGCTCCTACTCGTCGGCAAGCTTTTGAAGAGACACGACCGCCTCTTTGGCAGCTCGAGTGTCTGGAAAGTCGAGTGTGACTCGTTCGTAGTGCCGTCGTGCCATCGAACGCTGCGCGGTGCCTTCCAGCATCCTGGCCAATTCAAGACGATACATTGCCCGAGCTTCGATCACTTCGTCTACCGAATTCGCAAGTGCGTCGCCCAGTGCCAAGCGGTGTCCACCTTCGGTGAAGTTGAATTCGCGAACAATCTTCCTGTACTCGCGACTTACCGATGGACTCGACGAGTTCGATTCGTGCGTCTCGGGTGCGGGCACGAACCGGTGCTGACCAGCTGTCAACTCTGCAAGCCCACTCATTCGAGCTTCACTCGAACGATCCTCAAATGCGACCGTATGAATCGGAATCAGTTTTGGGTCGCCCGCCGAAATCACATCCTCCGCTTCGGTGCTGTCGTCGGCAAAAAACTTGCCTCGATCCGGCTTGTTGAATTCGCCGTCCGAGAGGAAGAAGATCGCACTCGGCTTAAGCGCCAAACCTATTTCCAGAGCCCTACGAGGATCTGTGCCAGGAATTGTATTGACCTGTGCGAGCCAATCGCGAAGCCGCTGCTTGTTGTGGAGACTTGCCGGAATAGGACTCGGAAATAGTTGTTCGCTGTCAAACATCCGTTTTGTTCCCCAACCAAAGACAATCACATAGAACCGCTGTCGTTCTGTTAGCTGATTCAGCGAGTGGAGAAGTTCGAGTACCGCCCGTTCCAGTCGCTTGCCACGACGTGCGTTCATGCTGGGCGAGACATCGAGGATGTAGACGAAGCTGTTGCCGCGTGCGACGGTACCAAAGAAGGATGTCTGTCCGGCCCCGCCGCTGTGGCCAGCCCGACTGGCCGTGGACGAGCCATCGCCGCCAGAACCATTTGCCTCTCCAATCGCCAATATCTCGCTGGGAAACGCAATTGCCGCTGGGTCCGTTAATTCAAATATTGATGAAGCGCTATCTTCCTGAGCAACATCATTTTCAAGAGTGTCCAATTCCACGGTGAAAGATTCCAACTCGACTAGGTCGGCACCGATGTCTTCGAATGTGACTTCGACTTCCAACAACTCGGAAGTCGCGTCGCCCGTGGGCATGAGCAACAGAGAAACGGCGATGACGAGAGTGAGATGAATGACGGTCGAGATCGACCACCCGTACCACGGGTTGTGGTCGAAACGCCATGGCGATTGCATCGCTTTGTCTTTCGGTATCGGAGCCCCCGACTCATCTATTTGTGTCGATGGGGGGGGAGAAAATCAAGTCCCAAGCGGTCATGCCGCCTCGAAAAGATTCTCCGAACCGGCACTCTTTCCGATAACAACAATGCCGTTTTCGCTGACGGTAAAGCCTCGACGGCGGTCCTCTTCGTGGTCGAAGCCGATTTCGATTCCCTGCGGAATGTTGACGCCCTTGTCAATGATTGCCCGCCTAATTCTGGCGTGCCGGCCCACATCAACGAAATCGAAGAGTATGGAGTCTTCGACGTGCGCATAGCTATTTACACGACACCGGGAACCCAGAATAGAGCCTTGTACGCTGCCGCCCGACAGAATCGATCCGGCGCACACCACGCTGTCGAGCGCTTGCCCCCGGCGTCCGCCGGCCGCCTCTTCTGCAAATACGAACTTTGGTGGTGGTACATTGGGACGATGTGTCCAGATAGGCCAGGAGTCATCGTAGACATTTAAAAGCGGGTCGACTTGTACGAGATCCATATTCGCTTCGTAGTAAGCGTCGAGCGTGCCGACGTCCCGCCAGTAGGCTTCCGACTTTTGGTTCTCGTCTCGGAAAGGGAAAGCGAAGACGCGATGCGAATCGATGATCAATGGAATGATATTGTGACCGAAGTCATGACCCGCATTCGACTGTGCCGCGTTCTGGCACAACTGTTCATACATGAATCGAGCCGAGAAAACATAAATCCCCATCGACGCCAAGCACTGCGCGCTGTTACCCGGCATCGATTTTGGTACCAACGGCTTCTCTTGAAAACCGACGATTCGCGAGTCGGATTCGACCTCCATCACGCCGAATTGACCTGCGGCCGTTTCAACGGGGACTTGTAATGCGGCGACAGTTACGTCGGCGTCATTCGCTTTGTGGAAGTCGACCATCTTACTGTAGTCCATCTTGTACACGTGATCACCCGCCAAGATGACAACATAGTCGGGATCTTCTTTCTCGATTGCGTAGATGTTTTGGTAAACCGCGTCTGCGGTTCCGCGGTACCAGTTTTCATCAATACGTTGCTGAGGTGGGACGACGTCGATAAAGTCGCCGAGCTCCCATGAAAATAATTTTCGCCACCCTAGGTTGATGTGCCGATCAAGACTCATCGCCTTGTATTGCGTCAGCACGAGGATCTTCTTCAGGCCACTGTTCAGGCAATTTGAGAGAGTAAAGTCTATGATTCGGTACGCGCCACCGAACGGGACGGCCGGCTTCGCGCGGTCTCGCGTCAGCGGTTCGAGTCGCGTTCCCTTCCCGCCAGCCAAAACGACCGTCACGACTCGGTCCATGAGAACCTCCCAATTGAAAACCAAACACAGCTGCAACCTATTGGATATAGTGTCGCGAGTTTTGCGACTATGTCTACCTGGATTTATCGACTTGCAGGCTTTTGAAACGAAAGGCCTTGATCGACTTCTTCAAAGCCCAGCTTTTGACACACCTCTATTCCCAAGGCGTTTTCGACAGATACTTGAAACTCTACGAGCGTAATTCCGAAGCCTTGAATCTGGCGGAAGATCTCGCTCACAAAGTGTGTCGCTACCGCACGTGCGTTTTCGGAAGCTGACACAATCATTTCGGTGAAGCCCATTGCGTGAACTCCCCAAGAGCTGGCCATTGGTTCGATGTCCCATAAGCGTGCTTCAGCGACCGGTGGCCCTTTAGCTTTGGGAAGCATAACAAATTCCAATCGCTCAATAGCTGCGAATCCACACGCCTCCCACCAATTGCGAGGCAGCGAATCAGACTGTTTTACCAACTGGTACTGTCGGCGGACTTGCATCAATTCGCGATCAACGGGCGGTCGGAACCCCGTCAGCTCACGACGAAATATACGAGTTTGCACGCTTTCGCTGTAGCCTGCGTTACGAAATAACTCGGTGCCGGCGACATCAGAAGCCAAAATGCCCGACAACTTGCTGCCCCCATACAGTCCGAAATAGAACGGAGCCAATGACTCTGTAGCCCCGCCGTATAACGTCGTTGCCCCACGTTCGAGCAGGTACCGTTCGCTGTGTGCGAGCAATTCTTGCGAAATCATTTCGCGGTCGCGATGAGGCGAGACGAGCAACAGCGCGGTTGTCCCGGTTGTGTATTCGATGCCAGTCAATTCTGCATTCGGCCCGAATCCCGCATGAGCAAAACCAATGGGCTTGCCGCCTTGAACGGCGACCGTGAGCCCCTGCCTATCGAAGAACGGTCGAGAGTAAACCATGTCGTCGAGAACAGCGCCGGTCATGTTTTGAATTAGCGCATTCGAAATGGGTTGGCTACGCCAAATCTCAGCCAAATCAGGTGGGTCGCAATTTAAGAATGGGCGATATTCGATCATTAGCTAACGTCCACCAACACGCTGTCTCCCTCAATCTTGACCGGAATCTTGGCGTGAAGTAGTGACGCGCTCGTCTGATGCTGGCCGTTCGTCACATCGAATTGCCATCCGTGCCAAGGACATGTCACGATGCAACCGGAAAGATTACCTTTGCCAAGCGGACCACCCTGGTGCGGGCAGATCCCGTCCAATGCATGGAATTCACCCTCCACATTATACAGCGCAACAATTCGATCGTTCGCTACAAACTCACGGGCGCTGCCGGGCGGACATTGTTCAACGGACGCAATCCGAATCCAATTCGACATGGTGCCAGAGATTGAGAACTGCCAAGGTGAAAATGGTCGTGCCAGTATCGGTGAGGACCAAAGGACGAGTTGATCTTCAGCGTGTTCGCTATCAGCTTACCGCGGGAGTCTCATCTCGGACAGGAGGTCTATCTCTTGAGGTACACAAATGCCGTACGTTATGCCGCGACGCTTCTCCTAGCCAGCATCCGTTTCGGCGGAGTTCCTTTCCAACGGCGATGCAGCCACCAGTATTGATGTGGCGTCAGCCGGATCGCGTCGCCCAGACGATCGTTGTACCACTGAGTCACTGCGGGTACGCTCCTGACCAGTGAGCGCGATTCCGCCGGGTCCAGGACTCCCAGTAAGCTGATCTTGAATTTCATCGGGGCACCGAGGCGAGTAGTCGCCGCTGCAAGCATCGGAGCCCCGCTTGTCAACGGAAATAGAGCAATTGCTTTGTGACACGATGCGGGCCTTCCCAAGAAGTCGACCCAGCAGCCTTTCTGGCCCGCGAATTGATCACCCAACAGTGACAAAACCCCGCCGCTTTCCAGAACGGCTTGCACCTGTGGCGAACTGCCCTTCTTTGGCAAGATGAATTGCCCGTTCGCGCCGCGAAAGCTGTTTACGTAGCGATCGAGATAGGGATTGTCGAGTGTTCTCGCAACGGTAAAGCTCGGAAAGCCCAATAGTCCAGTGATGAAGCCGCCTAGTTCAAAGTTGCCAAAATGTCCTGTCACTAGCACCGATGGGCGTGGGTCGAGTAGATATTGGACAATCTCGCGTCGTCCGCGAAACGATATATGGTCGCGCCAATTGCTGCGGTGAATTTTTCGTGGTGCGTGCGCAATCTCGCACACCATCAGAAATAGATGTTCCCACATTTGCCGCGAGATTTGTCGTCGCTCCGCCGCCGTCAGGTCGGGAAAGACATTCTTCAAGTTGTCGTCGACAACCGCCCCTCGTAGGCGAAAGCAATCGCTCAGCAGGAAAGCCGCCATTCGCGAGAGCGAATGGCACGTTTCAATACGCATCGCTTGAATGATGCAAATCAAGACGCGCAGCGCAGTGTACGCGAGACAATCAACCACCGGTCTTAAATTCACAGCCATTCCTTGGGCGTCTGCTCAACGATGGAAGCCAATTGGCCAAACTGACTGCTTGGGACGAATTTGCCACAGAAAAAATTACCATTCTCGAACCTTGGGGGGCGAGACGGCGTAGTTCCAATGTAATCTTCGCGGCGGGCGCGAGTGTCGCAAGAAAGGGGGTTTGTGGGAAGGGCAACCGGACGCAAGTATTGTTTACGGAAAATCAGGTCCCATCGCTTTGCTCTCGCCCACGAACAGAAGATCGCTTATGTTTTCGATGAGTGCCGCAGAATCGCTGTATTGATTTGAAGGGAGCCGTACATGAAAAACTATCTCCTCGCGTGTGTGTGCTCGGCAGTAGCCGGCGGGACGCTAGCATTTTGGATCGGTGGTGACTTTTCGCGGACGGTTGCACATGCCCAGGACGCCACGAACCCTCCCCTCAGTCCGATCATTCAGCCCGGCACAACTTTGATCGATGATACCAATGCTGCAACACGATCGCGGGTCTCGCCACCGAATGGTTCCCCGCTAGACGACGAGTATACGCCAGACGAATTGGTCAATATCAAAGTATATGATCGCGCGAATCGCAGCGTTGTCCACATAACGACGCGTACGACTCGGCCAGGCGGATTCTTCATGACAGAAGTTCCAGCCGCTGGCGAGGGATCAGGGTCGGTATTCGATATGCAGGGACATATCCTCACGAACTATCATGTCATCGAGGGAGCTCGTGAAGTTCGCGTTACGCTGTTCAATGGCGAAACCTACGAGGCGGGGTTGATTGGAAAAGACCCGCCCAACGACATCGCAGTCCTCAAAATCAATGCCCCGCAAAAATCTCTCTATCCAGTACAGCTTGGCGACTCAAGCCGGTTGCGCGTGGGCCAGAAAATTCTGGCCATCGGCAACCCCTTCGGACTCGAACGAACGCTTACCGTCGGTGTGGTGTCAAGTTTGAATCGAGCAATCCCGTCAAAGACTGGTCGTCAAATGAAGTCCATCATCCAAATCGATGCAGCACTCAACAGCGGGAATTCCGGGGGACCGTTGCTCAATTCTCGCGCCGAACTTGTGGGGATGAACACCGCGATTGTGAATCCAAGCCAAAGCGGCGAGAACACCGGCGTGGGGTTCTCGATTCCGGTGAACACCATTCGAAGAGTCGTTCCTCAATTACTGGAACACGGCCGCGTGATCCGCCCAGTGATCGGGATCGCCAGCGTTTACGAAACCGACCGAGGGCTCGTCATTGTCGATGTGGCCCCCGGGGGGCCCGCCGCGCGAGCCGGATTGCGAGGTTTTGAGGTTGTGACTCAGAAAGAACAGCGAGGGCCGTTCATTTACGAACGCACCTATGTCGACCGTGAACGTGCAGATCGCATCATTTCGGTTGATGGCATTGCCGTTTCTACGGGTGACGAGTTCCAAGACGTTGTTGAAAGCAAGCAGCCTGGCGATCGAATCGTTGTCCGAGTCATTCGCGACAATCGGGAATTGGATGTCCCGGTTGCGCTCGGTGCCAGCGAATAGCACCGAGCCAACTTTTGTTGCAATCGGCTCAATATCCCTCCACAGAGGTTGGGGGCAGTGCCTTGTCTCGTCTATACTAGAGGCGTTACTCACACGCCTGTGGAGACCAGACGGTGCCCGCCTTTCCACGCATACTGACTTTGGCCATCAGCCTCGCCGCAATTGGGCTAAACACGCCCACTGGCCTTTCAGCCGACGATCAACAGGAACGCCTTCGCTTTTTCGAGACGAAGATCCGTCCACTGCTTGCCGAGCACTGCTACGAATGCCACGGCTCCGATTTGCAAGAGTCGGATCTGCGACTGGACACGACTGAAGGCATACTGTCAGGTGGGGCTTCCGGGCCCGCGGTTGTGGAGGGCGAGCCTGATCAAAGCCTGATGATGGTTGCGCTAAGTTATCGCGAAGACGATCTCAGGATGCCGCCGACTGGCAAGTTGGACGATGACGAGATTGCGGATGTACGTCGCTGGATCGAACATGGTGCTGCTCTGCCGAAAGTCGAAGGTGCGATGAAGCCGCGGCGAGGTTCCATCGACATGGAACAGGCTCGCAAGTTTTGGTCACTCCAACCACCGACAAAGAGTGTGCCACCGACCGTCCAGAATTCGTCGTGGCCGTTAACTCCACTCGATCAGTTCGTGTTAGCGTTGCTAGAGACCAAACAACTCGAACCGGCACCCGGTGCGGATAGACGCACGTTGATTCGCCGAGTTACTTTCGATCTGATTGGGCTTCCGCCGACGCCTGCCGAGGTCGAAGCATTCGTTGCCGACTCGTCGCCGGCTGCCTTGCCTCGCGTCGTCGATCGACTGCTGAACTCTCCTCACTATGGCGAGCGTTGGGGGCGTCACTGGTTGGACGTTGCACGCTATGCCGACTCGAATGGATTGGACGAGAACATCGCTCACGGTAACGCATGGCGTTATCGTGACTATGTCATCAAATCACTCAACGCGGACAAACCATTTGACGATTTCTTAACCGCGCAACTTGCCGGCGACTTGCTGCCGGCGACTCAAGAGGACGAGTGGCATGAAAACCTCGTCGCAACGGGATTCTTGTCGCTGGGGCCGAAGGTGTTAGCCGAAGGCGACGAACAAAAAATGGAAGTCGACATCATAGACGAACAAATCGACACCATCGGAAGGACGTTCATGGGCTTGACGCTTGGCTGCGCCCGTTGCCACGATCACAAGTTTGATCCGATTCGAACCGACGACTACTACGCCCTGGCAGGCATCTTCAAAAGTACCAGAACGATGGAGTCGTTTAAGCGTATTGCCAAATGGAACGAGAACTCTATCGCGACAACGATTCAGTGCCGCGAGAAGGACGAAATCGCGGGCAAGATCGCCGAGTGCAAAACAGCCATCCAACAAGCTACCGATGCAGCGAATTCCGAAGTCAAGTCTAAATTGAGCGACGGCGAGGCGTTGCCTAAAGATGCTGAATCGCGATACTCGAAGTCGTCGAAAGATAAACTCAAGCGACTGCGCGATGAGTTGGCCACCCTCGAAGCGTCACTGCCCGAATTGCCGACGGCGATGGGAGTTGTCGATTCGGAACCGACGAACACGAAAGTTCACATCCGCGGCAGCCATTTGTCGCTCGGCAAGGAAGTTCCTCGAGGCGTGCCGGAAGTACTTGCATTCGACGGGCAGCCAACCATTGGGGAAACGGAAAGCGGGAGGCTCCAGTTGGCCCATTGGCTGGTGCGCCCCGAGCATCCGCTGACCAGTCGCGTGATCGCGAATCGGCTCTGGCGCTGGCACTTTGGGAGAGGCTTGGTAGGGTCGACCGATAACTTTGGTCACTTAGGTGATCGACCGGTCAACCAGCCACTGTTGGACTTTCTGGCCGTCACGCTCATCGAAAGCGGCTGGTCATTGAAAGAGTTGCATCGCGAGATCGTGCTGTCCAGCACCTATCAGATGAGCGGCGCAGACAATGCCACCGCAGCGGCAATCGATCCGGAGAATCACCTGCAATGGAGAGCCAATCTGAGACGCCTCGAAGCGGAGTCGATCCGTGATTCTTTGCTTGCTGTGAGCGGATTGCTGAATACTGAAATGGGCGGATCGATGTTACATGTCGGCAATCGCGAGTTTGTATTTAATCACACGTCCAAAGATGAAACGACGTACGATACCACACGCCGATCGATATACTTGCCCGTTATCCGCAATCACTTGTTCGATGTGTTCTCGCTGTTTGACTACTCGGACGCGAGCGTTCCGACGGGCGATCGCAGCACTTCGACGATCGCGCCACAAGCTTTGTTCCTGATGAACAGTGACCTGCTGGCGCGAAGCTCGGCAGCATTTGCTGAGCGACTGGCAAGTGAGGTGTCCACGGGGGACGCAGCTCGTGTCCAACGAATGTATGCCTTGGCCTTTGGTCGCGCACCCTCGGACGTTGAAACGGGCGAGGCACTGGCATTCGTGGCTGCCGTTGCCGCGAAGACGAGTTCGGCAGATCGCGGTTGGCACGCGTTGTGCCATGTTATGCTGGTCTCTAGTGAGTTCTTGCACCTTAAATAGACTCGATGCCACATGGACAACAACCTACAACTCAACGTGTTGGACCAAGGCATATCACGCCGTCAGCTGTTGCGCACCAGCGCCGTTGGCTTTGGCAATCTCGCACTCGCTGCGATGCTAGGGCAAGAGGTTTTGGCAGCGAACCCGCTCGCCCCGCGTACGACACATTTCCCCGCTCGCGCCAAGCGAGTCATATTTTTGTTCATGAAAGGCGGGCCCTCGCATCTCGACTCATTTGATTTCAAGCCGCAGCTCCAGAAGGACGATGGCAAAGAGTTACCGTTCGATAAACCTCGCGTACAGTTCGCGCCGACCGGCAACCTTTTGGCGTCTCCGTGGCGATTTCGAAAACGCGGTCAGAGCGGAATTGAAGTCAGCGATTTGTTCCCCAACGTGGCCGAGTGTATCGATGACCTTTGCATCTTGAACTCGGTGCATGGTACTAATGCAGCACATGGAGGCGCACTGCTCAAACTGCACACGGGCAGCGACACATTCGTGCGGCCGAGTATGGGCGCTTGGGTCACCTATGGGCTGGGCACAGAAAACGACAATTTGCCCGGATTCATTACGATCTGTCCGACATTGGCTCATGGCGGTGTCAAGAACTGGGGTTCTGCGTTCTTGCCAGCGTATTGCCAGGGAGTGCCGCTAGGCGTGGCCAGCAAGCCTTCGTCTGAAGCGCAGGTCAAATATATTCAGAGCCCCTCGTGGACGCGAGAGTTGCAGCGAATGCAACTCGATATGCTCGCAAGCGTAAACCGAGAGCATCTCGAAGCAACCGGTCCGAATTCCGCTTTGGAAGCCCGCATCAATTCATTCGAGCTGGCATTTCGAATGCAATCCGAAGTTCCTCGAATTCAAGATATCGGCGACGAAACGGCGGCGACAAAGCGACTCTACGGTCTCGACGAACCTACTACCGAAGATTTTGGCCGACAGTGCCTTCTAGCTCGTCGATTCGCCGAGCGTGGAGTGCGTTTTATCCAAGTGACTCACAGTGATACAAACGTCCAATGGGATCAACATAGCAAGTTGCGCGAAGGCCATGCGAAGAACGCATTGGAAGTTGATCGTCCGATTGCTGGCTTGCTAAAGGATCTGAAACAGCGAGGGTTGCTTGAGGACACTCTCGTCATGTGGGGCGGAGAATTCGGACGGACGCCTGTAGCTCAAGGCAAGGACGGTCGCGATCACAATCCAGAAGGGTTTTCGATGTGGATGGCGGGAGCTGGAGTCAAAGCTGGGTTCAAGTACGGGGCGACAGACGATTACGGTTATTATGCCGTTGAGAATAAGATGCACATCCACGACCTCCATGCGACGCTTCTGCACTTGATGGGCATGGACCATCTGCGGCTGACGCATCGATACGCCGGGCGCGACTTTCGTCTTACCGACGTCGCTGGCCACGTTCATGAAGGGGTTTTTGCCTGAGCGGCGCTCTACATCACTCACCCAGCGTCTGCGGCGTTGCAACGATTACGTTTCAAGCGACTCGACGCCGTCACCTGACAAAAGTGGCAGCCGACCTCAGTCTCCCAAGAATGCTCAGCGTTTCATGGACCAAGCCGCGAGTTCATTCACGTTGATTCTTCCATCGCCGTCCGTATCCGCTGCGGAGGGATCTTTGGACATCGACATCCATTCGGAAGCAACCAACGCGCCGTCGCCATTCGTATCGTATTTCGTGAGCAGCTTCTGGTAGTAAGCCAGATATCGTGCATCAATGGCCGGAGTACTTCCGCCTCCGGAGTTAGTGGGCGTCGTCGGCGGAGTGCCGCCAGAACTCGAAGCCGCCGTCGCAGTTGGCGTCGGTGAGGCAGAAGGCGAGGTCGTCGCCCCTCGCACAACTCCATTGTTGACCGCTTCCAAAGCTTCACTCGATGTAATGAAGCCATCTTGGTTGAGGTCGAATTGTGAGAATTCTCGCACGGTTGAGTCAGTCCATGAGGTCGAATACTCAGACATTGCGACCTGGCCATCGACGTTTGTGTCGCTACGTGCAAACCAATCGGGAAGGCCCTTTGGTAGTCGCTCGGTGACCGACTTGACACGATAAGATTTCCGCGAGTCCGTCGTCGCTGACGCCGTATTGCTTCTGCCTGCAGATTGATCACCGCCATCTCCAGGATCTCGGCGTGAAAAGAAGCTGCGACCTTCTTCACCACCGCTACCGAAACCGGGGCCACCGAACCCCCCGCCAAAACCCCCGCGGGAACCTCGGTCACCGCCGCGAGTTGCGGTCGAGCTACTGCTGGGGCGGCCCGCCGTCTGTGTCGACCGGCTGGTTTCCTCCGTAATGCGGCGTCGAGCGTATCGCACCGCCATCTCAGAGAGAGTTAACTTGCCGTCGTGGTTGCGATCATAAGTCAAAGGATCCTCAGACCAACGACCTCGCGCGAGCTCGGCCTTGTCCAAGATGCCGTCGCGATTGGAATCGTATCGTCGGAAGCGTTCTTCGGCCTCCTTCTTGTCAGCATCGGTAGTCTTGACCGTGAACAGTTCGGCTTCGGCACCGAAACCCATTGCTGGGGGCAGTAAATCTTCGACGCCAAACCCTGGTACAAGCGGCTCTACTTCCGTGCTCCCGCTACCGGAGGAACCACGACCTGAATCGCCACCACTGCCGGATTCACGTTCCTGCCGCAGTCGATCCATTGCCTGTGCGATCTTATCGATCGGAACTGGCTTTGCCAAATCGATACCGGGCACAGAACTCGCGATACGCTGCAAGAAGAAGCTGGCGGGGCCTTGTGCCTCGGCAGGGTCGATCATGCCATTGCCGTTCTGATCAAACCGTCGGAGCATGTCGGCTGGCGAAAATCCGCCTGGACCACCGGGACCGCCGCCTCGGAAGCCACCGCCCGGAAATCCTCCGCCAGGCGGGCCACCACGAAAGCCACCCCCGGGGAATCCGCCGCCTTCCGGCCCACCTCGAAATCCTTCGCCTCCGCCCCGATCACCCCCACGGTCGCCGCCGCGATCACCTCCACGGTCGCCTCTACCACCGCCCCGATCATCTTGACCGAGCGACCCGTTTACGACGAGTGCCAGCGCCAAGATTGGAGTGGCGACGCGCCAGCAATTTATCGGAAGAGACATGGGAAAGGCTCCATTCTTCAGGCGGAATTACCTCAGAACATTATGATCGATCTGACCGCTGGGTTCTACGCCGAATCTCGCTCCAGGGGATCATCAGCATATGGAACCCAGCTGGCTGAGCATCGTTCCGTTAGAAACCTTACATACGTCGCGCCTTCCTGTCGGCACAAACTCCTTCGTGTCACTCCAGAACGGTTCGGCATGGAACCCGCGGGCCGAAGGCCGAATCGGCGTCTCACTCGGGATGTAATACTGCGTTACGCCGTCAAAAACGGCCGCCAAGCCGAGTTTCCTTCTTCTAGTCGCGGTTGTTGCTGTCCGCAAAGTCCCGGTCGTCTATTTCAGCGGGGAACGATAGAGTCATCTAGTGATTTCCATCGTGGCGATTTCACGTTAACCGAGCCCAAACGCCGATCGCAATTCTTCGATCACACGATCTGGCATCGCGGTGACCTCACCAATGGAAATGGCGTTGATCACTGCTTCCGCAGTCGATTCCAGCACTTCCAATCGGTCGAACGTATCGAGCACCGTCGATCCCGTCACCAGCACTCCATCGTTCTGCAAGATCGCGGCCGGATTGTTCACTGAGACGAAGTCAGCGATGTTGTGATCGTCGCGGTACTGAATCCCGTACGGTACGCGTTTGACGTCTCGCAGGAACACATAACTTTCCGGAATCGTCCGGACATCCAAGTTGACATCCGTCACACTGAACGCCGTTGCGTTGACCGGATGCGCGAACACAATCGCTTGAACATGAGGATGTCGCTCGTAAATCGCTCGATGGGCACATGCCGCACGACTTGCGAGCTTTCCCGCCTCTCTGTTTTCGCCTTGAACGAGCACAAAGTCTTCGACCTGAAGTTGTTCTCGGTCTCGCTGAGTTGGCGTCACAAGAAAAGAATCGCCACTAACGCGGGCGGAAAAGCTGCCCTCCGTACTAATTAACAGTCGCTGACGACAGCCTCGCCTTATGAAATCACATAGCTGGCGGCGTAGTTCGCACTCCTTCGCCGAGGCAACCCCGGGTACGAAAGACGTGAAGTCAACACTGCGATCACTCGCCTCTTTCAACTGCGCGTCATCCAGATATCGGATGTCACCAAGTCGTTGTCCTTTGATAAGTGTTTTGCCAGCAAACTCGAATGCTTCAAACCTCTCGAACGCGTGGGCCAGTGAGTCGCCGCCGACAACGACGCCATGATTCTCGAGAATCACGCTGTCACATCCTTCGCTGAACGTGGCAGCAATGTTTCTGCCGAGTTGCTCACTTCCGGGACAAGCATAGGGAGCAAAGCCTACCTTTCCGCAAACGGAATGCGCTTGATGAAACAATCGCGTGTTTGGCATTTGCCGACAGATACTAAAGGCGACCAACGCTACGGGATGAGCGTGAACGATTGCTCTAATATCGGACCTTGCTTCATAAATTGCTCGATGAAAAGGAAACTCCGATGACGGTGGATGTGCTCCCTCGACACTTCCATCTGGTCGGACACACACAATGTCTCGCCGTGTCAAACTTCCCTTATCGATACGCGCCGGCGAGATCCAGATATTTCCGTCTTCGTCCCGAATCGAAAGATTCCCACCCGACGTTGTCGTCATGCGGTAGCGATAGATGCGATCCATCGTTTGCATGATCTCGTCTCGTGGATGAGTAAGTTGCCGGTTCATAGGCAATCCTGCAATTGTCAAATTTCTGAGTGAACCGTGGAGACGATCGATGGCTATGCAGGTTGTCGCGAATCAGCTTGCACGACGAATCGCTCAAAGTCGGCGAGTTCGACTCGGCTGCCGACGACCAGCGGTGTCCGCTGGTGGATACTCTTCGGTTGAATGTCCAGCACTCGCCTTGTCCCGTCGATTGCCGTCCCTCCGGCTTGTTCTGCGAGGAACGCGACGGGATTGGCTTCGTAGAGCAACCGCAGTTTCCCTTCGGGATTCGACTCAGTGGGCGGATACAAAAACACACCGCCTTTCAGTAAGGTCCGATGAAAATCCGCCACCATTGAACCGATGTAACGCGACGCGTATTTGTGACCAAGTGTACCTTCGCGGAGTCGGCGAATGTATTCGCGATAGCGAACAGGAAACGTATCGCGGTAGGCCTCATTGACTGAATAGTATTTGCCTTGTTCAGGCATCTTCATGTTGGGATGGCTAAGGATATAGGCGCCCACCGCGGGATCAAGTGTGAAACCGTGGACGCCATTACCAACACTATAGACCAATATCGTCGACGAACCATACACGACGTACCCCGCCGCAATCTGTTTTGCCCCCGGCTGTAATACCCACTTCTCGGGTTCGTCCAGTCCAATCCCTTCAGGCCGTCGAAGAATGGAAAAAGTGGTCCCGACACTGACGTTGACGTCGATGTTTGAAGAGCCGTCCAATGGGTCAAACACGACTGCATAGTGAGCATTCTCCGAGCCTTTGTGAACGAGCAGCGGTTTCTCGTCTTCTTCCGATGCCAAGACACCAATGCTCTCCCGGGCACTCAGGCAGTGAATGAGTGCATCGTTGGAAAAAACATCTAGCTTCTGTTGCACCTCGCCTTGAACATTAATATCTCCCTGTTCGCCGAGGATGTCTGTCAGCCCGGCCCGGCGCACTTTGGCTTGAATCAGCTTCGTGGCCATAGTGATGCCGGACAACAG
This sequence comes from Planctomycetaceae bacterium, assembly GCA_020638995.1. Taxonomy (GTDB): domain Bacteria; phylum Planctomycetota; class Planctomycetia; order Pirellulales; family Pirellulaceae. The sequence continues at coordinate 968,365 of JACKHM010000004.1, forward strand.
CCATGAGAATTCGCCCGATGAACCGGGGAATCGCTTTTGGTCTTGAAGGATATGTTGCTGGACGGTGATGATAGGCGATGACGGTTTTGACATTGTAGGTTCAAGCAATTCCAATTTCAGGTTCATCTGGAGTGAGCGGGCTTATTCGCGGTCTCGACGTCGGCTACAAATAGACGCGCCGATTATAGACGTACCACTCGAACACGAGCACCACCAAGCCCGCGATTAGTAACAGCTTCCACATTTCCTGGCGGCTTGGTTCGGCGGTCGACGCGTGAACTCCGACTTGTTCGGTTGTCTCGTCGAAGTACGGGATATCGATCATTTCACGAGGTACGAGATCGCTCTCGCGACTATCGAACAGGTTGATCGCAAAATGTTGGTCTGCCCCCTGATCCGAGCCCTCTCGCACGGCATAGACTCCCAACTCTTCGGCACGTGAGAAAACAAACGCGCTTTGGCTCTCGCGTTGAACTTTGGTGCGCACACCGGCGGGTGACGCGACCGTGATCTGGTCCACGGGAGCCTCGGTTCGCAATTTGACCGGTTCGCCCGGTTGCGCCCCCTGCACGTCCAAGCTCGCTCGCGCACCGCCCAGGTAACGCAAAACATTCATAACAAATACCGGAAAGCTTCTTCGAAGCTGCCAAGTGGTTTTTTGCCTCACCTCGCCATCCGGATATGGGCCAACCAACTCAAATGCAAGGACAGCATCTTCGAATCCTTTGCGCGGTGCAATCATCAACAGAGATCCGTTGTCCGAATCAATCAACGAAGACGCACCTTCGGGACCCTTGAGCGGCAGCGACTCGTAGATCAGGATCGACCCTAACTCCACTAGATGCATCAGTGGATGCAAACGGTCGATATCGATAATCAGTGGTGAGGGCTTTGATGCTTCGGCTGACCATCCGTCTGCCGGCGGTACGCGACCGATAAACAACGTGTTTGCCTCCGGCATCACATTCGGCACACAGCGATCGTATACGATGAGGTCGTAGGCGCCAGCCAACGCGAGCTTCTCGTGCTCTTTCGTTTCTAGGACAGCAGGATCGGCAAAGGCGACATCGGCCACTCGAGCCGCGGCTTCTGTCGTTATTGCAAACCTCAGAGCATCGTTGCCCAAGGTGACGACCAGCACGCGTGCCCGACGTGGTGTGTTGATTGTCGCGAAGGCCTCGTTGTCGAGCGGCATGTCATCTTTATGCTGAATCTCCAGCTTGAGAATCGCACTCTCGATGTCATTTAGCACGAAGCTTACACCCTCTGCGGCATCGGTCGGGACCGTCACCCTGCTTGCATCCACTAAGCCGCCGTCCAGATAAAGAGCAACATCGACCTCTGCGTCTTCTTCGCCCGAATTCTCAAGCCGTGCAAATGCTTGCAACTGCCCAGGCTTCTCTGCATTCCGTTCTGTGCTGAAGGCGACGATCCCGATATTTTTCGGCGTCGCGCTACCAATCTTTATATAACGGGCGGTTAGATTTCCGGGAGCAAAGTCGGGGACCGAGGGTACTCCTCCGTCGCTGATGATATACATGGTCGCGGGCAACGCGTCGGCAACCTGAACGTCGCTCGTACCTGCCTCGCTCGTACGCCCAGGGTTTGCCAGTCCCGAGGCGTGACGAAGCGCTTCACTGATGTTGGTCCGGCGATTCGTTTGACTGATCTTGTTTACGGCTTGCCGAAGTGCGCTGCGATTATTGGTAAAAGCTTGCTCGATTCGGGGCACATCGGAAAAGCTAATTACCATCGCCACATCGCTTGATTCCATCAGATCAATCAATCCCAAGGCGTGCGTCTTCGCCGCTTCCAAACGCGAAGGTGCCACGTCCGTCGCGCTCATGCTGGCCGAAGTATCCAGCATGAAAATGAAGCGGTCGCCCACCAAGTTCGTGCCCCGCCAGCCAGGCCGCAGACAGGCCAAAATCGCCAACAGCAAGACCAGCAACTGGAGAAACAGCAACAAGCTTTGACGCAGTCGCTGCCAAATGGAATTGACATGCAGATCTTCGATCGTTCGCGTCCAAAGGTAGGTGCTGGGTACTTCGACCGGATGCCGTTTTAGTTTCAAGAAGTACAGCGAGATAATCGCCGGCGGCACTGCGGCGATGACCAGCCACTGAAGTGTCGTAAGAGTCGGAATGAAACTCATCTCACGAGTCCCCGCTGCCGAAGGTAGCTGGCGACGAGTTGTTCGACCGGCATCTCAGTGCTCGTCATGATGTACGACATTCCGCGCCGCGTACAAAACTCCTTCGCGCCTTCGATGAAGGTGGCTAATGTTTGCTTGTAGCGGTTCAACAGCGGGCGGCTGACGGTGATCTCGGCGACATCGTCATCTTCGCAATCGACCAAGCGCAAATCCCCCGTCACATCTGGTTCGATTTCAGCCTGCGACAGAACATGAACGACGTAAACGTCGATGTTCTGCGCTAGCAAAAACCGCAGGGCTGATTCATAGCCGCTCTTGTCCATCAAGTCCGTAATCAGAACGAGAATGCCCTGTCCCGAATTACGTAGACAAAAGTCCTTCACACCCTGTGCTAATGGAGTGTTGTCGCCCGGTTGAATCGCATTCAAATAGTCCAGCATCCGCCACATGCTCGAGCGACCTCGCAGCACGGGGCCGGGATTCGAACGCGATGCTCCCATCGCCTCGATCTTGACGCGATCGGCACGACACAGGCCGATAAATCCCAATGCAGCAGCCAATTGTTTGGCATACTGGAGTTTCGTCGGATCGCCAAAGTCCATAGAAGTGCTGGTATCGATCAAAGCGTAGAAATGCAGATCCTCTTCTTCCAGGAACAGTTTTAAGAACAGTTTGTCCAACCTCGCGTACAAATTCCAATCGATAAACCGAATGTCGTCACCGGGCACATAGTTCCGAAAATCTGCAAATTCGACGCTTTGCCCCTTCCGTTTGCTACGGCGTTCGCCCTTCAGTCGTCCACGAAAAATCTTGCGACTGACCAACTCGAGTCGTTCGAGCTGCGTCAGCAATTGAGGGCTGAGCAGCGGGGGCGATGATTGCGTGGAACTCATGATGACGTGTTGATATCGAGTTGTAGGCTGGACAACTCGCCCGCCTGTTAGTTTGCATTGTCTCTGACAGGACGCGACGTCCGTCCTGTCAGACCAAGTTAGTCCGCAACGAGCGTGGCGGCCACGGGCGATTGATCCGCCTTCTCGGGAAGCTGTTCGAGAATCTCCAGTAACACGTGGTCGGTTTCCATCCCTTCGGCTTGAGCCTCAAAGTTCAATATCACGCGATGCCGCATGGCTGGCAGATAGACGCGACGAACATCTTCAAAGCTCACGTTAAAGCGTCCTTCGAGCAATGCCCGAACTTTTGCCGCAAGCGCCAGCGTTTGTGCCCCACGCGGGCTGCTTCCCCAACGCAAGTACTTATTGGTAATCGGCAGGGCATGTGAACCTTCCGGATGCGTGGCGAGCGTCAGACGCACGATGTAATCCTGAACATGTTTGGCGAGAATGACTTCTCGAATTAGCTGCTGCCACTTCATGATCTCACCGCCGTCCATAACATTCTCCGGCGTGACCGAAATTCCTCGCGTCGTTCGATCGACGATTGTCGACAGTTCGTCTCGACTTGAATAACCGACGACCAGCTTAAAGAAGAAGCGGTCGAGTTGTGCTTCGGGCAGCGGGTATGTGCCCTCTTGTTCAATGGGGTTCTGCGTGGCCATCACGAAGAAGGGCTTCTCCAGTTCGAAGCGTTGTCCGGCGACCGTGACTGTCCCTTCTTGCATTGTTTCTAGCATCGCGGACTGCGTCTTTGGCGTGGCTCGGTTGATTTCATCAGCGAGGCAAATCTGTGTAAAGATCGGTCCCTTTTGAAACTCGAAGACTTTACGACCGTCCGTCGACTCCATCACCATATTCGTGCCGAGTATGTCAGCAGGCATCAGGTCGGGCGTAAACTGAATGCGACTGAACTTCAGGTGCAATGCCTGGGACAAGGTGCGCACGAGCAGCGTTTTCCCCAATCCTGGCACGCCTTCTAATAAGCAATGTCCGCCGACAAACAAACACGTTAGAACGCCGTGGACGACGTCATCGTGACCAACGATGACCTTGCCGATTTCATTGCGGACTGCTGTATACCGTTGGCGAAACTCTTCCGCCTGTTGTTGCATATTCTCGGCGCTGCTCATGAAGTTTCCTTTTGATTACTCTTTATCCTTGTTGTCTTTCCAGGCTTTCTGTTTTGCTTTCAACAAGCGGCTTGTGTACGACTCTTCCTCGATGCTCTCAGGAGACAATTGCGTGGCGGGGCGCTGTGGCGGCTGCCCCGTCGTCATCCCCCCCCCAACGTCTTGCATGACCTCATCAAGCGTCACGGTTGGGGTGCCGTCTTCAGGCATTGAGGGCTCGAAACGCGTTGCCGCACGACGTTCGTCGATTTCACCAGCGATTGCCGCTTTTCGGCTACGGAGCCGATCGAGGCGCTCTTCGTGCCGCTCTTGCTCCTCTTGTCCGAATATTTTCACGCGCAGCCATGTGGTTGCGGGACCGATCCACTCCAAGCTGATCGTTACTCGTCGCACAAACACATCCGCAAAGAAGACGCCGGCAGCCAACACTAGAAAGAACGGCCAGACATCTTGACTGCTTATTGAGGGTGGCAGACCTTCACGAAATGTGTCGAACGCCAGCAGATCGTCCCGCGTCCCATTTGCATCCTGCTTCTCGATCAATATACCGGGCTCGCCGCCTTTAGGCGGAATCGCAGCCAGGGCCTTGAGCAAGGCCATATTCGTCTCTCGTTCGCGAAACTCGGAGGAGTAAGGTACGTTGACGCCCGTTAGCAGCGGAGCTTGGCCCGGCCCGGGACTGATCGTAATGAAGTAATTGCCGTCGTCCGTCGCATCAAACTCGCCGACATAGCGACCGGGAGCGACCTGCTGAATTTTCACATCCTTTGCTGATAAGTCCGGAGCAAGCGCCGAACTTGACATATTCAAAAAATTCAGGAACTCGTCGTCCGTGTCGAGTGCCGTTACGATCACACTGACTTTCCCATCTCGTACGTCCGTCGCCACCGTAAACTTGCCTTGATCGTTGACCGGACGCATCGACCAGCGGACCAATTGCGTGAAGAGCTTATCGTAGTTCTCCCAGTCCGTCCATCGAGTGGCCCACCGAGTCCCCGTGTCCGTTGTCAAAACCGCTGTCCGACCCAAGTGATAGGTCCAAGCGGCCAAGATCGTCGCATTGCGTTCATCTTGCGGTTGCGGCGAGAGCACCAACGTCTCAACCAGCGGATTGTCCTTTGCTGTGGTGAGCACAAAACCGGAGATGGGCGGCAAGTTGTCGACGCCTTGTACAATCTCATGGGATCGATCAACGACTTGCGGTGATACAGGCACATCCGGTTCAAAGACCAACGGCCTCGCGACGCGACGCACTTCGCTTTGATAGATTTTCGGAAGCGCCTTCGGATTTTTCACGACGTAATATCGCCCGCCGGTGTCTTGCGCGAGATCTTGCAAGACCTTTGATCCCGCCGGGCCGTGGGTTCCCACGGCTACCGTTGAGACTTGGACATTTGCCTTCTTGTAGGCGCCTACGGTTGCAAAGCCGGGCGGTGAGGGATCGCCGTCGCTAATCACGATCATGTGCTTGACCGAAGCGTTGATGCGATTGAATGAGGTCAGCGCCTTTTTCATCGCGGGCTCGAACTCCGGCATATCGCCCGGCTGCATTCTTCCCAAACGTGCCAGCATCATATCGCGACGGCTACCAACTTGAATTAGGCCTTGCGGCTCGCCCCACAACCAGCGATCTCCGCTGATGTCCCAATGCAATAAGCCGCAGTAATCCATTGGCCCCAAGGCTTTGATTGCCACACTCGCTACTTCTTTTTGCCAGAAGTTGCCCTCTGCCAACTCCGACGCGTGCATCATCAAAGCCAAAGCGCCGACGGCACGAATCTTGGAATTCTTAATCTGAAAATCGACTGGCATCGCCTTTTCGAGGTCGGTATTCGCCCAACCACCCGCACCAAACGAATCAGGGCCGCCAAGCATAATCAGCCCGCATCCCATCTGCTCGGTGTTCCGTACGAGCATCTCGATCTGCGCGTCACTAAAACTAGCCACTGAATCGGCATCGCTGCCACTGCCGCGAGGCACGTTCGCCAAGACGACGGAGTCGTAGGTCTGCAACTCAGCCAGCGAACTGAACAGCTCGTTGCTGAGAATTGAATCGACTTCGATGTTGTTATTCCGGAGGCGGTCAATCAAAAAATCAAAGTCGCCCGGATTCTCGAAGTTCTCGATGAACAAGACGCGTCCTTTTCCGCGTACGTGCGTGAACGCGGTCGCACGGTTGTTCTGAACCATCAAGTCGTCTTCGGCATGAGTCGGCGTAAAGTCCGCTTGGTAGGTGTAAACTGCGGGCTGCTCGATTTCATGGGGGAAGGAATAAGGCGTCTTGCCCGGCGGCAAATCGACATCGATCTCGCCGAGGAACTCTTCGTGCGATCCCACCCGGCGCGTGACTCGAAGCTTGCCGGGAATTGAGTGATCGGCGTAATTATTGACAATCACGCGAGTCTCGAAAGGTTGCCCTTTGCGGATATCCGGCGGCAGCGTCACTTTTTCAACAGCCACTTCGGCGCGAACTGTCAATTTGACCGGCGCTACGTCGATTCCGATCCCATCATCGGCCAACATTGAGGCAATCGTCCGCGCGTCGCCAATGTTTTCGTTGCCGTCAGTGACCACGACAATTCGCTTCGCGGAGTCTTCGGTAAAGGAAGCCTGTGCCAACTTTAGGGCGGCTTCCAGATTGGTGGCATCGGTGTTCAGGTTGATATAACTGTCAATACCTCCCAAGACTGCAATGTCATCGTCAAACGGAGGAATCTCGATATTGGCATTTCGACCAAAGACAATGACTCCCGCTCGGTCTTCCCGATCGGCGTGCCGATGCTCAGACACTTCGTCGACGACATACTGGAGCATCTCCTGACGCTTTGCGAGCGGAATACTTTCCGACTGGTCGAGCAAATAGATGACGGTCAGTTTTTCGCTCGTTTTACGAAGCTGCACCTCGGCCAAGCACATCACAATCAAAGTCAGCACCAATGTGCGAAAGCCTAGAGCAAACAATCGCCGAATGTTTCCCAGTCCAGCCAGACTTCGAAAGCTCATCATCCAGAGCACAGGCAATACCGTGAGCAAAACCAGATACCACGGTTTGTCGAATCCGATTTCAAGGCCAAGCATGCTTTTCTCCCTGACGGGGCAAAGACGAGAGTGCCCAGGATTTTACCCGAGGCGTCTGTATGGTGCGAGTCACGCGCGGGGACCCACGAGTCGGAAGTTTTAATATTGCAGTACAAGGTTCATCATAGCGTTTGACAGCATCTCGGAAGACCTAGTTCTCTCACAGAACTTTGGGGCCATACTCGGCAGCCGCATCTTTGGCATTTCGCGGCTTTTCTCCAGGCACGTCTCGGCACGAAGCCTACAAACGGATTCGCTGCACGCGATGGTTGTACGTGTCCAGGATGTGCAACCGGCCCTGTGAATCTCGCGCAAGTCCCCACGGTTGATGTAACTCACCTTCGCGGCGACCGCTCGTGCCCCAGTAGCCCAGAGGTTCTCCGTCGACGGTGAACTTCTGGACGCGATTGTTCCCGAACTCGCAGATGTATACATGTCCTTCGTTATCGAGTTCGATGCCGTAAGGATAGCTAAGTTGCCCCATGTGTTTCCCGTGCTCCCCCCAAACTTTCAGCAGATTTCCCGTCGCGTCGAAGATTTGAACGCGATGGTTACAGGCATCAGCCACCCAGATGCGATCCTCTCTATCGATCGTAATACCTTGCGGGCGAACAAACTTGCCGGGTTCCCGACCGTGGCCTCCCCATTGCAACAAAAACTTTCCGTCCCGGGAAAACTTCTGGATGCGATCATGTTCACCGTATTCGCCGACGTAATAGTTTCCTTTCGAGTCCTGCGCGACATCGGTCAGAAAATGGAATTCGCCTTCGCCCTGTCCTTTTACTCCACCGATTGTCCGATCTTCAAGTAGCTTTCCTTCAGGCGTATAGAACAACACGCGAAAGTAATGCGTATCGGCGACGACCAGATTCCCATCCTGGTCGATGGTCATCCCGCACGGCTTGCCATTTTCGATCGCCGGCGTCCGCCAGCCGCGGACGAACGCACCCTCAGTCGTAAACACTTGGATGCGGCCCAGCTTGTCGACGATGTAGAGCAGGTCGGCCTTGTCGATCGCAATCGCGCGTGGCGTTTGAAAGCGACCTTCCGACAACCCTCGCCTTCCCCAGACTTGTTCGAGTTGGCCAGAAGACGCTGATTTATCGACGCAACCAGAGATGAAAATCAGCGCCATCAGAGTTGCAAAAGCGTAGGTCCAACGACGCATCGGGCACGCCCTTTCCGACAATGTGTCGTTGCGATCAACCACCCGCGAGCAGAGGCACATCCGAAGCGATTGATGCCAAATCAATTGGCAATTCGGTAGGGCAACGAAATATGCGGACAATCGTATCACCGAGTCCACTGAGGGTCTTAGTTACACGTTCGTCGTGCGAGGGCCCCGTGTCGAGCAAACGGATGAAAATGCCTGCAACCTGATGAGGGTTTTTACGAGCCAACCGGCCATACATCTCGGAATCTGCTTCTCCCGAATCGCCAATAAATACAAACCGGCGGCGAGGGAATGTTTTAAGCAATGTTCGGATGACCTTGGCTTTGCCTTTGCGTCGTATCAGCAAAAGTCTCCTTAGCATGTGGTCCCGAAGTCGAAACGAACGGAGATGAAATGAACCCGGAGGAAACTCACTGGCTTCGCACATTTCGGCCAAAGGCGTGTAGAGTTGCCAAGGACTCGAAGACACATAATGAAACGCTGCCCCATGAAACGCCCACTGTCGATAGACGGCAGCCATCCCCTCGACGGATTCAAATTCGCGAAGGAAAGTACTTTCCAGCAGTAATCGTCTCGAGTGAACATTGGTAACTTTAATCGTATCGTCGATGTCCGATACGACCGATGTTCCTTCGTCGTCCAACAAGTGAGCATGCACGGCGCATTTGGATTCCGCGCCGTCCCGGGCGAGCACGTGCAACTTGAGAACTCCGGCGCTAAAGTCACCATTCTCTCGTAGTTCATCCAATTCGCGAGCCGACAGCTTGACGGTCCCCGCAAAGCGACCGTTCCGCTTCGTTCGTTGCTGTAGTTCGTGAACGCGTTTCCCGACGCGAAGTGAGACTCGCTTCTTCCGCTCCGTGGGGGCGATGAACTCACGGATTCGCGACTCGAACAATTCCTGTTGCGCGGTCGTTGGCTTGACCTTAGCAACGCGTTGAAGCAAATTCAGCAGCATCCGTTTTTGGCGGCTTTCGCTTCCGGAGTTATAGACGGTACCGGAAATGTCAATTTTCCACGCCTCGCCACCGTCTATCGAATGCCCTATCGTCGGATAGACAACGACGTGGTCGCTGGCTTCGACGTCCGTACGTGGCTCGCGGAGCTTCAGCATGGTGGCAATAATTCGAGGAGTGCGGAGGTACCGACCCGATTGAACTACGAGTCCGAACTTGTTCCTTAAGCACCCCATTTAGAGTCAACTCTTGAAACTCCGTCAAGCATCCTTGAACCCGATCTCCTCAGGACCTGTAAGCGAGAGAATTGTTTCACGAATCCTTAATGAAACATGAGAAGTATCACCTTCCGTAGACTTTCGCCAGATTGCGAATCCTGTGGTGGTGGGCGGCGCCTTTGCGCTGGCTTGGCGGCGCCGGATCGAGTAACATATCTAGCGATGTCAATTTGACAGCACTGCGAGCTAATGTCGATTCGCTGGCGTGTTCCCACCCTCAAAACCTACCCACCGGCCCGATGCGATTTTCTCAACGATTCGCTGCGACCCTGCTTTGTTTGCTAGGCGTCGCGATGGAAACCCACGCGGATGTCAATCGTCCGGCGTCCAATACGGAACTCCACCAAGTTGTCGATCACTTCATCGCACACCGGTTGACCGAGTCGGGTGTGGTGGCTGCTTCCCGCGCCGATGATGCGAACGTCCTGCGGAGGACAATGCTAGATCTTGTCGGGCGAATTCCGACTGCCAACGAAGCGAAACAGTACATCGATTCAGCCGATCCGAACAAGCAGATGGCTCTTGTCGACCGCTTAATCGCATCGCCTGGCTTTTCGCGACATCAGGCGAACGAGTTGAACTCGATGCTAATGCAAGGAAGCAGCGGCGATCTTTTGAAGTATCTACGTCCGGCAGTTGCTGACAATCGTCCATGGGACCAAATATTTCGGGACCTACTCGAAGCCGATCCGGAAAGCGGTGCGGACCAGTTCCTGAAGTCGCGAGTGAAAGACCTGGATCGCCTCGCGAACGATACCAGCGTCATTTTTTTCGGTGTCAATGTCAGCTGTGCTCAATGCCACGATCATCCGTTGGTCAGCGAATGGACTCAGTCCCATTTCTTTGGAATGAAGTCTTTTTTCAGCCGCACTTTTGAGAACGGTGGCTTTCTCGGTGAACGAGACTATGGCCTCGTGAAGTTCCAAACGACCAGCGGTGAGGAAAGGGTTGCGCCTTTGATGTTCCTGACCGGAACCGTCTTGGAAGAGCCAGAAGTGTCTGAACCGACCGATGAACAGAAAAAGGAAGAAAAGAAGCAACTTGATGAGTTGAAAGAAAAAAAACAGCCACCTCCTACGCCTGCATTTAGCCGTCGCGCACAACTTGCCACGGTCGCGTTGAAAGAAAATGAGAACATGTACTTTTCGCGAGCGATCGTGAATCGCGTGTGGCATCGCTTGTTTGGACGTGGGCTGGTCGCGCCTGTCGATCAGATGCACCCTGAGAATCCTGCAAGTCATCCTGAATTGTTGGAGCGGCTGGCGAGCGATTTGGTCGCGCACAACTATGATCTGCGCCGTTTGATTCGCGGCCTGGTTTTGAGCGAAGCCTATGCGAGATCAAGCCGATGGGAGGGTGATAGCTATCCCGCTCCTGAATTGTTCGCTGTGGCATCGATACGCCCGCTAACGCCTGCTCAGTACGCAACATCGCTTCGTCTGGCGAGCATGAGTCCAAGCTGGTTTCCCGAAGATCTGCAAAGTGATGCGTTTGAGCAACGAATTGAGCAAGTTGAAAACAGTGCGCGGGGCTTTGCTGGAATGATCGAACAGCCTGGCGAAGACTTTCAAGTCAGCGTGACCGAGGCATTGCTCTTCAACAATAACCAGCGGATTACAAGTGAGTTCCTGCGAGACGGGAACGATTCGTTAGTTGGCACACTCAAGTCCGTCGACGATAGGACGCAGCTTGTCAGCGATGCCGTATGGAACGTGTTCACTCGGCCGCCTACGGCGGATGAAATTCAGATGTTAGCTGAATACTTGCTTCAATATCGAGAGAACCAAGTGATTGCCGCTCAGCAGTTGGTATGGGCGCTGCTCACAACGAACGAAGTCCGATTCAACTATTAGGGTGTGACACAACTTGGCCGCATCTCGCGTTTAAGGGACGAACTCATGACTCGACAAAAGTGGTTCTGCGGTTCTTCGGAACATGCCGTGAGCCGTCGCTCCTTTCTGGGCAGTACTTTGGCGAGCACCGCCGTTTTAACGGCGGCGGATATGACTGTGCTGGACGCTTTACAGGCTCCCGCAGTCGCAGAAGAGCTGAAGCGACAGGACAAGCGAGTGATCCTGTTTTGGTTGGCGGGAGGCGCCAGCCAGCTGGAAACATGGGATCCGAAACCAGGCCGCCCGACCGGCGGTCCATATCGAGCAATCCAGACCAACGTACCCGGAATTCACATCTCGGAATTGATGCCCAAGATGTCGCAGCGGCTACAGAAGACTTCCATCATTCGCTCATTGAACACTAAAATCGGTGACCACGGCGGTGGAGCGACGTTGATGCATCTCGGTCGTCGCGACGAGTCGGCACTTAGGCTGCCTGACTTAGGAGCGATGATCGCGCGCGAAATGGGTCGGATCGACAGTGCGGTGCCGGATTACGTTGCGTTCTACACGGCTACCGAAGGGCGAGGCAGTGGTACGGGAACGTCCGGATTCCTCGGCGCCAGGTACGCTCCGATGTTTTTGACGACCGAATCAAAACCCGCGAACCTTGCGCTTCCACCGGGCATTGAAGAGATCGATCACCACGCCCGCGCGGACCTTCGCGAGTTGTTGAGCAATCGATTTGCTCAGGGCCGCAAATCCAGTTCGCTAGGAAGCCACAACGAAGCGTATGCTCGCGTGCGAGGGCTGATGTCCAGCGAGCATCTGTTCGATATTTCCGGCGAGCCGCAATCGATTCGTGATATGTACGGACCGACACTGTTTGGCGAACAGACGCTTGTTGCTCGTCGATTGATCGAGGCCGGAACGCCGTTCGTGAAAGTCTCCCGCGCGTGGTGGGACAGTCACGGTCAGAATTTTGAAACGCACCTCGAACTGGTAACTGAACTGGATCATGTCATGTCGGGCCTGCTGGATGATCTCGATCAGCGCGGTTTACTCGACAACACCCTGGTAATTACGATGTCCGAGTTTGGCAGAACGCCGAACATCAACGCCAGTCTCGGTCGCGATCACTTCGCCTCGGCATGGAGCGTATCGTTAACGGGTTGCGGCATCAAAGGCGGGTCCGTCTACGGCAAGTCCGACGAAGATGGCCAAACCGTCGCTGATGGCGAGATCGGCGCGCCGGAGTTGTTCGCGACGATCTTCGAGGCGTTGGGTATCGATCATGAGAAGGAATATTACGTCGGTGTCCGCCCCGTCCCGCTCACCGAACCCGGCGCTCAGCCCTTGAAAGAGGTGATCGCGTAATGATGAATACGACAGATCCAAACAACCTTAAAATTGTCAAAGAAGTGAATCGCCGAGGGATTTTGTTCGCCATTGCACATCAGCCAGCGACGAGCCGCTTATTCGTAGGCGCGTCGGATTTTATGGTTCATGATTTCGATGTCATGGCGGAAAATCCAGAGTCTGTTGAATATGCTGGCCACGAAAGTTACGTCACTGGCGTTGCGTTGGCCGGCAAGCATCTGGTCTCCGGTGGATATGATGGGCGACTGATTTGGTGGGACACTGACACCAAGCAACCGTTGCGTTCAATCCAGGCGCACACGCGTTGGATTCGCGATGTTGCGGCGACTCCGGACGGCAGATTTGTCGTCAGTGTTGCCGACGACATGATCTGTCGAATCTGGGATGTCGCGAGCGGCAAGTTGATTCGCGATTTGATTGGCCACGAATCGCGAACGCCCCATCATTTTCCATCGATGCTCTATGCATGTGCCGTCTCGCCCGATGGTCGATACGTTGCCACCGGCGATCGCATCGGAAAAAACATCGTCTGGGATCTATCGAACGGTCGACAACTGGCCACAATTGAGACACCGATCATGTATACCTGGGATCCAAAAGCAAGGATCCATTCGATCGGCGGCGTTCGATCGTTAGCTTTCTCGTCCGATTCGCGATTGCTGGCGGTGGGCGGCATGGGACAAGTTGGCAATATCGATCACCTTGGAGGATTGGCCCGCGTCGAAGTTTTCGACTGGCAGCGAGGTGAACGCACGCACGAGTTTAAGGGTGACGAATACAACGGGCTCGTGGAGAGAATGGTATTTTCCGCTGGAGACAAATGGCTACTGGCGGCAGGCGGCGATAACGCCGGTTTCATCAAGTTCTTCGATATCGCTGCCAGCAAGCTTATCAAACAAGACAAAGCGCCCATGCACGTTCACGATCTCGCACTGGGTGACGCAGGCGAAACCATCTACGCCGTTGGGCATGGCAAAACGGTTGTGTGGAGCTTTGCTGCCTGAGAGCGTACCAGACCGGCGATGTTGGAAGTCAATTTTTGACCGTACGGCTTGTCTCGTGCATCGATATGGCCGTGGCGGAGTGCGCAGAAGGGCATTTGTGATCGTAAGTATCACAGATTAGCCGTTCGTAGCCTTTCACCATGGTGTCAAGCGACCAGTTCGCTTCGACGGTTGCGCGCCCGGCGGAGCCGAATGTTCGGACTAGCCCAGGATCGGCGAATAGCTTGATCCAGTGATTCGCCAATGCGTTCGCATCGCCGGGCTTGACGAGATAGCCCGTACTCCCGTCGGCAACCGATTCGGCGACCGAACCGACGTCGGTGGAGACGACGGGAATCTCGCAGGCCAGCGCTTCCAGTATCGAGACGGGATTTGCTTCGTTGTGCGAGGTAAGCGAGAAGACGTCAAACGAGGATAGCACTTGAGGGACGTCGGAACGTGACCCCACAAAGTGCGTTGAACTTGCGACTCCGGCTTCGATGGCGAGTCGCTCCAATTTCGCTCGCTCTGGGCCGTCGCCGACGATGATAAAGTGCGCGTCGGGGCGTTGCTTTGCCGTCAATGCCGCAGCGCGAAGAAATAGCGTGTGATTCTTTTCCGGCCGGAGTGCTGCGACGATGCCACACACCGGTGCGGCAGGTGGGATGCCCAGCTTTGTTTTTACCGCGAGCCCGCTGTCAGGTAGCGATCGAAAACGATAGGTATCAACTCCGTTTGGAATCAATGTCACCTTCTCGCTCGGAAATCGTTCGCGATCAATCATGTAGCGACGATGCGCGGACGCGACGGCGATGAATCCGTCCGTGATTGGCGTTAACATGCGATTCAAGCGACCCACACCGTCCGGCCAGCCGGTGGAATGGAGTGCCGACAAGATCACCGGCACTCCTTCCATCCAAGCGGCGAGCCTGCCCCAAAACATCTTGTCACCTGCCCCAACTGTGACAATCGCATCTATGCGCTGCTCGTCGATCAGTTTTCTCATACGTCGAAGAATGCGATGATCGTACTTCGTTCGGATCACTCCGCTATGAACCACCACCTCATTTGCCGCGACCTCGCCAAGTGGTCCCATTTCTTTCAAGCAACATAGCTCTGGCAGAATCAGACCGCGATCCAACCTTTTCAAAAGATTCACCAGCAGAGTTTCCGCACCTCCGATCGGCATACTCGTGATGACAAACATCGTCCGAAGTGGGCCGCGGTCGAGCCGTTGCGTGAGAGTTCGCTCTTTTTTGAACATGATATAGGTTCCTTAAGTCGCCGCGGACGCGCTCAGTCCGAGAGCCAGACGCCCGCGTTGAATTAAATCAGTAGAAACATCCACTAATTCTGTTCGCTCCGACGCATCCAATAGCCAACCTTCACGATACGCAATAAAGCAAGCGAGGCTGGCGACTGCAACTGAATGCCAGCCGCCCAGGCAAAGAACGAGCGGCAGCAGGCTGCTGAAGATCACACCACGATCCCATCGCATACCGTTGATCCACCCCAAATAGTAAATCAAGGACAACGTGAGCGCGTTTGCCACTGCCGTTGCAATTACCACTCCGACCAACCCCAAAATTGGAGCCAAGAGGAAGTTAAGAGCTATGTTGGAAACCAACCCGGCGGCAAAGGCGACACAACCGATGCGTGCGTTCTCCGCACAAAGCAAGTATTTATTGGCTACTGCGCCTATGGCGTACCAGACGTAGTAAATCAGTGTTCCCGGTAGCACTGCCAAGCCTGCATCGTACTTGCCTCGCAGTGCCCAAGTGAAGACGAGCGGAGCGGCCAACAACACGAACGCTGACCCGAATGTAAATGCAAGTGAGAGAAACTTGACTGCCTGGTTCAGTCGTCGGCACACCACATCTTTTCGACCAGCTTCCCAATCCTTGATCAAGTGAGGTAGCAAACTCCCACCGAACATAAAGGCAACGGAGGCGAGCAGCAAAGGTACCACACGGCTTGAATAGTATTGGCCAACCATCGCGTCCGCAGTAATCGCATCGACATTCGAGAAGTGCTTGAGCATGAACTGGTCGGCCGCCTCGAACAGATTGCCCACGAGGTTCGAGACCCACATCCAAGTGGCAAATGGCATTAACTGAGCCCACAGATCATAGGGGGCCAAGCGAGGTTCGTTTTTGGGCAAATCACGCCAAAATCTTGCTAGAACAAATGCGCCTCCAACGGCGGCAATCAACGAGCCCACGCCGTAGGACGCGATGACGGCCTGCTCGCGCAGTGGCGTTAAACACAGCAAGCCAACACCGGTAATTGCAAAGCCAACACTGTTGATCACCTGGAGTAAAGAGACGATGCGAACCAACCGCATCGCGGTCAGCAACTCCATGATCGAATTGAATGCCAGCACGGTTGATAAGGTTCCCGCCAACCACCATACGAGCTGCCATTGCTCACGATCTCCGAACAGCAACCAGGCCAGCGGTCGAGGAGAGGCCAGCATCGCGATGATGGCAATTAGCGTTAGCAATCCCGATGCACTGATGGTGCGCCGAAGAAAAGCTCGTAGTTGGCCTTGTTGCCGGTACTTTTCCACATAGCGTCCGAACGAACCGGGGATTCCCAGCACGACGAAGGGCGCGGCAAGCAGAAGAAAGTTGTAGGAAAGTGACCAACGGCCTAGTTGCTCCGACTCTAACATGTCACAAAAGAGAACATTTCTCGCGAGTCCAACTAGACGTTGCGTGCCCGCCAACAGGATCAAGACGACCATGCTTGCACGCAGTGAGTCGCCTCGATGCAGCGTGGGGACCGGTTGCTGGTCTGACGGTTGTATGGCCGAAGTGGACATCGTTTTGTCAGTTGAACTCGCGATTGGCTGTTTCTTTGCGTCAAGGCCGAAGCGAAGGCTCCTGAAGCGGAATCAAAGGTGTAAAACACGCCTTCGCCCCGGCCCTGACACAAACTTAAGAAAGTCGAATGTTCTCGTTGGTTGTCAAACTGCTTACATAAACTATGGCGTCGGTTACTAGCCCCTTGCGGCAGCCAAAAGTTGGCGTGCCAGTGCTTCCCGAGTTGAATTGCGGAGTGGGGCTATGTTGGCAGACCAGGAGGCATACAACCCGGCAACTTGGCTGTCACAAGGCATCACGCACACGTTGCACCTCTTTGCCGTGGTGATCTTTGGGATTCGGTAGTTCGTACAAATATCTCTCGATTCGAAGGACCTTGCGCGGATCGACCGTCAGCCAGTTTTTGAGCCGCAAAATCTCGGGATCCGCATGGATGCGCTGCAGATGAAACGGGTCGTCGCCGGGTCGGTTGTATCCTCCGTACGCCGAACAGACGCCCGCAAAACCGGCTTCTTTCGCGATTCGAAATGCCACCGGATTCAAATTCTCATGTAAGCCGTAGGGAAATGCAAAGTGTCGAATCTCGACACCTAGCTCGCGCTCCAGTGCGTCGCGGCCTCCGACAATTTCATCGCGCAGTCGTTCCTCGCAGGTGATCTTTCCCAGATCTGCGTGCGACCGCGTGTGGGCGCCGATTTCGACTCCCGCCGCTGCGAGCGAACGAAGTTGCTCTATAGAATTTGGTCGAAATGGCGTTCCATCGGCGACGTCGTGCGGAAAAGGCTTGCCCTCCTGCGCCGAGCAACTTGTCACAAAGTAAGTGCAAGGTATCTTTCGCCCAATGAGCAACGGAAGCGCGCGTTCACAGTTTTCCGCGTAGCCATCATCAAAGGTGATTGAAACGGATGCCCTGGTGTTGCCTTCGCGGATTCGACGCTGTGCCTCGTCCAGCGATACGAGATCAAAGTTGGCCTCTAGCCAGTCCACTTCCCGCTTAAACTGCGTGTTGGAAATCGTCCAATCGTTGAGTTTCCGATCAGCGACCCGATGATAGTAGATCACCATCACCGGGGCCTTAGCGTTTCGAGCTGCCGACGCATTGATTAACATACGCCCTGGCAACGTCGCGTAATAATAAGCGCCGATCAAGCCGCCTCTCCAGGGTAGTGAAAACGTCGTCATCATGTGTCCTGACTGTTTAGTGCATCCCGGTTAGAGTAAGACCACCCTTAACGAAGTTCTTCATGGCGGCGCCTGCCAGCCAAACGCCTTGACGGACTTGCGAGGCGGCTCTATTTGCAGAGACACGGAGATTTATCGTCGCGCGAGGTTCCGCTTTCCAATCCGCCTTGTAGGGTTCGTCGCCACGCAACAAGTCGTACGCATTGCGAGACGAGCTGATTGCGTTTCGAACTTGAGCCATGGTCATAAGGTGGCCTGGCGATTCACCGCTTGCCATCGGATCGATGCCGCCTTGATAGCCATAGATGGTCTCGGTATCGACAAGGCAAAAGTCGACCGCTACCGGATGGCCGTCGAGTTCGATCCATGACAGTTCGAGCATTCCAGCTGCGAATAAACGCGTTGAAACGGCTTTCATAAACGCAGCGAATTGCTTCGACGCAAAGCATCCCGCTTCGCCGAGACTGATTCTTCGCTTCTGGTGCAAGTCGATGAATAGCACCATCGCTGAATCCAGCTCTTCCGGTGTTCCAGCCGTTTTGAAAACTAGTCGCCCCCGATCGAGAACGTCACGCTGCAGCTTGCGAAATGCTTTGCGTCGATTCTTTGAGAGGCGAGCGTATACATCGTCCCACGAAGTCGGCAACGCCAGCTTCCAACAGTTGGGTCCAGGCTTGCGATGAACCCCGCAGCCTGCATCGGCGAGGGTTCCGATAAGTCTGGAAATGGCTACGTCGCTTGTTAGCACACAGCCTAGTTCCAGTAGATCCCACTGATGTTCGTGCGAGGCGTTTCGACCACCTGCATCGATCATCCAGCTCGCAATTGCATCGAGGACGGCGTCTTCGTGTGCGGCCGTTGATAGCACCGTCACATAGTCCGTACAAACTTCGCCCGAACCAAGTAGCTGCAAGACACGACCTCGTGTCGCGCTGCGTTCGCAGAATAGCGGCAGAATTCCGACGAGCGCGCCGCAATCATCATGCACGGCGAGTATGTAGAGTTCGCGTCCAGCACCGTAGTGGTCCCACCATGTCGAAAGCCATTCCCAACTTCGGAAGGGGACGCCTTGCGTCAGCGTATTCCAGGTTGCGGAATACTGCTGCAGTTCGCCGGTCGTAGCGATTCTCCTGACTTGCATCGACTGAACTCGCGAAATGCACAAGATGAAATGACTGAGCCCACAACTCTCGGTCACAAAACACGAGAAGCAAACCGACTTTGCATAACTTGCATTGATTCGCTGGGAGTTGTTTCATAATGACCACGGCGTTGTATCAAGGCATCAAATATCGCCGTTGGCTGAGCCAGATATTCTGCGGCGGCTGTTTCCGTGACCTATCCTTTTCCGTAGACATGACGCCAAAGACCCACAGCAGCCTTCTCGCGGCGATCGCTTGTTTACACAGCTTCGTTTGGAACATAGAAGGCGCACCGGCGGGGGTAACCCCGCCGGTTTGTTTATCTAGAGAAGTAACTCCAGCCGAATTGCGAACATGACGCCGATCATCGCTATCGCCGGTATTGCTGGTATCGTGTGGGCGGTCGTTCTGTTTCGTTATGGTGATCTCATCGCAGGCTGTCTGGCCGTGTTGCTCGTCGGAAGCGTCTTCGGTCACGCGTTCTTTCATGTTGCGCTGATCACGGCAGATCGACTGTTGATCGGCGGTTTGATCGCCGCGTATGTCATTTATCGCCGTCTGGATTTGGCTGATCCCAAGCCGCTGGAAAAGAGTGACCTTGCTGTCTTTCTCTTGATCGTTGTACTCGGCGCAAGCACGATGGCGGGCAATTGGAAACTTGACGGTGCACAGCCGCTTGCCACTTTTCTGTTTTTCTTTTGCCTGCCCGTCATTCTCTACTGGATCGGGCGGCAGGCGAAACTCACAGAGCGGTCGCTGCTCACGATTTTTGGATTCTTGGCGGTCTTCGCTGTATATCTTTCGGTCACCGCGTTCGCGGAAACGCGTCAAATGTGGTCCCTTGTCTTTCCGAAGTACATCGCCTCACCAGATTATGCCGAGTTTTTTGGCCGAGGTCGCGGCCCGTACTTGAATCCAGTTGGATGCGGCCTCTACATGAGCGCGGGATTGTTCGGTGTCGTCCAGTTCTGGCCCAGGTGTCGTCTCTTTGGACGGGGTGTCCTTGCAGCGACCGTCTGTGTAATTCTGCTTGGCGTGTATTGCACACTAACGAGAAGCGTGTGGCTGGGGGCAGGCGCAGGTTTGGTCATGATTGTCGGGTTATCGGTCCCCAAATCTTGGCGGGTGCCGATGTTGACCGCGGTTTTGCTCGCTGCGACGACGGTTGTCATTGCGAAGCGCGACAAACTGAACGCTTTCAAACGCGACAAAGAGGTTAGCGTCAAGGACATGTCCGAGTCAGCGTCGTTACGGCCGATCCTTGCGACGGTCGCCTGGAAAATGTTCCAGGACTATCCGCTGTTCGGTTGTGGTTTTGGGCAATACAAGGAATGCGACATCGAGTATCTGCAACTAGTTGTCGGCGAACTCAATCTCGAAAAGGCGCGACCTTACCATCAACACAATGTCTTCCTGGCAATACTTTCGCAAACTGGAATGCTTGGGTTCGGCACGTGGATGATCATGCTCGGACTTTGGACACGCAACGCATGGTCGTTGTGGAGCAGCCGCGGGGCACCGCTGTGGGCAAGGCAACATGCTTTGTTGCTGCTCGCCCTACTTTCGGCTTACACAATCAACGGAATGTTCCACGACGTCGGAATCATTTCGATGGTAAACATGCTGTTGTTTTTTGTTGCCGGAGTCAGTCAGGGTTTGTCACCGCACATGCACGGTGCGAAATCTGCTGGTGCGGCGCCCCGAGCGGCAGATCATCGTGCCAGTCAGCTGGCGGGAGTATCGATATGAAAGAAAGTACAAAGAGCTAGACATGGTAGCGACTCTAGAACATGAACCCCGAGCTACACACGACGACTGGCCGCGAGTCCGTTTGTTCGGTGTCAACATGGACGTCTTGGATATGAGCAGCACATTGAAGATTATTCAAAGCTGGACGGCAGCACCGTTTGATCGGTGTCGTTATGTTGTCACTCCCAACGTCGACCACACGGTACTGCTACAGGACCGGCGAGATCTGCGGGATGCATACCATGACGCAGATCTGGTTTTGGCCGACGGTTGGCCCGTTGTCGCGGCTTCACGCATCGTAGGCAAGCCGTTGCCCGAACGCGTCGCCGGCTCAGACCTCGTCCCTCGACTGTTGGCAGCTGGCTTGGCATCTCAACCACTACGAGTGTTTCTTCTGGGCGCGGCCCCAGGAGTCGGCGAGAAGGCTGCCCGGAACATACATCGTCGATACGATGGCGTCGACGTCGTCGGCGTGCATAGCCCGCCATTGGGATTTGAGAATCGAGAGGAAGAGAGCAACCGTATCCTCTACTTGGTGGGACAAACGCAGCCGGACATCCTTGTCGTGGGCTTGGGCGCTCCGAAGCAGGAGCTATGGGTGCACGCTCATCGCGACCAGCTCAAGGCGAAGGTCGCGCTTTGTGTTGGTGCGACGATCGACTTCATAGCTGGCGAAAAGTCTCGCGCGCCACGCTGGCTCCAGAGGCTTGGCCTCGAGTGGCTGCATCGTATTCTCAGCGAACCCCGCCGACTGGCGAAACGCTATGCTCATGATGCGAGCGTGTTTCCTGGCATTGTCTGGCGTGAATGGCGGGACAAGGGTCTAGCGACGCGTTGATTACCCATTGCTAGGTTCTGCGTTACCGGCGTTCAGGACCCGCCGGATCGGAACCGTCAACTAGCAATCCGTTGCCATTCGCAATTTCTCATCCAACGAAACAAGCCTCGCGGTGTTGGCACCACGAGGCTCGTGCGTAAATCTAAATTAGCGACGCGTTTTAGCCTTCGCCTTCCTTGGCGGGAGCAGCTTCAGCGGCTGGTGCAGATTCTTCCGCTGCCTTCTCGACCGCTGGTGCAGCCTCTTCTGCGGCCTTCTCGGCGGCTGGTGCGGCTTCTTCGACCGCTTTTTCCGCTTCAGGTGCTGGCTCGGCAGGTTTCGTTTCTGCAGGAGCGGCTGCTTCGGCTGGTGCAGCTGCCTCGGCCGGTGCAGCGGGTTCAGCTCCTAGTTTGCAGCACAGCGGCGCACCTTTGTGCAGGCTGCAATTTGGACAGACTTCAGCGCCTTCTTTGCAGCAAGCCTCTGTTCCCGCAACTTGGCCACAAAGACCACAAAGCGCCTTACCAGCGAAGTCGCCTTCGATCTTGCAACACAGTTCCGAACCCTTGTGCAAACCGCAAGACTCACACTTTTCGTGGTCGGCATCGCACTTGTGCTCCGATCCCTTACCGAAACTATGGCCGCAGGTGCCACAGTACATCAGCGAGACCGGTGTGGTCTCGGCGGAAGCATGATCGTGGCCGTCATGGTCGTGACCTTCATGATCATGTCCATCGTGATCGTGGCCATCGTGATCGTGGCCATCGTGATCGGCATGATCGTGGGCACCCGTGGTATTGGACGAGCTGGCAACAGGCGGTGCGGCAGGCTTTGCACAACCCCAGATGGCGACTGCAACCAATGTGATGGCAGCGAACAACATTCGATTCTTCATGATTCAAAACTCCTGTTTTCAGTTGTAACCAGACCTGAGGGGCACGAATTACCTGCTCATACTACTAGCTGAAGGGGCAAAGGGTCAAAGGGGGCGGCGATAATACTTTCCACTTTGAAGTCAGCGTTTTCCCTAGAACATCGATGATACGCACTTTGGTGCTGTCACCGAGAATGACCCGCTCCAGCCCAAATCTATTCCCGCCCACAACTAAAAAGTCTCGGCCATATCACGGGCGTGATAGCTGCTTCGGACGAATGGACCGCTGGCAACCTTGGCGAATCCCATCTCTTTTGCCAGATTTCCGAGCTCGCTGAAAGATTCCGGAGTGACATATTCGACTACCGGAAGATGCTTTGAGGAAGGCTGGAGATATTGGCCCAGCGTCAAGAAATCGCATCCCGCATCCCGCAGATCCGACAAGACGTCGAGAACCTCTTCGCGTTCTTCGCCGAGCCCCAGCATCAGACCGCTCTTCGTCCTGATTTCGGGGCGTTGACGCCTTACGTGCCGTAACAATTCCAGCGTCCAGCGGTAATCCGATTTTGGGCCGCGGGCGGAACGATAGAGCCGCGGGACGGTCTCTGTATTGTGGTTGAAGACTTCAGGCACAGAATCGATCACACGGTCCAGTGCCGCGTAGTCATTCAGAAAGTCTGGTGTGAGCACCTCGACCGTCGCCCCCGTGCGTTCACGAACTGCGATCACGCAACGATAAAAATGTTCAGCCCCACCGTCTTCTAGGTCATCGCGAGTAACCGACGTGATCACGACATGCTTCAAGCCCATTCGATAAGCTGCCTCGGCAACTCGCGCCGGCTCATCGTCTTCTAACGCTTCTGGTCGCCCACGCGAGACAGCACAAAAACCACAGGGGCGCGTACACACATTCCCCAAGATCATGAAGGTCGCCGTCTTCTGCGAGTAACACTCCATTCGATTTGGACAAAGTGCGTTGTCGCAAACGGTCTCTAACCGCAGCTCTTCGAGCAAGCTGGCAGTGAAATGGTTGGCATTTCCCCGCGGAATCTCGCGCCGCAGCCAGTACGGCAAACGCCGTACTGGTGTGGGTGATACGATCGGTAGTGTAAAAAGCTCTGGAGGCTGACTCACGTAAACATCCTGATTGGTAGTCCGGCGTGCAATCACGGAGCGAGGGTACTGGTCAAGTTGAGCGGCCAGCTTATTTTGCGAGGGGCGACCACTAGCCGCTATTCTAACGAACTAACAGTAGAGGGCGAGGCGGGATTTTCCCGAGCAATCGCCAGCGGGGCAACTAGCCGCGTGGCAGCATTTCCGCTATAGCAGTAACTACGCCCTACATTTAAAGGCTCGCGACCGAGCTTGTCCGGACGATTTCTCATGGCCAAAAAGACAAAAGATACTAAACGTGAGCCCAACAAGGGCCAGCGACCTATCTCCGAGAACCGAAAGGCTCGCCACAATTACTTGGTGCTCGAAACCTTGGAATGCGGGATTGCGCTGGTCGGCAGCGAAGTCAAGAGCCTGCGCAATGGCAAGTTGTCGTTGGACGAATCGTATGGGCGAATGAAAGACGGCGAAATGTGGCTGGTTGGGGCCGACATTCAGGAGTACGAAAACGCAACGCTGTGGAATCACGAGCCAAAGCGACCGCGAAAGCTTCTTGTGCATGGCACCGAACTTCGCAAGTTCGGAAACAAAGCTCACGAAAAGGGCCTGACTCTGGTTCCGCTCAAGATGTACTTCAACGAACGCGGCATTGCCAAAGTTCTCATGGGGCTGTGCAAGGGCAAGCAGTTGCACGACAAACGCCAGTCGCTGAAGAAGGCAGATATGAAGCGCGAGATCGATCGTGCGATGCGGCGTAGATAGCCGCAGTTGTTTGGCCAGTTTTATTGCCTTCCCAGCCGCGATCAGCAAGAATGGCATCGCCGTACCCGAACGAGACCGAAATTCCTGACGAGCAAGCTCATGCGATATCTCCTGCGCGTTGTGATTTCCTCCTTCATCCTTGGACCAACCCGCTTATCCGCGGATGATTGGCCGATGTGGCGGCATGATGCGGCGCGCAGCGCGGAAAGCCAGGAGAGACTGCCTGACAATCTCTCGCTGTTGTGGACACGAGAACTACCGCCGCTAAAGCCCGCGTTCCGGACAAAGCGTTTACAGTTCGATGCCAGTTACGAACCGATTGTGATGGGCAAGACGATGTTCGTCGGCTCGTCGTTCAACGACAGCCTCACGGCTTACGATACGGACACTGGTCGTGAGCTCTGGCGATTCTACACCGAAGGTCCTGTCCGATTTGCGCCCGTCGCTTGGGAAGATCGAGTCTTTGTGGGGTCTGACGATGGAAACGTGTACTGTCTAAACGCTATCGATGGCACGTTGCGATGGAAGCTGAAGGCAGTACCCTCCGATCGCAAGGTGGTGGGAAACGGACGCCTGATCTCGATGTGGCCGATTCGCGGCGGGCTCGTGCTGCAAGACGGCAAAATCTATTTCGCGGCCGGCGTTTGGAGTTTTGAAGGCGTGTTCGTCTATTGTGTCGATGCGAAGACGGGCGAAGTGCTTTGGCGAAACGACGAAAGCGGCTATGTCTATGGTGTGCACCCACACGGCGCTGAAGCGTTTGGCGGCGTAACGCCACAAGGCTATCTCGTGGTGAATGAACGTGAACTGATTGTTCCCTGCGGTCAAGCCTATCCTGCGACATTCGACTTGGCGACCGGAAAACTGAAAGAGTTTGAGTTGCCTGCTCCTGGGCGATTGCCGGGCAGCTACTTTGCTTCGGCCGATCTCCGACGCGGTGAAGTCACACTCGACAAAGAGATGAACAGCGACCTGCACGAAGATAAGACGTATGTTGGCCGGGGCGTTGCGGGCGCTCGCACCACGATCAAAGTTCGTGACAGAACATTCTCGTTTTCTGAGATCGAAGGTGTAGAAGGAGATGTATCTAGCTTGCTGGCAGCGGATGGAAAGTTGTTTGCCGTAAAATTGGATGGGCGCATTCTCTGTTTCGGCCCAAAATCGACCCGCAAGGCAACCACGTATGCGATTGGTGACTCAACTGCTGCGAACGATCCGGCTCCGATCACAGATCGAACCGAGCCGATCGTCAAGTTGGCCGCGGGCCATCGCGGTTTTGCCGTCGTGCGCGGTGTTAGGAGTTTCGAATGGCTGATGCAACTCGTTAAGCACACCGAACTGCAGTTGATAGTAATCGAGCAGAGTCAGGAGCGAGTCGCGACTTGGCGGCGTTTGCTCGATGATCAGCGGCTTTACGCACAGCGAGTTACTCTGTTCGTCGCGGATCCAGCGACATTCAGGCTTCCACCGTACTTCGCTAGTTTCGAGATCGTGGATTCTACAGCGATCGCCGATTCGATCGCAAACATCGCGGTTGAAGACACCACTAGCTTTCAGTCCCTGCGTCCATACGGCGGCATGGCAATCCTTGCATGTTCGGTCAGCGCGCACGAGTCACTCGCAAGTGCAATCGAAAGCACGGAGCGAGGACCGTTCACGCTGGAACGGCTTGGGCCGTTCAGTATCGTGCATCGTGATGGGAGCATCGAAGGAGCGGTCAACTATACTGGTGGATGGAGCAGCCCCGACGAACACGTGCGAGCGCCGCTGGGAGTGCTGTGGTTCGACGATACACTCGGCCACTTCAAGCGTTCTCCACAACCTTGGTTCGTCGACGGCGTGATGATTTCGCTGCCAAAGGACTGGATGGAGAAGCATCGAACGGGACGCAAGCCGCCTTATGACTTGTTGCCGCCTGTCGTATCTGACGTATACACAGGACGCGTGATCGAGCCGGGCGAGGCATTGTTGTCACAAGTCCGTTTGCCCGCACGGGTGCAGGATGGACCGCAACCATCGCAGTATCGGCCGCCGACACAAGTGGATGCCTGGAAGCCGAAACAGCCGATCATCGGCGACCGTATCAATCCGCTCACCGGCGAGAAAGAACCTCGCACGATCCCCAAGAGTTATGGATGCGATGGCGGTGTGGACTACGGTAACTTCTTCACAATGCGCAGCGGAACGCCGGCCTTCTATGACAAGCGACTGGAAAGCGGTGTGTGTAATATCAGCGGCCCGCGTTCCGGTTGTACGAACAGCATCATTCCTGCCTGCGGCGTGTTGAATGTTCCGTATTTTTACGAGGGCTGCACCTGCAGTTATCCCTTGCCCGCTGGGCTGACGCTGGTCAATATGCCGCCAACACACGAGCAATGGGCGTCGTGGGGACCGGGTAGCGTTGAGAGTATTCAGCGCGTGGGAATTAACTTTGGCGCTCCGGGTGACCGCATGACCGAAGAGGGAACTTTGTGGCTCGAGCATCCGATCCGAGGCGGCATGTCACCGGACGTTCATGTGTCCGTCGAACCGGAGTCAGCCGAATACTTCTATCGACATTCTGTTTGGATACGTGGTGGTGAGGGCTGGCCGTGGGTTGCTGCATCGGGTGTGAAAGGGGCGTCGGCGGTTAAGATCACGGGCCTGAAGCCGGGCCTCTACACGCTCAGATTGTACTTCGCAGAAATGGACGATGATCCAAGCCCTCGCAGATTCACCATCGCCGTTGGACAACAAACTCTGGTTGCGGATTTGGATGTTATCAAAGAGGCGGGTGGTGCCATGCAATCGATCGTTCGAGAAACCAATTCCTTGAGTGTTGGTTCCGAGCTCCGAGTCGACTTGACGGAACTCACAGGCAAGACTTTATTAAGTGGAATCGAAGTGATCCGCGAGTAAATAATGTGGCCGTCACTTTCCAAGTGACAAGCCCTGAGGTGACAAGCCCTGAGGTGACAAGCCCTGAGGTGACAAGCCCTGAGGTGACAAGCCCTGAGGTGACAAGCCCTGAGGTGACAAGCCCTGAGGTGACAAGCCCTGAGGTGACAAGCCCTGAGGTGACAAGCCCTGAGGTGACAAGCCCTGAGGTGACAAGCCCTGAGGTGACAGTCACTATCCGAGTCGCAAGCTCTAGTGACCCTAAGGCACACCTTCCTTGACGCGTAGCAATCACGATGAAATAACTTGAACGAGCAGATTAGATGAACAAAGTCACGATTTATCATAATCCACGGTGCAGCAAGAGTCGGCAAACCCTGGCATTACTGAACGAACATGGAATTCAGCCGAAGATCGTCGAATATCTAAAGACGCCGCCGGATGCGGCGACGCTCGAAGCGATTCTGAAGAAGCTGGGAATCGAAGCTGCACAGCTGATTCGGCGAAAGGAGTATGCCGCCCTCGGCCTGACAGACTCCGATGATCCCCACGAGCTGATTGCTAGAATGGTAGCTCACCCAGAGATCATCGAACGCCCGATTGTCGTCCGCGGAGCGAAAGCTCGAATAGGTCGACCGCCCGAGCAAGTGCTCGAAATCCTGTAGCGGTTAAGCCACTTGAGCCAGAACGTACGGACCTTTTGGGATGACGGCTATCGAGGCGTCGTCGCCATACTCGCGCAAGGAATCGGCGACAGCTTGTTCGATGCTCGGCGCACTTTCGACGAACAACTTGTTGATTGTCTCGGCAGGCAGCCCATCGCTGACGATCTTTACTTTGGCTTTGCGGCACACTTTCGCTAACTCTTCAAGTTGCCATTGATCCATCACGAAGTAATCCTTGCCGAGGATTCGCTCCATAAAGACTTCGAGGCTTTCGTTCTCGTCGAACAATTGCTCAAACTGAGGACTGCCGATACCTTCGCTCAGACTCGCCGCCAAGATGATCGTGCCACCTTGCTTGACGATCGGCAATGCTCCGGTCAGTCCTTTGACGGCTTGATAGAACGTCGTGTCGAGTGGATATCCGGCGCAACTCGTTACGACGATGTCAACGGGTTCGGGAACCGTGTCGCGGACTACTTCTCGCACGAATTCGACTCCCTCGTGAAACGCTTCTACCATGTCCCCCGCAACGAACTTCAAGGCACGGCGCTGAGAATCAATAACGACATTCACGATGAAGTCACAACCCGTCTTTCGTCCGATCCAGGTGTTTTCCTCATGGACAGGGTTGCCTTCCAAGATGCCGCAATCGGCCATCGGGCTCTCGAGGAAATCAGGACCGTGCCAGACCTTTACGGTCTCCAGTGCAGCAATGCCTGGGCAGATCAATTTCCGCCCACCCGAAAAGCCTGCCATCAAGTGCGGCTCGATCAAGCCGGTCGTGATCTTTAGATCCGCATTGACGTAGTGCGAATCGATCCAGATCGGAACGCCGCGCGGGCTGTCACCTAGGTAGGTGTGCTCTTCAAGCACCTGACCGTGATGATTCTCGATGCGATAGTTGCTGGCAATAAACTCGCCGACCATCTCGATCAATTCGTCGCCGACGTTTGGGCGATGAAGGCCGGTTGCGACCAGTATCGTGATTTTATCGCGAGCGATCCCGGCCGCTTCAAGAGTCTCGAGCATCGGCCGCAACATCATCTCGTTGGGAACAGGGCGAGTGATATCGCAGATCACGATACACGCGTCCGTACGTCCCTTGGCCAACTCGGCGAGTGGAGCGGTGCCGGTTGGATTCGCCAGCGCAGTCCGCAACGCTGCCTCCGGATCAGGCAGCGGCGTCGCATTTTTGTAGGCCAGCGTACGCATGCCGGGGCGATCGGGAAGGTCGACGTCCAAACCGGTACGACCATACTCCAAACGCACGCGCATAGGTCACCTCACTCGCCACAAGGAACGCTGAACGAGAACTACTTCTTTTTCTTGTCAGTCGTTTCTTCTTCGGCAGCCTTAACCTTCTTTTTCTTCTTCAATGCAAGCTTCTGGACGCGAACTTTTGGCATACCCAGAATATTGTCGCCCTCGGACCAGCGGTCCGCCGCTTTTAGCTTTTCAAGCCGTTCGGCCCGCGTCAGCACGTTCCGCGAACGCATCATCCCGGCCTTCACTTTAAGGCTCTTATCGATTGTCATCTGTCTATATTCCTTCTCGCTAAGCCCAACGAATCTAACAATATACGTGCGGAATCGGTTACGTACAACCTCGACGACGAAAGCCAGTTAACACTCGAAATCCAGGCCAGTGCGAGTAAAGGTTTTGCCGTAAGACGTTGGGAGGATGACTTTTAGCGACCGTCACTTTGTCTACGGGCAAATCGCCGGGGTAACAAGTCTGCCAAAGAGAGTTCATCAACTTGTCCCGCCAAGCCGGTGTCGACGATCAATATTGGCAGGTCGTCACAGAATTCGGCCAGAACCTGGCGGCAAGCGCCGCAGGGCGAATAGCCCCCTTCTGTTGCCACCGCAAGCGCCAAAAAACGCGATCGACCGGCTGCTATCGCCGTGAATACGGCTGTCCGCTCGGCGCAGTTCGTTAGCCCGAAGGACGCGTTCTCAACATTGCACCCGGAAAAGACCGTGCCGTCATCCGCGACGACTGCGGCGCCGACGGGGAAGCGTGAATATGGAATGTAAGCGCGTTGCCGTGCAGTCAATGCTGCTTCGATCAGAGTCTGTCGGAGTTCGTCAGAGATCTTGTTCATGGCAAATCCGAAATGCGGTCGATGATCAGTGGCGGCGTCGAAACAGATTCATCTTGCACCGTAAAGTGAGAAGCAATGGCCGCGCCCGCTCGTCCAGTATTCTGCGAGCTTGCGAACACTCGCGCCAGAGGCTGGCCACGCTCGACGCGGTCTCCGATTGCCACCAGGGTCTCGATCCCCACCGAGTGATCGATCGAATCCGACATGACTCTCCGCCCTCCGCCTAGATGAATAACTTCGTAGCCCAAGGCTTCAACGTCGATTGCAGAGACGAATCCGGCACGAGTTGCTTCAGCGACCGTTGCAGGAGCGATCGGGCGGTGTGTATCCAGGTCTCCACCTTGCGCCGATACCATCTCACGGAACTTCTCTAGACCGCGGCCTGACTCGATGTGCTGTTGCAGTCGCTGGCGGCCTTCTTCGATTGTGGTTGCGATGCCCGATGCAACGAGAAGTTCTGCTCCGAGAGTGTTCGTCAGGTGAATTAGATCATCTGCCGTATCGCCTGCGAGAGCGGCGACTGCTTCATCTACTTCGATGGCGTTTCCAGCCATTTTTCCCAGCGGTTGGGACATGTCTGAAAGCAGCGCCGTCGTCTTTACTCCCATTCGAGTTCCTGTTTCAACCAGCGACCTCGCCAGTTCACTAGCCGCATCAACCGTCTTCATAAACGCTCCCGATCCGACCTTCACGTCGAGTACGAGGGCGTCGAGACCCTCAGCAAGCTTCTTGCTCATGATGCTGGCCGTAATCAACGGAATCGATGCGACGGTTGCTGTTACATCTCGGAGGGCGTATAGCTTGCGATCGGCTGGTGCGATCTCAGTACTCGCGCCGGTGATGACACATCCAACACGATTTGTCATCTCGTCGATTTCGGCAAGGCTAAGGTCCGTTCGAAAGCCGGGGATCGACTCGAGCTTATCGAGCGTTCCACCGGTTGGTCCGAGGCCTCTGCCCGAGATCATCGGCACACGCAATCCGCAGCAAGCTAACAACGGCGCAAGTAACAGGGATACCTTATCGCCAATGCCGCCTGTTGAATGTTTGTCGACACAGGCTGCGACTCCATCCCACTGCATTGTCACACCGGACGCCAGCATTTGCTCGGTGAGCAATGCCGTTTCATCCGCGCTCATTCCACGCAGATAAATCGCCATCGCGAGGGCGCTCATCTGATAATCGGGGATGCTGCCCTTCGTAAAGCCGTCAATGAAATCTGCAATCTCCGCGCGACTAAGCGCTGCTCCATCGCGTTTTCTTGCGATCACATTCGCAGGGTTAAAGGGCATTTCGTTCGTCGCAGGATTGCCTTCGTCATCGGGGCTTCAGCATGATCGTATCACCGTGGGCTCAAAGACTCGACCCCAGCCGCCTATCGATGCCGATTCCACCAGACCGCCAGTGGTACGGCGGCAAAGGTAACGAATGGAAGGGCGCAAGTGGAAAACAGTAAGCCGAGGTGCCGACCCGCAGGTTCGTCGGTCGGCGGTAAAAGAACGCTTGCGAGGATTGCCCCCGCTCCAGCCAGAAGCACGTATGCGATCCCGATCATCGCTATTCGAGTGGCCGTAATTAATCCCAACCGAAATGCGGCGACGTACAGCGCTGCCGTGCCGCCGATCGTTCCGGCAATCCATCCCCAGCTCAGGATGCCATCAGCCGCTGAGTCAGGGAGCAATAGATGCAGTACTAATGGGAAGAAAGGGAGAATCGCAACCGAACCGAAGAGCGTCTTTACTAGCCACGGTCGCAATATCGCCACGGAAACTCCCAAGCTCGTCAACGTCCAACTGATGAGTGGGACCATGACGAGCGTCGCGATTGTCATCTGAGGGATAGTATCCGGCGGGAGCATGTCACTCCACTGCCGAGGGCCCTGCCCGACAATCGCCATGCACAGAACGACTGCCGCCGCTCCCGCCAACCAAACGCCCCATGTGCAGTAACAACTCTGGAACGTGCTCCAAAGTTTGACGTCCGCGATTTGTTGATCGGAAAGCGGGCGAGTGGCTAAATATTCGTGAAAGTCGAATCGCTCGCCCACTTGCCCTAGAAAGAGTCCGAGCAGCGGGGCGCTAATAAGCTGCAACCAAGTTGCAACAGCCAGCCCTTGAATCGCCGACTCCCACTCGAAGCGTCCGGTCAAGTAGAACCCGCACAAGACGATGGAGATCAACACTGCGCCGACAGGCATCACGCGTCCGCGCAACGCCCACTCAGCCCACAATTCTGCTGCTATCGGTGTCGCTTGGTGAGTGCTCGAGTTGAATCTAACGTCGAGCTTCGCGAACAACCATCGTCCAAACTCCGTCATTGACAATACCTGGCCGCGCCGCGCAAGCGTTAACGCGATGTAGGAGAACAAGAACGCGGCTACTGGTGCGATGATCGCGCAGGCGACGTCGAGCGGACGAAGCCGCTGCCACTCGCGGCTCAGTTGCTCCTGGGTCTGAATTCCATGTAGGTACAGTACTGCGATGCCCAATACCGTGCTAATTCCTGCCGTAATTGCACCGCGAAGTGTCGAGGATACCCACAACAGCCAAGAACACGCTTGACACAAGGTGATCATCGCGATGGCGGTGACCGTCGGCTTTGCGAGATTCCACTCAGCGTTGAATGACCAATTCAAAATCAATGCGATACTCAAGTAACCCACCGCCGTGGCAATCGCTCCATTGATCATGGGTACGAGAATGAATGTCTGCGTCGGCACCGGCAACGTCAGTCGATATCGGGAGGGACCGGTTGGACTACAGGTTGCTGCCGACAATATCACCACCACGATCAGGAAGCATACGATCTGAAAACTTGTGTACATGCTGGGATCGCGCATGTATGGCCGGTCGAGACGGAGCCCGCCATACAGGAGCATCATTGTCACTGTAAGAACCGCGATCGTCTTCAGCAATTCAACGCCGGTCTGCCGCCAGTACTCCCAAGTTAGCGCTAGGGTTATTGATTTCATAGTTGGCTCCTCATCGGTGCGACACTTACACCTCGGGCGCGAGCAAGAAACACTTCTTCGAGCGACGGGCGGCGTTGTTCGACAATCGAAGCTCCCGCATCGGTCACCGCAGACCGCAGTATTTCCAACTCGCCATTGCACACACACGTCCAGTCGCGGCCCCCTCCGCTCCATCCGAATCCACCTGGAAATGTCGGTGTCGAACTGAGGCTTTCTGGGAACTGTATGGTCATGACGCGATGTACATCGAGGATCTCGTCGAGCTTCGAGCTCAGGACCAGTCGCCCGAGGTGTAGCATCGCAACTTGATCGGCCACGCGTTCCACTTCGTCCAGTAGATGCGAAGAGAACAGAATCGTCCGCCCTTCATCGGCTACCGTACGGATGATTGCGGCGAGAATGTCGCGGCGGACAACCGGGTCCAGGCCCGATGACGGTTCATCCAACACCAAAAACTCTGGTCGGTGAGCGAGAGCAGCGAGCAGCCCAACGCGGGCTCGCTGGCCACGCGACAGCGATTTGATTCGCTGTTCGTTTGACAACTCAAACATATCGCGCAGCTCTTCCGCATAGGTCCTGTCCCACTTGGGATAGAATGCCTGCGAGTAACTCATGAATTGACTGATCCTCATCCAATCGGGCAATTCACGAGTCTCAGACAAATAGCCGATTCGTCCCAGTACACCCACCGGATCATCAACCGGATTCAAACCAAACACCGCAACTGTTCCCTCTTGAGCCTTCAGCAATCCGAGCAAATGCTTGATCAACGTAGTCTTGCCAGCGCCGTTTTCTCCGACGAGCCCGAACACGACTCCGCGCGGTATGCTCAGGGTGATGTTGGCGAGGGCTGTCTTTCGCCAGAAGTGTCGAGTCAGTTCGTGAATTTCGACGACGTTATCGCTCATTACATTTACCTCATTTGCTGACTGCGTTGATGGATCAGCTTAATTACGGCTTCCACTTCGACGTTCATATGTGCGGCCTCAGCGAGGAGCATGTCAATTCGTTCGTTTAGAATTCTGTTTTGCTCTCGTTTGGCCAACGGCGACACGCCCTCCGAGACAAATACCCCGGAGCCGCGACGAGATTCGACGACGCCTTCGGCTTCCAATTCGCGATAGGCGCGCGCGACCGTGTTTGGATTGACGATCAACTGTTCAGCGAGCTTCCGGACCGGGAGCAATTGTTCGCCCTGCTTCAACCTTCCGGAGGCGACCAGATACTTGATCTGATTCACAACTTGCTGATAGATCGGTACGCCATCACTTGGTGAGACATGTAGCTGCACTTCATTTGTCCTTCAAGTAACGCCCGGCAGGAGGCGAGATTCACGTCGCTCTGACGTTTATTGTATTAATACAATAATACAATGTGAGCGTGTATGTCAATGGCCTCGGACAAAAATATGTTTGCAGCGTCTGGAGGAAGCGGGCCGAGAACTGGTGCCGGCGTTGATCCACTTGAAAGATCAGCTTGAGCTACACGACTTCATCCTCGATCTCACGGACCACGATTCGGTTGCCGCTGATTTGAATGATGCGGACCTGCCTTCCCTTGTCGACGAATGAACCATCGGCAACCACATCAAGGTACGCATCGCCAAAGATCGCCTTGCCGGCTGGACGCAACGGTGATTCCGCCATGCCCCAGTCGCCAACTCCAACCGGGAATCGATTCGTGGCTAAGGTCGGTTTTGGCTTGCCGAGTTCGTCTGCGTCGGCATCGCCGGGAGTTGGTAGATCGAGCTTTAACCAACCGACAACCGGAACGGTGCCAAAGTAGTGACTAACCCCAAACGCCCCGATTAAAAAGGCAAACCCCGCGCCGACGATCACGGTGATTCCCTGCAATGTTTCGTTCAACTCGCGAGTTGTCCTGGGAATCACAAAGTCCTGCCCAGCCATGATGAGCGAAGCCACTAGCAGAATCATTCCGGTTATACCAGCGAACCCGAAGCCAGGTGTTACGAAGATTTCGACTATCAGGAAAACAACGCCGAGCAAAAAGAGAATCACTTCCAGCCAAACCGCGGTCCCTCCCAGGAATTTGCTCCAGAAGAAGAGCGTGAAACACATCGCTGCGATTAGGCCACCCGCACCTAGACCGGGCGCGCTGAACTCAATGTAGAGGGCGATCAAGCCGATGAGCAACAACAGGCCCGTGACGAAAGGCACATTCAAGATCGTGACGGCAGTATCGACGCTCGTCGGTCGCAGCACGACGAGTTCCCCTTCGATTCCGTAGCTTTGTTTGAGCTCTTCTCGGTTGGAGGCAATCCCTTCCGCAAGATCCAACTCGACGGCGCGACGTCCACTTACCGTCAGGAAGTGTTTCTCGCGAGATTCCTGGACGGGCTTTAGCTTCTCCCAATCGTCCGGAACATCCGTCGCTTCGATATCGTGGTCGGAAAGAAAAGTTTCTTCGCCGGTGTTCTTGTTGCGGACGCGGTACACGACCAGATCCATGTCGACCATCGCTTCGGCCAACGCGGGTGGCCGTCCGGTCGCTTCCGCCAAATCACGCACACGCAGCGCCAGTTCACTGCGTATCTTCTCTGGTGCGTGGCGGAATAATGCATCTTCGCCCTGAAAGATAGGCCCTGCGTCGCCCAAGTGGGCTTCGGGAGCCATGACGATTTCGTCACATCCCAATGCCGCGATTGCCGCGCCGCTCAAAGCCTCTCGCGGTACGAATGCCACGGTGTGTGCCCAGTCGATGTCTAGAAAGCAGTCTGCCAAATTGAGGCTTGAGTCGACGTAGCCACCCGGGCTGTCAATCTCGAATATCACGAGATCTGCACCATCCGCCTTCGCTACCTCAAGTTTGCGGTAGATGAAGTGTTCTAAAAGCGGAGTGATAGTGCCTTCGAATCGTATGAGAACCGCACGGCGGAACTTGCGGCCCGATTCTACCTTTTGAGCTCGTGCTGTACCTTCGCCGCCAAACGAAAGGCACAACGTCACAACGGCGAACAAGAGAAGCTCGCGAAGTGTCAAGCGTTTCCAAATCATCGTGTGGGCCCGATTTTCTAATGTTCGTGACACCCCTCGCCGTGCGCGTGACCATGCTCAATTTCTTCTTTCGTCGCATCGCGAACATCACCGACGGTGACCTCGAAATTCAACGGTATGCCAGCTAATTCGTGATTCCCGTCTACCGTTACTGTTTCGTCCGTGATCTCTATGACCGTCACCACGATAGGCCCATCGTCCGTATCTACTTGGAACTGCATTCCCAATTCAAGATCATCAATTCCTTCGAATTGGCTGCGGTCGACCTCGTGTAGCAAGTCCTCGTCGTGATCGCCGTAAGCATCCTCGGGTTCGACGTGTAACTTGAATTGATCGCCCGCTTTTTTCCCTTCCAAGACACGCTCAAGCCCGGGAATGATGCCGCCAACACCATGTAAGTACTCCAACGGTTCGCCACCCTCTGAACTGTCGATGACTTCACCGTCGTCGTCAGTCAATGTGTAGTGAATCTTGACGACTTTGTGTTTCGTAATCTGCATCAATCTTGTTCCCTGGGGTAGTTGTAGCGTTAAAGTTTAAGTAGCGGATGGGAAAACGCGTAATTTGCTTCACGAGTTGTGTCACCGTCGTTTAGCGCAAAGGGCCGCAAACGTGGTGTTCTTCGTTATAGCACAATGGTTCGTAGCTGAAGAGTATTCGTTGACCGCTGGGGCGTTCGTGGCGTATCCCACCATCTTCGGCGAATTCGGAGCCGAAAGGATAGATTGCCCTGAGATCGCGCTATGGCCCCATTCGATCCCGCGGATTCACTCGATCGCGTTCCCTCTTTTTGGACCGAGGGATTTGACGCATCTCGACGGCAGGTCGATAATGCCGAGGCTTACAACTCGAGCACTTCGTTAGGACAGAGCCGGGATGGTTTATCGGATCGCACTAGGTGTTGTCGCGGTTACGTTGATTGTCGTCGCATTGGTTTACAGCCAGTTGCGAGTCGAACCGTTAAAGGTCTCGGGATATGTCGAGGCCGACGAAATTCGACTTGGGTCGCGTGTCGGGGGGCGGGTAAAAGCCGTTCATTGCCGAGAGGGTCAGGCCGTCGTAGCCGGTGAGGTATTACTCGAACTCGAAGAATTCGATCTGATTTCCCGCAAAGCAGAAGCCGCTGCCCAAGTCGCCGCCGCCAAAGCAGAAGTCGCAAAGCTAAAGAACGGTTATCGCGCGGAAGAGATTGCTGAGGCCGAAGCACGCGTCGAACGCCTCAGCGCAATGCACCAGATCTTGGTTGATGGTCCACGACCCGAAGAGATCAACGCGGCGCGCGCCCGCTTGAGCCTGGCTATCGCACAGGTGGAACGGGCAAAGCTGACCTACGACCGCCTTACCGCGTTATTTGCAGCGGAAACTGGTTCCGTGTCGCGAGATGAAGTCGATCGTTCGACCGAAGAAGTGAAAGTAACCGAACAGACTCAGCGGGTACGCGAGGAAGAGTTGCAGCTACTTGAAAAAGGCTCGCGTGCCGAGGAGATTGCTGCGGCAGCCGCCGAACTTCGAGAGGCACAGGAGGCGCTGCAACTGCTGCAGGCGGGCAATCGACCGGAAGATATCGCGAGAGCAGAGGCGATGAGTGCGGCAGCAGAGGCTGCGCTTGCCGCCATAGAAGTACAGTTAAGCGAATTGCAGATCGCCGCCTCGGTCGATGGCGTTATCGAAGCCGTCGAGTTGCAGCCCGGCGACATGGTAGGTGGCGGTGCGCCGGCTCTGTCGCTTTTGGACACGACAACGCTCTGGGTTCGCGCGTATGTTCCTGAAAATCGGCTGGACATCGCACTCGATCAAGAAGTTCGTATCACGACGGATAGTTTTTTGGACGAGTCATTCCGCGGAACCATAACCTACATTTCGCGACAAGCCGAGTTCACTCCGCGAAATGTACAGACACCGGAAGAGCGTTCGAAGCAAGTATTCCGCATTAAGGCTACCTTGTTGGACGGACTCGACAAACTTCGACCTGGAATGGCCGCGGACGTCTGGCTGGAGTGAAGCATCTCGTGTCGAGTTCCATTTCAGTGCGAGGCCTTTCACGCCGTTTCGGGGATCTGACGGCGGTTGACGCCGTTTCGTTCGAGGTCGAACGCGGCACGATCTTTGGTTTGCTTGGTCCCAACGGCAGTGGGAAGTCGACGATAATTCGCATGTTGTGCGGCGTTCTCGCGCCGACGGGCGGCGGCGCATCGGTCTTAGGGCACGAGGTCCTTACAGATTCGGAAGCGATTAAGCGCCGAATCGGCTACATGTCACAGAAGTTCAGCCTATACAACGACCTATCGGTACGTGAGAACCTGAATTTCTACGGGCAAATCTACGGGCTCGATCGTCACCAACTCGCCCAGCGGCGGGAGGAAGTTCTCCAGCTGACATCGCTAGAAGATCGCGTCGATCAATTGGCGGGCACTCTGTCGGGCGGATGGAAGCAGCGGCTTGCTCTGGCGTGCGCATTGATCCATGAACCCGAAGTTATCTTCCTCGACGAACCGACCGCCGGCATCGATCCAGTTGCGCGACGCCAACTCTGGGACTTGCTGTTCGAACTATCGGCGCGTGGCGTGACGCTGTTCGTGACGACGCACTATATGGATGAAGCGGAGCGATGCAACTGTGTCGGCTATATCTATCTGGCCAAGTTGCTGTTGTTGGGCAAGCCAGACGAACTGAAACAACTTCCCGGCGTAAACCCTCCGGAGACGTCTCGTTACGAGTTGCGAATCGCTTCACCTGCAGAAAAGCTCGCTCCGTTGCGGGCGCTGGAGCCGGTCTACGATGCGACCCTGTTCGGCGAGGCAATTCACCTGCTCGTCTCGGACAAGACACCCGTCGAGCAGATACTTTCGGCTGCTGACATCGTTGTTAGCGACGGTGCAATCCGAGAGGTTGGCCCTTCGCTCGAAGACGTCTTTGTCACGTTAACCAAAGCGGCCGAGCAATACCGGCTTGCGTCGGTTGAGGATGTTGATAGTCACTTGCCAAGCGATCAAGCTCGCTCCGAGGACGCAGGAACAATGCAGGCACCTCACTCGGAGAGTGACAGCCACACTCCGGCTCTTCACTTGGAAAGTGAAGGCTACAATTCGGTACCTCACTCGGAGAGTGAGGGCTACAATACGGCACCTCACTTGGAAAGCGAGGGCCACAGTGAGGCCATACAACGTCACCGGCATCGGCGAACGCTTGACGGACTTCTGGCGATCCTGATCAAAGAGTTCGTTCACATTCGCCGGCAGCGATCCACGTTGTTCTTCATGTTGGTCGTTCCCGTCATGCAGACGATCATTTTCGGCGTGGCGCTCGATACGCAGGTCGAACACATTCCGACAGTCGTACT
Source organism: Planctomycetaceae bacterium (assembly GCA_020638995.1). Lineage (GTDB taxonomy): Bacteria > Planctomycetota > Planctomycetia > Pirellulales > Pirellulaceae. The sequence continues at coordinate 1,007,662 of JACKHM010000004.1, forward strand.
CGACTTAGACAACCGACAAGCCAGTCGCGAGTTGACAGAAGCGTTCGTTAACACTCGCCAATTTGAAATCGTCGAGCATGTATACGATCACGATTCGTTTCGTCACTCTTTGACCTCGGGTCGTGCGCGAGTCGGAATGATCATTCCGCCCCACTACTCAGAAAGGTTGCTGCAAGGCGAGCAGGTGCAAGTTCAAGTCCTGGTCGATGGAAGTGACTCGCAAGTAGCGACGACCGCGTTGAACGCGGCGAGTCTCTTGGGAATGAATCTGTCCGTGAATATCGCACGACCAAAAATCGAGACGGCGATCGCCGCCCCATCTAGAGACCCGGTTGGGCGCGCGGCATTGCCGATCGAAGTCCGTCCTCGATTGCTCTACAACCCAGACTTGGAGAGTGCCCATTTTTTTGTGCCGGGGTTAGTCGGCATTATCCTGCAGCTAGTCACACTTTTCCTCACGTCCTTCGCCATCGTCGGCGAGCGAGAACTTGGCACACTCGAACAGTTGTTCGTCACACCCGTGGGGCGAACGGGTTTGCTGCTGGGGAAGCTGTTACCTTACGCGCTGGTCGGATTCATCGAAACCTTGATTGTCCTCCTGGTCATGGTGTACGCGTTTGGCGTGCCAATTCAAGGGAGCTTGGCTCTGTTGTTGGCCCTTTCGATCTTGTTCCTCGTCAGTGCACTTGGACTTGGACTGCTGGTTTCGACGCTGGCGAAAACGCAAGTCGAAGCTATGCAATTCGCGTTCATGATCATGTTGCCATCGGTGTTGCTCTCTGGTTTCGCGTTCCCCCGATCGGAGATGCCCTCTCCGATCTATGAGGTGACATTTCTGCTTCCCGCCACTTACTTTATCGAGATCCTGCGTGGTATTGTTTTACGCGGCGCGGATCTGGTCGACCTCTTGCCGTGGGTCATTGGACTGACGATCTGTTGCTTCGTGATTTTGATGCTCAGCATCACTCGTTTCCGTAAACAACTTTCCTGACGAACCCCGAGAGTCCTTTCATGAGCAGAAAGCTCGTCATTTTGACTGAAGGTCACACCAACCCACACACGGCCAAGACAGCAAGTTGCATAATCCGATATCGGCGCGATGAGGTAGTTGCTTTGCTTGATGCGACGCAGGCTGGCAAAACCACACAGGACCTGCTCGGCGTGGGCGGCGATTTGCCGGTCGTATCCAAACTTGGCGAAGCTGACGGCGCAAATACGCTGCTGCTCGGCATCGCCCCTCCAGGCGGCAAGATTCCCGCATCGTGGCGGGCAATTATCCTCGAAGCAATTGCCAAGAAGATGAACATCCTCGCCGGCCTGCATGATTTCCTGTCGGATGATCCCGAGTTCGTTGCGGCCGCCGAAAAGAATGGCGTTACATTGACGGATGTTCGCAAGAACGCCGAGCGGACGATCGCCCGACGTGTTGGCCTCCGCAGCGATTGCTTGCGCGTCTTGACGGTAGGCCATGATTGCAGTGTCGGCAAGATGGTGACGTCCGTCGAACTGACCCATGCCCTGAAAGCACGAGGGCAAGCGGCAAAGTTTATCGCAACGGGGCAAACCGGGATCATGGTTGAAGGTGACGGATGTCCGATCGATCGCGTGATCGCCGACTTCGTCAGCGGCTCTGTCGAGAAAATGATTCTCGAACATCAGCACAACGACATTTTGATCGTCGAAGGGCAAGGCAGTCTGATTCACCCCTCCTATTCGGCCGTCACGCTCGGCTTGCTCCACGGCGCGTTGCCACACGCAATGGTCATGTGCTACGAAGTGGGACGCGATTGCATCACCGGTGTCGAGCACGTCAAAATCCCGCCGCTGGCGAAGATCATCCAGTTGAACGAGATGATGGCGAGCATCACGCAAGCCTCTCGTGTTATCGGGATCGCCATGAACAGTCGCCGGGTGAATGCCGATGAAGCAGAACAAGAACGAGAACGCGTCCGCGCGGAACTCGGCCTGCCAGTTTGCGACGTTATCCGACATGGCCCCGATGAGTTAGTGGATGCGATTCTCGCGTTCAAGGCCACGGACGGCTGGAAGGCCGGTGAGTAATAACATGGACTTAAGAATTCATGAGTTTGACCTGCCGTTGGCACACACGTTTACGATTTCCCGTGAATCGATCACGCTTCAGAAGACGCTGATTGTCGAATTGGAAGAGGGTGGGTACCGTGGCTTCGGCGAAGCGACGACCAACAATTACTACGGATTTACGTTCGACAACATGGCGGCGGCGATCGAGCAAGTGCGTGCGGATCTAGAGGCAAGAACGCTGGACGATCCTAGTGACTTGTGGCAGCAGTTGCACCCGAAGCTGAAAGATAATCCGTTCGCTCAATGTGCATTGGATCAAGCGGCATACGACCTGTGGGGCAAAAAACTGGGTCAGCCGGTATATCGACTCTGGGGTCTGCAGGCGAGCAATCTGCCGCTGACGGATTATACGATTGGCATCGACGAGATAGATGTCATGGTTGCCAAGATGCAAGAGTTCCCTGATTGGCCCATCTATAAAATCAAGCTGGGAACGTCACATGACCTCGACATCGTGCGTGCCTTGCGCGAACACACGGACTCGATCTTTCGAGTGGACGCCAATTGCGGCTGGTCCGCCGACGAGACCATTCGCAATTCGCATGAATTGAAAGCACTGAATGTTGAGTTCATCGAACAACCCTTGCCAGCCGACCAAGGCAAGGCGATGGAACAGGTGTATCGCGAATCCGCCCTGCCCGTGATCGCTGACGAGAGTTGTATCGTCGAAAGTGATGTTGATCGCTGCGTGAACCGCTTTCACGGCATCAACATCAAGCTCGTCAAGTGCGGAGGCCTCACACCCGCCCGGCGAATGATCGAGCGAGCTCGCGAACTGGGCTTGCAAGTCATGGTCGGTTGCATGACTGAATCGACCGTTGGCATCTCGGCCATTGCACAGCTTCTGCCGTTACTCGACTACGTCGACATGGATGGAGCATTACTCTTGGCGAAAGACATCGCCACAGGGGTGACGATCAATCAGGGTGTGTGTCAGTATTCCAGCGAAAATGGCTGTGGAGTGCATTTGACAAGCTGAGACAAGCTACACTTCCATCGTCGCCGACAGCTATGGAAGTTATCGTTGTTCCTTTGCCGCCGTTGCCGTACATGAACAAACTTGTCTCGTCTCCCGGCACAATTCGCCCGATGTTGGGACTGGCGATGCCTGTGCTGGCCGAAGAATCCTTGACGATGTTGGTCGGCTACACCGATTGGTGGCTGGCCGGGCATTTTCTGGTAGGGCCGGAATTCAAAGCGGCGATGGGCCTGATGTCTTACATCCTTTGGCTGCTGCCCAGCATGTTTGCAGCAGTCGCCATCGGAGCAACTGCGCTGATCGCCAGATTCATCGGAGCAGGTGACCGAGAAGCAGCACGCAGAGTGACTCACCAAGCGTTACTCATGGGATCAGCCATAACACTCTTCGTGCTCGCCGCCGTCTTGCTCGGTGGCCGTTCCCTCGTCGAAGCTATGCAACTGGATGGTCGCGCGGCTGACTTAACGGTGCGATATATCGGGCTCCTCACGCCGGTAATTCCAGCAATCATGATCGAACAAGTCGGTGTGGCGTGCCTTCGTGGCGCTGGGGACACAGTCAGCGGCTTTGTTGCCAAGTCGATTGTCAACCTAGTGAATGTCGTTGTGAGCACCTTGCTCGTTATCGGCCCCGGCGGTATTCCAAAGCTTGGTTGGGAGGGATTAGCAATTGGTACGGCATGTGGGCATGCTCTAGGCGGATTCTTGGTACTGGCGCTGCTAATACGAGGTCGAGCCGGAATGAGGCTGGCGCTCGCCGAAATGGGTCCAGACTGGGAACTCATTCGGCGTTTATGGAGCATCGGCATGCCCGGAGGTGTCGATGTGGTTGGCGTTCTTGCGTGCCACTTCGTCTACCTGGCTATTATCAATAGTTTGGGTGTCGATGCGGCAGCCGCACACGGCCTGGGCGTTCAAATCGAAGCTATGGCTTACCTTCCGTGCTACGCGTTTCATGTTGCGGCTTCCACGATGACGGGGCAGCTTCTCGGCGCAGGCGATCCACAGAGAGCGGAACGCGGTGCGAAGCAAGCCTGTTACCTCGGCACAAGCTTGCTCACAGCCGCGGCTTTGGTGTTCTACTTTGCGGGGACATGGTTGGCCGGATTCTTCACGGGTGACGTAGACGACCCTACGGCGCTGGCAGCGGGAAAACTCCTAAAAATCGTTGCGATTTCAACGCCTCCACTGGCAGTGGTGATGGTGCTGACCGGTGCCTTGCGGGGGGCGGGTGACACTCGCTGGCCGCTGGTTGCGACGTTTCTGGGCTTGACCGCTGTACGCCTTCCGCTGGCTTGCCTCTTCGCTTGGGAAACGATTTCAATACCTGGAATCGATGTTGTTGTGTCGGGACTCAGCCTCGGAGTGGCAGGCGCTTGGTGGGCGATGGTGATCGATGTGGTCTTACGTAGCTTGTTGCTTGTCTATCGATTTTGGCGAGGGAACTGGAAAGCGATGAGCGTCTAACCCAAGATGGATACGAATGCGGAGCGAATACTCCGTCACGAAACGCCGCGGCTAACACAATCCCTGCGAAGAGAGCTTTCATGTCGATTCGATTGTCAACTCAATTGCTTCTTCCTCTCGGCTTGCTGACGACACTCGCCAGCGCAATTCTGACTGCTGCCGCCGAGATTCCCGCACGAACAGCGATCCAAGAAATTCGAGCCACTGGAGGGATGGTGGTATCAGACAGTGAAATTGCCAGCCAAGTTGGAAGCGAAGTTCTGGAAGCTGGCGGAAATGCCGTTGATGCGGCGGTGGCAACGGCCTTCGCCCTCGCGGTTGTATGGCCTGAGGCAGGAAACATTGGCGGCGGCGGCTTCATGATGATCCATCCTGGTGAGGCCCAGACTCCGGTTTGCGTCGACTATCGAGAAACTGCACCTCGCGCGGCGACAGAGACCATGTTCGCAACCGACAATAGCCGCCATCGCAGCAAAGCCGTAGGGGTGCCTGGAACCGTTAGGGGCTTGGAACTAGCTCATCGACGCTTCGGCAAGTTGAGTTGGAAACAAGTCGTCACGCCCGCCGCGAAACTTGCGGGGGAGGGATTCGTGATCGACGAGTGGCTGGCACATTCAACGAACGGTGTGCTGTCAGTCGCGAAGGTTCGTGAAGACGCTCGATTTTCGGAACTACGGCGGGTGTATGGGCGCCCCGATGGCGAGGCGTGGACAGCTGGTGACACAATGGTACTGCCTGATCTTGCGAGTACATTGCGACAAATTGCTGCCGATGGAGCAGACGCATTCTATCGAGGCGAGATTGCAGATCAGATCGTCGCGCAAATGCAACGGGGGAATGGCTTGATCACCAGCGAGGACCTTGTCGGTTACCAAGCGAAACTGCGTGCGCCAATTCGAGGGAGTTATCGCGAGTTTGAACTGTTCGGCCCACCACCACCGAGTTCGGGCGGATTTTGCGTGATCGAAGCGATGAATATACTCGAGCCGTTCAAGCTTCGCGAGCATCCTCGTTTCGGTAGCCGGAACATGCATCTCATAACTGAGGCCATGCGTCGCGTCTTTTGCGATCGTGCGCGATACTTGGCCGATCCAGACTTCACAGAGATACCGGCAACTCTGCAAACGAAAGCTCATGCGGCAGAACTGGCAAACAGCATTGATCTCGCTCATGCCACGAAGAGCGAAACGCTTGCCCCCGATATTGACCTCGCACCCGAGAGTCCCGATACAACTCACTTCTCGGTCATCGACCGCCACGGCATGGCCGTCAGCAATACATATACGCTGGAAGCCAGTTGGGGATCTCGAATCGTCGTTGCCGGAGCCGGGTTCGTGCTGAACAACGAGATGGGTGACTTCAACTGGGACCGCGGTGTCACACGTCGAACTGGCCAAATTGGAACGGCTCCGAACTTGATTGAGCCGGGTAAAAGAATGCTCAGTTCGCAATCACCATTCATCGTAACTCGCAACGGCAAAGCGTTTTTGTTGACCGGCAGCCCCGGCGGACGCACGATTATCAATACTGTCTTGGGGAATTTGCTGAACGTGTTGGAATTCGATATGACACTGGCCGAAGCCCTCGACGCACCACGCATGCATCATCAGTGGTTTCCGGACGAACTCCGTTTTGAAGGCACAAAAACACCGGAATACTCAGTCTCGATAGAACAACTTCGCATGATGGGCCACACCGTCCTGCATCGCGATCGCCAGGGCAGCGCGCACTCGATTCAAGTCGATAAAGCTTCGGGCCAGTTCATCGGGGTCGCAGACTGGCGCCGTGGAGGAGCCGCGATTGGAGTGGATGCTGCGGCAGCCAAGTAACGCGACGCGCGAGATAAAAAAGACAAAAAAAGGACAGGCACGATCGAGCGATCGAACCTGCCCTACACGGGGGTGAGAATCGTCAATGTCCAAGCTGTATTGTCTGCCCGTTGCATCTCAATACTACGTGGAGTCCGAGAGTGGCACGTTAGAAAAAGACTGCCCAACTCACAGAAAGTGCCAAGTCACCGTCGAGCGTACCGGTTATAGCGGTCGCGTTGCCGCCAACGAGTTCGCATCTTAATCGATCGTGGGAAGAATTACGTCGTTGAGCCAAAATCGCTTCAGTTGTCGCACAACTTCGAGGAACTTTTCGACGTTAACGGGCTTGGTGATGAAGGCATCGACATGCAACATTTGGCACTTCACTCGATCGGCCTCGTCATCCGAAGCGGTCATAATGACGACGGGGATATCTTTCAGGGCATAGTCGGCGCGGAGCTCGTCGAGGACTTCGGTACCGCATTTTTTGGGCAACATCAGGTCCAGTAAGATCAAATCCGGTCGCGGAGCCCGCGCGAAGCGACCCTCTTGTCGAAGGAATTCCAACGCCTCGGCCCCGTCGCGGATCAGCGTCAGACGGTGTTGCGTTAGGCCTTCTTTTAACGACGCAATCGCTACGCGGGCGTCTAGCAACCCGTCTTCGACGAGTAGAATCTCCATTGGTCGACCGACAATGTGGTCTTGCGTGTTCATGGGAAAATCAACTCCATCGCGGTGAACCTGCGACTCGCGGAAGGCCGGCAAAAACTGAGTCGTAAGCCAAACAGACCTTTCGGTGCCGCTAGTTCTGATTGGTTTGCTTCGTTCTTCCTATTGTAGACCAACGCAATGGCGATCGTCGACCGGCTCTGACTGGAGGGCTATCAGTCTCCTACGCCAATATCATCGCTATATTCCTGCATAATCAGTTCGTTTTCTCGCGCTTCGTGTCGCTTAAATCGCTCGTCAAAGGCCTTGAACTCTTTGACTGCCGCCAAGACGGCGCCGATCACCCGATCTGGCTGTGTTAAGGATTCGGCTTTTTCACTGAAAGCCACGACCTTTAAATAAAGTTCGTGATGCTCCGCACGCAACTCGTTGGCGAGCCGGCAGAGCCGCGGCGCGACTTCGACCGGGTCCTCGAAGTATCCATAAGCTTCTTCAAGCGAGAAATGCAACGCCAAGTGATCTCGAAGTTCTTCCACCAAGCCAAAGAAGCGGCGCGGCGCGGAATCAATCGTCTCAGGCGCGTCGCACATGCGGCGGACATCTGCCACCACGCGCCACAGGTCCTGATTGACTTCTTTAATCTCTTGAAGAAACGCTGCGTTGACGGTGACAGTCTTGGTGACGATTGCGGTTGCCATCCTGTACTCCTTATCTCCGGCTGCCGACGGATCGGCTCGACGTCGAACTCGACAGTAATCCATTATTCCTCAGGATGGCCGCGTCTAACGGAACATCGAAAGGTTTCTGACCCTCGATCGATGAGTCTCTCGCACGAGCAGAACGCTCTTGATGTGGAGTTAATGAGACTCCCGATCCGAAGGTCAGGCTATGCCATCACTCCGGCTAAGTCAAGCATTTTCCGAACACCGGCGATGCCCGTCGATTCTGACTTCAATCGTGTTGATGATGGTGCCGTAAATGGTGCGGGATTTGGTAGCCGCCCGATTCGAGGAATGCAAGCAAGTTTTGTATCTCTTCGGCGGTGAGAACATTCGCCATCCCGTTCGGCATTGGAGAGATTTTTGAGGCGATCTTTTCGTCGATGTCCTTTTTGGCCACCTGGGTGACAACATTGGGTACCAAGAGATTCGTTATGATCTGATAGGTTGCTTCATCCTCTCCGGCGACGATGCCGGACACCAGCTTGCCGTTCGTCAACAAGAACTGAATGGTTTGAAACTTCTCGTTGATCTCGCTCGAAGGCTCCAAGATCTGCCTCAGCAACTTTTCCCCCTTAAGTCGTTTGGAAACTTCGGTCAGATCCGGCCCCAGATTCACTCCGTGACCGGCGACGACGTGGCATTGGTTGCAGCGTGCTTTTGCGAACGCCTGCATCCCTCGCATGATGGCCTGCTCGTCATGTTGGATATTCAGCGATGCGAAGTCTGCGAGCTTCCACTCTTTTACGATGGTGGGCTCGCGTGCGGCGAGCATCGATTCGACGTCTGCAAGATCGTTGGCAACGACCATGTCACCTTTCATGACGACCCAGTGGCCGGGGAACGTGCAAACGAAGGGATAGATACCGGGCTCGCTTGGCGCTTGAAAGCGAAGAACGTGAACTTGCTTCTTGCGTGTTGGGCCAATCATTGGCGAAGCTTCCAGGATCAGAGATCGCTTCTGCTCAGGGATGAAATCGGAGTTTGCGTTTTTGGGATCTTTGGCCATCTCATTGGCTGCCATCCCTACTTCTTCTAACGCACCCGGTTGGACGATCAGCATGTTGTGGTCAGTTGCGTCCGGGTTTGAAAACACGATTTTGACTGGTTGTCCTGTCGTCACAGCGAACTGGTCAACCGTGTATCGCATTCGTTCGGGCATGCAGCCGATGCGAACAGTTTTTAAGTTTGGTTGTGAATCGAATTGAGCTTCGGCGGCGGTGGGAGCCGGCTCCTTCAGCACTTGGGTGTGGCTGGCACGCTTCAATTGCTTGGCAACATCGTAGGCCGGATCGTTCTCCCAATGACGTCGAAGCGCGTGTGAGCCCAGAGAACATATGATGGCATACGTTAGGTGCTGGTCGTGTGGACGTAGGAACACATCCAGCGCGGCATCCAGTGCTTCGCGAGTGCCGATGTAGCTTGCGGCAATTACTGCTTCCATCCGTACAATCCCGTTGGAATCGTTGATAGAAGTCCGCAAGAGGTCGATTGCGTCCGGCAAATGTGGATGCCAGTAGCGGAGTTGCTGCGTCGCGGCGGCCCGAGCGTGATGATCCTCGCAGGCCAGGAGTTCTCGCAACAAATCCGTATTCGTTGCAACAACACTTCGATACGTCCATATCGCCTCGATCTGATGATGACGGAGCCGCGGATCGGCGCGATCTAAAGCTGCGACCCAATCGTCAAGTGCGTGCTTCACCGTGATGGCGTCACGCTCTCGCAGTTCTCGTTTGGCCCAATATCGGTAGCGATACTCATCACGTTTCAACAGGTCAAGCAGCTCTGGAATCGATGCCCCAGCAATGCGAGGCGGATCTTGCAGCGGCTTACCTTTTGCCGTAATTCTCCAGATGCGTCCCGAGTGGCGATCGCGTCGTTCATCTCTAAGCGAATACTGTGCGTGGCCCTTGACCGGGTTGTACCAGTCGCACACATACATCGCTCCCCGTGGGCCGAATCGAAGATCCACAGGGATAAAACTCAAATTTGTCGAAAAGATTAGGTCACTGACGTACTCCTCGTTGAAGCCATACTCGGACTCCACCCACTTATGAATCTCAACTCGGTTCGTCGGCTTGTAGCGCACTTTGATGAAGCCACCTCGTAGCTCGTCGGGAAATGTCTTGAAGTCTACGAACTCATGGCCGCAGGTGCCTGAGTAGGCCTGCAGACCGACGGGCTTGGGGTGCTGCTGCGGATACGGCGGATCGAGTGAGTGGAAGGCCGCCGCATAAATCGGATGGCTGGCAACGTGTTGCCCCCAATCGTCGAATGTCACGCCCCAGGGGTTCGTACTATGGTAAGTACCGAAACTCGTCAACCGATGTGATCTTGGCTCGAAGCGGAACCAGCCGCTGTTCTGTTGACGGACGGGGCCATACGGTGTTTCAACTTGCGAATGATGAAAGATCGACTCGCGGAATATCAGGTCGCCGTCAGGTGTCCAAGCGAAATCATGCAGCGAGTGGTGCGAATCTTCCGTGCCAAAACCGGTCAACACGCGTTCTCGTAGATCTGCCTTTCCATCACCGTCCGTATCTTTCAAAAAGGTCAGGTCGGGTTGTTCGGAAACGTAAACACCACCGTCACCGAATTCGAACGACAACGGAATGTGCAGTCCGTCGGCAAACACTGTCGACTTGTCGGCTTTACCATCGCCATCGACGTCTTCCAAGACGACGATCTTGTCGTCAGGTTCGTTACCGGGATAAACGTGTGGATAGGTTGTTGAGCAACTGACCCATAGTCGTCCTGCGGAATCCCAGCGCATCTGAATCGGAGCGGCGATATCGGGGAACTCTTCTTCGCCAGCAAACAGATTTACTTCGAAACGCGGATCAACTTGAAAGGCTTTCAATTCTTCAGCAGCGGTGATCCATTCGTTGGCTCCGCGACTTTCCTGACTTGGCGGCAGGGGCGGAACATTTGTGTCGTCGATCTCGATCGAAGTTGACTTGCCTTGCGCGATCTGCCAAATCCTCGCGTCTCGGTTCTCCGTCATGATGTCAAAGTTACGCATCGCTGGCAAAAAGTCGAGATATCCGTAACTCGTACTGCGGTCCCCGGTGTAATAAAAGGTATTCACTGGCCGAAAGCGGCGACTGTACTGACGATTCTTGTCGATCACGACTTGCCGTATCAATTCGTTTGTGTCGGGTGCCGGTTGCCCAATCACGTTGCGAAACAACATCTGCGAGAATAACTTGTACCCATTTTGGTTCAAATGCACGCCGTTGATCGTCAAGTCTGATCCAAGGCTCTCCATCGCCGACTGAGTCGAAGTGAACACATCGATATAGCCGACTTGCTGTTGCTGGGCGATTAGGTGGACAGCGCCCGCATAAAGTTCAAGCCGTTCATTGTTCAAATCGGCGGCCGCCACAGCTTCGACATTTTCGTTGGCAATCGGAGAAACGAGTATGATGCGAGGGGATGTCTTGCCATCAAACGCTTTTGACTTAAGACTCGCGACAAAATTCGTCAGTGACGATTTGAACGAGTCGAGACCCTCTGAACCGGCAAACGATTCGTTGAAGCCGAACGCAGCGAAGATAACATCGATGCTTTCGTGTTTCAGATGTTGTTCCAGGTCGGCGAAGTTCGCTGGACGCGGTTGCATGTCGGGTGTATCCGCAGACCATGCAAGGTTACGCACAACCAACTGATGGTTGGGAAAGTGTTGGTGCAGGAATGTTTCAAAGTAGCCAAAAAACTGAGCACGTTCGAACAACGTGTTGCCAATCAAAGCGATTCGATCGCCCTCGTTCAGTCGCAACGGCAACTCGGTGACGCTCGGCGGAGCGGAATCAGCTCGCGGTGCGGTTGCTGCATAGATGCCATACTTTTCCAGGTCGGGATCGCGGGGCTGAAGCGGTTTACCAGACTCAAGGTTCTTGGCGTCGATCAGTTTGTCGGCGCTATCAGCTCGGTTTCTGTTCTTCTTTTCGTCTGTTCCCGATTGCGACACCGCCACCGCGCAGCAGAGGCAACACATCAAGACCGCTACACCAACACGACGACTCATGAGCCTGCTTCCCGGATGCAAGGGTAAGTTCTTGCTTGGTGCAAAAGCTACTAAGCAAAGCGACTATCCTAACTCGGCGAGTCCAAGAATGTAGACCCATCGCGATGAGTTGGAACCTTAACATCCACGAATTCATGAGGATGCTTCCGAGCGCAGCCTGGGCGCGCTCGATGAACTGTACCGCCGACCTAGAAGTCACACGCACCCCTCCGCTAGGTGAAGCCGGCCCCTGTTTTGGCTTACAATAGTAAAAACTCCATGCACGGTGCGCTAAACCAACCAGCGTCCCGTTATGGTTTGTTAGCTGAGGTGGATACCTCCCAACTACCGGATCTGAACGATGAATTTCTATCGATATGCCACGCCAGCTTTGTTGTTTGTGATTGCGACTTCAGGTCTCGCAGCCGAGCCGACAGCACGCATTGCATGGTACGGGCGACTGTCGGACGGACTTGCGGAAGCCGAGAGATCGGGTCGCCCCATATTGCTCGTTTCTGGCGCGCCGCAATGTCATGGTGTGCCCGGCGTGTGGTGACCTGGCAAACGAGGAATGGATGGGAGTTTCCTGTCCGATGAGCGTGTGGTCGCAGCTTCGAGGAACTTTGTGTGTATTCGGTTGGCAACCTACGAAGATCAACAAGAGGCTGATTTCATGAGTCGTGTTTTCCGATCGCGCTCTGGAGCACTTGAGAACACAACCTTTGGCATACTCTCTCCAGACGGGCGGAATAACCTCGTTACCCCAGGCCGCGGACCGATGCATGCGTTTCGCGATGCCGCAGCTATGGCCAGCCGCATGAACATTATCTCGCTGCAATACTCCGGTGCCCGTGATGCGTTGTGGAGCGATCCGCGCCTGCCTGTAATGAATTCGGTTGACGTGGCGTTGAATGTCGCTGCGTGTGACAACTTGCCTGTCATCGTTACCTTTTCAGAAAACGACCGGAAATTAGGTAACATCAATGCTCGCATATTGAAGGCCGTGTGGTGCGAATCGCTGGCTGGGCAGTTTGTCTATGCCACGACTGCCAACCTCGCGGAACTTAAACCGATTCCTGGTGTTAAAGCTCAGGAAGGCATTCTGGTCGTCGAGCCAGGTGCGTACGGGTTGTCCGGAAAAATACTTCGCGAACTTCCCGCCGACCTGACTGCGGAACAAGCAACTGCTGAACTGCTTCAGGTCGTCCGCACGTTTTCGCGAATTGCACCAGAGTATACGTCGCACATTCAACTTGGAATTCAACTGGGTTTCGATTGGGAGAGCGCGATCCCGGAAACCGATCCGCAGTCAATTCGCGCCAAGGAGCGAGCCAGAGGCGGTCGCTAACGATAGTTCAAACGGTTCAGTATTCAGCACACCACTAGACAAGGAAAACACCACGATGAAACGAATGGCTTTTGCATTTACGATACTCGCAGTCGCAGGTATCGCCGTTTGTGCGGCGATTGCTCAACCACCGGGAGGCGGTCGAGGACCGGGTGGTCAAGGTGGCGGTCGCGGTCCAGGTGGACCAGACGGCTTCCGTCCGCCACCACATCCGCTCGAAGAGGCTTTGGATGCAGATGGCGATCACCAAATCTCGGCCAAGGAAATTGAGAACGCCGTCGCAGCGCTCAAGTCGCTGGACAAGAACGAAGATGGAAAGCTGAGCGAAGACGAGTTGCGACCTCGTTTTGCCGGACGGCCGGGTGGCTTTGGTGGTGAAGGTCGTCCCGAAGGACGCGGACCGAATCCCGACGGTGCGCCCCGTGACCGTGGTGGCCAACAGCCGGGAAATAACGACGATATGCTGTCGCGTGTGTTTAGCTTTGATAAGAACGAAGATGGCAAAATCTCCAAGGACGAACTTCCGGAGCGGATGCACGGGATGATCAGAAACGGCGATACCAACGGCGACGAAGCTCTGGATCGCGACGAACTTCGCGCCATTGCTGCCCGGTTCCGCGGTGGGGACGGTGGGCGGGGCCCCGATGGCGGGCGACCTGAAGGTCGCGGTCCCGAAGGCGGACCGGAGGGACGCGGCCCCGGTGGTCCTCCTAGCCCAGAGATGCTCGTCGACATGGCGATGCGCTTTGATGCCGACGGTGACGAGAAACTAAGTCGCGACGAGCTTGCCAAGTTCGCGAGCGAAATGGCTGCTCGCCGGGCCGGGCAAGGAAATCAACCTGGTCGCGGTGGTCGCGGCCCCGAAGGCGGGGACCGTCCCGAAGGTCGTCCACAGCGTCCTTCCGACAACTAGCCCCATCGAGTTTCGAGAATCCAGAGGCAAGCGGCGAGAGTTTCTACCTCGCTGCTTGCCTCGCGTCGTTACGTATCGTATCGTGACGACGATGTGAATTGACGTTTCCGTCTCATATTGTCGAATTTGGAGCCTAGAAATATGCCAAAGAACGCGAAGCAACACACCTGTGCCGATTGCCAAGGACTCGATCGACGTCACTTTATGAAGACGGTTGGTGGCGCAGTCGTAGCTAGCGCCGCGGCTCCCATGTTATTCGACAGTCGTTTCGCTCATGCCGCTCCAACTACAGACAGCGCTGCAGAGACTGCCGTGAAGCAGTTCTATCAAACATTGACCGAGAAACAGAAGCTGAGCATCTGTTTTCCCTTCGACCACGAGTTGCGAAAGAAAGTCAGTGCCAACTGGCATATTACCAAGCCATCAATCGGCGATGACTTTTACACGAGCGATCAACGTGCTTTGATCGACACAATTGTCCGAAATATCACCAGCGAAGATGGCTACGAACGACTGATCAAGCAGATGGAAGAAGATGCCGGCGGTATCGACGAATTCAGCGTCGCCGTTTTTGGCGAACCGGGACAGGGCAAATTTGAATGGGAGTTGACCGGTCGCCATCTCACGATGCGGGCCGACGGAGATAGCGTCGACAAGACGGCCTTCGGCGGGCCGATCATCTATGGTCACGGTGAGGAAAACGTCGCCGACAACATGTACCACTATCAGACGAAGCAAGTCAATGAGGTCTTCAAGGCACTCGATAGCGATCAGCACAAATTGGCGCTGGTGAAGAAAGCACCCAAGGAATCGGATGTCGACGTCCAGGGTGAAAAGGGCGCGTTCAGTGGTCTTGCGGTCAGCGAGTTGTCGAGCGATCAAAAGGAATTGGTGGAAGCAACCATCAAAGTGTTACTCGCACCGTATCGCGATGAGGATAAATCAGAAGTCTTGGAGATCGTCAAAGCTGCCGGTGGAGTGGACAAGCTGCACATGGCGTTCTACGAGCAAGGTGATCTCGAAGGCGACAAGGTCTGGGATATCTGGCGAATGGAAGGTCCGTCCTTTGTGTGGCACTTCCGCGGCGCGCCACACGTGCATGCGTACATCAATATCGCGCAGCGAATCTAACCATTTAGTCCGATTAGACCAAAAGTGACGACTAGCGCCAGCTCACACCTATCTAATTGCGTTGCTCCGTCTCCATTTCATTGACGCGGAATTCCGCGAGCTTAAGATGAATGGACGTGAGCGGTGTATGAAGAGTGGTGGCCGGTTCGTCGTTTGTGTATGTGGTCTGATTGGATACCCTTTAGGGCAACGGGATGAATCGCAATTCGAGAGCCTTGCGAATCGAGCGACTCGAGGCTCGTTGGGCAATGGACGCGGAAATGTCCGCCGCTTTAGGGTTGGTCCCAGAGGGCGAGAGTTCGCCGATTGCCGACTTTCAATTGCAGGACATTAACCCGGCGTCCACGCGGTTTGGCGAGACGATTTCGCCGCGCGATTATCTTTCGCAAGTGTCCGCCTGGTATTTCGGTCATTCGACGTGAAGCTACTGTCGTGCTCAGTTTGGGCACTTGGACCGCTTGCAGGGCGAACTAGAATCGACCTACCCGATCCTGAACATTCAGATCGTTGGAATCAACGAATTTGGACAAGATCCCGCCGGCGCGAACGACTTGATGACCGCCAATCGGACGACACCATGGTTGCAAGACGGCGACAGCAACGGCAACCAGACATCAGACGTATGGTACGACAAGTGGAATGTGACTTACCGCGATGTCATCGTCCTGAATGGCCAGAATGAGATGACCGACGTGTACAACCTGACCTCGCACGATTTGGGTGTTGCAGAGAACTATGCGACGATGCGAGACAAACTCATCGCTGCCGCCATGACCGAGCAAAAGCCGTGGCAGAATCATCGAGATCGCTTCGACATCAACGACGATGGCTTTGTCGTTGCAAACGATGTTCTGGTACTGATTAACGACATCAACGCTAATGGCGCACGCGACTTGCCGCCTCCAACGACCGCCACGATGTCCGCGCCCTTTTTTGATACGAGCGGTGACAACTACTTTTCGCCCATCGATGTCCTCCAGGTCATCAATTTCATCGAGGGAGTTGATCCCGAAGGCGAGTCATCGAATGCCTCGGATTCCATCTTGCCAGCGGCTATGATCGTTGCTCCGACGTCGACGGCTCAGACCAGCAGCGAAGTAGCACCGCTCCCGGCAGTGTCCGTGAATGTGCCGTCGGATGTGTCAGCGTTTTCCATCGTCGTGCCGCCACAAGCGAGCTCGGCAACGCCACTCGCCGCCGAACGCCGGGATGTGGACAAAACTCCAAGCGACGACTTTTGGGCCGAGTATTGGCCCAGTCGCTAGGTATCAACCGCTCCGGCACGTCGTTCACGTGAAAAGGTCGCGAGCAGTGCGGGCAAGAAGATTAAATCTCCGACAAGCGCACCCGCAATCGTCGAAACCGCCATCGCCGCAAAGTAGCGTTGGCCTGGCAAGTCGCTTGTTAGGACGGTACCAAACCCGGTGATCAGAATGAATGTCGTAATGATCATCGCTGAACCGACCCCGTGGAACGCGTCGCGGATAGCAAGTTCGACGTCTCCATGACGGTCGACTTCGCTGCGATACTGCGTGAGGAAGTGAATTGTGTCGTCGACGGCAATGCCGAGACAAACCGTGAACGCACAGACGCTGGCGATTTCTAGCGGATGCCCAAACAGCACCATCATGCACGCGGTCACCACTAGCGGGAACAGATTTGGAACTAAGGTGATAAGGCCGATTCGCAGCGACCTATAGGCCAAGGTCATCACGAAAAAAATCGTGATCGCCGCGGTACCAAGACTGCTCGCCAGATCGGTCACGATGCGATACAAGTTGCGACCCCGCCGGACAGGATCTCCAACCAGCGCCATCGTGAATCCGGGGTAACGCGACTGCAACTCAGTTAGTCGTTGCTCGACACGTTGAAATACCGGTTCGTAGTGTGCGATGCCAAGATCCTGAATACGAACCGTGATCTCCGCCACTCGCGATTCGGTATCCAGGTAGGCTGCTCTGGTGCCGGTCGGAAGCAGTTCGAGGAATGCCAGGCGATTCGTGACGGATTCGTCGCCCGGGAAAGAAGCCAAAATGTTGAGAATAGAGAGCGGATGCCGTAGCGAGGGCTCATCAGAAAGAATCCGCTCACAGCTTTCTATCGCCGTTAGTATTTCTTCAGGTTTGGGGAATGCCGATTCGGACCATTCCACTCGCACTCTGACGAATTCAATCCCGCCTAATGCCTTATCGCAGTGAGCCAAGGCCTGATATGCCTCGCTTCCGGTTGGTTGCGAATCTTGCATGCGATCATCCGGTCGAAGTTGCGCAGCGCCGATCGCAAAGATCAGCGTGCTGATCACCGCGATGGCACTGACGAGTTTCGAGCGTCTTAGGACCATCTCAATGAGCCACCCAAACCGCTGGAGCCCGTGCCCGACTAAATCGCGTTCATGTCCCTTGTGGATGTTGTTACCAAGCCAACTGCTGCAAGCGACCGGTATGGTCGTCACGACGGCAAAGAAAGTGACAACGACCCCGATGGCACAACCTCGCCCAAAGCCACGAACGAATTCCGATTGAGCAACAAGAAGTGAGGCGAATCCGATGGCGGTCGTAAGCGAGGTGAGAGCACATGCCAAGCCCACACGAAGTACCGCCGAACGCGTGGCTTCCTGAGGAGTCATCCCATCGGCACGCGCTCGCCGGATATGCACCATAAGGTGAACGCCATCGGTCAAACCAACCATCGTTAACAGCACGGGCACGACGACGCTCGTCAATGGATTGGACAGCTCGTCCATCCAGTTCAACAATCCGAGTGTCCAAATGATCCCCAACGCCGGTGCCGCGGCCACCACCATCACCGCTCGAATTCCGCGGAACAGCAGCAGCGCGAGTCCCAACACCAAAGAGTACGAGATGATCTGAAACTTGCGATGGTTCTTGTCGAACGCATCTTGATAAGCGATATACAACGGCACGCGACCAGTCAGCCGGATCTTTAGCGGTGTATCCGGAGAACTCGCTGCCGCGTCGCGTGCGGCCTGTAGCAACGCTTCCGAGCAGTCTTCATCGCTTTTCACACGTAACCAGTCAAATTTAATAGGCATCAACAGTGTCCGCCCATCGTCCGACAACAGCTGACCAATTACTAGCGGATGATGCATGAGACGCTCGCGAGCCGCCTCGAAACGCTCGGCAGAGGCGTCGTTCGGCGGCAGTAAAGGCTCGCGTAGCCCAAAAACATTCAATACGGGGATCGTATCAATCCACATCACGGAGTCGATATAGGGCTGCGATTCAACCTTCCCAACAACATGGCGCAGTGCAGCGACGCTTGCTGGATTGAACAAATCGTCCGTCTCGACAACAAGGAAGCAGTCGGAAGCAATGCCCTCGCCGTCACTGGTCGCGACGCGTAATCGAGACCCTGAATTGGCAGGAGCGTCCGGGTCCGCTTCCGACGGCGGGGGAGGAACATACAAATGCCCCCAAATGGCCAAAGCTGTGGCGAGTGCCATTGCCAAGGCGGTCAGGAAGCGATGCCGAGTAACAGCGTCTGCGAGGAATCGAATCAGAATCACGACCCGCTTCCATTCGCTTTGTCGCGGACTGATTGCAGCGAAGCCGTACGAGCTTCGTCGATCGTAATGATCTTGTCGCCGTTTTTGTCGATTCGACCGAAAGCAAACGCCGCAAATGCCTTCGGAGTCTCTTCTCGCCGAACCACGCCGTCACCATCGCTGTCAAAGCGTGAAATTAACGCTTCTGCAGTTTGCTCCGCCGCGACTTGTTGTGCCTGGGATAAAGGAGGCGATTCTCGTTGTCGCCGGTGCCGATCTCGATCGACAGGTATCGATACTTCGAGAAAGGCAATCATCATTTCTTCCCATGTTTGATCACCCCAACGTACCGTGATCGATGGGTCGGGATTGACGAGGTTACGCTCGGAGTTATCGAACAATGCAGTACATTCCAAACGCAATCCACCATCCAGCGAGAATGGTTCGGCGAGGGCGTACGCGTGCTGCCAGTTGAAATCATAATTTGGCACGTCGAGCAGCACTTGAGAGCCTTCATTCGAGCCAGCCTGAACGGCGTCGACACGGAAGGAGCGACCGCGGACGTGCATATGCGGCGCGATCGCTTGCAGCTTGGCGCCGCGGGGGAACTCACTGCGAGTGGCGTGAATCGGAAAGCCGGCTGTGTATGGCGGGATCTCAAAGTCGTGATTGATTGCAACCAATGTCAGCAGTTCTTCGGAGACTTCGGCAGCGTCACTGAACAGCAAGCCGACGCGCGTTAAATCCTCTTCCGGAGAGCCTGTTGGTGTGTAGTGCATCTGGAATACGAACTTTGAACCCGCTGGTACGTATCTAGCTTGATGTGCCGGCAATTCAAAGCTGCTCTGACCCGGCACATAAGCCGTCAGCCAGCCAAGTCCGTCCCGGGAGCTCTCTTCCGGCGCACGAAAGAATACAATCGCATGATGGACGACCGAACGGTTGCCTGGCAGCACTTCAGCGCCACGAATCCATTTATCTTCCGTGAATTTCGGGTCGACGATAAAGTACTGATACTCAACTGTTCCCTCTGCCGGTACAACGAACGACCGATCTCGCATCGCCACAATCATTTCGGGCTCGCGCGAAAGTCGCCAGCCCGTGACATACTCGATCGGCTCAGGCAACTGTGTTGGATCACCCTGCGGCGCTCCGCTCGCGACCCACTCGTAGATGATTTGCTTTTCGTCATCAGTCATCAACCGCTCGTTTTTGAAGCGCCCATGCTGTGGGTTCGCGTGCCAAGGCGGCATGCGTTGTTCTTCAATCACCTCGGCGATGGTATCCGCCCAACCGACGACTTCATCGTAGCTGGTCAATGAAAACGGCGCGATCTCGCCCGGTCGATGGCACTCGACACACTGCCGTTGAAGGATGCGAGCGACTTGATTGGAATAAGTAATCGCAGCTGACTCGTTCGGCGTCTTGACGCGTCCAATGTGGCAACCGACTGCGGCACGCACCGGTTGACTTACTGGCCTGTCAGACAGCAGCTCTTCAATCGCGACGCGAAGATCGTGTCGCGTGGGTTCGTCGCGAACGTAACCGACGCCATACTGGTCATCGATTCGCCCCCAATAGCGAACGATTCGATCCTGGTCCAAGACAAAGACCTCGGGTGTCCGCTTCGCCCCCAATGCATCGGCCACATGGTTTCCCAGATCTTTCAGTATCGGGAAATCAAGGTTGTGGCGCTGTGCGTAGGCTGCGATTTCGGAATTCGAGTCGTGCGTATTCGAGTTGATTCCGACGAACGCTACGTCAGCCTTGGCGAACTCATCAGCGAGCCTGGCGAGGCGCGGCCCGTAAAGCTTTGCGAGGGGGCACTCGGTTCCTAGAAATGCCAGCACGACCAGTCGCTTGTCTCGCAAGTCTCCCAGCGAGTGAGTTTTTCCGCGGAAGTCCTTTAGTTGAAACTCTTCAACCCTGCGACCGATGGGAGACGGCGAATCGCCGTGAGCGACACCGCCGCACGAGAGCGACAGGAAGAGGCTAACGATAAACAGACTCCGAATGTTCGGATCGTAACGGTAATGCATCGAGATTTCCATGCAGAGAAAACCGGTGGCTGCGTTCCAATTTAACAGACTTCGTCATCGTACTTAATGGCGGGAGAAGCGAACACGTCGCCCAAGAGGAAGATTGGACAGAATTCTTGGTGGAACACCACATCATGAGCTAGGGTTGAGAAGTAAATAGGCCTGTCATGCGCGTGGCAGGCGTTTTGGGTGGGGTCGTGAATCAGACCTTCGCGCGGATTGCGGCCTGCACCACGCGACTCAGTAAAGGGTTAAATCAATGCGCATCAAGCGACAGAGATTGTATGTTGACAAAGGCGTCCAAGGGGCATTGATCCGCCGAGTAACCATCTATTGGATCGTTGCCTGCTGGGGGATCTTCTGCGTGCTGGCAGGATTTCCCATCGGAGTTACGCTCGCGGTTGGTGCACAGGAAGGTGTGACGATCACTTCGCTGCTCTATCAATCTTGGTTGGACTTCTGGCCATCGCTGCTGGCTTCTTTTATTATCGTTCCCGTTATTGTGTGGGATCTGCTCCGCTTGAGCCATCGCTTTGTCGGGCCAATGATTCGTCTGAAGAACGCCATGCGCGATTTGGCTGCCGGCAAGCCTGTTCGCCCGATCTCGTTTCGTGACGGCGACTTTTGGAGCGACTTTGCAGACGAATTCAACCGCTTGGCGGCGCGATTAGAAGCTGCGGAACTCGGTTCCAAGCTGGAACAGACGTGTGATGTCGATTCGGAAGAAGCTATCGCGGTTTAGCAATCGATGTTGCCGAAAGATCTCGCCCGCGCTATTGCATCCGGGCAGGAACGAGCTGGATAAGGCAACCGGGATTCGAGTCACGATCGCTGAATTACTTTGGGCGCACGTCGCTTGGAAAGTTACGGCCACGCTTGGTTCACGGAAATGGCTAGTACAACTGCATTTCGATCCTTATAATCGTGGTTGTAATTTCCGACGCGGGTGTAACTCAGTTGGTAGAGTAGCAGCTTCCCAAGCTGCCTGTCGCGCGTTCGAATCGCGTCACCCGCTCTTGCGAACAGCCAATGACAGAACTTGTCATTGGCTGTTTTCTTTTGACATGGTCAAGACTTACGACGTGTCGCGCGTCGCGTTCCTCTTCGATCGCTCGACGGTCGCTCTTGTCAGCAGTTGCCCCCGATTTACTCGAATCGCCGGTAGTTGGTGCAAACGCTGGTGCAAACGGAATCGGCGTGCCGCCATCGGTCCCAGTCAACTTGGCTGCGATGCGTTCGCGTTTCGTGTCATCGTCGAGCGATAGGCCCACCCTCCCAGGAGGACTCAACTACCTCCCGCGACCGCAAGTCGCTAACCATCACTATCTTTTGTCGAACCAATTGTTCGAGTATCGTTGGCTCGACTTACACGACGCCCATGTTAGCGAAGGCGTCATGTTTGCCGACTTTAGCGTCGTTAGCGTTCGTGGTAGCAGAGTAAGTATTGGCTATCTGCCCAAAGCCCAAGCACGGCGAATCTATAGAATCGCGCAGCAGCGAGAAGAGGAGATGATTGAGTTGCGACGACTTCGGCAAATGGAGGAAAGTCGAGCTGGAGCGAATAATATCGTCGTGAATTCGCCAATCCAGCAACAGCCCGTTGTTGCAAGTGATGGAACGACGCACCAAGCACATAACGACCCACTCGCGCGACTCACTAAGCTCAAGCAGATGCTTGAGGCAGGGTTGATTGAACAGGAAGAGTTCAATGCGACCAAAGCGAAGATACTCAGTGAGATGTAGATTCGTTCGACTGATTTGAATGCGAGTACGGTTCGTGGGGCAAGAAGCCAACTGATTCGCCAGGTCCGATGGCATGGATGAAACAAATGGAACAGCCTCCGCCAAGTGACAAAGCCAAATAATCAAGTAGACGGGGGTGTTTAGCTCCCACACCGGCACGGCGTGAGGCCCCGCACCAGCCGGTTTAGGCGGTGACTATCCGACACGCTTCAATACACCATACCTGCATTCGGTTCCCAGGCTTGCTCCTGCGCGTCCTGTGCCCCATAGCGTCAGTTCATCGGCACTCGCGTAGCTCTAGCCCGAGGTACTCGATTAGCTTGTCGGCTGTGTCGAGTGATATTCCCCGGTCACCGTTGACGAATCGAGTTAACAACGGCTGACTAATGCCGGTATCTTTTGCGATTCGATATTGCGTTATGCCGCTGTCAATTATCGCTTGGCGAATCTGCTCCGCCAGCGTCTTCCGTTTCGTCTTGCTCTTGCTCATCGATCAATTCCCTAAACGCCTCATTCCGATCGGCTGGAAGCTTCCGCAGAACTTCCTCTAATGCGTCGTAATCCTTCGCTACGCTGCTCTCTTCAGAATTCGGCTTACGGCTGTGTGCGTCCATTTTGCGTTGCCTTCCTTCGTGAGAATTCCGCGAATCGTTAACTCGTCTGCGATGCTTCGCAGGGACTCGCCTTTTGTCTTCAGTGATTCAATCAAGCGAATCGCATCTTGCTCTAGGGAATTTTCAACCAGCGTCTTGCCGTCTTCGGCCAATTCGTAACCGAAGCGAATCTTACCACATCGCTCACGATTCAACGTCTTGCCGGATTGTCCAGCGTCCACGATGACTTCGACAAGCTCCAGCTAATAAAGACTGGCGTAGGCTTCCAACTTCGCTCGTTGTGCGTCAAGGCTTTGGCCGCTGCTGGCTTGTTCGTCTGTGCTGACTCGGATGTAGCCGATAACTTTCATTGTTTTCCCCTCCGGTTGAATGTTTGACTCTGCCCTCAATATATGCCTTGCAGGCATGCATGTCCATGTACACAGACGGTCGTTTGTGTACAGAAATCAGGGGCTATCGGACAAGTTCAATTGGCTCGAATCTGGAATCCGACCGCGTTGGCTTGTTGGGGGCATGTCCGGTTTCCGTGAAGACGGGGCCGAACCATAAGATCTTGTGTTTTTTTGCCGCTGGGTTTTCCCGCTGGAAGTTTGGGAGCCGATGCCCATAACGCGTGCCTGCACTTGGTAATGTCGTAGTTTCCCCAAGGCAACGCTGTGGATTCAGACTAAAACTGATTTGTAGTTCGGCGGTAAATACTACCGGTCTTGATGTGGCTCATCTGGGGGGTGGTATTTCAGGATGGCCCTAACCGCTTTGGACGTCTCACTAAGCTATCATTGAACTTACTGAGTATAATTGACGTAGTCTAATAGATTCACTAGGGTATTTGGCTTGGTACGTTAGAAGTCCCGATATCGGTTGGCGTTCGTGGGAATCTTTCAGTTCCCCACCTGCCTTTTCGCACTTTCCAAGTGTAAGGCGTGTCAGAAGTGACGAATAGCTTCGGGTAGCCGGTTTGAGTTTTGGACGGTGAAATGCGACGCTCATTTTCTCTCACGGTACACGGCTCGCCGCCCGTCCATATGTTGGTTTCGCACTTGGCTCAGGACGAGGACTTCGTCGGAGACGCACGTAGAATCCTTGCTCTTAGCGAAGATTCATACGCCCGACTGACCGATGCATTACGGCAGAGTACTGGGTTCTTAGATCGAAGAGCTGTCCAGGAACTCGCGTCGGAGTTATTAGGGGAAGATGGCAAAGCTGTCGCAAAGGTCGTCAGCAGAGTCAGTTCGATTTTGCGGGACGCTGAAGAGCCGCTAGAGGACTCCTTCAAGGCATTTTCTCGCGTGATAAATGACACAATGACTACGCTTGAGCCTGACGAGCGAGCAGAATTCTGCACGCGGATCGAACAACTCGCCGTAGTCCCCCGTGGATTAGCACTTCAGCACAAGTCTGAGCACCTTGCCGACGTACTCGGAGATGAGTTGGCGGATTTACAACTTATCTGCGACCTTCGACCAATTCTGAATGCTGAACGGACTGAGGTGCTGGGTGCCATACCAGTCACCACCTTGCACCTCGAACTCGCTGGAAACTCTACTAAACTCGATATCCATCTTTCGGAGGAGCAGCTGAAAGACTTATGTCAGAAGGTCGATGACGCTCGAAACAAGCTCGCCATTCTGAAGGAATTCTCAGCTAATCACAACGTAACGATCCCACGGACATCTGCAACTCTTAGTGAGTAACTATGGCTGCGACGACAAAAACTGCAATCGAAGAGGTTGCAATGGGACAGTTATTCTTGCAAGCACAACGCCAGATCGTTTCTAGGGCTGCTGCGGGCAAGAAGCCAGTGTCGAAAATGTACTTGGTCGACGAAGGCGTTATGGAGGAACATGCAGACCAGTCTTTTGTGGCTTCACTTCAGACGGAAGATGGTTTGAAGAAGGTGCATGGCCACGTTGGCGATGTCCAAAGCATCGGACAAATGACAAGCTGGAAGGCAAGTGTTGAGAGGATCAAGTCAGCGATTAGACATACTGCAACAAGTCTTCCTGCTGATCGGGCAATCTCAGAAATTGGCAAGGTGTGGGAACAAGTTGATGGCATCACGCAGCTTGCTGAAGCCAGGACTCGCATTTGTTTAGGGATGTTGCCTCCGCCAGCGTTAACCGCCCTTCCCGACAACTTGGTCAATCAGATCGAAGAACTACGTAACGGTAGTGAGGATTTAGGACCATCACACGCGTTTGCCAGGGATTCTGCCGAGAAACTCCTGCGTGCGTGCATCTCTATTGGCGAGGAAAACGATGCTGAAGTACAAGTGTTCAAAGCACCGCTCGGCCACGTTGCCGTAGAGTGGCAACTCAACAATAAAGTCATTCAGTGGGAAGTGCAGCCAGCGAAGCTGCCGTGGCCAGGCGTTACAGTTCGCGTTTTGGTTTTAGAGCAAACTAATGCGGGAATTCCAATTCCACACGCTCGCGTGTTTCATAACGCTTTTGACGTGATTCAGCATTTTCAGCAGGAGTCACATGGGGCAAAATAGACAGGCGTGCCTCGCCTCACAAAAGCCACCGAGTTTGGCCCGTGGGGATTCGGTTAGCGGCGGCAACTACTTTCGCAATCTCCAGTCCTCGGAGGTGGCGCTTCATTACGAGCGTGACCCGAAGTACGGACGTAAGCTGAAGATTAAGAAGGCAGTGAGGTGGCAGTGGACGGACGAGGATGGTCGCCTTTCGTTTTCTGTGAATGAGGTCAAATGTACGACAAGTCCGTCTTGTTCGATATTCGTGCATCCAAATGCAGATCAGTACAAGCACGTTTGGGAGATAAGTCTCGACAAACTCAATGAGTTTTTTGCAAAGATCGATGACAAGTGGATCGCCCAGTATCAACCGATCGATGCCGAGCCATGCCCCAATAGATGTCACTTCGTAATTCTTTCGCTGGAGGGCACGCTAACGCAGACGCAGCTCTTAATGGTACTTGAAGCACTGGAGTTGGCGCTTCCTCCCGAAGGCAAGCCCTCACCAAAGGGAAAGAATCCGCCTCCCGGCGAAGAGGAAGCAGCTGTCACTGCCGCATCCAAATATGAAGAGATGGTAACGCTGCATATCGATCCGATCGGGGCAGAGCGTCCCTAGCCTATATCAGGCAATCGCGATCGATGACGATGTTCGTAGAAACAGCGAGCAGTTGTGGAAACAAGGTCGATAGTTCGAGCGATGTACGCTCGGCTCTACCACCATTACCACCGAATGGCCTCGATACCCCGAATTCACAAGAGAACGCAACACCTGATGCAAGTTGTTGCAACAGCGCCGGCATTGGATACAATGCCTTGCATCGTAAGAACTTCAAAGCCTTATCAGCACTCCTAAGACTCTGCTTCCCAAGCTGCCTGTCGCGCGTTCGAATCGCGTCACCCGCTCTTGTAGTAAAGCACGCCGAATTCAGTCGTTAGATTACCTGCCAGCGGTTGGCAGTGCGGACCTCCTCCACACAATCCAAACGGCCTTCGCTCAAGCAGTGCCACTCTGACGTCCGTCACTCGGCTTTAAAGACGAATAAAGAAGTCACTGTTCCTTCCACGCTTCTTCGACGTAGCCAACGGAATCTTCCGGGACGTCGATATCGAGGGCATTTAGCCCTTCGCATTCTGCCTCGTAATCGATCGGCAGCATGTTGGGACGCATGAGCAGTCCTTCACCGGCGATAATGCGATACCCCAATTGAGATAGCTGCCTATCGGTCAAGTCCGTCTGCCCCTTCCACATGAGGAACGCAGAGTCTTTGCCGAAGAGATTGGCAACATGGTCCAGTATGAATGACTGCCACTCTCTGACACATGGATGAAAGACGGCGCGATGCATGAATGCGAGGTGAGTTACAACTTCGTGAAAGTCGAAGTCTGCGCGCCACTCGGCTTCGGTCCCCGGCTCAAACAGTGCGGAGTAAACTTGCTCCCATCCAGCGGAATCAGCGTCGCAGATTTCGTAGACTCGTTCGCTCGACAGTTCGGCCCGTCCCAAGTCAAGATGATCGATTGCCAACCTTGCGAAGAGCGCATCTTCACCGGCGTGCGTCAGGCCCACAACCTCTACCAGCATCTCCCGCAGATACTGCTCCGGCCCAAACGGCTGAGGATAGTAGTCAAACTGGCAACGAAACTTCACGGCGACTTTCCCCTTATTGGCAAGCACGGCAAACGTCGAACCGCAATCCACGCGCGAAGTCGCCAGCCGACTCGTTTGGCGGAAAGCATTGGCCGTGAAGGCGTGGCAGCGTGAACCACACCTACCCCCTTTCAGTTGATGTCGACCACTTGTACCACGAAACTGCGTCGCTCACAACGTATTCCGTGCGGGAATGATTCTCTTCTCCCCAGGCCGAAAAGTCCATCCACCTAGCGCCAGGCAAGCCCGAACTGGGAGGCGGGGCTTTCGTTCGCTAGAATTGCGGCCTTCGCAATACTTGATAACGAGGGCAGAGTGTGACACCTCAAGAATTCATCAACAAATGGCAAGCGGTAACGCTGTCTGAACGCAGCGTATGCCAGCAGCATTTTCTTGACCTTTGCGAGTTGCTGGGGCAGCCCAAGCCGGCGGCGACCGAGTAATGATGATGCCGCTGGTAGACGGTATCTCTTGACCGTCTGGTGCGGATGCATCACATTGGTTTCTTCAACAGTTCGAGCCGTCAAGGAGGAGACCATGTTCGATCTTTGTCACCCGCCACGGAATGAAGACGGGGAGTGGGACAGCGACTCGGGAGTCGAGGACTATCGCGACGAGTTGATGCAGCTCTTCGTCGACTCGCCCGAAGGGACGGCATACTACGAGTTGACTGGGGGCATCGGCTGGGCCCACTCGTTCCTGTATTACTCCCTTATTTATGTTGGCAGTCTGCCGCACGAACTCTCTGTACGCGACGTGGACGAAGTGCTGTTTCAGTTGTTTCCGCGGAAGGTGTCGGCGGAACCGGACTCGGCTGCGGAGATCATCAGCGAGTTGCGGGCGTTCTGGGAGTTTTTGCAACGTGAATACGACCTGGCGAACGCGGGCGCGATCTTGAAGCACCTCGATGGCAATGCGGAACGGAGACTGCACCGCGAGTTAGCCAATCCAAACAACTTCGGCATGGCCAAGTCTTTCTTCGCGAAGGGCAGGGACGCAGGGTTCGATATGACGACGCAGGAAGGCCTGAGCGAATTCATGCTGGCATATAACGCGTCAGTCATGGCTGCACCAAAGAACGCCCCTTCGCACGCGCTGCCGCCATCTGCGTCGGAGACGAAGAAGCCACCCGTTCAACAGCGTCTCTCTCCCAACGAGCGGAAGACTCGCGAAAAGCTCCGCCGCAAGAAGCTCGGAATCAACAAAGGTAGACGCTGATCTGCCCATCGCCCGCCACCAAAAGGAGTGCCGTCATGAAGACAAAGAAGAGCAAAAAGCTCACGCTGCGGGATCGCTTGTCGCGGCTGACGTATGTGTCGACCTGCCAGCTTCTCGGCGAAACGGGCAAGGAGCTGCTGAAGCATGGGGCCGAGTACGACAACATCGACGTCGATCGTGATGTCTATCTGGGCGACGATCTCTTTCGGCTGAAACTGAACGACTACGATCCGCCGCAACAGCCGATCGTCACCATCACGCTGATGACTTCTGAACGGAACCGGCTGCGTTGGAATTGCACCGTATGCGACGAGACTTGCAAACACGTCGGCGCGGCGTTCTCGTTGATCCTGGACGACAAATACACGCTCGGCCTATCGGACGCGCCGATCATGGACATTCCGCTTGAACATTTGGGTGAGGAACAACTCGTCGAGCGAGCCATCGCCGAACGGGCGCAGCGTGCGAAAGAGGAGAAGTACCGCTTGAAGTCGGCCGATCCAAAACAGGCTTGGACGGATTATGTCCTGACCAGCGCCACGTCGGGCAAGTCGTATCGGTTGGCGCTGCGCGGTGCGGAACGCGGCGAATCGTATTGTTCGTGTCCCGACTTC
This sequence comes from Planctomycetaceae bacterium, assembly GCA_020638995.1. Taxonomy (GTDB): domain Bacteria; phylum Planctomycetota; class Planctomycetia; order Pirellulales; family Pirellulaceae. Next base: position 1,036,667 of record JACKHM010000004.1, read on the forward strand.
CGCACGAATACGCTGGGGACGTGCAAGCATTTGATCTACGCGCTTGAGCGAGTGCGATCGAAGTTCTCGGGGAAGCGGCTTCGTTCGCCGAAACGCAAGTCGTTCGAGGTCTATGTGCGTTACGAGGGCGAGATAGCGCTCCAATTGGCTGCGCCGGACCAACTCGACCCTGAAGCCGAACAGATCGCCAAACAGTTTCTCGATTGCGACATTGACGATGCGCAGAAGCTTGTCCGCTGCATCGGCAAGCTCGAGCAAAATGGTTTTCCCGTCACGGTGTATCCCGACGCGGAAGAGCTGATTCAGCAAAGGCTCTTCGCGGCGAGGATCAAATCGCTGAGCGACGAGATTCGCCGCGATCCGGCTCGACATCCGTTGCGGACGAGTCTGCTCAAGGCTGAGTTGCTGCCGTATCAGATGGACGGGATCGCGTTCGCCGTTGGAGCGGGCCGGGCTGTGCTGGCCGACGACATGGGCCTTGGCAAGACGATTCAAGGCGTCGGCGTCGCCGAGCTGCTGGCTCAGGAAGCCGGCATCCGCAAGGTGCTGGTCATCTGCCCCACGTCACTGAAATCGCAATGGCGAAACGAAGTCCACCGCTTCTCCAATCGCGACGTGCAACTCGTCATCGGCTCGGCCGAGGAACGGGCTTCGCAATACGACAACGATTGTTTCTTCACCGTCTGTAACTACGAACAGGTGCTGCGCGATTTGTTGTCGATCGAACGCGTCAAATGGGATTTGATCATCCTCGACGAAGGGCAGCGGATCAAAAACTGGGAGGCGAAGACCAGCAACATCGTCAAGAGCTTGAAGTCGCCGTTCGCACTCGTCCTTTCCGGCACGCCGCTCGAAAACCGCCTGGACGAGTTGTTTTCGGTCGTGCAGTTCATCGACGACCGGAGGCTCGCGCCGGCTTTTCGTTTCTTCAACCGCCATCGCGTCGTCGACGAGAACGGCAAAGTGATCGGTTACAAAAACCTCGACGAATTGCGGGCCAACCTGAAGCCGATCCTGCTGCGTCGCACGCGAGACGGTGTCCTCGACCAACTTCCTCCGCGGACGACCGAGATCATCCGCATCCCTCCCACGGGAGAACAATACGATATCCATCAGGGGAACATGCGAAAGGTGACGATGATCACCAACAAGCCGTTCCTCACCGAGATGGACTTGTTGCAGCTTCGCACGGCGCTGCTGATGTGCCGCATGTCCGCCAACAGCACGTTCCTTGTGGACAAGCAGGAGCCTTCGTATTCGAGCAAGCTGTCGCGGCTGGACGAACTGGTCGAGCAACTGTTCGCGGAAGAGAATCGCAAGGCGGTTCTGTTTTCCGAGTGGACGACGATGCTCGGCTTGATCGAGCCGATTCTGCAAAAGCACGGGCTCGACTACGTGCGGCTGGACGGTTCGGTACCGCAGAAGAAGCGACAACAGCTCGTCCACCGCTTTCAGAACGAACGCGACTGCAAGCTGTTCATCACCACCAATGCCGGTTCGACGGGGCTGAACCTGCAGGCGGCGAACACGATCATCAACGTCGATCTGCCGTGGAACCCCGCAATCCTCGAACAACGCATCGCGCGCGCTCACCGTATGGGCCAGAAGCGACCGGTCCAGGTGTTTCTGCTGGTGACGGAAAACACGTTGGAAGAGAACCTGCTGGCGACGCTGTCGAACAAGCAGGAACTGGCGCTTGCCGCACTGGATGCCGAATCGGACGTGTCGCAAGTCGACTTCATCAGCCACATGGAAGAGATGAAGCGGCGGCTGGAAGTGCTGATCGGTGCCAAGCCGGAAGCGCCGCTTGATATTACTTCGCAGCAGCAAGCGGAACACGAGCTCGATCGCTTCAATCAGCACCGCGAGCGCGTAGCCGCCGCCGGCGGTGAGATGCTCGGAGCCGTCTTCAACTTCCTTGGCGAACTGGTTGCGCAAGACACAACCTCAGCGCCCCCCGCGCCGGAAGTCGTTAGCAACCTGCGTCAGAACTTGGCCGACTGCGTGGAGGAAGATGAGCAGGGCCAACAGCGGCTGACCATCACGCTTCCTAACCGTGACGTCTTGAACAACCTGGCAGAGACTCTGGCAAAGCTGCTGGCGGCGGGAGAGAAGTGAGTTAGAGGTTCTATTTCGACTCTCGGTACGTCTCGAACCACTTCAGGATGTAGGCGACCTTAGCGATCAGATGGCTTGGCCGCGCGGCGATGCCGTGCGATGCGCCCGGCACCCGCACGAGGGCGGTGTCAATGCCGCGAAGCTTCAACGCCTGATAGAACTGTTCGGATTCCGAGATTGGGGTTCGATAATCCACTTCGCCCGTCAACAGCATCGTGGGAGTTGTCACGTTGCCAACCAGCGACAGTGGCGAACGCCGCAGGTACTCGTCCGGGATTTCCCAGGGCAATCCATCAAACCAATAGCGGGCAAAGTAGGGATAAGCGTCGGACGTGAGTGCGAAGCTGTACCAATTGATCACAGGTTTCGCAGACACAGCAGCGCGGAAGCGATCGGTCTTGCCGACGATCCACGCCGTCAGGATTCCTCCTCCGCTGCCGCCCGTGACGAACAGATTCTCGTCGTCGATATAGCCCCGACCAATCACCGCGTCGACGCCGGACATCAAGTCGTCAAAGTCGTTGCCCGGATACTTGTGGTGGATCAGATTGCCGAACTCGTGACCGTATCCGGTGCTGCCGCGTGGGTTAATGTAGAGCACAACGTACCCCGCGGACGCATATAGCTGAATCTCGGCGGTGAATCGATCGCCATAATTCGCAAACGGACCACCGTGAATTTCGAGGATCAGCGGATACTTTTTGTTAGGATCGAAATCCGGCGGCTTGACGATCCAGCCTTGAATTTCGCGACCATCAAAACTGGACGCGAATTCTAATTCTTCGACCTTGCCGAGTTGCTTGTGGTCAAAGAGATCGCGGTTCAAGTCTACGAGACGACGCAAGCTGCCATCGCGCTGCGTCACTGCGACATCGGCCGGGTGATGTGGCCGCGTGAGCGTAAATGCAATTCGCCCATCGGGAGCCGACGAGAAAGAACCACTGGAATACGGTCGACCAATCGTCGTGCCGCCGACGTGGTGTGCCATTTCTTCCACTTGTCCTTCGAGGTTGACGAACGCCAGCTTCGTGTCGCCTCGTTCGTCGTACTTGACGAAGAGTCCCGCGCCGTCAGCACGCCACTCCGGAGATTCAACGCTGCGATCGAAACTGGCAGTAAGCGACCGCCGGTTGCTGCCGTCGCGCTCCATCACGTACAGCCGGTTGATCTGATAGCCTTCGAATTTGTCGTCGAAGCCGATGAAGGCGATCTTTGTACCGTCGGGTGAGACAACCGGATTGACATCAGGCCCGTCGCGGTCGGTGAGCCTGCGAACCTCGCGACTTGCCACATCGAGTTCAAAGATATCTTCCCGGAGCGGATTCAACTCCCAAGCGTCGTGCCGATTCGCCGCGAAATACAAATGTTTGCCGTCGCGAGACCACGACGGTGTCTCGTCGTGCTCAAACTCGCCCTGCGTCAATTGCCGCGGCGTTCCTCCTTCGGCAGACAACACAAACAGTTGATGAAAGCCGTCGCGGAGGTAGCCGGCCCCGTCGGCCCGATATCGTGTCTTGCGAATCAACTTGGGCGGCTCGGCCCATTCGGCTCCTTCAGGCTTCTTGGGAAGCTCGGCAAACGAATCGCCCTCTTCTTCAACAAGCATTGAGAACGCGATCGACCGACCATCGGGCGACCAGACCAACTCGCGAGGTGACGCCGTCAGATTGGTCAACTTTGCCGTATCTCCACCGTCGATCCAACGACAATATACCTGCGTCGACTCATCTGAATTCGAGAGATAGATCAGGCGGTCTCCCTGCGGCGACCAGCGGGGCGACGCATCGTTGCGGTTGCCGGTGGTCAACGCACGGTGATGGCTTCCGTCGATATTGACGATCCACAGATTAGATCGCTGCCGGTCAGTCATGATGTCCATGAAATTGCGGACGTAGACAACCTGACTTCCATCGGGCGAGATCTGTGGATCTGAAGCGTATTCGATTCCGAACACGTCGCGAGCTTGAAAGGTTTGGTCGTCAATCCCTTCCGCAACCGCCGCTGGGACAAACACCGCCGAGCTTGCTAGAAGCAACCCCGTTACGATACGACAATACATAAGTTGACTCCTGCGAGCTTGAACAACATGACTTCCGCAGCGACCGGCACGCAAATTCTAGCAGAATTGACTGAATGCAACTTTAGTCCGTGACAATATCCAGGCCGGCGTTTCGCCCGACTCGAATGCAGTAGCGACCGCTCTATCATTAACCCTCGCGAATCTAAAGACGTGGCGTAAACGATAGCTCCCGCGAGCTTCCGGCATCGTTCTGGCCCAGCACTGCTGCTGCGGCTCGCGCACTTGTCGACTGCACCCTAGCGAGCAGCTGCTTTAATCGATTCACTATGGAGGGTTCGGCTGTGTACTGATTTTTTGTCTCCTGGGGATCGATCCTCAGGTTATAAAGCTGTCCCGCCGGACCACCATCTTGAACCGTGCGTGGCTTTGTAAATCCGCCGGACCCTCGTCCATCGATCAACTTCCAATCGCCATGTCGAATTGCGAACATTCCCGACAGGGAATGATGAATCGCGAAGTTGCGACCCGGGGCACTGTTGCTATTGTCGATCAAAGGCAGTAACGAGAAGCTGTCCATCCCTGAACTTCCTGTGCCCGCTTGCCCGGCAATCTCAGAGACTGTTGCAAAGACGTCCGTGAGTTCGACGGTGCGGTCGATCGTGCGACCTGCTTTCGCTTTGGCGGGCCAACGCACCAAGAACGGTACGCGGTGCCCGCCCTCATAGATGTCTGCCTTCGTTCCTCGCCAGTCGGCATTACTCTGGTGTTGGAATTCGCGAAGGTGCTCGCCACGCGGGGTCTTTGGCGCGCTGCCCCCATCGTCCGGCGCGCGAAAGTCCCACCAATGGAACAGCCCTCCGTTGTCGCTGGTAAACAGCACAAGTGTGTTTTCGGTCTGTTTGGTTTCGTCCAGGGCGGTCAAGATGTTGGCCAACGCACTGTCTGTTGCTACGACGAAATCTCCGTAGCTTCCAGCGTGACTCTTGCCTTCGGATTCTGGCGTGGGGACAACCGGAAGGTGAGGAGACGTTAACGGTACGTAACAAAAGAAAGGCGTTGGATCGTCCTTTGATGCTCGGATGATATCAGCGGCTTCGGCACCTATTCGTGGCAACACATCCACCAACTTGAAATCTTCTGTTGTTACTCCGGCGACCTGGTTCATAAACATCCCGTCACGATTCTCCTCGGTGAGTACGTTTGGGACGGCGACAACGCGATCGTTTTTCAGGAAACAATACGGACTCATATCCAGAGAGGCGGCGATGCCGAAGTAGCTGTCGAACCCCACATCAATCGGACCGCCTCGAAACGGCAACGAGTAGTCAACGTCAGCTCCCTGGCGAAAGCCTTTGGCAGTATCCCGGTCTTCCACCAGCGACGAGTCCTTTCGTGTCCACTGCAATCCAAGATGCCACTTTCCGACGCAATGCGTCCGATATCCGGAACGCTTGAGCAAACTGGCGAGAGTATCTTCGTTCTCTTGAATCAAGGGCGGATCGAATCCATCGAGTACGCCCGCCTTCAACCGAGTTCGCCATGCATAACGCCCGGTTAGCAGCGCGTAGCGTGTCGGAGTGCAAACCGACGAAGGTGTGTGCGCATCAGTGAACCGTAGTCCCTCGGCGGCGAGTCGATCGATCGCGGGTGTCGGAATTTTCGAGTCGGCCTGATAACACCTGGGATCGCCCCAGCCTAAATCATCGGCGAGTACAATCACGATATTCGGCAGGTCTTCGTTAGCTGCGCCAGGAGACGTCGGAAGTATCGCCAGAGTTGGCAGAATGCTCAGAAATGTCAGCGTTTTCATGGCGGTGGGTGGCCGATGGTGGAGTGTCGTTGTGGGGAGTGACAACAGCGCAGTTGCGCGGCGCGCCAGTGATCTGGCTCGCCAAATTCTGGTCGTCAATCCAGCTGGCGTACAGTACGCTTAGGTTTGTGTGAGTGTGAGTAATCGCGAGTCGATTGCACGAGAGGCCGCAGTATCGCCGTCGACCTATTATGGAATACAAGTACATGGCAGATCAACGACAGCTCTCCCGCATAGCCTCGCATGCCGTGCGTGCGTCCATCCTAGTGCTTATGGTGCTGATAACGCCGCTCGCGGTCCTGTCGAATCGCTCCGTTGATGCTGCAGAGAGCGGTCGACGGCCGAACGTGCTGATGATCATCGTTGATGATCTGCGGCCCATGCTTGGTTGTTACGGAGCTGAACACATACAGACTCCCAACATTGATCGCCTGGCAACGCGTTCCGTCGTCTTTGATCGAGCCTATTGCCAAATTGCGAAGTGCGGACCATCGCGTTTGTCCTTGCTCACCGGATTGCGCCCGGATCAAACGCGTGTCTACGACCACCGCATTGATGACTTAACGCGATTTCGAGAGACTTACCCCGACCATGCGTCTCTGCCTCGCTGTTTCACCGTCGCAGGCTACTACACAAAATCATTCGGTAAAGTGTATCACGACGGTTGGGATGTGGCCGAAGATTGGGCAGCAGTCAGTATGCCGGGCCGGGAAAGCGAGATGCTCGCGATTGCCGATCTCGATGCGATTTCCAAGGTGGCGTTTGAAAAGCGGGCAGCTGTGCCGACCAAAATCCAATCTCGTGATGACTGCCCCGTGATGCAGGCTCCTCAGGTTCCGGACGACGCGTTGTTCGCCGGACAGATGACCAATGCAGCGATTGCGACACTTCGGACCGTGAAGGACCAACCATTTCTTCTGGCAGTTGGATTCCGGAGACCGCACCTGCCGTTTGTCGCTCCGGAGCGGTACTTCGATCTTTACTCACCACAAGCGAATTGGTTACCGGAGAACCGCGAACCCCCGCGCGACGCCCCGATCATGGCGTACTTCAACTCGGATGCCTATGTTGGGTTCGCTCGTCGAGTTGGCCTAGTGATGCCAGATCCTCCGCAATCGCGAGAGCAGGCGGCGGAGTGGGGAGGCTTTGAACTTCGTAGCTATCAAGGTGTTCCCTATCATGGCGAGATCAGTGACGAGTTGCAGTTAAGGTTAAGGCAGGCCTACATGGCATGTGTCAGCTATGTCGATGCGCAAATCGGCAGATTGATCGACGAGTTGACGCAACTTGATCTGGATGATTCGACGTTTGTCATCCTTTGTTCCGACCACGGCTGGCACCTTGGCGAGCACGCATCGTGGAGCAAAATGACGAACTATGAACTCGATACGCGTGTCCCCTTGCTGATCTCCGGGCCAAAGATCATCCCTCAGCGCACGAAGACCATCGTTGAACTGATCGATCTATATCCGACGTTGTGTGATTTTTGCGAGCTGAAACATTCTGCAAACTTGGCGGGGAAATCTTTGCAAGCGGCGTTGGTTGGCGCCGCGGAGTTTCAATCGCGACCAGCGTACAGCCAGTTCGCGAGGTTTAAGAAATATATGGGTCGAGCCGTTCGCACCGAGCGTTTTCGATATGTTGAATGGCGAGAAATGCGATCGCGGCAGATCGTCGCTCGTGAGCTCTATGACCACGACTACGATCCTCACGAGTTGCAGAATGTCGCAGAACGTGGTGCGAACTCGCAAGCAGTCGAACGACTCGCCGAACTCCTGTCGCGGGTCCGCACGCGGTGACCTCGCTTTTGCAGCTGCCGACGACAATCAATCGCCAAAGCGTCGAGTGTCTTGCCCTGTATCCACTTGTCGCAAGATCCCGCCGTGTGGTGCGGATAAGAACGAACGCCCATCGGGTGAGAAAACGAATCGTTGAGGATCTCGCTCTGGTGCGATGCGTTCTTCTGGCTTGCGAAGCCGGTAGGTATGGAACGAGCCCTTTTCAAAGGTGTACCGAGCAAGCTCCTTCCCGCTGTTTAGATCCCAAAACAGTACATCACCATTCGTCTGGTCGCCGGACCCCAAGAGCCTCCCATCGGGAGAGAAGAATGGATGTTGGAGACCCCGGCTGCCCGATTGAAGTCGTTGAATCGGAGTGAGTGAATTTGCATCCCACAACAAAACATTTCCGCCGGGGTGGCCCGAGGCCAGGATATCTCCGGAGGGCGAAAAAGTTGCGGTGTAGAAAGGCTCGTCGATCGCGGATGACGATGCTTGGATCGTTGGGTCCGCAACGTCGCAGAGATGTAGCTCAAAACCAGCGCTCGTCGCAACGACGCCTAGCAGTTTTTCACCGTTTGGCGAATACTGTAAGGAGAGTCCGCCTGCCACACCAGGAAACTGTTTTAGCTTGGCTCCCGACGTCAGGTCGTAGACGACGCAGCGAAGCTGGCTTGCCACGGCAATCGCGTTTCCGTGGGGTGAAAAACTAAATGCGTGGCAGCGATCAAAGACAAACGCCGGCTTGCCGGTTTCGATATTCCAAACGCGAACTTCATTCAATTGCAGCTTGTCGCTGGTCACGAACAGGCGTGATGCGGCTACGAACTGGTTGTCAGCGGAGAATGCGACTTTCGTTAGATCTCCGAAAGTCTCAAACCGGCGAATGCGGTCCCCGGATGCAATCGACCAGACTTGAACGACTCCGCATTTGCGAGGGTTGGGATGTGCTCGCGGTGGGAACTCTTCGTTAGATAGACCAGAGATGCCAGTCGCCACGAGGCTTCCGTCGGCAGAGAATGCGACGCAGTGCGCGTCGCGCGCGGGAACGAAGGGTGCGCCTGAAACTGTTGTTTCCGATAACAACCCGGCAACCGCCGAGAACGACGCGAGCACGCGTAACAACGCCCGGCAGCGATACTCAAAATCACACATCCTGTCACTCGCCTTGAACCGGCGGCATCCATTGCTCTGTTAACCACAATATCGCCGTACCATCGCGGCTGCCGGTCAAGGCAAATCGACCGTCATCCGAGAACGTCGCCGATGTCACCTCTTGCGAGTGGCCTCGCAAGTTGAGAATCTCTTTTGCCGTTTCTGCGTCCCATAACTTGGCAGTAAAGTCTTCGGAAGCAGTCAGCGCACGCTTTCCGTCAGGTGAAAATGCCACCGATGTGACAGGTGCAGTATGCCCTGCAAGGATGCGTATCATTTCACCGGTCTCTGCACTCCACACTCGTGCCGAATTGTCATCGCTTCCCGTGATAACTGATTTGCCGTCCGCCGAGAAGGCCGCGCTCAACACTGCCCACTCGTGACCGACAAGTTCGCGTACCATTTCGGCGGACTCCGTACGCCAGATTCGGGCCGTCTTGTCGTCCGATGCCGTCAACACCAACGAGCCATCCGCAGAAAAGGTCGCAAAGCGGACTCGGCCGGCATGACCTTCAAAAGTCCGAACCACCGTCCCTAGCTGCGAGTCCCAGAGCTTTGCGGTTCGGTCGTCGCTTGCCGTTAGTACGTACTCACCCTTTGGCGAGAAAATCGCGCTATTAACATAACCGGAGTGACCTCCAATGAGTTTCAGTTCGGCGTGACCCGTCTCCGCATTCCAGATGCGAGCCGAATTGTCCCAGCTGGCCGTAACGACTCGCCGTCCGTCGGGCGAGAAGTTCGCTGAAGCGACCGCGGCGTGTGGACTGAACGTCATCATCTCGCGTCCCATCGATCCCGGGGCATCGCGCCGCATGTCCCACAGCCTCGCTTCGTTTCCGCCGACGGTCAGCAGCGAGTTGCCATCGTTCGAGAACCTAGCGGACCAAACAAGTCCGCCAAGCTTGTTGAAATCCAGGAACGCGTCGGATGCGCCGCTATCGCCACTCGGCAGCGGAGTCCCGGTCTCGACGTTCCAAATGCGAACCAATCGCTCTTCGGCGTGAACGCTAACGGCGAGCCGCCCATCTCGTGAAAGTGCCGCCGTCGAAACAGGACTAGCTGGCGAATTGAAGGTACTTACCAAAGCTGCATTGGCAATATCCCAGGCGCGAAGTTTGCCGTCGAGGCAGGCAGTCAACGCTCGCCTGCCGTCCGCGGACACGTCCAATGAAATCACAGAGTCCGAATGCTTCAACAATAGGGGGATGATGGGGGCTACTGTTTCTGGATCATCAGCGAGGTGACTGACATCCCATTGGCAAACATTCTTATCATCGCTGGCCGTTAGCAGTCGTTTGCCGTCGGGCGTAAATCTTGCGGCGGCAACTTTCGACGTGTGCCAATCCAATCGGCGAAGCTGTACGCCGGTTTCGCGATTCCACAGGACTCCGCGTCCGTTCGAGTCGCCCGAGTAAATAAATCGATCGTCCGGCGAGAAGGCAACGGCAGTCACTTCGACCTTGTGTCCGTCGAGCACGTTGACCAGCTTGCCTGTCTCTGCGTTCCATAGCTGAGCGGTTCGAGTTTCGCCGCCCGTTGCGATCCACTGGCTGTCGTGCGACACGGCAACAGCAGCCGCACGCCCGGTCCGCTCTAGCCGATTGATTTCTACGCCGCTGGCGACATCCCAGATGCGTACGGTGTTGTCGACCGCGCTGGTAACAAGTCGCTTGTTATCGGAAAAGAATGCCGAGTCGGAAGCGAGGAATAGATGCCCCTCTCGAAACGAGACCAGCTCCGCGCCGGTATCCGCATTCCAACTCTTCGCAGTGCGATCGCGACTCGCAGTCGCGATTTGGTGCCCGTCGCGTGAGAAGGAAACAGCCATGATCGCATCGAGATGCCCTTCGAGAACGCGGCCTCGCAGCACTCGCACTTCCTCATAACCTTCAACATTCCACAATCGAGCGTGATTGTCATAGCCACCGGACAGAACCCATTGGCCATCGGGCGAAAAGGCGCAAGCACGAACCCAACTGTCGTGACCCCGCAATGTCTTCAGCGGTGAAGGATCGTTCACGCTCCACACTTTGACGGTATTGTCATGCCCAGCGCTAAGCACAAGCTTACCATCGGCTGAGAACTGTACGCTGCGAACTGCCGCCGTGTGGTCATCGAGCGGATAGTACTTTGGCTCGGGAACTTCTTCATCCGATAACAAGCCATTGAAGTCGAAGGGAACCAAGTCGGTTGGCTTCCAAATCAGGACTCGTTTGTCATAGCCGCCAGAGGCGATGTGTTCGCCGTCTGGCGAATAGGCAACCGAATAAATAGGGCCTTGATGGCCGGTAAAAGCCGGGCCCTTTGTACCGTCGGCGAGCGACCATACGAGAGCGGTTCCATCTTGACTAGCCGTGACGACTTTCGATTCATCCGGTGAAAAGGCTGCATCCCAGACCCACCAACTATGACCTTCGAGGACTTGCAACTGCTTACCGGATTGAACATCCCAAATGCGTGCTGTGTTGTCGAACGAAGTTGTCAACAGTCGTCGCCCGTCACGTGAATACGAGATGCTGGTAATCGCATCTTCGTGACCGTGCAAAGTGTGAATCGGCTGCTCAGTGTCGACATCCCAGATGCGAAGGAACGCCGACTTGTCGTCGCACCCTGTCGCGACTTGGTTGGCCGTGGGCGAGAAGGCAACGGCTTGAACGTAGAGTCCCTCGTGAGGCAGTTCGATCGATGTACCAGTTTCAACGTCCCAGATGCTTGCGATTCCATTCCAGCCGCCTGTCACAAACCGCTTGCCATCTGGAGCAAATGCGATCGCGTCGACCGGTGCACCGATATCGTAGTCATGGACACTCTGATTGCAGATATGCATCAGCCGTCCCCACTCCCAATTGCGAAGTTCTGGTTTGCAATTGGTCAGCAACTCGCGGGCATGACCGAATGCGTTTTCGTCGATCTTCGCGGCGGCGAGCCCGATTAACGCGACGTAGGCTTCGTACTCGGCTTTGTTCTTTTCGTCACGAGCGATTCCTTCCTGGCGGACGGCCTCGGCTTGTGCGAGTTGCGCTTTGTCTCGTTCCTGTTTTGCGATCTCCTCCTGGCGCAAGGCCTCTTGGCGTTGCATCTTCGCGATTTCTTCCTGTCGCAGTGCCTCGGCCCGCTCCATCTTGGCGATCTCTTCTTGTCGCAGTGCTTCCGCCCGCTCCATCTTTGCAATCTCTTCCTGCCGCACCGCTTCCGCCTTCTCTTGCTGGGCAATTCCTTCCTGCCGTTTCGCTTCTACGGCCGCGGCATCCGCGATCACTCGCTGGTTGTCGGCTTCGGTCTTTAGCGAGTACATGATCGCCGACACGACGATCGCTGAGAGAAAGCCGACGACCGCCATGCCAACCACAACACGCTTCAATTGCTGGGCGCGGTGATGTCTGGCTTCGCGTTCATGCTTCGCTGCGTCGATTTCTGTGGCCAGCGCGTCGTGCTCGGGAATGTCGCGATCCAACAGCGACATACCGAGGTCGAAGTCACCCTTCTTTAACGCACTTGTGGCGTATGCCAGCTTGGCAAGCATGACGCCTTCTAAAGCTCGCTTGTTGCCGTTCCACAACTCATATGCCTCTTCAAATCCGAAAACGGCACGTGAGAAGTCTTCGTATTTGTCTGTTTTCTGAGCGGCTTCGAGGTCGTCCGTTGCGCGAACCGACATCGATGTACTTTCGGAGTGGTCGAGGTATCCGCGAATGGCGGCTTGGAAGTCTTGGACGGTCGCATAGCGGTCCTCGACTCGCGTTGCCATCGCCTTAAGTGCTATGTCGACCAACTCGCCCTTTTTGTCAGTCGGTACGATTTGGTTCTTTGCAGCCGCAAACAAACACTTCATCACATCCTTGCCGCGGTGTGGTGGAGCGCCCGTGACTATTTCGTACAGAATCGCGCCTAGCAAATAGATATCGCTGGCCGGCCCCATTTTGTCGAAGGGGCCCGTCGCCATTTCCGGAGCCATATAGGCGGGTGTCCCGCCCATGCTCGCTGATGGGGTTATGCTACGTGACTTCTCGAACTTGCCGAACGGGAGCGCGAGTCCCCAGTCCATGACAAGCACTTCACCAAAGCCGCCCAGCATCGTGTTCTCGGGCTTCAAGTCGCGGTGGATGATGCCTCGTGAATGACCGAAAGCAACGGCGTCGCAGGCCTTCAGCAAGATCTCGATGTTCTCATTAAGGCTCTTTTTGGCGATGCAGTCATCCCACGGCGTCCCCTTTACACACTTCATCGCGTAAAAAAGGGCACCTTCATCATTGGCGCCCAAATCGTAAATCGGCACGATGTTTGGGTGATCAAGGTCGCCGGTAATCACGGCTTCTGCGAGGAACTTGTTCCGCTGAACCTGATCGGCGGACATATGCGGTTTGAGCATCTTGATCGCAACCGTGCGATCGATCGATGCCTGGCGACCGGCATAGACGACGCCCATCCCCCCCTCGCCAAGCTTCTTCACCAAGTCGTAATCAGCGTTGCCACCGAATTGGTGCTCTTCGGTGACCTCTCGAAATGCTCGCCGTTGAACGACAAGCGACTGACTTGCTGACCGCTGTGGTTCCTCACGACCCTTGATCGTCATGCGAGGTGTCGCCCCGGCATTCTGATCGCCGCCCCACATATCTTTAATTGCCTTAGGATCATCGCCGACGATGCTCGAGTCGTATGTCGCCGCGAACTGCCTGTCGGCCATAGTACCGGAATCGTCGCCGCCAATATCGGTGGAATCGACGGTGGCCATGTACCTGCGTTCGTTGACCGTGCCATCTTTGCCCGGAATTGCCACGGACCCCGCGTCCGAGTCGATTGTCTGCGCCCCACGAACGTCCGAGACCGTACCGGGTTTTACCCCGGTCGCCGGAAGCGATGTCGAATCGATCGTCGCGTCGGTGCTCCCGGAGCCGCTTGGGGGGCCATTGATCGAATCGGTATCTTGATCGAAGTTGATAAACTTCGAGTCGACGGTTTGTCCGATGCCAACATCTCTCGGTGCAGACGAACCTTCGGAGAAGGCTATCGAATCGGAATCTTCGTCCTTTGGCAACTGTGATGCGTCGACCGTTTGGTTATAAGCCGGCCGATTCGGCGGATCAGTTTTCGCCATCGAGTCGCCATCGATCGAATCGCTGTCCAAATCGATGGGCAAGCTCGTTGCTTCGATCGTCTGCGTATAGATTTTCTCGTTCGTTCGAGTCGCCGTATCCATGTCGATCGAGTCCGTGTCTACCGACTCTGGGAGATCAACGGCGTCGATCGTTTGAGTGTATGGACGCTCTAGCGGTGGATTGGGGGCGACCGTTGGCACCTCCCCATCAAGAGAGTTGGAATCAACGGTCGCTCCGATGTCCGCGTTAGTGACCGTTTGCTTGCTTTGTTTGCCGGTGGGCTGGTTGTCGGACGACGTCTCGAAATCGAGCGAGTCCAAGTCGATCGGTACCGCCGACGAATCGACCGTCTGCATGTAGCTGTCACCACCCGCAGGTGCCTTGGCATCGCTATCTTCGCTGCTTTTGTGAGAAGCTTCAGGCAGCGAATCGAAATCGAGCGAGCCAGAATCGAGATCGACGGGCAATGCCGACGAGTCGACCGTTTGCATGTAGTTCGGATTAGCTTCCTCTGGCTTCTCGACTGGAGCCGTGGAGTCGATTGTGCGAGCCGAACTGTTTTCCGTCGGACCTTCGGTGAGTGAATCGAATTCGATTGAGTCAGAGTCGAGGTCGATGGGCGACGCAGACGAGTCGACGGTCTGCATGTAGTTCGGATTGGCCTCTTTTCGAATTTCAGCCGAAGCCGAGGAGTCGATCGTGCGTGTTGAATCGTTTGCCGTTGGAGTTTCGGCAATCGCGTCGAATTCTACTGAATCAGAGTCGAGATCGATCGGCAAGGCAGACGCGTCAACCGTCTGCATATAGTTATGAGTGCCTGCGGCGGGAGTCGGCTCGGAAGGCGTAGCGGCTTCCGGTTCGAAGTCGCGTTCGCAAACCTCACAATGTCCTGCCAGCAGTTCTTCATCCGTAAGCTTCGCGTTGCAATTTGGGCAAGTCTTCATAACGATTGGCATCAAAAAGTGATGGCGATATTTCGGAAACCGGATTCAGGGCAAGCCGTAGTCGACTCGGACTCAGGTCGTCGATAGCTGGAAGACGTCACGCTGACCGTTCGATGACACATTGCGTACCGAGCGGCAAGAGAGTCGCAAGATCCTATCCATTCAGTGCTAATTATCATCGCAAACCCAAGAGAGGTCAAACTTTCGAGCTGTCATTTAGACGTCGAATACGCCCGCGATGGACTCAGATTCCGATTAAGCGTCAACATTCGGAGGCGAACTCGCAACTTCTCAACGCGTCGACTTCCCTCGCCGAGCACGTTCTCAAAACCTTTTCATCCTACGATCCGACTAACCGTTACAGTTATATCCGTCGTCTTCCGAGAGACGCACACACCGCTCGTAGTGTACAGCTCTCGGAAGCGGCGTTAGCAAGTCGTCAATGCTCAGTAAGCAATGAAGAACTGCGGTGCGCAGAAGTCTCGACGCGTCGCTAGCGATTTAGAGGAATCCGGACGGCTGGCGGGCGACGTACCGTTGACGGTTCGCTGGTTTAACGAGAAGCAGCGGCGATGCGGCTACCGTGTCATGCCGCAGTCGACTTGCATGGCGCGGATGAACCCAGGAGAATCTACCACGCACGCCCCCTACTCGCCCGCACAAGTCACGCGAACTACTCGCCCGCACAAGTCACGCGAAGCCATTATGAACTTACAAGCCTGCCGGTCGTTTTGCCTACTTCTTCTGCTCGTTGCCAATTGCTGTGCATCGGACCTTCACGCGCAAGACGCGTTCTATGACCTCGTGCTGCGTCACGGGCGGATCGTTGATGGAACGGGGAATCCGTGGTTCGCGGGCGATGTGGCAATTCGCGGTGATCGGATCGTGGCGATCGGATTAGTTGAGCGGGATCGTGCGAAGCGGGAGATCGACGCGACGGGATTGGTGATTGCTCCGGGATTCATCGATATCCATTCGCATTCCGACTTCTTGCTGTTGGAAGACGGTAACGCCGAGAGCAAGATACGTCAGGGCGTCACCACCGAAGTGCTCGGCGAAGGGAGTTCCGCGGGGCCGTTTGAAGGAAAGCTGTCGCCGCAACAAGCGACGGTTGGCGGCAAGCTCGAACAATGGTCGTCGCTCGGCGAGTACCTCGATTTGATCGAACGCAGCGGCGTGGCGACGAATGTTGCGTCTTACGTCGGCTTGAACAATGCCTGGCAGGCCGTGATGGGCGACTCGTTCGACCGCCCCAACGATACGCAGATCCAAGCGATGCGAGAGTTAGTCGAGCGAGCGATGCAGGACGGTGCTTTCGGGTTGTCGAGCCAAGTCATGATGCCGCCCGGTTCGCTGGCGACGACGGACGAGATCGTCGAAATTGTGAAAGCCGTCGAACCGTTCGGCGGAATCTACTCGACACACATTCGCAACGAAGGGACCGGGGTCTTCGAGTCGGTCAAGGAAGCGATCGAAATTGGCGAACGAGCCGGAGTTGCGGTCGATGTGATCCATTTGAAGATCGCGGATCAACAGCTTTGGGGACGCATGAACGAAGTCGCGGCGTTGATCGAAGCCGCTCGTCGGCGCGGCGTCAACGTCCAGGCGAACATTTACCCGTATACACGCGGCAACAACAATCTCGTCAGCATCATTCCGCCGTGGGCTCACGAAGGCGGACGCGACGCGCTGCTCGCACGCTTGCGCGACGCGCAGCAGCGACCGCGTCTCAAGCACGACATCATCAACGGCGTGGAAGGCTGGTACAACCACTATACTGCGGTCGGCGGCGATTGGAGCCGGATGCTGGTCAGCGGCAACAATCGCTTCTCGGGCCTGACGATGGATCGTGTCATGTCGTTGCGGACGCAAGGTAAAGTGAAAGCGGATCTGCTGGATGAACTGTTCGACTTCTTGATCGAAGAGCAGGGCTCGGTCAGCACCGTCTACGCCCATCACACCGAAGCCGATATGAATCTCGCGATGCAGCAGCCATGGTGTTCGATCGGCTCGGATGGTTCGGCTTACTCGATCGAAGGGCCGTTGCGGCGCGGAAACCCTCATCCACGCAACTTCGGCACATTCCCACGTGTGTTGGGCGTCTACGTGCGCGAGAACAGTCTGTTGCGGCTTGAGGAAGCAATACAGAAGATGACGTCGATGAACGCGGCCAAGCTCGGCCTGCGAGACCGCGGCCTGCTGGCTTCCGGATTCTTTGCTGACGTGACAATCTTTGATCCGCGGACCGTCATCGACCGCGCGACCTATACCGATCCCTTCCAATACAACGAGGGCATCGCCTACGTAATCGTCAACGGAACCGTTGTGTTGGACGGCGGCAAACATACAGGGGCACACCCCGGCCGTGGGTTACGCGGTCCGAACGCGAAGCGCCAATGAATTTGGCCATTAATGGTATTGAGTGAGCAGAATGTTCGCCACTTGGCGAACGTCCCAGGCTCGTTTTCGAACCCGGGGCGATGAGCTTAAATATAGGTTGATAACGCTCGGCAGGTCCCTTTTTGCCGAGCTCGACTTGGTTGCGTGTAGCCGACGTCACCTCCCGCGGGTTCATTACGAATGGACGATCGGAATCGCTGAAGACAATTGCCGTTGGAATGTTAGGTTGACGGAGTCTATTTCGAATTCATGACTCATCACGCTGGGTATTTCAATTTGGTCGTTCTTTACGGCCTCAATCGAAACAACACGGCATCCCGTGTAGATTGCGATTGAGAAGCTTCTAACCGTAATTGACAGTTGAAAATGCGTCGTCGAAAATCACAACCCGAATCTAAACCATGAACAAACGACGCGCAAGCAACTTCGTGTGAGCGAGGCTTGACGTTGGACCAAAACGGAAACCCAAGATGAACAAAATACGAGTCCTGGTAGGCACCAAGAAGGGCGCATTCATTCTCACGGCCGACGGCGCACGCCGGAAATGGGACGTCACCGGGCCGCTGTTCGCTGGTTGGGAGGTCTACCATTTCAAAGGTTCGCCGGTCGATCCGAACCGACTGTATGTTTCGCAGACGAGCGGCTGGTTCGGGCAGGTCATCCAACGGTCCGACGATGGCGGCGAGACCTGGTATCCACCGGGCAGTTCACCGGAAGAACTCACCACGCCCGAAGGTTTCCCCAAGGGCGAAAGCAACAAGTTCGTCTACGACACGTCGGAAACAACCGGAAAGCCGCTCACAACTCATCAGTTCTACGACGGCACGCAAAAGGATTGGGTGTTCAAAAAGGTCTGGCACCTTGAGCCGTCGAATTCGGACCCCGACACGGTCTACGCCGGCGTGGAAGACGCGGCCCTGTTCCGCACGACCGACGGCGGTAAGAGTTGGCACGAGGTGGCCGGCTTGCGGGGCCACGGCACGGGGCCGCAGTGGTCGCCCGGTGCGGGCGGCATGTGCTTGCATACGATCCTGTTCGACCCGGGAAACGCCAATCGGATGTTCACGGCGATCTCGGCGGCTGGCGCATTCCGCACGGACGATGGCGGCAAGACCTGGAAGCCGATCAATCGCGGACTCAAGAACCCGTATCTCCCCGACCCGACGCCGGAGGTCGGCTTCTGTGTCCATCGTCTGGCAATGCACCCTTCGAATCCGAACGTCGTCTTCATGCAGTTGCATCAAGGGGGTGGTGTCTTCCGCAGCGACGACGCCGGGGACCAGTGGGTAGAGGTAAACGGGAACCTGCCGACCGATTTTGGCTTCCCGATCGATGTGCATGCTCACGAACCCGAAACGATCTACGCCGTGCCGATGGATCCGATGTTGCGTGTTCCTCCGGAAGGCAAGCTGCAAGTCTGGCGCAGCCGCGCTGGCGGGAACGAATGGGAGCCGCTCACGAAAGGATTGCCGCAAGACAACTGTTATGTGAACGTCCTCCGCGACGCGATGGCTGTCGACAAGCTCGATCCGTGCGGCATTTATTTCGGCACCACGGGCGGCCAGGTCTACTGCTCCCCCGACGGCGGCGACAACTGGACGCCAATAGTGCGCGATCTCCCGTACGTATTTTCGGTCGAGGTGCAGACCATTTCGTAACCGCGCCCTTTGGCCACCATTACGATGTCGTGTTTATGCCTATGCGCATGTTTGCCTGGCAGCTGCCAATTTTATGAGTCCGCTCCATGATCCGAATCGAAATTCCCTATCACTTGCGACTGCTCGCTGACATCAAGAGCGAAGTGCAACTCGACGTCAAGCCGCCGATCACCATCGGCGCGGTGCTCGACGCGCTAGAGTCTCGTTACCCGACGCTCCGCGGCACGATTCGCGATCACATCACGCATGAGCGGCGAGCGCTCTTGCGGTACTACGCCTGCGAACAAGACTTCTCTCTCTCCCCGCTCGACACTCCGCTGCCCGAACCCGTCGCGGTCGGACGCGAACCGCTTCTGGTAATCGCATCGGTTGCGGGCGGTTGACCGTACTTGTGTGGCTCGAAAAGATCGAGTTGCACGGGCCCCTTCTGTTGTTGCTTGGCACGCGTGCGGATCATCACGAAGCGACAACGATGTGGCCAGGACTTCGGTTTCCATTGTGTCTCGAAGTAGGAAAGCTCCTCATCCATGGCAGGCCACCGTTGACGGCCTTCGATTCGCGGTAGCCGTGTGGACGAGAACCACGATGCGGCGCGTAAAGAATTCGAATTAGGGGGGATTGAAAAAGCTCCTCAACGACCCGTTGAGGAGCTTTTGAAGCTAACCGCTTGACTCAATTGACTTTGAGTAAGTACGCCCGACAGGATTCGAACCTGTAACCCTCGGTTCCGAAGGTCACATGTCGCAGCATAAATTTGCGGGCTATTCACAACTCTAAATGAAAGACTGGCTTGTAGTTAAGCCAGCAAGCCGATTGACCTTTCAATCGCCAACACGGTCCAGATTTTACAGAGTTTCAGCTCTTTTGTCACCACTTCTCGGACAGTTCTCGGACACATCCATCCCACACGAGTAAAGAAGTTCTGCACCCGTTCTGGATGCGCATTACAACGTCATCAATCGAGTGATAGGTTTGTTTTGCTTGCAGTCTTCTCCATTCTACACCTGAACGCAAGGAGCTTCCCTCCGGTACCCTACGGGACTCCTCCTTGCATTCAGGTGCGCCCTCCAGGCGACCGCAAACAAAACCGTGGTCATTTTACTTCTTTCCAATCCCCACGATGCCTCGTGCTCCACCACCGTTCCAAATCATCGGCGAACACACAAAGAAAGAGAAACAGCTTTATTCGCCATTCCCCTTTCCAAATATGAACACGGATATGATTCCACAACTTGCGAACTATCACAAGCAATTTAATCGGCTAGTTTTCGATGCCGGAGAACGAAGCGATTGTTGCAACGATCGTATCGTTATGGTCAATGACATGGACGTCTGCGTCTGTTGCCGACAACCATGCGCTGGCGAGTCGTAGGCGACTCCCCCACTCCGCCCACGGTCAAACTCTTGATCGTGGGCCTTTTTATATTCTTCCAATCAATTTCATGCACTCATGCGTTTACACATTCATTCATTCATTCACTCGATAACATCGACGCTGATGTCGATGAAAGTCTCGCTCCTTACAGCGAAGACCTCGACGTCGAGTCGTACAAAGAGTACCTCTGTAAAGAAGATATTCAACAGGTCGCCAGCTACTACGACCTCTCGTCAAACGAACTAGTTGCTCTTAGTAAGAAGCTACCGGATTGGTCTGGCTGCGAAGGTGGCGTCGACGCAAATGGACTCTTTGAAATCCGTACCGAGAATCCCGATGGTATGTGGGACTGGTACGTGATCGGCGGTCGTTGGGACGGGTACATTCACGGAGAACGCGCGAGCCATAATCCTTACGATGAGGATCGCGCGATCAAAAACACGCTGCCGGTTAAGCATCTACTGGATCTTGACGATGCATCCCTCCAGCTTCGTCTTCCAGCGGTCATCCTCACACCAGACGGTGGATGGATGGATCAGTACGACTTCTTCTCATCTCTAAACGGAGAGGAAGAAATGACTTCAGACCGGCTTGCTTCGCTTCGTCGGTCGCTCGATGACTATCCCGATCATCACGTGGTCTGCGTCGACATTCATCGTTAGAAAGTGCACATCCTCCCCTCGGCGGTCCATTCCGTCGAGGGCCTTTTTACATCATTCCCCTCTTTCACATGGGACAATACTTCAAAGCTACAAACACAGACAAACAAGAATACGTCTGCTCGCACTGTATCGGGCAGACAGCCAAACTCTGGGAGTGGGCTGCTAACCCACACGGAGCGATCTTCACGCTCCTTCTTCGTAAGAGCACGGACGGTGGTGGTGGCGATTTTCACGGCACCACCTACGAAGAAGATCCCAATGCAATTGCTGGCCGCTGGGCTGGTGATCACGTCTTTCTCGTCGGTGACTACGATGCATCCGGTCTCTACCAAGCTTCAAGGAAGTACCGAAATATAAGCGAAGGGTTAGTTGAGACGTGGAACGACTTCATCCAGATACCAGACATGAATCTGACGTTCGAGCCTTGTGGCTCCTGTGAACACCAACACGAATCAGCACCGGCCAATCCCCTATCCTCTTCCCCCACTTACCATGCTTCATCGCAACCGCATCTGGACCGTTCACGAGGTCGAGTCTTCCGAAGAATTGTCCAAGCAACTTGTCGGCCATTCATGGACGCTTTGCACCGGCTTCTACGTTTCCGGTTATAACGAGTACGTCTTCGTCAATGACGCAACGAGCGAGGACGCACTACAAGAGTATGCTGTCCTGAAACGAGTAGGTACGACCTTCCATCAGATCGAAAGTGTCACCGTCTCGTGGTGCAGTGACTCAGAGTTGCTAGAACTGATCCGTCGCATCCTCGCAGGCGAGTTCGATGATGAACATTGGACCCAGATTGATGCTCGGAAACTTCAGTCATCTGCCGAGCACGGCACCTGTCCACTCTGTGCGTAGGCAGTCCCCTACCGCCGGTCGATTTGAACGTCGATCGGCGGTTTTTTTATGCGCCGCATTCGCGGTTCCGCTACATCGCATTCGTATCTGTAGTGCCCAGTCGCCCTGTGCCGCACTGTTTGTGGTAGTTTACGAGACGGGACATGAAGTAGAATCGAGTCTTGCCACTTCTTCCGGCAGGAGATCTTCGACTACCAAGGCGTGACTACGGATGACGGACGAGACTCACAATCCCGAGAAAGATCGACAGTTCACCGAAACGTCGGACGCGATCAGATCGCCAGTAAGCAACAACTTTTCGAGTGACCAAGACACGCCGCAGCTTGACGTCACCATTGACGCCGACGTGCAGGCGACGGAGAGTTTCGACCCGACACAGGTCGCCACTGAAAAGTCACCGACGATCGGACCGTACAAACTCTTGCAGAAGATTGGCGAAGGTGGAATGGGCTCCGTCTATATGGCTGAGCAAACTCACCCGGTACGTCGACGAGTCGCGCTAAAGTTGATCAAGGCTGGTGTTGCCAATAAGCAAGCCATTACTCGATTCGAGGCTGAACGTCAGGCGCTTGCGATGATGGAGCATCAACACATCGCCAAGGTTCTCGACGCAGGCACTACTGTTCAGGGCAGTCCGTACTTTGTGATGGAACTTGTGAACGGCATTCCCATCACCACCTACTGCGACAAATTCAAACTTAGCCTGAGTGAACGATTGGAGCTGTTCATTCAGTCGTGTAACGCCATCCAGCATGCACATCAGAAGGGAATCATTCATCGCGATATCAAGCCGACCAATGTTTTGGTCAGCGAAGATGATGGCAAGCCATCGGTCAAGGTCATCGACTTTGGATTGGCAAAGGCATTGCAGAACACACAGCGATTGACGGACGAAACACTGTTCACTGCCTACGGTCAGGTAGTAGGTACGTTGCAGTACATGAGTCCCGAACAGGCCGAGTCCAATGCTATGGACGTCGACACTCGCAGTGACGTGTATTCCTTGGGAATCCTGCTCTATGAGTTGCTGACTGGCAGCACACCAATTGAACGGCGAACACTCAAGGAGCTGGCTCTCGACAAAGTTCTGATTGCAGTACGAGAATTGGAAGCTCCTCGACCGAGTTCACGACTCAGTAGCCTGGGAGACTCTGCATCGGACATTTCGGCGCAGCGAAGAACGGACCCCAAGAAACTCGGTTTGATTCTCAAAGGCGATCTTGACTGGATCGCCGTCAAGGCATTGGAGAAAGATCGCACACGTCGCTACGATTCACCCAATGAACTAGCGGATGACGTGCGAAGATTCTTATCCGGCGAAGCCATCGAAGCCCGCCCGCCCAGCGTGGTTTATCGACTCAGAAAAGTCGCCCGCAGACACCGCGTTGCGTTGCTGACAGCTGTTGGATTTGTCTTGCTGCTACTCACTGCGGCCGCAGTGAGCACGCATTTAGCGATTCGAGCCATCGATGCCGAAGAAGTCGCCACAGGGAAAGCGCAAGATGCAAGGGTCGAAGCAGAAAACGCTCGCATAGCTGAAGCCGATGCGGAAACAGAACGCGACCGAGCGAGGGCTGCTGAAGAAGAGATGGAAGCAACGCTTGCTCGCTCAAACTATTTCCTTGCCGTTGCTCGCTGGGATGCGAATCGAGCAAGGGATGCAAACGAGTTGCTTGACAGGATTCCCTCTAAGCACCGAGAATTCGAATGGCGAATGGCAAAACGGCAATTTCGGGGCAGCTCACTGACGTTCTCTGGACATTCAGCTAGCGTTAGCTGTAGTAGTTTCAGCCCCGACGGCAATTGGATTGCCTCGGGAAGCGTTGACAATATGGTGAAACTCTGGGACGTAGCATCCGGTGCCGCAGTTAAAACACTCAAGGGGCACACCGGCTCCGTTAATAGCCTCTCATTCAGTCCCAACGGTACACAGATCGTTTCTGCAAGTCGAGACATGACCCTCAAGTTGTGGGGCGCAGCCACTGGAAATGAGCTTCACACTTTCGTCGGGCATACTGGAGATGTCCGTTGCGTGCGTTTCAGTCCAGACGGCACCCGCATTGTCTCAGCGAGCAATGATCAAACGATCAAGGTGTGGAACGCGGTAACGTGCAAGAATCTCCAAACTTTGAGAGGACACTCTGGCGAGGTTAGCAGCGTGAGCTTTAGCCCTGATGGCAGGCATATTGTGTCGGGAAGTAACGACAAAACGCTTAAGTTGTGGGATGCGTCTACCGGCGAGGAGCTCAAGACCCTCAAGGGCCATTTGTTTTACGTCGATTGCGTAGACTTTAGCCCCGATGGCAGACGCGTTGTGTCGGGAAGCTACGATAAGACAATTCGGCTATGGGATGTAGCCACGGGCGCTCTGATCAAGACTCTTAGCGGACATTCGCAAGGTGTCTACGGTGTAGCCTTCAGTCCTGATAATTCGCTAATCGCGTCCGCAAGCATCGACACAACAATTAGGCTGTGGGATGCGTATACAGGAAATCAACTCCGGGTCCTCAAAGGGCACACTGGATTCGTGAAACAAGTGGACTTCAGCCCTGATGGTTGCCAAATTGCTTCAGCGAGCTCCGACAAGACAATAAAGTTGTGGGATACAACGAGTAGCAACGAGTTTAGGAAACTCGATGGACATACACTTGGCGTTATCGATGTCGACTTCAGTTCCGACGGCAAGTGGCTTGCGTCGGGTGGTTGGGACTCTAGGATCAGACTGTGGGATGCTATCAATCCAGAAAAGCCAAGAGAGTTCAAGGGGCACACTGGGGCGATTTACAGTATTCGCTTTAGCCCCAATGGTGAACGGCTTGCATCGGGAAGTATGGATAAGACCATCAAGCTATGGGATGCTTCTACTGGCCAAATCATCAGAACGTTCTATGGGCATACTGACACTGTTACTAGCGTGAGCTTTTGCCCTGACA
Organism: Planctomycetaceae bacterium; assembly: GCA_020638995.1. GTDB lineage: Bacteria > Planctomycetota > Planctomycetia > Pirellulales > Pirellulaceae. Next base: position 1,061,474 of record JACKHM010000004.1, read on the forward strand.
ACGGGCGGATCGTGTCTGGAAGTCTGGACAAGGCGATCAAACTATGGGATGCATCTACTGGCGAAGAGATCTACACTTTCAAGGGGCACACGGATCAGGTTAACTGCGTAAGGTTCAGCCCCGACGGTACTCGCATCGCATCGGGGAGTCATGATGAGACCGTCAAAGTTTGGGATGTGCCAACGTCCAAGGAACTTCAGACGCTAGAAGGCCACACAAATGATGTTAATAGCGTGTGCTTTAGTGCGGACGGGAAGTGGATCGCCTCGGGGAGTTTTGACCGTACGATCAAGCTATGGGATGCGTTAACTGGCACAGACGTAATGACACTCAAGGGACATACGGAGAGTATCCAAAGTGTTTCATTCAGCCCAGACAGCCTGCGGCTTGTTTCGGCAAGCATGGACAACACGATTCGGCTTTGGGATCCGTTCAATGGCGAAGAGCTCAGATCGCTCAATGGACATTCAAAGGGAGTCCCAACCGTATGCTTCGGTCCTGACGGTGCGAGGATTGTCTCGGGGAGTTACGATCGTACTATCAAGCTGTGGGATGCAGCTGACGATCAAGGTCCTCCGGTCACTCCTAATCCAATTTGGCATATGGATTGTGCCGAAACCGCAAAGCAACTCGAAAGGTGGTATACCGCTTCGTTCCACGAAGCATGCTTGCTCAAAATCCAAGGTGAAGATAAGCGTCGGCTGGTCCATTTTGAAGCCGCGTATAAACAATTACTTGAAGCGAACGGCGGTTCGCCACCACCAAGTTCTTCTGCTGTCGCTAGTGCCGCGATGCTCGCAGGTCTTCCGGCTTTCCAGCTTTCGGACGTTCGCGAGTTGCGTTCGGTACCAAGTAAGTCACGACAGCCAAGAGAACTGGTGCTTGACATCGAGTACGGGGAAGAGCCCGACAACGTCGAAGACACTAAAGATGACGGCGAAACAAATGGAGTTGCCGATGGTGTCTATTACCACAAGTTCCCTGCGGGGCATAAATTGCGTGGGCCGCACGTCCCATTTGAGCATCCGGCAGTTGGTGACTTTGAGTTAGAACTTGAAGTTCGGTTGACCGATGTCCTTGTGTGGATGGGTTTGCCTCGCCATGGCACAGCATCGGAAAGCCATTGCCGCGACACTCTGTTGTGTCCAAGCGGATTTCAGGAAGTCCGAGACTACTCGTACGAAATGAAGAACGGGAACTGGAACGAATCACGCCGGCATCCGATCAAACTGTTTCCCAAGCCTAACACCGGCAAAGGAGACTGGATGAATCTCCGGATTATTCGCAGCGGCAACGAATATACCTACATGAACGGCGATCAAGTCATCGCGACTACTGTCGACGAGAATCCTCGCAAAGATGATTTCGAGAATCTGCCTGGCCAGATCTACCTCTGGCTACTCCCGTCCACTGATGGTCCAGCCACGTTCGAACTTCGTTCGTTAAAGCTGTCGACATTGTAGGGCACGGTGTGAATAGTCAGTCGCTCAAGAGGGGAGCCGCACATAGCGTCTCATTCCATTACACGGACCAGAATCGCAACCGCAAGACCGGCACCGCCAACATCGCGTGTCCCTTCGGCTTATCAGCCAACGATGAACTCTACCTCTATGGTCTGCTTGCGTTGACATTCGCTCAACCTGATCCATCGCCCGAGTTTTACGCAACGCCACACTGGTGCCTACGGCAACTTGGCATCGTTGATCCTTCAAGAGAGCAGGGAAAGCGGTATCAGATCTTTCGCGACGCGATCCGTCGCTTATCTGGTGTCATCTATGAAAACGATTGCTTCTACGATCCGGTTCGTGGCGAGCATCGTGACGTCGCCTTCGGATTTCTCAAGTACAGCCTTCCACTTCCGACAGAGAAAGGTCAACACTCACCGCGTGCATGGCGATTCGTATGGGATCAGCAGTTCTTCGAGTTCGCTCAGTCGATCCGAGGAAGCTTTACGTTCGACTTCCAACTCTATCTCGATCTCGATCTTGCCAATCGTCGCTTGTTTCTTCTGCTTCAGAAAATCTTCTGGCGACATGAACAGTCGCCATCTTTTGAGCTTCGGCAGCTCGGTATCGATACGCTTGGGTTTTCCGACACACTAGCAACGAAGGAGATTAAGCAAAAACTCATTCGTTGTGCCGAAGTGCTTCTGAAACAAGATATTCTGACACTACCATCAGATCGGGAGACCGTACGAGACCGCTTCGAGAAACGTGGAAAGGGGGAGCATCATGTTCGCTTCTACCGTGGTTCGTTCTTCGATGAAACAAAGAAACAATCTCGCTCTCGGTGCGACTCACCACTTATTGAACCACTTGAATCCATCGGACTTGACCGCCAGACGATTGATCGTGTTCTACGAGACTATAAGGCGGGGATGATTCAGCAGTGGGCAGACGTGACGCTCGCGGCCATTGAACGAAAGGTGGTGTCGAAGTCGCCACAAGCGTACTTCATGCACCATATTAAGGAAGCAAAGGCGAAGCGGACGACTCCGCCTGATTGGTGGCGAGATTTACAACAAAAGGAATATCGAAAGCAGTACGAAGAGCGTGATCGAACGCAAGAGGGGAATGATGATGCGGCCTTCGATGAATATCTACGGTGTGAAGGTCGCGAAGCGTTCGAGCGAGTGATGGATAGACTGTTCGTAAGTCTTCGTGCGTCGGGGCAGGAGGAAGACGAGGCGAAACGCAACGCCAACTATATGGCTCGCGTCAATCTTCGTGGTCGCTTTTATCAACAGGCGTCAGGACGATCTGATTCAGGTTTTCACTCAGTCTCTGATACGCTTCGTCGTCGCAATGATTCTTAAGAAGACACCCGCACTTGGCGTCAACTTTTTTCATGCGTTTGTCCGTACCTCACGTCACCTTTTACAGCGAACAACCCGCACTTGGCGTCACCTTTTCGTATTGAATCAATTTGGCAATCCGTCCGTTTGTGGCAGATTATTGGACCTCATTCCTGTTTTAGACTTCGGGAACGCTTTACGCCAAAGAAGTTGTTACAAAGAACTCTTGAAAAACAAAGAAGACGACCGGAGGTCGTTGCTTATAAGAAATTTTCTATTTGAAGTGTCGACAGTCACTCGACTTCGCGGAACGATCACCACAAAAGAAAAGAGATTCAGACGTCGACGGATAGATGGTCCGTTCACGGTTCGACTTCTGAATCAATCACCGCACCGCTGGAAGCGGATGGGGAAGAGCTTGGCGGAGCCAAGAGCGCCACTAGTAGGGCACCTCGTCGCGGGACGGGCTTTCGCCCGCGACCCCCGCGTTTCCTGCTCTTCGACGACGCCGATGGAACGGCTGCTACGTTTGTAAACGCGGGGGTCGCTGCCTCATTCTTCGGCCCGCGACGGGTGCCGCACTCCACTCTCAATTCGCCAAAGGCGACCCCGCAGCCTCGACCTATCGGTCGAGTCGCCACAAATTTCTTCTCACACCATCTCCACAGTATGCCTATGACCTTCGGGTCGGGCACAAGGGGCGTTTTACGCTTCTCTGGCATGGTCACCCGGCAGGAAACGCTTGCGACGCCTTGTCGACGCTGCAAATGCGTTACAGTAGCTGGCAATCGCACCGGCAAGTGTCGCATAATGTTCCCGGCTTCGCTCTGTTGTCGCGTTGGTCAAGTGCTGTTACAGACAGTACTTGTGATGATCGCCGTCCATTCGATCGACAGGAGTTTCCGAATTATTTGCGGAAATCGCGGTTCATTGTGACCCGTTTCGCGATTCCCTCTACAGGAGGCGCTACGTACCGATGGTATCCAATCAGGAGTTAGATAATCTGCTTGCTCAAGCCACGAAAGGAGATCGGGACGCGCTTGGCCTTCTGCTTGAAGAAGTGAGGCCGCGTCTCAAGAAGTTTGCGCAAGACCGCCTCCCAGAACCACTGAAACGACGCGTTGACGCCTCGGATCTGGTTCAGAAAGCGTGCCTCTCAGCAGTTCGTGGATTCGAGTATTTCGAAGGAGATCAGATCGCGGACTTCATGAACTGGCTTCTCACAATTCACGAGCGAAACATCAAAGATACGATACGGGATCATACACGAGCACAAAAGAGAGACGTAAATCGAGAGGCGTCAGACGGACAGTTTGAGATGCTACGAGCACCACGTGAAGTCTCACCGAGCCAACTGCTAATTAGCAAAGAGCAATCGGCGAGCCTTGAAGCAGCATTGAAAAGACTTCCAGAAAGACAACGTGAAGCTGTTCATCTCAAGCACATCCGGGGTATGAAGATTGCTGAAATCGCCAAATTGATGAAGTGTAGTCACGCTTCGGTGGCTGGACTATTGCGACGCGGTACGGCGGAAGTGCGGCAGTTCCTAGGCGAGTAAGGCGCAATCTCAATGGATCAATCACGGCGGAATCCGAAACGTATCGACGAAGAGCGACTGGACTCGCTGATCGCCGAGTATTTGCAGCAAGTCGACGAGGGGGCCCTTGTCACTGCACAGAGCTTCTCGGCGCAGCATCCAGAGTATGCGGAAATGCTACGCGAGTATCTCGATGGTGCTGCGCGGATCGATGCGATGGTTGATCCGAATGCTTTAACCCAGAGCAAACAGGACACGACTCGTTCGCAAACAGACCAAGACACGATCGGGTATTCCCGCTCACAAGTTCGTGCTGGGTCTCAGCCCGAGACTGGTGCCGTCCCGTTCGGGCGATACTTGCTACTGCGTTGTCTGGGCAAAGGCGCGATGGGGACAGTGTATCTGGCGGAAGACTCTCAACTGGAACGCTTGGTCGCACTCAAAATCCCCTCCATCTCCACCGAAGGATCTCTTGACGTCGTTGAAAGGTTTTACATTGAGGCACGTGCGGCCGCGACGCTCAATCATCCGAATATCTGTCAAGTGCATGACATCGGCGAGCATGAGGGAACGCCGCATATCACGATGACGTTCATCGATGGTCCACCGTTGTCCAATCTGATAAGACGGCAAGGAAAGCTGCTCGCGGAATCCGAAGTTATAAGGCTTGTGCGACAGGTGGCTCGTGCGCTTGCTAACGCCCATCAACACGGAATCCTTCATCGCGACGTCAAGCCCGGCAATATTCTGATCAATGAGCACCGCGAGCCGATTGTGACTGATTTTGGATTGGCCTCTCGTCTCAACACGGATGCTGCCAAGCGTTTGACAGACACCGGCGCGTTGTTGGGAACGCCAGCCTATATGTCCCCAGAGCAAGTGAGCGGTAAACCCGAGTTGATCGGTCCGGCATCTGACCAATACAGTCTGGGCGTCATACTTTACGAACTGCTGACAGGGCGTCTTCCGTTTCAAGGCTCTATCGCCGCTGTTCTGGCACAGATCTCGCGTGACACTCCAGCCTCGCCCGGCGCAATATGCAATTCGATCAATCCGGCAGTTGAAGCGATATGTATGAAGATGCTGTCAAAGGCTCCGGCCGACCGCTATGGATCGATGGTCGATGTTGTGAACGCTCTGGACGCCGTTGTTGCAGATGGTACAAGCACATCTGGCATTCGAGTGCTTTCCAAAAGATCGAGTACTGGAAAAGACGTTGACACTTCATCAAGAACCGGGAGGTTCAGTAGTCGGCTGACAATGCTGCTGTTGCCAGCCATCATTGCGACGTTCGCAGCCGTATGGACCATCAAGATTTCGCTCGATGAAGGCGGGGCGAGCGTGTCAATTACTCAGCGAGAGATTGCCGCCACTAAAATGCTCGCAGTCTCGAACGACAGCGTTGTTCGCGTAAGTCCTGCCGCCCGGACTCCGCTTCCCGACGGGCCAGCGGAGTTGGTGCATACGCTTGACGGCCACACTGCCGCAATCAACTCACTCGTTTTCTCCAACAATGGCGAAACCGTATTTTCGGCAAGTGGCGATCAGACGATCCGAGCTTGGAGCGTTGTCACCGGTCGTGAGCATTTTCGGATCGACTCCAAGTTCGCAGAGTGGGTGGTTGCAATGGCCCTTTCTCCAAATGGTCAGCACCTATTGGTTGCACGCACCTATTCTGGAGAGCCTAACGTATGCATGTTTAGCACAAAGACCGGCTCGTTTGAACGCGGATTCGTAGGTTTAAATTGGAAGGGGCTGGATGTCGATGTTTCATCCGACAACCAAAAAATTGCGGCTGTCGCAACGAACGGTGTTGCACGTGTGTGGAGCCTGCAAACCGGTGCGATCCAAAATACTCTTGCAACTGGTAAGCACGATGCTTTTGCGGGCGTTCAGTTTGTTGGCGATGGTGACAGATTGCTTCTTAGCAACGGAGAGCCAAGCTTTGGAACACAGTTGTGGAATCTGGACTCGAACGAGGAAGCCTTGCCGTTCGCCAATTCGAATGTTCGAGCGCGTGGTATCGCTTTGTCTCCGAGTGAACAGACCTTTGCAATTTCTCAATGGACGCGAGTTTGCATTTTCGAAGTCCAGAATCAGCAGCCCATTCGCCAAATCTCCCTGGACTATGGCGTTCAGTGCCTCGAATACACGTCAGACGGCAGGCACCTCGTTTGTGGAGGCCAAGGTTGCGCCACGATCTGGGATACGCACTCGGCGGAGAAGGTACATCAAATCGACTCTGGGAAACTGCGATTCAGCCGAATTGCCTTGTCGCCGGACAGTCGTTTTCTCGTTTCCGGTGGCGGTGGCATTCATAGCGAAGAGGAAGAGACAACTATCGGCAATGATGACTATGCGATCTATGTGTGGCGATTACCGGAAAAGGTCTGGCCGCAGGTAGCCCCGACCGACGTGACAACACCGAATTGAACCATTGAAACCGAGGCAGACAAGACTGTGCTTGCCAAGTCACCCTAACGCCAGACGTATTCACGCTATTCACTCGCTTTACGCAGACGGCGTATTGGGCAGCATTCAATATCCACGGAGTCAAGGCCATGCCGATGAGTATCCAATGCCCGCACTGCGGAAAACCGCTCAATGCCCCCGACGAACTCGCAGGCAAGAGCTGCAAGTGCCCCGCATGCGGAAACACCCTAACGGTTCCGGTCCAGCCCCAGCCAGTCACTCCACAGACACCATCGATCGAACCGTCGCCCGCAGCGCAAACGGAGACGCCCGCGCCAAGTGAACTCGCTACTCGCCTGCGCACGACAGCGTCCGATGAAGGCAGGACGTGCTCTCCGTCGCGAAACAAAAGACTCTCGCCGATGCTCGCATGGAAGGCAAAAAGTGTCCTGGGACAAATCCACGGTCTTCGTGAGACGCTCACAACCGCATACTCTGAACTTGGTATTGAACTGCTGGAAGCCGAGAATAGCCCAATCGCTAGTGATCATTGCCAGGGTCTCGGCGAAGTGCTCTCGAAGACGGAAGAGCTGAGGGCGAAGTTGAGCACAGTGACTGCCGCGAAGAGCACCGCTACATTAGCGAAGCCAATTCGTGCCGAGATCGCGGAATTGCAGTGTAGACGGACGGAACTTCTCGCGACGGTCGGGCGAGAAGCTTATGAAACTGGTCACGGTTCGGAAGCCTTAAGGTCGAAGATTAAGGTCTGCGACGAACTAGGAGATGCTTGCCGGGATCGACTAAACGAGTTGGGCATTTCGGAAGACGTGGATGCCCGTGCGATCCGTACTCCGCTCGTGATAGCCGGGGTTGGCGTTGGACTTCTGACGGCATCGATCCTTGCCGTGTGCGTCTTTACGATTCCACGATACCGTGGAACGCCCGCTGTCGAACCGTCTGTCGCGGAAATAGGAATAACTGACGTCCCACCAACCGACATCGCCAAAATTGATCCTTTTGCGACCGATATGGAAGATACCGAGTCTGCTGCGGACGATCGGGAAGAATCGCAACCGCTGGTGCTCGCAGACGAAAAAGCAAACTCACTTTCTATGTCTGTGGAAGAACGGGACGAACCCGAAGTCGCCGCTTTCGATCCGACACCTTGGGCACGAGCAACTTTGTTAATGGTAAATCCTGCCCACTATGCGGTCGGCATGACGAAGCCAACCTCGGATCTGTACGAAGTCGTGGCAAAGGCGACAGAAGCGGAGGCGGAACAGGCGATCGAGTACGGTCGAAGCCAAGGACTGCCAATCCTTGGTTTGGATCCTGCCTTGGCCCGCGAAGTCTACGCCCGGTATCAACCAGGGGATCGACTGTCCACATCGCATTCTGACAAAGTCCATGGGTTCTTTCGCCCAAGGCAGTTTGGGCCCGCCGAAGACAATCTCATCGCCTTTCGTGATGTCAGAAACGGGAGTTGGCAAGTCGGGCAGGTGTCCGAAGATAACAGCTCCTTCCACCCTCTATTGGAGCCAGAACCCCAAACATTTAAGGCCGAGTATATCCTTCCTGGGAGCATGCGAGGGATGTCGAAAGAGGAGTTGCGTGACTGGAAACAAATCGATTTTGTTGACTACTGTGCTTTTCAAATCGCGAAACACGTCAGCACCAAGGACGACGACCGTTATGTTGCCGTCGCCATTAAAGAAGTGAAGCTCGATATCGATCCCGATGAACTCAACGACATGCGCAAGATGGACGACAGGGAGTGGCAACGCTACATGCAAGTGCAGAACCTCACGCATGCCGACGTCGAGGTTCGTGTCGGACTGCTGGCGACGCTCTTCGGTGGCATGCGTGATAGCGCTGCGCGCAAGGAACGAGAGACGAAGCTAGAACGCGACCGCCGAGAACGCGCAGAAATAGAAAGGGCCTTCAGGCAGATCAAGAGATTCGAGGACAGCCTTCAAGGGGAGCTAAGAAAGAAACTGGCCCAACTCGAAATACCGCTGCTCGAACGAGAGTCGACACAGGAGCTACGAGACGAGAGAGAGTTGGCAGATGATCCGGAATTCCGAGGTCGCACGGAAAGCAACTATGTTTCCATGTATTGTGCAAGTCATATGGTCCTGGCAAACATCCGATGGCCGCAAAGCGGGGGCTCTTACGAACTGGACGTGCGGCTCGTGGACGTTCGAACCGGGGCGATTGTATGGTCTGACCAGCGAGACCGCGTTTTCGCCGCAGACGCAGAGCCTGAAGTCACCGCACTCCGTTGCCTGCTCCGCAGCGGTCGCCTCGCCAGGGTGGATTTCGTTGGTAGTTCGTCGCGATCTGCTGACTTGATGAGCGTACCACTTGGATCGCCACAACTGCTCGCGGCCAATGTATCTGTGACCGCCCGCCCGCCTGCATTATTGCACATCGAGCAAGCTGGTGACTCGTCCAGTATCTTGCTTCGTGACTTGTTCGCCAACGAACGCGTCGAATGGCCCCGGGCCGAACTCAGACTGTCACCGGTAAGCGACTCGTTTAAGGATGTTCCGAGTGGGCACGAAATGCGATATTTGCTCTGGCGAACATCAAGTGCCATCATACCTGCAGGCGGACGGATACTGCAGGTAGACGGCTCTACAGCGCGAGTTAGTTTAGGGAAACGGTATGGTATTTCGCCCACTGATCGACTTGGCGTTGTTCGGTTTACTCAACTGCAATCCGGAGAGATTCAACAGAATCCGATTTCCGTCGAACTGGTTGTCTCGACGGTCGATGAAACGCAGTGTTCTGCCACTGTTCGAAGCATTAGCAATGTGCAACTTGGTGCCAACGACTTCGCCGTACCGAAAAAGGGGCAGCGACTCAAAGTCGCGGTAATCGACCCTGAGTTTCGTTTGACGGATCCGAAACTGCAAATCACGGCAAACAGGCTAAACCGCGCCCAGCAGCAACGGCTCTATCAGTTCACTGTCCAGAATGGTGCCACACTGGCGGCAAAGTTCCGTGCGGGGCTAACAAGGCTGCAAGTTCCAATCGTACTAGCGGAAGACCTTCCGCAAGAGTTCCGTGGAAGTGCCGGAAATGGAGACAATGCGTTCTGGGACGCTAAGTCTGCATCGGAAACCGCTAGGCAGGCGAATGCTTCCCATTTGCTCGTTGGAACGATCTCGCCGACTCAGACCACCGTACCCTGTACTTGCGTAGTTCAACTCGCGGTCATAGACGCTGCGAGCGGCGAGTTTATTGAACGTTTTCAGTTCGAACTCAACCGATCCCAGCTTGAGAAGCTCGCACAATGGAGTCCTTAAAAGTGCGTCGCAGCTGGAAACTAACGAGTCCTCCGGCAAGTAGTCGCAGGCCTTCAATAGCATCCGTCTTCTCCAGCGACTAGGCTGAATCCAATGAATTCACGGTCGGAAACGGCGCGCAATCGAGGGGAGCTCGTGTATTAGTGAGTAAATCAAGTCTTTTCGTTTTCAGTTACCTGCATCGCCGCTCGCGCCGTCCTGGACGACTCCGATTGTTCGTCGAGCACCTCGAAGATCGGCTGTTGCTGAAGACGCCATTTATGCTAGATGGACTTTTTCCCGACGCGGGCGGCGATGGAACTGAGGGCAGTATCATTTTTGCCGAATCACCACGCACTGACTTCGGTGCGTCGTTCGCAGGTGGAGACTTTAACGGTGATGGGATCGGCGACATTGCAGTTGGTTCGCCAAACGCGAACAACGGCCGCGGCCGAGTCGACGTCATCTTCGGATCCGAAGATCATGCGGCGGCGCTGGACCTTTCGTCGTTGCGTGCTGGGGCGGGGTTTGTTCTCCTTGACACATCAGCGTCGTTTGCCCATCTAGGCAGCACGATTGACTCGCCCGGAGACCTGAACAAAGACGGAATCGACGACCTTGTGGTTGATTCTTATGTCGTATTTGGCTCGCGGACTCCGCCGACTGAAAGCTTGGACCTTAAGACATTGGATGGCCAAGCTGGATTTAGGGTCACCGGGTTCAACGGAACAATAACTGGCTTGGGGGATTTCAACGGCGATGCTGTCAATGATCTATTGATCGACAATTTGTCTGGCAATATCGCGTACGTCTTGTTCGGTGGCCGTAGTACTTGGGATGCCGAGATTTCGGTCGATGATTTGGATGTTTCGACGGGGACGTTGATCAAGGTAGGTGAGGTCGGCTCATTTTCCCCATCGTACAGGTTCATCGAAGTCGGTGACATCAATGCGGACGGACGGAGCGACATGTTCATCACGAGAATGGGATATGGCGAGATGGCTTGGGTCCTGTACGGTCGCACTACGCCTGGCGCTCAGATCGACATTGCGACAACGACTGGCATTACGAACGTGACGAGCCCGACAGGCAATTTGCAGGTAGTTTCCGGTGCAGGTGATGTGAACGGCGACGGCGTTAGCGACTTGCTTGCTGCCGATTGGAATAGCCAGGGCCACGTCTATGTGGCGTTCGGCAGGGTTGGCGGGTTCGGAAGCGATTTTTCATTCGACTCCTTGGACGGCGGTAACGGATTTGTTGTCTCTGGCGTGGAAAGCGGCACACGATTCGGATTTACAGCCCAGACTGCCGGTGATTTGAACGGTGATGGCTTCGACGACTTGTCGATTGCAGCTCCGTTGGCGGAGTCGCAGAAAGCGTTTGTGTTATTCGGTCGCGCTGACGGGTTTTCTGCAAACTTGGGCGCGGACGTGTTCGATGGCGTCCGAGGATTCGCGATCGAGTCGAGCAATCCTTTGTTGGAGTACGGTGACGTCATTCGTGGAATTCCTGATTTCAATAACGATGGCTTCGATGACTTATTGATTCGGGCAATTGAATCGGAGAGTGTTGGAAGCTCAAACACAACTGACTACGTGGTGATTGTGTCTGGCAAGGACTATGAAGATGCGTTACCAAAGATTGCAGCGGTTGATACTCAAGTGACGGAAGCAACCGACCGGTTGCGATTCGAGCTGAATGCCCCGTGGTACTATCCGGTCACAACGAGCAAATCCGCAAATTCCGGCAAACTCATCGAAGCTGAAGCAGTCAGGATTGTCGAGGTGGCCGACCTGAACGGCGATCATCTTCTCGACTTGGCCATCCTGGCGGACGTCGTCGAGTTGCCGAGTGGCTTTGGAAGTGCGAGAGCAACTGAGGTTTTGGTCATGCTCAACAATGGTGACAATTCATACGCGCCTGCGCTTGGCTATAAAGCGAACCGCGTTCCCGATTTGTTGCGTGTCGTTGATGTCGATGGCGATGGTGACATCGATCTGGTCACAGTTAGTGACAGCGAAGATTCGATTTCGATACTACTCAACCGGGGCGACGGTACCTTTGAGCAAGCGATCAATTTTGGGGCAGGAACCAATCCGACGGGGTTGGAATTCGTGGACGTGGATGGTGATCTAGATTTAGATGCGATCGTGGCAACAAACGATTCGTCCGCGTATGGTGTCTCAGTGCTGTTCAACTTGGGCGGTGGATTCTTCGACACGCCTTCTTTGACGCCGCTCGACAGGCGGCCACTCGCCTTCGCAATTGCCGATGTCGATCAAAACAATTCACCAGACGTCATCACACTAAACGCAAAGCCTAGCGGCTTCACAATTGATCCAGCCGAGAGCGTATCCGTGCTGCTAAACGACGGCGCTGGCACGTTCACCAGCGGCGCGTCGGTCGAGTTAAGGTCTGAGTCAGTTGTTCGGTCGAGCCCGCAATTTCTCGTTGTTGCTGATTTCGATAAGGACAACGACATCGACGTCTTGGTGAGTGATGTTGGCGAACCAGGGCTGTGGATCATTCCGGGTGGATCAGACGGCTCATTCAACTCGCCGCGGCATCAACCGTTAGCTGTGCCACCGGTGAACATTCACGCGGGAGACTTTAATAACGATGGGTACATCGACGCCATCCTCGACAGCGACAACCATTGGCTAACCCTGGCCACCAACAAGAAGGAACTGAAGTTCGACACGTCGGAACAGCTTGTTGCTTCGCCCGGTGCGCCGGGTGCAACCTTTGTAGATTGGGACAATGACGGCGACCTCGACATACTTCGTCCAGCTGGCGACGCAACGGTCGATTTGTTTAGGTCTAGTGGTTTACCCGAACAAGTGATGGTGATTCGCAACAATGACGGAAAACTTGCCGCCGGTCGTCGCTGGTCCGTTGGCCCCGCGCCGGCGGGACTCGCGTTTGCGGACTTCGATGATGACGGCAATCTGGACATCGCCGTGGCGAATTCCGGTGACGTGGCGTTCAACATTTCAGCTGATTCTGTCACGATACTTTACGGCGACGGATCTGCGGCGATCCATCGATCAGAAGAAGTCAATCTAGGTGCAACACCCACAGCATTTACTGCCGCTGACTTCGATGGGGACGGCGATACGGATCTTGCTTTCGCAACTCCGGCCAGCGGAGGTACCTTTGGCGGAGGCGGCGGTGAATCGGAATCGCTCAGGGTCATGCTAAATCAAGGAGACGGTGTTTTTGCCGAGGCGAGAGCTTTCGCAGCAGATGGATTTATTGAAGATATGCTTTCTCGTGATGTGGACAACGATGGCGACATAGATGTTATCGCAGTTGCCCCTGGTGGTGGTTTCGGCGGAGAATCGTTTGGCCGAATCATGCTGTTCCTGAATAATGGCTCAGGGCTCTTCTTTCGTCGGGACACCGATCTTCCCCGACCGTTACTCAACTACGATGTTGCGGACCTTAATGGCGATGCGTTCGTCGATGTGTTGGCCTCATGGCAGAGTTCGTTACCCGGCTATAAGACGGCCATCTTGTTTGGTCGTGGCGCTGGCAGCTTCGACTCGCCTGTGGAGGTTGGCGGTAGTGGCTTCGCGGGCCGTAGTTCTCCTGGCCTGCACATTGAGTTGGCGGACTTCACTGGCGATGGCGTGCTAGACGCGGCAATTCAAGACTTTAGCGAGATCACGGTTGTCCCCAGCGTTGCCGCTGAAGTTCCAGGGCAGCCGATCGTGACACATCTCGCTGGGATACCCGGTGCATCCTCTTCGACTGATTACGGATCATTCTTCTCGGCAGATGTCGATAGAGACGGCGACATGGATCTAATCGCGACAGAGGGGCGAGAGACTTTCGGAGGAAGCGTTGTCGCAGCGGGCAACGCAGTCGTCTTTTTGAATCAAGGCAATGGAAGTTTTGATCGCGGCCTAGCAGAACCTGAACTGATCACAATTGGTCAACGCAATGAACAAATCGAGCTCTCCGTAGAGCAAGGGGTATTTGTCCCTTTGGGGTCGTTCTCACATCTGGCGAGAATGGCTGACCTAAATGGCGATGCTCTGCCCGAGTTGATCAGTGTCGACTCGCAAGGTGGTAACGTAACTGTTTACGAGAATACTTCGGTGGGCGTGACGCATGCCACATTCGAAGTCCAGCTTGACCGCACCTTCGATCGCGAGGTTCGCGTCGACTTCTCCACGCGCCCGGGCAGCGCCGCGGCGAGGCTCGACTACCAAACCACAACGAAGACACTCATAATTCCGCCGGGCCAAATATCAGCCTCGACGGCAATCGAGATTGACGATGATTCACTCGACGAGCCAACTGAAGAGTTTGTGATTGACCTCCTCTCACCGTTCAACGGATCGATCAGCAATGATACGGCGACGATCCAGATAACAGACAACGACGCCATTCTCGAGCTGATGCTAAGTGTAACTCAGTTGCCCACGAGCGGCGGAACAGTCGATGTAATGATTGTACGCAGGGATCAGGGAAACCTTGGCGAGTTGCTATCGGTCGACCTCAGCTCGCCTTCTGCAGCTTTTGCAGCACTACCAGAGTCGGTTACCATCGCCGCGAATGCGGACTCTGAAACGGTAACATTGACACTCGCCCCGACCGTGTCGGGAACGATTGCGTTGCTGGTGGAAGCTGCTGGATTCGTATCCGCGAACGCGGCCCTCACCGTGGTGAACGACAGTCCCAACCCGTGGCACAACACCGACAGGCCATTCGACGTTAATGGCGACGGAGCGGTCTCGCCGGTTGACGCTTTGATCATAATTAACTTTCTCAATTCCAAGGGCTCGCAGACACTGTCTGCTCCAACAGCCGGTAACGTGCCTCCGCCGTACCTGGACCCTTCCGGCGACAGTGTTGTTGCCCCGATTGATGTGCTACAGATCATTAACTTCCTGAATGGCGGAACTGCGCTCGAAGGTGAAGGCCCGCGATCCAGGTTATCTACCGGTGACGTCGATGCCGTCTTTGGCGGCGAAGTGCCGTCTTCATCGTTTGAATGGATAGCATCGCCTCGAGTTGACGAGCCGCAGGCGGACATTGGGAGATGCCCATGCACTCATCTCATCGGCCAACGACTGCCGGATCGAGCAACCAGAAAAGTCGTTGGAAATGACGAACTCGTGACCCAATTGGCCGGCAAGTTACTCAGCGAGTTGGATCGCCAATTGGCAGGAGAAGAGCAAGTTTCTTCGTGGCTGGCACCTTCGACAGGTGGTCTGTAAGGATAGATGGATGAAATCTGCAAGTACGAAATCGCGCTGCGTGAGTTGCAGCGTGCGGTTGCCAGGGTAGATAACCGATTCAGGTCGCAAGAACGCCGGATCGAGGCGGCGTTTAACCCGGCTATCAGCGACGATGCGGCAGAGCCTAGACGCGTATAAACGAGACGTCGGTGCATTGTTGCAGGCAATTTGGCCGCAAACTCAGTTAATGCGACTCAAAAAAGAGCCACCAACGAGGCGCGTGCTGGATCTCGCCAATGGTCGACTTGATTCTTGTTTCCCTTCATGTCATTGGGCGCTTTAGATTCGGCCAGGAATGGGCGCTTTGAAATCGGCCACTTTTGAGTTGAAGGTTGTTAGGGTTTTATTGTTTCTTACGTTTGGGAAGGCCGCCAGAGCCGGTGGGCGCTTTTGGCCGGTTTTGAATCAGAACAGGGTCGTGGTTAAGGTGGAACTTGCTCGGTGAAACGGATTCAGGCTCTGCAGAGGTGCAACCGGATGAGGGATAACCGAGTCGGACGAAGAAGTTTGGGCGAGTGAGTCTGTGTGGCTCGCTCGCCCGTTTTCGTGGAGTGACTTCTTTGTCTGCTCATGCCTGAAAAACCTCAATCCACGTCGAAATCATTTTCCGGTGGAGGCTTTGTCAGACTTTGACTTCGACGGAGTTGATTTATCTGCGGATTGGCCCTGCAGGCGATAACTGCGTCCGGTGATTTGGATCACGGTGGCACTTTGCAGGAAGCGATCAAGGATGGCGGTGGCGGCGGGTACGTCACCCATCAGCTTACCCCATTCTTCGAGAGGACGATTGCTGGTCATCATGGTGCTGCGAAGTTCGTGTCGACGCATGATGATCTCGAAGAGAAACTCGCCGCTCTTCTTCGGCAACTGCTTCATGCCCATATCATCGAGAATCAGTAAGTCGGGTTTGAGATAACGATTCAAGATGCGGTCATGATTGTCCAAGGCTTCGCTGTGAAGGAAGTCTCGCACACAGTCGAAGATGCTACGATAGTAAACGGTCAAGCCATTTCGAATGAGTTGTCCACCGATGCTTTGAACAAGATGGCTTTTCCCAACACCAGGCGGTCCGATAAAGATCACGTTGTGATGTTTGTGAACGAAGTCACCGGCGGATAGGTCATAGACGACTTTGCGTTTGACGGACGTATTGAATTGGAAGTCGAAGTCATCAAGCGATTTCTGATCGCGAAACGCAGCAGCTTTAGTGCGGCGTGCGATTTGACGATCGCGGCGAACTTCCAATTCGTCTTGCAAGATGATTTCGAGGAATTCGGTGTAGTCGAGCTTTGACGTCTTGGCTTCTCGCAAGCGAGCGTCGAGCGCTTCACTCAAGCCACTCAGACGAAGCTGTCGCAATTGGTCACGAAGAGTTACGTTCATGGTTTCGTTGCCTCCTAAATTGGTGTAACGATTCAACGGAATAGTCGGCCAGCGGCCGAATGATGGGGTGTTCTTCGAGGAACTCGAACGATTGCTGTTTGTCAGCCGAACGCTTGAGCAGGTTGCGAATGGTGCGCAGTCGAAACGCTTCGTAAGTTAACGCCGTTTCGCAAGCTTGTTCCAAGGCTTCGATCGAATGCTTGCCCGCCAACGCTTTCAATCCCACGAACACACGCACGCCCTCAACGCCTCGTACCTGCGTCATAGCTTCGCTCCAAGCCTTAGAATGCGGCCCAATCGCAGCGATTTGCTGTAAAAGACGGTCTGTTCCGCGTTCGACCGCCGAGACTTTCTCGCGTGGAATGTGAGCTGCGTTAGTGCGAAAGCGGCCTGGTTCGCACTTGCTGTGCAACGCGATCGGTTGCCACCGATCGTTGAAGATCCGTACGACGCGACTGTCCCAACGCACCCATAGCCTTCGGCCTACATACTCCGGTGGAGCCGAGTAAAACGCTTTGTCAACTTCGAGATGCCCGTCACGGCTGACCGTTCGTCGCGCTTCGTGAAACGATGGAAAACGATCGCGCGGCAACGGTAGCAACGCCGGTCGTTCGATCTCTTCAAACTGCTGCCGAACTTGCTTCTTCGTCGTGCCGTGGATGCGCGTGTCCGCGACATTCGTTTTCAGCGCCCAATGACAGCAATGAAGGTTTGCGCGGCACGACGTGATCGTGCTACGCTTGTTTGGCTTGGAACTCGATGCGTGACATTAGCAACAGCAATTTCGGCTTACTGATTTCCTATGTCGTTCCCGGATTCACCGCGTTGTGGGGCATCAGCTACTTCTCACCAACGCTTGCGACGTGGCTGAACGGGACGAATGGCGATGGCCCAACGGTCGGCGGCTTCCTTTATGTGACGATTGCTTCAATCGCGGCTGGCATGACGTGTAGTGCGATTCGTTTTCAAACGATCGATCGTATTCATGCAATGACGGGGATTCCATGTCCGACTTTGGATTTCGCAACACTCGCCAACCGTACAACGGCTTACGACCGGCTGATCAGCAATCACTACAACTACTACAAGTTCCATGCGAATGAACTGATTACCCTCGTCATTGTCTACATCGCTAGACAAGTTACCGTTCGCGACTGGGCAGGCGGTGGTGAAGACTTTGCTTTCATTGTTATCGGAGTCTTATTCTTCGCAACTTCGCGAGACAACTTGCAGAAATACCACTCCCGTGCTGCGAAGTTGCTGGGAACGCGGGAAGATATAAAACAGCCTAAGCAACATCGCCGAAGGTCGAACCGCTCGCCGCATTCCATTCTAAAAAAAGTATTGAACCGAATTCGATGATTGCTACACTGATAAGGGCACTGAAGGATTATGTTTGAAACGACGGAGAAGCAAGCATGAATAGTGGCGTTTGACGCCACATTTACAATCAACAAACGCGCGAGCGTTAAGTAACTACTTCCTGAGAAATTGCGACCCGAGTCCTCCGACTCACTTTGGTAGAGGTAGGTACATTGACCGCGCTCCCGGTACGGGAGCGTCGGCCATGTGCTGTTCTGCCAGCCCTGTCGCAAGGGTCTCAGGAGCGGCCTTGGATTCGGCGCTCCTCTTTGCATTTCTTGGCCTAAATGCACGAGGCAGTTTCGCCACTTCCACCGCCTATTGCACCGTTGCTGCTCGCGATTGCGGAGCACGACGAGAGCGATGGTCGCTTTCGGTGATTGTTTCGAGCAGAGAGTTGCTCGGAGTCTTTGATAGGAGGACGATACGATGTCGAACGGTGGACACAAAGAAACTGGGAATAAAGAGACAACTTCGAAGGAGAAGCCAAGTCCCGAAGAGACGAAGCAGTCAAGTAAATAACTGCATGACTATTTCGTTGAATGAACAAGCCTCGCGTGGCGATAGCTGCGCGGGGCCTTCATTCTTCTCATTGCGTTGGCGATTCCGGCACTTGTTGCTAATTCTGCTCGTCATCGATCAGACTCACACGACGAATAGACGGAATTACGTCGCCTTTCAGTTCGATCCCAAGACGTTGCAAAGCCTCGGCCAACTCCTTGTTCTGGGCAACTGGCAATCCAAATTCATTGCACGTATCGAGACGGAACGGGCCATCGTCAAGAGTTCCATCGCCTCGGAACAGTCGCTGGATCGCTTCCGCCGCCGAACGACCTTCGACTTCGTACGTCGTTACATGTAATTCGTATGCTCGATTTCAAATCGTCGTAGCGGATCTTCATTTCGGGAGTCGGCACTCATCGCGTTGATGATACATTGCTATCATGATCGTAGTCAAACCAATGCCTGCGTTTGTTCGATGCATACGATTCTTAGCTCGGCAAGCCAACTGAGCCAATCGGTCAAATGCAAGGCGACACAGCGGGTCAGAAATTGCTTTGTCCGATAATTCACCATGTGATATACTGAGACCATGACGCCGAAACTCAATCAAGAACTGACTGACGCATTGCACGCGAGTGAATCGCCCTTGTCAGTCGTCGATCCAACCACGAACCAACTCTACATCATCGTCGACCAAGCCACACATCAACAAGCGATGGCAGCGTTGCAGCGACAACAAAGCGTCGCAGCGATTCAAGAGGGGATCGATGATATGGAAGCAGGCAGGATGCAGCCAGCCGCTGAGGCCCAGCGTCACGGCAGAGAAGAACTTCTGTCCCGATTTCAGCAATGACTTATCGGCTGAATGTTACGAACAAAGCTCGCGACGACATTACTCGCAACGCGTCATGGTGGGCTGAGAATCACTCGTTGGAAGAAGCTCTGAAATGGCATGACGCCATATATGCACAACTCGACACGTTGCTCAGTTTCCCCGAACGGCACGCAGTCGCTCCTGAGAACGACGAGTTCGAATACGAGATCCGGGAAAAGCCAATCGGTGTCGGACCCAAACCGAGCTATCGTGCCATCTTCACGATCGTCGATGACGAGATCCGCGTCTTAGCCGTTCATCGTGCGGCTCAAGACGACGTAAAGCCGACTGACTTTGATTGATCGCGTCGTGCGAGTATCGAGAAACAGATCACGACACAACATTGCCATGTTGTCGAGTGAATTTGTGTGTTGTTGATACCATGACTATCTGACTTGTGCTAATGTGCTTTAGCACAAGTGAAAGATGTTTACCGCCACCATCGGCAACGCGGACCCGACAAAGATGATGTTTCGCAAGAAAGCGATGCGACTGTCAATGAATCGTCATTGCCTGCATTGACAAGATCGGTGGAGTGTAGTGCAAACACCGTTACGACGAAGAAGCGTCGCCCGAAGAATAAGTCAGCTTTGAGAATCGCTGACTTCGAGCGATCCGTTCAAGTTTCCGATCATATTGCTTCGCTTCTGGTCGAATGCCATGCGAATGATGCGGCGGCTGCGATCGTTCCGTGGTTCTGCGACGCACTCCCCTCCCCCAAGAGTCGCAAAGTCTACTTTGCCGATATGCAGGCGTTCTTCCGAGCGATGCAATCGCAAGGCGTTGATCCGCTCTCCGTAAGAGGAGATCACGTTCGTCTTTATAAGGAAGCGTTGACCGAGTCTGGGATGAAGTCGGCTTCGATTGCACGAGCATTGTCAGTCATTCGTGGTACGTATCAGCAGTTTGGAAAGAAAGGACTGGTTGCTTGGGATCGTGTCGGGGACATTCAGGCGGTTGAGTCGCCTCGCGTTGAGAAGAACACAACGCCGAGCCTAAGTGAAGATGAAGCGTGCAAGCTTCTTCACGCACCCGATGAAAACACAGCCATCGGCATCCGAGACCACGCGATCTTGTTCACCTATTTCAAAACAGCATGCCGGTTTGCGGCGATCGCAAACACTCGCGTCGGAGATCTGGAACGGACTGATACCGACTGGTTTATTGTCGTTCAGGAAAAAGGAAAGAAGCAGCGTCGGCTTCCGTTGTTGGAAGCGGCGGCACCAGTGCTGCGGTGGCTCGACGTAGCGGGCATCGGCTTCGATGATCGTGAGCATCCGCTCTTTTGCCCATTGGAGCAAGATCGTCGCACACCGAAGCGACGGCCACTCAGTCAACAGTCCATGCTAGACATCGTCAAACGCCATGCGACAACAATTGGGCTCGATGTTTCACGTTTGGGTAGACGTGGGATCTGCACGCACAGTTTGAGGAAAACTGCACTCAACAATGCACTACAGCACGGTGCCAAAGTGGAAGAAGTCCAGCAGTGGGCTGGGCATTTAGATTTGCGCACTACTCAGCAGTACATTCAATACAACGAAAAGGACGCGGAAACCGCTGCTCGTCGTTGTCAGATTCGTTAAGGTGTCCTAAATACCTAGTACTATCCACCTTCGTATCATGAATTCACCGCATCCCTGTGGAGTACTAGTCGTGACTAGACTGGCTGTACACACCAGATTCGGTAACCGTAGAAGCTAATTCAAATCGCGATCAAAATCGTACACGCTATTGTCTGAATCTTTCACGAGCGGTCAATTGTCGAATCGTTCGTGGCTTGCCGTGGCGGGTCACGCTGTTTCTTGTCATATGCCTGCACAAATAGCCGTAGTGACTCTACAATCGCTTCCTCGCTAATTTCACTGAATGCCAATTCACCCTGCGTTGCCCCGCCCTTTGCCGTTTCAGTCATTGACTGTTTTCCAAGCCATTTGGTTAGGGAGGGGGTTGCGGCGTCTCAGATTAATTGTCCGCGATAGTCTCGTTTTGGCTGACCGGATGTTGGGGCGTCGAAAGAGCTTGGGGAGGCGCATGAAAGACGGGCGGTGGATTGCGGCCCGTTGTTCATGGTGATGTGGATTAGTGGGTCTGGTGGCGGTCGGTGAGACTGAGGAGGTGTTGAACGGCCTCGACGAAACCGCAATCGCGAGCCGCCATTGTGAAGTCGATCGGGTTGAAGTTGGTCTGGCAGTGGAAGCAGCGAACCAAGTTCTCTTGCGGATTGAGGTCCGAGCGGCTTTCGCCGCAGCGGGGACAGACGAAGATCAGCTGTCCGTCGCGACGGCGGTGTGGCCAAGCGAGGCGTTGCAACAACCATGGGAAGGGGACCTCGTTACGCAGTTGCCGAAGCTGCTGGTCGGTGAAGCGTCTGGCCATGAGAGGGCTCCTGTTAGAGTTGAAACTCGCCAGCCGCTTGCCGGAACACGTCTTCATCGACGCGTGCCACATCGAGCGCCGTGGCTTGCAGCAGGCAGGCGATGGCCAAGTTGTTGATGGCGCGGGGCAGGCCGCCGGTGAAGTCGTGCAGCAGATCCTTGACTTCCGCGTCAAAAATCTTCCCATCGCCGCCCGCTTGCGAGACCTGAAAGTCCACGTACTGGGCGGTCTGCTCCTTGCTGAGCGGCCGCAGCTGATAACGGACCGACACCCGGTTCAGCAGGTCGGCATGTTGAGCCCGCTTGATCGTGCCGCGGAGCGACTCTTGGCCGACGAGCAGAATCTTCAACGGCGGGCCGATTTCCAAGGCCGAACTGATCAACAGCCGCAAGTCGGTCAACGATTCCGACGTGAGCAGATGGGCTTCATCGAAGATCAGCAGCAAGGTGCCCTCGCTGCGTTGAGCCCGCTCTAGGATCTGTTCGTAAAGACGATCCTTGCCGCGCTTCGGCGCTTCGCCAAGTTGCGTCGCGATCAGCTTCAACAATCCTGACGAAGGCAGATGGGTCAGATGACAATAGACCACCTCACACTGCTGCGGCGTGAGTCGGCTGAGCAGTCGCTTGATGAGCGCCGACTTGCCGACGCCACTCGCGCCGGTGACCAGTCCCAGTTCGCCCATCTTGAGCAGGAACTCGAGCCGAGCGAGTCCTTCTTTCATGCGTGCATCTTGCCACAAGGCAGCGGCGGTCGCGTGTTCGGAGAAAGGCTGCGTGCGGAATTGAAAATGTTCGAGGTACATCAAGGGTCTCCTGTGGATAAGAGGGATTGAAGTTGCCACAACACGTGTGGAATCGTGAGTGCTTCGGCCTGAGCGACCGCCGTGCGGACGAGCGCTTCGTGCAAGCGATCGTGTCGCGCGTGAAAGGCACGCAGTGCATCGAGTTCGTCGCGGCTGAGTGCCGAAAGTCCCGCGGTGCGTCCCAGCAAGCGGGCCACGAGCGTGGCGAAGCTGCTGAGCGACCAGACGTTGCGTTGTTGAGCGGACTGAAAGTCGAGTCCTTGCTGTCGCCGTTGTTGTTGGCTGGCTTCGTGGCTGGCCTGCAAGGCGTTCAAGTAGGACGGTTCAATAGAGTTCTGCTGTGGGGGCGGAGCAGGTTGCGGATGATGTCCTGGCTCGCGCTGATAGCGGCGGGCGAGGCCCAGATAAGCACCGTCGAGTCGAAAGAGCTGAACTTCCTGCAACGCTTCACGCGTTTGAAAGGAATCGAAGCGAACTTCCACGCGATCGCCGCGCAGCTTGGGATCGACAGCAAAGGTTTGTTCGAGGATCGTGACATCGGAGAAGTCGCGATCGACGGTCCGTTGCTCGCGGCGATGAAACAGCGGGAGGATACTCTGCAGCCGCACTGGGCGTTGCAAGCGAGTGGCCGAGTGGTAGCGATCGTGGGGCGTCTGCTTGGTCTCGCTATGGACAGCAACGTGATATTCCTGCGTCAGCCAAGCTTGCAGCGCGCGATTGATGTCTCCCAGTGATAGCAATTGGGCAGCGCGGATTTCGGCTTCCAGTTGTCCCTGCAGCGTCTGAAAGAAACGTTCGATCAGGCCGCCGGTCGCGGGATCGCGCGGCGGGCGATGAAGGAGCTTGATGTTCAGTTCGGTGCAAGCCAGCTTCAACGCACCGGCGTGATAGATCTTGGCATTATCGACATACAGTTCTCGGCTGGTGTCATGATGCGACCAGGCACGCAACAGCGAATCGACCAGGATGTCGAGATTCTCGCGGAGGTAATATCTGGCTTCCACGATGTAGCGGCTGTGGCAGTCAATCCAGGCGGAGAGATGCGTCTTGACGGCGCGTCCTTGCTGCACGACCGGCGGGCCGTGCTCGAAGTCGCCGACCCACAAGGCTCCGGCTTCGTCGCGCGTCCAACGACAACGAATGGTCTGCTCGCTGACTCCCAGCTTGCGACGCGTGGCACCTTCGCGATGGAGATGACGATAGAGTGTCGAGCGCGGTACGCCGCGACCGAACTCTTGCTTCAAGATGCGGTTGATGACGACGTCGCTACGACGCGGCTGTTCCTTCTTCAGTTCGACGGCCCGATTCAACAGGGCTTGTTGGTTGGCGCGCGGCTGGCCCCGGTCGCTGCGCGAGCGCCGAAAGGTGCCGGCAACTCCCTCATCGCGGAGCCGCTTCCACCATCGCCGCAACGTTCGCACCGAGACGCACTGGCGTTGTCCGTTGGGCAGCAATCGCTCCTCGGCGGCCAGCTTGCGAAAGTACGCTTCGCGCTCCGCTTGAGGAATCTCTCCCAACAGCAGCGGACTGAGTAGCGAGCACCGAAACACGGCCCACGCCTGATCGTCACGACCCATAAAAATTCTCCTTCGCCGGGAACCAAGTGGTCTGTCGAAGGAGCAAGCTACCTCAAGGCGGCCGTGATCTTGTTGCGAAGCGGGGGAAGAACGATTCGGCAAACATCCGATTCCAATGATCGATCAGATGCAGTAAACGGCGCGCGGTGCGTAAGATCTCACCCCGGTGCGGACTGCGGTATTTATGCGGGGCGACGGCACCTAGAAAGCGATGGTCGGTGAACAGCGGATCGTGTTCGCTGCATAGCTGGAGACCTAATTGCAAGGCGACCGACTGCGTGCCAAGGAACTGCAAGAACCGCCACAGCGTCGAGCGGTGCAGCGCCCGCTCATCGATCTTCTTCCGTTCCGGCGGCGTGACATAACCGATGACACGCTTCTGCGGCGCGACGATCCGCTGCAAGGAGAGCCGATCCTGCTCCAAGTAATCGCGGGCCAAGGGCAGCAGGCTGATGCTGGCATAACGCCGCTGCGGCAGTACGAAAGTCGGGCCAATCGGTAAACACATGCCGACATCGCGAGCACCTCCAACGAGCCAAGACGACACTG
The DNA here is from genome assembly GCA_020638995.1 of Planctomycetaceae bacterium. Classification (GTDB taxonomy): domain Bacteria; phylum Planctomycetota; class Planctomycetia; order Pirellulales; family Pirellulaceae. Next base: position 1,086,186 of record JACKHM010000004.1, read on the forward strand.
ACGACTTGCACGGTCAAATCAACAATCACACGCAGCTTGCGGCGTCGCAGTTCGTGGCGTGTGAAGCCGCTGGTCGCATCGCAACGACTGCAACAATGGCGATAGCGAACACCGTTGGCAATCGCTTGCCGATGCTGCTCGAAGGCGGTCAGAACTGAAGAATTGGTGGCAGCCAAGACGATGCAAGAATCATTGATTGACTGGAGAGGAACGGGCCTGTCATGCGAACGTCGAGGCTCGTTCCTCTTCTTCTGCGCGCACCGCCCAGACAGAGGCGGGCTTCTAGAAATAATGCGCGACGGCGGGCTCGGAGCGGGCTTACGGCGGGCTATTCTCGGTCAATCAAATCGAGACAAACGCCGCGCTTTCCGGTCAGTTAAAATGAAACGCCGCAGGGGTCAACTGTTCCAAGCGACTATAAGCTTTCGTACTCGTCTGACTCACTCCAATTAAGGCCATGACTGTTTCCGAACTTAAGTGGTAGTACGCTTCATTCAACACGTCAATGAGCGCGTCGATCTTAGTGTGTTCACTCGAGTCACAGCGTGTGATGCTATCGGCAATTAGCTTCAATGGATTGAGTGTGCGATGTTGCAACCAAAGTCTAAAGACGGACACGCTCCTCTCGATATCCACGTCATTAACCCCATCAAGCAGCCCCCGAACAGTTTCGGCTTCCTCACACTTGGCCAGCAACTTGGTTGCAAGGTGCTGGAGACGTCCTTTGTCATCTAACGCTTGAGCAAGCACAGTTCGAAATATGTCTGGTTCACCTATCCATAGGATCTTGTCAACCGCAATGCTTGCTAGACATGAGTCCTGCAAGCAGTCAACAAGTAGCCGTTGCAGTGTGGGACGTAGTGGTGAATCGTAGCCTTCGTAATATATGGCCTCGTATGCTACTTCGACGGCAGCGCGACGGAAGTCCTCCGAATAATTCTTCGATCTTGCGATCTGTGATGCGAACCGAAATATGAGTTCATGATCGCCACGGCCACGCTTGGGAACTTTTGAAACTCCGAATTTGCAAAACTGGAGTGTAGCTTCTTGGAGACCATCAATATTACATGCTTCGGACAAAACTCTGTTACAACCCTCAGACCAATAACATCGAGCAAGAATCATCAACAGTATCTGCCGTTCAGGATTCGAACACGTCCTAAACCGCCTTTCCACTTCCTGCACAATAGCAGGAGCATGATCAGCGCCGTAAGGACGCGGATCGTACAATTGTTTCTCAGTGCGATCGAGAACGACATCTACAAAATACTTCGCATCCAGCGGGTTGTTGCGGGCGCGATCGAATAGTAGATCAATCGACATCCTCAACAAAGAAGTACGGCGATTTAGGGTTTCAATGCAGTCCTTCATGTATTCAGGATCGTCCCTCGCTAAATAGAGGACCCCAAGCCCAATGTACTGCTTGTCCCACTCATTTCTGCTGCTTGCAATTCCTCGAAGTTCATCGCAGATCGTGCGCACCCCTTCAGCATCGATGTTTATGATTTCACTGCTGTATCGTTCTTGTTCGCTATGTAGTCGACTATCGATTTGTTTCCAAGATTCATTTACCTCGGCGAATCGACAAAATGCCCATTCGTTAATCACCGGGTTCGCGTCGCGCATCGACTGCCATATCGCACCTCGGAAGTGGTTTACTGCGAAACGAAACCAAGACCTTGCCGCCCAATGCGCCCATCGCCACTTCGGCAGGGAGCGATAACGAGGAATATTACACGAGGTAGCTACGTGAAGCCGCTTAGCTAATTCGGATGTTGAATTGGCCTGAGCTACGAACTGTGCTTCATCGACATTAGTACCTTCAGTCGTTTGCTCATCATCGTCAGCACTAGATTCCAAAAAGACCCGCAACCAGTCTACATCGTCCGGTCCTGCGTTCAGTTTTCTGTGCAATTCATCGTACCAGTCGTTGATCGCACTTCCTGCTATCTGTCGTTGCTGCTCGATGACGGTCATCAAGCCGTACGCCCGCGTTGTCGTCGGCCACAAGGTAGTTTCGGAATCGGAAGGAACCGAGATTTTGCAGGAGCGAACGGCAGCCGGTCGCATGGTCGACGGAACACGCGATCGTGCTCGTCGCGCCGGAAACTGGCTTCGCAGTGAATCGGGTCGTGCAGCCGTTCGTACCGGTGCAACCGTTGCTGCAGCGGGTGCCGGTGTTGCCGCAACTGTGTGGGGAATCTCCAAACTTGCAGCACTCTCTGCTGCAGCAGCGGCAACGGCTGACGATCAACGATTCCTGCGGCCGACAACCGCACCAGTACGTCGTCTCAAACAGTTCTCGAAACGAAACATCCGAAATGAATTGCAGGGCGAGAGAGAACTCGTCTTGGGTGAAGTACACTTCTCTCGCTTCGCCGGACGGCACATCGAGATCTTCGACGGGGTTACGATCAATGTAACCCTGCTTCTTCGCCCACTTCATGCACCGTTTGACGCTACGCAGGTAGTTGCGCCGCGATGTCACCGAAAAGTCGTAGCCCGAGACCCAGGTCTCGACATGATAGGGTCTCAGCTCTTCCGCCCGCAGATCGGGATAGTGTTCGATAAATCGCTGAAGCCGGTAGCGGTACCACTCGTACGTATCCGGCGAACGACTGCGCTGCGTCCACTCCAGAAAGGCGTCGATGACCGCAGCAAGGGACTCCGAACCGATGGAAGCGGCTTTCGGTGCCGCCATGAGCTTGTGATAGCGGTCGAACGCTTTATCACGATCGGACCCCAGATTGATCTGGCGACGGTCTATCTCGACGTACCAGACACCACGGGTCTTCTTGAAGAATGGTTTAGGAAAGTGAGGCATTGCGAACCCTCCAGTCGTTTACGGAAACAACCAAGAGGGGACCGAAAGGCTCGCTTCCGCCCCGCTCTAGCCAGCGGGGCTTCTTTCATTTTTCGTACAACTTCTCGGACAGGCAAGGTCCGATTTGTCGTAAGTGTAGTACGCCCGACAGGATTCGAACCTGTAACCCTCGGTTCCGAAGACCGATGCGCTATCCAATTGCGCCACGGGCGCGTGGCTTTGAATTCCGTGATTGTTGCAGCCTGTGCTATCACGGAAACTGAATCATAGCGTTCAACATGATCGCTACAACTAACAGGTACAAAGGTAATCCATGAAGCTATTTTCTGTCTACCCCACGCGCGTGATGAGGAGAATTCGGTTCGACCCAAATAGCTTGATGGGAGTTAACGGTGATTGCTGTTTCGCTACGATCTCGCTGGGGTGTCGCCGATGATACAATGCCCGCATCGAACAGGTAACTTTTTCGGTGCGGTACCCCCACCCCGTACTTCTCGAAAGCCGTTTGTCCGTGAAGAGTATTCCTAATATTTCCGATGCTGAAGCGGCGGTGCGGATCGCAGTTGTACGCGAGATGACAGAGGCAGCTCGGCAGGGAGTCATCACCTGGCAAGTGCGTGATCGGCGAATCCGATCATTGTTTTGCCTCGACGCCAGCAGCCATGCTTTCGACTCGACTCGCCCAACCAAGTAACAAGTATCAGAGTGGAAGGCCCGTACACGTTCGCGGTTGCACCAAGGGATACTTCTTGCCTATCGTACTGGTGGAGTGGTAAGTTTCATGCGGTGGGCGTTGTCTCGCTCATCGACCGCCGATGTCGTTTCGTTTTAGTTACTGCATTGCAACATTTGACCTGGGATTTGGATGAAGAAGCCCGCTGTCTTCCTTGACCGAGATGGAACGATCATCGAGGACGTCGGGTTCATTCGAGACGTCGCGCAGGTCGAGTTCTATCCCCAGACCATTGCCGCGCTCCGGCGCCTTCGCGACTTTGTACTCTTCATCGTCACCAATCAAAGCGGTATCGCAAAGCGATTGGTAACCGCCGCGGAGGCGAAAACGGTAAACGACTATGTAGTTCGGCATCTCGCTGAGGCTGGTGTTGAAATCCAAGAGGTCTACTGCTGCCCCCACGCACGAGACGATCGCTGTGAATGCATCAAGCCTAATCCTTACTTTCCAAGGCTCGCCGAACGCGATCATGGCATCGATCTGACGCGTTCATTTGTAGTCGGTGATCACCCTTCGGACATTCAACTGGCGCAAGCGGTGGGAGCCGAAGCTGTATATGTGCTCACAGGCCACGGACAGAAACATCGCGCGGAGCTGCAATGCGAAAACGCCATCGTCGCTGGCATCGAGCAGGCGTCGGAACGAATCGTCTGCTTGTATGCGGCTTCGATGTTACGGGCTGGCGGTGTCGTGGCTCTTCCGACCGAGACAGTTTACGGTCTGGGCGCGGACGCATCGAATGAAGCTGCCGTCCGTCGAGTGTTTAGTATCAAAGGGCGGCCCGCGAATCATCCTTTGATCGTTCACATTGGCGATACTTCAAATCTGACCGAGTGGGCAAGGACCATTCCCGAGGCCGGACTTCAACTTGCTGATCGGTTTTGGCCGGGACCTCTCACGTTGATCTTGCCTAAAGGTCCGCGTGTTTCCGGAGTCGTCACGGGTGGACAAGATTCCGTCGGTCTACGTGTGCCCAATCACCCGCTGGCATTGCAGTTGTTGCGTGAGTTTCGCGGTGGAATTGCCGCGCCGTCGGCGAATCGGTTCGGTTTAGTGAGCCCCACGACAGCCGAACATGTGCGACGAGATCTTGGCGAAAATGTGGATTTCGTTTTGGATGGTGGCGCGTGTGATGTCGGAGTCGAATCTACGATCATCGACTTGACCTCGATAACGCCAACCATTCTACGACCGGGCGGCGTGACACAGGAATCGATCGAGGAAGTTCTTGGTCGCAGGGTACCGGTCGTAGACGTCAGTGAAGTTCGCGTCTCTGGACAACTGAAGACGCATTACGCACCGCGCGCCGCGGTGGTCCTGACCACTGCGGAAGCGTTGCCGCAGCAGGCAGAAAAGTTGCGCGAAGAAGGGCGTCGCGTGAGAATCCTGTCAGAGGACGACATCGCACCTCGAGAATTGTTTGCGTCCTTGCGTAAGGCGGATGACGAGGGAGTCGAGGTTATCCTAGTCGCGGATCCTCCAAACCACGGACTCGGACTGGCCGTTACCGATCGGCTGCTCAAGGCCGCGGCGCCGAGAACGCCCCCCGAGTGAGGATGTCGACGATGCCCGACTCCGCTGCGACTTCTCTATTCAAGTCGAAATCCGGTGAGCGTATCGGAGTGATTCGAGGGATCCGGGATAATCGCTGGCCATTCAAGAATGAAACGACTTCCGACTCCGAGTGTGCTCTCGACGAAGATGTCGCCGCCGTGCTCGCGAAGGATTTTTTGGCTGACCGGCAGTCCGAGTCCGGTGCCTCGCGCACCCTTACGAGACTCGAACACTGAGAAAATGCGTTTGATGTCGCTTTCTTCGATCCCACCTCCGTTGTCCTCGACGATTACTCGCAACTTGTGATTCTCGGTCGAGTGTTCCGTAGAGACAGCGACTCGGCCGGGATCAGATGCTTCACAAGCGTCGATGGCATTCGTCACGACGTTGAGTATCGCTCGGTGCAACAGCTCTGGATCGAACAGCAGTTCGGGTATCGAGTCGCAGGTGTTTTTCTTTAACTCGACACCTGCCGACTTGGCCCGGACTACCATCAATTCGAGCACGTCGGTCACGACTTCGTTCACATCAGACGGGACGAGTTCAGGCTCGCGATCCTTGCTGAACGTAAGCATGTCCATCACGAGGTTGGAAATCTTTTCTTGGTTTTTATCGACGATCGACCAGCCTTTACGAACGATGTCGTTGTTCTCGTTTTTCAGCCCTTCTTCGATCAGATAGCTGCCGCCGCGAATGCCCTGGAGAATGTTTTTGATGTGGTGCGAAAGCGTAGCAATCGTCTGCCCCATCGCTGCCAAGCGTTCGGCCTGGACCATCGCTGAGTAATAGGAAGTATCTTCGATTGCGAGAGCTGCCTGGTGCGCAATCGCGACCATTAACTTCAGATGTTCCTCCGAGAATTTGTTCCCGGCACGCTGAATAAAACGGCCAGGTGCCGTGTAGGTGTCGATGTAAATGACTCCGACGATCCCATATCGTCCTTGCATTGGCACACAGATCGCTTCGCGTATCCCCATCTTTACGATGCTGGCTGCGGGATCCCACCGCTGGTCGTCCTTGGCATCGCTGGTCAGCACACCCTCACGCTGTTCGAGCACATAGTCGAGAATTGTGCGGCTAATCTCCAATCGCTCCTTCTCGCGGTCTTCTCGATGGCGACGATTCCGGCTGACTTTCGGAACGAGTTCGTTGGTTTGTTGGTCCTGCAACATGATGCAACCGCGGTCAGCTTCTACCCACTCGAAGATCAATTCCATGATCCGGTGCAAAAGTTGATCGATATCTAGAGTGTGACTGACCGCCAGTGCCGTGCGGTACATAATTTGAAGATTGCTACGAGCGCGTGCCAGCCACGGACTATCGGACTCGTCGAAAGCACTCACGATCTGACTGCCTTCTTCGTGACTCATCGAGTGAATAATCCGCGAACCCGCCGCGCTTGCCGATTGCCCCACGATGTCGACTTCGTCTGCCAAACTGAGCGATGACGATCCGTCCCCACCCGTGAAGATCATCAGCGTTCGTCCCAGTTGAACGCGATCGCCGTTCTCAAGCTGGTGCTCAGTGATTTGGCTGCCGTTGACAAAGCTGCCATTGGAGCTGTTCAAGTCGACCAGTAGGTAGCCTTCAACATCGATTCGAACCTCAGCATGGTGCCGGGAAACTTCGCTATCGTGCAACTGGATGCTGTTGTCGTTATCGCGACCCAGAGAGACCGCGTCGTCGTCGAGATCGTATCGCCGACCCTGATCACTTCCCTGGATTACAAACAGCGAGGCCATCTGACCCGTCCGGCACTTGAAGCCTGGATGAAAGGAGTCTGGGAGCAAGCGACCGAGGTTTTCAACCGCCTGCGAATGTTCGCAATTCGAGCGACCACGCGACCTGCCGGAACGAACTTCGCCCCGACGTCAAATCGGCTACGCGGCCGTGTCTTGCTGCTCAAGCAATTGCTCGATTGTACGAATCAACGGCCCGTAATGGTAGGGTTTTTCGATGATGTGTCGAGTTTCGGACGAGGTGTTATCATCCGACCGATTCGACCCTTTTACCTTGCCCAACATGACCAGGCACGTCCCATCACGTCGGGATTCGGCTTCGTAAGCACCCTGAAGTCCCGTTGTATCGCCCTCGTCGACTTCGAGGTCGAGAATAACGACGCGCGGATGTTGCTCGCGGAGTAATTCCAGGCCCGTAGCTCCCCGCTTTGCTTCGAGAATACTCAACCCCCGCGTTTCTAGAATCGTTCGCAGGACGTCACGAGTTTCTTCAGAGCGATCAACGATTAATACACTGGCGGAACCAGGTTCCGAAGCCGTGGAAGTCAACCTAGCACCTCCATGTGCAGTGATGACGAAGCGGTGGGAAGCTGTGGAGGGATGCGGCCTCTCATCCTGATTGGCCTAGCGACCGGCTTTTTGTGTCGGTCACGTGGATTGGGAGGATATCGTCGAGCCACGTTCCTGTCAAAACCGATTTCGAGTAGCATTAACTTGCTAAGGTTAAACGAGATATGACTTGACTTGACATTCTCGACGGAAAAAAATTATTCGCTTTGCCCGCTACTATGCCGAATTCGAGGACGCGAAATACTATGCTACGCCGTTTACTTAAGTTGCTCACTTTTTCAACGATGATGTTGGCCTCGCTCTTGGTATGGGAACTGCCGACGGCGCTGACGCGAGGCGAAGACTCGTCAGCTGTGGAAGCACGTCTGTCAGCGGCGGTGAAGTACTTGGCGAGCGACGAACTGGGGGGGCGGGGCGTTGGCACTCCGGAACTTGATCAGGCCGCCAACTATATCGTGACGGAGTTTTCCAATGCAGGACTGCGCACGAACCTGTTCAACGGAGAACCGTTCCAGTCCTTCGAGATCACGGTCAGGGCGGAACTTGGTCCCGCCGAGCAGAACCACATAACTTTCATCGCACCGGGTGCCGAAAACGCGGAGGTCGCACAGCCCATCGCGCTCAAGCAAGGGGAAGACTTCAACACTTTGGCGATCGGAGGAACAGGATCGGTTGATGCGCCGGTGGTTTTTGTCGGGTACGGGATTACTGCGCCTGATGCAGAGTATGATGACTACGCGGGTGTCGACGTTGAAGGCAAAGTTGCTTTGATCCTCAGAAAGGAGCCGCAACAGTCAAATCCGCATAGCGCGTTCGACGGGACAGCTTCTTCGAGGCACGCGCACTTTGCGACAAAGGTCTCGAATGCGTTCTCGCATGGGGCGGCTGCTGTCATCATGGTGAACGATCTCTTCGGCAACTCGCAAGCCGCGGAGACGTCGCTCAAGCAATGGAATGAATCACTTGATGAACTTGTGAAGGTACGAACCGAATTCCAAGCAACGGTCCAGCCTGGAGGCGAAGCAATTATCGCGCACAGGGAACGAGTCAACGTACTCGTTTCGCAAATTCAAACGCTCGGTCAGAAGCTTGAAGGTGATCACGATGAGATCTTGAGCCTCGAGGGGGCCGGGACCGAGAGCAGTCATCGCAAGTTACCAGTCTTCTTTGCCACGCGTAAGTCGGTCGACAGTGTTCTCACGGCAGCGATCGGGACGGACTTGGCTGCGTTGGAAAAGGCGATCGACGAGGGTCCAACGCCTCACAGCCAACTGCTGAAGGGATGGAAAGTCGATTGTGAATCTAATGTTGAGTTCAAGAAAGCTACGGTCAAAAACATTGCCGGCGTTGTGGACGGGAAAGGTTCGCTGGCCGACGAAACAATCATTGTCGGGGCTCACTACGATCATCTCGGCGATGGAGGTCCTGGGTCGTTGGCTCCCTGGACACGCGCTATCCATAACGGTGCTGACGACAATGCATCTGGTACCGCCGCACTTATGGAAGTCGCTCGTCGCGTTGCCGCGCTGGACGCGACGCCTCGTCGGCGCATTGTCTTCATGGCGTTTTCTGGAGAAGAACGAGGGTTGTTGGGGAGCGGTTATTACGTGAGCAATCCAGCAATCCCGCTGGAGAAGACTGTTGCGATGGTAAACATGGATATGGTGGGACGTCTCACTGATAATAAGCTGATCATTAGCGGTACGGGTACGGCAAAGTCGTTTGAATCGTTGATCGACGAGACGAACAAACGCTACGAGTTCGATATCAAGAAGGATCCGGGTGGATATGGCCCGAGCGATCACGCTTCCTTTTACGGCAAGGAAATTCCAGTGTTTCACTTCTTCACTGGTACTCACAACGACTACCATCGCCCGAGTGACGACGTTGAGAAGATCAACGTCGAGGGGATGCAGCGAGTCGTCGCGATGGTTACCGATGTGGTCGAGCACCTCGCTACCGCGGAATCGCGTCCTGAGTATGTCGAAATCAAGCAGAAGAAGCGTGAAGTTAGCGGCGATCGGCCTTACCTCGGTACCATTCCCGACTTTGGCCGTGAGGTCGAGGGCTACGCTTTGATGGGAGCTTCCAAGGACAGTCCTGCGGATCGAGCCGGAATCAAATCCGGCGATGTAATCATCAAGTTTGGCGACAGCAAAATCGGAGGGCTCGAAGATATCGACGGCGCGTTGCGTAAATACAAGGCAGGCGACGTAGTATCCGTGATCATTCTGCGGGATGGCAAGGAACTGGAAGTTTCAGTCACCTTGGCACCACCACGATAGTCGCTTCGTGATCTTGGCGGACGAATCCCAGCTCGAAAGTATTTGGCCTAGTAATGGAAAAGTATGTTGTCTTTCTATCGGTTCCCGGACTCAGGCCACAAGACATCGACCGGATGCCGCAACTAGCAGCGTTGATGGCAGCGGGCAGCCGCGCACGGCTAAAACCGAGCTTTCCTTGTGTGACATGGCCGGTGCAGGCCAACATGCTAACTGGCCAGTTGCCGGATAAGCATGGAGTAATCGGGAATGGCTTCTTTTGGCGCGATACCTGCACGGTGGAGATGTGGACGGCGTGGAACGACAAAATCACTGCGCCCCAAATCTGGGACTTGTTGCATCAGCGTGATCCGGCGATCACCTCTGCTGTGTGGTTCCCGATGCTGAGCAAGGGTTGCGGAGCCGACTTCATTTGCATGCCGAAGCCAATTCACAATCCAGACGGCTCCGAGTCGCTTTGGTGCTACACAAAGCCGCTTGAGCTCTACGGTGATTTGCGCGACGCTCACGGTCACTTTCCGCTAAAGCACTTCTGGGGTCCCTTAGCAAATATTCAGTCAACCGCCTGGATCGCAGATTCCGCAGTCACCGCCGCGAAACGCTTTAAGCCAAACTTCTTTTACCTCTACCTTCCTCACTTGGATTATGCGGCTCAGAAATCGGGTCCTGACAGTGACTCAGCAATCCTCGCTGTCAGCGAGTTAGACGAGGTCATTGGACGGCTGGTGGAGGGCATGACTGACGCGTATGGAGCGGAGCCGGTGTGGATCGTTGCCAGTGAGTATGTCATCACTCCGGTCGATCATGTTACCTATCCGAATCGTGTTTTGCGCGAAGCCGGGCTTTTGCAATTGATCGTCGAGGAGGATGGCGAACATCTCGACTACGAAAACAGCAAAGCTTGGGCGCTAGTCGATCATCAATTCTGCCACGTTTTCGTCAAAGACGGCGCTTCGGATGTTGTTGCCCAAGTTTGCAGCCTCTTTGACGGCGCAGAAGGCATTGCCGAGGTGCTTGCCGGATCGGCTCGCGATAAATATCACATCGGCCACGAGCGAGCTGGTGACGTCGTTCTCATTTCAACTCCAAACAGTTGGCAGGCCTACTACTGGTGGTTAGACGAGGCCAAAGCACCGGGGTTCGCGCGAACTGTCGATATTCACCGCAAGCCCGGCTACGACCCGGTTGAGTTGCACTTTGATATGGCAACTCGGAGCATTCCACTCGATGCAAGCTTGGTTAAGGGCTCGCATGGCGCACCGGTTACTACACCGGCGCAGCAGGGCGTGGTGCTTTGTTCGCAGATGGGACAAGCCAATGGGACGGTAGTCGATACGGAACTCTGCGGAATTGTGCTCTCACTGCTCTCATGAATCGACTCAACGAACTTCGAGAACACGCGCGCCGTGCCGGCGAAAAGCTAGTCGAGGATCTGCGGTTCGCCAATGTGACGACTGGCGGGTGGGTGAATCGAGAGCAAGCCGATCTCGAGATGTCGCGGATTATGAATTCGTGCCTCGATGATCTCGCTTCAACAAATTGCTGGGGTCAAGAGAATCGAATTCCCTCACGAGCTTTGTGGAAGGTCGCAGGCGAGACGCTTGCCACCGGCTGGTTGCAAAATCACGCTCGTCAGAAGCCGCGAGGGTATGCGGGTGACTTTGAAATGCTCGAGCGGATCGTAAATAGGACGCTCAGCTCCACGCCATTAGGTCGTGCGTTTGACCACTTTTTCCAGGAGCAAGCGGCGCCCGAAGCGGTGCGGGCTCGCACGAAGTTGGTTGCAGAAAGCATCGTAGATGTCGTGCGTCAATCTTCTAACAAGCTGATTCGCGTATGCAGCGTCGGCTCCGGAGCCGCGATTGATGTAGAACTTGCCTGTCGCGAGCTATCGTTGATCGAGCGAGGTAAGATCGAAGTCACCTTGCTCGATATCGATCCGGATGCTCTGGTTCACGCCGAGCAGCGACTGAGCCCGCTCCTCGCTCGAGAGCAACTACATTTGCAACGGGAAAACCTGTTTCGGCTGCCTCGACTAAATCGCACGAAGTCGGTACTCGGAGATGCTGATTTCATCTCGTGTACCGGACTTTTCGACTATCTGCCCAACGACGATGCCATCGCGATGTTGCGGTGTTTTTGGAGTTGCCTCAAAGCGGACGGCGAGATGATGCTGTTTAACTTTGCGCCTTCCAACCCTAGTCAAGCGTATATGGAATGGATTGGGAACTGGTATTTGATCTATCGGGACGAGTCGAATATCCATGATCTGATCGACCGAGCGGTTGGAATTCCACGTCGAATCCGGATTGATCGAGAGGACTCGCAGGCGAGCATTTACGCAGCCTGCCGCAAATAAGTCTGATCGAAAAAATACAGAGCCGGGTGTCCTGGCTGCCATCTGCGGCATGGTTTTTACCGCTGAGCGACGATTAACTAGCACGCTGTCAAAATGACATGAGACGTTCAGATGCCCGATCTGTGCTTTCTGTTAGTGAATTTGACCAGCACTCTAAGGTGTACATTAGAAACACCTTAGGGATGCGACTGGCGAGTTGGCACACAGCTTGCTGTTAAGGGCGACTTCATGTGGCGGCCTGCCATATTGTGCTGTAGCGCAAAGTGCGAGTTACAGGTCGTCGACGGACAGTCCGTTGTGGCTAGCCTTCGGCGGCTCCTGATAATACAGATTTTCAAGCATCACCTTCGAGGAGGAAACCTCACGTGGCAAAGCAGATGGTTTTTGACGATGAGGCGAGCCAACCGTTGTTGGCTGGAGTGTCGAAGCTCGCTCGAGCTGTCCGGAGCACGCTGGGCCCCCGGGGTCGGAATGCTGTGCTCGACAAAGGCTGGGGATCCCCAAAGGTCACGAAGGATGGGGTGACCGTCGCTGAGGATATCGATCTCGATGACCCCGACGAAAACTTGGGCGCTCAGCTGGTAAAAGAAGCTGCAAGCAAGACAAACGACGTTGCCGGTGATGGAACCACGACCGCGACCGTGCTGGCGGAGGCGATCTACCGGGAAGGTTTAAAGATGGTTGCTGCCGGTGGGGATGCGATGGCGTTGGCTCGCGGAATGGCCAAGGGTACGGAGGCCGTTGCTGAAGCGATCGGTAAGTTGGCGACGCCGATCGGTGAGAAGAACAAGAAAGAGATTCAGCAGGTAGCGACGATCGCAGGAAATAACGATCCGACGATTGGCAAGGTGCTGGCTGATGCGTTTTTGAAGGTCGGGAAAGACGGCGTTATTACCGTTGAAGAGGGTCGCGGTAGCGAGACAACCGTCGAGGTTGTCGAAGGTATGCAATTCGATCGCGGCTTTCTTTCGCCTCACTTTGTTACAAATCAAGACGAAGTGATTGTTGAGTATGATGACTGCTACATTCTTCTCTTCGAGGAAAAGATCTCGACCAACAAGAAGCTCATTCCGCTCCTTGAAGCGATCAGCAAGGCAAATAAGCCTTTGCTGATTGTTGCCGAGGATGTCGAAGGTGAAGCTCTTGCAACGCTTGTTGTTAATAAGATGCGAGGCATTCTTCAGGTGTGTGCGGTCAAGGCTCCTGGCTATGGTGATCGTCGCAAGGCGATGATGGGGGATCTTGGGGTTCTCACGGCTGGTACTCCGATTTTCAAGGATCTCGGTATCGAGCTGGAGAGCGTTGGCCTGAAAGATCTCGGTCGTGCCAAGAAGGTCAAGGTCACATCGGAGCACACGATAATCGTTGGCGGTGCCGGTAAAAAGGCGGACATCGACGGTCGCGCGGATCAGATTCGTCGTGAAATCGAGGTGACCGATAGTGAGTACGACCGCGAAAAGCTTCAAGAGCGTCTGGCGAAGCTCGCTGGTGGTGTCGCTCAGATTAGCTGCGGGGCTGCGACTGAAACGGAAATGAAAGAGCGAAAAGCCTTGCTCGAAGATGCCAGGGCCGCGACACAGGCTGCCCTCGAATCGGGCGTTGTTCCTGGCGGCGGCGTCGCCTTGCTTCGCTGTGAAAAGGTCATCGACAAGCTCAAGCTTGAAGGCGACGAAGCCCTTGGTGCTCGGATAATTCGCAATGTCCTTGATCAGCCGCTTCGCGCGATCGCAAACAACGCCGGCTTGGACGGCGCGGTTGTCGTGAACCGTGTTCGACAGCTGAAGGGCAAGAACGATGGCTATGACGCAGATAAGGATTCCTACTGCGACTTAGTCGCGGCTGGTGTTATCGATCCTGCGAAGGTGGTCACCACCGCCCTGCAGAATGCGGCCAGCGTCGCGTCTTTGTTGTTGACCACATCTGCCCTGATCACTGAAATTCCGAAGGAAGATGAAGGTGGTGATCACGATCATCACGATCACGGCATGGGTGGTGGAATGGATCCGATGGGAGGCATGGGTGGAATGGGTGGCATGGGTGGAATGCCGGGCATGATGTAATTGGTTTGACGAAACTGCAGCACGTTGTTTGATTCACAAATTGGCAATTAAGCAAATATACGTAGAAGGAATGTTTAGCGATGGCAAAGATTAAAATTCGCCCCTTGGATGATCGTGTTGTGGTTGAGCCGGTTGAGGCTGAGCAAACGACGGCAGGTGGTATCGTGTTGCCTGACTCGGCGAAAGAAAAGCCTCAGCGAGGTAAGGTGTTGGCTGTTGGCCCCGGTCGTATGCTCGACAGTGGTCAGCGTGGCGAGTTGTCCGTGAGTGTCGGTGATGAGGTTATCTACGGCAAGTACGGCGGAACGGATATTGAAATTAATGGCGATGATGTCAAGATCCTTCGCGAGAGCGACATCTTGGCTAAGGTTGTCAGCTAACAATAAGTCATGCATCGGCGGGACGGCGGTTTGGCCGGGTCGCCGTTGACTTCAACGAACACTTTAATATGAGGGTCTTCCAGCGTGGCGAAGCAATTACTTTTTGAAGACCACGCCCGAGCAAAAATGTTGCAGGGCGTTGATAAACTTGCCGACGCCGTGGCAGTTACGATGGGTCCTACCGGTCGTAATGTGATCATCGACAAATCGTTCGGTGGTCCAACCGTCACGAAAGACGGTGTCACTGTCGCAAAGGAAATTGAACTCGAAGATCGCTTCGAGAACATGGGTGCAAAGTTAGTGGTTGAGGTTGCCCAAAAGACTTCGGATCTCGCCGGGGATGGCACCACAACCGCGACAGTTCTGGCGCGAACGATCTTCAAAGAAGGACTTCGCAATATTGTTGCTGGAAGCAACCCAACGGCAATTCGTCGCGGGATCGAAAAAGCTGTGGCTGCCGCCGAAGACAAGCTCTTCTCGATGGCCAAGCCGGTTTCCGACAAGCAACAAGTGGCCCATGTCGGCGCAATTAGTGCAAACAACGATATGGTGATTGGCGAGTTGCTCGCGGACGCGCTTCACCGCGTCGGCAAGGACGGGGTAATTACCGTCGAAGAAGGGAAAACAGCCGACACGAAGGTCGAGTACGTCGACGGAATGCAGTTCGACAAGGGCTTCGTTTCGCCGTATTTCATCAACCAACCTGCCGACATGAATTGTGTACTGGAGAATGCGTCGATTCTGATCCATGAGAAAAAGATCAGCAATCTGCGTGACTTAGTTCCAATCCTGGAAAAGGTGGGTCAGGCTGGTAAGCCGTTGCTGATTATCGCTGAGGATGTCGATGCAGAAGCATTAACGCTCCTGGTCGTCAACAAGCTGCGCGGCGTGTTGAATGTCTGTGCGGTGAAGGCTCCTGGATTTGGCGATCGTCGCAAGGCAATGCTCGGTGACATTGCGACGCTGACGGGTGGGACGCTCATCAGCGAAGACCTGGGCATTCAACTGGAGAGCCTTGAGCTCGCCCACCTTGGCAAGGCCAAGAAGATTACGGTCGACAAGAGCAGCACCACAATCGTCGAGGGTGCGGGCGCCCGATCGGAAATCGATAAGCGGATCACTCAGATTCGAAATCAGATCGATCAATGTGACAGCGAGTACGACAAGGAAAAGTTTCAAGAACGGCTCGCCAAACTGTCTGGTGGTGTTGCGATCATTTCAGTCGGTGCCGAGACCGAAGCTGATATGAAGCAGAAGAAGGCACGCGTCGAAGACGCGTTGCACGCGACCCGAGCTGCGGTTGAGGAAGGCATTCTTCCTGGTGGCGGTGTCGCTTTGCTGCGTTGCAAGGAAGCGGTCGAGGCGATCAAGGCTGCTCCGCTCAAGGATTCCAGTGGCTCGGTTCTAGTGGCTGCGGCCAAGGGCGATGAGAAGATCGGTGTTGACATTGTTCTTCGTGCTCTCGACGGGCCGCTCCGTCAGATTGCTGACAATTGTGGAATCGATGGTTCGGTGATTGTCGACGAAGTCTCGCAAAAGTCCGAGAACCAGGGCTACAACGCGAACGCTGGCGAGTACACCGATATGTTCAAAGCCGGCATCATCGATCCGGTCAAGGTGGTTCGAACGGCCCTTAGCAATGCCGCAAGTATTGCGGGCCTTTTATTGACGACTGAGGCCTTAGTCACGAACTTCGACAAAGACGACAAAGACAAGACTCGCATCGAAGGAAGTGTTCGGTAGTTAATTGACCTTTGGTCGGAAGCAATTGCGGGCCACTTCGCGTCTCGAAGTGGCTCGCTTTTTAGGCTCGCAGGCCAACTGGTGTTTGTGGTTTCGTTCAGATCCCTGACAACCGTGTTCCTCCTGCCATGGCGACGATGGCTCAAAAGCGCGACTATTACGAGATTCTCGGTGTCTCTCGAACCGCATCGGATCGTGAGATCGCAAATGCTTATCGCAAGCTGGCGCTGAAGTACCATCCTGACGCGAATTCGAATGATGAGGACGCGACGATTCGCTTCAAGGAGGCTGCGGAAGCCTACGAAGTTCTCAACGACGCCGAAAAACGCGCGCGATACGACCAATACGGTCACGCCGGGCTTGAGGGTGGCGGTAGTCAGTTCCACGACGTCGAGGACATATTTGAGGCCTTTGGCGGATTGTTCGGTGATCTATTCGGAGGCGGGGGGCGTCGTCGTGGCGGCGGAAGACGTCAGCGCCGCGGGGCCGATGTGCGTTGCGACGCGACGCTGGACCTTGAAGAGGCCGCCCGAGGCGTTACGAAAACAGTCGAGTTTGCTCGCAGCAAGGGCTGCGGAACTTGCGGAGCAACAGGAGTCACGCCAGGCTCGACGAAGCAGACTTGCAGCCGCTGTGGCGGGCGCGGGCAAGTTGTCCAATCGGCGGGAATTCTTCGCGTCCAAACCGCGTGTCCAGCATGTCAAGGTGCTGGCTCCATTATCAGTGACCCCTGTCGAGATTGTCGCGGCCAGGGCTACGTGCCCGCAAAGGTGACGCTGAACGTCGCAATTCCGGCCGGCATCGACGATGGGATGCGCGTGCGGCTTCCTGGGGAAGGAGAGCCGAGCCCTGATGGTGGCCCGTCAGGTGACTGTTACTGCTTTGTAGGTGTTCGAAAACATCGACTATTCGAGCGCGACGGAAGCCATCTGATTCTTCGCTTACCTATGACCTACACACAAGCCGCTCTGGGCGCGACGATCGAAGTGCCAACATTGGATGGTCCTTACGAACTAAAGGTCCCAGCTGGAACTCAGCCCGGAGATGTATTTCGTATCCGTGGGCAAGGGATGCCGGATCCGCGAGGCGGAGCCCGGGGCGAGTTGCTCGTTCAAACATACATTGAGATACCAAAGAAGCTCTCCGCAGAGCAAGAAGCTCTGTTGCGGGAGCTCGCCGAACTCGAGCATTCGGATGTCACGCCGCATCGAAAGTCATTCTTGAAGACATTGCGAGACTATTTCGCATCGGTGACAGATAATGGGGGAGAAGAATAAAGATGGCTGATCCTGAACCCAATGAGGACGACAACGAATTGCTGAATGATTTAGCAAGCGATGAATCTCGTGGAGAATCCAACAAGGAAATTCAGGGCGACCCGCTGGTCACAATCGAGTCGCTACAACAGCAACTTGACGAGGCCAATAACCGAGTGCTGAGGGCCCAAGCCGAACTCGAGAACTTTCGAAAGCGTGCAAGGCGAGACCTGGATGAGCAGCGACAATATGCGAATTTGCCGCTCGTTTCGGATCTTATTCCCGCGTTCGATAACTTGGACCGAGCGGTCGAAGCCGCAGAAAAAAATGAGAACGCGACTGGATTGCTGGAAGGTGTTAAGATGGTCGCCGTCCAAATTCAGTCGATCCTCGAACACTACAATTGTCGTCGTGTCGCGGCGGCTGGTGCCGAATTTGATCCGAACGTCCATGAAGCCATTGCTCAAGAACCGAGCGAAGACGTTCCGGCAGGAAGTGTCACTCGTGAGGTAAGAGTTGGATACCAACTGCATGATCGAGTAATTCGCCCTTCGCAAGTGATGGTGTCAATGGGTCCGCGACCTGCGGCAAACGAACAAGAATCCTGAGCTGACTGAAGGAACGCTATAATGCCGACTTATGATTATGAGTGCGAAGGCTGTGGTCACGCGTTTGAGTTGTTCCAGACCATCAGCGAACCGGTGAAGAAGAAGTGTCCCCAGTGTAAGAAGTCAAAACTTCGCCGGTTGTTCGGTACTGGAGCAGCCGTGATGTTCAAAGGGTCAGGCTTCTACACCACCGATTATCGTAGCGATTCTTACAAAAAGGCGGCCGCCGCCGATAAGAGCTCGACGAGCGACTCAAGCCCCAAAACGGAGAGCAAATCGACGGATTCAGCCTCCAAGACGGATTCGACTAACTCCAACAAGGCCGCCAAATCCGATTCCTAGATTCCCGGGGTGGATATCCAGTCGTGAGTCGCCTTCGTTGCCCAACCTGTGATAAACTGTTCGACGTCGAACAAACCAAGGCAATGCCCTTCTGTTCAGACAACTGCCGTCGGGTCGATTTAGGACGATGGCTGAAGGAGGAACATCGTCTTCCGCACGTCCCCGACCCTGACGAGCTAGAGGAGTCGTTGTCGGACAACGAGCCTCAGTAGAAATTTCATCACTGGCGACACTTTCTATTTTCGAATCGCGGCAGACTGAAGTTGGAAGGAGCCGATATGACAGAAGAAGTCGGAGTCGTGCGGCGAATCGTATGGCGCGACATACTGCCGTGGTTGATCATTTTCCGAGCGTTTCGTATCTCTGTCAGCCTGCCGATCTTGTCGCTCGCGACAGTGGGGTGGTTGCTGACACCCATCGGGACGCAAATTGCCTCGTCGCTGTTCTTGGGCAATGACGATATCGTAGCGACGGGTGGGACGACACCTGTAAACGACTTCATTTCTGAGTCCGAGTTGCTTCAGATGATTCCCGGCATTTCGACCTTCACGTCAGCCTCAAACCCGATCTCACACGTTTATCAACACTTCACAGATCCCTTTGTACAACTTTTTAGCCGCAGCAATTCAATCCGCGAATCTGCTTTCCACCTTTTTCGCGGTGCGTGGTCGGTTGCAATTTGGGCTTTCTTTGCCGGGGCCATCACGAGGATCGCAACGGTACAACTAGGGCGCGAGGAACGTGTCGATCTTCGAAGTGCGATCACGTACGCAACGCGTCAGTACGGTTGGAGTTTCGTCGCGCCGTTCTTTCCGCTGTTTGGTGTTTTGCTTGCCAGTTTGCCCCTGGTAGCCCTCGGCTTCTTAATGCGAGCGGAGGTCGGAATGGTCTTCGCGGGAATTGTCTGGCCTTTCGCGCTCCTCGGCGGTTTAGCGATGGCTACCTTGCTGCTTGGACTGCTGGCCGGATGGCCGCTGATGTGGCCGACGATCAGCAGTGAAGAACATGGCGACGCCTTCGAGGCGTTCAGCCGTAGTTTCTCATACATTTTTCAACGCCCGCTTCAATACATCTTTTACTTACTGCTGGCCGGTTTGATTGGTAGTATCGGTTGGGTGCTTGTGTCACACTTGTCCGAAGCAGTAATTGAATTGACCTACTTTGGAACGTCCTGGGGAGCAACGAACGATCGCATCGAACTGGTGCCCTTTGGCGACTATACAGGGATGCTAGGGACGGGCGTAAAGCTGATACGCATGTTCGAGGGCCTTGTCCGCACGGTCGCTATGGCATTTCACTTCAGCTATTTCTTTTGTGTGCTGACTGCGATTTATTTGGTGCTTCGCCGTGACGTCGATAAGACCGACTTCGACGAGGTGTTCATCGAAGATGACAAGCCGAGTTACAGCCTCCCCCCACTCGAATCAAACGAAGCAGCCTCGTCTGCGGTCCGCTCTGAGACTGAGGAGGCTGGAGATGATTCACGCGTCTCCGAAGACCGCGGCGAAGACGCTGACGGCGGATAGCCGTTATCTGTATTTTGCCATTCGCGATCTTGGTTTTGGTGCGACGAATATCGATCTGCGAGACGTTGTTACGGCGAGTGCGTCTCCAAACACTTATTGCTGTAGAAACGCGACCGATCAGAAAGTTTAGGCTGCCGTTTCTTCCTCTTCCGTCGTGTACCTTCGCGCTGGTTCCCACCACCAGTTGCCGTCGTCGAAGGCCGATTCGTCATCGAGCTCGCTGAAGACGTAGTCGACGTCCTCTTCATCTCCATCTTCGACAACCTCCGCCACCTCCTCGTCTTCGTAAGGCACTTCAATCTCGCCGATCGTTTCTTCGACGGGCACTTCGGAAGCAAATGCCTCATCCCAAACTTCGGCGGGTATTTCTTCTTCCTCGTCGGGCGGTACGAAATCGAGCAACGTATCTTTTGGCTTAACCTCGATGAATTCGAGCCGGGGAATTTTCGTACCGGGCTTGCCGTGAGCGGGCAACAAGCGAATGTCAACTGCGGCCTGAACGAACATCTGCTTGATATGTTCGTGACAAGTGAAGAACAACAGCTGGCGACCTTCCTTAGCAAAGTCACATAGCAGTTCGACGGTCGCTTCGGCTCGCTTAGCGTCCAAGTTGACGAGAACATCGTCCAAGATCATTGGGATGTTAACCCCGCGGCGGCCATAAGCAGCAACTAGCGCCAAACGCAGGCTCAGGAAGATCGCCTCGCGTGTGCCACGGCTGAGTACGTCCAACGACATGGGTTGCCCCGCAGCGTTGTCAACTCGCAACTCGTTTTTACCGAGCGGTGTCCAGATACGTGTGTACTTGTCTCCGGTCAGACGACTGAGATAAATCGACGCCTCACCCAGTGTCTCCGGTTGTCGTTCGGCCTCATAAGATTCTCGGATATCTTCCAGCATCCGGAGAGTGACAGCGAGCGTCTGCCATTGCTTGACGCACTTTTCGATCTTCCGGTCGAGGCAAGATCGCTCGAATTTTGCCGCGGCCAACCGGCTGTCTTCGGCGAGCGTTTTCATCTCTTGCTTGACTTCTCCGTGACGTTGATGCAGTTGGCCCAACAAAGCTTGTGCGTCGTGCAGCTTGGAGAGCAGGACGTTCCAACGCGATTCCAATTCATCTGAAGTGTTCTGTTCCAATTCGCGACCGACGTCATCTTGAGAGCAATGTGTACCGATGATCGCTTGGATCTGTTCACTCAACGAATCGCGGCGAGTTGATAAATCATCGATTAGCTGCAATTGCTCTGCACGTTCTCGCAAAGCATCTTCGTCCATCACGCGAGCTTCGGCAAACAAGGCTTCCCGCGAACGGTGCAATCGCCGTAAGTTCTTTAGACACGCGTCGAGTTCTTTGCGAACGTCCTTCTCGGCTTTCTGAAGCGCGCGGCGACGATCCACCATCTCGCGCTGCCCTGCCAGCGCAGCGGCGAGTTGGCTGAGCTGAATGTGAGGCTCATCGCTGACGGACTCGATTCCGATCTCGTTATTCAACTGCTGCAATCGCTCGACCAGGCTCTCTCTATCTTCAACTAGTTTCTCGAGCCGCTCTCGCTGCTCGTCCAAACGTACCTGGATCTTGGATTTCTTCTCGTGATTCTCGCTCAGGTGCTTGACGTTGGTCGGAGACAGCGACTCGGGCAATCCGGCGGACCGCAACGCTCGCTTCCAACGCGACTTTGCCTCCTTTAGTTCGTCCTCTGCACTCGTTGCGTAACGCTTCGACTCGTGCGTGCGTCGCTCCGCTTGTTGGCGATCTTGCTGAAGCGGGACTTTCTCCTCAAGGCTTTTCAACTCGCGCTCAGCAGCGATCAGACGTGTCTCGAAAGTTCCTACGCCCGTGGGCAGTTGTCGAGCGATTTCCTCGCGGTCTTCGATTGCGTTTGCAATCTCCCGAGTCAGAGCCTCGCGACGCTGGAAGCACTCGTCCAACTCGTCTTGGGCCATCCGTTCCAGATTTGCCTTCCAAACGATGGCCATGATTGTGCAGAGCGCACCCAACAGGCCGATTCCCCAGCGGTAGTCTCCGTCGATACCGAGGACATTTTCTCCGAATGCGGCAGCCAGAATCGCGGCGACGCTTAGGGAAAAAATAACTCCAATTACGGCGAACATACGCACGCGCTGAAACTGTTGGTCCAGCAGAATGTGGTTGTCTTGCTCAAGCGACTCATTTTGAGACTCGAGCGCCTCGACTCGCTCCTCAATCTGAATCCTACGGCGGAGCAATTTTACGGTGTTCGCGGCGCGGTCAAGAGATTCCTCGAAGGTTTCAGCACTGCGACCGTTCAGTTCATGTTGTAGGTCGTCGAGTGCGTGCTCCTTTTCCTCACGCGTCTTTTTGTGATGCGTTTTCGCAATCTCCCGTTTGCGGTATGCTTCACGGAGCGAGTGGGCAGGTGCGAGCAGATGCTGAAATGTCCTCTGAGAAACGACGACACCGTCGGCCAATGCAACGGTCCCATTCGTTGCCAACTCCTCGTCGTGCTTCATCAGCGTAACTTCAGATGTTTCAATCTCCTCCTGCGTCATCCGAATCTCGCGGTCGAGCGACGTCAGCCACGGACCATGCTCGCAGATCGCTTCGATGCGACTGGCCCGTTCCCACAACGCTTTGTTGATCGGTTGCGCCGCCATCTCGCGACGCAGTTCCAGACGCCGTTGTTTGATCGGCTTGATCTGCTCATGTTGTACGCTGATGGCTTCGTTAACTTCATCAAGTCGAGCGACGCAGTCTTCGGGCAGCGGTTCGACGTGACCGATGCGTGCAATCTGACGAGTTAGCTCGGCTCGCTTCTTCCACTTTTCGCGAACCTGGATGGAAACTTCAACCGTGCGGGCCTTAAACTCGGTACTCGCTATTCTTTTTTCGAGCTCATCAATTTCGTTGACCAGTACTCGTTGCTGATGCGCAAGATCTGCCCACCGTCGGGTATGCTGTTCGAGCCCTTCGATCTCGGTGTGAAGTCGATGCCGTTTGGCCATTAATCGGGCAAGTTCCGAGTCGGCATTTGCATCGCTTTGCCAGATTCGAAGACGCTCGGATTGTAAGTGACGCATGACTTCCACTAGCGACACACGATCCACGCCGCTGGCCAAATCGTAGAGCTGTTCGGCCGCTTGTGTGTCGTTCAATGTCGCCAGCTCTTGCAGTTCGCGAATGCCGACTGCAAAGACGTTGTTGAAAATCGTTTCGTCAATTCCGCAGAGCAACGAGTTGAGCAAATGCTGTCCATGCCGACTGCCGTTGTCTGCCAGTACGACGGCGCGGCCGATATGTGATTGGTCGTCGTCTTCCAGTCGCCGCTCAACCGTAAACTCGCCGCTGTGGTTCTCGACGCGAAGCATGCCGCCCGGGATGCCGCCAAAGACGGGTGGCAGGTAAAGGTGGCGACGTTCCTGAGAGAAGCCATACAGTGCCGTACGGACAAACTGCATCAGCGTCGTCTTTCCAGCTTCGTTTGGGCCGTAGAATAACGTCACTTCCGGCGATAGCCCGTCGGCGGACATCGTGTTCCAGACACCGAAACCGTCAATATGAATATCCGATATTTTCACGCTACGTTCCTCTCAGTTTTGGGTCCATGCGACACTTGTTGTTGCACAAACTGAGTTTGCGATGAATGATTCGCCTTTGCGGATTCATGCGGCAAGCTTTCATCGCCGCGTAACAGGTCAAGCCCCAACATCGCGGCCTCGCGCAACACCTCGTCTCGTTCAAAGACGTCAGTGAGCCATGTATCCGAACTGACTTGCCGCGGCAACTCTTCGTCCCCGATCAAGCTGCGAACTTCGATCGGTTTGTCATCTGCTTCTTGATAGTTTTGAACAACTCGCATGTAGTCGCCCAGAATCGAATCTTCATCGCACCACTCGGCCCGGAGTGCGTGTGGAGGTTCAAGTTCGAGTTCGGTCGACCAAATCGATGGGCTGCCATATCCGAACTCTCGTTGTAACCAATCTAGTGTTTCAGCGCGTTGTCTCGATCGAGCGAACGGGCTGTCAAAGCGGCCAATTCCGCTAAGCTTCCAGGTGACGAGCGCGGGTCGATCATGTTCAGATAGATTGCGAAGCCGGGAACGCAATTGATTTTGTACTTCACCGCGTGGGTTGCCTGCGACGACTTCAATACTCTCGCGATACCATCGAATCGCGTCGGTCTCGATCATCCGCAATCGAGTTTCGCCATCGGCCGATACGCTAACCAAGGTACAGCCATGCGGTCCGGTGTCGCGAGGTGAAAAGCCTTGCGGGCTGCCAGGGCAATGCGCGGTGACGATGCCTTTGAACGGGGTATCGGGGACGTCGGCACCGCCTGCAGCCCAGTATTCAAGTCCCTGGCGTGGCTCATTGAAAAGGTCACTCTTGCCGTGCATCACCGCGATTTGATACCCGCCAACTGCAAGGCTGAGGAATTCACCGGCCTGCAACGACTTTTGTGCGTTCCAGCTGCGACCGAGTAAATCGGCGATCGCGTGTTCACCGCGATAGTGAGTTAGCTGTTCGACTTTGTCCGAAGAAAATATTCGAACATTCGCTGGCCAATCAATATTGCGAATGCATTCCTCTTTCAGATCGTCTTGGCTCGCAGCCCAGTATACGGCGATGCCTCGCGTGCCAAGTTTCTCGAATTGATTGCGTAGGAACGCAACGGCTCGCGGGCCAGCGTGAGTGGGGTTAAAGATGTCTCCGCTGAGGACAACGAAGTCGACTTCCTCACGGATCGCCGCCTGCACAACTCGTTCAGCAGCGTCGAATGGAGCATTGACGAATGCTTCGAGCAAGTGCTCTGGCGGATCAGCGAATCCTGCTAGAGTCCGCTCTAAATGAAAACTTCCGGCGTGTAGGAACCGGAACGACTGGCCTGACATGAGCACCTCCCTGCGCTCGGGTTTGACGTGGCTTCCTTGCCAAAACTGCGGGTAGTTCGGGCGCGCCGTCGGCAGTTTAACAAGGCGCGGCAATTCAGACTAGTTTGATTCGACCGCGTTGCTAGCAATCGTAGTTCGGATTGCAACGGCGGAGACAGCGGCGCTCAAGAGTTCAGACCATTGCGACCTTGTCTGAGTTCTGGTGAATCCAGCTACATCGTATTGAGAACTTGGACCTACGGGCTTTGACTCCGTACTAGCAATTGCTCGGTGCATCACACGAGATCAATCGGCGCTCGCAGCATAACCCCCAACCGGCGGCGAACTCCGGCGCAGTGCGTCCATGATCGCTTGATAGATGTACGGATTATTCTTGGGAGACCTTTGATTGTCTTCGGACCATTCCTGATATCCAAGTGCTTGATAGGCGATGTCGTCTTGTTTTGCCAACTCAAGCAACACTTCCCTCATCAACGGAGCCGCGTTCAACAAATAATCGTTCAGTACAGGCGAGTCATCAGAATAACGCAGGTTTCGAAGCGAATCGGGGACTTTTGCCTTGGGAATCAGCCCGCGACGATCGCTGCGCACCGCGATCGGATTCCATAAAACATGCTCCGCGTCGTAGCTCATGGTAAACAACTGAGCCGGATTGTCTGCCGTGTGTGGCCAAGGGCCGCGTATTGCGTATTTCACGTCGCCGACGCCATCGCCTCCTAAAGCATGTTCAGACCAGCGAGCCATTCCTTCGAGATACCACGAGTTTTTGAAGTAGGTTGTACTGTACTGAATGAGGTGGAACAGTTCGTGGGCTGGAGTGATGTTCTTCCTTGCGTCGACATGTTTGCCGATCGACATGACGAGCGCGCGGTCTTCGCGGTTGCCTTCCGGAATATCTCTCGCTCGCTGGGAGTTCTCGAATGCAACTCCGTTGCCGCCACCAATCTGCGCCCGGTCCCAGATCCTAATTTCGAGGCAAGTTAGATTCGGATATCGCTCGCTTTTAAATGGATCGGGGAATTCGAGTACTCCACAGAATAAGACGTGCGCGGCCCACACTTGTTTGGCAACATCTTCGACATGGTCGGGAACCGAGTTGGAATTGGCATCCGCTGAAGGGACTGCCGCACGCCCTTCGCTGGTATAGAAAACGCGGATTTTTCCGGCTACAAAGTGCTCGGTCAACGTCGACTTTTCCTGGGACCAAGCTGCCTGTGCAAGCATTAGAACTGTGGCCGCTGGGATCGCGAAATGAGTTGGCATGCACAATACGTCCATATGCGAACGAGGTGGAGCGATACGGAAGTACATTTTCTTTCTGACTTTGATCGTCATTCTAGTGGGTTGACACAAGAATGCTACAAAGTTGAGTTGGCTCTTTTAGGAAGCTGGTTGACGTTGACAGGAATCATCGCCAGCCCGCTAGTTTCCTAGGCGATCTTGCGTCAAGGTTGAATTGGCGAGTCCCGGTCGCGACGTTAAAACGGGATGTGAATGATAGTTACGGCTTGTCAATCGCAATGTTGACCTAAAAAAAACTTCTCCCTATAATCCCGAACCGTGCTATGGAGGGCACGCCACCAGAGTCAAAAAAAGGTGGTAAGATGACAAGCCGTGAGTGCGATCTACGGTAAGTCTGACACGGAAGTACGTTGAAACATGACCATGTCCTTTGGGCCAAATAACGACGCCAAAGAACAAGTCCGCCAAGCGGTGGACATTGTCGATTTGGTTGGAAGTTATATGCCGTTGCGTCGGCAAGGAGCAAACTTCGTTGGCCTCTGTCCGTGGCACGAGGACACCAAGCCCAGCTTTAATGTCAACCAAGCCCGACAGTCTTGGAAATGTTGGGTTTGCAATGACGGGGGTGACATCTTCAGCTTTGTCATGAAGCGTGAAGGCATCGACTTCCGCGAAGCGCTCGAGATGCTTGCTGACCGAGCGGGTATTGAGCTCCGTTCGCACGCGGCTCTCGCGCGTCCCGAATCCGGTAGCCCTGGCGACAAAAAGACATTGTACGCCGCTTGTGCTTGGGCCGAAGAGCAATTTCAGCAATGCTTGAACCGTTCGGCGGAAGCCGATGTTGCGCGAAAGTACTTTGCCAGTCGCAACGTGAATTCCGAAAGCGCCAAGCGATTCCATTTGGGCTTCTCGCCGGACAGTTGGCAATGGCTGCTGGATCGCGCCCGTTCGACGCCGTTCTCTCCCCAGGTGTTGGAGGCAGCGGGATTGTTGGCAAAGAGCCCGAACTCCGGGAAGTTTTACGACCGCTTCAAAGGCCGAGTGATCTTTCCGATTCGCGACCCGCAAAGCCGTCCGATTGGGTTTGGTGGGCGCATCCTGCCCGAGTTCGCGACGGAGCGGTCCGCGAAATACATCAACTCGCAAGAGACACGTTTGTATTCCAAAAGCGATCAACTCTACGCTCTTGATTTGGCTGGCGACAACGTACGCAAGTCGAAGAACGTCATCGTGATGGAAGGTTATACCGACGTCATCATGGCTCATCAGTTCGGTTTGCAAACTGCGGTTGCGGTTTGCGGAACAGCGCTCACGGAACGGCACATCCGTGTCTTGCGTCGTTACGCCGATACGATCACGTTGGTACTGGACGGGGATGATGCCGGTCAAAGGCGTACCAACGAGATTCTTGAGTTGTTCGTTGCTAGCGAAATGGATCTGCGAATTCTAACGCTGCCTCAGGGACTGGACCCCTGTGACTATTTGTTAACGCACGGGTCCGATGGCATGCAATCGTTGTTGGATAAAGCCCTCGATGCATTCGAACACGCAGTTGAAACGCGAACGCGTGGCATTGACTTGCTTCGCGATACGCATCGTGCGAATCAAGCTTTGGAACAACTACTCTCGACGATATCAAAAGCTCCTCGTATGACCGGCGACACTTCTTCGTCGCGTTTGCTGCGGGAACGCCAAGTTATTGCGAGGCTAGCTCGCGAATTCCGCGTAGATGAAACTTCGTTGCGGACACGAATTAGCGAGTTGCGCAAGGCGACGCCAGCACTTCGCACTAAGGTGGCCGAGGCACCGCGGCCAAGATTGTCGGTCAGCGACCTTGATCCATGCGATGCCGAACTGATAGAACTGTTGACGCAACATCCGGAGTTGGCCGACGAAGCGTTGACTGCCATCGTACCGGATGAGCTATCGAGTCGACCCACTCGAACGATTTACGAGACTTATCAGGTGGTGTTGGGAAAAGGTGAACCGGTTGAGTTTAATCGAGTCCTGACGGAGCTTGATGACCCCCAGTTGAAGAACTTGCTTGTCTCATTGGATGAACAGGCAATTGAAAAAGAGAAACACGTTCAAGAAGATGCAGCTTCTCGACTCAGGTGGCTGATCGAACATCTTCGCGGACGGCGTGAAGCGGACCAAGGCCGTGCGAAGCAGGCGGCTTTGGAACAACGAAACCTCGGAGAGGACGAGGAGCTAGATCTACTGCAGCAGCTCGTTGAGCAAGAGCGGAAGCGGCAAGGTATTCCCGCGCCCACGGATGGGTAGCTGCCATTGTCGCGTCGTGTCCTTGAAGCACAGGATCGTGCGGAGGGAAATGACAGATGGAAGTCCAGACCAATGACCTACAAACACTCGTCGCCAAAGGCAAAGCCCAAGGTTATCTTACCTACGACGAAGTCAACGCTTATCTCCCCGACGAAGATGTCAATCCAGAAAAGCTTGACAATCTCCTGAGCTCGCTCGAAGAACTCGGGATTGAACTTGTCGAAGAAGCTCCCGACGAAGAGTTTGATGACGAAGAGCTCCGCAAAGCTCCCGCTGCCGAAGACCTTCAGGGAAAAGAAGAAGTCCCAGCGCTACTTGCGGCCGAAGATTTGCCGAAGCTAAGCGACGATCCGATCCGTATGTACTTGAGCCAGATGGCGGTGATTCCGCTGCTCTCACGCGAAGAAGAGATCTCGCTGGCGAAGAAGATCGAGCTGACTCGCAAGTTGTTCCGCCGGACCTTGCTCAGTTGTGACTATGCCATGCGACGCACGGTCGAGACGCTGACAAAGGTCTATCATGGCGAGTTGCCTTTTGACCGAACGATCAAGGTGTCGTTGACTGAACAGCTCACGAAAGAGCAGATTCTGGCGCGTATGCCTCACAACCTGAAGACATTGAATCAGCTATTGGATCTAAATAAACGTGACTTCTCGAAGCTAATCCGGAAATCGACGACTGCCGAACAGGCTCGCGAGATCCGTCGGGCGTTCCTGCGACGACGAAAGAAATGTTTGCAGTTGGTCGAAGAGCTCAGCCTTCGTACTCGCCGTGTGCATCCGCTGATGAAGGAGTTGGAGCACTTTTCCACGCGGATGGAGCAGATTCGTGGCCGTCTTCAAACGATTGGTAACGATGCGAACTTTGGCGAGGAACGAGCAAGTCTACGTCGCGAACTTCGCGAGCTGATGATGACGACCCAAGAGAGTCCCCGCGGGTTAAAGCGGCGTTGCGTCACGGTCCGTCGACAGTACACCGAGTACGAGGCCGTCAAGCGTCAGCTTTCGAGCGGCAACTTGCGGTTGGTCGTATCGATTGCGAAAAAGTACCGGAATCGCGGCCTCAGCTTCCTCGACTTGATACAAGAGGGGAATACTGGCCTGATGCGAGCGGTTGACAAGTACGAGTATCGTCGTGGATTCAAGTTCTCGACCTACGCCACATGGTGGATACGTCAGGCGATCACAAGGGCGATAGCCGATCAGGCTCGGACGATCCGAATTCCTGTGCATATGATTGACGTACTGTCCAAGTTGCGCAATATTCAGAAGAAGATGCAACAAGAAATGCGTCGAGAGCCTACGACCGAAGAAATCGCGATACGGGCCGGATTTAGCCTGGATGAAGTCAAGCGGGTCATGGACATTGGCCGCCATCCTGTTAGTCTAGATCGACCGGTCGGTGAAGGAGACGATTGCAGCTTCGGCGAATTCATCGAAGATGGGACTCAAGACAACCCCATCAAGAACGCAAGTAATGGCATTTTACGTGACAAGTTGGAAGCCCTGCTCAAGACGCTCACTTACCGCGAGCGAGAAATCGTTCGACTACGGTATGGACTGGGCGATGGGTACACCTACACATTGGAAGAGGTGGGTCGCATCTTCAAAGTCACTCGCGAACGCGTGCGGCAGATCGAAGCAAAGGCGCTTCGCAAGCTGCAACATCCGGTTCGGTGCCAGCAGCTTGAAGGCTTCTTGGGGAGCCCGGTCGCGAGCTAATAAGCTTGCCATCGAACGCAATTGCGAGTGTTTGTCGCAAGCTGTTGCGGACAGTAAAACGTCAATAACAACCGCTGGTCTTAGGACCAGCGGTTTTTTTGTGCGCATCGCGCAATCAACCGAAACAATAGATCTCAACAGCACTTATCGAGTGAGGTAATTGAATGAGTACGACCGGTTCTGCACTTCGTGAGTTACACAGAATCCATAAACAATTAACCGATTTGCGAGGACGGCTCGATCGCGGACCAAAACATGTTGCCGCCTCGCAAGGCGCAGTGCGACGAATGGAGTTGGACGCAGAGCAAGCCAAAGACGCGCACAAGAAAGCTCGCGTGAGTAGCGACGAGAAACAGTTGCAATTGAAGTCACGCGAAGCGAAGATCGACGACTTGAAGTCCAAATTGAATCAAGCCAGTAGCAACAAAGAGTTTCAAACGCTCAAGGATCAGATTGCTGCGGACCAGCAGGCAAACTTAGTTCTCGAGGACGAAATCTTGGAGTCGCTCGAGAAAATCGATCAGTTGGCCGCGAAAGTAAAGAAGGCAGAGGCAGACTTGGCAACCGCCAAAGCTGAAGCTACCAAGGTCAAGACTCGTATCGAAGGCGAACAGGCGGGATTGGAATCCGAGCTAGCTCGTGTGCTGAATGAATTGAAGGAAGCCGAGGCAAATCTTCCCGCGGACTACAAGTCGGACTATCTTCGCGTGGCTCGCGTTCGCGGTGAAGAAGCACTGGCCGAAGTCAACGGCGAAGTTTGCGGCGGATGCTACCAAATGCTTACGCCGAATATGATGAACGAACTTTATCTTGCGAAGCCCGTTTTCTGTAAGAGCTGTGGAGCCTTATTGTACCTCGCGGAAGGGCGAGGTATCGGTGACTGACATCTCATACTAGCCGCCTCTTGGAAAGAGGCGGCCACAGTGGTGCTCCACATTGTTCGTCAAAAGTCGACGACCTTGATCTGCTGCTTCAGTTCGTTGAGCTGTTGGCTTTTGGCGGTATCGCTCAGCGGATTGCCTGCGAGAAACACTTGCCAGAACGAAGCTGATCGATCGGGTTTCCCGTTCGCAGCCTTGGCGGTTTCGACTAACACGCCTAGGTCTGTG
Source organism: Planctomycetaceae bacterium (assembly GCA_020638995.1). Taxonomy (GTDB): domain Bacteria; phylum Planctomycetota; class Planctomycetia; order Pirellulales; family Pirellulaceae. The sequence goes on from JACKHM010000004.1 coordinate 1,117,385, forward strand.
ATCTTGTTGTTGTCCAAAAACAGGAACTTCCAGCGCTCGCGGCCTCGCAGTGGCGACAGGTCGGTCACTTGGTTTCCACGAATATCTAACGAATCAAGTTTGTCTGTGCTGACCAATGGACTCAAGTCGGTGATTTGATTGCCATCAGCGTAAAGCGACCACATTTTTTTGAGGCTTGCAACAGGGGCGAGGCTCTTGACTTTGTTGTTCGAGATATAGAGCGAACGCAAGTTCTCAAGTTTTGAAACGGCGGAGATGTCCGTAATCTGGTTGTCGGACAGTTGCACGTACTGTAGCTTCGTCAACGCAGCGATCGGGCCAATGTCGGTTATCTTGTTCTTTGACAGGTCCAGGGATTGGATGTTCTTTAGACCAGCAATCGCGTCAATCTTAGTGATTTCATTGCCAGCCAAATCGAGCAGCGCGAGGCTGCGGCACTTTTCTAGCCCCGTTAAGTCTTTGATGCCTTTTCCGTGCCCTTTGATCGTCGAGATATTGACGACGTCGTCTTCGACAATTGGTTGATCGTTATTGCGTTTCTCGAAGACATAGTTGCGGACGACCGCTTCTAAATTCTTGTCGGGAAATATCGATCCTTGGGCCAACAGGTTAGAAACGAACGACAGCATCGAGATCGACAGAACAGCGCAGACGATCGACCATCTCATCACAATACCTCTTCTCGATAATTCAAAAGGCGAGCTGGGGGAGGCGGGAACACAGTACAGTGGAATGTTACGAAAGAATCTGTTCAGCGGCAGTTAGTCCACCTCAAAATAGGTTACTTTGCCAAACCGTGACAATCCAGCCCAGAAGTCCCCTCTTGACCAAGAAAGCGTTGCGAAGACGTTGTCAGTGGTGGAAGTCTCGAAGATCCATGGAGCTATCTCAGACTGGCCGAATTGCACCAATCCTCTCAATACCGAGCCACACTCGGATCGACATCGAGAGACCATGCATCAATTCCACCGGCCATGTTTTGAACTTTGGGAAAGCCCTGCTGCAGCAACCACTGAGTGACTTGCATGCTGCGCCCGCCATGATGGCAGTGTACGATAATTCTCTGATCACGAACCGGTTCCAACTCAGCCAGTCTCGCCGGAATTTCTCGCATAGGAATTAATACCGCCGATTCGAGCTTGGCAATTGCATGTTCACTCGGTTCACGGCAGTCGAGCAAAAAGAAATCCGCCTGTTCGTCCAACAGCCTCTTGACGCTATGCACATCGATTTCCAACGGCAACTCAACTTGATGTCCAGTCACTTCATTTACTCGTCAACAAACCAACTAAATGTAAAACAAGTCCCTGTACCCGAACGTGGCCAAGCTATCCCTTCGTCCCATCGCTGTCTAGTCCGTGCCGGTCGATCGCACCTTTATTCGAGCTGGTTCACCATTCGCCATCACGCTTTCCCGAATGGGTGCTTTGGTGTTCCGAGAAAGGAGTGGGCTGTTGGGATTACGCTTCGATTCAGTCAACTGGTATTGGAGGTTGCATAGCATTTAGAATAGTCATACGCAACCTCGACATCACAGAATGTAGATATGATTCGACACACTCTGACGTTTCTCGCCGCTGTAACGCTGTTCGGTCTGCATGTTGGTGCTGGCGAATCGAAGGCTCAGGAGCAACGATCGTCAGCTGAGCTGCCGGCGCCGATCGTCCAGGAATTGATTGGCAACTCGTGCCTGAACTGTCACAACAGCGGCGAACCGGCCGCTGGCATTGATCTAGAGTCGATCACGGCTGGTGCTATTGAGGCGAACCGCGAGGTGTGGGAAAAAGTCGTGAGGATGCTGCGACTTCGGCAGATGCCACCTTTCGACATGCCGCGCCCCGAGGAAGCGACCTACAATGCTGCGCTGCGTTCGTTGGCGCCGACGCTCGACGATATTGCCGCTCGCCACCCGCAGCCCGGTCGGACGGATACATTCCGTCGGCTCACTCGCACCGAGTACAGGAACGCGGTTCGAGACCTACTCGCGGTGGATGTCGATGTCAGCGCCTTGCTTCCGGAAGACGAGGTGAGCCATGGTTTCGACAATATTACCGTGGGCGAGCTCTCCCCAACATTGTTGAATCGCTATATCTCCGCGGCTCAAAAGATCAGCCGGCTAGCGCTCGGTGGATCACAACACTCTCCAGGAGGCACGACGATCCGCGTTCGTCCCGACGTTACTCAGGAAGAGCGGGTCGAAGGACTGCCTATCGGAACTCGCGGAGGGACTTTGATTTCCTATCATTTTCCGCAGGACGGCGAGTACGAGATCCAAATACGTCTAGCCCGAGATCGCGACGAGCACGTCGAGGGCCTCACCAAGCCACATGAACTGGAGTTGCTGCTGGATCTTGAACGTGTGAAGTTGTTCACGGTAAATCCACCGCGAGGGAATGCGGGTTCCGCAGGTGCGTACGGACGACAATCGCACGATCACGTCGACCAGCATCTAACGGCGCGGTTGGATGTGACGGCGGGTACACATCAAGTGGGCGTGACGTTTTTGAAGAACTCGTCATCGTTATTGGAATATGCACGACAACCGCTGAATGTTCACTTCAACATGTATCGCCATCCACGACTTGGGCCCGCGGTATATCAAGTGTCGATCGCCGGACCTTTCAGGGCCAACGGACCTGGCAACACTGCGAGTCGCAAACGGATCTTTGTCACTCAGCCGACTGGGCCAGAAGACGAAGACGAGTGCGCGCGCAAAATCGTTGCGTCGCTCCTGCGCCGCGCCTGTCGCCAACCGATCACCGATGAGGACTTGAGCAAGCCCATGGCCTTGTACCGCGAGGCACGCGCCGCAGGAAACTTCAAGGAAGGACTTGAAGTGGCTATTAGTGCGATACTGCTAAACCCAAAGTTCCTGTTTCGCATCGAGCGGGATGCTTCTGGAATCCCGCCCGGAACGGCGTATCAAGTCAGTGACGTCGAACTGGCGTCGCGTCTGTCATTCTTTTTATGGAGCAGTATTCCCGACGACGAACTTCTTCAATTAGCCGAACGCGGTCAGCTTAGCGATTCGGAAGTCCTCGAACAGCAAACGCGACGCATGCTGGCGGACGATCGATCTCAGTCGCTGGCGAGTAATTTTGCGGGTCAATGGTTGCACTTGCGTAATTTAGAATCAACGACACCAGACGCGCGGCTCTATCCCGACTTTGATGACAACCTCCGGCAGGCCTTTCGCGAAGAGACGGAAAGATTGTTTGGAGCGATCATGAACGAGGACCGCAGCGTGCTCGAGCTGCTCACCTCAGATTACACTTATCTCAACGAACGTCTTGCGAAACACTACGGTGTCCCGCACGTTTACGGCAGCCGCTTTCGCCGTGTCTCTCTCGAAGAAAACAGCCATCGCGGTGGTCTGCTCCGGCACGGCAGCATCTTGACGGTAACGTCCTATGCCACGCGGACTTCGCCTGTACTTCGCGGCAAGTGGATTTTGGAGAACATTCTTGGTACGCGACTACCTCCGCCGCCGGATAATGTGCCCGCGATTGAAGAAAGCACGGTCGCCTCGGAATTAACGGGGCGCGAACGGCTTGCACAGCACCGCGCGGATCCGGCGTGCGCGAGTTGTCACAACTTGATCGATCCAGTTGGGTTTTCGATGGAGAGCTTTGATGCAGTCGGACGTTGGCGAGAGTTGGATGAGGGCCAGCTGGTTGATGCATCGGGAAGTCTTCCTTACGGCGATGTATTTTCCGGAGTGGATGGTCTCGAACAACGTCTGCTTGACCGTCCCGACCTATTCGTAAGTACAATGGCCGAGAAGCTGCTGACGTTTGCGATTGGTCGCGGCGCTGAACCGCACGACGCTCCAGAGATCCGCAAGATTGTTCGAGACGCAAAGGACGAAGGTTATCGTTTTTCGTCACTAATCCTTGGCGTCGTCAACAGCGTGCCCTTTCAGATGAGAACCTCTCAATGATCATCACCAAAAGAACTTTACCGCGACGTACATTTCTGCGAGGTGTAGGTACGACATTGGCACTTCCGCTGCTCGACGCGATGGTGCCGGCGCTCACCGCGCTAGCTGACACCGCAGCTGATCCTGCTCGATTGCGTCGGCTTGGATTTGTTTACATACCGATGGGATGCGACGTGACACGTTGGACGCCGCCCAGCGACTCGTTGGATGAACTCTCTCCCAGCCTCGCACCGCTGGCTCCGGTCAAACAGCAAGTGACCGTCATCTCGAATTTAGAGTTAAAGAACGCCTATCCAGGGACGCATGCGACCTCGAATGCCTCGTTTCTGAGCGCCGCTACGGCGAAACGAACAGAGAGCACGGACTACTACCTTGGGACGACCGTCGATCAGATCGCGGCCCGGCACATCGGTCGCGACACACAGTTGCCATCACTTGAAATGTCGATGGACTTGCTTTCCGTTGTGGGGCAATGCGACAACGGCTACGCTTGTGTGTATCAAAACAACCTTTCATGGTCCTCTCCGACGACGCCGCTTCCAGCAGAGGCGCATCCGCGCATCGTATTTGAAGCCTTGTTCGGCGAAGGCGGAAACGCATCCGCGCGGCGTGCTGCATTAAAAAGACGCGCTAGCCTGCTTGATTCGTTGTCCGAGGAAATCAAACGGCTCGAACGTACCTTAGGACCGGATGACCGGAACACAATTCACCAGTATCTGGATAGCATTCGCGAGGTCGAACGGCGAATCCAAAAGTCGGAAGCCGATACGGCAGAGAATCCACTGCCGGATCTCGATCGACCCGTAGGCGTTCCAGCTGCCTACGCGGACCACGCCCGGCTAATGTTCGAATTGCAAGTGCTGGCTCTTCAAGGTGACATCACGCGTGTGATTACGTTCCAGTTGGCTCGTGAAACGAGTAATCGTACCTATCCGGAAATCGGCGTTCCGGACCCGCATCACCCGCTCACACACCACGGCAATAATCCGGAGAAGATCGCCAAAGTTGCGAAGATAAATCGCTTCCATGTATCTCTGTTCGCCGAGTTCCTAGAACGGTTGCAATCAACGCCAGAGGGCAGCGGCTCGCTGCTGGATCACTCGCTTTATTTATATGGCAGTGGGATGGGAAATCCCAATGTTCACGACCATACGAACTTGCCTATCTTGGTAGCTGGTGGGGCGGCAGGCAACTTGCAAGGCGGTCGTCACATCAAGTTCGATGCCCCGACACCTCTGGCCAACCTGCACCTCACGCTGCTAAATAAAGTCGGCGTACAGCGTGATGCGTTTGCCGACAGCCAGGGTCCGTTGGACGAATTGTTTCTGCCGATCGACGCGTAGACCAACCCGTGGAGCGTGACTAATGAAGCTGTTCGTTCTGCTGATCGGTTGTGGATTCTGCGTCGGCATCTTCTGGACAGAATCCGAGGCGACCGAAACTGGTGCCCCTCTCGCCGATGCGATCAAAGTTAACGATCGGCCAACAGCTTTGGCATTAATTGAGCAAGGTGTTGACGTCAACGGCGTTCAAGTCGACGGAATGACTGCGCTGCACTGGGCCGTCTACCATGACGATGCCGAACTGACGAAACGGATTATCGCCGCAGGTGCAGACGTCACGTCGACGAATCGCTACGGAGTCGCGGCACTTTCGATTGCGTGCCAGAACGGGAACACCGAGATTGTTGAACGGCTACTCGACGCTGGTGCGAATCCTAATACAACATTGCGTGGAGGCGAGACCGCGCTAATGACGGCCGCTCGGACAGGCAGGATTGGGCCCGTCCGTGCGTTACTGGCGTTCGGGGCCGATCCCAACGCTCAAGAACTGCATGGTCAAACAGCTATCATGTGGGCTGCGGCGGAAGGGAATGTGGCGGTCGTTGACGCGTTGATTGCGGCCGAAGCCGACTTCCGTACTCCGCTCGAATCTGGATTCACGCCGCTGTTTTTCGCTGTTCGTGAGGGCCGCACCGATGTCGCGCTGCGACTGATCGGGGCGGGGATCGACATCAACTGCATGGCAATACCGCAAAAGGCATCGAGTAACGGTTTGCGGGCGTACATCACTCCGTTAATCCTAGCCACCGAGAACGGCCACTTTGAACTTGCCGCGAGGTTGCTGGAAGAGGGCGCGGATCCGAACGCAGATCGTTGCGGTTTCACCGCCTTGCATGCGATCACCTGGGTTCGGAAACCGATTCGCGGCGATGGCGATCCACCACCCATCGGCTCTGGCAGTTTGAGCAGCCTGGACTTGGTCAAGAAACTCGCGGCGAAAGGGGCGGATGTGAATGCACTTCACGGGAACAAAAAGAGCGGTGGTAGCGGGCTCAATCGAAACGGCGCCACACCTTTTCTCTTGGCTGCCGAAACTGGTGATCTCGCGCTCATGCGATTGCTAATCGAACTCGGCGCCAACCCGCAGGTGCCGAACGTGGATCACAGCACACCGCTGCTCGCTGCCTGTGGTGTTGGTGTGCTCGCAAATGGCGATGACTCGGCTGGAACGGAAGAGGAAGCGATTCAAGCCGTTCGTCTATTGTTAGAGCTTGGCGCCGATATCAATGCGGTTGATGATGCTGGGAATTCCGCGATGCACGGTGCCGCCTACGAGAGCCGGACGCGACTTGTAAAGTTTCTTGCTGAAAATGGTGCGGACATCAAAATCTGGAATCGGAAGAACAAGCGAGGTTGGACGCCGCTGCTCATCGCCGAGGGACATCGTCCCGGAAACTTCCGGCCCTCGCCAGATACGATCGTTGCAATTCAACGGGCTATGCGAGCGGCGGACGCGGAACATCGGTAACAATTTCCAAATGCTGTACCGAACCGCACGTAGAAGCACTTTCGTCGAAGTGCTACTCCTTGGCGGTTTGCTACAGACCCAAAAATGGAACGGGCGTGAGAAACGCGTGCTGCTCGAATAGACTGTACGATCCGTACCACGAGAGAAACTGTGTGAAGAAGGCGATGAAGGCATAGATCACGACTAGCGGCAACGCTCCCAAGCGTGCGCCCCATCGGAACAGGAAGAAGCGAGGTTGCTCCCGCTTTTCTGCACGTGCTAAAGCCCAACCCGCGAGAAATCGTGCCGGCAAAATAAACACGACGAAGACGACGCTCGGCAGCCAGACGGTCTCGCGAGGTACATACTCGACCTTGAGCAAATACAACGGGATTGAAAACCCCAGGGTGATTAACAGGGCGAACCAAAACGCAATCGGCGCTCGCTTGAACTTGCGGCGAACTTCTCCGATCTCGAACATCGCAACGAAGCGATTCTCGGCGGCAAAGTGAGCTTGCAGAAAGGGCAAGTATAGGACGACGGCTGCCAACATCGCGGAGCCGAGGAAGGCCGCCAACCCGCCCAGTCCTTGCGCGGCGTCTTGGTTCTCCAATCGCAAATTCGTCATGGAAATAATCAGCATGATTGGAATGAACAACCAGGTGATCGCTCCGGCAAACCCTCGGACTCCCAGCCAAAAGAAATAAAGTGGCCGCAGGTTCACAGCGTAGTCCCACACCGCGTCGCGGGACGACGTGTACATTCCACCGCGACGCAAGTTGGACCAAAAGATTGCTGGGGGAAACCAGGTGGTGAGCGAAGGAACCGTTGTCAGATCCTTTAAGAATCGCTTCGAAAAAGCGCCCACGACCGGCCCGACGATGGGACGTAGCATCTTGCTCGATATCGTCCGTCGCAAAATCCACATCGCAAAAAACAACGGTGCCAGCAGCGGCCAAAAAAAGTGCCGTATCTTTCCCCCACAACTCCAGCACAGCAGAATGTGCCCGACCATCAAGGCGGTAAAGATCAGCAAGCCCACTCGCCATGCCGTTGTTTGGCTGCTGTTCGGATCAATCAGATAAGCCGATCGCCAGTAGCTCGAAACAAGTCGAACCGGCCACAACATGAGCCATGTTCCGACGACAATGCTTCCCAACCGTGCGGCTGGACGCACACCGATGAAGCCTGCTCGCAGTCTGCCCGTCCGCGTGATACGCCCGCTCACTTCCAACAGGTAGCCGAGCGACAAGAATTGCGCAATAGGAATCGACGCCAGCAGCGCTAGGCCCGCGATGACGCTAGCGAGACCAAATAGCCACTCGAGGCCGGAACACAAACTCTGCCAGACTTTGACGGGCAAGCTGCGTTCGTCGACAACACTTACGCGTTCCTCGATGGGCTCGGCATCGTAAACTCGCACGGGCGGCGTCAAATTAAAAGTGGATTCCGGCTCCGTAGGAGGCTCGATCTCGCAACTTCCTTGAGATTCCTTCGCGCTGAGCCCCGCCGCGCAAATCCGCTCGTCGTCAGGCGATTCGCCGCCGAAAGGTTCGCTGGTCGGCATTGCAATTCCTTGGGTACCTTTGTTGTCCGAACAACTCGATTCGCGAAGGCGTCCCGCGCATTGCTCGACGGTGATCGTAGAAAATTGATGCCGCGGTTGCAAATCGGGTCTTCCATTTGAGTTAAGAAACAAGTCGAATATCCTGTCGTCAAGGCTGCGAGGAGTTCGAGGGCGAGTAAACTTCCCACTTACGGTTCGCCTTTCGCCGTCGCGCACTCGGCAATGCGAAACCGATCGGCAGGTCGGCGGGTATGCCTTCCTGAGCCTGCACGGACAAATACCCGCTCGATCCCCAAGCTCGTTTCAAAATCTTTGATCTTTCCTTCAGGAGTTCGGCTCGTGTGGCAACGCAACCTGCTGTTCATCTCTTTAGGTGTTGCTGGCTTGGCGGCACTCGGATCGCGATTGTTAAGCAACGATCCAATTGTGCAGCCCACGAAATTCGACGCCACGCGATACGAGCGGCCGGATATCCGGATCGCTTTACAACAAGTGGACGACGAGTTTGAAGCTTCCTGGAAGGAAAAGGGACTCTCTAGTGCCGGCACTGCCGATGACCTTATCATTGCACGCCGTCTCTCGCTCGGTTTAACTGGCACGATTCCATCTCTGGAGGAAGTCCGAGTTCTCCAATCGCTTCCCGAGAACCAGCGGTTGGAGTGGTGGATCTCGCGATTGTTGGAAGATCGTCGGTATTCGGATTACGTGGCAGAGCGTTTGGCACGCAGCTACGTAGGCACCGACAATGGTCCGTTCATCGTCTATCGTCGTCGCCGGTTTGTCACCTGGCTCAGTGACCAGTTACTCGAGAACAAGCCGTACGACCAGATGGTTCGCGAACTAATCAGTGACAAAGGGATTTGGACGAACTCGCCCTCCGTGAACTTTCTGACCGTGACTCTGGATGAAGGTAACAAGGGCAAGCCCGATGCGATCCGGTTGGCAGCGAGAACGACTCGAGCCTTTCTGGGGATGAGAATCGATTGCCTTCAGTGCCACGATGACAATTTGGGAACAATGTCGTTGGGCAGCGAAAACGATTCCCGAACTGGTTTACAAAGCGACTTTCATCACTTGGCTGCATTTTATGGAGGAACCAAGTTCTCGCTATTCGGTGTGACCGACGGTAAGGACGACTACAAATACCAATATCTACATGCGGACAAAGAGGAGATCATTGAACCGCGTCCCCCATTCGCAGAAGAACTTTTGCCCGACGAGGGCACACAGCGCGAGAAGCTGGCAGCGTGGGTGACCAGCGACCAGAATAGGCCATTTGCTCGAGCGATGGTGAATCGAATGTGGGCAATGATGTTCGGCAAGCCGCTTGTGGAACCAATCGATAGCATTCCGCTGTTCGGTGAGTATCCACCCGGACTCGAAGCGTTGGCAGACGATTTTGTCAAACACGACTATGACCTGCAGCACCTGATTCGCATGATCGCGGGCACCAAAGCGTTCCAGCTAAGTAGCCGCGCCGATTTTGAGGTCACACAAGCCCACGAAGACGCTTGGGCAGTATTCCCGATCACGCGTCTCCGTCCAGAGCAGATGGCCGGAGGCATCATTCAAGCGGCATCGCTGACCACAATCGATGCAGAGTCGCACATCATTTCACAACTGATCCGATTTAACGAGCAGAATCAGTTCATCAAACGATATGGCGACACAGGCGAAGATGAGTTCGAAGATCGCGCTGGTACAATCGCACAGCGGCTGTTAATGATGAACGGAGAGTTGGTCAAGGAACGCTCGCAGCCGAATCCATTCCTAAACGCGACGACTCGTATTTCGGTACTCGCGCCGACCGACGAGAAGGCCGTCGAGACAAGCTATCTGACCGTCTTGTCTAGGCTTCCCACCGCGGAAGAGCAAAGCCATTTTGCGAAGTTGCTCAGCGGTACCAAGGGCGATGATCGTAGTAAATGCCTCGAGGATCTATACTGGGTGTTGGTCAACAGCACCGAGTTTTCGTGGAACCATTGAACCCTGACAGTTGCCCAGATGATCGCCTATGCTTGCGCGCACTGCTCTGCTCTTCGGTCTACTCCTGGCGACGCAACTATCGGGTGCCGAGCCCCCCATCACGGCAGCGGCTTTTGCAAAGGACGGTCGATCCCTGGTCGTGGGCTCGCAGAGAGGACTTCATGTTTACTCATGGCCCTACTTGGCCAAGCTACGCTCCATCTCAACGCGTCTGCAGTACGTGCATGATCTTCGCCTCTCGCCGAACAACCAAGTACTGGCTGCGGTCGGAGGTTCGCCTGCGGAAGACGGTCGAATCGAACTAATCGATTGGCCTGCCTCAGAGCACGTGCAAACGCAAACGGTCGGCCCGGACGTTCTCTATCGCGTGAGTTGGCACTCAAGCGGTGAACGGCTTGTCGTTGCCGGTCCCGATCGCCGTATCACGCGCCTCGACAAATCCGGAAAGGTGATAGGTTGTCTTGAGGGGCACTCCCGTGATGTTGTGGCCGTCACGTTTCTGCCCAACGGCCACTTTGTTTCAGGAAGTCGAGACAACACAATTCGTATTTGGGAGCATTCGTCTGCCAATTTGGTGCGGACACTCAATAATCACACGGATGAAATTATCGACCTCGCGGTTCGCCCAACCTCGACATCGGCGCCCTACGTAATTGCTTCGTCCAGCGCGGACCATACGGTCCGCTTCTGGTGGCCGATTCGAGGGCGTTTGATGCGGTTCGCGAAGTTGCCGAGTCCTGCGCTCGACATCGAGTGGACTCCCGATGGGGACCGCTTGGTCGTGGTCTGCGAAGATGGTCATCTGCGCGTGGTTGATCCAGACACAGTGGAGGTATCAATGGATGTCGAGGTTGGAAGCTCTTGGCTTTACACGCTCGCGATCGCGCCGGATGGGGGATCGGCATTTGTTGGCGGAGCCGATGGCCTGATGCAAGTGGTGAAGATCCGGTAGTTTGATAAGCAGGCGAAGGCGGTATCAATCGCACCGGAGACAATCGTTCCGGAGCTTTGAAGGTTCGGCTGTGCTTGAATCTTCGGTGATTGAATGCCTTGCAGGCAGAAACCATCGCGGGAGAGAGATTTGTTTAACGCGTTTTATGACAATCACATGACTCGCGCCATCACGCTCGCCAAACGTGGCGAGGGATTCGTCGAACCGAATCCAATGGTGGGGTGTGTCATTGCCCGCGAGGATCGCGTGGTCGGCGAAGGCTGGCATCAGAGATTCGGCGGCGACCATGCGGAAATTGAGGCATTGAACGATGCCGGCGATGCCGCCCGGGGCGCGACGATGTTCGTTACGCTCGAACCCTGCTGCCATCATGGCAAGACTCCACCCTGCGCTGATGCCGTCATCAAGGCAGGAGTCAAACGCGTCGTTGTCGCGCAACGCGACCCGTTTCCCCAGGTCGATGGTGGCGGGCTTCAACTCTTGGAGCGGGCGGGTGTCGAAGTCGAGGTCGGTTTGTGTGAAAAGCAGGCTCGCGTCTTAAACGCTCCCTATTTGAAGTTGATCGAAACTGGAAAACCTTGGATCATCGCCAAGTGGGCCATGACGCTGGATGGCAAGATCGCGACGAACTCTGGCGATAGCCAGTGGATTTCGAATGCGGCTTCGCGGTCGATTGTGCATCAAATTCGAGGACGCGTTGACGCGATCATGGTCGGAAGCGGGACGGTTCGTGCAGACGATCCGACGCTAACGGCACGACCCTCGGGACCGCGAACCGCTACCCGAGTCATCCTGGATTCCTCCGCTTCGCTCTCGCTGAATTCCAAGCTCATAGCGTCCGTCGATTCAGCACCGATTCTAGTGGTCGCCGCTACTGACGCACCTCGGGAAAATGTTAAACAACTCATGGCTAAGGGCTGTGAAGTGATATTGTGCGACGGCGACACGTTAACGAGTCGGCTGGACAAGCTGATGGTCGAACTAGGACGTCGGCGGCTTAACAATGTGCTTGTCGAGGGTGGGGCGACTTTGCTAGGCACGCTCCAGGATGCCAATATGCTCGACGAACTTCATGTTTTCATCGCCCCGAAAATAGTAGGAGGTGCAGACGCACCCGGGCCTGTAGGGGGCGCGGGACTGGATCGTCTTGTCGATGCGAGACGGCTTATGAATTGGACCGTGCGCGAAGTCGACGGTGACGTCTACGTTACCTGTCGCATTGATCGCTAAATCAGCTCACGTCGTAATTAGTTGCGAGAGTCTTCTGCACGACCTCGAGCGATACTCTGCGATGGAATGACGCCGAGGAAGGCAAACAAGTCCGAAACCTCCTCCAGCGACAGCGGGTTCAACAAGCCATCGGGCATCGCTGATTTGGGGCTTGGGACGATCTCATCGATCTCGTCAGCTTGGATCGTGATTTTCTCGCCGTTCGATTGAAGAACGATCTTCGAACCGGCTGCACCGGATCCGACGATACCGGAGTAGGATCGCCCGGTCGTCGTAATGATCGTCTTGGACGCATGCTGACTGGAGATGACGTGCGACGGGAATAGAATCGATTGCAAGACTTCCTTGCGCATGAAGCGTTTGCTGATCGTAGTCAGGTCAGGTCCGAGCGACTCTCCGACGTCTCCGAATTTGTGACACTTGGCACATTGGGCTTTCACGAACACGAGTTCGCCTTTGGCCACTGAACCTTGAGAACCTTGCTCACTCGTCAAGTGCTCAACTAGCTCGTCAAACTTCCACTTACTGTTTTCCTCGGGCGTCGGCAACTCGGCGCGTGGGCGATCGGGATGGTTCTCTGCGAACCAGGCCTGCCAAGCCGTCATGGTTTCCTCCCAGGATGCTCCCGGGCTTGCAACCTGGATGCCGGTCCAATGTTGCAAAAGAGCCGACGCGTCTTCCGCTCCATCCTCCTTCATTTCGAGACCTCGCAAGATGACCTGCCGCAGATACTCCGGCTCTTCGGGTCGGAAGCCGACTTGCTGCAACTTGACGATCACTTCGCGAGCGGCCTGACCTTCAACGATCGGGAGGCTGTTGATCAAGTAGTCCCAATTGTCGCCTTCCGGACTCTGAGCGAGTCCCATCGCCACGGTCTCGCGATGCTCAGGATCGGTATCCCAAACGGACCGCAGGTAAGCCATTGCCTGTTCCGTCCCACTGCGAGCAAGTACCGCAACGATACCAACACGCAGCGACTTCACGGCCTCGCTCTTTTCCTTTCGCACGCGTTGATCGATCTCTGTCAACTCTTTGATGGTGGCTTCATCCAACTCCGCGGGCAAGCCGTATAGAGCTCCCAGAGCGGCGCCAGGCCACTCGGCTCCTCGTGCTAGAACGGCACGTCCGTCTTCGGGCGACATCGACTTTGCAATATCCGTTTGAATGACTGCGATGTAGTCCTTGTACCCGCGGCCACCTTCCTTTTGTGCCGCAGCCTGCAGGAACTCAAGCAGCTCAATTCGCTTGCCATCCGCCCAGCCGTCCTCGATAAACCGCAGGTGCATCGCCAAGTGTAGGCGGTCCACGGCATCCGCTTCGGATTTTAGATAGGCCAAGTAGCGATCCATTGGTTCGCTGACTTGAAGATAGGCGAGCAACCGAACCAGTTCACGGTTGATGGTACTGTCGCCCGAGGGAAACTCAACGCCAAGTGCATCTGCCAGCTCGGGAACTGATTCGGGGGCGATTTCTGCTCGATGCAAAGCAATCTGCACGACCCGTAACATATCCGTGAAGTCACTGTCTGAGATAAAGCCTTTGCTGAGTTCTTGAAACCTTGTAATGACGCTGCGGGCATTCGATTCGTCCGGTGCGACAACAAGCAGCGCGATAGAGCCCTGGATAAACACACGATTGTTGTCGGTGCTCAGAACCGTATCACGCCATTGGTCGGCAGGGATGCATTCGAGCAATCGACGGGCGGCCCATGCCTCCGAACGGTCGTCCGACGCAAGCATCGACTGAATGTCTTCGAAGAGAACCGGCTCGCCAATCCTCACTAGTGCTTCACAAGCCTTCCGCTTTACGGTTCGATCCGTATCTGAAAGCATCGCCACCAGTTGCGATCCCACGGTATCATCGCCGTGCAAGCCCATCATCTCGGCCGCTTTTGCACGGACGATCTCGTTGCCGTCCTCGGCCAATAACAACAGCAATTCATCGGTGGGAGGCGGCCCAAACAGGTGCATCAAGTCAAGAGCGCGGGTTCGATAGTACCACGGATTGGATTTGCTGCGAGCGACACCAAGGATTTGTGAGTCCCAAGTTTCACCGAGCGAGTTCTTGATGCTGGCGATGTTCTGGCGGCCCCAAGCGCTTTGCAGTTGCGGTTGGCGAATCGCCGCGCTAATGCCTTCGCCGAGGTTGCTCACGGCTTCGGGGATCTCGCCCCTCCAGGCGACTCGATAGACGCCGCCCCCGCTGCCACGACCACCGGTGACGAAGTACAACGCGCCATCGGGACCGACGTCGAGATCCGTCACATTCAACGGCTGACCTTCCAAGAACACCTCGCTCGTCGCCGAGTAGCTTGCACCATTGGGTTTCAATTCGACCTTCAGAATTCGACCGCGCGACCAATCAGCGAGGAAGAGTTGATTCTGATACCGCGTCGGGAAGGCGAAATGATTGTAAAACGTCGCACCGGTTGGCGACCCTCTACCCGTATCCAAGATTTCAGGTAACGCATCCACGTAGTAGTCTGGCCACTTGGCCCAACCGCTTCGCCAACCAAGCTCGGCCCCGGGCGTAACGTGGTACAACCTCGTGGGCCGGTACCAAGTTGTGCCTTCGTCCGACTCCATGTCGCTGTCGTGAACAAAGATCTCGCCCAGTCGGTTAAAGGCCAAGTCATAAGCGTTGCGGAGTCCACCGGCGACAAGCTCGACTTCTTTTCCTTCAAGATCCGTCCGGATGATACAGCCGCCCGGAACCTTGACGTCGTTGGCGTGTCCGCTGGGGTCTTCGTATCGCGGCAGAAGATCGCCTTCGTAGAAGTTGCGGTAAGGGCTGGTTTCGGCAAACTTGACGTCGACCGTCGCATGGTTGCCAACGCTGACATAGATCATGCCATCGGGACCAAGCGTTATCGCATGAGCACCGTGCTCGCCACCCATTCCGCTGAAAGTGAATAGAGGCTTTACACCCTCGAGCGTGCCATCGCGGTCGTTGTCGGACAACCGGTAAAGTGCGTCGCCGTCCGGGCCGCTCGCCGTTACGTAGACGTCGCCATTCAGAGCGAGGATGCCTTGGCAGTTCTTCACCTGATCGCAGTAGGTTTTAACCTGATCTGGCACGCCGTCATCATCGCTATCGTAGATCAACAACAGCGGCCCATCCGCACGTCCCGCCAAGATATGGCCAAACTCGTTAAACGTCAGTGAAATTAACGAACCGGTCTTTGAGTCGTCCAGAAGCTCTTGGACATCAAACTCTTTATCGATTTTGAAGCGCTCAGTGCTAATGCTTCCTTCGGTTTCCGCGATCTGTTCGCGAATGTCCCAAGGCGCTGTTTCTCCGAGCTTGCCGAAGACTTGCGAGTCGTCCCAGCGACTGTCGTTATAAAGCGCCGTGTTCCAGAGCGGCAGAACCGCGAGATTGCACTTCCATGTCTCGTCCGACGAGAACACCTGCCAATCGCCTCCGCGTTCTTTTAACGCGACGCGAACGGCAACGCCCGCCGTGGAGCCTCGTGTGTTTGTGACCTTCACACCAATGATGTTTCGACCTCGTGAGAGGTGACGCGACACGTCGTATTCAACGAGGTCCTCCGTGCCGCCGCCAGAGCCCATGCGTCGACCGTTCAGATACAATTCGTACTCGTCGTCGGCCACGATCGTAATCGTTCCCTGCTCGGCCGCGCGCATAGCGATTGACTTACGGAAATGGCAAGTTACTTGCGGTATATTGTCTTTCTCGTGTTCGGGCGACCAAATCCACTGGGCCTCTTGTGCTGCTATTTGGGGCGTCAAAACGGCGCACGCCAGCAGAGCGAGTGAGCGAACGCAAGAACGCGATTTGCGACGTGTCATCCTTGACCTCGGCGAATCGTAATGTTGTGAGAGGGAACAGTTATTCTCGGCGTTGCAACGGACACTTCGCCTACATTTACTCAACATACGATGGGAGAGTAGCACGGATTCCAAGTGTGACGCAACAGCAGTTTTTGGGCCGTGCGAGGCCTGCGAATTTCAGTGTTTCTTCAAAGAGGTTACAGCTGTAATCAATAGATTGCAGAACTTTACTACCGAGGCAGAATCCTGATGCATCCAACCACAAGATGCAAAGCGCTTAGGACTGCCGAAGTTAACGAGTCTTCGCCCCCTACTTCAGCTAACACGTCACCGGCAAATTCAACTCACACAAGCTTTGAGACGTCATCGAGTGGAATCGGCACATTTAGCGTTGCCCGCGGGCCGATGGTCGAATAGCGAGTCGATGGCCGCTCCCGTTCGTATGTGCAAAGACGGTCGAGTTTGAGCACTCCCGTTCACAAGGCGAAATTCCGCTGTCTTGAGTTCGATCGAAGTGATCGTCCTCTCGAAAGTTGGATCCCAAGAGATTGCGAAATCACTCCGTGTCGCGCATGATGATTGGCACCAATAACCGCCCTCGCTACAAGTGAATTTGCTGATGGATACCAGATGCTGTCGTGCCGCGTTGTTTTTTCTGTTGCTGTGTCTGGTTGGAACTGTTCGGTCGGCGGACCGACCGAACATCCTGATCGCGGTATCTGACGATCAATCGTATCCTCATGCTTCGGCTTATGGATACGAAGCGATCGACACGCCTGCGTTCGACCGCGTTGCCAAAGCAGGGCTTTTGTTTCGCAACGCCTTTTCTCCCGCGCCCGGATGCAGCCCGATGCGTGCGGCCACGCTAACGGGCAGGAACATCTGGCAAATCGAACATGCCGGCACGCACGCCAGCTCGTTCTCAACAAAATACGAGGTCTATCAAGATCGCCTCGAAGCGAGCGGCTACTTTGTCGGCTATACAGGGAAGGGATGGGGGCCCGGCAATTGGAAGGTGAGTGGTCGAACTCGCAATCCGGCCGGCAACGACTTTTCAAACAAGAAGATGGAGTCGCCCCAAGGCATTTCGAACAACGACTATGCAGGAAACTTTGCCGAGTTTCTAAAACAGCGGACGAAGGGACAGCCCTTCAGCTTCTGGTACGGAGCGACCGAACCACATCGCAGTTTCAAACAAGGAATTGGCCGCGAGCACGGGCTAGATCCAGCAAAAGTAATAGTGCCCTCGTTCCTGCCGGACACTCTTGAGGTCCGCGATGACATTCTCGATTACTGTTTTGAGATTCAATGGTTCGATCAACACTTGGGCCGCATGCTCGACGAGCTCGATGCCGCGGGCGAGCTTGACAATACGCTCGTGATTGTCACTAGTGACAATGGGATGGCGTTTCCCCGAGCCAAAGCAAATTGTTACGAATTTGGAATCCACATGCCGTTGGCAGTCGCTTGGCCAGCGTTCGCTTCTGGTGGTCGCACTGTCGATGACCTGGTCAATCTGATCGATATCACGGCCACGATCTATGATGTAGCGCAAGTCGACCCACCTTCCGAGACGCCGATCGCTGGGCATAGTATTCGCAATATTTTGGCATCGACGAAGGACGGGATCGTCGATCCCGAACGTGACGCCGTCTACTCCGGACGCGAGCGGCATTCGTCTTCGCGATTCAACTCGCTTAGCTATCCACAGCGTTGCATCAGAACTCAGGATTTCCTCTACATCTACAATTTTCGGCCGGAACGCTGGCCGGCTGGCGCGCCTCAAAAACTTGGCGATGGCAAGTATGCCAATCCCGCTGAGGTTGCCGAAGGAAACTTGGGGCCCATGCACGGAGGCTATCACGACATTGATGCATGCCCTTCGCTTTCATTCCTGATCGAACGGCGTGACGACGCCAAAATGGGTAGATTCCTATCGCTCGCGGTCGACAAACGCCCGGCAGAAGAGTTGTTCGATATTCGCACGGATCCAAGTTGCCTGCACAATCTGGCGAGTAATCGGAATCATGCAGCTGTGCGGCAAGAACTACACGATCGTTTGTTCGATTACCTGCGACAAACGAACGACTCGCGGCTTACGGCACCCGATGGTGGCGATATATGGGAAACGTATCCTCGGTACAGCTCGTTGCGTTGGTTTCCCACACCGGATTGGGCCAAAGAGAATCCTGAGCGCGTGCCAAAGCAAGACTGGTTGGAAGCCAAGCGGCCCAAGTAACTCACTCGTTCCAAATCAGTCTACTCGTACTCGCTGTAAGACTTTTCTTCGACGAGATGCGACCCAAGCAACGTGTTTACGTCACGTTTGAGTGCTGCTCGCTTGTCGTTCGTCTTATAGACCGCTCGGGCTAGTTCGATGAACTTCGCGCCAAAGTCTTTCTCGCGCTCGCAGTCGCGAATGCTGTCTTCGATGTCCCAAAGTTGCTCGTTAACGGATTTGAGTTGCTGCGTTAACGCATCCAATTCCGAGGAGGCGATCAGCGTCGAGTCGCGGGCACTTTCGAGTGTGTTCAATTCCACGCGGACATTCGCCAACTTGGAGGTGTCAGTGATGCGTTCCAGTTTGATCTCGAGGATCGTGATCTTGTCGATCAGTTCGCCGGGCGCGATTTCCACGTTCACCGTTGCTTCCTGCGTCATGTTGGCTCTCGTTTCTAATACACTAGGTTTTGGGGCGTCTTTCGTGCCATACAAGGCTGTCTTCTCAGAAATCCTTTTGGCGACTGCTGCGGCAATCCTGGTAAATGTCTCTTCCCAGTCGCCAAGTTTGTTTTGGCGGAACAGTTGCACGGTCGGATACCAGGGACTGTCGTCTCGTTTGAGGAACCATCGCCAATCGGGAGAAAGTGATAACGCGATCATTGCCGGCGCGGCAACCGCTCCAGCAAGGTGGATCATGCTGGTGTCCGGCGCAATTACGAGATCGAGGTTGCGCATAATGGCGGCCGTGTCCATGAATGGCCCCGAGTCTCGATCAAGCTCCTCGCCAAAGTCGATAACTTCAAACTCGCCTTTCAACGCATCAATTTGCTCGACGCCAAAGCCCTTCTGGAAATTGACCAGACGGACGCCTGGTACGGCAGCGACTTGGGAGAAATGCCGAAGTGGGATGCTGCGTTGCGCGTCGGCGTGAAAGTCGGGACTTCCCTGCCAAGAGATACCGACTTTGAAACCATCATACTCGGCAAGGCGCTGCTTCCAACTCGCGATAAGATTGGGGTCAGGGTGAATGTATGGTACTTGCCCAGGAATCGTTTCAAAGTTTGTCTTTAGAATTCCTGGAACGCTGAGCATTGGAACATGTACGTCGAACGGCGGAAGTGAGGCATCCGCGCAGACCAGCTCATCGATGCCCTCGCCCGTCGCTAGCAGCTTCATCAAGGGCTTCTGAGTCTTCACAACGACTCTCGCTGCGCCCATTTGTTTGAGGACGGCGGCATAGCGCACGAACTGGATCGTATCGCCCAGACCTTGCTCGTGGTGCAACAAGATGGTCTTCCCGTCCAGTGGTTCGCCTTGCCACATCGGCGCGGAGTAGCTTGGCATACGACATCCGGGGCAATTCCATCGCCACTCGTACTCGGGCCAACCACGCTCAAAATCACCGAGTAAAAGCCAGACGATGCCTTGGTTCTTGTGGGCTTCGGCGTAGTTGGGATTCAAGCTGAGCGCTTGCTTTGAATTTGCTTCCGCCTCCGCGAATTTGCCCTGTCGCACCAGCGCTGCGCTAAGGTTGGAATGAGTGACCGCATCATTGGGCATTAGCGCCAATGCTTGCTCAAAGGTTTTGGAAGCTTCTTCCAAACGTCCCTGTGCGACAAGGGCTACGCCGAGGTTGTTAAACGCCGTCGAGTAGTCAGGTTTTAGCCGCAGCGCTTCGCGGCAACTTGCCTCGGCTTCTTCAAATTTTCCCTGCTGCTTCAATGTGTTGCCGAGATTACTGAGTGCGATCGGGAAATTTGGTTGGATTTCGAGAGCTTTGTGATACGCTCCCACCGCTTCGTCAAACTTCGACTGGTCGTGACAGACCATTCCGAGAAAGCACCAGGCGTTGGCATTACCAGATGCGGCGCCGAGCACTTGTCGATAGATGTGCTCGGCATTTCGGAAATCGCCTGCTTGGTGTTGTCTCCAACCGAGTTGCAGGGCTTCATCAACCGTAGGCATCGGAGTTTCCAGGGCTGGCAAGAATGGTCACTTTGTGATGCGAATTGTAGGGAAACGGCTCGACGGGTAAAAGGCGAATCGAGGTGTGGCGGGTTCGCAGTCGCCCGCAACCGACCCGCCCTGGTGCGAAGTCGTTTCAGGGGACGCCGATCTAGGCTAGAATCGAAGAACCTTGATCACCCCGCCTTACTCACTCCCTCCCGAAAGGACCGAACCCATCATGGAAAAACTGACCTTATTGTGTACCGCCCTGTTTCTGGTTGCCGCAGTCAATTCAATCAGCAGCGGCGAAGAGCAAACGCCAGCCGCGCTGAACTTCAAAATGAAGACGTTGGCTGGTAAAGATGTTGATCTCACCAAATACAAAGGCAAAGTGGTGTTGATCGTCAACACGGCCAGCGAATGTGGTCTGACTCCTCAATACGAACAACTCCAATCGCTCCACGCTTCGTTGGCCGACAAAGGCTTAGCCGTGGTCGGTGTACCCTGCAACCAGTTTGGCGCACAAGAACCCGGCACGGCGCAAGAGATCAGTACATTCTGTAAACAGAACTACGGTGTGACCTTTGACATGCTGGCCAAAGTCGACGTGAATGGAGAAAAGGCTTGCCCGCTCTATAAGTACCTCACGTCTGTCGATACAAAGCCCAAAGGCGCGGGGAAGGTTGGTTGGAACTTTGAGAAGTTCGTCATCGACCGAGACGGGAAGGTTGCCGGCCGTTTCGCCCCCAACACAAGCCCCGACGACCCGGCGTTGTTGAAGTTAATTGACACGTTGCTGGCTACCAACTAAGTAAGCTTGTGTCACCAGAGGATTGCTCACCCTGTTGCGACCGGCACACGTCGGTCGCGTTTTTTTGCGCTCTCATTCCACTAGTCCGATGAAGAATATGCCGACTGAATCTGTGACCACTCGCACTATTCCGGGCGGTTGGTCCGAGCGTGAAGTGGCCTTGGGCGAGCATGTCGTGCGCATTTCGCTCCCCGCGCAACCCGATGAATTTCTTGAACAACTCGAATGGTCCGACGCTACCGCCCAGGAAGCCGATCCGTACTGGGCCGAGTTGTGGCCCGCATCGCTTTCGATGGCTCGACTCATCCTTTTGAAATCGTGGCGCCCCCACACTTCAGCCGTCGAACTGGGTTGCGGAATCGGCGTCGTGGGACTCGCCGGGCTATTGTCGGGGCTGGAAGTTGAATTCACTGATCGAGTCAACTTGGCGGTTGACACTGCGGTCGAGAACGCTCGCCGAAATGGGTTTCCCCGAGCGGTGGGACGTGTTTTGGATTGGGCAAATCCCCCGCTGCATCAATACTCTGTCGTCCTGGCGTCGGATGTCCTCTACGACCAGAAGCTGCACTCTGTATTGCTGAACGCGATCGATGCCTTATTAAAACCCGAAGGTGCATGTTGGTTGGGTGATCCGGGGCGGTCGGCGGCGGTCGAGTTCTGTGAGTTGGCGGCGACACGAGGTTTTCAACTTGCGATGTCGGATGAGTCTGGGACCCCCGAACCAAGCTTCAAGACGGGGGAGTTTCGCCTGATATGCCTACAGCGGCCACATTGATGTTGTTGTTTCTCTTGTCCAGTGAACCTCACCATCGGAGGAGGCACTGGCGACACGGACTTCGTCAACAATAAGTCTCTCATGACCATTGCTTGGGCATATGCGCTTCACCGACGACCGCACTCAAGGGAAACGTCCTAATAAAACTTCCAACGAAAAACTCGCCCAGCCGTCGTCCTCTAGAGTCTGTCTTGGCCTGATGGAAGCGATACGGCGCGATGCTGCCATCGTCACGGCGAACCCAGTACCAACGCGCCGGTATCAAAGAGTTTTCCATGACTTCGTGGTCCCGACATCTGGGAAGAGGAACAAGAGAAGGCTGGCACATCGCAGAAGTTTTAAAAATAAGAAATGCAATTTCGCCAACTCAGTTGGTATCATACTCTCAATCACTCGACCACTAATAGGTGAGGTTAACATGAGCCGCCGACTTCCGTGTCTATTGTTTCTAGCCGCTACACTTCTTGTGTCGAGGCTGCCAGCTGACGAGGCGATTGAAATTGGTTCACGCCTCGAACTGTTCGTTGATGACTATTTGATCGAGGTGCTCGATGGGGATGCCACGTTGGTCTTGCAACGTCCGGAACCTCAAGAAGTGGTCTTAGTGACTGACAAGCCGTGGGAAGGTAATACTTCAGCTTACTACACTATATTTCGTGACGGCGAACTATATCGAGCTTACTATCGTGGTTCGCATTGGGACGTCGAGGCCATGAAGGCGACGCACCCCGAGGTGGTATGCTATGCCGAGAGCACGGACGGCATTCATTGGACCAAGCCTGAGTTGGGACTGTTCGAGTTTGAAGGCTCGAAACAAAACAACATCGTATGGAATGGGATCGGAACGCACTGTTTTGCAGCATTCAAGGATACGAATCCTGATTGTAGCGAGGATGCTCGTTACAAAGGAATCGCGCGGGGACGCCCGACCGGCAAGAAAGGGCTCTATGTATTCAAGTCGCCGGACGGAATTCATTGGACGCGTATCGAAGACGAGCCTGTGATTACCAATGGGTACTTCGATTCGCAAAACCTTGCATTTTGGGACACGTACGCCAAAACCTACCGCGAGTATCACCGGACGTTTGTCGAGGGTGTCCGGGCCATTATGACAGGGACTTCATCCGATTACGTGACCTGGACTGAGCCGGTGCTGCTCGATTACGGCGATGCTCCGAATCAGCATCTCTACACGAACGCAGTCCAACCTTATGACCGTGCTCCGCATATCTTGCTTGGTTTCCCGACACGTTACTTGCCTGAGGAGGGGCAGCGTGTCGAGCCGACCTTCATGGCGAGTCGCGACGGGATCAGCTTTAAGCGTTGGCTCGAACCGATCATTCCTGAAGACGCTCCTGAAGACCGCAGCGGGAATCGAAGTAATTACATGACCTGGGGTCTCGTTCAATTGCCGGGCAAGGAACGTGAGTACTCTGTCTATGCGACCGAAGCGTACTATACGGGACCAGACAGTCGCGTGCGCCGCTTCACCTATCGTGTCGACGGCTTCGTGTCGCTTCGAGGGGAAAGCGAAGGTGGTTCGTTGGTGACAAAGCCGCTTGTGTTCGAGGGCAGCGAACTGCGTCTCAATTTTGTGGCCAGCGATCGTGGCGATGTGCGAGTCGAATTGCAGGATGCAAACGGAGTTGTGATCGAGGGATTTGCAGTTTCCGATTGCGTCCCGCTACGTGGTGATTCGATTGACGAGGTCGTAACTTGGCGCGGTCGAGACGTGTCCACACTCGCGGGCACCGCGGTGCGAGTTCGATTCGAGGTTAAAAACTCAGACGTCTACTCATTTAGATTCAAGTAACAAGAACTGCGGCAGGTCCGGTCGCGCACACCGACGTCAATTAGCAAGTGAGTCGAGCGCCGCGTTGAATGTAGCGCTTGGTCGCATTGCCGCTTCCGTCTTGTTGTGATCGGGATGATAGTAGCCTCCAATGTCGACCGGAGCTCCCTGCGCTGCATTCAACTCATCCACAATCTTCGCTTCGTTATCGGCGAGTTGCTTTGCCAGTGGCGCAAATTGGCTCTGTAGCTCTGCGTCCGCCGTTTGAGCCGCTAAGGCCTCGGCCCAATACAGTGCTAGGTAAAAGTGACTACCGCGATTGTCGAGTTCGTTCACTTTGCGGGAAGGCGATTTGTCGCTATCCAAGAATTTGCCGGTTGCTTCGTCTAGCGTCTTTGCCAACACTAACGCCTTTTTGTTCTTAGACTTCGTGCCAAGATCTTCGATCGAGACGGACAACGCGAGGATTTCGCCGAGTGAATCCCAACGCAGATGTCCTTCTTCCAGAAACTGTTGCACATGTTTGGGAGCCGATCCACCGGCACCCGTTTCGAACAAGCCACCGCCGGCAAGTAGGGGAACAATCGACAGCATTTTCGCGCTCGTGCCAAGTTCGAGTATTGGAAATAGATCGGTAAGATAGTCGCGCAGGACGTTGCCTGTTACGGAAATCGTATCTTTACCTTCCTTACAGCGTTGGCATGTCAGACGCGTCGCGTCGACCGGCGATAGGATTTGAATATCGAGGCCAGCTGTGTCGTGCTCGGGCAAATACTGCTCCACCTTTTTGATCAGGTTTGCGTCGTGCGCCCGCTGCTTATCCAGCCAGAAAATAGCCGGCGAGCCTGTCGCGCGCGCGCGCGTAACTGCCAGCTTGACCCAATCGCGGATCGCAGCATCTTTGGTTTGACACATCCGCCAGATGTCGCCTTGCTCTACGGCGTGTTCGAGTAACGTCGTTCCCGACGAATCAACGACTCGGACGACTCCGTTGGTCGGAATCTCGAATGTCTTGTCGTGCGAGCCATATTCCTCAGCCTTCTGTGCCATCAACCCAACATTTGCGACGTTACCCATCGTCGTGACGTCGAATGCACCGTTTTCTTTGCAGAAGCTGATCGTCTCTTGATAGACACCGGCGTAGCAACGATCCGGAATGATCGCCTTCATATCATGCAGTTTTCCGTCGGGACCCCACATTCGTCCGGAAGAACGAATCGCCGCGGGCATTGAGGCATCGATAATAACATCGCTCGGGACGTGTAAATTCGTGATTCCCTTGTCCGAGTCGACCATTGCAAGTTGTGGCCTGTTTTCATACACGGCATCGATATCCGATTTGATCGCCTTTTGCTGATCCTCGGGTAGACCGGCCAATTTGGCATAGACATCGCCCAATCCGTTGTTTGCTTCGATTCCGAGTGTGCGGAACGCATCAGCGTGTTTCTCGTAGACGTCGCGAAAGAATACTTCAACAGCATGTCCGAAGATGATCGGGTCAGACACTTTCATCATGGTTGCTTTGAGATGAATCGACAGCAGAACACCCTGAGTCTTCGCGTCGTCGATCTCGCGTGCAAGGAACTCGCGCAAGGCAGCGCAACTCATCACAGAAGCATCAATAACTTCACCGGCCTTCAACGAGATCTTTTCCTTGAGCACAGATTTGGCGTCATTTTGGTCTACGAGTTCAATGCGCACATCGTCCGCACGCTCCATTACGACCGATCGTTCGCTGGCGTAAAAATCTCGCCCGGTCATTGATGCCACGTGCGTCTTCGAGTCCGCAGTCCAGACGCCCATCGAGTGGGGATGCTTTTGGGCGTATTGTTTCACAGGAATCGCGACTCGGCGGTCCGAATTCCCTTCGCGCAGAACGGGATTCACCGCGCTACCTAGGACTTTGGCATAGCGTGCTTTGATCTCTTTCTCTGCGTCGTTTTTTGGCTCTTCTGGGTAATCCGGAACCTGGTAGCCGTGTTCTTGCAACTCTTTAATCGCCGTGGTGAGTTGTGGAATCGATGCGCTAATGTTTGGGAGTTTGATAATGTTTGCTTCCGGAGTCTTCGCCAGCTCACCAAGCTCGGCGAGCGCATCGGTTTGTTTTTGGCTTTCCGTCAAGTTGTCCGGAAAACTGGCGATGATTCTTCCGGCGAGAGAAATGTCTTTCAGTTCAAAATCAATCCCGGAAGAGGAAGTAAACGCTCGGATAATTGGTAACAACGAGTGAGTCGCGAGGGCGGGTGCTTCATCGGTCTTTGTGTATACGATCGTGCGCATGTTTCAATTGGCCTTTGCAGGATAAGGAAGGCTCTCGCCACCGTGTTTCTCAATCGTGTTCCGCCAGTGCTTCCGCGAGCAATGCGAAATAGTTTACAGCATCCCTTCTGATCAACAACGCCCACCTTTCAGCAGGACGGTGGCAGAACCGGGATTACACTCAGCGATCTTCACACGTTTTAAGAGTGTCGGGATTGAATTGCCTGCATCGAATGAACTTTCTGTCCGCGTCCTGTGCCTCAGGTGCGGCTCGCGCAAACGCTTTGGCTACCAGAGAAGCGGTCAATCGGGGCCTCCGAATGCCAAATGTTACAGCCACTTTCGGCGACGAAAATAGATCAGCAGAAAGCCGGCTATTAACGACATTGACGCCAGCACTCCCCAAAAACTGGCGGGGTTATTCGAAGATGGCCACAGCGGTAAGTTCATGCCATAGATCCCCGCGACCAGCGTCAGGGGCAACATAATTCCCGCGTACAATGTCAGCACTTTCATGATTTCGTTGGTTCGACGAGTCAGGCCGGCATGATAATTGTCACGAATGCTGACGATTGTCTCGCGCAGACCGTCTACCGTATCAATCACTTGGCTCAAGTGGTCGCACACATGTGAGAACTGCTGACCAAGTGTTTCCGAGATGAAGTCGTACTCGCCACGCGCAACTGGTTGAAGTAAGTGACGCTGGGCCACGGCCAGTCGACGCAATTCCAGCAAGTCGCGGCGGACTTCAGCCGCTTCTTCGAGCACTTCTTCATCCACATCGGTGTCGAACGACTTCTCTTCCAGTGCTTCCAAGCGATCCTCATAGCGATCGATGACACTCAGATAGTAATCAACCATCGTATCGATGATTTCGAACAAGACCACGTCAACGCCCCGGACGAGTAGCGTTTCCGGATGCCGACCACACCTCGAACGAACTTGACGAACGCTCAATAACGGGTCGCGTCCCACGGTGATCAGGAAACGACTGCCGCAAAAGGCCGCCAACTTGTGCGGATCAAGCTCCTGCTGCTCTTTTAGTCCGAGCAGTCCGTAGAGTACGAGAAAAATGTACCCTTCAAACTCATCGACTCGCGGCTGTTGCTCACCGTGCAGGCAGTCATCCAACGCTTCTTCATCCAGACCGGCAATAGAGCCGAGCCGGCGCAGATCGTCCTCGGTAGGCGACTCGAGATCGACCCAAAGACGCGTGTCCTCGTGAGGCCACATCGCCTCTATGTCTTCGAGCGAACCGAGTCGTCGGCACTCGCCATTCGGTAGTAGTGCGAAGCCCATTGTCATAGATGGCGATTATAGCCAGCTTGGATCGGTCCTCCAGCCGTGGACGCGGCGGAGATGGGGCTTGCGAGCTAGATCTCGGCGACTACGTCGCTGAATTGGCTAGTAGTCGATTTGCCCACGGATCGCGTAGGTCTGCGCTTGACTGCCACCGCTCGTGGGATCGTTGAGATCGGCATGAATCCAATTGAATTGGAATTTAACATGATCGCTCAAATACCAGTTCAGGCCAAGTGTGACATCCGTCAAGCGTCGGCCTGGACCGGGGAGTCCTGTGCCATTCAAATCGATATAAGATACTCGCGCGGCGGCCTCCCATGCTCCCCAGTAGCCGCACCACAGGTCTGCTGGTTGCAGCGGCTTAACACGACCGAACGCACCGGCCTGCCGATTGTAAGGAATCGTTTCACCTGTTAACACGTAACGCATGTGGGCGTAGGCGGCGGGAAAGATGTTAGTCGTCCCGTTCGTGAGTTCGACCCTTGCCCATCGCGCTTCGG
Source organism: Planctomycetaceae bacterium (assembly GCA_020638995.1). Taxonomy (GTDB): domain Bacteria; phylum Planctomycetota; class Planctomycetia; order Pirellulales; family Pirellulaceae. Next base: position 1,145,253 of record JACKHM010000004.1, read on the forward strand.
ATTGTAGCAAGAGCCGTCCCCAGGATGCGGCACCTTCGATATTGACCAGATTCGTACGGCTCGTGGGCATCGCGCCTGTATTGACGAACGCCGGTATCGCGGTAATCGGAAGGACGCTCAGTCCGGCTAGGCCGAGATTTGGATTTTGATTTCCTGCAAACCCGTCCGTGCTGGCAAACTGCACCAAGTCTCGCCCCGGATCGTTGTAGCTGTAGTCGAAGCCGATGTGCAACAAGCCCGTGTCACCGTAGTCAACCGGGAGCGCCGTGATTCGAGTCGACAAACCATAGCCCCCCGTGTCGGCATAGACGTTTCCAAAATTGTCGCTGAGATAGCGGTAGCCTGAAATTGCCCACGTCGCTCGCTCATTCAACGCCGTATCGAAGAACATAATTCCTGTTTGCCGGAACGGGCTCAGCGCGAATATCGTCGGTCGTTCGAGAAAGGGTAACTCTCGTACGCTCGTCAGCTCCGCCATACCGAAAGGTTGGCGATATCGACCGATGCGAATGTTGCCGACCGGCGTCTCTTTGAACTGCATCCACACGTCAACGAAACGTGCTTGGGCCTGAGCAAAGTCGAACTCCATCATATAGGAAGTGCGTTCGGTCACGTTTCCGGTAGCGGCTAGCCTGGCCCGGCGGAAGCCTACGACGTCTTCGATATCAGTTAGCGTTGCGCGGTTCACCGCATCCTGGCCGTAAAACCCAGCATCCAAGTGAAAAAAGCCCGTTACCTTGACGGTTGGAAAGCCGCTTCCCGCTTTTGTCGTGCAATCGCAAGCCCCGTATGACTTGGCGCATCCTGCGCAGTGCTGTTCGCCTCCAAATCCAACGTCCTGGACCGTCGGCGTCCTCTCAAATCCTCCGCCCTGCGCGAAGACGAATTCGCCGCCGCGCAGTTGTTGCATCTGGAACTCTAGTGACTGCAAGCGTTGCGTTACGGCTTCCAGGTCTTGTGCCGACTCGAATACAACGCCATCTTGAGCCCTGAGTGGCACGACGGCTAGTAACACGGCCCATGCTATCATCCAAATCTGAAATCGGTTTACCATGAAAACGTCCAGAGGGCAAAACTTTTGGGTCATTGGCCGGGCGGCCTAAAAAAGAGAACGCTATAGAGCTCATCGGCAACCGCAGGGCCTTTGCTAATGGAAAAACCCCTAAAACCGGAAGGACCAACAAATACGCAACAATCGAACCAAACGAGCTGGGTCGGCATTCCACAACCAGTGGGTATGCGTGGGATGACGCCCCGATGATCACCCTACTCGACTCGACTTGGCTAGAGTAACCTGCAGTTCTTCAAAGCGAGACTGCCCGCACAGGGGGTGAGTGCCACGTCTTGAACACGAAATCTGGAAAGGCGACTGATGAGGATACTGGCGGTTTGGGACAACGAGACGGAAGCAGAACTCATATCGATGTACCTCGACGTCGACGAGAACGAAGTGACAATGACGACGACTCCCGCCGCTTTCTGCGCCGCGATAGTATCAGGTAACCCGTATGACATCGTCTTGATGACGATAGGGTTGCCGGATCCGGAAGCCGGGTTTGAGTTGTTCGAGCTAGTGCAGGAGCACTATCCGGATGCACCGGTTGTTGGAGCGTGCCCGCAATCGGAAGTCTTCCACGTCGTGCGGTTCATGGCCAACGGGATGAGCGCCTATGTCACTCGTGATAGTGGTGGTGACTACATCTTTATGCTGAGCGCTATTTTGAATAGCACGTTAGACGCTGTTCGTTCAGCTCGTGAAAAAGAGCTCACGAAAAAGCTGAGAGAAGAGGTCGAATCGGTTCGAAAGCTCCAGGAATCAGTTCTGCCACGAAATCTCGTGGCACCGGCCGGCTATAGGATTTGTGCCCGTTACGAGCCTTCGCGAATCCGAGTCGTTGACGGACATCCGGTCGTGTTGGCTGGAGGAGATTACTACGACGTCTTCACACTTTCAGATGACAATATCGTCCTGTTGGTAGGAGATGCTGCCGGGCACGGTATGAAATCCTGCCTTTCGATCATGACGATGCACACCCTAGTTCGCATGATGCGACGTCAGGAGCATAGGGACCCGGCACACTTTGTGGCAGAAATCAACAAAGGATTGTGCGACCAGGCTACCGTTACGGATAAGGGCGGGTTCATTACATTGCTCTATGCAATCATGAATACCGAAACGAGAACTTTGCAGTGGGCTTCCGCAGGACATCAACCGCCTTTGCTACAAGATCTTTCGACTGGCATAATCGAGCCGCTTGCAGGCCAAGATGCAGGAGGGTTGCCGTTGGCAGTAGACGAAGATGAGGAATACGAAACCTACGTGTGCAGGTTGCCCGATAAGTTTCGACTGATGCTCTTTACCGATGGACTGGAAGAGGCCTTTCCCGAGGGCGACGACGACAACCAGTTCGGATTGGATGGCATTGTTCGTACTCTTGGCGAAACAAAAGATCTGTCTCTCGAAGATACCCTCGCTAGATTGTTCGACGCGTCGAACGACTTTACACGGGGCAGTGGCCGCAAGGACGACACATCAGTCTTGTTGCTCGAACGCCACGGCTGAAGCGATCTGTCGCTAGTCGCTTGCCGCGTTTGCTTCATCTTTTGCAACGCTCCACAACTCACCGCCCTCCTCTTCACGGATGTGAATGCAGGCTTGGACGTGATTCTTTTCATCTTCACGCCGATACGTCAGCGCATCGACCATGTCCAACACCAACGTCAATCCCAGCCCACCGGGCTCAAGATCATCCGCATCGACGTCGTGGGGTGGCGCCTCGCGCGGATCAAACGGCCGTCCTGCATCACGCAGTTCGAGGATTATCTGTTCGTCAACGATGCCGACACCAATTTCGATATCGTGTACTTCGTCGTCCACGTAGGCATAGCGGATAACATTCACGGCCAACTCTTCCAAGGCGAGGTTGACCGCATAGCCAGATCGATAGGGAACCTTGTGCGCTGTCAAGAACTCGTTCACTTCTGCGTACAACCCTTCGAGTTCCGACATTTCGTTCTTGATTGACAGCTTAACAATGTTGTCCGGTGCTTTAGATGAGGCAGCCTCGGTCTTTACGTCCGCCGCGGGAGCTGCAGATTTAGCAGGAAGCGTTGCGCTCGCGATGCTCGAATCACCACCAACTGCTTCAATCGCCTGCGCCAACTCGTAGAAGAGCGGCATGACCTTGTCCATCTTGGAAGTCTTCAGCACCGCCTCAACCATGCCCTGCGGGTTCAGTAAGACGAGCTTGCAACCGGCCTTCTTCAACCGCTTTGTGTGGACAAACAGAAACCCGATCCCGAGGGACGACATGAACGAGATACCCGACATGTCGACAACCGTCGGTAACCCTCGCCCCGATGTGGCTTCGGCAAATCGCGGTTCGATTTCTTCGACTCCGGTGGCGTCGAGCCGGCCCTCGAGGGCGACGTAAGAGATATCGTCACGCTGATGAATGATGAGTTCCACGTCACATCTCCTTAAAATAGTCGCCGTGATTTTATCGCACGCAAACGTGGCTTACGGCCGGATTATTGCGAGTTTCCTGACTGGGGAGCGGTGGAGGAGAGATCGTCCTAGAGTGTGGGCACTTTGCCAATCACTTAACGCGCACCAACTTCATGATACGTCCGGATACATTCCAGTCTTGAACATAGAGGTTACCGTCCGCGTCCCAGTAAGAGCCGTGCGTACCGCTAAAGATGCCTTCAATCCACTGCTCTTGCGGAACATTGAAATTGACGCGCGTTGCCGGATTTGAGTTGTGACCCAACACGGCGATGATGGTATTGCTCCTATCAAGGATCACCAGTCTCCCGTGCAGGTCCGGCACCGAAACAAAGTCGCCCTGAATTGCTGCGGACGTTGGCATACCAAGACCGGTGACGACCTCTTCGATGAAGTTACCTTCCAAATCGTAGTGCAGCAGCCGTCCTTTCGGTTGGTGATTGCGGTCGCAGATCAGCAGACGCGGCGGATCGTAGCGCGTATCTAGCGTCATGCCGTGCGCGGTGTTGAACTCTTTCAGTTCATTACCCTTCGTTCCAAAGTGCATGACATATTTGCCCATTTTGTCGAATTTGAAGATATGATTGCTCGCGTACCCGTCAGACAGGTAGATGTCACCGTTGGGCGCGACGGTGATTGCGGTCGGGCTGAACTTTTTTAAGTCCAGGCCCGACTCCACCGGAAATGGCAAGTTCAAAACGATCTCGCCACTGTGCGCATTGAACTTGAGCCCTTCGGCGTCCACATTACGTGCGCCATAGATGAACTCGCCTTCGTCTTCCTCGCGAATTTCCATGTCATGGATATTCGAATACTTGTCGCCGAGATACTCTTGAACAACTTTACCTTCGGGTGAGAACACCACCACGCCCTTTTTGGCGCTGGTATAGATGTTCCCGGCCTTATCGATCACCACGCCGCCGTGCGTGGGCCCCAAAGCAGATTGACCATCGGGGCGAAGTCCCCAACCTGGCACGGTGTCGAATGTCATCGCACCACATCCCATCCGAACAGGCATCACCTCCTCGGCTGCGATCACCGACAAGCTAAAGCAGATTGCAATTGTCGCGACGAAGTGTGGCACACCGATCTTCATGTTGTGGACTCCTGATGGGTGGTTGAGCGAGGGCAGGGGGGCGTTGAGCTAATGCCGTCACGGCCATCACTCGCCGAGCAACAGAAAACTCTTTACTCGAAAAGTCCTGGCAATGATGGTTTGTACGCAAGAGTGACGTCTACTCTCGCAGTTGCAAGTGAATGCCTAGTATCAGGTCGAAAGACCAGCATTTCAACCCAGCGCCACAGGTCCCGACGCCAGGGTGGCCCTAGCATCCATGGCAGAATGCCCAAAGGACCGTACAATAGCAAGCCATTAGGATCAATCACATAGCTGAAAGTCGCATCGCATGTTATCGCGAGCCGTCGCGACCACTTGGTGGGAACATAAGCATCGTCCGATTGCAATCTTGTCGGTTGGCGCGATCGCCGCGCATCTCAGCTTGCGATTCGGCACGGATGTAGGCGAATCCGTTTCGGCGTACCCACTCTATTTTGCCCTCGCGATCGGCGGCAGCCCGCTGGTTGTGGATTTGCTCGTGAAACTCTTTCGGCGGGAGTTCGGCTCTGACCTACTCGCCGGGCTGTCGATTTCCACTGCCGTGATACTGGGCGAATACCTAGCCGGTACGCTGGTCGTGTTGATGCTTTCGGGAGGTGAGGCGATTGAATCGTTCGCCGTTCGTCGAGCCTCGTCCGTGTTACAATCGCTCGCCAAGCGAATGCCCTCATTTGCCCATCGAAAGCAAGATGCAGGCGTCAACGATGTCACGCTCGACGAACTCCAAATCGGTGACACGATTATCGTCTTTCCTCACGAAGTCTGCCCAGTCGATGGCACCGTCGTCGAAGGACGCGGAGTCATGGACGAGTCGTATCTCACGGGCGAACCATACATGATGTCAAAGACTCCCGGCTCGCCCGTGCTATCGGGAGCAATAAACGGCGAAACGGCATTGACTATCCATACAGATCGGCTGGCGGTCGACTCACGCTATGCCAAAATCATGCAGGTGATGCGTGAGTCAGAACAACGTCGACCGCGGATTCGCCGTCTTGGCGATCAACTCGGCGCGATTTACACGCCGGTTGCCGTCTCCTTGGCGCTCGTCGCGTGGGCTGCCAGCGGGGACGCCGTGCGCTTCTTGGCGGTTCTCGTCGTTGCAACGCCGTGTCCCCTGTTGATCGCGATTCCTGTCGCCGTGATTGGCTCGATTTCGCTGTCCGCCCGGCTGGGGATTATCATCAAGAATCCCGCAATCCTGGAAACTGTAGACAAGTGTCGCACGGTAATCTTTGATAAGACGGGGACGTTGACCTACGGTCGACCACAGTTGACCGAAGTTCTCGTAACCGATGCCTTCGACGCGAGCACGGTACTGAAACTTGTCGGTAGCCTGGAACGATATTCGAAGCATCCGCTGGCGGGAGCTGTCGTCGCGGCAGCAAGGGAAGGTGGTGTCGTTTTGGACGACGCGAACTCGGTGAGCGAACGACCGGGAGAAGGCTTGCGCGGCGAAGTTGACCAGCACGAAATTCGAGTGATCAGCCGCAGGCAACTTGCCGCCGAGTATCCGGAGGCAGTTTCGGCGCTACCGCCGATTGCCGGTGGACTAGAATGCATCATCGTCGTGGACGGTTGCTATGCAGCAACCTATCGTTTCCGCGACGAACCACGTCAGGAAGGTGCTTCGTTCATTCAGCACCTTCGTCCGAAGCACGCCTTCGTGCGGGTGATGCTGGTATCCGGTGACCGCGAAAGTGAGGTTCGCTATCTTGCAGATCAAGTCGGCATCGAGGAGGTCTATTTCAATCAAAGCCCAGAACAAAAACTCGAGATCGTTCGCGAAGAGACGACGAAAGCCGAGACAATTTTTCTTGGAGACGGCATCAACGATGCACCAGCGTTGACCGCAGCGACGGTGGGTGTTGCGTTCGGACAGAATAGCGATGTCACATCCGAAGCCGCGGACGCCGTAATCATGGACAGTTCCCTCAAAAAGGTTGACGAATTGCTACATGTCAGCCATCGCATGCGAACCATTGCACTACAAAGTGCCGTGGGCGGGATGGCCTTGAGCTTGATCGGGATGCTCATCGCAGCTGCCGGCTACCTGCCGCCGGTTGCGGGGGCTGTTGCTCAAGAAATTATCGACGTCGTCGCCGTGTTAAATGCTTTGCGGGTGGCGATTGCACCGAGACGTTTGTCTGACTTTTGAATAAGTGAATGCCAATTAGGCACCCCCGTGCGTATCGTCGCCACAGTCTCCTATAATCACCCCTTGTCTTGCACGCTTCCGCATGTGAGGCATCGACGGATGCTCGACTCATGATAGGGTTGGGCCCGACCGACTAGCAAAGGAAAGTACAGCATGGATGGTACGGACGCCTGTGTCATCGAGACCAGGGAATTGACGAAGGAGTTCGGCAGCGGAGATGTCTTGGTCAAGGCCCTGCGAGGCGTTGACTTGAAAATTGGGACCGGTGAGCTGGTTGCAATTATGGGGCCTTCCGGGTCGGGAAAGAGTACGCTTCTGGCAATTCTTGGCGGCGTCGACGTTCCCACCAGCGGACAGGTGCTCGTCGAAGGCGTTGACTTGAGCGAGTTAAGTGACGACGCGCGAACTCTATTGCGCCGCCGAAGAATCGGCTTCGTCTTTCAGTCATTCAACCTACTGCCTACTTTGACTGCCGAAGAGAATGTGTCGTTGCCGTTGGAGTTGGATGGTGTTTCGGCTCGCGTCGCAGGCGAGCGGGCTTGTCACGCTTTAGAACTTGTCGAGATGTCGCATCGTCGGGGGCACATTCCGAGCAAGCTCTCGGGCGGCGAGCAACAGCGAGTCGCGATCGCTCGAGCCTTGGCGATTGAACCGGCACTTGTACTGGCAGACGAACCAACCGGCAATCTGGATAGCCGCCAAACGAGACGAGTAATCGAGTTGTTGCAAAGGCTTGTCGAAAGTGAAGGGCACACAATTGTCATGGTCACACACGATGACGAAGTGGGAGCGGCTGCCCAACGCCTGGTCACTTTCCGCGATGGTCTGATCGAAGGGGACGAGCGCCGGGAGGACACAAGATCGACTCTCGCCATTCGGCCGGAGGAGAATTAGTTATGGCGTTATTGAAATTCAGCGTCCGCGAGGTTAGCAACCGGCCTGTGCGGACAATCCTGACAATCCTGAGCATTGTAATCGCCGTCGGGGCGGTCGTATCAGTCAATATCGCGACGACAACAACAAGAGTTGCTCAGCAAAACATGTTTGCCGCCGTGACCGGAAAGGCTGCGTTAGAAGTAGTCGCAGAAGGCGGAAGTTCCTTCCCCGTATCCATCGCGAACGAAATCGACCAGCTTGACGGCAGTCGGGCCGTACCTCTGATTCGCCGCTACACGATCGTCTACCTGCCGGATCGTAAAGTCAAAGCACAAGTGATGGGAATCGTTCCGGAACGCGACCAGCTGGTGCGTGACAACGAACTGGTGGCGGGGCGAATGTTTTCGAGCGGATCAGAAGTTGTCCTCAATGCTTCCTTTGCACGAAGCCTTGGCCTGAAAGTCGGTGATTCGATTAAAATGTTGACCAGGAGTGGCATGAAGAGCTCGGAAGTTGTGGGCCTTGTGAATCCGCGTAGCGGGTCCGCGGTTGCTCAAGGTGGTTTGCTTTACATGTCTCTTGGTCTCGCCCAGAGCCGGTTTAAAATGAGCGGCGAGATCGACTCGGTTCAACTCGTGCTCGACGAAGGAGTCGACGTCGAGAAGATGCAACAGGAAGTGGCAACCCATTTGCCGGTAGGCATGGTCGTGCGTCAACCAAACATGCGCAGCCAACTGGCCGAAGAAACGATGCTTGCCACCGAGCAGGGTCTGCAGCTCGCGACGGCTTTTGCGCTGGTCATCGCCGCGTTCATTATTTTCAACACGTTCCAAATGACAGTGGGCGAACGGCGACGCCAATTGGGAATCCTCCGAGCGATCGGTGCCACACGTCGACAAGTCACCTTGCTAATTCTGCGCGAAGGACTGCTCGTCGGGTTGATCGGAATGGTTTTCGGCGGATTGGTCGGTTATTTTGGGGCTCGCGTTCTGGCACGAGCAACTTCCTCGGTACTGCAAACACCGCTTCCCGATGCTGAAGTAACTTACGTCCCGTTCGCATTGGCTGCGTTTTTTGGGCTTGGCATTTCGTTGCTCGCGACGCTCATACCGGCGCGTCGCGCCGGACGGCTTTCCCCTTCGGAAGCAATGCGAATCGTGACTGCAGGAGAGATTGAGTCAAGTAGCTTGTGGAGTCTCGTGTCGGGAATAGCGGTATTTGGCGTCGGGATCGGCACACTGGCAGGTTGCATCTTTGGTTGGTTTCCGATCGAGGTGTCGGTTGATTCCGCCGTGCTCGCGCTAGTGGGCATCGTTCTGCTCTTGCCAGCGGTTCTGTCGGCGGCGACCGGTTTCGTCCAGTTGCTGTTGCGGCCTTGGATGGCCGTCGAAAGTCGGCTCGCTCGCCGTCAGTTGCTGCGCCACCGTGGTCGAACTGCAATGACAATTGGTGTGCTGTTTATTGCCATCAGTACCGGCGTCGGGCTCGCAAATACGATCATCGACAACGTACGAGATGTCAATCAATGGTACCGCCAAGCGATCGTGGGCGACTTCTTCGTACGGGCGATGATGCCCGACATGGCGACGGGGCAGGCCGCCGATATGCCAGTCGGACTCGACCAGGAGATCAACGCAATTCCAGGAGTCAAATCGTTGGACACCATTCGTTTTGTTCAAGCGACTTCTGCGGGGAATTCAGTAATTGTCGTCGTTCGAGAGTTCACCGCCGACAAGCAGATTTATTTCGATCTCGTCGATGGCGAAGATGAAGAAGTTCTTCGTGGCATCGCGGCAGGCAAGGTTGTGTTGGGGTCCGTTTTGGCTCAACGCACCGGCCTTGGCCGTGGTGACACCATTCCGCTGGAGACGCTGGAAGGCGAGAAACGCTTGACGATTGTCGGGATAACCAACGACTACATTGGCGGCGGGCTTACAATTTACATGCAGCGAGCTGCGGCAAAGGAGTTGCTGGGTGTTGAAGGAGTGGACGCATATATCGTGCATGCGTCGAGTGATCGCCTCCTTGCTGTCGAGTCATCGCTTCAAAAGCTGTGTGACGAACGCGGGCTGCTACTACAATCCTACACCGAACTTGTTCAATTCATCGAGCGAATGATGAACGGAGTGATCGGCAGTCTGTGGGCATTGCTGACCCTCGGCTTTGTGATCGCCGCATTCGGGCTTGTCAACACGTTGGCGATGAATATCCTAGAGCAGACCCGTGAGTTGGGAGTGTTGCGAGTGGTCGCTATGACTCGTCATCAAGTGCGAAGGACCATCTTCGCGCAGGCGATCATGATGGGCTTGATTGGGCTTGCCCCCGGTGCGATCCTCGGCCTGCTAGTTGCCTATTTCATCAATCTTGCGACGCTGCCAACGACAGGCCATGCAGTGGTGTTCGTCTTCAGACCTTGGTTACTGGTGGTGAGCTTTCTTGCCACGTTGGCGATTGTACTGGTTGCAGCTTGGATCCCCGCGGAACGAGCCGCCCGCCTGAAACTTGCCAACGCCCTAAGATACGAGTAGCCCGCGAACCACATCGTGATATCGGTCACTGCAAGATGATCGATAGGCTTCAACGTGGTGGCAATTGTTGACGCGCGATCTGAAGACTGGCCGTTAATACGGCGTCTCGCTGTTGATCGACGATTGGCAGCAACTCGTCTATCGGTCTTGCCACCGTTGTCTGCTCCGACGCCTTCACCTCGACATCGGGTTCCACGCCACGATGACTAATTGCCTGGCCACTGGGCGAGTAGAACTTGGCGGTCGTCAGCCGGACGCCGGCGTTCGCCATGCTGAGCGGAAAGATTCCCTGTACGCTTCCTTTTCCATAGCTGCGAGTGCCCACTAGTGTCCCACGTCGGTGGTCGTGGATCGCACCGGCAAAGATCTCGCTGGCGCTCGCTGAGTCGCCGTCGATCAATACGATAAGCGGCACGCGCCACGTACCTACGGCATGTGCTTTGTAATCAAAGTCTTCACCCGAACTCCGACCGCGAGTCGACACAATATCGCCCTGCGACACAAACTTGTCGGCAACTTCAACCGCGGCGGTTAACAGTCCACCAGGATTTCCTCGCACATCAACAATCAAGCTTCGCATTCCCTGCTGATGCAACTTCCACAGTGCCGAATCAACATCTCGATTGGTTGTCTTTTGAAAACTCGATAAGCGGAAGTAACCGATCCCATAAGCGGTATCGACGATTTGGATGTTATCGACGCTTGGCACATCAACACGAGTGCGTTGAAGCCGCAACCTGCGGGCTTCGCCGTTCGGGTCAAGAATGACCAAGTTCACAAAGCTCCCTTCCACGCCCTTCAACATATCTGCGGCTTTGTCGGTCGATATGTCTCGCGTAGATAGGCCATCGACTTCAATGATTCGATCACCTGTCCGCATTCCACCCTGATCAGCAGGTCCGCTGGGAATCACACTCACGATACGAAGTGCTTGGTCCTCGGCCTTGAGCTCAATTCCCAAACCCACGAAATTGCCTTCGATCTGCGAGAGGACATCGTCCAATTGATTGCCAGTCAGAAACGCCGAGTAGTCGTCCAGCGACGCAACTGCCGCGCAAGTAAACTCAGACACTGTCACAGGACTTGGGAGCTGAAGCCGTTGCTCGAGGACATGGGCGATTTCGGCGGCGCGTTGGCGTGCGTCGTGTCGAGAGTAGATTGGCGTTGCTTCAAAGTGGCGACGTATATCTGTTAAGAGCGAGCGAGCTGCTTCTTCCGTGTTATTGAAACCGTGCTGTCGGCGAAAACTAGGTTCCGCAAACGCAACTTCCATCGCCGTCAGTCCACGTTCGAGCAACTGATTCCAGTCAGCCCGCTGAACATGATGGGCTTGAATTTTTAGCAAGACTTCGCCATACAGGTCCAGCGCGCCTTGCTCGCCAATTGATTTCACAGTCTCGATGAAACTTGTATCGGAGTAGCGGCGGACAACTTCATAGTGGAAGCGTGCTACCGCCAAGCGGTGCTCGATCTCTTGCCGTCCAGGATGGTCTTTACGAGCACGTTCGTAATGCGATAACGCCTCTCCCCACCTTCGTTCTTGTTCCAATTGGTCGCCAACACGAAATACCGTTTCCAATTCCGCACCGTCTTGCAGTGCCGCGGAAGGGATTCTGATTTGTGCGCGGGCGTGGGTGGGAAGGCCAGCAGCAAGGAATACTAGTGTTAACGTCAGGGCGCGCAGGATCGAAGTCCGACTTCGCATGGTGAAGTTCCATCTATGGGGAGGTAACGCTTGTTGCTGCCGGAAACTTTGAGCCAGCTCAAAGACGGAGACTTCGGCTGCAACAATCGTGGTCAGGATTCACATCGATCTTGGCTGAAGAAGCTGAGGACGGAGTTCAGCCACGAAAATATAGATCACGTTTTGCCCATCGTCAAAAAATCGCAGCGGAGATTTTGCACGCACAAACTGATTATCCGGCAGCAGCTACACCGTCGGCGAGCGGCTATCCCAATCGTTCTCAATACTGCGTCAAAATGCGTTGCGACGATTGTGCATCCTGGCACGTCGCTGCCCATAAAATCAGGCGTTGAAGGGCGTCGAAGAATAATATGCACGTTCATTCATTTGGTCAAATCAACCGAATCAGGAGGGAATGCCCGATGTTTCCGGCAACTTGACGGGAACGGTTCTGTGACGAAAGCCGTTTGACTGCGTCTTGCGACGCTACCGGCAGAGAATTAGATTAATGGCCTTCCAAGCGTTCGCTCCTCGGAATCTCCTGGCACTACGGAAAAGTAGCATGAAAGTAACCGTCCAGTCGAAGAACGGTGACCCTGTACTGCTCCGCGTCGAGGGACGCGTCTCGCAACGGGACGTTGAAGTCGACGATCCGTTTGTCGATGCGATTGGCGAGAACGCATACAGCCGGCAATTAGTGGTCGATCTGAGCGAAGTGGCTTCCCTTGATTCGAGCGGTGTAAACTGGCTGCTTGTGTCGCAAAAGCGAGCATCGGAATCAGGTGGAAAACTAGTATTACATTCGCTTTCACCGATCGCGAACAATGTATTGAAAGTACTTAACCTGCACGCTGTATTCAAGATTGCCGATAGCCAAGTTGACGCCGTTCAGTTACTCGGAGGAGATTCCAAATGAGCCATGCCCCCACGGGAAGGTTTCGCGTTACCGATCTCGTCAAAATGGAAGCTGGTGAGGCGGTCAACGTACTGCTGGAACAAGCGGCTCAGTTGCGAGCAAGTGATCTCTTCCTGCTGAGCGATGAACGGTTCGTGACGGCCAGTATTCGTCGAATGGGCTCGATCGAGAAACTGGCAGTGGTGTCCACCGAGCATGGTCGTCAAATGATGACTCATATTAAAGCTTTGGCGGGAATGGACATCTCCGATCGGCGGCGTCCGGCCGATGGCCGCTGGATTCATGAGATCGGCGATCGCAAACTTGATCTGCGGATTAACTGCACGCCAATGCTCCACGGCGAAGACATGGCGCTTCGGCTATGGGACCATTCCGTAGGTTTGTTCGGAATCGATGAACTCGGCATGTCACGAGCAGATCTGAACAAGCTATTGTTCATGTTAAACCACCCGAGTGGCTTGATCTTGGTGACCGGACCGACGGGAACTGGAAAGACAACGTCGTTGTACGCTTGCCTACAGTATTTGAATGACGGAGCGCGGAAGATCAATACACTCGAAGATCCCATCGAGTATGCCATCGATGGCATTCGTCAGTCGCAAGTTAATGCAAAATTTGCGATGGACTTCCCCGAGTTGTTGCGAAATGTTTTGCGGCAGGCTCCCGACGTCATCATGATCGGCGAGATTCGAGATGAGGAAACCGCCTTAACGGCCGTTCGCGCAGCAAACAGCGGACATCTTGTGCTCGCAACTTTGCACGCCCCCACTGCTGCGACCGCGGTTCACAGTATGTTAGCGCTCGGGTCGCATTCGTTCTTCTTATCGGGTTGCCTTTTGGGGGTAATTGCACAGCGTTTGGTGCGAACATTGTGTCCGAATTGCCGATCCGAGTACGACATCAGCCTCTCGCCACAAACATTTCAAGAAATTGATTCCCTGCTCTCGGACGGTGAAGGGAAGGCTATTTATGGCCCGAGTGGCTGTGAGAATTGTTTCCATCTCGGATACATTGGCCGCTCTGGTCTGTTTGAGGTGATGACGATTAACCAGGAGCTTCGTCGCCTCATCGCCGATGCGGCGTCAAGCCAAACGATCGAAGAGGCTGCGATTCGCGCCGGCATGACGGTCTTCCGCCGTGGTGCGCTGCTTAAGGTTGCTCAGGGGATTACGAGTACGGAAGAGATCCTCCGCGATGTTCCCGCCGAACACTTAGGATTGGAAGACTGACGCGAGAACCGTGAGTCGTGCCGAGCGTTCTCCATCGGATCGATAACGATACCGAAATGATTCGTCACGCTGCAGCGCGAGTCAAAAGACCCAACGCATAGTTCAATGCCCCCATCAACCCGCATCTATCTCGACAACGCTGCCACCAGTTGGCCAAAGCCTGCCGTCGTCTATGACGCAATCGATCGGTACCAACGACTGAACGGCGCCCCGTCTGGTCGAGGAGCATTTCGCGAGGCCGTCGAAGTTGAACGAATCGTCACGCGCGCTCGAAAGAGGGTCGCGGATCTCTTGGCCGTGGCAGATCCCAATCATGTGATTTTCACTTCCAGCGGTACCGACTCGTTGAACCTTGCGATCCACGGATTGTTGCGTCCCGGAGATCACGTGGTTACAACGGTCTGCGAGCATAATTCCGTCTTGCGGCCTCTTCGTTATTTGGAACAAACCGCGGGGATCACGGTCACTCGGGTCGGATGCGATCAGGTTGGTGTTGTCGAACCTTCGGCCATCGAACTGGCGATCAACAGCAGGACAAAACTGCTGATTCTGACACATGTCTCGAACGTAACCGGCGCGATTCAGCCAGCAAATGAGATCGGATTGATCGCTAAGGCACACGGCATTTCCTTCTTGCTGGACGCTGCCCAATCGTTAGGCCATCTCCGAGTGTCTGTCGAGGAATTGCACGCGGATCTCGTCGCTGCGCCCGGCCATAAGGGGCTGCTAGGTCCGTTGGGAACAGGCATCCTCTACGTCGGACCCAGCGTCGTCGAGGTCTTACGAAGCCACCGCCAAGGCGGCACGGGAACGTCCAGCGAAAGCGACCTGCAACCTGCGAATCTGCCTGACAAGTACGAGTCGGGTAATCACAATGTTCCCGGAATTGTTGGCCTGGAGGCTGCGCTTGGTTATTTGGCGGATCGGGATGCCGATGACGCGCGAAAGTACGAACAAACACTTGTCGCGAAATTAGTTGACGGATTCGATGCGATCGAGCGAGTTGCTGTTCATGGTCCCTGCGACGCGGCGCGTCAGGTGGGGGTAGTCAGCATCACTGTTGACGGTTACGATCCGCAAGAAATAGCAAGCTTGCTCGACACGGCTTACTCAGTTCAGGTTCGCAGCGGTTTTCACTGTGCACCATTGATGCACAACAGTCTGGGTACAAAGCAGCATGGCGGGACGGTTCGCTTCAGCGTGGGGCCGTTTAATACCTTCGAGCAAATTGACCACGCAATTGAAGCGGTCGGCGAAATCGCCGCTTCCGCAATTTGAGACAAAACGAGGAGTCTTCTCAAATGGCCGAGCAGCTATGGTACAAGGATGGATTACGATTCAAATGTAGCCAGTGCGGCGATTGTTGCACCGGGGCCCCTGGCTATGTTTGGGTGAACCAGGCGGAGATCGAAGGCATCGCTGCGGAAATCGGTGAATCCGATGTCGAGGCTTTTGAGCACGAGTACGTTCGGAAGATCGGAATTCGCCGCAGCCTACGTGAGTTTCCCAACGGAGATTGCGTTTTCTTCGACGCCGAAAAACGAAAATGCACGGTGTACAACGCTCGACCTCGCCAATGCCGAACTTGGCCATTCTGGGATTCTAACCTTAAATCGCCCGAGGCATGGGCAGACACCTGTGAGATTTGTCCAGGTAGCGGCAAAGGGAAACTCTATCAGCTTGAAGAGATTGAATTGCAGCGCAAAGTATTCCACGTTTAGCGTGATCTATTTGTGCAGAATCAACTTGTTGTTGCGGGTGCAGCGCAGGCGATAGATCTCGCCAGCATGCGTGATGATGGCTTCAGTTTCTCCATCTAGTAATTCTTCCGATGTCCAATGGTGAAGAGACGCATCGCGGCGTTTGGCAAGTTCTTCGCTAGATCTGGCTTCATCCCTGTCTACATGCATTGTGGATACCTCGATCTGAAGCACTACAGATCGCCCGTCACTTCGCCCCGGTCGCGAGTTGCGTAGCCTCGCCAGACGGACAGATCGACCGTCTCGGAAGCAAAACGAACCGAACCGTCCACTAGTCCAACCTGGGCTCCGCCGGGATGGTAGCTGCGCGAAGTAACGACGGCATAGGTGGTTTGGTTCGTCGTCTTGCCCTCGCGAGAGGAACTGAAGTCGATGTCATAGTCCACCCCACCACTGGTATAAATTAATTCCGTATTTGGTGGAAATGTTCCCGTGAAGCCGGTTTGATGTGTTCGACCATCTACCCATTCCGTGTGTCCCGAGTCTGTCTTGAAATTGCCGCCAAACGCGACGACTTGAGCGGGAGTTGCTGGAATTGAGATTCCCAAGCCATTGGGGTTTCCACCATCGCGTAAGTACGGCGTCCACGCCTTAACTTCGCCAAAGGCAAGCGTGTGGCTTGTTCCGTCGACCACCGAAGCGAAGTTCAGCCGACCGTTCGGGTACGCGATACCGTTGCCCCCAGTCCGCGAAGTTGGATCGAAAACGAACCAAGTGCCCATGTTGATGCCGTACGTCAACGGATAGTGAGTGAGGGCGCCATCGGGCCGTTCCCGGTCTCCAATGTCGCTGGGGCAAATGTAACTCGCGATCCGTTGCTGTGTCACGGCGGGCTGTGTCGCGTAGCTGACATTCCAATCGATTAAATCTTGGAGGTTCTCTTGTTCAAGGAACGACAGCAATCTCGCTTGAGGCGAAAAGCTGTCCGCTGTGGCTCCAGTGGGAATTAATGCCGACGGCGGAAAAGCCTTGTAAGTATCGTGATAGTTGTGTAACGCCAGGCCGATTTGCTTGAGGTTGTTCCCGCAGGACATTCGCCTCGCAGCTTCACGAGCGGCCTGAACGGCTGGCAACAGGAGCGCCACGAGAATTCCGATGATCGCAATGACTACGAGTAGTTCGACCAAGGTAAATGCCCGTCGTCGTGAATGATAGGTGTTGTAATTCATTGTCGATACTCCACAACATCTTGTGTTATTGATACTAGACAACTATTGATGATTGCGCCGCTCTAATGCAACGAGTAAGTCCAATCGCGTTAGGGTAACTGAACCGCTTCCCCACCATTTCGGGAAGCCATGCCTCGCCAAACGCTAAGGTCGACGGTCTCGGAAGTGCTACGCACCGAACCGTCTACAAGAGCAGACTGCACGACTCCTGGGTGATAACTTCGCGAAGTGACTGCGGCGTAGGTCGGTATTGAATTCGCGGTGTTTTCGGAGCGTGAGATCAGGTCAATGTCATAGCTTGCGCCACCAGTGTTTAAAAGAACTTCTGTATTCGGCGTGAATACAGCCGTAAAACCCGTTTCGTGCGTCTTTCCATCAACCCACTCGGTGTGTCCTGTTTGACTGACCGTAGCCGATGCGGCATATCCAACAACTTGCGAAGTTGAGGTTGGAAGCGGGGCATTTGGGCCGTTGGGAATTCCGGGTTTGACGTTTGCCTGATATGCCTTTATTTCTGAGAAGGCCAATGTGTTGCTCATACCATCGATATACGCACCATCGGTGAGTCGCTCGTTGACGACAAATGCCCCATTACCACTCTTAGAATTGGGTGCATCGAATACCATCCAAGTTCCTACGTTTGCACCATAGTTCAGTGGGAAATGCGTTGCTCCGGGGAGGCTCGACGGAGCCCGCTCTCGAGCATTCACTTCGCTCGGGCAGACGTAAGTCGGGATTTTCATCCGGGTGACCTGCGCGTGCTGAGGTGCATTCACTAAATCGTTGTACTTGTATCTAAAATCAATCAGGTCCTGCAGATTTTTCTGTTCCATATACGGTAAGATGCGCGCCTGAAGCGACCATGTGGCGCCACTACCACCCGCTGGCGGCAGGCACGAAAACGGAGGCACACATCTGAATGTGTCCATATAGTTATGCGAAGCTAGGACCATCTGTTTCAGGTTGTTTGAGCATTGCATCCGACGTCCCGCCTCGCGGGCGGCTTGGACAGCCGGTAAGAGCAGTGCCACGAGGATTCCGATGATCGCGATGACTACAAGCAGTTCGACAAGCGTGAATGCGTTGTTCTTCGAGGTGGTTGATCGGGAGTACATTGGCCAGCTTTCTTAAATCGAGGTGGGCGTAGTGGTGGGGCAGTGGCTGGCTGACTGCGCTGGCTTGCTGCAAGTGAGACTCAGTATCAGTAGTGTTGATAGCCATGTCAACCCCCTGAGAATTGGAATTGTCGTGGTCCAGCCTTTGCGTTTTCTCCTTGATTCGTGGCACATACACGGGGTTTCTAGTAGCATGAGCGAGTCCTTCTGGGTGCCCTATTTCCAGTGGAGATGCTAAATGTCGAAGATCGTCCGAATCTTGTCACGGATCCTAGGTTGCGCGTTTTTCGCCGGGCTCACATTTGCCGTAACTACACCCTTGCGTGCTGGCGACTGGGCAACGTGGCGAGGACCGAACCTGAATGGCATCGCTGCGGAGGGGCAGACCCCGCCCGTCGCGTGGAGTGACAACAAGGCCATCGTCTGGAAGACGCCTGTTCCTGGACGTGGCCATTCCTCGCCCATAGTTTTCGGGGACAGGATCTTTCTGACAACCGCGGACGACTCATCGCAAACGCAGGGAGTCGTGGCGTTTGATCGCTTCACCGGCAAGCAGCTTTGGATGGTCCCGGTCAGCCAAGGTGGCTTTCCCGAAACGCACAAAAAAAACACACATGCCACACCATCGGTCGCCTGCGATGGGGAGCGGTTGTTCGTTTCATTTCATCATCACGGGCGCATCCAGGTTTCGGCCTTGTCTTTGGATGGCAAGAGGTTGTGGCAACAGAACGTCGGCAACTACGACCCCCAGCAATATAAATATGGATATGCGCCCTCGCCGATGCTCTATCAATCGCGAGTTTTGGTCTGTGCAGACTACGAAGGAGGCGGATGGATCGCCGCACTCGACGGCAAATCAGGCGAAACTCGTTGGCGTGTTGCTCGACCACGGAAGCTCAGCTTTTCGTCACCGGTCGTTGCCAACATTGGTGGTCGCGATCAGCTGCTGATCAGCGGTACTGAGCAGGTCGCCAGCTATGATCCGAACAATGGCAGGCAACTATGGACTACCCCCGCTACGACCATGGCAACCTGTGGAACAATGGTCTGGGATGGCGATCTGGTCTTCGCCAGCGGTGGTTACCCAAAATCGGAAACCGTTTGCCTGAATGGCAGAAGCGGTCAACTTTTGTGGCGAAATGATCAGAAGTGCTATGAGCAATCAATGCTGGCTTTTGAAGGGCACGTTTATGCTGTTACCGATCGGGGCATCGCATATTGTTGGCGAGCCTACGATGGCACTGAGATGTGGTCGGCACGACTTGAAGGCGGCGCCGTCAGTTCATCTCCGACTCTCGCCAACGGAAATATCTACTCGGCCAACGAACGTGGCACCTTTTACGTGTTCAAGGCGCAGCCGACGCGGTTTGAACTAGTTGCCCGCAATCAGCTAGGCGATGAAGCCTTTGCCACGCCGTCGATTTGCGACGGCCAAATCTACATGCGGACTGCTTTCAACATAGGCGGAAGCCGCCAGGAATGGCTGTACTGCATCGGCTCCCATTGAGGGTGACATTCCTAATTATGCCTCCGGCGCAAAACCTCGCCGCATCGTATTCTCCGTAACCGTTCGGGG
The DNA here is from genome assembly GCA_020638995.1 of Planctomycetaceae bacterium. Classification (GTDB taxonomy): domain Bacteria; phylum Planctomycetota; class Planctomycetia; order Pirellulales; family Pirellulaceae. The sequence continues at coordinate 1,164,889 of JACKHM010000004.1, forward strand.
TACGACGAATTGCAAAACGTAGTCTGGGCCGCCGGCCTTGCTGCCGATCCCGGACATTTTGAAGCCGCCAAATGGTTGACGACCGACAATCGCGCCCGTGATCGTTCTGTTTAAGTAGAGATTCCCTACGATCATTTCGCGTCTCGCTCGTTCCAGATTCGCTGGGCTACGCGAGTAGAAACCGCCTGTCAGGGCGAAATCGGTACCGTTCGCGATTCTAAATGCTGCATCCAAATCTTTCGCATGAATGACTGCCAAAATAGGACCGAAGATTTCTTCCTGTGCCAAGCGTGAATTCGGTGCCACATCCGCATAGATGTGCGGCCCAACAAAGAACCCTTGCTGAGCAAGTTCTGCAACGTCAACGGCCAGTTCCTCGCGGCCTTCGCGCTGACCGATTACAATGTATTCATGAACTTTTGCTAGGGCGAATTGATCAATTACCGGTCCGACCGAAGTTGATGGGTATTCGGCGGGACCGACTTCCAGGCTTCGAGTTGCTTCGATCAAACGTGCTAAAAAAGCGTCGTATATGTCGTCGAGTACGATCACGCGACTGCAAGCTGAGCACTTCTGTCCCTGGAACCCAAAGGCGCTCTTCACGGTTCCCAGCACAGCCTCGTCGAGATCTGCGTCTGAATCGACGATGATCGCATTCTTTCCACCCATCTCCGCAATTACGCGTTTAACGTGGCCGATGCCAGTCGCAGAGACTTCCGCCGCGCGACAGTTGATCGCGAGTCCAACCTCGCGTGAACCAGTAAACACGATCAATGCAACGTCCGGATGTTCGACGAGTGCTGCTCCAACTACTTCTCCTTTTCCGGGAAGGAAATTGGCCACACCAGTCGGCAAGCCCGCGCGCCGCAGAATTTCCATGAATCGAGCGGCAATGACGGAGGACTGTTCAGCTGGCTTCAAAACGACGGTATTTCCGGTCGCCATTGCTGCTACCGACATGCCTGTGAGAATCGCCAAGGGAAAATTCCAGGGTGCTATGACAGCCGTAACGCCCCGTGGCAGATACTCGAATCGATTTTCTTCCCCGGGAACGTCGGCACCGTTTGGCTGGGCGATCGCAATCGCACAATCCGCATAGTACTCGCAAAAATCAATCGCCTCGCAGACATCGTTCGTTGCTTCGCGCCACCCCTTTCCACATTCGTACACTTCCAACGCCGACAACTCGAAGAACTGGTCTCGCATCAGCTGTGCCGCGCGGCGGATGATGTCCGCGCGTTTCTCAACCGATTCATTGCGCCACGCTGCCAACGCCTGTTTCGCGGCGATTACCGCCTGGTCAACATTCGTCTTATTCGCCAGTGACACCGAACCCACAATACGCGTTCTGAATGACGGGTCGATGGATTCCAGTTGTTCTTCCGTCTCAATCTGCTGATCACCTACCACGAGTGGGTAATGTCGCCCCAATTCGGTCATTACTGTTTGCAGAGCTTCACGCATCGCGGAGCGATTGGATTCGTCGGAGAAATTAATTGGTGGCTGATTCCGAAACGTCGCTTCAAAACGCTGCCGCTGATTTGCGGCATTCATCCTTGATCCCGTCATAGCTTCCTCGTCTTTCTTGCAGGAGCTTTTGTGTTGAGCTTCGTGCGGGTTGCGAAGTAACTCATCTCGAGCTACCTGTTCGATAAAGCCGGCGCGCAGGAAGGAGTCATTTGAAGTGTTCTCCAAGAGTCGCCGCACCAAATACGCCATTCCCGGAATCAACTCACCGTACGGCATATAGATTCGCAGGCGGTGCCCTCTAGCAACTAAGGCGTGTTTTTCGCTGTCTGCCATTCCATAGAGCATCTGAATTTCAAACGCATTCTTTGCAATTCCGAGATGCTCGGCAGTCGCTAAACCATGAGCAATCGAACGAATGTTGTGTGTGCCCAGGGCCGGGCGGAGGAACTTGTGGTGCTCCATGACAAATCGCGTCGCACGCTCGAAACTGGCATCGGACTGCCACTTGCTCTGGTATACCGGAATGGGCCAACTATCTGCCTTCGCATGTACCGTCTCGTAGTCCCAATACGCACCTTTTACGAGTCGAACCCACACCGGGAGACCTCGACGTTTCACCCATTCGACGAGGTCCTGCAAATCGGTGGCCGCGTCTCGCAAGTAGCATTGCACAACAATTCCAACGTCGCCAATGTCACGGAACTCTTCCTCCTCGAGAACCTCCTTGAAAATTCGCAGCGTAAGGGCTTTCTTTTCATACGACTCCATATCGACATTGATGAACGCACCGTGATGCTTTGCGACTCTCAGCAATTCCCGCAATCGCTGGCCCGCACGCGAAAGTGCTCCGTCAGGATCAATAGCGTCAAACTGGGAATCCAGCGCTGAAAGTTTGATCGAAAGATTCATGCGAGGCACCTGATCAAGCACGCTCCGATCGACAGTCGTTTCCAGCGGCCAACGATTTACTTCGGGAGCGACACTCTCGATCAAGTTCACATAGGCGTGAAAGAAGTGTTCTGCCTCACTATCGCTGGTAACTGCTTCCCCGAGAATGTCGAGGGTAAAGCCTCGTCCCTCACGACGTTCGCGTTGTGCGGCTTCAACAACCTCATTCACGTTCGTTCCTGCGATGAAACGACGTGCAAGATCCATCGCACTTAAACGCGCGAGTCTAGCGATTGCCGCACGCGTCAGAGAAGTTCGCCTTCCAATGCCGAGAGCTGTGCGAACTGCCGCAGGGAGATGCGAGCGAACTTCGTTCAGGTACTCGTTTAAATGACCGACGACCGCTTCGTTGGTCTTTAGCATGGGAAGTACATCGACGAATCGGAATAATTGAACTTTCAGCCCTTCATCCTGCATTGCCCAAGCCATCAGCCGCTCGTCCCACCAACGTCGCTGAAGTACGGTGGGCTGCTGCTCGTCAAGGTGATCGAACAAATAGCGTCCCAATTCTTGTGTTCGATCCTCGATCGCCGCGAGATCGCGGTCGGCAAAATCCGGGCGTTCGCTCCAAGGATCGTGCGTCATGTCTGTCTCAAAGAACGAGAGGGAACGAGACTGGTCAATTCGGGTAATTGCTCTGGCTTTTGAGCCCCCTCGACCCAAGAGGATCGAATATGCGATTTTGACTCGCGCTTTCCGACTTGCAAGGCACGCCGCATTGTTGCCTCCTCGGTGAGGGGCAAATCCTCAAAGAAATCGATTCGATCCGACTGTTTCGCAGCGAGACATCGACCCGATCGGAAAATCAGCGCGTTTTGGGCATTCGCGGTAATGCGAGGGCCGGGCAGAACAATTCCAACGAGATTCAGTGGATCAGCCGCCGAGAGAACCAGCCAAGAGTCATCATCGCTCGTTTCGCGAACTGTGCGAAGTTCCCCAATAGCCGATTCGTTGGCAAATTGTTCACCAGCAACACCTGCGATGAAGCGACCACCTTGGACTTCGGCTCGCAGTTCCAGTCGACGAAACACGCTCACCAGCTCATGCCATTGGGGTGCTGCTGCCTCACGAGCGAGTAGGTCTCTAAACACGACTCCATAACGCCTTAACAACAAACGACACCACTGCTCCAAACGCGTTTCCGGACTGACTGCTGCAATCGGGCCAGGAAATCGCGACCAACGACCGACCGGCGCCGCAACAGCTGTGCCCATTATGCGACGGTTTCCCCGTCGACTCCCGGTCCGTTTGCTGGCGATCGCACGCACGGCACCGAACATGTCGCACGTCACTAGACCATGCGTCGATAATTCGCGGAGCGCACTTTCGATATGTGTGGGTAACAGCCCAGTGGCCGCTTTCAATTCCTGATAAAACAGCGCTCCACGTTCCGTCAAAGCCGTGAGAACTTCGGTACCGTAGGAACTGACGTTTGGCTGCTTGCCATCACGTTCGGTGTTCAACAACCACGGCAAGTCTTCACGGAGCACCAGAGAAATGGGCATCGATCGAGTCATGGCGGCGGCAAATCGCCGGCTCGCGTCGTCACGTCTCAGTGGCCGGAGGCGGCCCCAAGCGACTTCGCCCGCCATAAAGAGGTGATCCAACCATTGTGAGTCGTAGTTGTCACAACGCGCGGCGAGGATCTTCGATTCCCAGGCCCCGGCCGGAATCTCGAATCCTTGCAATTGAGCGATTGCCTCACGAACCCCCACTGCCCCACCCCACTTGCCGTCTTCTGACACGCGATGGCGACGAAGCAGAAATCGTATGTAGTCCTGCGGCGAGACGGGCTTAATCCTTTGCCGCAAACCCTCCACCGTAAGTCGGTGAATGCGGGTGAGTAGTCGCCGATCGCACCACTCGATTTCAACCACCCTCTCGGCCGACCGCGGCTCGCCCGTGAACTGGCCGCGAAGAACAACGCCCTGGCCCTCCAACGCTTCAAGCGACGCGTGAACGCTGCTTTCATGCAGTACGAGTTCCGACGCGAGGTGAGAAGCGGTAATTGGTCCGCGGATGAGCATGCGACCGCGGACCAATTCAACCCATGCGGCATTTCGTTCGGTCGGCCTATCCAATGCGGCAGGCAAACGTACCTCAGGACTTGCAACAACGCCTTCGTAAACCGCCCGTACAATTGGCCAAGATTCAGCTGCGATCCATGCGGTCTCGCAACCCACGTGAATCTTCGCTGCTCTACCAGCAGCACAGAGCTGGTCGAAATATGATTGCCAAATTGCGGTTTCGTCGGCAGGAAGCATCACATGAGTGAGCAAAGCTTCATGCAATTCATCCGCGTCTCGAACAACAGGCCAAGCGTCTGCACGAACTTGATCGATGGCCGCAGGATCGAATTTAGCCAGATCTCGGACGTCTTCGGCAGTGAAGCTCCTACGCATCGAAACAGCTCGCGTGCGCCGTTCTTCGAGCGGAGCATCGTCGAGGAACGCATACGGATTTGCGTTTAGCAACTCGTAGCTGAATGGCGAAGGCTCGCGTGTGTCACGTGCGACGAGTTCGATCTCGCCCTTTCCGGCGGCCTGCAACACTTTCACCCACCGCTTGACGTCCATCGCCTCAGTAAGACAGTCGTGCATGGTTTGTTGAACCAGCGGATGCTCGGGGATCTCGACGTCGCCATGATGGTTTTCCAGGCATCCGACTGTCTCTGGAAAGGCCGAGGCCAGCAGGTCGTCGGAGCGAAATCGTAGTAGATGAGGTGGCACCTTCTTGCCACCTTGTCGCCGTAGCACCGCCAGCGAACGAGTCACGTTCCAACGCCATCGCACTTGAAACATCGGCGCCGCGAGAACCGCTTGTTCGAGCAAATGCCTCGCGTTCTGAGGACCAAGCATTTTGAATAGCGAGTCGATCGGAAAGCTGTGCTGCGGCGACAGAGACAGCACGATGCCATTGTCCGTTGCGGCGGCCTGTAACTCAAAATCGAAGCTGCGGCAGAAACGCTTACGCAGCGCAAGTCCCCAAGCGCGATTAATTCTCGCTCCTAAGGGAGAATGAATCACAAGTTGCATGCCGCCCGATTCATCGAAGAATCGCTCGAACACGATCTGGCTTGTCGTTGGTACCAATCCGATCGCAGCCAACTGCGACTCGACATAGGCTTGCGCCTGTTCGATCGCCCATTGACAGGCGCCGCAGTCATTTGTCAACTCAGTTGCTTGGACCGCGATGTCGGCTCGCAGTCGCGATACTTCTTCTGACAACTCGATAGTCCGTCCCGGACCTTCGCCGAACCAAAATGGAACGCTGGGTGGCGCACCCTCCGCGTCGCGAACAATCACTTCGCCGCTACGAACTTGCTGTACGCGCCACGAAGTGTTACCGAGCAAAAAGACATCTCCGGCCATACTTTCGATGGCAAAATCCTCGTCTAAGGTCCCGACAAACGTCTTATCGGGTTCGGCGACAACGCGATATTCGGCCTTTTCGGGAATCGCTCCTCCCGAAGTAATCGCGGCAAGCCTCGCGCCGCGTCTCGCACGAACTCGCAAGTTGATGCGGTCGCGATGCAGATGAAGTCCGCGCTTCGTCCCTGCCGTTAGACCGGTTGCAAGCATCTCCACGATTTCGTCAAAATCCTCGCGCTGCAAGTCACGATACGGCCACGCCCTGCAACAGAACTCATAAAGCTCATCCTCATGCCATTCATCGCATGCAACTGAGGCAACGATCTGCTGCGCGAGTATGTCCAGGGGAGCTACTGGGATCTCGATTCGATCAAGCTCCCCGCGCCGGACCGCGCGAACCAAAGCCATACATTCCAATAGTTCGTCCCGTGTGAGCGGGAACAACCGGCCTTTCGGTGTTTGCCCCAATGAGTGTCCTGATCGCCCGACGCGTTGTAGAAATGTCGAGATCGCCCGCGGAGAGCCCACCTGACAGACAAGATCGATGTAGCCGATATCGATGCCCATCTCAAGCGACGCTGTGGCAACGATCGCTTTCAACTCGCCCTCTTTCAGACGCTGCTCGGCCGATTGCCTTAGTTCTTTGGCCAAGCTGCCGTGATGACCGGCGACCGCGTCTTCACCCAAGATGTCACGCAGATGGTGGGAAATTCTCTCTGCCAAGCGACGCGTGTTTACGAAGATCAACGTACTGCGGTGCGATTGAATTAAAGCAACGAGCCTTTCGTAAACTTCTCCCCATTGCTCATTTGAACAGACCGCCGACAGTTCGCTCTGTGGTACTTCGATGGCCAGGTCCAAGTCTCGCGAGTGCCCGCCATCGATCACTATTACATTTTCGTCGTTTGATTCTTTCGTGCTTGCGTTAGCTGAAGGAACATTTTGTTCTGTGATCACCTTGACGTTTGCGCCGACTAGAAATCTCGCAATATCGTCGATCGGACGCTGTGTGGCGGACAAGCCGATCCGCGTTGGACGGTGTTTACAGAGGTGGGACAGTCGCTCTAAGGTCAAACTAAGATGCGAGCCACGCTTGTCGCGTGCCAACGCATGAATTTCGTCCACGATCACCGTGTCGACCGAACGCAGTAACTCGCGGCTCTTCTCCGACGTGAGCATCAAATACAACGACTCGGGAGTTGTTACCAGCACATGCGGTGGTATGCGCAGCATTCGTTGGCGTGCTGCGTTCGGAGTGTCTCCTGTGCGAACGGCGGTCCGAATTGGTGGCGGTGAATATCCTTGCTGTGAGGCCAACGCGCTGAGTTCAGCCAAGGGTTGTTGGAGATTGCGATCGATGTCATTACTAAGGGCCTTCAGCGGCGAGATGTAAACAATTCGAACACCATCGCCCAACTCGCCGTCGAGCCAGTTCTGCCACAGGCGGTTCAGACAGACCAGAAATGCGGCCAGCGTCTTTCCAGATCCGGTCGGTGCCGCGATCAAGGTGTGACACCCAGCTGCGATGTGGGGCCAACCCTTGCGCTGAGGCTCGGTTGGCTCCCCAAAACGAGCGGAAAACCATTCCTGGACGAGCGGATGAAAAGTCTCGATTGGCATGTTCCCATTGTAACGCGTGGCGATTTGCGTGGCAGTCGGTAACTGACCAAGCATTGCATTTGAAAGCTCACTCAACCAATATGACGGTCGCCCCCTATAGAGACCTACTTCCAGCGAAATCCTTTGTGAGACTCTGGACATGAAAACCCTGGTAATATCGTTCGGCATCCTTCTCTTGATCTTGAACGAGACGTACGCGGCACGAATCTTTTGTCGAACTCGGTATCGAAGGGTTCTACCCGCTCGGCGAGTCGCGGCTCAATCCAACGCTCGTCGGGAACAGCCGAAGTCCAAATTGCTTACAAGTCTTGGCGAGGAACTATTCGACGGTCAGACGCTGAAGGGCTGGACAATTATCGAGGAATACGATTTTGAGAGGCATGGAGAAGTTGCAATTAAAGACAATGCAATCGTTCTTGCGGCAGGTAAGCCGGCTACCGGTATTCGACTTGATAGAGACTTTCCTCGCACGAATTATGAAGTTGCACTCGAAGCGAAACGCATTGAGGGCTCCGACTTCTTCTGCGGTATCACCTTCCCTGTTGGGGACAGCTATCTCTCGCTGGTTCTTGGTGGATGGGGCGGCGGAACCACCGGGCTCTCGAATCTGGATAGCATGTCGGCGATCGAAAATGCTACGACGGGGTTTCAGGAGTTTGAGCAGAACCGGTGGTATCGAATTCGACTTCGAGTCACCGAAGCAAGGGTCGAAGCTTGGATTGACGACGAACAGATCGTTGACGTTGACCACACAATGCATAAGCTGTCGATTTGGTGGGAACAGGAACCGGTACGCCCCTTTGGAATCGCCAGTTGGTATACCACATCTGCGTTACGAGACCTTAGGCTAAAACGGCTCTAGTCCGAATCAGACAGGATTAGCAATAAATCTGACATACGCTTGAGAGGAAACACCCAGTGATGGACTTGTATCGAATTGCGGCGGTTCAGATGGATGTGCGGTTGGCTGATACGTCGGCGAACCTGAAGGCAATGACCGAGCGACTCGAAGTGGCGGCAGCGAACGGAGCGCGTTTAACGATCTTTCCGGAGTGTTCCCTAACCGGCTACTGCTTCGATAGCCGCGAAGAAGCGATGCCGTTTGCCGAGCCGATCCCTGGGCCTAGTTGTCAGAATATGGCCGAAGCGTGTGCACGGCTGAATGTTTACGCAGTTTTCGGAATGCTGGAGGCATCCGGTGACAAACTGTTCAACGCTTGTGTACTTATTGGACCGAACGGGGTTGTCGGCAGCTATCGAAAAATTCACCTGCCGTTCTTGGGGATTGATCGGTTCACCGACCCAGGCGATCGTCCATTCGAGGTGTATTCCGCTAGAGATTTGAGGGTCGGCATGAACATCTGCTACGACAGTGCGTTTCCAGAGTCAGCGAGAGTGATGGCATTAGACGGTGCCGACCTTATTGCGTTGCCCACGAACTTTCCGCCAGGTGCGGAGTGCATGGCTGCCCATGTCGTTAACACCAGGGCAATGGAGAACAACATCTACTATGCCTGTGTGAACCGGATTGGATCGGAACGCGGTTTCCCATTCATAGGTCAGAGCAAGATCTGTGACCCGAGCGGAAGACCACTGGCCGAAGCATTACACAGTGAGGAAGCGACTCTATTTGCCGACATCGACATTCAGCGTGCCCGCACCAAACGAATCGTCCGCGTGCCAGAAAAACACATCATCGATAGATTCAATGATCGCCGACCCGAAATGTACGGGCGGATCAATAAACGATAGCTGGGCGTTCGCGACGGAAAGATTCTATGCGTCCTTCGTCGCTTCTTCGCCGGAGTCTGCGGTGGCCTCCTCAGACGCATCCGACACATCGCTATTTTCGCCCGCAGCATCCGAGTTTACGGCTTCGTCGCCGCCGAACGAAGGTTTCTCGCTGCGTACCGTCTCGCGGTCATGGACACCCACAAACTCAATGATCGCTTGGAGTCCGGCGTCTCCCAGCCGAGGCTTTGCAAGCCGCAAGACTCTTGTGTAACCGCCATTGCGATCTGCAAAACGCGGCGCGATGTCGTCGAATAGGATTTGGACCGCTTGCTTATCACCGAGCAGCTGCAGAACTCGTCGACGTGCGGCCACCGTAGGTGCGATCGCAGCGCACCACTTTTGCCATTGGTCGCTGTTACGCCACTGCTTCCATTCCGAACTGCCACGCTCAGCACTGGTTTCGAATTGGCGAGCGTTTTCCTGGTGCTCTAGCGACTTTCGGGCAATCGTCACACACTTTTCTACTAGCGGACGAACTTCTTTCGCCTTGTGCAGCGTCGTTGTAACACGGCCCTTTACCTTCGGTGCGTTTGTCTCGAACTCAGCATCCCGTTCAGTAAGAAATAGGCTACTTGCCAAGTTACGCAGCATGGCGCGGCGATGGCTGGGAGAACGTCCTAGAATTCGGCCTCGTCGTCGGTGTCGCATGGCTACAGTGCGTCCAGTAAAACTTAATAACTAGTTGTTAAAAACGTGCTGAGTGAACAGCAGGAAGCCGCATACCCAGGTGGAGACCAAGTTCGGTAAGCTTCTCACGAACTTCGGTCATAGTGGTGTCGCCAAAGTTGCGAACTTCCATAAGCTGGTCCTCGGTTCGGGAAACCAGATCTCGAACTGTATTTATGTTCTCAGATTCGAGGCAGTTCATCGCCCGCACTGAGAGCTTTAGCTCCGCCAAGCTAAGGTTCAACTTGGCCTCAAGAGCCGCATCCCCGCCTCCGGCTGAGGCGCGAGGGGCAGAGTAGACTTTGGGTCCCAATTCAACGTACTGAACGAACGGATTCAAATGCTTACGAAGAATCTTGGCGGCTTCGACAAGCGCCAGCTCGGGGTGTACCGAGCCGTTAGTCCAGATATCGAGGTTCAGTTTATCGTAGTTGGTCTTCTGACCGACACGAGTTTCTTCAATTTCATAGCGAACTCGAGTCACCGGGCTGTAAACCGCGTCAATCGGAATGATGCCAATCTCGTGTTCCCCAGCGCTGTGCTCGGTGGCTGGGACGTACCCGCGACCATTCTCGACGACCATTTCCATCATAAAGGGCACATTGTCGGTAAGCGTCGCGATGACATGATCCTTGTTAATGATCTCAACATCCGCGTCGACTTGGACGTCGGCACCGGTGATCACTCCTGCTTCGCTCTTCTCGACGGTGATTACACGAGTGGAATCGCTATGGTTCTTGACAACGAGTGCCTTCACATTCAGGACGATGTCGGTGACGTCTTCCAGAATTCCAGGTATCGTCGAGAATTCGTGTTGAGCGCCGCGGATCTTGATCTGCGTCACAGCGCTACCTTCCAAGCTAGAAAGCAAGATGCGACGCAGGCTATTGCCGATCGTCACCCCAAATCCGCGTTCAAAAGGTTCCGCAACAAACTTACCGTAGGTCGAAGTAAGCGAGTCTTTGTCGCAATCTACTACGCTCGGCAGTTCCAAGCCACGCCATCGAATATGCATCAGTCGCCTCCCTAGAACGATGTCGCTGAGGATTCAGCGATCATGAGAAATTCGGTGCCAGAGGTTACTTTAGACTCGTCGCTTCTTGCGAGGACGACATCCATTGTGTGGAATCGGAGTACAGTCTTCGATCAGCTTCACATTTAGCCCAGCGGCTTGAAGCGAGGTGATCGCGCTCTCGCGACCAGACCCGGGGCCCTTAACGCGGACCTCGACCTCCTTAACGCCAAACTTTTGAGCCTTCTCAGCGGCTTGCTGTGCGGCACATTGACCCGCGAACGGCGTACTTTTGCGGCTTCCCTTGAAACCAGAAGTACCCGCACTTGCCCAGCACAATGTGTCGCCTTTCGTGTCCGTGATTGTTACCGTAGTGTTATTAAACGTCGCCTTAATGTGTGCAACACCAACGGTCACATTGCGCCGAATTCGTCGTTTCTTCGTCTTCGCCACGAGGGAGAACTCCTATGAATACCTAGAGACGTCAGGTCGACTGAAGTCTTACTTCAGGTCCTTCACGCCCTTTTTCCCGGCAACTGTTTTCTTGGGTCCTTTACGCGTACGAGCATTCGTCCGGGTCCGTTGCCCGCGCACAGGCAACCCGACGCGATGTCGGATGCCTCGATAGCACTTTACGTCTCGCAGTCGCGTTATTGCTTGCTGCAACTGGCGCCGCAGGGGACCTTCTACGACGTAGTCGCGTTCTAGCAAGGCCGCCAAACGACCAAGCTCGTCATCCGCCAATTCTCGCGCCTTGATTGTCGGCTCGATTCCAGCCTTATGGCATAGATCTCGGGCAGTCTTCGGCCCAACGCCGTACAAGTAGGTCAACGAAACGACGGCGGCTTTGTCGTTTGGAATATCAACACCGAGCAAACGAGGCATCTAATTTTCGCTCCCTAAAGTTCCAAAACCTGCTAAAAGAAGGACGCTCGCTGTTAACCTTGTCGCTGCTTATGGCGTGGATTGGTGCTGCAAACGACATAGACGCGGCCTTTGCGACGTACGACTTTGCAGTTCTCGCACACCCTTTTCACGCTGGCACGTACTTTCATTTCTCGTCCCCAATCGACTCAAGTAAAGCGTGTTAGTATATGATCTTTTTTGCCTGGGCTTCAAGGCCCACTCGGATAATCTTTCGAGATTCGGTAGTCGTGCTGGCAGATATGCCGCAAAACGTGCCCCGGCGACCCGTCATTGCTGCTTACCGCGGGCACATTCCCTCAAAAACAGCCTTCACAGATGCAAATACGTTGTCCGGAAGAACTGACCCGTCAATCGAACTGAGCAAGCCACGAGAACCATATAGCTCAACTAGAGGAAGCGTCTCGGTGTCATAGACCTCGAAGCGATGCCCGATCGCTTGGGCGTTGTCGTCGGCGCGACCTTCAAGATTCGCACGCTTCAACAACCGCCTCCGGGCAATTTCCTCGCTGACGTCCAGCTCAACAACCAAATCTATCCTTTTACCATGGGCCTCAAGAAGCTCGTCCAGCATTCCGCACTGACGCACGGTCCTGGGGATGCCGTCAAATATCATGCCACTTGAATTACTCGCTAGTAACTCCTGTTCGACCAATTTAAGAGCAAGTTCATCGCTAACGAAATTTCCGCCATCAATCAGCTCGGCAATCTGACGACCGAGAGAGCTACCTTGTCGGCATGCTGACCTGAGCGTGTCGCCTGTCGAAAGATGTTGTAGACCGAAGAGATTCGCAATCCGTTTTCCTTGAGTACCTTTTCCGGCACCCGGACGGCCTAAGATCACAACATTCATGACGTGAACGAACCGCGGTGTGAGTCTTCCCCATTCCCGTCGGATTGACGCGACCGGAGACGACTATCCCTCCAAGAGTCCGCGGTAGTTTCGCATAACCAGGTGACTGTCGATCTTCTGCACGAGGTCAAACGCGACGCTAACCGCGATCAGTAGACCGGTTCCACCGTAGAAACTGGCAATTTGAAAATCAACGCCGAGAGAACCGGAGATGATCGTTGGCACAATAGCGACCAGCGCTAAGAAGCCAGCTCCGACATAGGTAATTCGCACCATCACCTTTTCCAAGTAGTCCGCGGTCCGCTTTCCAGGTCTGTATCCGGGAATAAACGTCCCGTAGTCTTTCAGGTTTTCAGCCATCTCTTTTGGGTTAAACGTAATGGCTGTCCAGAAATAGCAGAAGAAGTAGATCAAGACGACATACAGCAGGTTGTAGGTGAACGACAAGCCTCCGCCCAACATCTGTCCCAAATTACCAAAGATGTCTTGAGCGCGGCCGGTGGTGACGCCAGCCAAGGCACCGAAGATCATCGTGGGCAACATCAAGAGACTGCTCGCAAAAATGATCGGCATCACGCCAGCCTGATTAATCCGAAGTGGCAAATGCTGGCGAGTTCCACCATAGACGCGGCGTCCACGAACGTGTTTTGCACTCTGCGTTGGAATTCTTCGTTGTCCCAGAGTGATAAAGACAACACCGAAAACCACCGCTACAAACAGGAAGCACAGTACGATAAGCGTTTCAATTCCAGTTCTGGAAGAACCGAATCCAACCAATTCGAACTCGGCGTTCTTTATCAGGTTGATCATCGCTCCAGGCATACGGGCGAGGATGCCTGCCATAATGAGCAAGCTAATTCCATTACCAATACCAAACTCGTCAATTTGCTCACCGAGCCACATCAAAAAAATCGTTCCGCATGTCATCGTCAGCACGGCGGTTAGTTGCCAGCCAAATGACAAACTCGTTGGGTCGGTTGGATCCGAGAGAAATTGCTCTGCAACCATGCCCACACCGCTGCGAGGTTGCATAATCGCCCACAGGTAAAACCAACTTTGCACAAAGCAGAGGAGTACGGTCACGTACCGCGTGTACTCGTTGATCTTCTTCCGCCCCGTTTCACCCTCTTTACGTAACTCTTCTAACGGCTTCCAAACGCTACCGAGGAGTTGGAAGATGATCGAAGCAGAAATATAAGGCATGATGCCCAAACCAAAGATCGTGGCCTTTTGTAGGTCACTCGCCGCAAGCACCGCGACTTTGTCAACAAAGTCCCCAAACGAACTCTGCGTAGTCGTGGACGCCATCGCGTTCTGATCAATAATCGGCAGCGTGATCTGGAAGCCGACTCGGTAAATTCCCAAAAAGATGAGGGTCAGAAATATTTTCTGCCTCAGTTCGGGAATCGTAAAGACGACGCGAAGCTTCTCCCACATGATATCGATCCGTCCTAGTCAGTAGAGGGCTCGTTTAACTCGCGCAGACTAGCCAACCTGAGTACTTCGAGGAACAACGCCTCAGCGACTCTCGAAAACCAAGCCAAGAAAATCTCAGGACTTTGCTTGCTTCTTTTTCTCTTCCACAACGGTCTTGCCGGGCAGGACGACAACCTCCCCGCCAGCCTTTTCTATCTTTTCACGCGCACTGGCACTAAAACGGTGGCCGCAAACTTTAAGCTTCTTCGTGAGTTCACCGTCTCCGAGGATTTTTAAGATATCATAGCGACTCTTGGCAAGATCCTTTTCTCGCAGCAACTCCAGGGTGACTTCATCGCCTGCATTAAAAGCAGTGTCGAGGTCTCCAACATTAACGACAGCGACATTCAGGGCAAACTTATTGTTAAAGCCACGTTTTGGTATCCGGCGGACGATCGGCGTAGTACCACCCTCAAAAATTGAAAGGGCACCATATCCACGATTCGATTTCTGACCTTTATGGCCGCGTCCCGCAGTCTTTCCCTGGCCAGAGCCCGGACCTCGCCCAAGTCGCTTTCGCTTCTTGAATTTCGTGATGCCACGATGTACGTCGTTTAGATTCATGACAGCGAAACTCCACGCAATCGTTCAATTTCTTGTTTGGTTCGTAGCTTACTGAGAGCGTCGAAAGTCGCCTTGACCAGCGTAATTGGATTGTTGGTTCCGATGCTCTTCGTCAGGATATTATGAATCCCGGCCGCTTCACAAACGGCGCGAACCGCAGCGCCGGCGATAATACCTGTACCGGGACCAGCGGGAACCAAAATAACGGTACCGGCCCCGTAGGATCCCTTGACGACGTGGGAGACTGTTCCTTCGTCGATGGGAACCCGTACCTGTTCTCGTGCAGCTTGCTTCGTAGCCTTTTCAACGCTCGGTGGAACTTCGTTCGCTTTGCCATATCCCCAGCCAACCTTGCCGTTGCCATTGCCCACAACGACCATGGCGGCGAAGCTGAAACGGCGACCACCTTTGACGACGGCAGAGCAACGACGAATTTTGATCGTTCGTTCGACATCTTGAGATTGCGATGAGTCTGTAGACACGACCTACGCTCCGATTAGTTCTTATCTGGTGTTAGAGAGTTAGCCCGGCTTCACGAGCAGCATCCGCCAAGGCCGCGATACGCCCGTGATACTTCGAAGCTCCACGATCAAGCCGCACTGCGTTGATTCCGGCTGCAAGTGCTCGCTCGGCAAGGACTTTGCCAATTGCCTGAGCAGCATCTTTGTTTCCGCCACACGAGACAGACTCACGCATGTCCTTATCTCGCGTGCTGACGGAAACAATTGTTTTTTTGGCGATATCGTCAATCAGTTGACAACCGATGTGCTTATTGCTGCGATAAATACACATCCGCGGCATCTGGGCATCACCGTGCAGCTTTTTACGAACGCGAAACCGTCGACGCACACGTTGCTTTTGTAGAAACTTATTCTTATCCACGACCGCAGCCTTTTTGTTACGTTGCCGACTTACCCGGCTTGATCTTCACATGTTCGCCCTGATATCGAATGCCCTTGCCCTTGTAAGGCTCGGGTTTTCGACAAGCACGCACTTCTGCAGCGAACTGTCCTACCATTTGCTTATCACAACCCTTGACGATGACGTGCGTCTGATCCGGGAGTTTCACATCCAAACCCGTCGGAACTTTCTTTTTTATTTCGTTCGCATAACCAACGCGAAGGCTTAGTATGTCGCCTTGCAACGAACCAACGTAGCCAACGCCAACAATCTCTAGTCGCTTTTCGTAACCGTCTTTGACACCGATGATCATATTGTTGATCAGCGCTCGCGTCAGTCCATGAAAAGCTCGAACCTCGCGTTCGTCAGAATCGCGACTTACGGAAACCTCTTTCGCTTCCTCATCCACGCTAACCAAGACCTCAGGTCGATGCTCGTATTGCAACTTGCCCAAAGGTCCCTCGACCGTAATAACACGATCTTGCACGGCTACTTTAACACCGGCCGCGATGGATACAGGTTTTTTTCCAATGCGTGACATCGTTACGTCTGTTCGCTTATGGGTTTGATTACCAGATTTCGCACAAGACTTCGCCACCCAATTTGCGTTGGCGAGCCTCTCGATCACTTATGACGCCTCGACTGGTGCTGAGAATCGTAATTCCAAGTCCGTTAAGAACGGGCTTTAGATCACGAGCCTTGCGATAAACGCGGCAACCAGGTTTGCTAACGCGACGAATCCTTTGAATGACTCGCTCGCCATTCGGACCGTATTTCAACTCAATTCGCAGCTGATTGACTGGCTGCTCCTCTACTTCCTGCCAATCCCAGATATAGCCTTCGCGTTTGAGCACGTCGGCTAAACCTCGCTTCACCTGTGATAGCGGCATATCGACATTGGGACGTTCGACACGAACAGCATTTCGAATTCGTGTCAACATATCGGCAATCGGGTCGGTCATCATGTGACTTAGGTCCTCTGCTTACCAACTGGACTTTCGGACGCCAGGAATCAATCCCTGCTCCGCATACTTACGGAAACAGATACGGCAAATGCCGAACTTGCGATAAACGGCTCGCGGTCGCCCGCACAGATTACATCGCCGCTCTTGCCGAGTCGAATACTTCGGCGTCCTGCTAGCCTTTGCGATTTTCGATTTGCTCGCCACAACACATTCCTGTTGATCGGTGAAATGGACAGAACTTAGGCCGCACCGGCTGGGGATTCTGCCTGACGGAACGGCATCCCGAAGAGCCGTAATAATTCACGGGCCTCATCATTGCTATCCGTCGAAGTTACAAAAGTGATATTCATTCCCTGAATTTTTAGGAACTTATCGGGGTTGAGTTCCGGAAACACTAACTGCTCGGTAAGGCCGAGGCTGTAGTTGCCGTTGCCATCAAATGCCTTCTCGCTGACCCCCCGAAAGTCTCGAACGCGCGGCAAAGCGATTGCGATCAATCGATCGAGGAATTCGTACATCCGCTGCCGACGCAACGTGACCTTGGCACCAATACTCTGACCCTCCCGCAGCTTGAAGCCAGCGATAGACTTTCTCGCCTTGGTGATGATCGGCTTCTGTCCGGTGATTTGCGTCAGCGCTTCAACCGCTGTCTCAAGAAACTTTTTATCCTGAGTCGCTTCGCCGACGCCCATGTTAACAACAATTTTCTGCAGCCGAGGCAGGTTCAGGCGATTGTCTCGCTTGAGCTGCTCCTTTAACGCTGGGAGAATTTCTTTCTCGTATTTTTCTTGTAGTCGAGGAACCATTTTATTTTCGCCTTAGCGAGGCCAGCGATGAGCCAGCCAAGTTACCTGTCTTTTTATCTGCTACTTAGCAGCCTGTTTTTCCTTTGCGGGTGCAATCTGCCCAAGTGCGGTGCTACACTTGCGACAAAATCGCTCCTTGATGCCGTCACTGGTCAGACGAGCTCCCGTTCGAACACCAACCCCGCAGCGGTTACAAACCAGCAACACGTTCGAGATTTGGAGCGGCATCTCTTTCGATAGCCGACCGCCTTGCGGGTTCTTCTGGCTACGTCGCACGTGCTTGTAAACACGATTGCAACCTTCAACGACGAGCTTTCCGTTCTTTCGGTCGATGCTCAGCACACGACCTTGTTTTCCGCGATCATTCCCGGCGATTACCTGTACCGTATCATCTGCTTTGATATGCATTAGACCACCTCGCTCGCGAGGCTCACGATCTTCATAAAATTACGATCCCGTAGCTCTCGGGCGACAGCACCGAATATACGAGTGCCTCTTGGGTTACCATCGTTGTCTACGATCACAGCCGCGTTGCTGTCGAATCGGATGTAGCTGCCATCTGCTCGGCGCGTCGATTTCTTTACGCGAACGATAACGGCACGCACAATTGTCTTTTTCTTTACGTCACTACCTGGAATGACACTTTTTACGCTGCAAATAATCACGTCACCGAGACCGGCAAATCGTCTTCGCGATCCACCCAGCACTTTGATGCACTGAATTTCCTTTGCACCTGTGTTGTCTGCGACCGAAAGTCGCGTTTCCTGCTGAATCATCGTACTCTATCCTTGCTCGGATTCGCTCGTGGCCTGCTCACGAGCAGCTTTCAACGCGGCCACGTCTACCGCGCGACTCTTTTCGACAACTCGCACCAATTCCCAACGCTTTGTCTTAGATAGCGGTCGCGACTCCATGATTTCAACCGTGTCGCCTTCACCGGATTCGTTCGCTTCATCATGCACATAACAGATCGTGCGTTGGCGTATGAACTTGCCGTACTTTGCGTGCTGAACTTGGCGTGCGATTTCTACTCGACGAGTTTTGTCGCACTTGTCACTCGTTACAACGCCGATAGACACTTTCTTTGGCATGTTACTTCTCTTTTATAAGTCCTCTGCGCCGCTCAGGCAGAAGCTGGCGTCTGTCTTTGATGCAACAATGTTTTGATGCGAGCCACAAGTCTTCGGCACTTTCGCAATTCGCTAGGTGCATCCAAACGTTCCGTTTGCGACTGCAACCGGAGCCTTAGCAACCGATCACACGTTTCCTTGAGCGTTAGCTCAAGTTGCTCGTCGCTCATTTCTCGAAGTTCTGCGGCCTTCATCAACTCAACCTTTAACTAACAATTCGTGCACTAAACAGGACGGCGTCGAACCAATCGCACGCGTACTGGCATTTTGTGAGCCAAGCGTGCAAAGCAAACCTTGGCTTGCTCTTCAGTCACACCACCGAGTTCGTACAATACCGTTCCCGGACGGACCGTAGCCACCCAGGCCTCTGGTTCGCCCTTACCTTTACCCATTCGCGTTTCCAATGGCGTCGAGGTGATCGAACGGTGGGGAAACAACCGTACATACAAACGGCCTTCGCCACGAATGTACTGTTGGGCGGCGATACGACCTGCTTCGATGGTCTGTGCCTTAATCCAACCGCCGTCAAGCGATTGCAAGCCAAAGTCACCGAAGACGACCTTATTGCCACGAGTTGCGTTACCTTTTATACGCCCTCTTTGGCTTTTTCGATGTTTGACTCTCTTGGGCATCAGGGCCATCGGAGACTCCTTCGTACATACCTTGGTTAACCCAAACCTGAATTCCAATATGCCCTTGCGCGGTCTTGGCTTCGTGGAAGCCGTAATCAATCTTTGCTCGCAAGGTACTTAGCGGAATCGATCCGGAAATTTGCTTTTCAATACGTGCCATTTCGGCACCACCTAGACGGCCAGCGAGGCGGATCTTAATACCCTTAGCACCGGCATCCATCGTTTGTTCCATGGACCGCTTGATCGTCCGTCGAAAGCTGGCTCGCTTTGCCAACTGTTGACCAATATCCTCCGCGACCAACTGGGCCATCAACTCCGGACGTCCAACTTCTTCGATTTTCAAATTCACCCGACGCCCGATCAAGTTCTGAAGCTCCTCTTGAAGGAGTTCCACTTCTTGACCCTTCTTACCAATAATCAAGCCCGGGCGGGCAACATGCAAAACGACTTTTACTTCGTCGCGGGTGCGTTCAATCTCGATACGATCGATTCCCGCGTTGCGATACTGCTGCTTCTTCGGATGCTTCTTAATGAAGTCACGAACTTTAGCATCTTCGAGGAGCAAAGTGGCAAACTCTTGCTTCGAGGCAAACCATCGGCTCTTCCAGCCGATCATCACACCGGTTCGATAGCCGACAGGATTTACTTTTTGTCCCATATCTAGATCTCGTTAATGTCTTCCAGCGTGACGTGAATGTGTGACATACGCTTCTTAATCAGAAACGCCATACCACGTGCTCGTGGTCGCATTCGCTTGAACATCGGACCACCGTCCACACGGGCGTCGACCACGACAAGACGCTCCACACGAATCGTCTTACCCGGATTCTGATCCGGATCCTGAGCGTTACCCAATGCGCTTCGCAATACCTTTTCGAGCATTCTGGCTCCGCGATGCGGCTCAAACCGCAGCAGATCCAACGCTTCGTCGGCAAAACGACCGCGAATCATATCCGCCAGATGCCGCACCTTGCGGGGGCTGATCCGAGCGTTGCGATGCGTGGCACGAAACGACATTGTCTTTACCCTCTAAACTAAGCCAATCTGAATCGATCTTCGCTACCGACTTGATCCTTGCAGCCTGCTGGATACGGTCGTTACGTGCCGACCTCAGCAAACAGGCTAAACTAACGCTTACCTTTACCACCATGACCACGGAATGTCCGTGTCGGCGCAAACTCACCGAGCTTGTGCCCGACCATATCCTCAGTGACAAACACCTTGAGGTGCTGCTTCCCATTGTGAACCATGAACGTCACACCCACGAACTCAGGTACAATCGTGCAGGCGCGGGCCCACGTCTTAATTGGGTCGGCCTTTCCACGCTCCTGTTGCTTCTGCACCTTGGAGTACAAACGCAAGTCAACGAACGGACCTTTTTTAGTGGATCTACTCATACGGAACTACTAACTCCAAAAAGCCTCGCGGCCAATCAACTCTTTGGCAAACGCAATTGACCATAACGACGGGACCGACGACGACGAACGATCGCCGAATTTGATGCCTTGCTTCGTTGGCGAGTGTGACCGCCCTTGGCAGATTTTCCGGATGGACTAACCGGATGACGACCACCTTTCGTCCGGCCTTCTCCACCACCATGAGGATGGTCGATCGGATTCATTGCCGTACCGCGGACATGTGGACGCCGACCAAGCCAGCGACTTCGACCGGCCTTTCCCAGCACAACTGCCATGTGATCAGCGTTACCAACTTTGCCGACGGTTGCTCGGCAAGCCGCTGGAACGCGGCGAATCTCACCGCTTGGCAAGGAGATCTGAGCCCAACTACCTTCGCGAGCCATTAACGTCGCATTCGTGCCGGCACTTCGACACATGCGTCCACCGTGACCAGGCAGCAATTCGATATTGTGAATCGACGTGCCCAGCGGAATATTCTTCAAGGGTAACGAATTCCCAACCGTTGGCGGAGCGTCCGGGCCGTTTTGTACTTGATCGCCGGCCCGCAGGCCGTCTGGGGCAAGGACATACCGCTTCTCCCCATCGAGATAGTGCAGGAGAGCAATTCTGGCACTACGATTCGGATCATACTGAATCGAAGCCACTTTTGCCGGCACTCCATCTTTCTTGCGAGCGAAATCTATCACGCGATACTGACGCTTGTGCCCCCCACCACGATGCCGAGCGGTGATCTTCCCCTGGTTATTGCGACCACCAGTCTTAGTCATCGGACGCATTAGCGACTTCTCAGGCTTGACGCCCGGCGTCAAGTCAGCGAAATCACTAACGGTCGCATTACGTCGACCAGCGGATGTCGGCTTGTAACGTCGAATTCCCATGACCTAATATTCTCCCTCCGACTCCCATCGGAGACATCGATTCATCCCACTAGAAGAAGTCAATGCGATGCTCTGAATTCAAGGTGACCAGAGCCTTCTTCCAATTCTTTGTGTAACCGTAGCGAAACTTATGCCGACGAGGCTTACCCTTGCGATTCTGCGTCCGCACCTTTTCGACGCTAACCTCAAACAAAGCCTCCACCGCATTCTTTACATCACTCTTACTCGCGAGCGTGTTCACCTCGAACGCATACTGATTCGTACGGGTCGAGCGATGCACACCCTTTTCTGTGACAAGCGGGCGCAAGACCACCTGATGGGGCTCCAACTTCAATCCGCCATCCGCCGATTTGCTTTTACTTTGCTTTGCCATCTCACCGATTCCCGTTTTCTAGCAACCTAGGAGGCCACCGCTGACGAGCCATGCTTCTCACGAATCGCGTCCAATGCGGCCTTTGTCACCAATAGCTTCCGAGGCGTCAAAACACTGTAAGCGTTCAACTCCGCAACGGGAGCAACAGTTAGCTTCTGGATATTTCGAGCACTCTTATAAACATTGACATCCAAGGCCTCTGTGGCCACCAAAGCCGACGTCCCTGACAAACCAAGCGCCGTTAGCACCGCCGCCATTTCCTTGGTGCGCGGCTCGGAGAACGTCAGCTTGTCGATAACCACAACCTGATCGTCCCGCAACTTTGAGGCGATAGCCATTCGAGTGGCTGCTCGCAGCGCCTTTCGCGGCAAACGGTACGAGTAATCACGAGGCGACTTCGCATGAATATGGCCACCGCCGCGGCGCACACCTGAACGTCTCGAACCAGCTCGTGCGTTGCCTGTGCCCTTTTGGCGATACATCTTTTTAGTCGAACCTGCGACCTCAGAACGCGTCTTGGACTTATGACTCCCCTGCCTCTTATTCGCCTGATACATCACGACGGCATCATGCAGTAACTGCTTACTGATCCGTGTTGCCAAATCTGTTGAAGCGATCTCGTAATCGCCAACCTTCGCACCAGTGCGGTCGTAAATCGGTAAACTAGCCATGTCTCAAATCGCTTCCAATACACGCGGACGGGACAACAAACCCGACTCAACTCACCTTATTTGTTTCGCGAATCACCAACAAACCACCATTTGGCCCGGGGACTGCGCCGCGAACCAACAGCAAGCTATTCTCGACATCAATCCGAACGACCTTCAGGTTCCGCACCGTAATCCGAGCATTTCCATACTGGCCGGACATACGAATACCCTTAAACAGACGGCTTGGACCTGCACTACCGCTGCCCGTACCGCCAGCATGCCGGTGTACTTTTTTGACGCCGTGAGAGGCTCGCTGGCCTTTGAAATTGTGCCGCTTCATCACACCGGCATAACCAC
This sequence comes from Planctomycetaceae bacterium, assembly GCA_020638995.1. Taxonomy (GTDB): domain Bacteria; phylum Planctomycetota; class Planctomycetia; order Pirellulales; family Pirellulaceae. The sequence goes on from JACKHM010000004.1 coordinate 1,187,696, forward strand.
GGCCCTTGCTCGTACCGGTAACATCAATCAAGCCGACATCAGCCAGCGATTCAAGTGTTACCTTCTGACCTACGGCATAACCGTCCGTGCTGCCGCGAAGCTCGCGAACAAAACGCTTTGGCTCGCAACCCGCCTTCCCAGCGACCTCCTGACCGGCAGCAACAAGCTTTTTGGAACGCTTGCTGCTTAATTTCGCCACGTGACCACGTTCACTGCGACGCGATAGACGGCGGGGCTTATCCTCAAAGCCCAACTGAACCGCCTCATAGCCGTCACGGTCGGAAGTCCGAATCTGAAGTACATCACATGGACCAGCTGCGATCACCGTAACCGGCACCGCAATACCAGACTCTTCGTATACTTGCGTCATCCCGACCTTACGGCCGAGCAAACCCTTCGTCATCGGTCTTTTCCTTGTGATCACTTGTCAAACAGGAGCGAGAGTCAGATTGCTCGTCTTACCTGCTCAACTTCCGATCCATAAGCAGATTACAGTCGTTTTCCGGGAGGATGCCTCGCCTATCGTTGCGAAGCCTTGATTTTAATATCAACGCCAGCGGGGAGACTCAGCTTGTTGAGCGATTCAATCGTTTTAGCCGTTGCTTGCACGATATCGATCAGTCGCTTGTGCGTTCGAATCTCGAACTGAGTCCTTGCCTTCTTATCAATAAACGGACCAGAGAGAACCGTATATTTCTCAACTCGCGTCGGGAGTGGAATCGGGCCGTGAACCTCGGAATGAGTACGCTTAGCAGTGTCTACGATCTCCTGGGCGCTTTGATCCAGGATCGCATGATCGTAAGCTTCCATCCTGATTCGGATTACTTCGTGAGCCTGGGCCACTAACGCAACTCCTAATTATTTTTAATTCATCGAGCGGCAGCTCAACGACGTCAAATTCCTTACCTGCACTCTTTTTCGCCAAATGGCAAACCGACGATCTTAGGGATCGAACAGCAGCTCGTCAACACCTCCAAGCCACGAGTTCGGACAAAAACTACTCTGTTAATTCATCTAAATTGCCCAGGCACGATAACTGTTTCTGGTTCGCTGCCCAGCGATCACAGCGTCGGGTTGGAAATCGGTCAGCAACGGCGAGAATCGCTCGTCGCCCGCCTTATTCCGCCCTTGCGTCGCTCCTGCGGCACGCTCGCCTCTTAAATTTCGTGTTGGCGTGTAATCTCGGGAGGCGCAGCGGCGTACTTTAGCGGCGCCATTGAGCATCCAGCTCGTCCCTGGCTGAGGCTTCTCATCGCACTCGAATAGCCAAATAGCTCGCTTAGAGGAACATGGGCCTCGATTGAAGTCAGTCGTCCGCGGCTTTCCGTTTTTGAAATCACAGCTCGACGCTGCTGCAGGTCACCGACGAAATCGCCGACGTAGTCCTCTGGAGTTACGATATCGACCTTCATGATTGGCTCGAGCAGTACTTTGCCTCCCTGTTCGAGGCCTCTGCTAAAGGCATCGCTGACCGCCATCTTGAAAGCAAGTTCATTCGGAGCTTCCTCGCCAGCGTCGCCTCCGATTACCGTCACCCGGAGTTTTGTCAACGGATAGCCAGCAACAAGGCCTCCTCCTTCCCCGTGTGCGTTGAGTTCGTCGATGATGAGATTGAGGATCTCGCCAGGCAGGGCATCAGGCGCGCATTGGCTTAGAACGAGCACCCCCGCTTCCTCCGCATCTACAGGTGCCATCTTTAGCGACACCCTCGCGTACAACTGCTGGCCGGCAATCATGCGATCGCAAGTTCCAGTGACTTCCACGGCGTGGGCAATGGTTTCGCGATAGCTGACCTGAGGTTTGTGAAACTTCACCTTGAGACTGAAATCGCGAAGCAATCGATTCTTGATAATCTCCAAGTGCAGTTCCCCCATGCCGCTAATCAGTGTTTGCCCCGTCTCACCGGTTTGCACGCGAAGCGTCGGGTCCTGACGAAGCAAAAGCTCGAGTGTTTCCTCTAGCTTCTTTCGTTCGGTTGTCGATTCTGGCTCAATCGCCATCGACATAACGGTTTCGGGGAACTGGATCGACTCAAGCAAGATCGGCGATTTAGGATCACAAAGCGTGTCGCCGGTGATTGTGCCGCGAAGTCCAATCACGCCCACGATGTCGCCTGCATTGGCCGTCTCCAACTGCTGCTCCTTTTTGGTGGCGTGCAGTTGCCAAAGTTGAGCGATGTTCTCCTTCTTGTCCTTCCCCGGATTCAACGCGCGCGAGTTCGATTTCAGCTGCCCCGAGTAGATACGCACCCATGAGAGGTCTCCCGTTTTTGCGGGCAGCACCTTAAATACAAGCCCGCAAAACGCTTCGTCCAGTTCCGGTTTGCGACGCAGTGTCTGCTCCACGCCCTTTTTGTCGACACATGTGCCTTCGACCGGGGGCATGTCTGCTGGACTGGGCAGGTAATCCGCAACGGCATCGAGTAATGGAGGGATTCCCATAAAGTGCAGTGCCGATCCGCAGAGTAGTGGCTGAATTTGCATCTGAAGTGTGGCGTTTCGAATCACCTTCTTCAGCAATGATTCGGGGATCTCGGCCTCTTGGAGCGCCAGTTCCATCAACTCGTCGCTGAAAGAATAGAGCTTATCGAGCATGACGTCCCGCCACATCTCGGCTTCGTCACGCAATTCCTCGGGAATCTCCGAACGGGTAACATTCGTCTCCTGGAAAGTGAGCATTTGCATACTCACTAAATCGATCGTCCCGCGAAAAGCGTTGTCAAAGTGTGCTGGCCCTTCACCGATTGGTATCTGAATTGCAATCGGATTGGCCTGAAGTCGCGTCCCAATTTCATCGAACACCGCCTGAAAGTCTGCACCCTCTCGGTCCAGCTTGTTGATGAACGCGATTCGCGGCACACGGTAGTGGTTCGCTTGTCGCCACACCGTTTCACTTTGTGCCTCTACTCCCTCGCGAGCACTGAAAACAACCACGGCGCCGTCGAGAACTCGCAAGCACCGTTCGACCTCGGCAGTAAAGTCGACGTGCCCGGGCGTATCGAGCAGATTTATGTGGACGTCACGCCAATCAAATGTTACGCAAGCTGAGTAGATCGTAATGCCCCGTTCTTGTTCTTCAGAGTCGTCATCGGTTGTCGTCGTGCCCTTGTCGACCTCGCCGGCACGATGCTTCGCCCCGCTCATGAATAGCATTCGTTCGGTGACTGTTGTCTTTCCGGCGTCGATATGTGCGATGATCCCGATATTTCGGATCTTTTCCAGCTTGCGTGCCATCAAACTCTGTCAGCGACTTCTAGTCGCGACCCTTTTTGCGTGAGAAGTTCCACTGAGGGACAATAAGTGAGAAAACGCAGTCTGTGCGCAAAAAAAAAGCCGCAAGGAGTTAAATCCATGCGGCTGTAGAATTCGTTCAACTACCAAGCAAAATGGGCAAAAGCCTTATTTGCGTCGGCCATTCGGTGGACGTTTTCGCGACGGTTCATGGCGGCGCCTTCGCGGTTATAAGCCGCTGCCAATTCGTCAGCCAGTTTTTGTGCCATCGGTCGCCCTTTTTTCTCTCGGACGGCGATCAAAAGCCATCGTATTGCCAACGACTGCTGCCGAGCGCGGTTGACCTGCATGGGCACTTGGTAGGCGGCACCGCCAACTCGCTTCGATCGAACTTCTATTTGCGGCTTGATGTTCTCGACCGCTTGATGAAAGACTTCGATTGGTTCTTGATCGGTGATCCGCTTCCCGATGATCTCGAGCGCATCGTAGAAAACTTCGTAAGCAACTGACTTTTTGCCGTCATACATCAGGCAATTTACAAACTTCGCGGCCAATATAGATCCGTGTCTGGGATCCGGCTTCAGCTGACTACGACTCGAGGTAATGCGACCCATGCTGGTTCAACTTCTCTGTATCTGAATATTTTACAAGTGTTAAGATTTCTTGGCGCCATAACGGCTTCGGGATTGCTTACGGCCATTCACACCCAATGTGTCACGCGCACCACGGACGACCTGATATCGCACGCCTGGCAGATCACGGACACGACCACCACGCACAAGCACGATCGAGTGTTCCTGGAGGTTGTGGCCCTCGCCAGGAATGTAGACTGTCACTTCTTTGCCATTCGACAAGCGAACACGTGTAATCTTCCGAAGCGCCGAATTTGGCTTCTTCGGCGTCATCGTGCGAACCTGCAAACACACCCCCTGTTTCTGTGGGCACCGATCGAGGACCGGAGCTTTGGTGAACTTGCGTTTCTGCTTGCGATTCTTGCGAACTAGCTGGTTGATCGTGGGCATACGTCGTGCTTTTTTTCTTACGGATTCACGCGAACAAAATCGAATTCATCAGGTTATCGGCTATCCGATCCTTGTCAAGCCGGGATGTGTGCTCCACTATAGTTCAAACCGCTGGGTGATTTCCTTGGTATATCGCGGATTGAGAAGTCAGCACGATGAAGAAGCAAACCCGCATTGGTGGGGTCCTCTTGTGCGGAGGCAGCAGCACTCGAATGGGCCTGCCAAAGCCAATGCTCCCCTTTGGTCAAGAGCTTCTGATCGAACGGATGATACGCACATTGCGGCAGGTCGTCGAACCGATCGTTGTCGTTTCAGCGAAGGGGCAGCTGCTGCCAGACGTTTTGGCGGGTGCGATCATTGCCCAGGACGAACGTGAGGCTTGTGGTCCGCTGGAGGGGCTACGCGTTGGGCTCGCCGCCATGCGAGAACATGCAGATGCTGCCTACGCATCGAGTTGCGATGTCCCGCTACTAACAGCGAAGTTCATTCGGCGGATGATCGCGGAACTCCAGAGCTACGAAGCCGCGGTACCGAACGATGGCGAGTTGTACCACCCGCTCGCCGCAGTCTACAGAACCGATTTGGTCGACAAGATTGATTGCCAACTCACCAGCGGAAATCTAAAAATGTCGAGTCTCTTTGATTCGCTATACATGAACCGGGTAAGCTTGGTTTCGCTCCATGCCAGCGATCCTGAGTTACAATCTCTGGTCAACGTGAATACCCCAACGGACTATCTCAAGGCGTTAAAAGTTGCGGGGTTTGAAGTTGATTCGCCGCTACGGTCTCGATTCGGGCTATAACGAATTCAACGCCCCCGCTACTTGTCAAGCGAGGGAAACTAAAGAGCAACGACGCGTGAGAGATGAGGGAGGGACTGAATCGAAATGTCCGATGACACAAAGCTGGAACTTGCCCGGAAGCAGATTGAATTTGCGCGATCCTATACCAAAACGCTACTGGCCGATCTTGACACCGATGATTGGTTCAGTATTCCGGTCGGCTCCGCCTCTCATGTGGCGTGGCAAGTAGGGCACCTCGCAATGGCTCAATATGGACTTTGCTTGTTCCGAATTCGTGGTCGACAGCCGGTTGATACGGACCTGATGTCGTCAGCATTTCGAAAAAAATACAGCAAGGGGACGACTCCCGATCCCGAGCCAAGCAACAACCCACCGATTGAGGAGATTCAGACAGTTTTCGAGCGAGTGTATGACCAGGCGATGACTGAGATGGCTGGCTACGACGAGGCTACGCTGAACGAAAGCGTCGACATGCCCTATGCCGCCTACGCTACTAAGCTCGGAGCCCTGTTGTTTTGTTCGCATCACGAGATGATTCACGCAGGCCAGATCGGCTTTTTGAGACGGCTGCTCGGCAAAACGCCTGTGCGTTAGGGCGAGGGCAAGGCTACAAGCCGCGTACTACCTCGCCCCACTAACATTTCGTACAACTCGAAGTTGTCGCTACGAAAGTGCTGTTTTCATGGTCCCAGCAAACGAGAGCAGATTTTGAACGCAATGCACACTCAAACGACTGTTGAAAGACTGGTTGACCTTATTGATCCCAGCGCGAACGTGTTGCTGAACATGACAAACGAGGAAGCGGCAGCCGCGGTAGCGGCTGGCGACTCCGATCGAGTGAGCAAAATCGACGGCCAGTTCGCGATCATCCAAAAGCAAGGCAATATCGTTCGCCTGGCGAGGTCGATTGGTCGACCAATGCGTTACTTCCTGGCGAAGCAAACTGCCGGTCCCTGCTTGATCGTGGCCGAACGGATGGAGGAGATTCGCGCCCAACTGGAACGCGACGGACTGGGGGACCAGTTCCATCCTTCGTACACACGTATGGTGCCAGCCCATTACTTGGTTGAGATTTTGTTAGTTGGATGCCCTGATCCCAACCCCACCTACACACGTTATTTCACTCCAGTCAGGAACTCACTTTCGAGCAACTTGGACGAAATCGGGCGAACCTACATTGGCGCGCTCGCTGACGAATGTCACAAGTGGCTTGATCGAATCGACGACCACGAACCGATTGGCGTTCTATTCTCGGGTGGCATCGATAGCGGAGCAGTCTTTTTGCTTCTGTACCATCTCTTGCTGCAACGGGGTGAATCACCCGCACGGTTAAAGGCGTTCACGCTTTCCGTCGAGGGCGGAGATGACGCCAAACAGGCCAAGCACTTTCTCGAGTCTCTTGACCTCTCGATGTTTTTGGAGGTGGTTGATGTTCGACGCGATCAGGTCGATTTCCGAGATGCAATTCGCGTGATCGAGGATTACAAACCGCTCGATGTACAGTCAGCAACCATGGCACTGGCTCTCTGTCAGGGAATTCGCGGCCGATACGCCGACTGGAAGTATCTCGTGGATGGCGATGGAGGAGATGAAAACCTAAAAGACTATCCCATCGAAGAGAATTCGGAGCTCACAATCCGCAGCGTGCTCAACAATCTAATGCTCTATCAGGAAGGTTGGGGAGTGAACGCCATCAAGCATTCACTGGTTTTCTCCGGAGGTCAGAGTCGTGGACACGTACGTTCCTACGCGCCGGCGCGAGTTCTAGGTTTTCAGGGCTTCAGCCCCTATGCGCTACCGAATGTGATTGGAGTGGCCGAATCGATTCCGTTCATCGAACTGACGGATTGGGACCATGCCCGGCTGTACGCCTTAAAAGGCGAGGTTACTCGACGCGGTGTCGAAGCGATTACCGGTATCGAGATGCCTGTCTACGAGAAGCGCCGATTCCAACGAGGTGCCGTCGATGACTTCGACTTTCAGTCCTTGTTCCCAAGCGACGAAAATGCTTACCGCGACGCCTTCATTGCGGTTTTTGGCTAGCGCTTGATGCCGTCGCAACGCTCTCGGCTTCGATTTCGATGGTCTCACATACCGCCACCGCTACAATGCGTTTGCCAAGGTGATTTGTTCGTGTTTTGAACGTACTTCGAGGAATCAATCTTGAATCAAGGCAAGCTCATTATCGTGTTCATCTTCGGTTTGTCCGCGGTGATGGGCGGTTATGCTTGGTGGCATCATTACACACAAGGCCGCCGATGCGTGGAGTTTTGGGGAGCTAAAAACGGTGAGTCGATTCGTTATTCGCCGCGCGTCGAAGTCCTCAAGCTTACTCCGGCGGTGACCACGGACGCCGATCTCGTCCAGATTGGGGACGACTCCTACTCGATCGTGTGTCAAAGGGATATTACTGCGACGCCCGGTCTCGTTCACGCGCGGCAGGCACTCATCGAGGATGCCAGCTACATTTGGGAGGCAGAGATTAACGGGCACGATGATTGGCATTATGTCTTGCAATTCACCGACGATCAGAAGCAAGTTCGTGTGGCATTTGACAGCGGCAAGGGCCGAGTGCGGCTAGTTGGCACAGATCAGATAGCAACGCTCAAGCCGCATCTGGCAACTGCTTATCAAACGCGGCTACCTCAATGGCTGGGTGACGACACTAATTCTTCCCTGTCGGACGAAGTAACAACGGCAGATATGCCATGATTACTCCCACGCCAAGTCCCGCGAAGTGAGCTTCGTTAGCAATCCCTTCTTGGAAAAGGCAGTAGAAGAGGTAAGCGATGAAGATCACAATGGTCACATTGCTAATAAACATTCGCGACGACGGATCGTACTTTGTTTTGATCCAGACGTAGCCGAAAAACGCCACACCGACGCCCGAGATGCCCAAAAAATTCGGACCCTGGCTAATGGCTTGGACCGTGTTCGAGAGCACCGCCGCTGTTATCACGAGCAGCCCAAGCTTCCAGGTGCCCTCGAAGTGTTCGATTTGTGAGCCAAGGTAATAGACCCAATAAATGTTCATTACCAAGTGCCAGATGCCGCCGTGCATGAAGATAGGCGTGATCAATCGCCAGACTTCACCTTTGCGGATATCGACGAAAGCTCGAGCCGGATCATCAGGGTTGGCCTTGGCATAGGAGTCCGCGCTTGCAAATAGAAGCTTCTGTTGTTCCGGGGTTGCGCGACCGTTCATGCTCTTGGTCCACAGGCTCACCATCACACACGCGCCGACCAACACGAAGACCAGTGGAGCACGCTTTGCGACTCCGCCCTTACCCCATTTTCCTCGCATTTCAACAAGGTGCTTACGCGCCGCTTCTCGCTGAGCGGCTTCTTCTCGCTGTAGCTGCGATGCAGTTCTCTCCACGTCCTTATAGCGACTGTCGTCGGGATTGTGTTTGAAATCACGGAAGGCGTCGCGCGCTTCCTCAAGCCGATTTTCGTCGCGAACCCAAATTGCCCATTCGGCACCATCTGCCTCGGCGTGTGCGCTTATGCCTTGAGTGACCAAATATGCCGCTAATCGATCCGCGCTGGATTGCTTCTCAAGGGTGCCAATCTGTCGCATATTGGGGTGTCTTTGTGTGAAGGCTCGACGAGAGAGCCGGGCGTTTACTGATTGCCAATGCCAAGCGCTCGGTATTGGCCACTTTCGAGCAGCGACTGAGCATGTTCTACCTCGGCGTAATAATCGCGGCGCGATAGCCAGCCGCCTGCATCTTGGTCGACGACGACGATGACATCGCGATGAAGTTGCAGCGCCGATGCAGTGACCTGAGCCGTCACTGGGCCTTCGATCGTGCTTCGTATCGCCGCGGCTTTTCCTTTTCCCATGGCGAGGAGCAAGCACTGACGCGATTCCAAAATCGTGCCCACGCCCATTGTGATTGCGAGTCGTGGAACCTGGTCTGCTCCGCCAAAAAAGCGAGCGTTATCCTGAATCGTCTCGCTGGCCAAGGTCTTCAGCCGCGTGCGGCTGCCGAGTGAAGAGCCTGGCTCGTTAAAGGCGATGTGGCCATCGCTGCCAATGCCAAGCAGTTGCAGATCGATCCCCCCAGCATCTGCGATGCGCTGTTCGTACTGGCGACAATGAGTCTGAAAATCGAGTGCTCGGCCGTCCGGTACGTGGGTATTTGAAGGTAACAAGTTGACGTGATCGAAGAAATTCGACTGCATGAAGTGGCGATAACTCTGCGGATGCGTCGCAGCCAGCCCAACATACTCGTCCAAGTTAAAGGTAGTCACCTGCGAGAAGTCCAACCCCTCGTCCCGATGCATGCGTATCAACTCGGCATACACGCCCAAGGGGGTGCCTCCCGTTGCGAGTCCGAGCACGCAATCCGGCTTTCGGCGGATCAGGGCAGCAATGAAGTTTGCGCCTCGTTGACTAACCTCTTCTGCAATCGTTTCGATGATGACGCGCAACGTCTTTCTCCAAATAAGGGCTGCTAGCGGACTTCGATCGCGTCCAAGTTAAAGCACCAAAATGCACGTGCAAGCGAACCGCTGTTGTAGCCCAAAACAACGGCAAAACCAACGGGACGAGGTGAAGTCGCGAGATCTCCAAAGTCGCTAAGGACTCAAAAGCTTCCCAGGGCGGTCCTGCCTTTTGTGCTATCGCGACTCGTCTGGCCCCGTTTTGACACTCTCGCTTATAATCCCGCCGCTCGTCCGGACAACCCGACACCTTCAGTAGGTCGCGATTGGCAGGTAAAGATCCTGTCGTCAAGAAACGAAACGGAGTTCTGTATGCGATCGATCGCCATCATTAATCAAAAGGGCGGCGTCGGCAAAACGACTACTGCAGTGAACTTGAGCGCTGCGCTTGCCGCGGAAGGGCATCGAGTCTGTATCGTCGATCTCGACCCACAAGCGCACGCCTCGTTGCACCTCGGCATTGCGCTACCCGAGGGTGTTCCATCGATTTACGACGTCTTGACGGGCGATGTCCCCATTGCCAATGTGAAGCAACAGATTAACGAGCATCTTTCGATCATTCCCTCGCATCTCGACCTTGCCGCCGCGGAGTTGGAGCTTGCGGGCGAAGTCGGACGAGAGTTGATACTGCGTGACAAGCTTGCGCAAGAAACGCTGGACTACGACTTCATGTTGATCGATTGCCCGCCCTCGCTAGGTATCCTGACTTTGAACGCGCTTACGGCGGTTAACGAAGTGTTTTTGCCCCTCCAGCCGCATTTTCTCGCTTTGCACGGCCTAAGCAAACTTCTGCGGACCATCGAGGTTGTTACCCAGCGATTGAACTCAAACCTGCGATTGAGCGGAGTCGTGTTGTGCATGTACGATTCGGGAACACGGTTGGCTGCCGAAGTCAGTGCCGATGTTCATGACTTCTTTAACCAGCAAGCCGCAACCGATAAATCGTGGGAAAACGCACAGACATTCAGCACTCGAATTCGGCGAAATATTCGGCTTGCAGAGGCCCCCAGTTTCGGTCAATCGATCTTTGAATACGCTCCGCAATCCCACGGCGCGGAAGATTATCGCGACTTGGCCCGCGAAGTCCTCGGCATTGCCGACCTGCAACAGGCCAACGCATTGTCATTTGCGGCGGCTTAGTTCAATCGTCCGTTCCGAAGCTACACTGCTCAAAGCAGCCTGAAACTCGCATGTTCCGTCTTGTTGTAGCGATCATGACGACCGAATCAGTTCTCGCAGGTAACTCACGCTTCATACGATTCGGGTTGCGCCGCGCATGTCGAGTGGATGGTTTCTGTTTGAGGATTCTTTGCGAAATGCTCTCGAATCCGACAACTCCTGTGTGAAACCGCGCCGATGGATGAAGCAAACGTCTTAACGGATTGCTCGCGCGGAATGGACGCCTACGACGCGGCTTGAAGGCCATGGCCGGCTCGTGTTCCGAACGCTTGCGACTGTCGGTGCGTTCTCGATTTGGCTAGCGCTCTGCGCTGCCGCGAGATGGAATTCGAATCAGGAGCCGGGTCATGAAGTCTTTTCGCACCTTAGCTGCCGCGGGTGTTGTCGGTGCGCTTACGTTGGGCAGTGGTCTGTTCGCCGACTTCTTTGGTATGTCGGATGCCGAAGTTTGCGGTCAGACGCTGGTGGCCCGCGCCCCTTCGACACTCTCAAGTTCGAGCAACTACGCACCCGCCTACTCATACGCTCAGCAACAAGGATTTGCGACTCTACCTGGGTACTACTCGGCACCGGGATTTGCGCCGGGGGCAAATTTCACGGCGAAACCATTTCCCGCGAGTTACGGGTACGCGGCATTTCCAGCGAATGCGTACGTCAACCCCTACGCGCAACCCGCTCCCTACCAAGTGCCTTACCAGCCTTCGAATGCTCAGCCATCGTGGCCTTACACTCAAACAAACGATGGTCAAGCGAGCGTGATGTTGGGGCGAAGTGAGTTGCTCGGCGGCCCTCCATTGTCCTCACCACAGATACAACTTCCGGCACCCGCACCGCAATCACCACACCAACACATGCCGCTGCAACAGGCACCGCATGCGATGGTGCCGATTCAGCCGATGCCAAGCCAACAGCTGCAAATGCAACCAGTCCCAGGATACGGATTCGATGCCTATTCCTACGGTGGTGGATCTTGCGACGTCTGGCCCGGTGGTTACGCAGCGATCCAGGCCCAGCCGGCAATCCGCAACTGGTTTGGCAGCTTCGGTGCCATTGTTATGACTCGCGATCGCGGCGATCACTACACGTTCAGTTACGGAACTGGCAACGAGGCGGACCAGCGTACTGATACCCGCAACGCTTCTATGAATTGGAGTGTGGGATACGAAATACGATTCGGGAGATACTTCAATTGTCAGCGCAACGCGATTGAGGCCGTGTACTGGAACCTCAATCCGACCAGCGCGTCAACTCAAACCGTTTCCGCGAATGTGCTCGGCAACCTGAATGCCATCTTGAACTGGGACAGCCTTACCTACGGCGGCAATACGGCGGATATCTATGTGAACGTCGCACCCGGGGACGATGGCATACATCATCTTACTCGCGCTTACTCGTTCCAAAATCTCGAACTGAACCTATGGCAGTTTTGCGGCAGCTGCAGTGCGGACAAATGCGGCTGTTCGCGTCTTCGCCACAATTGGTTTATGGGGGTTCGTTACTTCCGATTCGACGAGGGATTGCTGTTTGCCTCTGACGCCAACGACACGCAAATTACGCACGAAAACGACGAGATCTTCTACAACATTGACATTGAAAACCATCTGTTCGGCTTTCAGGTCGGCAACGAGGCGCAGTATTGCGTGAGCAATCGTCTGTCGGCGGATTTCGGAATCAAGCTGGGGATATTCTCAAACCAGATCAACCATATTTCCGAAATCGGCGGGAATCTAGGGATCGCTACAATTAATAACGGTCCATTCCTGGGCGAGGAGTACTACGTATCGAGCTCCAAGAACGACGTCGCGTTCCTCGGCGAGATGAACCTTGGCGTTCGATACTGCTTCAACTGCAACTGGACTGGCACCGTCGGATATCGAGCGCTCGCAATCACCGGCGTCGCGCTTGCCTCGGACCAGATATACCCCGATCTGCGCGGCATCAACGACGTTGCGAACATTGACTCAAGCCGTGGACTTATTTTGCACGGTGGATACGCGGGACTCGAATACAATTGGTAGCCGAGCGAGCCTCCCTGTTGCAGTAATCGAAAACTCTCGGTCACTCCTCCCGGTGACCGAGAGTTTTTTGGTTCGGTGTCACCTCATTCGCCGGAGCACCATCGAAGAGTTAGGTTGCTGGCTCGATGGCAGAGGAAAGCCCGAGGCCCGATCGGCTGACATACCAAGGATACCCGCGTTCTACTTCTTCCTCGCGTGGCGGTTCACCAGGCACACTCGGCAGCACCGACTTCGGATCGACGGCGCCTTTGGGGAACTGGTTCATATTCAGCAGCGAGTCTTCTTCCTTGAGGTAGAAGATACGGCGCGTGTACCGCCCCGTTTCTCGGTCCACGGGGGCGTCTTCCGTCAATTTGGCGTAGCCGAGTACCATTCCTGCGCCGCTTACCGACAGTGGCCCACGGCGGCTCTTTGAATTCCGGACGTAGGCAACTCGGACAAAATCTAGTCCGTCGAGAGGGTGTAACCAGACGATGCTTTGTTCGTATGAGAGTGGATCGTTGGGTGACCAGCTTCTAAGCACGGATTCGTCGAGGATACGAAGGATTTCCAGGCCACCGTCTTCACGTGGCACGGTACGAAGTTTTAGCATGTTCTGGCCCTATGCTACTTCCGGTAGTTGTGGGAGTCGGCAGGCTGGGGTCTCGGTGACTGCTTTGACTCGTGGCTTCGACGCTTAACCCTAGATTTGAGTTCCCTTAAATTCTTCCTTACTCGACGCGATATTACGAACCGGCGGCAGATCTCATGCTAATTCGACCCTTTCACCCATTCCAACGATTCCCCAAGCCTGATTCTTCGAGTGGTGGCAATGCAGACGATGGCAATCCGATGGGCTTGTGGGCATAATATCTGCGGCCCAACGATGTTGGCACGCGTAAGATCTTTGTCCTGCTGAACTTGAGAGCTATAGAACGAGGGACTGCTCCCCATGTTGCGAATCGCTGCCTTCTGCGTGTTGTTGCTTCCACCTCTGGCGATCGCTGCGGATGCAATCGCCCCGACGGTGCAGTTCGAGCGGGGGGGCGTTAATTCGGTGCTGATTACTCGAAACGGCGGCAAGTTGGCGGTGTATCGAGCCGGGAACAGCAGTGTACCGGAGTTGCAACAGATCCTTCTGACACATCATCGCCGCGACGTTTTGCCAACGGTTGACGAATCTGTTGAAGGTACCATCGCCACCGCACCCCTAGCAGAACGCGAGTGGTTCGAGAAGCCGGATCAGTTCTGGAACGCGTTCGTCGCGAACCGTTTTCACGACTACGCACAGCAATCAACGAAGATCTTGGGGGTACCGTTGCCGATCGACCGCTGGGTCGAAGAAGGCGATTTCATTGATTGGCACGGCTTGCAGTTCGAGGTCGTCGCGACACCGGGCTATACGCGTGGCGCTGTTTCCTATCTGGTGACGGTGGATGGCAGGAGGTTGGCATTCACCGGTGACTTGATCTACGGCGATGGTCAACTACTTGACCTCTACAGCTTCCAGGACGAAATCCCCGAAGCAAACATTCGTGGCTATCACGGCTACGGAAGCCGGTTAGCCCAACTGATCTCGAGCCTCCGGAAAGTCGCTGCTACCGAACCCGACGTGCTCATTCCGGCGCGGGGGCCGTTGATCAATGATCCTCAGGCCGCAATCGAAAAGCTGATCGGACGTGTCCAAGCTCTGTATCACAACTACCTTTCGACAAACGCACTTCATTGGTACTTCAAGGAAGACCGCATGCGGTTGTGCGGCGATCGGATTCTTGGCGAGGGTGCTGACATAGAACTGATGCCTTACTCGCTACACGAGAAGACGCCCGACTGGGTGTTCGAGCACGCCACCAGTCGTCTCCTTATCTCCAACGACGGCCATGGCTTTCTATTGGACTGTGGTTATCAGCGTGTTATCGATGCCATCAAAAAGTTGATGGACAATGGAGTGGTGAAGCAAGTCGATGGCATTTTTGTCACGCACTATCACGACGATCATACCGACATGGTACAGGCGGCAGCTGAAGAGTTTTCTTGTCCGGTATATTCGACCGTCGAGTACCAAGACATCCTCGAGAATCCGGCGGCTTACCACATGCCGGCGATGACATCAAACGCGATTCAAGGCATTCATGCCGTGCCTAGCGGCCAGTCAATGAAATGGCAGGAGTTCGATTTGACGTTTCAATTCTTTCCCGGCCAGACAATCTATCACGGCGCTTTACTCGTACGCCGTGCCAAGGAAAGACCGATCTACTTCATTGGCGATGCCTTCGCACCGTCGGGCATCGACGACTACTGCTTATTGAATCGCAATCTCGT
>JACKHM010000005.1 GCA_020638995.1 Planctomycetaceae bacterium
TGTGTCGTTGGCGAGTAGCATCGAAGTGATGTCCGCACTGCCGCCTGATTCCGCGACGGTAAAGGAACTATCGGCCGCAAGCGGTGCATCGTTCACGCCATGGATGGTGACCGTGGCCGTGCTGGTGACTGTGGCTGAGTTGGGGTCGGCGATCGTAAACGTGAAGGTGTCAGTCGTGGAATCGCCTTCCGCCAGGGACTCAAAGTGCCCGGCAGAAGTGTAGGTCACGCTGTCGCCGGACAGTGCGACGTCGCCGATCGTACCTGTGTTGTCGATCGCGGAAATTGTCAGCAACGTGGTTTCGCCCGTGTCCGCATCGGACGCCGTCGCCAGCAGCGCCGCTGTTTCGTCGGCATTCGCGCGATCTTCGTCCACGGAAAGAGTTGCATCACTGCCGACCGGAGCGTCATTTTCACCGGTGATCGTGATCGAGACGGTCGCCGTGCTGGTCACACCGTGTGGATCGCGGATCGTGTACGTGAACTGATCGGCGGCCATCTGACCGACTCGCAGATCGTTGAATTGACCGTTGGGTGAGTAGCTGACGTGACCGCTGGCCAATGTTACCTGGCCAAGCGTGCCCGTGCTGTTGATCGCCACGATCTGTAGCAACGCGGTCTCGCCGGTGTCGGGATCGGAATCGTTGCTCAACAAGGCGTTGGTGAAGTCGCTCGCCGAGGCATCTTCCTGAATGCTGGGCGTGTCATTCGCCGCAGTTGGTCCGTCGTTGACACCGGTTACTGTGACTGCAACCGTGCCGGTGTCGGTCGCGTTGTGCGAATCTTTTACGACGTAGGTAAAGCGATCGACGGCGGTTTGCCCGGCGGGCAAATGGCGCATGCCAACCGTTGGGTCATATACGACGGTCTGTCCGACGAGTGTCGCGGTACCCAACGTGCCGGTCGTGCCCACGGAGGCGATGTCCAGTGTCAGATCGTCTTCATCGGTATCGTTGGCCAGCAGCGAGGTGAACGTCAACGTCGCGGTTTGGCTGGTCGAACCCGCGTCGTCGCCAGCAACGGGTGGTTGGTTGTTTTGTCCTGGCTCGTTCATCGCCGCGATCACGGGGTCGTCTCTACCATTACTGCCCGTAAACGCATTTTGAACGTCTCCCCCTCCGGTGTGCCCGAAGAGGTCGATGTTACCCAGTTTCGACAGTTCGATTTGCCAAACATTGGCCGCCAGCACTTCGCGACGTTCCAGTCGTTCCAGAGTTAGCCGGCGACGACGACAAGAAGAAACCCGCTTCCTTTTGTTCATGTTTACTGTCCGATGCAACCGAAAACTATGACCACGGTTGAGTAGTGACTCGCTTGATTGTGGGCGTGATGAGAAAAGGCAATGATACTGCCCGTTCCCGCTGGTTTGACGCACTCCGTTAGAACGTCACGATCAAGTCTGTCGCCAATGTGAGTTGTTGGCGGTGATGTCCATCCACATAAGCTCGCATGTTGGGATCGCCTCCTGGCACCGCACCATTGCCTCGGAAGTTCGAGACGTCCCACCGCAGTTCCGGCCGCAGCCACACGCGGTCTATGGGTTTCCAATTCAATCCAAACGAGATCGCGGCATAGTCGCTTCCCAGGAATGTTGGTCCGCCGGGATTGAATTGAATTGGCACCGCGATGCGACTATGATCCTGGTCCCGAAACCACTCCACGCGCGCGCCCGCTGACCAATTCTGATTCAACTCGTAGATCAAATACTGTGTGACGCCATACCACTTGGCCGTGTCAAACGCGATCGTCATCGGTACCATGTTCACGATGACACGTGCGTCGTTCTGAATGCCAAATGTCCCTTGAATTGCATACCGCAGACGATCGGAAATGCCTTTCTGAAGCATTAAGCTCACAAGTTGCCGTTCGTCATCCACGCGGTGCCCCAGCATCCGTACGCCTGTGTGATCTGATCCTGAATGAACCCGTAGTGTGGCTGACGCCTGCCGATCCCGTGATTGCCAATCGAGTCCACCCAGGAAACCCAACGTGTGTGCGTCGCTATCGAGGTTGTCCCAGCCGGTAGTAATACCAGCGAGCGCCGCCCAGTTTTCCGACATCCGATAGTTCATCACACCGCCAGTGAATGTAAATGGCTCGCCAAACGCAAACTGATACGAATGCGAGTAGAAAAAGTTGTCGGGGGCGCGGATGCGCTCGTAGCCCATGTTGGCGTAGAAGTGCCCCGCGCGCAGAGTGAGACCGTTTCCGTATGGTGCAGCGACTTCCAAGTAGGCCTGCGGAATCGCCAAATGATGCAGACGCGAATCGGAATTCCAATGATTCGCGCCCGATGGTCGACGTTCCAGTCCGGATACGGTGACAAATCGAGCGTCACTTCCGAACAACAGATCTACCGCACCACCCCATTCCCAGCCCAGGCCATCGCCCACGACAGGACGAATCAAGGAAAGATAAAACTGATCTAACAACAGTTGATCGTGCTGATCATTGAACAGCACGGGCCGATTCAAGCCGTTGGCTGGATTGCCGGTGTTCCATGTGTAGCCATCGTCGATCCATCCTTCCAGTTGCCACGAACGCCCGGCTTTAGGTTTGTGCAGCGGTCCGAAAGACGTGGGTGGTTGCTCGACCACAGTCTGCTCGAATTCCGGGTCGACAGAGTCCAAGTCTTGCGATGCAGGTAGTAGAGACAGACCGGGACCATACGGCTCACCGACGATGTCCCCGATGACGATGTCTCTCCCCGCATACGTTGCCAACGGGAGCCAACTGGCACGTTCCTTATGCCCAGCCTGGATGATTGTCGTCGGCCCTAAGCCCAAGTGGCTATCCAAACGCGGCGACTGGACGTTTGAATCGGTCGTGCTGTGAATTGTCGAAGGAAGTCGCTCAAGTTGAGGTGGCGCGAATTCCTGTGCGACTGCGATTGGTGCAGCCGCTAACACACAACATACCGTGATAACAACTCGTGCAGATCCCATTCTGCCGCCTGACCTGCGTAGCCCAAGTTAGACACTTGACGCACGTTTTTTGGGAGTGAGCCATAATCGTCTTTGATCTGTGTGGGGGGATATAGCAAAGGTCCTATTCTTACGGCAAGATCATTCTCGGTCGCATTTGTTTTGTTGTCTGCAATTGCCGACTTGGAGGCGTTGAAATTCGGAGGCCATCTGGCGTCTCGCCGCTCCGTCATCCGACCAAACTGGGCACAATGGCGCTCTAACGGTTGCCGATTTGGATAATCGCAACGAACGCGAAAGGCTCCTGGCACCTACTATCTAACATCTGAGGAGATACGTAACCTGTCGGCACGGTGCTGAGAAGAAGATCTCGCCTGACCTACCGTCACAGTTATGGTCTGCTTCGACTGCCGAGTAGCGGTCGGGTC
This sequence comes from Planctomycetaceae bacterium, assembly GCA_020638995.1. GTDB lineage: Bacteria > Planctomycetota > Planctomycetia > Pirellulales > Pirellulaceae. The sequence goes on from JACKHM010000005.1 coordinate 3,352, forward strand.
TAGGTTGGCCCACAAGGTGAACACGAGCTGCGCGGCCCTACAGCGTCGAAGGTTGAGTTCGCATTACGCGGTGCTTTGTCTCGGCGCTTGCTGCGGTCCCTTTTGCGGAGGCGGCTGAGTTGAATTGTCTGAAGTCGCTAGGACTGCAATCACTATTAACACGATGACGACACCGGCCGCAATTGCTCCCCACGCCCATGCTGGCATCGGAGCTTTCTTCGTAGCTCGACTAGCGGTCTTCGACGAGCGGCTACTACGACCGCGAACGCGTGATGCGACAGAACGCTCTGCTTCAATGCCCAAGTTTATTGTGCCGCTATCGTCGTACGGTGTGCTGGGAGCATTGTCTTCGATGATCTGAACTTCAAGAGCGTCGTCGAAATCATCAGCACTTGCGCGACCGATGATCGTGCCTCGCGCCTTGTCGGACGCTGTGTCTTCCAATGCCGGATCGAATGGACCTGGCTTTCCGGTCGAAGGCGAGTCGGACGCGCGTGCTGTGGTTGATTGGGGTGACTTGCCGACAACTGCGGTGGTCTTGAAGCCTGGAAAACTTGGATTCGAGTTCGGTCTTTGCTCGTTGACGTGTCCGACGGCAACAGAACGCTCGCGTGCTTCGTTGGTCCGCGTTTCGACGGTAGCTGTAACTTCGTTTTTGCTTGCGAGCCAGGCTTCCAGAACAGCGGCTACCTCGCTACATGATTGATAGCGAGCGTCCGCATTCTTTTGGATCATTTTAACGCAGATATCGACTAATTCGCGGGGGCAGTCGGGTCGATCTTCTCGAATGTCGGGAGGCATCTGCGTCTGATGCCGTGCGATTCGCTGCGCGAGCGTACCTTCGTTAAACGGAGCATGTCCCGTCAGTGCGAAATAAAAGGTGCAACCGAGCCCATAGATATCAGCGCGACGATCGACATCGTGACTGTTAATCGCCTGTTCCGGAGCCAAGTAATCCGCCGTCCCAAGGACATTCTCATTGTGTTGAATCGTGAGAGAAGCGGATTCATCGTCCGAGAACAACGCCAAACCAAGATCCAGTATCTTGACAGTGCCCTCTTCATCGACCAGCAAGTTCGCTGGCTTGACGTCTCGGTGGATTAGTCCCTCGTCGTGGGAGTACGCCAGACCACGTGCGGCTTGAGCGATGTAATTCGCAGCCTTTTCGAACTCCAAACCGCCTTGTTCGTTCACGATGTTTTGCAGGTCCTGTCCCTTAACGTGCTCCATGACCAAGTAGTGTGTGTCGCCATCGTTGTCGACATCATACGCGCGTACAATGTTGGGATGTTCGAGCGCGGCGGTTGCTTGGGCCTCGCGGTGAAACCGCTCGAGGTAGGAGGAGTCACCCACACGGCTTTTGGGCAAGACTTTGATGGCCCGCTGGCGTCGCATCAACGTATGCTCGGCCAGATAGACACTGCTCATGCCACCTGTCCCGATGTGTCCCAACAGTTTGTATTTGCCGAGAAAGAAACCTTTGTACTTGCGGTCAAACAGCTTATTGCAATGCCACTCGGTCAACAGTCCCGATTCTACCAGATAGTCGGCGATCTCTTGCGTGTCGGTCGGTAACTGGTCGTCGTGCTCAGACTTGCACCTTAGCAGTGCCGCACGAAGCTCGTCCGGTTCGACCAATTGGCTCCGTTGAACGAGTTCGAGAAAGTTCTTTACGCTGGGCGTGGCCATTCGATTACGGACCGCCGGACGGCACTACAAATAATTGTCGCGAAAGTTCGGAAGCAGGCGCCGAACCATCTACAGGGTAGCAAGGACCGTGTGAGGATACCAGTTTTGGCCTGCGTTCGTAAAGCTCTCGCCGGTTGTGTTTGGCCGTAGATTTGACAGAATCATGGGGTTGCAGGCCGTCGCGAAACTCACCAAAAGCCGTTCGAGAGTAAATCAACTTGTCTATTCACAAGACGATCCTCTACACACGCCGGGGCTGCCACTTGTGTGATGAGGCTCATGCGGTTCTTGTCAAGCACGGCCTCACACCGCAATCAATCGACATCGACGCAGATCCACAACTTGTCGAGAAATTCACGAATTGTGTTCCCGTCGTGGTCATCGATGGGCACGAGCGTTTCCGTGGGCGGGTAAATGAAGTTCTGCTTCGGCGTTTGCTATCCAGTCACTAGCCGAACGCGAGCGTCTATTTCGTGGACGATTTTGGAATTTTTGCGAAGTACTGGGAACCAGGCCGAGTCAAGACGCGGTTAGCGGTGGACCTGGGATTTGCGGCGGCAAGCGAACTTTATCGCGAGTTTCTGGTCACGCTCGTGCGGCGATTCGCGAAGTGTGCGGACATGCGCACTCTTGTCTACACGCCTGATGAGAGTGCCGATGAATTCATGAAGCTGGCCGGTGACTGCTGGAGCGTCGAGCCACAGTCGCAAGGGTGCCTGGGGACTCGGATGACTGCATTCTTCGACCATCGCTTCGAGCAGAATGCGGAAAGAGTCGTGCTAATCGGTTCTGATAGTCCATCATTACCGATCAAGTATGTCGAGTCAGCATTCCGAGCACTTCACAGTTCGGATGTGGTTTTGGGACCGACCGACGATGGTGGTTATTACCTGATTGGGGCATCACAAAAAGTCGGCGGGATATTTGAAGCAATTGACTGGAGTACCGACCGAGTGTGGGAGCAGACCATCGCTCGGGCGGAGGCGTTGTCGCTATCTTACGAAACGCTGCCAGGGTGGTACGATGTAGACGACGGCAACGATCTGAAGCGTTTGGGAATTGAATTGGCAGAAGTTGCCGCTTTTGATTCCAACTTGAACCACCTGCTCCAAGCCATAAATCGCATAATTTGATCAGAGAGTCCGATGTCGGTCAGTTCAGTTCCGGATTGTTTGGTCGTTGGCGGTGGAGTGGTTGGGCTATCGTTGGCTTATGAGTTGGCCGTGCATGGAGCGAGTGTCCAACTGATCGACCGCCGTACAACGGGGCGCGAGGCATCTTGGGCTGGCGCGGGCATCCTGCCTCCCGCCAATCTTCGGACAGCGATTGATCCACTCGACCGGTTACGCGCGCTCAGTCATCAATTGCATCGTGAATGGGCCGTTCGGCTTCTCGAAGAGACTGGTATCGACAACGGATATCGCGAGTGTGGCGGCTTGTACCTGGCGCGCAGCGCCGGCGAAGTTGCCGCGCTACACGCCTTTGCTGAAATGTTGCGTGACATCGAAATCGACATCGAAAGACTGTCGCCGGCAGAGGCCGCGGAGCTAGAGCCGGCGCTCAGCGAGGTTGCAAATGGTTCACTAAAGGCGGCATACTCACTCCCGGGCGAAGCCCAACTGCGAAACCCCGATCATCTACAGGCGTTGCGATTGGCGTGTGAGGGGCGCGGCGTAAAGATTCTTGTGAATTGCGAAGCGAAACAGTTTGAATGTTCGAACGGTCGCGTCACGGCGGTACAAACGTGCGCAGGAGAACTTTCTGCAGGTCGCTATTGTGTCACGTCGGGCGCTTGGACGCAGATGCTCTTGATGCAGCTTGGCGTTTCGACCGGGATCATCCCAATTCGGGGACAGATGGTGATGTTTAGGTGTGGAACGCCTCCTTTTCGTCGTGTGCTTAACGAGGGTCCTCGCTATCTGGTGCCGCGAGACGACGGTCGAGTACTGGTTGGCTCGACGGAGGAAGAGGTCGGCTTTGACAAGAGCACGACCGAGCAAGGAGTCGGCGAGTTGGTTGACTTGGCTCGGCAACTTATTCCAGCGTTGCGTGACGCGCCGATCGAGAAGAGTTGGGCGGGGTTACGTCCGGGCTCCTTCGATTCGTTTCCGTATATCGGTCGCGTTCCGGGGCTCGACAACGCGTTTGCCGCGGCAGGTCACTACAGAAGTGGTTTACACATGGCGCCCGCGACGGCCGTCGTACTTCGGGAACTGATGTTTGGAGCCAAACCGCAAGTCGACCTGACGCCGTTTCGCGTCGGAAGAGGTTAATCTTGATCGGGATGGATTGAAGTTGCGGTGACTTTTCACGCGATCCTTTCTCGCGACGAGCGGTCGTCGCTTGGGAAGTGATGGCCACAACCGGCGGGCTACTCTTCCTTTTGCGATTCAAGGATCGCGCGAAATAAGAGCATTACTTGACCGGGCGATGCGTTGGCGCGCAGCGCGGTGTCTTGTGCGACTTGTTCAAGGTCTTCGCCACCGTCCAGTCGTTCGAAGAACTGCTGCATGTGAGGTTCGAGCCGTGTCACGTCGGCTTCGGTGAGTGTTGGCGGCATGGCCCCGAGCGGCACAGCAGGCATCGACAGGCAAAGGAGGTATCGAACAACATTATTGAGGACAAAGAAGGGTGCCAGAACAATCGAGATCATTCCCAGCCAACCGACCAATAATGTGATCCCCGTATAGCTCCAAAACGTGCGGTGAATGCAAGACTTGCAAAGGTGGCCTTCCATGCTGCGCGAGAATCGCATGACGAGCGCTCCAATGTTCTGATAGAACGCTACGTACTTGGTCGGTGCTTCCACACCACAATTCTGACAGAACATTTACGGATTCCTCACTTCGTGATGTCAGCCGCGGGAACGCCCGCTATTATCGCGATGCGCATGGCCACTGCAATTAGTAAACATAGATGGGGCTAATGGAATCTCACCGAGAAATCGGTTCTGAAGAAGTTGTCGTCGGCGGCATCGTTTTATCCAACGCCAGCACGGATGCCCCACAGCGCATCATTACGGATCAGGTATGTTACGCCGCCGTCCAAGTAGTGTTGTGGCTTGGCGGTAAGGCCACATATCCAAAAGTCGCATATGGAACGACCGTTTCTCTTTCGGAAACGTGTCACAGCCCAACGCATCTTGGTTGGGCTTTGAGTTATCAAAAAAACAGATTTGTCTCGCCGTGGCCGGCATATGTGTTGGTTTGGTTAAACTCGATGTGACGCGAACTGATTGACTCGAAGGCGTAGATTCACGGCGATTTCATTCGTCGAGATCGTCGGGCGCGAGAGCGATGTGTGCGATCCCGCGATCAACGACGATCATCCCCAGCACCGCCGCGTCGTGCCGTGATACAACGCAGGCGCCGTGAAGTTGTGGGCTGATCGAGAACGAAGGCGCTACATCCCACTCGTCGACGCCCGTGTTTGACGTGAGTCGATTCGCCGGAATTGGAAATCCGGATTCGGCTGACTCGGCGAGCGCGAATGCTTCTTCAATCGATGGGGGTTTACGAAGACGTTCTGTCGGCCACACAGTAACATCCGTCAACGGTTCGTCGAGCCGTAGTATTGCGAGTTTACCGTGAAGCTCGATTCGCTCTGGCTTGATAGGAATCTCTTGACCAACAAGTTGCAATGCCGCCTTGCCGTCGAGCGCACTCTCGGGCGGAATCAATAAATCCGCTGGGCACAACAAGCGACGATCCGACAGTGGTAAGACCCAGCCTTCACGCTGCCTCGATCGCGTCAGTCCTAGCCGTTTCTCTTTCCATGCCAACGCGACGCGTACTGGTTGCGGCAGCATCGTCGCATCTGGCACGTCGATCGATCCGAGTGCGATGTGCGGCTGCCAAGCGGTCCAAGTACTTTCATCAAAGCCTTCGTCGTCTTTACTCAAGATCGTGAAGCGGTGACCTGTACTGACCGGCTTGCCGGGATCATCGGGAGTTGCGAGTGATACGCCACCAGCGGCGATCGTTTCGAGCGTTTCCGCGCTCAAGTCGAAGCCGCCCGTGATACTGAAATTGGCCTTAACGCCGCTCGTACTCCAAAAGACCGTATTAACGCGAATGATTCGCTTAAATGCCGGTTCGATATAGGCACGAGCTTCGACTCGGGAAGCATCCGGCGATAGCCCCACCGATCCGATCTGCCCAATCTTGTGTCCTCGATAGAGCACTGGAGCACCTGGACGTACGCCGCGTCGATGAATGCTCTCCAGGGTGACTTCCAGTCCTCCTTCCGATCGCTCCGTCGTCGTTGGGGCGACTTCCAGGCCCGTGAACGAGGTGAGAAGTTCCGCTTCGTCGGGGCCCGGAAGCACAGCCAGGTAACGTCCGCCGACGATCGTTTCTAGGCCGCGAATACCGGTGAGGCTGACATCCGGTCGTTCGATCCAAAACAGGCTGCCAGCCCGCGCCAGTCTTTGAGCGCTTTCGACAAGTCGCACGCTCACAGCCACGCCGGACAAATCCTTGTTCAGCACGACGTCCGAGACCTCGCCCACGACGATGCCACGATGTTTCAGTTCGTCACCCACTTGAAGGCCGTGTCCATCGCGAAAGTGAATCTCGATTTCACGAACCTCGGTATCGAGCACCAGCAGCGGCGATTCGTCTCCATCGAAAACAAACTGCGGCGGTGCCGTGGCGGGGCCGGGCAACACGCCGAGATACTTGGCGCCGACGACGGTTTCGAGTCCGCTAACACGCGCTAGACTGAGTCGAGGCCGTTCGATCCAAAACCGGCTACCTTCCCTCGCAAGCCCGGCCGAAGCAGATTCGAGGACCATGTTTACAACGACGGTATCCAGATCATCGTCGAGTTTGACCGATTGAACCTCTCCCACCTCGATACCCCGATGCCGCAGGACGTCGCCGGGCTTGATGCCGTGTCCTTGTTGGAAACGAACAGAGATAAGAGTGCCGCGATTTCGACTTGTCGACGCAAATAGAATCACGGCGACGATCAAACAAATTCCGGTCACGATCCACAGCCGGCTCGAATTGCGCCGCAACGTATCCCCCATGTCGCCACCATCATGGACTTCCGCCTCGGGGAAATCTTGGTCTGCACGGGAATTCACGACGGTTCCTCCCAAATAGCGTGCGGGTCGAAGGACATCGACGCAATCATGCTCATCGCGACACACATCACAAATGCCACGACTGCCGGGCCGAAACTGAACTCTACGAGTTCGCCAACCTTGACAAGCATGACGAGAAATGCGAGCAGCATGACATCCATCATGCTCCACTTGCCAGCATGCTCCATGACCCGATAGGTGACGGCCTTATGATGGCGTTGAAGGAGGCCTAACAAGCTGAGTTCGAGCAACAGGACAATCTTGACTAGTGGAAAGATGATCGAAAATAAGAGCACGATGATCCCCACAAACCAGTCACCGTGCTGCAGTAGGTCGATCGTCCCAAACAGCAGGCTCGACTCGTTGTGGTGCCCGAGTCGTTCCATCTCCAGAATTGGCAACAGCGTCGCCGGCCAAAATAGAATGAACGCACCGAGCGCCATCGCCGCAGTTCGGCTGGCCGCAAGTCTTCTGCCGGATTCACGCTGGATCGTGGCCTGGCATCGCGTGCATGTGGCCACCTGCGATTGCCGTAACACTGGCACACGATGAATTAGTCCACAGCAGTGACACGCTCGGAGGTTACTCATTCGTTTTCACCTAGCAGATCGTTCGGCGACGCCCTAAACGCATTCAAGCATCTTACAAGGTTCAACAAACAGATTTCTAGTCGTGCGTGATCGACTCTCGAATCGCAAAGGTGTTAATTGCGAGAGCCAATCGAGCACGCGTCGCTCGTGCAACGTGATAGGTAATTTGCACCTTGTTTGCAGTTCCGGGAGGCCGGCCACCTGAAGTTTCCGAAAACTTCAAAAGTCTTCAGGAAGTACGAAGATGCGGGAGCTGCGAAGTTGTGTGATTTGGCGTCAGGGGCAACGCCCGGTCCATTTGCCTAACCCAGGCCATCGGTCTGGGCTAGGTGTGGACCAATCAGATTGAATGGCCAAAGGTCCGACCGTTTGGTGGCAGTCGCGTTACAAATGTTTGGACCGCTGGACCTAATGGTCGGATCTGACACCGAAACCCAGCCCTTTGGGCTAGGCTGGGCAAATCGCTGGGCCTTCGGCCCGTGACAGATCCAATGGCACAAAGCCACAAGTCGCGCGGCGGTGACGGCGGGGAAATCCAAACCGTGGTTCATAGCTTCATAATGCTTCCCCCCCAAGATAGATCGAACAATCATTGCTAGGATCAGTGTGCCGCTTAAGACAGCCTTCACAGGCCTAATACACCGGGAGCCCCGTTCGATTCCGCAAAAAGAGCCTGCGCGAAAAGATCCGAGATTTTCGGAAATGGCTTTTTTCCCGTGAAACCCTTGCGAGTGTGACGCTTCCCGGATTCGACCTAAAGACCGAGACTGTCAGCCCGCGGTTCTGTACTGAAACTTCTTCACGACAATAAGGTCATTTCATCGATGGCAGTTGATACTCCTGCTCGCATCGCAATCCTTGGTGCGGGACCAATCGGGCTGGAAGCAGCACTGTATGCGAGATTTCTTGGCTATGACGTCGACGTCTACGAACGGGGTACCGTCGCAGACAATATCTTGCGTTGGGGGCATGTGAGAATGTTTAGCCCGTTTGGGATGAATCATTCGACCCTGGGGCTGGCAGCGCTGAAAGCTCAAGACGAAAGCTACGTGCCGCCAGCCGACGACGAGATTCTGACGGGCTTGGATTACGCCGACCGATATCTCCTGCCGCTATCGCAAACCGATCTGTTGGCCGATCATTTGAAGTTGGGTGTCGAAGTAATCGGGGTTGGTCGTCCTGATATGTTGAAGGGCGAAGAAGTTGGTACAGAGAATCGCGCTGATTCAGACTTTCGAATTCTTTGCCGAGATAGCGCGGGTGCCGAGTCTGTCTCGACCGCCGAGGTGGTAATCGACACGACCGGCGTGTTTGGCAATCCGAACTGGGCTGGCGAGGGAGGGCTCCCGGCGATTGGCGAGTCTGCGATTCGTGATCGGATCGAGTACGGGGTTCCGGATGTCCTGGGGTCCGCCCAGGCACAGTATGCAGGGCGCCAGACGCTTGTGATCGGTGCCGGATATTCGGCGGCTACGACTGTTGTGGCGTTGGCAAAGCTCGCGGAGAGTGCCCCCGAGACGCGTGTTACCTGGCTCGTACGAGACTCGCGCGAAGGCCAACCGATTTCACCGATTATTGATGATCCCTTGCCGGAGCGCGCTGCATTGACAAGCGAAGCGAACCGGCTTGCGTCAGGTGCCTCGCCGAATGTTTCGTTTCAAGCAGGGACGAGTTTAGACTCGGTGACATACGACGAAGCAACCGGCAAGTTTCACGTTGTACTCGCAGCCAGCGCAAAAATGTTCCACGAGTACGATTCCATCGTCGCAAATGTGGGTTGTCGCCCCGATAACAAGATTTACCAAGAGCTCCAAATTCACGAATGCTACGCGAGTGGTGGGCCCATGAAGTTAGCAGCCGCGTTGCAAGAAGCTAACTCCGGTGATTGCATGGCGCATGTATCGCATGGTCCGCAATCTCTGATCAACCCTGAACCGGACTTTTACATTCTGGGAGCTAAGAGTTATGGAAGGAATTCTAGTTTCCTTGTTGCCGTAGGTTTGGAACAGATACGCGATCTGTTCACAATCATTGGAGATCGAGAAGGCCTGGATCTGTACAAATCGGCAATCACACTGCTGAAATAAGTAGGTCAGATGACCGACGCTGCACCAGCCATCCCGTTATCTCATCTCGATCATCTGTGGATTCAGGTGTCCGGAACTCTCTGCAATCTAACGTGCCATCATTGCTTCATCAGTTGCAGCCCCAAGAATCGGTCTTTTGGTTTCCTCTCTTTGGCAGAGGTAACGCGTCGACTCGACGAATCAGTGTCGCTGGGAGTAAAAGAATATTACTTCACGGGTGGCGAACCTTTTCTCAATCCCGAGATGGTGCCAATCTTGTGCGTGACGTTGAAGTACGGTCCGGCAACCGTGTTAACGAACGGGACGGTCTTGAAAGATGACTGGCTTGTAGCGCTGCGCGACGCAGAATCGCGAAGTCTGTATTCCCTCGAATTTCGAGTGTCGATTGACGGATTCTCGCCCGAGACGAACGATCCGATTCGTGGCAATGGAACATTCGCTCGCGCCCTGCGCGGCGTCATCCAGTTAGTCGAGCATGACTTTCTGCCAATTATTACGGCAGCGCGAACCTGGAAAGAAGAAGACGACGCAATCGTCATTGGCAGTTTTGAAAAAGTGTTGAAGGACGCAGGCTATTCACGTCCGCGGCTCAAGATCTTGCCAACGCTACAACTCGGTGCGGAAGAGCAGCGCACTTGCGGTTATCGTGACACGGAGCGTGTTACGGAATCGATGATGACTGGTTATGACCAATCACAGTTGGTATGCGAGCACAGCCGAATCGTTACGGATCGCGGAGTGCATGTTTGCCCGATCTTGATAGAACTGCCAGATTCTCTGCTGGGCGAGTCGCTTGCCGAAGCCGCCGTCCCATATCGGCTAAAGCATGGAGCCTGCCTCACCTGCTATCGATACGGTGCGATTTGCTCGAATGCATCGACAAACGCGAGGACCTTCACAGCGTAGGTTATTCGCTTCTCCAGTCCTTGCGACGTTGCTCTTTCTTTTGAGCTTTCTCGCGTTTGCCGGCAAGTCGTCGCTCCTTGGAGCCCTTGGTCGGTTTGGTGGGCCGTCGTCTTTTGGGCGGAGTAGCAACCGCGACAATCAAATCCCGTAGCTTGTTCGTACAGTCGGAGACGTTTCGCCCCTGGTCGCGGTACCGCTCGCTGCTGATCACCAACATGCCCTCCTTATTGATCCGCCTCGCATACTGAGCAAGAAAGCGTGTGCGTAGGTCCTCCGGCAGGCTTGGTGATGTGGTCACGTCCCAATGCAACGTGACTTTGCTGTTGACCTTATTCACGTTCTGGCCTCCAGGGCCACCGCTGCGCGCGAACGTATAGGTGAACTCCTTCAGCGGAATCGAGATGCGCTGATTAACTTCGAGCATAGCTAGGCGTGGCCTTGTTCGGATACAAACTGTGCGAAGTCTACGCGACTGTGACCAACAAGGCTATATTAGCGTGACGGCATGGTTCGTCATTCAACCAGATCGGCACTCAGCGAGACCAAGGGATACGGAATGTTACAGACACGCTGCCTAGCCATGATGTTCGTTTTTATGTCACTTCTGGGATGCGCAAACGATCGCACGACGACCGCCGACGATCGCACTTCGCAGACGACTGCTGCTGATTCGAATGCGAGGTCGGATGGTTCGCGAGACGAATCCGTCGAGCTGACGAGTCTTTGGACGCGAAAGAAGGGGATTGATTGGCCGGATTTTCTAGGGCCGAATCGCGACAGCAAGTCACCAGAGACAGGGATTATTACTCCGTGGCCTGAGACGGGTTTGAGAATCGTTTGGCAGCGAGAGCTTCAAACAGGATACGGCATCGGCAGCGTCAGTAAGGGACGCATGTACCACTTCGAACGACAGGGCAACCAAGCAACTTTACTCTGCTTGAAGGCCGAAACAGGTGAAGAGTTGTGGCAGTTCCAGTATCCGACCGACTACGAAGATCTGCTCGGTTACAACAATGGTCCGCGTTGTTCGCCAGTCATCGATGGCGATCGGGTATATGTCTACGGTGCCGAGGGCATGTTGCACTGTTTGCAGGCGGAGGATGGGAAGTTGTTGTGGAAACTGGATGCTAACACTCAATACGGAGTGTCGCAGAACTTTTTTGGGGTGGGGAGCACGCCAGTTGTTGAAGGCGACTTGTTGATCTGCATGGTTGGCGGAAGTCCACCTGGCAGTCCCGGCTTGTATGAGAGCGGCGGTCGCATTGATGGTAACGGTACCGGGATCGTCGCTTTCGATAAGTTCACCGGTGAGTCTCGCTATGAAATTACCGACGAACTCGCGAGCTACTCGTCGCCACAGTTGGCCACGATAAATAATCGGCGTTGGTGCTTCATGTTCGCGCGAGGTGGGTTGGTGGGCTTCGAGCCAGGAACAGGAAAGGTTGACTTTCAATATCCCTGGCGTTCACCAAAGCTCGAAAGTGTGAACGCCGCGACACCGATCGTTGTTGATAATGAGGTCTTTATTTCGGAGACTTATTCGGTCGGTAGCTCGTTGCTTGCGGTCAAGCCGGGAGGTTTTGATGTCGTGTGGGCCGATGATCCAAGTCCGCGTGAACCAAAAGCCATGCTTACTCACTGGAACACTGGGATCTATCTCGACGGCTACCTCTACGCATGTAGCGGTCGGAATCCTCCCGACGCAGACTTGCGATGCATCGAGTGGAAAACCGGTAAAGTGCGTTGGGTCGAACAATTGCCGCCGGAGACCCGCGAACGTTCGTCGTTGCTCTACGTGGACGGCCACTTCATTCAGCTTGGCGAATACGGCACTTTGAAGTTGCTGCGCGTCAACCCAGACAAGTATGAACTCGTCTCGGAAATGTTGCTGGTTCGCGAGGCTCCAAACCCAGCGTTTGGCCCGCGTCCGTTATTGAAGTACCCTGCCTGGGCCGCACCGATCCTGTCGCATGGTTTGCTTTACGTTCGCGGCGATGATCGACTCGTATGTTTGGAGTTGATACCGGAGTAGCGAACATTATCAGACCGTTGCCGATGTCAATTGTTCGAAGGCATTTCGCGAATGAGTGATTAACTCGGCGTAGTCCGCTGCCTCAATTTCCTCGCCCATGAGTTTTACGTCGAAGTAGCCGATGTAGCCCGCTCGAACGAGCGTCGAAATCATTTGTTCGAGCGGGATGGATCCTTCGCCCAAGCGACAGCGATTCTGTTCATGACTCAGAGGTTCTTTGGCGTCCGCCAAGTGAACTATACCGATTCGCGGAGCGAGTTCGCTCAGCCGCTCGCAGACGGCTGCGTTGTGTCCAAAGTGCGCCGTATCGAATACGAGCTTTAATTGCGTCGAGTCGAACTGGTCGAGCAACTCGAGCGTGTCGTCAATGTCAGTCAAGAACGTCCATTCGGATGCACAACGTGATGGCATCGGTTCGACCGCCAGCGATACACCAAACTCACACGCGATTGGCAACAGACACTTCAACGCTCCCGTCAGTAATCGGCGGGCATGATTGTTTGTATGGCCGGCGCGACTACCGCTGTGAACGACCAAGCAGCCGGCTCGCATCGCCGCGGCGAGCCGGATCGCAGTTCGTGCGTCCTCAATGCTGTCCTGGTGTGTCAGTCCGTCGCTTCCGGTAAAGCCCCCGGCCCACTGAAGGCTTGATACGGACAGGCCGCTATCGAGCAATAGCTCGATGCCTTTCTCTTCACCGAAATCTGAAAGCTTGTGACGCCAGACGGACAGCGATTGAATTCCCGCATCGAGATAGTGTTCGACATCTTCTTCGAACGACCAGCGGTAAGTCGTTAGCTCGTTGATGGACAGCCGAGGCATCCGAGTTTCTTCTCTTGAGGAGATCTTGTTCCGGCGAGGGCTCGATAACGCGAATTGCCAACTCGCGGGTCGACAGTATGTCGGATCAAAACAAAGCTGTAAAGGAACGCCCCCATAGGTGGCGTGTGTCCGTTGCGAGTTGCTACTCAGAGGTATCGGATGCTTCCCCGGAGAGATCCCAAGCGGTGAGCCACTCGGTTCCTGTACGCTTAAGTTGGAAGTCGGATGCGAGTCGTTCTTCCATATCGGGAAGGTGCGCTGCGCCGTAGAAGATAGCAATGCGCGCACGACCTGATTCAAGCTGTTGCTTCAGTATCCGCAACGCCGCTTTGTTGCGTTCGGTGACGATCGTCGACCCTTCCGGACCATCGAGTATGGCCGTGGCAGCTTCCATATCTTCAAACTGTTCTGCCATCACTCGCTTCAAGCGGAGTGATCGATCCTCAGGTTTTGCAAACAATGCAGAAAGCAATTGTGCGTCGCCTTCTCTGGCTGGATCTCGTGCCTGCATGGCGATGCTTTGACCAAACATGCGCAGAAACATTTGCGTCATGCTTTCCCCTCGTGTGGTCATGCTTTGCGAGAATTCTTCGGGAGTCATGTCGGCATGAACAAAGTTCTTCTTGCTGTAGTCCACGCAATCGAGTTGGAATTGAAGTGATAGCATGTTTTTCATCGTCAGCTGAAGAAAGCTTACCGGATGAGCTGAACGCTGACCGGACGTCGGGGTCGTGTCTCGCGGTGCCACCAATTCGTAGAGGACGGCATCGTAGGTTTCGAACACCTTGTTTAGCTTGTCATAGTACGCTTTGTCGCCGATGTGCACGGCACCAACTAAGTCAACGAGGACTTCTTTACCATGAACTTGTCCGGTGTAGCTCGCGATTACTGTTTCTAACGCCACCAGCTGCTTGGCATCGTTGCGCCGAAGCCTCAAGAAATCTGGTTTTGATTCGACGGTCTGTGGATCGGCCCAGACGCTCGAGGCGAGCAGCAACAAGCAATTCGCGATGATTGTGATTTGAAATTGTTTGAAAGACATTGTGCTTGCCTTATTGATCAGCGTTGTGCAAAAGAAACCTTATTGCATAAGAAACAGAAACATCGTGTTTACGAGCTTCCAATGACTCGAGCGACCGTCGTACTGAGGGGCTAAGATTGGCGACTGGTGTTGAGTTTGCTAAAGAAGTATATGCTCTAGGCGGGCGATCGCAATTCGGTTCGCCTGCTTGAGGGGGCGGTTAACAGCATTTTTGTTTGCCAGGTATCTTGCAAGTTCGCGAGACGGATGCCACAATCACCGTCGTTAGGTACCTACAGCTTTCGCGGGTTTCTGCCCCACCTGCGGAAGCAACTCTTCTGGCCTTCGCAGGTTACTGCCCCCCTGCGGAGGCCGTTTTCGTTCTTGATGTGATCGCTAGCAGCGCATCAAACGACCCGTACTATCGGAATTCTCGGTAAGGGTTGCCTTTCTTACTCAACTTCTGCGACGCGTATTTCCGATAAGACCGTCACGAGGCTCGTCTATCAGCCGGACGGAGCTCTGGAATCGTGACCGTTACATCGTCACCGTCGAAGGTGGAAGAAAGTCATGTCGATACGCAAAATATTTGGATCTTTCGCAACGATTGCTGCTCTCGCCTTGCTGGTTTCGCACGTGAATGCGCAGCACGAGATACATCGGGGCATGCCTATTATCGATCCGGATGGAAACGATCCAGATCTCTGGCATCCATTTGTGGACACAACAGCGTTTCCGCACGACTTTCAGTTCTTCGCACCCGCTGAGTTTGGCGAATTCGGAAACGGTGCTGAAGCACCGACCGGTTGGTTTGCGACAGCGGACCGGATGCACATCTACTTCTCGCGACCGAGAGACGAACCTTCGCATACCGAGGGCGACTTTACTTGGGGGAATCGCTTCACCGTGGGTTACATGAGTGAAGAGGATCACGGCTGGTTTGCTGAGTTCTGGAACATCAGCGGTCCGAATGTGTTCGCAGTCACCGAGGCAGAACGTGTCAATGTACTCAATACGAACGACGAGATTAACACGGTGAGTCAAAACTACGTGGACTTGCGATCTGGTGGCACCGTCACGGTTATGGATCAAAACCCGGGCGTTCCGCTAAGCGACCAAAACAATGCCATCAGCGGAGATCGACGCTATTTCATCCGCGACAGTCTTAACGCTGCTAACCATACGAGTCTGGAGATCAACAAGTCGTTCCGTTGGAAACCTCTCCACTATGGTAGCCGCATTGAACCGTTCTTCGGCTTTCGCTACATGAACTTTCAAGACTACTGGGAGCAAGACAGCTACTCTCGAATTACTGATTTGGGCGTCGATGTTGGACAAGTCCCGCCACTAACACAGGATCCATCGCTGCTTCAGAACGAGCGGTTTGATCAACTGACTTCCCGGTTTGATAACCACATGGTCGGCGGCCAGTTCGGAGCTCGCTGGTATAAGGTGAAAGGACGTTGGAACCTGTCAAGTGAGATCCGGGCGTTCCTCTTCTCGAACTTTCAGTTCCAGCGGACTCAGCTGCACTCAGAGCTGACTTTCTACAACAACACGGGAGTTGATGAAATGCCAGAAGGCGTCTTCCTGAATAACACGATCACCTCAGCCAACGCGACTGAATTTGTGTTCGGTGGCGAGGTACGTGCCGAAGCAGCCTACGAGCTCACCCGGGATGTTTCGGTGAGGTTGGGCATCACGTTTAGCGAACTCGGACGGGGCATCGGACGAGGAAACAACATCAACCGAAATGACCAAAGCGTGACGATGTTTGGGACGACATTCGGCGTCGACTACAAGCGGTAAGTCCGTCGGTCCACATACAGAACTGAAGTAACCGCGAGTGGCTTGGAAGCGCCGCTTGCGGTTACTTCTTTTTCTATGGACAGGCGTCAATCGCTACTCAGACGACGTCATTTCCCGCAATTCATCCAGCTCTGAGAATAGCCGGTGACGAAGCGGGCTTTCAGGACGAAGCTCTTCGAGCAACTCTTCGGCTTTCTCGAATGTCTCGTTGATCAGGCCCTCTACTTTGATCAGCTTGCGAAAACTGCGTTCTACTTGCGATTCCGTTAGCACTTTAAAAAGTCTCCCGAAGCCTCGAAATTGTAATCTGATTTGTATTTTAGAAGGGTGACCTGAGCACGCAATCCCATTTCTTGTCCGCGCGATCGTAAACTGGCTGCCGGGAATATACTGCGTCAGTCGCCGCGGGGTTGCCATGTTTAACTGCTAATGCAACTCGGGTCAATCTCCAGTAAGTTTCGTGAGACCGCCTCGACGGTACTTTCTATTTGTTGTTCCGTGTGCAGCGACGTAACGAAGAAGCGAAGCCGCGCTGCGGACTCTTCAACGGCAGGATACAGGATTGGCTGCACGTTGATCCCGCTATCGAACAGCGATCGCGATAGACGAAGCGCGTTGAGCGAGTTGCCGATGATCACAGGAATCACAGGCGTGTTGTTGCTGAATCCGGTATTCAATCCCTTTGCTTTCGCCAATTCCAGGAATCGCTTTGAATTTGCTTGGACGCGGGCCACACGCTCTGGCTCTTTTTGGAGCAGACGTAGCGAGGCTAAGGCGGCCGCACAGTTTGGTGGGGAAAGTCCGACGCTGTATACGAATCCGGGAGCCGTATATTTTAAGTACTCAATCAATTCCTTACAGCCTGCGATGTAACCACCGCACGTGCCGAATGACTTGCTAAGCGTCCCCATCCAAATATCCACATCGTTCGCATCAACTCCGAAGTGTTCACTGATCCCTCGCCCCGTCGCTCCCATCGTTCCCATGGAGTGTGCTTCGTCAACCATCAGAAATACCTTATGGCGGCACTTGACCTCGACAAACTTCGCGAGGTCGGGATAGTCACCGTCCATGCTGTATACGCCCTCGATGACGACTAGCACACGTCGATACTCATGACGAATCTCCTCCAAAATCGCATCGAGTTGCGCCCAGTCGTTGTGACCAAAGCCACGACGCCTAGCGCCCGAGAGAATAGCACCCTGCATGATACTGTTGTGCGACAACGCGTCATGCAGGATCAAATCGCCTGGGCCGAAGAGGTGGCCGATGGTCGTTTCGTTCGTGGAGTGGCCACCAACAAAGACGACCGCGTCGTCGACACCAAGGAAAGCTGCGATTTCTCGCTCGAGTTCGCTGTGAATCGTCTTCTCTCCGGAGACGAGACGACTTGCCGACACGCTAGTGCCGAATTTCATCGCTGCTTCACAAGCGGCCTTGGCGACGGCGGGATCGCCAGACATGCCGAGGTAGTTATAGCTCGACCAACTGATCAATTCTCTACCATCAATGATCGTGCGGTCGTTCGTAACTCCTTCGTGTCGAGTGAAATAGGGATTGGGGATGCCGGAGAATGAGAGCAACGTGGCTTGTTGTTGAAGCCGTTTGTACTCGGCCATCTCGGCGAATAAGTAATCCGCGGGCGGAATGTCGCGTATTGCCGGGACCCGCTTCGTGAAAGACGAGGGCAAGTCGCGGACTCGCGTTTCTGTGCCGATGTACGTCTGCACCGCCATCGTCACGGCACGGCAGGTTTCGATTTCCGAGAGCACGTCTTCCGGAAAGCGGCCTCCAAATGCCTCTTCGAGAGCATGCGCAATTTGCAATCGTTCCAACGAGTCCAGGCCCATTTCGACGATGTTCGAATCAATTGTCATGTCTTTCGCCCGCTCTTTTGCAACTTCGCGGACGTGATGCATGACGACTTCTGCGACATGCTCGTTTAACTCCTCGCGCAGATTCTCTCGCTGTGGCGCTCGCGACGTCGTGGTGGCCGCTGTCGATTCAATGACGACCGCTTCCAGGTCGGCACCTTCTTCACCGCCGGACCAGGCTGTCCATCGAGCGATCACCGGCAGCGAGTCTTCCAAAAAGGCGGCTCGGCAGGCGTGACGCTGGATCTTGCCGCTCGATGTCTTGGGCATCGAGCCGAAGCGAACCAGAGCAATTACGTCGGGTGGCAATTCATGCTCGCGAGTCACATTGCTTCGAATCGCTTGAATCACCTTTGACCAGTCCTTGTGACGGGTCCGTTCCACTTCCGTCATTACTATCAAGCACTCACGTCCGTTCAGATCGACCGCGAACGCCGCTGCCGCACCAGCCTGCAACCGAGGATCTGTTCGTTCGACCGTCTGCTCGATGTCTTGGGGATATCGATTAACACCGCGAACGATGATCAAATCCTTGAGGCGTCCTGTGACGAATAGCTCGCCATGATCCATGAATCCCAAATCGCCGGTGCGAAGATAGCCCGACTCGCCCCGGGAAGTTGTAGCTCTGAATGTCTCGTTTGTAATGTCTGGCTTGTCCCAATAGCCCTGTCCCACGCTTTGGCTGCGTACCCAGATCTCACCTACCTGATGTTCGGGCAGTGGTTTGCGGCTTTCGGGGTCGACGATAATGACCTCTTCTTCCGGCAAGACATGTCCACAACCGACGAGTTCGCGTGCGCCCGCTTCGTTGACTGCTGCTGGCACCACGCGATGCTCATCCAACGCGTCACCATCGAAAGCACGAATAATTGGCGGATCTTTTCGGTGACTGCCCGTTACGATCAAGGTGGTCTCCGCCATACCGTAGCAGGGATAGCAGGCTTCGCCGCGGAAACCCACGGGCGTGAATCGTTCGATGAACGCTCTTAAGGTCGTGGAGCGAATTGGTTCCGCTCCGTTAAACGCGACGAGCCAGCTTTGGAGGTCGAGCCCATCGAGTTCGTCGTCGGTGATCTTGTCAACACACAGATCGTAAGCAAAGTTCGGTCCACCACTGATCGTTACATCATACTTCGTAATGCCTCGCAACCAGCGTACCGGCTTTTGCAGAAACGACATCGGCGACATCAGCACGTTGGGTCGCCCGATAAACAATGGCATCAACACTCCGCCAACGAGCCCCATATCGTGGTAAGTCGGCAGCCAACTCAAACCCACCGTTTCGGAGTCTGCTTCGAATGAGTCCACGATCAGTTGGCAATTGTGGATCATGTTGGAGTGAGAGAGCATCACGCCCTTAGGATTACCGGTGGAACCCGACGTATATTGCAACACCGCGAGAGACGAGTTTTCAAACCTCGGAGGCTCCCAAGCTTCTGCTTCAGTATCGGAGATTTGGTCAGTTGCGATCCACTTGGCTGACTGTAGTGAGGGTGCTTCCTTCAGCATTCCTTGAACGCGATCTGCGACATCCGCCACGGTTAATGCTGCCTTGGCTTGTGCATCGTCCGAAATTGCGTCAATCCGCGACATGTACCTATTTCGGCGAGGCGGATAAGCCGGTATCGCGGTCGCTCCCGCGTAGAGGCAACCCATGAATCCGCTCACGAAATCCAGACCGGGCGGGTATAACAACAAGACTCGCTCACCGCGCATTCCCTGTGAAACCAAGTGCGCGCCAATCGCTCGTGCTCGGAGGTCTAAGGCCCCGTAGCTCAACAGGATTTCCTCTTCGTCGCCGTCTGAAAAATAGAAAGCGGTGCGTTCCGGCGTCTGCTCCGTCCAGTAGCGGAGGCTGTCGACCAAGTTGGATGTGGGAGGAGAGTATGGAGCGAAAGATCGTGCGAGATTCACGTGGGCCGCTCTCCAGTGGATAAGGAAATCATGGTCACTTGTGCATTGGCTGAGGTTTTGAGGTCCTCGGTGTCAAACGGAGTTGTAACGTACGTTTCCGACCAGTTTACCTTCGACCCGTCCATCACTCCAGAATCGTCGCCACCGGCTGGCAACTCCAGCGGATCGCCCGCGAAATTCGCGAACGAATACGATTCTCCGTCGCGTCCGAAAGAAACGGGAAACCTTCTCCAGATTACGCGACCGGAACCACAACCATTTCGGTCACCCGAGGTCATCGCGAACTACTTCAATTCTCGGAGCACCAAGTTTCGCCACTGAACGGTTGTGCCGACCGCATCCGCGTTCTTGCCAATTCCATGCACCTGTAAGGCGATGAATCCCGAGGCTGTCATGTCATCCGTGAACTCTGCTCGCAATTCACCGTTCAACCATGTCTTGATCGAATTCCCGTTGCACTCGACCCGCACCGCGTTCCACTCGCCCGGTTTGAAAATCCTCTGGCCTTGCTTCGTAAAGGCCTGTGGATCGCCACCACAAATGCCAGGGAACAGCCAGCCGCGACGCCCTTCGTCATAGATCCCGCCAGACCATAGTCGATCGGGTTTGTTTGGATCGATCTCGACTTGATAGCCGTGTACCCGACCTGCTGCGATCCTTTTCTTCTTGCCTCCTACTTCTATTTCAGTGTCCTCTTCGAAGACGTTACTGCGAAATTGCACGCCCGAATTCAAGCGGTCATCGCACTTGTATTCATACTCCAGCACAAAGTCGCCGTACGTCTTTTCAGTACACAAGAAACTATTCGGCGTATCGGGCACCGACTCTCCGACGATGACGCCATTCTCGACTCGGTATATAGCCTTGCCACCCCTCTGAATCCACCCATCAAGGGACTCGCCATTGAACAGCTGCTTTGCTTCATCCGCATCGATTGGCGTTACGCACAGGATCGCGGCGAGTAAAGCGGCGGCGCCCGATTGTCTTGCAAACATGTTTATTCTCCGTCAGAGTTCAATGAATCTTGATCGTGCTCTTGAATTGTCAGCATAATTACGTGAACTGGGTCCGTCGTTCATATAGGGGTCCGTCAACCAACTTGGCTGCCTTCAGGAGTGTTTGATGTCTGTCGCTCGCCTAATGTCGGTATTGCTTCTCGTTTACGCACTCGGGCAACAAGTTCGTGCGGAACCAAATCCGATCACGATCAGGATGCACCACTTGCGAGTCGGTGCCGAACGCGAGTGGTCCGACTTCCCCGAGACTCCGGAGTCGACTCGATTAAGCTTGAGTTTCGCAGCGAAGTCAAGTGACAAGGTATCAACGCTTCGGCTCCGCCAGCAAGATGTGAAGCAAACTTGGAAAGTCCGGTTGAACAACGAGGACTTGGGAGGCTTGCTGATTGACGAGAATGATATGGTCATCTACTTCCAAGTTCCCCCAGGAATTCTCGTCGACGGAGTCAATCAGCTGCGGATAGAGCAACAAGGTAATCAATCCGACGACATTCGAGTTGGCGATATCTGGATTGATGACCGATCTGTTACACAAGTTCTTGGCGAAGCCACGGTCGATCTGTCCGTCGTTGATGCCGATCGACAACAGCCGATTCCTTGTCGAATCACGATATTGAATGCTGACGGGGCGTTACAAACACCAGGGTGCCAATCCAACGACCATTTGGCAGTGCGCCCGGGCATCGTCTACACGTCAACGGGGCATGCGTCATTTGGATTGCCGGAGGGTTCTTATCGTGTGATTGTCGGGCGCGGCTTTGAATATTCGATCGACGAGTCGGAGTTGGCCGTCAAAGCAGGAGATAAAATCAGCCGCACACTTTCCATTCGACGGGAAGTCCCGACAGAGGGATATGTTGCGTGCGACACACACGTTCATACCCGCACGCATTCCGGGCATGGTGACGCGACCGTCCAGGAGCGTATGATTACGCTCGCAGCAGAAGGGATCGAGTTGCCGGTTGCCACCGATCACAACGCGCACATAGACCATGATCCGTTTGCACGCGAGATGAAGGTGCGCAGGTATTTCACGCCTGTCGTCGGCAATGAAGTTACTACACGCACCGGCCACTTCAATATCTTTCCCGTCGCTCAGGGGGCAAAGACTCCCGATCATCGATCCGACGAGTGGAAGCAGACGCTAGGTAACATTTTTGATGTTCCAGGTGTTCAAGTTGCGATCCTCAATCATGCTCGTGATGTTCACGGCGGTACAACACCTTTTGCCCCTCAACAATTTAACGATGCTGTGGGGGAGAATACGGCTGGTTGGTATATGGGCTTTAACGCTATGGAAGTTGTGAATTCGGGTGCAACTCAAACCGATGTGTTACAGCTATTCCATGATTGGATGGCGTTATTGAATCGAGGCTACTCCATCACGCCGGTTGGGAGCAGCGATTCACATGACGTCGGACGGCACTTTGTTGGTCAGGGGAGAACATACATTCGCTGTGACGACCGAGATGCCTCGAACATCGACGTTGCTCGGGCAACCGAAAGTTTTATGCACGGCAATGTCATGGTCAGTTACGGTCTGCTTGCCGAGCTGAAAGTCAATGGGCGATATCAATCGGGAGACTTGGCGAAAGTTGCTGGCGATGAAGTGACCGTCGACTTGCGAATCCTCGGTCCGCGTTGGGTCAGTGTTGACAAAGTTATGCTATTTGCAAATGGAGAATTGGTACGAGAGCAAGCCGTCGAGGACGGCGATCATCGCGCGCAACTCGCAGGAGTTTTGTGGGCAGACCAGTGGAAGCTGTCCACCGCGCATTACGATCGCCATCTTGTTGCGATCGCGGTTGGCCCTGGAATTCAGAGTTTGCATTGGAGGACTGCGAAGCCCTATCAGCCCGATACAATCGATCCTAAGACGAGTGTGCTCGGTTGCAGCGGGGCGGTCTGGCTCGACGCGGATGGAGACGGTGAACGCAGTTCTGCACGGCACTATGCTGAGGAAATCGTATCGCGAGCCCGTGGTGATCTGCAGGTTTTGTTTAACGACCTCTCCCACTACGATTCCGCCGTTGCAGCACAAACAGCGTTACTGCTCCAAGCGTCGGGCCATTCCTTAATCGATGAGGCAATTCAACAGCACCTCGCCAACGCAAGTGAATCGACATCGCGGGGATTTAAGCGTTATTTCGACGCCTGGCGCGAAGGCCAACTGGCGAGGCAGGCTCGGTGACCCATGTTGCTCTACCGCGTTGCCAAGTACTTGCGGCGGAAGTTGCCGCTCGGACTCGCGGCTTATCAAGTCATCAGGTCTGCGAAACGAATCGCTTTCCGGCCTCATAAGCCGAAATCTTGTCCTCTTGTAGCAGCGTCAAGGCAATGTCGTCCAAGCCTTGCAGCATGTTACGTCGGCGAGATTCGTCGATTTCGAATGAGAGTTTGAGGCCGTATTCATCGGTTATAGTTTGCGCCTCAAGATCGACGGAAAGCCGATATTCCGGGTGCTTCGCGGCCAGGGCGAACAATTGCTCAACCGTTTCTTCGCTCAATTTGATGGGCAGCACCGAATTCTTGAAGCAGTTGTTATAGAAGATGTCGGCGAACGACGGCGCGATGATGACTTTAATGCCGTAGTCAGCGAGAGCCCAGACGGCGTGTTCGCGACTCGAACCGCAGCCGAAGTTGCGGCGGGCCAACAAGACCGTCGCTCCTTTTGCCTCGGGCTTGTTCAGTTCAAAGTTGGGATTGTCTGACCCATCCTCGTTGAACCGCCAATCGAAAAACAAGAACTGTCCAAAACCTGTCCGTTCGATGCGTTTGAGGAATTGCTTGGGAATGATTTGATCAGTATCAACTGCGGCGCGGTCCATTGATGCGACCAGACCGGCGTGCTTTGTAAATGGTTCCATAACTTGGGGTATCCACAATGCGAATAACGAATGATTGAAAACGGGTGCCTACTTGAAGTCCCACTCGCGTACGTCGACAAAGTGGCCGGCGACAGCAGCCGCAGCCGCCATGGCCGGAGATACGAGGTGAGTTCGCCCGCCCTTACCTTGTCGACCCTCAAAGTTGCGATTGCTTGTTGAAGCACAACGCTCGCCTGGGGCGAGTTTATCTGGGTTCATGGCGAGACACATGCTGCAACCAGCTTCGCGCCACTCGAAACCGGCCTCCGTGAAGATTTTGTCCAGCCCTTCCGCTTCGGCTTGAGCTTTCACCTGACCGCTGCCGGGAACGACCATCGCGTTCACGCCACTCGACACTCGATGTCCCTTAGCGACGCTTGCCGCAGCACGCAAATCTTCAATCCGTCCGTTTGTACACGAGCCGATGAAGACTCGATTAATGGCGACATCCGTGAATGGTATGCCGGCTCTGAGATCCATATACTCCAACGCGCGAGCGGCTGACTTCTGCTCAGTTTCGTCGCCTATCGATGACGGATCGGGGATGGCTCCATTCACTGCTGCGACTTGGCCAGGGTTCGTTCCCCAGGTAACTTGCGGTGCGATATCGGCGGCACGGAACGCAAGTGACTTGTCGTAGGTTGCACCGGGATCAGAAGGCAACTGCTTCCATCGCGCTACCGCCGCATCAAAGTCGCTGGGCGCAAATTCACGACCGCGCAAGTAGTCGAAGGTTTTGTCGTCCGGTGCGATCATTCCGGCTCGCGCCCCAGCTTCGATCGACATATTGCAGACGGTCATGCGTTCTTCCATGCTCAACGCTCGAATCGTGCTGCCGGTGTATTCGATCACGTAGCCTGTTCCGCCGTCAGTCGTGATCTGGCCGATTAGATACAGGATAATATCCTTAGCTGTCACCCCAGGCGGCAGCGTGCCATCGACTCTCAACTCCAAGGTCTTCGGATAGTTCTGCAGCAACGTCTGTGTGGCGAGGACGTGCTCGACTTCGCTGGTTCCAATACCAAAGGCCAACGCTCCGAAAGCCCCATGCGTTGCCGTGTGGCTGTCACCGCAGACAACGGTCATGCCAGGTTGGGTATATCCCAATTCCGGGCCGATGACATGCACGATTCCTTGCTTCGAGTCGTTAAGGTCGTACAGCTTGATGCCGAATTCCTTGCAATTGTTGCGGAGAGTATCGACCTGCTTTTTTGAGATCGGATCCGCGATCGGCAGGGCGCGATCCGTTGTGGGAATATTGTGGTCGGGCGTCGCAATCGTCTTCTTTGGACGGCGCACCTTGCGACCCGCGAGCCGGAGTCCCTCGAACGCCTGAGGGCTGGTGACTTCGTGTACTAATTGGAGATCGACATAAATAATTGCCTGTTTCTCAGGCTCGGCATGGACTAAATGGTTATGCCAGATCTTCTCAAACATCGTCTGCGGAGTGGCTGTCGTCATTCGTCGTTCTCACTGCTTCTGCGTGGACTGGGCAATTAACCAAGGCTTTGGTCGGAAAAGATGTGATTTCACGTGTTCGTGCGGATTACTACCACCACTTTTCTCATCGTGACCGTTGGCCACCTACGAGACAGCGATAGTAACGCAAATTGTTTGTCTTCTCGGCGGTTTCGTCGCAAGTTTGGCATTCTAGCCGACAGAGGACCGTCTGGGGAGGTTCGGTGTTGTGCGACAACCAGCCTGGTTTCCACAACGCCTGATATTCTTCTGGCTGATAGGAATCCGACCCAATTCTGTGTCAATAATGCGACTGTGTGGAGATTTCCGGACCTCGGCACGCTATACTTTCACACAATATTTTCACACAGCGGTGAAGTGGTCCGGTTTGAGGGTGCGTAGTTCTCAGGACAAATTGTGGTATCGATCGATGAATTCCTCGAAGGTTTAACGGCGAGCGGTCTTATGACCGTCGAGGAAGTGCATGCCTTACAGGTGAGTCTGCCTCCCACAGATGGTCCGATTTCCGTCAAGGCTCTCGCCACCGAACTGGTTCGTCGCGGTCGGTTAACGAAGTACCAGGTCGGTCGAATTGCATCCGGTCGGAGCGCGGGGCTTGTTCTGGGTAAGTATGTTATTCAGGACAAGATCGGCGAAGGAGGAATGGGGGAGGTGTTCGTCGCGGAACATCGGCGGATGAAACGCCCGGTGGTGGTCAAGGTCCTGCCCGAGACCGCTATGTCGTCTGCCGGCTCCGTCGAGCGATTTCAGCGCGAAGTGGAAGCAGCCGCACAGCTCTCGCACCCAAACATTGTCACCGCATTCGACGCCGACGAAGAGAACGGTGTTCACTTTTTGGTGATGGAGCATGTGGAAGGCGAGTCGCTCGGCGAATTGGCGACCCGACAGGGGCCACTGGCGATGGATCTGGCCTTGTCGTGTGCGCTGCAAGCTGCCATCGGACTAGAATATGCCCATGCGACCGGGATTATTCACCGTGATATCAAGCCCAATAACTTGTTGATTGACAAGACGGGAGCCGTCAAGATCCTCGACATGGGGTTGGCCCGCTTCGAGGACGAGCGAAGCACGCTGCCAATGGGTGATGATGGATTGACCAAGCAAAACCACATCATCGGCACGGTCGAATACATGTCACCTGAGCAAGTCGATGACTCGGCGAATGTCGACCGGCGGTCTGATATCTACAGCCTCGGTTGCACGCTCTATCGCTTACTGACCGGAACTCCTCCCTTCCAGGGCGAGACGCTGGTCAAAACATTGTTGGCGCATCGCACTGATCCGATCCCCTCAATTCGTGCTGCTCGCCCTGATGCGCCCGAATGGCTGGAGGAAGTATTTCGCCGTATGCTGGCCAAGCGTCCAGAGGATCGTTACCAATCGATGTCCGAGTTAATCAGTGACTTGGAGACACATCTAGAGTCGATGGGTGTGGTGGTTCCGAGGTCGCAGCTTTCGCAAATGCCGAAGGTCGCATCCAAAGAGCCCGACACAAAAACGCTCGATACGCCCCAGACCTTGCGGCTCGAGAAGCCTTCCGACGTGGCGACACTCGCGAAAGAAGCGGCCGAAGCGTTGGCGACTCCACCGCAAAGATCGGCACCGGCAATTGGCATCGATCTGGGAACTACGTTCTCCGCAATTGCGCATTTGGACAACGCTGGGCGTCCTCAAATACTTTCAAACCAAGAAGGCGACAAGACGACTCCGAGCGTGGTGCTAATAGAAGACGGTAACGTCGTTGTTGGCAAAGAAGCTGCGAAGGCGATGGCCACGGACATGGAGTTCATCGCCGAGTGTGCGAAACGGGACCTGGGGATGGAGGTCTTTCACCATACCATCGGTGGCGTCGACTATCCGCCGGAAGTGATTCAGGCTTGGATCCTCAAAAAAGTGCGGTTGGACGCTCAGCGGCAAATCGGCGAATTCTCGAAGGCAGTCGTGACGGTTCCCGCATATTTTGATGAAGTACGCCGAAAAGCAACGCAGGATGCGGGTTATATTGCCGGGATTGATGTCATCGACATCATCAACGAGCCGACTGCGGCGGCGCTGGCTTTCGGTTTTCAGCATGGTCGCCTTTATCCTGGAGCGAGTCTAGATAAACCGAAGCGAGTCCTGGTTTATGATCTGGGTGGCGGCACCTTCGACGTGACGATCATGGAGATTGCGGATGGTGAGTTCGTAACCCTGGCGACAGATGGTGACGTGCAGCTAGGCGGACGCGATTGGGATCAAAGGTTAGTTGACTATATCGCCGAGCAGTTCATCCGGAAGCATGGAATCGATCCAAGAGAAGATCCAAATACACTGGGCCGTCTTTTGCGAGAGTGCGAAGATGCCAAACGCACTCTATCGACGCGAACGAAAGCGTCGGTGGCGTGCGATTTTCAGGGCCGTGCAGAACGCTTCGAAGTGACGAGGCAGTTTTTTGAAGAGATCACTCAGGACCTGTTGGAGAGGACCGCGTTTACGACGCGGCACACGCTGCAGGCCACTGGATTGAGCTGGGAAGATATCGACCACGTGCTAACCGTGGGCGGATCGACGCGGATGCCCGCCGTGATTGGGATGCTGACCATGTTAGCCGGACAGGTTCCAGACGACACATTGTCGCCCGACGAAGCCGTTGCGCAGGGGGCGGCGATTCATGCGGGGTTTGTGTTGGACCGTTTGGAGGGGCGTCGCCCGCAGGCGAGAGTACGAAACGTCAACTCACACAGCTTGGGAATTGTCGGAACCGACGCCAAAACCAAGCGGAAGCAAACGGCAGTGCTAATTCCCCGCAATACACCGCTTCCCGCCAAGGCCAAGCGAGTCTTCACAACGATGAAAGAAGGGCAGCGCTCTGTGGTGGCAAACATCGTGGAAGGTGAGAGTCGCGATCCCTCGGCCTGCATGCCGATTGGGCGCTGCACGGTGCGCAACCTGCCCCGCGACTTGCCCGCAGGCACGCCGATCGAGGTGCGTTTCCAGTACGAAGATAACGGACGGCTGCGTATCGCCGTGACTATTGCAGGCGTCGACGGGCAAGCCACGCACGAAATCACGCGCGTACACAACCTGACTCAAAACGATCTCAGCGCCTGGCGAGCTAGAGTCGCCGGATTCTAGTTTTGCGGGAACAGTCGAGAGGTCCTTACTGCCTTTCTTCGAATGACGTTCGTCCCAGCGACAGCCGCTCGCGAATGCGAGGAACCCGATTTCTCCCGGGGCGTCGGCTCTTCTTGGGGCTTTGGGTCTAACGGAAAGCGGATTTGACTTCTGGTTTGTTCAGTACGACAAGCGACCAGATACCGATCGGTAGTCCCAGCAGACAGCCGCAGGAAATACAAGGTAGCATTGCCATGATCGACGCTGCCATGGCGAGGCCGTAGGATTCGAGCTTCTTCATTTTGAGAGCTCCGACAATGACTAATGCATCGAACCCAAGTCCGATCGCGGCGCCCACGATGGCTCCGATTCCCTGAGCCATCATCACGGTTTGGTCCGCGCCACCCTCGCCCTGTGCGGCGCCCATTCCAACACCGAGAACATTGAGCACGATTCCCAGAAGGTGCGCTGCTATTCCTAGTCCTCCCGCGACGAGTAACAGGGTAGCTGGCATATTCACTAGTTCGCTCGCATTGCCGACTGGAGGGCCTCCGCCTCCCGCGAAATTTCCACCTGGAGCTGGTTGGTAGGGATTCTCATAGGGATTGCTGCTCATTGTGTTTCCTTTCGAATTGCACCGCTGCACCGCGTTGATGAGTGAGGCCGCAATGTGTTGGACGAATCACATTGTGGATGCAGCATTGTGACGAAATCCGCTCTGTGTTGCATAGCACCCCTGAGGCGATCGTCCGGACCTTGTCGTCAGTCGCGTGATGTCCTGATTCGATGGTGTGTCGGTGAATTGACAAGCACACGTTGAACGGTACGATGTGCAATGTAACTCTTTATGGCCCTTGGCTTTCTTTGCTTGCGAAGACGCACCGACGATGTTCTGCGTGCGATAGAAAGGATGCTTTCGATGACGACTCAACTCCTAGCCGCCCGAGCTGGTGAAATTACTCCCGAAATGGAGTTTGTTGCGAAACGAGAAGATTTGAATTCCGAGTTGGTTCGTGACGAAGTTGCCGCCGGTCGTATGGTCATTCCCGCCAACAAAGTCCATCTTGCGGGCCGTTTGGAACCCATGTGTATCGGCGTGGCGGCAACGTGCAAGATCAACGCCAATATCGGCAATTCAGCCGTTACCAGTGATTCCGGTGAAGAGCTGCAAAAGCTCCACACCTCCGTGCATTTTGGTGCGGACACGGTGATGGACCTGTCGACCGGCAAAGATATCGACAATATTCGCCGAGCGATCATTGATGCGTCCCCGGTTCCGATTGGAACTGTGCCCATCTATCAGATGCTCGAGGAACTGGGTGGCAACATCGAAGACATGAATGCTCAGCACTTCCTGGACATGGTTGAGCATCAGGCGAAGCAGGGTGTCGACTATATGACGGTTCATTGCGGTGTCTTGCTTGAGCACTTGCATCTTAGCACGAATCGTGTGACCGGCATCGTGAGCCGTGGGGGCTCATTGATAGCCAAGTGGATGATGGTGCATCGCAAGCAAAATCCGCTTTACACACACTTTGATGACTTGTGCGATATCATGCGCGAGTATGACGTTACCTGGAGTTTGGGTGACGGGTTGCGCCCCGGCTCAATTGCCGATGCCAGTGATGAAGCTCAATTCGCCGAACTGGATGTACTTGGCGAGTTGACCAAACGTGGCCAGGAAAATGGTACGCAAGTAATGGTGGAGGGACCGGGGCACATTCCGATGGATCAAATTCAAATGAACATGGAACGCCAAGCCAAAGTGTGCAACGGCGCGCCTTTCTATGTCTTGGGTCCGTTGGTTACGGATATCGCTCCCGGTTACGACCATATTACCAGTGGCATCGGTGCGGCGCTCGCAGGTTGGCACGGAGCTGCCATGCTCTGTTACGTGACGCCCAAAGAACACCTTGGCCTGCCCAACAATGAAGATGTCAAGCAAGGTGTAATTGCCTACAAAATCGCGGCCCATGCGGCCGACGTTGCACGGCATCGTAAGGGTGCCCAAGATCGCGACGACGCTTTGTCCAGGGCTCGCTTCGAGTTCGATTGGAACGAACAATTTCGGCTGTCGCTCGATCCGGAAACCGCTCGGGCCTATCACGACGAGACCCTGCCGCAGGATACTTTCAAAAGTGCTCATTTCTGCAGCATGTGTGGTCCCAAGTATTGCTCGATGAAAATCACAGAGGACATCCGCAAGATGGCGTCAGAAGGTGACCTCGTCGAGATCGGGATGCGTAAAGACTAGCCTTTACGAAGTAGCCGTTACTTCCAGGTGACAAGCCGCCATTAATGGCAAGGTGACTGTTACCGCCTCTGACTTGTCGTGAACTCAGACTGGTTCGAGCTTTGTCTTTTGATCATTCACGGGATTCAACGCCGGGGGATTGGCGGACGGAGCTAAATGCCTGAAATCTTCAATGATTATGAGCCTGATGGCGGAGCGGCGGATGTTCTTGATGAGCCAGAGACCGGTTCGCCCTCACTGTTTCGTGATCGTTCTTTTGTTGGTATGACGGCGACGCAGTTTCTCGGCGCGTTCAACGACAATCTCTTTAAGCAGGCCTTGTTGTTGCTGTTCGTGGCCGTGCCCGTGGCGGAAGGGACACGAGATCTGCAATGGCTGGGGACGTTAGTTTTTTCTGTTCCGTTCATCCTGTTCTCGGGATATGCCGGTTACCTATCAGATCGAAACGGCAAGCGGACGGTTATTTACCTCAGCAAGGTCGCTGAGATAGTGATTATGGCAATGGGAGCAATTCTCTTCGCGATCTATGCAATGCAAGGAGTGACTCCGCCGTTGGTTGCCATGCTGTCGGTCGTCTTGTTCTGCATGGGCTCGCAAAGCGCGTTCTTTGGGCCGGGAAAGTACGGCATTTTGCCGGAATTGTTTCGCGAACGCGACCTGCCCCAGGCCAACGGCATCATACTGATGACGACATTCCTCGCCATCATTTTTGGAAGTGCGCTGGCTGGTTTGTTCTTCCCAAACTTACTCTGGGCGTTGGGAGTGTTTTGCATCCTCGTTGCCATTGCCGGAACCGGGACGGCGTTGATGGTGAGAGGCGTTCCTGCGAGCGCACCGGGACTGAGGTTCGAAGCAAGCACCCTCTGGATCTCTCGCGAGACGCGGCGCATGCTTCGCGACGACCGGCCACTTTTGAATGCATTGTTGGCATCGAGCGTGTTTTGGCTTGGCGCGGCGATGGTTCAGATGGCGGTGATTGCCCTGGGAAAGCTACAACTCGGTCAGAACGAGTTCTGGACGAGCGTGTTGACGGCTGCCGTAAGTATTGGAATCGCGATCGGCAGTGTCGTTGCTGGCGAGGTTTCGAGGAATCAATTTAACACACGCGTGTTGAAGACCGGAGTATGGGGACTCGTGCTGTTCTTGATGTTGCTGGCTCCACAAGGTTGGGGCGGACGTCCACATCTACTTGGCTATTGGGGCAGTCTGATTGCTCTTGTTGCCCTGGGAGTGTTTACAGGTATGTTTGCCGTACCGCTTCAAGTCTTTCTGCAATCGCGACCGCCGGCGGGAGAGAAGGGGCGGATGATCGCGGCTCAAAACCTCTGCAACTGGATCGGCATTACCATGTCAGCCGGTCTGTACTTGGCATCGGATCGAGTGCTGGTGATGTTCGCCTGGCCACGTAGTTACACATTTGCGCTAACGGCGCTTATATTGTTAACCATTGCCATCTTGTATCGACCGAAAAACACATCTTTGAAGGACGGAACTTGATAATGCTGGGAGCGACTTTAGCTGCGGACGCTTATCTTCAACGCTTGAACGACGAAGTCCAACGAGTCGACTCGGACGCGTTGCAACGGTGGGCGGATCTCGTCTATCAAGCGTGGGAGAATGACCGATTCGTGTTCATCTTCGGCAACGGTGGTTCCGGAACTACTGCCAGCCATATGGCAGAAGATCTCGGCAAGAGCACGCTCCATGAGCGTGACCTGAATGACGAGTCGAAAAAGCGGTTGAAGGTGCTCAGTTTGACGGACAACGCGGGTTGGTTAATGGCCGTAGGAAATGATCTAGCCTACGATCAGATCTTCGTCCAGCAACTGATGAATTATGGCAGTGAAGGCGACTTGGTGATTGCGATCAGCGGATCGGGAAACAGCTCGAACGTATTGAAAGCCGTCGATTGGGCGAACCGTCACGGTTTGGTGACATTTGGCTTAACCGGCTATTCCGGCGGAAAATTGAAGCAAATACAGGCAGACGGATTGCACGTTGAACTGGACGACATGGGAATGGTCGAAAGCATACACCTATGCCTGTTCCATTGGGTGTTGAATGATGTCTTCGCGCGAATCAACAGCGAAGGGCGCTATGCCGAGTGAGTCTTCCCGGCAATGGAGTTTGAACCCTAGACACTTTCATCCAAGACTATGTTCCTAGGCATCGAAATCGGCGGCACGAAATTGCAACTTGGTGTTGGTGCCGGGGATGGTGGTAAATTTGTTGACTTCGAGCGGCGAGATATCGATATCTCTCAGGGGGCACCAGGGATCTTGGCCCAAATTGAAGAGGTCGGCCAGAAGTTAGTTGCAGAACATCGGGTCGAACGTATCGGGATCGGATTTGGAGGGCCGGTCAATAGCAAAACGGGATGTGTCATTACGAGCCATCAAGTCGCTGGTTGGGATGATGTGCCGCTCGTCAGTTGGTGCGAGCAGAAACTTGGTGTCCCGGTCGTGATTGGCAACGATTGTGATTGTGCAGCACTTGCGGAAGCTCTGTATGGGGCAGGGCAGGGGAGTCGGACGGTGTTCTATGTAACCGTTGGCACCGGGATCGGCGGAGGACTTGTGATAAACGGAGTGCTGCAAGGCGAGGGGCGGCCCGCTGTGGCGGAGATTGGTCATCTGCGTCCGGGGCTAAGTGCCGACACACCGGCGGCCACCGTCGAATCATATGCTGCGGGACCTGGCATCGTCGCCGCGGCTGAAAGACTTCTTGGTACCTCGGAAGATACGGCTGCAAAGAACGAACTGAGACACTGCAAACTGGAGTCCGTTGTCACGGCCAAACTGTTGGCGGAACTGGCGCAATCCGGCAACTCGATTGCGATTTCAGCAATCTTCCAATCAACTTGCGTGCTTGGCTGGGCAATCGGCCAGGTGATTACCGTGACCGCCGCGGACGTCGTCGTCGTGGGAGGGGGCGTGTCGCTCATTGGCGAAGAACGCTTTTTTCAACCGCTTCGTCGTGAAGTTGCCCGCTATGTCTTTCCGCCACTGGCTGCCTCTTATCAAATCCTGCCAGCGGCGCTCGGCGAAGAAGTTGTCGTCCACGGCGCCCTCGCGCTAGTATCGAGACTAAGGAATTAGGTCGAATCGGTAGCGATCTGATTTCGACGAGCGACTTCTGGAAGTGGATAGTCGACAATAGGCAACCGATGTTTTACGACCTCACCCAGCCGACGCCAACCTCGAGTTATCAGATCCTCGCGTTGCCTGACGAACTCAGGGTCTAGATCTCGCTTGTCAAACGGGCCAGTGCAATTAACTGCTTCGAATGCGTCGTCGACGATGAACTGGCCTAAAGCTGGATTGCAGCGGATGTGGCGTTCGCGAGTCGTGTGCAAAGTTTCTGGGTCGACCATGCCGACGACGTAGCGTAAATAGAGGTCGCTGTCCGTAATTTCCGCGACATCTTCGCCGCAGACTTCACAAATATATCCTTCATCACATTTCGCCATTGACTCAGTTTAGCGACCGAATGCTGACGAATCAGCGGCCTTGCAGGCGGGGATCGGCGAATTGTGTTGAAATGGCGAAGGTCCGAAGAATCGCGGCTGCCAAACCGGTGTGACTGTCAATAATACAGCAGATATTTTGCTTTACCAAAAAATCGTAGTTATCCTATACGGGCAGGCGACTTGCACGTCGTGACTATAAGTGTGATTATTGAGTTAGAGTTAGTTTGGCACATCGAACCCTCGCTCAGCGAAACCCTGGAGGTAGAAGGATGCGAGTTGCTTTGTTAGCGTTGCTGGTCGTTCTGGGCAGCACGGTGCTGATCCATGCACAAGGTCTGAATCCTTACTTTAGTGCCGTAGGTCCCGGAAGCTATCACCACGCGTCGACCGCCGAAGAGGGTGCTGCTCGTGGAATGGCCGACGTCGTTCGATCTCAGGGTGCGGCGAATTTGATGAATTCGGAAGCGGCGATCAACCTGACTCAGGCCCAGAAGAATAGCATCGAAAACGACCTGTTGTACACACAAACATATTTCCAGAAGAAAAGCATCAATCAGCAATATCGTGCGGCGCAGCGTCAGGCCCCACCCACGCAGCAGCAGGCGATTCGCTTAAGTCAGGCTCGTCTACCAGATCGGTTATCCGCGAACAAAATCGATCCCTTAACTGGTGAACTTGCTTGGCCGTTAGGTCTGCGCATGGACTCGATGAAGGAGGATCGCGAAAAGTTGGATGCCATCTACGCCGAACGCGCGGATAAGGGCTACCTGACTCCTGATCAATACGTGCAGGTCAAGCAGATTACTGCAGAGATGACTGATGAATTACGAAAGTACAGCCAGCAACTCGGCGGCAATGCATCTATCGAGGCTCGCAAGTTTTTGGAAAGCCTCGCGTATGAAGCGGGCTTCCAGGCCGGTTAGTACGGTGTCGATCTGATCTCAAACGCTCACGATGAATCTTCCAGAGGCCAACAATGCGTTTCACTCGTCTCTCCTTGCTCGCAATACTAGTCACGGTCGCGGCATCCGGCATGCAAGCCCCAGCTGCTGATCTGCAGCAGCTGATAACTGACATTAACAATTCTGATAAGCTGATCCGTGTTCAAGCCATGGATGGGATCGCCGAACAGGGGGCTAGTGCCGCGGATGCGGTTCCCGCCTTAGTAGCTGCACTCAGCGACAGCGACGAAGAGATCGTGTGGCACGCGGCGCGAACTCTGGGCGCAGTGGGTGAGGGTGCCGCGGCGGCTGTTCCGAACCTCATCGCGGCACTAGATGATGATCGCCCGAAAGTTCGTGCGTATGCCGCATACGCATTAGGACGCATTGGCAAGCCGGCAATGGCAGCCGCCGACAAGCTAATCGAATTGGCATTTGACAAGGAGACTCTGGTACGACGAGCGGTGTTGCCAGCACTACGGCGAATCGATCCGCCACAGGAGAAGACGCTACCGCTGGTGATGAAGATTTTAGAACAGGGCGATATGTCCGTTATCATTCCGGCGCTGGGCTCGTTGGCCGAACAAGGGAAAGAAGCGGTGCCTAAGCTGCGGAGTGCGCTAAAACATGAGGAAGCCCAGTATTGGGCCTGTCTGGTTTTGGCAGAAATCGGCCCAGATGCTGCCGACGCCGTTCCCGAGATCGTCGAAGTGCTCGACGCTCAAAAACCGCAGGTTCGACTCGAGGCGCTCGTTGCATTAGGCGAGATCGGCGCCGCGGCAAAATCGGCCGTACCCGCCATCGCAAAAGTGGCTGAGAACGACGAGTTCAAGGATGTTCGCTATGCGGCAATCTATGCGTTGGGAAAGCTAGATTCCGATGGCATAGCTAACAAAGTGCTGCAAAAGGTAATGAAGAGTGACGACGAGTTTGGCAGGACGATCGGCGCTTGGGCACTCGCTCGGACGAATCCGGCGAACAAGGAATTAGTCGCAGAAGCGGTAAATCTGCTTGTTGACTCGTTTAAGAGCGAAGACGTCCATGTTCGGCAAGCAGCAGCTCGGGCCATCGTGGAATTCGATGTGGACCGGGAAGTCGTCGCGCCGCTGCTGGTGAAGGCATTGGAAGACAAGGATCCTGCAGTTGTCGCAAACGCCATCGCTGCCCTGGCAAGCCTCGGCCCTAAAGCGCTCGGCCATGTGGACGATGCATTGTCTAACAAGGCTCTGCGGCACTATGCCATTCGGTTGATTGCTCGACTCGGTCGTGAAGCTGATGTAGCGGTTCCTGCTTTGGTTGCATCACTTGGTGATCAAACGGACAGTCCGGAGGATCTGGAATTTGTTCGGGAAGCTCACTTCGCACTATCCGCAATTGGCCCCGGCGCCAAAGATGCGATTCCGGTGCTTGTCAAAGGGCTCGCGTCGACAAACGAAGGTGCCGCTGCAAGCGCCGCTTACGCACTCGGCAAGATCGGTGCCGAAGCTCGTTCGGCGGTTCCAGCGCTTCAACGCGCTGAGGGCAGCGAAAGCGTCATTGTCAAAGCCGCCTCTGTATTCGCACTGTGGCAGATCCAACCTGGAAATCCTGCTCGTCGTGTGAAAGCGACGACACTTCTGCTCAAAGCTCTGGAGGATGAACGCGAACTCGTCAGGGCAGGGGCCGCCACGATGCTCGGTGAGCTCGGGAATACTGGAGAGCGAGCAACTGCGAAGTTAAAAGAAGTTAGCGAACACGACAGCGCCGAATTAGTACGGCAAGCTGCGGGCGAAGCGCTTAAGAAGATTACCTCGTAAATTAAAGAACGCTTCATTGAAGATGACAGGGTGAACAGCGACAGCTATCCCTATCTCTATGAGATTGCGACCGAGCGTTCTCACCTCTTCCGCGAACGTACGGAAATCCGCGTCAGTTCCGATCAAGGTTCCGGCATTTCACTGGACGATTCCCATCCGGGGCGGACGCTCTTTAGCATTACACAAGAGCATGACCGATGGCTCCTGACTCCGGCCGACGCTGAAATCCCGCTGAGCCTGAGTCAAAAGCAGGTTAGCACCAAGTCGCCGCTTGAACATCTATCAATCATTCAAGCAGGCGAGTGTGTCTTGGTTTTCGTCGAACACGCGGACGCAAATACGTCAAGTTCCTACTCGGCGAATCTCTGGCTCATCAGCCAGTTGCTCGACGTGCCGCCGCAGGCGGTCGGTCCCGCAGAAGCGAAACGAACGATCCAGGCTGGCGAGACGATGCGAGTTCCCTTCGACCAGATCCGCCAAATGACCGGTTCGGTTGTTCCGTTAGACATTCCGGGCGCAATTCCTCTGCCCGACAAGCGAGCGATTATCGGGCGAGATTCCGAGCGGTCTGACATCTGTCTCCCAGATGTCCGCGTCTCGCGGATGCATGCTGCGATTGAACGGACCGGTCCCTACGCAACCATCACGGACCTAAAGAGCGCAAATCATACGTTCGTGAACGGCGAGCGGATCACCGCTCCGACAGTGATCACGGATGGCGCACGTGTTCAGATCGGGCCGCACACCTGGATTTTTCGAAGCCACGCGTTGTACCCGCTCTGTCGAGAAAACAATGTTGAGCTCGTCGCACGCAATCTCGTGCGGCGAGTCGCCGATCGCATGAATCGAGGCATGGAAAAGGTCATTCTCGACGACGTATCTTTGGTCGTGCGACCGCGGGAGTTTGTGTGCATCCTCGGGCCTAGCGGCTCTGGGAAGACGACGCTGCTCTCGGCTTTG
Organism: Planctomycetaceae bacterium; assembly: GCA_020638995.1. Classification (GTDB taxonomy): domain Bacteria; phylum Planctomycetota; class Planctomycetia; order Pirellulales; family Pirellulaceae. The sequence continues at coordinate 41,060 of JACKHM010000005.1, forward strand.
AGTGCTCGAGTGCCAGCCAATCAAGGGCAAGTCTTGCTGAACGGCGAAAATCTTTACGCTCACTTCGACGCCTTGAAGCAGAATCTGGCGGTCGTTCCACAACGCGATGTCATGCACGATGTGCTGCCACTCAAGACGGCGTTGTGGTATACGGCAAAGATGCGACTTCCGAGCGATATGTCTCGCCGCGACATCGAGGCAAGAATTGATGAGACACTCGATACCGTGAGTTTGGTACAACGTCAGTTCACGCAAATCCGCCAGCTTAGCGGCGGTCAGATCAAGCGAGCGAGCTGGGCCAACGAAGCGATCAGCAACCCAAGCTTGATCTTTCTTGACGAAGTCACTTCCGGGCTCGACGAGCAGACCGATTCGGAAATGATGCGAATGTTTCGTCGCATGGCAGACGAAGGCAAGACGCTCGTGTGCGTCACCCACAGCCTCAGTTACGTACCTGATAATTGCCACTTGGTGGCGATCCTGGCTGAAGGTGGCGTCCTCGCATATTTCGGACCTCCAGAGACCGCGTTAGAGTACTTTGGGATAAAACGGCTTGGTGATGTATACCAGGTTCTCAGACAACGTACTCCGGGAGAATGGAAAGACAGCTTTCGCAACAGCGCAATCTACAAGGAGTATGTCGAAAGACGCTTGCCAGCGACCACGAACAGCGAAGCCAAACCGGTTCAACGACGCCGGGGATTTCAATTGAAAGTGATGTGGCGGCAGTTTCACGTCTTGCTACGGCGTTATCTCGCGATTCAATGGGCCGACAAGCGAGCGTTAGCGATGATCTTCGGGCAATGCCTTGTCATTGCCGGACTTTTGGTGTGGTTGTTTGGTGACATCTCGAACCTCAATGTTGATACCGAAGTTACAGCACGCGAAGAGCAGTTATATGAGTTGCAATACGGCGGCTCCTTGAGCACGATGTCGTCTGAAGATCGGGCGTTTCTGGAAGCTGACGAAGAGTTCATTCGTCAGCGCGACAAACAACGCGAAGAGCTGCGAGTTGAAGCCGAGCTTGCAATGCGCACGGATCTCTCGTCCAAGCTCCTATTCTTGCTGTGCATCTCTTGTATCTGGTTCGGTTGCAACAATTCTGCCAAGGAAATCGTGAAAGAAGCAACGATCTATGGCAAAGAACGGGATGTTGGGCTTCGGGTCCTGGGTTACTACAGCTCAAAGTTCGTCCTGCTGGCCTTAGTCAGTATCTTGCAAGTGTCACTGTTCTATTGGATCGTCAATCGCTTTACGCATCTGGGTGGCGATGCGATCGAGCAGTGGTTGTTACTGTCGTTGGCGGCGACGACCGGCGTTGCGATGGGGCTGGCGATCTCCGCGTTGGCCACGACCGAAGATCTGGCCGCGACTGTTGTTCCCATGGTATTGATTCCACAAATCATCTTGGCCGGGCTGATCGCGCCGTTGCAGAATTACACGCGAGAGTTTTCCCAGCTGTGTATTCCGACTTACTGGGGATTTCAAGGTTTGCTGACGACCTTGGAGAATTCAGTGCAGGCTAGACTGCGCGATGCGGAGTACCTGACGTTGTCCGAAGCCTGGTCACCTGCATGGGGATGCGTGGCTCTCGCGGCATATGTATTGGTGTTTTCCGGCGTCGCTCTCGTGGCGCTACGTGTCCGAGACTAATTCGCATCCGAGATTAATTACTGATTCGGCAGGCCCAATTGCTTGGCGAGTGGTTCGAGGATTTCAACGGCTTCCGTTGGAAAGGCATCAATCTCTGTACTCCAGAAGCTGACGACGCCGCGGACGTCATCAACGACGACGGGAACGTGCATACTCGAGGCGAATCGACGCCCCAATAATTTGAAGTCCGGTGCGTTGACTTCGCTGGTTCTTGCGTGCGTAACCGTCTGATCACCTTCGGCATACTCAGTCAACCGCAGACGAGCGGCAGGTACTTTCAGACCAGATCTTGCTTGCCCTGCGCCTCCGGATTGAGCAACGCGGCGGACATGCAAAGTGCGCACTTCTAGCGTGACCCAATCGATGCGATCTAGCTGCGGCATGACTTTCAGTAGCTCGCCGCCCAATGTTCGCAATGTGTCATCGGATTCCAAAGCTGTCCGCGCAAGCTGTTTGACGGGTTCGGAAAATCCTGTGGTTCCCTCGTGATATTGCTTGAGGAACTCGTCGGTGCGGCGAGTATGCGACGACTTTGTGAGATCCTGGTCGACGATCGCCATGTCGAAGTAACCAATCATCATCTCCTCCCAGGTCTGGTCGCCCCACCGAACGGCGGTTGTGGGATCTGGATTAGCAAGATTGGCGGCAGAGTTATCGTAGTGGGCGACGCAGGTCAGCTTCGTTCCAGCTGGCATAAACTTCGCCTCTTTGAAAGCGTAAGAGTTCTGCCAATTGAAATCGTAATGCGGGATGTCGAGTAGAATTTCTTCGCGATTGTCTGGATACGTGGCTGTATAGCGGAACGATTTTCCACGCAGGTGCATGTGTGGGAACATTGCCAGCATCAGTGTGTCTTGAGAGAAAGTCATGTTGGCAGTGACTTCGTGATTGCTCGCACCTGGAGGAATCTCAAAGCGGGATTGTGCCGCTTTCTGCGTAATGACTTCACGTTTGACTGTTTCTGGATCCGCGAACACCAAGCCAACACTACTCAGGTCTTCTTGCTCCGTTCCATTAGGCGTGTAGTGCATTTGAAAGATGAGCCGTGATCCTGCGGGAATCCGCTTTGCCAGGCCATCGGGCAGAATCAGAGGCCGCGCTCCCGGAGCTGTTGCTGTCAACCAGTCGGATTCGAGGTCACCATGAATTCGCTTTGCAACTCGCTCAGGCGAGCTCGCAGCAACAATGATGTGATGGACGACAGCCCGATTTCCCGGACGGCACTCGGCCGCCTTAACCCACTTGTCTTCTCTGAAGCCAGGATCGACGCTGAAATACTGGTACCGAACTTCACCTTCGGCAGGGACTTTGAACGGCTTGTTTGACATCTTCACGATCAGATCAGGATTCCCGATTCGCCAACCGTCGACGAATTCCTGTGGTGGCGGTAGGTCTGACGGATCTCCTTCTGGCGCGCCGCTGGCGACCCAATCGTAGATCAGATTTTTCTCTTCGTCGGTCAACCGGGCCTCATTGGCAAAGTTGCCATGTGCGGGATTGGCGTGCCAGGGCGGCATTCGCTGTTGCTCGACAACCTCAGCAATCATTTCGCCCCAGCCAGCCGCATCGTCGTAGCTGGTCAATGAAAATGGCGCGATCTCGCCCTCACGATGACATTCGATGCATCGCCGCTGTAGAATCCGGCTGATCTGTTTTGAGTAAGTAACCGTGCTGGTCGGATCGGGCTCGGCGACTCGTCCAATCAAGCACCCGATCGTTTCGGTTTCCGCGATTTTGACCTGCTTTTGAGTGAGTAGGGCATCGATTGCTTCCCGTAAATACTCATGCTCCACTTTCGGGCGTTGAATCCCGTAGGTGTATTGGTCATCGATCCGACCGTGATAACGCAGCTGCCTCGACTTGTCGTAGACGAAAACTTCCGGAGTCCGCGTTGCACCAAATTGATCCGCAACTCGGTTGCCAGGATCCTTCAGCAGCGGAAAACTGATTTCATGTGCTTTGGCAAAGTGACCTAATTCGGTCAACGAATCTTGCTGGTTGGGATTGATGCCGACGAAAGCAACTCCTTGTCCGGAAAACTCAGTGGCCATGGCCTGCAGACGCTGAGAGTAGAGTTTCACCAGCGGGCACTCTGTCCCCAGGAATGTCACGACAAGCACTTGCTGGTCGCGAAAGTCGTCTGAACTCCACTGCTTGCCACGAGAGTCGCCCAGAGAAAACCTTGGCGCGACTTCACCGATCCGCGGAGAAATGGGTTGCTCATCGGCGTGGACTGTTAGAACGAGCAAGCAACAAAGCAAGGTGAGGGCGAGGCGATTCATGATACATTTCCGAGATTCTGTAGCAGTGACAACGGCTTAAACCCCAAGGACTCCGGTTAGGTTTCGCGTGTCGAAAAACTAGGCCCGCGACAGGAACTCAGCGGTGCGCGAATCGACTTTGATTCTCTCGCCTTCCTTGATGAATTCGGGGACTTGGACGACGAGGCCCGTCTCGAGCGTCGCCGGCTTCGTCCGCCCCGTCGCGGAGTTGCCACGCGCTCCGGGATCGCACTGAGTAATCGTTAGTTCGATGGTAGTTGGCAGTTGTACGCCAATACACTCATCGTTGTAGATCAGACACTGCATTCCCTCTAAGCCCTCGGTGATGTAACCCTTGGCGTCGCCGACCTCATCGAGCGGGAGTATCCACTCGTTAAAGTCTTGATCATCGAGAAAATGCATGTCGGTAGCATCGCTGTACATGAGCTTGACCGGGCGACGTTGAAAGTCAGCTTCGCCCAAAACATCACCACCTTTCAATGTGATGTCCGTCTTTTGCTTGGTCACGAGGTTTCGCCCGCGAAATTTGTAAAGAGTCGCTGCACCCCGTGCGGAGGGGGACTGGACGTTCATCGACTCGATCAAAATCGGCGAGTCATTATAGACGACGACCGCCCCGGGCTTGATTTCTTTTGCCTGCATACAGTGTTTCCTGGTTTTCCTACTATTTTCACGCGAAGTTTGAAGATCGCACCGATTCACGAATCGCCCGATCAACATATCAAAAACCGAGCTTTTTAGCTTCGGCGGGGCATGACAGATGTGCTGTCATATCTCATCACCGCGACCCACCTGTTTTTTCGACATTTTTTCAAGAACCGGTTAAACCGGGGCAGCTGAAAACCGAATCCGTAACTATAATTCGAGATTCGCGCTGGCTGTCTGGCCCGGGCCGGGAAGTCGAGCGCGATTTGTGTTTACAGATTTGACATAGAAACAGATTTGAATGGGAGTGACCGTATGAACAGTTACCAATCGGTATGGGAGGACGAAGAGACCAATCGCAAGGTCGAGTTGCTCGTGAACTACTCGCACGACGAGGAAGGATTCACGATCAACGAAATCACTCCCATCAAAGTGACCTTCCACTGCCCCACAACGAAAGAAGTTCTCCGAACGATTGGCGTTTGGACCAAGACTGGTCGAGCTATGCTCGCCAACCAGTTTCACGCTTCTGGCAGAGTCCAGAGCCTGGAGCAAGAGATTATCAGCGCCGGTCTGGCAGGGGCCTGTGTATAGTCGCACCATTTAGCTGGTACTCCGAGATTTTATCGAAGCGGTAGTTGAGTTCCGCGAACTCAACTACCGCTTTGCTGTTTTGCTTCAGCGGGTCGTGGCATTCGCTGACAAGTTTCAATCTCGGGGATTGTTTGAGAGAGGTGGGTGAGGCAAACGGTCGTGTCGATTCAGTCGACGCCGTTCACCACAATATGTGATCCCGCCGCTGCCTTTTGACACCTGACGATGCAATGGCTATTCTGGTGGGGCACGAGCATAATCGGTTCTGATGCGCCCCACGGCGGTGGAGCAAGTATTCGACTCCTCTTTGTGAGCGACCGCATGACGGATTACCAAAGATTTGATCTGCGCAAGTCCGGCGAAATCACGATCGTTGACATCAAAGCCAAAGAATTGTCCGAACTGGACTTTCAGGAACAACTTCGAGACGAGTTGACGGATTTTGTCACTTCGAACTCACCAAATAAGCTCATTCTGAACCTCAAGAGCGTTGAGTTCATGGGGTCGAATGCGATTGGAGTTTTGGTCGATGTGCGCAAGGCGGTTCACGAATACGGAGGCCAGATGGTGCTCTGCGACCTCCAACGCAACGTGCGGATGTCGCTCAAAGTGCTTAATCTGGAAGGGACGCTTTTCAAAATCTGCGATTCAGAGTCCGAGGCTCTAATTGCGTTTGAGTAAAGAGACGTTCTCTCGATAGGGGAATGTCCTGCGCGCATAAGTCCAGTCGATGAGCGTCTGCCCACGACTGAACTCACGAGCTGACTTATGGGGCCCGCGTAAACGATTTCACCGTTGTAATCGTTAAATATGTGGAGCTCTGAACTTGCTCCATTAGAATAAAGAGCGAGTCTCATTCGTTGGCCCGTTCGATCACTTCAAGGGCGCCATCCTTTGGAAGTTCTCTTATTTGAAATCGGCGATAAACGATTCGGCGTCAAAGTTATCAACGTCAGGGAAGTTGTACGCGCGGTTAAGCTGTCGCCCCTCGCGCAAGCCTCTGAAATGATCGAGGGGCTACTGAATCTTCGAGGACTGGTCTTGCCGGTTGTAAATGTACGACGGTTGTTTGCGCTCGAATCGAGAAAGTTACGCCACACCGATTACTTCATCGTTGTCGCGACTCAAGAGAGAACGCTCGCGTTGCATGTTGACATCGCAATCGACCTCGTTGACCTGGCAACGGAAGATGTCCAACTCGCGAGTTCCGTCTTATCACAGACCGGGTTAGTTGAGTGCGTTGCGACTACAGAGGATGGTCTCGTTCATGTGATTGATGTCGAGAGGTTGGTGGCGTTAGATGACGCTGGCCACGTCTTTGTGCTGACCGATTCGCAAGCAAAGGGGCCATCAGCATGAATGAAATTGTCTGGACGGACGCGGCTTACCAGTCGATTGTGTCGACTCTCCGCGCGCGCACGGGACTTGTCTTTCGTGCAACTCAGCGCGAGTCGATTAAGGCAGGGATAGCGACCGCGATGAAACGGAGCAGAGTCGCCGATTCAACGGAGTACGCGAAGCTACTGGCATATGACGTTGAGGCTTTAGATAATTTGATCGTCGAACTGACCGTTGGTGAAACGTACTTTTTCCGCGAGCCGAGCCAGTTTGAAGGTATTCGACGTGAGATACTGCCGGAGATCCTGCGTCGAAGAGGAATTGAGCACCGAGTGCGAATTTGGAGCGCGGCGTGCGCTTCTGGCGAGGAGCCTTACTCACTTGCGATGGTTTGCGACGAAGAAGGCCTAGCGAGGCGATGTGAGATCTTGGCTACCGACATTTCTTCGGAAGCTTTGGCGAAAGCGCGTCAGGGTGTCTATCGCGACTGGTCGTTGCGAGGGGAACGAGCGTCAGCTGCGAAGAAGTACCTCTCTCATGTTGACGGTGTGAACATAGTCGAGGAGCGGATTCGCCGGTTGGTTCGATTCGAGTTCCTGAACCTCGCCATGGACGTCTATCCATCCCATGTGACAAGCACAGAAGCGCTGGATTTGATCCTCTGTCGGAATGTCTTAATCTATTTGGGACGGTCAACCATTTGCGAGGTTTCAGAGCGGCTGTACCGCTGTCTTGCCGAAGGTGGTTGGTTAATTACCGCCTCAGGTGATCCGTCCGTTGGTGAATACGCGCCATTCGAGACCGTGGTTACGGATTTTGGAGTCTTCTACCGAAAGCCAGCAGCTGCGACGAGCGACGACTCGGTAACGTCCGCCACCGACAAAGCTACGGAGCCGCTGGTTCCTGCGTCGTCCACGACGACACTCGACTTGCTCTCCGGACGTGGGGTTGCAAGCCAGCCTCTTACACGGCTCGAAATGAACGCGAGTGTTGAGGTGGCGGCTGCTCGCGCGGCACTTGGGCGCGGCGAGTACGCTCGAGCCGTCGAACTTGCGGACTTGCATCCACTAGATCCCGCTGCTTGCGTCATTCAGGTCAAGGCACTCGCAAATCTAAGCACGGATTCAGCAATCAAAAAGTGTACGATGTTTGTAAGTCGTCATCCCCTGGTCGCAGAGTTACACTACTTGCATGCTGTGCTGTTGATGGAACTGAATCTTGATGTGGAAGCCGTGCAAGCAGCCCAGCGCGCTTTGTTTCTGGATCGTTCACTTGAGCTTGCTCATTTTTTGCTCGGTACCATTTTGCAGCGGCGCGGGGCGCTGGAAGACGCACGACGTTCCTTTCGCAACGCTCGCGATCTAGCCAAGGCTCGACAGCCGGACGAAGTCGTCCCCCTCTCGGAACATGAAACGGCGAGCTTGCTAACGCGAGCCGCGGAGAATCATTTACGAGTCATTGATGCCGTTCGAAGGGGGGATGAATGAATCGGGACGATGCAAGACGCAAGGCGTTCGACTGGGAGTCTGTCAAGCAGCGGTTCAATCGGCTGGCGGAGGCTGCCGTTCGGGGCGAGGAGCTTTCCGACGAGCAAGCTGAAGCCGTGATGATCGAACGCGCGAGGTCATTGGCGCGCGTTCCGGATCCTGTACCTGATTCCGACGAAATCCTTGAACTGATGATTATCTACTTCGAGGCTGAGCGTTTTGCGATCGAAACGAAATTCATTCACGAAGTCTATCGAGTTGGCGCTCTTACACCTGTCCCAGGCGGCCCTCCGTTTCTCGCCGGCGTTACCAATATGCGCGGTGCGGTCTTGGCCGTTTTAGATTTGCGGATTTTCTTTGGAATTCCTTCCGAACGGAAGTCTCAATCACAGATCGTCGTACTCGGCGATCAGCGTCCGGAGTACGGCATATTAGTGGATGAAGTCCGTGAAGTTACGACCTTGCGCATCGACGACGTGGCCGAAGCCCCTGGGTCGATTCATGGTGCTAGCCGTGACTACCTTCTTGGCGTTACTGCCGACGCAATGCTAGTTCTGGACGGTGAGAAGCTCCTGACGGACGAACGATTGTACATGGACGAAAGGGAGTAGCGGAACATGATACGGGCTCGAATCTGGTTCATCAGCATCGCAATTGCGAGTGCATTCTTTTTCCAAATCACCTGCGGCCAAGAGCGAGTCGAGTTGGATGAGCCGATTGCAGCAACCTCGCCGGAGCCGGAGCCGGAGGAGTTTCCTGATGGAATCTCGCCGACGGATGTCTATGCAAAGACAGAGTTGCTGAATCGCTCGCTCGATCGCGTCATTGAAACCTGGAACCAACAAGGGCTGGGCGAACGTGTCGTTCATGTCGACGAATCTGACTATCCGCTTGCAATTGAGTCCGACTTGCGACCGATGCATGTGTATCAGACGATGCTCATCTGTACGTGGCGATTGCAGCAGTTCGATGATCACGCCGACGTGAGGGTCAAACATATCCCGACACTTGCCTCACAACCTCGTGTCTATGCGCCTCGAGATGTCTTCTTTCTGGTAACCATGATGCTTGAGAATGTAAATCGTGTGGGCATTAAGCTTGGCGTTACGGATATGCCTTCCGATGAGAGTACCTTCGAGAATAAGTCACCGACGGATGTGTTCAATGAAGCGGTTCGTGTGTTCATTAAGTTGAATGCGTTGAACGGGCGCGAAGATTTGAGGCCCAGCGAGGTGTTCGCGCAGATGGTTCGTGCCGCCGAAGATGTGCGAACGATCCTTCGTCAAGCTGATCCGGCTTGCCGGTATCGAATCGATCGACCGGAGAATGAAGCGACTCGAACTCCGTCTGAAGTATTTGCGAAATGCCTGGAGATTCGCGAACAAATCAACATTCACGCCAGAAACCTGGGAATGCGGCTTACTCCTGTCCCGCAACAGCCAACCAACGCTCTTTTGCCGCGCGACGTCTTCTTCCAGACGCAAATCATCATTGCTGAGCTCAACTTGATGAAGTTGCACTTTGGCACAGTCAGCAGTACTCCGCTGACAATTGAAGTCAGCGACGATACCACCCCAAGCGACGTCTATCAGCAAGGCCTGATGGTCGAGTATTTGTTGCAACAGATTGACTCGGCGGCTCCAAGTCGTCCCGAACGGTCCTCAGGAATCAATACACCCTAGCTCCAATTTACTGTCAGCTTCAATTTTGCGACTTACTCAAGCGATGAGAACCCACAATATGAGCTCTGGGATATTAAACTCAATCGGCAGAAAGCTGGCGCTTGGGTTCGGCGCTGTGCTCTTATTAATGGCGGCTAGCGCTGTACTGGCGTTCGTCAAGTTAAACGACCTCGTAAGCCGAGCAATTCCAGTAGATGTGAATTGCGTGCGGTTGAACGACCAGATCGAAAAGACACTGGCCGCCGTGCCGGCGTACGTTGTCCTCGGCGGCGAGCGATTTCGTCGAGAATACTTGGAATCGCGGGCTGAAATCGATCTTGCGATGAGCGAGTTGCAGGCACTCAGCGGTGTCGCGATGAGTCGCGATGATCAAGCGTTATTCAAGCAGACGCAAGCAGCCGTGGAATCACTTCGGCGAGGTCAGGACCGTCTCGCCCCCGCCCCGAATGACGCTGTGATTGGGGAGGGAATTACGCGCGAGTCGCTTGTGACTCAGATGCAATCTTCATTAACCGCGATGATTGACGAAGAGAGTGCATTTGAGGCGACTCCCGCGCGGAAGCGATTGTTTGGCAATTTGGCGAATTCGCGAGGCTCTCTTTCGATCGGAGTCGGCAATGTACGGACGTACTTACTCAGCGGTGATGCGCAGTTTAAGGGACTTTTTGATAACGACTGGCAATTGAATCAACAGGCGATGGTTCAGCTCACTCAAATGGAGCACTTGATGTCGGACAGCCAACTCGTTGCGTGGCGCAAGTATGCTGTCGACCGAACCAAGTTCGAACACATCTTCGACCAACTGTTTAACTTGCGGTTGACCGCCAACGAAATCACGGCGAATCTGAATACCTTGAAAGAGAACGCCTCCGCCAGACGTGCTGCGGCGGGTCACGCAGTTAGCGCGACGCTTGTCGTTGGGACCTTGGTAGCAATTGGGCTAGGCTGCCTCATCGCGATAACCTTTAGCCGTTCCATTTCAACTTCTGTCATTCGGCTTGCAGAGCGAGCCGACGAGATTGCGGCCGGTCATCTGGATGGAGAACCGCTGTTAGTCTCGTCGAACGATGAGCTCGGCCAGCTTGCCTCGACTTTCAATCGAATGAGTCAGAAGCTTCGTGAGATGGTCGGCACGATGTCGACGCAGGAAGAGATGATCGCTTTTGAGACTCGGTCCAAGGCGATCTTTAGCGCGGCAGCGGACGGGCTCGTTACGATCGACGAACGCGGCACAATTCAATCCTTCAACCCAGCTGCCGAACAAATGTTTGGATATCAGAGTGAAGAAATCGTTGGGCAGAATGTCCGTACGTTGGCGCCTTCACCGCATCGTGAACTACACGATGGCTATCTGGAACGATACGAGCGAACAGGTGAGCCGCGGATCATAGGACTCGGTCGCGAGTTGCCCGCCGTCCGCAAAGACGGGACGACCTTTGAGATGCTATTGCGAGTTGTCGAACTCAAATTAGATAATGAACGAATTTTCATTGGCACCATTCAAGATGTCACTTCACGGAAACGCACACATGCTGCCATCCAGGACGCCGTGGTGCGTTTGGCTAACTCGCTGACGGAGATTCTTGAGACTACCACCGATCAGGCCGTCGGTGTGAGGGAGCAGGCGGCAACCGTGAGTGAGACGGTGGCGACCGTTGCTGAGTTGCGACAGATTTCGGAGGAGGCAGCTGAGCGCGCGAAGAAAATGGCGGAGGCCGCGCGGCGGACAGGTGAAGTGGGCGATGCTGGGCGTCGAGCAGTCGCAGAGTCGATCGAGGCTATGAGTGAGGTCAAAGCACAAGTCGAATCGCTCGCAGATAGCATTCTTTCGCTCGCCGAGCGAGCGCAGGCAATCGGTGAGATTACCGCGACCGTCAAGGATATTGCCGAACAAACCAACGTATTGGCGCTAAACGCCGCCGTTGAAGCATCTCGTGCCGGCGAACACGGCAAAGGGTTCGCTGTTGTGGCAAGTGAGGTTAAATCACTTGCCGAGCAGTCCAAGAAGGCCACTGCTCAGGTACGAATGATACTTAACGAGATTCAACAAGCGACAAACACGGCGGTTCTTTCGACTGAGCACGGGACGCGAGCCGTCACTCGTGCATCGGAAGTTGTTGCGCAGACCGGCGAGACGATTGGCTCGCTAACTGCGACACTTGCAGACTCGGCAAGGATCTCGCATCAAATTGCCGCGGCTGCGAATCAACAGGCGACGGGTGTTGCCCAATTGAATGAAGGTATGCAGGGTATCGATCGAGTCACGAAGAATAACGTCATCGCTATTCAAAAGATCGAACAGTCGGCGCAGAACTTGAATGCATTGAGCAACGAGCTGGCTAGTCTTACGGCTTAGCATGAGGGACGAGTTTCGATGGACAGGCAAGAACTTGCAAAACGACTGATGGCGACGTACCTCGAAGAGCTTCACGAACATGTCGAAGCGATGAATCGAGATTTACTCGCGTTGGAACGAGGCCTGTCCCCAGAGCAACGCGACGAAGTGATGAAAGTGCTGTTTCGCTCGGCTCACAGCCTGAAAGGTGCGTCACGCGCAGTCAATGTCGAAGTGATTGAAAATGCTTGCCATATGATGGAAGACATTTTGTCAGAACTGCGGGATGGCAACCGTGAAATGACTCCGCCACTCTTCTCGTTGTTTTTCAAAGTCGCCGATGCCATACAAGAAGTTGGAATGCGGTTGCGCGATGACCAGGACTTGAGCGATGCGGGACTGCATGCTTTGTTGCCCGACCTGAGAGAGGCCACAGCGAGCGAGGGAATCAGTAAACATGCACAGGAGTCGCTCGAAGAACTTCTGTCCGATGCCGCTGAAGTAGAAGAAACACATCGCTATGATCAGCCGGTTCGGCCGCGCGAAGTCGAGACGCCAAGGGCTGCGACGAAACCATCGCCTGGAATTGCGACTGATCCTAAATCATTCGCTGACAGAGCTGACAAGGGAGGGAGTGTCCGCGGCGGCTCGGTGCGAGTGACGGCGGACAAACTTGATGCCTTGCTTTCCCAAAATGGCGAGTTGCTGGTAGCAAGACAGCGAGTCGACCAACGATCTGCTGAATCGAGCGAGTTGAGCGACTCGTTGATGCATTTGCACGATGAATGGAATGATTGGTCCCGGCCCTTGCGAAAGCTGCTTACGGAAGATGGAAGCAAAGGGCTTGCGGATGAAATCAAGGCCAAACTGCCGCGACGGACTGTTGCCATGATAGAGCGGACTGCTGACCGGTTGGCAAAATTAGAGAAGGCAGCCGAACGTCTTGCCGCGAACATGGCCGCCGATGCAAGAGTTTTGCGGCACACTTGTGATGCGTTGAATGACGAGGTGTATCGAGTCAGGATGTTGCCTTTCGCGGAAACTTGTAGAGGCCTAGAACGAGTTGTTCGTGATTTAGCTCAAACGATCGGGAAGGACATACGTCTGGTTGTCAAAGGCGACGACGTGGAGGTCGATCGTTCTGTCCTGGAAGGCCTAAAGGATCCTGTTCTGCATCTTGTTAGAAACGCCGTTGATCACGGAATTGAGTTGCCTGAGGTGCGGAAGAGTGCCGGGAAACCATCGAAGGCTTGTATCACCGTATCCGCGGAGTTGCGAGGCGGTTTGGTAGAGGTGTCCGTCGAGGATGATGGGCGGGGGTTTGATCTGAGACGCATTCGCGAGCATGCGCTTCAGGCCGGGATCGCCGTACCTAACGACCCCTCTGAACTGGCGAGATTAGTGTTCTTACCTGGTTTTTCAACGACTTCTGTCGTAACGGATGTATCAGGGCGGGGAGTGGGCCTGGACGTGGTCGCAAGTCGCGTGCAGGCGCTTCACGGATCGGTCGATGTTGACTTCCAAGAAACAATCGGAACGCGATTCATCATTAGCGTGCCACTAACATTGACAACCGTTCGTTGCCTGCTGGCAACGACTGCGCAACAGACTTACGCCATCCCGACATCAGCGGTTCACCAATTGGTCCGTTTTGAACCGACGAGTATGACGAAGGTAAGCGGCGGTGATGTGCTTCTTTTGGGCGGAACCCCTACCCCAGTCGCTGTGCTTGCCGATGTGTTAGGCCAGGGTAAATACGAAGGTGATTCGGACAGTTCTAAGATGTTGGCCGTAGTCGTGAAAGTGGCGGAACAACGCGTCGCCTTCGTTGTCGATGAGCTGTGTGCTGAACAAGAGGTGCTCGTCAAAAGCCTAGGTTCGCGCGTTCGCTATGCGCGGCACGTTTCGGGCGCCACGCTATTGCCATCGGGAAATGTTGCGTTAGTGCTAAATGCAACCAACCTGGTTGCCACCGCATTGGGGAGCCCTACAGCCTACCCGATTGTGATTGCCAGGCCAGAGGCTGAAGTTCAGCAGCGAAAACGTGTGCTTGTGGTTGATGATTCCGTGACCACTCGTACGCTCATGAAGAGCATACTCGAAGCTGCGGGTTACGAGGTAACTTCTGCTGCCGACGGTGCTCAAGCTTGGGATTTGCTGACACACATCGAGGTGGACCTCGTTGTCAGCGATGTCGATATGCCACGTATGGACGGATTCACATTGACTGATAAGATTCGCAAATCAAAGAAACTCGGAGAGCTGCCTGTCATCTTAGTGACGGCACGAGCATCAGACGAGGACAGGACGCAAGGCGTGCGGGTAGGTGCCAGTGTCTATCTGGTAAAGAGCGGCTTCGATCAAAGCAATCTTTTGGAGAGCATTCAACAGTTGATTTAGTGGTTTAGTTACGGCCCGATAAATCTATTTTTGGATAAGGCGCTCGTGTTAAGGGTACTCATCGCCGACGACTCAGCCATCGCCCGTGATCTGCTTGAGCATATTCTCAGCAGCGACGAGGGAATTCAGGTTGTTGCTGTGGCTAGCAATGGGCGGGAGGCCGTCGAACTCGCCGTGAAGCATCGGCCTGACATCATCACGATGGATATCCACATGCCCGTGATGAACGGTTTCGAGGCCACCAAAGAGATTATGATCGAATGTCCGACACCAATTGTAATCGTCTCGGCGAGCACTGCCGTGCATGAGGTCGAGTGGGCGATGCAGTCACTCCAGGTTGGTGCCTTGACGCTACATCTCAAGCCGTCAGGCCCGGGCTCCCCAACCTTCGACCGCGATGCACGGGACTTAATTGAGTTGGTCAAAGCGATGGCCGAAGTTCGCGTGATGCGTCATCGAAGGGGCACTTTGCTTGCAAAGCAGATTCCGGAAACGATCGCTGAACGACCTGCCTTACCCACACTCAAGGCCGTTGCGATTGCTGCGTCAACCGGTGGCCCACCAGCATTGCATCAAGTATTGGGCGAGTTGCCGATCGACTTTCCCTTACCAGTCCTGTTAGTGCAGCACATCGCGGAAGGCTTTGTAGAAGGCTTTGCGGCCTGGCTGAACTCGAGCATCGCAGTTACCGTAAAGATCGCCGAAGACCTCGAGGTACTCCGCCCTGGCACTGTCTACGTCGCACCCCAGTCGAAACACTTGGGAGCTTCGAGCTCGGGTCGTGTGGCGTTGTCGGATGGGCCGGCTCTGGATGGTTTCAGGCCTTCAGCGACACACTTGTTTGAGTCATGTAGCCGCGCCTTCGGCAGCAAAGTCGTGGGCGTCGTTCTCACCGGCATGGGGCGTGATGGTGCCGATGGACTTCGAACCTTACGTGCGCGAGGTGGGCGTACGGTCGCGCAAGACGAAGCGACCAGTGTTGTGTTCGGAATGCCAGGTGTTGCCGTGGCAGAGGGAGTGGCGGATGTCGTACTACCAATCGGGCGAATTGCTGGACATTTGATGACCTTGGCAACGCGAATCGAATCGTCCTGAATTCGGCCTCTCGAACTTGAGAATTACGCTTCCTCTACGATGTTGTTCGCGGTCTAAATCGGGGACTGATCGAGCCGTCAACCACGTGCTAGGCATCGCTTCACTCCCTGGGCATCGAAGTAGATTTGTTCTGTCAACGCTCGCCGCGTCGATAACGCGCGATGTTGTCTTGCATCTTGCCCACATGAGATCGAATCGTGTGCAGAGCGTCGTGCTGCTGTACATCATGCTGCCCGGTCTCGATAACAGCGATTGCATTTTTCACCGTCACGATGCTCTCCTCCAGCTCCAAAAGCAATCGGTTGACCTTTCGGTCCATGACGGGTGAGGTGTTCTGACGGGAAATCCGAACGGCGCGATGCATTGCATCCAGCAGCTTTTTGGTATCGACATCTGACTTACGAAGGCAAAGTTGGGCCCCTGCTTGAATAACCCGCTCCTCAATATTGGCGTCTTCAAGGCCGGTGAGCACAATAATTGGAAGCGAAGACTCCGCCGATCGAAGGGCCTCGATGGTGTCCAGTCCCTGGATGTCAGGGAGGTTTAAGTCGCTCAGAATGAGGTTGAACCGGCCTTTGTAGAGTTGGCTTAACGCCTCCGTAAGCCGGTCGACGACAGTCACATGGAATCCCACAGGAGAGAGCGCCAGCATGCGCTCCAGCAATCTGGCATACGCGTGGTCATCCTCGATCAACAGGACTCGGATATTGGCCATCGGCTCTCTCGGCGCGCACAGACACTTCTACTCATAAGTATCTATTGCGAAACGAGCCCAAAACCGGGTCAGAATTCCGGGAATTTTCGAAAAATAAGAAACGACCGATCGAGGAGGGGCAGATTTCCTCGACCGGTCTAACCAGTAGGTGGGGCAGAAACCTACTTGGCTGGTGGCAATTCTAGCAGATTGCCGCCCCGGTGTAATGCGTCGAAACTTCACTTTCCCGCGACAATTTGCCGCACGGCAAACTGCCAATTTGCGGGCGAAAACAGCCTAAAATAACGCTCAGGCCGGAGTCGTTTTCGCTAGTGCCGGTCGGTGCCCGTCAACTTTTCTTCAGCACGGTCGGCCTGCCAGGCGACCGCCGTGACCAGACGGGTGATTTCGAGAGGGTCTGCCGTATCGGCGAGTTGATTTGCTTGTACGACAACTACATCGCCGGAGGGAGTGCTTCGTACAGCGAAAGCACCGTGAACCATCTGTTCGTTGAATCGGAGTAAGTGCATCGCATTTTGCGGCGTTGCCGGACCGCACGTTGCGGAATAGGCAATAATCGCATGCCCCTCTTCGTCACGATGGCTAAAGTCGATTCTGACCGTCTGCTTGCGAAGAGACCCGAGTGGAATTGTTGCTTCCCAAGTCTCGCCGTGCTCGTCGATCTTCACCCCTCCGATCGTTTGCAGGACGGATCGAACCAACTGTTTTGGGTCTGGTGACGAGGCAGCAAGGGCATCGAAATTCAGGCCGCCAGCTTGCGAAGACGGATTGGTCGTCCCTGTTGGTCCGGAAGCAGGCGGTACGCTCGATGCGGTCGCTGGTTGCAGGCCCTGCATTGCTTCGCGGATCATCTGTGGCATCATCATTCCGAAGCCTGCTCCCATACCGATGCCCATTGCGTCGCCGCCGGTACCGGCGCCGCCATGCTGAGCCATCTTCGACATGCTGTTTGCTGCCTGGTACATAGTGAACGAGCGAAGGTCGCCTATCGCGCCCATGCTACTTCGAGCATCGATCGCCTTTTGCACTTCGTCGGGAGGAGTGATTGAGTTGATGAAAAAGTCTACGAGCTCTAGCCCGTACTTACTGAACTCTTCGGCAACCTGCACGCGCGTCGCCGCACCGATCTCGTCGAACCGCGACGGAAGATCAAGCATGCTGATACCCAGCGTTCCCAAGACATCTGTCATCCGCGAAACGATCAGGTCTTTGAGGTATGAGGTGACTTCATCGGTCGTGTACTTTCCCTGTGTCCCGACCAACGAATTGAGGAGCAGTTCGGAATCGGCTACACGCAGTGAGAACTTTCCGAAGCTCCGCAGCCGCACCATGCCGAAGTCATTATCGCGGACGATGATGGGTTGCCGCGTGCCCCACTTTTGATCCAGGAATGTCTGCTTTCCAACGAAGTAAACTTGAGCCTGAAACGGTGACTTTTCCCAAGGGATCGTAAGGATGCGCGTGATTACGGGGACATTCATTGTTGTTAACGTGTGCCGACCGGGTCCAAAGCGATCCATCGCTTTACCGTCGCGAAAAAATATCGCCTCTTGATTCTCTTGAACGATCAGCTGAGCACCGAGTTTGATGTCGGCTGAGCCCTGCGGGGGAATCCGGTGAACCAGCGAACGATTCGAATCGTCGAAGAACTGCAAAACTTCTAAACGCATCCCCATGACAAAACTCCTTGTGCTCTGTCCGTGTTCTCTGACCAAAAGCAGCCTACTTACTCTCGCCAAGTCCCTGAAGAAGTTCGCTGCGTCGATCAAACTGTCGATGTAGCTCTTCGACGCGATTCAGGAACTCAGCGATCACGGTCTTCGGATCTTTCTCTGGAACGAGGATTTCGTCAACCGCTTTGAGCAACCACTCGGCCTCGTCAACCAGTACGACGTCCACTTCGTAGACTTGATCCAGAAGCGATTCATCGACTTTTACGAAATCGAGCACACCACTGTAGCCTCGGACCGCGCCGCGGACTCGTGAAGCCAGTGTGTCGAGACGCGTTCGCACACGTTCGCAGTCGTCGAGATAGTCGATCTTTCGGGCGTCTAGCAAGTTTCGCTGATATCGATCAACACCTGCCTTGCTGGCATCCAATCGATCCGCCAGCCACATTCGAGCGATATGGTCACTTTCCCGGCGGTATTCCCGCTCTAGGTAACCACGAAAGCCGGGAATCTTTCTGAGAATTGATTCGACCACGCCCCTCGCGTCTTCGTGTTTAGTTGGATCAGCCACTCTGTTGCCTCCGAAAAGTGCCGAATGTCGCCGTGAAATCTCGATTTCACGAAACGACAATCTATCGATTACTCTTTGTTTTTAGCAAAAGTTCTGTGGATTCGCAGCACACTCGTTCCGAGACGTTTGCTGAGAGATCATAATCGCTTCGCGGGTGCAGGAACGCACTTGGTCTGGTTTTTAGGCGGCAGTTGCGGGTCTACACTTCACGTTTGGGCGGAAGGGATTGCCTGGGCGCGAATGCATGTGACGTTTCAGGCGGTCATCGTCCGAGAGGGCGGCTGTCCTAATTTGCAAGATGGCTTCGGCGGGTGGGCCGTCATCCCAGAACTTTTCGCTCCCTTTCACCCGGTAACCAACCTCTTTGACGAGCGATTCCATGTGGGCAGAAGTCATTGGTAACCCCTCGCGCCGATATCGAGGATAGTCCATCCTGGATTGGTTGTTGCCGAAGTAGGTTACGGCCTCGGCGAGCACACGACGAGGATCGCTCTCCTCGCAGTCTTGAGGCGGGGCGCCGATTTGTTGTTGCTCGCGATGCATTTCCTCCAACATTTTCTCGACGCATCCCTGCCAACAGTAAGAAGCCCAGCGAACGTAAGTCTCCCAGGTATCATCGGAATTCTCTCCGACGGCCTTCGCCGCTTCATGAACTCTTTCCATGGCGTGTGGAAAATCGAGGATCGCTGTAAATGTAGGGAAGTGTCGTTTCTGAATGGTCCAGTTGTAAGCCAGCCCGTCGCCCACGAAGGCTCTTTTCTGTGCCTGGAAGAAGCCTCGCGATTCGGCTTCGGCCTCCATCATTCTGCCGAACGAATCACTACCGCAAAGCGAACTCAAACAAGTGCGAAACAACCGTTCTGGACGCCACGAACGCAGGTCGGACTTGGGAGCTGCTAAAGGGTCGAAATCTCCTTCGTTGGCGACGCCGGAAAGCAGTTGTTTCATATACCGACGATCTGCAAAACAACTCGGCAAGTCGGGGTGAGGATCGTCCTCAAACTGCACGCCAGTCATACGCATGAATAAAGCATTTTTGGTTTCTCTCCAGTGTGGTTGCTGCACACCATTCGGGCCGCCATGAAATCGCGTTTGCATCCGACCTCCATCCAAGCTAACACCTGCCAAGGGAATCGGTGTCGTTGGTGCGGTGGGCACACGCGGCAGCGGCTGATTGAAGTGCGTTGCGGTCCGCGTATCCCGTTCCTCTTCCAGTTCGCCACCGATCCAGACTACGAGATTTCGAAGATGCCTAGCCGAGATCGAGATTTCGGCCGTATCCTGGAGCGCCGCAGCCGCCAACTCGTAGGCCGGATGGCGTGCAACACAAAGCATGGCCTTCTCTAGCACTTTGGGGCTGTAGGATCGGCTATCAATCCGCAACGTGATGCGTTGAGGGAAAAAAATCTCGGTGACAAACCGAGCAATGGCAAACCGGTTCGTGAAGCGGCACGTTGCCGTCACAGGTCTGAAGATCCCGTGTCGCTGGCGTCTCTTTGACGGGACAGTCGTTCCCGCAAGTCGGGCAGGACGCTGCTCCCCGAAAATGCGAGGCATGTTGAATCGCAAGTCGCTCATCCACCGCTCGGGCAACCATGCGACCTACCTCATGCCCAAATTCTTCGATCTCCGCAAACGTCGTATCCTTCAACGGACCGTCCGCTCCAAAGCCACAGACCGCGAACGCGGCCACACATTCCTCGAACTTATTCTTCGCTTCTGCTGTGAGTTCCACAGGATTTCGAGCATCCTTGCTCATGCTAGTTTCCTCTCCAAATGCGCTAGTTTCTCCAACCGACCGGAGAAGCATACCAGAGATCACTCAAATCGCTTAGCTGAACCTTCCCACCCTCACAAACACCAGAAGTGCGTTCCTGCACCCTCGCTTCGCTCTTCGTAAAGATTCGTCTGGCAGCGTGTGCCCTCATTTGCTAGAGTCCCGCCGCCGTCCAGCGACCGCACTCGCACGCGATACTGAATTCTCGTTGCTAATCATGCCACTTTTCCGAAGTAAATGCTTGCCCGTTCTTCTCCTTGGATTGTTATCTCTTGGATGCGCTGATGGTCCGTTTGGCGGATTGGCGGCGATGAACCCCTATTACCGGAGCCAATGGGAGAAGGACGAGGTCGCTGGACCGACGTTCCATACTCAATTGGCAGAACTTAGGGCGATTCGTGAGAATCCGACGGGCTTGTCACCCGACGAGCAGCGTCAACTCATTCCGACATTGGCGGATATTGTCCAAAACTCGACGAACACGGTCTTGAGGGCGGAGGCGACTTTGACGCTGGCGGAATTCCCGGCGTCGGAAACGATTCCGACACTACAGCTCGCAATTAATGACGAGGACGCGGACGTGCGGATCGCAGCGTGCCGTGCTTGGGGGCGCCGAGGTGGTCCCGAGGCTTTGGACATTCTGACCCAAACGGTGAGCAGTGACTCGGATCTTGACGTTCGACTTGCTGCCACGACGCAACTCGCAAAATTCCGGGACCAGCAATCTATCGAGGCTTTGGCCATCGCTTTGAACGACAAGGACCCCGCACTACAACATCGCGCTGTTCAGTCGCTCAAGTCGGTTTCCGGTCAAGACTATGGCGATAACGTGCCAGCATGGCGAGACTTTGTGGAAGGGCGGTCTCCAGCTTTGCCGGAACCACCAACGATCGCCGAACGCATACGCTCGCTGAATTGGTTCTAAGCTGAGTCACCTCTCGCGGTTTGGCAAAGGCGTGGGCAGTTGCTCTCGTGGGCCAAACGCCTTACCATGTGAGCATCGCTCCAATCTCCCTCTCGCCTCATTTGTTCGCCGATTTTCAGCTGTATGAAACCGCAGCGTTTCAACGAGCAATTTGCTTCCATTTATGGTTTGGCCGTCAACCTGAGTAAGCAGGTTGACGCCGATGTGTTGCTCGTGATGCTCGACGGACCCACGGATTGGAAAGAGTTACGAGAGCGGGCGGGTAAAGAAAAAATCCTGGTCGCCGCGGATGCGGTCGAGGCGCTGGAGGGTGCCCGGGAAGCAGGTCTTGAGGTTGTCGTGCTTGGGATGCAAGAGGCTCCCGTTTTCGAGAAATTGACTCATGCTCTGCTTGAAGGGGTTGCCAATGACATCTTGGCACCTAATTCAGAGGTTATTGCGGTCTACAGTGGGTTTGAAGCCGATGCTATGGATTCGATCAGCTTCATTCGACTTGACGAACACCTCGGTCGTCTGACCGCGCGAGATTTGCGACAAATCGAGACAAGTGTCCCGCTCGAGACCTTGAAAGTCGTTGTCGACCTCGCGGTCGAGATCGGTCGCGAAGGCCGCGAGGGAAAGCCCGTCGGGACGATGTTCGTGATCGGCGATACGCGTAAAGTTATTGCCCTCAGCCATCCGGCTGGCTTTGATCCAGTCAAAGGCTATGGCCGCAAAGAACGGTCGCTGCCGGATCCTCGCGTACGGGAGGCCATTAAGGAGATTGCACCGCTGGATGGAGCGTTCATCGTTTCTCCCGATGGCACCGTAGAGAAAGCGTGTCAAATTGTCGATGCTGATCACGTCAACTTGACGCTTTCCAAGGGGCTCGGTTCTCGCCATTGGGCTGCTGCGGCAATCAGCAAAAGTACAAATGCGATCGCGGTTGTTGTGAGCGAGTCGAATGGAACAGTGCGATTGTTTAAGGACGGCGAAGTCATCCTGCGGGTCGAGCCGTTCCGCCGAGCGATGAAGTGGAAAGATTTCGAGTACGAGCCGCCTCCATCAGCCGGCGACTAGGGACCGCGAAGCGGTCCTGCGTCGGGAGAATTGTCGTGATGTCGCCAGTTGTCGTGCAAGCAGATCTGAGCAACGAAACGCACCGAAGCGGTATCGTCGAGCTGCTTGACATGTACGCCAGCGAACCACTTCAAGGTGGTAAAGCACTGAGCGATGAAGTCCGATCGCGGCTGATTTCAGGGCTTGCTGCTCAGACTAACGGTCGTTACTTCCTTGCCTTGGAAGGAGAGACTCCGGTTGGGATCGCCATTTGTTTCGTAGGATTTTCGACGTTTTGGGCGCTGCCGCTACTCAATGTTCACGATCTAGCAGTGCACCGCGATTTTCGTGGAAAAGGGTTGGGAACACTCTTGCTGACGGCGGCGGAACAGGAGGCTGTTCGTCTTGGCTGCTGTAAACTTACACTTGAAATTCAGCAGGAAAATTTCAAGGCGCGTCGGCTCTACGAGCGATTTGGATTCGGAAGCGGCGACCCGAACGGTGCGGAATCAGCGTTTATGACAAAGACGCTCGTCGAGCCGATCGCGTAAAAGGTATTCTGCGCCTGCTTGTGGGGCGGTTCTACGGTCAGAATCCAAAACCAATGCTACGGCAATGCGGTTACCGATCGCGATTTTCGGTCGTGTAATCGCTCGCGGATACGGCTCAAGATCGTGAGTAGCGCGTAAACGCAAACCATATAGCAAAACAGCACGATGTTTAGCAGCACACCCTGAACGAGCGTAGTTAAGAATACGGAAAACGCTGACGCGGCACTTCCCATCTCGGATAGCTCGGCGGAGTCCGTTGGCCAAATGTTTCCGACGAGTGCCACGCTGAGCATTCCGGTGATCACGTCGATGGCCAAGCCGATGGGAAAGATGACCGAAATCAAGATCCTCGTCCCGTAGCCGATTAGTACCGTACGATGCAAATGCGGTCGAGTGATGATCTGGTGATAGTAGTGGGTGCATTCAACCGCGGTGTAAACGAGTATGAAAACGACGATTCCGCAGATCATTCCCAGAATGTGTCCAAACTCGCTGTGCAACGCACAACCCCAGAAGAAGCTCGGCGCAGCACTAATCCCACATATCAACGTCCATCGTCCCAACGCACGCAACGGGCGAGATTGGGAGTCTGGTTCGACAAGGGTCGCCGTTTCAGTTGGGAGTGATTGCGGCGACGAATAGGGATTGAAGTTCATCGAGCGAATCGTGCGTCTATCGGAGATTTTGGGGACGCGATGAAGAGCAGTGGTCTATCAAGATCATAGCTTACTCCGGTGTTTCCGATCCGGCTTCTCAGCAGACCTCTGCTACGATTCGAAATAGGAAACGGGACAACCACTTGGTTGTCCCGTTTTATATCCGATTCACGCACGTGAAACCGTACTAGAAATCGCCCGTTGGCGTGCCATCTTGAATAGCGAGCAGATACTCAAATGTCGAGTTCGGGGCGCCACAATTGCCGGGCATCGTCGAGACTCCGGATGGGGTATGGTTGATCGTTTCAGAGATAAACCGCACACTGCCGTCTCCCAATGCGAACTGCGCACCGCCGGGATGCTGACTGGAGAACCCTCGTCTTAATGGAGCAGGCGCCGTGGTGTATGCGAAATCAGATTCATTGATTTTTACGACTCCACCACCCAGCACATCACTAAATTCTTCGACTTGAGTCGTAGGTGGATTAGCTCCCAGCGGTCGACGCCCATAAACATTTGCGGCTGCGGTAATATAAATTCCACCGCCACCGGTGCCGGACGTTTTTATTTGCCACCTCCGCTCACCAAGTGCAATAACATTGCTCGTGCCATCAAGTATGTCGCGGAAGCTAATTGGGACATCTTGGTGAAATAGACCTCTTGCTGCGAACGTGCCGTTACCGGCCAAGTCTCCGCCACCGCGCCCGGAGAGATCACACGAGGAGTTGACGCCAATGTAATTGCTGACGGCTGTCTCGACATTACTCATCAGTCGCTGGCTGTTTGTATCCGGCCCGGTGTCCGAAGGACAACGGAAGGCAGGGACCC
This sequence comes from Planctomycetaceae bacterium, assembly GCA_020638995.1. Lineage (GTDB taxonomy): Bacteria > Planctomycetota > Planctomycetia > Pirellulales > Pirellulaceae. The sequence goes on from JACKHM010000005.1 coordinate 65,302, forward strand.
GAACATCAAGAACATTCTGGGTGCTCGTCGGAGTCGTTCCCGCGAAAGCAGCAATTGCGGCGGTCAGTGTTGTTGAGCCAGTGCTCATCAAATCCGTTTGCGCGTTGCCTTCAGCAAATCGCTGGGACAATGACCCCCATCCCCACATGTCGATTGTGGTATTGGGCGCCGTGTTATTAGGCTTCACCAAGTAGCCGGATGGGAAAGTCTTATATGTGTCATGGTAGTTGTGCAGCGCCAAGGCATTCTGCTTCATGTTGTTGCTGCACTGCATCCGGCGGGCTGCCTCACGAGCTGCCTGCACAGCTGGCAACAACAATGCCACCAAGATGCCGATAATGGCGATCACGACCAAAAGTTCGACCAGAGTAAAGCCCTGGCGCTGTCTACTACGCATCATTGCAACTCTCCCATTCCAAAATAGTGACAGAAACATGAATTATCTGAACGTGTCACGGATCATGGAACGAAGTCACTTGGGGGGCAAGCGAAGGGTCTGTTCCACAATTCTGACGAAGACCTTCGGTTACGCAAAACCGTCTGTAGCAATCCTACATTCGCACGGGCGGCAGGCGTATCGTGAAGAACAACGCCGAAGAAGGGGAGAAGAGAGTCTCTGTTCCGGAGTCTCTTTTGGCCTCTTTATCTCCGAGCCTCGTGTACCGATACCTAAGGCATGCGTCGAGTTCACACAACTACTTGCCAAGTATAATCAGATCTATCCAATTTCCACAAGCGTTCGAGATCGAAAAATCGCTAAAAGCTGCCGCGATGGAGCTCAGAAATGCCCCTGCGGAGGCAGGATTTCAACTAGCATGCCGGGGACGAACACATCGGGCAGGTCGCTCAGCGACCTTGGATCGAGTTGCTGCGAATTCAAATCAAATTCGCGGCACAGTTGCGCGATCCGCTCGAGCGCCTCGCGGCAACCGTACGCAAGGAGCAAGCGGCCCCCCGGATTCAGCCGAGCCCTCGCTCCAGCGAGAATCGATTCCAGAAGCTGAAAGTCTTTGTCATATAGTGCGAATTCGGCTGTCGTTCGTGGCACGGCGTTTTCCCAAGGCGGATTTGAGACGATCAAATCAAACTTTTCTTCCGTTCCTATCACCGCAAATGCATCTGCTATAGGCGTGCCTACGAACCGGGCTTCCAATCTCTCGGCCACATCCAGAACGCGTGCGTTGTATCGAACATTCTCGATGGCGTTCGGATTGACATCGGTTGCGACAACCTGGGCTGCTCCTTCCCGGAGGCAGCATAGAGCCACCAGCCCCGATCCTGTACCGATCTCCAGGACACGTTTGCCATGCACTAAGTCAGTAGTTTCAATCAGTTCACGCAAACTGTCGGTATCACGAGGTTCCCAGAATACCGTCTGAAAGACAGATATTCTCATCGGAAATCCATCCACGTATTCCCAACTCCGGATTACCGGTTCCGTTTGGGACGCCGTCAATGGTTTGGCACGCGATTGCTCTAACTCGTGCGTTACGAAGGCCGCTGTACCAATCACTAGTACAGAGAGTAAGGGCACTAGCATGTTGGGAGCGAATCGGGGATATGGCATTTCCGGATGTTTCACGCACTCGTGGTCGTTAGGCCGCCGGGAGCAAGTTATCATATTCAAGCGCACTGATCACCAACATCCTTGCCGCTGCCTCCCGCACTCGGAGAACCCTATGCTTCGCCACGTAGTCAGTTCGCTTGTATTTCTCTGTCTACTTTCTTCACGGAACTTGAAAGCCGAGAGTCCGTTAGACTCCACCTCTGCTTTGGAAACGATTGCCACTCAGTTCGGACTCGCCGATGGGCCTGCTTGGGATGGAGGTTCGGCACTGTACTTCCCGGATGTCAAAGGTGAGAAACTGTTTCGATATTTGCCGGAAAAAAAGCAATTGCAGACCGTGCTTGACAACGCGGGGAGGATCAGCGCGAGCTTTTACAGTCACGGTGAGCTGTTCTTGTCGGACAACGGCAACAGTTCGATAGCTCGCCTGCAGGGGAAAGAAAAGATTGTAATTGCAGTACATGATCTCGATGTAAAGCCGCCGATCCGACCGAACGACTTGGTAGTCGATGCGGATGGAGGAATCTACTACACCTTGACCGGACAGGGGCAGGTTATCTACCTGACCCCCGATGGCCAGCAGATCGTCGCTGTTGAGGGAGTGCAAACCCCGAATGGTCTGATTCTATCGCCGGATGAAGAGACTCTTTATGTGGCGGCGTATGTGCCTAAAGAGATCTGGGCCTACGATATCGCATCGAACGGTAAGTCAGCGAACGGTCGTGTTTTTGCACGGATGGATTCTGGTCCTGACAAGGGAGCGGATGGAATGGCAATTGACCGGGCGGGAAATGTTTACTGTGCAGGGCCGGCTCACGTGTGGATCTGGAGCCCTAGCGGGAAACTGCTCGATAAGATCGAAACGCCAACGCGCCCAATCAATTGCACGTTTGGAGATCGGGACATGCGTTCGCTATACATCACCGGATTTGGCGGACTGTACCGACAAAGGATGAGAATCTCCGGTCGCAGTTCTCAGCCGCCCAACGATTCTGCCGATCAACCGTTAAATGCGAATCGACCTTCGACGGCGATTCCCAATACCGTAAAAAGTGATTTGGATGTCGTCTTTGCTCAATACGGGGATCGGAAACTTCTGGCCGACATCTTTCGCCCCGCGGCTTCTTCCGGTCCTATTCCGGCAATCGTCGTAGTGCATGGCGGCGGGTGGTTGAACGGCGACAAATCCAAGTTTCGAGCGCTCGCCATAAATCTCGCAGCTCGCGGCTTCGTCACGGCGGCGATCGAATACCGACTCGGCGGGGAAGCGAAGTTTCCTGCGGGTATCCAGGATTGCAATGCGGCGGTTCGATTTCTGCGTGCGAATGCGCAACGATACAACATTGATCCAGACCGTATCGGTGCCGTGGGCGGTTCTGCGGGCGGACACCTCGTTGGGTTGATGGCTGCTGCGCCGAATCTCGAAGAGCTTCAAGGTGAAGGTGGTCATGCCGATCGATCGTCGAGACTGCAAGCCGCAATTGTGATGGCCGGTCCCATGCAAATGACGACTGGATCCGTTGCGGAACGATCTCGGACCGCGAATTCCGGCTCTAACTCGAATCAGTGGCTGGGCAAGACCATCGACCAGGCACCGGACCTCTACGCGCTCGCCGATGCCCACTTACACTTCTCAAAAGATTCGCCGCCGGTCCTGTTCATGTGCGGTGAACTCGATAGCCCGGAACGTAACGAACTCACTCGCGAAAAGCTAAAGTCCTTTGGGGTGTGGGCTGGCTTGAAAGTGTACAAAGATGGCAAACACGGTTGTTGGAATCAACTCCCGTGGTTCAATGACATGGCCGACGACATGGAAGCGTTCTTCCGCGAGCATCTCTGAATCAGAACCAGAAACTACGGATCTGTCAGATTTGGAGCCCATACCCCCTCACGAATCTTGGGGATTTCTCCCGATTCTGGCAGGGTGCTTGCGGCAGCTTGCTGCAACATCTTTGAAAACTGTGAAACGCGATCGGCGTGTTCGACCACGTCGGCCAGATTCGTTTGCTCCCAGGGGTCGGTCTCGTGATCGTATAGTTCGCGCCCGCGATTGCCCTGGTCCCACTCTGTGTACCGCCAGCGTGGCGTGCGTAACGTGAATCCGAATGTTCCCTTAGTTCGACCTCCGCGAGTCACTTGACTAATCGTCCAACCTCGGCCAATTTCCGAAGGATTCGTCAGAATTGGGCTTAGGTCTTGCCCCTGAATATTCTCGGGCGCCTCGACTCCACAAAGTTTGGCTAATGTTGGATAAAGATCAATTAATCCCACGGGCGTTTCTGCGACGCCGCCACTCTTTGCGACGCCCGGTGCGGCAATGATCAGCGGTACGCGTGCGCTCTGCTCGAACAGACTCATCTTCTGCCACAGCCCATGTTCACCGAGGTGGTAGCCGTGATCGCTTGTGAAAACCACAATCGTATTTTCGGCAAGACCGAGTTCGTCCAACTTGTTCAACACGCGTCCGACTTGAGCATCCATGAACGAAATACTGGCAAAGTAGGCCTGAATCGCTTGTTGTCGCAGGTCGTCCGTTAACTCTTCGTGTTCCTTCTTATGACTGCCTAACGCGTCAGCGGGCAAGTCCTTGATATCCTCCTCGACGCCTTGCACCAACGGCATCTCGTCTTTTGGGTAACCATCAAAATAAGGTGCAGGAGCGACGTACGGCGTGTGCGGTCGATAGAATCCGACGGCCAAAAAGAACGGTCGAGACCGATCGCGGGCACACCGTTCCAAGACCCACTCGGCGTCGCTCGCCAGCATCCCATCCGTGTGCTGAAGATCGCCACGCGGAGAGGCGTACCAGCTGAGTGTCCCACCAAAGCTGTTCTTGCGCAGCGAGAAGATGTCTCCTTCTTCGAGCAATCGGTCGCAGCCCGCCGGATTCAACTCCATTTCCCACGAGCCCGGATCGTCATGTCCATTCGTCCCGATCGACTTCGGCACATTGTAGTGATACAGCTTTCCGATTCGCGCGGCAAAGTATCCGGCGCGGCGGAACGCGTGAGGCAAGCTCAGGTGCTGGGGGATCGTTTGCCGAAAGATCTGGCTGTTCTGCAGAATACCCGTGCTGTTTGGATACAGTCCGGTGAGCATCGAGTTTCGACTGGGACCGCAAAGCGGGAACTGGCAATAGCTACGCTCGAATCGCACTCCGCGATTTGCCAAGCTATCGATGTTTGGCGATTTTACTTGCGGATGCCCGTAGCAACCGAGCGAGTTGTTCAAGTCATCGGAAATAATAAACAGAACATTCGGTCGGGATTCAGCAGCTGCGGCTAAACCGTCCCCATCTTGATGAAAGGAGAACGCGGCGAGCGCAAAAAGAGCGCACAGAAATAATTTCGAACGACGGTCGTGATAGTGAGACATTAGCGCATTCGTCCAAATTGGTTGTCGATGAGTCGATAAGTTTTACACGGCAGCTGCGCAGTCTAATTGACATCGCGATGAAATGCGAATGTGTCAAGTATCGAACAGCGATCATTCCGTAGAGAACGTAGACCAACAGGGCGCTACACGCCAACTTGCTTCCGCGACACTGCAACGCGTTTTCGTTCGACATCGACTTCCAATACTTTCACGCGAACGATATCGCCGACGGAAACGACATCGCTAGGGTCCTGAACAAACGTGTCGGCAAGCTGTGAAATGTGAATCAAACCATCTTGGTGAACGCCGAGATCGACGAATGCGCCAAAACGTGTCACGTTGGTGATAACACCTTCGAGTACCATGCCCACTTTCAAATCGGTAAGCTCATTCACGCCTTCGGCAAATTTCGCCACTCTGAACTCGCTCCGCGGGTCGCGTCCTGGTTTGGCTAATTCGGCGAGAATGTCTTGTATCGTCGGCAACCCGGCCTGACTGTCGACGAATTCGCCAGCCGTGAGTTTTCCGACGAGCAAAGCGTTCCCCACTAACTTCTCTGGTGTGACCTGCAGTACTTTCGCCATACGGTCGACGATACCATAGCTTTCGGGATGCACGGCCGAATTGTCGAGAGGCTGGCTCCCGCCATGAATTCGCAGAAAGCCAGCGGCTTGCTCGAATGCTTTCTGACCGAGCTTAGGAACCTTGGTCAATTGCTGGCGGCTGTCGAACGACCCGTTTGCATCGCGAAACTCGACGATATTGGAAGCCAGCTTGGGGCCGATCCCTGCAACGTGAGAGAGCAGGGGGGCGCTGGCCGTATTCAGATCGACGCCCACCGAGTTCACACACGATTCGACTTCGCGGTCGAGTGATTTTTTCAGCAGCGTCTGGTTCACGTCGTGCTGATACTGGCCGACGCCAATCGATTTCGGATCGATCTTGACGAGTTCAGCCAGAGGGTCTTGCAATCGATGTGCAATGCTGATTGCCCCGCGGACGGTTACGTCCAAATCGGGATACTCACGACTTGCGAGCTCACTCGCCGAGTAGATCGAAGCCCCCGCCTCGCTGACCAAGACCTTCGTCAACTTCAGGTCATGCGTCCGCAAGAAGTCAGTCACGAATGCATCTGTCTCGCGTGAAGCGGTTCCATTTCCGATGGCGATCAACTCGACGTTGTACTTTGCGATCAATGCGCACAGCGTCTTGCTCGCTTGTTCGACATCGCTGCGAGGTGGTGTCGGATAGATTGTGGTATTCGCAAGGAACTTGCCCGTGCCGTCAACAACTGCGACTTTACAGCCGGTTCGAAATCCGGGATCGAGTCCGATTGTAACTTTTGGCCCCGCCGGAGCTGCGAGAAGCAACTCGCGCAGGTTGCTGGCAAAGACACGAATCGCTTCCTCGTCTGCCTTCTCTTTCAACGCTTGCAGCGTCGCCGACTCGGTCGCAGGATGCAGCAATCGTTTGTAGCAATCTTCGACGGTGGCAAGCAGATCGCGATGAAACTCGAATCGCGGGTTGTGTGCCAGTCGTTGCTTTAACTTCCGTAATGTAAATTCGTCGTCCAACTCTAGCGAAACACGCAACGTACCTTCAGACTCGCCGCGTTTCATCGCCAGAAAGCGATGCGATGGGATTCGCTTTACGGGCTCGCGATGATCAAAGTACGTTTCAAACTTGCTGGCTTCTTCCGACTTGCCACGTTTGACTTTAGATGCGATGTGCCCGAAGCCAAATGCTTGCTCCGACAGCCAACGGCGCGTATCCATGTCTTCGGACCACGCTTCGGCAACGATGTCGCAGGCTCCTTGCAACGCGCTCGCTTCGTCTGGTACTTCGTTCTCAGGGGCTACAAAGTCTCGCAGGACTTCGCAGCGTGCGCGGTTGAGAGGCCGTTGCGCAATCAGCAAATCGGCCAACGGCTGTAGGCCGCGTTCCCTGGCGATTGTCGCTTTCGTTCGTCGCTTTGGCTTGAAGGGGAGGTAGAGATCCTCCAAGACCTTCTTGTCCGTACATTCTTCAACTCGCTTTCGCAGTTCCGCCGTCAACAGGCCTTGCTCGTAGATGGTCTTTAAGATCGTTGCTTTTCGCTGCGCTAATTCGCGTGCGCGCGACAACGCATCCTCGATCGCACGCAGCGCCAACTCGTCCAATCCCCTCGTCGCCTCCTTTCGATAACGAGCGATAAAAGGCAGTGTGTTGCCGGCATCCAACAAATCGATCGCCGCACGGACTTGCCCGACCGGGACACCAAGCTCCGAACTGATCTGGCTTGTTACTTGTTCGAGATCGAAGCACTCGAATGTGTCATCCATGAACCCGCTATTCCTTGTTATTGCCTGGAAGCTGGAAGTGGCCGTAACGCTAACGAAAGTCCTGGTCGCGTGTAAGCCCTTCGACGCTGGGAATCTCTAGCTTCTTACTTGCTCTCTGGCGATGACTCTTCATTTTCGGAAGCGTCCTGCTTCTTCAGTTGCTGCATGGGATTCTTTTTCTTTTTTGGCTTCTGGAGTTGGAACGACTCTTCAATGGGCAGGCGGGGGAAACGGTTGTTGTTGCGATCCGTGTCTGCCATCTCGTCCAGTGGGTCCACTGTGATGCTCGCGATCTCCTTTTGCGTAAAGATCAGTTTCGAGATTCGTTCACCATTTAGCCGCCACACTGCCGCGGGCATCCGCATCGTGCTTTTGGAATCGTCGGCGTACTCGATTTCAATTACGAGTGGCATCACGACTCCGCCGATGTTCTTGAAGTCGACGACGTAGAAGTTGCCCTTGGTTTGCAAAAGTTCTTGCTCGTCCGGTTTCAGTCCTGCCAGCAGAGTTCGGTAAGCATCTCTGTCGTCAGGCAGCACCGCCAAGTCATCGAAATCCGTATAGAAGTCGTTTAGCTCGCTCGATTGTTCGACTCTTTTGGGAAGATCCTTGTTGCGTTGTTCCGTCAATGATTGCGTTGCCGTTGCTCGTACTTCGCGTTGATGCTGCTTTTCAATTTCGGGGTTTTGCGAGTCGAGTCGAAACTTGCGAACCTTCTCGATGGCGACGTCCACATGATCGGTCGAATAAAACCAACCACGCCAAAACCAATCCAGGTCATGTCCAGACGACTCCTCCATCGTGCGAAAGAAGTCGAAGGGAGTCGGTCGCTTGAACTTCCAACGATTGGCGTACTCTTTGAACGCAAAATCGAATTGATCGCGGCCGAGGATCGATTCTCGCAGAATCGTCAGCGCTAGAGTTGGCTTTCCATACGCATTATGTCCGCCGAAAATCAGGTTATCGGCGTCAGACATGATCGGGCGCACGTCCGTTCGTTTCATATACTCTTGCATGCTCCGCTTGCCGTCCGGGCGAATCGGGCGACTGGGGTACGAAGCCTCCCACTCTTGTTCGGCCAGAAACTGTACGAACGAATTGAGCCCTTCGTCCATCCATCGCCAGCGCCGTTCGTCAGAATTCACGATCATCGGAAACCAACTGTGTCCGACCTCGTGGATGATGACGCTGATTAAACCGTTCTTGGTTTGCTCGCTGTACGTCCCATCATCCTCGGGCCTTGGGTCTTGAAACGTAATCATGGGATATTCCATGCCAGGAATCGGGCCATTTACCGAGATGATTATGGGATAGGGATAGTCGAAGGTGAACTTCGAGTAGGTGCGAATCGTGTGTACCACCGCCGCCGTAGAATACTGGCCCCACAGCGGTTGCCCTTCCTTGGGCCAATAGGACATTGCCATTACCGTCCGGCCACCCACGTCGACGCCTTGCGCATCCCAGATAAACTTTCGTGACGAAGCGAACGCAAAGTCGCGCACGTTTTCTGCTGCGAACTTCCACGTCTTCTTTGTTGACGGTTTCGACAACTCATTCTTTGTCGCTTCTTCCTGCGTCACGATATAGACAGGTCGCTCTGACTTGGCAGCTTTCGCCAATCGTTCGCGTTGTACTTTCGTTAAAACCTCCTCTGCATTTTGTAACTCACCCGTCGATGCGACGATGTGATCGTTGGGCGCAGTGATGTTGACATGAAAGTCGCCGAATTCGAGCGCGAACTCGGCGCCAAGGGTTTGGCGATTCTGCCAGCCCTGATAATCGGTGTACGCACACAATCGGGGGTACCATTGAGCGATATTGTAGAGGTAGTTGCCGTCTTTCTCGAAGTACTCGAACCCGCCGCGCACTCGCATCGCTTTGCCATCTGGAATCTTGAATCGCCAAACGATCGATAACGCTGTGCTCTTGCCTGACCTGAGAGGCTTCGCCAAGTGGACTCGCATCATCGTGCGAACGATGCTGTACTGCAGCGGCGCGCCGCTCTCGTTACTTACGCTTGCAATTCTGAATCCGCCATCAAACTGCTCGCGATAAAGGATTTCTCGCAAGCCATCGTATGAGAGTTGTTTGAGGTCGGGCGAGTCCGTCGAGAGCCAGTCGTCCGATGTCCGCTCGTACCGATTCTGGTCCAGCTGAAGCCACAGCACCGACAGTGCATCAGGCGAATTGTTGTGATAGGTGATCTTTTCGGAGCCGCTCAGGATTTGACGTTCGTCATCGATTTCGACATCGATGTCGTAGTCGACTTTCTGTTGCCAGTAATCGTTGCCGGGTGCGCCCGATGGCCGGCGAATGTTGTTTGGCGTTGGCCAAACATCGTCCAGCTGGCGGAAGTGGTCAAGTCGAGGTTCAGCCGCGGTGGAAGCGGTCACGCAAGCGACAGCAAAGCAGAGAACAGATTTTGATAAGGTACGGAGCATGAGAATGGACTTTAGGATCGGTTAAAGAGGGCGAACGGTTTTTCTTTGAGTTTCATCAAAAGTCACGGCAGGTACAAGCAATAACTTGTCTCCCCGGTTTCCCAGGCTAAATTCAAGTGTGTGCAGCCAGTTCAACATCGCATAACTCGACAATCGCCTCTGCCACTTCACTCCTTGGGAAATCAGGATTCACGTGCGAATTACAACCACCTCGATATTCGTTCCATGTCTGCGACGAGCCAATTTCGTCTGGATCGTAGTTTTGTCTTCCGTCGCTTCCTTGGGGCGTTCAGAAGAATTCAATTGGCATCGATTCGAAGTGGCAGGTCGACCGGCATTCATGATCTTGCCGGAGCCAGAGTATCGGCGCGAGCCGATGCCGTGGGTGATGTATGCACCGACATTCGATAAGACGTTGCCAAACGAAGCGCACGAAGGTTGGATGTTCCGGCGTTGGTTGACCGCTGGGATCGCAATTGCCGGAGTCGATATCGGAGAATCATTTGGTAGTCCAACTGGGCGTGCGACCTACAACTCGCTGTACGAGAAACTTACAACTGGAAACCCGCCGTTTCAATCTCGCGCGAATTTGCTCGCTCGCAGCCGTGGCGGCCTGATGCTTTATAACTGGGCCGCAGACAATCCCGACAAAGTCAAGTCTATCGCAGGAATCTACCCGGTTTGCGATCTACGCAGTTACCCAGGACTTGCTCGTGCCTGTGCTGCTTACGACTTGGTCGAGAACGAACTTGCAGCCTTGCTTTCACAGCACAATCCCGTCGATCGACTCGCTCCTTTGGCCAAAGCAAAGATCCCAATCTTCCATATTCACGGCGATACCGACCAAGTCGTGCCGCTGGACGCCAATTCGGGCGCAGTGTCGACGCGATACAAAGAGTTAGGCGGCGAAATGGAGCTCGTCCTCGCTCGTGGGCAAGGGCACAATATGTGGAGTGGATTTTTCGAATGCGAGGCACTTGTCAACTTTGTGATCGAACACGCTAACGAATGACGCTTCGCGTTGGTCATTCTCACGCTAAAACAACTCCATCTGTTTCGGCGGATGCGGTTCAACTTCGCCGGGCCAACGAGGCATCTCGGCGACTTCAACGTGTCGCGTCAACTCGTCATGAAACATCCGAGCAAACTGAGGTGCGAAGCGTTCATCGGGGCAATGGGTAAATACGAATGGATGTAAGCCAGCTTTCATCCATCCAGCGATCTTCAAAGCCCATTCATGAATCCAAGGCAGATTTCGTTCTAGTTCGTTTCGACCTACGAACCTGAGTATCGGATGTCTCCAGGTGATCGACTGATGAACGGGCAAGTTAGGCTTGCGACGCTGCGATTCAACTTCAAACGAGTCGTTCGGTGGTGCGCTAAACAACGCACGGCTATCGAAAATGACGCGATCAATGTGCAACTCGGTCAGCAGGTCATCGAGAGCAGACTCGTGAGATGCTTCGTCAAAGAACTCGCGATGCCGTACTTCCACGGCGTATGGAAAGTCGCGAGGTAACTTGTGTAAATACTCTGCAAGATCGCCGAGGTGGTGGGGTGAAAACCCCCGTGGCAACTGTAAGAATGAGGGGCCAAGGCATCCGGCTTCGTGCAAAACAGCCAGGACGTCCAAAAACCGCTGAGTTTCCGCTTGTGCATTCAGCAGTCGCAGGTCGTGACTGATTGTTCTGGGGAACTTTAGTGCGAAGCGAAATCCCGCGGGAACCGACTCAGCCCAGCGGCGAACCGTTTCCAGAGACGGCAAGCCATAGAAGGTGCTATTTCCCTCAACGGTACCGAAGACGCTGGCATATTGCGACAACCAGCTGTGATGCGGGGCGGTCGACGTGTAGAGCGTGCCCTTCCACTTGTCACATGCCCAAACCGGACAGCCGAGATAGTAAGTTAGTGTTCCGGTTGTCATACGGTTATTTTCGGTCTGACGCAGGCTCTATCGCGGTTCAGCGACTCACGCACGATTGTTGCACTCTCATTTCCAATGCACAACAAGTCCTTTGTCTGAGCTTTACGAAACGGTATACTCCGACTCGAATTCGGCAGCACTCGCCCCGCACCTCTTAACAACGCAATGATCCTATGAATCAAAGAGCATTACACGACGGCCAACGCGACGGACTTGTTCCGCTGGAAAGCCTCTCGATTCGCGAAGTCAGCACATTCCCTCAGTTGTTGCGGGCGATGTCCAAGACAGCATTTGGCGGGCGGCAACTGGGTGAAGCGTTTGATATTCTCGTCGAGATGACTCGCAAGCAGTCCTGCAAAGTGGTGCTGACGTTGTCCGGCGCCATGACAGTCGCAAAGCAAGGACGGCTTGTTTGCGACATGATCGACCAAGGTATCGTCCACGCCATCGTTGCTACGGGCGCTTTGATCGCTCATGGGCTGACTGAATCGATCGGTTTAGCCCACTATCGTTACGATCCGACGAAGTCCGATGAGGATCTTTTCGAACAAGGTTACAATCGCATTTACGACACGCTCGAGATGGAGGCCAATCTGAATGACGTCGAGCGGTTGGTGCGGGCGGTTCTGAACGAACACGAGCCGGAAGGAGGCGTGTGGTCGTCGGCTCGCCTTTGTCACGCCTTGGGTCAAAAACTGAACCAACTTGCCGAAGGGCCGGGTATTCTGCGAAGTGCCTTCGAACAGAATGTGCCGGTATTTATTCCAGCCTTCACCGATAGCGAGATGGGACTTGACGTATCGACGTGGGCGATGGCTGGCGCATTGCGAGCCGCTGGCGCTGACGCCGCTACGCTGTCGCCCGAAGAGATCTTTCAGACAGTTCCGACTTTCAATCCTTTTCTTGATTTGCAACAGTACGCCAGATTCATCGGCACGGCCGAAGAGCTGGGGATAATCACCATCGGAGGCGGAGTCCCTCGGAACTGGTCACAGCAAGTTGGACCATACTACGATATCACCAACGCCAGACTCGGCGCGAAGCTGTCGGCGCCGCGGTTCAAATATGGTGTCCGAATATGTCCCGAGCCCGTACACTGGGGTGGCTTGTCGGGCTGCACGTATTCGGAGGGGGTGAGTTGGGGAAAGTTCGTTCCGCCGATCGAAGGTGGTCGCTATGCCGAGGTCTACGCGGATGCGACGGTTGTGTGGCCGTTATTGATGAAGGCAGTCTTCGACGAACTCGCATAGCGCATCGACTAAGGCAATTGAGTTATCCAAGGCTGGACGATGCGAGTAACTTGTGTGATGCCCTGCCGTGTTGGGTTGTTAACATCGTACATCGGGAAGGAGCGGCCGGTCATCGTCATTAAGGACGCGAGCGCCATCTCCCGAACGAAAAGTGGTTCTGACGGATATAACCCGAGCAACATGTTCTGAGCGAGTGTGCGACTTAAAGGCATTTCGCCGCGAGCAACGGCAATCCAGCGTGGGACGTTGCATTGGGAATTTGCCAGCAGCGGTTGCAGCTTGACAAATACCGGTCGCAAGTTTGCAGTTGGATTCGCAGGATCAACGAGCCATTGCGCAGCAGCCTCGCGTTGTACCGCGATTGGAGATGCCAGCGCCAGCGGTACCGCACGCGCAGGATCGAGAGTTAATCCCCAAACTGCCGCCCCGTGAGCTTGAGGTAAATTCATTCCGGAACGAGCCGCAAACAACTGGGCTACGAGGTCTTCGTCTTTGGTCGCGATGATCGAGAGTTGCCGTTCGATCGCGCTTAGCGCGGGAGGACGGGAAAGCCAAGTTGGGCGTCGAGCCAGATTGTTGGCTACCCAACCACCTTCGCTATACGCCACATCGGCAGGGCCGACAAATGTTTGACCGCCGGCGCGGATGCCCCCTTGAACTAGTTCCAAGCTCGATTCTGTCCCATGTAGATCGAACGCAATCTCTGTTCCGTTAGAACTCACGAGCCATTCGGCGTGCATCGCCGCGTGTGTGACCATGACTTCGCTTGCCGCGGGCAGGTCCCCGAGGCCAACTTGACCGTTCTCGACTTGCAGCTCGATTTTCGAAGCCTCTCTCGAAACGATTGCCACATGGGCCAGTGAGTTTGGACCGAACACGATTCGGATACCCGACTCCGTTCGTGCTTCGCCCCAACTGTTCCCAAGCGTACGGAACAACAGTGGGCTGCCATCTGAATTTGCTGACGAGACGGAATTCTCCTTGGCCGCATACCACGCATCCGAACCTTCAACTTGCGTTGCAACGACACCGCTTATGCGCTCCCACTTCAGTGACTGTGGGACTGGTGCTGGTTCGACTTCGGGTGCGAAGGGTCGGGGCTCGGTAGTGGGCGCTTCGACAATCAACGGTTCACTTTCCGGTTCGGTCGGAGGCTCGACGGCGATTTGTGGCGTGTGTGGTGGTTCGGGAACCGGCCTGGGCGGCAATGGGTCTGGCTCCATAACTGGCTGCGATGAAGAGTCGTCGACGATTTGCTGTGGTTGCGGCAGCGGCGAATTCGGTTTGGGTGAATCTTTCCGTGAAGCAAGTGACATCAGAAGGGCTGCGATCGCAACGACCATCGCGAGCGCGATCGTCCACGCATAACGCCGTCGCGGCTTTGTACGTTGTGAGTCTTGGCTGGGGCGTTTGATGATGACTAAGTCCGCGAGTTGCCCATTGCCCCCTCCCGTTGTTGTCGATTCCCAAGCAGGGAGGTCTTGTCGTACGGAAGCCCGCAAAGCTTGCGACGTGATGTCCCGAGCAGCGTCAGTGGCAGTGGGGCCGCTGTTCGTAGAAAGACTTTGCAACTCGTCGATGCGACGAACTAATTCGGCAGACGTGGTAATTTCCAGCGTCTGCGTTCCGTCGAGGATTTCTGCAGTCTGTTCGGCATCCGATAGATCTAGCTCGTGCCACAACGCGTCCTTACCTATCGATTTTGACGCATGTAAGACTAGCTCCAGACGTTCCACATTGGCACGCAGTTCGCTATCGCTCGCAATCTGCTTTTGCAGAGTTTCAGCATCGATAGAGGCCAGTGACCTGTCGGTTAACCGAATCAGGTCCAGCAGTTTTTTATTGCTAGGATCCATGTTTCGGATTCCTGGGATCGATTGTTTGGGAAGATGCCGTCCCGCGTTCCTGATGCAGGGCGACTAGACGGCGTAAACGATTCCGGGCACGCGTCAGCTTGGGGCCGACTGCGTTCTTGGTGATTCCAAGGTGTTCGGCGATCTCCTGATAGGACTGTTGTTGAAGAAAGAAACGCTCGATGACTGAACGATCATCAGGGGAAAGCCGTGGCAGGCAAGCCTGAATCGCCTGCATTTCGGCTTCCATCTGCTCCGCCAATTCTGCCGAGTTGCCGCGTTCGGGAATCGTGCCGATGTCGACGTCGTTGATTGTTCTCGCAGCAGCGGATATCGAGCGTTCTTGGTTCAATTGTTTTGCGAGACACACGCGGCGGCTGACAACGGTTAGCCAAGTTCCAAAGCTGCTACGACCTTGGAAGCTTCGCAGTGCGGCACATTCGTTCTTGAATAAGACGAAAATGACTTCGGCACAGGTTTCCTCCAAACCGCCCGAAGTCATCGTAGCTCCTAGCTCGACGAATCCGCGCGATATGCCTCGGAGGATTGCGTCCCGGTACCTGGTCGGCAACTCGCCCCATGCGTTTCCATCGCGTTCGATCAATCTGTGCACGAAGTCAAGATCGGCCATCACAACGCCTTTTGCGGCGAGGTCTGTTTGTGGCGTGGCTTTCGGCGCAGCAGAACGCCGAGCCTCACTCGAATCGAGCGTGCTCGGCGTTCGTGATGCTGGTCCGTGGTCAGTCAATCAATTTTCCAAGGCATCAAGGATCGCATTCTTCTCGCGTTGCAGTATAACGCGCAGCGTTTCGACAGCTTCGCCACACAGATGGTTGATTCGACGGGCCAACTGCGGGGCATCAAGTCGCAACAACACGTCGATACACTCGTCACAAATCTCATTGACGTAGCGAGCTGCATTGTGAGCTCGCTGAGTCGCGTTAGTAATGCACTCGCGCGCCAACTCTGCCGCCGCTTCGTCCCGGCCCTCATCTTGCAGGGCGTTGATAAGACGCACACACTCGTGAGTCTCGTCGGTAGCAGCATTTGCCGCTCGCTCGACGATTTGCTCGACGCGTTCGGCACATCTGGCCGCAATGTCTTCTGGCGAATGGGCAAATGCGTTTCCCACCAAGCAAGCGGTGGCGACTATACCTAAAATCAGGTTTCGCAGCATGATCTTCTCTCCTCGCATTGTCTAAAGCTTGTGAATTGGAGTGTTAGAGATCCAACGCGGTGAAGTGCATGCATGCGGTTATCGTCGGACATAAAACTAGTGAGACCGCGTCTGGTTTTCGTGCAGATAAAATCGAGAATTCTTTAAAAAATGTGCTGTTGCGGTGGGGGACCGTGGGAATCGACGCGACATGCTGGAAATTGCGTCGGGGGTCAACTACATTCGGCAGTCAACTGGTCAAAGGTGTCCGTTAAACTTTTTCACAGAACAACCCTAGTGCGACTTATGAATCGTAGCCTCCTATTACTGGCGTTTGCCTTTATCGGACTAATGTGGCTCCGCTCTTTGTCTGCTCAATCGACACTCGACAAAGAGTGGCAGTACAATCCCAGTCTTCTCCGCCCGTTTTGGCAGGGAGATACGGTCGAAAAGGAAACCGCTCTCTTTATTCGAAACGAGGTGACGAGTGAGGGCAGAGCGTCCGTGTTATTCCCGATCACGCGAGTGCTGAGCGTCAGCAATTCGGCGGGAGATAAAACTTATGAAGAAGGCCGCGATTACGTTTGGCGAGCCGGCTCACGCGAGATTATCCTTCCTGCTGGTTCGCGGATCGTCAGTCAGACGCCTCAAGATCTGAGGCGTCCTGCCAAATCGCAAAAGTACGAACTTACGCATCGCGATGGGAACGGCGAGATCTTCTTTGGTGCAATGCTCGAATATCACGAGATGCAAACTAGCATCACCTACGAGCATGCGATTGAGCCGTGGGATGGCAGCAGGCCGAAGTTTGCGGTCGAAGTGTTGCCTCGGACCATCGATCGACTGCGGCGGAAAAAGGCTTTGTCGATTGTGTTACTGGGCGACAGCATCTCGACGGGTTGCAACGCCTCAGGCTGGGCGAATGGCAAGCCGTTTCAGCCAGCTTACCCCGAATTGCTGCGGGAACACTTGGAGGTCAGTTACGGAAGCAAAGTCACTTTAACGAACCTGTCCGTCGGTGGGACATCGACGCCGTGGGGGGTGACAATGGTCGATCAGGTTGTCGCGCATCACCCTCAACTTGTGATATTGGCTTTTGGGATGAACGACTCTGCCGGTCGGTCTGCCGAGGAATACAAGGCTAATACAAAGGTGATGGTCGATCGAATTCGTGAGTCGCTTCCGGACACCGAGTTCATTCTGGTTGCGTCAATGTTGGGCAATCGCGATTGGATTCGGTTGAAGCATGAGGTATTTCCGCAGTATCGCGACGCCTTGGCGGATCTATGTGAGCCGGGAATTGCCTTAGCCGACCTGACGAGCATGTGGAGTGAGTTCCTGAAACGTAAACGCGACTGGGATTTGACAGGCAACGGCGTAAACCATCCAAACGATTTCGGGCATAGAGTCTATGCACAGGTCTTGTCGACGCTGCTTGTTCCTGGCGCAGATTAATAGTGATATCCACCTTGGGAGCTGATTGAAATGCTTCAAAGCATCGCCACGCATTACTGCAACTTGCGTAGTGCGTTCGCCATTTGCACCACGATCATGGCACTCGCATCGTCCTGGAATGCGGCGCGAGCGGATCGCCCGAATGTAGTGGTGATCTTAACGGACGATCAAGGCTGGGGTGATCTTAGCCTAAACGGGAACACGAACCTCAGCACACCAAACATCGACTCGTTGGCTCGCGATGGTGCGAGCTTTGATCGCTTCTATGTTTGTCCCGTCTGTTCCCCCACGCGTGCTGAGTTTCTCACAGGACGATATCACCCCCGCAGCGGCGTCTACAGCACTTCGGCGGGTGGTGAGCGGATGAACTTGGATGAGATGACGATTGCCGACACGTTCAAAGCGGCTGGATACGCGACGGGTGCATTTGGCAAGTGGCATAATGGTATGCAGTATCCGTATCATCCCAACGGTCGCGGTTTCGACGAATACTATGGCTTCTGTAGCGGTCATTGGGGCGACTACTTCAGCCCGCCGCTCGAACATAACGGCAAGATTGTCCAGGGTGAGGGGTTTATCATCGACGATCTGACGGACAAAGCTATGGCGTTCATGGAGTCAAACAAAGACAAGCCTTTTTTCGCCTACATACCGTACAACACGCCACACTCGCCGATGCAGGTTCCCGATCCGTTCTGGGACAAGTTCAAGGACAAAACGCTCGCGATGCACAACCGCGAGCCTCAGAAGGAAGACATCGGACATGTCCGTTGTGCACTGGCAATGTGTGAGAACATCGATTGGAATGTGGGCCGCATTCTTGAAAAGCTCGATGCACTTGAAGTCGCGGATAACACCATCGTCCTGTACTTTTGCGACAATGGCCCAAATGGAGTGCGCTGGAACGGTGGGATGAAGGGCCGCAAGGGTTCAACGGACGAAGGCGGCGTTCGGTCGCCTCTATTGATGCGATGGCCCGGTCGAATTCCTGGTGGCCTCGAAGTGATGCCGATCGCTGCTGCGATCGATCTTCTCCCGACGTTAGCCGATCTCGCCGGCGTCCCGGTTGTCAGCCGGAAACCGCTTGACGGAACTAGCTTGAAACCACTGCTGACGAAAGACGGCTCACTCTGGCCTGATCGAGAGATTGTTTCGCACTGGAACAAAAAGGTCAGCGTTCGTACGCAGCAATATCGTCTTGACCATCAAGGAAAGCTCTATGACATTCAGACCGATCCCGGACAAGATAGAGATCTATCCAAACAGCATCCGGTCATCGCAGCTAAACTCTCCGAGTCGGTCGCTGCATACAGAAAAAATGTGTTGACGGGTTACGATCGAGACGAACGGCCTTTTTTGATCGGGCATCCGGACTATCAATATACGCAGATTCCAGCTCGTGACGGAATTCCTCACGGCAATATCGAGCGTTCTAACCGCTTTCCGAATTGCTCTTTCTTTCGCAACTGGATAAGCGTCGATGACAAGATCACTTGGAATGCAGAGGTCGGGGTTACGGGCGATTACGCGGTTGAACTTCACTACGCCTGTCCCTCTTCAGACGTTGGTTCTACCATCGAGCTAGCGTTTAACGATGATCGGCTGGTCGGGCGAATCACCGAAGCACACGATCCGCCACTGCGCGGCGGCGAGCACGATCGCGTCGAAAGGCAAGAGTCCTACGTAAAAGATTTCAAATCCGTGTTACTGGGAACGATTCACCTGCAGCGAGGTAAAGGAGTGTTGACGCTCCGAGCAACGGAAGTTCCGGGCAACCAGGTCATGGAATTTCGTCTGCTGATGCTGACTCGAGTCAGTGACTGATTTCGCTTGCCGATTTGGACTTGTATATTCACGCGTGTTCCCTAGCGTCAATCGTGCTTTTAATAAGAAATTGCCGCCCCAGGGCCAATTATGTTCGTCACGTTAGTAGCCAATTGTCCGTCCTGACAACAACAAGGTTGCTTTATGTATTGCCGCTCTTTGTCTGCCCTCGTCGTGGTGTTGCTAACTTTCGTTTTGGCAAATGGCCAACAACCGTCATCGACTCTTCGGATTGCCGATCATGCGTGCTCCGTCGACTTCGGTGCATCAGCCATCGGTCAGAATCTATTAACGAGTAGTTCTAAGAAGACCATGCCGGGAAGCAAAACGCCCGTCTATTCATTGATCGACTCGCACCTGTATCACGCTGACTTTACGAAGCAACAGCAGTTTTACCTCACAGCTTTCGCCACTCAGTTGGCAGAACCGACGCAAAGTATCAATGCGGCAGTCGAGCCATTTGTCGATCGCGAGGAGTTGGCCGGTGCCGTCATGCTTGTCGCCGACAAAAGCCGGATACTCGGCCACTCCGCAGTGGGTTTTGCTGATATCGCCCAGCATCAGCCGATGCGGCCAGACTCGTTATTTTGGATTGCCTCACAGTCGAAACCGATCACCGCTGCGGCTCTGATGATGTTGGTGGACGAAGGCAGCGTCAATGTCGAAGACCCCGTCGAAAAATACTTGCCGGAGTTTCACGGACAGATGGTGGTCGTAGAAAAAGACGAAGAGCACGTGCTACTCAAGAAGCCAAGCCACCCCATCACAGTCAAGAACGTCTTGTCGCACACAAGCGGTTTGCCGTTTCGTTCGGAACTGGAACAACCGACACTCGATCGGTTGCCCTTGGCCGATCGAGTTCGCAGCTATGCCATGACCCCTTTGGACTTCGAGCCCAATACGAAGTACCAGTACAGCAACGCAGGAATCAATACTGCGGCTCGGATCATCGAAGTCGTTAGCGGCATGACCTTCGAACGGTTTCTCGATGAGCGGCTCTTTAGGCCTTTGGGGATGAGCGACACGACGTTCTGGCCCAGCGAAACCCAGGCAGCACGCATCGCCAAGTCCTACAAGCCAGGTAAGAACAACAACGGCCTGGAGGAGGCAACGATTAGTCAAATTCAGTATCCGCTGACAGACCGCGCTAACCGCTATCCGATGCCGGCAGGCGGTTTGTTCTCGTCTGCTGCTGATTTGGCGAAGTTCTATCAGATGGTCGCCAACGGCGGACAGGTCGAGGGACGTCGCTACTTATCTGATGCCTCCGTCCAGCAAATGACGAGTCGTCAAACACCGGACAGCTTGCCCAATAACTACGGCTTTGGATTCTCTACCGGAGGTAATCAGATTGGGCATGGCGGTGCCTATTCGACTAACTCGTATTTTGATAGGCAACACGGATTGATCCTAATATGGCTAGTGCAGCACGCAGGTTTTCCCGGGGACGGCGCCAAGGCCCAAGACGCCTTTCGCCAGGCGGTATTAACGAACTTCGTTAATTGACCGCCGGCGAGAACGATGACGAGCACTCCCGCCATAGAATCTTTTGCCGACCCTTTGAAAGCATCGTCACCTTCACGACGCAAATCTCACTTTTCGCACAGAGGAACCGAATCATGTCGCTTCGAAACACCGTTGCAATCTTGTTGCTGAATGTCCTGCTCTCGAACACGATGGCTCTTGCCGACAAGAACGCCAAGCTTCAGCCAAACCTCACCCAGCCTGGTAGCGAAGTATTGGACGAGAGTTTTTCCGGTGATCGGTTGGGCAAAGCCTGGATCGTGAACAAGGGGGAATGGTCTATTAAAGATGGTGTCGTTGTCGGTCGCGAAAAGAAGGAAGACATGCACGCAGCCGTTTTGACGCTCCAGCACCCTCACCGGAACTCGATCATCCGCTTTTCGTTTCAACTCGATGGGGCTACAGGATTCAACTTGAGTTTCAATCACGCCAAGGGGCACCTGTTCCGCATTGGCATTAATGACGCCGGTTTGACGTTCACGAAGGACAAAGACAAGAAAGATCCAAACTCTAACGCCAAGGTGCTCGCGAAGGCTTCTGGCGAGTTTGATTCTGGTGAATGGCACACATTGCTTGTTGAACTCCAAGGGGACAAGGTTTCCATTCAGTCGGACAATGGGGCTAAGGTGTCAGTTCAAGAGCCAACATTTGACGTGGAAAAGACCGGCTATCGGTTCGTGATGCGCGGCGAATCGTTGCTCTTGGACGATATCACGGTTTGGAACGTCGAACAGTAAGTCTCTCGATTGGATGTGGCTAAGGACACGACGTCCCACAATTCTCGGGAACCACTTACAATGGGAAGCGTATCGTTTTCAACGGTCGTATGGGTGTCGTCGTGACCGAACGCGATCGCGTTTAGATTCAGCAGTTCTCCACTTCCGGAGAAAGATTGCTTTCGTTCGAATTTGCGCTGGAGAGGCTTATATGGCATACCGAATTCTTGCGTTCATCTGCGTGTTAGTTGCATCCGGTGTTTTGGGACAACAGCCCGAGCCGCGGTCGCTGTTTGTCGAGGGCTATGCGAATCAACTTAGCTACGTTCCGGGCGAAGAGGTCGCTTTTCATCTGTCGACATCGGCTGCATCCATCAAAATGACTATCGAACGAGTCGGCAATGCGAACCAAGTTGTGTGGGAGAAGAAGGACATCGCCGGTGCTGAGCATCCGATCCCAGCGAATGCGTCGTCCCATGGTTGTGACTGGCCGGAGACATTTCGTTTGAAGATTCCCGACGATTGGCGTACTGGGTACTATCACGTAGCACTTCAGGTCGAAGATCGCGGTGGGGAGTTTGTCCATCGCAACACGCGCACTGCGACGGGCTCCTTGTTCTTCGTTGTGCGTTCTGCGGAACCGGGCACTCAGTCGAAGATCCTGCTTCAACTCTCAACGAACACATACAACGCCTATACGAACTGGGGCGGCCACAGTTTGTACGCGTATCATGGTCGTAACAAGTTGCAGGGCAGCCGAGTGTCCTTTAATCGCCCCTTAAGTAGCCAGTTCTACAGTTGGGAAGTCCATCTTGCGAAGTGGGCCGACCAGAATGGTATCGCGGTCGACTACGCTGTGAACAGCGATCTCGAGTTCCATCCCGAGTTACTCGCTGGCTATCGACTTGTGTTAAGTGTTGGCCACGACGAGTACTGGTCGGCACCGATGCGAGACAACCTCGAAAAGTTTATCGCAGATGGCGGCAACGTCGCATTCTTCAGCGGAAATACCTGCTGTTGGCAAGTTCGCAGTGAAGACGAAGGCCGATCGCTGACTTGTGTGAACGGCGTTTGAAAATGCCAGCGCTTGGGCGGGGATTGGAGTGCAATCGCGAATCGGCGGCGTCCTTGTCTTATCTCGTAGGTTTGTGAGTGGTTTTTGGAACCAATGGGCTCACAGATGTGCGGGGGATCGGGTGTTCAAGGACATGGAGAAATGGGTCGAGATTCGACGGCGCGTACTGGGCAAAGAGATTAGTAAGCGGCAAGCGTGCAAGGATTATGGCATCCCCTGGCGGACGCTCCAGAGAATTCTGGAACATGTCGAGCCGCCTGGGTATCAGCTCAAGCAGCCACGCGCGAAGAGGAAGCTAGATCGGTTTATGCCGATTATTCATGAGATCCTGGAGCGGGATCGCCAGGCTCCCAGGAAGCAGCGGCACACGGCGCAGCGCATCTTCGATCGTCTCCGTGTCGAACATGACTACGACGGCGGCTATACGATCGTGAAGGATGCGGTGCGTGCTTGGAAGCATGGTCAGGCGGAAGTCTTCTTACCGCTGAGCCATCGCGCGGGTGAAGCTCAAGCGGACTTCGGCGAAGTCACCGTAGTCCTCAACGGCAAGACGACGAAGGCTGCATTCTTTGTCATCACGTTGCCCTACAGCGACGCGATCTTCTGTCAGGTGTTTCCCCAGGAATGCACGGAGACGTTTCAAGAAGGTCACTGCCGGGCCTTTGAGTTCTTTGGCGGCGTGCCGCGTCGCATCAGTTATGACAACAGCAAGATTGCCGTCTTGAAGATCGTGGGTGGTCGCGGACGGGAAGCGACTCGCGAGTTCTTGAGACTGGAGAGTCACTATCTGTTCGAGCATCACTTCTGCCGCGTGCGGCGTCCCAATGAGAAAGGGCACGTCGAGAACTTGCTCGGCTTCGCGCGTCGCAACTTCTTAGTGCCGATCCCGGAAGTAGGGAGTTTG
Source organism: Planctomycetaceae bacterium (assembly GCA_020638995.1). Taxonomy (GTDB): domain Bacteria; phylum Planctomycetota; class Planctomycetia; order Pirellulales; family Pirellulaceae. The sequence continues at coordinate 88,687 of JACKHM010000005.1, forward strand.
GAAACGCTTAACGCGCAGCTGATCGAACACTGTCGTCGGGATCTGCAGCGGCAGTTGCGTGGCAAATCGGCGACGAAGGAAGCGTTGTTACTCGAAGAGCAAAGTGCTCTGTCGGAGATTCCTCGTCAGGCGTTTGAATCACGACGCATTCAAACCGCCAAGGCCAGTTCGCTATCGCTGGTTCGCTTTCATGGCAACGATTACTCGGTTCCCACGGCTTATGCTCATCATCAGGTGACGGTGGTTGGCGGCATCGAAGAGGTTCGCATCGCCGTTGGCAATCAACTCGTGGCTCGGCATCCGCGTCACTGGGGGAAGGAGCATACAGAGTTCAATCCGATTCATTACTTAGCTTTGTTGGAACGTAAGCCTGGGGCCTTTGATTACGCTCGTCCCTTGGAAGATTGGCAATTGCCGGAGTGCTTCGCGGTACTGCGTCGTCGCCAGGAAACCGTGCTGAAGAACCTCGGCACACGCGAATTCATCAAGGTGCTGCGACTGTTGGAGCAGGCCACGTTATCGCAGTTGACCGCCGCAGTGGACTACGCGTTATCGATCGGTGCCAAGAGTGCCGATGCGATTCAGCTGATCCTGCGTTCTCAGCAAGAGCCGCCGGTCGACTTGTTCTGTCTGGATGGCCGTCCTCACTTGCAGGGAGTTCGCGTACCGCTTCCCGATCTCGGGGCCTATCAATCCTTGCGAGTGGGAGCCTAGCCATGAAACCCCAAGAAACCAAAAGCACCCTCTTACTGAAGCATCACCTGAAAGCATTGAAGCTGCCCACGATGCACAGCGAATGCGAGAAAGTCGCGGCCCGCTGTGCCCGCGAGAACGTGGATCACTTGGGCTTCCTTCTGCAACTCTGCGAATTGGAACGCATCGATCGCGAGAAGCGAGCGTCCGAGCGTCGCCTGAAAGATGCCAAGTTCCCCAACACGAAAACGTTGGAGAGCTTCGACTTCGCCGCGCAGCCGTCAATCAACAAGCTGCTTGTTACCGAGCTGATGCGTGGCGCGTATCTCACTCAGCGAGAGTCGATCATCTTGATTGGCAACGCCGGGACGGGCAAGACGCACTTGGCAACGGCGTTGGGCGTCGAAGCGTGCGGCCAAGGCAAGCGAGTTCGCTTCTGGCGCGTCACCGAACTGATCACGCATCTGATCGAAGCGCGTGAAGAACGGCAGTTGTTACGCTTGAAGAACCAACTCGCCAAGCTCGATCTGTTGATCCTGGACGAGTTGGGATACGTGCCCGCCAGCAAGTTGGGCGCGGAACTGTTATTCGACATCATTAGCACGGCTTACGAGCGGACGAGTCTGATCGTGACGACGAACCTGCCGTTCGAGAATTGGACCGAAGTACTGGGCAGTGAGCGGCTAACGGGCGCCACGCTTGACCGGCTCACGCACCGCTGTCACATCCTGGAAGCCAGCGGCGAGAGTTACCGCCTGGCCGACGCTCGTCGTCGTCAAACCCCAAAAACCTCGCACAATCGCGCGAAACAAATCGGGGAATCAACTCGTAAATCCAAGGGAGTTTAAGCTGCTGCGTCCGCGCAAGACCTGTGAGGGGTCTTGCGGGCCGCTCAGCCAAATTACAATAAGAAACAACAAATCGGGCGCTAGCCTTTTCAACCGCCCAAGCGCTGGCATTTTCAAACGCCGTTCACAGACTTGTTGGAAACAGTGGTACAACGTCGATCCCATTTATCGCGACGGGGATCAAAAGCTACTCAGTACGTTGTGGAGCCACCATTTGGTCGGGCGTCCAGAGAACCTGTTGACAGGAGTCGGCTTTTTATTCGGCGGTTATCATCGCAGTCATGGGCAATTCATAGACGGTAGTGCAGCGTTCGAAGTGCATCGTCCGGAGCATTGGATCTTCGAGGGAACGAAGCTCAATCGCGGTGACCACTTCGGAGGCGCAGACACGATCGTTGGTTATGAATGCGATGGTTGCGAGTTGATGATGAAAGATGGCTTACCGGTCCCGACGCATCGCGATGGAACTCCAAGCAGCTTTACCGTGCTTGGTACGTGTCCCGCACGTTGGGCACCGGGCGACAGTGTCTGGTACGACGAGTTTCCGAAGGATCGCGTTGGCAACGCCGTCATGGGAGTCTATACGCAAGGCGGTACGGTGTTTACTGCGGGCACCACCGATTGGGCTCATGGTCTGCGCGGCAACGATCCGGTGGTGACACGAATCACCAAGAACATTATCGATCGTCTATCAAAGTAACTTGCGAATTACCTGGCGGTGACCTGCACGTTAACGGCGGCCAAAACAGACGATGCACAAATCGTCCTGCCGCCGCGTATTCTCTAAGAAATGGTCCAACTCACAAATCACGCTGGTAACGACATCTGTCGGCAAACTTCCGTGTCGCAGAAGTTCTGCCACTCGTCGTTCGCCGAATGATTCTCCTGCACCATTCTCGGCTTCTGACATTCCATCCGTTTGGAGGAACAACAACTCACCCGCTTCCATCTGAAATGAATGCGATTGATAAATGGTGTCTTTCGACGTCCCGAGTGGCGGGCCAAAAACCTCCCGTCCCGGTAGCCTTATTGTCCGATCAGCTCGGCGCAACTGCGGTGGAACATGCCCTGCAGAAGCAAGGGTTACGATATGTGTTCGAGGCTCGAGGACGATCATCACGAGTGTGATGAATCGCCCAAGCCTAGTCGAGCGACACGTCATCCCGTTGAGCATATCCAGCACGGTCGCTGGATCTTGCAGCGAGGCAGCGAGAAAGCGGGTCTCGGCAAGGACCTTTGACATCACCAGAGCTGCCGGGATTCCATGTCCCACTACGTCACCGATTACAACTCCCAAACGTCCATCGGACAGCGGGATGTAATCGAAGAAATCGCCGCCGACCTGTTCGGCTGGTTCGTAGTAGTCAAAGAAGTCATAGCCTGGTACGGACGGGCGAAGTTCCGGCAAGCTGTTTCGTTGAACTTCTGCCGCGAGCATCAAGTCGCGTTCCATCGTGCGGGCACGCAACTCGGCCTCGTGCATCTTTGCGACCGAGATCGCCAGCGAAGTTTGAGTTGCCATGGCGACGAGCAATTTGAGATCCTCTTGACCGAACGCTCGCCGACCGTTTGACGTGTCGAGTTGCAAGACTCCCATCGAATTCCCCTCTCGGTCTATCAACGGAGCACACATGATGGACTTGAGCCGGAAATCGGAATTACTCTGGTTGGTCGAAAATCTGGCGTCTGTCGAGGCGTTGCTAGTTACGATGGCGTCGCCTGATTCCATCACCTTGTTAACGACAGCACGGCTAACTCGCAATTCTCCCTTGCGAATCTTCACCCACCCTGGTCGCAATTCGCCCTGTGCGTCTTTAAGAATGACACATCCGCGATGGGATTGCGGCAGCATCTTGAAGAGCGAATCGAGAACGCGCGGCAGCAACTTGTCGAGCGACAAGAATTGCCCGAGGGACTGAGTGACTTCGATAAACGCGTCGAATCGCGGATCGGTCGATGTCGTGTGCAGACCTGTATCACTGCTGCTGGGACTAGCGACCTTCAGATAAGTAGCAGTATCGTCAGCCGGCCCTTCAAAGGCGTCTTCATCAATGATGCTCCGCTGATCGGGAAGTAGGTGTTCACTTTGATCTCGGTCTAGCGGGCTGAGCGATTCGTGAAACAGAAACTCGAACTGGCTCATCCGAATGCTGTCGCCCTCCTGCAGACGGACGCGTGATTGGATGAGTCGATTGTTGACCTCGGTGCCGTTGGAGCTATTTAAGTCTTCGACATAGTAGTCTCGACCTACCAGGAGAATTCTGGCGTGATGGCGACTGACCGAGTCGGCGTCAACAACTACGTCACAATCCGATTGTCGTCCTAACAAGCAGCGTTTGCTGGTTAGTGGAATGGTGCGTTTTGCCGCAGAGCCCGTAGATGTTTCCAAATACGCCATACAGAAAGTCGACGAGTTGACTGGAAGAGTAGCTTTGTGGGACCGATTGTAAACTAGATCCCGCTCCACGACATCCATAGGACTGGGCGTTCGAGAACTGCAACGCTGTCAAAATCGTCGAGACGCGAGTGAATTGGCCGCCGCACCGACTCCGGATTCCACCCTGTTTAACCTCCCCACTCAATTCAGTCACTCCGGATCATAGATACCCAGATCGAGTGTCAGCTAGCCGCAAGCGATCACCTGACTGTCGCCAGAGTTTTCGCAAATTCGCCCATCGTGGCGAATCGATCGCGAGCCTTCTTTTCGAGAGCTTTCATGCAGATTTCGTCGACCGTGTGCGACAAGCTCGAAACGATGTTCGATGGGCGCGTGGGCAAATCATGTTCGATTCGATTTGCAACTTCGACAAAGTGTTCGCCGGTAAACGGCGGTCGCCCAGTGATCAGCTCGTAGAGGGTGATGCCGAGGCTATAGATATCACTTTGTGGACCAACTTTGTCCAGGCGACCGGTCACTTGTTCGGGTGACATGTAACGCAAAGTACCGATCACCTGCTGGTCAAGCGTCACACGCGCTGAATTCTCCATCGATGCTAGACCAAAGTCCATGATGATCGGTGTGCCACGTTGGTTGACGATGATGTTTGATGGTTTGATGTCTCGGTGAATCACGCCCTGAACATGACACTCGTCCAACGCGAGAGCTACCTCGCGGATGATCTGGCACGCTTCGGCTACGTCGATGGGCCCGCATTCCCGCATCATCGACTCCAGCGTCGGCCCTGCCACATAGGCCATTGCAATAAAATCTTGACCTTGTACTTCGCCAATGTCGTAGACCGGGCAGATGTTCGGATGATCGATCGCCGCCGCGGCACGAGCCTCGCGAAAGAAACGAGTTCTCAATCCATCTTCGACTGCGTTGGCTGAGAATTTTGGCAGCTTCAGTGCAACGGGCCGATCAAGCCGTGTATCGCGTGCCAGATACACAACTCCCATTGCGCCATTGCCGAGTTGATCAACGATCACATAACGTCCAAATCGCTTGCCCTTGCCTGTTCGTTCATCTTTCGTCGCGTCGCTCTCCGGCACTTGCATACCCGAAAACGTCGAACCTGCTGAAGGGAACTCAACCGTATCTGTGACCCCTGAACCGCCGGTCGCGGCATCAAGATGTTTCACGAACAGCTTCTTTAACGCGTCGGCACATGTGGGGAAACGAATGAGGAAATCCTCGGGGCGCGGTTTTTCGCCTTGCTCTTCGCGCAAACAGAACTCTTGAAACGCGACTTCGGCAAAGACACTCGGATCAACGATCAACGCAGGTAACTGCTTCACGATCGTCTCGGAACGCACTCGCTGTCCGGATTTCCAGGACTCGCGACGTTTCGCGCGGATCTTGTCCCAAAGGTATCGAGCTGTGGCGTCTTTCGAGATGGTCATCTCGGAGCTCTTTCAAGGCAGGGTGGCCGTGGGGACATCCCCCAACCATATGGACTAGTATCGCGTTGGCAGTCTTGGAATGCAAGAACTTAAAATGAAAAGTCACCCCGCTCGAATTTCCTAGAAAACCGGGTCGTTTGTGGAAAGATAGGCTAGTTGCTGGCGATTTCCTCCAGCGCTACACTGAGGCCCATGTACGTGTTCGAAAACCCCGTCTTGCAACGAGAATTGTTGGTGAATCTGCGGATGCCACGCGGATTTGTGTTGCTGTTCTTGTATCAGGCGTTATTGGCAACGGTGGTTTACTTTGCTTGGCCGCAGGACTCACGTCTCGACCTGACCGAAAATCCATCGGATGCCCGCAAGTTGGTTGATATGTTTTTCCTCGGCCAGTATATCTTGGCGTCAATGATGGCCCCTAGCTTTGCGGCGGGAACCATCACGGGCGAGAAAGAACGTAAGACCTACGAGATGTTGCTTGCAAGTCCATTGCGACCCGCGGCGATTGTGCTGGGGAAAATGGTGGCTTCGTTAACCCATCTCGCAGTCTTGGTGTTCGCATCGTTACCGATTGTGATGCTCTGCTTGCCGCTGGGAGGCGTATCTCTGTACGAAGTGCTCGCGGCTTATCTCGGCCTGATTGTCTCGGTGATCACGTTTGGTGCGATCAGCGTGGCGTGCAGTAGTTTTTTTAAACGGACGTCTGCGTCATTAGTCGTGTCCTATCTGCTGATCCTCCCGCTCGCAATGATCGGGGTGTTGACATGGTATTGGCTCTCTGACTTTGGCTCACTTCGGCTGCTGCTCACGGTTAGCGTCTTGCCCGTCATTGGATTCGCGATCTGTATCGCGCTGCTTGCCAATACTTCCTCGCGATTGCTGCATCCTCCCGATGTAGGTAGCGAGGGAAACGAAGTCGTTGACCTTGAGGTCGAAGCCCGTGATGCGGTCGGGCTCGTGATACAGCGCGACCAGTTCCCTGACCGTCTGTTTGCGCCGGGCAAGCGAGAAGATTTGCTCGAGGATGGTGCAAATCCAGTCTACGACAAAGAGATTCGCAGTGAGATCTTCAGCCAAGGCACATTGATGCTGCGGCTCGTCATCCAAGTCAGCATGGTGCTCGCGATACCGCTGATGGCCGTGTGTCTTTATATCTGGCCTGAGTATGCCGCTTGGTACATCAGCTACGTCGTACTTTTCAATGTATTAGTGGGCCCTGTGTTTTCCGCGGGCAGTGTCACCAGCGAACGTGAACGCGAGACCTTGGATCTTCTGCTCACAACCACAATTACACCATGGCAGATTCTGTCAGGAAAATTGATTGCCGGACTACGAGTCTCGACGGTGCTTACTATGTTCCTGCTGTGGCCCGTACTCCTGGCGTGCTTAATGGTTTCTTCCTACTGGTCTAACTTGCATTGCGTCGCCGGTTACCTCTCGATTGTGTTGTTAACCTGCCTCACCACCGCGACGGTTGCGCTTTTCTGTTCCGTGCTCTTTCAAAAGACATCGACAAGTCTGATGTGCTCTTATCTTGTGATCATTGTATTGTTTTGTGTGCCGCTAGCCGTCAACTTCTTCGCGACGGAGTTTTTTCCCTCGCATCCGTCTACGCAATATGTCGAGTGGGCTGGTGTGACGAGCCCCTTCGCTGGCGCATTTGCAATTCCACTGGATATGGAACTTGTGCCCAACGATGATCCAGATGCGGTCAAAGGGAATTGGGCGCTGTATGGCACTTATGTCGCATTTACCTCGGCACTCAATCTCTTCTTATTGTCGATTATGGTCTGGCTGTTCAATGCACGTTGGCGCGTTGCGGCGTGATCGAATGAGCAGTGCGTGCGGCTCTGACTTTTCGAGTGATAATTCGCGTTGCCGTCACCTTCCAAGTGACAAATCGCGTTGCCGTCACCTTCCAAGTGACAAATCGTGTGGCCGTCACTTTCCAAGTGACAAATCGTGTGGCCGTCACTTTCCAAGTGACAAATCGTGTGGCCGTCACTTTCCAAGTGACGAGGGTTCATCACCTGGAAAGTGATGGCCACGGCTTTGCGTTCCGAGCGTCTATGGCCAGTTTTTATCTGGTGATCGATTCCAGCATGTCGTCTAGAATGTTTGACTCGTCTTCCATAAAGACCAGCCGATCTCCTTCATGGATGGCATAGTCGTAGCCCGGCGGCACCATTTTCTTTTTGCGATCAAACGGGACGTCCAACTTATGGTATCCCTGGCCATCCGGTCGAAGTCGCCACAATTCCATCTTCACCCGCCCGAAATGCTTTAGAGCCCTCGATTGCACTAGCACGTTTTGGACATAGGTAGCATCGTCGGTCAATGGCCGCGTGAATTTCTGCGACTCGTTGTTCGAGCCTCGCATCTCGACGACAAAAGAGGGCACATCAGCTGCAGTAGATAGTTCTGGATTATCAGGCCCGCTGTTTTTCAAATCATTCGTGGCGGTGCCCTTGCTGACCGAAAAGACATCGCCAACGCCTGGCGCCAGCGTGGCGCAGCCAGTCGTTGCGAAACACAGGCTGAGAATGATCGAGAGGTGACGAAGGTGCATTTCTGTTGCTCCATTCTTGGCGAGAATGAACACGAGACCCAGACGCCTCCCTAGTCTGTGTAATCGTTAATGTCGGGATAATCGGCATGTTCGACCCACGACTTTAAGCGAATCGCGAGAAATCTCACATAAATCGCGGCCTACTCGCTAGCAAACGTCTGATCTCGCCCAGCGATTTTGCCTCTTCGTAAATTCGCGTCGGCCAACTCGAACAGCGTCTCGCAGCTATCGCCTGGCTTTCGCATCGCCAGTCCCGCGGTGGCCGTCACGGAAAAGTTACCGATACGCTGGCCGGCCGCAGAAATCTCGAGCCGCAAGCGATCCACGACAGTATGTCCGAACTCGGGCGCAAGATTTGACAAAAGCACGCCAAACTCATCTCCCCCGATACGAGCGACGTAGTCGTGGTCACGCACGTTAGACTTCAGCGATTCCGCAACTTGCCGTAGCACCTTGTCTGCCGTGGCGTAACCGTGCTGCGTGTTAATTTCCTTGAATCGGTCCAGGTCCAGAATTGCGAGGCAGAGATTCTCATCTTCGTCAAAGTCGCGACTCATCCGGCGCATTAACTCCTCGTCCCAAGCACGGCGGTTCGCCAACCCCGTTAACGCGTCCTGCTCAGCGAGCTCCATCAACCTCCGTTGTGCCTGTTGATTCGAAATGCTTTCTCGGCGGAGCCGAACAATCTTGTAAAGCAGGTCGCAGGCCAGCCGCAATTCACTGCTACTTGGATCATAGGGAAATACCACGTCGGCCGCAGTTTCTTCGCCGACAGCAATCAAACCATAGGGTTCGGCGAAACCCGCTTTAAGTGAATCTAGGTCCGACACTCGCCGATGATCGGCAAGCACTATATCGAAGGAGTTGCAGCCGGCGGCATCTAATCGATTGACGATCTCACAGCAGCCGACGCCCAGCGAATCTCGCCATTTCTGCTCTTGGGGCGGCGAAGCCGGAAGCAACAAGATCCTCGGCAGTTGGTTCATGCTCATCGTCAACTTCTGTGTGGCTTGTGACCCAGTATCGCGCTGATACAATCACGGGAAACCGAGTCGGTCACACCTGCCAATAGATATGAGTAGCTGCACATGACGCGTAGCCTTGTCTCGATTGAAGACCTCGACAACGACGAAATTGAGGCGATCTTCGAATTAGCCGATCGTTTCCTTGACGAGATGGCGACCACCGGCAAGCCGCATCGCGTTCGCGGTCGCCGCACTCTCGCGCGAGATTTCATTCTATCGACTTTGTTCTACGAACCCAGCACGCGTACGCGACTCTCCTTCGAGTCGGCGATGCTACGACTCGGCGGACATGTTATCTCCTCTGCCGAAGTGACTTCTTCGTCGGCGGCGAAGGGTGAGACGATTGCCGACACCGTCCGCGTTGTCGAGAACTACTCGGACATTGTCGTGATTCGCCATTCGCACGAAGGTGCCGCACAGGTGGCGACGGATTATACGGATCTGCCGGTGATCAATGCGGGCGACGGTGGACATGAGCATCCAACGCAGACATTGTGCGATCTTTACACGCTTCGCGCCGCCCATCGCCAGAAGCAGAAGAACTCGGACATGTCGTTCAAAGATGTCACGATTGAATTGCGTGGCGATTTGAAGCATGGTCGGACCGTGCATTCCTTGGTTTACGCACTCGCGCGTTTTGGTGCGCGGATTATCCCTTCGCATGCACCCGGTTGTGACTTGCCCGATCACGTGAAGCAGCGTTTGGCTCGTGACTATGGTTGCTTGCTACTTCGTAAACAGGAAATCGAAGACTTGGCCCACGACGATTTCCCCGAGTTTGTCTATGTCACTCCGGAAGGCCCGCATCAACGCACCCTTTGGACCGGCGAGGAAGCAGACGTATGGTTCAAACTCAGTTTGGATCAACGCCAGAAGCTGCGAGAGATGAAAAGCGTAGACTTCTTTTACGCGACAAGGTTTCAAAAAGAGCGGCATGAAGGTGGCAGTGGAGGTGAGGATTATCCTGCGATTGACGCAGCGATGTTAAAGAACAAACGCTATCGGCAAACCAAAGTCATGCACCCGCTGCCACGCGTAGACGAGTTGAGTTATGACTTAGATGAAGATCCTCGCGGTGTGTACTTCAAGCAGGCGGCTTATGGCGTGCCGGTTCGCATGGCTTTGATCGCGAGCATGCTGGAGTTGTTCCCTTCGCTGCTGTCCCAGTCACGTGTGTCGCGATACCCACTCTATTCGAACGCTCAAGGTTTACATTGCACCAACGGAAAGTGCGTGACACGCCAAGCGAACGAAGCACGGTATGTGATACCGAAATTTTGGATCGTCGACGAAGTGCCGCTGACGGTTCGCTGCGTCTACTGCGATTTTGAATACGAACCGGGAGTCGTGAGCCGAAGTTCGACCAAGAAGTACACGGCGGAAATCGACGAGTGGCGAGAAATCTATGACCGCTCGCCGCGAGATCTAATTCTCTATCTCAACGAACAAGAAGCCATCGACGCAGGACACCAGTTGCGTCGCGGTAAAAAGCGGGCATCGAGCCAACGCTCTCAGGGCGAGCCTGTGGCAACGAGTTGAGTCTTTCAAGAGATTTTACTCGTAGCATTCTCATAGCGACGCAGGCGATTTGGCCATTCGTCTCAACACCTCGATGCCTCGCTGAATCACGGCGTCGTCGGCGGCATACGAAATGCGAAAGTGCGTATCCTGTTGGCTGAAGATGTTTCCCGGGATGATCAGCAAATTGTTCTCGATGGCTTTGGCTACGAACTCCGAACCTTTGCCCCAGGGTGCCTTTGGAAATACATAAAAGGCGCCGCCTGGCTTGGCAACTTCATAGAGATCGCTTAGCCCTTCAACCATCATGTCGCGTTTCTTGCGATAAGCCGCGACGTGCTCGCTGATATCAACATCCATCGCTACGGCCCCGGCCCACTGTGCCGGTTGTGGCGCGCACACAAACGTGTATTGCTGCAACTTAATCATTGTGTCAATGACTTCGGCCGGACCGTGAACGAACCCCAACCGCCATCCGGTCATGGCATGGCTCTTGGACATGCCGTCGATCACAATCGTCTGGTCATTGAACTTCGTCGGCGAAACAAACGGCTCGTCATAAATGAACGAACGATAGATTTCGTCCGATATCAATGCGATGTTTCGCTCCGCGGCCAGTTCGGCGAGGCCCTGCAGCTCGGCCTGCGTGGCTGTGATGCCAGTCGGATTTGCAGGGCTATTAAACAAGATCGCTTTCGTCTTTGGCGTGATCGCCGCGGCTACTCGGTCGAGATCAATTCGGAAGTCGGGATAGGTGTCGATCAGGACAGGCACTCCGCCCGCCAGACGGACGAGCGACGTGTACATGACGAAGTATGGATCGAAGATGATAACTTCATCGCCGGGATTGACGACGGACAGCATGGTGAGCACCAAGCCCCCACTCGTCCCGGAACTGACAAACACCTTACGATTCGCTTGACCGTACTCCTCGTCAATCTGCTTCTGGAGCTTCTCGCGAAGGACCGGCATACCTTGTGTCAAAGCGTAGCCGTTTTTGCCTGATTTGATGGCGCCGATGCAAGCTTCTTTGATCGGCTCGGGCACGTCGAAGTCGGGTTGTCCGATGGACAGGTTGATTGGGTCCTTCATCTTGGCGGCAAGATCGAACACTTTTCGAATGCCGCTGCTATCGAAGGCTTTGGTACGGTCGGCGATCCAAGGATGCATGGGAGGGGTACGCGATAACGAATTGGGAAAATGAAAACGGCTCGATTGAGAGAGCGATCCTAATCCCCCTGAGGCATCTCAGCAACGGGCTCCCGGATCTGCAATTGTTTCTTATCCCAACCGAGTACTTGGCCGACTTGTTTTGCATACTCCCACGTCTCGGCCTGATCGCTGTAAAGTGCGACGCGACTGCGCTCGGCGGCCATCGCCAGGGCCTGAGGCAAATCGAGGAATCGTGTCACGTTTAGCAGGAACGGACCGTCACGGTGTGATGCGGGCAAGTTGTGCAGGTCAAGACGCGTTATCTCAGGTTCAAACAACGAGGCGTACAACGCGACGCCTGCCATTTGACGTTGGCTTTGCATCCAAAGCGGCACGTCGGTAAAGCCATCTACCGTTCGGAGTGTCTGGGTCGCACGTCGAACGTCCCAAACTCGCATCCCATCCAACGATTGGCCAAGCAGGTAAAAACGCCGTTGATACTGAGTTTGTTTTCGTTCGCTTTGGTCCCATGCGGTTGGCCCAATGCCGCGAGGTGCCACGTAGGCCATCGTCCAAGCGAAGGAATTGAACATCTGTTTCATTTGGTCGAACGACTTCTGGTCGGCTTCGGGCAGCGATTCGCCGTCCAATTGCTTCTCGAAGGCAACTCGCATTGTCGCCAGAAACTCGTTCCAACTCGTTTGATCCAGCACATTCAACACGGTCAAGTCGCGCTTTTGCAAGTCTGCTCGCTCGACGATATACAAACGCAGCTCAACTGCGTCTTGGCTCGTGAAGTCGATCGCACGAAATCGAACACCATCATTGACGATCGTGAAGACGGCGCGCGAGGGCGCAAAGTCATCTGCCTTCGTCCAACCTGCGAACGACTTTTCTTGCAATAGCGTTCGCCAGGCGTCTCGCTGCTGTACCCAAGCATCCCGATTACCGGGCACGGTGGGTGTCGCTTGAGAGACAAACGTCTCGTCAATGGTTGTATTGAGTTCATCGGAGGGCAATTCTTTGAAAACTCGAAGTTGCTCGGGTTCGAAGAACTTCACCGCCGTCTTTTCGATGAGAGAGTCGTCGTTCTTTAAGTGTTGATTAAACCAGCGGAAGGCGTGGACTCGCAACTCCTGTGTGTCTTTGTGGCCGCCTGCCGTTATGTTCAACGCGACTTGATCCGCTGCGCCTTGCAACCGGTAGATCCGCCGAACACTCTCGAACGACCTGACAACACCGTCTAGCGGAAAGATGCGATCCGTGTCGGTATTGCTGATCAACAACGGGCGTGGCGAAACCAAGGCTGCAACCTTGTCGTAGTCCCAGCGATGTGTATTAACCATATACATGCAATCACAATGGCCTTCGACACAGCCGTCCACCACATGATTTTGTAAATCGGTAATCCCAGCTACCGGGACGGCACACTTGATTCGTTCATCAATTGCTGCGATCCACCAACTGTACGCACCACCGCCGCTACGCCCCGTGACACCAAAGCGCGCGGCATCCACCTCGGGACGAGTTTCCAGATAGTCGAGCGCTCGCACGCAATTCCATGCCTCGACGCCAGCCGATGTGTAGCCGCGATTCAACCACCACCAACGGTTCCGATTGTAAGTGCCGTGATGAATGCCTTCGATTTCACCGAGTTGAAGAGTGTCGATCGTCAAGCAAACGTAGCCGTTCCTCGCGAACCAGCTGCCATGGTGTTGATAGTGAGTCTTGTTGCCGTAGCTGATACCGTCTTTCTTTACACCACCGTGACCGCAAACATATAAGATTGCGGGTAGTTTCTCGTCCACATTCTTCGGCACATACAGGTTGCCAGTAACGTAAAGACCCGGTCGCGACTGAAAGTGAATGTTCTCGACCGTGAATTCGTCGTGTTCGGCCTTGCCCGTGACGACCGGTTTCAGATCTGTCCGTTCGGGCAGTGGATCGAGTCCAAGCATCTCAAGCAACTCCTGCCGGTAACGCTGTTTGTTCCGCTGCCAATCGTCGGCGGACTCGATCTCCGATAAACACTCAGCTTGAACCCGCGCCGTCTCGACGCGGAAATACTCGGCGATCATGGCGTCGCCGCGCGAGGTGTCGATTGCGTCTTGCTGTTGCGCTAATCCAAGTGTGGGGTGAAGCAGTAGTAAGGCCAAGAAGGTTATCGGAAGGCGCATGTGAGGTATCTCCTGTGGCGAAGCGGAAGCATGCAGCTTGATCATCGTCGCCGACGTAGGGTCGCATTGCAAGAACGCAGTAGGATTGTCAAATGGTTTAAGGACACCCCCATAGTCAGTACTCGCCGATTTTGTTACGACTCAAAAAGAATTCCAGTAGACGCAACATCTCTTACCCAAAGAAAAGACATGTCGCGACGGAGCGCGAGGGCCACACTCAGCAACGATCTGCGTTCGAGCATGATCGATGCTGGCGCGTATAGCTTGATGGTTGGGATGGGCGAGACGTATTTGACCGCGTTCGCTCTAGCGCTCAGCATCAGTGAGATCGCGACAGGGTTGCTCGCGGCCTTCCCTATGCTGTTTGGCGCGACATTACAGCTCGCGGCACCGTGGTGCATCGGGCGACTTGGTTCGCATCGTATCTGGATTGTGAGCTGTGCCATCGCTCAGGCTGTCTGCCTGTTCGTTATGCCCATCGCTGCGATCGCTGGGAGATGGCAACTCGCTGTCTTGTATATCGCTGCGTCGCTGTATTGGGCCAGCGGGCTGGCAACGGGACCAGCGTGGAACACTTGGGCGGAAGAGATCATCCCGCCGATCATACGGACCCGGTTCTTCGCGTTCAGATCGCGTGTCTCGCAATTCTGCCTGCTAGTCGGATTTGCAGCGGGCGGGCTGGTTTTGGCATATGCAAAACGCAATGCCTTCGTCGTTGCGGCCTTTACCGCCATCTTCATACTTTCTGGTATATCGCGACTCGTCAGCGCGAGTGCCTTGTATCGACAAAGCGAACCTTCTGCCGGTCGAGCCGCTAGGGGACATAAGAGCCTTCGGCACGTGTTGCTAAACCTTCGTGGGCACGCCGGTGGGCGTTTGCTGATGTATCTGTTCGCCGTTCAAGTCGCGGTCCAACTCTCGGGCCCTTATTTCACCCCATTCATGCTCGCGCGGCGAGGGATGACGTACACCGAGTACATGTTTTTGATCGCACTTGGTTTCCTGGGCAAGGTGATCGCGCTGCCGGCCTGGGGAAGACTAGCGAAGCGCGCCGGAGTTCAACCGCTGATGTGGATCGGCGGAGTTGGGATTGTGCCTCTGTCCGGCTGCTGGTTGGGCCTGCAATGGATCGAGCACGATGTGCTGTACTTGTCAGTTGTGCAAGTGTTGGGCGGCTTCGCTTGGGCGGCGTATGAACTGGCTTTTTTCCTGATGTTTTTTGAGACCATTCCGCGTCACGAGCGAACAAGCGTCCTGACGATCTACAACTTTACCAATGCGTTGGCACTGGTTTTTGGAGCCTCCCTGGGAGCCGGTTGGCTGGCGTTGGTTGGCGAAAGCGGTGGCTCATACTTGCAGCTGTTTGGTCTCTCGTCCGCGGCGAGGCTGCTGGCGTTGGTCTTTTTGATGCGCGTACCACAAATGGAGATTCGCGCCGTGGCCATGTCACTTCGCACGCTGGCGCTGCGACCATCAGAGGGTGGCAGCCTCGATCGTCCTGTTTTGTCCACGATTGAAGATGATCAGGCCGAAAAGGTGCCGCGTTAGCAGCTAACCTCGGTAAGTCGCAAAACAGCGAGGAGTTTCCCAAAGACGCGTCTCGACAATTGGAAAGCCGTTTTCGAGGGCGCAGTCGTGAATCAACTTTGCAATGTTCTCGGCCGTGGGATTGGCATCGAGCAAGTACATGGGCTCGCCCATCTCTTGCAGAACGGGCACCATCGGATCGTTACGATTCAGCAACATGCGGTGATCGAGATTGTCATCAATCCAAGTACTGACGACCCGCTTAATATCAGAAAAATCAAGCACCATCCCGCGATCGTCCAGCGATTCGGCTTCGATCGCGATCACAGCTCGACCGTTGTGCCCATGTAAATAGCGGCACTTCCCATCGTAGTTCATCAAGCGATGGCCGTAGCAAAAATCGATTTCGCGAGTCACTCGAAACACCGTGGGCTCCCTTCTGAAGTGGAATCGGTATGATTGAGGATTGTAAGCCACAACTCTCGAATGACCAATGACCAATGACCAATGACCAATGACCAATGACCAATGACCAATGACCAATGACCAATGACCAATGACCAATGACCAATGACCAATGACCAATGACCAATGACCAATGACCAATGACCAATGACCAATGACCAATGACCAATGACCATTCTCAAGTAGAGCATCTCTATCCAGGGCCGGTACCTCCTTGGCAGCAAGCCGGCGCCAAGTTCGTTTGGAGCCCTTACACGCAGATGAAGACCACGCCGCTGCCGATTCCGGTCGCGGCCACTGAGGGCGTGTACTTGATTCTCCCAGATGGTACACGTCTGATCGACGGTATGGCTTCGTGGTGGACCGCGTGTCACGGTTATAACCATCCGCACATACTTTCGATGGTGATGCAACAGTTGCAACGCATGCCGCATGTGATGTTTGGCGGCGTACACCATGAGCCAGCACTGCGGCTCGCTTCGCGATTGGCCGCAATCTTGCCCGGAGATCTCGATCATGTCTTCTTCAGCGACTCGGGTTCTGTGTCTGTTGAGGTCGCATTGAAGATGGCGGTTCAGTATTGGTTGAACCGGGGCGTTACAGGGCGATCAAAGTTTCT
This sequence comes from Planctomycetaceae bacterium, assembly GCA_020638995.1. Taxonomy (GTDB): domain Bacteria; phylum Planctomycetota; class Planctomycetia; order Pirellulales; family Pirellulaceae. The sequence continues at coordinate 105,123 of JACKHM010000005.1, forward strand.
GTCGTTTCGCCACGCCTATCACGGGGATACAACCGGCGCGATGTCGGTCTGCGACCCCATTAACAGTATGCACTCGCATTTCAAAGGTTTTTTGCTGGAGCAGTTCACGCGCGGCGTGCCGCATACGGCTGAGGAGTTTGCCGAACTCGATCGCTTTCTCCGCGAGAGAAGCGATACCTTGGCAGGTGTCATCATCGAACCGCTGATCCAGGGTGCAGGCGGCATGAAGTTTCATCCCGCCGAGTCGCTCGCGCGGCTACGAACGCTATGCGACCAACACGATGTCTTGCTGATCGCCGACGAGATCGCGACCGGATTCGGCAGGACGGGCACGATGTTCGCCTGCGAACAAGCTTCGATCGTGCCGGATGTCATGTGCGTGGGTAAGGCACTGACCGCCGGTACCATGTCGCTCGCGGCGACCATCGCCACGAATCGAGTATTCGACGCGTTTTGGTCGGACGATCCCGCACGTGCCTTGATGCATGGACCAACATTTATGGCCAACCCGCTGGCCTGTGCCGCGGCGAATGCTTCTCTCGATCTGTTCGAGTCGGAGGGCCGCTTCTCACGCGTACCGGAAATCGAACGACGACTGGCCGCAGGGCTCGAATCATGTCGCGGCTTGCGTGGTGTTGTCGATGTTCGAACGAAAGGCGCAGTCGGAGTGGTGCAAGTCGCTGAACTCCATCACGTGGAACAACTGCGTGCCGCGTTCGTCGCATCAGGCGTCTGGTTACGACCTTTTTCCGACATCGTCTACACTACGCCTCCGCTCACGATCAGCGACGCGGAACTGACGTCGCTTTGCGATGCAATCCGAGCGGTCATGGCACAATGGGCAACGTGGTAGGTTGTAATTGGGCCGCAGGCTCATACTTTGCCGCAACGCTATCTGAGCAGCGACGTTTTAATCGAGCACACGCGGCCCGCTGACGGTAGGCACGGAGGAACGATCTGAGAGTTCGTGCAGAGCAGTCGATGTTAGAAGATTTTGACATCGAGTCCCCACAATAACTCGAAACCGGTCGTACGTTTTCGACGGTGCTGCAGAGCAGCACCGGGTTTTGCATCCGACGAACAAGTTGAAACCGAAGAAGTGAGTAGGGTGCCGAGAAGCCGATGTGGGAGGAAAGGGGGGCGGCGATTGCCAGCGCAACTTCTTCACGATTTACGGACTTTTGCTCCTCTTTCAGTTTACACTCTGCGACGAAGCAAGCCGCGATCAGACAAAGGACGTAACGTAGCCTATTTGGCAACAGACTCCTGCTAAGTACAATTTCCGCAGACTATTGGTTTGGTGCCCACCGCAACAATATCCTGTCCCGCCTTACAAAAGGACGTTCTTATGATTCGTGGTGCTACATTACTTTTTCTTCTTTTGACGCTCGCGCTGATGGAGTGCCAAAGGGCAACCGCGCAGGTCCCCTTCGGCCCCGACGATTGGCCACAGTGGCGCGGTCCGAACCGCGACGGGATTTCCAGCGACAAGGGACTCATGACGGAATGGCCGGAGGGCGGACCCGAGGCGTTGTGGCAAGTCGATACCGTGGGCGTCAGCTATTCATCGCTGGCGGTCAAGGATGGCCGGATCTTCACTCAAGGCGATTTGGGTGGCGTCGAACATACCATTTGTCTCAGCTCCCAAGATGGCTCCGTATTGTGGGCCGTGCAGCCCGAGCCGCTCGTCAAGACGCTTGACGAACGGGTCGCCAATGAATTCCGAAATGCTGACCGAGACCACAACGGGACGATCGACGAAACAGAAGCTTGGCAACGATTCGGACGAGCGTTCAACGACTACGATCGCGCTGCGGGCCGTGACGCCAGGCAAGTTGCTACGGAGCGAGCCCATCGCCTCTTCGCGTCACTCGACGCGAATCGCGACAAGCACTTGACGTTCGCGGAGGCGGGCCAAGTGCTGCGCGATGAGTTCGAGCGATTCGACGCCGAGGACCGTACGGTGGATGCACAGAAACTTGCCGCTTCACGTGCCGCGGCCTTGTTTGCCGCGATCGATAAAGACGAAGACGGCAAGATCAGCCGCGAAGAATCACGCCACACGGAGTTGGAGCGGTTGTTCAATCAGGCCGATATGCGCGATCCAGCGACCAACAAAGGGGACGAATTGTTGACCGAGGAAGAGGTCGAAACTTACCTCGCGAAGCGGCAGACCGGACGGGACGGCGTGTTGAACGCCGCCGAGGTCGAGGATCGGCTGGTCCGCGAGTTCGCCGGCAAGGATGGCATCTTGACCCGCGAAGAGCTGCGAGCATTCTACGGCGGCTACCGCAACGGCATGGGTGACGGGCCTCGTGGCACACCGACGGTCGATGGCGACCGGGTCTATGTCGAAGGGGGCAACGGCGACCTCACGTGTCTCGCGGCTGCAACTGGACAAACGGTCTGGCACACGAATCTGGTGAGCGATCTCGGGGGCGGGCGTCCGGGGTGGGGTTACTCCGAATCGCCGCTGATCGAAGGCGAGTTGGTCATCGTGACGCCCGGCGGCAGGCAAGGAACACTGGCCGCGCTAAACAAAATGACGGGTGAAGTTGTTTGGCGCAGCAGCGACATCGTCGAAGCCGCCCATTATTCTTCGCCGGTGGCGGCTGACATCTGCGGCGTGCGCGAGATCGTGCAGTTCGCTCGCGAAAACGTGTTCGGCATCAATGCCAAGACGGGTGAGTTTCTCTGGAAGTACGGTGCGGCCAGCAACGGAACCGCCAACTGTTTTACGCCCATCGTGTACACGGACAATGTACTTGTGTCGAGCGCTTACGGTACGGGAACCGGCGCCGTCAGGATTACAGCCTCGGGCGGAAAACAGGTCGCCGAGGAACTCTACTTTCTCAAAAAGCTGCAGAGCCATCACGGTGGTGCGGTCAGGATCGGCGACTTTGTCTACAGCAACGGCGGCGGAACACTCTTGTGCGTTAACTATCTGACCGGTGACATTGCCTGGGAGTCACGAAGCGTTGGAAAGGGATCGCTGGTTGCGGCGGACGGCATGTTGTACGTGCTGAGCGAGGGTCATCAAGTAGCGTTGGTGGAAGCGAATTCCGATAAGTACGTCGAACGCGGTCGCTTCAAAATCGAGAGCCACGGCCGACCGAGTTGGGCGCATCCCGTGGTTGCCGGCGGTCGCCTGTATATTCGTGATCAGGGATCGCTGACGGCATACAATGTGAGGCCCTAGCCAGCTCGCAAGCGGAAGGTGAACGGTTTTATGTTGCGACAATGCGCTGCAGGTGTGCTTTGCAACTTGGTTCTGCTTTTGTCGATGCAGGAGTCGCACGGTGAAGAACCGCCTCCGGCTGCCGGTTGCATGGCTAGGCCGAGTTTTCACGAAGCGTGGATCAAGGTTGCCGAGCGGATTTGTTTGAAGTGCCATCGCGCCGGTGGTGATGCGGCAGATAGTGAGTTGCGGTTGCTCGATGTGTCGCGCATGCCGTCGGACCAACGGGCCAGCGCGGTGCTGGAAAACTGCCAAACGCTGACTCGAATGGCATCGCGCCAAGACGACGACGGCGGTAAGCGGCTGCTGATCAAAGCCATGGGCGGGTTAGACCACGGCGGCGGCGAGGTTGTAAAGGCTGACTCGACGGAGTTTCGCGTGTTGCAGGACTTTGTTCGCAGCGTTCACGAGAAGCCGGCCACGCTAAATTTGGGTTTCTCGCAGTCGGACGAAGATTTGCCGCCGCTGTTCGACGGTGTCGTCATGCTAGATGATCGTCGCCTGTTGAGGCGTGCGACATTGTCGCTGGCTGGACGTTTGCCGACAGAGGGCGAACTTGCCACGGTCGCATCCAGCGGATTGGATGCTGTGCCCGGTATCCTTGACGAGGTCATGCAGGAAGACGCCTTCTACGCGAGACTGCGCGAAGGCTTTAACGACATCTTCCTGACGCTTGGCATCGACGGGAACGCGGACGCGACGGTGCTGTCCTACGAGCACTTCGAGAAGACGCGTCTCTGGTATCAGAAGTACGATCTCAGCCACATCGCTGACGAAAAGGAACGCCGGCAGGCCGGATACAAGCTGGCCAATGATTATCGTGCGGCGTTGCTCGGTGAGCCTATGAAGCTGATCGAGCATATCGTTCGCAACGACCGCCCGTTTACCGAGATCGTCATGGCCGACTACATCATGGTGTCGCCTTACACGGCGCGCGGGTACGGGATATTTGACGAAACGAAAGACCAGTTCAAAAACCCGGACGACCCGTTTGAGTACATCCCGGTCAAGCTGAAGGCATTGGTCGGGCGCAACAAGTCCGAAAACCAGGAGTCGGCTACCGGCTTTTATCCGCACGCGGGGTTGCTCAGTACGTTCCAGTATCTGAGCCGCTATCCGACCACCGAGACAAACCGCAATCGCCTGCGTGCCCGCATGTACTATCAGCATTTTCTGGGTGTTGACGTGCTGGAACTGGCGGCTCGGGTGTCGGATGCGGCTGCGGTCACGGCCAAGTTCGAGGTTCCCACGATGCAGGCGTCCGAATGCGTGGTGTGCCACAAGACGCTTGACCCGGTCGCAGGGTTGTTTCAGGATTACTGGCGATTCGAAGCGAACTTTGCCATCTACGGCCGACGCAAGGGCGGCTGGTTCACCGACATGTTCGCTGCCGGCTTCGAGGGCGAAGAGTTGCCCGACGATGAACGCTGGCGGGCCCTGCAATGGTTGGGCGAGCGAACGACGAAAGATCCGCGTTTCGCCGTCGCGATGACGGAGCACGCGTATTACCTACTGACAGGACGTCGGCCGCTGCTGCCGCCGAAAGACATTGACGACCCGCTTTATGCCGCCCGTCGCCGCGCGTATCACGAGCAGCGTCGGCAGGTCGAAGCGATCGCGGCGCACTTCGCCGCTAAGGGCTTCAACTTCAAGCAGGTGATCAAGGACTGGGTACTGTCTGACTTCTATCGTTCAGACGGCCTGGCGACCGCTGCAAAAACGCCCGGGCGGCTTGCTGAGTTGGACGAGGTGGGCGTCGTGCGGATGCTTTCGCCTGAGCAGCTCGAGCGCAAGATCACCGCTGTGTTCGGCCAGCCTTGGGGGCGGCTGAACGAACAGACGGCAATGCTTTATGGCGGCATCGATTCGAAGGAAGTCACCGAGCGGGCGACCGATCCCAGCGGCGCGATGGGAGCGATCCAGCGTACGCTCGCCAACGACGTCGCCTGCCGCAACGTGGCGTTCGATTTCAGCCGTCCCGCGAAACATCGGCTGCTGTTTCCCGGCATCGAGCCGGACGTGCTGCCTGGCGTCTCGCCCGAATCCGACGAACAGATTTGCCAGGCAATCATCCATCTGCACCGGCGCGTGCTCGGACGTTACGACGATGTGGATTCAAGTGAAGTCGCTCGCACGCTGGCATTGTTTACCGGTGTTGTCGCCGACGCCAACGCGCAGGAACAATTCGACCCGCGCGAAACTTGGAGCTGCCGGCAGGGACTTGAATCAGAAGTCCCCGATCCGCACTATACAGTCCGCGCCTGGCGTGCCGTCTTGACCTACCTGCTACGGCAGCACGAGTTCCTCTACGAGTAAAGGGCCCGAGAATGCGGCGTGACTTTTTGAAGTGGTGTGCATGTGTCGGGCTGGGGTTAGCGGCGCCGGTGCGTTTCCCGCGAGCGGCGCAGGCGGCGGAGATGCAGGAACTACCGGCCTACGAGGGACCCTATTACATCGTCTTCAATGCGTCCGGCGGTTGGGACACGACGTACCTGATGGACCCTAAGGGTATCGGCGGTATCAATCGGTTGTACGAGGAAGGTGATATTCTCACCAGCGGCAACCACAAGTTTGCGCCGACCGCAAAACACATGCAGGGCGGCACGAGCAACGAAGATTTCTATGCCGAGTTCGGTGATGAATTGCTCGTGTTTAACGGGCTCGATTATTCGGTGAACAACCACTCGCCCTGCTCGCGATACATGGCCACCGGCAAGCTCGACAGCTTGGCTTACCCGACATTTGCGGCGCTGGTCGCTGCTTGCCAAGGTCCGGCCTGCCCGCTGTCGTTTTTGACGTTCGGCAACTATTCGGCGACTGGCAACCTGGTCGCGATGTCGCGTGTGCCATACCTGCCTTCGCTGAAACGGATCGCCAACGCCGACGCGATCGAAGGCAACGAGCGTTCACCGTATCACGACGACTTCGCGCTGTCGCGTATCGAACGGGCGCTGGCCGAACAGCGTGCCGACCGCGCGGCGCAGCCGCTGCTGCCGCGCCAGCAGCGAGCCGAGAGCATGCTTTATGCGGCGCAGGTCAACTCGAAGGCACTGGCTCGCATCACGCCACACATTCCGAAAGACAATCCGAAGCAGCGGCTGGCCCAGCAGGCCGAGATCGCGCTGGCGTCGTTCAAGGCCGGTGTTTGCGTCTCGGCGAATCTGTCGATTGGCCAGTTCGACAGCCACGCCAACAACGACACGGATCAGATGAAGCTGATCCCGGAGTTTCTCGAAGGCATCGCCTACGTGTTGCACCGCGCAGAAGAATTGCAGATTCGTGACAAGCTGGTGGTGATCGCACAGAGTGAGATGGGACGCACGCCAACCTATAATGGCGGCAACGGCAAGGATCATTGGTCGATCGGTTCGATCATGTTCCTCGGCCCCCGCATTCGTGGCAACCGGGTGATTGGCGCAACCGACGAAGGCCAATTCGCCGTGCCGTTCGATCCTGAGAAGCTGATGGCTATCCCGGACGCAGGCAACAAGAAGGTTGGCATTCGCGTGCGGCCCGAACATATCCACGAAGCCCTCCGCCAATACGCTGGCATCGTCGATCACCCTCACAGCCGCCTCTTCCCGCTGGGCGTTAAAGCCGAAGAACATTTACAGAATCTGTGGAGTTGAGGGACTCGGGAATGCTCGTTACGAAAGGCACAATCACGTTTACAGGGTTCTTCGCGGTGTTGCTTGCCGCAGCGGTGTCCGCTGCGGACGAACAACCGGTTGAAAAGACCGTTGCGGGCTTGGTGCGGGGCATCAAAGTTTAGCCGGACAAGACGCCCGATTGTTCGACGTTGAAGTCAATTGTCGAAACGGTCATGCGCGGCTGCAAGACGAATGACGAAAAGGCGATTGCCATCTACAACTTCATGCGGCTGATGCATTATCACTGCGAGTATCCCAGTGAACCGGGCGGCATTACGGTGCTCAAGGAGATCAATTGCTACGGCTGGAGCTTGTGCGGCGGGCTACGTGCCCTCACGTTAGGAGAGTGCGTCGCCTGCACAGAGGCAGTATCGAATCACCGCTGCCTTCGGCGCCGAGTTTGCCCCCGTTCATCTCGGACGAAGCCGCGACCCACGCCTCACTTTGAGAACGTCGTATAAGTCGGATACGCCTTATAAGGATCGGAATCCGCCGACACCTTCATCGTCGTTCCTTTCTCGACGTCGTGCTGCATGATGGCTCCGTCTTTGGCGAAGAGCAGGAACTTGTTGTCGGTGGAGATCGAAACGTACCAAGCCATGGTGGTTGGGTCCAACTCGTCGAATATCACCTCGTCGGTGATGGCAGGCACGGATGCATCAAACTTCGCATAGACCATCACGCCGCCCTTGTACATGTTGTGGTTTGGATCGACCCATTTTTGGTAAGCGATCATCGACTCGTCTTGCGACAACGCGATCTTGTGGATGAATTTGTCGTCAGGGCGCCGGACTTGAACGTAAGCAGCCGTGCCGCTTGTATCACCGGCTGGCGTGGCGAGATAGCTGTTGCCCTTGCGCTGAATGAATACACGTCCGTCCGCCAAGTGTGGATTGACCCAACCCCAAGGCCCGATCCTTTGTTCCTCGCCGGGATTGCCACTCGCATCATTCCAAAACGGCCCGGCATTCTCCACGTTCATGCGATTGAAGCTGATACGATTGGAGCCATCCCGCGACCAGTAAGGCTCGGTGTTGAAGCTCTCTTCGCCCTCGATGATCTCATGAAGACCGCTGCCGTCGGCGTTCATGACACAAACCGAAGAGCGCCATGTAGCACAACACGGACCGTTGGCCACATAGCGCCGGAAGAAGGTCATCTTGCTGCCGTCAGGGCTGAAGTTCGGTTTGAAGTTCCACTGTTCGGTATCGGTCAGGTAGGTAATCACGGATGTCTTGGTCTGCGGATCGTACACGGTCCGAGCGATCTGCCATCGTCCCTTCGCATCCGCCGTGCTGCAAACATACGTCACCTTATCTTCCAGCGTTAGCACCACATTCTCGGTGCCGTCCGCCGACTTGGCGCTTCGCGAAATCGAACCGTAGCCATCCTTGCTGAAGCTGATCACATCCGCCGACGGATCACCGTCCAATCGTGCTTGTGAAACGGAAGCCACGCTCGCCACCGCGTTGACCTCAAATCGGTACTGCCCCTTGGCATCAGTCGTCGCAACCAGACCAGCATCGTGCAGCGTGACGGTTGCGCCCGCGAGCGGAATGCCGATGCTCCCATCCATAACCAAACCCGAAAGTTCGGCAGCTTGTGCGTAAGCACAGGTACTCAGCAGCATGAACACGGAGACGGATCTGAACATCTTGCTTTACTCACGGGTTAGGATTGTCAGACTTTAATGCCACCAGTCGTCGTAGCGCACAAGGAGTCTAGCACGAGGTGATCTGCCATTGTAGAGCTACGTTTGTGAGGAACTCCCGCCCGCCACCGCAACAGCTCAACCAGCGTCCGTATTTCGCGGCCGTTGTACCGCGTTGATGGCGGCTGGAGACCTGTTCGCGATGCGAATCCGTTTGCCAGTCAAGCCGCTTCGATTTCTATCACCTAAGCAGGGCCACCGCTGGCACGAACCAAGATACCTGTTTATTGCTGGCGCATCGTGGTCTCCGCGTAGCGGATGGGCGCAAGCCCGCCGGTTCCCCCGATCAAATCACGTCGCGAGGGTCGCGGCTCATCGCGAACACAGTTTGAGTTAGACCTGAGTAGCTTCGGTGTGTCGGACCGAGGCAGTTTCGGGCCTGCCATTTGCGCGCTCATGTCACGCACTCCGCAGGCATCTCGTCGACTCCCGTTAGCAGCTCAGGTCTCGCAGACCTGAGTCAATTGCGCCTTCAGTGTTGCGCGCACAGGTCATTTTGACCGATGTCGTTAAGGAAAATCCGGAAACGGCGTCGGCTGCGCCCGGAGGTGCGGATTCTTCGGTGATGACGAGTTCAGGAATTCACACAGTAGCGTGCTGAGAGTATCGTTCCCCAGGTAGGAACCTGACCTACCGAGACAACATCGTATCATCCTTCAGTCTCGCAACGACATGTGCTTACATACAGATGCTTTCGATCAATGATGTTATGGCATTATGCGATATCATGATGGCGAAGGACTCAAGCGTGGGGACCCATTGGGGACGCGGCACATAACGGCTCGGTCAGCTGGGGAGTGATCGTCTGACAGTCCGTCCGCCGCAATCAATAGAAGTCCCGATGAACTCCCCACAAACGCCAATCCACTTCTGGAGACCACTAGGACTAGGCACGGCCTCAACCACATCGAAACCTCCCGCGCCAATGGCATCGCCCCCGCATCGACCACAACAATCTCGATAACATTGTGTGTTGCCTTGAGTTAGAATATATTCAAACTTCGTTTGTTGAAGACACGCAACGTGTCACTGATGCGCAGATGGGAGAAGCAGCTCTGGAAAATTGCGCGCCTGCAGCTTCCGTTCGGCTGAGTATTTTCGCCAAGCGATCGTGAAAGGTCGGCCCGATGTTTCAGCACGCACGAAGAAGAAAGAAACGTCAAGGCTCGCTATTCCTCAGCACGGTCGGTCGATGGCAGCAGTCACCGCCGCGATTCCGTCGGTTGCATGTCGAATCGCTGGAGCCCCGGTGGTTGCTTTCGGGCCTGCAGGTCACCTCGATGACGCCGCAGCCCGGTACTCAATTGGCGGAACCACCCTCGGAGATCACCCTGACGTTCAATCGGGCTGTCGGCCCCGATTCGCTTTTATTGCAGCACCTGAGACTAGAAGGCAGCGGCGGTGACGGCACGTTCGGCGAGGGGAACGAGACGTTGATCCGCCCAACTGATCTGCGATTCGTTGGCGATACGCAGGTTGTCTTGGACCTGACCGGATTGATGCTTCCTAGCGACCGGTACCGCTTGCACCTCGGCGAGAATCAGCGTCACACTTCCTTAGCTTTCGACGGCATCGACGATCAGGTCTCCACGCCGCTGAATATCGATCAGGGCTACGGTTCGCCCGGCGTGACGTTCGAAGCGTGGGTGAATCCGTCCAATTCAGGGAACGGGCGGCAGCACGTCATCAGCACCGATAATAGCGGATATGACTGGTCGATCCTGCGCGAAAACGACCAGTGGTACGTGTTCACGGGAGAGCAATCCCGTTCCACCGGATTCGCCGTCAAAGAGGGGCGTTGGCAGCATCTGGCCGCCGTGTTCGAACCCGATCGGGGTGTGACGTTTTACATGGACGGTCAGGAAAGCTTCCTCCCGTACATCGACTACGACTTTTCGGATGGGAACGTGGCGATCGGGCGGAATCCGGGATATCCCGAGTTTTTCGCCGGCGCCATCGACGAAGTGCGAGTATGGAACGGAACCCGTACAGCGGCGGAGATCCGTGCAAACATGCACGAGCCGCTTGGCGGTACCGAGACCGGGTTGCTGGCGTATTGGAAGGTCGACGACGGCGAGGGCCAGGGGGCAGCCGATAGTTCGGCCCACGGCCAGCATAGCGTTCTGGGCGACAACGCGGCCGTTGGACCAGACGATCCCTGGTGGCGAACCGAATTGTATTGGCCTGAGGGCCTGGACGGATCGATGCTGGACGGCGAATTCACCGGCAGCTTCCCCAGCGGCGACGAAATGGCTGGTGGGGCATTTGTCGCCGAGTTCGAGATTTTGGATTGGATCGTTGCGGCCCCAGATCCGATCGTTCGTCCGAATCTCTTGACTGTCACGACCTGGGTAAGCGATCCGGACGGCGAAGTGGCGCGCGTAGAGTTCTACCGCGACGGTGAACTGCTGGGCGTCGATGCCAATGGCAGTGATGGCTGGAGTCTAATCGTCGGCACGGCCGATTGGCTATTGGGTGAGCATCAGATTTGGGCCCGGGCCCAAGACAACGTAGGGGCATGGATCGCGGAGCTCAGCACAACCGTGATGGTCCAGAATGCCATACCGACGATCAGCACGTTGTTGGCCAACCCCGATCCGGTAACTAGTCCCGATGTTTTGACGCTGTCGTTCGAGCGGAGCTACAACGGCATTACTCTGCACCCTCGTGACGCGGAGTTGACAGGCGGCACGCGCTTCTTCGCAGAACCCGAGCGGTTGGGGTTTCCACAGCTAGACTCTGTCGCAACGTGGACACTGGCTCCTGTTTCAACGGGCAGCTTTGATGTCGAAATCACCTATGCCTCCGGCAGCCTTCCAATGGGAGAAGTCGCTGGCCGAATCGAATTGACGGTTGGCGATGACCACTATCCCCTAGCCATTGCCAGCACGGGTTCCTGGGGTACGACACAGATATTGACGATTGAGGACGTGCCTTTCGATTCAACGGACGAAGAGATAAGCGTGCGGATCCTCGATCGTAGTGCCGGCGTCGGAACCGTGCTTGACCTTTGGTCAATTGACATTTTCGCAAGTAATCCTGACATTCCAGAGGCTGGCGAAGTAATTCTGAAGCAGACGACGCACGGATCGTACTGGCAATATATTCCCCGGTCGCTGCAGCATCCCGTTTCGGTTCTGGTTGCGGTACATGGCACCCCAGGCGAGGGCGGCGCGCTGGCAGCTGCTGAAGGATATCTTCGGACCTTCCAGCAGGCTGCGAGGCAACAGGGCGTCGTGCTGGTCGCACCTGTATTTGATACGCCGAATTTTGGAGGGATCGCGGGGCCGGGAGGTGGGTATCGCGGCTTGTTTGGCCGCCATATTTCCGCCGATGGATTTGTCAACGAGATCCTCGCGGAGTATTCGAAAACGTTTCCCACCTACGATGGAAAGATTTACCTCGTCGGACACTCGGCCGGGGGGCAGTTTGTCAGCCGTTACCTAGTCATGCACCCGGACCGCGTTCACCGCGCCGTGATCAGCGCCGCAGGAACATTTGCGTTCCCAGATCCTGATACCCCCTGGGCAGACGGAATGGCGCGTTTGCGGCGTGAATGGCTATGGGAGGGAGACACGGAACCACAAATCATTGATATAACACCCGACCCTGCGGGGTGGCTTGAGGCGTCCCAGTTGCCGGTCACGGTTGTCATCGGCAGTTTGGATGATCTTCCACACATTGAGGTGGCACAACGCTGGGTCCGGGATATGCATGATTTTGCTAACCACCAAGGAGTGGAAAGCTCTGTACAATTTGTCCTCGTGGACGGTGTCGGCCACAGCGGTGGACAACTGGCGCCCACGGCAATCGAGCATCTGTTCCAGCAGCGGGTAAGTGATCCAGACGGTCACGTGGCGCGGGTTGAGTTTTACCGCGGAGACGAGCTTCTTGGGGAATCGGACGGCACAAACGGCTGGACGTGGAGCGGCGATACAACCACTTGGCCAGTTGGCGAACAGACTGTCTTTGCGCGTGCCCAAGACAACGAAGGGGCATGGAGCGACGAGGTCAGCACGACAGTGATGGTCCAGTTCGCGTTAGCGTACATCGGGGACAAGTCGGTGGGTGAAGGTAGCCTGCTGACCTTCGCGGCCAGTGCAACCGATCCCGGCATCCCGGCCAACACGCTGACCTTCAGCCTGGATGCGGGTGCTCCCTCCGGTGCGAGCATTCATCCGCAGACGGGTGTGTTTACCTGGACGCCGACGGAAACTCAAGGAACGGGCACGTACAGCATTACAGTCCGCGCCACCGCTGACAGTGATCCTATCTTGAATGACTTCGAGACGATCGTGGTTACCGTGGGTGAGGTGAACGTGGCTCCGGTGCTCGGTGCGATCGGCAACAAGAGCATCAATGAAAGCAGCCTGCTAACATTCACGGCGTCGGCCACGGACGCCGATCTCCCGGCCAACACGCTGACATTCAGCCTGGATGCGGGCGCTCCCTCCGGTGCGAGCATTCATCCGCAGACGGGCGTGTTCACCTGGACGCCGACCGAAGCTCAAGGGCCGGGCACGTACAACATCACGGTGCGGGTGACCGACAACGGTACACCCAACCTGGATGACTTCGAGACGATTGAAGTGACGGTGGGCGAAGTCAATGTTGCCCCGGTTCTCGGTGCGATCGGCAACAAGAGCATCAATGAAAGCAGCTTGCTAACGTTCACGGCGTCGGCCACGGACGCGGATATCCCGGGCGACACGCTGACATTCAGCCTGGATGCGGGTGCTCCCAGCGGTGCGAGCATCGATGCCAACAGTGGCGTGTTCACCTGGACGCCGAGTGAGGCTCAAGGGCCGGGCACGTACAACATCACGGTGCGGGTGACCGACAACGGTACACCCAACCTGGATGACTTCGAGACGATCGAAGTGACGGTAAGTGAAGTGAACGTGGCACCGGAGTTGGCTGCGATCGGCAACAAGTCGACCAACGAGGGCAACCTGCTAACGTTCATGGCCAGTGCGACGGACGCCGATGCACCTGCCAACACGTTGACATTCAGCCTGGATGCGGGTGCTCCCAGCGGTGCGAGCATTGATGCCAGTAGTGGTGTATTCACGTGGACGCCGACCGAAGCGCAGGGACCGGGAACCTACAACATCACGGTACGGGTCACGGACGACGGGACACCGAACCTGGACGACTTCGAGACGATTGAAGTGACGGTGGGCGAAGTCAATGTTGCCCCGGTTCTCGGTGCGATCGGCAACAAGAGCATCAATGAAAGCAGCCTGCTAACGTTCACGGCGTCGGCCACGGACGCGGATATCCCGGGCGACACGCTGACATTCAGCCTGGATGCGGGCGCTCCCTCCGGTGCGAGCATTCATCCGCAGACGGGCGTGTTCACCTGGACGCCGACCGAAGCTCAAGGTCCGGGCACCTACAACATCACGGTACGGGTCACGGATGACGGGACACCGAACCTGGATGACTTCGAGACGATTGAGGTGACGGTGGGTGAAGTGAACGTGGCTCCCGAGCTGGCCTCGCTTGGGAACAAGTCGGTGAATGAAGGGAGCCTGCTGACGTTCACGGCATCGGCCACGGACGCCGATGCACCTGCCAACACGTTGACATTCAGCCTGGATGCGGGTGCTCCCTCTGGTGCGAGCATTCATCCGCAGACGGGTGTGTTCACCTGGACGCCAAGCGAGGTTCAGGGGCCAGGCACGTACAGCATTAACGTCCGTGTCACCGATGACGGCACACCCGCATTGAATGACTTCGAGACGATCGAAGTCGCGGTCGGTGAGAACGAGGCCCCGGTTCTGGGTGCGATCGGCAACAAGAGCATTGATGAAAGCAGCCTGCTAACGTTCACGGCGTCGGCCACGGACGCCGATCTCCCGGCCAACACGCTGACATTCAGCCTGGATGCGGGCGCTCCCTCCGGTGCGAGCATTCATCCGCAGACGGGCGTGTTCACCTGGACGCCGAGTGAGGCTCAAGGGCCGGGCACGTACAACATCACGGTGCGGGTGACCGACAACGGTACACCCAACCTGGATGACTTCGAGACGATTGAGGTGACGGTGGGTGAAGTGAACGTGGCTCCCGAGCTGGCCTCGCTTGGGAACAAGTCGGTGAATGAAGGGAGCCTGCTGACGTTCACCGCTTCAGCCACGGACGCGGATGTTCCGGCCAACACGCTGACGTTCAGCCTGGATGCGGGTGCTCCCAGCGGTGCGAGCATCGATGCCAATAGTGGTGTGTTCACCTGGACGCCGAGTGAGGCTCAAGGGCCGGGCACGTATAACATCACGGTGCGGGTGACCGACAACGGTACACCCAACCTGGATGACTTCGAGACGATCGAAGTGACGGTAAGTGAAGTGAACGTGGCACCGGAGTTGGCTGCGATCGGCAACAAGTCGACCAACGAGGGCAACCTGCTAACGTTCATGGCCAGTGCGACGGACGCCGATGCACCTGTCAACACGTTGACATTCAGCCTGGATGCGGGTGCTCCCAGCGGTGCGAGCATTGATGCCAGTAGTGGTGTATTCACGTGGACGCCGAGTGAGGCTCAAGGGGCGGGCACGTACAACATCACGGTACGGGTGACCGACAACGGTACACCCAACCTGAATGACTTCGAGACGATCGAGGTGACGGTCGGTGAAGTGAACGTGGCACCGGAGTTGGCTGCGATCGGGAACAAGTCGACCAACGAGGACAACCTGCTAACATTCATGGCCAGTGCGACGGACGCCGATGCACCTGCCAACACGTTGACATTCAGCCTGGATGCGGGTGCTCCCAGCGGTGCGAGCATTGATGCCAGTAGTGGTGTATTCACCTGGACGCCGAGTGAGGCTCAAGGGGCGGGCACGTACAACATCACGGTGCGGGTGACCGACAACGGTACACCCAACCTGGATGACTTCGAGACGATTGAGGTGACGGTGGGTGAAGTGAACGTGGCTCCCGAGCTGGCCTCGCTTGGGAACAAGTCGGTGAATGAAGGGAGCCTGCTGACGTTCACCGCTTCAGCCACGGACGCGGATGTTCCGGCCAACACGCTGACGTTCAGCCTGGATGCGGGTGCTCCCAGCGGTGCGAGCATCGATGCCAATAGTGGTGTATTCACGTGGACGCCGAGTGAGGCTCAAGGGGCGGGCACGTACAACATCACGGTACGGGTGACCGACAACGGTACACCCAACCTGAATGACTTCGAGACGATCGAGGTGACGGTCGGTGAAGTGAACGTGGCACCGGAGTTGGCTGCGATCGGGAACAAGTCGACCAACGAGGACAACCTGCTAACATTCATGGCCAGTGCGACGGACGCCGATGCACCTGCCAACACGTTGACATTCAGCCTGGATGCGGGTGCTCCCAGCGGTGCGAGCATTGATGCCAGTAGTGGTGTATTCACGTGGACGCCGAGTGAGGCTCAAGGGGCGGGCACGTACAACATCACGGTGTGGGTGACCGACAACGGTACACCCAACCTGGATGACTTCGAGACGATCGAAGTGACGGTGGGTGAAGTGAACGTGGCTCCCGAGCTGGCCTCGCTTGGGAACAAGTCGGTGAATGAAGGGAGCCTGCTGACGTTCACCGCTTCAGCCACGGACGCGGATGTTCCGGCCAACACGCTGACGTTCAGCCTGGATGCGGGTGCTCCCAGCGGTGCGAGCATCGATGCCAATAGTGGTGTGTTCACCTGGACGCCGAGTGAGGCTCAAGGGCCGGGCACGTACAACATCACGGTGCGGGTGACCGACAACGGTACACCCAACCTGAATGACTTCGAGACGATCGAGGTGACGGTCGGTGAAGTGAACGTGGCACCGGAGTTGGCTGCGATCGGGAACAAGTCGACCAACGAGGGCAACCTGCTAACGTTCATGGCCAGTGCGACGGACGCCGATGCACCTGCCAACACGTTGACATTCAGCCTGGATGCGGGTGCTCCCAGCGGTGCGAGCATTGATGCCAGTAGTGGTGTATTCACGTGGACGCCGAGTGAGGCTCAAGGGGCGGGCACGTACAACATCACGGTGCGGGTGACCGACAACGGTACACCCAACCTGAATGACTTCGAGACGATCGAGGTGACGGTCGGTGAAGTGAACGTGGCACCGGAGTTGGCTGCGATCGGGAACAAGTCGACCAACGAGGACAACCTGCTAACATTCATGGCCAGTGCGACGGACGCCGATGCACCTGCCAACACGTTGACATTCAGCCTGGATGCGGGTGCTCCCAGCGGTGCGAGCATTGATGCCAGTAGTGGTGTATTCACGTGGACGCCGAGTGAGGCTCAAGGGGCGGGCACGTACAACATCACGGTGTGGGTGACCGACAACGGTACACCCAACCTGGATGACTTCGAGACGATCGAAGTGACGGTGGGTGAAGTGAACGTGGCTCCCGAGCTGGCCTCGCTTGGGAACAAGTCGGTGAATGAAGGGAGCCTGCTGACGTTCACCGCTTCAGCCACGGACGCGGATGTTCCGGCCAACACGCTGACGTTCAGCCTGGATGCGGGTGCTCCCAGCGGTGCGAGCATCGATGCCAATAGTGGTGTGTTCACCTGGACGCCGAGTGAGGCTCAAGGGCCCGGCACGTACAACATCACGGTGCGGGTGACCGACAACGGTACACCCAACCTGGATGACTTCGAGACGATTGAGGTGACGGTGGGTGAAGTGAACGTGGCACCGGAGTTGGCTGCGATCGGCAACAAGTCGACCAACGAGGGCAACCTGCTAACGTTCATGGCCAGTGCGACGGACGCCGATGCACCTGCCAACACGTTGACATTCAGCCTGGATGCGGGTGCTCCCAGCGGTGCGAGCATTGATGCCAGTAGTGGTGTATTCACGTGGACGCCGAGTGAGGCTCAAGGGGCGGGCACGTACAACATCACGGTGCGGGTGACCGACAACGGTACACCCAACCTGGATGACTTCGAGACGATCGAAGTGACGGTGGGTGAAGTGAACGTGGCTCCCGAGCTGGCCTCGCTTGGGAACAAGTCGGTGAATGAAGGGAGCCTGCTGACGTTCACCGCTTCAGCCACGGACGCGGATGTTCCTGCCAACACGTTGACATTCAGCCTGGATGCGGGTGCTCCCAGCGGTGCGAGCATTGATGCCAGTAGTGGTGTATTCACGTGGACGCCGAGTGAGGCTCAAGGGGCGGGCACGTACAACATCACGGTACGGGTGACCGACAACGGTACACCCAACCTGAATGACTTCGAGACGATCGAGGTGACGGTCGGTGAAGTGAACGTGGC
Source organism: Planctomycetaceae bacterium (assembly GCA_020638995.1). Taxonomy (GTDB): domain Bacteria; phylum Planctomycetota; class Planctomycetia; order Pirellulales; family Pirellulaceae. The sequence goes on from JACKHM010000005.1 coordinate 122,990, forward strand.
ACCGGAGTTGGCTGCGATCGGGAACAAGTCGACCAACGAGGACAACCTGCTAACATTCATGGCCAGTGCGACGGACGCCGATGCACCTGCCAACACGTTGACATTCAGCCTGGATGCGGGTGCTCCCAGCGGTGCGAGCATTGATGCCAGTAGTGGTGTATTCACGTGGACGCCGAGTGAGGCTCAAGGGGCGGGCACGTACAACATCACGGTGTGGGTGACCGACAACGGTACACCCAACCTGGATGACTTCGAGACGATCGAAGTGACGGTGGGTGAAGTGAACGTGGCTCCCGAGCTGGCCTCGCTTGGGAACAAGTCGGTGAATGAAGGGAGCCTGCTGACGTTCACCGCTTCAGCCACGGACGCGGATGTTCCGGCCAACACGCTGACGTTCAGCCTGGATGCGGGTGCTCCCAGCGGTGCGAGCATCGATGCCAATAGTGGTGTATTCACGTGGACGCCGAGTGAGGCTCAAGGGGCGGGCACGTACAACATCACGGTACGGGTGACCGACAACGGTACACCCAACCTGAATGACTTCGAGACGATCGAGGTGACGGTCGGTGAAGTGAACGTGGCACCGGAGTTGGCTGCGATCGGGAACAAGTCGACCAACGAGGACAACCTGCTAACATTCATGGCCAGTGCGACGGACGCCGATGCACCTGCCAACACGTTGACATTCAGCCTGGATGCGGGTGCTCCCAGCGGTGCGAGCATTGATGCCAGTAGTGGTGTATTCACGTGGACGCCGAGTGAGGCTCAAGGGGCGGGCACGTACAACATCACGGTGTGGGTGACCGACAACGGTACACCCAACCTGGATGACTTCGAGACGATCGAAGTGACGGTGGGTGAAGTGAACGTGGCTCCCGAGCTGGCCTCGCTTGGGAACAAGTCGGTGAATGAAGGGAGCCTGCTGACGTTCACCGCTTCAGCCACGGACGCGGATGTTCCGGCCAACACGCTGACGTTCAGCCTGGATGCGGGTGCTCCCAGCGGTGCGAGCATCGATGCCAATAGTGGTGTGTTCACCTGGACGCCGAGTGAGGCTCAAGGGCCGGGCACGTACAACATCACGGTGCGGGTGACCGACAACGGTACACCCAACCTGGATGACTTCGAGACGATCGAAGTGACGGTAAGTGAAGTGAACGTGGCACCGGAGTTGGCTGCGATCGGCAACAAGTCGACCAACGAGGGCAACCTGCTAACGTTCATGGCCAGTGCGACGGACGCCGATGCACCTGCCAACACGTTGACATTCAGCCTGGATGCGGGTGCTCCCAGCGGTGCGAGCATTGATGCCAGTAGTGGTGTATTCACCTGGACGCCGAGTGAGGCTCAAGGGGCGGGCACGTACAACATCACGGTGCGGGTGACCGACAACGGTACACCCAACCTGGATGACTTCGAGACGATTGAGGTGACGGTGGGTGAAGTGAACGTGGCTCCCGAGCTGGCCTCGCTTGGGAACAAGTCGGTGAATGAAGGGAGCCTGCTGACGTTCACCGCTTCAGCCACGGACGCGGATGTTCCGGCCAACACGCTGACGTTCAGCCTGGATGCGGGTGCTCCCAGCGGTGCGAGCATCGATGCCAATAGTGGTGTATTCACGTGGACGCCGAGTGAGGCTCAAGGGGCGGGCACGTACAACATCACGGTACGGGTGACCGACAACGGTACACCCAACCTGAATGACTTCGAGACGATCGAGGTGACGGTCGGTGAAGTGAACGTGGCACCGGAGTTGGCTGCGATCGGGAACAAGTCGACCAACGAGGACAACCTGCTAACATTCATGGCCAGTGCGACGGACGCCGATGCACCTGCCAACACGTTGACATTCAGCCTGGATGCGGGTGCTCCCAGCGGTGCGAGCATTGATGCCAGTAGTGGTGTATTCACGTGGACGCCGAGTGAGGCTCAAGGGGCGGGCACGTACAACATCACGGTGTGGGTGACCGACAACGGTACACCCAACCTGGATGACTTCGAGACGATCGAAGTGACGGTGGGTGAAGTGAACGTGGCTCCCGAGCTGGCCTCGCTTGGGAACAAGTCGGTGAATGAAGGGAGCCTGCTGACGTTCACCGCTTCAGCCACGGACGCGGATGTTCCGGCCAACACGCTGACGTTCAGCCTGGATGCGGGTGCTCCCAGCGGTGCGAGCATCGATGCCAATAGTGGTGTGTTCACCTGGACGCCGAGTGAGGCTCAAGGGCCCGGCACGTACAACATCACGGTGCGGGTGACCGACAACGGTACACCCAACCTGGATGACTTCGAGACGATTGAGGTGACGGTGGGTGAAGTGAACGTGGCACCGGAGTTGGCTGCGATCGGCAACAAGTCGACCAACGAGGGCAACCTGCTAACGTTCATGGCCAGTGCGACGGACGCCGATGCACCTGCCAACACGTTGACATTCAGCCTGGATGCGGGTGCTCCCAGCGGTGCGAGCATTGATGCCAGTAGTGGTGTATTCACGTGGACGCCGAGTGAGGCTCAAGGGCCGGGCACGTACAACATCACGGTGCGGGTGACCGATGACGGGACGCCGAACCTTAACGACTTCGAGACGATCGAAGTGATGGTGGGTGACCTCCGGCCATGGCAATATTTTGTAGAACCGCGTGATGTAAATCGAGATGGATTCATCAGTCCACTTGATGCTTTGATTGTCATAAACGACATAAACTCTAAGGGACCAAGAGTTCTTGTTGGATTGCCGCAGGCTGGTTCGTTTTATATTGATGTAAACGGTGACGGCTCTGTCTCGCCAGTTGATGCATTGGTTGTGATCAACCGAGTGAACGATCCTTCCCTGTCAGCGGAAGGTGAGGGGGCGGGCGTTGCACTACCACCCTTGAATCTTTTGTTGCCAGAACCGGTCAAATCCGCTGCGTCTGTGAGCAACATCCCTCCAGGAAATCCGTTCTCTCGTCAAGAAGTCTCGCCGTTGAGCCAGACTGTCTCACTTGCAACTGCACGTGAATCTAAGTTTTTGCGGACTAAAGACCAGAGCCACAATGCGGACTTGCTGGACCTGGAAGAAGTTTTGGACGTCATTGGTGAGGAAGTCGCGTCAGCCTTGTTTGAACACGTAAAGTAACGGATCGTTGACGCCCTTGCTGGGGATCACAGATTTCTCAATGTGTGACAAAAAGTAATGCGGAGCCAACTGAGGACAGAATTGACAACCTCAACAATTTCACAATGCGACTGAAGCACGAGCGAACCATTCGGTCTCAGCTACTGTTATTAGTGCGGGACAGATTCTTCTCTTACGCGATGTAGTACTCGGCGAATCTGCCGGAGATTGTCACCGCTGGGTCTAAATCACCGTCCACTTGCGCACGTCGGTCTGTGAGCCCCACTATTATCAATCGGTAACATTCGACGCCTCGGTCGAAAAGATGCGTTTGGCATAATTCCTTGCGCGCATCGGTGTCCCGTCAGTCGCCCGTCCTGAGCGCGCAAGCGTCATGACCGAAATGCCCGAGGTCTTAAACACCTGAGTTAGAAATGCAAACGACGTTGCGCACTTCGGACGAACCGACCTGTGTCACGAACTCTCACGTCGCCAACCTGCCTCGGCCACATCGACCGGAGTCGGATAGCGTATTTTCGTCGTTGCCAGTTTCGCAACGGGGAGAAGTCGCTCTGGAGTCGCTGAGGTTTGGAATGCGACTGAGGAGGGAATAGCGTGGCGGCGATTTGTTCGCGAAAGCCTGTTCGCAGTCGACCAGCGGCGGTGTGATCTCTGGTGATCTTGCGACCGTGAACACGCTCCACTTCCATTCATGAACACTACTCGTTGCATTCTCGATCGCGATAGATGGCCTGCCAGCCGTTGGTGCCGATGCGCGGATTGATCCGGTGCGAGGCGGGCGTTGATGCAGAAGGCCCGCCGAGGCGAGATGCTCACCGATGCACTGCCAGTGAAGCGTTGAATTCACCGACGCGCCGCAGAGCTGACAACTGCATTGTCGTATCTAAATCGCGACAGATGGAGATGCGTTAGGCCACGCTGTATACTTCTGCCCATGGCGGAAGTGACCCAAATCTTATCACGCATTGAGCACGGCGATCCGGAAGCAGCCGACAAACTGCTGCCTCTGGTCTACGACGAGCTGCGCAAACTGGCTGCGGCCAGATTGGCTAACGAGAAAGCGGGGCAAACGCTGCAGGCGACGGCGCTCGTGCATGATGCCTACATTCGTCTGGTCGATGTGAAGCAGGCACAGCAGTGGGATTCGCGCGGCCATTTCTTTGCCGCGGCCGCCGAGGCGATGCGGCGAATTCTGGTAGATCGTGCCATTCGAAAAAAGTCGCTGAAGCGCGGAGGAGATCGCAACAGGCTCGATATGGCCGATGTCGAACCCGCTGTACCGCCGCCCAAGGACGATATTTTGGCCCTCAATGAGGCGCTCGATCAACTTGCAGAGTTGCAGTCTCAAACCGCCGAACTCGTGAAACTTCGTTACTTTGCTGGGTTGACCAATAAACAGGCGGCAGAATTGCTGAAAATCTCGCCGCGCAAGGCCGATTCGCTGTGGGCTTATGCCAAGGTCTGGCTACACGATCGCATCGTCGGCGAGAAGTCCACGGGATAGCCGATGGGCAAGATTTGAAAAATTCCAAGATTCCTCTGCGCAAATCGAGGCCAGATTCTGCATTGACAGATAACAGGATTTAATCATCGAGCGGAGTCTACTTATGAACGAGCAAGATATTTTCATCGCCGCGATGGATCGGGAGGATCCGGCGGAGCGTCAGCAGTTTCTCGACGAGGCCTGTGCGGGAGACGTTCCGCTCCGGATGCGGGTGGAACACCTGATCCAGCAGTCGGGAAGTGTCGGCAGTTTTTTGGAGCATCCACCGGTAGCGGCGGATGACGATGCCTGGCGTGGGTTCGACGCAACGATTGTGCATAGCAACGGTTCCACCTGCGACGACGAAGATGACTTGTTATCCTCGGAACAACTAGACATGACACAGAATCCGCACGATTCAAACTACGAAATTCCTTTGGGTTATCTCCAACCGGCGACCCGCGAGGATTCGCTCGGTCGGCTGGGCCATTACGATGTCTTGAACGTCGTTGGCAAAGGGGCCTTCGGCACAGTACTGCGGGCCTTCGACACCAAGCTGGAGCGGATCGTCGCGATCAAAGTGCTGGCCCTGGAAATGGCCTCCATGTCGCCGGCCCGCAAGCGGTTCCTCCGCGAAGCCCGCACTTCGGCGCAGATCCGTCACGAAAACATCGTTGGAATTCACTCGGTCGAAGAAGAGCCGATCCCATATCTAGTGATGGAGTACATTCCCGGCAAGACACTGCAGCAGCAGCTAGAAGAGCATGGTCCGTTGGACCTGCTTAGTGTGCTGCGATTGGGCAAGCAGATCGCGGACGGTTTGGCGGCAGCACATGCGCAGGATCTGATTCATCGCGACATCAAGCCAGGAAACATTCTGCTCGAAGGCGGCATGGAGGAGCGGATCAAGATCACCGACTTCGGCTTGGCTCGCACGGCTGACGACGCCAGCATGACTCAGTCGGGCATGATCGCCGGGACGCCGATGTACATGGCCCCGGAACAGGCTCACGGCCGCAAACTCGACCAGCGGGCTGACCTGTTCAGCTTCGGCAGCGTTCTCTATCAGATGGTCAGTGGTCGTCCGCCGTTTCGAGCCTCGAACACGGTTGCCGTGTTGAAGCGAGTTGTCGAAGACACGCCCCGTCCGATTCAGGAGATCATTCCCGAAGTGCCGGACTGGATGTGCGAACTGATCGGCCATCTCCATGCCAAGAATCCGGACGAGCGATATCAATCCGCCCGGGAAGTCAGCGAGCTGCTGGCCTATTGCGCTAAGGAATTGGAAGCCGGCCGAGTACCACAGATTCCGAATCCGTCCAAAGCAGGTCAAGAACACGAAGCGGAATCGGTTGCCATCGCGACGACTCAGCGCGAGCCGTCGCGCCAACACTCTCGCCGGACCAAGGTCGCTGTGGCGGCTATCGCGTTGTTGGTGCTCTTGGGTATCACCGAAATGACGGGAGTAACGCAACTGGCCTCCACCATTATCCGGCTGACAACCGGTTCCGGCACGCTGGTGATCGAAACCGACGACCCCGACGTGACGATCGCGATCAATGGCGAGGCAGTCACGATTCGCGGCGGCGGGATCGACGAACTAACTCTGCGTCCTGGACAGTACCGAGTTGAGACGATCAAGGATGGTGAGACTGTTCAACAGGAACTGGTCTCGATTACCCGTGGTGGCCGATCGACCATACGCATAACTTTGGAATCTTCACCTGTAGCCGCTACGGTCGAGGGAATCGACCTGATTCAGCTGCTCGACCCGGCACGGGATTTTCGTGATGACCGTCTGAAGATTCAGGACGGCAAGTTGATTACGCCGCAGTTCAAGAATCCAGGTGCGATTGGGATGATTCCTTACGGGCCAGTTCCTGACGAGTACGACATTCAGCTCCGGTTGCAGCGATTGTCGAATCATTTTGCCGGTTTCAATTTTGGAATCGTGGTCGGCGGTCGTCAGGTGTGTGTCGGAATGGACTCCGGCATGAAAGAGAAGGTCTGGGGCCTCGACTTCCTTGATGGGAAAGCTGCTCACCGTTCGGAGAACCCGACTCGCAACGAAGGGCGGAAGTTGATTGTCGGAAAGACCAGCGACGTCACGATCCAGGTCAGGAAGAACCACGTCACGGCAAGTTGTGACGGCGAGCAACTGATCGACTGGACCGGCGATCCCGAACGACTCAGCGTCTATTCCGGCTTCGAGGTGACTGACTCAGGCTCGCTGTTCTTCGTGGCGCAGGCCGATTTCATTGTCCACAGCATGACGCTGATTCCACGTAGTGAATCTGCGTCAGTTGAAGACCGTAGCGCAACTGTTGCCGCCCCGCCGCAGGCGAAGGCTCCGTTCGCTGAGGGAGAAGCAAAGCGTCTTCAGCAGGCATGGGCCGACTACCTCGGCGTGCCGGTCGAAAAGGAAATCGTGCTCGGCCAGGACAAAGACGGCAAAGACGTCACGCTGACGATGGTGCTCATTCCACCGGGCGAGTTCATGATCGGGGCAACCGACGAGGAACAAGGAAAGTGGCTGTCCGTGGCGAAAGCTGCGAATCCGAATGCCAGCGATGACAAGTTTACCACGATCTACATGGAAGACCAGCGCTTCGTAAGGATCACAAAGCCATTCTGGATTGCCAGGACGGAATTCACCAAGGAACAATTTCGTCGGTTTGTGGAGGGCAGTGGTGGATACAGGACGGACGCTGAGACCAATGGAATAGGTGGTTTCAGGTACAGTTACTCGACCCGTTCCGTCCTGCGCGAACCAGAACTCAACTGGGACAACTGGGATAAGGTGGAGAACGTCGGCCACGATCAAAATCCCGTTGTGAATGTTTCCTGGAACGACGCGGCCAAGTGCTGTGAGTGGCTTTCGAGCCAGTACCCCGACAAGGTGTTTTCTCTGCCGACGGAAGCACAGTGGGAATTCGCGTGCCGGGCCGGCACAAAGAACTCGTTGTATGACTGCGAAACCAGCGAACAGCTTCGCGAATACGCGCAGTTCGGTGACGAAGTCCACTTCATACAACGCTGCGGACAACTCAGGCCAAACGCCTTCGGCTTGTATGACACGCTTGGTAACGTGACGGAATGGTGCGCGAACTGGCTTGGTGGATACGCACAATCACCGACAGACGATCCAGCTGGCCCCGCAGTACCCGGCAAGTATGTCATGAAAGCCTTTCGCGGCGGCAACTTTACGCATCCCATCTGGAGAGTCCGCTCGTCCAAACGCGACTTCGACACGCCCGACAACTGCTTCTTCGACCGCGGCTTCCGCGTCGCGGCGACGATCACAAAAGATGCCATACCTGCCCGACTCACAGCCACCTCAGCACCATCGACAGGCAACCATGCGCTTTCATTTGATGGCAAGTCTTACGTGGAGACTCCGGTCCATCTTGAGACGGATGGTCCCTTCACCATCGAAGCCTGGGTCACTCCCAATCGCTGGGTAGGTTCGATACTCTGCAGCGTGATCTGTAACGCGGAACAATCCGGAGCTTCCCTTGAACTCGGCAACTTAGATCGGACTGAGTGGAGATTCTCGGTCCACGATCAAAACGGGTATCAGAAAGCGAAATCAAGCGACAGTCCCGAACGCGGTCAGCAAATTCACCTGGCGGGCGTCTTTGACGGGACGAATGCGAGGCTGTTTGTGAATGGCGAGCTGATGAATGAGCAGCCCAGCCTGGAATTGCCGCTGGTACCGTCAAAGCTGCCACTCATGATCGGTGCCAACCCGCAAGTTGGTCCGAAGCCGCCGGCCCACAACTTCGATGGCATCATTGACGAAGTCCGCTTGTCGGATGCAGCCCGCTATTCCGACAGTTTCACTCCAGCAGCACACTTCGAAGCCGACGAACACACTCTCGCACTGTATCACTTTGACGAGGGCACGGGAGACGTCCTCAAAGATTCTTCCGCCAATGGGCATCACGGGAGGATTGTCGGTGCGACGTGGGTGAAAGTCGGTGACGCAATACCGCATACCACCGCCCACAAGTGGCCCGCCGATGCCCCGCCACCGGCGATCGCGCCGTTCGATGCCGCGCAAGCGAAGAAGCATCAAGAAGTGTGGGCGAAGTACCTTGGCGTTCCGGTCGAGTACACAAACTCCCTCGGGATGAAGTTCCGCCTCATTCCGCCGGGCGAGTTCCTGATGGGCAGCACGTCCGAGGAAATCTCCCGCGCGGTGGATGAGGTCCGCCACGACCACTGGAAGGAACATGTCCGCAGCGAAGCGCCGCAGCATCGCGTCATGCTGACGCGTCCATTCTACCTCGGCACGACGGAAGTCACGCAGGCCGATTTCTTGCGAATGATGGACCGCAACCCGTCGTACTTCACGAAGACCGGTGAACAAAAAGACCTCGCCGACAAGGTGGGCGGAATCGACACGGCGCGGCATCCGGTCGAGGGAGTCTACTGGACCGACGCGGCTGACTTCTGTGCAAAGCTGGCCGACCAGGAGAGCCTCGCGCCGTATTACGGCCGCTCGGTTGAGACGATCACGGTCCTCGGGGGTGACGGCTACCGGCTGCCGAGCGAGGCCGAATGGGAGTTCGCCTGTCGGGCCGGCACGGCGACCCGCCACTGGACCGGCAACCGCGACGACGACCTGACGCCCGCCGGCTGGTCTAAACTGAACTCCGACGGTCGCACGCATGCAGTGGGGGAACTGAACGCCAATCCGTTCGGCCTGTTCGACATCCATGGCAACGTGTGGGAATGGGTGCAGGACTTGTGGGTAGCGCAGGCGTACGAGCCGTTCCGGGCGCAACCGGCGATCGACCCGACCGGTTCTCCCGGGATCGGCTGGCACCAGGGGTTCCGCGGCGGCTGCTGGGCGGACGACCCGGTCCTGTGCCGGTCTGCCTACCGTGAGGCGTTTCCCGAAAATGACAAGCCGTTCCGCGACCAACTCATTGGGTTCCGCATCGCGCTGTCGGTTGATGCCGTGCGGCAGACGCTGAAAGTCGATGGGCCGGCAGTTCAATAGAGAGGGGCGTTGGGAAGTTTGGATGCGAAGTCGGCGCGGCTCGGCTGGCCCGCCGCCAGCGATTGCGCCGTTTGATGCCGCGTAAGCGAAGAAGCATCAAGAAGCGTGGGCGAAGTACGTCGGCGTGCCGATCGAGTACGAAAACTCCATCGGCATGAAGTTCCGCCTCGTCCCGCCGGGTGAGTTCATGATGGGCAGTACGCCGGAAGAATTGAATCACCGTGGCACTGTCAGTCGACACCGTCAAGGAACGACTGACGGCCCCTGCGGCAGCGGCAACCTCCAATGTCTCAATCACAGCTGCCGACGTCGCACAACCGTCAGTTGCCCCGAACCCAGCGGAAAATCCTGACGCCGCAGAGCAACCGCCGACCGACAAGTGAGGGCATGGATACAAACTGGCACTGTGGCGCGAAAATGTATCCAGCCTGTTTGCCGACGCATGGAGCCGCGCGACTTCGCGAGATAGAATCCGCGACATTAAGCAACCGCACGGAACAGCTTTTTGCGTTTCGTTGATGATCGTCGTCCGACGACGTTTATTTGCTCGTCGAATATGCAGTAACTGCGATCGACAAATCTAAGGCTACACTACCGAGAAGTAAGTATCCAAAAATCATGGACCGTATGACCGCAGATGGCGATTTTGTTCCTGGCGACCTCAACAGGGCTTTCACAGGAAGGGCCGCGTGTGTCGTACTATAAGAACGGCGGAATCCATCTATATGCGCTCGGTATGCCGGAGACGAAATCGATCACCAGCGGACATTGGGACTTCAAGCCGTCGTGGTCGAAGTCGGGGGACATGCTGGTGTTCTTCCGGCGGCTGAAGAATAACCCAGATGTGAACAAGTGGGTGACGCGATGTGCATCATCCACGCCGACGGCACGGGCTTCCATCAGCTTTCCGATGGAACCTACACCGACTTCAATCCCACCTGGATCTGCGACGGCAAGTGTACGAATCGGGAAGAAGTCGTTTCGAGACAGGTTCCCTAGAACGTCAGATCCAGCGATTCGTTGGCACGAATGCTCACTTCGCGCCACGAGTACTTGCTGTCGCCAAGTAACTCTGTCGGCGGCTGTACATAGCGTCCGAGCTGTGCGATATCGGCCTTGTCGAGTTCTTCGCCCTCGGTTCGATACCGGTTCTTCGACACAACCAGTACGAAGTAGCTTCCCGTGTCGGGCAAAGTCAGTTGATATTCGCCGTCGTTGTCGGCACGAGCATAAGCCCCGCCGATTGATTGGATGATACGAAGATTCTCGCTGTCGCCGCGTGGCATCGGATCGCTCGGTCGGAGTCCCTCCACAGGTGCTTTGCCTGTTGGTGACGGTCGTTGCTCGGTGGGAAGCACAATTACGACCGATCCATCATCAGGCAAACTCGAACCGCTGGCCGTGGCATACGAGATCTTTCCCGACAACACGCAGGGCACGGGAGCAGCATTGACGGCTTCCTTCGAGCTGCCTCCGCCATTCACCATTATGCCTAACGCGAAGGAAACGACGGCGACAACAGCCAACAGTATTCCTTGGGCGTACAAGACGCGTCGAGGAACGGCGACGCGATCCAAGTCTGTCGCGGTCGACATTCGAGGGGCGTAGTCATCATCGTCGGACTCGTAATGCCATTCTACTTCGTCGTCGTAGACCACAAACTCGGCATAGGGATTTGCTGCGTCCGAAGGTTCTGAGGTGTCGGCCTCATCCGTTTCGTCATTCTGCGCTTCGCCAGGATCGGAATCGGGAACCTTGATCTTTCCTTTGCACTTCGGACACTTTGCTCGCATGCCCGCTTGCTTTGAGCTGACATTCAGCCGTTGACCGCAGTGTTCGCATGCGAATTTGATCGGCATAGGTAGTCGCGGCTAGCGGGCTGGGTTTTGATAGTGTCCTCTAACCGGCCACCTTAGGCCAACTCGACAGCGACTCTGCCAAGCCGCAGGTGAGGGGTTAAAGATCTTCAGCAAGCATCTAGCCTAACAGAGGTTTAGATCTGCTACCAGAATCCAACGCTACTTCGCTGCGAGACGAAGAATCCTTCGCAAATGGATCGGTGCCGTGACTGGCACCGACCGCGATGGCACATTATCCTCACAGCATTGGCGTCCGCAGATTGGAAGTGTCGTACCACGAATTCGCGAAAGAGAGTCTTACACACATGTGGCAATTGTTTCGATTGACGACAGTGTTTTGCTTGGTCGTGTTGTCCGCGTTGGCCTCGCAGTCTCGCGCGGAGGGTGCAGGACGTTTCTTCGATCCGATTGAACAAGCGATCGAGGGCTGGACGGTTGCCATCGATCCGCAACTACTGGCCGGCGAACACCAGTCGCTTGGCGAGCAAGCAGTGAAGGCATTGGCGAACCACCTTCAGCGGATCACCTTTATCGTTCCCGAGGATCGGTTGGTGAAGCTCAAGAAACTTCGCATCTGGCTGGAATTCGAGCATCCCGAGCTAAAGTCAATGCAATATCACCCGGACCGTGGCTGGCTGCTCGCAAATCAGCACGACCCCCGGCTAGTAAAGCATGTTCACATTCCCCAGGCTCGGCATCTGATCGAAGCCCACACTTGGGCCAAGCATCCGTATGTGATCCTGCACGAGTTGGCTCATGCGTACCACGATCAAGTGTTGAACTTCGACAACCCCGAAGTCATCGCCGTGTTCGACGCCGCAAAGGGGCAGGGGATTTACGAGGAGGTGTTACTTTACACCGGCAAAAAAGTGAAACATTACGGCTTGAGCAATCACAAGGAATACTTCGCGGAGTCGACGGAGGCATACTTTGGTGTAAACGATTTTTATCCCTTTGTGCGAGCGGAATTGAATGAGCATGATCCCGCTATGTTTACCTTGCTTGAAAAGATTTGGGGGCGAGTCGAGTAGTGGGCGTCGTAAGCTACGCCGCAGGAATCGCAAAACTCAAGTGCATCTCGGCGTGTCGCAGTTGGAATTGCAGGGTCTCTTCTTTCGAGAGATTCCCTAGAAACGGATGGTCGGTAAATCGTTCTACCGACTTAAAACGCTCGACTGCGGATTGCAATTCGCGCAAGGAGGAGTGTAACTCGACGTCGTCGACGGGGACGAATTGTGCTTCGGCCTCTTTGGGTATTTGAAAACCCGACGGAATACCTTCGTGGATGAACTTCTTCTTCATGAATGTTTTCATCACCGGTGCCATCAGCCGCATCCAGAGCGGAGGTTTGAAAGTCGACCCGTCCATCGTCGAGTTGATCCCAGCCGCCAAGTGAGAAAAGATCTGAGCGAGCGACCAATTGCCGAGCATTGTCACGTCGCACTTGGCCAATCGGTCCGCTTCTGCAAGCAAATCGTCCAGCGAATCAAAGCGAAGCTTGCGACGGCCCTCGACCATCTTCGTGTTTACGGACATCGACAGGATTCCTGCCAGGGTGAATGGTGATGTGTGATCCGGCATTGTGCCAACAATCAGCAGTCGACTCCAGACGCCAAGCAAACAATCACGAAAAAGAGTTGTTAAACTAGTCTGGCCGAGTTACATAATGTGGTTGCTCGAATTACTCCGGCGAGAATTCCGATCGTCTGGATGATGACGCCTGACAACTCACAAACTTAACAGCAAACTCTCCGACTTAGGATGAACTCAGATGACCAACGCTATCGTACGTGCCCTGATGTCCCTCACGCTGGCTCTCTTTTGTTTTTGCTCACACACTCGAGCCGAAAGTTTACGAGTCTACGAACTCGGTCAGTTACCGAACGATAGTCGACTGGGCGAGCCTAAAGATCTGAACGGCTACTTCCCGTTCGAGGTACCGAGCGGTCGGGCGGCCTGGGAGACGCGTGCTGAAGAATTGCGTCGGCGGGTCATGATCGCCACCGACGTGTGGCCGATGCCGGAACGTACACCGTTGAATCCCGTCATCTATGGGAAGACACAACGCGATGGATTCACTGTTGAAAAAGTCTACTTCGAAAGCATGCCCAATCACTTCGTCACGGGATTGTTGTTTCGGCCTGATGATGGCAAAGGCAATATCAAACGACCTGCCGTGCTTTGTCCGCATGGACATGGCGGGCGTCTACAGGATTATGGCGAAGCCAATATGGCGAAGCTGATCGAGAGCGGGGCTGAAAAGTTTGAAAAGTCGGGCCGCATGCCGAAACTTGCTCGTTGCGCGCAACTTGCCAGAATGGGGTGCGTTACGTTCATCTTCGACATGTTGGGCTATGCGGACAGCAACCAGATCAGCCGCGAACTCGCTCATGGTTTCGCAAAACAAAGGCCTGACTTCGAGGGGAAAACTAGTTGGGGTCTGTTTAGCGCCCAAGCGGAACTGCGTTTGCAGAGCGTCATGGGAATTCAGACTTGGAACTCGATTCGTTGTCTCGACTTTTTGGAGCAGTTGCCGGATGTCGATCGCAACCGAATGGCAGTGACCGGTGGCAGCGGTGGCGGGACGCAAACGATTTTGCTGTGTGCCATCGACCCCCGGCCTATCGCGGCATTTCCGAATGGAATGGTCTCGACTTCGATGCAAGGCGGCTGTACTTGCGAGAATTGCACGTTGTTGCGAGTCGATTCAGGCAACGTGGAATTGGCGGCGTTGTTCGCACCCAAGCCGCAGGCGATGACGGCCGCCAACGATTGGACAAAGGAAATGATGACGAAGGGGTATCCGGAACTACAACAGATCTACGACATGTTCGGTGTGAAAGACAATGTCTATTGTCGCGAGATGCTTCACTTCCCGCACAACTATAACTACGTCAGCCGGGCGACGATGTACGACTGGTTCAACAAACACATGAGACTCGGCCTCGACAGTCCAGTCATCGAACAAGATTGGGAACCGCTAACGGCGGAAGAATACACTGTCTGGGACAAAGATCATCCGGCACCCAAAGGCGGCGACGAGTATGAACGCAGCCTAACCAAATACATGGCCGAAAGGTCCGACACACAACTAGCCTCCCTAGCGCCGAAGAACGCCCAATCACTCCAGAAGTTTCGTGAAGTCGTTGGCGGGGCTTTCCGTTCGATTGTCGGACGCGAAGTTCCGGCGTTCGACGACCTTCAACGCACCAAAGTCCATAAAGAACAACGAGCCGGTTACATCTATTTCGCCGATTATCTGCGTTTGCAAACCAAGGGCGAAGAGATCCCTTTCATCTCGCTGTATCCGACCGGTACGGAGTGGAATGGCGACGTTGTGATTTGGGTCGATGGAATCGGTAAACGCGGCCTATTTGCTGACTCGGGTGAATTGCGTAGCGAAGTCCGGCGACTCGTCGACGCAGGTGCGTCGATCGTCGCGCCAGATCTCTTTCAGCAAGGCGAGTTTCTTTCGGGCGATCAACCGCTTGTCGAGCAAGCCGTGGTCAAAAATCCGCGAGAAGCAGCCGCCTATACTTTCTGTTACAACGACACCGTATTCGTGCGACGCGTTCATGACATCCTTACCGTGGTAAGCTTTATCCGCGGCGACGAACACGCACCAAAGCATCTTCACCTGATTGGCACGAACGGTGCCGGCCCTGTCGCTGCGGCTGCCCGAGCCATCGCAGGTGGACAAATCGATAAAGCCGCCATCGATACGCAAGGTTTCCGCTTCGCAGATCTCACGTCGTATCGTGATCCTGATTTTCTTCCGGGGGCCGTAAAGTATGGCGATGTCCCTGCCTTACTGGCGCTATCCGCTCCACACCCACTTTGGATTGGCGGCGAAAAGGGCGATTTGCCGGAGACCATCAAGCAGGCATTCGCAGCGACGGGTAACGCGGACCGTGTAACTTCTTCCTCACTCCAGAACGCAGCGGACGCCGCAGCCGACTGGCTGCTAATGGGCAAATAGCCATATTCATATCAACGCGGCGACGAAATCAGAGATGCGCAGCGCAGTGTTCTCGCGTCGTTCGGCAATTTTTTCGGGAAATAATTGTCGTTGCTTGCGCATCGCTTTGCGACATGCTATCCCCCAACTTTCATCACTCAAAGGGCACTATCTCGGATGAACCGATTCATTCTAAACTTCGCTCGAATCAACCTTGTGCTGTTGCTGGGGACAATCTGCTCTGCACAGGAATGGACCCGATTCCGCGGTCCCAATGGCTCCGGAATTAGTGATGCGAAGACGATCCCGACGAGCTGGACTGAAAACGACTACAATTGGATCGCAGAATTACCGGGACGGGGCCACTCTTCTCCGGTCGTATGGGGCGACAAGCTGTTCGTGACTTGCTGTGATGACGCAGCAAGTTTGCGGTACCTGGTCTGCTTAAATACGAGTGACGGCTCGGTGTTCTGGACAAAATCGTTTCCATTTGAAACGTACAAGCAGCAAAAGAACAACAGCTTTGCGTCGAGTACTCCGACGGTCGATGCCGAGCACGTTTATGTGTTGTGGCATTCGAGGCAATCATCGCCTTTGATCGCTATGGATCACGAAGGCAACCAAGTCTGGGAGTACGATCTCGGTCCGTACACGCACGGTCAGGGTGGTGCGACGTCGCCGATTGTTGTCGACGATTTCGTCGTCGTCGCTCACGATCAGAAGGTGCCTAGTTTTTTGCTCGCACTCGATCGTCGGACCGGAAAAGAGCACTGGAAGATTCCTCGCGAAGGCAGGCACGCCTGCTACGCCACACCTTGTGTGAATGCATCCAGCAGTCGACCGCCCGAGTTGGTCTTTTCGCACTGCTATGAAGGAATCATCGGCGTTGATTTGGAAACAGGCAAACAAAACTGGCACATCGATCCTTTTGGCCGCGACGACCAACGATCATTGGTCTCACCGATCATCGCGGGCGACCTTGTGATCGCGGGCAGTGGAGCAGCTGGCGGTACGCGACACATCGTCGCTGTTTCGCTCGAACAGTCAGGCTCGACGACTGCGGCGGCCGAAGCTTATCACATCACACGCCAAGCACCCCACATCCCCACCCCACTTGCTTATGGCCCATGGCTGTTCCTGTGGAGTGATCAGGGCATCGCCACCTGCTTGGACCGCGCGACCGGCAAGATCGTCTGGCAACAACGAATCGGTGGTAACTTCTACAGTTCGCCGATTTGTGTTGATGGGCGGATCTATTGCATCGATCTTGATGGTGTGATGGTCGTGATTGCAGCTGCGGATAAATATGAGGAACTATCCCGTGTTACGCTCGGACATCCGACGTCTGCAACTCCCGCCGTAAGCGATGGCATCATGTTCATTCGAACGGAGTCGCACGTCTTTTCGCTGGGCGGAGCAAAATAACTGGCACTCGCTCTTCCCACGGTCCGCGGTCGTAGTACTATGGACGCACGAACCTTGTCGGACTACTCACACCACGGATTTAATGCAATGTTCAAAAGTATTCCTTCGCTGTGCTTACTTGTCGCTGGCCTTTCAGCTTCCTTCGTCGCGGCTGACGAAGCTGCTCCGAAGCCCATCCGAGCGTTGATCATCACAGGCGGTTGCTGTCACGACTATGATTTTCAGACGAAGTCGATCAAACAAGCCGCAGTAGACCGCGGTGTGAACATCGAATGGACCGTCGTGAAGGACGGTGGAAACGGAACGGACGCACAGATCGCTCTGTACGATGATCCCGATTGGGCAAAGGGATTTGATGTCGTGATTCACAACGAATGTTTCGCCAACACGACCAACGCGGACTACATCCGCAAGATCACCTCCGTTCACAAAGCTGGTGTGAACGCGGTCGTCATCCACTGTGCGATGCACACTTATCGCGCCGCCAAGATCGACGACTGGCGAGAGTTTCTCGGCGTGACCAGTCGGATGCATGAGCACAAGAGCGAGTATCCGGTCCGCGCCGTGGCAGTCGAGCACCCCATCATGAAAGGTTTTCCCGCCGATTACAAAACGCCGATGGACGAGTTGTATGTGATCGAACACGTATGGCCGAATACCGAAGTTCTGGCCCGTTCGACCAGCGAAAAGACCGGCCAAACACATCCGGTCATTTGGACCAGCAAGTATGGCAAGGCTCGAGTCTTCGGAACAACCTACGGGCACTCGAACGAGACGTTTTCCGATCAAGTCTTTCTGACAACCCTTACACGCGGCATCCAGTGGGCCGCCGGGAGACTCGCAGAGTAGCGGACGGAGTTCATGCCAGAGCGAACCAATTGCTACGATTATCCCCAATACTGGGATCTCGCCTTTCGCTCCGAGACGAAACTCGAAGCAGACTTCATTGAGGCTGCATGCACGAAGTATTGCAACTTCCCAGCGAAACGGTTGCTCGAACCGGGGTGTGGGGGTGGGCGGCTCGTGGTTGAGATGTCGGCTCGCGGGTATGAAGTCACCGGGTTCGATCTCAGCGAGCCTTCGATTAAATACCTCACCAAACGGCTCGCGCGACGAAAACTCGGCGCTCGGGCTATCGCCGCCGATATGACGACATTCGTGTCTCGCCGCCAATTCGATGCGGCATTTTGTACGTTCAACACGTTTCGGCATTTAACGACCGAGGATATGGCGAGACAGCATCTCGAATGTGTCGCCCAAAGCTTGCGACCAGGCGGTATTTATATCTTGGGATTCCATCTCCTCCCGCCCGATGCAGACGAAGATTGCATCGAGCGCTGGTCTGCCAGGCACGGCAAGACAAAAGTCACGATGACACTACGAGTGCTCGACTTTGATCGTAACAAAAGACTGGAGACGATACGATTCTCGCTGCGCGTTCGTACCGGCAGCCGCGATCTGAAACTACAGTCCGACTATCAGTATCGGATCTACACCGCTGCTCAGTTTCAGCGTCTCCTCATTTCGGTACCACAGTTCGAGCTGTGCGATGTCTATGACTTCTGGTACGACATTGAGGAGCCATTTCAGTTAAGCAATGAGTTGGGTGATGCTGTTTTCGTTCTAAGGAAACGCAGTTGACGTGAACGGCTGGCTAAGATGTTGCCGCAAAAAGCATTAAGTTTCACGAAACGGTGTCCGTCATGTGGAGGAATCATCTTGATGCACCCTTGTGTACCTCGTCGCCAACCGCAAGTGTTTACCGGGCCTGCGTGCCAACGAAAAGGCGTTGGGCCTGTTGCTGTCAGGTTGTGACCGAATGACTAGAATGTTGAACGCTGTTTCGATGACGGTCTCCGCTTAAGAAAGTCTCCTTCGTTCGTATTTGGAGTCGTAAGTGACTCACTCGTTTGCGTCACATACCCAACCCCAAGGAAGATTCAATGGTCCGACGAATCCTTAATACGCTTATCCTATGCTGCCTCACTTCGGTGACTTCGTTGAGTGCTGACGAACTGCAACTCGAAAAGGGCGATCACATTTGTTACATCGGTAACACCTTGGCCGATCGTATGCAGCATGACGGGTGGTTGGAGACGCTCCTTCAAGCTCGCTTCCCTTCGTACGAACTGGTGTTCCGCAATCTGGGTTTCTCCGGCGATGAACTGACGCTGCGATTGCGATCTCGTGATTTTGGGACGCCAGACATGTGGCTCACCAAGGAACATGCCGATGTCATATTCGCTTTTTTCGGCTACAACGAGTCCTACGCTGGCAATGCAGGACTCGACAAGTTCAAGCAAGACTTGGCCGATCAGATCCAGCAGATGCAGGGTCAAAAATATAATGGCGAGTCAACGCCTCGCCTTGTTATTTTCTCGCCGATTGCGCACGAAGACATGGGTAATCCGAACTTGCCCGATGGCAGCGAGAACAACGCTCGGCTTGAACTGTACACGGCGGCCATGGCAGAAGTCGCGAATGCGAATGACGTTGTCTTTGTCGATCTGTTTCATCCGACGCTACAGGAGTACAAGCTGTCGAGTGAGCCGCTCACGATTAATGGCGTTCATTTGACCGAACTTGGCAACCAGTCAGTCGCCACGATTATTGACTCGGCATTGTTTCCCGGCGTTGTCGGCGGCGACCGGTCCGACGGTCGGCTCGCGGCAATTCGTGATGCCGTCCTGGACAAAAACTTTCATTGGTACGAGCGATATCGCACAACGGACGGATACTCGATCTATGGTGGCCGTGCCGATCTGAAATTCACAGATGGGCAGACCAACCGTGAGGTAGCCCAACGCGAGATGGAGATTCTTGACGTGATGACAGCCAATCGCGACAGGCGGATTTGGGCGGTCGCTCAAGGTAAAGAACTCCAGCTTGACGACAGCAACACGCCCGACTTCATCCCGGTCATCTCCAACAAACAGGGGCCCGGCCCCAACGGGACCTTCGAGTTTTTGTCTGGCGAGTCGGCGATCGGCAACATGGAGGTTGCCCAAGGAATGAAGATCAATCTTTTTGCCGACGAAGCGATGTTTCCCGAAATGGTGAATCCAGTGCAAATGGCATTTGATACAAGTGGACGGCTTTGGATCGCGGCATGGGAGTCGTACCCACACTGGAAGCCCAAAGACAAGATGGACGACAAGCTGTTGATCCTCGAAGACACGGACGGCGACGGGAGGGCCGACGATTGCAAGACCTTCGCCGGCGGTCTACATAACCCGACGGGATTTGAATTCTGGGGTGGTGGTGTACTCGTTGCCACTGCGCCGGAGGTCTACTTCTTGAAGGACACAAATGGAGACGACGTCGCCGATGTGCGAACTCGCGTGGTCAGCGGCATCGATTCCGCCGACACGCATCACGGCTCGAACAGCTTTGTGTTTGATCCGGGAGGAGGTGTCTATTTCCAAGAAGGAACCTTTCACCAGTCACAGGTCGAAACGCCTTGGGGACCGGTTCGGAGATGTTCGAACGCTGGCGTGTTTCGCTACGAACCTCGCACGCAGAAGTTTGACGTGCATGTCACCTATGGCTTTGCCAATCCGCACGGACATGTTTTTGATTACTGGGGTCGAGACATCGTCCATGACGGCACGGGAGCGGTGCCTTACGACGGGGCCCTGTTCTCGGGATATCTCGAATACCCCGCCAAGCATTCGCGCCCGCCGACCGTTTATCAGCAACGCACGCGTCCTTGCGGCGGTACTGAAATCCTGAGCAGCGGTCACTTTCCAGACGAGCTGCAAGGCAACTTGCTTGTTTCCAACGTGATTGGGTTTCAAGGCATCTTGCAATACAAGCTCAATGAAGCCGGGGCCAGCTTCACGGGGACTGAAGTTGAGCCTATTGTGTTCTCTTCCGATCCAAACTTTCGACCGATTGACATCGAGATCGCGCCAGACGGTTCGCTGTATTTTACCGATTGGCAGAATCCGATCATCGGCCATATGCAACACAATCTGCGCGATCCCAATCGCGATCGGACACACGGCCGCGTTTACCGCGTGACCTACCCCAGCCGCCCGCTGCTTACACCGCCAAAGATTGCTGGCGAGCCGATTCGGAACTTGCTGGACTTGCTAAAAGACAAGAACAATCGCGTTCGTTACCGCGCCAAGATCGAGCTTAGCGCCCGTGACAGCGGCGACGTAATCGCTGCCACCAAGACGTGGATTACAAGCCTGGAACAGACCGACTCGGAGTACGAGCATCACATGCTGGAGGCCCTTTGGTTGCATCAGCATCACAACATCGTCGATGAAGGTTTGCTAGAGCGAATGCTCACTTCCCCGGAACCGCTAGCCCGAGCTGCTGCGACTCGAGTTCTGTGCCATTGGCGCGACCGAGTTCCGAATACGTTCGGCCTTTTGAACGGCTTGGCGGCAGACGAATCTCCTCGCGTTCGTCTCGAAGCCGTCCGTGCCGCCAGCTTCTTAACAGTTCCTGAAGCCGTTGAGGTGCCTCTGATTGCGGCGGAGCAACCGACAGATATCTATCTCGACTACATTCAAGGCGAGACGATGAAGGCATTGGATCGCTACTGGAAAGAAGCTCTTGCCAGCGGCACCCGTGTTCCTTTCACTTCTCAGGCTGGCTCTCGCTTCTTTTTGAAGAATTTGTCCAATGACCAACTTTTGAAGGAAGAACGAAGTCGAGCGGTATACATCGAGATGCTCTATCGGCCGGGGTTGCGCGACGAACACCGTCACGAAGCCGTCGAAGGATTGGCGAAGCTCGACGCTAAGTCCGAGTTGCGAGTCGTCATCGATGCGATTCGCTCGCTAGATGCAACGCAATCAAATGCCGAACCAGAAGTCGTCTTTGATCTCGTGCGCCAACTCACCGGGCGCAGCGCTGAGGAGCTAACTGCTGCGCGAGCTGAACTCGAAAAACTGGCAACTTCGGCAAAGCAGCCGATCTTCCGTCAAATCGGATACGTTTCGCTTGTGAATGTCGATGGCAATGCAAGCAAAGCTTGGGAGGTTGCCTCAGGTGATGCGAAGCGATTGCAGGACTTCCTGGCGGCCATGCCTTTGATTCCCGATGCGAGCATTCGCGCATCGCTGTATGACAAAGTCGAGCCATTGCTGCACGGTCTGCCCCCAACACTTGCCGCTTCCGCACCGAAAGGCACTGAAGGCCGCTACGTCCGGGTCGAATTGCCAGCACGCGGCACACTTACGCTTGCCGAAGTCGAGGTCTACAGCGGAGATCAGAATGTCGCGCGTCGCGGTCGGGCCAGCCAAAAGAACACCGCTGCCGGAGGTGTTGCGGAGCGGGCCATCGACGGTAACACGGACGGTGCCTACGGCTCAGGCACGCAAACTCACACCGAAGAGAACACGAATAAAGCCTACTGGGAAGTCGATCTTGGCGAGATGGTGCCGATCGACCGTATCGTGATCTACAACCGGACGGATGGCTCGCTTGGTGAGCGATTGAACGGTTTTACGCTCACAGTTCTCGACGACGCCCGTGCCGAAGTGTTCAAGTCCGGCGACAATCCAGCACCGAAGAAGAGTGTCGCGTTTACGCTCGAGGGAGGCGGCCCAGCGTCTGCAATCCGGCGCGCAGCGATGGATGCGCTGACATACGTCCGTGGCAAGGAATTGGAGACGTTTCAAACGCTCGCCAAGTTCGTCAAAGACGACCAGGATCGCATTGCTGCCGTGCGCGCGCTACAACGCTTGCCGCGCAAGACATGGCCCCCCGAGGAAGCTCCTGCGCTGGTTGATGTGTTGTTGGGCGTGATCAAGAGTACTCCTGCCGCCGAACGTACGACTTCCGCTTCCGCCGATACGTTCGAATTTATCGACGCGCTCACTCGATTGCTTCCCGCAGATCAAGCGAAGGTCACTCGCGCCGAACTCGGTGAACTTGGTGTCCGGATTGTGAAGATTGGCACGGTCCTGGAGAAAATGTCGTACGACAAAGAGATGATTGCGTTGCGAGTCGGCAAGTCTGTCGAATTCATCTTTAGCAACAGCGACTTGATGCCGCATAACTTTGTCATCACACAACCTGGCGCGATGGAAGAGATCGGTCTTCTGGCCGAGGCCACGGCACAATCGCCCGATGCTGCGAAACGCGACTACGTACCGAATTCCGGAAAGATTTTGCTCAAGAGCAAGTTGCTGCAGCCTCGCGACTCTCAAAAGATTAGCTTTACCGCTCCTTCGACTCCGGGTGTGTATCCGTATGTATGTACGTATCCGGGCCACTGGCGTCGGATGCACGGGGCTTTGTATGTCGTCGAAGATCTCGACGCCTATCTCGAAAATCCGGACGCGTATCTTGCGGCACATCCGCTGGAGATCAAAGACGAGTTGCTGAAGTTCAATCGTCCGCGAACGGAGTGGAAATTTGAGGACCTCGCGTCGACCATCGCAACGATGGAACACGGTCGATCCTTTGGCAATGCGAAGCAACTCTTTACAGTTGCCAACTGTGTCGCTTGTCACAAGTTGAACGGTGTCGGCGCGGAAATTGGTCCAGACCTGTCAAAGCTCGATGCGAAATACAAGGCGGTGGACATTCTGGCGGAGATCCTTGATCCTTCGAAACAGATCAATGAGAAGTTTCAGACGTATCTCTTTGAACTTGTGAGTGGAAAGGTCGTCACCGGGCTGATTATGGAAGAAAACGACGACATCGTAAAAGTCATCGAGAACCCGCTTGCCAAAGCTGAGCCGCTCGTGATCAAGAAGTCAGAGATCGACTTCCGCGAGAAATCGCCAACGTCGATTATGCCGAAAGGTCTGCTCGAAAAGCTGACCCGAGACGAAATCCTGGATCTGATCGCCTATATCACCGCCCGTGGAAATAAAGATCACATGTTGTTCCATGGTGGCCATGATCATTGAGGAATCGTGATGGGCCCCACGTGTGTGTCCTGAGCCTTGGGACATGGCTTGTACCGCTGATGAAGGTGCGCTAGTCACGAAAGGGTAACAGATTCCCTCAGACCCTCGTGCTAAGGGATTCACTTCGGTGTGCGGATTTTGCGGCTCCGTCAAGCAACGCAGGGTAATGGGAAAAGCTTTCGCCTCTTGCTGTCATAGCGAGAGTTAGTGGTTAGAATACGTTCTAACCCCGCCGAGGTCTCTGGCTCCTCAATCGTCATACCTTCATCGAACGAGCGTCGTGTCGCGATCTCGATTCTCCCCGCGTAACATCAAACACATTGTGGCCAATCACAAGGAACCATCATGATTCGACGTGACCTCTCCCTTCTCGTCCTTGCGGTCCTTAGCTATGGATCCCTGTTGAATGCCACGGAAGTTCAGATCAACCGAGGTGATCACATCTGCTACATCGGAAACACGATGGCGGATCGAATGCAACATCATGGTTGGCTCGAGACTTACATCCATTCGCTGCATCCAACTCACGACTTGACGTTTCGCAATCTCGCTCTGGCCGGCGACGAAGTAAAGACACGTCCGCGCGCCGAGAATTTCGGTAGTCCCGATCAGTGGCTAACGAAGTGTAACGCCGACGTCGTGTTTGGATTCTTTGGCTACAACGAGTCGTTGCGAGGGGCAGCGGGGCTGGCCGCCTTTGTGGCGGAGCTCAACGAAATGATCGACGGCATGTTGTCCAACAGGTACAACGGCAAATCAGCTCCGCGAATCGTGCTGTTTTCGCCAATCGCCCATGAGAATCTGAACAGTCCGCATCTGCCGGACGGATCTGCCAACAATCAGAACATTGCCTTGTATACAGACGCAATGAAGAAGGCTTGCCTTGCAAAGGGAATTCAGTTCGTCGATCTGTTTACGCCATCACAACAACTGTATGCCGAGGTGGAAAAGCCGTTGACGATGAACGGCATTCACTTGCTCGATCACGGCAACCAAGTCATAGCAAAAGTGATTGTGCGGGAATTGTTTCCGCAGGCTTCGCTGCCCCAGGACGCTGACGTTGCAACATTGCGCGACGCCGTCCTCGATAAGAACTACTACTGGTTCAGCCGCTATCGCGTCGTCGACGAGTACAATGTTTTCGGCGGACGATCAAAGTTGGCGTGGGATGGCATTTCTAACGCTGATGTGATGGGACGCGAGATGGAAATCTTCGATACCATGACGGAGAACCGGGACAAGCGAGTCTGGGCCGTCGCCAAGGGCGGTGAACTTGTTGTCGATGACAAGAACATTCCCGAGACGCTTGCCGTGCCGACCAATAAACCGGGGCCGATGGAAGGTGGCAAGTGGCCGTATCTAGGCGGTGAGACGGCGATCTCGCAGATGCAGGTCCACGCGGGGATGCAGGTCAACTTGTTTGCTTCCGAAGAACAGTTCCCACGCCTTGTTAACCCTGTGCAAATGGCTGTTGATACGGACAGTCGCTTGTGGGTCTCCGTGTGGCCTTCGTATCCACATTGGAATCCCGTCGAACCTCGCGAAGACGCGTTGTTGATCTTTCCTGACGATGATCGCGATGGCAAAGCGGACGACTGTATCGTGTTCGCCGACGAGTTGAACAGCATCACGGGATTCGAGTTTTGGAACGATGGCGTGCTCGTCGCAGCTCCTCCAGAAATCTGGTACTTGAAAGACACGGATGGCGACAACAAGGCGGATTACAAACTCCGGATGCTGCAAGGCGTTTCGAGCGCAGACACGCACCACTCCGCCAACGCCATGCTTGTCGGTCCTGATGGCTGGTTGTACTGGTCACGAGGTATTTTCAACGTCGCCAACTTCGAGACGCCTACCAAGACCTATCGATCGGGCGCGTCGGGCGTGCATCGCTTTAACCCGCGGACATTTGAAGTCGAGTTCCATTTTCCCATCGGTCCAAATCCACACGGCGACGTGTTTGATCAGTGGGGTTTTCAATTTGCGAACGACGGCACCAGCGGTACGGGTAGCTACGTCAACATCGGTAAAGGCGTAGACCATAAAAAGTGGTTTGAGAAACGTGTCCGGCCTGTCGCAGCGACGGGAATTCTTTCAAGCAGTCATTTCCCCGAGAAACTGCAAGGGAACTTTCTGATCAACAATTGCATCGGTTTCCTCGGTACACTGCAACACGAAGTTCACTACGATGGAGCCGACATTACAGCCCGGGAGATCGATCCAATCGTCGTGTCGAGTGATCCCAATTTCCGCCCCAGTGATCTGGAGATTGGTGGCGACGGAGCGCTTTATATATCCGACTGGCACAACACGCTGATCGGACACATGCAGCACAACATGCGTGATCCCAACCGCGATCACGAGCATGGGCGGATCTATCGCGTTACGCAAACGGGCAGCGAACCGCTCGAACCTGCAAAGATGAGAGGCAAGCCGATTACCGAAGTGTGCGAGCACTTTTTCTCTAAAACGAATGGCGTACGTTATCGTGCTCGCCTTGAGCTAACAAGCCGAAACGCCGACGAAATTGTCGCACAGGTTGGCGCTTTTGCAGCTTCTCTTGATCCCAAGAGTGTCACGTCGGATCGTGACGAGGCCCAAGCGCTGCTTGAGTGTCTGTGGGTCTTCGAAGAGCAACGTATTCCGAACATGGAGTTGCTTGCGAAAGTATTTCAAGGCGACGAGCCGCGTGTTCGTGCCGCGGCCATTCGCACGCTCGGGCATTGGGCGGGCCGCGTAGCCGACTGGGAAATGCTATTACTCGCAGCGGCGCGAGACGAATCAGCGCTGGTACGTGCTGAAGCGGTGAAAGCAGCCGTTGACTTCAGAGGTTTTGCAGCCGAAGTCGTTTTTGAGGCCGCTACGCGACCGACCGATCCGGAATTGGATATCGTGCTTAATTACGCCAAGAGTCAGATCAATGTCGATGCGTTGGTGCAGGATGCTTTGAAGTCGGGCCGAAAGCTATCGGATGCGGCGCAAGCATACGTGCTTCTGAATGCAAATGTCAGCGACCTGATGAAGCTCGAAAAGACCGAAGCGGTCTATCGTGCGATGCTCAGTCGCACGCAGGCCAATCAAGCTCAGTTGGCGGAAGCCCTGTCTGGCCTCGCCAGAATGACGGATGCCAGCGAACTCGACCTACTGATGGACTTGATCGAGAACGCGCAAAAGGACAAGGACAGCAATCTCGCTGAACTCGGCCAACTGCTAACCAAGCAATCGCCTTCCAGCTTGCAGCGAGTCAAAGACCGGATCGAGCGTCTCGCTGTCGAGGGTACGACTTCGAATATCAAGCGTGTTGCCTATGCAGCGTGGGTTGCAGCATCCGGTCCAGACGACGCCTTTCTCGCGGCTTCCAAATCCAAAGAGCGGTTGAAGGATTTCCTGGATGCCGTTCCTACCGTCGATCCTGCCGTGCGCGGTCAACTTTACGACAAAGTTGAACCATTGATTTCCAGCCTGCCATCGCATCTGCAAGCGGAAGGCCGCGGCTCGCAGCTTCATGCAGCCGGGATTCACGTCGACTACTTCTATCCCAGCGGCAGCGACGTTGCCATCGAAACGCTGGAGAAGATGAAGCCGGTGGCGAGTGGCATTGTGCCCGAAATCGTCATGGATGTTCCCCAGCTGAAGCAACGAGACAGATTTGCGCTGCGATTCACGGG
The DNA here is from genome assembly GCA_020638995.1 of Planctomycetaceae bacterium. Lineage (GTDB taxonomy): Bacteria > Planctomycetota > Planctomycetia > Pirellulales > Pirellulaceae. The sequence goes on from JACKHM010000005.1 coordinate 150,387, forward strand.
AATGATCAGCGCACCGCAGCCAGGCAAGTATACGTTTTATATTGCCTCCGACGATGGATCTCGCATCTACTTGAACGACAAATTGCTCGTAAACAATGATGGTCTGCACGGCATGTCCGAGAAGAATGCCTCCATCGAGTTGCCCGCTGGCTCGCACAAGTTCGTTGTCACTTATTTCGACAACGGTGGCGGGGATGGATTAAATGTCTCGTGGGATGGGCCCGGGTTCACGAAGCAGAAAATCGATGCCAAGTACCTGAGTGTTGGTGGAAGCGAGACCCTTCACGACATTGCCATTCGAGCATTGGCTTCGATCCCAGGAAGTGACGAGGCCAAGTTCAAGGCACTCGCTTCCGTTGTCGCAGCCGGTCAGAATCGTCCTGCTGCGATCAGTGCGCTACGCAATGTGCCTGCGGAAGGTTGGCCGCTCGACCAGATTAATCCGCTCGTCGACAACCTGATCGGGTATCTGACTTCCATGCCGGCTCGCTATAGAACGGGCACTGCTGCCGCTGATGCGATTGCGTTAACAAAGTCACTGGCCACGAAACTTCCCGAGCAGCGGGCCAAGTCGATCGAGGAACGATTGCAAAACCTTGATGTTCGAGTCATCGCGATTGGAACGGTGGCTCATCGTATGATTTTCGACAAGGAGCTGATCACCGTCCAAGCGGGCAAGCCTGTCGAATTCCGCTTCTCGAATACCGACGCTATGCCCCACAATTTTGCGATTACGATGCCAGGATTTCTCGCGGAAGTCGGCGAGTTGGCAGAGGCAACGGGGCGCGATCCTGATGCGATGGCTCGGCACTACATTCCGAAAACCGATAAGATTCTGCTCTCCAGTAAGTTGTTGCAACCAGGCGAGAACGAGTCGCTGAGTTTTGAGGCCCCGACACAGCCCGGCGTCTATCCATATGTCTGCACCTATCCCGGCCATTGGAGAAGAATGCATGGAGCATTGTATGTCGTCGACAATCTAGAAGAATATCAAGCTAACCCGGAAGCCTACCTGGCGGCTGCCAATCTGCCGATCAAGGACGAGTTGCTCAAGTTAAATAGGCGCAGCCACGAGTGGACGTTTGACGAGTTGGCCAGCGATATCAAGACGCTGCCTATGGGACGCTCTTTTGAAGTTGGTAAACAGTTGTTCAAAGTTGCCAGCTGTGTGGGCTGCCATAAACTTGATAACGAAGGCCGAATCTTCGGTCCCGATTTAGCCAAGCTCGATCCGAAGAAGCAGACGACCGAATACATCCTTCAATCGATCGTTGATCCCTCGAAAGTTATCGACGAGAAGTTTCAGTCTTACACATTCCTTCTCGCGTCGGGTAAAGTTGTTACCGGGATGATCGTCGAAGACAACGCCGAGGCGGTCCATGTTGTGATCGACCCGCTGGCCAAGGATAAACCCACGATCATCAAAAAAGACGACATCGACGATCAAAAGAAGTCGGAACTCTCGCTGATGCCGAAGGGCTTGCTCAACAAGTTGACGCGGGAAGAAATCTTTGACCTGCTCGCTTTTGTCTATGCCAAAGGCGACCGGGAGCACAAGATGTTTGGCCACGAGCACCACCATCATTAATCACACACGTCTCGATGGGAGACCCTGCGGTTGACCAAGCCATGCGTCTGAGCTGACATAGCGTTGTTACCTTAGATTCGCCGTTACCTTAGATTCGCAGCGTTCGAAATTACCTGGAGAACAATCCGTGCGTTTACTCATTTGTTTCATTGCTTCTGTTGCGTTGTTGACGATTTTTCACCGGCATTTGGCGGCTGGTGAAAATTACTCGCAGGCACTCTCAATCGCCGCCTCGCAAGTTCGAGATGCCGTCGATGCCCCATCTGGGCAGCCCCAAGCCAGCCCCGCACGTAAGAGCCTAGACGGCGGTCCGAAACCAACATGGATCTGGGGGCCGGATGCACGAACACGATATGTGTTGACGAAGGAGTTTGCCGGTGGATCAACGAGTGCGTGGCTAGAGGCAACTTGTGACAACGTAATGACGTTGTTCGTGAATGGACAACGTGTCGCTTCAAGCACCGAGTGGCAACAACCGGTCGAAATTGACATTCAGAAGTGTCTTCGACCGGGCAAGAACGAGTTGCGTGCGGAACTCGACAACGAGGGAAGCGTTGCAGGTTTTGCTTGCAAGATTGCGTTGACGATGCCGAACGGAGACGTGACGTATATCGTGTCGGGTGACGACTGGCACGCCGCCGAGCTTGGTTCACCCGACAAGTCCGTTGCGATCACGACTCACGGGCAGATGGGCGTCGGACCCTGGGGTGACGTTTTTGACAAACCGGCGGGCATGATTGCCAAGGATCGAGATGTATTCAATCTTCCGGCAGGATTTCAAGTGGAATTGCTCTATACCGTACCTAAAGACGAACTCGGCTCATGGGTGTCGATCGCTTTTGATAATCAAGGCCGTCTGCTCGCCAGTGATCAAGGTGACAAAGGTATCTGCCGTATCACGCCGCCAGCTATCGGCAGCGATCAACCAACGAGGGTTGAACGTCTTGATCTAAATCTGACCTCAGCCCAAGGCATGCTGTACGCGTTTGACAGCCTTTACGTTTCGGTTAACGGTGGTCCTGGCAGCGGTCTTTATCGCGCTCGTGACACTAATGGCGACGACCAGTATGACGAAGTCATCAAGTTGAAAGAGTTTCGCGGGGGAGGCGAACATGGGCCGCACTCGCTGCGATTGTCGCCGGATGGCAAGTCCATCTATGTCATCGCCGGAAATCATACGGACCCACCGGCGGACTTCGATCACAGTGCGGTCCCCTCCAATTGGAGTGAAGATCTATTGTTGCCTCGCCAATGGGACGCACGCGGTCATGCGCGGGGCAAGCTGGCTCCCGGAGGCTGGATCGCCAAGACGGATCCCGACGGCAAAACGTGGGAGATTTTCAGCACAGGCTACCGCAATCCTTACGATATGGACTTCAACGCCGATGGCGAGTTGTTTGCTTACGATGCTGACATGGAATGGGATATGGGAACTCCGTGGTATCGTCCGACGCGTGTGGTGCATGCAACCAGCGGAAGTGAATTCGGATGGCGCAGTGGCACCGGTAAGTGGCCGACCTACTACGTTGATAGCCTTCCACAACTGGTGGACATCGGACCCGGATCACCGGTTGGCATCGCCTTTGGTTACGGCACCAAATTTCCCGCCAAGTATCAACGGGCGTTGTATATCTGTGACTGGACGTTCGGCACCATGTATGCCATTCATACAGAGGCGGAGGGAGCCAGCTACAAAGCGACGAAGGAAGAGTTTCTCTCGCGGACGCCGCTACCTTTGACCGACAACGCGGTCGGTCCGGACGGGGCGTTGTACTTCACGATTGGCGGACGTGGGACGCAATCCGAGTTGTATCGCGTAACGTACGTTGGTGACGAAGCGACAGATCCAAGCGTTACAGGCGATTCCGACACGGATTCGGTCGCATTCGCAGACCTCCGCCGCTTACGGCAGGACATCGAGCGATACCATCTCCGCAGTGGATCTCCGCAAGAGGCAATCGACTTCTCGTGGAAGTATTTGAATCATGACGATCGTCACATTCGGTATGCGGCTCGGGTAGCACTCGAACATCAAGACGTGACGCTTTGGCAAGACAAGGTACTCGCGGAGCGTCATCCGCAAACATTAATCACGGCTGCGGTCGCGCTGGCGCGACAAGGAAAAGCCGCGTTGCAGCCAAAGCTCCTTCAATCGCTCGACACGATTGGCTTCGCGAATCTAACGGAACGGCAACAACTGGAACTGTTGCGAGTCTATCAACTGGTGTTCGTTCGCATGGGTCAGCCGCGCCAGCAAGAAGCTGCGAAGCTTGTGGCTAAGATCGACGAGTTTTATCCAGCGTCGAGCGATTCGTTGAATCGCGAACTTTGCAACTTGTTGGTCTATCTCAACGCACCGACCGTTGCGACAAAGACATTGGCATTAATCAGCCAGACATCGCCGCAATCTGGGCATGAGATGTCGGATTTGCTGGCGCGGAACTCCGGTTACGGGGGGGCCATCGCTAAGATGTTGGAAAACCAAGTCGATTTGCAAAAGCTGCATTACGCTTTCGCGCTGAGAAATCTTCGGTACGGTTGGACACTCGAACAGCGCCGACAGTATTTCGAGTGGCTTGCGCAGGCACGCACGAAGAGCGGAGGGGCAAGCTATGAAGGGTTCATTGACAACATTCGGAACGACGCTTTGTCCAACGCGTCGGAAGCAGAACGCAAAGCCATCGAGTCTGCTGTCGCCATCGCTCCGCCCAAGCCTACTGAATTGCCGAAGCCCGACGGACCGGGGCGCGATTGGCAACTCGATGAACTCGTGCAACTTACAAGCAGCGGCTTGAGTCGGCGCAGCTTTGAACGCGGCAAGATGATGTTTGCTGCGGCTCGCTGTGTCCTTTGTCATCGTTTTGATGGAAGTGGCGGAGCCACTGGGCCAGACCTTTCTAATGTCGCGGGTCGTTTTAGCTTCAAAGATCTCAGCGAGGCTATTGTCGATCCGAGTAAGATTATTTCGGACCAATATCGCGCGTCGGTGGTTGTGACAAGCAAAGGTCAAGTCTACACCGGACGTATCTCAGGTGAGCAGAGTGGCACCCTGACGGTGCTCGTCGATCCAGAAGATATCAACAAGATTGTCGAAGTTCCCGCCGATGAAGTCGACGAAGTCACTCCATCCAAGGTATCATTAATGCCAAAGGATTTGCTGAAGACGTTGAATGAAGAAGAGGTTCTCGACCTGTTAGCTTACTTGCAGTCTCGCGGTAACCCCAACGACGCGATGTTTCACCGAGAAGATAAGAACCAGAATAGCGGTGGGTAGTACCAGAATGTTGTTCACCCCTCCCGGTATTTATTGAACAGATTTTGGAATCGCGAAGTTTGTATCGCGACTACCTGGTCATGCACCTCGGAGTCCCGCCTTAAAAAACGGTACCAGATCGATGAATCTCTCGAAGAACGGATTGTTGTTAACAGTCATCGTATTGGTGGCATGCCACTTTTCCCGAGCAGAGGAACCTTCCAGACTGTCAGTCGACTTCAACCGCGATGTACGATCAATCCTGTCCAATAACTGTTTTACTTGTCACGGCCCCGACGAAGCCGAACGACAAGCGAGTCTTCGGCTGGACACACCGACCGGAGCCCAATCGCCTGCCGACTCGGGGGAGATTGCGATCGTTCCCGGAAAGCCTGGCGAAAGCGAACTGATTGCGCGTATCACGACGAGTGACGAGAGCTTACGGATGCCGCCCGCTGAGTCGGGAAAGAAGCTCTCGTCTAAAGATATCCAAGTTATCGAAGACTGGATCGCTCAAGGCGCCAAGTACTCCGATCATTGGTCTTATGTGGTGCCTATCCGGCCGAAGTTGCCTGCTCTCGCGTCACACCAAGACTGGCCAAAGACGGACCTTGATTACTTTGTTCTGGATCGAATGCTTAGGGAAAAACTCGTACCTTCCCCGGAAGCTGACCGCTATGCGATTGCTCGACGTTTGGCTCTCGACTTGACGGGATTGCCGCCAACGATTGAGGAGGTCGATCGGTTTGTCGACGATAACGACCCGCAGGCATTCGAGAGCTTCGTCGACCGATTGCTGACGAAGAAAGCGTATGGCGAGCATTGGGCCCGCATGTGGCTGGACCTCGCTCGCTACGCCGATTCGGCTGGTTACGCAGACGATCCGCCGCGAACGATCTGGGCCTTTCGCGACTACGTAATTCGTTCGCTGAATGACAACAAGCCATTCGACCAGTTCACGATCGAGCAAATTGCGGGTGACCTGCTGCCCAATGCAACGGACGAGCAATTGATTGCCACCGCCTTTCATCGAAATACGCTGACCAACAACGAAGGCGGAACAAACGACGAAGAGTTCCGAAATGTTGCCATCGTTGATCGGGTAAACACGACGATGGCCGTGTGGATGGGTACGACAATGGCGTGTGCTCAATGCCACACCCACAAGTACGATCCGATCACGCAAGAGGAGTACTTCAAGTTCTTTGCGATCTTCAATAATTCGGAGGACGCTGATCGACGCGACGAGAGCCCGCTACTCGAAGTGTGGACGGGCGAGCAACGCGAACAGGAGACGCAGTGGAAAGAAGAAGTGACGCAGCTCAAGGCCGAGCTGGCTTCCGATTCGGCGGCGCTGCAGGCGGGGCAGGCCAAATGGGAAGCCAAAGTCGCGGCGGACGAGAAACAGTCGATTCTGGGAAGTTATGTTCGCGTGGAAATCGTCGACCGCGCCGAGTTCTTGTCGTTGGCCGAGCTGCAAGTCTTTCAGGGCGAAAAGAACCTTGCGATCGAAGGCGAAGCCACACAATCAAGCACGGACTTTGACGGTCCGGCGAAACTTGCCATCGATGGCAACACCAGTGGCGACTATCGCGGTGCCAAATCAACGACTCACACGGGAAACGAAAAAAATCCGTGGTGGCAAGTCAAGCTCAAGGAACAGGCTTCGATCGACCGCGTCGTGATTTGGAATCGAACCGATGGCGTAGGTGATCGATTGAAGGGCTTCCGCGTTTCGATTCTGGATGAACAGCAACAGCCGCTTTGGAAGCAAGACGTCGCCGATGCTCCTGCTCCAAATTTGGCGTTCGAGATCGGTGGCGTTCCTGCCGATATCCTAGCCGCCGCAAGAGTCCCTGCAGGCAATCGCGATACTGATCAGCTCAAACTGCTCGCCGATTACTATCGTTCGATTGCTCCCGAGTTAAAGCCGATCCGAGAGCGAATCGCAAAGATCGAGAAGCAGTTGGCGAACCTCAAGCCAACGACAACCGTTCCGGTCATGCGAGCGTTGCCTGTCGACCAGCATCGTACGACAAAGATTCAAATTCGCGGCAACTTTTTGCAAACGGGTGATGAGGTGACAGCTGGCGTTCCGGCCGCATTTCATCCGCTACCGGAAGGCGAACCGATTAATCGTTTGACGTTGGCAAAGTGGCTGGTCGACGAGCGGAATCCGCTGACGGCTCGCGTAATCGCGAACCGTTATTGGGAGGCGATCTTTGGTGTGGGGATTGTTCGAACGAGCGAAGAGTTTGGCTCGCAGGGGGACTTGCCGACGACCCCAGAACTGCTTGATTGGCTCGCCACGGAATTGCTTCGTTTGAAATGGGATATGAAGGCGTTTGTCAAGTTGCTGGTGACCTCGGCCGCCTACCGCCAAACATCGGCGGTGACTTCCGACCTGCTTGCTGTTGACCCCGAAAACATTCTGCTCGCCCGGGGGCCGCGTTTTCGCATGTCGGCAGAGATGATTCGTGATCAGGCGATGTTTGTCAGTGGCTTGCTCAGCGACAAGATGTACGGTCCTCCCGTCAAGCCGCCGCAGCCCAACATCGGATTGAATGCAGCTTTCGGCGGCGGCATCGACTGGAAGACTAGCGAAGGCGATGATCGGTACCGCCGCGGGCTGTATACGACTTGGCGACGGTCCAATCCTTATCCATCGATGGCGGCGTTCGATGCTCCGAATCGTGAGGTCTGTACGATCAAACGGGATCGGACCAACACACCTCTGCAGGCCCTGGTAACATTAAACGATCCGGTCTACATCGAAGCCGCACAGGCCCTCGCCCGGCGGATTGCCAGCGGCGGAGACACTGTCGAAGCGAAGGCCGCGTTCGGTTTTCGCTTGTGTTTGACGCGACCACCTAGTGACTCGGAGTTAGCCCGTTTGGTGCAACTTTATGAATCAACTTACGCCGAGTTCAAAGCTGCGCCCGAGCAAGCAATGAAGATGGCCACCGAACCCTTAGGCGGCGCCCCGGAGGGAAGCGACATTGTAGATTTGGCAGCGTGGACGGTTGTTGGAAACGTGTTGCTCAATTTGGATGAGATGTTTTTGAAGAGATGACATGGAGATGCTGAAATGAATCCTGCCCTCGCAAAGATTCAGGCCAACACGCGCCGCCACTTCCTGCAGCAATCCGCCGCCGGCCTTGGTGGAATTGCACTTTCGGCCTTGGTGAACCACGGTGTCGATGCAGCAGTCGATGATCCGCTGGCGCCGCGCGCTCCGCACTTTCCGGCCAAGGCCAAGCAGGTTATCTATTTGCATCTCACCGGTTCGCCGCCGCACTTGGACTTGTTTGATTACAAGCCGGAGCTAGTAAAACACAGCGACCAGGATTGCCCTAACGAGTTTCTTGAAGGTCAAAGATTTGCCTTCACATCCGGTGTGCCTAAGCTCATGGGCACTCCGCGAAGTTTTAAACAATATGGCGAGGGTGGCGTTTGGCTTTCGGATGCCGTACCCAATTTTCATGGAATTGCAGATGACTTGTGTGTCATCAATTCCATGAACACGGATCAGTTCAATCATGCTCCTGCCGAGTTGCTCGTTTACACCGGTTCGCCGCGGAGCGGTCGTCCTTCGCTTGGGGCTTGGGCAACTTACGGCCTCGGGACCGAGAACGCCAATTTGCCGGGGTTCGTCGTTTTGATTTCTAGCGGCGTGCAACCCAATGGCGGTAAGAACTCGTTCGGTAGTGGTTTCCTGCCGTCAGTCTATCAAGGCGTCCAGTGTCGATCGAAGGGCGATCCTGTTCTGTATGCTTCGGACCCACAAGGCATGGATCGCAGCTTGCGCCGCAGAAGCCTTGACGCGTTGCGCGATTTAAATGAGCTCCAAGCTAACGAGCTTGGTCATCCCGAAACACTCACGCGGATAGCTCAATACGAACTGGCTTTCCGTATGCAGACCTCTGTTCCCGAGGTGATGAACATCAACGACGAATCGCAACACACCATCGATGCCTACGGCGCGAAGCCGGGTGATTCTAGCTTCGCGAACAATTGTTTGCTGGCTCGGCGGTTGGTCGAGAACGGCGTGCGATACGTTCAGCTCTTCGATTGGGGATGGGATTTTCACGGTACTGGCGAAGGCACCGGACTGACGTCAGGTTTGACCAACAAGTGCGCGACGATGGACAAGCCTATTGCAGCATTGATCAATGACTTGAAAGAACGAGGAATGTTTGAAGAGACGCTGATCATTATTGGAGGTGAATTTGGGCGCACGCCGTTCCGCGAAGGACGCACTGCCAAGAGCGCCGTGCTAGGTCGTGACCACTATCCCGATTGCTACTCGATGGTGCTGGCGGGAGGTGGAGTCAAGGGTGGGTTTACTTATGGCGAGTCCGATGAATTGGGCTTTAGAATCGCACGCGACAAGGTACACATTCATGACCTTCAAGCCACGATCATGTATCTGCTGGGCTTCGACCACACGCGGCTGACGTATCGTTTCCAAGGACGCGACTATCGCCTTACCGACGTGCATGGAGAGGTGGTGCATGGTATCTTGGCGTAGCCACTCCGCTGTGAGAGATCGACATCCAATGCGCAGTACCAGTGCAGTACAGGCGGTCCCAAGTTTCGCCTCGCTGATGCCACGGATTTGTTGGCTGCTGGGCACATTCCTCGCTGTCCAGGGCTTCGTTGGCTCTGCCGCAGAACCGCTCCAATACAACCGCGATATTCGGCCGATACTGGCAGATAACTGTTTCCGTTGTCACGGCGTTGATGAGGCGGCTCGCAAAGCCGAATTGCGGCTAGACCGGCGGAAGGATGCGATTGATTCAGGTGCACTAGCACCAGGAGAACCAGACGAAAGCGAACTGTTGCGCCGAGTCCTCTCCAACGATCCGGACGAAGTTATGCCGCCGCCGACGACACGCCAGGGTTTGAGCGGCGAGCAAAAGGCGAAGCTCCGGCAGTGGATTGCCGGCGGGGCAACGTATGAAGAGCACTGGTCTTTCGTGCCTCCTGTGAAGGCGGAACTGCCACCCATAGCGACGAGGCTCGGCGCCGCACACGACGCAATCGCGACAAGTGGCACCGCGACTACGCAGAACGCCATCGACCACTTCGTGCTCGACCGATTGAAGCGTACAGGTTTAACTCCTAGTCCACTGGCGAGTCGGCCAACCTTGATCCGACGCCTCTCGTTCGACCTCACCGGATTGCCGCCGACGCTTGTCGAAGTCGATGCCTTCAGCAACGATGTATCGGACGCTGCCTACGAAGCCGTAGTTGACCGCCTGTTGCGGTCTGAACGCTACGGCGAGCACATGGCGAGATATTGGCTCGACGCGGCACGTTACGCGGACAGCAATGGCTATCAATATGATACAGAGCGAACCATGTGGCCCTGGCGAGAGTGGGTGATCAACGCATTTAACAGCAATATGCCGTTTGATCAGTTCACCGTTGAACAGCTTGCTGGCGACTTGCTGCCCGAGGCGACGACACAGCAGCGTCTGGCGACGGGCTTCAACCGAAATCACCCCATCACCATCGAAGGTGGTGTCATCGACGAAGAGTATCGTACGGAATACGTGATCGATCGCATCACGACAACGTCGACTGTGTGGATGGGGTTAACGATGGGCTGCGCACGCTGCCACGACCACAAGTACGATCCGTTGACCCGCAAGGATTTCTACAGCTTCTTTGCGTTTTTCAACAACGTGCCGGAGCGAGGTAACAATGGATTTGCGCCCAAGCTACGGGCGCCGACGCCTTCGCAGCAAAGCGAATTGGACAATCTTGCCGAACGTATTACCGGCGTCGAAGACCGATTGGCCCCATTCGGACACAAAATCGCAGAGCAGCAATCGGAATGGGAATCAACCGCCAGCAAACGCATCGAGAATCAATGGCAAGTTCTTACGCCGGCCGTAATGAAGTCATCGGCCGAATCGACGTTGACGCTGCTCGACGATACGTCAGTGCTTGCGAGTGGGCCGAGTCCCGGCAATGACGACTATGATCTGACGTTTGACACTATCGCAAAGGAAGTAACTGCGATTCGTCTCGAAGCCATCACCCACGAATCGCTGCCGCACAAGGGCGCGGGGCGGGCGTTTAATTCCAATTTCGTCCTCAGCGAATTTGAAGTTCACTTGCTTGGCGGCCAGGAAGTGAAGAGCAAACCGATCAAAATGTCAGCGGTTTCCGCGGACTACGAGCAGAAGAACTACGAAGCCGCTCGTTCCCTCGATGGCGACCTAAGTACCGGCTGGGCCGTAGATGGCCCAACTCGAAAGGAAAACTCGACAGCCGTTTATCTGCTTGCAAGTCCGCTCGCGATGCCCAAGGGCTCGCAACTTCATATCGCGATGAGACATCGCTACGGCGGTGCCCACACAATCGGTCGATTTCGCATCTCGGTTTCAAACGATCCATCGTTTGCGATGCCGACTGATGTCGCAATTGCGCTCAAAATGACGCCAGAGGAACGCTCGAAAGCTCAGAACAAGATTCTTACGGATTACTTCGTTGCACATGTCGCCGACGGAGAGATCAGAACGCTGGGCAGGGAACTCGAAGATCTCAAGGCACGTCAGAAGTCGATTGAGGCGTCGTTTCCCGAGTCGCTCGTCATGACGGAAATGGAAACACCTCGTGACACATTCATGCTGATTCGTGGGCAGTATGACCAGAAAGGCGACAAGGTAACTTCCGCTACTCCCGAATTTCTACCTCAACCCTCGGCAGACGCAAATCTCGACCGGCTGGCACTCGCGAAGTGGCTGGTCAGCCGCGAGCATCCACTGACAGCCCGTGTCTTCGTTAATCGCCTCTGGCAGCAGATTTTCGGCATCGGCATCGTGAAAACTACCGAGGACCTGGGTACGCAGGGAGAGTGGCCAAGTCATCCTGAATTGCTCGATTGGCTGGCTGTCGAGTTCATGGAAAGCGGTTGGGATGTGAAGCACATCGTGAAAATGATCGTCATGTCCTCAACCTATCGCCAATCGTCCGACGTGAGTACGGTGCTTCATGAACGTGATCCGGAAAATCGACTACTCGCTCGTGGCCCCCGGTATCGGATGTCGGCCGAGATGATTCGCGACAACGCGCTGGCCGTTAGCGGATTGTTGGTTGAAAAGGTAGGCGGCCCAAGTGTGTATCCGTACCAACCTCCAGGTCTCTGGCTCGAGATTAACAACCGCCCCAACTATTCAAAAGCCTATCCGACTGGCAGCGGTGATGATCTTTATCGACGTAGTATGTACACCTACTGGAAACGAACGGTTCCGCCTCCCACCATGGCGGCGTTCGACGCGCCAGAGCGAGAGTTCTGTCTCGTTCGCCGATCCCGAACAAATACGCCGCTGCAAGCGCTTGTTGTCTTGAATGATCCCCAATTTGTCGAAGCGGCTCGGCACTTGGCCGAGCGAATCATGACCGACGGCGGTAGCGATGTCGACTCGCGACTTGCCACGGGCATGCGGTTGACTCTCGCGCGCAACCCTCGCTCGGAAGAAGTTGAAGAGTTACGCGAGTATTACGAGTCAGAACTGGCGTACTTTCAAAGCGATCACCGTGCAGCAAGCTCGCTGCTTGCCGTCGGGCAATCGACGCGAGATGAACGACTCGACCTTGAGGAACATGCTGCATATACAAGCGTCGCCAGATTGCTGCTGAATCTCGACGAGACATTAACGAAGAATTGAACCGCCATGTTGCATCAAACCCGCCGTCACTTCTTCAAGCAGTCTGCCGCCTCGATCGGCGCGGTAGCTCTCGCCCAACTGATAGACGGTCAGGCGACCAAAGCGGCCACGAACGTAACGCCCGTTCGTGCCAAACGCGTTATCTATATGTTTCAGTCGGGCGCTCCGTCGCAGGTCGATTTGTTCGATTACAAACCTGAACTCGGCAAGTTGCACGGCACGGAACTACCAGCGTCCGTGAGAATGGGGCAGCGTTTGACGGGAATGACCGCGGGCCAGAAACAACTGCCCATTGCGAAGAGCACGTGGGAGTTCAAGCGTTTTGGCGAATCCGGCATGTGGTTGAGCGAGCAGTTGCCGCATATTGGAAACATCGCGGACGATATTTGCATCGTGAAAACGGTTCATACGGAAGCGATCAATCACGACCCGGCGATCACGTTCTTTATGACCGGAAACCAACAGCCCGGTCGGCCGAGCATTGGATCGTGGGTCAGCTACGGTATTGGTTCGGCCAACGAAAACCTTCCCGCATTCGTTGTGTTGTTATCAAAGAATACTTATGCTGCGGCCCAACCTCTTTATGCCCGACTCTGGGGCAGTGGCTTTTTGCCAGCGAGTCATCAGGGCGTCAAGTTTCGCTCCTCGGGTGATCCCGTCCTGTATCTCAACGATCCAGCGGGCTCGCCGCTCGCCGCCCGGCGCCGCTTGCTCGATTCGCTTGGTAAGCTGAACCGAATGCAACTTGAACGGGCCGGGGATCCCGAAATCGAAGCTCGCATCGCGTCGTACGAAATGTCCTATCGCATGCAGATGTCGGTGCCGGAACTGACTGATTTTGCTGACGAGCCTGAATCGACCTTTAAGCTTTATGGAGAAGACGCCCGTACGCCCGGTACGCATGCGGCCAATTGTTTGCTTGCTCGACGGCTTGCCGAACGCGACGTCCGCTTCATTCAGCTGTTTCACCGCGGCTGGGATAATCATTCGCGTCTTCCGACCGAACATCCGAAGATCTGCAAGGAAGTCGATCAGGGGTCGGCCGCACTTGTGAAGGATCTCAAGCAACGCGGCTTGCTCGCCGACACGCTGATCGTATGGGGCGGCGAATTTGGTCGCACCGTCTACTCCCAAGGCAACCTGGATGGCAACAATTATGGTCGCGATCATCACCCACGCTGCTTCAGCATGTGGCTGTCTGGCGGAGGTGTGAAGGGTGGAATGACTTGGGGCGAGACGGATGAGTTCTGTTACAACATCGCCAGTGATGGCGTTCATGTAAACGAGCTGAACGCGACCATTCTTCACTTACTTGGCATCGATCATCGCCAACTGACCTATCGGTACCAGGGACTTGACCAGCGTTTAACCGGAGTAGAAGAGGTCGAGCCGGTTGCTGGCATTTTGTCTTGATTGACCGATCGTTGGCAGTGAGCACCGTCGCATGGAATACATTGCGTTGATTCACAAAGATGCGGATCATGAAGCGTCTCGTGAAGAGTGGGACAGCTTTTTCAAAGCCGCCGGGGCATCAGGCATGTTCAGAGGTGGTAGTGCGATCGGCCACAGCTGTAAGCTGGGCGAGAAAGAGGCTCCGTCGATGACTGAGTATATCGGGGGCTTTATGCGGTTCGATACCGACGAGCTGGCCAAGCTCCTCGAACTGCTCGCTGAGCACCCGGTGACGAAACACGGCGGTACGATCGAGCTATGTGAAATGCCGCTAACGTAAGCGGGCGAAGTCGCAACTAAGATAAGAGAAATCGCGACCGCGCGCGTACCGCTGTTTGCGAACTGATTCCAACGTCTGCTATCGAGAGTTCAATGAAGCCAATTTATCTTGCACTCAGTCTCCTGCTGCTCAATTCTGTGACGTTCGCGGCTGCCCCACCAAAGCCTCTCAAGGCGTTGCTCGTCACCGGCGGCTGTTGTCACGATTACACGGTACAGAAACAATTAATCAAAAAAGGACTCGAAGAACGCGCAAATATCGAGGTCACAGTCGTCCAGCAGGGCGGAACTACGACGAACGCGAAGATTCCTTTATACGAAGACCCCAACTGGGCAGACGGCTACGACATTGTTTTGCACGACGAATGCTTTTCCGACGTGCCCGATCCAGCTTGGACCCAGCGAGTGCTCAAACCGCATCAGCACGGCTTACCCGGGGTCGTCATTCATTGTGCGATGCATTGTTATCGCGATGGGACGGACGAGTGGTTTAAGTTTTGCGGCGTCACTTCACGCCGGCATGGCGCTCACTACGCTCACGAGGTGCTGACGCGCGACGGCGAGCATCCGATCATGCGCGGATTGGGAGCAGGTTGGGCGAATCCGGCCGGCGAGTTGTACTGGATCGAAAAGGTATGGCCGACGACGCATCCTCTAGCTTCTGCGAAGAATCGGGAAAAGGGAAGCGAAGAAGTTTGTGTTTGGACGAACGACTATCAAGGCACTCGGGTCTTTGGAACGACGCTGGGGCATCACAACGAAACCGTCGAACATCCAGCGTTCCTGAATATGCTTACGCGTGGAACGCTTTGGGCATGCGGCAAACTAGAGGAATCCTATTTGAAGCCCGTTGCAGCAAAGTTGGTACCGGTCGATCTGGCGAGAGATAAACCGGCCACCGCATCGAGCGAAGAACGCGATAAGAACAATCTTGCCCCTCATGCCGTTGATGGTAAGAAGTCAACGCGCTGGTGTGCTGCAAATCCCTCGGCACCGCAATGGTGGCAAGTCGACCTGGAGACGCCGCAGCACCTGACGGGTTGCCATCTTGCTTGGGAAAATCCAAACGCTGCATTCCGTTACAAGGTCGAGGGCTCAACGGATAGCAAAACATGGCACCTCCTCGTCGATCGCGCTGACAACACGACCGACAAGCACTACACCCATGAATTCGATACGCCATCGACGCGCTACTTGAGAGTAACATTTTTGGGTAGTGATACGGGGAATTGGGGAAGCCTGTGGGAGGTTAATGTATTCGGCGACGAGATGGTCAAGGTCGACCCTCAGGAAGCACGTGCCAATGCTGAGCAGGTTCAACTAGCGGATGTCCGGCTGCCAAAAGAGTTCGAGGCGACTATGTTTGCCACGCCACCAGCCGTCAACTATCCGGTGTTCGTTGCAGCGGCACCAGATGGGACGGCGTATGTTTCCGTCGACAAGAATGGTTCGTTGGATCGCGAAGCGAAACGCGGCTCGGTTTATCGACTGCGAGATGTCGACGGCGATGGACGCGCAGACGAGTCGAAGCTGTTCATCGCAGATGTCGATTCACCGCGAGGACTCGTGTGGGATTATGACCGGTTGTATTTGATGCATCCGCCACACTTGAGTGCGTTTATCGACCACGATCTTGACGGGATTGCCGACGAGCAGCAGACGATCGTAACGAACATTGCTTTCACCTTCAAAGATCGACCGGCGGATCACACTTCTAATGGTGTCACCTTGGGCATTGATGGTTGGCTGTATCTCGCCATTGGCGACTTTGGGTTTATGGAAGCGGAAGGTACCGATGGACGTAAGCTTCAGCTTCGCGGCGGTGGCGTCGTACGCGTTCGTCCTGATGGCACTGGGCTAGAGCTGTACTCGCGGGGCACTCGGAACATCCTGGAGGTCGCCGTGGATCCGCTGCTGAACGGATTCACTCGCGACAATACAAACGACGGAGGTGGTTGGGATATCCGGCTGCATCACTTCACTGGCTGGGAGGATCACGGTTATCCGCGGCTGTTCACTCGCTTTGGCGAAGAAGTGATTCAACCCTTGGCCGACTATGGGGGCGGTTCGGGGTGCGGCGCCTTGTTCCTCGATGAGCCGGGATTTCCAACGGGGTTTAGCGATGCTCTCTACACGGCAGACTGGGGGAGGAATTGGATTTATCGTCATCAACTAACGCCCCGCGGAGCGACTTTCAAACCGACGCAGGAGGAGTTCCTTCGTGCGACGCGCGTGACGGATCTTGATGTCGATGCGATGAGCCGCTTGTACGTGACGAGTTGGAAAGGAGCGACATTCAAGTACGAGGGAGACAACGTCGGGTATCTGCTGCGCGTCTCACCCAAAGGCTATGCGCCTACTTCGCTTCCCGAGTTTGACGCCGCGACCGATGTGGAACTTTTGAAATTACTTGAATCACCCAGCCATCGTCGGAGGTTGGAGGCGCAAAGGACTTTGATTCGTCGCGTGCAACTCGGGTCCGCGGGAGAAGATATTCATCAGGAACTGAAGAAGCTCGCCGGAGATGCTGGGCAATCATTGGCCACCCGTGTGGCAGCGATCTTTGCGTTGAAGCAGGCGTTCGGCAGCAAGTCGCATCCGACCCTCGTGGCTCTCTCCGAGGATGAAGCGTTACGGCCATTCGCGATCCGCGCGCTGACCGATCGCAATGACCAACTAGTCGACATCCCGCTTGATCCCATCATGTTGGGCCTGTTCAGCAAGGATCCCCGCTCGCGGCTGGAGTCCTGCATCGCTATGGCTCGCTTGAAGCTTATCGACTTGGCGCGCGAGATGACTCCATTGCTTGCCGATCCCGATCCGATCGTCTCTCACACGGCGATTCAAGCGTTGATCGAAATGCAATCTGCCGAAGCGTGTTTTGTAGTGGTCGATGAAGCAAGTTTCGACGACCCAAGGCGTGTGAAGGCCTTTCGCGTGCTTCAGTCACTGCACCACGAGAGCGTGGTCTCGGGGCTGATCTTGAGGTTGGAGCGAGAACGCGATGCCGCGCGCCGAGCGGGCTTTCTGACAGCGTTGTGTCGGCTCTATCACACAGAGGGCGAGTGGAAGGGAAACAGCTGGGGTACGCGTCCGGATACCCGTGGACCGTACTATCAGCCCGAACCCTGGTCGGCCACAAATCAGATCGGTCGCGCGCTAAAAGTTGCCTTGGACAATGCCGAGGGTGACGAAGCATCATTTCTGCTCGACGAGCTCTCGCGACATCGCGTCGATATAGAGGGCACGTTAGAGACGGTGATCGAGATGGCAAAACGTGACTCCCGACTTGTAGCACCCGCAGTGTCGCAGCTGGCGCGTGCCACAGACATTTCCGGCGGAGCCTTTGAGTTACTCATCGAGGCGTCCGAGAGTGAAGGACTCACGAAACAAGTTCGCTCTCAAGCAGCAATCGCCTTGCTGAAAATGAATCGACCACGTGCATTTGAGGCCGCGCTCTCTACCATCGGCTCCCTCGCTGTGGCCGATGATAAGAGCCCTGAGTACGCAAACGCCTGGGAGACGTTGAAGAATGTGCGAAATCTGGAACGACATGCGGCTTCATTGATCGCGGGCGCCAAGTCAGCAAATGACGCGCAAGCTCGAATCGCTAACGCTTGCATGTTGGTTCTCGCAGGCTCTGACGAGATATCCCCAGAAACGAAAACGCTGGCCGATAAGTTTGTCGACGACGCCTGGGCCTCACCTAAGCAGCGAGTTCAAGTCTTGAGGGCAGCTTCGCTGGCAAATGCTCGCGAGTTGGAGTCCAAGGTCCGGCTCGCAACGAAGGATGCCGATGAAGCCGTCGCGACGGTAGCTCGGCAAGTCGCGGCAGCGTGGAAGTTGGCTCCCGAACCGACTCCCGCGGGTCCACCACTCAAGACATTGAATCCCGAAGCCGTCATTGCGGTGGCAGTGGAGCAACGCGGGGACATCGGTCGCGGCGAGCAGGTGTTTCTGAAGTTAAACTGCGCGAAGTGCCACACGGTTAAAGACGGCGAGCCAAGTCGCGGACCGCACCTGCCGCTCGTTGTAAAAACCTACAAGCGAAACCAGCTTGCCGAATCTATCTTGCTGCCCAGCAAGTCGATCGCTCAAGGTTTCGTTACCAATCTGTTCCTGTTGGACAGTGGAAAGACGCTGACCGGGTTCGTCACGAGCGAAGCGGCCGACGAAATCACCATCCGAGACAACGAAGGCAAAGAGATCAAAATACCCGTCTCGCAAATCGAAGAACGAGTCAAGCAGGACGTTTCGGTCATGCCGCTAGGACTGGCGAACGAGATAGGCTTGAGCGACTTTGTCTCGTTGATCGACTACTTAGAAGCCCTGCGTTAAGCTAACTATCGCGCTTGCCGGAAAGCACATGGGATGAGTAGCCCAAATTAGTTGTCCTTCCAGCCGCCAGCGGGCTGTGAAAGCAAGGAATCCATCGGTGGAACAGTTTTTGGAGTCGTTCGACGCCGTGCCTGGCGTCGCCCAAAGGTAGATTGCGGTGGAGCTACATCGCCTCATGAACACGATCGACTTATAAGCACCATCGGATGGCGCTTTGGCGAGTGCGGCGGAATCTGTGTTCTTAATGCTTGAAGCTGCTGAGGCGGGCAAGGGTAAAGACACCTAGTTGAGATGAGGACGGGCTCGTGGATCTGAGGCTCACGGCAAATGTGCGCCACTGAATAACCTTGAGCATTCAGCTTGAAGACGATGTTCGAGCGTTAGGACCGCGGGAAAAACAATTTCGGTATATGAATCGTTAGAATGCATCAGACACGAGGAGGTTTTCTGATGCGAGCTTATGATGCAGTCGTTGAACGGCAGATGGTGAACTTTTATGGTTCTCTGTCAGAGAAAGATCGAAGACGCTATGCGGCGGTCGAAGCGGCCAAGCTGGGGCATGGCGGGAAGGCTTACCTGGCCACGCTGTTCGGATGCGATCCGGATACGATCTCTGCGGGCGCCCTCGATGTGGAGCAGTTACCCGACGACCCCGCTGCGGGCCGCGTCCGAAAAAAAGGGCGGACGCAAGAAAACTAGCTCTGCCGATCCGCAACTGTTGCCTTCGCTCAAGCAAGCGGTGGAAGCTCGCACGGCGGGCTCGCCAGTTGAGCCCGGCCAGTTGTGGACGGATCGTTCGCCGACCGAGTTGGCTGACGAACTCACTCAGCAAGGCCATCGGGTCGATCGCAAGACCGTGGGCAAGATGCTCCGCGAAGAGCTCGGTTTGTCGCGTCGACGGATGTCCAAAACATTGCCGATGGGAGAAAGCGACGACCGCGACGCTCAGTTTCGTCGTCTGCAAAAGCTTAAAGCGACGTTCCTCCGTCAAGGCTTTGCCGTGTTGAGCATCGATACGAAAAAGAAGGAGTTATTGGGGAACTTTTATCGAGCGGGACCGGCTTGGACCACAGGCCGAGTGCTGGCGTGGGACCATGACTTTCCCAGTTCGGCCTGGGGCAAGGTGATTCCGTACGGCGTTTACGACATGGCTCGTAACGAATCGCTGGTGTACCTGGCTCAAGGAGCCGACACTGGGCAACTCGCGGTCGATGCGATTCGCCGCTGGTGGTATCGCCTGGGGAAGTGGCGTTACCCGACCGACTCGCCGCTGTTGTTGCTGGCCGATTGCGGTGGGAGCAACGGTTATCGTGTCCCTTTGTTTCGTGAACAGCTTCAGTTGTTGTCGGATCAGCTTGGCAAGACGATCCGCGTTTGCCACTTGCCGCCTTACTGCTCGAAGTACAATCCGATCGACCATCGGTTGTTTTGTCATCTCAGCCGCAGTTTGCAATCGCTACTGCTGCGAAGCGTTGAGTTGATTCGCGAGGCGTTGTCAGCAACGACGACTCGAACCGGCTTGCGAGTCATCACGGAACTGGCTCGCAAGGTGTATCGGTCTGGCATCAAAGCATCTCGAGAATATCTTGCCGACGAAACCGTCATCCGCGATAACTACCTACCGCAATTCAACTACCGTTTCGACCCCCGTTAAACACCGAAATTGTTTTTACCGCAGTCCTTAGTAGCAACGGTGCCGCATGCGACGAGACTGCGCGGTACCCGCTTTGAAGTCCAGACAGGTACGTATCTCCTTAAGCTAGGTGCTTTTGGTGCGCAGACCCTTGTGACGATTCCGCGGTCCAAGCTTACCGGGCGATTGGGCGAGTTATCTACCGATGATCTGCAGCCAACCGAAAACACAGTTAGATCTCGGCTTGGGCTGATATAACTCACTTCAGCGTTTTACGTTGAAGATCGGATCGCGAGAGCGAATCAATTCCAGTTCAAGTGCCCTACGGACGCGCGCCTCTGTATTGGGAGCAAGCACTTGAACTTCTATATGTAGTTCGTGAGTTCCGAACTCCCACAACCAACGAGCCAGTTCTTTATTGTCAGAGTGATCAAGATGCTTTTTCAGCCGTGTTCGCAGATTTTCCGTTTCGCCCACATAAAGAAGCTGTCGATTTGCAAAGAAGAGATACAGTCCCTGTTCCGTCGGTATTTCCTCTAATTCGACCGTTGACGCACGATACTTGTAGACTGCTGCTGGCGGCGCGATCCGCGACGCAACCTCCGGCTCGAACTTCTTTGCCTTCCGTAGGTTGAGTGCAGCCCATCGATATTGCAGCGAAGAAAAGCCGGGGGCGATATCTGCCGCTAGTCGATCGAACTCCTCTGCGAGTGCGGGATCACACAGCAGGGAATCGAGGCTGACACCTTCACGGCGCTCCAGGAATCTGGCGGCCATTTCGGTGGCAAAGCGGAATTCGTCTTCGTTCGCAAAATGAGTCCGCTTGGACCGCGCCCGACCGTTCAGCGCACCGCGTTTACGCAAGTTGAGCAGCGAGTGGTTCAATGATGCCGGAGAACCATGTAACCCGAGTCTCTTGCACTCGTTGATAAAGGCCTCGTTGAGTAGCGGGTCAGCAATGACCCGATCCACCGAATAACCATCTCGAATCGCATCATATGCATCAGTCAACGGTGACGAAGTCATACGGCTGATCGGAGTTCTCGGAAGTTTAGTTTGGGATGATATTCGGTGATCAGGCAACTCTGCATCGCCAACATTTCGGAAGCGGACGAAGTTAGGCGAAACGCTTGTACTTTTACCTTCTTGGAAAGCAAATGCCATTCCTCGAGTTGGGGTTCTGCGAACTGCTGTGACAGCCGCGTCCGCAGATTGAGTGTCTCGCCAGCATACAGGTTTTTCGATTTGCCACCACTAACTAGATAGACGCCCCGTTCGTTCGGCAAATCTAATTCGTCAAGTTCGTCAACCGACACTCGCCTGCCAAACCGTTCTAGCTTCAGGCTCTTGAGAACGCCTGCGCGAGTTCGGGCCAATTTGGCCTGTTTTCGGAGCTTCAACGCTGCCCACCGATACTCGACTGGCTTATAACCAGGAGCAAATCTACTCGCAATCGTGTCAAATTCGTAGGCTAGGTCGGGCTGACAGAGTATGTCGTCGAGGCTCTTCGCTGTTCCCTTCTCTAGCAGAATCTCAAGGGCAATTTCACTCGCAAATAAGTAGTCGTCGCAATCTGCCCACGAAACGGAGAATTTTCGTAAGGTCTCAATGTCCGTCAACTTTCCTGACTTACGGAGACGAAACAGCAGCTTGTTCCAGGATTGAATTCCGCCAACGATACCCAGTCGCTCACACGTCGACGCAAACAAAGCATTCAGATCCGGATTCGCAACAACAAAATCGGCAGAGAATCCTTCGTGCGACAGACGAAAGGCTTCCTTTATGCTCCTTAGTGTTAGTTCCATCTGCACTTCAGTAAAGCGTCGTTCAACCGCACTAAGATCCTCTCTGTCACAACACGGCCCTCGTACAGGAGCCGTCGTCGATTTTCTCCTGCTCTTAGAGTTTGAGCTCGTCTTTGGTGCACTGACCAGCGGTTCTGCGGACCCATCCAGTTGATCGCCGACTCGGACCGATTCGAGTCGTACCGTACCGTGCTTGATGTACTCGTCGGAGATGTCGAAACCGACGTACTTGCGGCCCAATTTCTTGGCCACGGCAAGCGTCGTCGCGCTTCCTGAGAATGGATCGAGAAGGAGTTCACCTTCATTCGAGCACAATCTTACGATGCGCCCCAGCAACTGTTCCGGCATCTGACAACCGTGGAAACCGGCGCGTTCTTTGAAGGTGCCTGCGACACGCGGGAAGTACCACGTGTCTTCGTTCGGCTTGAAGCAAGAGTCGAGATCTTGGGGGCGGAGTGTCCATGTCTGTGCGTTGTCGCTTGGAGGCGCGAGATCGTCGGGCGACCACATGCCTTCGTCGTCGATCAACTCGCCGACCACATCGGCCGGGCGAATGATCCAAGTATCATCAGGCAGCCGGCCTGTCGAGTTGGCTCGCTTGTCGTTGTAGACCAACTGGCGAGCTGAGGGAATGCGGTTCTCAAGGTCATCGGCTCGGAACGTGAACTTCTGTGGATCTTTCACGAAATGAAACAGATGGGCGTGCGAGCGGCTGAACTTTTGCTTGCAGTTCACTCCGAACGTATAGTACCAAATGACCCAACTCCGGCAGTGAAACCCGATGTCTTGGCTGGCCAGCTTTAGCTCCGCCGCGTACTCGTCACCAATCGCCAGCCAGAATGCACCGTCACTCTTCAAAACTCGATGAACTGCCGCGATCCAATCTCGCGACCAAGCCAAGTACTGCGAGTGTTCCTGCCTGTCTTGATAGACGTCATACTCGTAGCCGATGTTGAACGGGGGATCGGCGAATGCGAGATCGACGCTCCCTTCCGGCAGCGAGTTCATGCCCGCAATACAATCACCACAAATGATTGTGTTAATCACATCGTCCATGCTGGAGGACTCCGGTTTCCTCAGATTTCCATTACCAATCGCCTCATGGTACCATCTGTCTCGTATGAGCGCAAGTCAGTGAGAAAGCTTGAAGGTCCGCCCCAATGTGGTCGCTCGGCGATGAACTGAGCGAGTTTTCCATGCGATTTGGCTATACTGGCAACTTCTGGAGTTCGCGCGAACAGCCCGGAGCCTTTTACTAATGATTCAGTTATCACAAACGCGATGCTCTTTCCTGCTGTTTGCCGTTATCGCACCAATGGCGTTGGCTGAAGAATCGAGTAGTTTTCCCGGCTTTGACCGCTGTGAGGTTGTTCCTCAAGCGGGCAATCAAGTGTCGTTTCAAGTCGATGGGATTGAGAAGGTTCGCTGGCATTACGGCGATCAATATCCAAGGCCCTTTTTCTTTCCGTTTCGTGGTCCTTCCGGTACATCGTTAACGCGCATGGGGCATCCTGGAGCACAAAATCACGATCACCATCAATCCGTCTGGTTCGCCCATAACAAAGTTAACGGACTCGACTTCTGGGCCAACGGAAAGGGGACACAGATTCGGCAGAAGATGTGGTACGCCTATGAAGACGGCGATAACGAAGCAACGATGGCGTCTGTCTGTGGTTGGTTTGATCCCGATGATAACGAAGTGATGGAGCAGGAGATCGTCGCGTCATTGTTGCGGTTGCCTCACAACGAACATGCACTCGAACTTCAAATCACGATGCGTCCGCCGCAGAATCGGGAGACCGTCGAGCTTGAGAAGACAAATTTCGGCTTCTTCGCGGTTCGTGTTGCGAAATCGCTCTCGGCCCACTTTGGTGGCGGAACATTGACCAACAGCGAAGGACAAGTCGACGAAAAGAACATCTTTGGCAAGCCCGCTCGTTGGATGGATTACAGCGGACCGGTGGCGGTGGGGCAGGGCGATGAGCGTACTCTTGTCACCGAAGGTATCACTTACTTCGATCATCCGGAAAACCCTCGCTATCCCACGCATTGGCACGTTCGCGAAGATGGGTGGATGGGAGCTTCTTTCTGCATTCAGGAAGGAATCACAATTACGATGGAATCGCCGCTGACGTTGCGGTATCTGTTGCATGCACATTCGGGTGCGTACGATCACCGCAAGGCGGAAGTCGTTCAAGCCGAGTTTGCAACGCGACCAGGGTTCGAGGTCACGAAGGCCACACGCAAACACAGACAGTTTGAAGTTCGGCGGATTGGACTGCCGACTGAGGATCGCTAGTCATCGCTGATCGCCACGATTCAAAGGACTCGCTTTGGGATCGAAGTGGCGTCAAGCCACAGGCATGAGCGGTTTCTGTGCCCATCGAAATCTTCCGTAACGGAGCCATAACATCATGGATCGTCGCGAATTTATCGCCGCTGCGTCAGCATTTGCCCTTCCCGCTATCGGCTTCTCTCAGGATTCACGCCAACTCCGTGTCGGAGTCATCGGACATACGGGGCGCGGCAACTTTGGACACGGATTGGATACCGTTTGGCTCCACGTTCCAAACACGGATATTGTGGGAGTTGCAGACGCAAACGAGACTGGGTTGTTAGAAGCCAAGAAACGGCTACGGACGAGTAACGGTTTCGGCGACTACCGCAAGATGCTGGCTGAGGTACGACCCGAAATTGTGGCCGTGTGCCCGCGACAACCCGACCAACATCGGGACATGATTTTGGCCGCGATCGACGAAGGAGCGAAAGGGATCTACGTCGAAAAACCGTTCTGCCGAACGCCAGCCGAAGCTGACGAGATCATTGCGGCTTGCGAGAGGCACAATGCAAAACTCGCAGTCGCACATCGCAATCGGTACCATCCGACACTGCAAGCGATTGACAAGTTGATCGCTGCTGGCGGTGTAGGAAGGGTGCTTGAGATTCGAGGGCGTGGCAAGGGTGATCGACGGGGCGGCGCAGAAGACCTGTGGGTGCTGGGCTCTCACGTTTTAAACCTGGTCAATTACTTTGGCGGAGCAGCAAGGTCGTGTTCGGCGGTGTTGCTGCAAGATGGACGTCGAGTGACCCAAGCAGATGTTCGTGAGGGAAACGAAGCGCTTGGCTTGCTGGCCGGGAACGAAGTTCATGCCCGCTACGAAATGGAACGTGGCTTCGTTGCTTACTTCGATTCGATTGCCAACGACGGGACGAACAGCGCCGGGTTCGGTCTTCAGATCATTGGCAGCGACGGCTTTATTGATCTTAACTGCGACAAACTGCCGCTGGCCTACTTAGTACGAGGCAATCCCTTCCAGCCGACAGTCGATCCGCGGCCTTGGCTTCCCATCACCTCAGCGGGGCCAGGCGAATCGGAACCGATTGAAGATATCTCAGACCTCGTTAGCCATCACTTTGGGCCGGCGCTCGACTTGATCGATGCCATTCGAGTTGATCGACAACCGCTGTGCAGCGTTTACGAAGGTGCAACAACCGTTGAGATGATTTGCGCAACTTTCGCCTCGCATTGCGAGGCAAGCAAAGCGATTGAAATGCCGCTGGAGCATCGTGATAACGCGCTCGCAAGGCTTTAGTTGCTCCGCGATGGCTCTTTGTCCGATAACTGCGCCGCCCAGGAGTCATAGATCGGCATCTTGGATGCCAATAGTTGCGAGCAACTCTTTCCGCAGCGTATTAGGTTTCGCTGGGACGTTTAGAGAGTAGCATCGGTTGCAACTCCTCGACAAAATCCCGAACGTCCTTGAATTCGCGATAGACACTGGCAAATCGTACGAAGGCGACTTGATCGAGTTCACCAAGATAGCGAATCACGAGACCTCCTAGGTGTTCACTTTCGACCTCCGAGTCAAAGTTCGCGTAGACTTCCGTTTCGACTTGGGCAATGACACCATCAATCTGCTCATCGCTGATCGGTCGTTTCCAACAAGCACGGGCCAATCCTTGACGCATCTTTTCGCGGCTGAATGGCTCACGCTCACCGTTCTTCTTCACAACCTTAATGGCCATTTCTTCGAGCCGCTCATAAGTCGTGTATCGGCGTTTACAGTTGAGGCACTCGCGCCGCCGACGGATTGCGAATCCATCTTCGCTGGCCCGCGAGTCGATGACGCGGTCGTTATCAAGTCGACAGAAGGGACATCTCATACGAGCTTAGACCGAGAACTCGATTGAACAACACGATAAACGTCTGAACGACGGTACTATACTACAACTTGCGATTCCCGGCATAGATGAGGGAGTTACTGGACTGCATGCAAGGAAAGCACAAAGTCAAGAATTGTCGCCTGCTGACGAATTCCCACCCGTGGCGTTATAATGCCTCGCGTCCGATGTGATGTTGCCCGACGACTGGTCAACATGTCAATAATTGTCAGGAGCCTTACTATATGAGCGCCGACACGCCGAAAGATCGCTTTAGAGAGTCCGCTGCAGCGCGACAATCTGATGATGGTGACGAAGACGAGCAAGATCTCTGGGCGGGTGGCTACTCCGGCAAAGCGATGTACGGTACATGGCTGCTTGGCGGGTTGATTACGATTGGACTGATCGCGGCCACGTTTGCGTTGCCACCCGTGGGGCTGGGGATTCCTGTGCTTTGGATTCTCCTGGGCTGTGCATACGCATACAAAAAGCTCAGCGTCCACTACGAATTAACGACTCAGCGTTTCATTCACAAGTCGGGCATCTTGAAACGTGTTACTGATCGAATCGAGGTCATCGATATCGATGATGTGACCTACGAGCAAGGCATCATTCAACGGATGCTCGGCGTCGGCACAATCAAGATTAGCTCCAGCGATCGCACTCATCCGGAACTAGTTCTTTCCGGCATCGACGGGGTCGTTAATGTCGCCGATACGATCGATGACGTTCGCCGCAAAGAGCGACGCAAACGCGGCTTGCACATCGAGTCGATCTAGCCAAGTCGTCGTCACTTTCCAAGTGATGAACCCAATGTCTCAGCCACCATAGTAGCCATCACTTTCCAAGTGATGAGCAAGCGACCCTTGGAAAGTGTCGGCTACTTACTGGCAATCGACGCTTGGAAAGTGTCGGCTACGATGGGCTGCCTCTTAGAACTTCAGTTTGACCTGCTCCAGTCGCTTCTTGGTCTCGGCCATTAGCGCGTCCTCTTCAGCTTCATTGGCCGCTTCATAGGTCACTGAGAAACGCAGGAACGCGCCGGCGTCATCCCATGGAACGGTGACGATCGACTGCTGGGTGATGAGGTACTGGCTCGCTGCTTCGGCGTCGTTAAAAGTCTCGCCGCTCTCTGTACCGATCGGTGACTTGGTATACAGGAAGTAGCTGCCGCCTGGCATCGAACACTGGAAGCCGCAGTTTTTTAAGGTTTCGACCAGTTTGCTCAGCCGTCGTCGATACTTCTCACGCGTTCGCTTTGGGATCGAAGCGTCGTCAAGTGCTGCGGCCGCAGCGTTTTGAATCGCGATGAACTGTCCCGAGTCACTATTGTCTTTTACATCGGCAAAGGCTTGTACAAGCCGCTCGTGACCACAGACCCAACCGATCCGCCAGCCGATCATGTCGAAACCCTTCGACAACGAATGTACCTCGACACCAACGTCCTTGGCACCGGGAATGCTCAGGAAGCTCAAGGGTTCGCCTTCAAAAGTTAACATCATGTGCGCCGCGTCTTGTACGACGACGATGCTGTTTGCTTTGGCAAATGCGATCACTTTCTCGAAGAACTCGCGTGGTGCGACTTTGCCTGTAGGGCTGTTGGGATAGTTCAGTACTAGCAACTTCGTCTTCGCCAAGACATCTGCTGGGATCGAATCCAGGTCTGGCAGAAAATCGTTTTCTGCCAGCAACGGGAGTTTATAAACGCTGCCGCCGTAGTAGGCCGTGTGGGTCCCGGCAACGGGATAGCCGGGAACCGTCATCAGCGTGATGTCACCGGGATTGATGAAACACGCTGGTAGCATCGCGAGAGCCGGCTTGGACCCGATGCAGTGATTGATCTCTTTGATTGGATCGAGTTCAACGCCCAACTCACGTTTCATGAAACGAGCCACGGCTTCCTTGAACGACGCGACGCCGTTGTCCGCGTAGCCGCGGTTCTCCGGCTTGTTGATCTCGTCGGCCATCACTTGTCGTACGGACTCCGGAGCCATCTCGTCGTTTTCGCCGATACCAAAATTCAGCAACGATCGATCCGGATAGTCTGCTGCCGCTTTGCGTTTGGCTCGCTTGATCTTTTCAAACTTATAGATTGCCGTGCCCTTGCCATAATTGGTTCCGCCGATTCGATCTGCGAACATCTGTTGAAAATAGGGATCGCTCATTGCTCTGTGTCACCTGCTCGGGAGTTGGCTATTGGTAGGAACCGATTAACGTACTCAAGGCCTGGAAGCTGGACAACCGGTGCGCCACAGCTGCCCTTGTTCCCCGATCCACAGGCCCGAGAAGTGAGGCCTTTCCTGCATGAGAACTGGCCTGGCTCGATGTGAGAAACCGAATCAGCCGCCAAACGCAAACAACTTCACCGCCGTTCCACCGAGAATCTTCGCTCTCTCCGATGTGTCGAGATGATCGAGCAAAGATTCGGCTCGATTGAACGCGGCGCGATAAGATTCTCCTGTCGCCTCCGTCCCAAAGCCTCCCCCGTAGATCATCCGATCGGCACCGTAACTGTTCGTCAGTTGCTTGATGATCGGGGCGATGTCGCGATGCGGGTAGCTGCTGTTCGACGGAATCGAAGACATCTTCATGATCGTGTTCGGATACCGCGACCATTTTACGACGATCGCGTGTTCTTCGGGCGTACCTTGAAACGGGCGTCCGAGATGATCAATGATCACGCGCGTGCCTGGAAACTCACGTATGAGTGGTTCGAATCCAGGAGCGTACCGAGGCTCGAAGTGAAGCTGAACGGCAAGGCCGAGTTCTGTTGCCAGCCGCCACAAGCGACGCAACTCCGGAGTTCCAAAAGGTGGCAATCGATCGGGTGCGTACGCGTGAACTCGAACAGCAATCAAATCGACACGTTTCGCCAAATCAGGCAGCTTGTCGAGAGACCCTTCTCGATCCGAGAAGAACAGCGCCGTCCCTTTTAATCGCTTGCCACCGACCGCGAGGCAATGTTCCAGATATCGGTGGTCGTCTTGATATGGCTCCGGATGTACAACGACGGCGAAGTCTACTCCCGCATCGTCCATGCATTTCAGGAGGTGCTCCGGCGTGGCTGCTCTCTCCGGCGCGTAAGGGCCTCTCGCGTGATAAGGAAACTTCGGATCGTCTTTTCCCGCAAAACAGTGCAGGTGCGTATCGACGCGAGCCGCGCGAGGAACATTTTGTGTGGCCCTCGCGTTTTCTGCCACAGCTAATGTCGCCACAGTCGTGCCGAGGAATTGTCTGCGTGTGAAAGTGTTCATCGTGCCATTTCAACAGAAGCAGGGACCGAAGACGAAGAGACTGCAATTTAAACGCAAAGACTGTTGATACGCAAAGGGCAGCAGCGATTGAACTCGAAGAATCTGAGCTTTCTGCAAACTCTGGATTTTGAGCCTTCTCGAATTTGCCCTGAGTTTGAGGTTACAATCAACGACTTACGCAGCAGCCACCTAGCACGCCTGGAGTCGCCCTCATGTGGAATCGTCTAACTATATTACTCTTCGTCTTCGCATCCGTCTGTGGAAATACTGGGTCTGTCATCGCCGAACGTCCTAATATCATTCTCGTCATGGCAGACGATCAGGGTTGGGGGGATATGGCGTATAACGGGCATACCGTCGTCAAGACGCCCAACTTCGACGCGGCGGCTGCCGCAGGCTTGCGGTTCGATCGCTTCTATGCCGCCGCGCCGGTTTGTTCTCCGACGCGGGCGAGTGTGATGACGGGTCGACATCCTAACCGCATGGGAGTCTTTAAATGGGGCTATCCGATGCGGCCTCAAGAGACCACGATCGCGGAGGCGTTAAAGACCGTTGGCTATACGACAGGGCACTTTGGGAAGTGGCATTTAGGATCCGTACGCAACGACAGCCCGGCGCACCCGGGACGTAACGGCTTTGACGAATGGCTCAGTGCACCGAACTTTTATGACAACGACGCCATCATGAGCCACAAAGGAAAGGCCGTGCAAATGATGGGCGAAAGTTCGATGATCGCCGTCGACGCGGCATTGGATTGGATCAAAGAACAAACCAAGGGTGACGATCCATTCCTGGCGGTTGTGTGGTTTGGATCGCCACACAGTCCGCATATCGCAATCGAAGAAGATCGTCGACTATATGCCGATCATCCCAAAGCCCTACAGCACTTCTATGGCGAAGTTACCGGTATGGATCGAGCGTTCGGCAAGCTGCGAGATTCGCTGTCTGGTCTTGGCATCCGAGATAACACGATACTTTGGTACTGTAGCGACAACGGCGGTCTTCCCAAGGTTGGTTCGACGGGTGGGTTTCGCGGCAACAAGGGGCAGGTCTATGAAGGTGGACTGCTCGTTCCTGCGATCCTCGAATGGCCAGACATGATCACCAAGCCACGAACGACGGAAGTGCGGTGTAATACATGCGATATCTATCCAACATTGCTAGAGATCGTGGGCGTTAATATCGACAACCAAGCTCCTCTCGACGGCGTCAGTCTTACATCCCTGATCGAAGGTCAGACCAATGAGCAGCCGCGAAAGATGGGCTTCTGGGACTTCAATGCAAAAGGCATCAGCACGCCGTCAGCAAGTTGGATGGCCGATTTGCTGAAGGCCCAGCAAGCCGGTGGCGATCTTAATGCGCACGAATCCAGCCAACGAGCCGCCGAGTTGCCGAATCCACCTTATTCTACAAGCGAGTTCCCGGGCCACTCCGCTTGGACGGATGGAGATTGGAAACTGCACCGAATTCAAGGTGCGAAGGACAAGGTGAAATGGGAACTATACGATCTGGCGGCAGATCCTAAAGAGACCACGGACGTTGCCGCGACGAAACCGGAACGCGTGGCATCAATGCGGGAGGAGCTCAACCAGTGGCTCGTTTCAGTGGTGAATAGCCTCAATGGCGAAGACTATGTCGCGAGATAACGATTGCTGGCAAATTGCGGAGGTTGTCGCGTTGTTCGACGGCTTGCTAAACGCGGCCCGTTACTGCCGCAGCTTATACCACAATCGATCGAATTCCTCTTGGAATCGTCGAGCCACGTGCGGGTCGTGCGTGACGAGTATGTTTTCTTCGTTGAATTCGGCGGCGCTGCGAGTCCAGTTGTAGCTGCCGGTCAATGTTATGCGTCGATCGAAGATCGCAAACTTGTGGTGCATGTGATACTCGCTCTGGTCGATCACAACCTGAACGCCTACAGATTCGAAGCGGCGAATGTCCGAGCCAAAATCGGCCGCTTTATCGTTGTCGGAAATGATCCGTACTTCAACGCCTCGATTACGAGTCTCGATGATACTGTCGCTGATGCGATCGTCTGTAATTGTAAACACACAGATGTCGACACATTTCTGCGTTCGATTCAGCAAGCCAGTGATGGCACCTGGGCAGTTGTCGCCGGGGCTGAAGTAGGCTTCGGAGTGAATTGTCGGCGAGTCGTTCAACTCGCTCGCGTCCAGCGCTTTCACCACCGCTTCCAGCCAGTCAAGCACGCCGTGCGATTGCGGGTCGATCATTTCGACGCGGGCCAATTCAAAAGCACGGCTGCGAAAGAATGCACGCTGTTGAGCGTCGGCACCTAGTTCTTCGAGCGTTCGTTGCAGCACGCGCTTCTCGCTGCGAGACAGTTTGTAATCCTCAAGCGTCTTCTTGAGGATGCGATCGAGCGGTGAATCGGTCATGAGTCTGTAGTTTCTCGGGTAGGTACGTTTATTCATCGCTACCGGGAGCACCTAAAACGCAAAGGTCGCTGAGACGCAGAGATTCGCAGAGTAGTCAGTAGTCAGTTGTCTATGCGAGTTCTCTGCGGTCCTCTGCGCCTTCGCGACCTCCGCGCTAAATCCAAAACGCTGACTACCGCTCCATAATAAAACGGCTTCTCAAGTGAATGAGAAGCCGTTCTGATTTGTACCAGCTTCAATGTCTGGCAACTAAACGCGATGAATCTCGTAGCCTTCACGCGGCGTTCGAGCAAAGAATGCAGCAGCTTCCTCGTCGCCGATGATCTGTTCGGATTTGGGATCCCATTTGATCGTGCGACCCAAACGAGCTGCGATGGCGGACAAATGACATGTGCTCATTGCCTGGACGTGGGTGAAAACGTCAGAAACCGGCAGGCCGCCTTCGCGGATGCAGCGATAGAAGTTGTCTTTATGACCCTCGGGCTTCTTGCCTTTGTACAAAGCGATAACGTCATCTTCAGTGAACTGGTCTTTGTCCCAATTCTCTTCGATCGGGGTGCCAGTGATCTTTCCGCGATTTACGAACATCCGGCCCTTGGTGCCTTCGAACGTGATGCCGTTGTCCCCGCGACTCGTCACGTCCATCACGATATCGCCTGGGAACTTGCACTTCACCGAGAAGTCGTGAGATGTGTTGTAGCTGTCGTCGACGGTTGGATATCCATTCTCGAATGGTACGGGATGCTTTGCATCAGTACCGTCGATCTCGATGGGTCCTTGACCATCACCATTCTGGCCGATCGCCCACGTCGCAATATCCACATGGTGAGCACCCCAGTCTGTGAACTTGCCACCGGAGTACTCATACCACCAACGGAACTCATAGTGGCATCGACGCTCGCGATAGTCCACCTTCGCAGCCTGTCCCAACCACATATTCCAGTCTAGCTCCTTCGGCACATCCGCTACGGGAAATGGCCCGCCCGTTGGGCTGCCATTGATGCCGACTGTCACCGTCTTGATATCTCCCAACAGGCCCTTCTGCACCATGTTTACGGCGCGAAGGAACCTGCTGCGATCACTTCGCTGTTGAGTGCCAACCACAAAAGCAAGCTCCGGATACTTGCGGCAGGCATTCCGAATGAGTTGGTTTTCTTCCAGCGTCAGGGTCAGCGGTTTCTGACAAAAGACATGCTTGCCAGCTTCCAACGCTTCGATTGCGATCTTTACATGCCAATGGTCGGGGGTCACGACACTGACGACATCAATGTCCTGGCGGTCAAGTACTTTGCGATAGTCTTTATAGACGTCGGCTTTACCCTTGCCGATCTTCTCATCATTTTTCGCACGATCAGCGTGTCGCGAATCGACATCACAGACAGCGACGATGTCGCCAAAGTTTGCATGGGCTCGAGCATCGCCGGTGCCCATGCTGCCAACGCCAATGCAACCGATGGTCGGCCGATCGTTCTTGTCCTGGTTGGCGAATGCCTTGTGATTCCACGGGAAGTAGGCAACGACACCGGTGGCGGCGGTCGCAGTTCCCGCGTGCTTAATAAAGTCACGACGCGTTGTCTTGGGTTTGGTCATATTTTGTCTCCGAGAAGTAGGATTGATGGTTGACGGCATTTACACAGGATAACCATACACTCTCGCAAAGGCGATTTGAATCACGGGATCCGCCTCGCCGCATTTTCGGACGCTGATCTTTGGACGCCGCGAGAAAACGTGCGGCGGATCGGTTTGTTTTTAGAAACTTGCGTGACACGGCCAGTCATTCGCTGTTTAATAAGACGCTTGCCGAATATGCAGCTGCCGCCTAACGGCCCCGCCGGTTGCTGATTGAGCCTTTGAAACATTTTTTGGTTGAAAGGTCCCCGCCGATGAGTTCTTCTTTACGACAATTGCCGGTCTCGTTGTTGATTGCGACAGCAATCCTTGGTGCATTCGCGAGCACGCTGGTTCCAGTTGCGTCGGCTGCCGATGGACGCATTTTCCGAGCCGGTGCCGCGATGGCTGATATTACGCCTCCGTTGGGCGAGATGGTTGTTGGTGGCTTCGCACCGTTTCCCGCGACTGCGATTCACGACAAACTCTTTGCCAAGTGCCTTGTACTGGATGACGGCGAGACGCAGGTCGCGTTCGTTATCTGTGACAACCTCGGTATTATTCGAGAGGTATACGATAACGCCCGGAAGATGATTGCCGAAGAGACGAAGCTATCGCCCGACAACATCCTCATGGCGGCTACACACACACATTCCGGCACACGCTCCAGCACCGATCGCTATGCTCCCATCTTGGCTCGCGGAATTGCGGATGCGGCTCGACAAGCTTATGCCAACCTCGAGCCGGCCAGAATTGGTTGGGGAGGCGTCGGCGAGCCATCCGAGGTGTTTAACCGCCGCTGGTTCGTTAGCCAGCGAGAACTGTTGCAGAATCCGTTTGGTGGGATCGACAAAGTTCGAATGAATCCGCCGCGCGGCAGTGCTGCGTTGATCGAGCCCGCTGGGCCGGTCGATCCTGAGGTGTCGTTCCTGAGCGTACAATCGAAAGACGGTCGTCCTATCGCTTTGCTAGCCAACTACTCACTACATTACGTCGGCGGCGTCGATAAAGGAGATATCTCGGCAGACTACTTCGGCATCTTTTCACGCCGAATCGGCGAGTTGCTGGATGCGACCGCGAGTGACCGACCCTTCGTCGGGATGATGAGCAACGGGACCAGCGGCGATGTCAACAACATCAACTTCCGCGCTCGCGGTGGTAAGAGTTACGACAAGTACGAGAAGATGACGGAGGTTGCCGAAGTTGTCGCTCAACGCGTAAAGCAAGCTCATGATCAGATCGAGTTTCGTGACTGGGTGCCTTTGAAGTCGGCGCGTCGCGAATTGACGCTGAAGTTTCGCAAGCCGGACGAAGCGATGCAGAAGTATATGGCGGAAGTGATGGCGAAGCCCGCCGACGCAGAGAAGTTTCATCGCTATGAAACTAACTACGCCGAACGCGTCCAAAAGCTGCTCGACGGTCCCGATGAAGTGTCGATTCCTTTGCAAGCCGTGCGCATTGGTGACCTTGCGATCGCGGCGATTCCATTTGAAGTGTTTACGGAAATTGGATTGGAAATCAAGAAAGAGGCACCGTTTAAAGACGCCTTCACAATCGAGTTGGCTAATGACTCGCACGGTTATCTGCCCACGCCGCGACAACACGAACTCGGCGGCTACGAAACTTGGATGGGAACAAATCGCGTGCAATTGGACGCGTCCGATAAAATCACGGCAGTAATTCTCGACTTGATGCGTGAATTGAAGTAGCCATTTCACTCTGCCGCGATGGGACTTTCTCTGCATAACTACATCCATCCAACCAACCAAGCACTTCAACTGTTAGTTTCAACTTTACTTA
Organism: Planctomycetaceae bacterium; assembly: GCA_020638995.1. Classification (GTDB taxonomy): domain Bacteria; phylum Planctomycetota; class Planctomycetia; order Pirellulales; family Pirellulaceae. The sequence continues at coordinate 185,639 of JACKHM010000005.1, forward strand.
TCGGAGCTCATCGCGCGGAGCGTGATAGCCACAATCAGGATCCGAATCCATGAAGATTACCTCGTTGTCGGCGCTGTTTGCAGTCTGGTGCTTCGGGATCGTCGCGGCTGCTTCTGACTGGCCGCAGCTTCAGGGGAACGCACTTCGTTCAGGCAACGCCGCGGATGCGGCGTTACCCGACACGATCGGCTTGTTGGCGGCCATTCCGCTAACCGACGGAATCTACGCTTCGCCGGTCGTCAGCGACGAGACTGTGTATGTTGTTGATGGTTCGGGAGTCGTATTCGCGATCGACGCCAAGACTCATCGCGTACGCTGGCGTTTTCAAACGGTCGGAGGATTGGGCAATTGCAACAATGTTGCGGCACCAGCCGTCGTGGGCGACTTTCTTCATGTCGGTACGACCGCCGGGATCTACTATGTGCTTAATCGTGAGACCGGAACCGTTGTTAGACAGATTGATTGCCAAGAGCCCATCTTTTCTGCACCCGCGGTGGGCACAAATCGCGTCTATTTCGCAACCCTTGGCGCACGAGTTTATGCCGTCGGACCGGGCGGGGACGTGGCATGGACGTGGGACTTTGTGAAAGAGGTTGTAGCGTTTGACGGCAACCGGTGGAGTGGCGAAGAGTGGCTGGCCGCTCGCGGTGATCGCGTCACCTGGAAAGATCACTTTGTTTGCTCGCGTGACATCTGTTTGATCGGCAACACCGTGGTCATGCCTGCGGGCGGTCGGACGGTATTTCTCGAAGACGTGGAAACTGGACCAAAGCTTCGTTCGGTTGCGGCTATTCCGGCGTATGCGGGTTCCGAGTATCCGGCAACATTCGGACAGAGTGCCGACGAAACGGGGAATGTGTATGTCCAATGGCATCGGCGTGATAACGCCGGACGCGTCGAAGTCCTGCGACTGGCGGGAGACGAGGTGCAAGCCAGTTTCGTAGCGGGAACGGAGACCGCAATACACTTGCCGGGATTGTTAAGTTTCGCGTCGGTCAGCATACGCGATCGTGACATCTATCGCGTACGCCCGGAAGAAGGCCTGGGATTGTGTCGGCATACCATAGGAGATGAGACGCCCGAAGTGCTGTGCGAAGCGGCTTCTATCTGTCCACCGGTCTTGACGAGCAAACATGTCATTTACGGCGGGCTCAATGGCAAGCTGCATGTCGTGCCGCTGGCCGAGGGCGAAGCGACCGTGTTGCCAACCGCTTTCAACAGCCCCATCACCGCTCCTGTCGCAGTTGCGGACGGACGCATTTACGTTGGGTCGGAAGATGGTCATCTGTATGTATTCGGTGAAGACGGCGCAGCTGTGTTGCCAACGAAGGACTTGCAAGTCGCAAAGATTCGCAGTCCACTCACCGGTCCCCTCGCTGATGCACGTTACGATTGGTACACAAATTACGGCGACTTTGGTGGAACGAATGCCAATCAGCAGGGCCTGCGGCCACCTTTGCGAATGCGATGGGCGCGGCGACTTGAAGGCACGGTGAAACATCTGCCTGTGTGCGGCGGCGGCCGGCTCTATACACACACTGCCGAAGGGCAGATTATCGCCGTCGAGCAGGACACCGGCCGCTTGTTGTGGCGAAGACATTGGCCTGACGTTTACTTGTCCTTTACTTCGCCTTTGTATGTCGACGGGAAACTGCTAGTGCCGCAAGCGGGCATTAAACGTTCGTTGATGCGATGTCTTGATGCGGCCACCGGCGAGTTGCTCTGGGAGACTCCGTTCACGGGCTCGCCCAGTTGGAGTCGTCAGTTCCCGCCGGTTGTCCATGGCAAGATCGCCATCTATGCATCGGGATCCGGGGAATACGACGCGCAGGGAACCGAAAGGCCGTTCACGTTCAAGGGCGATCCTGCGCCCCGCGCCGATGGGCGTGAAGTGATGAGCTGGATCTACTCGAACGACAATCCCTACTACCCCAAGGACCATCATCCACGCATCTGGGCCTGGAACCTTGACACGGGCGAAGTCGTCTGGGAGAAGGACTTTTCCGAATATGGTCGCGGTGGCAACGATTGTGGGATCTGTCTGCTGGACGGCAAGCTCTTCTATTCAACATTCTTTGGCTATGCGGCGAGCCAACGTCAACGTCGCGGCTTGCCGGCCGATAACAATGGACTCACGGCGTGTATCGAACCCGAGACTGGTGACGTCGTCTGGTCGACCACGAACTTCTACGTGACTTCCAAATGTACGCTCAGCGCTCGTGACGGTCGCCTCTATATCGGTGGGTACAATCGAGCCGTTGAAGGAACCGACGATCGGTTTGTCTGGTGTCTGGACGCAAAGGACGGTTCGCTCGTCTGGAAGTCGGACGCGGTCACCTCGGCTTTGAATGTCGTGACGGTCGGCGAGGAGTTCATCTTCTCAAACGCGCTGCGAGGCAAAGGCAACGTCTTCGACCGCACTAGCGGCAAGGTCGTCAGCAGCATTGGCCACAATTATGCTTGTTGCCGGTTTACGCTATCCGAACCATACGTGCTTGGTGCGAACATGGACATGATCGATCTCTCGTCGGATGGCAAACTTGTTTCGACGGGCCCCGCGATCGATTCTCGCGAGTGCCTTGGCGCTGTGGTGTCGAACGGTCGCATCTTTTACACGTCACAAGCCAGCGGTTTCGTGGTGTCGCAGACGTACGGAGAGGAGTCGAAGGAGTTACCTGCTGTTTGGGAGCGAGAGCCTTAAGAAGATCGTGGACAGAATGATGAAGGCAGAATAATGGAGGGGTAGGCCATGCCGATCGAAGTTGCATCTGAAATCAGAATTCTGTCCGAGGACCAATTTCATTCTGTTGCTCATAACGTGATGGGAGTGTTCTTCGCAGTACACAACGCCTTCGGCAGATTGATGGAAGAGGAGCTTTATAAGCGAGTGAGTTGCCTCCGTTGCGAAGCGGTGGGCTTTGCTCCTGCCCTTCGTGAAGTACGCATCATAGTGTCGTGTCAAGATTTTGTGAAAGCGTACTTAATGGACTTGCTAGTTTGCTCGGGCCTAATGGTTGAAGTGAAAGCCGTCGAGCAGCTCACCGCTGCGCATCGAACACAAGCATTGAACTACCTTCTCCTGACAGGAATGCAGCACGGGCTGTTGGTCAATCTTCGGTCAAACAAAGTCACGAAGGAATTCGTTTCTACTACGCTGGACGGAAGTGAACGGCGTCGCCTGGTTGTCGACGACTCGAATTGGCGGGATGTAAACGCGGAAAGCGAGCGAGTGAAATGTCATCTATTGGAACTGCTTGCTGATTGGGGCGGCTTTCTGCAGTTGTCGTTGTATCGTGAGGCGATTGTTCATGCGTTTGGAGGTGCTTCGACGGTTCTCAAGCGTGTACCAATCTATGGCGACACTGCAGCAGTCAGCACACAAGAAGTATGCTGCCTCTGTACCGACACTGCGTTGGCGCTGACCGCGATCAAAGATAATCAAGCGTCAATGCGACGTCACTTACAGCAGTTTCTTGATCATACGCGATTGGCACACTTGCAATGGATCAATCTGCATCATCACGATATTACGTTTCGCACCTTAAAAAGGAATTCAGTGTGAGTGTCTGTGTTGCTTCAAGGGAACTTGAGTGTACGGTCGATCGCACCGATCATCATTCTGCCACGATTGCTCTGCCTGTCGTGGCGCTGCTAGTCAGTTTCACTCTCACACTGCTATCGACAACAGATGCTTGTGCCGAACGAGGCGTTACCAACATTCTGATCATCACTGCCGACAATCTTGGCTACGGAGACTTGCCGTGCTACAACGCTAAATCGCCGATCAAGGCTCCGAATTTGGATCGGCTGGCTTCGCAGGGTGTACGGCTTACGAGCTTCTATACCGCTTCGCCTACCTGCACGGTGTCGAGGGCCTGTCTGCTGACGGGGCGAATTCCGCAGCGACACGGGCTGCTCGATCAATTGCCTGGGCTGGCGGGGAACTATGGCGTGGGTCTCAGGCACGAGGAAATCTTGATTCCGCAAGTGCTGAAGAATGCGCCCACGCGCTACGCGACGGGCTGTTTCGGCAAGTGGAACATTGGCTTTGCCGAGGGCTCGCGGCCGACGGAGCGAGGCTTTGACGAGTTCCTTGGCCACGCATCCGGCAATATCGACTACTATCACCACATCTACAACGGCAAGCACGATCTGTTTAAAGGCATCGAGGAGTTTCATGCCGACGGAACGTACTCGACGGATCTGTTCGCAGACGCTGCGATTGAGTTCATTCAGCGAAATTCCGCGGCGAAGCAGCCTTGGTTTTGTTACTTACCTTTCAACTCGCCGCACTTTCCGAACGCCAAGAACAAACAATCCGGTCAGCCCAAGCACTGGCAAGCACCGGATCGAGCGTTTGCTGCTTACGACATGGCTCCCGACGAGGCCGACCCGAAGCGGCGATATGACGCGGTCGTGTGGGCGCTGGACGAGGCGATTGGCCGTGTGCTGCGGGCGGTAGATGACGTCGGAGTCGCACAGCAGACGTTTGTTTTCTTCTATTCCGACAACGGAGCTTTTCGTTTGGGACGCGCGGGACTTGATGTTGGCGTGAACGACCCGCTTCGTTCGGGGGGTGTGACCTGCTGGGAAGGTGGATTGCGGGTCGCTGCACTAGCGCGATGGCCGGGTAAGATCGCAGCGGCGTCTGTGATTTCGGAACCATTGTGGTCGCCGGATCTCATGCTCGCCGCGATCGAACTTTCGGGCGCCAGCCTTCCCAACGATCGCATCTTCGACGGCAAGGACCCGCTGCCGGTCCTAACGGGACAGGCGAAGTCGCCTCATGAGTCGTTCTTTTTCATCTACCGCAGCCATGCGGCGCTGCGGCGCGGCGAGTGGAAGATCGTGCGTGAGAGGCCCGATCAGGGATGGCAACTGTTCGATTTGGCAGACGACATCAGCGAAACTCGTGACCTAGCCGATGACCATCCAAGCCGCGTCGCTGAACTGGAACGAGAGTTTGAGAAGTGGCAGTCGAGCTTTTAATAGAGGTCGATGCCTGGGAGAATGATGGCCGCTAAAAATACAAAGTGACACAAGATACTCGCCACTCAATTCCATGAGTTTCTCATGTCTATCCGATTTTCATGTAGCAAGGCCTCCTTGCTCTGGCCGACAGGAACTCTGCGACGTTACTGACTAACAAGGATAGCAATATGATTCGCATTCTCTCAATCACCTTCTGTCTAGCAGCGATGACGGCGGTGAACCATGCTGCTGAGCGTCCAAACATTCTCCTGATTGTCTCTGATGATCAGGGCTACAACGACCTTGGCATTCTTGGTAACGGGATCATCACGCCAGCACTCGATCGATTGGCAAGAGAGGGAACTCGGCTGACGAACTTCTATGTGGCGTGGCCAGCTTGCACACCGTCGCGAGCTGGATTGTTAACTGGGCGTTATCCGCAGCGTAATGGCATCTACGACATGATCCGAAATGAAGCTCCGGACTATGGACACAGATACTCTGCGGCAGAATACGATGTCACGTTCGAGCGAATCGGTGGGATGGACGAACGCGAAGTCATTATTCCTCGCATGCTCAAGTCGATTGGATACAAGAGCGGCATCTATGGCAAATGGGATCTCGGGACGCTGAAACGCTATCTGCCCACGTCGCGTGGCTTTGATGACTTTTACGGCTTCGTTAACACTGGAATCGACTACTACACGCATGAACGATATGGCGTGCCAAGCATGTATCGTAACTTAACGAAGACGGAAGAAGATCGAGGAACCTATTGCACTTACCTGTTCGAGCGGGAAGCGTTACGGTTCCTGGAACAGCACGCCACGAGCGATCCTTTCTTCCTGTACGTTCCATTCAACGCACCACATGGTTCTTCGGCGTTGGAACCGGAAATTCGTTCTACGGTTCAAGCTCCTGACGAATTCAAGCAGCTGTATCCAACGGTCGAGCCAGAATATCGGGAAGTGTCACGTTTTCGATATGCCGAGAAGGCCAAGGTTGTCACGCCCGAAGCACGCATCCGGGACTATCGCGCTGCAGTAACTTGCATGGATGCGTCGATCGGTAAAATGTTGGACCTGTTGGCTAAGAAGAAGATCCTCGACAACACGATCGTCATCTTTTTCTCGGACAACGGCGGGAGCGGTGGAGCGGATAATGCGCCACTACGTGGACATAAATCGCAAACCTGGGAAGGTGGAATTCGCGTCCCCTGTTTGATACGTTGGCCTCACGGTAACGTGCTGGCGGGGTCGGTGAACGATGAGTTTCTCACCAGCTTGGAGCTCTTTCCGAGTTTTGCGGCAGCGACGGGGGCAACTCTTCCAGAGAATGTGACATTGGACGGCTACAACTGGTGGCCAACCGTGAAAGGCGAGACAAAATCTCCGCGAAAGGAAATGTTCTGGAAACGCAAAGATTTGATCGGGGCTCGCGTCGAGAACTGGAAGTGGGTCGATATGGGAGGCAAGAGCGGCGGTCTGTTCGATCTCTCCGCCGATGTCGGTGAGGCAACTGATCTGTCGGAAAGACGGCCCGATGTTTTGAAGATGGTAAAATCTCGCTACCAAAATTGGTTGGCGGAAATGGAGGCCGCGGAGCCGCGAGGTCCATTTCGCGACTTTTAGCGAGATTCAGAGAGGCTTAACCGGCTTGGCAGCGATCCATTCGCGCCGCCCGAGTCGCGTCGCTTGCATGGTCGAGCTAATTAGGTAAGTATGTAACCTGTAAGTGCTCACCCCAATTCCTCTCAATCCGCTGCACCGCTTCACTCGAATTTTTCTATGTATTTCAAACTGAGTTGTCCCCACTGCAGCAAGTCGCTGAAGGTTCGCGAAGAGCAGGCGGGGAAAAAATGCCGTTGTCCATATTGCAAGACTGCGTTTGTTCTTCCGGTTCCATCCGGAGTCGACCTCGGCCTGCCTGAAAACAGTTCGAACGATCCGCTCGGGCTAGGAGCAGATGGTCCGTCCGCAGCAGGCTTTCCGAACATTAATGTCGGTAGCGCGACAGCGCCGGTCCAGTCTCCCAAAGGGTCGGTCACGCAATCACCGGCTGTGAAGCCGCAGGTCGGCGCGGTGAAGCCGACGGCAGCAAAGCCCAAGCAAGAACCCACGCCGAGTCACGCCCATTCCCATGTTTCGGATGGCAGCGACATTAGTCTGGTGAAGAGCGGCATCATCGGCATGATCGGTGCCGTTGCCATCTTTGGCATGCTCTATCCGCTTTGGCTGTCCAATATGCGGCTTGGGAAGATGTTTTGGGACAGCGTAGGCATCAACTTTCCCACGACTCTGCTGATGTGCTGGTCATTTGCCATCTTGTATTTAAAGTCGCGTCAACTGGCCCAGCAGAAGTCAGCGATGCTGCTGGACCTGTTGCCCACCGAGATCTCGCGGGAGATCACCCTTTCATCGCTCGACAAGTTCGTTGCGCACATTCACAGTCTGCCGGATGAAGCACGCAGCAGTATTCTCGTAAATCGTGTGCTGCGTGGCATCGAGCATTTTCGCGTTCGAAAGAGTGCGGCGGAAACCGTCACGATGATGGAGTCGCAGTCGGCGATTGATGCCAGCAATGTTGCCAGCAGCTTTACCATCATCAAAGTCTTCATTTGGGCCATGCCGATTCTCGGGTTTATTGGAACTGTCATGGGGGTTAGCAGTGCGGTCAGTGGATTGTCCGCGACGCTCGAAAATGCAGCCGATGTTTCCGCTGTGACCGATTCGATGAAAGGTGTTTTCGGAGGATTGGGGACGGCGTTCGACACAACTTTGCTTGCGCTAATTATGAGCATGCTTGTCAAAATACCGACCTCGGCTATGCAAAAGAGTGAAGACGGATTAGTGACGATCGCTGACGAGTACTGTAACGAAAACCTGTTGCGGCGATTGAACGACGGTCGTGAGGGCGGCGCCGAACGCGGGGCCGGCGGTGCTTCTGGAGTTGATGCCAAGATTTTCCGCGAAGCGGTTGAAGCGGCGATGGGCACGCATCATGCCGAATTGGAAAGCTGGCTACAGAAACTTGATGCGATCGGCGGCAAGCTGACCACACAGGTGGCCAAGGGGTGGACCGACATCAACACCAAGATGAAAGACCAGCAAGAACAACAATTGGCACTCTTCAAGCAGCAATACGTTGAACAGACCAACCTTTTGCAGAAGCAGTTACAAGAGATGAATGCCTCGGCGGTGGAAATACATAGGTCTTTGGCGGAACTTAGCGGGCAGGCGGCGTCGATGCAAAGCGATGTCACAAAATCCGTGTCCGGTTCGACACAGGCGTTGCAGACACACTTTGCCGGTCTGGAACGCGGCTTAACTGGGTTAAGCAGCGTGTTGGAGTCGCTTGGTCAAAAGCAAGTGGTTGTTCAACAAGTTGAAACTCCGAAACGAGGCTGGTTTGGCGGCAAGAAACGTAATGGACGAAAGTAACGTGCGCGTTACGCTCCGTCGTGACGAGCCATTTGACGCTCAAGACTATAATCACTACACAAACTGCTAGTTGCACGAACTCCAACGCTGGGGGCTCATCACGGCGGAGCGTGATGGCCACATTGAAGACATGGCTCGACGACCACCTGCTGAAGACGAAGACGTCTCGCTGTTCCCATTTCTTAGCATTATCTGTGCGATCATCGGCGTTCTGACGCTGATGATCGCGGCCGTCACATTGGGGCAGATGAACCAGGACGACGTAAAGGAAGCGGTCGAAAATGCCATCGCGATGGAACAGATCGAAAAGGAACTGGCGGCGACGGAAGATGCCGTCGAAGAAATGACGATTCAGTTGGAGAAAGAGAAGGCAAAATTACTCGACAATGCGGGTAGTCGCCAAAACGAACTAGTAAAGTCGCGGGCAGAGCTTGATGCACTGATCAAGCAGCTTGCGGACACCAAAAAGAAGACGGAAGAGCAAAAGAAAGTCAAAATCGTCATCCCCGAGATTCCCAAAGGGCAGCGAGAAACCGTTGCTGACATGCAGTCACAACTATCGACCATCAAAGAGCGGCTCGCGATATTGCAGAAGAACCTGGACGAAAAGAAGAAGCCGCCAGAAGAGTCGCAGGTCTCCGTGCTGCCCGGAGGGACCGGTTTGAGCTTCAAACCGAATTTTGTCGAGTGTACGGCTAGTTCGATTGTACTTCATACCGAGGATCCACCATTAACGGTTCGCAATGCCGAGATTGCGGCCAACGCAAAGTTCGTCGCGTTGCTCGAGAAAGTGGCGAACGACAAGAATCAGACGATTATATTTCTGCTGCGCAGCGACAGCCTAGGCACTTATCGGTTGGTCAAGAAACTTTGTGATGATAACAACGTACGTAATGGTAAACTGCCAGCTGTCGGCAATGGTCGGCTCGACCTTCGCCATTTCAGAAACTAATAGAACTTTTAGCCGATGAAACCGAGACCCAAAAGCGACGACGACGATGGCGGCGGACTCGATTCGCTGTTGGATACAATGACCAACGTGGTGGGAATTCTGGTGATGGTTCTCATCGCGACACAGTTGGGTGTTAAAGATGCCGTTAGCCGAATTGCAGATTCGGATATCGTCGATCCGGCGATGGTCGAGGCAGCGCGGGAAAAGTTGCTGTTAACGAAAGAGCAACGAGATGTGGTCGCAACACAACTCAGTGATCTGAAACCGGTTGATGATAGCGCGATTCAAGTTCAGCTTGCTGATCTCCGCCGAAAGCTCGATGAAACAAAGACGAATCTTGATCAAGAGAAAGCCATTGCCAATCAATTCGCTCTGAAGATTGAGGAGGATACAAAAAAGGCCAGCGAAGCAAAAAAGAAGATCGAGCAGATGGCCGATGCGGACGCCAAACGCGATGCTCTGAATGCGGAATTGGTCAAGGCTCTGGACGAAGAAGCGAAACTCAAGGCCATGCTTGACGATACTCCCGTTCAAGAAGTGCCTCCGCCAAAGGTGGTTACGCTTCCCGACCCCCGCCCGGCTCCGGAGGGAGCACGCGAGGTCACCTTTCTCTGTGCAAATAATCGCGTCTATCCAATTGCTGCAGATGATTGGCGCGACACGATTCGCAAGAAGGCGGAGTTTATCGTGGGCGCTCGGCGATTGGACGGAGGGCCTGCCGTGGGCGTAAATGAAGAAGCCTTTATGAAGGAGTTTAAGAAAGCGAACCGCCGCTTAACCGATGACTTCTTTGAGGTGGAACTGTACGCATCAGGGATCTATCCAAGATTGAAATTCATCCCGAAAGAGAGCGAAGGAGCTACTGAAGAAGAGGTACTGAAACCTCGTTCGCGTTTTCAAAAGATGCTATTTGTTTTGGACAAAAGTAAGTACTACGCCCGGTTTATCGTCCTGCCCGATAGTTATGAAGTCTATCTCGCGGCGCGCGCGATGTCGGATCAAGCCGGCCTGCTCTCTGGCTGGGATCCGCAAGGAGAAGGCTGGCAGTACACAACGCACCTTGGCGGATCGATCCTTTTTGGTCCCAAGCCTCCGCCTGATCCCAACGCGAAGCCTGCACCGCCTGCGAAACCGGCTAATGTCATAGACTGAGCGCAGTGGAGTCTTGCGCATGGGCTGAAACGGCGGGTGTGAATGTTCGGCGATTGAGCATCACGCTCCCAGAGAGTCGAGTTCGGGTGGCCAGCTTCGTCATCTCTCCCGCCGGTCGGTGCAACGCCGTCACATGCATCTTGGATTCTTTTGCTGTAGGACTTAACGCGTGCTGTCTCGGCGATGGCGAGAGGCATCACATTTTCGGTGGGCAATTCGGATGCTCGGGGTTTCCCAAGGCTGAATCGCCTTGGACGCATTGCCTGTTCCAGCTATCATGCACACGCCTCCACGGACTAACACGAAAACCCGCTAGCAATACTAGAGACGGACCTGCAATGAGTGAACTACGAACCGAACGCGACTCGATGGGTGAAGTACAAGTACCAGCCAAGGCGTACTATGGCGCCCAAACACAGCGTGCTGTTGAGAATTTTCCGATCTCTGGTTGGGGCCTGCCACCAGATCTCGTGCATGCTCTTGGCTTGGTGAAGTACGCATGCGGAGTCGCAAATCGTGATCTGGGAAAGCTGACTGGGACCGGCAAGAGGCCGTTGAATGATGGGCAAGTTGAGGCGATGCTCGCTGCATGCCGAGAAGTTGCGGAAGGCAAGCTGGACGGCGAATTCCCGATTGACGTATTCCAAACGGGCTCGGGCACGTCGAGCAATATGAACACAAATGAGGTGATCTCGAACCGAGCCATCGAGATCACCGGTGGAGATCGCTTTCAGGCTGAGAAGCCGATTCATCCCAACGATCACGTCAACATGGGACAAAGCACAAACGATATTTTTCCGACCGCGATTCACGTTGCGACGGCTTGTAAGATCAAGAACGACCTGGTGCCGGCCCTGCAGCGATTGGCGGACGTTTTGGCGCAAAAAGCAAAGGAGTGGGATCGAGTCATCAAGATCGGTCGCACGCACCTTGCAGACGCGACGCCTTTACGGTTGGGCCAGGAAATTGGCGGCTTTGCTCGGCAATTGCAATTATCAATTGCACGTGCAGAACGCGGGCTGGAAGCCGTGCTGGAATTGCCAGCCGGCGGTACTGCCGTTGGGACTGGAATTAACACGCATCCCGAGTTTGGCAAGCGAGTCGCCGAGTGCCTGGCCCGTGAAGCGGGAATTGCTTTTGTCGAGGCGGAGAATCATTTCGAGGCCAATGCACAACGAGATGGTCTCGTCGAATGTCATGGCCAACTCAAGACCATCGCTTCTACGTTGTTCAACGTCGCAAACAACATCCGCTGGCTGAGCGCCGGGCCGCGTTGCGGTTTTTACGAAGTCAAGCTACCGGATCGACAGCCCGGCAGTTCAATTATGCCAGGCAAAGTTAACCCGGTCATGTGTGAAAGCATGATGCAAGTGACGGCTCGCGTTATGGGGAATGATCAAGCGATTGGAGTTGCTGGGGCGAGCGGCGGGCAGTTTCAGTTGAACATTATGATGCCAATGATGGGGCACACGGTGCTGGAGAGCATTCACCTGTTGGCTTCTTGTACGCGTGCATTCGTTGACTTCTGTGCCGAGGGTATGGAAGCCAACGAACAGGCCTGCGAAGCGGCTGTCGAGAAAAGCCTGTCGATGGTTACCAGTTTGAACCCGCATATTGGCTACGAGAAAGCTGCTGCGTTGGCAAAGAAAGCTTTCAAAGAAGGCAAGACGATTCGCGAGTTATGCCGCGAGGAAGGCGTGCTCCCTGAACAGACTCTCAACGAGGCGCTGGACCCGATGAGTATGACCGAACCGCAGCCTTAGAATTAGACGACCAAACCTCGATGTCCAGAAACCAAGCCGGAGTGCAGGTCGCTGGATGTTGAAGCTTCGATTTCATCGATCACGGAGGATCAGCCATGAGATGTTTCACCTATTGGTTCAGTGTCGTTATCGCAGTCGCTGCGGTGGCTCCGAGCATTAGCATCGGCCAACAAGAAACGTCGAATTTGCTGACCTCGGCGTATCAAAAGACGCAGACTGCCAAAACCGTTGCTGACTATACCGCAGTCATCGACTTGTGTCAGCAAGCCGAAGGCTCGGACCTGTCAACGGGGCAAGCAACGTATGTGCGGCAACTTGCTTCTTGGGCGTACAATCGCCGAGGCGAGTCGTACGTTGATCAGGCTGCGACGGCTTTAGAGAGCGGTGACAAGTCGCGAGCGGCCGAATTGGATGCGAAGGCGTTGGCAGACTTCGAGAAGTCGGTTGAGAACGACGAAACGCGTTGGAAAGCGATCCACAATCGTGGCGTGAGCTACGCCTTAGCGGGTAAATATGAAAAGTCGATCGCGGACTTCTCGCGAGTTGTTGAACTTCGTTCGGACTATCCTAACGGCTGGTTCAATCGGGCGGAGATTCGCTATGAACTCGGTCACTTCGAGCAGGCAATCTCTGATTACACCAAGACTCTGGAGTTGAATCCCAATGACTTCGGAGCCTTCACGAGTCGTGGACATGCGTACTTTCGCCTCCGAAAGTTCAATGAGGCGTTGGAAGACTATACGATGGCAATAGAATTGGACGAAGACAACGCCGAGGCTTACGCCAACCGCGGGGACGCTTTTCAGAAGCTTGAGCGATGGAATGAGGCGGCCGCCGACTTTCGGAAAGCCGTGGAGCTCGCCCCGGAACTCCCGCGGGCCTATGCCAGTGCGGCGTGGTTAATGGCCACTTGCCCAGACGAGCAGTTTCGCGATGCCGAACTGGGCCTCCAGGCTGCCAAACGAGCGATTGAGCTGGGTGGCGTGGACAACTTTGAGTTATTGGATACCCTGGCTGCGGCGCAGGCCAATTCAAATCGCTTTGACGAGGCCATCGCATCGGTCTCAAAAGCGATGGAGTTAGCTCCCGCGGAGGCTCACCGCCCGATAGCCCAACGCCTTGAGCTGTACAACAGCCGACGAGCCTATCGCCAGCCTCATGCACAAACGGCAAACCTGGAGTCCGCGGAACGCCGCTAGCTTTTGACGGTTGGTGACCTGAACGATCAGGCAAATATTTCTCGAAATTTCGTCCTGGGTAGGCCAAACGGGTTAATTTAGCCTTTCCGGTTCGACGATTACGTGTAAGATTAGCGTTTAGCATTGGTGAAATGTGGCCACTCGGGCAACAGTTCATCGGAGCAAGAGCCCCCCGAAAGCGACGTCCCAAGTCGCTGTACCCTTACGATTTAAGCAGATTTTGAGCTCTTTGCGGCACCCTTAGCGATCCTGGTGCGGTTTTGGGCGACAATTACTGCGGTCGGGTCGCCCAGGCCAAGCGGTCAACGCAACTGGCAGAACCGCGAATCGTAAGACAAAGAAAGTGTATCGCTGTGGGACACGTACGTTCCATCAGAACCTGCAATTAGCTTGTGGTGACCAGAAGATGAAACTCGAAAAACTACGAAACATCGGAATTTCCGCTCACATCGACTCGGGTAAAACGACCCTGAGCGAACGCATCCTTTTCTACACAGGACGCATCCACAAAATTGAAGAGGTCAAAGGCGGTGGTGCCGGAGCGACGATGGACCACATGGAGCTGGAAAAGGAGCGTGGCATAACGATCACCAGCGCCGCAACTTCCGTCGAGTGGAAGGGGCACCCGATCAACTTGATCGACACACCGGGTCACGTGGACTTTACGGTAGAAGTCGAACGCAGTTTGCGAGTTTTGGATGGTGCGGTCTTGGTGTTGTGTGCTGTTGGCGGTGTCCAGTCGCAGTCCATGACTGTTGATCGTCAGATGAAGCGATATCATGTGCCCCGGTTGGCGTTCATCAACAAGATGGATCGCACGGGTGCCGACCCGTTACGGGTGTGCGAGCAGATGCGTGCCAAGCTCGGTTGCGACACGATTCTCATGCAGTTGCCAATGGGAGCTGGAGAGACGTTTAATGGCGTTATCGACCTCGTGCAAATGAAAGCAATTCGCTTCAGCGGCAATGAAGGCGAAATCGTTACTTATGAAGAAATCCCAGCAGATTATCAGGATCAGGCTGTCGAAGCACGGGGAGCGATGCTGGAACAGCTCGCCATGTACAGCGACGAAATGATGGAACTGTTGCTGTCGGAGGAAGAGATCCCCGAGAATCTCATTCACGACGTGCTGGAGCACGCGGTACAAGAGCAGGAAGCAACTCCAGTCTACCTCGGGACGGCGTTCCGAAATCAGGGTGTTCAGCCACTGCTGGACGCGGTGATACGATACTTGCCATCGCCGTTGGATCGAGAGATCAAGGCCAGCAAGATCGAAAACCCGGAAGAGAAAGTTGAGCTTTCGCCAGATCCCAGCAAGACCTTTGTTGGTATGGCCTTCAAGATTGTTGAGGATCCTTACGGGCAACTCACCTTCATGCGGATTTATCAAGGATCCATCGAGAAGGGCAGCATGTACTTCAACCAACGGACCGGCAAGAAGGATCGCTTCAGTCGCATCGTTCGAATGCACTCCGATAAACGCGAAGAAATCGACGCCGCGTCCGCCGGTGACATTGTCGCGGTGATGGGAATCGATTGTGCAAGTGGTGATACCTATGCTGCGGAGAGTAACTACTGCTCGTTGGAGAGTATTTTTGTCCCCGAGCCGGTGCTTAAGGTCGCGATTAATCCGCTCAGTCGTAGCGATGGCGACAAGCTTGCCAAAGCACTTCAGCGATTCCGAAAGGAAGATCCTACGTTCCGCGTCACTTCCGATCCCGAAACAAACGAAGTGCTCATCGCGGGGATGGGAGAACTGCATTTGGACATCTACGTCGAACGAATTCGGCGTGAGTACGGCGTGGGCTGCGAAGTTAGCGCTCCGCGCGTGAGCTACCGAGAAGCTCCGACACAGGTCGTCGAATTTGACTACAAGCACAAAAAACAGACCGGTGGTTCAGGGCAATACGCTCATATTAAGGGCCAGTTGGAGCCGTTGCCCGAGGACTCGACCGAGAACTTTGTGTTCGAGGAGAAAATCGTCGGTGGGCGGATTCCGAAACAGTACATTCCGTCGATCGAGAAAGGGTTTCGCGAGTCGCTCGACAAGGGCCCTGTCGCAGATTTCCCCGTTGTGCTCGTGAAGATGCTTGTGGTTGACGGTTCTTACCACGAAGTGGATAGCTCGGACCGCGCGTTTCAGACGGCGGCCCGCGGTTGTTTCCGCGAGACCTTTCAGAAATCCAAGCCAGCGTTGCTCGAACCGATCATGAATTTCGAGATCGAGGCACCCGAGTCTTATCAAGGGTCAATCGTCGGCGATCTGACGTCGCGCCGTGGCATCGTTACTTCGACGGATATCCGCGATGGCGTTTCGCGAATTACGGCCGAGGTTCCACTTGCTGAAACCTTTGGCTATGCGACCGACTTGCGGAGTATGACGCAAGGCCAGGGTGTGTTCTCGATGGAGTTGGCGTGCTATCGTCAAACGCCAAAGAACATTCAGGACGAGATCGTGGCGGAACGGAAGCAGGCGCAACTGGTTGGCGCCAAGTAACCGGCTGCTAACGCAGTTGTTTTAGCAGCCAAGTGACCGGCTCGCAAATCCCGCGAGGCTCGATGCGAAGAGGTAGTGACATTGGTGCGCCGTCGACTTCCAAATTGAGTGTGGCGCCGGCGACGGACACCCCAAAGAACTCACTGCGTTTGAGTGTCGCGACCGCACGGCGATACAAACCGGGAACGTGAGTTTCCGCGTACGACCGGGGAGCTTCGAAGCATGCCTGTGACTGGTCTGACTTCGTGAACACAAAGGCAATCGGTTTGTTGGCCCATGCCTCGCGTCGTTTACCGCCAAACTCCCCGAGGTAGCTGAGCGCCTTCATTGCGAAGAAGTCGGGCACGGGATCGCCTTGTTCGATTCGTTGTGTATCCAAAAGAATGATTGCCCCCGAACATTTCTTAAGGTACGCACGAGTGATCGGCGAAGCTTGGTGGTCCAGTTCGCGTTCCATTGCGGCACCGGACATATCCGGGAATATCAACTCTCTCTGACGACGGCTACTCGGTTCTGTGATACTTAGATGATTCCAGTGCCAGTTTTCTGCCTCCTCGGATGTGTGTGGGGGGAATTGTTGACTGGTGAGTGTCGCAATCACACGCTGTTGAAGCATTACCGAGAAAGCGCCACGTGAGATCGCTTGGCACGATTCCGATTGACGCGAAAGCGTGTCGCAAAGCATGCCGAGATAAGAAGTTTTACCGGCGTCGCGAGGTCCCAGGATTGCTATCATGTCGGAGGATTTTGCGAGTTTGTCGGTAACCTGATAGCGCAGGGCCAGTGGTGCGTAACAGTGGCGGCACCGCTCGGCGTCGTGCCGATTACCTCCATCACAGACGAAGCACGGCACTTCCACCGCGTAGTGCGCTAGCTCGTAGGAATCTAGTTGTGCGCTTACCAGTCGACTCATGATGTACTCGTATCGGTTACTAAGGCAATAGACGCGGCAACATCGTGTGCGGCGACCGCGCAACGAAAGCCAATGTTGTGTCGTCGAGCCAGCGGGCTCTCACCGCTCCGACATTGGCACGTCGCCCGCGATTCGAGATAGCTGTCGAATGCCCCGCCTCGTAGGCTCTTCATGGGTTCTGAGATCGGAACTAAAACATCTCTATTCCACAGTTGAAGACTAGTGGACGTCCACTCCCACACGTTTCCGATCAATTGCCGCACGCCCGAAACACTATCTCCGGCGGCATAGCTCAGGGTCGAGACGGTGTCACCAACTCCGCTAGTCCAAAGATTGGCCATTTCATGCGAGAACGTATCGCCCCAGGGATACTTGCGTTGTGCGAGCGCTCCATCACTGTCAATCGGAGCACTAGCTGTCCGCACCCACTCGGCGTCGGTCGGCAAACGCATTCCGACCCATCGTGCATAGGCTTCCGCCTCGAACCAACTGACGCCAACGACCGGGTGGGTCGCCTTTGATTCGGGGTAGCGCCCCTGAGACCAAAACCTTGGGCCGTTCCGGCCAGTTTGATCAATGAACTCTTTCACGGCGGGCCAAACCGAAGTGTTCCACAGTGACTCCGCCTCGTAGCCTCCGTGATCGACAAAGTGTTGGAACTGCTCGTTTGTGACTGCCTGACGGTCCAAATACAGCGCGTCAACGTCAAAGAGATCTGTAGATCCAATTGAGTCGGAACTGGCTTCCGTATCGACACGCCATCGATCCAGTCGAACGCGACCTGATGGGATAAGACTCGCGTCGCGGCGAAATTGCTCGATGGTCTTTTTTAGCAGCGACGCCTCGATATCTTTTGCAAGTTGAGGGCGGAGCAGCAGCGCGCACCGATGGCTGTCGATCATCTTGGTTACGAGTTCTGTGCGATCACGTGAAGCGTCGCCAAAGTTGCTCGAAAGCCGAGACGCCGATTCTATGTTGTACGACGGAGACGCTGCATGCGCCTCTCCTCTAATTCTCCGCCAAAGTAATTGCATCCCCGCTGCCCCTCGCGATGATGTTTGCTTACTCAACCGGTCTCCGATGCTGCCGCGACGGCCTGCTGAAGGCGTTCGAATGGATCGACTTCCGGTCCGGACGAAGGAACCCCCGGAGTGAATTCGTCTACCTCCGCTTGCGAAGTTGGCTGTCCAGTAAGCGCATTGACTAGTGCGCTCAATACCTCAGTCTGCTGTTCGACCAGCCCCTTTAAGCTTGCAAAATCATGCGTAATGTCGCCACTCATCGGTCCATTCCGGGTGCTCCGTTCGGCGGCGAGAAACTGATCGATGTCATCGAACAGTTCGAAAACCGCGTGCTCCCAATCGGACTGGCCCGAATGAAAGTCTTCGACGGTCTGCTGAAGCGTTTCGGTGAGCGTGTGCAAGATAACCTCGATGGACGTGGCCGACAAACGTCGGAGCAGACATGGCTCGACTGTGATGAGATGCTTTTTGTGACCATCTGAAATCTAGGTCAAGATTCGACGAGATGCAAATCGACGGCATTCGGAAGTTTTTTGGGCAATATTGATGGAAGTTCGCTCGACGCCTGTTCAATTGAGCGGTGGTTTGGCTAAACTGGGGAAAGGTTGACGTCGTTAGCATGAATGCGGCTTTCGCGTTCCAACCAGTCGAAATTGAGTGAATAGGAGCGTAATGATGGTTTCCCGACTTGTAACAGCGGTGATGGCGTTGGCGCTAGTGGCCGTCGTCACAAACACTACTGAGGCACGTAATCTTTTCAATCGGCAGGCAGATCCTGCACCAGGGCTGGAGGCACTACCTGCACCAAGAATGCCCGCTCAGCAAAGTTGGTTTGCTCCTTCCCAGAAGATGCAGTACCAATCCGTCCAGAAAATGCCTTATCAGGCCGAACAAAAGGGTGGCTATCAGAAGAGTGCCGTGGCGAGCTGTGTTCGGTACGTTCAACATTGCCCGCATCGGAAAAGTTGCTGCGGTTGTGGATCTTCTTACCAGACCGTACTTACTGTCACCGACCCAAGGACTTGCTGTCCAATCGCCGTACCTGTCTGTCTGCCCTCGTGTTGCACCGGGCAACCGATGGGCAGCGGTCGCAATGGACTCTTTGGCCGAGGTATCACGAGTTACAGCTGGTGCTGTGGCTACACCGTTCGCATCGTCGTGGGACATCATGGCGATGTAACCGTTCATTACTACGGTGTGTAATAATTAGGTTCGATTGGGGCCTTTTTGCTTCGCGCGATTTTAAGCACAATCAAGGCTCAAGCAGGCCCGCGGATCTGTTTGGGCCTTTTTGCTTTTCTTGTTGCGGAATGAATCGAATCTTGTGGTTAAGAAACGTCAGCGAAAAGCGAAATTATCGCCACCCTCTGCAATCGCGGAGGACACTCGCGCTGAGATCCTCACGGTCGCATGGATGTTGTCAGCGATGGCAACCTTGGGAGCAGAAGTCGTGGGCGGGATTCTGCGGATTGTGCTGATTGCCGTGGAAACCGCTCCAAGCTCGCTGCTCGCGTTTCCTCGTTTTCTGCTGTTCACGGCAACGATCACGGGGATCGTTTGCCTGTGCCTAACGCCACTCGTATATCGCTATCGACACGCACCTCCTCCGACTGCCGTAGCCGTACTCGCCGTTACGGTCTCCGTGCTCCCGCTGACAATCGGAATCGTGTTGTCGCTTCGCTAAGATCGAAGGTCAGATCAACTCGTGAATCGGCGGACGACGATCAACCAGATACTGAGGTCGTCCGTTCGGGTCCTGTAACGTAACGCGGTCGACATCGATGCCGAGATTGTGATAGAGCGTCGCGAAGACCTCTTGAAGATGGACTGGTCGATCCATCGCGTCTTCCGCGTACCGAGTGGATGTACCGATCGCTTGGCCCGTTCGCATTCCGCCGCCCGCTAAGAAGCAGGTTGCGAGCTTGAGCCAGTGATCGCGACCGGCGTTGTTATTCACTCGCGGAGTGCGACCAAACTCGCCCCACATGACCACGGAGACGTCTTTGTCCATGCCTCGTTCGTGGAGATCCTGCAGCAATGCACTCATTGCCACGTCCAGCTTGGGCAACTGCTTTCGCAGAGTGACAAAATTGTTGCTATGTGTGTCCCAGCCACCCCAACTGAAGTTGACGGCTCGAACTCCGGCTTCGACCAGCCTTCGCGCGGTGAGAAACATATTGCCGTCATTGCCTCCATATCGCTGGCGAACTTCCGCATCTTCCTTGTTCAAATCCAACGCGTCAGCGACCGACCCCGACGTCACGACATCAACGGCTCGCTGCGTGTAAGAGTCAAGCGCCTCCATTTGGCCCGAAAGATCTGCGTCGCGGCGAGCACGGTCGAGATAGGTTAGCAACTCGGTTCGGGATTCCAGCCGCTCTGCCGTCATTGCGCCCGACAAACGCAAATCACCGCCCTGTGGCTTGTAAGGCTTGTAGACTGGGCCAAGGAACCCAGGGTAGCTGCCGTTGTAGCCGATGAACGGCGGAGCACCGCTGCCGGACGGACCGAGCAGTTTCGCGACGACGCTACCGATGGAAGGGCGACCGCCGACGTTCTCAAGTTCCTTTCGACCGTGTCCTGTTTGTGTGTGGAAGTCCGAGTGATCGCTGATCATTCCCGTCAGTGAGCGGATCACCGCGAACTTGTCGGTCATCTGCGCAAGCTTCGGAAACAACTCACAAATATCAAATCCTGGGACGTTTGTACGGATTGGGTTGAACTCGCCGCGAAACTCCTTCGGAGCATCAGGCTTTAGATCAAACATATCTTGATGCGACGGGCCACCCGACAGGTGAATGTTGATGATCGCTTTGTTTGATGATCCGATCCCTGCGTTCGCTTCTGCGCGTAAAAGGTCGCCGAGTGTCAAGCTGCCGATACCGAGTGCGCCGACCTGGAGAAAACTACGTCGTGAGACACCATCGCAGTAAGGCTTTGAGCTACTGGACCAGATCGGAAACATAGTAACCTCCTAGAAAGAACGGACCAAATTTAAACCATCCCGAACGCGTCTTCCTTGCAATTAACCCATGTTTTACACCGAATCGGCATCACATATCAATCTTTATCGATGTATTTTTCGAGCCGAGTTGAAAACACAGGCGAAACATTTGTTTGCGGCGTCAAATCTTCACTAGTTTCCTTCGTCTCACGGATTCCGATTGCTTGTGGCAGAGGACGATAGCGTCACGCGCCAATTCACCTGAGAGGATCTCAGATGGTTTGCCGGTGCTAATTGCGCGGGCGACCTCTTTGATTTCGCCTTCAAATCCTCGAACCGGGTTGCCTTCCCCGAGGTCGGGCCTGATGACCTTCCCTGAATTTGTGACGATCTTCAACGGCATGAGCTCGGCTGCGTCGCTGAAGGCGGCGAAGTCGAAGTGCATGGTCGCTTTCTCGAGATGGATCTCGTAGGCGTGGGTGAATGGCCGTCCCTGTTGGTTAATGACGCCGCTGGTCGCGTTCACAACCAGATTCGGATCGGTGAACTGAAATAGTGTGTTGCAGTACTCCACGACCTGACCTCGCATGCGTCCTTGGCTGATTACCGCTGTTGGCATCCCGAACAGCAGTCGTATGAAATGGGCATCATGAACGTGTAAGTCCACGAGCGGGCCACCGACGGTTTGCGGGTTGTAAAAGTCCTTCAGCCATAGGGGATCGGAAATGACGCGTTTAAAACTGCCTCCGATGACTTTGCCGTACTTGCCGCTGTCAATCACTTTCCGCGCTTGGGCATATTCAGGAAAGTAAGGCAGCACGTGGCCAACAAGAATCTGCTTGCCGGCCTTTTCTGCGGCGGTCACCATCTTGTTGCATTCCGCAGCGGTCAGCGCCATTGGCTTTTCGACGAAGACATGCTTACCAGCCTGGAGAGCACGTACGGACACATCAGCGTGCATGTGCGGTGGCAAGCAGTTATCAACGACATCGATGTCCGGATCTGAAAGTAACTCATCGATGGTTGCATAGGTCCGCATCTTGGAAATGTCGATCTGTTCACCGGGTGGTCCGAAGTTCCCTTGAATGCCTCGCCAATCTCCAGAGCGTTTCTTTTCGTCGCGCGAGCAAATTGCGGCCAATTGGATACCGCGCACCTTTTGGTACGCGAGGTAATGAATCCAACTCATAAAACCAACACCAGCCAATCCGACTTTTATCATCCTGCTACTCCGTTCTTACTTGCCTTAGATGACCCCGACGTCGATCAGACCCAGCTACACCAGCTTTTGAAACCTTGTGAACGCCTCGTCCCATCGCTGCGTCTGTTGAGGCGTATACTCTTGCACATCAAAGCTATTTCGTACGACTTCCCGAGCTTGCTCAATGGAGCTCACTTCACCTGACGAGACCACTTGCATCATCACGTTTCCAATTGCCGTCGCCTCGATCGGGCCAGCAACCACTCGACATTTACATGCGTCCGCAGCCATCTGACAAAGAAGTTGATTCTGAGTGCCACCGCCGACAATGTGGATCGTGTTAATATCCGAATCTGTGAGCTCTTGAGTCCAGTTCAGCACCATGCGGTATCGTAATGCGAGGCTCTCCAGGGCGCAACGGATTATTTCACCGACGCCCTCCGGAGACGGTTGCCCTGTCGCACGGCAGTATTCCTGAATCGCCTGCGGCATATTCGTGGGTGCAATAAATTCTGCGGCATCCGGGTTGATTAGACTGGGCAGCGCCGGCGATGCCGACGCGCGATCCACTAGCTCGCTCCATCCCAACTCTCGACCTTCCTGCTTCCAGATCCGCCGACATTCCTGCACCAACCACAGACCGCCGATGTTCTTCAGCAGTCGTGTCGTCCCGCCAACGCCACCTTCGTTAGTAAAGTTGAACTCGCGGCAGCGGTCATTGATCACCGGTGCTGGGATCTCTGCTCCCATCAATGACCAAGTGCCACTGCTGATGTAACACCAGTTTGGATTCTCGGTCGGGGCGCCGCTTGCTGGAACTGCCATCACCGCACTCGCAGTATCGTGCGTGCCCGGTAGGACAACGCTGACGTCCTGCAGCCCAGTTGCTTCTGCGACCGAGGATCGCAATCCTCCGAGACGCGTTCCCGGCGCCAACAATGTTCCCAGAATCTTCTTGGGGAGGTCGAACTTTTCGAACAGCAAGTCCGACCAAGCGTTTTCAGTTGGATTGTGAAATTGCGTTGTTGAGGCGTTCGTAAATTCGTTGGCCTTCTCTCCGGTCAGCAACCAGTGGAAAAGATCCGGCATCATTAAGAACGATTCGGCGGAGTCGAGTAGTTTGGGATTCTGCTGTTTCATGGCGAACAACTGAAACAGCGTGTTGAACTGCATGAACTGAAGCCCCGTTTCCGCGAAGATGCCCTCGCGACTGACAATCTCAAACGCCTGCTCCATCACCTGATTGGTGCGCGCGTCTCGATAGCAGTATGGGTTTCCGAGCAGCTCGTCACCCGCGCCGAGCAAACCATAATCCACGCCCCAGGTGTCAACTCCGACGCTAGAAACACGCTTGCCGTAGCGATCCGCGGACGCCCGCAGACCGTCCGTAATGTTTTGCCAGAGTGCCAGCAAATC
Source organism: Planctomycetaceae bacterium (assembly GCA_020638995.1). Classification (GTDB taxonomy): domain Bacteria; phylum Planctomycetota; class Planctomycetia; order Pirellulales; family Pirellulaceae. Next base: position 209,109 of record JACKHM010000005.1, read on the forward strand.
CCAGTACATTCGGTCGTTAGCTCGGATCGCGCCATTTTCGAAACGATGTACCTCTTCGAGTCGTAACCGACGGCCATCGAAGATGCCTGCCACCACACGACCGCTGGAGGCCCCTAAATCAACTGCTAGATAGACCTTAGAGCTGTCTGTCATGTTCCCGTTCTCGTTGAAAGTTGTCTCGTTGCTAGCTCGTCCAGAGCCGCATCGTGACGCCCCAAACGGCGACCGTCAAGTGTCAGGGTTCGTGACTTACTAGCGTGATGAGCCTTAAGAACATTAAGGATGGCACCGATGAAGAGATAGGCTGGAGTTGATAGTTGACTTTGTTTGTCAACATAAGTAACATTTCTAGCCGATTGAATCCTTACCCGACTTTTCAGAAGTCATGGACTTCACGACGAGTATTAGCCAAACAGTGGGAGCATCCCGTGCTGCCAACCCGGATTCTGTTCCCACCGTCTTGGCAGCAACGATCAACACGGAAATGAACATCGCACCCACCGCGCTTGAATTGACGGACGAATTGCGATTGGAACTCGCCGCGAGGAGCCAAGAGTTAGAATCCGCAACACCTCAGGAGATCCTTCGCTGGACGGTTGATCGTTTTGCACCTCACTTCACGATGGCCACGGCGTTTGGACCGGAAGGCATGACGATCATTCATATGCTTGCGGAAATTGCGCCTGCGACGCCGATCTTCAATCTCGAAACCGGCTATCAGTTCAAAGAAACACTAGAACTGCGTGAGCGTGTCAAGGATCGATACGGAATTGAAATCGAGTACAGACGCCCGGAACTGACAGTCGAACAGTATGAATCCTTGCACGGTGGACCGCTGTACAAGACAAATCCGGATCAGTGCTGCGCCGATCGCAAGATCAAGTTGCTTCACGACGCAGTGGTCGGCAAACATGCATGGGCAAGTGCGATTCGCCGCGACCAGAGTCCTGATCGCGCGCGTGCGGCGATCGTTGGTTGGGATAAGAAATTTGGTTTGGTTAAGGTCAGCCCTCTCGCAAATTGGACAAAGAGCGACGTTTGGAAATTGATCACCGATCACGACATCCCCTATAACCCATTGCACGATCAAGGCTACACCAGTGTTGGCTGTTGGCCATGCACGCGTGCTGTGATGTTCGGTGAAGACGAGAGGGCAGGGCGGTGGAGTGGCTTTAAGAAGACCGAGTGCGGTTTGCATTCGCTTGATGATTGAGATCGAATCGTAGTGAATATCTCTGCCAAGACCGAGTACGCCTGCATCGCCGTCCTGGAACTTTCTGCCCGATATGATCAAGGCCGGCCCGTTCGCATTCGCGACATCGCGGAAGCGAACGGTATTCCTTCGCGGTTCCTCGTCCAGATTCTGTTGCAACTGAAATCTGCCGGTATCGTAGGCAGTACTCGCGGAGCAGCGGGCGGATATCAACTGGTCAAGCCTCCCAGCGAGATCACACTGGCCGAAGTTATGGCCGTCAGCGATGCACAATCGCCCGATCCTGTGACGAGCGTTGCCAGGCAATCTGCTGCGTCACGGACGCTAATGGACACTTGGCAAGACGTGGCCTCGGTCGAGCGTGAGATGTTGACTGCGGTTACGTTTAAAGACTTGGCGGAGCGTACAGCCGCACAGTTGGAGAACATGTACTACATCTGAGTCTGTGTTGGCGCATATCGATGGCAAACGGCGACCTTAACTTCACCTTCGTTTCGGAAAACCAAAAGGCTCGCGTTCATATTCCCTTTCAGTTGCAGCCTCTTCCTTAAGTTGGCCGGATCGATTTCGACGCCGCGAACCTTGATCTCTAGCATCCCGACTCTGCGGTCTCGGAGCAGGAGTCGTAACTTTTTCACGTCCAGGTTCATCAACTCGTCAACTTTAAACACGTCAAACAACGGCGAGTCGCAATACTGGTCGGCGCTGTAGTAGCACACGCCATAACTGGTTGCTCGTAACTGAAGTTGTTCCGCCAAAGCTGCGTCGAGCCGCGCCGCAAGTAGCGTCGAAGCAGGAGCGTAGATGAATCGACCGGGAACCGCGACATCGACCTCTCGATCAGCATCGCCAGTGAACGAGTGGCTTTCGTCTTGCCGATGCACGATTGTTGCCGTGCGTTGGCCAACGCGACGGGCCAATCCGCCGAGCCATACGACTTGCTGCCGGCACTCGCGGCGACTGCCGATCCATTCCAACTCGACAGTTTCTTCTTCAATCCAGTCGTCGTTTAACTCGGCTCCTGGGGCGAGTTTTATAGCGCCGTTATTTACTTCCTGGTACAACCTGTGAATTACATCAAGGCTTGGTTCTGAATAGACTGCTTGCGAAGTGCGTTGCTTGGCAACTCGACGATCAGGATCGATGTGCCATGCTGAACAACTAAGTCCTTCGACAATCGAAAGGACGTCGGCAACTTCACAAGTCAAATCACTCGCATCTAAGGCGCGGCAGTTCGCTTCGACGAGCAGTGTCGCAATCGAATCACGATCGATGGCCACGCAGGGACCGCGTCCCGCCAACGCCAATGAATCCCCCCCAATTCCACAGCACAGATCGGCCACCGGCTGACCTTTCGGAAAGCGACTCGCTTTGTACCCAGCGATCCATTCGTCGGTTGATTGCTCGAGCAACTTTCGCGTGAAGAACATGTGCTCTGGTTGCGAAAACTTGGCCCGCGCCCGCTCACGCAATTCGACTTGTTCCAGAACCAAATGAGTCCGTACCGATGTCAAGTCTCGACGCAAACGCTTGTTTAACGCCACATAGGAGGTTGCCGAGGAATTTGCTTCGTCCAGGAAGGGTCGAGCATATTCGCTGACAAGCCAGCGGTAATCGTCGATTGTTGGTTCAGGCACTTGGCATGTGATCTGGGGTGAGGGAAGATGGCGGTATGTCCGATCAGATCGACCGTATGGCAATTTATCTTCATTTGGCGCGGGCCAGCGAGATGAGGAGGCGATTGCATGCACGCGATCGTTTTCTAATTCTTGCCGCCGTTCTCGCCGCACGCTCGGATTTACCTCGCATTGCTGCATATTGTCGCCAGCGAATCATCGAGCACAACCCACGGCACTTGATCGGGCGGTGGGAATCAGTTTGGCACGCTGCTGGCGATCCCGAGTTCGTACACTTTCTGCGACATATCGAACGGCGATATCCGCACGAAACGGCTGAACGCATGCTCGGCACTTTGGGTTTGGAACTGGGACGCGAACGGGAAGCGTATTACGATGACGAGGAATATGCAGCCTCGTTGCTAGGCGTCACGCAAGCGGAGTTGAACGATCAGTTTGGTGAGGCGTAATCGCCGTTCAGCTTGAGCCAATCGTTCTGACGATGCATCCCATAGCAGTCGCGCCCGTCAGGCAATCTGCTTGGTCCGGCGCGTATTACGCAAAGTCTTGGCGTTTCCTCCGCCGACTTGAGACGATGAGGCATTGTTCAGATTTGGAGATCGGCATGATGTTCGGAAGACCAATCCGCTTTCTCGTATTGCTCGGCGCAGCGGCCGGTATACCTTACGCGTGGTTCAACGAAGATTTCGCGCCAGCGGTAAAGGGTAAGGTCCAACAGTGGGCGACCTCGCTTAAAAAGAAAGAGTGGTCTTTCGGTGGCGACCAAACGCCAGAACTTGGAAAGACATTTCTTCGTCGCGACAAGTTACCAGGCGTCAGTTTCGAGACGCCGGGCAACGACGCGGCTTTGACCGGCGGTGTCGGGGAACTTGGTCAAATCATGCAGTCGGATGTCACACCTGCGTGGATTATGCAGCGTTGGTCGCGTGTATCCACGATCCACACCGAACCCGGACTCTCAGGGTTCCGCGTCGCGCTGGTCACCGGCACCGAACTTAGCGACCTAGCCGGATCGCTCACGTTTTATTTCGACAACCTCCAAAAGTTACGTCGCATCACGTTTGACGGTCTGACGGGTGACGCCTGCGAGTTGGTACAGGTTGCCGCACAGCGATTCAATCTCCGCTCGGAGCCCGCACTTGGCGCGGGACTTTATCTCTCGCGTTGGAACGGTCAACCAACTGGTGTACTGCGCATTTCACATGCCCCGGTCATTCGAGCCCAACGTCCACATGAGCGGCTGGAGGTCATGCTCGAATTAAACCAGCCAGGGGTTGGCCAACAGCTGAGTGCACGCGCACAAGAGACCTTGAATAATGATCGACTCACCAAACGCTGGTAAACCGATTACTACTCCGAGGCTTGGGATTTTAACTGCAATTCAATTGCAGCGAGTCTCGCTCGCACGGCTTCGAGCTCTTGCTGTAAGTAACTCACTTGCTCGCGGAGCAGCGCCGTCTCGTTTGCGTCGGCAGCGGGTTGCGTAAACGGTGCGGCACCCGAGGCCGGTGCGACGAGTCCATCGAGTAGTTGCCCCACTCGACCCAGGACGGGGCGCTGGCCTTGTCCACCTAGCTGTTCTTCCAACGAAGTTCCGCCACGGAGCGGTTGCGGTTCGCGACGAACGGGCGCGGGCGCCGCAGGAGCAGCCTGGGCGATGGCCGCACCTAGCAGATGAACACGTTTGCGGTACAGGCGGTCGCCATCGTAATACGAGAGTTCGATTTCGCGGTCAGTTGGCGCACTGCTTACTGCAGTCACCAGGTTTGCGGGCGAATCGATACGACGGCCATCGAGGGCCACGATGACCGCACCAAGCGGCAATCCGGCCTGAGCAGCCGGCGAGCCGGGGACGATCGCTGTGATTATCGCGCCACTACGAACCGGCAAACGGTGTTGCCGTACGACATCGTCGGTCAGCGGATCGACCGTCACTCCCAACGTAGGACGTCCTGTATAAGAAGGCGCTGCCGATGGTGGTGCTGGGAGATCCTCCGCGGCGGGTGGTGCAGGGGCTGCCTCCGTCGCAGGAGCGGTCACAGGCGGTGGAGTTTCTGTGCTGAAGGCTTGTCCCAGTCGCTCGAACAGGCTTTGGGCTTTTGCATTTGACGAATTCGCAACACACAAAACTGCCATAAACGTCCAAGTTTGCCAGCGTCGCATTAGATCTTCTCCTCGGATTTGATTCGGTACTCCATTTGGTTGTCTATTATAGCAGCCGATCGCGGCCCGTCTCGGTTAGGAACAAGGTTTTCGGCTATGTTGCTCTTATGACCAATCCTGTCGATATGATCAAATACACACCCGTCAGCGATGCACATCGTGCGGCGGCGCTTGTGATGCTAGTATCACAGGAGCCGGAGTCAGAACGGGTCGGGAGAATTGCAACGATTGCGGCGGCACTTCGCTGCGGGAAGCTGCCCGAAAATACACTGTTGGCAGCGATCCGAGGCGAGCAACTGGTTGGGGTCACTTGGGGGCAGATTCTTCCCGGCAAGACCGCCCTTGTCTGGCCGCCTCGCGTGGTGGAAGGAGAGGGAGAGGAAATTGCCTATCAACTTCTACTCCATCTGGAAAATGAACTACCACCCGCCGGGATTCGGATGGCTCAGGCCGTTCTTACGGACGGTTCGAATCCAGATGCTCGACGATTGCTGCGAGCAGGATACACGCATGCAGCGGATCTGTTGTACTTGCTCTGTCAGCTCGAGCGATGCGAAGCGTCGTCCACCGGACTTGAAATCGACTTTGTGCCTTATGACGACAAGCAACGCTCGCGTCTTGCGGGCCTCGTTGAACGGACTTATGTCAATACGCTGGACGTACCGGCCTTGGATGGCATTCGCGACATTAATGACGTTTTACGGGGGTATGAACAAACTGGCGAGTTCGTGGCGGATCGCTGGTTCTTTATCCAACGCCAAGGCACGGATGTAGGCTGCTTGCTGTTGAACGATCATCCTGCCGAACAACAATGGGAGTTGGTTTATCTCGGAATTGTTCCTGAAGCCCGCGGTCATGGCTGGGGCGAGCAGGCCACCCGATTCGCACAATCGCTCGCTCGACGTGCAGGTCGAAAGCGATTGATACTCGCCGTCGATGCAACGAATGACCCTGCTGTCAGTGCGTACACTAAGGCGGGTTTCTTTGAGGTTCTTCGCCGTTCGGTATTCTTGAAGATCTTTGCCGTCTGAGGCTCACCCGGTCGTCGGCAGTCAGCGTTTTATTTGGAGATCGTCCATTCTCGCCAAATATCGCGACAAGTTTTCCACGCTCTTTTTTTGTCTGGACACGCAGCGAACGAAGTCATTTCCGGTGGATTAGTTCCGAATAAATGGCCCGATAATCGATGCGGCCAAGAAACTTTTCCAACATCCTTGGCAAGTGGTTTGACAGTGTTGCTAGCAGGCGTAAAATCAGCCCTCACGTTGATCGTTAGACCCAAAGTCGTACACCACGTTACGGTGGTGTAAGGCTTTTAACCTTTAGACTTTGCGCTATTTCCCTACCGGTATCCAGCCTGTTTTTAGTGGGTTGGGTTGCGCCTGGACGGCGTGACTTCGGTGCGGCGCATGAAGGATGACACAGGAAGTGACTAGGGACGCACAGGACGTCATAAAACAACTGCGAACGTGCCTCGCCAGCAGGATCGGTTCCGACCGCTTTGATCTCTGGATTGGCAAGCAGGTTCGATTTCAGCTGGTCGACGACCGGCTGGTTGTGTGCGCACCCGATCAGTTCAGCCTGGACCGCTTGCGTAAGCAGTTTCGCTCCGACATCTCGGTCGTCGCACGGGACGTGGTTCAGCGCGAGGTCGTGTTGGATTTTCAAGTCGATGCCACTCCCAAGGCGGACACGGCCAATTCGTCGCCTTCCTTGAGTGCGGCCACCGGCCAGCAAGATGCTTCTAGCACCCTCCAGTTCCGAACTTCGGCACCTCCATCTCGCCCGGTCCGTCGCAACGTCACGGGTTTGCGGACGATTGACAGCTTCGTCGTGGGCGCCGGCAACCGGATCGCCTATACTGCGGCCAAGTCGATCTGTGAGCGGCCTGGTGCAGTTTCGCCGCTATTCATCTATGGGCCCCCGGGCTGCGGCAAGAGTCACCTTCAGGAGGCGATCTGTTCGACGGTCCGCCAATCACTTGGGTTGCGCCGCGTTTTGTCGCTGTCATCCGAACAGTTCACCAGCTACTTCCTGGATGCTCTTCAGGGGAGCGGGTTGCCCAGTTTTCGACGCAAGTGCCGAGATGTTGACGTTTTGGCGATCGATAACATTCAGTTTTTCGCAGGCAAGCGGGCAACACTGGTCGAGTTGCAACACACAATGGATGCGTTGCTTCGCCAAGGTCGCCAATTGATTTTGACGGCTGATCGCCCGCCGAATGAACTAAGTCGACTTGGACCCGAATTGGCGGCCCGCGTCACCGGCGGACTCGTTTGCGGGATCGAATCAGCCGACTACGAAACGCGTGTGGCCATTGCCAGACAGATGGCCGTTCGTTCTCAGCGGCCTATTCCGGACGATGTCTTGCAACTTGTAGCCGCAGAACTAACCGGTGATGCGAGGCGCATCGCCGGGGCCTTGAATCGTTTGGAGGCGACGAGCGAGGCACTCGAAAAGTCCATCACGATCGACTTTGCTCGTTCCACTCTCGCGGAGATTTTCCGTGCAACAGTCCAAGTCGTTCGTTTGACGGACATCGATCGAGCGGTTTGCGAAGCTTTCGGACTGGACGCTCGATCCCTAAAGAATGGCGGCAAGGGCAAGTCGGCGAGTCATCCTCGAATGCTCGCCATGTGGTTGGCGAGAAAGTACACACGTGCGGCATTTTCCGAGATCAGCGAGCATTTCGGGCGACGTAGTCACAGTACGGTCATCTCCGCAGAAAAGAAGGTCAACCGCTGGGTGTCGGACGGCGCCACGATCCAGCTTGGTCCAGCGGCTTGCAACGTCGAAGATGCGATTCGGCGCATCGAGACGCAACTACGAATCGGTTAGTTCTTGTATCCCAGTCACACGCCTAAACCTTCCGAAATCGCTGAAGACTTCGGAAAGTTCGTCGTGAAGTGAGGGACCGAGAAGCTGGTTAAGCAAACTTTGATGTGCCGGGCATCGCGACCGCTGGTACGGAAACGTCATCCCACGCGTACGCCTTGGGGGTAAGATCCTGTTGCGAGTTCATGGCTTCTTCCCAAGTGATCGTCTTTCCTGTGTAGCATGCTTCCCTGCCCATGATCGCCAGCAGCGTACTGTAACACATGTACTCGCCATTATTGATGATGTTGCCAGAGCGAATCCCGGCAAACAACTCCTTGTGCTCTACATCGTACATGCTGGGTTTGTCGCCCTTGTATCTCCACTGGTTTTCGCCTTCGATGCTGTTCTTTAGGACTTGAGCGCGGCCTTTGGTGCCGAGCACATAGTCTTCCACATCGTTGTTGCAACCGGTCATTTGACGTGTGTAAGAGTAGGTCTTCACGCCATTGGCCCACTCGTAGCAGACGGCGAAGTGATCATAGATGTTTCCCCACTTCTCTTCCGTGCGAACTTGGCGACCTCCGAGTCCCGTGCAGCTTACGGGTGGCATGTCGTCGTTCAACCAGAGTGCTTTGTCGAGACTATGGATGTGCTGTTCGACGATATGGTCGCCAGAGAGCCATGTGAAGTACAGCCAGTTTCGCATCTGATACTCCATTTCACTCCAATCATCATCGCGACCGCGATGCCAGAGCGTGCCAGTCAAATAGTTCTCTTGGATTGCTACGATATCGCCGATTGCGTTTTCTTCCTTGATTTGCTGCATCGTAGCTCGAACACCGTGGTCATAGCGCCAACAAAGCCCCGACACGATCGTCAAGTTCTTCTCTTTTGCCATCTTTACGGTTTCGAGCACATGACGGACGCCGGTCGGATCAACGGCGACCGGCTTTTCGCAAAAGACGTGTTTCCCGGCTTCGATTGCAGCACGAAGTTGCATTGGACGGAAATGCGGTGGCGTGCAAAGACAGACGACATCAACATCTGACGCCATGACTTGCTTGTATGCGTCGAAACCGGTAAAGCAGTTCTCGTCAGTAACTTGGTACTTTTTGCCGATTTGCCTTGTCAGAATGTTTTTGCAATGTTCCAGCCGATCAGGAAACGCGTCGGCCAACACGGTCAGTTCAAGGTTATCTTCGGCGCGCATCGCATTCACCGCAGCACCAGTCCCCCGGCCACCGCAACCAATTAAACCAACTTTCAGAATATCGCTGCCGGAAGCATGCACGTTACGGTTCGCGCCCAATGTGGCGGCCAGTGATCCGGCAACAACGGCTGTGCTCGAGTTTTTCAGAAAGTCACGGCGAGACGATTGGTCCGACATTTCGAACTCCTTGAGGCAGGATAGGGTGGGCGGGAGAGTGATTCTTCTGTTTCTAGTAGCCGATATGATAGCCACGGAAGGGCGATGGCTGCAAGTTAACGGCGAGTGTCTCGGTTGCCGGCCGAGTTGTGACCCAGTTTGGCGGTCTTCCAACGGTTATCGCACTGTCCGCATATACCGAATGAACTCTGTATTTAGCTGTTCCAAGTCGTCGCCGAAAGCCTCTCTAAATTGGGCAAGTCGATCTTCCGGCTCGTCGTATCGCAACGGGCGTTTTTCTGACAGCATCTTCATGTATTGCAAATACTCCTTGAGATGCTTGCGGATCAGAAAGTAATTCAACGACCAAGCTTCGGCGTAAGCATCGCTTGCCGTTCGCGGGTCGCGGAAGCGATCATCGGTCGAGATCAACGTCACAAGCGAGTCCACGGGGCGATTCCGATAGTATCGGCCAAAATCTTGAAGCCGCACCTGATTCACACCGCCGATGTTTCGCCAGCCTTTCGAACTGCGAAGATCAGGCGTCTCGAAATAGATCGCTACTCCCTCGCTAATCCACAAGGGAATATCTGCATAGCGTGTCTGTAAGCCGCAGTTAAACGCGATTTGGTGGGTTGCTTCATGAATCACGGTCGCGACAGTTCGCTCGGCGCCGGGGCGCATCAGGAGTTGATTGATGTGTGCGGCTGTCGAACCGTGTCGTCCGCCTGAGGCTTCGGAACCTGTCAAGTCGTACATTACGACTCGGTTTGATCTTAGGCTGTAATAGCCAATGATCTTCGATGTGGCTTCACCCAACTCGGGCTCAGCGTACGCGGCGTAGCTTCGCTGGTCGTCGAACACTAGCGCGACGAGCGGCCACTCGGGCTCGGTCAGCTTGAAGCCACGATTCTTCCAGTATGTATTGAAGGCGAGGAATAGCCGTTCGTAGAGTGAGCCACACCACTCCGCATACGCCTCGGAAGTGTTGTAACAGACCAAATAGTGAGCAGTCTTGTGAATGCGAAAGCCGTCCGGAAATTCATGCAGCAAATGCTTGCTCATCGCTTCGTGATCTCCGGGCTTGAATGGCACCGCGTCAGAATCGCGATTTACAATTTCGTCTGGAGTAATCGCCCACAGCGTTCCACTCGCGTCTTGAATCAGCAGACCGCCGTCGGTTGCCTCAACAAGGATCTGGCCATCAACGTGAATTGACTTGCCATCGCGATCGATCGAAACATGCTCGACGGCGAGAACGCCATTGCTGGCCAGAGTTGTAAAAACGCACGCGATGGTGATAAAGAGCCGTTGCATTCGGCCATTATACTCCGAGATCTGAATTTACCCGAGTCGTCTTTGCGCGGGTCTTAGCAGCCAGAGAAGCAGGCCTCCGATCGCTGCAAAACCCCATACGGTCGTCAAGCAGATCCCGGCGACTTGGTCGTCAACACCCGAGTGCAGTAGTCCAAACACGCGAACAGGAATCGTGGTGATTCCTGGTGGAACTACCAAAATCGATGCCGCCAAATCCCCGGACGCGATCGCAAAAGCCGCGAGCCAAGTTGCTGCCGCAGGTCGCCAGCGAAACGCCAGTCCGAAACGGAGAAACCGAGTCACACGTCCCGCTCCTTCGGAACTCGCATGTTCAAGCAGTTCGTCCGAGATCGTTCGAAAGGCGTACCACATCATCATGATTGAGATTGGCAGCGCCTTTATGAGCATCGCCAGCCACGGCGCGAAGATTGTCCTGTCGTAGAGCCATACCAGCAAGTCAGAGCCGTCGCGATTCAATAGCCAAATCACAGACAATCCGATCATCGGCCCGGGTATTCCAAGACAGATAGCTGTGATCGCCACCGCGGGCAGGGCACGCAGTCTCCCACGGCGCGCCGACCAACCGAGTAGCGCACCCAATACGAGTGACGCTGTCGCGGCGAGACTGGCGATTAGCAGCGTCCATCCATGTTCCTCCCTGAACTGCTGTGGGCTGCCCACAACGATTTGCAGAAATGATGCAGGCGACCAGTGGCGTAATCGCTGACTGCCGACTTGTTCTACAATCAATCCGGCTTTGTATGCGACATTCAGCATTGGTACGCCGATGAGAACTAGCACCAACGCAGCGATGCCCCAAGTTATGAGCCAGTGTCGACGCCCCAGCGAGAACACGCGGCGACGAGCATAGCTGGGGAAGTGCTCCGGCGGTACGAGGCGCGAAACTAACAGCAGGGTGAGAGCGACGAAGCTGCTGACGATTAGTGCTGTGGAGATGCCGGTGGGTCTCTTCGGCTCTAGCGTATTGATCGTTCCTGCAAACGGTACATCGATGTAGATTTCTTCAGCGAACGTCCGCACTTGATACAAGTCGCTCACCGTCATCTCTGTCCCCACTGTTACGAAAATCCATAACGCAGCCGCGGATAGGAACGGGAGCATTCGGGATACCGTAACGCTGAGAAACACATTGAGCGAGGATGTGTCGAGGATTGCTGCCTCTTCCAATTCTGGTTCGACTAGCCACAGCCCCGTTCCTGAAATAAGTAGCACCCACGGGATGGCTGCGACCCCATGGATCCAAATTGCAGCCTGCCAACCATCCAGAATTGGAGTACTCACGGAGCCGTGCGCGAACGAGTACCAGCCCTGCTTTCCAAAGCCTGCATCCCACCCAGCAGCTTGTAGATAAAGGGGGACGAATAGCATCGAACCAAAAAGAACCAGCAGCGCGGCGCGACCAGTTAAATTGGTTCGCAAGAGCAAGAAAGCCAGGATTGCTCCTGTCGGCACAGCGATTAGAACAGCGCCTCCCGACAGTAACGCGGTATTTCGAATAAGCAACCAAGCTCGCGTGTCCAGCAATAGTAGCGTGGCCACACCAAACGCAGTTGTTCCACAGATCGCAACTACGCCCGACCAAAAAGAATGAGATATCCGATCAGCCATCGCATCAGTGTAAATGCCGCACGCCTTCTGGCGAAGGTGCGAACGCCTAATTGTCGATTGTCGGGAATTTTCTCAGACGATGCTGGATCAATCGAACAAGAAACATTTTCTTGGACGTTCTCGTCTTATCGAACAATTGACCTATCTCGATGCGTTCTTTCAAGGAGCCCGATCATGTTGCGCGAATGGCGTGCCTGCACTTCGGCGAGTGTTTGTCTTGTAGCATTGGTTGGGTGTAGCGGGGCGTCGCGGACCGGCGACGTAAACTCGACTCCCGCTTCCGCCCAACGCGATTCGGTCACTCGTCTATCGGAGGAGCCGCTGGACGAGTCCTACAGGTATGCGGAGCCCAATGCGGATCTATCCGTCGTGGGCAAAGTGGAGCACGTGGTAGAAACCGTGGAGGAGATTCCGGTTCCAAGTTCGAATGTTGCAATTCGTCGACAACGCCAGCTTGACTCACAACATGAAGGGAGAGGGCCGGGTGCCGGCGGTGACAAGTACAGTTACATTGCTGAAAACATTTTTGTTCCGGTGCGCGAGCAACCGCTTTCAACCTTCTCGATCGACGTTGATACGGCTTCCTACTCGAAAACACGAATGCACTTGCTGCAGCAAAACACGTTGCCGCCGGCTGATGCCGTTCGCATCGAAGAATTCGTGAACTATTTCGACTATGATTACCCGCCGCCGGTCGGCGACGAGCCGTTCTCCGTGAACGTCGAAGTCGCCGATGCTCCTTGGCGAGTCGAGAATCGATTGGTTCGAATCGGTCTCAGGGGACACGAACTGCACCAACAGCGCCCATCGAGCAATCTCGTGTTCCTGCTCGACGTTTCAGGATCAATGGACTACCACAACAAACTTCCGCTAGTGAAGGAAGGCTTGCGGATGCTGACTTGGCAATTGAACGAGAACGACCGTGTCTCGATTGTTGTCTACGCAGGAGCCGCTGGTCTCGTGTTGCCGCCAACTCATGGCGATGACAAGCACCGAATCTTGGACGCCTTGGATCAGCTACATGCAGGCGGTTCGACAAATGGTGGACAAGGCATTCAACTCGCTTATCAAGTTGCTGCGCAGAACTTTATCAAGGGTGGCGTGAATCGAGTGATCTTGTGTAGCGACGGTGACTTCAATGTCGGAACGACCAGCACTGGTGCCTTAGTTCGACTTGCCGAGCAACAGTCGAAAGCCGGCATCTTTCTCTCTGTGCTTGGGTTCGGCATGGGTAATCACAACGATGCCATGATGGAAGAATTGTCGAACAAGGCAAACGGAAATTATGCCTTTATCGACGGTGCGGCTGAAGCCCGGAAAGTCCTGTGCGAACAAATCAACAGCACTTTGGTTACGATCGCCAAAGATGTGAAGATTCAGATTGAATTCAATCCCGCGCACGTTGTTGCCTATCGCTTGATCGGTTACGAGAACCGACACCTCGAAGCCCACGAATTTAATGACGACAAGAGAGATGCCGGCGAAATCGGAGCGGGCCACACAGTGACGGCGTTATACGAGATTGTGCCCGCGGGTGAGCCGGGCGATGCCATTGTCCCCACCGTTGATCCGTTGAAGTATCAAACGACACACGTCGATGACCGTAGCGTCGACGAACTGATGACTGTCAAATTGCGGTACAAGCATCCGAATGAAAATCAGAGTCAGTTGATTGTTGCACCGGTAAAAAATGCACCAGTTCAGTTTGAGCAAGCGACGAACGATTTCCGCTTTGCTTCGGTCGTCGCGGCGTTTGGCATGTTGCTAAGGGAGTCGGAGCATCTGCCAGATGCAAGCTTCGCTTCGATTTTGGAAATCGCTAACGCCACGCGAGGTGAAGATCGTCATGGCTATCGCGGCGAATTCATCCAAATGGTAACGACCGCGGCACGTCTCGCCGGAGAGCCGCTCGCCAGAAAAAGCTCGCTGGCCCCATTCCGACGGACGCCATCCTCTCCAACGCCGGCTGTCACCTACTGTGTGCCGAAGCCGGTTTACTATTCATCCTCGTACGATTCGTTCACACACGCGCCGTTGCTCATGATCATTGGGATCGTATTGAGCGTCATTTTGACGCTGTCCGCTACGGTCGCGATGGTGATGGTGAGTGCGCGAATGCTCGTCTTGCCGAGTGAATCTGCGAACACACAACCAGATTGGCCATGCACTGCTAAACAAAGGGCATGTGTCTCACAGAAGCCGCCTGTCCGAGCCTTTCGAGCAACCTCGTCACCGGCTGAAGTGATTTAATCACCATGCCTTAATGTCGACAAATGCTAATTGCAGACCGTGAGTTTTACTCGCGTCGCAGAGCAGGCTTATCGTCACGAGACGTCCGCGCCGTTTCGACGACGGGAGTGGCATCTGCTTCGACTTGAGGCTTACCTGCCGTCCGTTCGGTCGGAATCAGTTCTTCGGTAAACCGCGCCAGATACTTCATCATGCTGTCTGCACCGTTGAAGCCCACCACTGTTTCGTCCCAGTTCATTTCCTTCGAGATAATCCGCCCGGCGTCTACGTCGAACTTGATGGTACCGTCGGTGAGTTGCTGGACGAGTTGCGACTCGATGCGAGGGTCGTTGACCGGTGTTAGAACTTCGGTTTTCACGGAAATCGTGGCAACGCCCGTTTGGATCTTTTCGAGCGTGTAGTTCTTTCGAATCTTGATCTTCTTGACGCGGCCATCTGGAAGTCGGGTATGCAGTTCCGAGGGCTCGTACCAGCGCGAATCTGGCTTAACCGGCTTTTCAGGTAGCAACATGACGATTCCTCCAACGCCAAACTTTTCATTGGCTTCGCTACCTTCGCGACCCACGATATCTCCCTTGGGACTGATCGTGACCGTCGCAAGCGGGACTCCGACGGTCTTGGCGACTTGTTGGTATTCGGGAGGAACTTCGGTATCCGTTTCGCTGTTGTAGCGGACTTCGGGACGATCTGAGAGCTGTTGCCACATATTCACGTTTGTAACGGTGTGTGAAAACGTGAAGTTGCCGTCGGCATCGACTTCGCTGACCTCCCAAGCTTTGGTCGAAACGCTGCGAGACTTGGACGTCTGCGTGTTGCCTTGAATCTTGGTCTCGGTTGTGCCCAGGTGAATGACCTTCCACTGGACTTGTTCCCCTTTAGTGAATTGGTACCGGAGCAAGACTGGTTCGTCGGCGTTTAAGGTCGCGCATGATAACGCCAGGATAAGAAGTGTCGGACATCGAACGTCGAACATCAAACGTCGAAGTGAAGAGCACGGTGTGCTGAGGGTAAGATGTCTTGACTTCATGATTCGCATCCCTGCAAGGTTGAAGTGATGGTTGCGGGTTGGTCATTCCCCAGATGTTGGACGTTCGCCGTTCGGGGGTCGGCGTTCCTTCTCGTTTGACGTTCGACGTTCAATATCTCCGCCCCAGCCAAGTTTTTCGCGGAGCGTTCGATAGTAGTTTCTTCCGTGAACTTCTACCAACTGAAAGGTTGATTCAGCCCGTGTCACTCGCACGCGATCCTTAGCGGTCAAATTGCATATCGTTCGACCGTCTACAACGACCGAAGTTGTCTCATTGGGTTGCCGGACAACCGCCTCGTAAACATGCTCAGCGGAATCCACAACTGGCCGAACCGTCAATGTATGCGGACTGATCGGTGAGATGACGAATGCTTGCAAACTCTTTCTCAGGATTGGTCCACCCGCCGACAGGTTATGGGCCGTCGAGCCAACAGGGGTGCTGATAATCAACCCGTCGCAACTATAAGTCGTTGCCAATTCGGCGTCAACGTAAAGATCTACGTTCAGCATCGAGAACGGTGGGCCGGCGAGAATCGCCATCTCGTTGAGTCCAAGCTCTTCATGAAATAGAACGCCTTCGCGAAGTACCTGGCAAGAAAGCATGAGGTGTTCGACGACTCGGCATCGCCCCGCGCAGATGTCTGCAAAGCGACTAACGAAGTCGCTGGGCATGAGGTCTGCAAGAAAACCTAGCTTTCCGAGATTAACACCGACAACGGGGATCTGTTGCGTCCCCATCTGATTCGCGGCCCGCAGGATCGATCCGTCACCGCCCAGCACGACAGCAATGTCGGCATTGATAGCGGATAGATCCTGTGAGAATTCTAAGTCGAACCCGACAATCTCGGCGGAATTTTCAATCACAGGTCGCAGCCGTTCGGCTTCTTGAGCAACGGAGCCACGGTCGCCGAATCCAAGAAGCAAGACTCGCGGTCGCCGGGGTGGATCGGCGAGCCACGCTGGCTGCTGATTGGCTTGATCAGGAGCGGCCATGCTATCGGACCGTTTCGCTTTCAGTCTCCCGGGCACCAATCCCGCTGACCTCCAGGCACTTGCCGGCGATCCCTTCGATATCCAGTCCCAGATCGGCGAGCAATTCTTCGCGTGTACCGTGTTCGGTGAACTGATCGGGAATACCCAAACGAACAATCCGCGAGGCGTCGAGTCCGGCTGCGTTAACCGCTTCGAGGACTGCACTGCCAAAGCCGCCCATCAACTGGCCTTCTTCGACGGTTACGAGAAACTTATTGTCGGCAAGCGATCTTTCGATTACGCATATGTCCAACGGCTTGGCAAACCGGGCATTAATAACGCCGACGTCGAGACCTTGCTCTTTCAACTGTTCGGCTGCCGCCAGGCAATTGCCTAGCAGCGATCCGAAACACAAGATCGCTCCGTCGTTGCCTTCGCGCAGAACTTCGGCACGGCCAAGTTCAACTTCCGCCCGATGGCCATCTATGCGTTCTGCAGCCGCCTTTGGATAACGAATCGAAGTGGGACCGTCGTATCGAATGGCAAACTCAAGCATCGCGGGTAAGTCCAAGGCATCGCCGGGTGCCATCACGACCATATTCGGGAATATCCGCAGATAACCGATGTCGAACACGCCATGATGCGTTGGTCCATCCGGGCCTGTGAGGCCAGCGCGATCGAGCAGGAAAGCGACAGGTAGATTCTGTAAAGCCACTTCTTGGAAGATTTGATCAAAGCTTCGTTGCAGGAACGTGCTGTAGATATCGACGATCGGTCGAGCACCGGCCTTAGCCTGACCAGCGGCGAATGCCACCGCGTGCGACTCGCAGATACCGGTGTCAAAAAAACGATCGGGAAACTCGTCTCGAATTACTTCGAGCTTGTTCCCTTGGCACATCGCGGCCGTCATTACCGTGATGCGTGAATCTCGCAACATCTGATCGCGAATCGCTTCGCTCGCGTAATTTGTGAACGCTTTGCCGCCGCTGCTGCTTTTCGTAACAGCCTGACCATTTTCACGTTGAAAGACTGGCGGCGTGTGAAAGAAGACAGGATCTTCTGCCGCGGGCTGAAAGCCGTGTCCTTTCTCGGTGACGACGTGCAACAGGATGGGGCCTCGGAGCGTCTTCACCATTTGCAGGTACTTGCGCAGGATTGGAATATTGTGACCATCGATCGGGCCGAGATAGCGAAATCCGAGTTCTTCGAACAACATTCCGCCATGCAAGCCTGCTTTGACGCCCTCTTTGAGTTGGGCCAAAAATCGTTCGGCGGGATCGCCAAAGACCGGAACACGATTCAAAAGGTTAACAACTTCCGTCTTTAAGCCCGTATAGAAGGCATTTGTTCGCAAGCGATCGAGATAGCTCGCCATACCTCCGACACGCGGGCAAATGGACATCTTGTTATCGTTCAACACGACCAGCAGATTCTTCTTCAGGCCGCCCGCGTTATTCATCGCTTCGTGGACGATGCCCGATGGAAATGCGCCGTCTCCAATCACCGCCACGGCGTGTCGATCGCTTTCGCCGAGTAAGTCATCACCGCTGCGTAAACCAAGCATCGTCGAGACGCTGCTGCCTGCGTGACCGGTCATGAACAGGTCGTACTCGCTCTCGGTCGGATTAGGGTAGCCCATGAGGCCACCCTTCGTGCGAATCGAGCTGAATTCATGGTAGCGACCGGTGATTAACTTGTGCGGATAGACCTGATGTCCGGTGTCCCAAATCAGACGATCGCGACGGAAGTCAAAAACGCTGTGCAGCGCCATGCACAATTCAACCACACCCAAGTTCGAGGCAAAGTGTGCGCTACGGTCACTCAACAGATTGCACAACACCTCGCGAATTTCCGCACCCAGTTCCTGGAGTTGGCTAACCGACATGCCGTGCAAATCGTAAGCCGATTCGAGCTGGGATAGTAGTTTGTGCATCGTCTAGTGATTCCTTTCCAAGACGTAACGGGCGAGCGCATCCAGTTGACTCGCGTGTTCCCCAAAAATCGCTAGCGCGGCGCAGGCTTCATCGACTAGCTGCCTCGCTCGGCGAGTGCTCTCGTCAACGCCTAACAGCGCTGGAAACGTCAACTTGCCGCGATCTGAATCTTTTCCTATTCGTTTGCCCATCGTCGCTTGGTCGCCTCGCACGTCGAGCAAGTCGTCTGCAATTTGAAAGGCCAGGCCGAGTCGTTCCCCATATGTGTGCAGCGACGCGAGTTGATCGGGCTCGGCTCTCGCGACTAGCGCGCCAAGACGCAACGAGACAAGGAACATGGCGCCGGTCTTGCGACGATGAATGCGCACTAATTGTTCCAGCCCCGCATCCTGAAATTCTGCAGCCAGGTCGTCGACTTGTCCGCCGACCATTCCGGACGCTCCCGCGGCCTTGGCGAGTTCGGCACAACAACTTGCCGCAACCGCAGGCTCACTCAGGTCGCGGGCGAGTATCTCGAACGCGCAGGTCAACAAGGCATCTCCGGCCAAGATACCCATTGCTTCGCCAAATTTGGCGTGACAGGTGGGGCGCCCGCGGCGTAAATCATCGTCGTCCATCGCTGGCAGATCGTCGTGGATCAAGGAATAGGTGTGTACCATTTCAACGGCACAAGCGGCAGGTAGCGCTGCCTCACGATCCGAACCGCAGGCCTCCGCGGCCATTAACACTAGCAGGGGGCGAAGTCGCTTGCAGGGGGCCAGCAAACTGTGCCGAATCGCTTCACGCAAGCGCGCTGGACAATCGAAATCAAACTCGGTGTATCGCTCTAGTGCAGCATCAATTTCGACGCGGGTGTCTTTGGCGTATGCTGAGAAGGGCAGGGCAGGGGTCTGGACCATAGGGCGTGGAGTTTGGTTGGGTCGGAGCGCAAAAGCTGTTGAAGAGGTGGGGGCGTTAGTGTCTATCTACTGGCCAGCAAAGCAGTTCCCATTCTAGAACAGGCCCCGCTGTGTGTCCACGTCGCCCCCTTTCTCGTCGATCGTAGGCCCGGCGGAGCGAGCAGAGCGGCGAGCGCCCTTCGAGCTACTCTTTGTCCCTGTCGCCCCCTCGTCGTCGAAAGGCTCAGTTCGAGAATTGCCGTCCTCGTCGATCGCAGTCAGGAGTTCAATTTTACGTTCGGCTTGGGCCAATGCTTGATGGCAGCGATTCAAATGTCGGACACCCTCCTCATACTGAGACAAAGCTTCCGACAACCCTAGCTGACCATCTTCAAGCTGCCGGACAACGTGCTCGAGTCGTTCGAGCGACTCCTCGAATGAAAGGTCCTTTTCAGGTGCGTTTTTCTTAGCCACAGATTCCTTTCCGATCACGCGTCTCGCGAAGTCAGATGTCGATTTCGATCGCTTCAACACGGCTGGTCAACCTGCCGTGTGCCAATCGCGTCACGATGCGTTCGCCCTGCGAAACCGCACTGGCGTCCGTAATAAGTCGACCGTCGATTGCCGCGTGGGTCACACTATAACCCCGCCCCATTACGGACAAGGGGCTGAGCGATTCCAGGCGTTCGGCGATGAGGGTGAGTCGCTCGCGGGCTCTTGACTGATTCGTCAAAATAGCGCGATTCGCTCGTAATTCTAAATCATCAATGCGGCGGGCCAATTCGCGTAGCCGATCCGTTGGTTGTCGCATGGCCCGGCGATTTGCTAGAGCCTCCAGACGCACGCGAGCCGACTCCGCATGACTTCTGAGCAAAGATGCCAACCGCTGCTGATAAGTGACAAGTAACGCTCGTAACTCGTCGCCAGAGGGCGCGACTAGCTCGGCAGCCTCACTTGGTGTCAGGGCACGCGTATCGGCGACGAGGTCGGACAAAGTTACATCGATTTCATGGCCGATGGCCGAAATGACAGGAATCTCCGACGCAAAAATCGCTCTCACAACGACTTCGTCGTTGAAACACCATAGGTCCTCGACACTGCCACCACCACGTCCGACGACGATGACATCCGGAGCGGGTCGCACTCGATTCGCCGCAGTGATTGCTCTCGCGATTTCGCCCGCCGCTCCCTCGCCCTGTACGCGGGTCGGCACTACCAAGACATCAACGCCGCGCCATCGGCGTCTGAGCACTTCCAGAAAATCACGAATCGCCGCACCGGTTGGACTCGTGACAAAAGCGATTCGCTTTGGAAACCGCGGCAAAGTTTTTTTGTGTTCCGGTGCGAACAGCCCTTCGTTTGTCAACCGTTGTTGTAGCTGACGCAAGGCCAATAACAGCGACCCGATGCCTCTCGGTTCTATCTCACGCACGACAAGCTGGTAGCTGCCTCGTGGTGGGTAGACATCCAAGCTTCCGGCGCAAACAACTTGTGCTCCGTCTTCCAGTTGGAACGGCAACCTGCTGGCGGTGTTGCGCCAAACAACTCCGCGAATCTGCGCTTCGGCATCCTTCAACGTGAAGTAAACGTGGCCGGAACGTGGTCGAGACACATCCGACAACTCGCCGGACACCCAAACCGCCGGGAAGGTCCCTTCGAGTACGTCTTTAATCAGCGTCGTAAGCTGGGCCACGGAAAGCACAGGCGGCTCGCGATGTTGATCCGTCAACGTGCTCATGACTTGCAGTGATCTTCTAGATGGCCGTAACTCATGCCTTATTGTTCTGGCGAAGTCCGCGATTCTAAGCGGCTTTGTCCGGCTCCGCCACCGCTGATGGTGGCGGCAACTTTGGACACATGGTCGCGAATTGCAGCCCGTCAAAGCGACTGCCTTAGGGAACTTGCAAAGCGTTAGGATTTCCCAGAGACACCACTGTTGCCTTATAAAAACCTGAGGAGTGCATAATTCAGATGCAGATGTCTGCAATCGCTCAAGCCGTGGCACGCTGTTTGCCATCAGGGGCGAAGCAAGTGCGGTGAGTGGGTGGCTTGTCCTCTAGTAGGCGCATTCGTTCGTTAAAAAAGCAACGTAATTGAATTCACGAGATTCCCCGCATGAATCATGTTGCCGAAACTGTTTCGTCGGCATGAGATGCATGAGACGGAATGGCGCGGGCGAGTCCCACGCGACCGTCGGGCAGCCGCTTGCTACCTGCCCCAGTGAGCGGCTGCTTTTTTTACGTATGATTCAGAACCCTTTGAGCGGGTTCGCCTAGCGCTAGTTTGCGGGTTGCGTCATGGCAACGGATGCCTGCCAGATCCGACCCGCCACCATTTGGAGCGGGCGAGGAATCGGCGAATGGAGAAATCCCCGAGACGCTATTTCAAGTCTTTGGTCAGCAGGCAGCCTGCAACTGTCCAACCATCGTCTACCGTTCGGACAAAGAATCCAGTGGGGCCGAGATATCGACGAACGATCTGGAACTCAGGGAGCTTTGACCCATCCAGCTGTTGTTCGCGAAGTTCGTCTTCTTCCGCATCCTCTGACGTAAACATTGCATTCAAGAGTTTGCCCAACATCGACTCCGATTCTGGCATCTTGCCTTGACGAAGGAGGTCGTAAGTAACGTGATACGCCTCGTCCGTACGAGCAAACAATCGGAAACTGTCCTCGTTTGATTGGAGACCGACCAAGGCGTCACTGACCGCTTGAAAATCTACTGC
The DNA here is from genome assembly GCA_020638995.1 of Planctomycetaceae bacterium. Taxonomy (GTDB): domain Bacteria; phylum Planctomycetota; class Planctomycetia; order Pirellulales; family Pirellulaceae. The sequence continues at coordinate 231,036 of JACKHM010000005.1, forward strand.
TTCCGCCAGCGAATCCGCTGTTGATGGCGGTTCGAGCACATCGACGATGTAGTCAACATGAGTTGCAATGAGTAGGTGGCCATTCGCAACAGTGACCGCCGAATTTGGGATGAATGGCTTGTCTTCTTCTTCGGACTCGACCGCTGGCGTGTCGAAACCGAATCCTCCGTCAAAGCCCTCAATTTGGATCTCTGCGACTTCAGCTTCTTCGTTCAACAGCTCCCAGATTACGTGCCCATTATGCTCACGTTTCTTCGCAGCAGGATCATTCTCCATCGCTTTGTTGACTGTCTGCATGACGGTTTCGGGGTTCGTAACCTCAATGGCGACCATCATGCGTTCGCTCTTGGGAGTGATCGGCAGTCGATAGTCTCCCAGCACTGTAGCTCGTTCGCCGAGATGATTCGTTAACTCTTTCTCAATATCGATTTGCGGTCCGTGTGGATCGAATTGGATGTTCTCGATAACATCCTTAAATACTTCATCGCCGGCAATCTCATTGACGAGCGACTCGGCGTACCAAAACGCGTCTTTCATCTTCCAGTTAAAGGTCAAGTGAGTCGCAAGCCCTCTCGGAATCCAAGACATCGGGGCAACTTCGGTTTTGTTCGGGAACTCGAGCATCCGCGCCGCAAGATCGTATTTAGTAACTGCCAGATCGCCAGCTTTTCGCTCCACAGGGGGGGCGTAGATTAGAGTGTGATGCCGAATATCATGTTCTTTTGTCTTGAAGGAGATCTGACCGCCGATTCCTTGGATTGCCGTGAACCCTTGGTTTTGGAGGACCCGCAGCATGTCTGTGCCGCGGCGTTTCCTGCCGCCACTGTAGGCTCGCTTGACTTCGGTATATCCGAAGGGTTCGAGGAAAAATCGAAGATGCGATTCTGTACCGTTCATAGCCGTATGCGAATTAGCCATGGATTTCGCGTAGGGTTCAAAATCCTTCAGGGCATCGGTTCCAGGCTCACTAAATTTAGCCAGAATTGACTCGACCACATCCTGTCGATCGGCTGCGATCAGTTGGTCCTGGTATATCCCGTAGAACGACGTTCTGTCCGCGGGCTCATCCTCTTCTTTAGGATCGGTGAAGACGGAGAAGGTCACGCCGCTCAACACGACACTGCTCTGCTTCGCTCCTTTATCAAGGTGATTTTTTGCCACCTTCGCCAACAGCTGGTTGGCTTGCGGCAGATGTTCTGTCACATCCACCAGCATCGCGACGGCGCGTTGCTCGCGTCGTTCTGCGTCTAAAGTTTTCTGCGCCTTCTCGACTGCGATGGCGACCGCGGCTGAAGTCTCCTCGGGATTCATCTTGGCGGCTTTTGCTTGCGCGGTTGCCGTGACCGTAGCCAGTTCGAGAGTCGCGGCGGCAGCTTCGTGATCCCACGGCTGCAGCAGCGCCATCGCGACCTCGCCACCGTAAACGTCTTCCATATCCTCCCAACGCAAACCTAGTCGGACGCTGGCTTCGCTCAGCTTGTCTTGGATCTGGCGTTGGACATCTTCTACGAATGGCTGCATCACCGGATCTCTTAACAGGAGCCCGATTTGGGTCTGATCAAAGTGCTCACGCAGTTTATCGACGTCCGGTACTGACACATACGCCTTGGTTGTGTTGGGCAGGAGCATCTCACTGGGCTTCGCGGCGTTTGCCTGTGTCGCTGCAATGACAACGATCGAGAGGGCGAAGACAATTCTGCTCAGGAGAGGGTGAGCCACGGGAGATCTCCTATTGAGGGACGTAAGCGGCGTGTTGGCGGATAGCAGCGGATAACCTGATGAGGACGGTGGTTTACGTTGTATCGTCCACGATGCAAGTGGAGAAATACTTTCACCTCGGAAGATGCAATTAGGTTGCCCTCCCCGCACAAATTACCAAGTCGAGATGTTAGCAAATCACCTGACGCGTAGTAAGGGTTTTTCCAAAGCTTTCGGCAAAAACTCGCGGTCGTTTGGCTGCGCCTACTTGGTTCACAGGCCCCTGCTTGTGACTTCTCCTATCCTGGACGCGACGCGTGCTCAGCGGCATAATCCCCCAGATGCGACCCTATCACCTCGAAAACCTAAGCCACGACGCAGTCCACGGTTACATTCCTTTTTGCTCAGCGGCCGAACTGTCGGACGGCGAAACTGCTGAACGTGAGATCATTGATCACCCCTGGGTTCAGCGATTGCGGCACATTCACCAGTTGCAGACCGCTTGGTGGGTGTTTCCCACGGCCGAGCACACACGATTTCAGCATGTACTCGGCGTAATGCACCTGGCGAGCCGAGCTGTCGAGAAGCTTTATGACAGCCTGCGGGAAGTCTGTCCCGATGTGCCCAGTCGCGGATATGTCGAGTCGTTGATGCGGATGGCAGGTTTGTTGCACGATGTCGGACACGGTCCCTTCGGGCATTTTCTCGACACGTACTTCCTTAGCGATTTTGGTCTCACCCACGAGACCCTGGGTGCAAGGATCATCGAATCCGAATTGGGAAATTTGCTACGAGGCGTTCGCCGGAATCCGAATAGCAAGCTCGGCAATGACGAAACACTTGAGCCGGCTCAGATCGCCTGGCTGATCCAACGGCCGAGGGGCAACGACGCAACGGAACAACCTAGGTGGCTGTACTTGTTGCGAAGTTTGCTGAGCGGGATTTATACGATCGATAACCTGGACTTCGTGCTGCGAGACGCGTATATGTCGGGCTACAGTCGCGAACCGTATGACTTGGAACGGCTGTTGCACTACAGCTTTTTTACGGATCAGGGACTCACAATCCACGACCGCGGGATCTCGGCATTGGTGCGTTTTATGGGCGCCAAGTCGGATCTGTTTCGCTCGATCTATTTTCATCGCACGGTGAAAGCGATTGATCTGACATTGGCTGATCTTTTCAAGGAGAGTAAAGGCTATCTGTTTCGCGGCAATCCTATTGATGATCTCGATGCTTACCAAGGTTTCACAGAATCTTCAGTGCTGGTGGATGTTTCTCGCTGGGGCAAGAGTCATGACCTGACGCTACGCGAGTTGGGGAAAAAATGGCGCAAGCTGCTCGATCGCCAGTACTCGTGGCACATGGTGTGTGAGCGTAGCCTAGTGTTTTCTGAGACCGATCGTGAAACGAGCAACATCTTCAGCGATCAAGATCTGGTAGCCTCCAAGCTTCGGAATGCTTTGCCAAGCGAGTTGCGCGAGGTTCCGCTTCGCGTTGACATCGCACGCCACATCCATCGGCCGCACACTAAAGGCCCTGCGAGCGGACAGAATTTTCTCTACGACTCGGCTCGTGACAGTGTCCGACCGCTTACCACGAACGAGTTGTTTAGCCATGCCCCGATCAGCCATCGTATCTGTCGAGTGTACGCCGAGAGTTTGGAGCATCGACAGCTGATTGCGGCCACGCTTGACGGCCTTCTCGGTGGAAACTCAGGTGACGATCTCACAAATATGTAACAAGGAACCGCCGGATGTTTTTAGCTTTTGGTGAGATTATGGCTCGCATTGCTCCTCCAGCTCATCTTCGCTGGGGCCAGTCTTTGCCCGGGAGTGTGGAAGTCACTTGGGGAGGCGGTGAAGCAAATGTTTGTGCCTCGTTGGCGATGTTTGGCAACCAGACGCGTTACCTGACCGCGCTGCCGAAACATCCTATCTCTGAAAGTCTCGTCGCGACGCTCCGCGGTCTTGGTGTTGATACCTCGCAGATCCTGTGGAGAAAACAGGGCAGGCTGGGGCTTTACTTTGTCGAGAAGGGCGCGAATCAACGCGGCTCGACCGTAATCTATGACCGTGAAAACAGCGCCATCAGTTTGGCGGCGGCCAAAGAGTACGATTTCAACGCGGCGCTCGAAGGTATCCGTTGGTTACATATCACGGGGATTACACCTTCGATCAGCGAGCAAGCCTGCGAAACCAATTTGGCGCTCGTAAGACAAGCGAAGCAAGCCGGTGTGACTGTGTCGTGTGATTTGAACTTTCGTAAAAAGCTATGGCGATGGCGACCGAGTGTCGAGCCTAAGCAACTCGCGCGTCAGTGCATGGGCGAAGTGCTGCCGTTCGTCGATCTTGTGATTGGCAACGAAGAGGACGCGTCCGATGTACTCGATATTCATGCGGAAGGTACGGATGTTGCGCACGGCCAAATCAATGCTGCGGCCTACGAACAAGTCGCCCGCCAGATCATCGCTCGTTTTCCGAATGTGTCGCGTGTGGCAATTACGCTGCGCGAGAGTATCTCGGCCGACCACAACAACTGGGGAGCAATGCTCTTTGACAAGTCCGGGGACCGCGCGTTTCTGGCACCCTTGAACGCCAGCGGCGACTACGAACCCTACCAGATGCGAAACATCGTTGATCGAGTCGGAGCTGGAGACTCATTCGGCGCGGGCTTGCTACACGCTTTGAACTCCGACAAGTACGCCGACCCGCAAAACGCGATCAACTTCGCGGTGGCCGCCAGTTGCCTGAAACACTCCATCCAAGGCGATTTCAACTATGTCACGGAAGCGGAAGTAGCCTTGCTTGCTGGCGGCAATGCGTCGGGACGCGTCCAGCGTTGATCAGTTCTCTCAACGCCTAGTGGGTGTATCCACATGGCGTTAGAATGCCCGTTTTCTAACGCCAAATCGGATCGAAGCCATGTCGCACGAGCAGTACGAAAACCCGTTGATCACACGCTATGCCTCCAAAGAGATGAGCCAGATTTGGAGCGCACAACGCAAGTTTTCGACGTGGCGAAAGCTGTGGATTGCGTTGGCAGAAGCCGAGCAGGAACTTGGGCTGTCCATTTCAGATGCCCAGATCGCAGAGCTTAAAGTCCATGTCGACGATATCGACTTTGACGCCGCGAGGGATCACGAGAAACGTCTTCGTCATGATGTTATGGCTCATGTTCACACCTATGGCGATGTGTGTCCCGGTGCCAAGGCGATCATTCATCTGGGCGCGACGAGCTGTTATGTCACCGACAACACCGACTTGATCTTGTTGCGAGAGGCGATGGAGTTGGTGCGTGGGCGACTGGTGGGGGTGATCGATAGCCTGGCTCGTTTCGCACAGCAGTATCGCGCCTTGCCCTGTCTGGGCTTCACACATCTTCAACCGGCACAGCCCACGACGGTTGGCAAACGCGCTTGCTTATGGGCCTACGATTTGGTGTTGGACCTAGAGGATCTCGAACACCGCGTCAGCTTGATTAAGGCTCGCAGCACTAAGGGCACGACGGGTACACAGGCCAGCTTCCTCAAACTCTTTGACGGCGATCACACGAAGGTGCGGCGGCTCGAACAACTCGTTGCCGAAAAGATTGGCTTCACCGAACGCTACGCCGTTACTGGCCAGACGTATTCCCGTAAAGTCGATGCTCAGATCGTCGACACACTCAGTGGCATCGCACAAAGCGCCCATAAGACTGCAACCGACTTGCGACTATTGGCGAACAAAAAGGAATTGGAAGAGCCGTTCGAAAAGGAACAGATCGGTTCGTCCGCGATGGCCTATAAGCGAAACCCCATGCGGAGCGAACGCATCTGTTCATTGGCCCGCTATGTCATGAGCCTCCAATCCAGCACTGCCAACACGCTCGCCACACAGTGGATGGAGCGGACTCTCGATGACAGCGCTAACCGTCGCCTCGTTCTCCCGCAAGCGTTCCTAGCGATCGATGCTGTGTTGATTCTCTATCAAAATGTCACCAATGGATTGGTCGTCTATCCACAGGTGATTGCCAAAAACCTTGGTGAAGAATTGCCCTTCATGGCCACTGAGGACATCCTGATGACGGCCGTTGCCGCAGGCGGCGACCGGCAGGACCTTCACGAACACATACGTCAGCACAGCCAGGCAGCTGCGGCAGTCGTGAAAAATGAAGGTAAACCCAACGACCTCCTAACACGCCTGGCCGCGGACGAAGCTTTTGCCGGGATTGATCTTCAGGCGGCGATGGACTCGAGACAATACGTCGGTCGCGCGCCGGAACAGGTCGACGAGTTCATCACAGAGATCGTCGACCCGATTCGTGCGAAGTACGGTAACAGTGCGCCCGATGCTGAAGTAAATGTCTAGCCTCAGCCTTCGACCTAAGTTACCCGGTGTAGATTTTCCAGCGGCGATCGATTGTCAGCGGTCTTAGCAGAACTCGTCCCCGCCGGATGCGATGGGAGTGAACGAGATGTTCTCGTATAGTTCCGCGAGTTCAGGTTACAATCGCTTTCGGTGGTGAAATGACCGCTTCGAACCCCGAATGTATTTCTCTTGCAAACTCGTCCGTCGTCTTCCGGCAGACAACCGCAGCGGCAGAAGATTGTTCGACGAGGAGATATGCAACCGTGCCTGAATGGAAGGATATGCCACTCGCTGCTCGTTCTCTTCTGTCCAAAGTGCTGATTCGGAGTCAACTTCGACCACGCCCGCCGGTTCATCCTTAAATCTCTTTGTTGATGGATTGATACGGCAAGCGACCGACAGATCTGAATAGTCGAATTTTGTTCCGCCAGTAGTGTGGAGGTGCACTCAGAAGCTGCATTCTGGCTGACCGTCGGTCGCCGACGAGAATATCTTGCCTAATCGATACAGGTCGAACAGTGCCCTTTGGCTCTTTTGCTGCTGGCAGCGGTTTTTCCGATTTTCATGATTCTCCCGACCCGATGTACTCGATGGAACCGTGCCATTTTCAAAACATCAACGATACAGCGCAAACGCTTGCGCGCGGGCTGCTTGTCCAAGCGAGACTCGCATGGTTCGGAAACGTATGTCAAATAGGCTTGCCCGACCACTGGCTTTATTACTTTTGCTGTACTGTGGCTGTGCAGCGCCAAGACGAAGTGTCGATCCCCGATCGATTTCGAGGCCCACCTCACCGGGCGTAACCTCGGAAGTTGTATCCCCAACATTGCTCGTCGCTCACCGAACCGAGGTCTCTGCCGTCCCGGAAACCGTTACCGCGCCGGCAACTCTGCACACCATCGAGTCGCTTGCCGAGCTGGAGTCGTTGGCGGAGGCGATGAACCCTCGTCTGTTGCGTCTCGCCCAGGAGGCATCCGCGGCTGAAGCCAAGACTCAGTATGCCGACAAGCTCCCGGACCCAACAATTGGAGCGAATATATTCGGTCATCCGATCGAAACGGCAGCCGGATCGCAGCGAGCGAACATGAGCGTCATGCAAATGATCCCGTGGCTCCGCCGGCTTGATGCCCAGTCACAGCAAGCGTTCTTCGAGGCGCTCTCGATGCAACAGCAGTACGAGGCCGAGCGTTTACGAGTCGTCGGTGACACACGCGTGTTGTGGTACCGACTGTATGTACTCGGAAGACATATTGAAACGAATCGTGCGAACCAATCGCTACTCATCCCTCTGATCGAAGTTGCTAACGCACGTGTTTCAACTGGAGAAGCGGCACAGGGCGATGTACTGCTTGGCACACTGGAATTGAGCCGGCTCGAAGAGCAGGTCCTGACGCTAACGCAGCAGCTTTCCTCGACGAAAGCCGAACTCAATCGCGTAGTAGGCCGTGATACCGGCTTTCCGATTGAGGTTCCATCGAAACTTGAAATCGTACTGCCGAATTGGACACATGGCATGTTGCGGCAGGTTGCGTGGGAACAACAACCGGAGATCGTTGCTGCCGAGTTGCTAACGCAAGCAACTCTATGGGGTCTTGAGGTCGCAAAGCTAAAACGCCGACCCGATATCTCGCTAAATGCCAGTTGGTTTGCAATCGACGATAATCGTCCTGCATCGACGATCATAGATGTTGGACGTGACGCCTGGGCGATTGGCGCACAGGTGTCGATTCCTCTCTGGCATCAGAAATACGATGCCATCGAGAGCGAAGCGGCCTGGAAGCACTCTGCGTCACATGCCTCCGTTGACGATGCTCGATTGCGATATGATTCGCTGCTAAGAGACCTTTGGGAACGAGCCAAGACCGCACATGAAACGGCACAACTTTATGAGACAACCCTGCTACCTCAAGCAAGGCAAACTCTGAACTCCGACCAGCAATCCTACTCGAATGGCGGTGTTGAATTCGACAGGATTGTCCGAGATGTTCGCAGTGTGCTGATGCTCGAACTCGGATATCAACAGGCTGTCGGTGAACTAGCAGTCGCCATCGCTCGTATCCAGCAGGCGGTTGGCACCGATCTGGATGTTGGCTCGGGAGAAGCATACCGCTTGCCTCCGCCCGACGTCCTTACAAACTAGAGCGTTCTGATCTGGTTAATATTCGACGCACAGTTAATAATGAGGTCAGACGGAAGCCGCTAGAATACGCTTGTGACCGGTTTGAGTTTCATGCGACCAAACAGCCAGCGACGATGCATTTCCACCTTCACCGCCGGTGTGCTGCTCGTGCAGTGGTTGTTACCAGCACCAAGAGTGTGCGCGTGCGAGGCTGATGCACGGGGGTTGGATTCTTGCTGCGGAGTCCGGACGACGTCTCCATCTTGCTGTGCGAACGCCACGTCGTGCTGCCGGTCGGGCGAGTGCGTCTGCCGGGAGTCGGTCACGACTTCCGGATGCGGCTGCGAAGATCAGAGCGATCTACCTCCCTGCGTTCCAAACGAGAAATCGGAACGAACGGCAAGCGATGTTGAGAACTCGCCAGCGATCATGCACGCTGGGACTTATTTGGTTCTACAGTCCTCAGCCGTTCGGCATGCCTTGGTAAACGCTCCTTACGACAGACCCGGGGCTCACTCTGTACAGGCCCTTCTCTGCATCTGGCAAACGTAACCTGCACTTTCTTGCTGCTGTCGCGCCACCTTGACGTATGAGCGCCCGGCACGCTTCGTCGTCAAGGCAGTTGATAGCTTTGGGGTGATGGCGCACCCTGGCGAATCGTGTATTCCCTTGCTGTGTCTCGAACTTGCTGATCCGCCCTAGAACGCAAGTTAAGTGTATGGAGATTCTCAAATGCGCATGCTGATTTCTGCCGAATTGGTCGTTGGCCTCGCCCTGTTTGTCGGTTGCTCGCAGGCTGATCTGCCAAGTACAAATGCTGCCCCAGTAAACACTGTTTGCCCGATCATGGGCCACGATGTTTCCGAAAATGGTGGCTCGACAATATGGAACGGTCAAACGATCGGCTTTTGTTGCGAAGGTTGTCTTCCAAAGTGGGATAAGCTTTCCGACGAAGACAAGGCAGCCAAACTTGCTGCTCCGAGCCAGACGGACCATAACCATTCGAAACCAGAAAGTTAGTTGCCAAGCTGTAAGAGTAGCCGGTGGAGACGATTGCTCAGGCACGGTTCCACAGCCTTGCAATCGAAGCTTCGCCGGCTACTCGGGCTTTGCAGACTGGCCGGGGAGGTCCGTTGAAGTCGGAGGAATGTTTATGCAAGAAGACAAAAAGCGAGCCCAGAGTTCCGGAGTGAAACCCGAAGCGAATGCCTCGTATCGTGGTCTCCAGTCGCTGCTCCCTGCTCCCTTTCTCACGCCCACACTCGTCCTTGCGGCAGGAGCCTTGTTAATTGTTGCAATTGGCGTCGCACAACGCGTAGGCTGGATCTCCGCTGAACACGCGCCGGTGACAAACGGGGCGTCGACCGATCAAGTATTCACGTGTGCAATGCATCCCCAGATTCGGCAGCGCTCGCCCGGTCGTTGTCCTATTTGCGGTATGGTATTGGTGCCGGCTGCGGCAAACATCGAAGACCTCGATCAATACTCAGTCCAGATCGATCCGGCGCAGCGAAGGCTGGCGAATATTGCCACCGCCGAAGCCAAACGCGAACCAGTTTCCGCAGATATTCAGACTGTGGGGGCGATTGCGATTGATGAAAGCCGTATGGCGACGATCGCGTCCTATATCGATGGTCGATTGGAGCGGCTCTATGCGGATTACACCGGCGTTGATGTCGCGAAAGGTGATCATCTCGCTGTGATCTACAGCCCAGAGTTGTACTCGGCTCAAGTCGAATACCTGGAAACACGTAAAGCAGTGCGTCAAGCGAGTGCGACGGCACTTAGCCACTGTCCGCTCGGCACAAGAAAAGTTGGCTTCAAACTTACGACAACGCCTCGTTGAACTTGGTTTGACAGACTCGCAGATCGAGGACCTGGAAGAACATGATACTGCCAAATCACGTTTGACAATCTTTGCGCCGATCGGTGGTACCGTGATCGAAAAGCTTGCTGTCGAAGGCAAGTATGTCGAAGCGGGGGAGCCGATTTATCGCATCGCCGATCTGTCGACGGTGTGGCTAATGTTGGAGCTATACCCCGAGGATGCTGCACGCATTCGCTATGGTCAGCGGGTGACTGCCGAGATGCAATCATTGCCAGGCATGGCATTCGACGGTCGTGTTGCGTTCATCGCTCCACAGGTTGATACGAAGAAGCGTACCGTGGGCGTGCGCGTCGAGTTTCTGAACAAGGAAGGGAAACTAAGACCGGGGGATTATGCGAACGCCACGATCTATCTGCCGATTGGTCAAGAGGGCCAAGTCTTTGATGCTGGGTTAGCCGGGCGTTGGATCAGTCCGATGCATCCGCAAATTATTCGTGATGCGCCGGGTCCTTGTCCGATTTGCGGTATGGATTTAGTGCCCACATCAAAATACGGTTATTCCGATACACCGGTCGAGCAGCCGACGTCGCTCTATGTACCGAGATCGGCCGTGCTGATGGCCGGCCATAACAGCGTCGTATATGTCGAAGTCCAGCCGGGACGTTTCGAGATCCGACCAATCGTGCTTGGGCCTATTCTCAAAGACAAAGTGATCGTGTTGGGCGGCATCCGTGAAGGCGAGCAAGTTGCCACGGCAGGTAACTTCTTGATCGATTCGCAGATGCAACTGGCTGGCAAGCCCAGCTTGATCGATCCGACAAAGGCGGTCGTTAGAGAGCAAGTATCGACGAGTGGTGGAGAACCAATAAAACATGAGGGGATACACATTGCGCAGATTGCAGGCGAAACCGGCGACAATATTGAATCACTGTTTGCCGCATACTTTCGGATTCAGCAATCGTTGGCGTCTGACGAGAAGCCTATCGAAGCCGATACTCAAGACTTGCATCTTTTATCGACAGAATTGTCGTCAGACCCAAGTCTGCCAAAGTCATCCATCGTGTATCTCAAGCAGATTGCACAACACAGCGAGCACCTCCACCATCTTGATATAGGCAAAGCGAGGCTGGAGGCGTTTCGACCCATCAGTCACGCGATTGTTACCCTCGCCACACTGGTTCGCGGTGAGTCGGCAACAACTACGTTTCATCACATGTTCTGTCACATGGTGCGCGGCGGAGGAGGTGATTGGCTGCAGGTGTCTGAGCAACCGCTCAACCCTTACTGGGGAAGCGAGATGTTGACTTGTGGACGCGAGGTTGGCGAACTTCCCGCTCGAGCAAAGAAAGACGTTGAATGATTCGCGGCAATGTCGCTCGCGAGACCAAAAAACATGATAAGGCCAATAATTACTTTTTGTGTACGCGAACGACTCGTTGTGATCCTGTTGATCGCGGTGCTGATAGGCTACGGATGGTACTGTACGCAGACTGTGCCGATCGATGCGATTCCCAATGTCGGAGAAAATCAAGTCATCGTGCTTACGGCTTGGCCGGGGCGCTCGCCTAAGGACATTGAAGATCAGGTGACTTACCCGCTGTCGGTGCGTTTGCTCGCTGTTCCTAAAGCAACCAGCGTCCGTGGGCGCAGTATGTTCGGCTACAGCTTCGTCCAAGTGACGTTTTCCGATGACACAGACTTCTACTGGGCGCGATCTCGGGTCTCGGAGCAACTTGGCACATTCGCGTCTGTCTTGCCTGAGGGCGTCGTCCCAACGCTGGGCCCCGATGCTACGGGTTTGGGCCAAATCTTCTACTACGTCCTAGAACCACCGCCGGGGATGAATCTGGCACAACTCCGTAGCCTTCAGGACTTCGTCGTAAAGTACGACCTTCAGGCTGTTGAAGGTGTGAGCGAAGTCGCCAGCGTGGGTGGGTATGTCAAGCAATATCAGATCGAGGTTGATCCCGATAAGCTTCGTTTCCATGGAGTCTCACTTGATCGCCTCATTCGAGCCGTCAGAGAGTCGAACATCGACGTCGGAGCCAAGACGGTGGAATCCGGCGGGATGGAATACATCATTCGTGGTCGGGGGTTCATCGGTGCAGATCACGACAGCGGTCAGGCGATCAAAGATATCGAAGACACCGTCGTCTTGTCGCGCGACGGCGTGCCAGTTCGGATTCGCGATCTGAGCTGCGTTCAACTTGGCCCCGAATTTCGCCGCGGAGCGATTGATCTGAATGGAGCAGAGGCAGTAGGCGGTGTGGTCGTGATGCGTTTTGGCGAAAATCCTCGCGAGGTGATCGCTCGTGTTCGCGAAAAAATTTCGCAGATCGAGACCGGTTTAAACGGAGTTCGCATTCATGCCGTCTACGATCGCACTGGACTGATCGACGAAACAGTTGGGACGCTAACAGAGGCGTTACGCGAAGAGTTGATGATCACTTTGATTGTCGTCGTGCTGTTTCTGCTCCATGTACGGGCGAGTATCGTCGTGGCGATTACGATGCCTCTGGCAGTGCTCATGTCGTTCATCGGCATGAAGCTGATTGGTATCGATGCCAATATCATGTCACTGGCTGGGATCGCTATCGCGATTGGCGAAGTTGCCGACTTGGGCATCATCATCTCGGAAAACGTCTATCAGCACTTGGTGGAGTGGGAGCTCTCGCCCGAACCACGCAAAGACCGTGAGCTTGTTGTCGTTGATGCAACGGAAGAAGTCGCGTCAGCCGTTTTGACTGGCGTTTCAACTACGATCGTGAGCTTCCTGCCAATTTTTTTCCTTACCGGGCGTGACTACAAGTTGTTTGCGCCTCTCGCTTGGACAAAGACGTTCGCCATGGTGGCCGCAGCGCTAGTCGCGTTGTTCGTTGTCCCGCTGCTATGCAAAATACTGCTGCGGACGTCTCGCTGGAAATTGTGGTTACGGATTTCCGCAGTATTGCTTTCCGTTGTCGGATCATTCGGGGCCACGCTTGCGATTTGGAGTGGCAGTGTCAGCGAGGACTTTCCGGTTGATCGCTGGCCTGCGAGCGTGTTGATCGCGGTTGTTGTTGGATTGGCGGTCTGGCTTCTCTCGGGAGAGCGTCTGCGCCCGATCGAGGATAATCCGACCAGCAGGCTGATTTTGTACTTTTACACACCGACGCTGAGATTCTTTCTAAAACATAAGCTCGCGTTCATGATTGCACCGGCGTCGATTATCCTGCTCGGATTAGGTGCATGGCTTGGACTGCCCACGGTTTTGCGACCATTCGAGGCCGTTTGTCGGACTCTTGGAGCAGAGCCACATGATGTCCCGGGCTATGTCGCCTTGAAGCACATGTTTCCGGGATTGCGAACGGATGATTGGATCGCGTTGGACGAAGGTAGCTGGTTCTACATGCCGACGCTTTATCCGGCCGCTAGTTTCACCGAAGCGATGCAAGTTTTGCAAACTCAGGACGCGCTGATCAAGGAGATTCCGGAGGTTCAAAATGTGCTCGGAAAGATCGGGCGAGTCGAATCGGCGCTCGATCCAGCTCCCGCAGCAATGATTGAGACGTATGTGATGTTGAGGCCAATACACCAGTGGCGGGCCGGTGTGAGCGTGCAGGACATCTGGGCGCAGATCAATGCTGTGGCCACTCTGCCCGGAGTAACGCCCGCCTCGCCGTTACAGCCGATCGAGGGGCGGGTCGTTATGTTGCAAAGCGGTATTAAAGCTCCGATGGCAATCCGAATTTATGGCAACAGTCTGGATGGCCTGGCGGAGGCTTCTCTTCGGGTGGCTGAACAACTGCGGCAGAATCCTTATGTCAACGCCGCCACGGTCAATCCCGATATCGTGCTTGGAAAGCCGTATGTTGAGTTTGAGGTAAACCGTGACGCAGCTGCTCGCTTCGGAATGTCGACCATGATGGTCAACCAAATCATCGAGGCGGCCCTTGGCGGTATGAATGTGACGACAACCGTCGAGGGACGCGAGCGTTATCCAATTCGATTGCGGTATCAACGCAATCTACGTGAGCGGATCGACGAGTTAGCAATGCTTCCGGTTGTGACCCCCAATGGCGAAGTCGTGCCATTGAAAACGCTTGCGAGTATGAATACGACCTGGGGGCCTGGCATCATCAACAGCGAAGATGCACGGCTCGTCGCTCATGTTTCCTTTGCACCATCGGGCGTGTCTGGTGACTTAGAAACGGTTAACCAAGTTGACGCGGCACTACGTTCGGCACAACAACGCGGTGAACTTGTATTGCCTGCTGGGTACTCAGTGCTACCCGTCGGGTCGTTTCAAAACCAGATTGAAGCGAACGCCAGGCTACTGGTCATCGTCCCACTGGTCGTGTTGACTAACCTGCTGCTGATCTACTTGGAGTTTCGTAATTTCTCGGTGGCGCTGATCATCTTCTTCCAAATCCCCGTCGCGTTCGCCGGAGGTATGATCGGACTCGGAGTCATGGGTGTCGAGATGAACACGGCGATTTGGGTCGGCTTTATCGCCTTGTTTGGTATTTCTGTGGATGACGGAATTGTGATTGCGACTTACATGCAGCAGTTGTTTAAGCGCCGACAGCTCGATCGAATCGAAGATGTTAGGGGTGCGACAGTTGAAGCCGGACAACGCCGTATTCGGCCTTGCTTGATGACCGCCTGCACGACATTTGCCGCATTGCTACCGGTCATGATGGCAACGGGTCGAGGTGCTGATGTCGCCAAAGCCATGGCACTGCCGGTGTTTTCCGGCATGTTTGTGGAATTGATCTCGTTGTTTGTGGTGCCCGTCTTATTCTGTGGGTACATGGAAACGAAGATGGAACTTGGGTTGAAGGATGCGCGGTGGAAGGCACGCGGCATCGTGGTGTGACCAACAGATTCCCATTGTCTGGGAGTTCGTCAAAAGTGAAAAAATGCGTCTGTTTCAAAGAGCACTTGGGAAATGCTTTATCCAACTGAATTAGTGTCTCGGGATTTGAATAGCGTTTTGCTTCCAGTTCCCATACTCCGCCGTCGAAGCATTACTCATGCAGAGTGCTATTGAGATCTAAATCATGTC
Source organism: Planctomycetaceae bacterium (assembly GCA_020638995.1). Classification (GTDB taxonomy): domain Bacteria; phylum Planctomycetota; class Planctomycetia; order Pirellulales; family Pirellulaceae. Next base: position 246,077 of record JACKHM010000005.1, read on the forward strand.
CAACCGCTGACGGCGACGACGCTTCGAGAGACGACAGTCTTCACAGACGCCGGTGATTATTAAGCGGTGGTTGGTGACACGAAAGTTCGCTTTTCTCGCGACGGATTCTCGTAGCTCAAGCAATTCATCGCTCTGGAACTCGATCAGCTTCTGGCAATCTTTACAGTACAGATGGTCGTGCTGTGGATAGCCATAGTCGTGCTCATAGACCGCTCGACCGTCAAGCTGAAATTCGCGGAGCAGGCCAGCGTCAACAAACTCGGATAACGCGCGATAGACGGTTGCCCGCCCTATGCCTTTCGCATCATCCGGAAGATTGTCGATCAGTGTGTCGGCATCGAAGTGCTCGTGGCGGCTAAAGACATGCTCCAAGAGCTGTTTCTTTTGCGGCGTCATGCGCTTGCCGCGGCTTTGGATGTACTCTTCAAATCGCTGCAGCGGCGACAATGAAACTTCAACGCTGCCTAGCGAGTATTCGTCTGACATCGTCCTATTAGCCAATCTCGTCTAGCAAACGCTCCAGCGCACCGTTCAATTTCTCGTCGGTCTCGTAGGTACCTGACGCGATCTGAGCACGAATCTCGGCCACGCGATCTTGCCGAATCTCTGGCAGCTCACGCACACGGCTGACGAGGTCGGCTTCGCGTGAGATATCCAATTGATCGACCTGTGCCAGTGAGCTGACCTGGGCCTCCGAAACTCGCGACGCACGTGTAGTGTGGTGCGGCGGGTTGATCGCTTGAGCGCCGTGTAGATGTGCTGGTCCGTTAATTTGCATCGTAATCATCTCCCCCAACGACAAACATTGCCTGGGTAGCGTTGGTTACAACCAACAACAATAGCTTAACCCTGACGCGATTTGTCTGCTAGTGTCCAGTGGATTAGCTCAAAAAGGGATTAGCTATCAATGGGAAGGACCGCTAGGTGCTTCGCACAACGGTACCTGATCCCTTTTGCAAAATCCGCTTATTGAAAATCAGTGCTCGAAAATCAACCGGGACGCTTTTGACTAGGTCGATCCGCAGAGCACGATCTCGATGTCGACTCGCCCGACTGGGCCCATGATTGAAAATCAGTCGACTCGAAAGCAGCACTCTGTTCGCGGACCAAGTTGTCCGTCCCAAAAATGTACGTCACGTTTCGTCTTGTGCGTCGCAATCCGTGTCGTAAGAGCGCTGTCCATTGCGGAAGATGACCTTCGCGATCGCACTCCATTCATCGGCTCGCGAGCCCACAAGATTCAACGTAAATCGCTCGTGAACTTTCTGTACGGTTGATAAGTGCCCGCGCCGCTTATACCGGCTGGGGCCGCTCGCAACAGTCAGTCACATCACCTCCGTGCTTGACGATGCCGAACGGCAACAACGGGTGGTGAATCTTTGCGACTTGTGTCGTTTTCCTGTCGTTGTGTTGTATTACGTAATCATCCCGGCATTGGTTCCCGATCGTTCGCCGAATTAAATTGCCGATCGACAACTCGAAGCGACTCTGGCAAAGTTTGCGGGGGTGGGAGTCTATGCGAATCACTCCATCACGACAAGTTCAACCATCAGGCTGCTATCGGGGCTTCCGGCTGGTTCGCCCTAAAACGGTCTGCTATCAGCGTGTCGATGAACAGTTGGCTGACGTGGTAGGCAACCATCGGCAGAATGGAAACTTGCAAGGAAATCGCCATCAACAGTCCGACCATCAGCGTCTTTTGGCTGCCCGCGAAGGCGACGGCGATCTGATCTTCACGCGAGAAACGGGCGGCCTTGGCCAGATAAACTCCTACACACAGCATTGCCGTGTGGACGAAGCAGACCGCCGCTAGCATCATCGACAGGTCAAAGATGCTCGAATTCGGCTGTGTCGGGTCGCTCAATCCCAAGCCCGTTCGTATCGCTCCGAACATGACCATGCTCAACAGTCCACATTGCGCCAACACGCTCAGCGTGAGCTTCTCGCGAGTCGCCCAGATTCCTAGCGGTTTGTAACGGCGAAGCAGCTGTGCGGCAAACATCGGCAGAACGACCAACGATCCCAATTTAGTCGACATGTTGGCAAGACTGAGTTCAGGGCTATCAACGCTTTCGCCGGTCATTACCAACAGCCACAGTGGTGTCACAATGAAGCAGAACAGATTTGTGATGATCGTCACGAGGATCGCCACTGCATCGTTGCCGCCAGCTCGACGCGTCCAAACCGCAGCGGATGCCAAAGTGCAAGGTGTCGCAGCCGCTACGAGCAACCCACCACCAAGGTCTGCATTCAAACCAAATGAAACTCCCCAGGCGAGTAGTGGCAGCAGCCCGACATTTACGACCACGGCCAGCAGTGGCGGCCAGGGACGACGCATTGCCTTCCACATGGCACTCGCTTCGAGTGGGAATGCCATTAAAAAGAGTACGACGGCGACAATCACGGATCGCAATGGCATTGCGGTTCCGGGGAAGTGGAGTTTCGTTACCGGTTCGAGTTGCTTCGCGAAGCAAGTTCCAATCGCTAGCACGGCCACAAGTGCGATCAGGAACCAACGCTGTATCAGGAACTTTTTCATGTAGGGCAACACACAAGCGGGTCAGGGGAGAGGCAGCATTGTTGAGAGTTGTCGAAGCCGTCACAACCGCCCTATCTCGCAAATTGCGGTCCTAGTAAGATTGAACAAGTTGTCTGTCCCTCGGGGCGTTTTCTCGAATCAGTTGCAAGTCTAGTTGGCAAAATATGTTGCGTTATTGGACCGCTGGCGAATCGCATGGCAAGACGTTGCTCGCCATGATTGATGGATTTCCGGCCGGCGTAGAACTTGAAACCGACTCGATCGACAGCGAACTTCGTCGGCGGCAAGGCGGATATGGTCGCGGCGGACGACAGCGGATCGAGACCGACCGTGTCGAGATCTTGACCGGCATTTGGAAGAACACCTCGTTAGGCAGCCCGATTGCGCTACAGGTCATCAACAAAGACTACAAACTCGAGCGTCTGGGAGACATCGAGCGGCCTAGACCTGGGCACGGTGATCTCACAGGCTCGATCAAGTACCTCTCGTCAGTGCGCGGGGTCCTGGAGCGAGCGAGTGCTCGGGAGACCGCTGTGCGAGTTGCTGCCGGCGCGTTGGCCAACCAGTTGCTGAGAGCTTTCAATATTCGCACGATTGGATATGTCGTTGAACTCGGCGGAGTCCGCATCGAGCCGCAAGACGTCTCGCTCGATGAACAATTCGTTCTGCGTGAGCAAAGCGAAATCTATTCGCTCGATCCGCAGCGTGATGCCGAGATCAAGCAGTTGATCGACGATACTCGCAAAGATGGAGATACACTTGGCGGAATTGTCGAAGTGCGTGTCGAGGGCCTCCCGTTTGGTTTGGGAACTCACGCCCAATGGGACCGCAAACTGGATGGACGCATTGCTCAGGCAGTAATGGCAGTGCAAGCCATCAAGGGGGTCGAGATCGGTATGGGCTTCGAAGCTGCGCGACTGCCCGGCTCGAAAGTGCATGATCCGATCACGTTTGACGAGAGCCAAAAGAATACCCCGAACCTCGGTTTCGTCCGTCCCACGAATAATGCTGGAGGATTGGAAGCGGGGATGACAAATGGTCAGCCGTTGGTCGTTCGCGCAGCTAAGAAGCCGATCAGCACGTTGGCCAAGCCGCTTGAATCTGTCAACCTGAGGAGCAAACAACCGGAATCGGCCGAGTACGAGCGCAGTGATGTGTGTGCCGTGTCTGCGGCCAGCGTCATCGTCGAAAACGTCGTCGCTTTTGAGGTGGCTTGCGCCCTTGTCGAGAAATTCGGAAATGACAGCTTGCAAGAGATGAAGGGACGCTACGAGTTATTTATGAAGATGGCCACGGAGCACTAAGGTAGCCATCACGCTCCGCGTGATGAGCCCCTTGAAGAAATCTCAACCCGCAACCAGACGTTGCATCAAATACAACCTCAAGCATGCCGGGCTGATCACGACGGAGCGTGATGGCCACTATGAACAAGGACGTTCGTAGATGCACGATTCAACAAGACGCATCCTCTGTCGCCTCGCGTTCTTCGCGTTGTGCCTAGCACCCAGTGGATCGTTGTGCGCTTGGATTGTTTATCGTGCCACGCCGATTTGTGCCTGGCAGGAACAGACGTTCTGGACCGAATCGATCTATCAAACTACTGGATTGATTGCAGAAGTCGGACGAATTCGCCATCCCACACAAGCGAGGACGCTGCTCGAAGATGTGTCGTTGAGTGATCCGGACGGGGGGGCCTTGATCGCTCGCGTTCGAGTCGTCGAGTTCGCGACGACCGATCACGGAATCGTAACCATCGCCTCGCAACCAGAGGTTCACGCTCACCAACTTCGCCGACTTAGTCAAATACTGTACGACCGCGTGCTCCGTGGTCCGAGACCTTTGCAGCAGTTTCAGCTGGTGAGTGGCGAGGTGACGCTGCACGAAACGGCCGGTGCTTCAACCGCCAGCGATGTTCGTTGCCTTGTCACCTCCGATCGCAACAAGATTGAGGCTACTATCGACTTTTTGCTCGCCGGTTACGAGATGCACGCGCCGGCACAGATTCGACTGACTCGCGAGCACGTCGACGGTGCTGCATCGACATCCTGGCAGATTCGAACGGGCGGAGTTCCGTTGCCTTGTTCTATGGTCTCTGACTACATACCCGCGTTGCGTTCACTGGGAAAGAATTGTCATTTTCAAGGGACGGTCTGGATTCAGGAAGATGACCGAAGTTGGGATGGTGAAATCGCGGGGCAATTCCGAGGCGTGGATCTCGAGAGATTGGTTGACCCGTTCCCTCACAAGTTGAGCGGCACGGCGGAGCTCGCGCTCAGTCACACAAACTTTCGGCAAGGCAGATTAGTTGAAGCGGCCGGTGCTTTGAATGCGGACGGCGGTGTTATCAGCCAATCGTTGTTGACCGCTGCCGCTGAGGCACTCAAGCTTGGTTCCAATGTTGGTAGCAACGAGCAAGCCGATACGCTCCTTGCTTATCGGCAACTCGCCTTTGGGTTTCAAATCGACGACGCCGGATTGAAGCTCTCTGGACTATGCGATGAACGTCAGGAAGGTGTCTTGCTCGTCGGCACGAGCGGCAACTTGCTTCTTGATTCCCAGTCGGATGTGATCCCGAGTATCGCCCTCGCTCGAGCATTGGTACCGCAAACTGAACTCCTTGTCCCGGCGACGACGGCTACCGAGCAGTTGCTTCGTGCGCTGCCATTACCAACACCCACGCTTCCTTCGGCGAGGACCGCGCGAACTCCATACTCGCCTTTGCGGTATAGTGGCGAACGGCAACATTAACCAAGCTCGTCGAGGTACGTGAATGGATCAGGCGGCAGCTTTGCGAGATCGAAGTCTGCGAGCAACTCGCGAGCCGTGATCGGTTTCGCCGTCTCACGCAGGCCACACGACAGTGCCAGCAGCCCTATCAAACTCTCGGCACGAACGCCTTGCTTGCGTAACGTCGAAATTCGTGTGTCACCGTGTCGCTTCGCGAGACGCCGACCATCGGGCCCAACCACCAGCGGAACATGAGCGAATTGCGGCTGCTTCCAACCGAAGAGTTTGTACAACTCCAACTGTCGGAATGCGCTCGGCAACAAATCGTCCCCGCGCAAGACTTCCGTTACGCCCATCGCATGGTCATCGCAGACAACAGCAAGCTGGTAAGCCGGCGTACCGTCTGCTTTCGCGACCACAAAGTCGCCCAGTTCGGCTGCCACGTTCATGCGAGTTTCGCCGATGAAACGATCTTCGACACAGTGCTCCTGGTTGGTCGACCGAATCCGCCACGAGAACGGCCGAGATCCCAGCGCTAAAGCATCGCCCGCAGATCGCGCGACGCATGTTCCTGGGTAGAGTGGGCCCTCTTGTCCTGCGTGTGGGGCGCTGGCGGCAGCCAAGACATCCGAACGCGAGCAAGTGCATGGGTAAATGACGTTGACGGCACGTAGCCGTTCCAAGGCTTCGTGGTAGAGGTTGAGCCGTTCGGATTGAATGTAGGAAGCGTTCGGGCCTCCGATATCGGGTCCCTCATCCCAATCTAACCCGAGCCAACGCAAATCTTCCATCGCCTGCTCGACAGCCCATGCCTTGACTCGCGGCGAATCCAAGTCCTCGATTCGCAGGACGATCCTCCCTGCACGTGATCGAACGGAAAGCCACGCGAGAAGATATGTTCGTGCGTTGCCGATGTGTTGCGCGCCAGTCGGCGACGGAGCAAGACGGCCGACGATTGCGGAAGGCTCAGCGGCTGGAGTCTGTTGCAGCGAAGCATTCATGACAATCGAAAGTCATTGGCCGACGGTATCTCGACTTTGCGTGACATCTATCTAGGTTGCGAGTTGGGCTTTCAGCGGCTTATTCGTCTTTTGTCGTGCTTCTGCCTTGTAGCTCCACCACATAGATGTCGGCAGCAAACCGACTGCGATGATTGCCAACTGGCTGCCCCAGAACAGCGTGAGTGTTGGGACCACACCTTCCGTAAATCCGTAAGAGTGAAGTCCTACGCCGAGTTCGTTCACGCCAAACCAGGACCACGCCGTAACCATATTTCCGCCAATGGCCAACAGAGCCATTCCCCGGTCGCGGACCATCCCACCCCAACGAGCGTGCAGCACCAAGGCATTCCATAGAACGATGATCAACGCGCCGTTCTCTTTGGGATCCCAACCCCAGAAACGTCCCCACGAATCATCTGCCCACAATCCACCTAGTACGGTGCCGACGAAGCTGAATAGCAACGCAAAGCAGACGATGCCATAGATCATATTGGCCAGCACTTTGCGTACAGTCCATTGGCCGACTTGCTCGGATAGTGTCGGTGTAGCGATACCCGCGATGACGAATACGATCCCAAGCAGTCCGGCGACAAACGTGGTTGCGTATCCGAGCGTGATGCTGACGACGTGTGTCGCTAGCCAGAACTGTGTGTCGAGAACGGCTTGTAGCACGGTGAAGGTGTCGCCGTCGCCAGCTAATTGGTGGGCGATGACTAAAGTGCTGAAACCCGAAATCGCAGAGATAATGTTCCCGATGCCGAGACGAAACAGTAGTTCCAGTCCCAAGCCAAGGATCACAGCTGCCCATCCAATGAAGATTGCCGACGAGTAGAGATTCGTCACGGGGGGGCGACCGGAGATATAGATCCGGCCCACCAGTGCCAGTGTATGGACGAGGAAGGTTACAGCGATCAATCCAAAGGCCGCCCAATTAAAAGGACGATTCCAACGGAACGGCCATGCCAGCCAACTTAGCGTGGTCAGGACGAATGCGAAAACGTACAACGCCGCACAGTTATAAAATGGCGCGAAGTGGTTAAACGCGGCCTCGAAATTGGTCTTGCCGATGTTCAGCGATTCTGGAGCCGTTGTGGCGAGTGCTGCGTGATATGCGTTGAGGGCCCGTGAAAACGAGTGTTCGTCGCTGTCACGGTAAGAACTCAGCATGTTCCACATCGAGCGAGCGACGGGGTTTTCAGGGCCTTGCAGTCCACCATCGCCAAGTGCTGTGTCCAATGACATTGTCAAAGTGGTCTGGATTTCACGACCACTTGCAGCGATTTCTTCCCGAAGTCCGCCAGTGACTCGCTCGCGAACATCTTCGGGCATCCGCACCAGCGACTCGCGTGCGTAGGCGTCCAGTTGGTCGGGCGGGATGCTTTGATCTGCCAAACTTTTGATCATCCCGAGTAGACGCGTCTCGACCATCTGATTGATATTGTCCTCATTCAGAATCTCTGCCGAGAGCCTTTCCGACAACTCAGCCGTTGATTTCGCTTTGTACTTCTCGGCAATATCCTTGGCCCATAAACGTGTAACGGCCGTTACGAACGGCTCCCAAGGTTGCTTCGCGTTGCCCGTCGTGGGAATCGCATATGGCACGGGAGCGGTTGCCAACTCTTGGCTAACATTGGCCATTCCGGCCAGGTATGAAGCCTCCTCGTCGGCTGGCAGGCCTTCCTCGGGCATGCGGAAAGCTTCACGCAACTTGAAGAATAGCTGCAGTTTTCGATCCAGTTCCAAAACCTTGCGTTGATAGACGCTCATTTCTTCCGGCGGCACTTCGTTGGCAAGTCGGACTTGTTTGCGAAACTCCTCCATGCGCGGTTCGATCTCGTCCAGCGAATAAAGGCCGCCTTTGCGGCGAGTTAGCTTTAAAGTTTCGAGTAACTCGAGGTTGTCGATCTTAAAGACTTGATGTTTCGTCCCCGCTTTGGCGCCCGAGATGACATCCATCAACCAGACGATTGCGGGCTGGGTGTTGCCCGTGCCGTCCTTTAATTGTTCCTTGGTTGACATGACTCGCAGGCTGTTTCGCGCCAAGGTGTCGAATGGTTTCACGCGGCCTTCAAATACCAACGGCAACTTGCCGAAGCCGACAACGTCCATCGCACCAGGTTCGACCTTTGCGGGACGCACTTTGCTGGCCAACCATCCCCCGAACAGCAATACGACGACCGCCGTGAACACGATCACGGCACGATTGCTAGCTGGCCTAAAAGACTCTCGTTGTTCCGATGGATCTTCCGATTCGACGCTGTCCCCTCTCTTGCGTTTCGGGGCTTTGCGCTTCTTAGCGGGCTGGGCGGCCGAAAGTGCTTCTGTGGCTGACCAAGGCTCGGTGTTCACCGCTGTTGATGTGGGACTAGCAATAACGCGTTGCAGGAATCTCATCAGGGTGCCAGAGAAGTGTGCGAACATGCCGAACATGACCAGCACGCACGAGACGTACGGAATCATCCAACCTGTGTTCTTAACGACCTGCAGTGTTGTACTCTCGACACCGCTGGGGTCCGCGTGATAGCCGCTCTGGTAAAATGTCTCGCCTGCGTACCGCAAAGGATTGTTCATCCAGATTCGCACTTCGCGGTCTACGCTTCGAGACGCGTCGACCAGTTGCACATCAGAGGAGTAGTTTCGCGGTGTGCTGGTGCCAATGTAATCATCCTTGCGAACATCGATCAGCCGTAGCGAGTACGGTTTGTAAGTGCGTTTGAAACGCAGTTCGACGTGATAATCCTTGCCGTCAACCGGGACCGTTTCGTCAAAGTTGAGCAACCCTCCACCACGACTGCGAAGTACGACTTGGGACAGCATGTACGTACCAATGTCCTTAGAGCCTCCCTTTTCCAGGAAACGTATGTAGGCTGACGACATATCGACTTCGCCGGACGAATCCGCACCGCTGCCACCACGAACTTCGAGGGCCACTGTTTCCAATCCCTTGCCTGCGGTCGCCTTGTTCTCAGCATCAGGGCCAACATCTTTCAGATCTGAATTTCGATAGTAGTCGACGATCTCAATATCGAATGGCAGTTCCTCGTGCTGGATCGTCTTGCCGTCGCGGAGAAATGATGACTTTCGACCTTTAACCCATAGCGGCACAACGATCACGTCATCCAACTCGCCGGAAGAATCCGTAATGGCCAATTCCGTCGAACGTATGTCGATGGCGTGGCTAACGGTTTCTCCCTCATCAATGGCGATGCGTTCTTCGCTGACGAATGTTCCGACAAACAGTTCGCCAAGCATTAGTAAACCGATTCCGCCGTGAATTAGAACAATGCCGCCGCGTTTCTTGAAAATCAGCAGACACGCGACGAGCAACACCACCGAGGCCGCTCCGCATTTGATCAACTGCCAAAGGATGCGCATTCCGGAGTCACCAAGATACGCACCGGAAACGAACAACCATAGCGCGAGACCTATCGCAGCCACCGAAGAGACCGCCAATGCCGCGATCTCGACACTTCGATCAGGTGTGCGTTTCATCGTCGTTACAAATCCAAATGCCAAACCTACTGCGGTGATCGCAATTCCTACTTTTACGCACAACCACATCGATGCCCACGAAATCGGCGGCTCGCCTTGCAAACCTTCGCCGTTGTGCCCGCTGGCGATGACGGCCCACGTAAGTAGCACGCCGACAAGCATGACAACTAGTCCAATCACGAGTCGTGTGCTGGTGGCTTGAGGTTTGAATCGTACGGAGTGAGCTGCCAGGAGGTTGATAAACAACGCCGTGCCGAGCGTAAGTCCGCCCGGAAAGGGAAGCACACCAGGGACGGATTGGTGGTTCGGGAACCACGTTTTTGGCAAGAACACCTGCAGCGGAATCCATACCAATACTGAGTGGAAGTAGTTGTTGATGATCTCCCACATGTCCTGATCGACTTGCGCCAGCGTGCCGACAAACACTAGGAAGATCGACATGATGAACAAGGCGACGGTCAGCTTGAGCGAAGCGATAGGAGCGAGAATTGCCGCGACCGTCTCCCACGCCGTGTCCGCTTCGGCGCGTGAGCGAGCTTGACTTTGTGTTGCCGGCAAAGAGTTGGAAGTCATTGTTTACTCCGCGGGGAGGGACGAACAGTCGGGAAACAACGGTGAGTTTTCTCAGCCCCCAAGACCGCTCTCGCTAAAACTTAATTGAACGAACAAACGTCTCGAATTGCTCCTGCAACTTGATCGCCAAGTCGTGGTCGCCCTGCAACTTCACGAACCAAGCCTTGCCGCCGTGCGTTGCAATCACGCCGAGGATCGCTTGCTGCGGTCCAATCAGTCGAACGTAGTCGCCTTCGACGCCGCTCATATCGATTTTCTGTGAGTCTTTGGCAAGTTGCTCTTCGGTAAAGGAGTCGAGCCCGATCTGACCACGCCAACGATTCACGTTTGGTAGCACTGCTCCGGCTCCAGCTCCCAGAGCGGTGATGGTGATCTCGGCCGAATGATCATTCTCTTTGACGATGAAGGCAGCTTCACGAGGAACCGCGAAGGCACTTCGCGATACAACGCGTTGCCCTAACTCCCATTCAGGAGGTGCTTCGTATTTGATTGAGGATGGGGGCAGGGGCGGGTTTCCTTGGGCGGACGTCTCTTCGACACCTGCGGCCGCGTGCGCAGCGATTCGCGCCGCGTCAGCGTCTGTCGCATCTCGACTCGGACCAGCGGAGGCCATCGGTGCGCTGGCTCCGGATTTGCCCACGAGGTTCACGAGCGTCGCCGCGCCCGTGGGGAGTTCAATGCTCGTGGTCTCTTTTGGCAAGCTTTCAGCGTCGAGGGCGGAAAGGCCAAGTTGTGAACGCCAGCGATTGATGTTTTCAAGCAGCCCTGCATTCGGTTGCACTGGCAAGGGGATCACAGTCAACTCGAGAGGCTGTTCGTCCGTCGGGATACTGATCGTTGCGAAACGCATCCCTTCCCCCGGCTCTTGTGTCCAGCCTGACGGAAGCTGCCATTGCGGGTCGGATTTGTCGTCATCACCAAACGAGATCGTTTTAACAAATTCGGTGAAATCGTCGGAGTAGCGGGAAACAATTTCATTTGCTCCTGTGACTTTGAAGAACCACTCGCGATCACCTTGCGGCACTACGGCACCCAACATGCGGTGCGGCAATTCGGCACGGGCAACTTGATACCGCTCGATTTGATCCTCTGGCTGACAGCCAACTGAGCTCAGAAAAGTCGCAGTCACAAGGAAGGCTACGAGAAGGTGCGAAACCTTCTTAAAGTGAAGTAAGATAAAATCTTTGAGCATCGTAAACTCTTTTGGGCCAAGGCCTAACTCAGACACCCAGCAATGCAGTGATGCGGTACGCCGTGATGGGGTGGCCAGACGTGCAGGCGGGAAAACACGTCGATCGTCCTGTAGATCGAATACCACAAGATTATAGCGCCCCACGGGGCGAAAGGTACAGGCGGCGTTCGGAAGCGGTTAGCTGGTCATCCTTCAAGCTGTCCATCGAGCGTGAGCCCGTCACCGGGAAAGTGAAGGCCGATCAGACGAGTGTCTGGCAGTTCAAAACTCTGGCTAATCTTTGAGGCCGATGGCTGCGGTTAGGCCATTAGATATGCCCGTCGCGACATCGTGTCCGCCTTCGTCCCAGGCCCACATATTCTTCATCATGTCCGTCATGACAATGCCAGAAAGCGATAGGAACATGATAATCAAGAGTAACCCTAATACGTTCCAAATCGAATAAGGAGTTTCTGGAGGTTCTGCAGCGTATGCTTGCGCGGCGGCTGCGGCTGGCGTGGGGGCGGCCGTTGGCATCGCCGGAGCACCGCCTCCACCGAGCGCGTCAAGTTGTTGGCCGAACGCATCGTCGCCTTCCAGGAGTGCTTGTCCGCCCGCTGCCTCGGGAACCAAGCCCGCGGTGTCCTGGTCGAAAGCGGCCGAATCTTCTAAAGCGATAACTTGCGAGCCGCTATCCGACTCGTCCATGAACATTTCATCCGAGGGTGAGAGAAGAAACTCTTCGTCCTTCTTTACTCCAGACCCCGACTCGGCCTCCATTTCATCCAGGTCAACGATCTCTTCGTCTTCGGGCAACTCCAATGATGAGATCGAACTTCCGCCGAGATCAAGCGGTTCTTCTTCGAGCGACAGTCCACTGTCGGTAGGAGAATCCAGCTGAATTCCGCTGTCGACTTCCAACGAGAGTCCGCTGTCGGTCGGTGAAGAGAGGTTTATTCCGCTGTCACCAGCGCTGAGTGTCAAATCGCTGCCTGTTCCGCTTCCACTTAGCACCATGTCGTCGTCATCGCTTAGCGCGAGTTCACTATCTAACGACATGTCAAGGTCGCCCGAACCGAGACCGGTATCGGCTGAAAGTTCAAGATTTCCGGTGCCGCCTGATTCTGGCGATTCCAGAGTGAGCTCCGAGTCGTCATCGAACAATCCACCTAAATCGGAGTCTGCACCGGAATCATTCAGCTCGATTCCCTTGTCCGATCCTGGATCGGGGACGAGCGAGACGCCGCTCTTTCCCACACCTGGCACGAGCGTGACATCGCTGCCAACTTGCGAGCCCTCGTCCGTCGCGTCGGCAAGCGACAATTCGCTGTCGCCACCGGTGCTACTTGCGATTCCCGAATCCGCAGCCAATGTCAAGTCACTTCCCGGTCCCAACGGTGCCAACTTGAGGTCGCTGTCGTCGTCTTCGACGCTCAATGTAAGATCGCTGTCCGCCGACATCGGATCTTCAGCTTTGCCGATGATCGTGCTCGAAGTCGATTCGCCGGAATGGCCAAGCTCTTCTTCGCTGACGAGGATTGATTCATCGTCGGCAAACTCCAAGCTGCTACCCGTGTCATCGAACGAGAGCAGATCGTCTTCAAGACTGTCGCCCTCGAGACTGTCGCCTGCCTCTTCCATCTCCGCTTTTACACGATCAACTTCATCGTCTTTGAACTTCCAACTGGCACCATCGCGGAATCCCCGGATCTCGCCATTGGATCGCATCTCGACCAATCTGTCAGGCGTGACTCCAAGTCGTTTTGCGGCTTCGTTGAGTTCAAGGAACTGGGACATAAGTGACCTATCTTTGGTCTAGAATGGCGCGAATTTCTTTTGGCAACGGGCTCTCAGTGTTAAACTCGTCCATGAGCAGATCGGCGTAGAAATTGCGAACGCTCTTGAGCGAGATCACTCCCGATGCATGATCGATATGGTAAACACTCATAACTCGCGACTTGGGATCGATGACGACAACCTGCTGCCGCCCTTCCTCCACATCGCTGTTCAAGGCAATCAACTCGCCCTGCGGCCTTACTGCTGGTTGCTGAGCGTGCAGGCTCTGACGCCACACGTCTCCTCCAACAACTACTCCGATCAGGCAAGCTAGGGACAAAAATAAATACGTCAAACTTCGCATAACCTTGTCTCCTTACAAGACATGCGGAACCTGGTAGTTCTTTGCCGACGATCGTCGAGTAGTAGGAATCGTTTGATCACGCAAATCGACCACGGCTCGCGTCGGGGCAAACTCTATTCTAAAAGCCACGTTCCTTGGTTCAAGACTTTTCATCGCAACGACTAACGGCGATTATTCCGCCAAGTCGGTACAATCGTAATCGATTCACGCTCAGATGTCGCGTCAAAAACGGAAGTGCTTACTCAGAAAACACTTGCAAACGATTCCGAGGAGGCGTTTGCCGACCCTTCGAAAGTTGCCGTTCCGGCTCTGTCGACGTCCAATCGGTTGCCTGAACCCAGCGTTCGGGCCTAAACAGCGTGGTAATGATCTTTTAGGACGTGGCCACTTCCAAGTCTCTCGAATCGAGAGCAGGCACTTGTATCTCATCCGATTCGGCTTGCAGAACCAAGTGGCAGCCGTTTGAGTCACTTGCGAAGACCTGATTGCGACCGGCTTCTTTGGCTTGATACAGGGCTTGGTCTGCCGCGTTGACCAATTCGGCGGTGAGGCCGTAGTCTTCTGTCGACGCCAACCCGATACTTGCCGTCAGATCTAATTTCGATTCGATCTCTCGTCGAACACGCTCGCAAAACACGCGCGCTCCGTCCAGCAATGTTTCTGGCATGAGAATGACGAACTCTTCACCGCCATATCTGGCGACGACATCCGTTTCGCGCGCCAACTCTCGCAATAGTTTGCCGACTGCCGCAAGTGCTTGATCACCACGCATGTGTCCGTGCGTGTCATTTATTCGTTTGAAATGATCGAGGTCGATAATGGCGAGCGAGAACTGTTTTCCGTAACGATTGAGTAAGGCTCGATGGTTTTCGAGCGATTGATCGAACATCCGCCGATTTCCCACTCCCGTCAATGCGTCGATTCGCGATTCTTGAAGATTTACCAGGAAGTTTGATTGCTGTTTGATTTGGTCGTAGGCGCGTGCAACTTGATCGGCAAGAGCGAGTGTTGGTTTAAGAATGCGCTCGGCTTCGACCGAGAAATCGTTCCAGTCGGCGTTGCGATGCCCCTTTGATGCCGCTTTGACGCGGTCCTTGAACTGAACGACCTGTTGTTGATGTTGCTGAACGGCTTGTTGCAGTTTAGCAGCGATACCTTCAAATTCTTCGATGATTGCCTTGGCTCGCTGCATGTCGCGTTCGGCCGCTTTGCCTTCCGCGGACTGTGTGCGTCGCAATTTGCCTACTGTGAAACCGAAGATGGCAGTTAATGTGAGACCGAGAATGTCGAGACCACTGAGATCGAATAGCATGATTTCACCCTAAAGCGACTTACTTTGTTGTCTGCCACCGATGCGAGTGCTGCCTGCTCCAAGCCGAGCCCCGTGCTTGGAGTCCCCCGCGACGTTGCCATGAGATTGCGTTACCCACGGAAGTGTAGGTCATGCGTCGCCGCGAAATCGTGATGCCTCGTCCTTCTGGGATTCCGGCGTTTGGGGAAGCACGTCTTGTGGGACGCGTTGTGAGGGTTATATCGATTGGATGTCCGAGGAATTCAAATCCCAGCCAGTAACGTCGCACGATGGATTCGCCGAATGGCTCTGATGTACGCGGCGGTTCGAAGGCTGACTTGCCAGTCATTCGCCTCTTGCAGACTTGATCAGAAGCTTGTGTGAGCACGTGGTCGAGTTCTTGTCGCACGCGGTTCAAGCTCCACTTGTAATACTGAAAACTCTGAACCCACCCGAAGTAACTGACAGTCACACCCCCGCATTTGTCAGTATATCCGGCAATACCGTCGTACCCCGCTCGTGCAGAACGGGGGCAGCGTCCGGGTGAATCGGTCCGTTCATCGAGGTCAATCTTTTCAGCGGCATGCTCGAAGCACAACGGTGTTGCTTCAGAAGCTTTCATCTGTAGGACCTCGATCGAAGCGAGTGCGCACGGGAGAGGGCGAGCTAAAGGTACCGCCGTTCCCCAAGACCCAGAAGATGAAGATTTGGGAGCGGTGGGGCGACGAGGCCGCAAAACACAAGGTCCAAACAACAAATGTCCAACCAAATCGCAAATTCCGATTCTTGGCAGCAATAACGTGTCGTCGTCACGCGAGCTTTGAAATTGGAACCGTCCAAAATTGGGACTTATTCGTCATTTGCAATTAGTCAGTCGTTTCTTAATGTCTTGAATGCGCTGGTTCACTTCAATTGGCGACTCGGGTAATATACGTGAGTTCACTACTGGAGCAGACACCTCTTCATCATTCGGATGACGCACGGATGTTCAAGTTTATTCATGCTGCTGATCTACATATCGACAGTCCCCTACGCGGTTTGGAAGCCTACGAAGGAGCACCGGTTGAACAGTTCCGCGCTGCGACGCGCGTCGCTTTTGAAAATCTCGTCACGCTAGCAATCGAGCGACAAGTTGCCTTTGTTGTAATTGCCGGAGATCTTTTCGACGGTAAATGGCAAGACATGAAGACCGGTCTTTGGACGGCCGCACAATTCAGACGCTTGGAGCGAGATAACATTCCGGTCTACTTGTTGCGGGGCAATCATGATGCTGCGAGCAAAGTGCGGCAAGCCGTTACCTGGCCAGAGAATGTACGAGAGTTTTCCGTCCGCAAGCCCGAGACTTTTCTGCTGGACGAGATCGGTGTCGCGTTGCACGGACAAGGATTCGCTCACCAGGAGTGCAACGACGATTTGGCCGACACTTATCCGACTGCGGTCGATGGGATGTTCAACATCGGCGTGCTGCACACCAGTCTGACCGGAAGTTCCGAACACGATACCTACGCGCCGACGAGTCAGGCCGTGCTTCTCTCTAAAGGATATGACTACTGGGCACTTGGCCACATCCATCAGCGGTCCGATCCGCCACTTTCAACAAGGCCATTCATCGGCTATTCGGGAAACACGCAAGGACGTCATGTTCGAGAGACAGGACCACGAGGCTGTTTGCTAAACACCGTCGCGGACGGCGAGATCGAGGCCTCTGAGTTTGTCGAAACCGATACGCTGCGTTGGCATTTGGCCGAAATTAATCTTGTGGCAAGTGATGGCATCGGTGAGTTGCTCAAGAAGGTACGACAACAAATCGCACGTCGTCACGAGGCGGACGCGGGACGTTTCTCTGCGATCCGCATCGTCGTTCGCGGGGGGTGTATTGCCCATCAAGATTTGGTCCATGCCGCCCGCCATGAAGAGACTTTGGCCGAGATTCGTAATCTGGCGAATGAGTTTGACGACGAAGTGTGGATCGAAAAGATCAAGCTGGAAACGCGACCTCCGATCAACATCGAGCAGCTCCGACAAGGATCTGATTTGGTGGCTGAGTTGTTGCAGGAAATCGAGAGGCTGCGGGGCCACGAGACCGGCCTCCGCGAACTGGCAGAAGAACTGTTGCCGCTCGCGACGAAGGCACCGCTAGAACTGAGTGAGTGCGGAATCGAATTGACGGAACCCGCGCAGCTACTCGCTTGGCTCGAACAAGCGGAATCGCTCTTGGTATCGCAATTGCTGGAGGCAGACGCATGAAGCTACGGGCACTTGATATCGAGCACTTTGGAGTATTCAGCGGCCAGACACTTGAGTTCGATTCTCGTTTCTCACTGGTCTTTGGTCCAAACGAAGCGGGCAAGTCGACGTTGCTACAGCTGATTCGCGAACTGTTATTTGGTTTTAGGCCGTTGCAGAATCCTTATGTTTTCCACGACCATGCGGGGGAGATGGCTGCCACGGCGAGGTTTGATGTGTCAAACGGCACGACGCTTCGTTTTCGTCGGCGCAAAGGAAAGAAGAATGAAGTTGTCGGTCAAATCGATCCGACGGGCCGCAAAGTCGATGCCGCGGCGCTGAATGGTATGCTCGGCGGCGCGAGCAAAGAAGTCTACGACCAAGTATTTGGGTTTTCGTTGCGTGAGCTGGCAGAAGCGGACGAAAGTTTGAAGCGGGCGAATCTAACCGAGGCACTATACGGCGGCGGATTGGGCGGACTGGCTCACTTTCAACGCATTCAGGCGGAGCTGCAATCGGAAGCCGATGTGTTGTTCACATCACGTGGACGAAGCAAGCAACTAATCCACAAATTGCTTAGTAATATCAAAGATCAATCGAAGGAACTGAAGGCTCAAACGGTCAAGCCGAGAGATTTCGAGCAACTCACGCGCGAAGCAAAAGAAGCTCATGCCACCGTCGAATTGCTCCGGCAGCAGCTGGAATCGATGAGAGCCAGGAAGGCCCACCTTGATCGCTTAGCAGATGCCATCGGCCCCTGGTTGCGGAGCCGCGATGCCGAGCGTGAACTCGCCGAGCTACAGATCCCTGATGATTTTCCCATTGACGGCGGAGAACAATTCACGCGACTTAAGGTCCGACGAACGGAATTGGCAGAGGAGTTGGAAGGCGTCGAACGCGAGCTGGCAGAGGAATCTGAGCAGCTCGCCGCGCTCCAGCTCGCCCCCGATCTGCTCGCGAACGAAGCCGTGATTCGGGAGCTGGAACAACAGATCACGCAAGTCGTGGGCTACCGGCGTGACCTCCCGTTGCGGCAACAGGACTCGAATTCGATAAAGTCTCGCGTCCGCGCCCAGCTAAAGAGTTTTTCTCCGGATTGGGACGACCGTCACCTGGAACGCTTTCGCACGACGCTTGCTCAGCGCGAGACGGTTGATCGGCTAGAGGCCGAGTTGGAGGAACTGCTGCGGCGGAAATCCACCGCAGCTGCGGAGCGTCGAACCGTAGAAAACGACCTGCGGACGCTCCAGGAGCAGCTAAGTTCCAGCGACACGGATGACCTCGTCGACAGCCTCACGTCGATACTCGAATTGGCACCTGAGTATCAACAACAGGTCGAGCGGCTTGGTGAAGTACGCCAGCAATCGAGCACTATCGAAAACGACATCGAAGTCTTCCTCCTAAAGCTAAGCTCGCCTTTGGGGACGAAGATCAAAGTAGACGACATGTCACCTCTTCCGATGTCTGCGACCGTCGCCGAGTTTCGGGAACGATTAGATCGCTCTGGACACGATGTCACGGAGGCAGAACGCAGTGTCCTCGCGATCCGACAAGACTGCGACCAGAAGCAAGAGCAACTCGCACTGTGCGATGCGAGTACTGCGGTACCTGACCGCGACCAACTGCGTGCATCTCGCGAAAACAGAGACGAAGGGTGGCGGTTAATTCGCGAGCAGTTCTTGGACCAGAAGGCGCCAAGCGATGTCGCGGTGGCGCGCTGGTTGCAATTGGACAAGGTATCTGACGTTGAGATAGCGAAGTCGCTCGCATCCTCTTACGAAGCCTCAGTTCGTGCAGCAGACGACTTGGCCGACGAGCGGCAAGACAAGGCTGAGGAAGCAGCCACACGCGATCAATTGAAATACGAAATTGGTCGCCTTGAAAAACGTCTCACGGCAGCTGAACAGAACTTGGAGTTGCATCTTCAGCAACACCAGCAAGTGCTAAATCAATGGGAGTCGCTGTGGTCCGAGTGTCTCTTTGCGCCGCTTTCACCGAGTGCAATGTTCGACTGGTTGAAGGTCTACGACGAGTTCACCGGAGCCCGCACGAAGCTGAAGCAGCTCCAGGACCGAGCCAGGTCATTGGAGTCGAAGGTGTCCGAGTTTGAGAGGCAACTTTCCACAGTGTTTCCCGGTGCGAGTGACAGTCCGGCTCAGCGTATCGCCCGAGCACGCCAGAGACACGAAGCGGTGCGTGACGCGAAGGTGCGACGCCGAACTTACGAAGAACAGCTTCGACAAAAGGAGCAAACTCTCCGCTCGTTGGACGATCAACTCGTGGCGTGCGAGGCGGAACTTCGCGACTGGCAAATTCGTTGGGAGACGTTGATGGGGGAGTTCGAGTTTCCGCGCGATTGGGACGTGCATCTGGCATCAAAGATCCTCGGAGGGTTGGTCGAGGCTCGTAGCGAGTGGGACAAGGCGTTCGATCTGGATAGGCGTATTGCGGACATGAGCGACGGTATTTCGAGCTTTACGACCGACGTGAGTGAGCTTTGTCAGCGGATCGCACCGATGCTCGCCGATTTTGCGCCCGAAGTTGCGATGAAAGAGCTGCAAGCACAACTGGATGCCGCCAAAATTGCGCACCGCGACGACGAGCGACTGCAACGTAGTTGCGCCAAGCTCCGGAAGCATCGCGATGCAAAAGGAGAGCAGCTAGTCCGAATCGATGCGGAACTCGACCAGCTGCTTGGTGTAGTGGGCACCAAGAGCGAAGCCGAATTCCAGCGTGTGGCACTCGCCGCGAAGCGACGCGCTGAGTTGACGTTGACGCATCGCGCGGCTACCGGGCAGATCAGTGCCCTCCGGGGTACCGAGGACGAATTAGCGTTCTGCCAAGAGTTGGAGAATGCCGACGCCGACTCGATCGCCATCGAGCAGCAACGGCTTGGGCACGAACTCAAAAAGGTCGAGAGCGATTTTGACGTTGCTTTTAAAAAGTCTGCTCTCCTGGACGAGAAGCGGCTGCGACTCGATGGAACCAGCCACGCGGCAGATCTGGCGTTAGAGCTAGAGAGTACTCGGAGTCAACTTGCGACAGCCGTCGACCGTTGGGCACCGCTCGTGCTGGCTCAAGCATTGATGAAGCAAGCCCTGATGAAGTTTGAACGTGAGCAGCAACCAGTGATGCTCGTCAAAGTCGAGCAGTTATTTCAAAAAATGACGCTCGGGCGATACCAATCGATCGAGCGAAAACTCGACGAACATGGCACTCTGTTAGTCGTTGACGATGGCGGCAAACGCAAAGAACCTCACCAGCTGAGCACCGGCACGCGCGAGCAGCTGTATCTGGCGATTCGGCTCGCCTATATCGACCACTACTGCCTCAGTGCCGAACCCTTGCCAATCGTCATGGACGATGTCTTGGTGAATTTCGACGGGGAACGCGCCCGGCAGACGTTGCGAGCCTTTGAAGAGGTTGCCGACAAGGTCCAAATCATCTTCTTGACGTGTCATCAGCACACAATCGAGATGGCACGCGATGTTTTTCCGTCTACTCAGCCAATCGTCCTGTCAGGAGGAAAATTAACCGAAGGCAGTGTCACGACGATGAGGGCAGCAAAACGGAATCCGGGTGCAGCTGTCCGTTAACAGGGAATGTTAATTGGGGAAGATCGTTAGCGAGCTTTGCCCGAAGCCTGCAAATTTGCCCCAAGAAGCGATTAAAGCCCGCAAATCCAAGGATTTACGGGCTTTTCAGGAGCGAGGCCGACGGGGCTCGAACCCGCAACCTCTGGATCGACAGTCCAGTGCTCTAACCAATTGAGCTACGGCCCCTGAAATCGAAGTTGAATTATACCTCTGACCTATCGGTTCGCAAGGCCGCTCGGCTTTATCTCTGTATTGCCGAATACAACGGTTTTCCTACAAGAACCGCGGTGATGTCGTGTCTCTGGCGGGGCCCACGGTTTCCCCCATGAAGGTCGGTCGACCACCAATTCCGTGGTCTATACTTGTGCGGACTGTTACGTGAACTGAGGGCTTTGATATGTGGAGCTTTGCCGAACGAGCGGCCAATGATGTATTTCGCATGACCGGTCAGCTGGATCGCGAGCACTGGATCGCTGTATTTGTCGCAGCATTGGTGGTCGGTGCGTTTTTAATGAAGGGTTTTGGGGCAAGAGTCTGAAGTTCGATTTCTGGGCGCAGTAATTCCGAGCGGTTCATTTTCGGTTACTGCGTTGGAATCTTGAGCTGGCCGTGGGGTACGTATGATGATGATATGGTTCAGTTACGCCAGCCCGTTCGTGATGGTCGTCGCTGTGTGGATAGCGTATCGTATCGGAAAGCGTTCGCGAGACTTGCTGGAGAAGGAGCAGGCTGCTGGTGACCTGGGCCACGCGAAAGTTGTTGTCCAGGACCTGGAACAGATTTCACAGCAAGTGCGACGAAGTTTAGTAAGCCACCATGCCAGCATCGTGCAGTTTAAGGAGCGAATCAGCAAACTGACGGAAGGTGGTGATGCGGAGGCTTTAGAGCAACTATCGCGCGAGGCGGAGCAGATCCTGCAGCCGACAATACAGCTTGCGAGTCAGATCGCCCGTGCGTACGACGAAATACGACAGCAGACGGATCAACTCAGCTCTGCCGATCAACTGCGAACTGACCCGCTGACGGGGCTGAGCAGCCGGCGTGCGATGGAAGACATCTTGAAGATGCTCATCGCAATGAAGTCGCGTTACGATACGCACTTTGCGATCGCATTGGTCGACATCGATGGTTTTCAAAAGATCAACGACCAATACGGACATGTCCGGGGTGATGAGATGCTGCGGTCATTTGCGGCATCGTTGGACAACGCCGTGCGTGAGACGGATGTGGTTGTTCGGTTCGGCGGCGAAGAGTTCGTTGTCATCATGCCGGAGACTGATTTGTCCGGAGCTGGGGTCTTCGGTCAGCGATTGCGGAAAATCGCTCAGGATCAACTGGACTTGGCAATTAGCGTCGGGGTCGCCGAAGCTCGTGATGGAGACACACTGAAATCGCTTCTTTCTCGTACGGATAGCGCCTTATACAGCGCCAAAGCTGGGGGCGGAGACGCGGTGTTTCAGCACACGGGACGCCACATCGAGTTGGCTCGCCCGATCAAGTCGGCCGCATTGCCAGCCGACGACCCCAACAACCCTATCGACCTCACCGCGAATATGGCGAACGCCTAGATTGGCCTAAAAAAGCTGATCGTTCGGTTCATACCCAAGGTTGTAGACACGCTCACGATCGACTTTCGCCTTATCGATCATTTTGAGCCGATCGTAAACGAGGGATCGGTGGTAGAGCATCACCGCGAGTGCCTGTTGGTAAGATTCTCGTTCCCACTCGACCTGAAAGCTTTTCACGCCGGTTAGATATTGAGTGTCCTGGTACGCAACCAGACGCTCCCATTGTTCGACAGCCTTTTCAACGTCTTCCTTCGCGGATTTAGAGTCGCCGAGTCGATACTTCAGGTAACCACGAGTATCCAACATAGCTGGGTTATCACCGGCAAGGCGCAATGCTTCGTCGATATCCTTTAACGCTTCATCGAGTTCCGTGTTACCTATCGCCTGAGCGTACGCCAAAGAGTTGAGAGCGTGAGGGATGCTTCCGATCCACTCTTCTTGCGCCAATCGCTTAATTTCCTTGCAGACATTGATCGCTTCTTCATGCCTTCCGAGATGGTGAAATGCTTGGCTCTCAAGCCCCAAGGCGTCGGGTGACTTCGGCGACAGCTTGACTAATTCTTGCGCGTCAGCAAGTGCTTGCTCGTACTGTCCAGCTTTAAAATAGAACTGAATTCGCTGCTCATAGATGCTAGGCCTGTCGGGAAACTCCTTCGCCGCGATTTCCAAGGTTGAGATTGCGCCAGGTAGATCGCCTTCGAGCCACTTGGCCTGAGCCGCGGCGATCTGCCATCGTGCTTTTTCCGATGGCAACCAATAGATGATCAGCGGGACGGCGGCCGCAGCGACGAAGAGCAGAGCCAAACCCGCTCGCTGAATGGGGCCCCGCTGCTGAGAGTGTGCGGATTTGGACAATTCAGCTTCAAAAATGCCCTCTTTATCGGGGGCGGGCATGGTCGGCTGACCGGAGTCTAACGATGAGGGCGAATTCATGATGTTGTCGCAAAACTCAAAAAAGACGGTTTATCAAGTCCCTCCAAACGGGAGCCTCTCGAAACCTGCGATTCCCGCTGTTACCTAGCGTCTGTGAACTGTATCATATCCCGGATTGGAAATAGTCACCCCATCCGAACTCGAAGCAAAAAGGAGTCCGTGATGCCACTGTTCGAGGTAGAAACGAACGCGCACATCATTATCACCTGGGCCGCCGACGAAGACGCCGCATCTGCCGTCGTCAATGAGGCCTATCCAAACGACACGGTCACGCGGCTGACAAAGCGGCCTCGCGATACGTGGGTCATTTCCAAGGGCGCCCTTGGATTGACTGATAGCACGACCACCGATCCATGTTGTGTGGCTCGCGATTGCTTGTCCAAGTCCGCAGGGGACAAGGTCCACGCTATCCGTCTATACATGCATGAAACCGGCACCGACCTGGAACACGCTCGCAAGGTCATCGAATCGAACGTCGTAATGGGTTGGTAGCATATATCTTACGAGTTTGTGTGATCACAAGGCTCGCTCGTGTTCGATGACTCTATAGAGAGATGTTGTACAGGAGCGAGCAATGATCAGACTCGACGATTCCCACACTCAAGTTGCGTCCGTCTTCAATCTTGGCGTGATCCGTAATTTTCGAGTGCAGGTGCGCGAAAGCGGCACTCACCGCTGGCGAATGCATGCTACGTTCCGACGTCGCAGCGAAGCTGAATCTTGCATCGCGGACCTTCGGCAGAGCGGTATTTCGGCTCGCCTTGTCGATTGCGATCGCTGTCCTACGGCAAATTGAAGTCGCTTGGCGTCTGTGCAGACAGTTGGCCCTCTCGAGCGGACGGCTCGTTCGTCCAAGGGCCACGGCTTCGGTAAGGTGGTAACTTCCGGACGCAAATGCTGTACGCACGGGTTTCCTTGTGTATTCTGATAGGCTATTGCGGCAAGTGCGGGACTCTACTCGCATCTGGCGAAGCATCGTTGAATTACTTCAAAGGCTATGTACGCATGACCCAAGAGCTACGCACTCGAATCTTCGAGCAACTCGACGCCCTCGTACTGATCGATCCTCACACGCATATTGACGCTCTGAATCCGGCGTCCCGGACGCTCGCCGACATTTTGGGCTACCACTATTACACGGAACTTTCGCATTCGGCTGGTATGCCCAAAGAGCAAATTGAAGAGCCAGGGATTGCTCCCAAAGAAAAGTGTCGGCGGTTGTTCGAGAATCTAGGACCCATCGATAACACGATTCAATACAGTTGGTTTATCGAGATGGCGCAGAAGTTCTTCGATTTCGACGGCGATCGGGTCGACGCTACGAATTGGGAGTCGCTGTACGACGTTGCCGAAGAAAAGATGTCCTCAGCAGAATGGGCCGAACAAGTCCTCGATATCAGCAAGCTTGAAGCCGTCTTCCTGACGAACAACTTCGACGACCCGCTCGATGGGTTTGACACCACCAAATACATTCCCTGCCTGCGGACTGACGATTTGGTCTTCCATCTCACGAAACGCGAGGTTCAAGATCGACTCCAGCACGTGGCTGGCCAAGCGGTGAGCGATGTTGCTTCGCTGCGCACTGCGATTGGCGGGATATTCGAACATTTCAAGTCAAAGAACGCTCGCGCGTGTGCGATCTCGTTGCCTCCCGATTTTGCCCCGGCTCGCATTTCTGAAGGTCGAGCCGCGACGGCTATCGACGCGGTATTGAGAAACAAACTAGAGGCCAGTGAAGCCGATCAGCGGGCAGCGTCGAATTTCGTGTTTTGGACGCTTGCCGAGTTTTGCTCGGAGATGGGGCTGCCGTTTGATCTGATGATTGGAGTGAATCGCGGCGTTTACAAGGAAGGTGTGTTCCAAGGTCAGGACCTGTACGATAGCCGCCTTTCCATGATTCAGTACAAGGAATTGTTTAACGCCTTTCCGCAGGTGACGTTTCCGATCTCGGTTTTGGCCAGCGTCACCAACCAGGAACTGACCAGCTATGCTTGGATTTTTCCCAATGTTGTCACCAACGGCCACTGGTGGTATTCCAATACACCAACTTTTATCGAGCACGATGCCGCGGCGCGCTTGGAGGCCGTTCCGCGGACCAAGCAGATTGGCTACTACAGCGATATGTACAAGCTGGAGTTCGCCTTGCCTAAGTTTGCGATGTACAAGCGAATCCTCGCGAAAATCCTCGCGCAACGGTTTGTTGTCGACCGAGGCTGGAGCGAGGAGCAGGCCATCAATTTTGGCGAACAAGTGCTTCGCGGGAACGTCGAGACCGTGTTTGGCTTCTAATGTGGCCGTCACTTTCCAAGTGACGGGCCCGTATTTGGGGCCATCACTTTCCAAGTGACTGGGCCCCATTTTCTTCGGTCACCTTCCAAGTGACCGACGCTCATCGCTCGCCGATTGCGGCTATTTGCCTCGCGAGCTGAAACTCCTCGTTCCACAAAGTTTTTCAAAAATTATGCGAACCAATTGGACGATGAGACGTCTGAGTCTGCATACCACCGGGGGTTCATGCTGTCGTCGCTGACGGGGCTGGTTCCCCGAAAGCGTTTGCTATCAAAGGACTTCGGTGGTATAGTTTGGCTTACGACTGAAGCGGCTTGTGGCTGTTTCGAGGGTCGTTTTCTTTTTTGTGTTCTCTCTCATTGCGCGGACAAGCGCCGGGAGGATTGAGATGCGTAGTTTAATCAATGCCATTAATAGCGTCGTCATCAACGGTCAAGTCGATCGTACGAACGTGGTCGGCATCGGTTCGCTGCGCGGACTCGATCTCCTACTTAGTTCGTGCGTCTACTCAGGGCGAGCGCTTCATGCGGCGTATTTGTCCGGCTTGAAATCCATAAAGCCGGCGCATCAACGCCAGCACATGGCTGAACAGAGAATGTTTGCCATGGCTGAAGCGCCATGTTGGCATCCGGCGGCGTACTTTACCGGCCCGCCGGCTTTCTCGCGTACCACATGAACTAAATCGCTTCACGGCAACTAGTTCTGCACTCGCGAAAGCCAGGTCGGATGCCGACCGAGCGGCTCGATAGCTCCGTGTCTATGCGTTAGACCGTCACTATCTGCCTCTCGTCGACTTCGGTCCTTGGTGCTTTGAGCTCGTTGTCGTGCTCGCCACGCCCAGATTGAGAGAGAAGAATCATGACTATTACGATTATCGAAACCGAAGGCCTACAAACTTCGCAGCTGGTCTTGGCTGCTCAGAGCGGCGACCGGCACGCGTTTGGTCAATTGTTCGAGCGATTCGAGCGAACGGTGTTTGCTATCTCGTTGCGTCGGCTGCGGGATTTTAACGAAGCTCAAGAGTTGACTCAGGACGTTTTTGTTCAAGCGATGTTAAAGCTGGATCAACTTCGGGAGCCGGAGCGGTTCGCCGGTTGGCTGCGATCGATCACGCATCGGATGGCGATCAATCGCATGGTCCGCAAGGGCCCGGCGGTTCCGACCGAACCGGAGACGATGGAGGCGAACTGTGTTGAGCACGTAACGCCGCTGTCGACCGTCCTGCAAACCGAGCGACACTCGCAAGTTCGCGCGGGCTTGAGCCGGTTGCGCGAGCTTGATCGAGAGACGTTGGAGGCGTTCTATGTCAAAGGCCAGTCGTTGATCGAGATGAGCGACAAGTTTGACGCCCCACTGGGAACGATCAAGCGACGTCTGCACGTTGCTCGCAAACGGCTTGCGAAGGAAGTCGAGCCGTTGGCCGTTTGATCCACCACAAGTGGAGGTTTTTCCAGTCCCTCAGTCGTTTTGGCAATGCCGAGCGGCTGAGGGCTTTTTTCTGAGTGAGTCGTTACGCCCGGGATCATTCTCTTGACTTCCAGGCTACGATGGCCAGCAAGGCCCACCCCACGATCATGCAGGTTCCGCCAATGGGAACGATCGCGCCTAGAACCTTGACCCCGGAAAGCACCAACGCGTATAAGCAGCCGCTAAAAATAACAGTGCCTGCGACAAAGAGACGCGCGGACCACGCCGCGTAGTTGGCGTTCGCATTGCCAGCCAATCGGCCCAGAACGAGCAACGCCAGAGCGTGGTACATCTGATATCGTACGGCGGTCTCCCACGTTGTCATTCGCTTCAGTTCGTCGGCGGGTTCAAGACCCCATTGCTTAACGGCGCCTTCGAGCCAGTGGGCCCCGAAGGCGCCCAACACGACGGCTAAACCGGCCAAAACTGCGCCGACGACGAGAATGTTGCGATTACTCATCCGTCACCTTAAAAGCAAACTGATACATACGAAAACGCGACGCACGTGGGCTTGTCACCTGGAAAGTGATGGGCGGTCATGGCGGCTATCAACATAAAAAAAGCCCGTTGGGTGAGCAACGGGCTGCGACGATCCGACGCTGGTTGTTTGTCGTTACGGTACGATCTCGATACCGAGTTTTTCTTCCTCTTCCTCTTGGATGATGATACGAGGTGTCACCATCAACATGAGGCTGGTTGTATCCCTACCAATTCCAACATTCTTAAACAGCCGGTTAACGTAGGGGATCTTGTTCAGCATTGGTACACCTTGCTCTTTTCGCTCTTCAGAAAGCCGTTTGATACCACCTAGCAAGACGGTGCCGCCATCCGGAACACTCACCGTCGTCGAGACGGTCGTGAATGAGAATGTTGGCAATTGAACCGTTGTACCTTCCGTTGTGGTTTGGGCGTTGTCCGTCGTACCCGTCGGATCACCATTCGCATCAACAACATTCGAGCCCGTGTTTGTAGTGGTTGAACCTGTAAATGTGAACTCTTCGACTTGACCAATCTGGCTGAAGAACGGGACGAGTGTCAAACGGACAAACCGGCGGTCAGAAGATACAACAGCCTGGACGCCGAGCGATGTTCCTTCACTGAGCACGACAATCACAGGTTGATGTGCAGCCGCAAAGTCACCGACAACGGGAATCAAGCTCGTGACGAACGGTCTTTGAGACACGTCGCTCACCGACGCCTGCTGGCCGTTGAAAAGTGTGACTTTTGGGGCTTGCAGCACGTTGCTGCGATCGCTTCCGGTGGCTGCTTGAACCAGGAAGAACGCTTCGATATCGCTGAGGATAGCGAAGCCGAAGTTTGCGGCGTTCGCTGCGTTGTAGCCCCCGAACGCTGGTGCCGTGATGCCAAAGCTGTCTTGAGTGAACGAGAAGTCGAAGTCGGGAGTCGGGTTGCCATCCGCACCCAAACCGATGGAGACTGCCGGTCCCGAGTCGTCGGCGGGAAGCTGAGTTACGTTGTCGTCAACATCAAAGTCGAAGTCGACACCAATTCTTTCAAAGAAGTCGTCCCGTAATGTGATGAATCGGACTTCGATTGTCACTTGCAAGTCTTGCAGACGGCGAAGTTGCTCCAGAAGATCTGCGATTTGTTCGTGAACATCCTGCGTCTGGCTGATGACCAAGCTCAAGTTTGTGGGGAACGGTTCGATGGCACCTGGTCCACCCACTTCGTCCCAGGTATCGGGCTTAATGGTCGAAGTTATCAGCTGAATTAACGTGTCGAAGTCGGCCAGCGCTGCACCGCCCATACTTCCCGCACCGTAACCCAGCGCTTGCGATGGACGCGATCTGCTGCCTTGTGGCAAGCCGCCGTAGGAACTCATCTGAGCGAGCGCAGATGCACTCGTCTGTCCACCGCCATTGAGATCATTTGCGGCCACCGTGAGTGGTGCCATCGATACTGGTTGAATCGCCCCGCCATATCCGAGCGCGTTGTGTGCTTCTCGGATAGCGGATGGAAGCCCTACGTTGTAACCTGGGATGAAGTTCGGGATGGGAATGACCAGGTCCGCGACGTTGTAAACTTGCGGCTTGACGTTAGAGTCCCGCAGTTGCTCGCTCGTGATGCGCAAGACTTCGTTCTGAATGACATAACTCAAACGCAGCGGTTCGAGAATCAAGTTCAAGGCACTTTGCAATGAGATGGCCTGAGTCAATGTGATATTTACAGGCGTATCGCTTGTCACTCCTTCTGCGGCGAGTCCCTGTGGATCGGCATAGATGTTGACACCGGAAAGGCTTGCAAGCGTGTCGAGAACTTCCTTGAGTGGTCTGTTATTGAAGTTCACATCGACCGGCTTCTTGAGAGTGTTCTGTATCTCCATTTCAACGGGCGAGAGATGGCGTTTCTGCATTTCGAGCCGTTCAAGCCGCGTTTTCGACAACTCATCCCAGCGCGTCTTGTCGCCAAAATCTAACGGTTTCTCGTCATTGACATTTGCAATGGAGGCGGCGTCGACACCTTGCATATTGCGGACAAAACCATCTTCCTTCTCGTCCGCAATCCATTGATTTCGCTCTATTCTCCGAGCGATCTTGCTCTTGATTGTGACCAGCCTTGTCACTGGTGATTCGGGATCCAGTTCCCGGATCTGGCGAGCGATGACTTCCGCTTCGGCGTGACGTTCTTCGTCGAGCAGGTCGTTGAATTGATCGACGAGCTGAGCAACCTTCTGTTGAACTTCAATCTTCTCGGATCGGTCGCGATCAATCGAATCGACGACTTCGCGATTCCGCTCTTTCAGGGCGATATCGCCCTCGTTCTGGCGGATATAGCTCTCGATACTTGCAACCTCTTGATCAACGATCGTCAAAAGTTGACGTCGCGCTCCAGGATCAACTTCGGCTTGCGAGACGCGTTCGCGAAGTTGGGTAACGCGTTGCAAGGCGCCCCGAGGGTCCGTGCGAACCATCTTCTCGGCCTCTTTGGTCTCGTTCGAGATCTCACGGAACAACTGTTGCCGCAGCAGCTCTTGTTGAGCGTCAACCTCCTCGAGCGGTGAGGGCTCACGAAGCGGACGATTTCCTGCCGCATTGAGCAGGCTGAGCTTATCCTTTAACTCCTGCCGGGTGAGAGGGTCGAGCTCTTGCTGGTATTGCCAGGCTTCACGGAACAACTGCAACGCAGTCTCGCGATCTTGAGCTTCTAGTGCTCGCAGTCCGTCACGATAGATCTGGACACCCGCGGAGTCCTCCGTTGAAGATCGATTTGCCGGCGTTGGAATTTCGGCTTGAGCATAACGATTACGTGTATCGTCCGACTCGGGGTTATAGACTCCCGTACTGATTGGGGAGCGGCCTCCCACCGCACCTCCGTTGGCAACAGCGGGCATGGCCTCGAAGTTGCCAGCAGGCATAACGCCCGAGTTGCCCCGACGATTCATTTGACTTTGAATCTGAAGCAGCAACTCCCAAGGACGTGTTTCTCCCTGCGAGAATTCATGATCGGGAACTCGGATGGCCTGAGCTTGCTGAGCGAAATCGTTAGCCGCACGCAAATCACCACGACCCATCGCGGCTTGGGCTTGAGCGACCAAACGGAGGGCAGCCATCTTTTGAGGCGAACTGGGATTGCCGTATCGAGGATCGTTGGCCAATTGGGCTGGGTTGGTGACAAGACCTCCTTCAAACGCGCTGTCTGCCTGAGATGGCATAGGGTTGATGGCAGGCAGACGGTCCAACTCACGAGGGGCATAGTCGGATGGGTTTGTCGAGAATGGCATGGCCGGCTGAAGTTGCGCCATCCGGCTGAGGTCGACTCCCGCCCGTTGCAATTCCGTCGCGAAGTTAACCGGCGAGTATTCACCTGGTGCGAAGGCCGCACCGCTCGCTACCGCTCGTTGATACCAGGAGAGCGCAGCCGTCTTGTCGCCTTGCTGAAGAGCTTGACGTCCTCGATTGAGGTACTCGGCGGCCTGAGCCTTGGTCGTGCTGGTTATTTGATTTAGAGCCTGCTCGGGGTTGGAAGCTGTTCCAGAGTTGTTCACAGGTACAGACTGATAGCTCGCTGCAGGTGTTGCCGGAGCGAACTGCTGGCTGGGGACGTGTGGTTGCGAATTGCCGGTGGCACGAGCCGCAACGATGTCGCGTCGCACCTTTGCTGGTGTGTCGGCAAAGCGCGACAAGACCGAGTCGAAGTTTGCGTTGAGCTTTTCAGCGCGGTCGACACAGTAGTCGGCGACATCGGGCCTACCGCCTTCAAGTGCTTGTCGAGCTTGCCGCAACCACTTTTCTGCTTCGCGTCGGCGAGCAGCTTCATCGGCGGAAGCAGTTTGGCCAAACGCGGCATTCACGCTGGCGATCGCTGTGATCACGGAGTGGTTCTCTGCGAATGCGGCTGGTGGCAACATGAGTGCCAGGGCGATGCATCCGAACGATACCTTACTGATCGCTTTCAACGCGATTCTCCTTACTTCGAGAAGCTTTTGACCCTTAACGTCCCCGTCGTCTGGTTTTGCCATCGTCCGGGTGAGACGGTGAATCCGCGAGGTGCCCGACTAAATTCCTCATTGCCATGCGAGAATTCGCGTTATGAACAGGCGGCAGTGGGAATTCAGTCGTCACGCCCACTCGGAGAATCACCATCACGGGTGTGTACAACCGCTGACAGGCTTATCTTTTGGTAGACGAGAGCGGGATAAATACTCGGGCCGGGAAATGCGGTCAAGGTCACTTCTGAGAAGGTGCAATTAAAAAGCTCCACTCGTTTGACGAGTGGAGCTTATTCTGCCGATAAGTTTTGCGACACGATTAGCCTTGGTGCAATGTTTTGGGCTTATTCACCCTCGAAACCGCCATACGCGCTGCCATAATCCATTGCGTCGGCACCATAGCCCTCGCCTGCAGAGGGAGACGACTCGACAACTATCGCGGGCGGAGGAGCTAGTCTGTCGAAGATTTGCCAATCATCCAACTCGTTACGGACAACCAGTTCTCCGTTGGCGTTGATGAGGGCGACTTCACCCGGCGTCAACAGCGGTTTTGCATCTGCGGCCGCGTCCGCCGCAACTGGTTCGAGGACTTCACCGCCGCGGATATCGAGAACGATTTCGCCGGACTTTAGGGCATAGTCCGGAATGGTCTTGTAAACCAGTGAAACCGGATCAATGACGTTCGCCGTGATCGGCTTTTCAAACAGTGTGCCGCGCGCCGAAGGCACAATACTCGGCAAGTCAGTCGCGTATTTTGGATCCCACGATAGGTCCATCACCTCAGCCGTCGGCTCGCCATCCAAGGGCAATGCGTAACCGCTTTTCTGTCCAAGATTCGGTTCGGCCCCACGCACGATATCGAGCATCCGGGGCAGGGTCACTCCGCCTGCATAGGTTTCGGGAGGCGTTTCGACGAACACTGGAGCCGTCGCTTCACTCCATTCACTAGTCACCGTGTAGAGCCGAACCGGAGTCTTTTTCGCTGCAGTCTGTTTCGCTTCGTCCTCAGCAACCTTAGCCAATCTCGTGCGAACTACGTCAGCCAAGCTACGGTCAATCGGTTGAGCGGAAGGCGATTGAGGATGATTTGGGTCTTCAAGTACGACTTGGATTCGGTAGACGTACTTTTTGCCGGGTTTGATATAGTCGAAGAACCGAACCATCAAGAACTCGGCTTGTGGTCCTCGAACGAGTTGTGTGCTCATTCCTCCGCCATACATCCCCTCTCCTCCGCTTCCGTACATGCCTTCCCTGCCGCTTCCGTACATGTCTGCACCGCCGCTTCCATACATGCCTTCGCCGCCATACATACCTTCTGCACCGCCGACGGGGCGACGTGCTCCAGGCGCTGTGGGCAAGTCATCGATGTCGGCGACTTCGCCGACTTCGTCCAATCCTATCCTTTCCGGCGTCGCCCGCTCCACCGTCGGTGCCTTAACTTCCTCTTGTATCGGGACTTTGGAATGTAACGCCAGAGGACGTAGGTCGCGCATCATTAGTGGAGGCACCGGCATGGTGAGGACGCCGGGGAGCAGGTACTTCGAGTCGGCAAGCTCGCCTGGAAAACCCGCCCAACCCATTTTGGGTAAAGCATCGAGCACTCGCTCTGTCCAAGCAACGTAACCCCAATTCAGCGGCGCATTGGGATCGCTCGGTACTTCGGCACGCTGAGCGCGGAATGAGAGGTAACGCGGGATGTCTCGCGATGGCACATAGCCAGCTGCATCTTCAAAAACTCGCTCGAACTCGTCCCATTGCTGTTGATAGGGCACGAGTCCCCGTACCGAAACGACGTGAGCGGCTACGCCAACAACCGAGTTTCCGGTTGCCGTTTGCGTTGCCGTGGGGCGATAGCCATGAAACTTATCGCCATCCGCGCGAACAACGGGCCCGGCGACCGCGCCTCCCATCATGCCCCCTTCGCCGTACATTCCTTCGCCATACATAGATGATCCGGCCATCGCCGATTCGTCTGCAGCCCCTTCTTCATCGACGAACATACCCATGTTTTCGCCGTACATACTTTCGCCGGAACCCCCAGCCTGTTTCTTTTTCTTTTTCTTCTTTTTGGGAGCCTCGATCTTTTTCTGCTCCATATTGTCGAGATCTGCGAATGGATCTGTCAATTTCGGCGACGATTTAACGGCGATGGCGCCGGAGACAATCGTTGCTTGGACATCGGTGACAGCGAAGAGTTCGGGATCCTGACGCGGAGTCGCAGAATTCGGAGGACTCCCGATCAAGGGCGTGTCGAGCGGATAGTAACTTTCGGACGTTGGTGCATTGCCCTCGTGTATACGTACACCGTGATCCAGCGAAGGGGTGTACTGGTCCTTGATATTGTCCCATGTAGGCTGCTCGATTTTTTGGGCAACCGAATCGACTTTCGTTGCGAGTTCAGCAGGGTTCTGGGCACCGATGCCTTCGAGGCTTGAGCCACTCCAAATGAACAATCCAAGCAACAGCAAGACTACTGCGAGCACGATTTTTTCAGTGTGATTGAAGAAGAAGCTCTGCAGCGAGTCTTTATCTAACTTCAACTTTGCCATTACGTTGGCTCCTAATCTTGATCTATCCCCTGTCGATCCTGTCTTGCGTCAGCATACCAGCTTCAGCATCCTCTGCGATACAGCTTCGAGCTTGGACGGTCAATTCAACGCCATATCCGTGTCCCCTGGAGCGGGAACATTCATGTTGTCAGCAGTAACCGGCTCCGAATCGGTGGGTGACGTCGGTACTGCACTTGGGTCCGCTTCTTTAAGTTCGATGCCTAGCTTCTTTTCAGCGACCGGATTGTAAATGTAAATGATCCCATAGAGTTCCACGGGCATGTCATAGCTAGATTTTGTGGAGGTGGTTGCGTTTCCACCACCGTAGCCGCCACCCATGTCGTCGGAGCTACCCTCGTCGCCCCCCCCTCCGAATCCACCCCCGAATCCTCCGCCCCCCCCGAAACCACCTCCCCCAAAACCGCCACCTCCCCCAAAGCCGCCCCCGGACTCGCTCCCCCCAAAGCCGCCCATGCTGCCACCTCCACCGGTCGGGGGCGACTGGCGATTGACACGAATTTGGCGTACTTCGACCATCAGTGTTGAATTACCACACGCGGTAACCAATCGGTGAATGCGGCGCTGATCCATCGTTAAACCGAGTCGTATCGGGACGCGTTTAGCGACGACGATAAATGCGTCGTCGGGGCTCTTGCCATCTGGGCTGAGAGCGGTGCGAACTCGACTTGCGGGCAGCGGGACATAGTCATTGTCGACATACCGCAACTCTGCTGGGTCGCGACTGACGGTGCCGCCAGTTCCTCCGTACATACTTTCATCGCCGCCCGAAGATGCCATCATGTCACCGCCACCATACATCTCCTCACCGCCACCACCACTCATCATATCCCCATATTCGCCGCTTCCGGACGCGTCGCCACCCGCAGCACGCCCAGTTAGACGCGTTACCTTGCCAACTGCCCCGCGCACATCTTGACCAAGCTGGACGTACTTCAACTCCTTGATTGTGGCATCGTAGCTCGCCGTAGCATCGCGGTTTGTTCGCTTGATGATGTTCATCACGGCATTCAAGATCCACAGGTCTTCTTGTGCATACAGAATGTCCAATGTTTGCGGCGATTTATCGGCGGTATTCGACCAATCGAATCGCGATAGCAACCTTGACTGGTCGCCTGCATCCCATTGGACAATGACGTTTTCACTGTTCGCGGAGCGAGGGCCGGAGGTGCTCATATTCGCACCAGCCGCCGCCGCCATTCCTTCATCACCGTACGCAGCTCCCGATGCTCCTCCGCCAGACTGAGCCATCCACTTTGCGCCGATAATCTTTGCTAGTTTGGGCAACTCGTCCTTGATGTAGTCACGATATTCCTCGCGATACTCGAGTCGAAGCTCGTCGGCAGGCGGCGTGGGAAACGTCATGTTCTCTTCAATAGGTCGCCATTTGTCGACTTTGGCAACGAAATCGCGGCGCAACTCGCGCGGCCACACCAAGATCTTCCTTTGTTCTTCGTACTGCGCTTGCCAGGCATCGAAGACACTCTTCTTAAGCTTGCCCAAGTTGGCATCCATCTCTTTGGCAGAGAGTGGATTGGGGTGATTTGCGATACCAGCAATAGTGCTTGCCGTGGAGTAGGCTGAGCTGATTGCAGATTTCCGCGTATCGAACTCCTTATCCAATGACGATTTAGCCATAAACCAAATGGCGACTGGCAACAGCGTCAAAAAGCCGCAAGTGACCCAAAACTTTTGTGTTTTCAATATCGCTAGTACGAGTTTTACCTGATCCATACTTCTGTTCCTTATGCTCCAGCCTCTTCGACCCCTACTGGCTCCGCTGCCGCGTCTGCTGGTACTGCGTCTGCTGGTACTGCGTCTGCTGGTACTGCGTCTGCTGGTACTGCGTCTGCTGGCGCTCCATCCGCTGGTACTGCGTCAGGAGAAGCTCCATTGGCGGGTGCTGCATCTTCAGTTTCAACCGCATTCTCTTCCACATTGGGCGCGAGTGCCGCGGCTGCTTCGTCTGCTTCTTTCTTCAGCCTCGCTGCCTCTTCCTGGGCTGCCAGACGTTCGCTTAACGTATTCTCCGTCCAGCAAAACTGGATTGTAAAAGTTGTTTCCTTGACCTCGAAAAAGGCCGGAACGGGCTCTGCTTCTTCAGCGCCTGGGACTCCGGCTGACGAACCGACTCCACCGCTAGCTTGCCCATAGGCGGCTGCTCCGCCGCCGCTGCCATACCCGGCTTCATCAGATCCTTCGCCGCCGTACATCCCACTGCCGTACATACCCGTGTTGCCACCCGCGACCGAAGCATCTGTTTGAGCGTCCGGATTGGCTACTCGTACGGTTTTTGGTTCGCCGCCGTCCAGTGCGAGGATTGGGTGCGAAATCCCCAGTTCCTTCATCGTGAACGTGCCAAGGTCGCCAGCAGCATTGATCGGAAGGCTGATGCTTTCTTCCTCGAGGAACTTCAAGATCGTGTTTCGGATATGGTTCAAACCGCCGGACTTTCGATCTTTATTGAAGTAGTGGTGCCCGGCAAGTTCGATCACCCAGCCAGGGCCTTGCGGACCGGGAAACTGCTCAGCTCCTTCGACCAGTTGATCAGGATTCTCCCCCGCTTCGGCAGTTTCCGTTTCCTCGAGCTCTCGGCCCTCGCTGTTCGCTTTCAAATGCCTCTTAAGCTCGAAGTAGGCGTTTGCAACCCGCGGGGTGTACCATGTCGTCAAGTCAGGAAAATACTCGGATTCGATGTAGTCGATATAGAGGACGGGCCGTTCGTCCATCGGCAATGTTTTGTAGTCGACATACTCGCCCGGTTCGACGCCCTCGGGCCACGGCAGTGACTTGTTCAACGCAGTCATAAGTTCCAGCCACAGCAGTCGGCGATCACCAGATCCCACAACCTCTTCGCCGATCTCTCGTACAAAGGCCTGTTGCGCTTCCTTGTCAGCATGTTCCCGGATGTAGCCGTCGCTGGTCTGTTTTACCTGCGTGATCTTCGACTCCCCTGTGTTCCAAGCTACGCCGTTTTCCTTGTAATCCGCTTTTACTTTGGACCAAACATTGTAATGAAAGAAGAAGTTGAACGAACATGCGAGTAGCAGTGCCCCGACCGATGCGACAGCCCACGGCTTCTTTGCTTTGATCGCTCGCTTGGTAAGGATCTCGCGAGGTAATAAACTTGTGGAAAGTCTCGCCTTTCCGAGCCCTTGTAAGCACAGTCCGTAGCTCACGCCGTAAGCAAGCACATTCTCGGAAAACTGTGGGGAACCGATCACCGAAGCACCGGATAGCTCATTAAACGAGTCAAATTCCAGCACGTCATAGCCGAGGTTTTTCGAGATATATTGTTGCAAGCCGGGCAGCTTCACGGTGTTGCCCAGCAACACCACGCCGCGGATTTTCGCTTTGCGATCGATGCCCTGGAAAAAACCAATCGACCGCTGTACTTCCGTAACCAAGTCATTAAAGATCGGCCGCATCGCTTGGAAGACAGTCTTCGGGTCCTCCGCTTGTCGAGCGTTACGTTTCAAATGTTCCGCTTTGGCGAAAGTCAACTTCAATTCTTTGGTCAGTTGCTTTGTAAAGTGGTTACCGCCGAGCGGAATGCTCCTCTGCCACATCCGGAACCCGTTGGTGACCACCAGATCGGTTGCGTCCGTTCCCATAGCAAGTACAACGATCGATTCGGGTGGATCATCCGGATCGAACATGTCCTCGTCGGGACCATCTGTAAGAATGTCGTGAGTGACGAAGTTATAGATCGAGATTGGTGCCAATTGGACCAAGTCCAACTGGATGTCCGCGGTATTGAACGGGCGTAACGCTCGATGTACCTGATCTCGTTTCATCGCGAACAGGCCGACTTCCGTATCGATTGCAAAGCCATCGATCACCTGCCCGCCCGGCAACTGCTGGAAGTCCCAGATCACTTCCTCGAGTGGAAACGGAATCTGCTGTTTGGCTTCGAAGCGACAAATGTCAGGCAAGCGTTTGACGTCGACCGGAGGCGGCTTGAAGAACTTCGTAAGCCCGCTTTGGCCGGGTACAGATATTGCGACCTTATCGTCACGCCGAGAGATCTCGTTCCGTGACAGAAATGTTTCGAGCGCCTCTTTGACGAGTTGTTCGGGTTCGGCTTCTGGCTGACTCAGGATCTTGGGATATTCGATATAGTCGAATGCGTCAGCGACGATCTGATCACCTTCCAACGTACACCGCAGTGCTTTGATCGCGCACTGTCCGATATCGATTCCCCAACATCGCTTGATATTCTTCGCCATGTTTCACTCCACAAACGAATAACCACGCCGATCCTGAATGGATGACGTGGTTTCAGACAACCAGCGGCTTCGCGAATTAAGCGAGATCGGATTCACGGTGACGTGTTCTAGATAAGATAGCCGCTATCCCCTGTTCATTTATTACTTTACTGACGCAGCGCATCAATTGTCAACTATTTCTCGTGTCGCCGTGGCGTGAGATAGTCTACCGAAAGCGACAAATGGTGCCGACTTAGACTCCCGACAATGTCTATCGACGCACGCTCGACTTGACCTTCGGCCGCCGTTATCGTGTTGAGTACCTTCGCGCGCTAAAGTACAGGTAGACACTTTTACAGCTAAACCATGCATCGCGCCCCGGTTGGCGTTCTGAGTCGTACGCCCGGCAAGCCGTTCAGCTAATCTTTTTCAAGAATTCAAAGTTATGAAGTTTCAGGAACTCATCATCCTACTTCCCTGTCACAGCCTGGAGGACTTCCCGCAGCACCATCAGGGAGATGATGCCGAGGGGTTGCTGGCGAACTGGACTGCTTTGTGGCACCCGGCGTTGATTGCCGGGGCAGGTGTTGCGCCAACGTGGTATCGTGTTGACGACCCACCGGAAGAGTTGAGCGATCGGCTGTTGTTGGTGCCATCTGTCAGTGCCGACCAACTCCCAACTGGATTCGCTGACCGTGCGAAGTCGTCGGGGGCCTGCGTTGTCCGACGCGTGCAGGATCGTCCGGAAATCCTTCGTCGGGCGTTTGAGCATGCCGACGAGCTTGCTGCAAATATCGACGAGTCGCTGGTGTCCGACTTTCTCGCGCTCGGGTACTGCTTCCTGCAAGTGCAGTTACTGACTCGTCAAATGCGATACTCCAGTAACTTGGACGAGGTGCATTTCAATGATCTGCTTGTGGCGGGTGCCGTGGCTGCTGCCGAAGGCGACGTGCAACTTGCCAACGACAAGTTGACTGCATGCTTCAACCTCTTGGGTGAAGAACGAGATCACTACTACTCGGTCGACGCGTTCTTGATCGATCTTACGATGGTAACTCAAAATACCTTGGGTGCGTCGCTCCATCACGAGCTTATGCAGAGTTCGGCGAGTAATCTGTTAATATCGGGCGAACTATGTGCCAAGCTTGCCGAGACCGAGGAAGAATCGCGTGCGGCGCTGGCGAAGGCGTTGACTAACGGGACCGTGGGCTTGATTAGTGGAGAAGACGTTGAGCGGC
Source organism: Planctomycetaceae bacterium (assembly GCA_020638995.1). Lineage (GTDB taxonomy): Bacteria > Planctomycetota > Planctomycetia > Pirellulales > Pirellulaceae. Next base: position 285,553 of record JACKHM010000005.1, read on the forward strand.
GCCTGCCGTTGCTGGGCTGTGAAACGATCCTCGCCGAATTGCTGCGAGGTCGTGCATCTGCTCAGTCCTCGCTCGGGCAAAACATCTCGGTCTACGGTCGCCGTCGCTTCGGTCTGACACCACTATTGCCGCAAGTGCTCGAGAAACTTGGCTTCACCGGTGCTTTGCACGCCACGATGGATGATGGTCGGTTCCCGCTGGGTACCCAGATAAAAACTCGTTGGGAAGGGACGGATGGGGCCGCGATCGACGCGATCGCCAGAGCGCCACTGGATGCCGCAAAGCCAGAGACATTTCTCAACTTGGCGACTAAGCTTGGCGAATCGATGGACATGGACCACGTTGCGACGCTAATGTTCGCACACTGGCCAGGACATGCGAGCGTGTGGTACGAGGACTTGCGCCGCTGTGCAAAATACGGTTCCGCACTCGGCAAATTTGTAACCGTTAACGACTACTTTCGCGAAACCTACATGCCGGGGCATCTCGATCGCTTCGAGCCAGATCAATATCGTTCCCCGTATTTGAAGCAGTCAATTGTCCGCGCAGAAGCCGATCCGCTTTCAACCGTCCAACGCTATTGGAAACGAAACACGACGCTCGCGGCCATAAACTCGTTGTCGACGCTGGTCTCATTGGTGACCGAGCGCGAGGGCGAAACTGCTCCCAACAAGCTGAGACTAATGATCGATCACGCGGCAGACGACCCGGATTCGCACGACGTCGACGCACTGCTTGAATCGCGACTGACTGATGCCACCGCTGCCTTTGCGGCTTGTATTCCGCGGAGCAAAGACGCGCGAGAGTCAGGCTATTTGGTTATGAATCCCTTCAGCTTCGTACGTCGAACTGGTGTCGAAGTACCCAAGTTGTCGGCGCTGCCGAAAATCGAAAAGCCGATCTATGCGGCCTCGGAATCTGCAACGACAAAATATGTCGTCGTCGACGTTCCGCCTATGGGCTTTGTGTGGGTGACGCCAGATAGTTCGCACGGAAAACAACGATCGTCACCGCTGCTGGCCGAAGACATGCGAGACCGCGACAACTTGGTCGTCATTCGGAACGAGTTTCTCGAAGCCACCATTAATCCGACGACCGGCGCGATGCAATCGCTGAAAGATTATGGCAAACGTGGCAATCGGCTCTCTCAGCAACTTGCGATGCGAGCCGCAGGAAAACGCGGCCAAGTCGGCCAGTCCTGGCAAGATCCGGATGAAAGGGCAGCGTACTCGGTCATGGCAGCCGACTTAGTTGAGGTCACTGCCGCGACGACGGCTTACGGCGAGGTTGCGGTCCGTGGTCGATTGTTGGATCGCGCGGGAAAGCTGCAAGCAAATTATCGTCAGATCTTTCGACTGTGGCGTGGTACACGTGTGCTGCACTTGGAGATTGAGCTCGACCCGGCGATCGAGCCGGCAGCTGACCCTTGGAATGCCTACTACGCCTGCCGATTTGCTTGGGCGGACGAAACGGCAGAACTCTTCCGCGGTGTGAATCAAACGCGGCAAAAGGCCAATCGAAAGCAGCTGGACGCGCCGCTCTACATCGAGATCAATACGGGCGAAGTCCAAACGAGCATTCTCACGGGCGGCTTGCCTTACCACAAACGAATCGGCGACCGCATGCTTGATACGTTGTTGTCCGTCCGTGGCGAACGCCAGAAGACGTTTCACTTGGGACTCGGCGTCGACTTGCCGCAACCACACAACGAAGCGATCAGTTTGGTTGCCCCTGCAACGCACGTACATCAAACTTCGGCGCCGCCCCAATCCGGCGAGTCAAGCTGGTTGTTCCACATCGACGCGCGAAGTGTTGTTGCGACGCACTGGGAACCGGTGCTTGATGCTGGTGCTGTTGTCGGTGTTCGCGTGCGTTTGCTGGAGACGAGTGGTCGGGCCGCTTGCGCGAGGCTCGCCGCGTTTCGCCCCGTTGGCTCCGCTCGATTGCTGGACTTCAACGGCCAATCGCGCGGTGAATGCCAGTTGAACGAAGGCCGTGTGCAGTTGGAGTTCTCGCCGGGCGAGTGGAGTGAAGTCGAGCTGCTTTGGGCGTGAGTTTCGTTGGATCGAGCTAGGATTCATGTGCGGCTGCTGCCGTTAAACTAATGGGCATGACACCAGAGCAAGCAAATGCCCTCGTTCGGGAGCAAGAACCATTTATCTTTGGCAGGATGTTTGGTGCCGTGGAGAAAGTTCGAGAGCGAATGGAACGGGCTTGTCAAGCGTTGGAAAACGCTGGCATTCTGTATGCTGTGATCGGCGGTAATGCCGTGGCGGCTTGGGTCGCTACCAAAGATGACGGAGCCGTGCGGAATACTCGCGACGTTAATTTACTGCTGCGCGGCGAAGACCTAGATCGCGCCACCGAGGCGATGCAGTCCGTCGGCTTCTATCGTGACAAGGTGATGGACGTGACTGTGTTCTTGGATGGCCCTGATGGCAAACCGAGCCAGGGAGTGCATATCCTGCGTGCGGAACAGAAAGTGAAAGAGACCTACGCCAGTCCAGCGCCGCGAATCGACCAATCGATCATGATCGAAGGCAAACGAATCGTGGAGTTGGAAGAACTGGTCCGCATGAAGTTGAACAGTTATCGCGACAAAGACCGCACGCATTTGCGTGACATGATCGGCGTCGGACTGATCGACGAGAATTGGCCTAGCCGCTTCGAGTCGCCGCTTGACGAACGTTTGCAGACACTACTGGACGATCCTGAAGGCTAGCGACTTGACAGATCGGGCCGTGCCCCTTCTGTTAACTTCGGCAAGGTGAGTGGAGATTCCCTGTGCGTTGCGCGACAGGGCGGTCAGTGATTGCGAAGGACGAATTCTCGTCTTCATTTGGAGCAGGTGTGAAGTGGTGCAAAATCGCGACTTCTGCGAGCTTTATAAGTAGGAGGGAAACAAAGTGCTTTCTCGTTCGCCACTTCAAGCCGCTGGACCAGATCGTCGAGCTTTTACGCTCGTCGAACTGCTGGTGGTGATTGCTATTATCGGAATCCTCGTGGCGATCTTGTTACCTGCCGTGCAGGCAGCGAGAGAGGCAGCGCGACGTATGTCGTGTGGCAACAATCTCAAGCAGCTTGGGCTTGCACTGCAACTCTACCATGATGTGCATAAGACGTTTCCGCCAGGGATGATTGCGGGAGACGCTGCAAAATACGGGCACGACCATAACAAGGCGTATCGAGGTTTTGCATGGGGAGCTCTCATCTTGCCATTTCTCGAAGAAGAGGCGTTGCATCAGCAGATCGACTTTAACATCGGGGCAACGCAATGGCCCACTTTCCCTCCTTCCACAAACGCAAATGAGATTTTGCTAACAAGTATCGTGATGCCTAAGTTTCTCTGTCCATCAGATCCGCGCTCACCAAGTGATTTGACTTACGTTCCAGCGTTTAACGCTGGTGCTGCCAGCTACGTCGGAAACTTTGGCTCTAGCGGCTACATTCCCGCGGTGGGTGCAAGCCAAAACGTGCCCTGGCCCGTGGCGTAGGCGGCTACGTGAATTCACAACTCAAATGGAAAGGAGAGAATGTGCGCGGAGTCGGACCTCTTTTCAACAACAGTCGCTTCAGCATGCGGGACATCCTCGATGGCACCAGCACGACGGCGTTTATCGGTGAGAGGCGAGGCGATTTATCGCGTCCGCCGAACTCACCAGTTTCTTACAATCTCACCCCAGGACAAGCGTTTTGGAGTCATGGTGACGGGCAGTTTCATGTGCTTGCGAGTGCGTATTACAAGCCGAACAAGTGCGACCGACACACGCCTCAATCACTGTGGGGAGAGTGCATAGGAACATTCAGCAGTTTGCACCCTGGTGGATTGCTGGTGTGTTTGATGGACGGCTCGGTTCGGTTCATTAGCGACACGATCGACAGCGCTGATGAAGCGGCAATCGATGCGATTCCTGATATTCGCAGTCCTGGAAATGTCTACGGCGTCTGGCAAGCGATCTGTGTAATTAACGATGGCATCGTCGTCGGCGAGTTTTGAAGAAGGATTCATTTCGGTTGCGTCGAAGCCACACCGACGCGTCACGCACGATCGACGATGTCGCTGATCGGAAAGATGCGGATTCGCAGCCAGCGAGCTAAGTCGGGCAATATTTCTTCGTGGACCCAATAGGCGGTTCGTCGGTCGGGCTGATCGTCGTCGGTTTCAAGAAAGACGGGCACGCCGCGTTTACTCGATAACACTTGAACTTTGGCGTAGATCGCGGGGCTCTTCACAGGAAAGCGGCGGTATCCAGGCGGAACCGATTCGCTTGACATGACACGAATGGTTTGTGTCAGCGCCTTTTCATGTTCGCGATTGCTCGCTTGCCGAATGGGTTCGAGGGCTTTTCGGTGCACGGTGATCCAGTTTCCGAAATGTGATTCAAGTAGCGGGCCTCTCGACTCACCGGATTATTGCCGACTTGCTGAAATCGACAAGGGAAGCGTCGATTCGTTTAACAATACGAGTTCGAGTATAACTTGAATCGAACGGATTTGACCCTCTAATGACGCTCTGGTTAAATGGAGCTATCCCGCCCTCGCGGACGGACCTGCCGCGAGCCTCCACCTGCCACGACTTGAAAACTTTGGAGTTCCATTCATGCGATCGGCGTCCACAATCGCAATCGCGTTCGTCTTTCTCAAATTCTCGTCGCTGATGGCGGATGATGCGAAATCGCTGCCGCCTGCGGTCGAACGCCAAGTCGATTTCGTCGCGGATGTGCAACCAATCCTGCGAAAGACTTGCTACTCGTGTCATGGTGCCGAAGAGCAAGAGGCGGGGTTGCGGCTTGATGTGAAGGCCCGGGCGCTCGAAGGAGGCGACGGTGGCAAAAGTATCGTCCCCGGCGACAGTGCGAAGAGTCGTTTGATCACTCTGGTTGCCGGACTGGATGAAGACACGGGTATCATGCCGCCGGAAGGGGAGGGGACTCCGTTGACACCGGAACAGATCGCCTTGCTGCGAGCTTGGATCGATCAAGGTGCGAATTGGCCTGAGGACGCCGACGTTGCCGCCGCCGAGTCGACTCATTGGTCGTTTCAACCGATCGCGAATCCAACGCCGCCGACGCCGAAGGAAATTAAGTGGGTGAAGAACCCGATTGATGCGTTCATCCTGAATCGCCTCGAAGCCAAGGGAATTCGCCCGTCGGAGGAAGCGTCGCGAGAAACCTTATTACGACGGGTTTACCTTGACCTGTTGGGACTGCCGCCTTCGCCGCTGGAACTGGATTCGTACTTGCGGGATTCACGTCCTGATGCCTACGACCGGATGGTGGAAAGGGTCTTGGCATCGCCGCACTACGGGGAACGCTGGGGGAGGCATTGGCTTGATCTTGCTCGTTATGCAGACAGCGATGGTTACGAGAAAGATCGGGCTCGACCCCATGCGTGGCGGTATCGCAATTGGGTGATAGACGCCTTGAATGCGGATCTATCGTACGAGCAATTCAGTATCGAGCAAATTGCAGGCGACATGCTGTCCGAAGCGACGCTCGATCAGAAAGTTGCCAGCGGCTTCCACCGTAATACACTGCACAACACCGAAGGCGGGACAGATCAAGAGGAAGATCGGGTCAAGAAGACTGTCGATCGGACCAACACCGTTGGGGCAATTTGGCTTGGGTTGACGGTGGGCTGCGCCCAATGCCACTCCCACAAGTACGATCCACTCACGCAGCGCGAATACTATCAGCTGTACGCATTCTTCAATGACATCAACGAGACGGATATCGATGCGCCGCTACCGATGGATCAAGAGCGATTTCGGTTGGCGAAGGCGGCACATGACGCAGAGCACGCGAAGCTGACCGCGGCGGTCAATGACTACGAAACCAACCAACTGGCGAAAGCGCAGGCCGCTTGGGAAGCGGTTGTCGTCAAAGATGCTGTCGTCTGGCAAACAATTGAGCCCACTTCGGTCACCTCGAAGCACGGCGCCACCCTTCAACCACAAGGTGATGGCTCGTGGCTTGCGACAGGTAAGAACGAAGTCTCCGATGTGTACACTGTCGAAACGAACATTCGCGAGCAGCGTGTTACGGCCATACGATTGGAAGTTCTGCCTGACAAGAGTCTTGTGAAAGATGGGCCAGGTCGAGCTGATAATGGAAACTTCGTATTAACGACGTTTAGCCTGTTGGCTTCTTCTTCCAACGGGGACGAAACGCCGACACCCGTGGAATTGGCCAATGCGAAAGCGGACTTCTCGCAAAACGATTGGCAAGTTGAAAAGGCGGTAAATGATGATCCTGTTGATGGTTGGGCGGTGAGTCCCGAGGTCGGTAAGAGGCACGTCGCCGTCTTCGAATTGAAAGAGGCAATTCAGTCTGCGGCTGGCGTGAAGCTGACATTTCTTTTGGATCAAACCTACAACCGGGGAAATTCACATAACATCGGGCGGTTCCGATTGTCTTATAGCTCTGGACAACTTCCCGCCCCGCTCGAAGGCTTGCCTGCCGACATCGCCAGCGCGTTGGCGAAACGATCCGAGGAGCGAACTGATGATCAGGTAAAGCGAATTGCAAAGTACTTCCGCTCGGTTGATCCGGAACTTGCACGATTGAACCAGATCGTTACGGATCACGCCAAGCAGGCACCGGCATCGTCTGGGGTCAAGGCTCAGACGGTTGTTCAGGTGTCGGAGCCACGCCAGGCCAAGATTCATATTCGCGGAGACTTTTTGAATCCAGGCGAGCCGGTGGTGGCGCTGACGCCAGCGGTCTTGCCGGGCATGGAGGTCGATGAGGTGAAGTACGGTCGTCTAGATTTTGCTCGTTGGTTGTTTGCGGAAGACAATCCTTTGACCGCGAGAGTGACTGTCAATCGAACTTGGCAGCGGATTTTTGGTCGTGGAATTGTCAACTCGGTAGATGATTTCGGCACGCAAGGCGAAACGCCATCTCATCCAGAGTTATTGGATTGGCTCGCGAGCGAATTCCGACGACAAGGTTGGAGTTTGAAGCAGCTGCACCGATTAATTGTGAACTCCTCGACTTATCGCCAATCGTCTGCGTTTCGTTCGGAACTAGTCGAAATCGACCCTGAGAACATTCTGCTCGCACGCCAACAGCGACGGCGCGTCGAAGCGGAAACGATTCGTGATCTCGCGCTGGCGGCAAGCGGACTGCTGGACTCGCGACTTGGCGGTCCGAGTGTACGGCCGCCTCAGCCTGCCGAATACTCGAGTCTAACGTACGCGAACAGCGCCAAATGGCAAGTCAGTAAAGGAGGTGACGCGTATCGCCGTGGGCTGTATACGTTCTTTCAGCGGACCTCTCCGTATCCAATGTTAATGACGTTCGATTCACCTGATTCGACGGAATGTTGTGCTCAACGCAGCCTTAGCAACACGCCGTTACAAGCGCTGACGCTTTGGAACGATCCTGCATTTTACGAGTGCGCCCAGGCACTTGGCAGCCGCGTTGTGGCCGAAGTGCCGCCGGTTGGCGACTCTTTGGCAACGACTCGCCAGCGAGCTAAGTATGCATTCGCACTCTGCCTTTCGCGTTTCCCCTCGGAGGAAGAGTTGCTGGATGTCATTCGTTTGTTTGAAGATCAACGATCACGTTTGAGCAACGACTCCGAGGCCGCCAAGTTGATCATCGGGAAGCAGGTTCTAACCGAGCAAACTGCGCCGGCGGAACTAGCTGCGTGGATTATCGTGGGAAGAACACTAATAAATCTTGATGAATTCATCACACGGGAGTGACCTCTCACCCAGCAGGCACTCTTTCAATCGAGGATCTTACAGATGCACTTCAACGACCTAACCTGGGAACGCACTCGGCGGAGTTTTTTGACGTCCAGCGCGTCGGGACTGGGTGCCGCCGCTCTGGGAAGTTTGCTACAGCAAGATGGTTTGCTTGCCAGTAGCACAGCTGCAAATCCGTTAGCGCCCAAAGCGTCGCCGCTACCCGCGAAGGCCAAGCAATGTATTTTCATCCTGCCCGCGGGGGCGCCCAGCCATCTCGATCTGTTTGATCCGAAGCCCAAGCTTCGTGAGTTGCATGGCCAGAAGCCGCCTGCCTCGCTGATCGAAAATGTCCGATTCGCATTCGTCAAGAAAGAGACAGCGGTGCTTGCCGGAAGTGCGAGAGAGTTTCGTAAGCACGGCGAGTGTGGCATGGAATTATCGGATTTCCTGCCACACCTTGGCAGTTGTGCCGACGACCTATGCTTGGTCCGCTCGATGCACACTGATGCCTTCAATCATCATCCAGCACAATTAATGTTGTGCAGTGGTGTTCCGCGGTTTGGACGACCGAGCATGGGGTCTTGGCTCACTTATGGGCTAGGAAGCGAAGCAAATAACTTACCCGGCTACGTCGTGTTAACGGCAGGGCGCGGGAGCAGTGGAGGTGTTTCCAACTGGTCCAGCGGCTTCTTGCCATCGACTTACGAGGGCGTCGTGTTTCGTAGCGAAGGTGAACCGGTATTGAACTTGAATAATCCTCCCGGGATCGACCGCGATGTGCAGCAGCAGGGACTGGAGACGCTCGGCAGGCTCAATCGTCGACGATTCGATCAAGTGCAGGATCCTGAGATCGCCAGTCGTATATCGTCTTACGAACTCGCCTTCCGAATGCAGGCGTCGGCTCCGGAACTGATCGATTTGTCCGGCGAGACACAATCCACATTGGACGCTTACGGCGTTACTCGTAAAGAGCCGGACAAGTTCAACTTCCGCGGCGGCGGTCCGAATGTCTACAAACAGTTTGCAACAAACTGTGTTCTGGCGAGGCGGATGATCGAACGTGGTGTTCGTTTTGTAACGCTCGTCCATGCTTCGTGGGATCATCACAGCAACATCGACGAAGAACTCGGCTACAACGCAGCCATGGCGGACCAACCCATCGCTGCGTTGATACAAGATCTCAAACAGCGCGGGTTGTTGGACTCGACACTAGTCGTGTTTGCTGGCGAGTTCGGTCGCACCCCGTTGTGGGAAAACCGTGGCGGGAACCAAACGGCAGTTGTGGGGCGAGACCACCATCCGTCGGCGTTCAGCGTACTGATGGCTGGCGGCGGAATCAAAGGCGGTCAGGTCCACGGTGAAACCGACGAGATTGGCTGGTCGCCCGTGAAAGATCCGGTCCATGTGAATGATTTTCACGCCACGATCTTGCATCTTTTCGGTTTCGATCACTTGCGTTTCTCGCACAAATTCAAAGGCCTGGATGTGCGGCTGACCGACCAAGGCGGAAAGATCATTCGACCGCTGCTTGCGTAGTCGCGATTGTTTCTCCGTGACAATCTCGCTCCGTCGAGAGGTAGCCCCATGCGCCAGTTTCAAACCTCGAACGCGCGCGGTGCGGATTTGGTCCAGCAATACGGCGAAACGCTAAACGGTTTCTAAAATCAGACTCTAATGTCTACGTCGTTAGCGGTGGTGCGGATCGGATGAATTCGTCGCGTATCGAGCGTGCAGTTGCATCCGCTGCTTCACCTGACACAAAACATCCGAGAAGTCGCGCGCGGCGAATCACGCCTTTTTCAAGCGATCCAGGGAACAACCTGCTAGTAATTTGGCTCTCATTAAGAACGATCATCGATTCAACATTTGAGCTATCGGCAACTTCGACGTAACAAACTTCCGAATCCGGAAGCGAACATAGGGCAATACCGTCGTCGATTACCTGGACCCCACGCCCCAGCTTGCTGGTCACGCTCAGTCCAGGATTCGCATCCAAGATCGACGTCTGAACTGAAACGATCATTTGAATACCACAGAAGTTCGACTCGTCTTCAATCCGCCAATAAACCTGTGTGCGGCATCGATGAACGGTAGACTCTTCAAAAGTCGCGACAAGATCGTTCCCGCGGACATATGCGTCGGCGACGGGTGCTGACGCCACCGGCAACATCAGTTGCATGATCGACATGTCGGGCGCCTGAAACCTGTGCTTGGGCGTGAGTGCGCCGGTCACGCCTGTTAACCCTGAGACCGGTAGTTTGAGGTCCAATTGACAGTTCAACTTCGGTGTTTCAAGGCGTGCCGTCGATCCGATAAGCTGCCACATGCCGTCTTGGTCCGTTCAAACTGATACGATTTGGTAACGAAAAAACCCCGCCGTCACGTAAAACGAAACGGCGGGGCCGGAACAGAGAAGAGGCCGAATCGCCAACTAGGTAGGACATATACAAACCTAAAAGGCAAGTTCTCGTAGCGTCACGACCTCTTGTTAGGGCGAAATACTTCTTCCGATGATAACAAGATTGCTTAACGTGTCCATACTTTACGAGGAAAAACAGCCGATTCCATCATGCGGCGTCTCGGTCTACTCAGCATCAAATTAGAATTCTCGCTCGTATACAGACTCGTGGAGAGACTTAATGCCAGAATATATCACGATTTGTGAAGAGGCTGCTCGTCAGGGGGGGCGTGTTCTTCTTGACTGGCAGGGCCGAATCAATCCTCGAGAGAAAGGCCCCAAGGACTTGGTGAGTGAGGCGGACCTTGCGTCTCAAAGAGCTATTTACGACATCATTTGTCGCGCGTTCCCGAAGCATGATTTCCTTGGGGAAGAGTATGACGCCTCGATGAAACAAGAGCGAGCTTCGGAGTTTCGCTGGATTGTTGATCCCTTGGACGGGACTGTGAATTACGTCCATAAACTGCCGGCGTTTTCCGTGTCTGTTGCTCTGGAGCGGTGTGGCGACGTGCTCGCGGGGGTGATATATGACCCTGTTGCTGAGGAGTGCTTCACTGCCGAGCGAGGCAAAGGGGCCTTTCTAAACGGCGTAAAGATATCAGTGAGTGACTGCAAGTCACTACGGAACGCGTTAGCTGCTGCAAGCTTGTCTGCTGGTGTGTCTCGTGATTCAGAAGAGATTGCACGTTTTCTCGACGTGCTGGTCAATTGTCAAGCGTTACGTCGACTCGGCTCTGCGGCATTAAACCTCGCATATTTGGCGACGGGACGACTGGATGCTTACTGGGCCACGAGTGTCAAGACGTGGGATGTTGCAGCGGGAATCTTGTTGGTTCAGGAAGCTGGCGGAACGATCAGTGGGCTGGGAGGCGAACCGTTCGATTTGGATCGACCGCAATTTGCAGCCGCCGCCACTGTCGCATTGCACTCGGAACTGATTTCCACGCTCGACATGGCGGATTCTAACTAGCTCAAAAGAGCCCCATGTCGGAGTATTTTTGTTGGCGAGTGGGCGATTCATTGCTTTAATCTACAAAGCAGCGAGAGTACACTAGGAAGAGCATTCTTCTCTTCTGGACTTGGGATGTTTTCTTCGCGCCCTGGATGGCGCCGCTCATGAAGTGCCTAGCTGTGCAATCACGTCTCGTCCTACTTTTGTCGTGGCTAACCGTCTGCGTCGTCTCGACGCGGGATTCTGTGCGCGCCCAACCGCCGGCAAGCGATGCCGCGTCTTCCCCACGCGCGGATTCCGGCGACTTAATCCGTGGGTCTGAGCTTAAATTTCGTCTCCAGGACTATAAGGGTGAATTGGTCGCGGTCGGAGGCTTTACGCTCGAAAAGTTCTTGGAGTTGCTTGCCCTTCAAAATCGCCTTAGTGATCAAAATGCGGCGTTACCGAAAGCCATCATTACGGGACGCATCGAGCTTGATGGTCAGGTCGACTCGACGCAACAATTCGCCCGGCTGGATGTGACGTTTCGTGTTCGCTTGACACCTCGTTCCGGTGTTGAGGGAGAAACCTGGACGCCCATTTCATTGCGACTAGACGACTCAATCCTCGAAGTCTCGGAGATAAGACACGAGGAAGAGGGGGAGATCTATGTCACGCGTGAAGATGCCTCATACGTCTGCTGGTTGCACGCGTCCCCTGACAGCACTCACACGATACGTGTGCCGATCAAAGTGCCAATCCACCGAACGGGAATACAGCGCTCGTTGAGCGTCACGTTGCCGAATATGGCGACGTCAATGAGATTGGCTGTTGACAGCAAAGCGATCGAGGCGTCCAGTCCTAGCGGTCGGAGCTACGTATCACAGGAAGTCGACGGTGAGCAAACGGTAATTACCATCGAAGGCGGGGGAGGTGGGTTAGATGTCGCGTGGCAGCAGCGAGATTCAGTTGTGTTGCCGGTCCTGGAGGCGACTTCGGCGACCATCGTCCACGTACACGGAAATCACATTTGGAGTGAAGCTCAGTTGAAGGTGCGCAGCCGATCTGAGCCAATTGATTCATTCATCGTAAAACTTCCCAGCGGAATGAAATTGACTTCAGCTAGTGACGCAGAGTTTCAGATATTGAAGTTGGAAGACGCAGATCCTCAAACAGTCTTGGTGAAACGACTGGCTGGACCGACTCGTGGTCCTATCGAAGTTCTGATTGAAGCAACTTACCCTCCGATCGCGGTTGAAGCACAACTTCGCAGCGTGCAGATGGCTGGATTCAGCGTCGAGGGTTCGGTGCGAGAGTGGGGATCTGTTGACGTCATACTTGACGGAAGTTGGTTACCGAGCTGGCATCCTGGGCCTTTTGTTCAGCGCGTTGCCGTGCCGGATGAAGCGGTGGCACAGCAATCGATTGCCGCGAGATTTCTTTATGATCGCCAGCCCTATTCGCTGCGTCTTGACCTGAGACCAAAGCAGACTCCTGTTGCGTTTGAAGCGATGTATGTCGTCGACGTGTCGGCCACAGAGATGAAACTCGATGCTCGGATCAAATATTCGACGAATGGCTCCAAAACCGACGCACTCGTTTTTGGAATGTCTGATTGGCAGGTTGATGCAGTCACACCACAAGAATCTCTATCGGGTTCGTTCAACGTAGGTGACGATGGTGTTGTTACGCTTCCGATCAACTCGGGTGAGACTGAACTCGAACTGCACATCCTTGCGCATCTCGCGATCGACCAGGATGAATCAAACATTAGTTTTGACCTTCCGCGACCGACCGATAGTGAATTGTTGCCGAACGCAACACTGGTTGTTTTGGCGAGTGACAATGTTGAATTGAATCCTGAACTGGCTGCGATGAAGTGGCTCATTCAGGAAACGCGAACCCCTGTTGGGGAGTTGCCCGAAAGGATTACCGCGCCGCTTGTGTTTCGCGAAGAGTTGTCATCGGAAGTTCAGGAAGCTGCGAGATTTGCTGCCAGTTGGCGTGTCCGTCCGCGAGAAATCTCTGTTGTTGTGGCCACAGAAGCGACGAAGGCCGAAGACGTTTTGAAAGTTCACCAGTCGCTGAGTGCGACGGTTGCCTACGCCGCTTTGGCGGAACTGCCCGTAATCATTCCAAATGGTGTTATCGAATCGGGCTCGTTGCAGATTACCAGCGGCGAACAGGAACTTGCCTATCAAATCGAAACGCCGGAACGAACTGCTCCTGATACTGTGTCAGCAGAGAATGCGGCTGTCGCATCACCATCCGGTTCCGCTGCGATCATTAGTTTGCCAACGCCGGTGATGGGAGAAGTTCAGATTGAGGTGACGTTTGAGCTGCCCCTCGCCGAACTCATTAGCGCGGCAGGAGTGCGCATTCCTCTTGTTCAACCGGCGGGCACCGAGGCAACCGAAAACGTCACGAATACGCTGACCTTGCACTCGGATCAAGCGAGTGTGTTTACGCTGGCTGATGAGGCGTGGACGTTACGAGCCGATGTGGGGATGCCTGCGAATGGAAATCGTGAATTGCACCTTTTGTCCAGCGGCGTCGCCTCGGCCGCGGTCGTTCAAACCTCGATCGTTGAGTCGAGGGATATTGGCAACACTTCGATACCACGAGTGTGGATTCAGTCATGGTTAACTCCGACCGATCGGCGAGACCGAGTCTGTTTCCAGATGCTGAGCGATCAATCACTTGTGTCCGTTCAGTTGCCGGTCGGTGCACGCGGCGAAGATTTGAGAGTGCTCGTTGATGGACGAACGCCTGAGGCATTTGTCGATCAAGGTGACGGCTTATTCGCGATTACTCTTTCCAGCGAACAGATTGGTCGTGCAATCGCGTTGGAGGTGTGGTATTTCGTGGAGACATCCAGGGATTCACGGTTTGGTGTGGCGCTTCCCACGATCCAAGATGCAGATCGCGCGGAGCGAGTCTACTGGCAGATAGTTCTTCCCCGCAGTGAACATCTGGCGTGGACACCGGCAACATTGACGCCTGAGCTTACATGGCAGCGCGATCAGTGGTATTGGGGACGACGAGGTCGATTGGAGCAATCCGCGCTGGAGGAACTTGTTGGTGCCTCGGTTCAAGAGGCGGTATCGCCTGACACGAATCGTTACCTTTTTAGCTCGACCGGCTCTGTCGACTCGGTTGGCTTTATCAAAGCTAGTCGGCTGATGTTGTTGGCTGGCACGTCGGGGTTGGCGCTCGCTGTAGTTCTACCTTTCATATATTTTCCCTCGCTCCGACACCCCGGCGTGTTCTTTATTCTGGGCGTGGTGTTTTTTAGTTTTGCGGTGAGCTACCCCGAACACGCGGCAATACTTGGGCAAACAGGCGCAATTGGACTGACGTTGGCGATCGTAGCCTGCGCCCTGCAGCGTGTTGTGGGAAGACCCGCGGTCATGCCGATCTCCCGACGCGGCAGCGTGTTCATCACACCCGATTCTCAGGCCAGTGTTGCATCTGTGCGAGTCGCCGAGGGCAGTTCAAGAGCGACCACGGCAACGGCACCAGCCCATTTGCAGGTCGCGCGAGTCGAAGGTGAATCATGACGTTTTGCGTCACACCAACCCATCGGTTTGCCTTCATAGTTGGCTTTTTGTGCGCCGTGAAACTTGGCGTTGTGAAAGACTGTTGTCTTTGGGGGCAAGAGGCGGAACCGGCTGCGATCCAATTTCAACGCATCGAGATTCCGGAGGGCCGAATCGACGACATCGGCGGCGAACTCATTCCGAGCGATCGCGACGAATTCCAAAGGACTGTAAACGAGTTAAACGCCAAGTATCGCGCTCTGCACGGTTTGGCGAAACCAAGCCTTGTAGCTGCTCGATATACAGCAACCTTTCAGAACGGGCAATTCGTCGACGGATCCGCTGAGTTAGATATCAAGCATCCGCATCCAGAACCTGCCTATCTGTCGCTGTCTTCTTTAGGGCTTGCTGCGGAAAACTTTCGTTGGAAGAGTAATCCAAGTGTTACGCCCGAGGCGGGCTTGCTTCCGAGCGGTGAAACTGGTGTCTTAGTCAGTAAATCGGATACGTTGACATTTCGTTGGAGCTTGCGAGCGACGTCGGACACGGATCGAGGTTTGCAATTTCAATTGAGTCTGCCCGATGCGACGACGAGCGAGTTGATACTCGACTTCCCAATTGGTCTTGGTCCAGAGTGTGTCGACGCGATTATCACGCCGATTCCCGGCGATTCTGAGGCGGCCCGAGACATTGTCGCGAAAGCTCGGTGGCGCGTCGAACTTGGTGCCACTCACAGAACCGAAGTCAATGTTCGACCGACTCCCCAGGAAGGCGGTGACGCACATCTAGTAATGGTCCGGCCGACGTTTGACTACCGGATCAGTACAACGGGGCTGGAGTTCCGAGCAATCTTAGAAATCGATCTGCAACGTCGACCGCTGCGAAACTTGACGATGCAGGTCGATCCGCGGTTGCGCATCGGGACGATTAGTTTAAACGGTCTACCCGTCAGCTTTGCGGCAAACGCATCAATGCCGGACCAAATCCTAATTGAGCTTCCGACTTTGGCTGCCGCTGGACCAAATGAACTGAGCGCGACAGGTTATGCGGAAACTCGCTTGGACGGTCTTTGGCGACTTCCGCAAGTCCAACTGCTGGATGTTTTGTGGCGGCAAGGCAACGCGACAATTGATGTCGTTGAACCGTTGCAGATCGGGCAGTTTGACTTGCATGACTGCGCGCTTCGCGGAGTTGAACCTCTGCCTTCGCCTGCGGTTGGCGAATCTCGCCGACTGACGCTCCTCAGCCCGGATGCAACGTGTGACCTGCTCCTCACGCGGCAGACGCCAAAGCTGCGGGCGGACTTGGGCACAACGATTACTCTGAAAGAGTCGATTATTTCTGCCCAGTCCATCGCCGAAGTATCCGCCATTTATGGGCCCGTTTTCTCGATCCTGCTTCAACGCGACGTGGGATGGATCGTGGACTCAATTGAGACGCAACCAACTCGGATCGAACATGTCGAAGTGATCCGAGGTACTCGTGGGCTGAGCCGCAAGATCATTCTAAAAGAACCGATCACTTTACAAAACCCTTTACGGCTGATTGTTAAAACACACCGCCGAATGCCCAGTTCAGGAACCTTGAGCGGGCTCGAGATGCGACCAGTTTCTTTGTCCGGAGACGTTGCTGAGACACGATTAATCGCCGTGCGCACTGAATTGCCGCTGCAGCTGGACGTGTTAGGCGACGCCAGTGTTACGCGGATAACCGAGGCGACTCTGACGTCTGCCGAGAAGAGTCTGATTGCCGGGGATGGGAGCCCGCTGGTCTTTCGCGATGACCCGCAGGCAGATCGAATCCGGGTGGCGCTCCGCAGTCAAGTGCCGCGGTTTGCTGGCGAGATTGTTGTGGATGCGATGGTCGAAGCGAAGACGATGAAGCAGGTGTTCTTGTTTCAATGCATGCCCTTGTCGACTCGTGTCGGTAGCTTACGAGTCCGTTTTTCGCCGGCGCCAAGCGAATCCATCCAATGGTCTGCGATCGGTGATGGAGCAGGTGGTGTCACACCGGTAAAACTCGATGAGCAAGGTAACGAATGGGAGTTGCGATTGCGACGTCCTCGTAGTGTTCCGTTCGAGATCCGCGCCAAATTAACTCGCCAAGCGAATGGTAAAAGCGGAGATCCGTCTCGATCTGAAGCAATAATTCTGGCGTCCCTTCCTGATGCAGAGACGCAGGTTGGCACGGTCAATGTTGGGACGCCTGATGGGAGCGACTTCACCTTGCAGAACGCTGGCTTGCGAGCAATACCGGCACCGATAGAAGATGCGGATCGCTTGCCGACATTGCGTGCGACCTACCGATATGCACCGGCTCAGGATGTGACCCTGGAACTGCTTCGCGACGTCCCGCCCATTGATTTGCCAGATGCGTGGATTTGGAACGCCGAAATCGCGTCGCGGATTGAGATTAACGGTGACATAACTCACGCGGCGTTGTTGCGGATTGAAAATACAGGCGCTCCACATTTCAGCATCAAGCTACCCGAGGGGACATCGCTAGATCGAATCGAGGTTGATGGTGTGCGAGTCGCTGGCGGTGGGGGCACGGTAAATCACACAATTCCGCTCCCGCCCTCGCAACACTTTCCGACTGTGGAATTACGTTACCGGCAAATGGGCATGGTCGTGGGAAACTATCGCCGCGAGCGGATCGTTCTTCCAGAATGGAATCTTCGATGCCTAAACCAGGCTTGGCACGTGTGGATTCCCCCGGACTATCAATTGGCAACAGGTGTCGATTGGTGGGATTTTGCCCACGCGAATTCGGACGAGGCAAAGTCGTTCAATTGGGAGCAGCGATTGTTCGGCGTCGAAGTGTTGCGTCGTTCGGGTACTCCGTGGCGATTTAGCTCGTTTTTGCATGAGACGCGAGAGGATGATCATTCATCAAGAGAGCGCCGGATATTGGCTCAAGTGGAAGGTATCCTCGGAGCTCTGGATGCTGCGCTGGGGAGGGATCGGGAAGACACGGCTGCGGCTCTGAATTGGCATACGGCTATCTCGCAAGCAACATCAGGCGAAGATCTTGAGCAAACACCGATCTACATCGATTGTGAAGCACTCACGGAATCGGGCGTTTCGCCAGATACTCTCCTGTCTCCGCAAGCGACCTCTGCGACCGGCGCGCTTCGGTTGAGCGATCTAGTATTTGTTGGAAATGACAATTCGCTGATATTGACGTCCTTCTCGGCACAGGCCGCCGGTGACTTTGGTGCCTGCCAGGAGCTTGCTGAACGCGTCTTTTATAGCAGCGAAGGCGAACTGCCTCGTGCGTCACGGTATGTGTTAATTCGCGATTGGTCCCGTGAAGCGGATCTGTACACAAGTGCTTGGAAGGATGCGGAAGCGATTCGAGATTTCACGCCGCTAGTTGGCTGGACGAACATCCGGCTACCTGCTGAGAACGGTGAGTGCCAAATCATTTTGTTGAGTTCCACGATGTTGGAGGCCGCTTCACAAGCAATCATGTTTATGGCGATTGCGTGCGGTTTCTGGACGGGGCGACGTAATGCCACAGTATTGCACGCGTTGCTCTTGATCGCGGTGATCTTTGCGCTGGTCGTACCCGCGACGATCATATTATTCGCACGGTCTGCGTTCTTGGGATTGTTGGCTGCGGTAGTTTTAGTCGGTTTACGCCGCCAGATGCCTACCAATGCGTTAGCACGTAACCCTGACGATTCGATGTCGTTTCGCGTCTCGCACCGAAAGGAATCTGTAACGACCGGCCTGTGGTTGATCGCGATCGTTTTCTTCTTTGCGGTGGGGCGTGGAGGATTTGCGCAAGAGCGCCCCGCAGCGGCGACCAGCGAGATCGCGAAAGTGTTTCGGGTTTATGATCCCGTAGACGCTGATGGACAGCCTGCTGGTTCTCGTTTTTATGTCTCTCGCGCATTCTTTGACGCGATTGAGTCGCTCAAAACGACTCTAGGTACACAGCGTTTCGGTGCCGTTCTCACGAGTGCCCGATATTCCTTGGCTGTTCCCGAGACTCCGATGTCTGCCATGTTGCCAGAACTGGCAGCTGAGTTTGAAATTGTCAGCCCGGCCGACGGACCGTCGGAGATTAGGCTGCCATTTGTTCGCGATGAGTTGCAGTTGGTGGATGCGACGTTCGATGGCCAGCGGGTATATCCACATTGGTCCGCAGATGGCGAGTCGTTGGAAGTTCGTGCTGAGATGCTAGGCCAGCACAAGTTGCGACTTATCTTTCGCCCAGTCCTGATTCCCAAAGCGGAAAAGACGAGTTTTGATCTCCGCATACCTTCGATATTCGATTCGCGATTGACGATAACAGGACGTGATGCCGCATTGATTGAACCAACATCGGCACTGGGATCGATTATTCGTACTGACGAATCCGTAGAGGTGGAGCTAGGTCCCACGGAACAGCTCTCCGTTCAGTGGTCGGTCTCCGATTTGATGAGTTCGAAACCTCCCGAGTACACAGTATCGCAATTGATGTGGATGCGTGCCGAAGCACGCGCCATTACCTTCGAAACGCAATTCGTGTTTTCCGTATTGAGCGGAACGCTCGCAGAAGTCGAATTGCTCGTTGACCCACGGCTTCAGTTGCTAGTGAGCGACACGCAGGACCAAGTTTTTGATTCACTCACGCCAGATAATTCTCTTCGAAGGATTCGTTACCAATTCGAGAAGGTCTATAACGCCAATGAGATTGTGACGATAAGACCAACTTTCGTGATGGCCGAACTCCCAAAAGATGGCGTTGTTACGCGACCCTTGATTAAGTTGTCGTCACGGGTCATCGACAACCCGCTGCTGGCGGTGTCTGCCTCCGCTGGTATTTCTGCCGTGTTGACACATGCCGATGATTGGCCCTCACTACAACCGCGGATTTTTGCCGAGGCCTGGGGAACCATGCAATCGCCGGGCGAAGTCGTGCAGTTGCCCACAAACGAATCGGATTGGTCGCTAACCGTGACCCCACTTGTGCCTCGGCTTCAGGGCAATGATGTCACCGAGTTGAGGATTAGACGACAACAAGCACTCGTTAGCTATGCCGCGCAAGCCGAAGTGCAAGATGGTCCAGTGTTTCAGCTGGTGTTAAATGTTCCGCGAGAGATGACGATTGATAAGGTCAGTGTATTTCAGGACGATGTGGATCTGGTTCGCAGGTATTCCAAAAGCTCTACCGGCGCGACGACGCTCTTTTTGGTAGCACCGGCAATTGGTGAGTTGCAAGTGAATCTTGCGGGAACGCAGCCAGTACCCACCAAGGGTGAGTTTGTCTTCGCGGGCATCCAGCTTGCATCGCCTGAGAAGATGGAGCATCGTCTGGTCGTTTTGCGCCGTGCGGATGTGCTTGTCAAAGCGGCATCAAACGCAGGCAACAGTGGGTCGGAAGGTCCGTCCGTAGATTTGCAGGAGTTGCACGCCGGCGAGCGAGTCGTCGGTATCTATGATATCTCCAATCGTAACGAGGCGACGACCAGCCAGTTTAAACTCAATATTGCACCGAACCCAGCAAAGTTCTCGGGTCGCTTGACTACAAAGCTTCGCAGCGAAGGTTCGCAGTGGTCCGTTGATGGGGATGTGTCTCTGCAAGTCGCACAAGGTGTTCTCGATTCCGTTCGAGTACGTTTGCCGCGAGAATTGACGGCCTCGTTGAAGCTTGAACCGCCATACCCTTTTAAGTTGCTCGACGTGCCCGGCCAATCTGAACCGAACCTCGTCATTACGCCTCCTGCTGCGATTGACAAGACGTTCCAAGTCGAGCTGCACGCTAGTCTGCAAACCTCATCCGACGGCAGCATTATAGCACCACCGATCGAAGTTTTAGATTCGCCTCAAGTCGAACGGCTCCTTGTGCTCCCCAAAAGATCGGCGGAGCAAGAAATAGAATGGGATATCCGAGGTTTAGAGCAACCGGAAAGTGATGAGCTGCAAACAACCTATCGGGTCCGCGGGCGGCGTATGCGAGCTGCCGTTCGTGAAGTCAATCAGTCGGCGGGGAGTTCACGGTTGTTGTTGGCGGATATCGAAGTTGCTTGGCAGTCGGACGCAAGGTACTTCGGTTCGGTAATGTTCGACTTGGACCCAGGCGCACTAACAGCTTGCGGTCTGGTCGTGCCGCCGAGTGTCGAAGTGTTGCATGTTTCGGTTGATGACGTACCCGCACTTTTGCAAGAGTCGGAAACGAATGCGCCGAGTTTTTTGCTCGGAGCGGAAAGGCTCACCCAACGGATCACCATCTTGTTCCGAGGACATGCGGTTCCTTTGACGACCGAACCGACGAGTCTTACGATTGCCACGCCAAGTCTAAGAGGTTTTGAACCTGTGACAACGCTGTGGTCGGTACACGATCCTTCGAGCGAAACTTCGGTTCCTTTGTTGGATCATGCAATCATCGATGCCGTCGGGACGAAGAAAGTCCGGTCGGAAGTAATCCAGCAGATCTTGAGCTACAATGCGGGACCTGTCCCACAGCACCGATCCAATGATCTTCAACATTGGCAGGAGCGATGGCAGGAGCGCCTGGCCGCTGCAAACTTCAATCCTGTACACGAGAACCCTCCCATTGCGGCGTCGTTTACGTCTTCACCTCTCGCGAACAAGTGGAGACACGCCAACAGCGGACGCGATCGTTGGACCTATTGTCTCTTTGATGGTGCAACATCCTCGTTGACTATCCTGCGCAGCAACCGCAACGCGACCGATTGGCCGATTCGATTTGCCATTGCGATGGCGGTTGGGGGATTTGGTTGGTTCGTCTGGAGAGTGCGTGAGTATGACCGAGTGCGCGATGTTTTCAGCCGTTGGCCTCAACTCCCAGGCGTCGTATTCGGTATTATCTGCTGGTTGTGGCTGACGCCGAGCGTCGTAGGATGGTTGATCGTCGCGGCATTCGTTCTAAGTTCAATGCGTCCCAGTTTTCGTTCTCGCGCCGCCCGCTGAGAATCTCGCCGAATCGAGTTGTTCGTCCCAATTCAATGTGCTACTACGATCTGCTGGCGAGTTGCCTTTCGACGTATTTGGCCAATAGGTCCGTTTCAATGTTCACTTCGCCGCCAACTTGCAGTTGGCCGAGTGTCGTGACCTGAAGTGTGTGGGGGATTAACGCAACGCTGAATCGGTCTTCTTCGACATCGACAAGCGTCAGGCTGATTCCGTCGACAGCAACGGACCCTTTGCTGGCCATTTGCCGAGTCAACATCCTTGGAACACGAAACCAAAACTTCGACCAATCATCGTCGTCATGTCGTTGGTCAAGATGGCCGACGGCATCGATATGTCCTGAGACCAGATGGCCTCCAAGTCGGTCGCCGAATTGCAGCGATCGTTCGAGGTTGACGCGGCTACCTTGGATCAGCCGACCAAGGTTGGTGCGGCTAAGCGTTTCTTCGCCAGCATCAAAACTGAACGCTTCGGAATTGAATTCGACGACCGTCAAGCAGCATCCGTTTACTGCGACGCTGTCGCCCAATTCAAGACCGTGGGCGATTTCGGGGCTACGGACTATCAATCGAACTCCAGGTGGTCGTGACTGGATTGCCACGATTTCGCCCATCGCCTCTACCAAGCCGGTAAACATCTCTCGGTCCCTGCTTTCAGGTTAATCGTCAACGATGTGAACAACTGCACTTGTTGTAGCGCGGCGCACACCGTTTCGCAATCACGGGCGGCTCTCTAGCTGGGATAGTCAATCGGGCGATCATTGTGCAGAATGTCCAGGTCTAAGCATCGATAAACGCCGCCTTGAGTCGCTGTTTCAGCGTCAGGGCGTTTTAGCACTCTAGCTACAGAAAGCGAGAAAACATGAGCATTATCGGAGCAATTCACGGTCGGCAAATTCTGGACAGCCGCGGCAATCCTACGGTCGAGGTGGAGGTTTCGTTAACGGACGGGTCGTTTGGACGTGCTGCGGTTCCAAGCGGTGCGAGCACCGGAGCTCACGAGGCCTGGGAGCTGCGCGACGGGGGAACCGAGTTCATGGGCAAGGGCGTGACGAAAGCCGTTCACAATATCAATGATGTCATCGCCGACGAACTAGCGGGGTGGGATGCGCTGGACCAGGCGGCCATCGATCAGCAAATGATCTCGCTCGACGGAACGGCGAACAAGAGCAAGCTTGGCGCAAACGCCATCTTGGGTGTCTCGCTGGCTGTTGCCAAAGCAGCCGCGCAGCACACGGCACAGCCACTCTATCGTTACCTCGGTGGCGTCGGCGCGAACATCCTGCCCGCACCGATGATGAACATCGTCAATGGCGGAGAACACGCGGACAACTCGGTGGACGTGCAAGAGTTTATGGTGATGCCGCTAGGATTCGATCGTTACAGTGACGCCGTGCGGTGTGGCTGCGAGATCTTTCACAACCTGAAGAAAGTGCTCAACACCAAGGGCCTCAACACTGCGGTCGGTGACGAGGGCGGTTTCGCTCCCGATCTTGGAAGCAACCGCGAAGCGCTCGACTTGATCATGGAGGCGATCGAGAAAGCCGGCTATAAGCCGGGTGAACAAGTTCAAATTGCGCTCGACGTTGCAGCCACCGAGTTGTACGACACGAAGAAGAAAGTCTACAAGGTGGATAATAAAGAGATTGATTCCGCCGGAATGGTCGACTTTTTGGCCGATTGGGCTGCGAACTATCCGATCTGCTCAATTGAGGACGGTTGCAGCGAAGATGATTGGGAAGGCTGGAAATTGTTGACCGACAAGATTGGCGGCAAGGTGCAACTGGTCGGCGACGATCTGTTCGTCACCAACACCGAACGTCTACAGCGTGGCATTGACGAGGGAATCGCGAACAGCATCCTGATCAAAGTCAACCAGATCGGTACGCTCACCGAGACGATTGCTGCGATACATCTCGCTCATCGGAACGGGTATAGCAGTATCTCGAGCCATCGCAGCGGTGAGACCGAGGACGCGACGATCGCCGATTTGGCGGTCGCGTTGGGGACCGGCCAGATCAAAACGGGTTCAGCTTCCCGCAGTGACCGTATGGCCAAGTACAACCAGTTGCTTCGTATCGAAGAGGAGCTCGGTGACGGAGCTATCTATGGCGGACCGCTGTTTCCGAAGCGATAGATGAACTTTGCCGCGTGAAATCAAGGAGCCCGGTCAACCGACCGGGCTTTCTTTATTAGTGACGCTTCGGAATCGAGCCTTAGGCAGTTCTCAGCAGCAATAGCATTCCTATAATGCAGGCATGATGAAAACTCCATTGGCTGCCGCCCGAACGGGAATTACCGACTCGCCGTGGTACTGGGTGTACCTCTTTTGCACGGCGGGAGCCGTTGCCTTGATGTTGGCGGGGCCCAAATTTGCTGCGAGACAATCACAAATTGAACGCAAGTACGAAGCTCGCCAACAAGCAGCTCAAATTGTTGCCAATCAACGGTTTGACGTGTCCGAAATCGAATCCCAACCGTTAACCGAAACTCGCATCAAACTCTGGCCGCTGTATGCGGTCCTGGGCGGAGTCTTGTCGATCGCGTGGTTCAAACTATGGCGGAACCACCGACGCGAGATGCGTGCAGGCGACGCAACCGCGTCTCCGAACGAAGTGTTCCCATGAGTTGGCTAATGGAGAATCCGACGACAGTCTTGGTGATGGGCGGAATCACTGCGCTCGTGTTCGGAGCGATCTGGCTGCAAACAGGACGCAAGATCGAACTCTATATCATGCTGGCAATTGTTACGTTCCTGGCTGTGCTGCTAGTCGCCGGTAGCATCTGGAAGTCTGATCGCCGGCAAGTCAAAACGGCTCTTTTTCTAATCGCTCGCGATGTTGAGAGGAACGATGTAGAAGCGGTCGTATCCCATCTTCATCCCAGCATTCCAGAGCTTAGTTCTCGAGTAGAGGCAGAAATGCCGATGTATAACTTCGAAGAAGTGAACATCAAGCAGAACCTGGAGATCGAAGTGTTCGCTGATGAGTCTCCGCCGCGAGCTGTCACAAGCTTTAATGTCGTGGTCGTCGCGAGTGATCGCTCAGGTCTCATCAACGGAAGAAGGGTACCACGGTTTATGAAGGTCACGTTTCTTAAGGATGGAGACGAGTGGAAAGTCGCTGGCTATGAGCATCATGATCCCCGCGAGGGCTTCAAAAAGAAGCAGTAATCGTCACCCGTATTCATTGAACGACGAATGCTTATTGTTGTTGTTGTTCTTCTTCAGCGGCCAAGCTCTTTCGAATTTCACGAACTACGCCCGCTCGCCGAAGGTGACTGCTTCTTGATGCGTAAGGTGGCTTGTCTGCCCAACGCTTTCTAAAACAAACCTATCGCCCGGCGACGTGGATCACGCTCCGCGCGCTCCACCAACATTCGCCCCTGATGAGGACTTTCCAGGCATGATTCTGCTTGCCAAGCCACAGCGATGAGCCGATAATCAGCCTCACTGACCGAAGTCGCAAGCCAGCTTCCCTGGCTTCACCGTTCATTAAGACAGGCTGTCGTAGGAAATATTGTTGGACGTACCAAAGATGGTGGTCTCGTCCCGAACACCTGAAGGTTGGCCAAACAGATGTCCGATCTGTGGCAACGACCTTCGCATTGAACCATCGCTGCGCACTTTAGACACGCCATGTCCTCATTGTGGGCACCTTCTCTGGTTCGCGCCGTTCGGTGAAATCGTGCCGGTCCTGAGTGCCTCGCAGTCTCGCTTTAGTTCTTCCGCCGTTGATCTCGCCGATCACGAAATCCCCGACCATGTCATTGAACTGCTTCCCGCATCCGTCGCTCACAAGAATCATGTCCTACCAATTGCCGAAACGCGGGATTCATTGATTGTGGCCGTCGCCGATCCATCCAACATCGAAACCGTGGACAAGCTCCGGTTTATCCTCAACCGGAACATCGGTGTTGTTCATGCCACCGAAGAATGGTTGTCTGAACGAATCCGCAAACATTACGGCGATGACACATCGGATGGGGCATCCTAGCACGGGCGTCCAGCAATGTGTGGCCGCTGAGTTGCGGCATCCATGCCGCAAACGCCTTCCTTCTTCATTCACCGCGGGCTCTCGTTGTATAATCGTCTGGGTGGCCAGCGTCTTTCGCTTCGATCAGGGGCGGCGTCGGCCACACAAACCGTTAGGCGACCAAAGAGTGTAGAATATGAGAATGAACACTACAGACTTTCGCGATCTGCCCAATTCGGAAAAACTGCGGCTCGTTACGGAACTTTGGAACGAAATCGCATCATCGCCCGAACCGATTGTTGTTCCGCCTGAGGTTCTCCAGGAGGCTTCGCGCCGCTCTGCAGAACTAGACGACAATCCGTCGCTCGCAATCGACGATGACGAATTGTGGCGGCGAGTTGATGGCTAAGAAGCGGCGATACCATCCGTCGGTGGCCGACGATTTATCCGCTGCCGTCAGCTACTACGACAATATCTCTGTCGAGTTGGGGAATCGTTTCCGGGCCTCTGTTCGCAAACGGCTGTGTGTCATTGCTGAGCACCCGCAATCATTTGCACGCATCCATCGAGAAATGCGAGCCACGATGACTGACCGATTTCCCTATGCAATCCTTTACGAAGATCGTGCTGAGTGCATTGCTGTACTGGGTGTGTTTCATGCTGCCTCCGACCAGGCGGGATGGTTCACACGTTCGTTGTGATCTTGGACGCCCAACAATGTGTGGCCGCTGAGTTGCGGCATCCGTGCCGCGAACGCCTTCCTTCTTCATTCCACGCGGGCTCTCGTTGTATAATATCGTCTGGTTGGCAAACGTCTTACGCTTCGATGAGGGGCGGCGTCGGCCACACAACCCGTTGCACGAAGTCTAAGAGTGCTCCACTCAGGACGGCGACAAGAGGATACGATCGGATTCAATGTCAAGGCGTAAGCGAAAGCTCGCACCGTCCGAGAAGGTCGCTAAGCGGGAGCGGCAAAACATTACATGACCGTCTTCGTTAATGGCAAACAGAAACGAGTAAAGCGGTCGAAGCTGATCGAAGGAATCCCTGCTGAGGAGTTTATTCGACGCAATGCCGACTCGGTTTGGCTACATCAGAACGAGATGTGGGAGTGCATTGATCGGCATGACGATGACACTCTGAATGACAGTTAGCTCCGAGTCCGTTGCACGCTGGCCGGTATGCGGTTCGCGGAACAACGTACGTTTGGTGCTCAGGTTGGCTACACCGAATGCAAGGTAGAGCGATTCCCTGCACGCATCGGTGTGAACTGCCGCGGTCGCGACCGCGGGACGGTTCACAGTTCCGGTGGGCGCAACCGACGCTATTTCCGAATTCTTCGTAACGACCTAGGGCCGAAAAACCGATACGCGCAACTCGGATTCGCTAAGTGACTCAGGTCAAAACGACATGCGTCCCGAACGCCAATTTGCGTGCGCGCTCAGGACTGCGAGCCTGAGATACGAATGAGAATTGACGAGATGACCGCTGCGGGCATGTCCCCGGAGAAATTTGTCATGCCTTTGCAAATCGCTCGTCGACAATTGGTCTTCTCGACTACCACGATCATGTGCTGAGTCGGAGGCTGTACGGGTTGAATGCATGAAGGACTTCCTACTACTTGTGTTGGAATCTACACTCGGTGCCAGGAGACACAAATGCTCTTCCAAATATCGCAAGGCGAAATGGGCGGCATCATGAGCACACCGCTTCGAATTGTCATGGACCGCATTCGCGCGCTGGAGGTGACTGCTTCTTGACGCAGGTCGCTAAGGTGTCGGCCCCACGCGACTTCGCCGACGCAAATCAGGCCGTTGCTGCAATTCCAGCCAAGGATGGTTTGTCCGACGCAAGCTGCGTTGTCTCAGGATCTGGAACCGGAGTCTAAGTCCGACGCTCGCAACGAGCGCCCGCAGGCATCTACCTGGCAGTTGCGACACAACGCGGCGATCGACCGAAGGGCACCGTGGGCGCAGATTTCGAGGAGCGAAATGGTTCGCACGAGATAGCGTCTCTCGTTTTTGAAGCCGAGCAGGAAGGGCTCGCCGAGTCAGCAACGGTACCTCCGCAATCGTCTGTTCGTGGCCAGTGCGTCAGCACATCGCACACGGACAGTCATCCTTGCGGTTAAGACGGCATACGCAACCGACGAGACCGCGAGTAAGTGCTATTCCGATTGTCAGTCGTGACGGGCGTCAGACAGCTTCTTCGATTGCCTTTTTCAACGCGACAATTCCGGCAATTACCTTTTCATGATGCTGTCTGATGCGTTCGTGAGCCTGCCGTTGACCTTCGTGTCTGTCAGCGAAGGCTTGGTGTGAGCCTGCCAACGATTCTCTAAAACGGCTGTGCTCCTCAAGTGCCTGATGATCATGCATGACCCGCTCGTGAGACGCTATCGCTTCGTCATGGGCACGTGTAGTCCGGGTGTGATCTTCGAGGGCTTCGCTGTGTTCGAGCAAGCACCGCTCGACTTCATGCAGTGTTTCCAGAGCAGCCCGGTGCTCGGCCTGCCATCGCTCGTTGTCCGCCAGCCAACTCGCATGCTCCCGTCCCCACGCTTCATGGTCTTCATGCATGCTTGAAAGAGAAAGTGCTGTTTCACTCATTGTTCCATCTCCTTGAAAGGGTGAAATAAAAGGTGGTGCCAGATTGTGATTACTGCTGAATTTCGGTTAGCTCTTCAACGCCTGCCGCCGACTCCGTCACTTCAAGGACCGAGTTGCCGGGCCGTGATGGAATACGTGGCAGCGTGATTACCGGGAATTCCCCTTCCAACGCCGAGAGGAATGCGACAAGCTCGTCGAGTTCTGCGCTGGAAAGTTCGGTATCAAGCTGCGTGACGCCCATGATTTCCACCGCCTCGCGTATCGTGGGCACTGCGCCGTTGTGGAAATAGGGAGCGGTCAGCGTGACGTTGCGAAGCGTGGGCGTCTTGAAGTAGTGCTTGTCCGAGGCGTTTTTGGTTGCTTCGTATCGACCAAGGTCCTGATCGAGCGAGAACTTCGCAACCAGTGGACTGTCAGGTGAACGCGGAAATTCCTCGAACGCAACGGCCGACGCACCAAGTTCCCAGTTATTGAAGTTGGGGCCAGCGTGGCACTCCGTGCAGCCAATACTCTCGAACCGCTTCTTGCCGCGGACTTGCAGTTCGGTCATCGCCGACGCGTCACCACCCACGTAGCGGTCGTAAGGGCTGTTCGGTGTAATCAGCGTGCGTTCGAAGGCAGCGATAGCCTTTGCGGCGTTCTCGATGGTGAGCCGTTGATCTTCCGGGAAAGCCACCGCGAATTCGGCGACATACCCGGGAATGGATTTGAGCCGTTCAACAGCTACGTCGTGACTCGGCATGCCCATCTCCGGCTGAGCCACAATGGGTCCGGTCGCTTGTTCTTCAAGGCTCGCAGCGCGACCGTCCCAGAACTGCGAGGTTTGGAAGGCAGCGTTCCACACGGTTGGCGCGTTGCGTGGACCAAGCCGTCCGTGAATCCCCATCGACGTTGGCCGCCCGTCGTCGCCGCCTTCCATCACGTTGTGGCAACTGTTGCACGATACCGTTCCTGTCAGCGACAGCCGGGGGTCGAAAAACAGCTTCTTGCCAAGTTCGACTTTCTCCGATGTCGTCGGATTGTCTTCGGGGGTGTCGGCTGTGGTTGGGAGTTGAGCCCAAGCATTCGACAAATCCTCACCGGTTACGGCCGAGTCGCTCGCCGCAGGAATCGACTCAGCATTCGCCGTTGGCAGTGTGTACGGCTTGTGGATCTCCTCCATGCCGTTCTTGATAAACCGACTCACCAACTTGGCATGTTCCTGCACCAGCATAACAACAAAGGGATCGTCGGCTTGGTAGGTCACTTTGATTCCCTTGTCCGTTTCCTCGTAAATCAACGTATAATCGTCAGCATGTTTGATGAGTTCGACGAACACGGGGTGAAACGTCATTGGTGGCAGAGGCTCGTTATTGACGACGCGGCTCTCCATCGCCGGCACATGCTCCTGAATCAGTGCCGTGATGACTCCGTCCTCCGATTCGGTAGTCGCTTCGGCGCCATTCGGCAGGTCTATCACGGTTCGCTTGATCTTGTCGCGATTGTCGAACATCGTGTGAATCGTGCTCATGTCTCCGCGCATTCCGGCCCCGGGCCCTCGTCCCATCATCCCTCGCCCAAGTCCCATCCCGCGTCCGGGACCATGGAACTCATGCGGTTGGTGATCATCGGTAATATGCGGATCTTTATCATTCAGGGTCCTCACCTCTGATGCGGGGGGCACGACCACCCAGAACCATCCGCGCAGGTCCCCGTCCTTAAAACCCGTGGCGTGATCGTCAGGATACAGCTCGGTCAGCTTTGCCATGACGTCTTCGGCAATTTGCTCACTTGGCCCGTGACAAGTGAGGCATTGCGTTTTGAGCCTGATTGGCAGCAATGCACCGGTGCCACCATCGGGTAACTCGACGTACTGTACCACTTCGGTTTTCTTCTCAACCAAGTCCTCTGCCCATTCTGGCGGCGCATTGTTCGCATTCCGGAGCCTGAACGAAGTGCGGCCAATAGCGACCCCGTGTTGCTCGCCAACTGCCGCCGCAATCTTCGGGGCTTCGCGGCTGCAGACCTCGATCGCCGCGGCGGGACCACCACTGGACATCGCTTCGACCAAACGAGTCGAGAGCTGTTTGAACAACTCGTCTTTCGCGGACTGCACAATCTTCTGTGGGTCGTCGTTGGTCGTAGCAAGTTCTGGTTGATTCGACGAAGGTGTCAATGTCGACGATTGTGTTTGTTGGGCGGGCTGGCATCCCGTTGCCAACAATGCCAACGTCGCACTTAACTTCCATAGTGTTTTGCGTTTCATTTTCGTTTCCTTTGACGTCCTCGAAGTCATACAACGATTAATTCCACAATTGGTAAGGGCGCGAATTTACACGAGCCCCGTCAGCATCCCTTGCCAGTACAGTAGCGGCAAACCGCATTTTTTCAGCATGTACATGCTCCAGCGTTCCTTGGATGAATCGAACGGAAACGTCTCCATTGGATTCTTGTCGTAGTCAAACTCGGCCAGCGCCAGCTTCCCGTCGCTTGGCAGCGCTACTCAAGGACGAAAAACTCCTTCGCGTTGAATGCTTGCGTGGATCCGGCATGATGAACGGTAACACGTGAACGACTGCATTCTTTGGCAAATCCTGTGCCAAGTCGTATTGAGAACGATAGCTAACCCGAAACACGCGGCAGGCGCCACAGAAAATGGGACGAGACGGAATGAGCGACTCTGCTACTTGCTCCAGCGTAACGACCGATGTAAAGGGGACAGCGTTAAGTGTTAAGTTAACGCGATTAACACTCGCGACTGGAGATCCGGCTACTCAGGCGAGCTCTCCACCCGCTCGTCAATCAAATGTTGCGTGATCACCAAAATGCTCGGCAACGACAACGCTATTCCCGCCATCAGCTTGTGCGACGATGGCGACACTCTTGCTTCTTGCCGCTTCCAGCCTTGTCTCTGCCACCAGGGCCGACCGGAGGTGACGAAAGTTGCGGAGCACCCTCGCTCTCTCTGGCAGATTGGTGCAGCGACATTGCCGTTTTTTGCCGCGAAGGCGTGGGTGCAGCCACGAGTAAAGGAAAGTGAAAGATACATCCCAATCGTCCTATCTCGATCCGTGTCCCCGATGGCGTCTAAGTTCTCGTTCTGTAACATGGCTGGAGTTGTTCCAAAAGCGAATGACTGATCTGGGCTGACAACAATAGGCGACGACATTGATGAAGTTCTTGGTTCGACTGTTGACAGTCGTTTTCTTGCTTGTTGGCGGCATCGCGCTGATCCACTTGTCGATCGATAACCGGGAATTGGGAGGTCAGATCGATCAATTGGAAGCCGAACTGGGGCGGATGCCGATCGACAATTCGGATCGCGTTCATCTGGTGGAGATCGAAACGCCCGAAGTTCCGACCGAAGTGGCATCACACGTAGAGCGTGTTTGGCAGTTCCGCTGCTACTTGCCGCCGGGTTACGACGTTATACGATTCAGCGGCGGGGGCCGAGTTACGAAAGAAGGTGTTTATCATGCTGGAGGATCCAGTTCGGGTTGGGGCTCGGCGCGACCGGAGGCCATTCACCAGCTGTTGACGGTGAGTTTTCAAAAAAAGGACAATCGATTGGTGGTGTTCCACACGTTCGGCGGATCATCGGGAACTACCTCTTGGGGAGATTTCGACGCCGATCGCATCGACGACACGTTGGTCGTTCAAAAGATAGTGAGCAGTGGTCACGGACCACGATCTTTTGGCCAAGACACCATCTTGCCGATGTTGAAGATCTACGATCCGAGCTCTGCTGAAGATAAAGAAGTCGCGGGTGAGATAATTACAACTTACGCCGGCGGAATGTTTATGCTGTGTCCGAAGTCACGCGAATCGAGTTTGAACCAGTTAAGACGGGGTGAAACTCCTGTTGGATTTGACCCAAGCTGGATTGCGACTGAGGCACACGATGAGTGATGCCAAGTCGCGCCGCTCCGTCAGGCTAAGATTCTCGTTATTGAATCTGTTGACGTTGACCGCGCTGATCGCGGTTGGAACAGCCATAAACTTGGCGTACCGAAAGAACCACTTGATGGTTCGGCAGCGTGATGATTTGCTCTCTCTTTCCAGTCAATTGAAGATTGACAATAAAGACGAATTGGCTTCGTCCGAAATGCCGAGTGTGGCTTCCGACTTCCACTCGTGGAACGTGCATGTCCCCAACGGACAGGCCTACGAGCTGCGACTGGGGATGGGTGCGGTTTCCGAAAATGGCATACCGCCGATTGTTGGTGGTGTGCGGATTTCCGCGGGACGACATCGGGTGACGCTTCACGCAGGCGATTCTCCGGGCGAAGAGTTTCGTTACGTCGTCTATGTAGACGGCAAGCAGGCGATTGACAAGAAGATGGGCAGCGATTGGATGCCGGGTGGCTGGTCATCGGCCAGCGGTATAAGTTGGCCGCGCCAACCAAACCTCTCTCCTGCGCCGCTGCAACTTTTTTCAAGGAGCTACACACCAAGATATGACTTCGGAAAAGGACATCATTTCAACGGCCAAAGTGACGACTACTTGACTCGAATGGGATATCGACTGTGGATTGATCACCAAGATCGCACGTACCCACCGACTTCGCCATTTGTGGGCTTTGGTCATTACCCCGGGTATCAGGGTATCGGCTTGCGAGACGGACTGCGGTACAGACAGTCGAATCGTCCGCCCTACGAGTGGACATTCACGCGACCGAATTTGGAAACCAACGATCCCGTGCTTCGAGTGGCCGCTGAGTTTTTTTTCAGCGACGGGACGACTCTCTCAAGCCAAACCCAATCGTTTCAATCATGGCAACTTCGCAACGATGCGAGTGGAGAAAGCTCGCTGAACTGGCAAGTAGATCCGAAACAGTCCGTGTACTCAGCATTTCTACAAGCCAACCATAAGTCAGCCGATGTACCGCAGCCCGTTGTGGAGATGAAATGGGATGCGGGCAGGCCCGACGAGGTGGGGCTGCGAATTGCGGCCACTCCCGCGAACGACCGAATCAGCCGATGGCGGCTTCGCATCCTCGACGGAACCAAGCATCTGTGGCGAGAGTTGCAGATCGGCGACAGGCGGATCGACGCGGACGAAGCAATTGATAAATCCGTGACCAAAACGTCCGACGCGACAGTCACGTTGGATCTTGGTCAAAACGTGACGGAGGACATTCATCTTCAATGGCAAACCGACGAAACATTGCCATTGCAGATATTGGAGCGAAGACAGAAACGGTACGCTGGCATGGGGCTTTACGAAGGACTACCGCTGACGCTCGGAATTCAAATTCCATCTGCACTGAAACCTACTCTCACGGTAAACGTCGTCAAGGAGATCCCGAATGCTCTGGGCAACCCCTTACCCGGTGGCGCCATCTTTGATGAGATCCAGATGGACCTTGAAGCGGTGGGAGACGCTTGGATTTGGCTACAGGTAAAATCGAAAAAGTAGAATGACGGGATGCACATATGAACGAAACACACTCTCCCCATGCTCACTGATCCTGGAACCGTCGCCGAAAACACGTGCGGATTAGCGCGACAAAAGTCCATAGATGTCAGCGCACACAGGCGGGCATGTCCATGGGCAGTTTTGCGATCCCCACGAAACACGCTGGTCGACAATTGGTCTTCTCGAGCGCCACGATCATGTGCTGACTCGGAGGTTACATCGGTTGAACGCAAGAAGGCCTTCCTACTACCCCTATTTGCATCTATGCACGGTGTCAGGCAATGGCAAATCTGACCCGCATAACGCAAGACGAAATGGGAGGCATCATGGACACGCGGCTTCGAATGTCATGAACGGCTCTCGCTCGCTGGAGTTGTCCGCTTCTTGACGCAGATCGTTTACTTGTCGGCCCGACGCGACTTCTCCGACGCGAATCAGGCCGTTTCTGCAATAATTCTCGCAAAGGACGGTTCGTCCTGTAAACGCACTCATTCTCAATTAACTAAGGAACACGGGAAAAACAACTTCGCTATATCTTCTGCTAATCATCCCACGGAGTGTGATGGCTACTTTGGTTTCGCCGAAGTTATTTTTCCCGTGTTCCTAAGCGTCGACACTAGTGTCGACGTGCCGGTAGCGTGTAACCAAACCTTCACCACGCGGGATTCTGCCAGTTTGCACAATGCAGGGCGTCCACGTTTTAGGTGTCAATCGTCCACGCCCTGATGGGTATGCTGTTTGCCTTTACCGTTGAGGCGTTCGGATTGGAATGTTGGATTTCATCCTGTTGTTCGACACTCGAATGAGTCTCTTACCGCCCAGAGAGACGTGAGGGTGAAGTGATGAATATGATCCGAAATGTATGCTGTCTCGTCTTTCTCATCGCACTGGTGTCCGCCGGGCCGTTGCGTGCCCAGCCAATACCAAAACTCCTTCGGTTGTGAGTGGATCCAGTCGGTAATCCCCGAGTACCCTCTCATCCCACACGCCAGAACAGATACGATCGAGGCCAGCATGGCCTCTAAACAATGGCGTCGTCCCTGGCGCCCGCGTGGATCGGGAATTCGCTGAAGAAAGACCAGCAGACTCCCTGCAGGTGCAGGTTGCAAAGTGATACCTCCGTGAAGAAAGGACTCCGTACCAAACCATCGCAGTATTACGCAATAGTCCCAGCATGGAAAATCCAAAAGCCGTGGGTTGTGCCAGGGATTGTTTTGGCGCACTGGCTGCGACCGGTTATTCTTTACGAATGCCATTGCCACACGAACCTATTCGCAGCTTTCGCCATCCCAACGCCGTGTATGACGCGTCGTTTTCGCCTGACGGCAAGCTGCTCGCCTCTGCGAGCCTAGACAACACTGCCAAGATCTGGGATCTCGCCAGTGGCTCGGAACTCCTGACGCTGCGAGGGCATGGGGATGGCGTTTGTACCGCAGCGTTTCTTCCAGAAGGTAAGAAGCTAGTCACGGCCAGTCTCGACAAGTCGTTGCGCATGTGGGACGTCACCAGCGGCGTCATATTGGCGACTTTTAGCGGACATCAACAGTATGTTGAGTGTATGTCCGTCTCGCCGGATGGGCAGTGGATGGCTTCGGGCGGATATGACAATGTTGTACGCGTGTGGGACGTCGCGGCAGGGTCGCAAAAGTTTGTGCTCACAGGGCACAGCGACGCGATCTACTGCGTCGCGTTCTCGGCCGACAGCAAGGTACTGGCATCAGGCAGCTATGATCAAACGATTTTGTTATGGGATGTAGGCAGCGGCAAACAGCTGGGAACGGTCGCAGGGCACAACGGCACGGTTGAAGGTATCGCTTTCGCGCCCGCGGGCGACCGATTCGCCACGGCAAGTGGCGATGGAAAGATTCGGATATGTGCCTCAACTTCGCGAGTCGTTGTTGCCGAGTTCGCAGGGCATCCTAACTTTGCCAAGTGCGTCGCGTACTCACCCCACGGCAAATGGCTGGCATCGGGTGGACGTGATGGGAAAGTGTTGATCTGGGATGTCACAACGGGCGAGCGTCTGGCAGAGATCGACGCTCACAACAATTCCGTTTACTCCGTCGAGTTTTCGCAGGACGGGACTCGACTAGCCTCGGCCAGCTTCGATCGCACGATCAAGGTGTGGGCGTGCAAGGAGCTGATTGGCTGATTCTGCGGTTTTTCCAAATTGCATGGGATAACTATCGATGCGCGGGGACATACTTACAGAAGCTGTCAGGTGCTCGGGATCAGGTGAATTGGCGGGAACGTGAAAGTGGAGCGAATCGACAGTCAGTCGCTGCAAACGCTGATCGATTCGCATGGTGCCGCGCTTAAATTGTATGCCCGCCAGTGGTGTCATACGCCGGACGATGCCTTGCAGGAGGCGTTGATTGAGCTGCTGCGTCAACATCCAGCGCCAGATCATCCGGCGGCGTGGCTCTTCACAACAATTCGCCGCCGCGCGATGAGCGGCACGAGCAAACGGGCATTCAGATTCAGACCATGACGATGACTCTGCACGCGCGAGCGGAGCCTGCTCCAGCCTTGAAGTACCGGTTGCTTTCTGATGATTTTGACCTGCTGGACGGAAACGCCGCGACCTATTACCTCAAGGCCCAGGGGTTCTTTGAACAGAATCCGGCGCGCCGACGATTGGATGAGATTCACGCAGCGGCCCGCGAGAGTGCTCGCCGCGATGGCAAGTCATCCAGCGATTATCCGCCGTATGGTTGGTTGGACATGACTCCAAACGAGTTGCCGGTCGACGAGGTTAAAGAGTTCCTGACGCTTCTTTCATTTCAACCGATGTACCTTCGGGAAGCGGCAAAGCAAAGGCAATTGAGTTTTGACCGAAACATCCGGAATGTCGAAGACCCGATTTATTACCTGCTGCCCGAAGTTCAATCCATGCGTGAAATCGCAAGGATGCAGCGGCTTCGTTGCCGTGTCGCCATTGCCGAGGGTCGCGTTGACGATGCAATTGAGATCTTGGGGCAACAATATGCTATGGGCCGCCACCTGGGTCAGGATGATTTTATCGTTACGACGTTGGTTGGTTTGGCCGTATCGAGCCTCGCTTGGGATGACGCGCTGTATTTGGTCCCGCATCCGGATGCACCGAATTTGTATTGGGCCTACGCGACACTGCCGCAACCGCTGGTGGACGTTCGTCATGCGTTGAGCGTCGAGCGTCAGTTTCTGAACCTGCAATTGAAAGCTCTGCAAGAAGCCGACGAAACGCCACGGTCGGTCGGCTACTGGCAAGACTTACTCGATCGAATCATTCCACAAATCGGCAGCTTGGCGGGCGACTTTGGGCTGCCCGAGAACGATCCGGGAGCGACCCGAGCCATACTCGTCGGATACATAGCCGCGGCATATCCAGGTGCGAAGCAGTATTTGCTCGATGAGTGCGGTATATCGCCTGAGCAGGTTGAAGCCTATCCGACAGCACAGGTTGTCTTTCTAGCCATGGTTCGCTTCTACGAAGCGACTCGCGATGATTACTTCAAGTGGGCGAACTTGCCGTACTGGCAAACTGCGGATCGAGTCACTCGAACGCGTATTGACAACAACCTGCGAACGAAGCTTGATCGGGTTGGTTGGATTTCGCTGCCAACAGACATCCTGTTGCCGGCTGTTCATCAAGTGCAACTAGCTGTCGCTCGTAATCAACAGGGCATCGCGTTAATCCAAACTGTGGAAGCGATCCGAATGTACGGTGCCCAAAACGAAGGCAAGCTGCCAAAGACGCTCGACGATTTGCCGGTACCTGCCCCGATGGAACCAATCACTGGACAACCACTCGACTACGAATACCACGAAGACCACGCTGTACTGAGCGGTCACGAAGTAAGAGGGTTGCAGTACCGATTGGTTTTGAGATTTGCCAAAGAGTAGCCTTCACGCTCCGCGTGATGAGCCGTGCTCGTTGGAGTCCATCGAAACGTCGTGTCCCTTGTCATTTTAAGTCGATCCCGTGGGCTTATCACTAGTCCTTAAACAAGCGAAGCCCCCTGCACGATTCGCGGTTAGCGCATAAAAATACTCGAAAATCCCCAGCGAATCGCGTGATTCTGGTGTGGTGCCGTTTCCGCGACTCGCCAGTTATGGAGGACTTTCGAGTGAACACGAGGATACGCCCCGCAGCCGGTTCTCGCAAGCACGGCGCTCGTTGTCACGAAGCTTGGCGGAAGCAGTGGCAACGGCGTCAGCGACGAATTGCCCGGCGACTCGACAAGCAACACCGGGAGCCGAATGACGGCCTCAGTGGTGAACGGCCCGTGCTGCAAGGCGCGAACGTGCAGTGCGTGATGGGCGAACGTCAGTGTGGCACCGCGTATGGCGGCGTGGCCGTCATGCACCAATTGGTCCGCGAGTTACAACTGGCTGAAGCGATCGACCAACGGTTGCAGTTATTGAAGTGGCACAAGCCTTACCATGAATCGGATCATGTCTTGAACTTCGCCTATAACGCCTTGTGTGATGGAACGTGTTTGGAAGACATGGAATTGCGTCGCACGGACGAGGCCTATCTGGATGGATTGGGCGCACGGCGGACTCCTGATCCGACCACTGCCGGAGACTTCTGCCGAAGATTTGAAGAACACGATGTTCGCACCTTGATGGAAGTCTTCGATGAGACGCGCCTCAAAGTTTGGCAGCGCCAGCCCGCGGAGTTCTTTGCAGAAGCACAGATCGATATGGACGGCACGTTGGTCGAGACCGGCGCCGAAAAGATGCAAGGCATCGATATCTCCTACAACGGCGTGTGGGGTTATCATCCGCTGGTCGTTTCGCTGGCGAATACAGGCGAGGTGCTGTCGGTTGTGAATCGCAGCGGTAACCGACCAAGTCACGAAGGTGCCGCCGCCGAAGCTGACAAGGCGATCGCTGTCTGTCGGCGAGCAGGCTTGCTGACGGCAGCGTTACCATGTTTCGCACCGATGTCGCGCCCGTGCTCCTACTGCGATTGTTCCAAAAGGGCGACGGCAACCCGCTCTCGTGGGACGAACTTCGCTAGCCGCTTCGGCTTGGGATGCCAGCTATCTCCGGGACGAGATCGCTTTCAAAGTCTCCCTTGACTCAAGGACAGATGTACTTGTACACTCTCGCACGTACATTTGTCCTTGAAAGGAGTCGAGAGCCATGGCTGAACGGCCGGCATTGTCAAAGGGCGAGATGGAGGTGGCACGGGTGCTCTGGGAGCTGGGGAGTGCCAGCGTGCGACAGGTCCATGATGCCCTCGCCGATGTTCGCAAGACGGATTTCACGACGGTGCAAACGTACCTGAGGCGATTGGAAACGAAGGGCTACGCGAATGCCAAGCTCGACGGGCGGGTACGCGTCTACACGCCCCGTGTGAAGCCTCGAACTGTCATTCGCGAAACTGTAGATGATCTGATCGACCGGTTGTTCGGTGGCGAAGCCATGCCGCTGATGAAGCATCTAATCGAAGACCGTGGCATCAACGAAGACGATTTGACGCAGCTACGAAAGCTGTTGGACAGGTAGTTGTTTGGCTTTGAAGCATGGCGTTATCGCGCGGTAGCGCGGGAGTAGATAAGCATGGATTTTGCATGGATGGCATTTTCACAGACATGGCAAGTCACGTTCCTCGTCATCTTGGTGCTTGTGATAACGCGGTTGTTTGCGAAAAATCGGCCGCACCTGGCATATATGCTGTGGCTGGTGGTTCTGATCAAATGCGTAGCCCCGCCATTCTGGAGCAGTCCGACCAGCGCGTTCACTTGGTTGCAGACGGCGATGTCCGCCGAGGACACGCTCGAACCCGACAGATTCTTGTTCGTGAACTATTCCCGGTTGGGCATCAATATCGACACAAGCCAGGAACCCTTGCCTGACGTAAACCGTGTGCTCGTTACCTTACCGCCAAGTGATTTCCAGTCGGCTGAGGCAGTCGCGGTCGCACCGTACGAATCGCCACGGATCGAGTGGTCGTACATTCTGCTGGCGGTGTGGGGTACCGGATTCGGCGGTGCTTTGCTCGTTTCCGGGCTTCGATCTGCACGTTGCATTCGGATGCTCCACAACACGCCGTCCGTCGATTCACCTGAATTGGAACGGCTACTCGCGCAACTTACCGTCAAACTCCGAGTGCGACGGCGTGTTCGCTTGCTCGTGACAACAAGCCGCGTAGGCCCCGCGGTCATTGGATTGCTGCGTCCGCTGATCGTCGTCCCCGAGATTGTTGTTCGCAACCGCGCGCCCGAGGAGTTGGAAGCCATTCTGGCTCACGAACTGATTCATGTTCGGCGCGGTGACCTGTGGCTTGGCCTGTTGCAAGTTTGTTCGAGGGCCGTTTGGTGGTTTTATCCTTTGGTGTGGTGGGTCAATCGATTATCGACGCGACAAGCCGAACGCTGTTGTGACGAGGAAGTCATCGGTGAACTGCGTTGCGATCCACGGCGATACGCAAGCAGCTTGCTCGATATTTTAGAACTGAAGAGAACCTTGCAAACAATTCCCACCTTTCCGGGCATGAAGCCCGTCGAGGTCACCTCTGAGCGATTGGAGCGGATCATGAAACTTGGACAAGGATGTCACAAGCGTACGCCTCGATGGTGTTGGGCCGTCATGTTTGTCACGATCGCGGCGACGTTGCCGGGGGCAGCGTTCATCGCGGCTCAGGAGGAAGCCTATTCACCAGACCTATTCGTCGAGCCGGCCAGTGGCGGGCACCCTAGTATCGAGTCCATCGATCACACGGCCTCTCGACAGTCGGCGTCGTCCGCACCATTGTCTGTCGCAGCATATTCGTCCGATGCCATCATCGCAAAGCTGAAAGCGGAACTACAGTGCGACGATTCACAGGCGATGCAGGCCTTCGGCAATATGCTGGTTCAGCAATCGGGCTTGATCAACAAGGCAGTCCCGCTTCAGGATCGGTTGCGGATTCAGGGTCGCGCGATCCACGTCGCTGCGAGTGACGAGGAACATGAGCGTCTGCGCGAAGCGGTCGAATGGCTGGAAGAATATCCCGTCGCTCTGCTCACGATTGAAATCAAGTTCATCTCGGTGCCTGAGCAACTCGTCGATAGGACAATTCACGATTGGCAATTGACTCCCGCCGACCTTGGCAACGAAGTCGCTCGTGAGCTACCGAATTATCATCAAGATTCGATCGATCGTCCCTTCCCCACAGATCAAGCGAAACCGCTCGCCAAGGCTGGCGTTAGCACAACCACGAACCTGCCGGCACTCTACAAGGTTTTAGACGCGAAGCCCGCGATGGACTTGCTCACCGACTTTCAAAAAGACAAACGCACGAAAGTTATCTCGGCACCAAAAGTGACGTTGTTCAGCGGGCAACCCGCAACGATCGCGGACGCGACACGACATCCGTTCGTCGTCGGATTGAAACCAAGTCGTGAAAATGCGAATTCAGTCGAGCCACAGATCCTAGTTGTCGAATGCGGTAACATCGTGCAAATCCGCCCACTGCTACGGAGCGATAACAACTTGTGGATCGATTACGATGTAAAAGTCTCACGGTTGGACGATGTAAGCCAGAGGGTTGTGCAGGTTGCAGGCCAAGACAACCCTCTCACGCTGCAAGTGCCCAAAGTCGTAACGGCTCGCATTGAGTCTGCCGTCGAATTCGAACCGGGCAAAACTGTGGTCCTTGGCGGAGTTCCCGTAGGCGACGGCAGTCGGAACCAATTGGTTGTGATGCTCCAAGCTGTATGCGATGAGCATCCTCGAAACAACGCCATTGAGATTCCAGAGCTACAAACTGGGGCGTTGATGTTTGGGACTGACATTGATTCAGACGTTGGGCTGGCGGGAACACTCTCCGTCGAGGACGGTGAGCAAGGAATCAAGAACGACACGGCCAATCGATATCCCGTGGTATACAATGTGGCCGATCTGATCGCCGAAGATTTGGAATCGATCACTCCGCCAAGTTTCACTCGCACTTCTGAAAATCGCATGGGGCA
The DNA here is from genome assembly GCA_020638995.1 of Planctomycetaceae bacterium. Classification (GTDB taxonomy): domain Bacteria; phylum Planctomycetota; class Planctomycetia; order Pirellulales; family Pirellulaceae. The sequence continues at coordinate 327,026 of JACKHM010000005.1, forward strand.
CAACCTCAATCTGTTGGAATCCGTGATTCCGAAGCAAGTTGCCCCTGAGTCCTGGAAAGACAACGGGGGGCGAGGTGCAATCGAAGCTTTCCCGACAAACCTGAGTCTTGTCGTGTCGCAGTCCGAGGAGGGACATCGGCAATTGAGAGTGTTTTTGCACGATCTCCGCACGCAGCTAAAGTTGCCAAGCTCTCAGACGTTTTCTCCAGCACGCAAACTGTCCGCGACTCGCTCCAGAAAACTGGTGAATAGGATCTACAATGTCGCAGACCTGGTTATTCCGCTACCGAATTCCAATAGGCCGTCTGGCCGAGATGAGACTGAATTGCTGAGTACTACGGCTCCCGCGGACTTTAGCACTTTGACAGACCTCATCACTTCGACCGTCGCGCCCGATTCCTGGCGTGTCGCGGGCGGAGCAGGACAGATTAAACCATTTTCGACCAACTTGAGCCTTTTGATTTTGCAAACTTCAGAAGTTCACGAACAAATCGTCGCGTTACTTCATCAGCTAAGGAGGCTGCAGGACGTTCAAGTCACGGTCGAAGCTCGGTTCTTTTGCGTGCCTACCGACCTGTTCCACCAAGCCGGTTTGGATTTTCAATCGGTGAATGACCGCAGGCGTGACTTCGTGTCGGAACCGATGTTCGCAAGCGGTCCAGAAGACTTTACCGAATCAGAGATGAAGTTCTTTGTACGGGCGGTTCAAGCTCTGGAATCGGCATCTCTACTTATGGCCCCAAAGGTAACGCTGTTCAACGGGCGGCAGACTCGCTTGACACTCCCGAACAGTGGCGGAGAGGAACCTACGACATTACAGCTGCAACCTGTTTGTTCAGATGACCACCGTAGCGTGCGTTTGTCATTCGGCATCGGAGTCGGAAACGAAGTCGCTACATGTTCGACAAAGACGATCCTTGCCGAGCATTCCTTGATCGTGGATATCAGCGACCGCGTCAAACCGGAGTCGCTCGGCTGGAACGCAATGACTCAATCCGGTAGTTCGATTCTCAACAAGATTCCCTACGCCAGTCGACTGTTCGTTGACTCGCACAAAGAAGTCAAAGCCACGCAAATGTGGATGTCGCTCACACCACGTATCGTTGATCAAGAAGAGAAAACAACGAACTTCAGTATCGTCACGCCGCCCCTAATTATCGGGGAAGAGGAGGAGTTGCTCGGGTTGGGCGAATCGAACGGTTCGGCAGTGCAGGATTAATGTGTGCCAATCAGCTCAATTCATGCAGCGGTTGCCCATTGTTTTGCACCGCGTAGTGCGGGCGACCGCGTTCGTCTTCGTAGGTCGTATCGAGCGGGACGCCGAAGTGGCGATAGATTGTGGCGGCAAGATCGCCGGGCGTGATCGGACGATCCGCAATCTGCCCGCCGTCACTTTCCGTAGCACCGATGACTTGACCGTGTTGGTATCCGCCCCCGGCTAGACACATTGACATCACAACCGGCCAGTGATTGCGGCCATCCGTGCTGCCTTGTGTACCAATCTGGGGCGTACGACCGAACTCGCCCATCGCGATGACCAAGCAGTCGTCGAGCAGGCCGCGTTCTTCAAGGTCGGAAACTAGAGTCGTGATGAGATGATCAAACAACGGCAATAATGGACCGAGTCCATTCTTGATGCCACCGTAGGGAGGAATATTGTCGCCGTGTGTGTCCCAAGTGCCAGAGGCGCGGTGATAACTCAGGTCGAGCGTGACGAAACTCGCGCCGGCTTCCACCAATCGGCGAGCCATCAACGCCTCTTGGCACCACAAGTGATTCCCGAAGCGATCTCGCGTGGCTTGCGGCTCGCGCGTGATGTCGAAGGCCTCACGAGCGCGACTGCCTAGCACCATCTCGACAGCTTGTTGCGAATAGGTATCGAGGGCTTTCATTGAGCCCTGCCGATCAAGATTGCTGTGCAGGCGATCAAACTGATTCAACAACGATCGGCGATCATGAATGCGATCTTGCGACAATCCAAGAGGCAGATCGAACAGATCCGCTCCGCCCACTCGCCCGGTGTCGACGCCAACATCTGTATAGATCGGTAGTTTCGCAGCCTGCTGTGCTATGAAGGGATCGTACTGTTTGCCGAGGTAGCCGCCATAGCCCACATGTGTCTTGTCGGTTTGAAAGGCGACGTAAGGTGGGATTCCTGGCGAGTTCGCGCCGTGATGTTTGGCTACAATTGAAGCAATCGCCGGATACATGTCACCTTTTGGATTCGTCCGAGGCGTAGCTTCCAGATTGCCGGACTGAAAGACCATGTTCGGCTGGTGGCTGCTATTGCGTGCATCAACACTGCGAAGAATCGTGAATTTGTCGAGCATGGCAGCCTGCTTGGGAAGATGCTCGCAAATATGGACTCCCGGCAGCTTTGTCTGCGTCACCCCAAAGGGTCCCCGGTTTTCGATTGGACGAGTGGGCTTGGGGTCCCATGTGTCGATATGGCTCGGCCCGCCAGCCATCCAAAGCAGGATGACGCTTTTGTTCCGCATATGCTTGCCAGCGAGTGTTGCCTTCGCACGCTGCTCTAACAGGGCCGGCAACGAAATCCCGACCATGCCGGCGAGTCCCGTCTTGATCATGCCGCGGCGGCTGACAAGCGTCAGCCCCTCGCGTCGGCGCGCATTGAAATCCGTGAACGCGTGCGGCGCGCCAGGAGATTGTGGAAGCTGTGTACTCATGCTCATTTTTTTGGTGGGGCCTGATGATACTCCCCGCCTAACGGCAAGGGAGGGAACTGGTTAGTATGATATAGTTGTAGCGATAAAAGCCTTTGTAAATCAACTGAAAGTCGCTTGGCTCGCCGAAAAGAAGTTTGGTTCGGGATAGAGCGAGCCTGATTACGAAAGATCGGTCGGATGTCTTCCGCAGAAAAGAAAAACTATTGGGTCGGGCTGGACTTGGGCGGTACCAAGATGCTCGCCACCGTTTATGACGCGGATTTCAAGCCGATTGGCCGACGCCGACGGCGAACGAAAGGCACCGAGGGGGCGGATTCGGTAACGGCTCGTATGATTCGTACTTTGCGCGACGCAATCGAGGACGCTAAACTCACGCCGAGTGAAGTCAGTGGGATTGGGATTGGGATTCCGGGCCCTGTCGATCAAGAGAAAGGTGTCGTTCTCGAAGCTGTAAATCTCAGCTGGGAAAACGTGCAACTCGCCAAGCTGGTGAAGAGCGAACTCGATCTACCGGTCGTTGTTTTGAACGACGTCGACGCAGGAGTTTATGGTGAGTACCGATTCGGCGCGGCCAAGTCGGCCCGGACAGCGATCGGAATCTTTCCTGGCACTGGCATCGGTGGCGGATGTGTCTACGACGGTCAAATTATTCGCGGCAAACGAAACTCTTGTATGGAAATTGGCCACATTTCGGTCACACCCGAAGGTCAACTTTGCGGATGCGGCCTTCGCGGGTGTCTTGAAACTGAAGCCAGTCGTCTCGCGATATCGGCGGAAGTAGCCAAGGCTGCCTACCGCGGCGAGGCTCCTTATGTGCTCGCATCCGCGGGCACGACGCTTGCCGATATTCGTAGTGGCATTCTGGCCGAGGCGATTGCTGCGGGTGATAAGGTCGTAGAACAGATCGTGCGACGAGCAGCCAGGATCCTGGGGACTGCGGTCGCGGCAAGCGTGCATCTGCTTGGGCCTGACGTTATCGTTTTAGGCGGGGGGCTGGTCGAAGCGATGCCCGAATTGTACATCGAGACCGTGGCATCCGCGGCCAGGAAAGCGGTCATGCCGTCGTTCGTCGACACTTTCAAAGTCGTGGCCGCTAAACTCGGCGATGACGCCGGTGTGTTGGGGTGCGCCGCCTGGGCCCAAAAGACGTTTTCTGAGTAACGAACGCATTCGATTCTTAACAATCGCTTAACATTCGTCGGATATAGATAGCTCGCATGTCACAAGGATTAGAAGACGTACAACCTCGATCTGCGGCCTCCAGGCCGGCCGCTGTGATCGACATTGGAACGACTTCGATTCGGATGGCCATCGCCGAGATTGACGACCAGGGTGGAGTTCGCGTACTGGAGACGTTGCAACAAGCGGTCAGCCTGGGCAAAGACACATTCACGACGGGGCGCATCAGCAAACCGACGATCGAAGAATGCGTCCGAGTTCTTCGCATATATCGCCAGATGTTGGCTGAGTATCAAATCATTTTGCCCGAACAAATTCGTGTTATTGCAACGAGTGCGGTTCGGGAAGCCGCCAATCGACTCGCTTTCGTCGACCGAATTTACATTGCCACTGGCTTACAAATCGAGCCAATCGACGAAGCTGAGGAAACTCGCATCACCTACTTAGGGATTTTACCCTACTTGAGGTCCGAACCCGTTCTTGCATCCAGCAAAACGATCGTGATTGAAATCGGGGGAGGTAGCACCGAGTTGCTAGTCGTCCGCGATCGCAATGTGTTGTACGCGAATTCTTATCGTCTCGGCTCCCTGCGCCTACGGGAAACGCTCGAAGCCTATAACGCTCCGACCGGCAAGGTGCGTGAGTTTATGGAAAGCCAGATCGAACGCACGATTGATCAGATTTTGGAACACGTCACAGCGGATGATTCGTGCGAAATGATTGCCCTCGGCGGGGATATGCGTTTTGCCACGCATAACCTCGTGTCGAATTGGAATCCGAAAACACTGGCCAGCGTGCCGCTCGCGTCCTTGGAAAAGTTCACCGATCGCATTTTAGAAATGTCGGAAGATGAATTGGTCCGCAGATTTCCGATCAGCTATCCCGATGCCGATACCGTTGGACCGGCCCTGCTGACCTACGTTCAACTGGCTCGAGCGTTCAACTTGAAGAACGTACTCGTAACAAACACGAATCTGCGAGATGGCTTGTTAAAAGCGATGGCTACTGATTCCGTGTGGACAGACGAATTTAGCAATCAGATCGTTCGTTCGGGAATTGACCTTGGTCGCAAGTTTCACTTCGACGAGAAACATGCTCGCCAAGTCGCGGAAACAACGCGTCAGCTATTTGATCAACTCCGTCCACAACACCAACTGGACCATCGGTTTGCTGTGATCTTGTATATCGCAGCGTTGTTGCACGAAATTGGATTGTACATTGGATTTGCAAGCCACCATAAACACACTATGTACCTCATCCGAAACAGTGAACTGTTCGGGCTCGGTCGCAAGGAAGTGTTGTTGACCGCCATCGTCGCACGCTATTATCGCCGCGCATCACCACAACCGAGTCACGAAGGTTACGCAACACTTGATCGCGACGAACGAGTGACTGTTTCCAAACTCGCGGCGTTGCTCCGAATCGCGGTGGCATTAAATGATTCCCGCAGCGAGCGCATTGGCAACATTCGCTGCGAGATTCGTGGGAATCGGCTAGTGATATCGGTGTTGAATGTTCAGGACGTTTCACTAGAGCAATTAGCTCTGAGGCAAAACGCAACTTTATTTGAAGACGTCTTTGGATTGCAGGTCCAGTTACGGGCAATCCGTAGCGAGGCAGGGTAAGCGAGCATGAGCGACGATTCCGAGCCAAGGTATATCAATCGTGAACTAAGTTGGCTTGAGTTCAACCAGCGAGTCCTCGACGAGGCCTGCGACCCAACAATACCGTTGCTGGAGCGGCTGAAGTTTATTGCAATTACCGGCTCGAACATGGACGAATTCTTCATGGTTCGGGTCGGCGGCTTGCAGATATTGACGGATCGTGGTGTCACCAAACCGGACCCGGCGGGAATGACGCCAGCCCAGCAGCTTGCCGCAATTCGGCAGCGAGTGCGGCAGATGACGACCGACCAATACGCCAGTTTCATGACTGAGATCGAACCTGGGCTCGAAGAGCACGGCATACGTCGCATTCGACCTGAGCAGATGACCGAACGTCAATCGCAAGCTGCGGCTCAGGTGTTTCTAAACGACATCTATCCCATTTTTTCGCCAATCGCAACGAGTTCCACGGAAGACTTTCCGCGGCTAATCAATCACACATTGAATGTTTGCGTTCGCCTGGCTCCAAAACCCGGAGCCGACAATGAATCACGTTTTGCGGTGATCCCTTTTGGCCGTGGAGCTCGTCGCTTTTTAACGCTGCACTCCGAAGGCGGATACGCTTATATGCTTCTGGAAGACGCGATCAGCATGTTTGCCGATCGGTTTTTTCCAGGCGAAGAAGTCTTGGAGTGTACGCCGTTTCGTATAACGCGAAACGCGGACATCGCCATTCGCGACGACACAGCGTCCGACCTGTTAGCAGATATGCAAGACCTGTTGGATGCTCGCAAAACTAGCGACTGTGTGCGGTTGGCCGTTGCCGGGGACACAAGCGAAGAAACACTCACCTTCCTACAGCATGTACTCGACGTGCCGGACGAAGACGTTTTTAAGCAGCCCGGTCCCTTGATATTGTCGGACTTTATGGCTCTCACCGACTTGAGCGGCTTCGACTCGCTCAAGCTAGAGCCTTGGCCACCGCAACCCCCAGTGGCCGTTGATCCGAATGCAAGCATGTTCGATATCATCTCGCAACGAGATGTCTTGCTTTGCCACCCATACGATAGCTTCGACCCGGTCGTGCGTTTGATTGACGAGGCAGCCGACGATCCCGACGTGTTGGCAATCAAGCAAACGCTCTACCGTACGAGTCGCAACAGCCCAATCGTTGCGGCCCTAGCCCGCGCGTCTCAGCGAGGAAAATATGTCACCGCAATCGTTGAATTGAAGGCCCGATTTGACGAAGCTCGCAACATCGAAGGGGCCAAGCTCTTAGAACAAGCAGATGCTCAAGTTATCTATGGCGTCAAAGGGCTTAAGACGCATGCCAAGATCTGTTTGATCGTCCGTCGCGAACCGCACGGCATCCAACGCTACGTGCATTTCGGGACTGGGAATTACAATGAGGCGACGGCTCGAATCTATAGCGACATCAGTCTAATGACTTGCAACGAGGAATTGGGCGCCGATGCGACCAGCTTCTTCAACGCCATTACGGGTTATTCGCAGCCACGACGTTATCGCAAAATTGAGGCAGCCCCGACCGGTTTGCGTAGCAAGTTGCTCGAGATGATCGAGGCAGAAACGAAACGCAAGCAACAGGGACAGAAGGCTCATATCGTTATCAAATTGAATTCCCTAGTCGATCCTCAGATTATCGACGCGTTGTACGCAGCTTCGCAGGCTGGCGTTTCGGTAAAGCTCAACATTCGCGGCATTTGTTGCCTTCGCCCGGGCGTTAAAGGGCTCAGCGAGAACATCGAAGCCATCAGTATCATCGATCGATTCTTGGAGCATGCCCGCATTTTTTACTTCTATCACGGCGGCGACGAACGAGTTTACATTTCCAGCGCTGATTGGATGCCCCGAAATCTTGATCGACGCGTGGAATTGCTGACGCCGGTTGAAGACTTGGCATCGCGTCGTCGATTGATCAATATCCTTGACACATATTTCCGCGACACAAAGAAAGCTCGCCGTTTACTTTCCGACGGTGGTTACGAGCGGATCGAGCCGGGAACGCAACCTGCCATATCGAGTCAAGAGACGCTGTTTCGCGAGGCCTGTAGTGCGGTACGACGAACGAAACAATCGCAGCTCACTATGTTCGAACCTCATCGCGCCAGCGAATAGCTAATTGCCTGCATGAAGACTCTTCTTATCCTACGGCACGCCAAATCCAGTTGGGCTGATCCAGGCATGACGGATCACAGTCGACCACTAAATGCTCGTGGGAAGCGTGATGCGCCGCGAATTGGACAGTTGTTGACGGAACGGGGATTGCAACCGGATTGCATACTCAGCTCGACTGCCAAACGAGCGCGTTCAACAGCCAAACGCGTCGTTGAAGGTGGAGGCCTGGTCTGCAAGCCGAAATACGTTGACGAACTCTATCTGGCTCCCGCGGAAACTTACATCGAGCTGTTGAGACGGCAACCCGGCGAATACCAACGGATCCTCGTTATCGGCCACAATCCGGGCTTGGAAGAACTGGTCGCAGCTCTAACGGGCGAACGCCTCGCACTTCCGACTGCCGCGCTGGTTCAGGTCGAATTCCGTCTCGAAACGTGGTTCGAGCTCCCAAATCGAGGAAGTGCCAGGCTCGTCGCACATTGGGAGCCGCGAGAATTGGATTGAAATCTTCTCGCCTGCGACTCTTGACCATGACCTGCCGCCGATCAACAATGGGACAATCGTCCCGCCTGTTCTCCCACCGAGCCGATACTCGATGCCCACCAAATCGCAAATGCCGTGGTTGCTTGCCGCTCTTGTGCTGATAGCCTATACGCATTGCGTGGTATCTCACGGCGTTGAAGCCGCGGAACTCCAGCATCAACTGCGAACCGTCGAACAACCACTCGATAGCTCGCGGGCTACCTGTGAAAACGAATCTTCCTGTATTTGTAAAGGTGCGACGCTCGCGCTCGGTGTGGAAGCACCCGAGCAGGTGCCAAGCCTGGTCCTTGTCTCCCAGCCCAGTCGCTTGGCCAATCAATTTAGCTCATACGCGGCTACAAGACGCAGCGTACTAAGGCCCGACGACATTGCCTGCTGTGGGGCCAGTCTGCGCGCATTTCAACAGCGTTTCTTGCTGTAACGCCTACCTCTCGCGTTGTGTGATTTCCTGTGACGCAATCATCGGGATAGCAGTTCACACTTAGTCCGTTCGACTCGTTTGAGAAGGTGCGCAGATGGCGAAGTACAGATTTTGGGCGAAAGCAAAGCAAATCATCGAGCGCGGCGGTCCGATCGTCGCTGTGGTGACAATTGTCATCGTAGGCTTTTTCGGCAGCGAATGGCTGATGCACGAGGACGTCGCTGAAGCGGAGGGTGATCGAGCGCATGGTGCCAACCATGACGAAACATTTGCGATTGCTCCGGTAGTGCGACTGACACCCGAGAAGATTAAATGGGCAAAGATCACGACGGAACAGGTTGGGAAGCAATTGTTGCGGGGAACCAGGACGGTTTCGGGGACAATTCAGTACGACACGGCGCGACACTTGGACGTCCGAGCGCCGGTTAACTGTGTCGTCAAAAAGTCTCTAGTATCGCCAGGGCAATGGGTTCAGAAAGACGAACGACTCGCATCATTAACGAGTGCAGAAGTTGGGCTCGCTCGTAACGAGCTACTGAAAAGCGAAGCGGAACTACGCTTGGCAAATCTCCAAAATGAGTGGGCCGTACAAACGCACGCCAACCTGGCCGACTTGTTGGCTCTTCTGAAGCAGCGGCCAGCAATCGAAGATGTCGAAAAAGAGTTCGAAGGCAAGCTTTTGGGTGACCATCGCGACACACTAATTACTGCCTATTCGCAGTACCTACTAGCAACAAGCGTTGCGACCCGCACCGAAACGCTCCAAAGCCAGGGAATCATCAGCGGGCGAACTTCGGATGAGCGAGCCAGCCAACGTGAGGTCATGGCAGCGAACTTCAAAGCCATGTGCGAGCAAGCTGGCTTCGAGAGTAAGCGTGATTCGCAGTTGGCCGCGGCCGAATTAGATGCAGCCGAGCGGGAAGTCGAAGTCAGTCGAGACCGTCTGTCAGTTCTGATCGGACCGCACGGAGCACATTCGGTCGATCAGAGCCGTAGCGATTTTGAATTGACGGCGCCCTTTGAAGGACGCATCGAAGAGTTGCACGCAATCGAATCCGCCCGATTCGGAGCCGGCGAAGTGATGTTCGTTCTAGCCGACACTCGCACGGTTTGGGTTGCCGCGCAAATCCACCAGCGAGACTGGAACACACTGTCATTAGCGACCGATCAAGTGCTGCGGGTGACTGTTCCCGCGATGTCGGACAGGAACTTCGATGCAAAGGTTCGATTTATTGGAGCAACTGTCTCGGCTGCTACCCTTTCAATTCCTTTGATCGCGGAGTTGGACAACACTGAGACGCTGTTTCGCCCAGGCATGTTCGTTTGGGTCGCAGTCCCCGTCGCAGAACCACGACAGGTTCTAGCGGTGCCGACGTCTGCGATTCAACGCCACGAAGAGCAAGCATTTGTGTTCGTTGAAATCAGCGACGGTGAGTATCAACGCATCGACGTCGAAACCGGACTCGAAACGACAGACTGGGTGGAGGTGACACGAGGGATTACGGAGGGCTCGCGCGTCGTGAGCCAGGGAGCCTTCTACTTGAAGTCGGAACTGTTGCTCGAAGAAGAATAGCGTGCACTCCAAAGCCTCGAAACTTTTGGAACCGCAGTTCGATCCCCAACACAGTGAATTCGCCCGCCTTCCGCCACAGCCAACGACGATACAAGGACTACCCCTGTGCTTTCTCATCTAATTGAGTTCTGTTTGAACAACCGATTGCTCGTCATCATCCTGGTGATACTCGTGGCGACGTTTGGTGCCTACAACGGGCTCACAATTCCCATCGATGCTGTACCGGATATGACAAATGTGCAGGTCCAGGTGATGACGGAAGCCGGTTCGCTGTCACCGCTCGAAGTCGAGCGTTATGTCTCGTATCCGGTCGAGGCGACAATGTCCGGGCTGCCGAGTATTGAAGAAATTCGTAGCATCTCGAAACTCGGCCTTTCTGTGGTAACCGTCGTGTTTCGTGAAGGTACAGATATCTACCTCGCTCGCAATCTTGTCAGCGAGCGACTGGCGGATGCCAGCAACGCCATCGGCGGCTACGGCGACCCTCAGATTGGTGTCCTAACAACGGCCTTGGGAGAAATCCTGCAATTCGAAGTCCGGGGCGAAGGCTACTCGCCGATGCAACTCCGGACACTTCTCGAATGGGAAATCGCGCCGCGTTTGCGCCAAACAGCTGGCGTTACGGAGATCAACTCGCACGGTGGTTTTTATAAATCGTTTGAGGTGCAGGCAGATCCTGACTTACTCGCGGGCTTTGGCCTGACATTGAGTGACGTGATACGGGCGCTGGACCAGACCAACATGAGTGCGGGCGGCGGCTATATCGTGCATCACGGCGAGCAGCGGTTCATTCGTGGCGAGGCGCTGCTGAAGACGGCACAAGATATCGAACAAGTTGTCGTAAAAACGCGGGAAGGCGGCGTTCCCATCCTCGTACGTGATATTGGCGAAGTTGCAATCGTTCCGCTTACTCGGCAAGGCGTTGTCACGCGAGATGGCCGCGGTGAAATCGTGACCGGGATGGTGATGATGCTGCGCGGCGAGAATTCTCGGCGTGTTGTGGAAGCCGCCAAGGAACGGCTTCGTGAAATCGAAGCATCGATGCCCGAAGGTGTTGAGATTGAGGTCATCTACGACCGCGCTGAACTCATCAATCGCACTTTGCATACTGTCGTCAAAAACCTGATGGAAGGTGGCACGCTCGTTATCGTCGTGCTCTTTCTCATGCTGGGAAACTTTCGTGCCGGATTGATCGTCGCCGCAGCAATCCCGCTGTCGATGTTGTTCGCCTCGAACTTGATGGTCGCCAGCGGCATTAGCGCCAGCCTGATGAGTCTGGGAGCCATCGATTTTGGGCTGATCGTCGATAGCTCTGTGATCATGATCGAAAACTGTATGCGTCGAATTTCTCATCTCGGCGGTCGCGTTCCTCATTGGAAGATCGTGCGAGACGCAGCGATCGAAGTCCGGATGCCGACCATGTTTGGCGAATTGATCATCGCAGTTGTCTACCTGCCGATCTTGGCGCTGCAAGGCACCGAAGGAAAGTTATTTCGACCGATGGCATTGACGGTGCTATTCGCTTTAGCCGGCTCGCTCGTCCTATCTCTGACGTTAATGCCCGTGCTCGCGTATCTTGGCTTGCCTCGCAAGCTGGAGGAGAAAGACGTGTGGCTTGTTCGGGCAATTAAGTGGTTCTACCAGCCCATGGTTGCCCGTGTCGTCCAACATCCTGTCGTTACCTTATGCAGCGCGATTGCCGTGGTTGCCCTGAGCGTTCCAATTGGCGCAAGGCTCGGTGCCGAGTTCATGCCGCGACTCGAAGAGGGCGACATCTTGGTCGAGGCTGGTCGCCTGCCGAGTGCATCGCTCGAAGATGCCGTTGTGATGTCGACCCAGATCGAAAACATCTTGAAAGAGTTTCCCGAGGTTAAGAGCGTCTTTTGTAAAACTGGCAGACCCGAGATCGCCAACGATGTTATGGGAGTTCACCAGACCGATGTGTGGGTCATGCTGTACCCGCCTTCACAGTGGCCTGTCGAAAAAACACGTGACGAGTTGATCGAAGAAATGTCCGAAGTGTTGACGCGACAAGTGCCGGGAGTTGCGTTTGGCTTCACGCAACCAATCGAAATGCGTGTCGATGAACTTGTGGCGGGCGTCAAGGCCGACGTTGCAGTCTTGATCTATGGCGACGACGTTAGCGAGTTGGCCAGACAAGGGAAAGAGATCGAACGAGTCTTGCGAAGCGTTCCCGGCGCGGTGGATGTAAAGGCAGACTACCAAGCAAATATCCCCACGCTTACGATCGTTGCCAAACAGGATCAACTCGCACGTTACGGCATCGAAGCATCGGCTGTGATGGATGCCGTGTCCACGATCGGTGGCCATGCCGTTGGACAAATCTTTGAAGGCAGGGCGCGCTTTCCGATGCTGGTGCGATTACCGGAGTCGTGGCGTTCGCAGACTCATCTGTTGGAGCGGGTCCCCGTCGTCGTTGTCGATGGTCAACCGATCACGCTCGGCGAACTTGCTGACATCCGGCTTGAAGAATCGCCGCCAGGCATCGAGCACGACGCCGGCAGACGGCGAACTTTTGTGCAAGCCAACGTGCGCAACCGGGACGTAGCGAGCTTTGTTCAAGACGCCCAACGCCGTGTCGACAACGAAGTCAAGCTGCCACCCGGTTACTTGATTGAATGGGGAGGCGATTTCGAGAACCTTCAATCAGCTAGCCTGCGGTTGGCCCTAATCACGCCCCTGGTTTTATTACTGATCTGGATTTTGCTCTATACGACTTTCAAGTCGATGCGACTAGCCGCCTTGATATTCTTAGCCGTACCGATGGCCGCCTCGGGTGGTGTAATCGCACTCGCGCTGCGAGGGATGCCGTTCAGTATCTCGGCCGGTGTGGGATTCATTGCGTTATTTGGCGTCGCTGTCCTGAACGGTTTAGTCTGGGTGAGCGGCGCAGAGAATTTGCGATCCGAGGGTATGGCAGCTCGCTTGGCGGCCTACGAGACGGCGTTGGTGCGGCTTCGTCCCGTCTTGATGACCGCCATGGTTGCCAGTCTCGGCTTTTTGCCCATGGCAATGTCAACGACCGCTGGAGCTGAAATTCAACGCCCACTGGCGACAGTCGTGATCGGCGGATTGATTACTTCGACGCTCTTAACTGCGGTCGTTGTCCCTGCGATTTATCCATGGTTTGCGCCACCGGCGTCGCGAGAGGAGCACGGAGACAGGACTCAGCACCTTTCGGAGTGATGAGCACGCGTGAATTGAAAAGTCCTAGAGACGTCAAGTACACAAACACAATTCATTCCCCTCACCACGCCGAGAATGACGCCCCAATCTGACTATTTGCAAATCCTAGTACACGCGAGGCGTAACTCGGCCTTGAACGCGAACCGGCAGTCCTTGGATGCGTAAGAAACCTTCGGCGTCGGTTTGATTGTACGATCCGCCACCTTCCATCGTCGCAATTCCTTCATCGTACAGGCTGTTCGGGCTGGTGCGGCTGTCCACTTGCAGGTTGCCCTTGTAAAGGTTTAACCGGACTTCGCCCGTGACATTCTTTTGCGCCTCGCGTATGAACGCCAACAATGCATCGAACTTGGCTGCGTACCAAAAACCGTAGTAGACCAGTTCGGCGACCTCAGGTGCGAGGCGGTCTCGCAAATGTGTCAGGTCGCGATCAAGCGTCAATTGCTCCAGCACCCGATGAGCGTCGTACAGGATTGTCATACCAGGAGCTTCATACACGCCGCGGCTCTTCATGCCGACGAACCGATTCTCAACCATATCAATGCGTCCCACGCCATTGCGTCCGCCGATCTCGTTGAGTGTCTTTACCGCTTCGAGTGCGGAAACTTTCTTTCCATTGACAGCTACTGGAATGCCTGCTTCGAAGGCGACCGTGACCTTCTCTGACTTATCAGGCGCTTGCTGCGGCGAGACTCCCATTCCGAAATCAACCAGTTCGACACCGTTGACCGTTAGATCTTCCAACTCGCCGGCTTCGTAGCTGATATGCAGACAGTTTTCGTCAGAGCTGTACGGTTTCGCGGCACTAACCTTGACGGGAATATTCTTGTGCTCGCAGTAAGCGATCATCTGGCTACGACCGGGAAACACATTACGAAATTTTTCCATCCGCCAGGGAGCGATGACATTAACGCTCGGGTCGAGCGCTTCTGCGGCTAGCTGAAAGCGGCATTGATCGTTGCCTTTGCCGGTGGCTCCGTGAGCATAGGCATCAGCTCCGACCTCGCGTGCGACTTGTAAACACACTTTCGAAATCAGCGGTCGGGCGATCGAGGTGCCAAGCAGATAGATGCCTTCGTACTTGGCCTGCCATTGCATGACCGGAAAGGCAAAGTCGCGGCACATTTCTTCTTGGGCGTCCACGATCCGAGCGCTCTTGGCTCCGGCTTTACGAGCCTTTTCCAAGATGGCTTCACGATCCTCACACGGCTGTCCAAGATCGACATAGACGGCGTGGACGTCATAACCTTCGTCCATCAGCCAACCAAGAATTACAGACGTGTCAAGACCGCCGGAATAGGCAAGAACACAGCTCGGCATGGTAACCTTTCCTTGCAAAGTTCTATCGGTCCGCGAGGTACACGGACTGTGGATTCGATCGCCCGCCACGACACGTCGGCTAGAGCCAACGGTCCAGGTCGATTTTGAAGTACGAAACTAAGATTTTCGTTCGACTTGCGTTCACAGGCAAGGGGAGTGATCGAGAGCGAGGGCACACCGGTCGATCGAATGCGAGGGGGCCGGATTGGTTGTTACAATTTGCCTCCAATGACGACGTATTTTGAGAAAGCAGGAATGTCTTCTGCTGACACTTTGTGTTACTCTGCCACGTAGGCGATGAGTCGGGCGAAGTGAGGCATTCACAGCAAAAGCGAGTCCGAACGCTAACGAAAAGATCACACCGAGCCTTACATGACAGTTGGCGAATCATCATCACTGGAAACTCTACGAGCAGAGCTGGATGCCACCAAGACGGCGCTCGCCGAGTCGGAGCAACGGCTAACTACCTTTTTTGCTTATGCTCCCGAAGCGATCGTCATGCTCGACGCGGATACTGGACAGTTCATCGACGTAAATCCCCGGGCCGAAGCTCTATTTGGTTTCCCTCGCGACAAGCTGATTGGACTTGGTCCGATCGACATGAGCCCGGCGCATCAACCCGGAGGCTTGGCTTCGTCCGAATCGGCTGCGTGCTATATCCGAGCGGCCGTCGAGGGTGGGGAGCCGACTTTCGAGTGGTGGCACAATAATGCAGAGGGTCAGCAGTTCCCTTGTGAAGTCCGACTCGTACGGATGCCGTGGGGCCAACGAACCATTATCCGCGGAAGTATTACGGAGATCAGTGAACGAAAGCAATTCGAGTTGTTTGAGCGCGGTCGTTCGCAAGTTTTAGAACAAATAGCCCGAGGGAACTCTTTGACCAGCGTGCTACACACCCTGGTGACAAGCATCGAAGAAATTCTTTCAGGAATGGTGTGTTCGGTGCTTGTGCTTGATCAAGAGACCCAAACCCTGCACATCGGAGCCGCTCCGAGTTTGCCGAAGTGTTATAACGACGCGGTCGATGGTCTAAAAATCGGTCCTGCCACCGGTTCCTGCGGTACTGCTGCCCACACTCGCAAACGAGTTATCGTGTCGGACATCCGGACCCACGAATATTGGGCAGAGTATCCTTCCATCGTCGAAAAGCTCGCTCAGCGCGCTTGTTGGTCTGAGCCCATCATCTCGCTCGATGGTGCTGTGCTTGGCACCTTTGCGATGTACTATTGCGAGGCGCGCGAACCCGTGCGTTTGGAGCTAGAGATCATTGAAATCTCGGCGCAATTGGCCGGTATCGCCATCGAGCACGAGCGGAACAAAGTATTACTTCGCGACATCAACGAATCCTTGGAACGCCGGGTCGCTCGACGGACAGAATCACTGGCGAAGGCCAATGAGGCGCTGGAACGTAGCAATGACGAGCTGCGGCAATTTGCTTACATTGCTTCCCACGATCTGCAAGAGCCCATTCGCATGGTGACGAACTTCGGCCAGCTTTTGCAGAAAAGTCTGCCAAACGACGCTGGGTCCGAAGCAGCTGAGTGGTTGGCATTTGTCGTGGAAGGCGGTCAACGAATGCAAACGCTCGTCCGCGATTTGCTTGAATACTCGGAAATCGACTATCAGTCGCGTCCCTATCAAGCCGTGCAGCTTGATCGTGTCGTGCAGCTTGTGCTGACGAACCTTCGCACCTCCATTGAAGGCACCAACGCAGAGATAACTTGCGACGAACTTCCGACCGTCGTAGGCGACAAACCTCAATTGATGCAGCTGCTTCAAAACCTGATCAGCAATGCCATTAAGTTCCACGATCAACCACCACCCAAGATCACCATCGCCGCAGACCGCCAAGACAACGAATGGGTGATTTCGGTGCGAGATCGCGGAATCGGCATCGAGCCAGAATACTTTAATCGAATATTCGAGTTCTTTCGCCGACTCCACAACCGAGACCGATTCCCGGGGACAGGCATTGGACTCGCGATTTGTAAACGCGTCGTCGAGAGACACGGCGGTCGTATCTGGGTGGCATCGTCGCCTGGCACGGGTAGCACGTTTTTCTTCACCTTACCAGTGCGAGAATTGCATTGAGCGCATCCG
Source organism: Planctomycetaceae bacterium (assembly GCA_020638995.1). Lineage (GTDB taxonomy): Bacteria > Planctomycetota > Planctomycetia > Pirellulales > Pirellulaceae. The sequence continues at coordinate 343,796 of JACKHM010000005.1, forward strand.
AATCGGAAAACGACTCTTTCCACATCTTGGTCGTTGAAGACAACCGAGCCGACTTTGTTTTGCTCGAACGAGCCTTCGAAGAGGAAGCTCTTTCCGGTTTCACCCTGCACGTCGCGATTAACGGCGACGAGGCTCTGGCATTTCTAAACCAGGACCCTCCTTATGCTGATGCCCCGCGGCCTTCGATCGTGCTTCTCGACCTGAATTTGCCGGGAAAAGATGGTCACGAAGTCCTCGAAGCGATCAAGACCAGCGAAAAGCTACGGCGTCTGCCGGTGATCGTATTGACGAGCTCGCGATCCGACCTTGATGTCCGCCAATGCTATGACCTTCATGCTAACGCCTACATGACGAAGGCCTCAGACTTTGAAGAACTCCTTAAACTGGTCCGGCAGATTACCACATACTGGTCGTCTGCCGTATGGCTTTCGCCCGATTGACGACGGATGTCACACCGTCCGATCCGATTTCGGTTACCCAGCCTGCTCATCCAAGTCAAAACCGGATTCGATGTTGTCAGCTCTGCCCTCTACAAGGCAAATGCGAAGGACAATAGGATGGGGCCATGTCCGAAACACCATCAGAACCCTTTACGCTTGATATGGATCGCGCTCGTAGGTGCGGATTCCCGGAAGTTGTGTTCGGGGAAGGAAAGTGCGTCGATACGCTTACGTCGATATTTGAGCAGTTGCTCAGCGGCGATCACGAAGTCCTCGCAACCCGTATTTCGTGTGAAAAGTCGCAAGCGTTGCTCAAAACTTTTCCAGGCGGCAATTACAATTCGCGAGCTCGGACATTTCGACTTCGAGGCAAGCAAACCATGTCGGCTGCAAAGTTAGGTCGTGTCGCAGTCGTAACGGCTGGTACGAGTGATCTGCCTGTTGCCGAAGAGGCATTTGAGACGCTCGACTGGATGCGCGTGGCGGTAACGATGGTTCACGATGTCGGCGTAGCAGGACCGCATCGGCTGCCGGAGAAGGTTGATCAATTGATTGGTTGCGATGCGGTTGTCGTCGTCGCCGGAATGGAAGGCGCGCTGCCCAGCGTTGTTGGAGGCTATGTCGATTGCCCGGTGATTGCGGTCCCAACAAGCGTTGGTTACGGCGCGAACCTGGGCGGAATCTCCGCTTTGTTGAGTATGCTCAATAGTTGCGCCGCGAACGTGACGGTCGTCAATATTGATGCTGGCTTCAAGGGAGGTTACGTGGCCGGATTGATCGCGTCGAGGGCAGGGGAGGGGAGGGCGGAAAGGAAAATTTGATGGCTGATTCAACGACGAATACGATGTCCGAGTTGCCGATACTTCCCAAACGCGCCATAGATAGCCACAAGGGAAACTATGGGAAGGTTTTGCTGGTCGGTGGATCGCGAGGGATGACTGGCGCCATCGCGCTGGCTGGTATGGCCTGTTTGCGATCAGGAGCCGGACTGGTAACGCTTGCCGTTCCAGAGGTTTGTCTCGATGTGGTCGCATCGTTCGAGCCCTCCTATATGACGGTACCACTGCCGTGTGACGAGCAAGGACGATTGAGCGTTACCGCGCAAGAGCAACTAGCTGATTTGGCTGATAGAGCGACCTGTATCGCGTGCGGTCCTGGACTAGGTCGAACGCAACGCATTACTGATTTGGTCGCTTGGATGTATGAAGTGCTGCCGCAGCCGATTGTTTTTGACGCAGATGCTCTCTACGCACTTTCAGAACGACACGATCGGCTGGACGATCCCGCCGGGCCAAGAATCTTGACGCCACATCTTGGCGAGTTCAGACATCTAGTAGGAGACGACGAAATCGGTCGTGAAAAGGCGGAGTTGTTTGCGGCACAACTTGCGATCCGCCGGCACGTCGTGCTCCTGTTGAAAGGCCATAACACGGTCGTCACCGATGGTCGACGATCCTCGCACAATTCCACGGGCAACCCCGGAATGGCAACGGGCGGGTCAGGTGACGTGCTTACGGGTGTAATTGCGGCGTTAATCGGACAGGGGCTCGCTCCATTTGAAGCGGCGCGACTAGGTGCTTATGTCCATGGTTTGGCTGGCGACTTGGCCGCCGCGCAACTTGGTACAACGTCATTAATTGCGAGCGATATCGTGGCACACTTGCCGGCGGCTTTCTTATCGCTCGATCAATTGGCATAGGAAGACAACGAGTGAGGCTGGTTCGTAACCTTGACGAGTTGCCGCCGCAGTTGCGTGGCGGGGCCGTATCAATTGGAAACTTTGACGGCGTTCATCAAGGTCACGCCCGGATCGTCGAAACGCTTCGCACTCAAGCGGCCAAGGTCGGCGGCCCCTCTGTCGTTTTCACTTTCGACCCCCACCCGGTGCGATTGCTGCGTCCTGGTAATGTCCCGCCACCGCTCACTTGGACAGATCGCAAAGCGGAACTGATCGCCGAGCTCAATGTCGACGGGATGATTGTGTATCCGACGGACGAACAGTTGCTGGCGCTCACCCCGCACGAGTTCTTTCAGCGGATCGTCGTCGAACAACTCGGTTCGCGCGGCATGGTCGAAGGGCCCAATTTCTATTTTGGCAAAGATCGAGGAGGAGATATTGGCGTATTGCAGGCGCTTTGCGACGCACACGACATTCATCTCGATGTTGTGCAACCGCTGACCGTAGATTCCGCCTACGTTTCTAGCAGCCGCATTCGGGGACTGATCGAGCTCGGTGATGTTGGGCAAGCCGCTGAAATGCTCACGCGTCCTTACCGTATACGTGGTATGGTCATACATGGCGATGGGCGCGGTACGAAGATCGGGTTCCCGACGGCAAACATCGATGCCATCGATACAATTCTGCCCGGATTCGGGGTGTACGCCGGCGTCGCACATTTGGCGAATGAGCAGTGGCCCGCCGCTATCAACATCGGGCCCAATCCGACCTTTGGCGACGATCGTTTTAAGGTGGAAGCACACCTTATCGGCTACTCAGGATCACTTTACGGTCAGCCGCTGGAGGTTGACTTTCTGAGCCGCGTACGCGAGACTCGCCCCTTCGACTCGGTGGAAGATTTACAGAAACAACTCGCAGCCGACGTAGCGTTAACCGAGAAGACAGTTCCTATCCGCCAAAACTCTGACTTGAAGATTTGAGTTAATTTCATGACAGTCAATTGGCCCCGCTTCGCGGAAATCGTGCACGCGCACGAACGGTTCCTGCTCACCAGCCACATTCGACCGGATTGTGATGCCTTGGGTAGCGAATTAGGCATGGCACTTATCTTAGAGGCGTTGGGCAAGCAAGTAACAATCGTCAATGGTATGGAAACGCCGCCGAATCTTGCTTTCATCGATTCAGAGAATCGCATCAAAGTGATTGGCGAGACAATTCAACTTGACGAGCTAAACGACATCGAAGTGCTGATTGTGCTCGACACGAGCGCCTGGGCACAGCTTGGGCCGATGGGCGAGGTGTTACGCACGACGAAAGCCAAAAAAATAGTAGTTGACCACCACGTCAGCGAAGACGATCTCGGTACGGAGCCCTTCAAAAACACCAGCGCCGAAGCAACCGGAAGGCTTGTTGTCGAAGCCGCGGAAGAACTCGGCGTTACTTTGACGCCTGAGATGGCGAGCCCTATCTACGCAGCACTTGCTACCGACACCGGCTGGTTCCGATTCGGCTCGGTTACGAGCGGCACCTATCGGACCGCGGCGAAACTAGTCGACGCCGGCGCATCGCCATCGACGATCTATCGTGAACTATACGAGCAAGATACGCTTGGGCGTGTCAAGCTTCGCGGTGTCATACTTTCGAGAACAATCACCGAACTCGAAGGACGACTCGCACACACCTATGTCCTGAAAGACGACTTTCAGGACACAGGGGCTCTGCCTGCTGATACCGAAGACGCCATCAACATGACTCTGGCCATTGCGGGTGTGCAGTTCGCGGTCATCTTTGTTGAACAAGCTACCGGAGGCTTCAAGCTCAGTTTCCGAAGTCGTTGCGAGCTACAGTGCAACAAAATTGCCGAGCAATTCAACGGTGGAGGTCATAAAGCCGCGGCGGGTGCGTTTGTCACCGGCTCGTTTGACGAGGCTCAACCGAAAGTTCTTGACGTCGTTCGCGCCGCCATGCGATAATGTGACAACCTGTGCGACTTCGCACACATGCCGTTCGCCGTGCCTGGTTGCTTTTCAAAAGCCAAAGGTACGGTCCCACCCAACGAGATTTTCCTCCCGATTCCATTCGCTTGCGTGCAAGGAGTTGACGATGGCCGACTCGACACCGGACGTTGCTGAACATTCAGAAGAAAGTAGCGATGAAGACCGTCGCGGCTTTGTAACGCGATTGCTGGCGGTGGTTTGCGGTGGCATCGCTGGAGCGGTGCCGTTCCTTTCCGGATTGGTCGTGATTCTTGATCCGCTGCGGCGTCGAGCTGATGGGCAAGGATTCTTGCGAGTCACAACGCTCGATTCCGTTCCCGACGACGGAATCGCGAGGTACTTTCCGGTCGTCACCGATCGTACCGACGCCTGGAACCGCTATCTCGACGAGCCGATCGGCGCGGTTTTTTTGCGACGTGAGCCTGGATCTAGTGAACTGGAATGTCTCAACGCGATTTGCCCACACGCAGGCTGTTTCGTGGATTTCAACATCGCTGCAAAACAATTTCAGTGTCCTTGTCACGATAGTAACTTCGAATCCACGGGGAAACGACTCAACCCCGATTCATGCCCCAGCCCGCGCGATCTAGATACGTTGGAAGTGGACCCAGAGCGTCTAAAAGCCGGCGAAGTGTTTGTTAACTTCAAGAACTTCCTCACCGCGACTCCTGAAAAAGTTGAAAAAGAATGAACAGTCTTCTTGCTTGGCTCGACGATCGCACCGGCTACAAATCGCTGGTCCATGAAGCCCTCTACGAGAACATTCCCGGTGGGGCTCGTTGGCGTTACGTGTGGGGGAGCACTTTGGTGTTTACCTTCTCGGTGCAAGTCATCACCGGCTTGTTTCTGTGGATGTGCTACAGCCCCAGTTCGCGATCCGCCTGGGAAAGCGTGTACTACATTCAATACGAAATGCAGGGCGGATGGTTGCTCCGCGGGATTCATCATTTCACCGCGCAGGCGATGATCGTCTTATTGGCTTTGCATTTGGTACAGGTCGTTATTGATGGTGCTTACAAAGCACCGCGCGAAGTCAATTTTTGGCTCGGTCTGATCCTGATGCAGATTGTCCTTGGACTCGCGTTGACCGGGTATTTGTTGCCTTGGGACCAGAAAGGTTATTGGGCGACGAACGTAGCAACCAACCTAATGGTGCTCGTGCCGATGGTTGGATCGGATATCCAAAAGATCGTCGTAGGCGGACCAACGTACGGGCACGCCACGCTAACGCGATTTTTCGCGTTGCACGCCGGAGTTTTGCCGGGCCTATTGATCATGATGCTGGGTCTGCACATCGCCGTTTTTCGACGACATGGGATCAAGGCGGCTAGTCTGGATAAACGTCCCGATCAGAAGTTCTGGCCCGACCAAGTCCTCAAGGATGCGGTTGCCTGCTTGGCAGTTCTGGCGGTGATATTGTTCTTTGTACTGCGTGGCGCGTTGCATGAGGGGACTCCTGGTGAGCCGATTCAAGCGCGACTCGGTGCCGAGTTAGGTGCGCCGGCTGATCCGGCAAACCCGTATTCGGCTGCCCGACCGGAGTGGTACTTTCTGTTCCTGTTTCAGTTTTTGAAGTACTTCCACGGGGAGACCGAAGTTTTCGGCGCGATCGTGATCCCTGGAATGGTGATGGGGATGCTATTTCTGATGCCCTTCATTGGACGTTGGAAGTTAGGGCACGGGTTCAACGTGGGGTTGCTCGGTGTGCTCGGCATTGGCGTTGCCGCCCTCACTGCGGTTGCCGTCGTCGAAGATCGCGGCGACGAAAGTTATAAAGAAGCCGTTCAAACTGCGGAAGAAGACGGAACGCGAGCAATCGAACTTGCTCAATCGCCGCGGGGTATTCCGGATGTTGGCGCGACTTCATTGCTGCGGAATGATCCCAAGACTCAAGGCCCCATACTGTTCACTCGACACTGCGCGAGTTGCCATGCGCACGAAGCTCCCGCAGGGAATTCCGATGGCGATCGGCATTCGATAAGCCCTCGCGACCCGTCAGCACCGGATCTGTACCAATTTGGCAGCCGCGATTGGATAAGTGGATTTCTCGATCCTGTTCAGATCGATCAAGGCACACGCTTCTTTGCGACGACGGCTCACAAAGATGGCGACATGGTTTCGTTTGTGAAGCACACGTTGACTGACCCAGATCAATGGACCAAACAGGAGATCGATGCGGTCATCACGGCCCTTGTCGCTGAAGCCGGGATCGAAAAACTTGATCCCAACAATCAGCAGCTTCAAAAGCAGTTGGAGCAAGGACGTGAGCTACTTAAAGACACAGACCGTTGTGCGATGTGCCACAAGTTCTACGACGAAAACGAAGACGCATACGGACCAGACTTGACGGGATACCGATCCCGGCAGTGGACGATTGATTTCATCAAGAATCCAGCCCACGAGCGATTCTATGGTGACAGTAACGACCGCATGCCTTCTTATGGCAAGGACGAAGTGAATCCACAAAACAACATTCTCACACAGCGAGAAATCGAACTGATGGTGGATTGGCTGCGTGGCGACTGGTATGAACGAGGTAGCGCCGAGGAACAATAGCGATAACGCGGCTTACTTTGTTGTGAACTCTCCCTCATGAGATGGAAGCTTATGCGACTTGAACAGCTCGCCATAGGTCACTCCCGAGGGCGACTTGATCTCTTCGACCTTCTTCATGGCTTCCGCAAGTTCCTTTAGTGTCTGCTGCTCTTCTGCATCCTTGGCCTCTCTACCATTCTTCCGCGCTTCATCGAGTCGCGTTTGAACATTGCCCGGGATCAGTTTTGCGAGTTCGTGGCCATAGTGATTTACGAAGTCTTTCTTTTTTTCTTTGACATGACAGACGTAGCAGCCGTCCTTGCGAAACGCAGCCTGAAACTCTTCGTTACCGCTATCTTTGACATAGCGTTCATCAAAGGCTTTCTTGAAAGGTGAAGTCGCGTTGGTAGTCTGAGGACCAGCGACCAGGAGCGCCGTCAAGGAGCAAGCGGTGATCACGATTCTTAGCTTCATGTTGACTCCGATGGTTGAGGCAATCGTGCCCGAACGCGCGCCTTGTTTCGTGCGATTTGGCACAGTTAGACACCTCGCTCGAAGACACGAGCGAGTTGCGTTGGGCAAGTTGGTGCAGGCGAGGTTTGGAAAACGAGTACAAATTCAGGGGTGAGTGAATTTTCCGGGAACCATTTCGACGAGATCTGTGAGACTCGTGAATCTTACGGTATGCAAGTTGCGTGCCTACCCATACACTCATCCAACACGCAGACCTTATGATTGGATCTCCGCTAGTTGGTCCCACCTTGTGAGTTTCCCACCATGAACCGCCGCTCTGTTTTGAAGTGGATTAGCCGCGCGATCGGTTGGACCACCGCACTCATCGTCGCTATTCCCGGAGCCAGCTTTATCACTGCTCCTCTTCGTCGCCGTGGGCAGAGCGACGCAATTCGACAACGCGTCGTGAAGCTCGCTAACTTGCGAGTCGGAGAGCCGACGCAAGTCGCGATCACCGGTAGTCGGCAAGATGCCTGGGTACATTACTCCGCGGAGATTGTCGGTCGCGCGTGGGTTGTTCGCGAAACGGACGAATCTGTTGCGCCACAGGAGGCACGGGTCAAAGTGTTTAGTGCGGTGTGTCCGCATCTCGGATGTGTTGTCCAATTCAACACCGAACGCGGTTTCAATTGCCCTTGCCACAAGGCGTTCTTCGAATTGACGGGAAAACCCGTACCGGAAGCCGAACTTGGGCACAAAAATCCGACGCCAAGGGGACTCGACGACTTGCAGTGCCAACTCGTCGAAGATGAGCAAACTGGCGAGTGGTGGGTGGAAGTGCAGTACGAGAAGTTTGAGTATGGTTTAACAGCCAAAGTCGTTCGAGCCTAAGGAAGCCATCGTGTTTAAGAAACTGCGTGACTGGCTCGACGATCGTACGAGCTATCGAAACTTGCTGAGCCCCTTGCGCCGACGATTGCTTCCAACTGGTCCCAAATGGGGGTACTCCACCGCAAGCTGCTTGTTATGGATGTTGCTAGTCGTTGTCGGAACCGGCGTCCTGATGATGGTGAGCTACAGTCCCTCGACGAACAGCGCCTGGGCTAGCGTTCATTACATCGAACAAAGTCCGGCTGGTTCGTTCATTCGAGGACTGCATTTCTATGGCTCACATGCACTTCTGATTCTATTCGCCGTTCATACAGTTCGCGTTCTGGCGGTTGCAGCGTTTCGCGCACCACACGAATTGATTTGGGTGACCGGTCTGCTTTTGTTACCGCTCGTGGTCATCTGGGCGATCACGGGCAATCCGCTTTCGGCAACGCAAAAGGGGTTCTCGCAAATCGAAGTCGAAGGAAACATCATTGCGTCGACGCCCATTGTCGGCCCGATTACGCAGCGACTTTTGATCGGTGGTGACGAGGTCGGCAATCTCACACTGACTCACCTCTATTCGCTGCACGTGGTGATTCTGCCGGCACTGATCGGCTTGCTGCTAGTCGTCCACATCGCGCAGGTGTATCGACATGGTTTGTCTGCAGCAACATTAGAAGGAGGAAAGGGCACCGCGCGACCGTATTGGCCTTATCAGTCCGTTCGCAACATGATTGCATTTGGATTGGTGTTCGGCATCGTAGCGATGTTGGCATGGCAGCGAGGTGCGCCTCTCGACGCGCCAGCGGACCCCGAGCTTTCACATTGGACACGTCCCGAATGGTACTTCCTATTTCTGTTTGAGTTGCGCAGTTATTTTGTCGGCCAATGGGAATTCATTGCGACGGTTGTGATTCCGTTAGCCGCGCTCCTATTGCTGATTGGAATGCCTGCGCTGGATCGCATGTCATCGGCTCGCGTAAGTGCAGTCTTACGCGGCGTTATAATCCTGTGCGGCCTTGCCGGTTTCGGCGGCCTGACGCTTGCATCAGTGCTCCGAGATGCGAAAGACCCCGATCACCAGCAGTTGATTGCTGAATCCGAAGAACACGCCACTCGGGCGCGGGAACTCGCAGACGCGAACGGAATATCGCCGGCAGGTGCAATTACGTTGCTTCGAACTGATCCGAACACACAAGGACCATTGCTTTTTCAGCAGCACTGCGCCAGCTGCCACTCTAAAGTCGATCATGAGGGTAAGGGAATCGTCGCCGTCGAAGCATCTGCGCCGAACCTCCACAATTTTGGCTCCGCGGAATGGATTGAAGGAATGTTAAATCCCGTATCAATCGCAAGCAACGCATACTTTGGAGCGACCGCATTTGCCGATGGTGAAATGGCAAGTGCGCTTAATGATCTCTTCGATGGGCTTGAAGGCGAAGAGAAAGCGAGTTTGCAGAACCAACTCCACGATGTCGCAGCTGCGTTAGCATCGGAACGAACTGGCGAGGGCGCCGACGATCCGACTGTTGTCAAAGGCATCAATCTGCTTGTAGACGAACTTGCTTGCACAGATTGTCATCGCTTTCACGACAAGGGAGATTTGGGTTCAGCTCCAGACCTGACCGGGTACGGTTCGTCCGAATGGCTGTCTGCGATGATTTCCAATCCAGCACATGAGCGATTCTACCCGGACACAAATGACCGGATGCCAGCCTTCGGCGCAACGGATGACGACCCGTCGGGAGGCCTTTTAACACAAGACCAAATTGACCTGCTAGTTCGCTGGATGCTGGGCTACGACTCAGGTACGGCACGTGAAGCAGACATGAACGAATAGAAGCAGGAGACACCGGTACCACCCCGAAAACTCGGCGGAATCGGTACAGTTTAACGCTATTGGCGCCGATAAACCTGGGCAGAGATGTGATGGTGTCGCGCGAGGGATGCTAGCGGATGTGGTGTAGGAACTGCCAACAGGATGTGCCAGCGATCGGCTCAATCGACGAGTCGCCGGTTCGTTGTGCACGCTGTCACAAGTCACTCACCTCAGATCCGAACGTACGAGCGGCTGAAAAAGCCCAAGCCCGAGAACCCGTTAGACCACTCCACCCGTCGGCTGGATTGAGAACAGACTGGTTGGAGAAGACACTGCTCGACGATTGGGAACTCGAAGATGAGTTAAACGAAGCGCAACAACTCGTAGCGTCGCTTGGGGTCGGCGAGCCGACGGACGCATCTCTGCGTTTCGATACCGCTCATGTGCCACAGCCGAGACGTGAGCTAATCTCGCCGCGGCAAAAATCTAAAAGGCCGAATCGCCCCCAAAGCTCTTTTTTCTCTTGGTCGCTACTATCGATCGGGCTAATGGCATTTGTGTTTGGTGCCGTGCTAATCGGTTGGTCGTTTGCGAAAGACCGCCCTGATCTCTGGAGACTTGGCTTGCCCTTCACGCTCGGAGGCCAGGCCACAATGATCGTGGGCCTCGTATTCCAACTTGACGGCTTGTGGCGAAGTAACCGCGACGCGTCAGAGACACTCGTTGAACTAGATGCACAACTCGACGAGCTACATCATGCGACGTCGTTGCTCTCAACATCGCATAGCAGCCCAGCACAGTCTTTCTATTTGCATATGGCCGAAGGGGCGAGCCCGAACCTGCTACTGGCGGATATTAAAGGACAACTCGATTTGCTCGCGAGCCGACTTGCTGACAAGCGGTAGACCTCAAGTCATGCTTGCTTGTCCGAGAACTTTCCGCAGCGACGTCATTCCAATCTCTCCGAACTGACGCGGCGGAACTTGCCAGATTTGAGGATTCATCAACTCGACCGAAACGCAGCCGCGATATTCGATCTCGCGCAGACGATTGATGACGGGTTCGATAGCGATATCACCCTCACCGGGAAGAATACGATCCGAATCTCGTGCGAACTCTCTCGGAGTGTCCGCGATATCACAGAGTTGCACATGAAAGAGGTTGACCGAATTGATGTAGGCGAGATCTTCCGGTTTGCTCGGCCCCACGTAATAGTGAAACAGATCAAGACACAGACCTAGATTGGCATGGCCGACCTCGCCGACCAGCGCCGCGGCGGTTTGAAGGTTGTTGCCAAGCGCTGCGTGGGCCCGAAATTCCAGGGCAATGCGAATGTCGTGCTTCGCTGCTGCAATAGCGGCGCGTTGCAATAATTCGTGTGCGCCATCGATATCCGCTTGGCGGATCGGCGCGACGATGTCACACGCAACTACGAGCGTCTCGATTTTCAGCTCGCGGCAAAGCACGAAACGTTGTTCTAAGTGCTTCCAAGCTTCCTGGCCCGCTTCGCCCGTCCCGAACAGACCACCCTGGCAGCTTGCCACTGGCGCAGCAATTTGGTTTCGCTCCATCAACTCCCTTACATCGCTCACCGTTCGACCAGTCGTTAGATATTCTTCCAACTTCGTGAGCCAGACTTCGACGAACTGACACTGACCGGCCGCAAAGTCCTCGATGTCTTGGGAAAACGAGGCGTTTAATGTGCAGACTTGGCTTAGCGCGGGGAGCATGATTATCGACTTTCCGTCTGGACTTAGAAAACGAAGGATTCATTAAGACACGGACTGGACCGGACTCCAAACTATAATCGGCTTGAATTCTACAACTATGCCGGGCGAACGACCGACGCGCCTCCATGTGCCCTGACCAGACATCTACGCGACACATCAGAATCTCCAACCGTTTACCCAGTTTTACATTTAAGCGAACATACATAGCTGGACGGTTTGCATTTCCGGCATGATTTGGGTAATTTATCGGTCATTCGAATTCAACAAGCAAGAGTCGAGTACACCTCCATTCGGTTACAGAGTTGGCACTTCTTTGGACAAGTACCGGTCGGCGGCGCAGGCGGAAAAAGCTTGGTCGCTTCGTTGCGTTCGAATCCCTTGAACATCGCAACATGCCGGCCTTGCTCGTTGACGTCGGCCACCACCTTGTCGAGCCCGATACGAGTGGCCAGACCGTCACATTATCGGTTGTTAGCACGTCGCCAAGCGATGTGCCCGTCGCGGGATTTTCGCTGAAAGCACAGATTGTCTCCGCGACCCAAGGACCTTATTTCCAAGACGTGGTGTTTTCCGGCGGTCTCTGGAATACATTCCCCCATATCGAGAGCGGCAGTCCGCTGCCGACCGATCGAACGGTGGCATCCGGTGACGTGAGTTTCACACAGGGTTTCGAATCTCGAGCCGACGGGACGCTCGTGACATTCACGATCGATACGACTGGAATTCCCGCGGGCAGTTATCAGTTTCGATTGGTTGGGACTCAGCTCGGCAGTTCAAGTTTCCGCCGTGCTGATGGCTCGATCGTCGCCGCTGATATCTCGAATGGCACGCTGCAAGTACGGAGCATTTGGCAGAATCCGGTCGACCCCAAAGATATCAACAACGATGGTCGTATCTCTCCATTAGACGTTTTGCTCTTGTTGAACAACCTTAGCAAGGAAGGTTCACGTGAGCTTGAGATGCCGTCATCGGGTGACGAGCCGCCGCCCTACTACGATGTAGACGGTGATGGTCACATCTCTCCGAAGGATGGATTGGGTGTCATCAATTGCCTCAATGGCTTTGGTTGTGTGTCGACACCGTCGCCCATTCTTGCCGCTGTGACTCCCGACTTCAGTCCCAAGACACCAGACTCAACCAGCGTCGACGACGCGACTCCCAATGTTGTGCCGCCAAAAGATACAAATCCAGAGCAAGGTTCGCCCACCGACTCCGAAGGCTGCTATTACTATGATGAGCAACTAGATGGGACGACGTATTGCTACGACGCTGCAAGTGAAACCACCGTGCCCATCGCCGAATCGAGTTACGCTGACGATAGTACGCTCTACGCGACGCCAGCTTCTAGTACCGAATCAGGCGGCATCTCTTTAGGGGGCCGCTCTGTATTGGTCGCGCCGCCATCTCCAACTTCCATCGATGAATACTTTGCGAGAAGTGCCGAGGACGTATCTGAGAGATACATCGGCGACGCGCTGCTCGACTTGGCACTCGACGAGATCTTCGCGTCTGCATAGCTCGTTTGTGTACAGCTAGTCGATTTGAACCTGACTCCGGTCGATTGTTGCTGTCGGAAATTGCGGGTCTAGTTCGCCCAGTGCTTCTACGATAATCCTGCAGATGGCGAAATTGCGGTACCACTTTTGATCAGACGGTATCACATGCCAAGGAGCCCACTCGGTCGTACAAAGGTTTATCGCATCCTCGTACGCCTCCATATAATCATCCCACTTTTTTCGCTTCTGCAGGTCTTCAGTGGAGAATTTCCAGTTTTTCCTGGGGTCGTCCAGTCGAGACTGAAATCGTTCCGCTTGTTCTTGCTTGGAAATGTGCAAATAAAACTTCAGTAGTTTAGTGCCCGTCTCACTCAGCATATGTTCAAACTCATTGATCTGGTCGAATCTGGATTTCCAAACACTCTTGGATACGAGTTTTTCGACGCGGACGATCAGTACATCTTCATAGTGAGAACGATTGAACACCCCGATCATGCCCGCCCTTGGAACTGATCGATGAATTCTCCACAGATAGTCATGAGCCAATTCTTCTTCGGTGGGCTTCTTAAACGACTCGACATGAACACCCTGAGGGTTCACGCCCCGAAGAACGGTTCGAATCGTGCCGTCTTTGCCCCCAGCGTCCATCGCCTGAAGTACGACCAGAAGTTTATGTTTCCCTTCTGCATAAAGCTTCCGCTGCAACTCGATCAGCTCGGCGCGCAGTTTCTCGAACTCTCGCTCGGTGCTCTCGCGATCGTCGCGGAAGGCTTTCGCTTTTGTCGAAGTTGAATCCAGACGGAGTGATTTACCGGGCGTACACTGATGTTCATGCATCATACCTCGCTCCTATCATCAGTTTGAAACAGCTCAGCTTAACCTCGCCTGAGACACGAGGGCTACCCAACGAAGAAATGGGTGGTCGTACACTTTGCCTTGTGTGGGGTGCATGAAATGCACCAGCGGCGACAAAGATGGCCGGTTTCACACGCCCTACGATCAAAGTGCACCACTACCAAGAAATTGCTGGACGTCTGCAAACTGCGCGATTTCGCTCAGCAGGGACTTGCAAGTCGTAGGACGGCGCGGTCGACTAGTAGCGTACACGGGGGGATGTCATGAGCGATTCTGATCTTATCTTGTTGGTTGAAGACAGTCCGACCCAAGCTGCCCACATGCAATTCATTTTGGAAGACGCTGGGTTTCGGGTTGCCGTGGCGGTGGACGGACGCGCCGGATTAGAAAAGGTCCGCGCCGAGCAGCCCTTGCTGGTGGTAACAGATCTTCACATGCCCGAGATGAACGGGCTGGAGCTTGTACAACAGCTCCGCCGCGAATTCGCCTCTCTTCCAGTTATCCTGACAACGGCGGCTGGAACCGAGGACATTGCGACCGAGGCACTTCAGCGGGGAGCTGCGAGTTATGTTCCCAAACGCAAAGCCGAAACGATGCTTGTCGAGACAGTTCGACAGATTCTGGCACTTTCTCGAGCTGACCGAATGGCCCGCAGGTTGATCGAGTGCCAAACGAGTTCTCATTTGACTTTTTCACTCTACAACGACGACTCCTTGGTTCCGGCAGTCATTGCGAGAATTCGAGACCAGCTACTCGAAATGGGAATCTGCGATGACGCTGCGATCATGCCCGTCTCGACGGCGATCGACGAATCACTTGTTAACGCGATGATTCACGGCAATTTGGAAGTCTCGTCGAAACTGCGTGATGAGGACTCCGGTAAGCCCTACCGCAATCTAATCAGCGAGCGTCGAAACCTTACCCCATACCGCGATCGTCGAGTTCATATCGAACTTACAACGAATCGCGACGAAGCTTGTATCGTCATCCGTGACGAGGGACCGGGCTTCGATCCCTCGAAGATTCCGGATCCTCGCGACCCTGCGAACATTGAAAAGGTGAGCGGACGCGGCTTGCTCCTAATTCATACATTTATGGATGAAGTACGCCACAACGGGCAAGGAAATGAGATCACGATGATTAAACGGCGAGCGGTAACAGCCCGTTAGCGTGTCCAGGAAGTAACGCGTACTGGGGCGCGCATTTGGCGTGAACGAGCAACTTCGGCGGTACAACACTTGCGATGCCTCGATAGTTCGCGTGCGTGAGATCAATGGGGCAGGGCATTTTCGGGCCATCAGACGCTCGTATCGCTATGACCGCTATAAGCCGATCGGCGAGACTCTCATCCATGACCTATCTTTTTCCAAGCAGAATCCTCCAACGGTTTCAGAACCCTCATGCTACAGCCAGCGCACACTATTCGACGACTTAGCCTGGGCAATGAACAATTTCGGGCAGCGAGCCGCTGCATCGCGATCCTGCTAACCGTTGTGATCTTCGGAACACTTGGATTCTGGTACATCGAGCACGACAACGACTGGGGCCTGTGGAAATCGTTGTTCTTTACGCTGATCACGATCACTACAGTGGGATATGGCGATCAGGGGCTTTCGCCAACAGGAGAAAAATTCGCAGCCGTCCTGCTCTTGTTCGGAATCGGGAGCGCAACTTACAGCATTACGTCGCTCGTTCAGATAGCGGTCAGTTATCAATCTACACGGAAACAGAAGATGCAAAACAAGATTGCTCGACTTCAGGACCATCTCATCATCTGTGGCTTCGGTCGAATTGGACGAACCGTCGCCCAAGAGCTTCGTAAAACGGAGATGCCATTTGTAGTCGTTGATTGCGAGCCGACGATTGTCGAAGAGGCGCTCGATCACGATTTCTTGGCGATGCAGGGCAATTCAACTGACGACGAAGTGCTACGTCAGGCAGGGATCGAGCGCGCAAAAGGAATCATTTGCGTCACGAGTTCGGACGCTGAAAACGTCTTTGTCACGCTTTGTGCTCGTGAACTCAATCCCGGTGCATTTATCGCCTGCCGTGCGGGCACGGATAGCGCCGCCAGACGAATGGAACGAGCGGGAGCCACGCTTGTGGTTTCACCTTATACAACAGCGGGACATAACATCGCGGACGCCATCCTCCGCCCCAAACTCGCTCAATTCCTCCACAGCAACCGGAGTGGCAACATCGAACTCGGAGAGTTTCAAATAAGTGAAGACTCGAAAATCGTCGGAGAAACGATTCAAAGTGTGGGTAGGGAATTTCCAACCGTCGTCTTCGTCGCCGTCAAGCGTCACGACGCCGATTCTCCAACTCGCCCAGGTGGTAACCAAGCATTCTGTGCCGGCGACGCGGTCACCGTTGCCGGTCCACGGCGAGACTTAGAGCGTCTGTATCTGCAAGCCGAACACGTCCGCGAACTAGCACATTGCTAGTGGTTACCGGGACAGGGTCGATCTGGCTAATGCTTTCTGGCTGCACTGACCTTCGGTGGTAACAAGTCGTCATGGCTTGCGGCGGCTGCAATCGCCGTTCACGCGTTACGAACGCCCGATTCGATCTAGAACCGTTTCGAGCGTTTGACGCAACACGTTGCCGCTGTTTCGAAGACCCTGCATTTCTTTCGGCCATAGATCGATTTCATGACGGTCGACGACGCCAGTGCGCCCGACGACTGTGGGCACTGAGAGGGCGACATTGCGAATATCATAAGAACCGTCTTGCACCGAGGAGACAGGTAAAACGCGGCGTTGATCGAGGGCGATTGAATGGATAACGTCGCGAATCGCGATCCCAACTGCAAAGCCAGCGCCGCCTTTGCGGCTGATGACTTCGGCCCCAGACCCCTTCGTTCGCTTGAAAAGTTCGTTCGCCAGGTTTGCGGTCCAGCCTGGATACTTTTCTAGCGGCAAACCAGCGACAGTCGCACTCGACCAGATCGGCACCATGCTGTCGCCGTGTTCGCCAAGGATCAATGCGGAAGTCTGTGTGGGTTGAGTTCCGAGCTTTTGGGCGATCAAACTGCGGAAGCGAATCGTGTCAAGCTGTGTCCCAAGACCAATGACTTGATTGAGCGGCAGACCGAGTCGATCGGCTGCAACATACGTGAGAATATCGACCGGGTTGGAGACGACAAACACGATTGCACTTTGCTTCGTACCAACGCTCTTCACGCCATCGAGGATCGAGAGAAACAAATCAGTATTGCGATTGATCAGGTCCAAACGTGACTCGTCCGGTTTGCGGCGCAGTCCGGCCGTGATGCAGATTACATCGCTATCTGGAATATGTTCGTAGCTTCCGGAGGAAATGACCTGATCTGCCGTACTTGGTCCGCCGTGCATGATGTCTAAGGCCTGACCGAGGGCCAGTTCTTGGTTCACGTCGATCAACGCGATCTCGCGAACCACTCCGCCGCACTGCAGCGCGAACCCTGCGCTAGATCCGACCAATCCGCCGCCACCAATGATACTAACTTTCATAATGCTTCCTCGTAGGGTCCGCTATTCGGACCAGTAAAAGAGCCCTCACACTCACTCGTATTGAGCTCTAATTGTTACATGCACCGACTTGTATAGTCTCGCTAACTTCGAATCCAAATCGACAGGCTCACCACGTCCAATCGCAATGGCCGCTATCGCTTTGCCAACTCTGCCACAACGCGGTCCGTTATCGCCTTGATCAATGCCTCTTGGCTCGCATCGCCATTGGCCACCGGAGTCGCCGCGGAAATCTTCGGCCCCATCACTGGTGGAGCTTCGAAGGCCCTGCGTTCGACGCCAGAATCTTTCCAGCTTTCACGGAAGATGTCGTTAGCGCATATATCGCAGTCTTCGTACTCTTTGGTATTCCGGGGGTCCGACCAACCCCAGTTCCTTTTCAGCTCAAGCAGTTCTCGCTCCTTGCCTTCGTCAAAGTAATTTACTTTGCCGAGGTTCTTGGCGAGCATCAACATGCGGCAATAGGCATCAAGGATCTCGGTCCACCAATATGCTTGCTCGACATCGGTGCCATAGCTCACCGTGCCGTGATTTGCCAGGATGATGATATTAGTCTTTTGGACGAACGGAATAATAGTATCGGCAAATGCCTGGCCACCCGGCGTTTCGTATTTCGTGATTGGCACATCGCCGAGGAAGACTTCGACCTCAGGCAGCACACACTGCGGAATCGGCTCGCGAGCAATCGCGAATGCTGTCGCATGGGGTGGATGACAATGTACAACGCTTTTGACGTCAGGGCGATTCTTGTAGATTTCGAGATGCAGCAGGGCTTCACTCGAACGCTTCTTCCGGCCTGACAGTTGCTTGCCAGTCATGTCGACGGTCGAGATGTCGTCGGGCTTGAGAAAACCCTTCGAGTGCATTGTCGGCGTGCAGAGAACTTCATTCTCGCTGATCCGAACTGTGATATTTCCATCGTTGGCTGCCGCAAATCCCTTGTTGTAGAGCCGGCGACCGATCTCGCAAATATCTTGTTTGATTTTGTGTGGGTTAGTCATTTTTGGTTTTCAGTATTCAGTGGTTAGTTTTCAGTTTTCGAATCTGTGCGGGGTTAAGATCGATCTCGTCCAGGATCGCTGCGTTGTAGGCATCAACAGGCTTGTCGTGAGGACGGAATGGTTGGGCGGCCTCGCCACCTTCGCTCAGCGCCACCAACTCGCCGACGCCTGATCCGAACTCGTCCCACAGAACTAGCTCTTCCGCCGCGGGCTCTTCGCTGCCTGACAAGTTCGCCAACGACATCGGCACCGCTAAACGCAGGCTTGCACCGGCAAACTCGGGAAGCGAGCGATTGAGAGTGACCGTTCCTATTATCTTGGCAATTCGCATATCTCTCAGTTGTGGCCTGGCCTTATGGTCCAGACTTAATCTTATTGACGTCTCACAAGTTCAATCGATTTATCTTTCAATTCATCTTTGACCGCCGGAGTTACAATCGAGCGGCCACCAACTACTAGTCGTTTTACTCCTGCCAGCCGTCCCTCTACCTTCGCCAAAGTTACGACCTTGTCGCTCAACGCTAACTCACAGCCATTAGTCGTTTGTTCGAGTACAAGTCCTCTCTCCACCAAACGACGAATCACTTCTTGTACGATTCGTTCAACAAACTCAGGATCGAATTTTTGACTCATTAATCGGCGATACCGATCGTCGTCCAGCGAACGGGTGTCGCATCGACTTTCAGGTACTCTCTCGCTCCACGACCATCGCTTGTCAACATTACCGTTTCACCAACTCCCGCGCCGATTATGTCCACCGCCAACAGCGGATCACCATCGGGCTTGCCATTAACTAGTTGTGGCTGAACGACAAGCAAACGCTGGCGTTGCATCGACGAGTGCTTCACCGTCGCTGTCGCTGTGCCGATAACGAGTCCCTTAAGCATGATGGTTTTCCGTTTTCAGCTTTCAGTACGGAATACCGAAAGCTGGCTACCTAAAACTAGTTCTTCGGTTTTCCCAAGATCCATAAATCATCGATCATCGAGCAGCGTCGTTCTCGAGTGAAGGTCAGTGGGGTTGTTACGCCTTCACCCGTCGGTCCGGCGATCGAGAAGGACAAGTAACCTTCGCCGCCAAGACCCAAGGCTGCCATACACGGCCCATTCTTGACGAATAAGGTCGTATCCAGAATCTTGCCCATCTTGGTCATGTTCTTAACATTGTGCGAATGGATGATGGCCGTATGCCTATAGCCGTGCTCGTAATGCCGCGCCTTCTCAATTGCCTCGTCGACGTTGCGGCAGCGGACAAAAGGCACGAACGGCATCATCTGCTCGACGGGGACAAAAGGATTCGACTCGTCCGTTTCGCCAAAGAGCAATTCCGTATCCTGAGAGACGCTTTTACCGGCGCCGCGTGCCAGAACGGTTGCGTCTTGACCGAGGAAGTCCTTGGCCGGCGCGTCGTGGTTGTCGTCGCCAACTTTGACGATGGCATTTCGTGTCAAATCGTCAACTTCGCGGGCATTCAAGCGGGCAGCGCCGGCCCGTTCCATGGCTTGCATCATGCGATCGAAGACCTGATCGACGACGAAGACCTCTTTCTCTGCAATGCAAAGCAAGTTGTTGTCATAGGCTCCACCTTGAATGATGCAGCGAGCCGCATTGTCCAGGTCGGCTGTTTCATCAACGACGACCGGTGGGTTGCCGGGCCCGGCAACGATCGCTCGTTTGCCGCTGTTCAACGCCGCGCGAGCAACCATCGGACCACCGGTCACGCAGATCAGGTTGACACCGCGATGTCCAAAGATACCGGCAGCGGATTCCAGCGTGGGCTCAGCAATCACACAAATCAGATTGTCGATGCCGAGGTCACGATAAATTGCTTCGTTAAAACGTCGCACACCTTCTGCAGCGACTTTTTTACCGCTGGGATGCGGATTCACAACGAGTGAATTCCCAGACGCGATCATACTCACGGCGTTGCCGGTAATCGTCGGTAACGAATGAGTAACGGGCGTGATGGCGCCGATCACACCGAAAGGAGCGTGCTCGATAACTGCCAAACCCCGATCGCCGCTGTAGACCTGGCTTTTCATGAACTCGACACCCGGTGTCTTCTCTCCCAGCGTCTTAAGCTTCTCAATCTTGTGTTTCAGACGACCGATCTTCGTCTCGTTCATCTCCATCGTGCCGAGTTCCACACAATTGTCGATCGAGATGCGGCGAATGTGGTCAATGATACGTTTGCGCTCTTCCATCCCCCGCTGAGACAGTTGCTCGAACGCATCTCGCGCGGCCGCCACAGCTTCGTTGACGTCCGTGAAGATTCCGAAGCGTCCCGAGTAACCCTTGCTGCTGACCATCGGAGCTTTGCTGACTTCGGCCAACACCTGAGCGACGACGTCGCGGATAATTGATTCGTTGATTTGCATGAGATCGCTAGTTTTCAGGTTTAGTTTTCAGTTTTAGTCACGGGATCGAGATGCTCACGCAGCCCTAGTCTTCCTTCGAGTACACCTTGCGGCTGTCGACATGCACCTGATCGACGATGCCGACGACGACACAATCAATCGGCATATTCTTGGTCTCCGTTGTCAACCGAGCACTCGATCCTTGAGTGACTAAGACATAATCTCCGTTGCCGGCACCAAGCGTATCCACCGCCACAAACGTCCGACCGGTCGTCTCGAGCTTCTTGCGTTGCTTCGCTTCCAACCGGTAAGGCTCGACGATCAGCAGCTTATAGCCCACCATCGTTTCGACCTTCTGCGTCGATACCAGCGATCCCGTTACTTTGGCGATGAACATGGAGGTTCCTTCGGAACAGTTTTCAGTTTTCAGTTTTCAGTGATTTCTTTAAACCAAATAACATTCGAGATATCTCTTTCGTTTCATTAACAAGTGGTCGGGTGTCATCTTGCGTTACTAGTTCGATTCTAGCTGCGATATACAGTTGGGTTCGTAACTCGTCCACTGATCCATGTGCGAAGTCAAGAAATCTTGCGAACTCTTTAGGAGACCGTTCAGATCCTTCAGCAATATTGGAAGCGATCGATACTGCGGCGCGTTGCATTTGATCTCGCAATCCATAATCACGGCACTCTCGTAGCAACTTATAGACTCCGACGGCGAGATTGCACGATCGCTTCCAAACCTCCAACTCTTCAAAAGACTGATACACGACGGTCTTCCTGAAAACTGAACACTTCACACTTGTTGCTTCAGCAACTCATGGCTTTGTCTGGCAACAATGACTTCTTCGTTGGTTGGCAACACCCAGATTTCCGTGCGGCTGCTCGAAGCGCTGATCTTCGCTTCGCCCTTTGGAGACGCATTCGCGGAGTCATCGAGCCGGATGCCGAATTCATCGAGATTGGCACAAACGGCAGAGCGGATTCCAACTCCGTTCTCGCCAATCCCGCCTGTGAAAACGAGCACGTCGAGTCCTCCGAGTTCAATCATCAATCCGCCCAGATGCCGGCGAATCTCGGAAGTGAACACATCCAATGCGAGCTTGGCACGAGCGTTGCCTTGTGAGACTGCCGCTTCCAAGTCTCGAACATCGCCGCTCACTTCGCTCAAACCCAGCAATCCACCTTTGTTGGCTAGATCGTCGAGCACTTCCTCAAGCGATTTGCCAGTTGCCTTCATGACGACCGGGATCGCAAACGGATCAAAGTCACCCACGCGATTGTTGTGCGGCAATCCACTCTGCGGACTCATTCCCAAAGTATTCTGAACACTTTCGCGTCCACGAATTGCACACAAACTGTTCGAGCCACCGAGGTGACACGAGACGACTCGTAGTCCTTCGCCCAACATGTCTGCAACGCGATTGGCGATGTAGCGATGACTGGCTCCGTGAAAGCCCCAACGTTGTACGTGGTACTTTGATGCCCACTCTTCGGGACAAGCGTAGTACCTCAGCCGATCAGGAATTGTCAGGTGAAAACCCGTCTCAAACGCAGCCACCAACGGAATCTCGGGGAGTTTCTCACGCAACAAGCGCATGGCGTTGATGTACGGTGGATTATGAGCTGGTGCAACCTGACTCATCTCCTCCATCGCCGCCAACACATCGTCCGTCACTCGTTGCACACCACTCACTCGACCGCCATGAACCGCTTTGAAACCAATCGCAGCTACCTCACTGGCATCCTTCAAGCAACCGGTATCGCATGACGTCAGTTGCTCCAAACATTTACGTACGGCGACCGCATGATCGGGGACGGAGGCCGTCACCTCATCACGATGATCACCGATCTCGACGAAGCAACGACTTTCCGGAGCACCGATGCGTTCAATGCCACCGCGTGCCAATTGGCGTTCGTCGCTCATATCGAACAACCGGTACTTAAAGCTTGTCGAGCCAAGGTTTGCTACGAGAATCTTCACTGGTCTACTCCTGTCATCCTTGAACGAAGGTGGACTTCCCTTTCAGCACTAGCGGTTAGCCAATGTAAGCTTCGATCAAACCTTCGGCAGGTCGAGGGATGATGTGGCTGCCGACGAGTTCGCCGACTTGTGCCGCGGCATTCGCACCAGCTTCGACCGCAGCACGTACACTGCCCACGTCGCCCCTCACGACAGTCGTAACGAGTCCACCACCGATTTGCACTTTCTTGACGATTTCGACGTTAGCCGCCTTCGCCATCGCGTCAGTCGCCTCGACCAAGGCGATTAAACCCTTCGTTTCAATCAATCCAATCGCGTTCATTATGTGAGTCCTTGTTGAGTGTCCGAATCAAGCGTTCGGTATCGTTTTGTTTCGAGTATTTGGGGCGTGACTACTTGCTGGCCTTCGCTTTGCCGGAAGGCAAGACCTTGCCGAGGTCATCGTGCGGCCGTGGAATCACTTGCACGCTGATAACTTCGCCGACTCGGCCAGCGGCGTTAGCGCCCGCATCGGTCGCAGCTTTCACAGCCGCCACATCACCGGTCACAAAAGCCGAAACAAGGCCGCTGCCGACATTGTCCCAGCCCATAAACTGAACATTCGCCGCTTTCAACATTGCGTCAGTGGCTTCGACCAGGGTGATAAAACCCTTGGTTTCGATCATGCCTAACGCTTCCATCGCTTTCGCCATCTGTGGGTCTCCAAAATAAAAACTCAGTTGTTGGGTCATTTTTCATTCGGATTTGGGCATTCTTGTTCAGTTCAATAACCAACCGGGAATGACCAAAGTCCAAAGTTCTTTATCGCGATTTGTGCTTCTCACAGGCACACGGCTCCTGCTTTAACAGTTCCACTTTGGTCGCTCCGTCTAAATAGCACGCGTTACCTTCATCCGTGTCGATGTGGACTTCGAGCTTGCTCGCTTCGTCTGCGCGGACGAGCAAGTCTTCCATTACCATCGTGCTCATCGGCGATTCGACTCGAAGCTTCATTAAGTCGCCGTTCTTTACGCCGTATCTTCCGGCATCTCGGAAGCTCATGTGTACGTGGCGGGCTGCTCGGATGACTCCCTCATGCAGTTCGACAACTCCTCTAGGCCCAACGAGCACACAGCCCGGCGTGCCTTCGATCTTGCCACTGTGACGCACCGGCGCGTTGATGCCCAGCGAGATCGAATCTGTAAAGGCCAACTCGACTTGGCTAAACGGCCGCGTCGGTCCGAGTATTCGAACCGTCGGCAGTGTCCGCTTGCGAGGCCCGACGACCATGACCGTTTCTTCCGCCGCGTAGAAACCGTCTTGATATAGGTCCTTCATCGGCGTTAGCGTATGTCCGGGGCCGAATAAGATCTCAACGTGCTCGTCCGTCAAATGGCAATGCCGCGCGGAAATGCTGACGACTAGTTCAGATTGTGAATTCTGAGAGTTGCTGCTCGCTGTGCCGCCAGATTTCGCAGTGCCGCCAGATTGCTGTGTGACAATTTGGCGAACGATGCGTTCTATTGCCGCTCGATCGAGGCTCGGTGCCGCAGTCATAATAGAAGCTATACTCGCTTGAATGTTGTTAGGTTCTCAATTCGGGTTCAGCGACAACCAGCTTTACACCCGCCTTTCTAAGTTTTTCGCGCCACTCGTTCGTGATCTCGTTGTCGACGACCAAAATGTCCGCTTTGTTGAGTTCGCAAAGTCGAGCCAAACTCGTCCTTCCAAACTTCGTACTATCCGCGACGATGACGACTTCATCCGCCGCCTTCATCATCACGCGTTCTGTTTCAACCAGCAGCAAATTGCTGTTGTAGTAGCCGTTATCGTTCAATCCAGCGATACTCAGTACGGCGCGTCCGACGTTCAAGTCGGCAAGCATCTCGTTGGCATAAGGCCCCAGCGATACGCCTGTTCGACCATGTACGTAACCGCCAACCATCACCAAATCTGCGTTGCTCGAAGCAAACAGGTTTGCAACGGGCAGTGAATTTGTCACAACTTGGAGTGGACGATGGACCAAAAGTCTCGCCAACTCGTAAGTCGTACTTCCGCCATCCAGCAGGATCGTGTCACCATCCTCAATCAATTGACTGGCCGCTTCTGCGATCAGTCGCTTCTTCTCCCAATGAGTTTTTTGACGTTGGTCAAAATGCTGCAATTTTGGAGACGGTCCGGTATAGAAGACGCCGCCGTGCGTCCGCTGTGCCTCGCCGGTATCCTCCAGGTAGTCTAGGTCACGCCGGACAGTAGACTCAGAGACTTCTAGTTCTCCCGCCAAATCCGGCAACGATGCAAAGCCTCGCAGCCGAACCATTTCCAACAATCGGGACCTTCGCTCCTCAGCGACAGACGGAACTGGCATTACCTATACTCGCCAAATTGCGTGTCCATTCAGATGACACGCGGATTATGACCTTACAGGTGATAATTTTCAATCACTAAAAGAAATAATTCTTTCACTTTCCTGCTCTTGGTTGAGAAATTGTCACCACAAACGATCTTAAAACCCCATAACATGCTTATGTATAGACACTTGCGAACGAATGACTTATGAAACCCGATCTCCAAGAATGCCGTGGAGTTCACCGCAAGCGAAAGAGAGAAGGGCAGGGGGGGTGCGCCCGACGGCCATCCGCGGTGGCTGAGCCAACGCTGATTTACGCTCTTCGACTCGCTTTGGCCTGCTCGAAGCAGGTCCGAATCCGCTTTTCCACTTCGCGGACGAGCGACTTGTCATCGAGTTCCCCAATCTCCGTTGGCCTGAGGGGTTCACCAATACATAGGTGAATCCTGCTAGCACGAGGAACTTTGGTGGTTCGCGGCCACGCATCGAAGGCACCATCGAATCCCACCGGGAGTACAACGACGTTTCCACGGCGCGCAAGTGCGCAAAAACCGGGTTGTAACGGGAGTAACGATCCGTCAGCCGTTCTCGTCCCCTCGGGGAACAGAAGTACAGCCTCGCCCCGCTTGATTCGTCGCATCGACTCCCGAAGTCCAGCCAAGCCGAGGCCATCGCGATCGAGTGGTATGGCGTCGAGGAACTGGATCAACACGCGAAACGGTGCGAATCGAAAGAGCGTTTGGCGGGCAAGATAGTTGAGTCGGCGATCGAACGCGAGGCCGACGATGACCGGGTCGAGGAAGCTCTGGTGGTTCGCGCACACGAGCAGCGGGCCATCCTTTGGTATGTGCTCACGCCCTTTGCACCGCATACGAAAAACGACGATCGCGACAAGCCTAGAGACCGTGCGGATGGCAGCATAGCCGATCCGCTGTGTAAAGGAACGTTGCATGGCGAGACGCTCACCCATCCGCTCGTTGCGCTTTCTCGCGGACAATGGCGACCAGCCGATCAACGACTTCGGTCGGCAACATGCCATCTGTACAGAAGTCGATTGCGTCTGTAGCAGGCTCCAACCGCCCGACTGCTCGGGCCGAATCACGTTGGTCTCGCGCATTTTGCTGATCCAAAACCTCAGCGATGGAAATCGGCTCTCCCCGCGAGCGCAGTTCCATGACGCGACGTCTTGCCCGCTCCTCGGGCGAAGCAGTGAGGAAAATCTTACATTCGGCGGTAGGAAAGGCGACCGTGCCCTGGTCGCGTCCCTCCGTAACGACGTTCTTACCTATCGCGAAATCACGTTGCAAATCAACCAATCCCTTGCGCACCCTCGGATTGTCCGCCAAATAGTGAATGTGCGAGGTAACCTCAGCTGTCCGAAGCAACTCGCTCACATCTTCGCCGTTCAGGCTCACCGTACGACCAACGATTTCGATTTCGCAGCGACTGGCCAGGTCTGCCAGTCTCGATGGATCATCCCAGGGACCTTGATTGCGTACGGCTGCGAGGGTCACGGCACGGTACATCGCTCCGGTGTCAAGGAACGCGAAGCCCAACCGATCAGCCAGCATTCGCGCGATGGTGCTTTTACCTGCCCCAGCTGGGCCGTCGAGAGTTACAATCATGGGTCGCTTTCAGTATTCATTGGGAAATCATTCTACTCGGCAAGCGTGCTCCATTGAAGTAAACGTGGGCGCGTCTATACTCGGGGGTTTGCAACAATCAGTCAGCTCTTCAGTTAGCAGACGCGAATTCATTGCGGAGGAATGATCGGTGTACGAGAACGTGGCATTGGTGGGCGCGACAGGCGCAGTGGGAAGCATTTGTCGTCAATTGCTCGAAGAGCGGCAGTTCCCGTACAAATCGATCAAGTTTCTGGCTTCCTCCCGTTCTGCGGGAACCAAGCTGACGTTCAATGGCGACGAGCATACCGTTGAAGAACTTCGTCCGGAAGCCTTCGAAGGTATTGGGCTGGTCATCGCCAGCACGCCCGACGATGTCTCGGCCGAGTTTGCTCCGTGGGCTGTTGAACGTGGTGCGGTGGTTGTGGACGAGAGCGGCTATTGGCGGATGAAGGAAAATGTGCCGCTCGTTGTACCCGAAGTTAACCCCGAGGCTATTCGCAAGCATAATGGAATCATCGCGAGCCCAAACTGTTCGACCACACAAATGGTCGTCGCCATGAAGCCGCTTCACGATGCCGCGAAGATCAAGCGAGTCATCGTAAGCACCTACCAAGCTACAAGCGGCGCCGGCGTTTCCGGCGAACGAGAGTTGGAGGAAAGCAGCCGCGCATCGCTAGCCGGTGAGCCTTACCAAAACAAGACGTTTGCACATCCAATCGCTTTCAACCTCATCCCACAAATCGGCAGCCCAAAGCATGAGGGCTATACGTCCGAAGAGATGAAGATGGTGTGGGAAACGCGAAAGATTTTCAACGATGATACGATTCGCGTTTGTCCGACTTGCGTGCGTGCACCGGTGACTAACTGTCATAGCGAAAGCATACTGGTCGAGACGGAACGGAAGTTGACGGTCGCCGATGCTCGAAGGTTATTTGAAGAGTTTCCGGGCATCACGGTTCTAGACGACCTGGCGACCGGTCTATACCCGTTACCCCTTTCCTGCAGCGGTAAAGACGACGTATTCATCGGGCGCATTCGCGAGGATCTATCTTGTGACAATGGCTTGGCATTCTGGTGCGTCAGCGACAACCTTCGTAAAGGCGCCGCGACCAATGCTGTCCAAGTTGCCGAGTTGCTCGTGCGTAGCCAAGCTGCCGTCTGACAACGTGATTTGAAACTAGCCAGAAGGGCAGGGGGGTGGTCTCGGGGAATGTGACCACTTCGCCTGCGCGGTCTTCGATGCGATACCTAAAGCTGACACTAGCCTACGACGGAACAAACTTCTCCGGTTGGCAGTGGCAGCCCACGCAACGAACCGTTCAGGGGCACCTCGAAGCTGCGATTCGGGAGATCACGGGTGAAGACTTAAGGATTACTTCGAGCGGTCGTACCGATGCGGGGGTTCATGCCTTGGGCCAAGTCGCTAGTTGGCCTACCAATAGCAAGCACTCAACCGATGTGTTGCTTCGTGGGCTGAATGCAAACACACCGCGCGACATGGTAATCTGCTCGGTCGAGGAGGCTCCGGAAGGGTTCCATGCGATCAACGATTCTATCTCGAAGCGTTATCGCTACCTGCTATACGACAATCCAATTCGCGATGTCTTCGCGCGGCACTATGTTTGGCAGTTGTGGCAACCGCTTAACGTCGAAGCAATGCATGTGGCCGCTCAAGCGTTGCTCGGCGAACATGACTTCAAGAGCTATGAGACGTCCGGATCGCCGCGTGTAACTACTGTACGAACCATTCATGACATCAGCGTCGAACGGCGAGTGACGGATCTTGGCGAGCGGATCGTGGTCGAAGTGGAGGCCAACGGTTTCCTGTATAACATGGTGCGGAACATCGTCGGGACGTTGGTCGAAGTCGGCAAGGGAAATCGCAATTCTGATTGGCCTGGCGACGTCTTGACTCAAATGGACCGCCGCGCGGCCGGCGCGACTGCACCGCCACAAGGTCTCTATTTAGTCCACGTCACGTTCAAAGAGTGATTACCAATGCGTATCGCACATGTTATCACTCGCATGATCGTGGGCGGCGCTCAAGAGAACACATTGTTCACCTGCGACGATCTGGTACGAGAGCATGGCGATGATGTGTTATTAATCACGGGCCCAGCGCTGGGCCCGGAAGGAGATCTGTTGACGCAGGGCAGGGGGGGACAAGTGCCTGTCGCATATGTTCCTTCGCTGCGGCGTGCCATTCATCCGTGGCAAGATCTCCGCAGTTACTATGCGATAAAGAACCTCTTGCGAAACTTCAAGCCGGATGTCGTCCACACACACAGCGCGAAAGGTGGAATGCTCGGTCGACTAGCAGCCCACGCGTTGAACGTCCCGGCAATCGTTCACACGGTGCATGGAGCGCCGTTCCATCCGTATCAAAACGGCTTGTCACGCGAACTGTTTCGGCAATGTGAAAAGTATGCCGCACGGTGCTGCCATCGACTAATCAGTGTTGCAGACGCGATGACTGATTTGATGGTTGATGCTCAAGTGGCAGGCTATGAATCTTTCACCACGATCTACAGCGGAATGGATGTCGAACCTTTCCTGCACGCAAATGAACACCGTGATCGAGTGCGAGCGGAACTGGGCTTCAAGCCTGAACACATCGTTGTGGGGAAGATTGCCAGGCTGTTTCATTTGAAGGGACATGAGTACGTGCTGGCCGCCGCCGCACAGGCCGTAAAGACATTCCCAAACCTGCGACTTCTGTTCATTGGCGACGGAATCTTGCGTACGTGGATCGACAACTACATTGAAGAAGTAGGCTTGGAGGAACATGTCGTCTTCACGGGGCTCGTTCCGCCATCCCAGATCCCTGAACTGGTCGGAGCGATGGACGTGCTTGTTCACGCAAGTCTGCGAGAAGGGTTGGCAAGGGCGTTGCCTCAAGCACTAATCGCGGGCAAGCCGGTAATTAGCTACGACATCGACGGCGCCCGTGAAGTGGTGATCCCCGATGAAACGGGATTTCTGCTGGAGCCGAAATCAATCGAGCCGATGTCTGTCGCGATGGTTCAGTTGGCGAACGACGGCCAGCTTCGCGAGCGACTCGGCAGTGAAGGGCAGCGGCGTTTCGCCAAGCAGTTTCGACACCAGTACATGACGAACGAGATCCGTCGCGTCTACGAAGAGATTCTCGCCGAGCGGAAGCGTCACTGAGTCTGCAAAACCACTGAGCGGCCAAATCCCAGCGAGTGACACTTTGGAGAGCCTAGTTTTGCGAAAACAGGTGCAAAGGGTGTCGCGAGCGAGATACTACACGACTGTGTTCGCCGCTCTTTCGCTGGATTTGCACTTCATCTAAACTGTTGGGGTTGTTCACGTTGGATAGCTCTTACCGTTGATTCTCCTGACGGATGCATTGTGTCGCAACTTCCAGACTTTCTCGGCCCGTATCGACTCTTGAAGTACATCCGTTCGGGTAATTCAAGCCAGATCTGGGAAGCCGTTCGAGACAAGTCAGACCGCTTCATCTTAAAGATCCTGCGGTCTGATAACTGGGGAAACAAAGAGGAAATCGCGCTTCTCAAGCACGAATTTGAAGTCGGACACGCACTCACGCACCCCAGTATCATCCGGATTCATGAGTTCAATTTAGAAGGTCCAATAGCTTACCTCGTACTAGATGTATTCAGCAGCCTGAACGTGAAGCAGGCGATGCGCGAGAGCCATGCCAAGATCTTGGTTCACTTCTCAAAGATCGCCGAGCAAATGACGCTTGCACTGGGACATATGCATGAAAAAGGATGGGTGCATTGTGACGTGAAGCCAGATAACTTTCTCCTGAATGAGAAGGG
Source organism: Planctomycetaceae bacterium (assembly GCA_020638995.1). Lineage (GTDB taxonomy): Bacteria > Planctomycetota > Planctomycetia > Pirellulales > Pirellulaceae. The sequence continues at coordinate 374,285 of JACKHM010000005.1, forward strand.
CATTATCAAGCTGATTGACTTCACGATTTCGCGGAAGGCGGCCACAGGCATGATCTCGCGAATGTTTGGGAAGCAAAAAGTAATCCAAGGCACACGCAGCTACATGTCGCCCGAACAGATTCGCGGTCAAGCACTTGATGGGAGAGCCGATATTTATTCGCTGGGCTGCGTGCTCTTTGAACTACTCGGTGGGAAGCCGCCGTTCTTTGGCGATAGCCCCAACGATCTGTTGCAAAAGCATTTGACTGCCAGCATCCCGTCTGTGGTCGTACAAAACGACAACGTGATGCCCGAACTGGCGGCGTTGCTCCGAAAAATGATGTCAAAGAAACCAGAAGACCGGCCTGGTTCGATGGCTGAAGTGATGAAAGAACTTCGCGCTCAAAAACCTTTCAAGCTGGCACCAAAATTACCAGCTTCGTCCGTCGAAGCGACCGACAACGATTCCGATAAGTCCGACAGTTAACTTTAGCAATTAGAAAGCGATGACTGACCGATGGAAGCTCCTGGTCCTGGCTTTGAGTTTGAAGAACCAATTTACGAACTGGAATGTCGGCTGCGAGATTATGAGGAGCAAGCGGAAAGGACTTCCGAAATCGAAGACGCTATCCGCAAGACACGACGTGAAATAGCTGACCTGACTGCGCGGATCTACGCCGACCTGACGCCTTGGCAAACGGTTCAAGTCGCACGACACAAGAATCGCCCGCATACCATGGATTACGTTTCGCTCGCCTTTGACGAGTTTGTCGAGTTGCACGGCGACAAGCATTTTGGCGACGATCAGGCCATTCGGACCGGCTTTGCAAAACTAGATCAGCACAAGGTTATGGTGGTCGGCCACGAGAAGGGTCGTACCTACAAGGAAAAGAGTGCGTGTTACTTCGGTTGCGCTCACCCCGAGGGATATCGAAAGGCGATGGCCAAGATGCGGATGGCCGCGAAGTTTGGGCTGCCGATCATTTGCATGATCGATACGCCAGGAGCGTACCCTGGAATCGGCGCGGAAGAACGCGGTCAGGCTCAAGTCATCGCCGAAAGCATGTTCGAGATGTCACGGCTCAAGACTCCGATCATTTGCATCGTCATTGGCGAGGGTGGCAGCGGCGGCGCTTTGGGGATCGGGGTTGGCGACCGAGTTGCAATCCTCCAACACTCGTACTATTCAGTCATCAGCCCGGAAGGCTGTGCTGGCATCATCTGGAAGAGCCATGAATTCGCCTCGAAGGCGGCCGATGCGTTGCGGTTCACATCATCGCATCTCAAGCAGTTTGGAATCGTCGATGACGTGATCCCCGAACCACTAGGCGGCGCTCACCGAGACCCGCATCGCATGGCATCATCCTTGAAGATGTATCTGATGAAAACGCTGCATGAACTGCGAACAATTCCGACCGACGATTTGCTTCAGCAGCGCTACGACAAGTTTCGATGTATGGGCGTATTTCTCGAAGACGTAGCTACTGCGTAGACGCCCAACGGGATCGCAAACACAGCGCAGGGACACCCAGAACCAACAAAAGATCAGCCTCTCTACATAAGAAACATTGAGACCGCCCCCCAACGTCCGATAATGTTTCAGGGGACCGGCGAGAGAGCGTTGAAGGGCAGGGAAGCAACGTCATCGTTCCGATGACAAATCTGTACACTAGTAGCGATGCTGTCGCGGATGGCGTCGTTGTCAGTTTGGAGGCGTCCACGGTCGACGGGATCGCGAGGCTCGAGCGAGCCGCGTCGCCGCTCGATTCCTCCGAAAATGAGTCCGACGAGATTTCCGAAAAAAGTCTCGGAAGAGGGGATGCGATAGCATCCAGCAGGCTGTTGGAGGTGCCTGCGGACGTCGGGGAAGGCTCGGCCCCCAACACTTATAACATGGGGGCCTCAATTCGTCAGGATTCCCTTGAAGGTGGAGGAATCGACACTTTTGAAGTGAGCGTTTTTGGTACCTGGAACGAAAGCTTATGGCCTCGGTTCGTCGAGGAATGGGACCGTGCAAGGCAGCAAGCGGAAGAGTTGAGCGGGGACGGAGTGCCGTGCTTAACGCGTGATGGTACGGCGTACCTGATGCATCCAGCGGGCCAGCGTCACGGGGTGTACTGTCGGTGGGTAATCGAGTTTGAGGGCTGGACGGTAGCGATTGTTAACCGGCAAGCTGAAAGCGAACATTCCCTGTCCGTGTTTCTTAAGATCGGCTCCGTCGCCCTGATGCGGGACGGCGCCTGGTACTCGTGGGTTCGAGTCCGTGGTTTCCTCGAATCCTTGGGTTTCAGAATCTCTAAAGCGGTCCCCGGTCGCGTAGACGTGTGTGCGGATATTGCAGGCGTGTCCGTGGTGGAGTTCAGCGAAGCGTTCTGGGCAGGACGTGTGATCAAGCGAGCCAAGAATTACGGCGTGCATGGCAAGGGAACGCCTGGGCCGAAAACGTCAACCGGGTTCACGAGTGGAAAAGGGATTCAAATCCGCGTTTACGACAAGCTGTACGAAACCAAAGATGATCCAGTGAAGCAAGCCGTCCTGATCGAGAAGCGGTGGGGTGGCGTCCCAGAATGTGCGACACGTGTCGAGTTTCAACTACGTCGCGATGCGTTGCGAGATGAATGGGACATCAACACTGTAGAGGATCTGTTCGCGAAGTTGCCGATCATCACGGCCTGGCTAACGGAAGAGTGGTTCCGCCTGGTTGAAGAGTTTGATCGGGAGAACCGCAATCACGAGCGTGCGGAAGTCCTCGGATGTTGGAAGCGCGTACAGGAAGCGTTTCGAGCGTGGACCGGGCGGAAGGAAGGAACGAAACCCAAGCGTGTTACTCGACCGCCGGACTTCTCGCAGCTTCGCAAACAGTTGCTGGGTGTAGCGTCGACGATCGCCGCCGGCATGGGGAAGCGGTTCGAGGAAGGCGGGGAGATGCTCCAGTGGCTTTACGAAGCCGTCGAAGATGGGGCTGATGATGCGTTCGGGAGGTATGTGATTAAACGAACGGCAATGGTGTGTAGCGGCAAGTTGAAGGGTGGAGGCGAGTCGCGATTAAGGCCAGCGGCGTGAGTGTTATAGCGAAGTGCGATCAGAGCGATATCGGAGTGCAAAGCGATGGGAAAACGCAGGACAATCGAGGAGCCAGAGCTGCGAGCGGTGTACGTCCGAATGGAGCCGGAACTCGTGTTGTGGTTGGATCGGGAAGCAAAGCGGCAACGGCGTTCGAGGGCGTACGTCATCAGCCAAAGCGTGCGTGTCCTTCGGAGCGTCCTGTCTGAGTTCGAGCAAGAACGGCGAGTGTGATGGCCGCGAAGAATGATGTACCGGAGTTAGAAGTGATCAACGTCGTGATCGGTGACGACGTGATGTGCAAGCGACCGGATCAAGGTATCTGGATGTGGCAATCGCGTATCTACGTGCCGTGTCCGCTTGCGTTGAAAAACGTGTTTATCCGGTTCGCACGTGCGAATCACATGAGTCAAGCGGAGTTGGGTTTAGTGATCCTTCAGGATGCAATGAACGCAGCGGAAGCGACGCAGGACGTGGTTAACGAGTATCGCCGCAACGGGAAAGGATACGACCGAAACGGCGTTAAAAGGTAGGTGTCAGGAGTCGAGTTCGAGGGAGAGCGTGCGTTAGATGCGATTCTCGAAGGCCGGTTTTAACGAAAGGAGTCGAGATGGCGACAACCGTGGAAAAGTTGGGTTGCGTGTGCGGATTCGAGTGTGAGACCGCAAAGGAGTTGTATCACCATCGCAAGCGAGTTCATGGCGAGGATGGGAGCGTGGCGTACGCGTATGCAGGCCGAGCGATCCAAACGCAACGACGGTTGCAACGCCAAGGAGCGGGTGTCGAATCTGAGGTTGATACGGAAGTCGAGCAACGATTGAAGCGGCATCGGAAGAAGGCAGCCTGACGTGAACAAAAGGTGTGTGTAGTGCCTTCGTCGGATCATCGTCGCTTCATCAGATCAGGCCGCGTTGGACGTGTTTGGCACCGGGTAGTGACGACCAACAAACGAGCCAGGATTCTGAACGGCAGTTATTGGTACGGGTGCTAACGAAGCTCACAAAACCGTGATCAATGCTGCCTGGGAATCCTGGGCGTTTGTTTGGGAGGAGCGTCGAGCGGCCCTGATGCAGCGGCGATGATTTGACGAAAGGCACGGTGCCTTTGTTGGGGATTCCGAGCGAACCAGGACAAGTTAGTTGTCAGGGTGCTGGATACTAAGTGCCGCTCTTCGGAGCCATCGTCGGTCGCCTCGCCCATGCCTGGGCGGGCGACGATGGCGTAGAAGATAAGGCACGGTGCCGCTCTTTGGTGAATCGGAGAGAGCTTTGAAACAAGACTCATTGGAGGGCCGAGCATGAAACGTATCGAAGCACAAATCGGCGATGAGAAGGCGGACCGTTTGTCTGCCTGGGCGAAAGATGCCGGGTTCACGCGAGCCGAGGTAATTGTTGCGTTGGTCACTGGGCTTCTGGAAGGACAGATATCTCTTGGAACTCGAGCCGTGATGATTGAGCAAAAGCAGCTCGCGGTACAGTTGCCAGCACAGAAAGCGAGGCAAGGTAAATCGAGGTCAAGGCAGCGAACTTGAAAGATTGATCTTGACCACAGGCTCTCTAGAGCCGATAGACGGAAACAAGCCGTCAAAGAACGTCGGGTTGATCGCCAGGATGTGCTGGCCAGCGATAAGGTCGACCAACGATCGCCATTGATAAAGGCCGCCCCGGAGTTGGTCCTCCGGGAACAGGCCAGCGGGCATTTAGACCTGGTAAGTCTCAATGCCTCAATCCACGGAAGGATGAGTTCCATGAATCGATCAGATGATCGGCAGGACGTCTCTAAACGTCCAGCCCAAAGCAGCGAAGCAACGGCATCAGAAAGCCCCAGATTGAGCCTGTACAGCGATGGCTCTAACCGCCCCCCAACGTCCGATAATGTTTCTTATGTTCGGTTGGGGTGTCATTTTTACCAGGGTTTGACGACTCCGACTGAATCGCTGTTTCGTTGCCCTGGCTCGGGGGCACTCGGCAATTATTCGGCCCTGCGGTCGCCGAGTGTCACCTTTGCGTACTCTCGTTCGACGTACTTGGAACTCGCTCGAAGGCTTGCCGCCATTCGTCGAATGGAACAAGCCGACCATCGCCCAGACCTGGCTCGGAGCTTGGCTGCAATCGTTCCGTGACGTGATCGCTCACAGCCTCTTGAAACCGATCCGTCAGCTGCTGGCTGGCAGAATCAACGTATGAGTTCAGCGCTCGTTTGGCGTCGTCAGGAGTACGAATCGCACCATCGCCGGGATGGGCTGTTCCGTGTCCTCCGAGTCGTTCATCCAGAGAGTGGATCGCAGGCTCGAGTTTGTCGTGAATATCTTCCGGAAGATAAGCGTGAGCTTTATCGAGAAACACCGCGATGTAGTACGCAGAATAGGATCGGAGTATCGGTGCTCGAATGGAGTCAACGAGTGAGACCAGAAACACCGTCACAATCACGCAAATCAAAACGCCTTTGGCGAGGCCGAACAAAGCGCCGATTTGGCGATCAAATTCCTTTAATTTGAGTCGATCGATGAAATCGGAGACATAGCGAAAGATGATCCAGATCACAAAGGAAGTCCCAACGAACAGGATTCCCCACGCCAACGGAACGTCCCATGGTGGTCCGACCGGCAAAGACGCTGCGAGCGGAGTATCGTACTTAAGCGCAACGTAGCTGCTTGCAACGATTGCACCCAAGGAAGCGATTTGCCACGCTAGTCCTTTCCAAGCGCCAAATAGCATGGCTCCCGCTAGCACGGCCAGCATGATGATGTCGTAGATTTCCATTTTCGCAACGGGGAAAGGTAGGGGGAGTCGGCAACGGACTGCAAGGTGATGCACCGCTAAGCGTGAAGCCACACTTGGCGCGGGCCCGCGCCGTGTGACTGTATCCGAAAAGTTGTCACTTCTCCAAGACCAAAAGGACTGCTCTTCGTCCCGGGTTCGAATGTGGATATACTCCGCCGCCCAACTCTCCTCTTCGACCGCTCACGCTAGCAGCGATGGCTGATTTCAGGACTCACATCTCGACGAGTACCATCATCGGCATTGGCTATGGAGCGGCGGGATATCTTCAACTCGGCGCACCTCTTGAGACCTGTGCTCTGGCCGCTGGCTTGTGCAGCGTTTCTGGGATGCTACCCGATCTCGACAGCGACTCCGGTGTTCCAGTCCGCGAAACGATGTCACTCGCAGCCGCTGTTGTCCCGATGCTGATGATGGATCGCTTTTCACACTTTGGCTGGTCGCATGAGACGATGGTATTTGCCGGGATGATCATGTATTTGGCCATTCGCTTCGGAGTGGCATCGATCTTCAAAAAGTACACGGTTCATCGTGGCATGTGGCACAGCATCCCCGCCGCTGCAAGCGCGGGTTTGTTGGCGTTCCTCGTATGTACATGCGATGACATGACGATGCGATGGTACAAAGCCGCGGCGGTCGTGATCGGGTTCCTATCACATTTGGTCTTAGATGAGCTGTGGTCGATCGATATTCGTCGGGGTCGTCTGCGTTTCAAGAAGTCGTTTGGCACTGCGATGAAGTTCTATAGTGGCAGCATGTGGGCAAACATTTCTACCTATGGCAAACTGGCTTTGCTGCTGTTGGCTGCGTCGTACGATCCGGTGGTCATGCGAGAGTTCGCAGATAAAACCGAGCAGGTAGAACGAACCGCGCGAGAATTGATCGAAGAGACGCACGAACACGCCGAGCAGTTGTTGCGTTGATGGCTCAGAATACCTTCTTGCTATCAAGCAACAGCGTTACGGGACCGTCATTGACGAGCGCAACGTCCATGTGTGCGCGGAATTGGCCCGTCGCAACCCTGATACCTTTCATGCCAACTCCGGCGATGAACGTCTTATACAACCGTTCCGCCTGCTCAGGTGGAGCCGCTTGCGTGAAACTCGGTCGTCGGCCTTTGCGGCAATCTCCGTAAAGCGTGAACTGGCTAACAACGAGCATTGCGCCGCCAATGTCTTCAATCGACTGATTCATCTTGTCGTCATCGTCCTCGAAGATCCGCAGCCCACAAATCTTATCAGCCAACTGTCGGGCATCGTCATCGGTATCTTCAGCGGTGACGCCAAGTAGGACCAGGAGACCCCGAGCAATCTCGCCCACGACCGTATTATCAACCGTCACACTGGCTCGCGTTACTCGTTGCACACAGGCTCGCATCGCTCGTTGTCTATCCTTCTGCTACCGGCTCCCGAGCTATCTTGCGTCGCTCGCGTTCATGCTCAGCCGCCACAAGAATCTCATTGATCAGTTGGTAGTTCTTGGCGATCAGCGCAACCTGAGCCAAGAGACAACCGCCGATCACGACGATACCGAGCATGGCCAGCCCCCAATGATACGGAACCCAATCGGCCGCATCAGGATTTAGCGTTACTGGATCAGACGCCGCCCCTAAACCGGCCACGACAATCATCAGAAGGATCGCAGTCAGTGACCAAGGGAACGCTCGTTTTTTCAGACGCTGGCTCCGCTGAGCCAAATCCTCGTCAAGAGCGAAGGCATCAACGACTTCTCGGCACCAGCGATTGGTTCCGATGAAGTAGGTGACCGAGATGCTATTCACCAAGAGCGTGACCAACGCAGCGCTCATGCCTAACCAAATATGTAGCCAAAAAGACGAACGCTGTTCATTCAGTCGCTTTGCAGCCTCTTCGAGTCGACTCTCGGACTGTTCAAGCGTACCCCGATCGCTCGCCGATTCGGCGAGTTGGTCGTATTCGTGGTATGCGGACTGAAACGCTCGCGACGCGGCACCAAAGTCCCCAATGGTCAGACCCACGAGAAGATTTGCCGAAAGCAGCACTACAGCAATGATGGCGAGCGCAAGAAATATTCGGGACACAATGCTACTTGTTCTACTGAAGCGATAAAACTGAATTTGAAAACTGACGACGGTAATGTAGAACGAGACTCGCCGAGTGACTACCCGCCAGCGAGGCAAGTGGCGTCGGGCATCCGCACTCTGGGAGGTGCGGGTGTGACGCGTGCCATCTTTCCGATCGCACCGGTGGCGCACTCCCCTGCCCTGGCGTCGATCTTCGTGCCGTCGAAGTCCGTAGCGTGTCGGTCCGTATCTGACACGACGCGTTCGTCGGAATTGGGCCGAGTGATTCGGACGCTCATGGAAACGGAGCCCCCCAAAAAACGATCGGTTGACGTTGGGGATACCCGCAAACTAGAATCGTCGGAACTAGCACACTTTTGGGTGGCCTACGTTTCAGGAAGCCACACCTACTTGCACGCCTAGGATCTTCGCCGGATGGCCTTTCTCACCGCAAACAATGGACCTCAGGCTGGTCGCCGGTACGAACTAGACCGACCTGAGTCAGTCCTTGGTCGGCATCCCGAGTGTGATGTCGTGATTGATGTTGGTGCAGTAAGTCGCTACCACTGTAAAGTTATTGGCGATGGCGCGAGGTTCGCTGTCGAAGATCTCAACAGCCGTAACGGAACATTTGTAAACGAGCGAGTGATCGCAGGGCGAACACTTCTGGAACACGGAAATCTGGTACGTGTCTGTGATGTCGTCTTTACGTTCCACGATCGCGAACAGCCTCCCTCGTCATCGGACGACTCTAGCTTTCGAGCCGTAATGGTCGACGACGAGTCGTCGGATTCCGGCGGCTCGACGATTATGTCGAAGCTGGATGTTCGATCAAGTATTAACGGCCCCATGTTGGCGGCGAGCGCGGAGGCAAAACTCAGCGCCCTGATTGAAATTACACGCAGCCTGAGCAATACACTGTCGCTTGATACAGTTTTGCCGGAAGTGTTGGATAGCCTATTTCGTATCTTCGTGCAGGCGGATCGAGGCTTCGTTGGAATGCTCGATGCCAATGGAGTGCTTATTCCTAGGTGGACAAAACTACGTCGAGAAAGCAGTGACGACACGATTCGCGTCAGTCGCACCATCGCAAAGACCGTAATGGAAACGAAGGAAGCGATCCTCTCCGCCGACGCCGCGAGTGACGTTCGATTCGAGATGAGCCAGAGTATTGCCGATTTCCGAATTCGGTCGATGATGTGCGCACCGCTGGTTGATAGCGACCATAATGCGTTTGGGATCCTTCAAATCGACACGCTTGACCAGCGGCAAAGGTTCCGAGAAGACGATCTTGAGTTGCTCGTTAGCGCTGCGGCTCAAGCGTCATTTGCGATCAACAATGCCAGGATGCATGAGGATTCGTTAAGGCAACGTGGCATTGAAAGAGACCTGCAATTGGCTCGCGAGGTCCAAAAAGGCTTTCTGCCCCAAGAAGCTCCAAACCTGGCGGACTATACCTTCTATAGTTACTACCAAGCTGCGAATCATATCGGCGGAGACTACTACGATTACGTCCCGCTTCCCAACGGCAACTTAGCCGTGATCGTGGCGGATGTCGTTGGACACGGTGTTGCCGCCGCTATGCTAATGGCGAAACTCTCAGCTGAATCACGATACTGTCTAGCCAGCGAAAGCGATCCCGCTGTTGCGGTTACGAAGTTGAATCGGCGATTGTGTCAACTGAAACTAAATCGCTTTGTTACTTTTGTTCTGGCAGTCATCAATCCTAGCACTCACGAAGTCACGCTCGTCAACGCTGGCCATATGGCTCCCATACTGCGACACGTCGACGGCACCGTCGAAGATCCGGGTCAGAAGCAAGCTGGGATTCCGCTCGGGATTGTAGACGACTTCGAATACACCCGCAGCTCAATTACCTTGCAGAAGAGCGAGCTATTGGTTTTGTATACCGATGGCTTGGACGAAGCCGCCAACATCAAGGGCGAGCAGTATTCAATCGACCGAATGCGAGAGGGAGTGAAAGCCGGCGATGGCACCCCGGAGGGCACCGGCAAGGCCTTAATCGCTGACATCCGCGCGCACATTTTGGGATGTCCTCAAGACGACGATATGTGCTTGGTCGCGCTCCGTCGCGATTAAACAAGTGTTAGCCCGCAGTCTTGGCGACAATGTCGCCGCGGCCTGACTTGTCAATTCGCACATTCCGTATGGTGCCAGATAGCCGTCGTACGCGAGCATCGTATCTGCAACTTGATCATGTCGCGGCGAATGCACTCGCATTCCGCTGTTTTGGGCGATGAAGAAGTGAATGCGCCGAAGCCACACTGGTCGGAGGAGCAAGTGTCGACGCTTCGTGAGATTCGCGATTTGCTCGCTATGTTGTAGTACGAAAGTCGTTAAGCGGTTTCGTCGGACAAAGCCGATCCGCTGAACGTGTCAGGCAATAGCCAGCCTATCGGTCGACCGCTCGCCGCGGAGCAACCCTCAAGGCATCAACCGTTCCCTGTGAGCAACGCACCTCAGCCCGCGGAAAGCTTGGTATACTCTCCTTCGTTACCGGCTACGCACCATTCGGAGACGCAGACACATGTCAAAATACATCATTTCCCGCGAAGATTGCTCAAAGCACAACATCTTTCCCGGCGTCGACATTTTCACCGCGGCGGGGGAACAGATGATGTTATCGTTTGTCGAGTTTGCACCCCATGCGGTGGTAGAAATGCACAGCCATCCGCACGAACAAATGGGGCTTCTACTGGAAGGTGAATTGAAGTTCACGATTGGTGACGAAGAGAGCGTGGTCCGGCCCGGTCAAATGTGGCGAATTCCAGGTAACGTCCCGCACAAGGCGGTTGCGGGCGACGCGCCCGTCAAAGCTTTGGACGTGTTCTCGCCGATTCGCGAAGATTATCGATAACCGATACATGCCAGAGCCCTTGCAAAAACATCGAGCCGGATCATAATACCGGCTAAGGATAAATCGATGGCCAAAGTTTACTTCTATTTCTTCTGGTTTTTGTTTAGCCCTCGGGTTCGACGGGCCGGAGGAGGTGTTTAGCCTCGATCCTTATCCAAGGAAAATCCAAAGCCCTGAGGACCAAGTGTTCCTCAGGGCTTTTTTTGTTGGTGCGAATCGCAGTTTGCCGGCCCTGAGTAGACGACTGTTCTCGTCACACCGGTCGCCTTCATTCGACAGGAGCCAGCAATGTTTTCAAACGCAACAACAAAAAACAATCGCGACATTGGAAGACGCATTCGCCCGGTGATTCGCCACGAGCGAGCCAGGCGTGATCAAACTACATTACCCCTGTACCAGGAGATTTTCTCGATGATCGTCGTTATGCAAAAGGGTGCCACTCAGGAACAAGTGGACCACATGGTCGAACGGGTTGAAGGGCTGGGTCTCAAGTCACACGTTATTGTTGGTGCCGAGCGGACGGTCATCGCGGCGATCGGTGAGAAACGCAGTCACATGAAAGAGTCGCTCGAGAGCGGCTCGGGGGTCGCCGAAGTACTTCCGATTCTCGCGCCCTACAAGGTCGCGAGCCGCGAAGTGAAGCCGGAACCGACTGAGGTTGTTGCGGGCAGTCTGCGCGTCGGTGCAGGCTCGCTCGGCATTATCGCCGGGCCTTGCTCCGTCGAAAGCGAGGAACAGCTCATCGCGACCGCGAAGGCCGTAAAGGCAGCTGGAGCAACGGCCTTGCGAGGCGGCGCATTCAAACCTCGCACAAGTCCGTATAGCTTCCAAGGCATGAAGGAAGAGGGGTTAAAGCTCCTCGCGCTGGCTCGCGAAGAAACCGGATTAGCGATCGTCACCGAGGTGATGGCATGCGAAGACGTTGAACTCGTCGCCAAGTACGCGGATGTCTTACAAATAGGCGCGCGAAACATGCAAAACTACCGACTGCTCGAAGCCGTTGGTAAGTCGCCACGCGCGATTCTGCTCAAACGTGGTGCCAGCGCAACGATGGAAGAGTTGCTGCTCGCAGCCGAGTACATTTTGAATGAAGGTAATCCAAATGTCATGTTGTGCGAACGCGGCATTCGGACCTTCGAAACGCATACCCGCTTCACCCTGCCAGTTGCGACAGTGCCATACCTTCAGAACAAGACTCACTTGCCGGTCGTCATCGACCCCAGCCATGGTACCGGACACACCTACCTGGTGCCGGCCGTAGCCGCTGCAGGAGTTGCCGCCGGCGCTGACGGTATCATTGTAGAAGTTCATCCCGACCCAGAGCACGCCATGAGCGATGGCTATCAATCCATGAACTTTGCTCAGTTCGAAGAGATGATGGTCAAATGCCGACGCGTGGCCGAAGCGGTCGGCAAGGTAATTCGGTAGACCAGCCGCAGAAATTCAACTCACCGCCTCAGCACGTCTTTGTCCCAGGCTCGTGTCGTAGCCCGCTTGTTGCGAAGGAGTTCGAGACGGTCGGCATTGTTCGAGCACACATTCGATCGTCGATCTGTCTCACTTGGAATTGAAGGAACGATCATCTGCGGTATCTTTCCTCGACCCGTTGAAATAACTGTGTGCCCCAGTCGCCCGCGGCTGGTGCAGCTCCAGGTGGAAGGGCGCCAAGGTAGTGGGTCTGCACTCGCTTCCTTATACCTAGTTCGATAATCGCGTGGGACGAGCTCGGATCCAGCCGCAGGAAACGCGAGCGGTCATGGACGTTCCGAGAAAGATACGGGATAGGCATGACAAGGTCTGACGGATCTTGTACGGCCGTGTTGGGCTTCCAACCTTTTGGGAGCGAATCGTAGGCGTTGGCAGCGACCCGCCAATGCTTCGGCAGTGGGTTTTCTGCTACTTGTCCGGCCCCCGCGCGAATCGGCCCACCTCCCAACAAATTTCCCTCCACCAAAACGTCTGCTTCGGGTGCGACATTGCTGAAATGTATGCTCATGCCGGGATGAAAGAACGTGTTGTATTGCAGACGGACGTGAAGTTGGCTGGGGTCTTCAAAACGTGTGTTAATCCACATTGGTGAAGAGTTGCCCAGGCACTGAACGACGTTGTGTGCGCCACCGATCCAGTATTCGCCGGAGGAGGCCTGATTGATGATATGAAAGCGGCTGGTAGTGTGAAGAAGGTAGTTGTGGTAGAGCACGAAACAAGCTTGGGCCGCATTGATATTCATCGTGAGGGTCCTCTCGACTACGGCACAATTCCGCATCACGGTCGGGTTGTTCAGGTCATTGCTGATGTTAAACAATACCCCCGGCCTGCCGGATTCCACCGGAGACAGCGGAATGACGTCGCAGTTCTCGATCACTAGCCCACGACAGCCCCAGTTCTGAAGCACCTTTCCATCGGCCGGCGTATCGTCGCGAAAGACAAGCCCGGCGATTCGAAAGTCATCGGTATCAAGGAAGCGGTGGGCACAGTGAGTTTCCGGCGCGCCGTTTACGAAGTGATCTGGAGAAAGCACGCTGCGGCAGCGGGAAAAGATGCCCGTGTCGGCGGGAGGCTCATTCACCAAAATGTTTTCCACGTAAGGTCCAGCATCCAGAATCTCGATCGCCTCGCCGGACGACAAGGCAGCAACAGCCTCGTTGATGTTACGAAAGTCACCCCTGCCGTCTTGTGCCACCGTGATGATTCGCGAGCGTGAGGCGATCCATTGCTGAAGCGAGATCGGCTGGACTAACCCGTCAAAGAACGGTGGCAGGCGTGAATAGTCGATGTCGACTGCGTGTTTGACGGATTCGGAGACTGCTTGGCTCGAAGTCAACTCTTGTTCGATGGAATCCAGTACTCCGGGCCTGTCTGATTCAGGTGACGTGAGGATTGAGTTCAGTCCGGCTATCGTGCCAAACAATAAGAAACTCATGGTGATCCCGAACCAGAGTCGTCTTGTGTTGCTCGCGCTCGGCGCTGGAACCTTCGGCGAAACGGGTGCGGTAACGTCGGACGCTGCCAACAGCGCGGGAAGATTGTGTCCCACAGCAAAAGATCCCAATTCGCGGGCCAAGTCGGCAGGCTGGGAAAATCGCTGCTCTGGTTCATCCGCCAACAAGCGATTTAGGACACTTTGTATGTCGTTTGGGAGATCGTACCGCGTTTTAATCGCATAAGGCACAGCTTGAGTTACGCTCGAATGATTCCGCACCGGCGAGCTCGCAGGCCCTTTGCCAGCAATCGGCGGGTGACCCACCAAAGCAAAGTAGAAGCTTCCTCCGAGACCATATAGGTCAGCGCGCACGTCGGCCTTGCGAGGGTCCTTGAATTGTTCCGGCGCCATGTAGGCAGGTGTTCCCAAAAAACCACCGTCGCCGGTCAAATCCGCGTCGTCATCGGCCGACGTGAATCTCGCCAAACCGAGGTCCATCACCTTTGCCGTCCCATTCGACGAAACCATGATGTTGCTTGGTTTGATATCGCGATGCACAAGACCAGCGTCGGTGATCGCTTGTAGACCGAGTGCTGCTTGTCGAATAATCTCACAAGCATCTGCCAATGGCAACGGTCCAAAACTCCGCACCAGTTCTGCCAACGACAGCCCCTCCACCAATTCCATCGCGAGATACGGTGCTCCGTCCTGTTCGTCAGCCGCGAGCACGGTTACGACATGCGGGTGGATTAACTTCGCAGCGGCTTTTCGCTCGCGCAGAAAGCGAGCAATGGCCTGCGGACGACCGGCTCGTTCCTCCGTCAGCACTTTCAGCGCGATGCGCCGCTGAAGTATTTCATCCGTTGCCTCGAACACTTGTCCCATACCTCCCTTGCCAAGGGGCCGGACAATCCGATAGCTGCCAAAGGATTGTGGCAAATGTTGCGGTTGGTCAAACTGCTGCGGCGCATCCGCGTTATCATCGCTGAGTGGAAGTTGCAAGCAAGCCAGGACAAAACCGCGGAATCCGTCGAGCCCCGGGTCGCTACGGAGGATTGTCTCGACCTGCCCGCGACACTCGCTACATTCGGTAACGTGTTCCGTCAGTCCTGGCAAGATATTTTCCTCGTCCAGCCACAACACGAGCTCCGTGGCATCGGGACATCTCTGCTGCAAACTCACTTTTCATTCCATCAAGACTGGTTTGTTCTCTGCGGCGCCCCTCAGTTCTTAAACGACAAGGGTGGACACAACCGTCATTCTGCGTCAATCTGGCTTAACTCCTTCAAAAGGTCTCGCCATTCGTCAGCGGTGGGGAATTTGCCTCGCAACTGTTTGGCCACGCGACGCGCGTGCTTGTAGACCGTGTTGACTTCCAGAGCCAGTTCTTCGGCGACAATATCCGCGTCTCTACCTAGGACGCCGAATTCGACGAATGCTTGCAAGCTCGATTCAGCATGACGAGGGAGGTGTTGCTTCAGGATCGTTAAAATCGTGTCTGATTGATGACTCAGGACCTCACGTTCCTGATAGCTGATCTCCTGCGTCAAGTCGACGAAGCCGCTGCCTCCGCGCCCACGCAGACCTCGCCTCCGCGCCCGATATTCGTCGACAAAAGCATGGTATAGAACGGTTTTAAGCCAGCTCCGGAAAGCGCCTTTGTGGCCCGCTGGGCGAAAGGTGCCAATCTTCTCTCGCACCTTGAGCAGCACATCATGAGCAAAGTCCCTCGCCTCTGCATCTGGCAGATTCCATCTCCGTGTCCCGACCTGTTTCAAAAACTCGCCATACACCAGAAAGAACGTCTGCCAGGCATCATCGTCCGCGCTGCCAGATTGCTGGAGCCGGTCAATTAAAGACGGAGGAGTTGAACCGGGGTCGTCAATCATGAAAGTTTCTGCAATATCGCAAACAATGTGGAGCCAACAGTTTAGGCCGCGGCATCTGGGGTGTCAAAGACGCTCGCAGTGCCAAGTGTCCACTCTCAGCGTTGTAAACAATATCTCGATGATTCGATTTTGCGGCCATGTGAATTTCGTCCGCGATGTGGAGATCAAAATGAAAGCCCAAGACATTGCCTTCGTCACCATCGTCATTGACGAAGGCTTGCACAAAGTGTTACAGCGTCAAGGCACGAATCTTGAGCGGTACGCTCTGCAAATGGCAGAGCAATTGGCTGGGTCCCATTGGGATGTCATTCAACGATGGATTCAGTCGACTGGGAATTCCATCTCTATTGCGATGATGGGTGGCAAGTGGAACGCTGCCCGCATTGGCGAGGTGGTTGTGAACGCGTTTGGGCACACGCCGCATATCAGGCCGGGCGCGGCCATGCAAACGGCATCGGCCCAAGTAGGGTCTCATAACATCGGCATCGCCGTCTGCATGAAGTGATTATCTTTTCGAGCAGTCGTATTCGAGGTGACATCGGAGACGCGTATGGCTGGAATATTGGTGTCTCTCAGGTGGAACGGTCCTCGGCTAACAAGCCAGCAATTGATGCGAAAAGCCGCGACTGCAACGCAACGTATTGATGAGTCCTTTTCGCACGTGGTGCAGTTTGATGTCCAAGCGATGCCGGACGAAGAAGGACAATTCGTTCAACTAATCATCAACACTAGTGCTGGGCAAAGTGAAATGCAAAGGATGCAAGCGATGTTCAAGACTGAATTCGAGAAGGCTTAACCATCTTACAATCGGGATTATGTTCTCTTCGCCTTCCGGCTTTGGAGTTCGACTATGAAACTCATTGGTGGCATTTTCTGCGGTATCTTGTGTTTGACGGGCGTTGGCCAGATTGTGCAAGGGCAAACCGACGTGATGTCCATTACGCTTGCCGCCTGTTTCGGCTTGGGCGCTTTCATCTTGCTGGTCGGCTGGTGGCAAGATCGCTAGTCCAATTATTTGCACATTTTTCCAACTCCTGACCGATGCGCCATATCGTCCTTCCCAACAAACGAATTCGTTACCAGCACCCTGACCATGGTTGGGTAAGCGGTATCATTACAAACGTCACAGGATTTGATGACTTGGGTTTCGGAGGAGGCTACGGACTCTCTGGCACTGTGACCTTCGACCTCTATGCCGATGCTACAAATTCCGAGCACCTTGGGACGATGGGCTTTCCGACGCCCATCTTTGACGCTCTGGTGGACAAAGAGGAGATTCTGCTGCCCGACCACCCTCGCTTTACGTCCGTTATGGACCCCTCCAAGAGTAACGTGCCTGTTCGCAGAAAGCGCGACGGCGACGCGGCCTCATGTTTGCGCACCCTGGTACAAGTAATGCTGTTAATGGGCGTCGTCGGAGGAGCTGCATACTTTGCACAGTTGCGGCTCAAGGAATACAAGACACATCGAAAAGCGGCCAAAGCTTCTCGTACTAATACGTCACCCAGCGTCGAGCTTCCTGAATCCGATTCGACAGACTTCTTCACAGACTTCTCTGCGTTCGAGCGTCGACTTCGTAGCAGCATGAGGAATGGGCCGAATGGAATTTCCTTCACGCTTCCCGGCGGACTCGCAGGAGAGGAGGTTCGCTGGACCGGTACGTTCAATGGATTCAAGGAGTCCGGCGGTTTGGACTTGTCGCTGAGCCTGGCAGATCCATTTTCCCTCTACATAAGCTACCGGCCAGTAGACAAATTTTTGTGGGAGCGTTGTGAAATTGGCAGCAGCGTGGAATTCGTCGCAACCTTCTCTCCAAAGTTCGAACAATACAGATATACCGACAAGGATAAGTACGGCATCCAGACGATGGTCGCGTTTTGGCTTACCGACGCTAAACCGGTTTCGCCGCCTGACAACGAGGTTGGAGGTGTCGTATCCCCTGGTGACGCAGACGAGCTTCCGTTCCGAACCTGGACGGATGTGAATGGCAGAGTGGTCGAAGCCAAGTTGATCTCCGTTGCGGAAGACGAAGTAATACTGAAAACCAAGGCGAGAGGCACTGAGATTAAAGTGCCATTGGAGCGGCTGAGTGAAGCCGACCAAGAGTTCTTGCGGAAGTCTGCCCTTGACGTCAGATAGCTACGCAGTTCTTAATGCGTTTTCAAACGCCTTTGGCCCCGATGATTTCATGTCACGGGCCACCCGGTTTTTCAGAACGCTCAAGGGCGATGGTTCATTGCGCCGCCGAGCGAGTTCCGCGCGGCGATCCGCCGATGGGGACGCCCGCGGGCATCGGTCGGCTGGCGGTGAGATATCCGCGGCTGAACAGCTCTTGCTTTAGTTCGCGGAACTCGTTGAAGCTGTCTGGGTAGGTCCAGATGGTGATCGTTGATTTATTGGGGTCGTTCTTCAGCAGCATAGAATGCAACTTGCTACCGTCCAGGAAGCTTTCCGATACAGGTTCGCCAAGCGTTTCGTCGACCGGAATCAACACAAAATTGTCAAGTTCCACGCGTTGCTGGATGGCGGTGCCTGCGCGAGTTGTCACGGATTGCTGTGTCTTTTTCAACTGATATCGCATCAGGAATCCGCCGATGGGTCCAATCGTTTCGGTAATCTGCGGCGCATCCTTCAAACGCCACAGCTTTTGGCGTGCTTCCTCTTGAAGCTTTTCGACCAACTCGTCCCACGGCACATAGGTGATTTTTCCGTCAGCGAGTTGGAAGTGAATCTCCTTGCCGAATACGGTCTTCGCCATTGGCGTAGGCAAGTGCTCGATGATCGCGGTCTTGGGGATTGAGCCTTCGGCCGCTTGTACGCTCCTCTCCAGTTCGTTCAATTCAGAACGTGCGACGTGTAACTGGCGTTGCGAGTCGAGTTCTTGCTGTTGTTCGATGCTCAACTCTTTTCGCTTGTCCACCAAGGCTTGCTCAGCAGCTGCGAGCAACAGCTGCATTTTGTCGCGTTCCTTGCGGCGGTACTCGATTTCGAAGGCTTCCTGATTGATCTTCGAGGTCAGCTGCTGAATGTCTCGTTCAACCGCTTTTGCCACCTCGCGTGCGGCGGCAACTTCGCTCTGGGCTTCGGTCGTCGCTTCTTCCGCTGCGACGACTGGCGCTGCCTCTAACATCGCGTCTTTGGCACGAACGCCGATGACCATGACCAGGATAATTAGAATGCCCACCAGATTAGCGACAATATCCAAGAAGGAATCTTGGCCGGGCGCTTCGGCGGATTGTGGCTTGCGACGACTCACTGAGCTTGCCTCTGAACTTGGATGCCGCTTCCCGAAAGTAACGATTTCAATTCGGCAAACCGTCCTTCCGCACCAGGATGGACATAGACTTCGAGAACAGGTTGCCAATAACCTCCTAGTGGAGCTGCGTCCCACTGTTCGATTTGCTTCCACATCAACTTCACAAATTCATCGATGGACTTACTCAGCGGGTCGGCCGCGGGGACTTCGATCGGACTCGCATTATCGCTGGGACGAGGAAGAATTGTTAATCGATCAAACTGACATACGATGCGCACCGGAATCTGGTAAGCCGTAGCACCGGCAGCGGCTTTGGGAACGGCCCAGTTAGCCCCGCGTCTGGCCATGGCCGAAGAAACGCCACCGGCAGCCTGCGTTCCACCGCTACCAAGCGGTCCCCCAGTGCCGGACGTTGCCTCGCTGGGAGGCCCCCCCTGCCCTGCCCCATTTTGAGAAGATTGATTGTCGGCGTGCGTCTCTGACGGACCACCATTTGACCCGCCGCTTGAGGCCGAGTTCGACCCTTCTGTTCGGAAGGACGAGTCACCATAGGCGGCCGCTTCCTGGCTACCTCCACCCTGCCCCGCTTCACCGAAACCACTGCCCGCACCCGCCATCGTGCCAGTACCGCCGAGTGGCTGAAAACCACCTCGCGTTGGCGTGGCAACATAGCCACCTCCGATCGAGCTCTGGTCGTACTGGCTGGGCATCGCGGCAATCAAAATCGCTTGTCGCTCGCGGGCTTGCTGGACGGTTCGTTGCAGAAGGTCGCGAAGTGCGGCATCTTGATCAGGGTAGGCCAACTGCATTTCCGCGTCGATCAATTCGTAACCAAACTCGTCGTCCCATGCCTTCAACGCTTCACGGGCGTAGTTATACGCAATGGTTCCGTTCGGTCGCACAATCAACAGGGGATACGGTTCGCCATGCAGTGCCGTGTCGCCTTGCCGCGCCCAATGCTCGCGAGTCGCGCGTAACGCCGCATCGAGCGGATTGCCCGGCCCGAGCGGACCCTCCAGATCTCCGCGGCGGAGGACGATACCTTCCGGTTGAATAGTAATCCCTTCTTCGCTGCATTCGATGTAGATGGGTCGGCGTTTCGTCCCGTTAACACCGTCATAGGGCACAATCGCAAAGGTTTGAGGCCGTGTGGCGGCCTCTTTCCGAGCCTGCTCTAACCGCTGACCGGTGACACCAATCATCTCCCGCAAACGCTTCAATTCGGCTGCTGCCTGTTCGGTGTTAGCGTGCTTTTCGCTGCCAAGTTGCTCGAACTGCGCCGCTTGATCTTTGAGATCGCGCCACTTCTGCTCAAGGCGTCGAATGTGGTCTTCCAAATGCCCTAACTCAAGTCGCCGTTCGGACAACGTGCCAGACAAATCGGAGCGTTGTTGCTCGAAGACCTCTCGCTGCCACTCGTAGTCGTCTTGCTGAAGCTGCTGCTTTTGAAGTGCCTCGTCCAGCGCTACCTCGTCGCGAACTCGTTGCTCCGCAACACTGCTGGCATAAACGCGAGCCTGCTGAACCACCAGGACCAAGAGGACGATCAGTGCCCCCATCGTACAGACCAGAACGGCCAGAAACGGGAACAGCGACGGGCTGACGGCTAGTTTGCGAAATCGTCGCCGAGTCATGCAGCGCGACCTTGGGCTGAAGTCTTCTTATCAAGATTGACGCGAGATGCTGAGTCTGGCGTGTGGCCCAATCGGGCATTGAGCAGATGAATCGCAGCCGACAGACTCATCACGGTATCTTCAAAATTCTTGGAGCCGGCTAGGGAGTGGAGGTTGTCATTCAAAGCGGTTTCGAGCTTGATCACTTCTCCAGTAGCCCGGACCACCTCGTTCATGATCTTTCCTTGACGAACCATTTCCTCCTGCTGGCCTTGCAGCAAGCGGGCGCTCTGCGAAAGCGCCGTTTGCCACTGCTCCCAACGATTCGTAACTTGTTCATCAGCTTGTTTGCCGAGTTGAGCCAAGCGATCTGCATGATTGGCCAAGGACTTCTCAAGTGAATCGGTCAAAGCCGTACGCATCTGATCTCCGGAAGACTCCAGCATATCCCGCCATTGGACGTTCGAAGCCTCGATCGTCCGTTGCCACAGTTCGGTTTGCTTCTGCGCCAGCAGCTCCGTCGTCTTCGCCACGGCAACCGTCATCCGGTCGACTGCTACGAGATGCGGATCGGAACCGAAACCGCTTTCGTCGAACCGATCTAACAATTCTTTAGCAACAAGATCGTCGATGGTCCCCAGTAATCCGGATTCAATGCGTTCGACGATGAACTGAACGAACATCAGTATGATTGACAGCGTCAAAGCGACCGCGGTCGTATCAAATGCAACATAGAGCCCACTCAACAGCCCATCCATCGCCGTCTGAACTGAATTCGCGAGCTCTTCCGGGTTGAGATCACCCAGTGCTTTGGTAATGCCAACCACGGTTCCCAAGAAGCCAAGCATCGGCGTGGCCCAGATGATAATGCGGACGAATGCGTAGCTCTCCTGCTGACGCACTCCGTCCGTATCGCTCAGGAACTTTAATTCCTCGTCGAGCCCGATAGCGGCGTTCTTGCGACGAACGTACTCCAGGGCGTCTCGCAGTCGGTGGCCGAAATAGGACTCTTGCTCGCCGCGCGGCAACGCAGCCAGACTGTTCAACATTTTGTCCGCGGCATCCGCCGGATCCTGGTAACGGCCCGCCGAGTCAAATGAGAATCTACCTAGGCCCCTTTGTTGACTGACTACGTCTCCGAGTTTGAGTAGCAGCGCCGCCGCTCCGACCATAAACATCGCGACTTCGGCATAGGCGATCGGATGCGACGCAAAGTAACGGTGCATCGCAGGCGTATCCAGCGGCCCTTCAAAAATCAGGACGTAGAACATGCTGCAAGCGGCCAGACCAATTAGGAGCGGCCACGCTAAGCTGCCAATCATCTTCGAGATCGAATTACGATCGCTGGTCCCAGCCACGGCGAAATTCCTTACGTGATAGTCAAACGTGCTAGCTGGCGTGACCGGTTAGGCGCACGCAGAACCGGACCTACGCAGCCTTACAATCGGCATAATCGATACAGATTAATGAGCGGATATTAGGAAGAATCTGCGCGATCCGTAATGGCTGTTTAACCGAGAAAGTTTGCCAAAGTTGGCGGCAAATCCCGACCGATAGAAATCTTCATCAAACACTAACGTGGGGACACGGCAGGCATCCTCACCGAGCGAGTTTCCAACTCGCCGCTACTCGTATCCCAGGGGGGACCGAGAGCCCGGACGTGTCCACTGGCCGTCCGGGCTCTGTTTGTTTCTTGGGCAACGCGGCCAGCGCAAAAAAAGAAACGCTTGGCGCGGCTCACCAAGCGTTCCCGAGATTCGGTCACTTGACCTGTAAGATGAAGAACGCCTCTTACCTGTCTAAAATCTGTGCCGACGTATGACGTTCGTTGACTAAGGAACACGGGACAAATAACTTCGGCGAAACCAAAGTAGCCATCACACTCCGTGGGATGATTAGCAGAAGATATAGCGAAGTTGTTTTTCCCGTGTTCCTAAGCGAGTCCCCCCGCCTTGAAGTATCTGGTAGGACAGCAGTTCTCGCTCATACAAATGTTCCGCAAGCCACGTGCCAAAGACCGGAGGGGCGATACCGGCCGCTATCACTTTCCGCGTAAATCCCTCGAAGTGCGTCAAAATAGTCTCGAACTCAGTCCCGTAGCACGAGAGTTGGGTTTGGTCGCATCTTGCAACACTCGCCCGCAAGTTGGTTGCAAATGCCGACTATTTGACACTTTCAGGCGACGGCAACAGGTAGCAAAGGAATGCACTCGCCAAGGCGGCCAGCGAGAAGAATGGGAAGATCCATGCCAACGAATCCGTTCTTAGACAGAACCATAGCGTCGCTGCAACGATAGCGCCTCCGATCCCCCAACTCACCCCCATCGTAATCGCGCTGGCGACTCGTTGACCATGCGGAAGAAGTTGCTGGCCGTAGCTAATGTACACCGGCATCGTTACGCCGAGCAGCAGACCGCTGGCTCCGACCAATCCAACCAAGATCCAGTCGCTGGCCGCAACTATGGCCGCCAAAAACGGGGTCGCGCACAGCGGGAAGATCCACAGCACATTTCGCTCCCAAGACCGCTTCACAAACGCTGCACATGCCATCGCGCCGAACCCGATGCCTGCCATGAACGCAGACTGAACAGCTCCTATCACCGCGTTTGAAGTGTCGGTCGATTTCAGGAGATAGGCCAAGGCCAACGGAACACCCAGTGCCGGCAGGATTCTTAGGGCACCAACCGCCAATAACAGAGCGATCAGCGGGAACTTAGCTCGCAAACTGAATTGGCCAAGGTCACCAGCGCTCTTCGAAGTTTCAACGACGGGCACACGGCGTAGTCCTAAGAACAACAGCAACAGAACTGGCAGTCCCCAAGCGATCCCCCACACCAAACCTCGCGGCCCTAAATGGTCGGTGATCCGCCCGCTGTAGTATGGTCCCACAGCCTGCCCCAAATAGCCGCAGAGCGCAAAGATCGCCATCGCGCGACTGCGATGCTCCGGCAGCAACGCCCCGGCTGTGGCCGCCGCCTCCGGATGAAATGCCGCGATCCCAAGTCCTCCCATCGCAAACAGTAGGGCAAGCGTTACCGGTGACGGAGCCAGTCCGATCGCGCTGATACACACAATTCCAAACAGCGGACCAATCCAGATCAACCACCGACTGTGATAACGGTCGGCCCACATTCCGAAGAATAATTGACTGAAAGACGTCGAGATCGACCATGTGACGTATACCCACAGCAACCCTCCCTTCTCAAGCGATAGATGCGTCTCCAGCGTCGGCCAGACCGGTGCCGTCGTGCCCGCGACAATATCGACCAAGAAGTGACACGCAGCCAAAAGAGCAAGCATCGTCATCGGACTTGTAAAGCCTCGGACGCTGCTTGCCCTTCTTTCCGACTCGTCAATCGCCGGTGCGCTCACTCTTTGATCTCGAAGATCGCTTCTACCTCAACCGCGGCACCGGTAGGTAGTGCCGCAAACCCGAGCGCACTTCGCGCGTGGTATCCATCGCCATCTTTGCCAAACAACTCGTGCATCAAATCTGAGGCGCCGTTGATCACGAGATGCTGGTCCGTGAAGTCCGGAGCCGAGTAGACGCATCCCAGCAATTTTATCACCCGCAATCCATCCAGCGTTCCATGCGTGTTGTGAACACTTCGAAGGATCTTGATCGCACAGTCCTTGGCTGCTGCATATCCCTGCTCAACCGTCAGATCCTTTCCCAGCACGCCTTTCAAGTCGCTGGTGTGACCCGAGGTGACCAGTTGGTTTCCACTGCGAATACAGAGATTCAGGTATCCAGGTTGTTGGGTCTCGAATGTAATTCCGAGTTCAATCGCCTTTTGTTCAGCTCCCACGATTCGATCCTTTCGACAGATGATGAATTGTCTCTCTTTCGTTTACCATCGCGTCACAGCCGCTAGTCTCCTCCCTCTCTCTGAGTCGTCGACTGCGTGTGGCCGTAGCCCGGATTATTCACGACCTGTAGGCCGGAACGAGCAAACGCTGCCAGTACCGGAACTTCGGTCGCTGGTTCCTATTTCGAGTGTCACCCGAAAGGGACATCACACTAAAAGCGTTTGCGCTGCTCCGGCAACGACTTGCGCGACCTTGTTCTGACCTATGTGAATAATCCGGGCTAGACGCACTTTCTCGTCAATCCCGTTTGTAGACGCTCAGAAAGAAGGCGACAAGGACCAACTGCAAAAGGCTTTGACCACGAGAGAAATCCCGGACCACACAATCCTCAGGATTACCTCTTGGGTCGGCCTCAATCTCTGGGCGATTGACGCCGGCCAACCAATTGCGAGGCCGCGGCATCGGCCAGTCACAGAACGCAGGATAGTCCTCGTGTCCTTTGCTCGGTTGGTCAAAGGCACGAACAGTTCGGCGGGCAAGCAGTATAAACCGACGGGCTCGAAGATCGGCAACCCGCACCTGAAATGGGCGTTCTCCGAGGCCATTACCTTGCTCAAACGCGAATCGCCTGACGCCAAAGCCTTTGCCGAGCGGATCGAGAAGCAACACAACAAAGCACGAGCCAACACGCTGCTGGCCGTGAAGCTTGGACGAGCCGTGTATTGGATGCTGACTCGCAAGACGGCCTTCGATAGCAGCATCTTTGCGAAGTAACCAACGTAGCCGTCACTTGCCAAGTGACCAGCCCCAGTACGAAACATCACGTCGCGTTGGCGTGAGCCGAACGCATAACTGAACCGCGGCAACCTGACTGTCTAACAATCAAGTTGCCAGACGCCGTGTAACCCGACTGCCAAACCCAATGAGAATTTTGACTCCTGAGAAGTTCAACACAAGTCGAACCAGCTCGCTCGACAGTCTATCGTAGCCATCACTCTCCGAGTGATCTGCCCACACATCTTGCGCTCATCACTCGGAAAGTGATGGCTACTTTTATAAAACGAGAGGACCACCGAACGACCAAGCAGGTTGCACGTCACTGCGAACCGCCCCTTAACTGGAAGCCCGGCTTCGTGTTCCTTTGGAGGATGCGAAGTGAGAGTGCCAGCCAACCCCTTTTGAATGGACCAGTGCCGTCACGGATAATTTCTACTGCCGTCTTCCGCGAGAAACCCCGTTACGAAAGAAATCGGCGTTTCGGAAGACACCGCCCAACGAGCGTCGGACCCATCGAGGTCGGCTCGTCGTGCGGCAGAGCGCTGACAGCTGTTTGAAGCAACTCGTTTACGGCGGAGCGATCCGACACGTAACCGCAGACTTCGTTTTTAGAAATCAAGCAACTCGACAACGCCGAACTCGCTTCGTCGTGGTCGCGCCTTGGAAGAGTTCGCGAGCGTCGATCGTTATTCGGGAAAGCCAAGCATTACCGAGGCGGTAAAACGGCTCAACAACGAGCTGTCGACCAACTCAACGAGACTCCACGAATTCGGGTCTCAGAAAAATGCAAAGTTTTTACCGCGCTCACCGTACGTACTACTTGACAAAGAAAGACATACAGCTGTTATGCGGTTCTAGTACACGGCGGGCTTCCAATCCCTGGGCAGGAAGTTGACGGTTTTGACGCGACCACCGCTCTTGCTGAACCCGAAGTGTATCTGGCACGTGTCACGATGATACTTGATCCACGGAAAGTTAAAACCTGCAAAGCCCTTGACGCCGCCTCCAGCCTCGTCCGGCAGACCCAAGATGGAGATAACGTCGTCTCTTGACGATTGATCAGTGATTCCTTCGATACCCTGCGCGGTCAACCGCGGGAGTGCGTCGCGGATCGAGAAGTTGCCGAAATGATCGTCTTCGATGTAGTCGCAGTAAAAACACAACTCGTCGGGATCGGAGAACATGCAGCGGCAGTCGTCGCTTTGGCAGCCCCATAAGGTCAGAGTTGTTTGTGAGCCTTCGGAGATGTTGGCAATGTCATGGACGTCAAGTTCCAATTCCCATTTGTGGCGAACGCCTTTTTCTGGGAAGTACGTGAAGCCATACTCGTTGCCGTCCGTTTCGATCAGCCCGCCGTACGCCGTTTCGCATTGAAGAAGATCATCGGACTCGATCGTGGCGGAGTCATCGCCAGTTTCGATGAGTTCATGCACGTCGCGGAGAAACGCGGCAAGGTCGTCAGGTATCTCGACGCGGTGTTTCGATTTGGGGTGCTTCTGTTCGCGACGCATGAGTGTTACCGCATATCGACCCGATTAACCGAGCCGACGAGTTTAATCTACCATTCAGTTGGATTGCGCCGTCGGCTTCGGTTCAATCGATGGTTCGCCGTCATTTGCATTCGACATAAGCCGGACATGATGTATGACGGTTCCTGGTTCAGTGTGCCTGAACATTCTTGCGCCTATCATGCCTTTCTGCAAACTGTGAAAACCTTGGATCAATGACCGTGATGTTCAGGCCACGCTCCCCGAATTCGTCCGGTTCGAGTGACAAGAATGGATCATCCCTTATGGCACCAACATGGCGACCATTGTTTTCAAACCGCAAAATGAACGAGGAGGCGGTGCGAGCGCCCGTCTTTGGATCAAAGTACTCGAACCCGATCAAGTAGTTGTTTCCCGTATACATCGTGCTCTTTACAGTAACGGGCATTTTAGCATCGGCGGTTGTCCGTTCAATCTGAGCGATAATTTCCATCTCGCGTAACGGCACAATACTGTTGAGCTCCTTCGAAAGTTGTGCAACTTCAAATCGCGAATATGCTAGAGCGATCACCAATGCAACAATCGTTGTTACTAGAAACATGCTCGTTAACGAGAATCGTATGCGTTTCATCTGCGGTTCAACATATGCGGCGAACGCCCGCCATAACCGGGCGGCGGGAGTTGATTCACCATCAAGCCGGACGACGCACGCCGCTCCGGTTGATGGCATTGTTCGTGGGCGGTTGAATCGCAGATCGATCCACCATCCCAAACGACCAGCAAGATATCACAGGCACAATGAAACGGCAAACATTTGTTTCGCAATCGTCATCCGACCAAGAGTTCCGTGAGCATCGAATCATCCGCGGTCGGGAAATCTCAACGCACAACATCGTGGATAGTAACGACGTCGTCGAAGAGCCGACGACCGCATATCAGTTCCGAGCATCACGTCGCATTGCAAACAGCCATTTCACAGCGCGAGCGATCAAGTTAACGACGCAGATTGCCAATGCACCGGCAATCAGTGCCGCGATTGGGGAGACAATTGCGAGGCCGATCGGTACGGGGACGACGACCGTATACGCGAAGACAGCGACCATTGCGAGTGCGCCACCGACAATCGACCGTTCAAAGATCGTCGATGACCGTCGTTCGGGTTGATTTCTTGGCGAATGATCAGTTCCGGGAGGTTCATAAGGATTACCGACGTTCATTGCAGCAGATCGCATGCGGCGAGTTGGACAGTACGATTGGGGTAATCCGAATTCGCGAGTGCCTGAGCCGACGAACGTAAAGGTAACGGGGGGCGAGAGCAGGAGCTTGACGTCAGGACCGACTGCGCCGAGCCCTCCCGTTCATCAATTTGATACTCATCATGTCTTGCTTGAGCGAGTGAGCCTGTCCATTAGAGTCGGTGATTCTGAAAGTTCAGAGCTCTAAACGAGGTCAGCGTGTTGCTGCCTCAAAGGTTTCGTGGCTCAAGCTCACTCGCTCAAGGAAGGACATAATATGAAGTTCTACAATCGACAGCACGGATTCTACTGCGGAATCGACCTGCACGCCAACTCTATGCACGTCTGCGTCGTCGACCATCAAGGAAACAAACACCTCCATCGGAACTTCGATACCAAGAAACCCGAGAAGTTCCTCATCGCGCTGCAACCCTTCGAGAAGCATGATCTCATCATCGGCTGCGAGTCGACTTTCAATTGGTACTGGCTCGCCGATCTGTGTCATCAACAGAACCTCGCGTTTCTGCTCGGCCACGCACTGTACTTGAAAGCCATTCACGGCGGTAAGACCAAGAGCGATCGCATCGACTCCGAGAAATTGGCGATGCTGCTGCGAGGCGGGAACTTCCCGACCAGCTACGTCTATCCCAAAGACATGCGAGGCACGCGCGACTTGCTGCGACGGCGAGCCATGATCGTGCGACGCAGATCCGCCACGATCGTCCACGTACAGATGGTCAACCATCAACAGAACTTGCCTGCCTTCAAAAAGTCGATCAGCTACAAGACGAATCGTGTCGGCATCGCCGATCGCTTCGAGGAAGACAGCGTGCAACGCATGGTCACGCTCGACGTGGACTTGATCGACTTCTATGACGAACAGATCAAGCGGCTCGATCTCTACCTGGAACAACACGCGAAGATTGACGATGCGGATACGTTCTACCGCTTGATGAGCATTCCCGGCGTTGGCAGAATCCTGGCGATGACGATGCTGTACGAGATCCACAACATCCGCCGCTTTGCGAAGGTCGGCGACTTTCTGTCGTACGCTCGGTTGGTCAAAGGCACGAACAGTTCGGCGGGCAAGCAGTATAAACCGACGGGCTCGAAGATCGGCAACCCGCACCTGAAATGGGCTTTCTCCGAAGCCATCACGTTGCTCAAACGCGAATCGCCTGACGCCAAAGCCTTTGCCGAGCGGATCGAGAAGCAACACAACAAAGCACGAGCCAACACGCTGCTGGCCGTGAAGCTTGGACGAGCCGTGTATTGGATGCTGACTCGCAAGACGGCCTTCGATAGCAGCATCTTTGCGAAGTAACCAACGTAGCCGTCACTTGCCAAGTGACCAGCCCCAGTACGAACCATCACGTCGCGTTGGCGTGAGCCAAACGCATAACTGAACCGCGGCAACCTGACTGTCTAACAATCAAGTTGCCAGACGCTGTGTAACCTGACTGTCAAACCACATGAGAAGTTCGACTCTGAAATGTTCGACCCTGAGAAGTTCAATACAAGTCGAACCAGCTCGCTCGACAGTCTACACGAGTGCGTCCGAGTTCACGCGCATTGAATGGACACGCCAACGCGACTTTTACGAACCATCACGATTTCACAATTCACAACGGGAGACACCACGACCGACCAAGCAGGTTGCACGTCACTGCGAACCGCCCCTTAACTGGAAGCCCGGCTTCGTGTTCCTTTGGAGGATGCGAAGCGAGAGTGCCAGCCAACCCCTTTTGAATGGACCAGTGCCGTCACGGATAATTTCTACTGCCGTCTTCCGCGAGAAACCCCGTTACGAAAGAAATCGGCGTTTCGGAAGACACCGCCCAACGAGCGTCGGACCCATCGAGGTCGGCTCGTCGTGCGGCTGAGCGCTGACAGCTGTTTGAAGCAACTCGTTTACGGCGGAGCGATCCGACACGTAACCGCAGACTTCGTCATAGAAATCAAGCAACTCGACAACGCCGAACTCGCTTCGTCGTGGTCACGCCTTGGAAGAGTTCGCGAGCGTCGATCGTTATTTGGGAAAGCCAAGCATTACCGAGGCGGTAAAACGGCTCAACAACGAGCTGTCGACCAACTCAACGAGACTCCACGAATTCGGGTCTCAGAAAAATGCAAAGTTTTTACCGCGCTCACCGTACGTACTACTTGACAAAGAAAGACATACAGCTGTTATGTGGCTTTTGGTTCGGGGAATCTCGCGAGTGCAAGTTGCCACGCCTTCTTGTCCTCGATTCCCTGTTTTTGCAAGTTGACGTAGTAGTCAACTCGATCGCTAGAAGCATCATCGAACGGATGCCGCAAGAGCACGCTCTGATAATGCGATTGTTGTTGATTTGCCCATGAATTATTGATACCGCGAAGGAGTTCAACATGTTTTGCGAATCGCAATCTCCGCGAATCTTGTGATTTGGCTCGATTCTTTAGTTCCCAGTCTCCGGCAATTACGGAAGTCAGGTCTCGGACGAACCATGAAAGAAGTTCTTCCGGGTCACTCGTTTCGCGGCGTTCAAATTCAGATCCCCGTTCGGTGACGACGTAGAAGTATTGGTCGCCAACTTGCTCCGCGTGCGCGCTTCCGTCGTGTTGTGCCGTCGTGCGAAGTGACTCGTTCGAGCCAATCGCTTCCGCAATTTCTCGGAACCGTGACTGGACTGTTTTGAGAGTCATTTTGCCACATAACGGCAACGATAACGGGGGGCGAGGAGAGGAGCTTGACTTCAAGCCGGACAGCGCCGAGCCCTCCCGTTCATCGTTTTGTTCGTTGCCGGTTGTGTGTATTGGGTTTTAAGAGGTTGAGTCGCCACCATCAATAGATATCAGTTTACAGTATTTGCTCAGTCGCGACACGCCAATGAATGCAGGGATCGAAAGTAGCGGGAACCCAAAGGCACCGGCCAGTATACCGAGCCATCGAGCCCGTTTGTAACGACGGTCAAAGTCATTTGGAAGTCGCATCGCATTTCGGATCATTGCGCCGAAGAAGACAAACATTGCCAGCATCATGATTGGCGGCCCGATCTTTTCTCCGAGTAGCATCGAGTCGTCCGTGAGCAGTTCGTAGAGCCAGAATGGGATCGCGCAAATCAGATAGGCCAGCATCACGTAGCCGATACCCTTGAAGTAACGGCATGCTGAGGTCAGATACCATTCTGGTTCGCGAAAACTGCCAGCGCTAAGCGGAGCCGCGTACGGATTCGGTTCTGGAGTTGATGTCTGCACGGGAGGTCTGAGGCAACGAACAAGTAGTATGTGGAATTCCATATAATCCTGATTGAATTACGTCCATGATTCTGCATAATCATGGACACATGTCAATCACTTGATCGCGCGATGACGTGGCCTCAATCGTGTGCCAACAACGACTTCGCTCGTTCGTGATTCGCCGGGAGGCGATGTGAACCGGCTGGAATATATGGAAATCGGGTGGTCGATTATGTCGAATTCTGCATATCCCAATTCTCCTTCGCCCATCAAACGATCGCAATCGCCGCTGCTGCAAGAGGTTCGGAACCATTTGCGACGATTGCATATGTCGATTCGGACGGAAGAGGCCTATATCAAGTGGCTCGAAGAGTTTCTCCGCTACCACCGTGACAAGACGGGCCAGTGGCGGCACCCGAAGGAGTTGGGCAACGAAGCGATCAACGACTTTCTGACGCATCTGGCCGTCGATCGCAACGTCGCGGCGAGCACCCAGAACCAAGCCTTCTCGGCAATTCTGTTTCTGTATCGCAAAGTCTTGAAGCTCGATATCTCGGTCGACGCTGAACGGGCGAAGAAGCCGCAGCGATTGCCGGTCGTGTTGAGCGTCGGGGAGGTGCGGCGTGTGTTGCGGGAAGTGCCGGAAGGTCCGTTGCGGACGATGGCGGGGCTGATGTATGGCTCGGGGTTGCGATTGATGGAAGCTTGCCGGATTCGAGTGAAGGACATCGACTTTGATCGCAGCCAGATCCTTGTCCGCGATGGCAAGGGGGAGAAGGATCGAGCGGTTCCATTGCCCGGCAAGCTGTTATCGGCCTTGAATCGACAAGTGGAATCCGTGACGCAATTGCACTCGCTGGACTTGGAGTCCGGTGCGGGGAATGTCTGGTTGCCGTATGCGCTCGCGGAGAAGTATCCGCAGGCCGGACAGTCACTCGGCTGGCAATACCTGTTTCCGGCGAATAAGCTGAGCACGGATCCGCGTCCGCGTGAGGCGGACGAACGCGGCCCCG
This sequence comes from Planctomycetaceae bacterium, assembly GCA_020638995.1. GTDB lineage: Bacteria > Planctomycetota > Planctomycetia > Pirellulales > Pirellulaceae. Next base: position 406,247 of record JACKHM010000005.1, read on the forward strand.
ATGTTTTCTCGCCGCAGATGCGTCGTCATCACATCCACGAGTCGAGTGTGCAGAAGGCCGTCACCAATGCGGTGAAGCGAGCTGGAATTTTGAAAAGGGCGACGTGTCATGCGTTGAGACATAGCTTCGCGACACATCTGCTGGAAGATGGCAAGGACATCCGCACGATCCAGGAGTTGCTGGGGCATAAGGACGTCAGCACGACAATGATCTACACACACGTCAGCACGGTGGGCGCGACCGGCGTATCGAGCCCTTTGGATCGGTTGTAGTCAGCGGTAGCATCGTTGGTGTTTGTAAGCACATCACGCCACGGCGAGAGCAACAAGATGGTGTGTGCAACCACGACACCTTCCAGGAGAATAAACCCCAGATGAAATCGACAAAAAGCTCTGAACCGATCGGCAGCACGATTCGCCATTCGTGGAATTTTGGGTTAGATTGAGGGCAGCCTCTTCGTCCAATTGGCCCCCTGCCCCGCACATGCCACACCGCTTAATTCCCACGATCGTGTTCTCGTTAGTTGCTTGCCCCGTGCTTGCGAATCAGATTGATTTCGCCGCGCAGGTGGCGCCAATATTTCGAGCTCATTGCATCCGCTGCCACAACGATGCCGAGCGGAGCGGTGAACTGTCGCTTTCAACATCCAAAGATCTGACAAACCTGGAATTCGTCACCCCGGGCAAGCCGGTAGAAAGTGTATTGCTGAACGCGATCGTCAGTTCCGGCGGCGAGCCTCCCACGATGCCGAAGGAAGGCGAATCGCTTTCGTCGGAGCAAATTGATGTAATTCGCGAGTGGATCGCTCAAGGAGCTCGATGGCCTGAGGAGATCGTGGTTCGCGCAGAATCTAAGGCCGACGCTTCGTGGTGGTCGCTACAGCCCATCTCCCACCCCCCGCCGCCAACCACGGCAGGCCACGAATCGGAACACCCAATCGACAAATTCGTACGAGCCCGGCTCAGCGAACAAGGCCTCCTCCCCTCCCCTGCCGCGGATCGGCGGACGCTTATCAGGCGGCTCTATTTCGACCTCGTCGGCTTGCCGCCGACTCCGACGGAAGTCGCAGATTTTGTCATGGACGACGATCCCGGCGCGTACGAGGCGCTCGTTGATCGCCTGCTGGATTCGCCTCGCCTCGGTGAACGCTGGGCTCGCCACTGGTTAGATATCGCGCACTATGCCGACACGCACGGCTTCGAGCGCGACAAGCTGCGCGACAACGCGTGGCGGTATCGTGACTATGTGATACGCGCATTCAACGACGACAAACCGTATGACCAATTTCTCCGCGAGCAAATCGCAGGCGACATCATCGCCCCGGAGGATGAAGACTCCGTCGTGGCAACAGGCTTTCTTGCTGCGGGACCCTGGGACTTTGTCGGGCAAGTCGAAACCAAGAGCCCTGTGCTAAAACGTGCTGCGCGGTCGCTCGACCTCGACGACATGGTAACTCAAGTCATGACGGCCACAATGGCGATGACAGTTAACTGCTCGCGCTGCCACGATCACAAACTTGATCCAATCACTCAGCGAGAGTACTACCAATTGACTGCGGTGTTTGCAGGACTCGAGCGAGGTGATCGTGACATCAGCTCGACGGCGCGTCAGGCGTACGACAGCGAACGAGAGCGGCTGAAACGCGAGCTCGCTCGGATCGGCAGCGAGATTGGTCGGCTCGAAGGCCGCGCCGTCGATCTTGCCGATGTGGTTGGCGGCGGTAACGGATTTGGGACTGGGAAGAAAGGCCTCGGAATCGATGCTCGCACGGGTCAGATCCAAGAGCGGCCCTTCGGTGACCTTGGCAACGTCAACCCTGGCAACTTTGCGAGTTGTAGTTATGACTTTGTTGACGGCGTGTTCGTACCGGCCAACGAGCAGACGAAGATCAGTTCAACCGACTTGGTTGCACACGGCCTGCCCAAAAATAGCGGTAAGGCATGGGACATGATCCGCAATGGACCGGTAGCCAGCCAGTTCTCGACAAAGCTTGGCGAACTCGATTTCAATGCCGACGGACATTCGATGATTGGGCTTCATGCGAATGCAGGGATCACGTTCGATCTGCGAGCAATCCGCGCGGCGATTTGGCCCCACGATCCAGATGGCAGCCAGCCGGCGACACTCAGGTTCTCGACTACCGCAGGTTATGGCGGTCGGACAATCGAGCCAAGCGCCGAGTTCTGGATCCTTGTAGACGGTCGACTATCGGCGCATCAGAAAGTCGGTCGAAATGATGCCATTCCTGTCGCGGTCGAACTTTCGAGCCAGGCAACCTTCTTGACGCTGATTTCGACGGATGGCGGTGATGGTTATGGGCACGATCAGATTAGCTTCGGTGATCCACGGTTGCAGGTCGTTGCGCGAGACGCGCAGATGCCCGACACGGACGAGAAGCTGTTAGCAGACCTTCGCGAAACACAAGACGAAGTTTCTGGGCAACTCGCTTCACTTGGCGAGCCGCCGGTGTTCTTCGGAGTAAACCCCAAACAGCCTGCGCCCGTACACATCTTGCTCCGGGGCAATCCAGAAACTCCGGGAGATTCTGTGCCGCCGGGTGCTCTTGGTTGGAAGACTGAAACGATCACTTTTGGCGACGAATCGGTGAGCGAAGCGGCACGTCGACTGGCTTTGGCCGATTGGATCGTCGATCCGAGGAATCCACTCACGGCCCGCGTGATCGTGAATCGACTGTGGCATTGGCACTTTGGTCGCGGCATCGTGTCGACACCAAGCGATTTCGGTTATGGAGGCAGCCCCCCTACTCACCCAGAGCTTCTTGATTGGCTGGCGAGCAAGCTGATCCAGGACGGGTGGTCGTTGAAGGCAATCCATCGTTTGATTGTCACGTCCGAAACTTATCAACAGACAAGTCGTGTTGTCCTGCCGGACGCTGTGTCGGTCGACACGGACAATCAACTCTTGTGGCGAATGAACCCGCGCCGATTGGAGGCGGAGGTGATTCGAGATTCTGTGCTCGCCGTAACAGGCAATTTGAATCAAGACATGTTTGGCCCTGGCTATCGCGACTTTGATTACGAAGAAGCCTACGCGCCGATCTACAGGTACAAGACCGCCGATTCACCCGAGCTGTGGCGACGGAGTGTGTATCGTTTCATCGTCCGCACGACACCACCGCAATTCATGACGGCACTGGATTGTCCGGACCCGGCCAATTTAACTCCCAAGCGAAACGTCACAACGACGCCGCTGCAATCGCTGGCGATGTTTAACAACGATTTCATGTTGCGCCAGTCGCGTTACTTTGCGGAACGTCTCGAAAACGAATCTTCGAGTCTTGGCGATCAGATCGATCTGGCCTTTCAGCTTGCGTTCAATCGCCCGCCAACTGCCGACGAAAGGAGTGCCGCCCAAGCTCTTGTCGAGCGTCTTGGCTTGCTGCATTTCTGTCGAGCATTGCTCAATGCCAACGAATTCGTGTATGTGGATTGAGGAGAACAGAAAAGTGAACCCGCTAACCATGAGTCGACGCGAGATGCTGCGGTGGACCGGTGGTGGGCTGGGATGGATCGCAACGCGGGATCTACTGCAGCGGGAAGCACTGGCGGCAAAGGCGTCTGACGCATTCGATCATGCCCCAAAAGCAAAAGCGGTCATTCAAATCTTCTGTCCTGGTGGGATGAGCCAGGTTGACACCTTTGACTACAAACCGGAATTGGCAAAGCGTGCCGGACAGCCGTTCGACCCCGATGGCAAGTTGCAGTTCTTCGCGTCAAAGCCCGGTAATTGCCAGCCGAGCTTCTGGCCTTTCGAGCAGCATGGGGAATCGGGGCTTTGGATGTCGAATTTGTTTCCGAACCTTGCCCGGCAAGTAGACGACCTCGCGTTCATCTACTCGATGCACAGCAAGACGGCGTTGCATGGGCCGGCTTGTTTCATGATGAACACCGGATTTACGTTACCCGGCTTTCCAAGCATGGGTTCGTGGGTGACTTACGGATTGGGGAGCGAAACCGAGGAACTGCCGGCGTTCGTCGTCTTGCCGGATCCCCGGGGGCTGCCCCCCGGCGGCATTATCAATTGGGGAGCCGGGTTTCTTCCGGCTGTGCACCAAGCTACAACGCTCGACTCGCGGACAGATCGGCAACCGATCAGTGACTTGTTTCCTCCACAGGAATTCCGCGGAGTAACTCGTGAGTCGGACCGGGCAGGACTTGAATTCCTCCGCCAGCTGAACGAGCAGCATCTAGCCGAACGCTCCGGCAACTCGGATCTCGAAGCGCGTATGGCCGCCTATGAACTCGCCGCCCGACTACAGCTGAGTGCTCCGGAAGTGACGGATACGAGCGACGAAACAGAAGCAACTTCGCAACTTTACGGCTTGTCAGATAAAGACACCGGCCCCTTTGGACGGCAGTGCTTGTTAGCTCGCCGGCTGGTAGAACGCGGCGTTCGCTTTGTGCAACTGTACTGTGGTGCGGAGAACACGACTGCGAAAGAGATCCGTCCCAATTGGGATTCGCACGAAGATGTTGTGCGCGATCATGGTTACTGGGGACGTGTCCTGGATACCGGTGCCTCGGCGCTACTAGACGACTTGCGACAGCGCGGCTTGCTCGACGAGACACTTGTGATCTGCACAACTGAGTTTGGACGGCAACCTGCTGGGCAAGGCAATCGAGCATCCGGACGCGACCACAATGCGGGAGCCTTCACGGCTTGGCTGGCAGGAGGCGGCATTCGCGGGGGAGTAGGATACGGGGCGACCGACGAATTAGGGTTTGCGGCGGTCGAGCATCCTACCTACTGCTATGATCTGCACGCTACGGCGCTTTATCTGCTGGGCATCGACCATACCAAGCTCACGTTTTACCATAACGGGATCGAGCGGCGACTTACGGATGTGCATGGGCATATTATTCGTGAGATTATCAATTAGGCCCGCGAGGCTTCCGCGATTTCCGAAGTCCGCAACGACCGCGAGTTACCACCTATTAACGCGACATTGAAGTTCTATGCGCCCCATCTCGGCAACTTACCAAGACCCGCTTGATCTCGTCTGGCTTCACGCGGCGAGTTCGCTCGGCATCAGGGTCGAGCGAAGTGCGGAAGTGTTCGCTTCCTGGGATGGGTGTGGCATCTTGCGAATTGGCACGCCCGAGACGCTCGACGCCGACGACTCACTCGCTCAGATGGTACTCCACGAGTTGTGCCACCTGCTGGTCGAAGGTCCTGATGCGATCACGCTGCCCGATTGGGGTTTGCAGAATGATCCGAGCAAAGTCGTGCATGAACATGCCACACTCCGTCTGCAAGCAGCATTGGCCGATACCGTTGGATTGCGAGAGTTCTTTGCCGCCACAACGGTCTTCCGGAAGTATTACGACCAACTTACCGACCATCCGCTCGAAGCTGGCGACGACCCGGCGATCGACCTGGCGCTAGTCGCATGGCACCGTTCGCGTGCCGAACCGTGGGCCGGACCACTCGACCGTGCGCTGCGTCTGACCGCTGAATTGGCTCACGTCGTACAAAACATAGCGCCGTCCGACTCACTTTGGTCTCGCGACAAACGGTAGCTGCCTTGGGGAGGTTCCCCCGCTGGCGGAAGTGTGGTCTAGCAAACAAGTTGACAGCATTCGCAAAGTGTTCCATCCTGGGAGGGCCTAGGACTGGGTGACCTAACGCTTTTACCGGTAGCAGCATGCTCAAGTTTACGAGATTCGCTGGGCGAATGAGTTAAGACTGCAATGAAACGACGTGATCGACGCAAACGGCGATTGTACCTCGAACCGCTCGAGGCCCGCGTGCTGCTGGACGCAAGCGGCGACTTCTTTGACGTTCGCCAGAACAGCGATCCTCAAGCTTTGGATGTGCTCAGAAACGACGTCTTCGATCAAGACTATTCGGGGCCACGTCTGATCACGAGCACGAGTTTTGGCAGCAAGGGCGGCTTGATCCGTATCGCTGACGATCGCAAGTCCCTGGAATACACCCCGCCGGCAGATGGTTTTGGTACCGAAACATTTACTTACTACGTCGACCACAATCTTTCGGCTACGGTTTCCGTCTCGTTGGTCGCACCGCTGGCGCACGATCAATACACCATCAACCCCAACGACGAAGCGTGGACGTTGGACGTTATGGCAAACGACGTGTTCTGGGACGGATACGATGGTGCCCAGCAAATCACAAGCGTCAGCGAAACACTGCTCGGCGGATCTGTCGAGGTGGGCGCAAACGGCCAATCAATTGTCTACACTCCGCCGAAGTACGAAGTCGGTAAGGATGCGTTTATTTACTTCGTCGACGATCTTTACCCGGCGGAAGTTATCGTCAACATTCGCGATCCGCTCAGCGCCGATACGAAACTGAATATTGTTTGGAACACAGAAGAAGTTGTGCTGGATGTTCTGGCAAACGACTCGTTCTGGGACGGCTACGAAGGCGATCAGCAGATCACGCATCTCGTCGTGCGCGAAAATGTCGCGGGATCCTTCTCCATCGCCGATGACGGTTTATCCATTGCCTACTCACCGGCACATGACTTTCAAGGTATCGAAACCGTTCGCTACGTCGTTGATGGTCGTCATGAGCAGTCTGTGACCGTGCAGGTGCATCGTCCAGTGCGAGATGATTGGCCGCGACTCTACACAAACGGCCAAGGCGATCTTGCCGGCCGATATATTGATTTAGTCAGCAATGACACGTTCACGTGGCAAGATGATCGTTACGCCCCAGGAGATTCTCGGCGATGGGTGACAACCGATGTCGTTGACAGAATCACGAGCGTAACGACTTCGCAAGCCGATGCCACAATCGAGATTGCTCCGGATGGGCAAGGCGTCTTTTACACCGCACCCGCGGACTTCCTTGGCATCGACACCTTCAACTACACAGTCGACGAAAAGTACACGGCAACTGTCACGGTAACGGTCACAGAGACGCCGACTGGTGGAGGTGGTAGTGGAGGAGGCGGTGGAGGATCACAGACGCAACCACCGTCGAACGTATGTCGAACCTTGTACGACGCTAAGGTGGTAAATCAGAATAGCGATGAAGTGCAAATCGATGTTCTCGCCAATGATTTCCAACAGCGAGGATTTCTGTGCGACCCATACGAAGGAAAACGCGAAATTACGGACGTGATTGGTCCCAGCAGCGGCAGTGTCACGGTCAGCAGCGATCGCAGCCTGGTCACTTACACGCCGGACGAGGACTTTGTTGGGTCGGACAGTTTTCAGTACATCGTCGATGACATTTGGACTGAATACGTGACGGTGAATGTTGTGCGCCGAGTTCGCGATGACCAGTTCCGTGTCGAGCCCGATTTCACCGACAATCTGGATGTGCTTGCGAACGACTTGTTTGGTGCCGACTATACAGGGCCGCAGCGAATCACTGAAGTCACAACAAGCGATGCCGGAGCAACCATCTCGATTGGCGAGGCTTACGATTCGATCACATACGCTCCGCCCGCTGGCTTCTCGGGAGAAGACCACTTTACGTATGTCGTCGATGGCGGATTAAAGGCCGACGTTACCGTATACGTCAGCTCGTCGCGCGAAGCCTTGTTGCGCAAGTTTGATTCTGAAACTCTGTTCGGGCCGCTGCTTGAAGAAGCGTTGGGGCAATGGGATCAAGTCTTCGGCACTACGATTGAACAGTATCCCTGGTATCGCGACTTGTATTTTTCGACGTTCGCTGAAGGTGCTGCGATCGACAGAAGTTCAGCAAGCGAAGTGCGTGTTCATTCAGAGACGAATGTCCAGGTACAAGGTATCGACGAGGCTGACATCGTTGAAACGGACAGCGAGTTTTTATATGTCGTGCGCGAAGGTGAGTTGGTCATCGCTAAGGCATGGCCCGCCGACGAATTGTCGATCGTTTCGCAAACGACAATCGAAGGGCAACCGATCGGCGAGTATCTGAACGGCACACGCTTGACGGTCGTTTCTCAGAATTATGAGATCGCTTGGCGGGACATCTTTTCTCCCGAAAGCCCTGCCCAGACGGCAAGCGGCACAAATAGTTTGACTGATGCGTTGATCGACGGCGCCGGGATTGGAATTTCTCCTGAGTATCCGCAGCAATCGTCGGCTACTACGGTCGTCAGCGTGTTCGATGTTTCCGATCGGAGCAGTCCCAAACTTGTCCAGAAAACTAAACTCGATGGAACGTATGTCGAATCGCGTCGAATCGGCAACCAGATCTTTCTTGTGCAGAGAAATCAGCGGCTGACGATTCCTGGCCCCATCCTGACTTGCGAGCCGCTCGCCGATGACCCCATGCCGGTGGTCGCGGATGGTATATCGATCATCCCGCCGATGCAGACATGCACCTATGAAACGCGAGATGACTACATTATTCGCGTGACCGAGTTGTTCGATTCAATGCTGCCGCACTATGCGAGCTATGACGCCGATGGCAATCTAGTTAGGACAGGTCTAGCGATCGCACCCGAAGACATTTATCGGCCACAGGACAAGTCGGCGCGGAATTTGGTTTCGGTCGTGTCGATCGATATGTCGATCAATGAGCCGGGTTTGAGCGGCGCAAGTGGGATACTGACGAGCGGAGCGGACACGATCTATGGCGGTTGGGACGGCCTGTATGTGCTAGATCGAAGTTACAACTACGAAGACGGCGATACGACCCAGATTCTCAAGTTCGATTGGAATGCCGACACGGGATTAGTGGATTTTGCGTCGTTCGGACACGTTGCCGGTTATCTCTTGAATCAGTTTTCGGTCGATACCTTCGACGGTTACCTCCGAATTGCGACGACTCTTTGGAATCGTGGTGGCGGCAACTATTCGAACAACGCCGAAAACACGATCTTTGTGTTGCGCGATGATGAAGGCGTCATGGAAGTCGTCGGCGACTTGCAGAACCTGGGTTTTACCGAATACATCAAGTCGGTGCGATTCATAGGCGATCGTGCGTTTGTCACGACCTTCCGTGACATTGATCCGTTATTCGTGATCGATATGAGCGATCCTTCCGAGCCGCTGCCGGTCGGGCACGTCACCTTGCCAGGATTTAGCAGCTACATGCAGATGATCGACGAGAATCATCTGCTGACGATCGGTCGCAATGCAGTGACCGATACGACCGGCTCGACACAGGTCATCCTGTTCGATGTCACCGACGTGACTCGGCCAAGAATCGTCGGCCGGCACAGCTTCTATCGCAATTCGTTTTCTATCGCCGAAACCGATCACCACGCCTTTGGCTGGTTTGCGGCACACGACGTTCTAGCGATTCCGCTGGCTGAAAACCGCCGGCGACGAATCGATGCCGACGAAGATGGTTATCCCGAGGCATGGGAATACTATCGAGAAGATGATCTGGCGGTACTGGAAATCGATGTCAACGCCACCATCGAGTCTCGTGACGGTGTGCAGTTGCGTGGCGAGGTCGCAAACAACTCGCAGGTCCTACGCGGTGCGTTCATTGACGACGTACTGTACTCGATCGCTCGCAATTCAATCACCGCTGTCGACATCCACGAGCCAACAACAATCCTCGGCCAGGCGACAATCTCACCAAACGACGCAGTTCCTGCCGGTGACGACACCACTGCAGGTATGGAAGCCGAGACGAGACAATTGGTAAAGGTGGCCCGGGAAGAAGTCCTCCGACATTTTGGCCGCCCTGTGGTACCCATGCTGATCACCGCAGAAAGCCCCAACGCATTGCGAGGCGACCAAACGCCTCAGAGCGAGTTCTTGTTTAGCGTTGGTGATCAGATGCTGCGAGTTACAGCCGACAGGGAAGGAAATGTTCGGCTGGTCGATGAGCAGTTTGAGTTCTCGGCACAGAACGCGGACCACTGGCGAAATCAATCCAAGCCCACGGACGTCAACGGCGATGGCCAAACGAGTCCGTTGGATGCTCTCGTCTTGATCAATGAACATGCGCGAGCCGGTGCAAGAAAGTTGTCGGTCCAATCCGTATTGCGTCAGATCGAGGCACGCGCGGAGCGGCAGAGTGAATTCTTCGACGTCTCGGGCGACGGCTGGCTTTCGCCGATCGATGTGCTATTGGTCATCGACCACATCAACCACACGATCTCTGCTGAGGGTGAGTATTCGGCAACGGTGGAGGCGATCTTTGGCGCCGGCCAAAGGCAATTAGAGCTGCTACCTCAGCCAAGCCAAGCGAGCTCCCTGCCGATTGACAACAGCTCGCCAGAAGGACAGTGGCGGCGCAGCGCCGAAGCACGCATTGGCAACAGGCGTGATGATGAAGCTCCGATCATGTGGACTCCGCTTGAAGAGCTCCCTCCGTCCAGCGCCAGCCAACGACGCCATCCGAATGAACGCCTTGGGAACGGATGATACATCGGACACCGAGTGGTTGCCGCACATGTTTCGATTCGACTCAAGTCGCCATTCGGACCAGCGTCCCCTACTTGCGTCATAGGTGATTAGGCTCAGTAGGTGAGATGCGTGGTGCGAACGCTTCTTCGACCTCTGTAGAGTACTGAGTTCGGTCGGCCACACCGTGGACTTGAACTTGTGGAAAACCACCAGGCGGCTAAGCCGACGAGTTCGATTCCCGAGGCTGCACAACCCGATTATCCGGGTAAAACCGATTGTGTTTGATTCAACGCCTTGGCGCCTTGCAGAGCGTGCTTCAGATTTTTCCGCCTCGCGCTGACGCTGACCTATTTTTGAACAATCGGCCGGTATTAACGAGCGAGGGGGAGACGAAAAATGTCGCTAATGGAAGAGTCCTTGGCTGTGCTGCAACGAAACAGCCCGTCGGACGGATTGACGGAAATCCTCAAGAGCGAAAACCGGCAGCTCAAGAAGGGCTTAGGCAATGTTCAGCAGCACCTCGCGGAGTCTGTCGCCGTCAGCGAGGAGAATATCAAGAACTGTCGGAAGATCGAGAGCCATTGTATTCAGCTGTCAAACGAGTCCCAAGCGATTCGATCGGAAACGGGAGAACTCAGCAACGCGGTTTCCGAAATTCGCGAGTTGGTCGAAGCAACGGACAAGCAATTAATGGGTATTCGCAAGTTCGTCGACATGATAGACGATGTCGCCGATCAGACGAATTTGCTGGCGTTGAATGCGACGATCGAAGCCGCAAGAGCAGGCGAAGCTGGTAAGGGCTTTGCCGTAGTGGCTGGCGAAGTCAAGGAATTGTCGCGGCAGACGCAGGGAGCTGTCGGCAGCATCAGCGCGTCCGTCGAGCAGATTCTGCAGAACTCGACTCGAGTTGCGGAGCGAATGAGAGACCTCGATGAGCGAACCGACCAAATACGAGATACTGTGGCGGCGTTCAACGATCGAATCCAAGAGACCAATGAAAAGAATGTCGATGCGCGACGACGGATCACTGCCGCAAACGATCGCGTTTTCATGAGTCTTGCAAAACTTGACCACATCACTTGGAAGGTTAACACGTACTTGAGCGTACTTGAACAGGAACCTGCGTTCGAGTTTGTCGATCATCGCAATTGTCGCTTAGGCAAATGGTACTACGAAGGTGAAGGGCAAGCATCATTCTCAACGATGCCATCTTTTCGCGGGCTACAGACACCTCATGCTCATGTTCATGATGCCACGAGGCGTGTATTCAGCTTACTAGAGATCGACGACGACGCGTCCTGCACCATGCTCACAGATGCACTCGATAGCATGGAGCAAGCCAGCGAGGAAGTGTTTCGTTTCCTCGACCGCATACTTTCGGAGAAGATGCAGCAGATCGGCGAAGGGAACTAGCCGTTCCGCGTCTCGCACCTTGCCAGTGACAGCAATGTGTTTTTGAGTTTGCTTCGCTATTCCGGCAACACATCGTTCTTGTCGGTCCGCAATCTGCGAAGTGACATCAACAATTCACGACGAGCGTCCGTGATCGGGGAGCCGAATTCTGGATCGTCAGCATCTTGAAAGATGCGATCGATTTCAAATTGGTGAGAAGCCGCAAGCTTCGAGCCGTTGGGTGCAGACTTCAGAAGCTCGACATAGGTCTCTAGATCCGCCTCATCCACCTCGGACAAATTGATTAATCGATCGTGGGTGAATGCATTGGCATTGGACTGGAACAGAATTTTCTCCACGACAACTCCGCGTAACCAGCTTGATGGTGTCTCGCGCGTAACGATTTCCAGAAGGTCGAAGACATCTGGCTCGGCCTCGCCATAGCCGATACGGAGTGGCGGCTCCCAGTGCGGCGGAAACTCTTCGAGGCCGCGCGCTGACACGTAACTGATAGGCTTCGAGAATCGACGCGGTCAGCGCCGATATCGCGACGATGGTCGGAGATTGGCTTACGATCGCATCAACGAGCGCGTCGTTGGTAGCTGCTGCCTCGTGATAGCTGCAGGACCAGTTCGGCGGCGTCAAGCCAGCCAACGTCAATACACCCAACGCAGGAAGTTGTTCGATCGCGTTTGCCCGCGGCGCTAATCCCGGGAGCGACATACCCAGCTCAAGCAACTTGCTATCGCCGACACGAAGGCCCGTAAGAGGAACGAAGGCTACGTGCGGCATCGGGTGTAACCTCACTTAACTTGATAAAGTGCGAGGCGAATGCCCGGCTTCTGGTGTTGACCGCGAATCCTTGGGCTAGATCGAACTACCGAAACAGTGCTCCAAAAAGTTGTTGAGGAGCATTGCAACCTCCGGCGTATCCTGGCATCGCTCGCGTGCAAAGTCATCCAGCGACATGCCCGCAATATTGTAAACGTATTGTGGGTAAGCTTCGACGCGCTGCAGGAACGACTTTCGATCAAGTTCAGGATGAAACTGAGTACAGTAAATTGGTTTGTCGGCAAAGCAAAAGGCTTGATTCTCAACGATATCACTCGAAGCGAGCAGGATAGCTTCTGGGGGTAGACGGTCGACGATGTCTTGGTGCCCCATGAGTGCGAGGAATTCCGACCCCAATGCACCGAAAACAGGATCGGATTTGCCCACATCTGTCAACCGAACTTGAACCGTGCCCAATTCTGCCCGGTTCATATCCGTGACAACTTCTCCGCCCAGCGCCTTTGCCATCGCTTGAAAGCCCCAGCACGAGGCAAAGGTCGGTTTGGAAATGTCGTAGAGTTCTTGCATGGTCTCCAGAGCAGCAGGCAGCCAGTCGCCTCCGTCCGCAACCGAGTAGTCGCCGCTGCCGCCTAACACAACGACGTCGAACCGGCTGAGGTATTCCAGCGATGGGACACCAGCGAGAATGTCAAAGATCGTAATCCGATTCTGATCGCAGCCGAAAGCTTTTGCGAAACACTGCGGCTCTTGTTGCCGCATTGGATCATTCGCGTTACGCACTTGCAGGAGCAGGTAACGTAATCTACGAGAAAGAGATGTCATGAGCTAAATCGACTGGCCGCAGAGAACGCTCCGGAGACGAGGATCACCAGCGAACTTCAACCTTTTCGCCAACGGCCACACCGAGCATGATCTTGGCACTATCGGTCACAATCTCTAACTCCAAACATCCACTCGGTCCCAGGACCGCAATCAACGTAAACGGCGGCTGTTCATGCCCGATGTCGAAGATCCCTAACGTCTCATGCTCATCGCAGCGGACCGAGACCTGATCGCCACGCGGAACTCCCGCGAGTTGATCGGCGGCAATATCGGTGACGAGGTTTCCTGACTCACTTATTGAAACCACCGTCCCTTCAATTCGTCCAGCCACTAGCCTTCCTCCACAAGGAGAGAGTGATACGAAATCACAGATTACAGAGTCCAATGCAGGATGGCCATTCTAGGGGTTCCTGCCGCGCGAGCCAAGACGGAAAGGCATTTGGGGCCGCGGCTTAGAGCTGCGTTAACAGTGGAACCGCTTTACCGTTGATAGACGGGCAGGTAGGCCTTATCGAGCTGTAACATGATCAGATTGCAGGCGGCCACGTAAATCGGGCCGATGTTTCCGGTCCAGCTTCCGTTAGTGGCTTGGTCGGCGATGATACGATTATAGAGTTTGTCCCGGAACGGCTCCCAGTCGGAAGCACCCTGTCGATAGACGACCTGTGAGTAGTACAAGTAAGTGTAATGCCAATGCCCGAACGATCTCGCGCCGTTCGAAGTGATGTCGTGAAGCGTCCCCTTCGCGTACGTTAACATCTCTGGGACGTGTTTGCTGTCGTAGTCACCAGCGTTATAGAGCGTGGCGAGCGCCGCCGCGGTAATTGCGGGCCGCGAACTGCCTCGATTCCTCGAACTGTAGGAAATGCCGCCATCGGCGTTCTTGCAACTGTAAATGTATTGCTTGGCATTTTCGATCGTCTCGGACGGCACCGGAATGCCGGCGTTGCGACAGCCTCGCAATCCTTGGACTTGTGTGATCGTCGTCGACCCTTCATCGAAGTTGTTGCCATCCTTCGCGCTGACGTATCCCCAACCGCCAGACGGCGTCTGCGCTTTGCCACTAAAATCAACTGCACGATTTAAGATATCGATCAGCTCCTCGCGCCGCTCGGCATCTTCTTCTTCCCCGAGTATCTGCGAAAGAAAGAGCATCGAGAATCCGTGCCCATAGGTGTAACGATTGTCTGTATTGGGGTCACCAATTAGCCCGTTCTGACGGCTCTTGGTCGTGAGATAATCGACGGCCCGGCGGATGTGTCGAGCGTAAGGACCTTGCGTGGTTGTCGATCCTGAGCAAATCAGCGCAGTGCCGGCAAGGGCCGTCATTGCCGTCGGATAGTTACCCGCGGTCCAATGCCCAAGCGACGACTGTTCGCTGGCCACCCATTTCAATCCGCGGTCGATGGCAGCCTCCCACTTGGGGGCACGTTTTGCCGCGCGTGCTGGCGAATTCAAACTTCCTGCCGCCGTAAGGCCGATGGTGGTGGCAAGAGATTGAACGGCGGTTCGACGTGAAATCTTCCTTGGCATCCTGTCGATCCTCTCGCGAAATGAATGACACAAACGGCATCCTTCATCTTAATTCACCGATCATTGCTGAGTCATCGTCATGGTCGCTATTCTCCTATAGCATCCAATCACGAAACTCAGAGCCGTAGCACCTCGCGTTCGGTGCTCGAGCTATAGATTCGGTGGTTTGATCGTCACAGTACCGCTGTAGGGAAAGTGATAGTCGGGATGCAGATCTACGCCAAACCCGCGTCCCATCTCCCAGACGGCGCGAGCGGCCCAAGGAGTCCCGGGGTGAGTCTCCTGAACCTCCTTGAACAGGTCGGTCGCGCGATCGATATACGGTTTCGACTCTTCTGTGCGAGTCTTTTTGACCGTCCCAATGTCCCAATGCACCAACCGGCTTGTACCCTTCATCAGAGGCGCTGTTTTGGGTTCGCGGATGAAATCTTCGAGAGCGACGCCATACTCATAAATCCGAGCTTGGTACGCCACAAGTTGTGCGTAGATAATGTCATAGTTTCCTCGCCAGCGAGGCTCTACTTCCTGATCTCGAAGTCTCTTTCCCGCCGCGAGCGCCTTCTCGGCTTCGGCCATGTACTGCAAGTGCATCTTCGCCTTTTGCTGTTCTTGACGCGCTTGCTGGGCAAACTCGGCGCGATCAAGCGAGAACTCCATACGTAATTCAACCGCTTTTTGCGCCCCTTTATTGTGTGGATTCAAGTCCGAGATCACCTTCCAAATCAGCGACCTCAGCGGGTACTTGTCTCGATCCACGAACACTTCCTGACGCGAACGCAAGTCGGGTCGATACGGCCGCATGGCTTCGAGTTCGTACTTATGCTTCTCAGCACCGACTAGATTCGTTTCAACGCTCGGGAGCATAAAGAATACACCATTCGTCTCGCGCGCCATTCGAGTCTGCTCGTACGGCCCAAATCCGCTGCTGAAGGCATCATGACGGCGGCGAAAACCGTCGGTTTGCAATTGTTCGGGAAAAGCCGTTTCTGGCCCGCGATCTATCTGCAACCAATGGATATGCTTAGTTTCCGGATGCTGCCAACGAATGTAAGCGTAGGGATATCCAAACACGGATTCCCGACCCAGTACATAGAGCTTGCAACTTGCGGCTTTTGCAGCGGCGATCGCCTGTTCGAGAAAACGATCGTTATTGTCACGGTTGCCGCTCTCGTCCGTGACCAAAATCATCGCCATCTGACGTCCGCGTCGAGCTGCATCACGGTAAAGAGTGATCGATTGACCAATAGCTTGGCACATCATCTCCTCACCCGTGTTGTCGATGGGCACTGAGTCAATCGCCTTCCGAATCTCGTCACGATTGCTCGTCGGCTTCTTTTGAGTGTGGTCGATAAAGCCGTTTCCGTAGCTGGTGACCGCAGTCAGCAATGCATCGCTGTTGGAGTTTCCGACGATGCCGAGCTGGTTGTATACGTTCGCAACACGATCTCGCAATTCCTGCTGATCGTCTTTCATACTCTCAGACTGATCGAAGCACCAAACGACGAGCACTGGGCTCTTGTCAAGCATCCAAACTAGCTCTTGAGTAATTCGATCCATCGCAGTCTGATAACTGTCAACGATATCGCGCGGCTCGCCCTTCACTTCGCCATCGGGCACGGCTTCGACCAACACTGTCGAATCGAGCATACCGATCGTTGGTGCATCAATGTGAATCTCGGTAGTCTCGGCTTTCTCCACGAGCGTCATGTCAAGCGTGGGGCTGCCTGCAGCCACAGGTCCGCCACCTGCGATGCCAACCGCCGGTGCCGCGCTAAACACGGAAACTGTTTGCTCGGTCACGACTTCGATTTCCTCCTGCAGCTCGATTTCGACCGGCGGATCTTCGATCTCCTCTCGCGGCGCGGAAGCGACGATCAATTGACTGGCCGCTTCGATGGCAGAGTCGAATGTCATCAAACCCAGAATCACAAGGCCAATGACATGGACGATCATCGAGAAACCACAGGCACCAATTCCTTGCAAGAGACTGCGCACGCTGAATCGGCGAAACCGCGGCGTGTCGTCGTCCTCATACTCATCTTCCTCGAACTCTTCCTCATGGGCGTCGTCGGCGATATCGCTGGCTTCCGGGACTTGGGCTGCCTCTGGCACCTCGGCAGCAGCAACTGGTTCAGCGGCCGCGGGCGCAGGGATCACCGTCTCCGCAGGCGCAACTCCCAGATCCATATTTCCCAAACCAAGCGGATCATGGTCGCTAGCATCGACGAACGTGTCAGCCGAAAGGGGATCCAGTTCCTCCAGCGGTTCAAGATCTTCCGCTAACGGTTCTAGGTCCTCGGCCAAGGGATCGAATTCGTCAGATAGTGGTTCCAGATCATCGAACAGCGGATCGTTGGAAGCCATACGGAAAACCTCGCGAGTAGAAATCGACGAATCGGGGGCAACACCCAAACGGAGAGCGAGCGGGGTGCCAGAGCTTAAGCTGCTGGCATTATAACGGCTTATGGGGCCTGAGGGCTACGTTTTAAGCGAGAAAAAATGCCTGAGGGCGCGTATTTTGGAGTTGTCCTTGAGGTACACCCAAAGGACGTGATCCAAGCAGTTCCGGCAAACCGCAGTGCTTAGCGTGTCGGCACAGTTGTTTTTAGCGGAATCACGGCAGAATAGGTGGGCCGCAACGACGCGGAGGATTACCACGCTTGCATGTTGCCACGTGTACCGCGTGTGGCATTCCTGCCGATGGAACGGAAGGCGAGGCAGATCGTGAAGAAACGGAATTCAAGGTTCAGAAGGAAGAGAAACAGGATGTCGCAAAGTACTGGAATCTTCGGACTTTCTATTGATTTTAAGAGGCGTTCTGCAACCGAGCTCCAAGGCGAGCTATCTCAGTTACTTAAGACGCTACAGCGGTTCCAGGTACCGGCAACCTTTGCGACCTCGGCGCCGGGCTGCGATGGAGTTGCTGAGAAGCTTCGTGGCGAGTCACTCCGCCATGAACTCGCCATCCTAGCGGATAATTCATGGGTTGGTCCGCATGTCGGCCGAACGCATTTTGCCCGGGAATTAGCACAGCGTGTCGAAATGGCGAACGCTCACCGGGCCACCGTGAGAACACTGGCGATTACCGATTCGGACTTGTCAAGCAATCTCGATCTCCTGGTCAAGCACCGCATCTCAGTCGTTCGCTCGCCACTCTATACGGGCTTCCAGCCCCAATCGCTCCGCTTCGGAGTGTGGCAGGCACCGATCTCATTCACGCTGCCCTCGAAGGGTCGTTGGCAACTTGGTGGCACCGAGTGGGCCATCAATCGCGCTCTCACCCGTGCTTCGCGTGCCCAGGGACTTGTCCATCTGGTCGTCGACTTAGAGACATTACGAGATCGAACGGAACTCGCAACGCTGGAACGAATTTTAGCCACCGTCCACCGTCGAAGAAGCAAAGGACAGGTGGCAACCGTTACCATGCAGGGCTTAGTGGCTCGACTGGCGCCGCAACGGCAAGCCGCATCCGGGCGTTCGGTTTTGCGCGTCGCTTAATCTTGGCAGGCCGCTCAATCTTGTTCCCGAAACGTCGTCCAGCTGATAAAGCCCAATGTGCCAGCGCACAACACAAAGACCACGTCCATAACGAGGTTTGCGCGCTGAAACGGAACCTTAATAATTAGGTCCAGCAAGAAGAGTAGGAAGACGACGATGGCGATCACCATCCCCGTCAGACATAACGCCTTGGGCATTCGCTGCTTTCCTCAGTGTTGCAAGCCTGACCCGCGGTTCCCCTGACAGCCGATTTCTGACCGTCGGCAGTTGTTTTCGGGCAGCTGCGTGCTCGAACGACCGTCCGCTCGCGCCACAGTGTTTAAGTTAGTATAATTCCCATGTTTCCGATGTCACCGGTGTGTTGCGAGGATTCTTCGGATTCCTTTTCAGCGTCCTCGTGATCCTGCCGGGAGGCATCGAGCCCGCATCGCCCGCTACTTCCCGGCGATTGGCGACGAGTGGCACGGCAGTCTCATCACGACGGAGGGTGACAGGTGCGGTTCGATTAAAAAAGTCAGCCAACCGAACAGGTGTACACATGAACAAAGAATCCCAAGACGCGCCCTCGTGGCAGGAGTTCAGAGACCTGATGCCGGTGACGGCTCGGTGGGCCTATTTCGACAACGCTGCGGTCGCCCCCCTGCCCTCCCCCGCGCGCGATGCCGCCATGAGTTGGGCTCGAGAAGCTTGTTCCGAAGGCGATACAGTGTGGCCAAAGTGGGCCGCTGCGATCGAGAAGACTCGAGATCGCGCGGCTGCGATCTTGGGGGCTGAACGCGAGGAAGTCTCGCTGGTCAGCAATACAACAACAGGGATCGGAATGGTCGCAGAAGGATATCCTTGGCAAAGCGGCGACAATATCGTGACGCCAGCCAACGAATTTCCCTCCAACTTATACCCGTGGATGAACTTGGCCTCGCGAGGCGTTGATGCGAAGTTGGTGCCGGTCGAAACAGGACGCGTGGATGTTGAAAGATTGCTGGCGGCCTGCGACGCGCGGACGAAGATTATTTCGATCAGTTGGGTTGGCTACGCAAGCGGTTGGCGTATCGATGTCGCCGAGTTAGTAAGATTGGCCCACGAACGTGGGATTCTTGTCTGTTTGGATGCAATTCAAGGTATGGGAGTGTTTCCACTGGATGTGCGGAAGACCGATGTGGATTTTCTCGCGGCCGATGGGCATAAATGGATGCTCGGTCCCGAGGGAGCGGGCATCCTATTCATCAAACGCAAACACCTCGATCTGCTTCGCCCGATCGGAGTTGGCTGGAACAGCGTTGTCCATCAATACGACTTCAGCCGCGTCGAACTCAACCTGCGACGCACCGCAGCTCGTTACGAAGGTGGATCGCAGAATATGGTCGGACTGTTGGCACTCGGCGCCAGCTTGGATATGCTGACGAAGTTCGGTCTCACATCTCACCATTCGCCAATTGCGGACCAGGTCTTGTCGATCACCGACTTGGCATGTGAACGACTCGCCGAAATTGGAGCTTCCATCTTGAGCCATCGCGAATCTGATCACCGTTCGGGCATCGTTTCCTTCGAACTGCCAGGGCGCGACCCGATGGAAGCTCGCGGACGGTGCCTCGACGCGGGCGTAGCGCTCAGTTGCCGCGACGGCCGGTTGCGGATCAGCGCACATGCCTATGCCAACGCAGACGATGTCGATCGCTTGATCTACGCCTTGAGCTAATCAAACACACAGAGCGAGTCGTCTCGATGTCCAATCCTTACGAAGCGCCGCTTGGCGAGATCCCGATGGAAACGGGAGGTGGACCGTTACCGCCGCCCCAAGAGCCGGGGATGGTCGGGCAAGTGCGTATTGTTAGCATCTTGATGATGATACAAGGCGCCCTCGATCTGCTGGCCGGACTCGGACTGATCGGCATGGGGTTCTTCATGGCTTTCGCCATGCAAGAAGCCTTTGCGAACAACCCCCAAGCCCAACAAGGCAACGGTCCACCGCCCGAGACGGTGGTCAATATGGTGTCTTGGATTTACGGCGGGCTGGGTGCCGTGGTTGGAAGCATTGGCATGTTGAATCTCTTCGCCGGCTATCGCAATTGGAAGTACAAGGCGAGGACGTTAGGAATCATTTCTTTGGTCAGCGGGCTTGGCACGATTTTTAGCTGTTACTGTGCACCTACGAGCTTGGCGCTCTGCATCTACGGGTTGATCGTGTACCTCAACGCGTCTGTCGCATCTGCGTTTCGGATGGGTGAAGACGGCTATACTGCCGACGAGATCGCAATGACCTTCTCGCCACTTCGCCAAGGACAGTCGCCTTTCAAATAGCAATTCCCAAACAGGCCGAATCGTGACCGAGCCTCCAAAGCCAAATCCCTTTACAGACGTCAGCCCCTATCGACCGTCAGATTTACCCGATGTCGCAGTTAGACGGACGGGCGGTCTGACGGCGATTTGCATCATCGGCGTCGTCCTTGGTGTGCTCGGACTTTTTTCCGGCACGCTCAAAGGCATCAACGTGATGTTCGGCGCTCAGATGCAACAAATGTTCGGCAGTATGGGAGCCATTACACCGGAGCAGGCTCAAGCCCAACAGGAGATGAACGCGGCGATCGCTGCCGAGCTGAAACGGTTCGCGATCGCCAACACAATCCTCTGTGTTGCGCAGCTAATCCTGTGCGGAACAATGGTCTATTCCGGCTTGAAAACACTCGGTCTGAAAGAAGCCGGGAGAAAGCTGTTGTTGGCTGTCTGTGTTTGCATGCTGGTGTATGAGACGGGCCAACTGATTACTTTTGTGTTTCAACAGCTTAGCATGAGTCCGATCATGGAACTTTATATGCCACGCATGATGCAAGCCCCAAACGGCGACAACCAAGGCGCTGAGAAGTTTGGTCAGATCATTGCTCGCATGTCCATCATCGTCGGCGTCGTGGTGCAATGTGTCTGGACGCTCGTTAAGTTTGTATTCTATGCCGTGGCGATCTTCTACCTACGTAAAGCGACGATCGTCGCGTTGTTCCATGCCGCCGACAAGACGAATCCTCCCAAGCTGGAGCCGGTATGAAAGACTTGAACTCTGACATTGCGGTCTATACCGGCTCGTTCGATCCGCCAACGCTAGGACATATGAGTGTCATTGAGCGATCGAGCCGACTCTTTAAGAAGCTGGTTATCGGCGTTGGTATTAATATTGAAAAGACGGCTCTGTTTTCTCCAGAAGAACGCGTCGACTTGTTGACCAAGGCGACGGCGCATTGTGGCAATGTTGAAGTGCGATCTTTCACCGGATTGGCCGTCGAATTCGTGCGCGAGTGTAATTCACGAGTCATGGTTCGAGGCGTGCGACCGCTTACCGACATCGCGGGCGAGTTTACGATGATGATGGCCAACCGCCAACTCGACCCGAACATCGAAACAGTCTTTCTGATGGCAGACGAAGAGTTAGCTCATGTTTCGAGTACGCTGATCAAACAGATCACACCGCTTTCGAGCGACGAGCGGCTGGCTAAATTTGTTCCGCCCGCCATAATTCCCGCGTTGCGAGCCAAACTTCCTCGGCAAAGGTAGTGTCTGTCAGCGGCTTTCGGGCACGCTGTCCAGAAGCTTTCTGAGCCAAGGCTCGAACGCGTCGGCCATGCGCATGAAACCCAAATCCGTAGGATGCGAACTATCGACGGTGGCTTCGCCATCATCACCCAACATGTGTTCACCTTCCAGATAAGCGAGTCCAACGACACCACTTTCGAGCAACCGATCGTAGGCTGCACGAAACGCTTCGCGACTCGTTTCATTGCGTTGGCGCTTGCTCTCAACCAGAAACGAATCGCTATAGGAGCGGTCTTCTACCAACAAGATCGGAGTCGTCGGATGCGACTCGCGGAGTGCGTGGACGAGAGGCTCGGTGCGAGCGGCAACCTCTTCGGCGTTCATATTCGGCAAGCAATCAATGACGTAAACCGCCACGTCGAGTTCGGCCAGTAGATCTGCGACTTCCTGTTCCATCTTGCCGTTGCCGGAGAACCCAAGATTGATCACCGGTAGATCAAGACGCCGTCCCAAGATCGCGGTGTGGACCATGCCCGGACGCGACGCACAGCCTCCTTGTGTGATCGAGGTCCCATAGAAAACGATTGGCTTGATCCCTTCCGGTCGAGGCAGTTGCTCCAAGTAGCAGGATTTCTCAATACCAATCTCGACCGCGGTGACCCCGTTGTACAGCGGCAAGTAGAGCATGTACTCGCGGTCACCCTTTGGAAGACTCCGAGCGAGCGTAACTTGATTTTCGGGATACGTTGTCGGTCGCCCGTTCGCCAGCCACCGCCAACGACCAGCGTCCGTCTTTACATACAGGTCCAGGCCACTGACCCCTGTCGCCGGCATATGAGGCATGGCCAATCCGCTGGACGTGAGCGACCAACGGGCATGGATCGTCGTTGCATCAGTTTTGAAGCGAACAGCCATGCCCGCCGAATGACGACTCAATCCCCACACCGGGCCGCGGACGACTCCTTCCGCCTTGGCCGGCAAACGATCGAACGCCGCTTTCGTCTCACTCCAGCCTTGGCCCTCGATGCCGAGCAGTCGAACGTCGTACCATAAAACGTCTCCGCTCTCTGACGCAACCGCGCGAGTCGGATCGATCAATTCCCCCGCGTACATTGCAACCGGAGAAGCGAAACATAGGGCAACGACAAGGAACGGTATTCGTCTGAGCATGGCGCAGGTCTCCATGGGATTGAGTTCAACAAACGATCGGTAGCCCAACCGCTGGCTAGCCGAGCAGGAAGCAAAGGTTCAATAAGCGGTTACGTCGAAGGTAATAGAAGCTAGTTCATCCATCAATCAAGCTCAACAACTTGTAGCCTGGTGCCAACAAGTGCGTTCGCAGTTTCTCCGCGGTCACGAGTAAGTCCGGGCTTCTAGATTACGGATTCTACGTGCGTTTCCCACAAGTAAAAGTTGAATCGCTGAACTCGCCTAACGCTCTCGGATTTGCCAAAAACATGCAGAGCTTGTTGCTTGCTTGAGCTTATGGTGTCCCTTACATTGGATACGCTTTTACGGGGAGACCAAAGTTTCAACGGTTGGCAACGAGAGTGGGCTAAATGAACCAGCAACCAGCAGAGACCGGGCTCGATTTTGAACAAGTCCGCCGCAGTGAACTAGAACGGATTGTTCAGAGGCGAAAAATTGCGTTTCGGGACGACCAACAAGATCCTCAAAATACAAAACTGAATCTGGTCGGATTGGCCTTGTCTGGAGGCGGCATCCGATCGGCAGCGATCAGTCTTGGAGTGTTGCAGAGCCTGTCTAAGAAAGGCATTCTCCCATTCGTTGACTTTCTCTCGACCGTTTCCGGAGGTGGTTATGCGGGAGGCTATCTTTCGACCGTCGCGTTAAGCGCAGCTTCAGAACATCGTCAACCCGTGAATGATGATGCGACAAATCCGACGGTCAACGGAAGGACCGACTCGTCGAATACGGCTGACGTGCACGCGGCAGGTTCATTTGCCTCGCTGCCCAACGGGGAGCAACCGGAACGCATACAGCGATTTATCTTCGGGAGCCGTTATCTTAGAAGCCACTTCGCATTTGCCAGTCGCTATGCGAGCACTCTCCTGGTGATGCTTACGATGTACCTGAGCGGTCTACTGATGGCATCAGCGTTGGTCGCGTACTGTTACGGACAACTATGGCAGCCGCAATCAGTCGCAGTTATTCACGCTTTAGGATTTCAAACCGATATTGGTGTAGCGCTCTTTCCTGCGTTCGTGATAATGATTTTGTGGATGATGGCTTGGGCAATCTCCTACTTTCGATACGCTCATCGTTCCTCCGGGCACATCGCGAGGGTACTGTTCGTAGTATTCTTGTTCGTGAGCGCAGTGGGTATCGCCGGCTTGTTTGGCACGGGCGATATTAGCTTGACACAATTCTCGACACCGGAAATTAGTGCGCCAAAAAAGGTACTCGGCTCATTTGGAGATACTCTTCAGATTCTTCTCTACTCGGCAATCGGAGCGGGACTGCTTCCGTACCTTAGTCCTCGCAATTTGCTGCGTAGCGGAACGGCGCCTCGCAACAATTTGGATCGCGCAACATTCTGGGTGGCAAGTCGAGCATTGGTCTTTGGCATCCCATTTGTGTTTGTGGCGTGGTTCACCCAAGAGAACCTTTCGGGGTTTAACGAATCGCGAGGCGGCAAACTGTATTTCGCGGATTTTGAAGGTTGGAAGACGAAAGAAGCTTGGTCACCGTTCTGGATTCGCATTAAGAACTCCGCCTTGCGAAACGCCAGTGACGACCCTGCTGCGCCAATGATTTGGAATGAAACGAAGGCCAGGTATTGCAAAGACGAAAGCGATGAGAAACGCACCTGGACACGAATGCGTTTGCTGCAACCGTCAGAGAATGCAGCCGACGGTGTATCGATGAAATCCGCTTTTGGCAGCCTCGACATTGCAACTGTAAGTCTTGCTAACTATGAAAGGAAAGCCACTTTTGGTCGCGGATGGTGGCAGATGTTACAGTACAACGCAAACATGCTGTTGGGAAATCGCGAGGACGCACACAACTCAGACTTCTCTAAATATCTGAGAAACCGCTGGAACAGCCGCATTATCAAAGAGGGCATCACACTCGGTCTGAACGAAACTTTGGAAAAACCCGAATTCACGATCGCCCTAAAGGGATCGAAGGACTACAAAGAGCGGGCCCAAAAAGACCAGAACTGGGCACGCAAGATGGAGCTATTGGAGACGCGTTCGCCCGACGAGATAACGCCCAGCAATAAAAAGGCCGCGACCTTTGCTGTTAATCGCCAACTACTCGAAGAGCTCTACGGCGATGACTTGACTGACCCATCGATCGTATACAGCTCAGTCGTACTCGCGGCTGATCAAAAGTTGCGGTTAAATTGGTTCTGTGGCACCGCTCCCGTGTTTCTCTTCCTGTTGTTGATCGTCAATCTGAACGCCACGAGCTTACACGGCTTTTACTCCCACGAAATCTCGAAAATGTGGTTGGATGACGTGCCCGGAATGCCGGAGACAGGGGTTACCTTGGCCAAGCTAAACACGGTCGACGCTGGCTTTCCCTACCATCTCATCTCCGCGACGTGGCATCGTCTTGGGCGCCGTGAGACCGCAAAGGACAGTTCGAGCCGAGAACTGTTTCTTTTCTCGCATTTGTTCTGCGGCACGGATCGATTGGGGTATGCGAGCACGGCCAGTTATATGCGAGGCCAGTACGTACTAGCCGACGCGTTAGGCGTTTCCGGGGGTGCCTTGAGCCCGCTGCAGGTCAATCAGCCGCTCGTCATGCTGCTGCTGATTCTGGCGAATGTGCGTTTAGGGCAATGGATCGACAATCCGAGCGTACAGCGCGCCGCTTGGACCAAGCATCTGCCGTTTAGTTCCTATTTGCCTTACATGCCGCTAAAGATGTTGTTAAGCATGTTATGGAAAGCGGAAGATCGCGACCGATGTTTTCTCTCAGATGGTGGGCTGTATGAGAATCTGGGAATCGAGCCACTGCTGCGCAGACGCTGCAAGCTGATCATCGCGATCGATGCTGGCCAGGATGAAGAATACGAATTCGGAGACCTTTCGAAACTAATTCGATGGGCGCAAGTTCGTCATGGAGTGAGATTGGAAGCGGTTGATGTGGCCGCCTGCGACATCGACTTGTCACCTCTAATTCCATCGTTGAAAAACAGCGAGGCGTGCTCACACGTCGTTGGCGTCCGCAAAGACCAAGACGGCGGACTTAGTTGGGCTCCGCAACCCGTTTCCGGGACGCACCATCTTGTGTTTCGTATTCGTTATCCGCAGGAGCTGAATTCACCGCAGGATGCCTACCTCGTGTACGTCAAGTCATCGATCACTGGAGACGAGCCACAAGCATTGCTGGGACATCTGCGGCGCAATAAGTCCTTCCCGCACGATTCGACCACCAACCAGTATTTTGATTCGACAACATTTGAATCATACCGTCATCTGGGTAGCCACATGGCGGACTCAGCGTTTGCCGCGGACTATGGCAACTTGAGATCTTCCAGAACAGCGTCTTCCGCATACGATCGTTTCTTCAAACAACTGATGGATGAATCCACGATACAAGAGGATGCCGGCGTTGTGGCCAACGCGGAGCTAGACCAACTGCTCCAGACCATCCGCAACACCGATCTGGATCCGGATGAACGCGAGGCGGCGATTATTCAACTCAGCGAATGCCCTTATGATACGCAACAAGTCATTCGGAGCCTGGTCGAAGTGCTAGGTGACGACTCCGAATCGCTAATTAAGTCTGCGGGGCTTGTACTGACCGAGTACGGATGTCGCGCGCCCCGGCTGTTTGTGGAATTAGGAATGCAGACCGATCCTACGCCGCGCATCCGAATCGAACTCGCAACCCTTGCGCCGGAAATCCTGGGCCAGGACGTTGACACAGATCAGCAGATTCTCAATATCCTTGCGGATTGGTCCCGGTCAGACAAACCGAAAACTCTTCAGAAAGCTGCCCGAGGTGCGCTTCGCGAATTCTGTTTTGCCGTTCGTCACGACGCTCGGTTCTCAGAACAAGTTGCCAAAGCCAAGCAGGCACTTCGTTCCAATAGTTCTCAAAGACCTGACAAGTTCTAATCGGCAAACGGCGGTGCTCGTTCCGTTGGATACCCGAGATCGCTATTGCAACACGCACTCGCCTGTGCCCGTAGCGACTTCACCAAACATTTATCGACAGTCAGTTCTTCTCCGCGCCGCCCGAATCTGATTTGCGCAGATGGCGTTGGAGATAGCTGGCTCGCTCGGAGTTGCGGTCCGCCGTGTCCAACTCGATCCCACGTAGCTTTTGTAGGTGCGCGGGTTGCGTATGAATGAACAACTGGTTGATGGTGGGCATCTCGACATCCGAGATGAGCCCCAGATTGACGCCCATCCGCACGCTGGATAGCAGCATCATGGTCTCTTCGCTGCTGATCGTCTGCGCGGTGCATAGAATTCCGTACGCGCGGCTGACTCGATCGTGAAGATCCTTTTGGCTTTCTTTGACCAGGAATTCGCGGGCGCGACGTTCGTAGTCAATCATGACGGGCACGACTTCGGAGACCTGCTCAATCAACTCCTCTTCGCTACGACCAAGCGTGATCTGGTTGCTGATCTGATAGAAGTCGCCCATCGCTTGGGAACCCTCGCCATACAATCCGCGAACTGCAAGGCTGATTTTCTGTAAGCTCCGGAACACTTTCTCGATCTGACGCGTGATGACCAATGCCGGCAGGTGCAACATCACGCTAACGCGCATTCCTGTTCCGACGTTTGTTGGGCAGGCAGTCAGGTAACCAAGTCGTTCATGAAAAGCATAAGTAATTTGACTCTCAATCAAATCATCGATCTTATTAATCTGCTCCCACGCGGACTGTAAATCGAGTCCGCTGTTCATCACTTGAATTCGCAGATGGTCCTCTTCGTTCATCATCAGGCTGAATTTTTCGCTGGGATCGATCGCGACACCGCGAGCCCCCTCCCCTTCCGAAAGCTCGCGGCTAATCAACTGCCGCTCGACAAGGAACTGCCGGTCCACGGCCGGTAGCGACTTCACATCGACGTAAGCGACATCCTGAAAGAAGTTGATGCTTTCCAGCTGGTCCTTCAATGAGGCGACTACCGCAGCGCGATCCGCATCATTACAGCGTCGGACAAATGGAAAATCGGCGAGGTTTCTTGCCAACCGAATCCGGCTGCTGATCACGATGTCCGATTCGGGACCGGAGCCCCGCAGCCATTCACCACATCGACTTGCAAGTTGTTCAAGGTTCACGTCAACGTCCGATGTTCTGAATGAGCTCTCTCCCAACGACGTTCGCGGGAGCTATTATTTATTTGTCTTCCGATTCAAACTTCTGAATTTCATCTCGCAACTCGGACGCCCGTTCATAATTTTCAGACTGAATCGCCTCCTTCATCTCGCGACGGAGGCGGATCAAGTCGGTTCGCCGATCAGTACTCTTTGCAGCCCGCTTGGGGCGTTTCCCTGTGTGTTCTCGGGCCCCATGAATATTGTTGACCAAGGGTTCGAGTTCTTCCTCGAAAGCGACATAGTCATGAGGACAACCAAGTCGGCCTTGCTGGCGAAACTCGTAGAACGTAATTCCACAGACCGGACACGATTGCTTATCAAGCCGAGCCAACTCCTGCGCCGTCTGACCGAGCTTCAATTGTTGAGCCAGCATTCCGGCTAGTGTTGGTGACGGCGCGTCCGCCTCGTCCGATTGCTGCAAGTAACCGCGCGCGTGGTCTTCACACAGGTGAATTTCCTGCGGCGCATCTCCGGTCAGTTCGGTGATGTGAAATGTTGCAGGCTTTTCGCAGCGCTGGCACTTCATCGTTGATTTGGTCCCACCGCGAAGCTACGCGGAGAATAAACAGGAAGGCAGTTCCAAAGTCTCAATATATCACGACTTACGTTTCAGTTAGGATTCTAGCCACGCCGGGTGGGGTGTCAAGGCAAGCCACACGTTGTAGGTCCACAGATGCGTTGATAAGCTTGGCATGACAGTTCTTGTAACCGCGAATCTCGCGGGGAACGAGTTGCCGAATGCTCGCACCGAGACCCGCGAATGAGCCACTTTCCAGACTTCGAAACATTTCAAAACCTTGCTCGCGATCATCAGTTCGTGCCCGTTTGGCGGTGCTTATTTAGTGACGCCTTGACTCCGGTAACGGCGTTTCATCGCATCGATAGCGGTCAAAGTGCCTGTCTCTTCGAGAGTGTCATAGGCGGCGAAAAGGTCGGGAGATACAGTTTCCTTGCGGCAGATCCATTCTTGGAGCTGAGCGCCACGCGCAACCTAGTCACGGTTACTTCCGAAAATGCTCGCGAGCAGTACGAAGCTGCAGACCCGCTCGAAGAAATCCGGAAACGCCTGGCTGCATTCAAGGCAGCACACATTCCCAACTTACCACCCTTCGCGGGTGGTGCGGTTGGCTATGCCGGCTATGACGTGGTTCGCTATACCGAAAGCCTTCCCAATGCTCCAAATGACGATCGCGATCTGCCGGATTTATGCTTTGGCTTCTACGATCATATGGCGGTATTCGACAACGTCAGCAAGACAATGTTTGTAATCGCCATGGCCCATTTGGTTGAAGATGGCTCGAACGCGGAAGCCGCCTTCGAAGATGCGAAACGTCGCGTTGACGCCTTAGTCACGCAATTGTCGACACCGATACACCCACTGCAAGTCGCCGACATCGATACCAGCGGAGTCCCGGAGATTCCGTATCGGTCAAATTTCAAGCAGGCTGACTTTGAAGATGCCGTGCAGAAATGTGTCGAGTACATTCGCGCGGGCGATATCTTTCAAGTGGTCATCAGCCAACGACTGGAGCTCGATATCCACTCCGATCCGTTTGAAATCTATCGGACTCTACGAGTTGTGAATCCGAGTCCCTTTATGTTTTTTGTCCGCTCCCCAAAGGTGACGCTCGTTGGCAGTTCGCCCGAGATCATGTGCCGCGTCATGGATGGAACGGTAACGGTGCGGCCTCTCGCAGGAACCAGGAAACGCGGCCACGACGAAGAGGAAGATAATCGGTTGGCCGAAGAGTTGCTGGCCGATCCCAAGGAGCGCGCCGAACACGTCATGCTGGTCGACCTGGGGCGAAACGATGTTGGGCGAGTCGCGAGGTATGGAACAGTCGAGATTTCTGATGTGATGGTGATCGAGCGATATAGCCATGTGATGCACATTACATCAAATGTCACCGGCGAACTGGCAGAGGGCAAAGATGCGTTCGACGCACTCAAGGCTTCGTTGCCAGCGGGTACGGTGTCGGGAGCACCCAAAGTACGAGCGATGGAGATAATTGACGAATTGGAACCACATCGCCGCGGACCTTATGCTGGTGCAGTCGGCTATTTCGACTACGGCGGGAATATGGATACGTGCATCGCGCTGCGAACGATGGTGATTAAAGACGGTAAGGCGTATGTTCAAGCCGGCGCGGGGATCGTCGCGGACAGCGTGCCGGAACTCGAGTATCAGGAAACGCTAAATAAGGCTCGAGGCCTTCTCAAGGCGATCGAAATCACCGAGCAGCGTGCCAACAACGATCAACATAACATGTAAGGACGATCGAGATGGCCGCTCGAAAGGCGCTAGCGCAGCTTTTGAAGCTGTTCGCCGCGGCGGCGCGATCGGCGGTTAAATAGGCCCGCAGCAACTGCGAGCAAGGCCGGTAGGGAAGCGGCGCGAATTGGCTCTGCTTCGGCGCCGTCAACAACCGCTGCTGATTGTTCACTCGGCGGCGTGGCCTCGGTCGCTGTAACCGAATCTGCGCCAGCGTGTGGAAGGCTGTCATGAGCCAGTTCCTCTTCGAGATCCGCAACTTGTGGTGCCGTCGCGATCTCGAATACTTGAAATAAACCAACACCAGTATCCATCGGGACTCTTTCCGATGCGTCGTGCGGAATACTTTTGGAATTATTCGGCAGCGCCGAGCGACGCGTGCTACTCGTGTGGGCTGCCGCGATAAGCTCGATCATGCCCCCTTCCTGCTCTTCACCGCACGCTCCCGTAGTGAATTCGGCAATTTGCTCCGAGTCGTCAAAACCACTCGGTTCCGACTCCATCTGTTGCTCGTCCTCGGTTTCCGAACGCAGAGCAAAAGCGTCGCCGAATTCGAGCCAAAATGCCTCGCGAAAGCGCCGCGGGGCATCAAGCCAGGAACTACTGCTGTGCAGCGAAATTGCCGGCAGTCGTCGAGCCGAAAGCGATGGTTCCAGTCGATCACACTTCAGTTCGATCCAACCTCCGTCCGCTTCCTCTGCATCCTTCGACCGCAAACTCTCGGTACTCCAAGGATCGACAAGTGACACATCCGAGCTCAGAAGGGGAATTCCTGCCCAAAGACCGTTCAAAACTGGCTGGTTTCCACTGTCATTGAACCGCCGCGGCGAGAGAATGTCGACTGAGTCACCACTTAACTCTGAGCCGAACGATATGGGCGATGGTAACCCTTTCAGGTCGATTGTCGTATCAGACGGAAGTTCGATTAAGCCATCGTTTAGCTCTCTGGCCAAATCATGAATAGCGATCGCATTGACTTCCGTTGACCGAGTGGCGAGCGTCAACTCGCTTGCAAGCTCGCGCGAATGAAGCGACCGCAGTTGCGCTTGATCGCTGGGAATATGCTTCAAAGCGACAGAGTGAACCGAGTGGTCTAACGATTCGTTCATCAAAGCCGGCGTTGTCGTGATGTAACTTGGGCTAGCGCTTCCGAAGTCAAACAGACTGCGATCGGCTGGCGTATCAGCGGTCGAATACCCCAAGTCGAGCGACGGGATTCCGGTCGGCAAATCAAATCGGTCCGCGACTTCGACCATGTCTTGTCTATCGATATCGTCGCGATGACTCGAGTCGTCCGGCAAGAGCGACGAATAATCCTTCATCTCAAACAGTAAAACAAAGGTGGGCAGACGATCGAAGTGATCGATTTCCGTGCGTTGACCGTAATCATCGCTAAGGCGAACATTTGGGGAGCTTGGCGGATCACTGCGCTCTCCACCGACCCGAGGCTCTGGAACTGAGTGAATTGATTGAAGCGACCTCAAGTGCGCTTCGGCCATTCCGTTCGGTGAACTTGTCCAACTCGGGACGTCGCCGCTCCGCCCAACTTGCCCTGTTGAGTCTGACGTAGGTGTCGCCATCGGATCTCTGATCATGGCGTATGGATTGATAATCAACGGCTGCAATTCCAACCGACTTCCAGTCCCTGGACGTGTTGACGATTCCCGGCCGGCTATCGGGGAAGCAATCAGCGCGAATCCGGGACGCGACTCGATTCGACTTTCCAGCCACGGGCCCATTTCGATGGCTGTGGCGAATAAGTTCATTGCCGATAGAACCGTTCGGGCTTCAAGCCGCTCGACGTTAAGCCGCTGTTGATTCGAACTGCCAGATCGTCTTCTCAATCTCGTCATAGTTGTGCAGTGTATGAGTGGATTTACACTCGCTAATCCCGGAGTAACTTCGTAAAGCCTTTGTGATCCCTCAATGAAACGAACGATTCGTTTTTCCGCAAGTCAGTTGGTGGCTGCCAGCCGCTCGCCATCGCACGTTCGAGTGTTTCAACGGCCAGGGTCGCACACTGATCGGCGGTGATTTTCGCCCCGCTTGTAGTCTGTAAGGCGGCGCCGGCGATTGCAAGTTCTTCTGCGATGGCAAACAGCCGTTCCGGAGCATCGAGCCACAAGTCGCGGCGGGCCAGAGCCGCTCGCACGGCTTGGTCGGGATAACCCAACTGCCGCAGCACGCGACCGTAGTTGAAGTAGTGCTTACTTAGAAACGATCGATAGCGTGCAACGTCATTCGCAGCCGTAAACGCAATCCGCTGATGCTCGACCGCGAGTTTGTAAGCCACGGCGGCATCTTGAGTTCGCCCCAATTCTTCCAACGCGATGCCAAGGTTGTTATACACACCGCCCAAGCTGCTCTGAAGGTCCAAGTCATTCGGATACTGTGCGACGATCGCCTTTTGGAGATCAAGCGCCTGTGTAAAAGACTGCTCAGCATCCGTAGGCGCACCCAGTCGACTCTGCATCAGCCCACGATTGTTATAACTGACAGCCAAGTCCCGCCGATAAGACTTCTGAGTGGGTGCGACAGCGACGAGTCGTTGCTGAATCGAGATCGCGTGTTCATAGGATTCGGACGCGTCGGCGAATTCATCCCTTCGTGCCAGGACCGCTCCCAGATTGTTGTAAGTCAGAGCCCAATCGCTTTGCAAAGGCAAATCGTCCGGCGCAACAGCAACTGCGAGTTCTTGATGCTTCAAAGCCGTACGATAGCAATCTACGGCTTTTTCCGCATCGGCGTTCAAATAGATGGCGCTGAGATTGTTGTATGAAGCGGCGAGCTTACGAAGCAAATCGGGGTTCTCGGGATCTTCGTCCAAGAGGTGCTCTTGTAAGCGAATCGCTTCACGGAACGATTCGTCAGCCTTGGCAATATCGTCGGTTTCGGTCTGTAACAGGCCAAGGTTTGTATACGATAACGCCAAATCGCTGACAGTCTCTGCTAACCTGCCTTCACCTGACAACTCGGTCTGCATCGTGATCGCTTTACGGTACAACTCACGAGCTTCGGCAACTCGCCCGGCACGTCGTAGCGTCAGTGCCATGTTGTTTTCGCACATGGCTAGGCGGCGGCGATAGTCGACCTGCTCGGGTTCCTCCTCGACCAACTTACGAAACAGGTTCACGGCTCGTTCATGCGACTGGATGGCTTCATCGGTCGAACCAATTTCGTCAGCCAAGGTTCCAATCTTGCTGTACGTCAGCGCGAGATCGTCCTGCAACGTGGGGTCCGCCGCGGCTTCCTCGGCAAACTCTTGATAGTAGCGAAGCGTATCCTGGAGCAATTCGCGTCGTACTTGTCCTGCACCGGGCACGGCCGACAATCGCTCGGCAAGCTGAGCCCCGAATCGATCGACTGCCTCGTGAGCGCGAAGCAAGTGTTTCTCGGCTCGTTGGAAGTTCCGCTCGGTATTCGCCTTCTCGCGGGCGATCAAGAGCGTACTCACGGCAAATCCGAGCACCGCACAGCAGCAAACGCCTCCGGCGACAATCACCACAGGTTTGTGGCGTCGCGCCCACTTCGTAATTCGTTCTGGGATCGATGGAGGTTGTGCGATTGTCGGTCGACCGTCCATCACTCGCCGTAGATCATCGGCAAATTCCTTGGCCGTTGTATAACGCTCGTCGCGCTGGCGAGCCATCGCCTTCATAATGACCGTTTCCAGGTCGACGGGAATCTCAGGACAGAGCTTTCGAAGTCGCTGCGGTTCGTACTGATCGAGTGTGCGCAAAACTGCGGGCTCATCATCCCCGGCAACCGCCGGTTGCAGCGTTAACAGTTCGTATAATGTTACGGCAAGCGAGTAGATATCGGTGCGATGGTCGACGAGCGCGGTTTGGCCGATCGCTTGCTCGGGACTCATATACCGCATCGTACCGACGACGTCGCCGGTCTTCGTCAACGTCACATCCGTTTGACAGCGCGCCAGTCCAAAATCCGTCACCCAGATTTTTCCGCGTTGATCCAACAACAGATTCGATGGCTTGATATCCCGGTGTACAACGCCGTACTCGTGAGCGGCGTGCAGCGCTTCGGCGGCGTCAACGCCTAATCGCGCGACGATGTCAAAGTACGTGCGGCGATTCTTCGAGGTGCTTGTGAGGAAGGAATGACTGGTCGATGGACACAGATCTTCAATTGCCCGATCGACGCTAGACTCGCCTTCGTCAAGCAGGACTTCTTTCCCGGTATCGAGTTTGGATTGCCGCCGCAAGTCGCGAATGGCGCGGTCGAGCGGCTGTCCATCAATTAGCTGCATTGCATAGAAGTGAACTCCGCGTTCGGCTCCCACGGCAAAAACAGGTACGATGTTGGGATGATGAAGCTGTGCCGCCGCTTGAGCTTCATTCTTGAAGCGAGCGATCTGCTTTGAATCGAGGACCGCCGCAAACGGCAGCACTTTGATGGCGACACGACGATCGAGCGAAATCTGACGGGCTTCGTACACGACCCCCATGCCCCCGCGACCAATTTCGCTGCCGAGAATGAAGTCACCTAGCCGCTTCTGGTCACTTTCGCTCGAAGGCGCGCTCTCGGTTGCATCCGTTGAGTTGTTAAAACCCACCGCAACACTTTGCAGATCCGTCAAACTGTGCAGATACAACTCAAGCGGTTCTGCCAAGTCTGGATGTTCTTCAATCAACTCGATTGGATCTCGCGGCACACCGCGCTCAAGCTCAGACAAATACTGATCCAGAACACCAGTCAACCTCTCCTTCTGCTCTTCTGTCAGCAGACGGAGAGTTGCAGGTTCGACACTCAGATTTGATAGGTCAGCCGAATGCATATCAGTCGATTGGTTCGTAGACTTCTTTGAATTTATCAATCGCACGCAGCCACATCATGCGGACCGTGCTCGGCTTTTTGTCCATCCGGGCTGCCACTTCGTCGAACGACAATCCCTGCAAATTCCGCAACACAATCACGTCTCGATAGTGTGGCTTGAGCTTGGCGAGTTGATCTGCCAACGCCACCGCCCGCTCGCGTTGGCGAGCCGGTGCGCTCGGCGATGGACCGCGATCGGCAAGCACGTTTGCGAAGTTAAGCACAGACTTGTCCAAAGCTTCACTGACTTGTTCGATCGAAACTTCACAACGCAAGTCTCTTTTTTTTGCCTTCAAGTGTGTCTCGATGGCGTGGTGCAAGCAGTTGATCAAGATTTGCCGGAGCCAAGCCAGAAACTCGCGTTCGGACTGACCTCGAAATCGCTCGAAGTCGCGATGCGCCGCTAGCATCGCTTCTTGAACCAGATCCGAGGGGGCCATGCGCCGCCGGAGGCGAGGATTGATCTGCGTCGTCGCCAGGATCGTTAAGTAGTTTCGATAGAGCTGCAATAACCGCCCCAGCGGCTCGTTGCCGTCCTGCTTCGCTGCAGCGAGCAATTGGTCAACACCGCTATCGCTACCTGGTGATTCAAGAGAAGCCATGCTGTTCATGACACTTGGAAGTCGGAAATAGATGGGAACCCATATTCGATCGCTGATCGTTAATTCATTAACTCAATGATACTTGCACTCAAATCGTTGGCGAGTAATTGGTGAATGGGTCGCTAAGAATTTCCAAAAGCACGAACGTGCCTGCCGACCAAATGGTGCCGTTAACCTGGTATGGCGTGTTAATCTTTGCGGGTTACAGAAAAATTAACGATTACAGCGGCTTTAGCCGATTAGTCGTTACGAGCAAAACAGGCTGTAGCCGGCTCGCGATCCGTCTTGCCATCCACCGGATGCCGAGATTCCGGAGCAACTCAAGCGTTGCCACCGCCCACCACAAACAGGACGCCCATCAATGTTAGGACGAAGCTGCCACCAAACGACGTTGCGTAATGCGGCAATAGGTGTTGTCGCCACGTTAACGGCGCTTTTCAGCTTTTCCCCGCATTGGGAGGTGGCAGGCGGTGAGAAAACCGGTTTGGCAAACTACATTGACACCAGCAGCGACGCCCGCCCCCAAAAGAAACAGCCATCCAAGGTTACTTTGACGAGCTCGGTGCGCGCTGAGGCTACGAGCACGTTCGCCAACCGTGGCCCCACCACAGTGATCGTCGAAGAGCCGCCTTTGTATCGAGCTCCCGCCGAGTGCTGCCCCACCACATCGTGTTGGCAGACGTGCTTTCACGGTTTTTGGGTCCGTGGCGAGTACTTGCACTGGTGGACGGATGCCATGGATATCCCGCCGCTGGTCACCACGAGTCTTGCGGGCACGACACCGAATACCGCGGGCGTCTTGCTGCAACCTGGAACGCAAACGCTGCTCGGCAGCGGTGATCTCGGCGGATCAGGCCAATCCGGCGCTAGAATTTCCGCCGGATGGTGGATCGATCCTAGTGCATGTCGCGGATTTGAGGCCAACTATTTTCACCTTGGAACCAAGACTTCGAGTTTCGCCACTGATAGCGCAAGCACGCCAATTCTCGCTCGACCGGTCTTTGATACTGGAACGAGTTCCGAAACCGCGATGCTTGTCGCTCACCCGGATTTCCTCACAGGAACGATCAATGTCGATGCGACGACCGAGTTGCAAGGCGCTGAGGCCTTGTTTCGCCGACGCCTCTTTCAAGGCTGTGACTCTCGAGTGGACTTTCTGTTCGGGTATCGCTTCGCGAAGTTGGACGAGAGTTTGAATATTTCGCAATCGTCCTTGTGGACCGCAACTCAGGGCGCTATTGTCGCGGGCACAACTCAAAACCTCTTCGACTCGTTCGCGACCGACAACCAGTTCCACGGTGGCGAGCTGGGAATCGCATATACGCAGCAGTACAGTTGCTGGTCTTTGGACGCGACGATGAAGATGGCATTGGGAAACAACCGTTCGACGGTCACGATCGATGGGCAAACAGTTAACACCGTTCCCGCTGGTGGTTCGGCGACGTTTGTCGGCGGTCTACTCGCCCAGCAAACGAATATCGGTCGCTATGAACGAGACGCATTTGGTTTCATCCCTGAGCTCACCATCACGGCACGTCGCGACGTAACTTGCAATTTGAGCATTTCGGTCGGCTACAACCTGATGTATTGGACAGCGACGCTTCGACCCGGCGATCAGATCGATCGTCAAGTATCCCAGTTTCCGCCTGAAGCTCCGATGGGTACACAACGTCCCGCATTCAATTTCCAAAGCGGCAGCTTTTGGGCTCAAGGGTTGAACCTCGGACTAGCCTACCAATTCTGAGAGGAACAGCCCGATCGCGAGGCTCACAACTCCGGGTTTACCGCATGCGACGCCAGTTGTAGGTATTTGCAAAGACCAAGTCTCCGACAGGCCCAATGAAACCTCGGCCACGGTGAAGGCGAGCAACCTCGTCGATCAAGGTGAAATGAATTGGGGGCATCGGGTCCAGCGGGGGCAAAGGTTGCACGAACGATTCCTGCGACAGGTGCAGTTCGGTCACGGAGCAGACTCGCCGCAAGTCGACCTGCACCAAATCGTTTGGTGGGCTAGTTTTCCCATGAACTATGGTGAGCGTGCCATCAGTTGTATCGGTGCCAGGAATCGGTATCGCCGCCAATTCGATCTGACCTTCGTTCAGTTTCACTTCGGCTAGATCAATGGCAACCGTCACCGCCGAAATGTCGTTTTTGATCGTAAAGGGCACATCTACCAAAGTGCCCGATCCCTCGGCCAAACTTGTGGTGGAAAATGCGAAGATCGTAAGCACGCCGGCTTGTTGATCGACGCTGGCCATCGCCACACCACGGCCAGCCCATGCGTTACCAGCAACGATATCCTTCGCTCGCACATCAAGCTGTGCCGCGTCGTACTCAATGCGAATCTCCGCGGCTCGAATTCCCGTCGTGTCGTCAACGGTCACAGGCACGGTCACTTGAGATCCCGGATGTACGACAATCGCATCGGAGATCTGAACGGTCGTCAGCAAGTCGCGACTTTCCAGGAGTTCATATCGCAGCCGGCGATGGCAAGAGCGCATAGCGTTCCTCTTCCTTGAGGGACACGGGATCAACAGAAAAGCGTCGAACGACTAGCCCCACGCCGAGAACCGACTGTGGCCGGAGCGGATTCGTACCCGATTTGCTTTAGGCGTCAAATATCAATTTGAGGGAAGAAGGCGATTCGCCGATTCGTGCGCTGCAAAATCGGGCGGAAATTGTTGCTACCAGCTATCGGTGACGGCGAACACTTCGTCGAGTGTCAACAGTTCGTCGGAGAGATCGCAGAATTGCTCGCTCGACGGAGCTTCCCCCTCCGCGACAACATTAGGTTGTGGGAAGTTCTCGCTCCAGATGGCGTCCATAGAACGGACATCCAGTGTGGCGATCTTCGTTTCTGCTTGCTCCGCGACTGCAGTCGTAGTGATCGCAGGCGTCATATTGATCGCCGGGGAAGTATCTGAAATCGTACAAACCGTCGAGATCTGAGTCTCGCTCGGTTTCACGAGCGCGGCACCCGATACGATTACGTCAGACGAGCCTTCCCCCTCGGGTTGCAATGTCAGAATCGGCGTTGCAGTAACCTGGGCCGCGATCGACGTTGGGCCTTCCCCTTCTGCTTGCGGAGTGTTTGAGACAGTAACCGTTTGCGCGTTGCTGACGCCGCTCTCGGCATCCGCATTGATTTGCTGGACTTCGGCGATCCAGTTCGTCGAACCGATCGGCATCACGAGAGTTGTGAACAAGCGATTATAAATGAACTCAGGTCGCAAACCGAGTTCTCGAAAGTCCTGGCCTGTCAGGTTCTGGTTGGCAATCAGTTCGACGGCAATTTCATTGACTCCTCCATCGATGTAGGCGGCGGGTTGCGACTCTTGAATCCGGTAAGTTCCGGGACTGACATTCGCAAACTGATAGCTCCCATCGCTTTGCGTTGTCGTTTGTACTTGGGCATTCGTGACCGTATTGACGAGCGTTACGGTGATGCCGGACAAGCCTTCCGTCGAGTCTGCCTGATTGTTAGTGTTGACATCCGCGTACACAGTCCCCGACACCATCGCATCGCCCGTCGGCGGGTTATCGTCTTCCGTGACAGTGATCCGTCCGTCAGTTGCGTCGGAGCCGGGTTGAGGCGTCACGTCGAGGGTGATTGCGCCCTCGTTCAGCCGCACTTCGGTCAGATCGATGACCGTCGATGCCCCCACCGTCGCGCCGGACTGAATCGTAAATCGAAACTCGACGAGGCTGCCGCTGGTTACCGGGAGAGCATTGGCAGCAAAGATCGAGACGACAATCGTGCCTGCCGCGTCGTCGACACTGGCGACCACGTCGACCGTTGCATCACTCGACCAAACATTTCCCGCCAGGACGTCTGACTCGCTAATGTCCAGCTGGGTCGTATCGTAGGCTAGTCGGACCTCGGCCGCTCGGATGCCAGACGCATTGTCGATGTTCAATGGTGTCGAGACCAGCGCCAGAACTTGCCCCGTCAAGTCATCCGGGATGTCAACAGCCGTGAGCAACCGGCGAGTCTCGAGTGATTCAAAACCAAGTCGTCGGGAACGAACCATACGATCGTCTCACAATGCTGGATGAAAGCGGGAAGTGAAGTATTCTTTATCGTCACCTGAGGCTCACGGAAAGTAATTCCGATTGCAAAGCGCGTGGCGACGACAGCCTTTCATCTTTACAGGTAAGGTTCCGCGTGACTTTTGTCACGACTTCCGACCGCCGATTTGAATTATTTCGACCCGGGACACTTTGGTCCGTAACGCCCTTATCGATTGCGAGGATAGCACCGGCCTGCGAGTCGGGGGCGACAGGGGTATTTTCGGAATCGGGGGGGCTAGTATCCGTAACTTCTTCAAATAGCATGAATTGCAGACAGGCAAGTGCGACGACTGGTCGCTGGGGCATTCGATTCTCGCGAGTCACCAAAAAGAATTTTTTGAAAATCTGTGACAAGTCTCGCAAGATTACGTACCAAAGGATTAGATCGCGCTGAAGTTCCGAAACGGAGACAATTTCGCCATCAGGCGCAACAAGTGTCGTGGGGCCTATGGCAAATCGAAGCGAGGGCACGGAATACACACATCCCGCCAATTCGCTTCGTAGGTAGCTAACGTCTGGAACTCAGCCTCTCTGGTGGAAGGGATTATCCGCCAGCCGCCGGCGCACGACTCGCGCCAAACTCCGTTTCCAACAGCAACAATTGTCCAAAACTTCGCAGTTCGCGAAGAGATTTTCTTCGTACAAAGGGCCACATGATGAACCGGTTTACCAAGTTGATTCAGTTGATCGAGCGGCAGTGTTCTTGGTCGGGTGGTTCAAACCGCAATCACAATAAGACCGCCCGTTACGAACGTCGGCGATTGTTTCTTGAACCGCTGCAATCACGCGAGGTTATGGCAGTCGCGGTCGAGGCCTTCATGCCCACGCCGAGCGGCTTTGTGGCCGAGTTGAGCGCCGAAATTCAGCAAGATGTTCTCAACCTGTACGATACCGAAAGTGGCGCCCTGGGGGCGGCAGATGTAACGCTGGTCGGAAATGTCACGGGTAACGTGCCTGGATCGTTGGTGGTCGAGGGCACAACGCTAACCTTCATTGCGACTGGCGGCGCATTGCCCACTGATACGTACACGGTCACGATGCGAAGTGCTTCCGATGGCATCGTCGACCAAGTCCTTGGCGAATCGCTTGACGGTGAATTCGATGGCA
Organism: Planctomycetaceae bacterium; assembly: GCA_020638995.1. GTDB lineage: Bacteria > Planctomycetota > Planctomycetia > Pirellulales > Pirellulaceae. Next base: position 447,286 of record JACKHM010000005.1, read on the forward strand.
GCTTTCCTTCTGGAAACGGCATAGCGGGGGGTGACTTTACCACCACATTCGCGGTCGCCACGAATCCGCTCGTCGTGAGCATTCCGGACTTCGCACGCGGGCCGACACAGGCCGTTCAAGTCCCTGCGATGGGAAGTGGTGCTGAGCTTCCGGCCGGTTTGCCAATTCAATTGAGCAATGCCGACGGCGTCACTTCGTTCACATTGACGGTTGCGTACGATCCGGCTTTGCTCACGATTACGGGCGCGGAACTTGGAGCAGACGCACCTAGCGGAAGCCAGGTTCAAATCAATCTCGATACGCCCGGGCAAGCAACGATTGCTTTCTTCGCGCTCGACCCAATGACAAGCGGGCCTGCCGATGTTGTCAGTTTGGTTGCTGAAGTGCCAGAGTCCGCTACCTACGGTGCCACGCAGGTTGTCGATATTACGCTTTTGGAGGTAAACGCGGGCGGATTGCAGGCCACAGCAGATGATGGACTTCATGTCGTGGCCTTTCCCGGCGATGCCAACGCGAATCGCCGGTACGATGCCGAGGATGCTCGGCTGATCGCCAGGACGGGTATCGGCCTGGACACAGGTTTCGTAACGTCAACACCAACTACGACATCGACGGCGAGCCTGCTCTTTCCGAGCGTGGATGCCGCGATCATTGGTGATGTCACTGGCGTCGATGGCCTTAGCCCGTTGGATGCCAGTGATATCTTGCGGCGGGTCGTCGGCCTCTCGACCCCCAACATCCCCCCGCTTCCGACCGCTCAAAGTCCAACAAACTTGAGTCTTTCTTCAACCACGGTCTTGGAAAATCAACCTAGCGGGACGTTGGTGGGGACCTTCGCCAGCACGGACCCCGACATGGGCGATTCCTTTACTTATAGCTTGGTAGCTGGTACCGGCGACACGGACAATGCGTTGTTCTCGATCAGTGGTGCGACACTGCAAACAGCGGTCGAATTTGATCATGCCTCGCAGCAAACGCTCTCTGTGCGAGTTCGAACCACCGACTCCACCGGACGCTTCTTCGAGAAGGCATTCACGATCTCTGTAACCGACATCAACGAGGCTCCAACTTCCGTTGCCATCAGCAACGACACGATAGCCGAAGAAATTGCGATTGGCACGCCGGTTGGAATTCTTACAACCGGCGACCCGGATGCGAACAATTCGTTCACTTACAGTCTTGCTTCCGGTACGGGAGATACGGACAACGCCTTCTTCACGATTGTTAACGATGAACTTCAGGTCGCTGCCGCGGTCGACTTTGAAACACAGTCTTCGTACAGCGTCCTCGTCCGCAGCACCGACCAGGGTGGATTGTCGGTAGATCAGATCCTCACGATTGTCGTCACAGATGTTAACGAAGCGCCGACCGCGGTGGCCTTGAGTAACAGCACGGTCCAGGAGGCACAGTCGATCGGTGCGCTCGTTGGTGTCCTGACCACGACCGATCAAGACAGCGGCGACTCCCACACCTACAGCCTCGTTGCCGGAGACGGTGACGCGGATAATGCGTCGTTCACCATCGATGGCGACGAACTGCTAACGGCGGAAGTCTTTGACTTTAACACGCAAGCCTCGTACACAGTTCGCGTGCAAAGCATGGACGCAGGCGGTTTGACATTCGAGCAGGTGATTACGATTTCAATCACCGAAGTGAATGTGGCTCCGACGGCAGTCAGTTTGGATAGCACTTCGGTCGACGAAAATCTATCGATTGGCACTGTCGTCGGCATGCTCAGCACGACCGACGCGAATAGCACAGATACACACACTTATTCCTTCGTCGCGGGCGATGGTGATTCAGACAACGCAACCTTCGCGATTAATGGAGACCAGTTGCTAACGGCAGCTGACATCGACTTTGAAACGCAATCCAGTTACACGATCCGAGTGCAAAGTATGGATCAAGACGGCTTGTCCGTCGAGCAAATGCTGACGATCGATGTGAATGGTGTCAACGAAACTCCAACCGCGGTGAGCTTGAGCAACGACACAATCGCCGAGGACGCTGCCAGTGGATCGGTCGTTGGCGCGATGACAACAGTCGATCCGGACAGTGGTGACACCTTTACTTACACGCTGGTTGCCGGAGAGGGTGATACCGACAACGCCTCGTTCGCCATTGTGAACGACGAACTACAAACTGCCGTCGCTTTAGATTTCGAGACGCAGTCGAGTTACATGGTTCGCGTCCAGAGCATGGATCAAGATGGATTGAGCGTCGAGCGGATGTTGACGATTTCGGTTTCGGACGTCAATGAAACTCCGACCGCTCTCGCAATCAGCAATTCCACTGTCGCCGAAGCTGAGCCTTCCGGAACCGTTGTCGGCATATTGACCACCAGCGATGTCGACGCCGGCGACACCTTCACCTACAGCCTTGTGGCAGGTGACGGCGATACCGACAATGCTTCGTTCGCGATCAGCGGCGACGAGTTACAAACGACCGAAGTATTCGATCAAGCGACGAAGGATACCTACAGCATCCGCGTGTCGACGATGGATGCAGGTGGGTTGATGTTCGAGCAGGTGCTGACAATCACGATCTCGGAAACGAATGTGGCTCCGACCGCGGCCAGTTTGGATAGCACTTCGGTCGACGAAAATGTATCGCTTGGTACTGTCGTCGGCACGTTCAGCACGACCGATGCAAATAGCACAGACACACACACATATACGTTCGTCGGCGGCGATGGTGATACAGACAACGCAGCCTTCACGATTGATGGAGACCAGTTGTTGACGGCTGCTGACGTGGACTTCGAGACTCAGGCTTCCTATAGCATTCGCGTGCAAAGCACAGACACATACGGCTTGTCCGTCGAGCAAATGCTGACAATCGATGTGAATGATGTCAACGAAACTCCAACCGCGGCGAACTTGAGCAACGATACAATCGCCGAGGACGCTACCAGTGGATCGGTCGTTGGCACGCTGACGACAGTCGATCCGGACAGTGGTGACACCTTTACTTACACGCTGGTTGCCGGAGAGGGTGATACCGACAACGCCTCGTTCACCATCGTGAACGACGAATTGCAAACCGCTGTCGCCTTAGATTTCGAGACGCAGTCGAGTTACTCGGTTCGCGTCCAGAGCATGGATCAAGATGGATTGAGCGCCGAGCAGATGCTGACGATTTCGGTGACGGACGTCAACGAAGCTCCGACCGCCCTCGCGATCAGTAATTCCACCGTCGCCGAAGCTGAGCCTTCCGGAACCGTTGTCGGCATGTTGACCACCAGCGATGTCGACGCCGGCGACACCTTTACCTACAGCCTTGTGGCAGGTGACGGCGATACAGACAATGCTTCGTTCGCGATCAGCGGCGACGAGTTACAAACGACCGAAGTATTCGATCAAGCGACGAAGGATACCTACAGCGTCCGCGTGTCGACGATGGATGCAGGTGGGTTGACGTTCGAGCGGGTGCTGACAATCACAATCTCGGAAGCGAATGTGGCTCCGTCAGCGTTGGCGATCGACGCAACGACGGTGGACGAAAACAGCGATGTAGGCACTGTTGTCGGCATGTTCAGCACGACAGACGCCAATGCAGCGGATACGCACAGCTACGAGTTGGTCGCGGGGGAAGGTGACACGGATAATGCCTCGTTTGCCATCGACGGCGAAGCTTTGTTGACGGCTGTGGCCATCGACTTCGAGACACAATCTAGTTACAGCATCCGCGTACGAAGCACAGATCGCTACGGTCTGTCCATGGAAGAAATGTTTAGCGTCACGGTCAACGACCTCAACGAAGCTCCCACTGCGTTGGCGTTGAGCAATGACACAGTGGAGGAAACCTCGCCAGTCGGTACGGTCGTCGGCATGTTCAGCACGACCGATCCGGAAAGTGGCGATACGTTCACTTACAGCCTGGTGGAGGGCGACGGCGATACGGACAACGCCACCTTCACGATTGACGGCGACGAGTTAAAGACCGCGGAACTGTGCGACTGCGGCATCAATATCACGTACAGCATCCGAGTTCAGTCGATGGATCAAGACGGACTGGCCATCGAGCAGAACTTTACCATCGCAGTCGTCCAACCAAATGTGGCTCCAACAGCAGTGGCCTTGAGCAGTTCATCGATTGACGAGAATGAGGCTCCAGGAACAGAAGTTGGCACCCTCACGAGCGCGGATGCTAACGAAGGCGACACCCACACCTATGCCTTGGTAGCCGGCACAGGCGACACGGACAACGCGTTGTTCAGCATTGCCGTCGATCAACTGTTCGCGGATGCTTCGTTCGACTTCGAGTCGCAAGACGCGTATAGCATCCGGGTACAAAGCACTGATTCGTCGGGGCTGTCGGTAGAACAGACTCTGATGGTTACAGTCAACGATTTGAATGAAACTCCGACAGATCTAATGCTGAGTAACGATACGGTTGTCGAAGATGCAATGGTCGGGACAGTCGTGGGTCTTCTGTCCACAGCCGATCCAGACAGCGGCAACACACACAGCTATAGCCTGGTTGCGGGCGAAGGTGATACCGACAATGGATCGTTCGAAATCGTTGGCGATGAACTACGAACGGCGGTGACGCTCAACTTTGCAACTCAGTCGAGCTACTCGATCCGAGTTCAAAGCATGGACCAAGGTGGAGAACTCTTCGAGAAGGTCCTCACAGTCTTGGTATCTGAACTTTCGGCCTAAGCCGGAAATCTGACTTCGGGGCACGCCCATTCTCTAGCGATGGGCGTGCCCACTAAAACGCGTCGGGCAGTCGAGAATGCCGCCGAGTTTTGCATCACCTCGGAGCGGCCAGACTCGCACAATTTCGGGCAATTCCCCCACGCTCCAGCAACATCTCGGGCCGAAGAGAAGCGACTTTACGGCGCCGATTCCGCATAATCGGAACTTTCCATTCGATTTCCGCGTCCAACCGATACGGATTGGTCTATTCTCGTCGGAGATTTGATGCCGGTTTTCAGGTCGCAATTAAAATGTGAGGATTGGCCGACGCAATTTCAGCTGTCCAAACTTTGACATCTGGTCAAGCGAATCGTCCTCAGTAGGTATGGGCGTTCGCCAAAAATAGAAAAGGCAGGAAATTCGCGAAAAATGCTTCCACTCAGCCGCCACTGGGACTCTCCTTCGACTGCCGATTCATTTGGGGCAATTTGCCACCGAAATCGAACCGGCGTTGCGGTTTTGTGGCAGAACTATCGCGTATGGAAGAGGAACAATAACAGCACATCGGCGACCCCCGGAACGAGGCGGCATCAAGCCGCATAGTCGCAGAGCACGACGACTCTTGGACAAAATATCATGCAAAACAAGAACAAGCACAACAAACTCCGAACTTCGCTTAAATCCCGCACCTCCAGCAACCGCTGTCGAAGGAGACTTCTGCTGGAGTCGCTTGAACATCGCCTGGTGTTCGCGGGCGTGGCATCCTTGGTTGATCCGGCTCTTACCGACGCCGACCTTTCTGCGGCCGCGGATAACGCCTCTTTCGCGCCGGCTCAATCCCCGACGCTGACGTCGATTCAAGCGGAAGGCGAAGGGACGATGTCGACCGCACGACTGACGATCTTCGCAAATCGTCAGCAGATTTCGGTTCCAGCAAACATAGGCGTCAAGGCAGACACTTCTACGACGGACGTGTTTACTGATGCTGATGGCGTCTTGCAAAGCATGTCCAACGCAACCCTGGGCGACTTCTTTGACGTATGGCGCACCGATGCTGGCCTGGCAGGAAACAACGCAGACGCCGTGCTAAGTGCCACTCAACTATTTTCAAACACCGCCGACACGTCGCATACCGTCCAAATGTTTGTCAATGGTCAAATCTCTGAGGAATTTGGCAGTCGTGTCCTGCAGGACGGAGACGAGATCATTTTGGTCTATGGTGCCGACCCGGTCGTGTCATTGAACACGAATTTCGGATCAATCGTGGTCGAATTGTTCAACGACGAAACGCCGGGAACCGTCAACAACTTTTTGAACTACGTCAACGATGGTGACTACATCAACTCGTTTTTCCATCGTTCGGCTGATACAAGTGGCCACGACTTCGTAATTCAGGGTGGCGGCTTCAAAACGCCCTCAACCACATTCACAAGCACTTCACAGTTCACCAGCGTCCCAACCGACTCACCGATCCAGAACGAGCCTGGCATCTCGAATGTTCGGGGCACCATCGCGATGGCAAAGACCAGTGACCCGAACAGCGCGACGAGTCAGTTTTTTGTGAACCTTCATGACGACAACACTTTCCTTGATAGCACCACAAACAGTGGTGGCTTCACCGTATTCGGACATGTGCTCGACCTTCTTTCTTCGGACGAGATTGCGGCGTTGCCAACAAGGGCTGAGGTCTCGCCCTATGGTGAATTGCCTGTCAGTTCCGATAATCAGTTGGTCGTAATTCAATCGATTGTGGGACGTGGTGAAATCTCGGGAATTCACTTCAACGACGCGAATCAGAACGGGTCACTCGACCCCGGTGAAACAGCGATCGCAGGCGCGACGATTTATATCGACGCCAATAACAACGGAACGCTTGATTCCGGCGAGTTGGCTACAGCAACCGATGCCAGCGGTCGCTACCTGTTTCAACTCGATCCCGGCAGCTATACGGTGCGTGCTGAGTTTGATTCGGCATTGAACTTGACGACACCTTCTGACTCCGATGCATACTCGGTGACCGTCCAGATTGGGCGTGAAGCCGCGGCCCGTGATTTCGGCGTTGCCGCGATTGACGATACGCCCGTCACGCAACCTAACACGTATTCCGTGAACGAAGACGCAGTTCTGACCGTGACCGCTACCAATGGCGTGCTGGCAAATGACACAAGCCAAACGAGCGGAGCGCTGACTGCGACGGTCAATACGCAGCCCGCAAACGGCTCGCTCACATTGAACAGTGATGGGGCATTCACCTACACACCAACGGCGAATTTCTTTGGTACCGACACATTCACCTACATCGCGTCGGACGGTACGAACCAGAGCAGTCCGACTACCGTCACCGTGACCATCAACGCTCAACCCGACTCGCCAGTTGCGGTCGCAGATAGCATCACGTTAAGCAACTCGCGAACGCCACAAACACTCAACTTGACGGGCAACGACACGTCGGCGCCAGACGACGTACAAACGCTAACGGTGACAAACGTCACACAAGGCACTGCGGGTGGAACGGTAACCTTGAACAACGGTGCCGTAACCTACCTTGCGCCGGAAGGCTTCGTCGGAACAGACACTTTTTCTTACACGATTCAAGACACCGATGGATTGAACAGTTCGGCGACTGCCACGATCAACGTGACGGAGGTTGCCGATAACAGCTTGTCCGGCTTCGTCTACATCGACGTCGACCGAAACGGATTGCGTGAGACTGGAGAGGCAGGAGTGCCTGGTGTGCAAATCACGCTGACCGGCGCTGGGATTACGCAATCGATCCTAACCAACGCCAATGGTGCCTACTCGTTCACCAATCTGCCTGCCGGAACGTATCAACTCGTCGAGCGTCAACCGACGGCATTGCTCGATCGCGACGAATCGACCACCGTTCCTAACGCAGTCGTTAGCGATGACCAGATCTCCATGATCGTTTTGGATGGCGGAGAAGATTTTGCAGAGAACAACTTTGGCGAACTCGGGATTGAATCGCAATACATCTCTATCGCCTGGTTCTTTGCCAAGTCCGAGACGCCGGACGTCATGTTTCGAGAGACCGTCGCCATGGCGGAAGAAATGGCCGGCAACATGTCGTTGGCCAATACGATTCGAGCCGGCGGCACCGAAGTGCCCGACGCATCAAACTCGGCTCCCATCGCGAATCCCAATTCCTACAGCGTCGACGAGAACGGAATTCTGACGGTCGCCGTCGCATCAGGCGTTCTGAACAACGATACGGACATCGACGGTGATTCGCTAACCGCAGTCGTCGTCGCACAGCCGAGTAACGGCACATTGAGCTTCAGCGGCAACGGGTCGTTCACCTATACACCAACCGCCGACTTCTTTGGTACGGACTCATTCACGTATCGCGCGAGTGATGGCACCGACCTGTCGAACACCGCGACTGTCACCATCACGGTGAACGCAGTCGACTCGACCAACACATTTACAGTGGCCGAGAACAGCACGGCAGGCACCATTGTTGGGACGGTGACTCCTGAAGGAGAGTTAGGCAACACCATCGTCTTTGACATCAATGATCCGAGCATCGACTCGTTGCTGGAAATCGCGGCAGACGATCACTTCCTAGGCGACCCTTCGGCATCCGTTGTGCTGGTCGAGTACATGGACCTCTCGTGCCCGCATTGTGCGGACATCTATCCCGTCATTGAGCAACTCGAATCCGATTTCGCCGGAGAACTGCTCGTCGTCCGTAGGCATCTGCTGTTGTTCAATTCGACGACGAACACGACGGTCTTTCCAAACAGTTTGGCGGCCGCGCGTGTATCCGAAGCCGCGGCGCGTCAAGGGATGTTCAACGAGATGGTCGACTTGCTCTTCACGAATCAATCAGATTGGAACGCAGCTTCTGACCCGACGACGTTCTTCAACCAATACGCCCAGCAACTCGGTTTGAACATGACTCAGTTTGCGAGCGACCAGGCAGATCCCGCGATCGATGCCAGAATCCAGCGAGACCGCGATGCCGCCGCCAGCCTTGGAATTAGTTCAACGCCTTCCTTCTTTATCGACGGTGCGTCAACTCCCAACCCTGGTACGATCGATGCCTTTACTCCGCTGATCCAGAACGAACTCGATGCAAATAGTGATACCTTCCGGCTGAATCGAGAAACCGGACAAATCACTGTGCGCGACAGCGCAGCACTCGATTTCGAGACGACGCCCAGCTTTTCGCTGACCGTCAATGCCATCGGGTTAAATGGCTCGAGTTCGCAAGTTAGTGTCCGCATTGATCTGACCAATGTAAATGATGCTACACCGGTCAGTGCTCCGGACAGCTATTCGGTGAACGAGAACAGCACGCTCACCGTAGCTACTGCGCTCGGCGTGCTGAATAACGATACCGATGGCGATGGTGATTCCCTAACGGCTCAACAAGTTGCTGCACCAACCAACGGCTCGCTATCACTCAACTCCGATGGTTCGTTCAGCTATACACCAAACACGAACTTCAACGGAACGGATAGCTTTACCTACTCGGCGACGGACGGCACACTAACCTCGACCGCGACGACCGTCACGATCACCGTCAATGCCATTGACAGTGCACCGTTAACTTCGGTCGATGACTACACGCTCGACGAGGACAACAGCCTGACCGTGACGGCCGCCAACGGCGTGCTGAAAAACGATAGCGACCCGGAAGGCGCGACGCTCACAGCCATCCTGGTCGAAGCACCGGAACACGGTACCATTTCGCTAAACGCCGATGGATCGTTCACTTATACACCGGTCGCCAATTTTAGCGCGACCGATGCCTTCACTTACCGAGCCAGTGACGGCGCGTTGAGCTCAGGCGAGACGACTGTCACCTTACTGGTTCAAGGCCAGGAAGACACACCGGTGGCCGTACTAGATGCTTACAGCGTCAACCAGGCAAGCATTTTGAATGTTACGACCGCAAACGGGGTGTTGAAGAACGACACCGACGCTGATGCCGACCCGCTAACCGCGATGTTAGTCAGTGCTCCTCAGAACGGCACCCTATCGCTCAATGCGAACGGCTCGTTTGTCTATGAACCGGACAATTCCTTTGTCGGTACAGATACGTTCACCTACCAAGCGAATGACGGCTTCTTTGCCTCGAACACCGTCACGGTCACCATCACGGTCAACGACATCAACATCGCCCCAGGCGCTGCGGCTGATGATTACGCGGTCGTCGAAGACAATGTCTTGACAGTGAGCGCCGTCGACGGGTTGTTGGTCAACGACAACGATCCTGATAATGACGCGCTCACGATATCCATCACCAGTGATGTCATGCATGGCCAGTTAACATTGCAGAATGACGGCTCGTTTACTTATACCCCGGACGCTGACTTCAGCGGCACCGACACGTTCACTTATCGTCTGAACGATGGATCGCTCGACTCAAATACGGCTCTTGTAACGATACTCGTGAGCGGCACCAATGACTTGCCGATCGCAACCGCAGACCAATTCACGGTGCCAGTGGACGGCAGCTTGGTCGTCGAAACGGCCAATGGTGTTTTGAGTAACGATACCGATGCCGACGGCGATAACCTTACGGCTACTATCGTAAGCAGCACAAGTAACGGGACGCTGTCGTTCCAGTCAGACGGATCGTTCACCTATACGCCTGACGCAACGTATCACGGCTTTGATTCCTTCACTTATACTGCTGCCGACGGCGTGGGGGCATCCGCCGAAACGACTGTCTCTATCTCCGTAAACACCATCGCCGACACATCGGTAGATGCTTACTCCGTCAACGAAGACCAAGTTCTGACTGTGGACATCTCGACGGGGGTACTCAATAACGACTCCGATGTCGATGGCGACACACTGACGGCAATGATCGCGACCGCACCAGCCAACGGCATCGCGGCGATGAATGCAGATGGTTCGTTCCAATATCAACCGGACGATAATTTCAACGGAACCGACAGCTTTACTTACGTCGTGAACGACGGTTTTGGGAATTCGGCTTCCACGACTGTCACGATAACGGTGATCCCGCAAGCCGACGCCCCCGTGGCGGAGGACGATGGGTTCACGACGGTGGTAGATGCGGCATTGACGATTGGCGCCGCAAACGGAGTCAGTGCCAACGATACCGATGTTGATGGTGATTCTCTCAGCGTCATATTGCAAAACTCTCCCGCTAACGGATCGATTGTGTTGAATGGTGACGGTTCATTTACCTATACACCAAACAGCGGTTTTACCGGCGTCGATAGCTTCACCTACACAACCAGTGATGGCACGTTGTCCTCTGCACCGGCAACCGTGATGATTACGGTTGCCCAGAGCGACCTTGTCAGGATACGGCTCGAGGCTGCCGCCTCCGATGGCACTCCGATTGACGCCATCAGCGTCGGTCAAAGCTTTGTCGTGAATGCCTACGTCGAAGATCTTCGCGGCACACCACAGGGCGTATTCGCAGGCTACCTCGACGTCATGTACGACTCCGCACTTGCCGCAGTCAACGGCACGATCAGCTATTCTTCTGTCTTCGCGAATGGTCGTAGTGGCAGCACGACAACGCCGGGACTGATCGACGAAGTCGGCGCTTTCACCCAGTCCACTCTTGGTGGCGGCGAAGCGTTGCTGTTCAGCGTTCCAATGATCGCGAATGCAGTCGGTACACTTGAACTCATCCCGGATGCGGCTGATCAATTCCCTGCCCACGACACATTGCTACACGGCATCAATACGGCGATTCCAATTGGACTACTGGATTTCGTTTCAGATACGATTGCGATTACTGCCGCCAACGGCGAAGGGGAAGGCAGTTCACTCGCCACGTATGCCGCGAATGCCGATCAAGCGTTTGCCACGGAGGAGAATTGGCGTATGTAGACGCTGGTCGGTAACCTAAACCGCCTCGGAAGGTTATGTGTGGCGTCATGGGGCTGAAATTGAACCCCAGCGACAGCCGAATTGGGAGCCCCCCGCGGAGTCACCACCGTGCCATCGATCCTAAGAAATATACTGGCCGTTATCGCAGGTTTCTTTGTAGGGAGCGCGGTCAACATGACCATAGTCTCCGTCGGGCCGATGGTGATTCCAGCCCCCGAGGGCGTCGAGTTCTCCACCGTCGACAAATTTGCAGAAAACCTCAAGCTCCTCAAGCCGATCAACTTCATCGCACCCTGGCTGGCTCACGCGATGGGCACGCTTATCGGCGCATTCGTTGCCGCGAAAATCGCGGCGAGCCACAAGATGAAGTTCGCGATGGGGATTAGTACGTTTTTCCTGCTAGGAGGCGTCATGATGGTGTCAATGTTCGGCGGGCCCATATGGTTCGCAGTCTTGGACTTACTCGGCGCTTATCTGCCCATGGGATACCTCGGCGCCATCTTGGGCGGAGCAACTGTTCCAATTGTTTCCCAGGGCCATGGTCGATTTCCACAGGATCAATAATCGATGGACAGTAGAACACGCAGCATCGTCACAGCCCGCCCCAATCGCCGCCTCTTGTCGAAGAAACGCGACTAATTAAGTTGCCTTACACACACGCTTTATGTCGATCGGGCGAACTCCAGGTAGTCTACCGCGTCAAAGATTTACTATAGTTGTGTAACAGAGAAGCCTTGGGCAATCGTTGCGGCGACAAAAAATCGCCGTTCATTATGTGTGAAGCCACTTTATCGCTGGTCGAACCTCAACTAGTCCTGTCGCTGTTTGGCGCGCGCGACCAGCATCTGCGCGTTGTACGTGATGCTTTGGGGGTAAAGATCGCTCATCGAGACGGAGAGGTCCACGTATCTGGAGACGAAGTGGGCGTCTCGCGGGCCACCGAAGTGCTCGAACACCTTAAGGACTTGGTTGAGCGCCGCGGGATGGTGACGCAGGACGACGTCCTAGAAGTCCTCGCGCGCGTGAATGGAAATAGGCAACTACATCGCAAGGACCCGATTGAAGTCATCAATGCGGGTCGGTCGATCAAGGCGCGGTCAGCAGGACAAGCACACTATATCGACGCGATTCGTCAACACGATATTACGATCGCTATCGGACCGGCAGGGTCGGGGAAGACTTATTTGGCTGTTGCTCTGGCAGTCGAAGCTTTGAAACGCCGCGCGATTCGCAAGATCGTGCTCGTGCGGCCGGCGGTCGAGGCCGGCGAGAGTCTGGGCTTTCTGCCGGGAGACTTGCAGGCCAAGATCAATCCCTATTTGCGTCCGTTGCTCGATGCGTTGCACGAGATGATCGACTACGACCAAATCAGACAGTTTATGGCCGAAGATGTAATCGAGGTGATCCCACTGGCATACATGCGGGGGCGGACCCTGAACGAAGCCTTTATTATTTTGGACGAAGCGCAAAACACGACTATCGCGCAAATGAAGATGTTCTTGACGCGTATGGGTGAAGGTTCCAAGATCGTCATCGCAGGTGACACGACCCAGGTCGACTTGCCATCCCATGCTAAGAGCGGTCTGATGGATGCCATGTCTCGGCTGCATGCAATCAAGGGAATCGCCCAGATCCGACTCACGAAGGCTGACATCGTGCGTCATCGTCTGGTCCAGGCAATTGTGCAGGCATACGACGAGACCGAGCCGCGGACAAAAAAAACACGGCGATAGATACCTATGTCCACAAGCAGTCCACGCCGTAAGCGATCTGATCTAGCCGCCGGTATTCAGCTACCGCCCGGACAGATTTCTCGTTCGCTAACTTATCTGCGTCAGGGCGATGTGCTACTGCGAATCGCGTTATGCTTGCTTGCGGCCACGGTAATGTGGTTCGCGACGCACGGTTGGAGTCGGCCCTTTCCTTTCACCAGCGGCTACATCCCCCCGCGTGATATCGTGGCCAGCATAGATTTTAGCACGCGAGAACTAGATGTTCCGGAAAACGAGCGACGGCGTCAGCGGGCTCTGGCACAGACGATTTGTATCTATACCCACGACGTCCAACCAATGGTCGAGCTTCGCGAAGCGCTAAAGAATCGCGTTTTTCAGGTGACCCATGGCGAAGCTTTTGAGAGCTTGTCGGATGACGACCGCAAGGCGTGGCAGGAGTTTTTACCGACGACCGGATCGATGGATAATGAAGCGTTGTTTTTCAACGACTTCAAACTCGCATTGGCCGAAGATCCCGATCTCCAGAAGTTTGAACGCGCGGTCCAAATCGCGTTTGCGGACTACGAACGGGACGGACTACTTGTTCAGCTCGAACATCAGTTTGAGGAAGGCAGCCAAACGGCAATCGAAGTTCATCCTAAAGGACGATCCGATATTACACAGCGAGTCGAGGTTGCCAATGTGCGAATCGCTCAGGCGACAACGAATCTTAAGTCGCGACTTCACGACGGGTTTCAGGCTGCCGGTCTACCTGAGGCTCATCTCGATACCCTGGCCTTGTTAGTAACAAATTGGCTGAGTGCGAAACGCATCCCGGCGACACTCAAGCTGGATAGCGAAGCGACGAACGAGGCTCGTCGGAAGGCGGTCGACTCGATTGAAGAGGCAACGATCAACTACCACGCTAAGGATCGACTAGCAGCCGCCGGCGTTCCGCTCACAAGCCGTGATGTGGGGCGATTGCGAGCCGAGCACGAAGCTATTACCGAAACGCTCAGCTTTGGCAGTCGATTTCGACACACCATTGCACATTTCGGTATGTACATGGCGATGTATGTGCTTTGCGGTGCTTATTTGTATTTCCATGAACGTCGCTTGTTGACCGACACACGACGATTGGCAACGATGCTCGGACTCGCCGTCGCCACAGTCGTGCTCTGTCACGTTGCGGCGGAAGATCGATGGCGGGCTGAGGTCATCCCCATGACGCTGTTTGGAATCACAGTAGCCATCGCCTACCGTCGTGAACTTGCGCTTCTACTCTCGGCTGTCGTTGCACTCGTCGTTACCCTTGCCAACGGGAACAGCCTGCCAGAGTTTGTGATCTTGGTGGCTGCTGTGTCGTCGTCGATACTGCTGGTGGGACGCATTCGCAGTCGAACAAAGTTGATCTACGTCGGAATCGGTACGGGCCTAGTGACAACCGCGACAACCCTTGGGGTTGGTACTCTCGTAGGACAAGCGTACGGGTGGTCTGGCGGCGGTTCGTTCGACGCCGTGGGTGGATCGACAACCGGCTACTTTGCGGTCTGGCTCGCCGTCGGTGCATTATGGTATGGCTTTTGCGCGTTGGTTGCCGGCATACTCATGACAGGGCTTCTGCCCTTTATTGAAAAGCTATTCGACGTCCAGACGGATATAAGCCTGCTCGAACTGGGCGATGCGGCTCATCCGTTACTACAGGAGTTAGTGCGCCGCGCTCCGGGCACTTATAACCACTCGATTAACGTGGCATCGATCTCAGAGGCAGCCGCCGAGGCCATTGGAGCGAACGGGCTGTTGTGCCGCGTGGGGGCTTATTTCCACGACATCGGCAAGATGCTGAAGCCCGGTTATTTCGTTGAGAACCAAAGCGGCGAAGGCAATCGTCACGATTCGCTGATGCCTGCTATGAGCACGCTCGTGATCATAGCACATGTGAAAGATGGTGCCGACTTAGCTCGCCAACACCGTCTGCCACGGTCGATTATTAACTTCATCGAACAGCACCACGGTACGACGTTGGTCGAGTACTTTTATAATCAAGCGGCAAAGCAAAGTGAGTCGAACCCCGATGCAAGTGAAGTCGATGAAACCAGCTTCCGGTACCCGGGACCCAAGCCCCAAACGAAGGAAACAGGCGTGATGATGCTCGCAGACGCGAGCGAAAGTGCCTGTCGGACATTGACCGATCCTGCCCCTGCTCGAATTGAGCATCTTGTGCATGAAATTGCCATGAAGCGACTGCTCGATGGCCAGTTCGACGAGTGCAGTCTGTCTCTTCGCGAATTGGCGGTTGTCGAGGACAGCATTGTCAAATCGCTCACCGCGGTGTATCACGGACGCGTGAAGTATCCGAGCCAACAATCCGGCAAAGCAGTCTCGTCGGTGCGATCGTGATCCGTGTTGAAGTCGCAGACGAACAATCCACATACACCTTCGAGCATGCTTTGTTACAAAGAGCAGTTCGGATTGTACTCGAAGGAGAGTCCGTCACCGAAGCGGAAGTTAGCATTGCGATTGTCGATGACACGGCAATTCACCTTCTCAATCGCAAGTACTTGGATCATGATTACGCAACGGACGTGTTGAGCTTTCTTTTAAGCGATCGTGACGACCCACTTGAGGGTGAGATTATCGTTAGCGCCGACACTGCTAAACGCGAAGCGAGTCGGTACGCGTGGGACATAACCGACGAATTGCTTCTGTACATCATTCATGGCGCGTTGCACTTAGTCTCGTACGACGACGTGTCAGAGTGCGACCGCGAACAAATGCGGGCCAAAGAACGAGAGTATTTGGAGAAGCTCGGGCGCACCCATCCTAACGTGAGACGTGAGGATATGCCGCAGGGGCAGTCAGCCACCGAACCGCCCCTTGATAACGAGGGAAAACCGTGAGTTGGTCGATTTTGTGCGTGTTGCTCGTCGCGGGGTTGTTCATCACGGGCTTCGCGGCTACTGCGTCGAAGGCATTGCAAGATTTCTCACGTCGCGAATTAGAAGTTTACGCGCGCCGCCGCGGTCGCACGGATCGATTCGGCTCCATTCTTGACGAGTACGAGCAGGCAGAGTTGGGTTTGGAAAGCCTCCAGATCGTTGGGACCGCAATTCTGATGCTGAGCCTAACGATCGTCGCCAGTCGTATTGCAGGAGCGGCGTTAACGATCACGGCGTATCAATTCACTGCCATCGTTGTCGTTAGTTCGCTGGCACTGCTATCGGTGACGACATGGATTCCCGAGGCTGTCGTCGCACTTTGGACATCGCCGTTCATCTACCACAGTTGGCCCATCTTACAACTGATCACTTACATTGTTTGGCCGCTAACTTTGGGAGCCAAGTTCGTCGGAGCTCTGTTTCGGCGGCTGGCCGATCGCCACGAGGAGGAGGATGACGACGAAGCCTTCGAGGACGAAATCCTCTCCGTGGTGACGGAGGGCCTTCATGACGGAGTCTTAGAGAAAGAAGAACGCGAGATGATTCAGGCGGTCATGGAGCTAGGTGACACCGACGTATTGGCGATTATGACGTCTCGAAGTAACCTCGACGCGCTTGATGTCAGCCTTGGCTGGGACGAAATCCAAGAGTTCATCGTCAAAGCCGGTCGGACGCGAATCCCGGTTTACGAGGGCTCTATCGACAACGTGATCGGCATCCTGTACGTCAAGGATCTTTTGAAAGAGTTATCGATTTCGCCAAATAATCCACGCAGCTCTCTCCGTGAACTGCTGCGAGAGCCTTGGAGTGTTCCGACGACGAAACCTCTCGACGAACTACTCCAGGAGTTTCTCCAAACTCGAAACCATTTGGCGCTTGTTGTGGACGAATATACTTCGGTTGCCGGTGTGGTTACCATCGAGGATGTCTTGGAGGAGATTGTCGGTGAGATTGTTGACGAGTCTGACCATGAAGAGGCAGAAGAGTTTGTCAGGCTTGACGCAGATTCGGCTGAAGTCCTTGGAAGCATTCACCTTAATGTGATTAATGACCTTTTTGGTCTCGAACTCGACGAATCGGATCTATATGACACCCTGGCGGGCCTTGTTATCGCCCATGCTGGACGAATTCCAAAAGCGGGGGAAACCTTTGATATCGAGCGGGCTCGTGTGACCGTTCTCGAAGCCTCCCGCCGCCACGTTCAACGTCTCCGCATCGAGGACAGAGGATCATTAAACGCAGAGGATAGAGATCTACCTTCGACGATGCCATAACCACAAAGAGCTGTTACGCTTATAGCGATTAGTTGAAGTTTGCGGACTAGGTAACCGATGATGGATGATGGAAATCTTGTGCTTGGCGGCACCGATTTTGTACTTTTTGTTCTTAGTGCTTGTGGTGCAATGACTTAGAAGACGAACATCGAATACTGACCGTCCACCTTCCGCAAGTCTTTACTTGCCCATGACTTATGAATGAACTGCGATCGATGCCTCATTGCGACCTGCCGGGTCCGGCAGCGAAGTACCTTGCGAGCGAGACATGAAGGCGAGGAAACCTTGATCTTGACTCTACTTCTTACGCTATATACACTTGGAACTCGTCGTAACCGTTTATGGTGGCGTGTTTTCAGTGAAACTCGGGGTTGTTCTGGGAGAGTCCAGTCGTGACCAAAAAAGAGATCGTCAAAACGATTTCGGAAGAAATTGGCATGACCCAACTCAAGACTAAGGAAATCGTCCAAAAGACGTTTGATGCCATTGTCGAGACGCTCGTCGACGAGGGACGCATCGAGCTTCGCAATTTTGGTGTTTTCGAGGTTAAGAAGCGGGCAGCCCGTAAAGCTCGAAATCCGCGTACCGGCCAGCGGGTCGACGTACCGGAAAAGTATGTTGTGACATTTAAGCCAGGCAAAGAGATGGAGGAGAAAGTTCGACAGCTCGAAGAGCGTGAGGCGGCTGCCGCTGCTGCCCGACAAGCTGCCGCCAATTCGATGTCCAATTCCGAGCCGAGTTCGCAGTCCTTGCAGCCGTCACCCACTCCCCACAGCTACGGGAACACGGGTTATACGCAACCTGGAAGTTAAACCAATTGATGCCCCGTCAGCGGGCTGAATGCTGGCGTCCCCTCGACGAATCTTTTCTGAAGTAGAGTCTTATCTTGAATAATGGCAACGATTTGTTGTCATGGTGACTTCGGTTACCGAAGGCAGCCACGATGGCTGTCGACGTCTCATCATGGAGGAGTTTTCGATGCGTCGGATCTTTTGCACGCTGTTGCTGGGCGTAGCTCTCAGCTCAAGTGTGGGGTGTTTTATACCCATCTACTCCGGCGAACCAACTCGTCGCGCCCAACAGCTAATCTTCACTTCTGAAGATTTGCGGTCGTTCTATGACGTTTGGGAGCGAGTCTGGTTCCTGGATATGCCCGATCACATGACGCCACAGCGCATCCACGGCGGCGTGATCTAAGACAGCCAACCGATTCAGAACACGAGACTTAGGACTCGAGCGCTCAGGGTGCGCGCGGACATTCTCCTCCTCCTAAAGAATTCGACGTCATTGTTCATCGAGATTGACACGGATAGATTAGACGAGTCCTATAATCCATCCGGATACAACAGCGAACGATGACGGATAACCACAACGCGACTACAAATCTCGCCGTCCAACTCGGTCGGCTCAGCCTTGCGAACCCCATCCTGGTTGCCTCTGGAACATTTGGCTACGCCCGGGAGATGGAGCGAATTGTCGACCTAGGTCGTCTGGGCGGCATTCTTCCCAAGACAATTACCAAGTCTCCACGCCCCGGAAATCAACCGTGGCGAACTGTCGAAACTTCGGCGGGACTTCTTAACTCGATTGGCTTGGATAATGACGGGATTGATGCGTTTATCGAACATCATCTGCCCTACCTTGCTAATCTAGAAACTGCGGTGATCGTCTCGATCGCCGGTCGTAGCCAAGAAGAGTTTGTAGAGTTGGCGAGTCGATTGGGAGAAGAAGCCGGGATAGCTGGGCTTGAACTCAACATCTCGTGTCCGAACGTCACGGGCGGCGTTGATTTCGGGACCGATCCTACACAATGTGAGCGGCTGGTCGCTGATGTTCGTAAAAATTGCGATTTGCCAATCGTTGCCAAGCTCACTCCGAACGTAACGAGAATCACGGACATCGCCGCCGCTGCGGCAGCGGGCGGCGCGGACGCCGTTAGCTTAGTCAATACGCTGCTCGGGATGGCGATCGATTGGAAACGCCAGCGTCCGTTGTTAGGGAATGTCGTAGGAGGCCTCAGCGGCCCGGCGATTAAACCGGTTGCGTTGCGGTGCGTGCATCAAGTTGCCCAAGCGGTTGACATTCCAATCATCGGCATCGGAGGCATTTCATGTATCGATGATGTCATGGAGTTCCTTGTCGCGGGAGCGACCGCCGTACAGATAGGCACGGCAAACTATTACAACCCGACGGTCTCGATGGTGATTTTGGAACAGCTGCCATCCGCGCTTAAACAACTCGGCGCTACGTGTATCCAGGAAGTCGTACGCTCGATGCAGCTACCCCAATCGACAGTTCCCGCTCCCGTGAACTCGGCCGTGTAGATCGGTGATGATAACTCGTCGATCTTGAAAGTCATTTTCTAACAATCAACAAGCACAGCTGGTTAATATCCCACCATGCGAGTTCTCTCAGGCATCCAGCCCACCGGTCGCTTTCACTGGGGCAACTACTTTGGCGCAATTCGACAATACATCGATCTTCAGAGCGACAACGAAGCGTATTATTTCATCGCGAACTTACACGCGCTGACCACCGTGCGAGAAGCCGACCAATTGCGTCAGAATACGCTGGACGCTGTACTGGATCTGTTAGCGTTGGGCCTCGACCCCGATAGAGCGACGTTATTCGTTCAATCGGACGTCCCCGAAGTATCGGAGTTGTGTTGGCTGCTGATGAGTGGCACTCCGATGGGGCTGCTCGAACGCTGTGTCTCGTACAAAGATAAAATAGCAAAGGGCCTCACCGCGAACGCTGGCCTGTTCACTTACCCTGTGCTGCAGGCTGCGGATATCCTGATCTACGACGCGGAGGTCGTCCCGGTCGGACTGGATCAAGTTCAGCATGTCGAAGTTTGTCGCGATATCGCTCAGAGCTTCAATCACCACTTCGGCGAGACGTTTGTGCTACCCAAGCCAAGTGTGTTAGAAGCAACAGCCAAAGTTCCTGGTACAGATGGCGAGAAGATGTCGAAAAGCTATGACAACACGATTGAGATCTTCGAACCGCTAAAACCGCAGCGGAAAAAGATCATGCGGATTACAACCGATTCGCGACCGATGGAGGATGCGAAAGAGCCCGAGGGCGATCATCTGTTTCAGCTGTTCGCTTGTTTTGCTGATGCCGCAGAATTGGCGGAAATGGCTGCAATGTATCGACGAGGTGGGTTTGGATACGGCGAAGTAAAAAAGGCAATTGCTGATGCGTCGGAACGGTACTTTGAGGAACCCCGAGCGAAGCGAGAGGAGTTTGCGGCTCATCCCGCTCGCGTGGCTGAGATCTTGGCGGACGGCGCCAGCCAAGCCCGTAAGAAGGCAAGTGAAGTCCTGAATCGCGCCAAGAAGGCTTGTGGAGTGAGTGGTTGATGAATGTCGCCGGGATTGGAACTGACATTGTCGAATGCCTTCGCATTGCTCAGATGATCGAGCGGCACGGTGAGTTGTTTCTGACTCGCGTGTATACCGAACGCGAGATTCAATACTGCAGTTCTCGCAAAGCCGCAACACAGCACTATGCCGGGCGTTGGGCGGCCAAAGAGGCCGTGCTCAAGGCAATGGGTACGGGGTGGGCGAAAGGGATCAGCTGGCTGGACATCGAGATCTGCAATGACGAGGGAGGACGACCGTCGATCTTGCTCGGCGGAGCTGCTCGCGAATTGTGCGAACGACGCGGCGTCAGCGAGATGCTTATCAGTATCTCACACTGCCGCAGCCACGCTACGGCCTATGCACTAGCCGTTAGTCGCAATGGTGACGAAGCTCCGTTTCAGTGAGCATATTTATTTGTCTGCACCAGCCGTGACGAGTTTCTTACCTGCTTCGACTGTTGTTAGCAGCCCGTCTAAAACTGCTTTACACTGCTTTAGTATGTCGTCGTTCTTCATTCCATTGAAGCACGTAGCGTTCGGCGACAAAGTAATAGGTCCATTATAGCCATGCTCTTTCAAGAGCGCAACGACAGGTTCGATGTTCGCTGCGCCATCTTCGGCGGGCAGCATTCGTTGCTCTTCGTTCAACGTCTTACGATCTACGCCCTGCGGTGCGTCGGCAATCGTTACATAGGCGACTTTGTCGATACCAAACCCTTTCAGCGAGGAGATCGTGCCTCCGCCCACATACCAATTCCATGTGTCCAACCACAGTCCGATATTGTCTCCGGCGACGGACTTTAGCAGCAACGACAGCGCGTCGGCCTCTTGAATGAACTGAAATTGCTTTCCCTCGCGACGGCTCTGAGCCGCGTGAAATCCGACAGCGAGACGGATATTGTGCTTGCCAAGCACTTCGGCAATTTCGGCGAGACGCTTTCTATGGAGCTCAAAATTCTCGTGATATGGTAGGCGATCGCTTTCGGGAAAGACGACCGTCTTACAAGCGTAAACTTTAGCTTTAGCGGCATAAGATGCGACTTGATCGAGCTCTGCCAGATCTGCCTGGTAAGTCACATCGTCGCTACGCCAACGAACGGGCAGATCAACGCTTCCAATGCGAATCTTGGCACTCGTCAAAAATCGAATTGCATTGTCAAGCCCTTGTGCCTTCGCGCGTTGAGCAAAGTCATCGACCTCCAAATCAAGACCACGGAACCCGTAAGTCAGCGTCAATTCGATGATTTCACTTTGACGACCTGAGATGCCAAGCGTCGAGGGACATAGATTCTTAAACATATCGAGGAGTCTCCACTACGTGCCTCAGATGCCAGCGGAAGATTACAGGCCGGGCAACGCTGCTGTTTTTGTTGCTGGGATGAACCAACGATTATGGCAAAACCGCGAGATACAGCAAAGGGGCAGCGTTCCGGTTACCGCAAAATCGCTTTAACTCTCGCACGAATACGTCAATTTGCCAGGACCTCTGTGATTGTGACCACCGAACCTTGATTTGTCAGCGGTTGTCGCACGGAAGGTGACGAACCCGTTCAAGAATTCTGGCTATATCGAGAGGTCGCGGCAGCGATACTGGCACCATGGTCAAACTTGTAGCCCTGCTCGGCTAGCAGTTGCTCTAGGGCCGAGAGAAGAAGCAGCACATTGGCTGCCCGTGAACCATAGCCCATCAGGCCAACTCGCCACACCTTTCCCTTGAAGACGCCAAGCCCGGCGCCAATCTCGATTCCGAACCGATTCAATAAGTCCCCACGAATACGTGCATCGTCAACGCCGTCCGGAATGCGAACCGCATTTAACATGGGCAACTGATGGCCCACTTGAGCCGTGTATTCGATCCCTAACGCCCCGAGACCTGCCTTCAGAGCCTCATGGTTCATCCGGTGCCGCGCAAAACACGACTCGAGCCCCTCTTCGTGGATGATCTGCAATGCTTCATAGAGTGCATACGACATATTGATGGGCGCCGTGTGGTGATACACGCGATCTGACCCCCAATAATTGGCGAGCATTGTCACATCAAGATACCAGCTTTGAACCTTCGTTTTGCGTGACAAGATGGTTTCCATGGCTCGATCGTTGAACGAGACGGGAGCTAGTCCCGGGGGGCAACTCAAGCATTTCTGCGATCCTGAATAAATCGCATCGATACCCCACTTATCGACTTCGACCGGTACCCCACCCAGCGCCGTGACTGCATCAACCAGTAGCATCGCGCCTGCATCGTGGACGATTTTCGCGATCTCTTCGATGGGCTGCCACGCACCGGTTGATGTCTCGGCCATCACGATGCCCACCACTTTCGGCTGGGTTTTTGTTAGTACATCTACAAGGTCCTCTGGAGCAAACACTTCACCCCACGGTCGGTCGACCTTTGTCACTTTCGCTCCGGCGCGCTCGGCGACATCGCACATCCGAGTTCCAAACACCCCGTTGACGCAGACGACCATCGAATCATCGGGTTCGATCAGGTTGACGACGGTTGCTTCCATACCCGCCGAGCCCGTCGCACTTACCGAAAACGTCATTCGGTTCTCGGTACGAAACAACGACCGCAACATTTGTTGCGAGGCGTCCATTAGCTGCAAATAGTAAGGATCAAGATGGCCGACCGTGTTCTTCCCAATCGCCTGGAGGACTCGAGGGTGAATGTCGCTCGGGCCGGGGCCAAGCAGTGTGCGGATCGGCGGGTTCAAAGTTGGAAAGCTAGTCACTGGACGGTTCTCCTAGTCACTCTTCAGTTTTGATAGCTTCGCGCACGAGCGCGCTGATTTTTTTAAATTCGGGAGTTCCCGCTACATCACACCACTCGAAGAGCACTGCCTCCGTAGTAGTCAGGGTGGCGCCGGACGATTCCATCCTTCGCAAGGCCGTCGTGCAGTCCAATTCGTGTCGGGACCCGACTGCATCGACGGCCACATAAACCCGGAAACCGGCCGCCAACAGATCAAGCACCGTCTGTTGAACGCAAACGTGAGCCTCGATACCAACCGCTAAGATCTTAAAAACTCCGGCCTCGCGCAGCTCGTCGAATAACTCCGCGCATTCAGCACAGCTGAAGGCCAGTTTTTCGGGAATGCTCCGTAACCGATTTGCCAACCTCTCAATCGTGGGACCGAGACCTCGAGGATATTGCTCGGTTGCCATCGATCGCATGCCAAGGATGCCAGCGCCGTCTAACAATCGCCCGATGTTCCACACGATTGTCTCATGCTGCGCGATGAGCGGTATCAGTTTCTCTTGCACATCAATAACCAACAGCGCGGTATCCGATCGTGACATCAATTCCGGACTGCGGGGCAAACGGGAGGGTTCAGACATTTCGTTCTGACATCTTCACGATAGCTAGGACACCGACACAACCACTCGCGGGCCGCGGGCTCTCGACAAGTTTGACTTCGTAGCAACCTCGGGTACTCTACGGCAGGTCGTTTCCAACTACAATGACCCTGCGTCCCAAAGCCCCGGGCAATGCAGCGTCCAGGACGAATGGCGACTCGTGACAAACTCAGGTGCCCGCACGAACCGACTCATCGGGAGGAACCGAAGATGCCTAACGACTATGACAAAGAGTTTGTTGAGTTTACGGACCGGAGGAGTTTCTTGCGTTCCGGGATCGCCGCTGGCGCGGGGTTGGCGGCATTCGAGTTTCAATCACGACTGACGGCCGCCGAGTTACGTAATGGCGTGACATTCAGCTTCGGAACTTACGGGATGAAATCCTTAACGACCGAAGCGGCTATCCAGGCGGTGGCAGATATTGGCTATGACGGCATCGAGATCGCAGCGCGCGCTGATTGGGACGCGGCGCCGATGCGAATGTCCAAACAACGCCGCGACGATGTGCGCAATCGCCTCACCGATTCAGGTTTGCAACTCACCGCGCTGATGGAGCATCTCTTTCCGTCCCGTGACGAGGCGGAGCACCGGGCAGGACTTGCGCGACTACGACAAGTTGCAAAACTTGGTCACGACCTCAGTCCAGACGCACCTCCATTGATCCAAACCGTACTTGGCGGCGGCACTTGGGACGATCAAAAGACTATGTTTCTCGACCGATTGAGCGATTGGGCCGAACTGGCCGCGGAAACGGAAACGGTCATCGCCATCAAACCTCATCGTGGGGGAGGCATGTCCACGCCTTCAGAGGCGGTGTGGCTGATTCGAGAATTGGGAAATACGCCTTGGATTCGAATGGTCTACGACTACAGTCACTATGCCTTTCGTGATATGCCGATTGCACAGACGGTCGAAACCGCCCTGCCCTACACCGCCCATATTGCGATTAAAGACGCGTTGAAGACGGAGAATGGCTTCCGGTTTGTTCTGCCTGGCGAGAGTGCGTCGTTTGACTATGCAGATCTGTTCAGACGGTTCTATGACGGTGGATACCGTTCAGACATCTGCTGTGAAGTCAGTGGAATGGTGTCGAATCAGCCAGGCTACGACCCGATCGCCGCGGCGAAGACTTGCTACGCTAATATCGCTCCGCAATTTGAAAAGGCCAACGTGCCACGAAGACGCCGATAACACAATTATCCTTGCCTCCGCACGCGTCTAAGTCGATAATCGTATTGCTCCGACTGCCAAAGTCACTCGAAAATCCGGATTAGTTTCCATGCGACCTACAAACCTAGTAAGTTCCATTTTCGCCGTGCTTTGTCTCGTTGCAGGGCTTGCGACATTGACCATCGGCCAAGACCGAAAGTCGGCGAATCGCGCAAAACTACCAACCTTCGATACCGCGAAGACGAATCGGATCTTTTTTCCGGATGTTTTCGCCAGACTCGAAGGCGAACGTCCTGCAAATCCTAATGCCAGAGCCGTTCAATCCCCTGCAGGCGGTGGTCCGGGCGGTGGTGATACGGCTGCGAGCCAGTCATACGCTTGGTCGAAGATTATCTCTGGAGTATCGATTGAAGACGAGATCAAAGCGATCAAGTTGGCGACCGACAAGAATATCACGACGCCTCAAGACTTCGCGGGACGAGGCTACAAGGAAATCCGCCGAGACTTCAGCGTTTTGGCGATGCTTTTTGCCATCATCAACGAGCACGATGGCGATGTACGTTGGAAGAATAACGCCGCAGCTGCACGCGACATGTTTGCGAGAACCGCATCGAATGCGAAGGCGGGAAATAACAACGTCTACAACGAATCAAAAAAACGCAAGGACGAGTTGCAAGATATATTGAACGGCGCGACGCTTGCTGAAAAGGCAGAGACCGAAGACAACAATTGGGAGCAAATCGCGGATCGATCGCCTCTAATGCAACGATTAGAAGCTGCTCAGGAGAAGAAATTGGCCAAATGGACATCGAGCGCCGACGCATTCTCGGAGGAGATCGAAGGCGTCATGCGCGAAGCCGAGATCATTGCGGCTATCTCCGAGGTATTGACCCGGGAAGGGATGGAGGATGGCGACGATGAAACCTATGCCGGATTCGCCAACCTCATGAAACAAAGTGCCCTCGACGTTGTGGCGGCTGTGAAATCGAACAATGCCGAGCAGGCACGAAAAGCAACCGGCGAAATCGCTAAGGCGTGCTCCGACTGTCACGACAACTATCGTTAGAAGTTCAACAGATGCGAGGCAACGGCGCTCCCGATGGTTCGTCGAGCGCGACCAGCTGTCCCAATGATCGTCGGACGACGACGGGTGCGATCCCTCGGTCGATAACGGCGCCGATTTCAACCGCCTTTTGGCTGACAGATATCTCGCGTAGGACTTGAAGGGCACGCTCTGTTTCCGGCTCCGAAACGGCAACGACCATCGTTCCCTCACACGCGATGTGTACTGGATCCAATCCCAGCAGTTCGCACAGTCCCCGAGCACACGCACTTACAGGAATCGCGGCAGATTCAAGCATCATTGTGCGGTCACAAGCTTGCGCCCACTCGTGCAAGACCGCAGCGAGTCCACCGCGAGTTGCGTCGCGCATCGACTTGACGCAAACACCTGCCAACTGCAAGGCTTCGACAGCCGGCCAAATAGCAGCACTATCACTGATCGGGACAGGATCGAGTCCGAGATTCTCGCGAGCGGCAAGCACCGCCAAGCCATGTTGCCCGATCGGTCCCGTTACGAGTAGGCGGTCCCCAGTATCCAAGTTTTCGGGGCCCGGAACTGCGAGGACAAGCTCTCCGATCCCAGCCGTGTTGATGAAAAGCCGATCCGCGGCGCCGCGCGGCACGACCTTCGTATCGCCGGTTACGACCTTGACTTCCGCGATACTCGCGGCACGTGTCAGGCTCGCAATGATCTCGGTCAGCTCGCGAATCGGCAACCCTTCTTCAATGATCAGTCCTAGGCTCAACCAGCGAGGACGAGCACCTGAGACCGCCAAGTCATTCGCTGTACCGAAAACCGACAAAGAGCCGATATCACCGCCGGGAAACAACAGTGGTGTAACCACATAACTGTCCGTTGTAAAGACGAGCGATCCGTTTGTTGTGGGGAGCGTCGCGCCATCCGGAAGCGACGCTAGGAACTCGTTTTGAAGTGGTGCCAGCAAAGCACTAAGAAGACGACGAGTCAACCGACCGCCTTCTCCATGTGCGAGGCAGATCTGTTCATCGTTACCGATGTAGGGGATTGGACAGTTTTCCATGGAGACGCTGCTGATTGCCGGATTCAAGCTTCAAGAAGCGGTTTGTCGAGCGTGGCGAGCATACGCGGCGCATGCTCCCTCCAACGAAACCATGGGAGCGCCAAGGGGCAACTCTTGCGTACACTCGCGTCCAAAATATTCACAATCCGTTGGTTTGATCCGCCCCGTCAGAACATCGCCGCTGCGGCACAGCGACGGCTGAACTGTTGGCAACGCAGTGCGAGGATATCGATGCACCGCGTCGAAAAAGCTCCAACGATCTCGCAAGCGGAACCCGCCACCTTGCAACGTACCAAGGCCTCTCCACGGGCGGTCACACACCTCGTATAGCTCGTCGATCACTTGCAATGCGTTTCGATTGCCTTCGGCGTGAACGCTTCGTTCGTAACGGTTCTCCACCATTGCAACTCCACTCTCAAGTTGTCGCACGCAACTCAAGATGCCACTTAAAAGGTCCAGCGGTTCGAAGCCCGTGACGACGACAGGCACGCGATATTGACTCGCGAACTGATCATAACAATCGTAGCCGCTGACAGTGCAGACGTGCCCGGCGGCCAAGAAGGCTTCGACGCGAGATGCCTCAGAACGCATGATTGCTTCCATCGCAGGTTGTACTCGCACATGAGATACAATCATCGAGAAATTCTCCAGACCGAGATGTGCAGCCTGCTGGGCCGCCAAGGCCGTAGCGGGCGTCGTCGTCTCGAAACCAACGGCAAAGAATACATACTCTCGCGCAGGATCGTCCCGCGCGAGTTGGACAGCATCCAATGGCGAGTAGACGAGCCGAACATTGCCGCCACGGGAGCTCGCTTCACGAAGGCTGATTGTCGTTCCTGGAACTCGCAACATGTCGCCGAAAGTCGCGACGGTCACATTCGGGCGTCGACAAAGCGCAATCGCAAAGTCGATGTCCTCCGCTGGCGTCACGCAAACCGGACAACCAGGACCGTGAAGCAAATCGACAACACCTGCTAAGGCGACATCGATTCCGTGCATGAGCAAACCGTGCGTCTGTCCACCGCATACTTCCATAATCGTGTGGCATCGCGTAGCCGACTGATGTATCTCGTTAACGACCTGGCGACATAATTCAGAGCTTCGATACTCGTCGACGTGCTTCATGGCGTCGACTCCTCATCGTGCGGGATGTTCAGCGCAAGTTGTTGGAAAGCTTCCAAGATTCTGCTCGCCTCGTCGTCTCCGATCTGGGTGATCGCGACACCGGCATGAACGAGTACGAAATCGCCCGCCCTCGCCTCTGGCACGCAAGAAAGATTCGTCTTGCGACGGACACCCGCGAATTCCACGATGCCTTCTGCAAAAGGCGGTTCTCGTTCGATCCACTCGGTCAACTTACCAGGCACCGCAAGGCACATATTCTTATCCTCAAGTGTGAGAGTGACGAAGTCGCCTTTGCTCTCGCATAACAGAAATCGCCAGTTGCCCAGCCGCCAAACCGCCGTCGTTGGGTGGGATGCTCCCGGGCAATTTGAGCCGTTTGGGATCACTCACCATCTCCGCAATCATCTCGGTCAACAATTTGTTTTGAAATACTCCACCACCCAAAACGATCGGAAAGTGAGGATACAGCGACGCCACATTGAGGATACCGATCGCCAGCGAACGGTGAAATTTTGCGCTGATCTCGCCGGGAAGCAATCCCATCTCCTGATCCATCCAGATCTGACGGAGCATCGGGCGCCAGTCTAGTTGCCGGTCGACCAGGGACAAGGGATAGTGGCGTTGTGAAGTCGGCGACGCGACAGCCTCCAACATCATTGCTGCTTGCCCTTCGTAGTGCACGACCTCGAGTCCCAAAACGATGGCTGCCACTGCATCGAACAGACGCCCTACGCTCGTGGACCGGACGCAATCCTCAGTCCGCCGAGTCAGGCGTACGAATGGCACAACCGTCTGCTCCTGCCAGAGCGAAGCCGCGCGATCGATCCACTCGTCACCCACCAGTGATTCGTTGAGCATCAGGACGGCAGATCGCCAAGGCTGATAAACCATCGTCTCACCGCCAAACCAAGGGAAAGGCCGCAGGTGCGCTACGCGAGAGTATTCTGTTCCGCTGCGAATGGTGAAGAACTCGCCGCCCCAGATATTACCGTCATCACCGAATCCCGTCCCATCCCAGCTGACACCAAACGCATCGCGATCGAGGAGACCGTGCTCCAACATACCTGCTGCGATGTGAGCAAAGTGATGTTGCACACGGCTGCTCGGGAGTGAAAGGCCTTGAGCCCATCGCGTTGTAAAATAGTCAGGGTGCGAGTCGTGAACGGTGGTTGACGAAACGAAACGGTATAGTGCTTCTACGTCCGCAACTTGCTTTTCGAAACGCTCGCGACAAGCCACCGTATTCAGATCACCAATATGGGGCCCGAGCGCGGCTTGCGATCCATTGTGCCAAGCGACTGCAGATTTCATGTGCCCGCCCACCGCTACTTGCGGCTTCGCCAGCGGCAAAGATAGCGGTAGCGGGGCCAAACCTCGCCCCAAGCGAATGGTCACACGACGGTCGGCAATGACTCGCACGACACTGTCGTCAATCGGTCTGACGATGGGCCGATCGTGATGCAACCACACATCTGCAATGTCAACCAAGTTGGTTTGGGCAGCCTGGACTTCGTATTCCAGCGGTTCACCTTCGCGGTTGGCACTTGTGCAAACGAGCGGCCTCCCGACACTCTCGCAGAGCCGTGCGTGCAGACCACTGGATGGCAGCAGAATGCCAAGCGTCTCCAGTCCCGGATGGACTGCAACTGCGATGTCATTGGAGCAAGCCCGTAGCAAGACGATTGGATTCGAGGGATCCAACAGCGCCTCGGCCTCCGTTGAATCAATGCATGCGTGTCGTCGCGCCTCTGCCAGCGTTCCCACGAGAACGGCGAACGGCTTTGCAAGTCTTGCTTTCCGCCGTCGCAATCGCTCGACGATCACCTCGCTCGTCGCATCGCACAGCAGCTGATAGCCACCGATGCCACGCATCGCCAGGATTTTACCCTCTAGGATCTGACGAGCAGCCTCCGTTACGGCGTTCGGGCCAGCGCCGAGTTGTCGTCCTACGGAGTCGGTGAGCCAAGTTTGCGGGCCACACTTCGAGCACGTGATGGTTTGGGCGTGGTAGCGACGGTCGCTTGGGGAGCCATACTCTTGTTGACAAGCATCACACAAGTCGAATCCGCTGAGCGTGGTGTGCTCTCGATCAAATGCCATCTCGCGGATCAGCGAATAGCGAGGACCACAGGTTGCACAGCTCGACAGCGGATAAAGGTATCGTCGGTCGCGCCGATCCCGCATTTCGCGAAGACAATCATCACACACAGCGGTGTCGCGGGGAACCTGCGTTGAAACTTGGCCCAGGAAAAGCGTGCGCTCGATGTCAAAAGTTGTCCGGTCCGTGGAATCGATCGTCGTTACGTCGATCTCTGTAATCGTGGTGGAACTCGGCAGTGAAGTGGGCAGACTCTGCCGAAAGCGGCTGATTTGATCGACCGTCCCTTGAGCTTCAATCACCAAACCACCCAGCGCATTCCGGACACATCCCGTGACACCAAGTGAATTCGCCAGTCGGGCGACCGCAGGCCTGACGCCGGCTCCCTGCACACACCCAGCCAGACGGATGCAAACGGCGGCGGTCTCTTGCGCAACAACACTCATGTCAATTAACTGACTCACTCGTTGCAGAATACTCCGCGTGCTCCTGAAAGCATTAATGCACGTTGCTGGTGCAGAAACTCACACCAGTCATCGATGCCGCGATCATGCAGCGCACTAACTTCAAAGAACTGCAAAGCCGACTGAACCAGCCTCGCATCTTCCTTTGCTCGGTTCAGACAAAAGGGAACATGTGGAAGGAGATCGGTCTTACTAAGCACCACGACCTGACTTGTACGAAATGCCTTCGGGTACTTCCCCGGCTTATCGTCACCCTCGGTCGTGCTCAACACGATCACACGCAAGTGTTCGCCCAAATCGTGAGATGCGGGGCAGATCAAGTTTCCGATATCCTCGACAAACAAGAACTCTGGAGGTCGTGCGCCGAGGTCCGGCAAAGCCCGCTCGATTAGCGGCAACTCTAGATGGCAGGCTCCGCCGGTCGTGATTTGAACGCTGGGCGCATAGGGAGCCAGACGCGCGGCATCCCTCTCTGTTTCCACGTCACCAACCAAAATACCCACCGAGTTGGAATGTCCCAGCAATTCGGCCGTCTTCTCCAGAAGAGTTGTCTTGCCGGCGCCCGGCGAAGAAAGCAGCCGGACCACGAAGGTTCCGGCATCTGTCATGCGACGCCGGAAGTTGGCTGCCGCCGCTAGACGTTCCGCACGTAGATCTTTGCCGACATGGATCGTTGTAGATGCCATCGGAATGTTTACTCGCCTTGGCGATCGATTTGTAAAGTCAAAAAATGGGTTGCACAGCTGATACACGGATCATAGTTGCGGATCATTTGCTCGCAACGACGCGTCGCCTCAGCGTCTTCATACTGCAAGACACTCGGTACAAACTCCCGGAGGTCGTCTTCGATTTGTCCCTGATTTTGTGAAGTTGGCGGGACGATTTTGGCCTCGGCAATCAATCCGTCATCATCGATCCGATAACGATGATAGATCAAACCTCGCGGCGCTTCCGTTGCGTGACATGCTTCGGCTGCACGTGGAGCAAATTCGATGCGGCTAACGCCGGGCTCCGCGTTGTAGAGGCTGACAATCTGTACGGCCTCTTCGAATGCCTCGATTAACTCGACACCCCGCGCCACGATGCTGTGAAAGTTGTTCCGCGAAGGCCAGACGATTCCACATGCTTCTGCCTCACGCCGTGCCGTCGGTAACAATTGCTCCAGGCACAGGTTGACACGTGACAACGGACCGACCAAATATGGCTTTGCCTCCGGCAGCAGCACGCTATGTAACGCGGTGCTCTGCGGAAGATGTCGCTCCTCAAAGTAACTTTCGTAGTCCTCAACTGCGATATCCAATCCACTCGTCGAGACAACGCGTCCTTCGTTCAATGGGTATTCGCACTCGTGGTGCAGCGACACGCAATCGTAGGCTTGCTCGAATGCGGGAAAGTCAAAACCAGCCACGAGTTTCAAGGTGTCGATTGCGGCTTGCAACCCCCACTCCAACTCCGGTAGCAACTTCTTTAGTTCGCTGCGCCGGGGCGAACGGTAGAACCCTCCAACCGTGATGTTGATTGGATGAATCGCTCGTCCGCCGAGTATCGCCAACAAGTCGTTTCCAATCTTTTTCATTCGCAAACCGCGTTCAACGACCTCCCGATGATCTGCCGCCATCGAGATTCCGCTCTCATAGCCGAGAAAATCCGGTGCGTGCAACAAGTGCATGTGCAGCGCGTGGCTTTCAATCCATTCACCGCAATAGAGAAGTCGCCTAAGCGTTCGGATCTCGGGTGTCATCACCAACCCGAGTGCCTTCTCTAATGCGTGGCAAGCGGTCATTTGATAGGCCACGGGACAAATACCGCAAATGCGGGCCGTGATGTCCGGCACCTCGCGAATCTCGCGACCGCGCAAAAAACTCTCGAAGAATCTTGGCGGCTCGTAGATATTCAGTTCGACGTGCTCGACCCGATCGCCATCGACTCGTACGTATAATCGCCCCTCCCCTTCAACTCGGGTGAGTGCTTTGACTTCGAATTGCCTCTTGGCACTCATGCTACGACTCCTCGAGGGCATCGCTTGCGGCGCGGAATGCCGGCGCGTAACCGTTGAAGTTGCGAACCAGCCTCACCAAGTGGTCCCGCTTCTCTCCGCGCGATTCGTAGTGTCCCGATAAACTTGTCACATTTGCCAGTTCCTGTGGTCCGTAACAACCAAAACATTCGCGGTCGAAGGATGGACAGATTGCGCCGCAGCCTGCTTGTGTAACCGGGCCCAAGCAGGAAATTCCTTTCGTCACCGCGACGCAAACGGTCCCGCGACGTTTGCACTCGACACAGACGCTGTAATTTGGAATGCGTGGCACGCGTCCAATCACCAGAGCCGTGATCAATTCGACCAGTTGATCTTTGTTGATCGGGCAACCACGCAACTCAAAGTCAACCGGTACGTGATCAGCGATCGCAGTGCTAGTCGACAGGGTGCTGATATAATCGGGCGTCGCATAAACCTGTCGGATGAAATCAGCCACATTCGCCCAGTTTCGCAACGACTGAATACCACCGGCTGTTGCACAAGCTCCGATGGTCACCAGATACCGGCATTGCCGGCGGACTTCGCGAATTCGCTCGACATCATGCTCCGTGGTGATCGATCCTTCGACAAGGCCAACGTCGTACGGTCCGTCGAGTGTTCTCGTTCTGGCTTCGAGAAAGTAGGCAATCTCCACCTGCTGGGCGATCGCCAGCAACTCGTCTTCCGCGTCAAGTAACGAGAGTTGGCAACCGTCGCAGGATGCAAATTTGAACACAGCAACGGTTGGCTTCGTTGCGGGCTCGGTTGATTTCTGGCTAGAAGTCTTCGACATCCAAGTACGGCTCCATCTGTGCGTATGTAAATACTGGGCCGTCCTTACAAACAAAGGCAGGTCCCAGCTGACAGTGACCGCAAAAACCGAGGGCGCAGTTCATATTGCGTTCCATCGACAAATAGATATTTCGCGCCGAGATCCCGTGCGTGAGGCACGCGGAGATCACGAATTGCATCATGATCTCTGGGCCGCAGGTGATGACTCGTGTCCGCTTTGGATCGGGTCGCAACCGATCGAACAATGTGGGCACTACCCCGATGTGGCCGTCCCAGCCATCGTAGCCAAGATCCACCGTAATCTGGACGTCGATATCAGCCTGACGCCAGTCGTTATACTCCGCGGTGTACAACAAGTCGCGTGGCGAGCGTGCACCGTACAACAACCACACCTTGCCGTATCGCTCACGTCGATTGATCACGTGATAGAGTACCGGTCGAACTGGGGCGAGACCCAAACCGCCGGCGGCAATTACCAGATCTTGCCCTTCGCAAGACTCGACAGGCCATGACGATCCGAATGGTCCTCGAAGAAGGATTTGGTCGCCAACGTGCTTCCGTGATAAGGCTCGCGTAACATTTCCAACCGCTCGAATCGTGTGCGCCAGGCGGTTGGGATTGTCCGGATCAGAGCTGATCGAGATCGCCGCCTCGCCAATCCCCGGCAAATACAGCATGTCGAACTGACCGGGACGAAAGCGAAATCGCGTTCCGACCTCCGGATCTTCGAACCCGAGTTCATAGGTAAACGCTTGCGGGATCTCTCGACGAATTGCCCTGATGCGAACGGCGTGAGTTGCCCACGGATTCGCGGCGTCGACGGTCGGAGCAATGTGCGTGTTCGGAGTCAAGATGCCGTCTCCCGAATCGCGGCGACTTCCTCGGTTAGGTCGATTCCCACCGGGCACCAGGTGATGCAGCGACCGCATCCTACACAACCCGAAGTGTCGTATTGATCGATCCAGGTCGCCAGCTTATGAGTAAGCCACTGTCGGTAACGTGCTTTGGTCGAATTCCTCACCACTCCGGAATTCAACAGCGAATGTTCCGACGTGAAACAGGATGTCCAGCTACGTTCGCGGCGGACGTTTTGCCCCGTGAGATCGGAGACCTCGGTCACGCTACTGCAAAAGCAAGTTGGGCAGACCATTGTACAGTTGGCGCACGAAAGGCAGCGTTCCGCAACTTCGGTCCAGCGTGGGTGATTCAGATTTCCGAGTAGTAAATCGCGAATATCGCGTGTGTCGAGCTCACGAGGTTTCGGAGCACCCGTTGACTTGCCAGCAGATTCGCGTTGTCGCATCTCGCGTTCCAGCTGAGCCGACTGCTTATCGGCTCGATCGACGTTCGCAACGGAACTGGCTTGCCAGCCATTCACGTCCGCGAGGATCTCGCCGCCGCGAATCGTGCCTACTTCGATTACAAAGCAGTCGTCCAACTCGGTAATCGCAAGGTCGAATCCTCGCTTGGCCTTTGGACCGGTTTTCATGGAGTGACAGAAACAAGTTGCGACCGCCCGGCGACATTGGATACTAACGACGAACAATCGATCTCGCCGAGCACGGTAAGCGGGATCGACATACGGGCCATCGAGGAAAACACGATCTTGAATCGCCATCGCGTGCAGATCACAACTCCGAGGACCGATGACGGCGAGCGGTTGGTGAGCGTCTGAACTCTGCTGCACCTGCCATCCACTTTCTTTCAGCTGAAGTTGTTGCAGCGTCTCGTGCGGGGGGAATAGGTATTGCTTGAGCGAGTGTGGACCGACCACGTGATCGAAGTATCCCGCCTCCTCCCGACGCATCAGCCGGTAAGCCCCTCCGTCCTGCTCATCCAGCACACCTAGTGGCAGCTGTTCGATTGATTCCAACTGATCATAAACCACCGCTCCGTCAGCGACTTGAGGCCCCACGACTTGATAACCTGCATTGAGCAACGCATCGATCAAGCCTTGCAAGCGAGTTTTCGCCAAAGTTACCTTCGACTCGATGGGCACCGCGGAAACGCTCATGTTACTTTCGTCATCCTTGAAACCAACCGCTTTCGCATTTATGCCTTTATAGCGTGTCGGTGTCCGTTGTCTGTTCATCGATCGGTCGCTCGTCACTGGCAGCGGGCAACTGCGTACCGTAGACATCCAAAAGTTGAAGCCGCGTGGCATTCAACCGTTTTGCCAGAGCTCGAGCGGCGCGTTTCATGAATTCATAGCCGAGTTGCGGATTCTGTTCGCACAACGCGAGTACCTGGGGCCCGCGCATCGCAATCGCCTGCGATTTCGTCAAAGATCGGGCCGTGGCCGTCATTCGGCTGTGTTCCAATACTGGAGACCAACCAAGAAGGTCGCCCTGGCCAACTGTCAGTATTCGCTTGCAACCGACACCAGGAGCGCAAATCTCTAAAGAAATATTTCCAAGAACCACCAGATAAAGCGTTGATGCCGCGTCACCTTGTCGAAAGATCACCGTCGAAGGTGGGAACTCAACGAATTGCGAGACGCTGGCCAGATGAGCGATCAAGTCATGCGGCAGGTCGCGAAGAAAGTGAATGCCGTGCAAAGTTTCGGTAATATCTGGTTGTGTCATATCGCCTCCAGCACAACTCGCTCCAGAATCATGTCTTCACCGCGCAAGACCTTCACACTTCCGCACTCGCAATTCGGGCAAACAAAACGAAATTGTTCTACCTGAAACTCCGTCGAACAACGGTCGCATCGAACCTCGAGGTCCACCTTTTCGATCAATAACTCGACCGCCGCGAAGGGTGACTGCTGGTTCAGGTCTTCAAACGCCATTCGCAGCAAGTCTGGGTCAACGCCCGAAAACTGGCCGATTGTCACATCAACGCGTCGAACCCCAACCGCCTCCTCGCGGCGAAAGACTTGTTCGACTTGGTTTAGCAACGCGCGTGCTAACGAATACTCATGCATTGTGACGCTGAGGTTACCGCGCCGGCATCCATTCTGACAACTGAGCGCGAATCTGCTCCACAACCGCATCGACTCCGGCGTGTGCGGATTCGCTCAGTTCGGTTCCTGGTTCACACGACTCTACTTCCACCGCGAATACG
The DNA here is from genome assembly GCA_020638995.1 of Planctomycetaceae bacterium. Classification (GTDB taxonomy): domain Bacteria; phylum Planctomycetota; class Planctomycetia; order Pirellulales; family Pirellulaceae. The sequence goes on from JACKHM010000005.1 coordinate 484,258, forward strand.
ACCAATTCGCGAATCGTCCGCTGGAGCGTCGCGGCCAGTTCAATCGAGCCCGCCAAGCTTCCACCGTGAGTTGAATGGCGTGCTGCTGGCGATGTGGCTAGTTCGCGACCGGTCAGGCGGTGAACTGCTCCAGGTACGGAACATCCCAGACATGCGTCAATGACGATCACCGAGCAATCAGGCAACAACAACTGGACCATATCCCACGGTGTGACCAAAGTATGCACGAATGGCCGAATCGCGGAATCTTGCGAAAGTCGGTCGGCGGCGACCCAGGCAACTCGATCGTCACCGTGCGGGCTGCCCAGGGCGAATATCTGGATGCTTCGTCGGCAACTCATGGTCGAGAGTATATTCAACGCGGTTGAAGTTGGCGATTTGGTTAGCGCAATCCGTTCTCCTGTTGGTCGAACTAACGCTGTATCACGCTGAACCGACCGCGTCATATTAGAAAAGCAGATCGTCGATACCGGACGATCAATCTCGGCGTCAGAGTCCCAAGGGAACTTCAGTCCGCCAGTCAACTCAACGCACTAACGTCCGTAGAACTCATCGACCAGGGTTCCGAGAATATCCTCTAGACGCGTCGGATCCCATAACTCCTCGCCATCCGACTCACCGAACAAGTAGTCTCTCTCGCTCAGCCGTGATTCTTCGTCGCACCTGACTTCACACCAATACACGCTATCCAGCGGTCGTCCGAAGTCGCGAGTCGGATTGTCCGAGGACACCGATACTTGACGTAACAAGTCCGTTGCGAGCGAGAAATCCGCACGTAAAGTTGCGTGCTCGCTGGCGATCCGTTTGTCGGTGGCCAGTTCGTTTCCAGCCATCGACAACAGCGACATCGATGGAATGCTGACATCAGACGCCTCCCCAGCAATCGACGCACTCAGGCTGTTTAGATAATTGATCGGAATCAACGCGTCGAGCGCGGAAAAGTACCCTTCGCCGCTAACGTCGTAAAAGAACATCGGGAATTCAGCGACGGACTTAGCATCACGAGCCCGATGGTCAGCAAGTGAGTACTGCGGCAAGTTCAACTCGTTGATTACGATCAAGGGATCCAAAGGACTCACTTTGCCGTCCAAGTTTACGTCCAACGCCAGCAGCGGGTTCTGCCAGTCGTGTGGGCCAGCTAGTTTTACCGTGGCGGTACCGCCGGCGGTTTGCTCGACGATGCGATAGAAGCGACCGTCATGAACCTCGACGCCGGTCAATCGCCACCCTTTTCCTAATTCGACCGCATCATCTTCGTCCGACCACACGTCCAGAACTCCACCGTCGCCTACGAGGCTTTGCACTTGATCCGCGCTCAATCGCAGCAAATTCGCGCCGCTGCCACGAATATCCAGGCGTTCGATCCCGGCCAGTTGCCCCTCGGCCAGCGCCGTCAGATCGAGCGTCGCATCGGCCCCGACCAGCTCGACCACATCCATCCCCTCGCCGCCATCCAGCATTTCAAACACCGGGGTGACGAACTGAAACACATCGTCCCCCAAGTCACCGAACAGCTCGACCAGGTGCGGGAACCGGGTTGCATCGAACTTATCGTTGCCGGCGTCGCCATGCACCATCACCGGAGCATCGAGCGGTTGTCCCGTATCGTCCAGCAATTCGACCATATCGTCGCCGTCGCCCGCGTTGAGCATGAACATCTGCGACGGGATATCGACCAGCGTTTTTTCAAACGTATTGCTCGGGCTGAGCACATGAAACCGGCCGCCGCCATCGGTCAGGCGTTGCAAGACAGCGTGGTCGGTGACCGGCGGCAGATTGACCGTGACTTCGGTGGGCGAGGAGTTTAGTGATGTGAGTGGTGTGATGTTCTTGAAACGAACGGTGACATCACCAGCGGTCCAGGTTCCGTTGTAGCCATCCGCACCAGTCGGCGTATTGTGATCGAATGTCTGCGGCGCAGTTCCGGTATTGACGATATGCAGCGCGTCATCACCACCACGCTTGGCATCGAACTCGATTTCGGTCCCCTTGGGCAGATCGGCGACGTCTACCGTTAGCGTATCGGTTTCCGTGGCGGAGCCTTCGATCTTCAGCCGCAACCATCCGGTGGCGGCTTGAGCCGTGAGGTCATGCTGGATGCCGTCGGCGTCGGTGAACAGCAGTCTTCCATCGACTACCTCAATCCTCGACTCGCCTTCCGAAGCGTCACCGCTGTTGGCAATCGTAACTACTACCGGTTGAGCCTCGTAGGCTCCAATATCCACGATGGCGTTGCCATCACCCGTGCCATCGTAGACGCGTGGAAAGTTGCTGCCGCGTTGGTCGAACTGCAAAGGGTGCATTCCGTCGCCCTCAGTTGCCAGCACTCCGTTTTCCTCCGGCGTCGGCACAAGCGTCTGGCCAATGATCACCACCATCGTATGGCCGTTCTGAGAAAATGTGCGGTACGTGGCGGGATCGATCACAACCTGATGGACCGTCGAATTCGACGTATTAGTAACATGGAGGGTGTTGCCGTCCAGCGTTACGTCAAACTGTACGTCGTCGTCCACCTGCGAGCCCGGAATGATATCGTCCCAGCCGCCAAGATTAATGTACCACTGCAGATTTCCGTACCGGTCATAGTCGAAGAACAATCCACCGGAATTCTCATCCGATGAATCGTATTCGCTTTGTAAATATTGTTGGAAAGTTGCAAACTCTGCACTCACGCCTAACTCGCTGAAGTTGTTGTTTGCGCCGGTCTGCCCCTCGGCCAAACCGAACCGGTCCAAATGAAACGTGAACGTATCGTTCCGTGGGTTGGCAACACCGGCTGTGCTCTCAAACGAGTCAGGGCCGTCCAAAAAACCCGCTGGCTGTACCTCGGTGATGACGTAGGATTCCTCGTCAGCATTGGCCAGCACATTCTTGAAAACGTATTTGCCCGTGCTGTCGGTCAACACCGTCTCGTCAACGTCGGGGGCACCGTTGATACTGTGAACCGACGTGCCTACCAGCCGGATCGAGACAGCGCCCAGACCGTATTTGACGTCGCTGTTAGTGGCATCCACATAAACATAGCCGGAGATTTCGGTAGGCAGATAATATGTCTGCCCGGCGTCAATCGCGGGGCTGCCAGCCACCAGGGCATGGGTCAGCGTCGGGCCGCCGTTGTCGCGCAGTTCGGAATCGAGAATTTCCTCGAGTGGCAACAACTTTCGATTCGTGCTTAACGGCGACGACCTCTTGCCGACGATGTTGCCGTTCTGTCCGTTCTGAATCCCGCCAGCACTCTCGGGATCGCCGATCAGATTGTTCGAGGCAACAATGACGTTGCGGTCACTTGCTGGATCACCAGATTTCGCTAGGAAGATGTCGCTGGAACTCTCGTTTCCTTCGGCACCCACGACATTCCCGGCGATGATCGAGTTGTGCAGCGTGAGCTGGGTATTCTCCAGCCACAATCCGCCGCCGATGTCGCCGTCCTGTCCGTCGCTGTCCGCCCGGTTGCCGACGAGCGTCACGTTGACGAGCGTGACCGGTGTGCTGGTCACGCCAGAAAGCGTGTCGGCAATGGACCGAATTCCTCCACCGTCTTGCCGCGCGGAATTTCCGGAGACCGTCGTATTGATAAGAGTCAGGGTGTCTTCGTTGTCAGTGACATGATAAATCCCGCCGCCGTCGTACGCCAAGTTGCCGGAGATCGTGCTGGCGGTGACCGTCAGTGTGCCAGTGTTGTAAACGCCGCCACCGTAGTCAGCTACGTTGCCGGAGATCGTGCTGGTGTGTATCACCAGGTTGCCAGAGTTGTAAATGCCACCACCCCGGAGTCCACTGGCCCGGTTGTTTTCGATCGTTGAGGTGGTAATTGTTAGATTGCCAGAGTTGTAAATACCTCCGCCACCGCGAGACATGAAGGGATCACCCTCGCCTGCGAAGTTGCCAGAAATCGTGCAATCTCTAATTGTGAGAAGCCCGAGGTTAGAAATTCCGCCGCCCCCGATGCTGGCGAAACCGTTAGTTATCGTCACTCCGGAGATTTCGGCACCGAGGCCGCTGACGGGATCAGCGACGACCGACGATGCAGCGAAGAACGCTTGGCCGCCATCGATCATCAAAAGACCCTGCCCTGGCCCGGTGATCGCCACGGCCTCGGTGATTCGCAGCGTGCCGAGACTCCGGTCCAGCGTGATCGTTTGCTGAGTGGGCGGCGTCGTCTCGGGAAACAACCGGGGATCAAAGGTGATCGTGTCGTGCCCGGGATTCTTGTTGGCCAGATCAAGGGCTTCGCGGAGCGACAGGTCATCAGGGTCGTAGATGAGATCGAGTTCGTCGTCGAGCGTCGTGACGGCTAGCGTCAGCGTTTGGGCTTCGTACGCTCCGATGTCGACATGCGTGCCAAACACCCGCGTAAACGGCGCGCCGCGCTGGTCGTGGGGCAGCGGACCAAAGATGTCATCGCCGTCTCCCAGGATGCCGTTGAGTCCCGGCCCTCGGACGATTTTAATCTCGTCATCCCCACCCGCATCGATCGCCAGGCTGTCCGGGAGCAGCGCGTGCGTCATTGTCAGGCCGCCACTGTCGGCGAGCGGTGCCAGTCCCGGATTCAATTGCCCGTTTGTCGAGCCGCCAACCAGATTGCCGTTGCCATCCGCGATCGGCTTGCCATTGTCGTCTCGCGAAGATTCGCTGAAGTTCGACTCCAATTGATGCCCGATCAAGTTGTTGTGCGACTGAGCGAGCACGACATCGCCGAAGAGGTCGCCGGGAGCTTGACCAAGATCATTCCCAACTACATTCCCCGCCACGATCGTGTTGTTGAGAACCAGGTCCGTGTTATCGGCCCAAATCCCGCCGCCAATGCCACCATCGGTGTGATCGCTGTCCGCCCGGTTGCCGACGAGCGTCACGTTGACGAGCGTGACTGGCGTGCTGGTCACGCCAAAAAGCGTGTCAGCAATGGACCAGATCCCACCGCCATCTTGTTTCGCCGAATTTCCCGAGACCGTCGTGTTCACCAGCGTCAGACTCCCCGCCAGTGTACCAAACTGGGCGATGCCGCCGCCGTAGTAGGCTGAATTGTTGGCGATCGTGCTGGCGGTGATCGTCAGCGTGCCATCATTGGAGATGCCGCCGCCGGCGGCGGCCGAATTGTTAGCGATCGTGCTGGCGGTGATCGTCAGCGTGCCATCATTGCCGATGCCGCCGCCTATGTTGTCGGCCGAATTGTGGGAGATCGTGCTGGCGGTGATCGTCAGCGTGCCTTCGTTGTAAATCCCCCCGCCGTAAAAGGCGTAACCATCCGCGATCGTGACGCCGGAGAGTTCGGCACCGATTCCGGTCGCGGGGTCGGCCGTCACGGTCGAGGCAACGGCCAACACCTGCACGCCATCTGTTTCCCCCGGGCCACTCCAGCCGCCGCTGATCGTCAGCTTCTCCTGCCCTGGCCCGGTGATCGCCACCGCTTCGGTGATATACAACGTGCCGAGATCCTTCACCGAGATCGGTCGCGAAACGGTTTTTCCGTTTTCCTCGAACAACGTCGGATCGAACGTGATCGCCTGCCGGCCAGGGATCGCATTGGCCAGCGCAATGGCTTCGCGCAGCGACAGGTCGTTCTCGGCGAAAATCACTGCGCCGCTCCCATTCGTATCGAGTTCGTCATCCAAGGTGGTGACTTTCAATGGCTCGTCGTCGTGATTGTCGAGTGAAACGGTCTGGCTGACGTTGTTGTACTTCCCATCGGAACTGCTGGCCGTGAGGTTCACCTGGTAGCCAATGATCCAGTCATGTTCGTCATCGTCCTGACCGGTGACCGTCACAGTTTGCGGCGTGTCCCAGTTCTGCGAAGTGAACGACAGGCTGCTGGGCGAGACCGTCGCTTCGCTCAAATCGCTGCTGGTCAGCGCAATCGTGACTTCGCCGGTCGGCTGACTGTCGAGCTGGACCGTGAACGTAGCGGTGCCACCCGCTTCGGTGGTGACCAGCGCGGGCGTGCTGGTCGGCGTGATCGTGATGCCCGCCGTGTCATCGTCGGTGATCGTGCCGGTGGCGGTGTCGCGCGCCAGCGTGATGCCATCGGTGGTCGTGAGTGTGACCGTGAATGTTTCATTGTCCTCGTCGATCTGGTCGCCGAGGATCGGAATGCTGATTGGCTGGCCGAGCACGCCTACGTCGGCAAACGGGAGCGTACCGGAGGTCGCTGTGTAGTCGGCCCCGGCCGTGGCGGTGACGTTAGCGGTCTGATAGTTGACCGAAAATTCACCTCGATCGGTGCTGCGTGTGACGGTGAAGACGAGCGATTTCGAACCGTCATCACCTTCGACGACTTGCGCGTCGTCGATCGACACTTCCGGGACGATCACGTTGATTGCGTAGTCCTCAACTTCACCATCGGGCGCCAGACCCGTTGGTGTCTCGATGCCGGCGGTGCTGACACGGAAACGGGCATAGGTATCGCCTGCAGCGGCGTCGCTCGGCACGGTAATGAAGAACCGAGCCGGGGAGCCGTTATCAGCAGCCGGATCGTAGGTGCCAACCTGCTCGCGAACATGTTCGCTCTCGTCCCACACGCCGTTGCCGTTCCAGTCGATCCAATAGTCCACGAACGCCTCTGGTTGCTCGCCGCTTCCGGCTGTATCGAATTGAGTGTCGAGCACCAGTTCGTAACTGGCTCCGAGCACGAATTCCGAGACCGGCACGTCGTCACCGGGATTCACGAACCACGCTCCGTCTTCGTCATCGCCGGAGCCCGTCGGACTGTTCGTATCGTCGCCGGTTGCGTCCGCTGACGGCTGCCCGTCTGGCTCCGCATCGGTTTTGTTGCCCAAACGCGGGCCATTGGACTGGATCACATGCCGCGCGCCATCGTTGATCGCCAGCGTCGGATAGAAGAGGACGTCACATTCGGCGTTGAGATCTGAATCGGTCGGACACGGGTCGGTTTCGTTCGGCACGCCGTCACCATCGACATCGGGCGGCAGATCCGGTGCGTCGCCGAAGTCGAGCTGTTCGTCTTCGTCGATGAATAACGTGAACTGGTCGCCGAAAAAGCCAGCGACCGACGCGGTGATGACAACGCTGCGGCGACCGGTCCATTGGTTGTCATTCGCGGGTGCGAATTGCACGAACCCAGAGGTATCGTTCGCAAGGTCGATCGAATCCGAGGACAAGGTGCCCGCATCGGTACGGTCGAGCGTTAAGGAAACCGTCAGGTTATTGCCTGACGCTTCATCAACATTGCTACGTTCGATTTTGACGTCGGCCTCGAAATCTTCGGGAATCGTATCGCCCCCGCTGGCAAGGCTGATCGTCAGGTACTCGTGGTCCGTCACGGTCAAGTCGGCGGAAGTGCCGAAATAGCCGGATGATTGGTCGGGGCCCGCTGAGATTTGCACAAAACGCCCAATCGGATCGAGGCGATCGTTATCGTGGATGAAGATCGTGAACGGTTCCGACTCGATTGTGCCTGCCATAAATCTTGCCTGACCATCCGGTGTGGCGACGAAGGTATCGCTGGTGCCAAGTTGGACGTCTAGCGGAGGTAATTTGGATTGGTCACCGTCATCCCCAATGTTACTGCGTTGAAGCCGCGCCTGGATCGAAACGGCGTCTTCACGAATGGAATTCACGTCCAGCACGACGTCGATCGTCTCAAAGTCGAGCACGTCGAAGAGCTTGACTGCGTCGGAGTAGCCCGCACCGGAGGCCGTGACGGTCACCGGTTGCGTACCGTCCAGCATGGCATCGTCGATGATTTGCAACGGGAATTCGACAAAGGCTTCGTTGGCTGGGATCGTGACGGTTACCGGGACGCTGGCCGCCGTTAAGTCGCTGCTGGTGAGCGAGACTTGCAACTCTTCGTCCAGGTTTTCTAGGTTGCTCCGCGCCACGCGGACCAACTTCACCCCTTCGTTCTCGAAGTACGAATCCGCGATCGTCAGCGACAGTTCCTCGCGGTCGAGAATCGTGAACGTCGCTTGGACATCGGGATAGGGTGCGCCGGCGGACGCGGTGAGTGTCACCTCGCGGTCGCCGTCGAGGAGGAAGTTGTCGCTGGTGGGAATTGAAATCGCTGAGGATATCTGCCCAGGTTCGAAAGAGATGACTTGGACATCTTCCATTCCATCAATCACTGCGTGAAGTTCAACGTCAAGAATAGTGTCACTCGCTTGGTTCGGCCTCGCTAGGTTACCATGCAAAATTCCACCTTCCACGACACTCGCATCCGTCGTCAGAGTCAAGGATTCATGGTCGGTTACCGTGACATCGTGGCTGGCGGTCAGCGTGTTGGTGCCGACGGAACCCTGAGCCTGGATCGTCGTCGTCTGCGGGCCGTCGATCACGCTGTCGTCGACCGCATGGAGATTGACGATCGCTTCGAACTGCCCCTTCGAGAACGTGGCCGACGCTTGCGAGAGGACAGCCGCCGTAATGTCGCCGCTGGTCAGGTCGACCTTGAAATTGTCGTCGTCTGTGTTCGTGCGCGTGATGGTTACCGTGGCCGCATCGTTACCGGCGTTCTCGGCGAAGGTGGCTGGATCAATCACGATACTCAGTGTTTCGGCATCGGTGACCTGCAAGGCTTGTGATGCGGAAAGGAAGCCGTCGCCAGACGCCTGGATCGTGGTGGGCTGGTCGCCATCGAGCGTGTGATCGGCCACGCCAGTAATCGCGAAAGCAACAGAGGTGGCGTTCGCGGGGAGCGTGACGGTCGCCGGCACGGTCGCTTCGGTCAGGTCGCTGCTGGTCAACGTGATGTTGCGATCGGAACCGAAAGCGATTTGGACGCGCAGCGTGGCGGCTAGTTCCCCTGATTCGCTGATCGACGTCGTACCGCCAAGATCGATATTCAGTTGGGGAAGGACATGCACGACAAATGACGCATTTGCTATCTGGCCGTTCTGGTCGGTAACGGTCAGCGTGATGGTGGCGTCACCTTGCATGTTGACGGTGGGAGTGACCGTCACGGTACGATTGCGGTTGCTGCCACCGAGCAAGATGTTTTCCTGGGGGACGAGGCTGGTGTTGGACGACGCGGCCTGAAGCTGCAGATTGCCGGCCGTCGTGTCGTCGTCTTCAATCGTGACGCTGAGCGCGCCGGTTGTGCTTCCAATGTTGATGGTCGAATCGGGAGGAGCGAGGATCGTAGGCGGGTTGCTGACGGTGACCACGAAGCTGTCGCTGGCCGTCAAATCCCCGTCGCTAACAATGACGGTGATGGTCGCCGTGCCGAATTCATTCTCGGCGGGAGTCACCGTGACGGTGCGGTTGGCTCCGCCGCCAGTGAATTCCACTTGGTCGATCAAGTTGGGATTGTCGGAGACGACTGTCGCATCCAGGATCAGGTTTCCCGCTGGGGTTTCCGTATCGGCGATCGTGAAGGTGGCCACCGCGACGGAGTTTTGCAGTATCAGTTGATTCGTGATATCGCTGATCGTGGGCGGTTCGTTGACGTCGGTGATCGTCAGCGTGAAGTCGACAGTGGCGTCGGGTGTGTTGCCGACGGAGGCATCGTCGACATTGATCGTCACGATGTAGGAAGTCTTTTGCACGAAGTTCAGTTGCGTTCCGGCCTTGAGGTGCAACTCGGTTCCATTCTTGATCTCGAACGAGTCCTTGTCCGCCCCGGATAGCGTTAACGTGTTCGTTCCGAGCGCATCGTCGGTCACGAAGATGTCGGCCAGTTTGGCCGAACTGGTGGTGTCGGTGTTTTCGGCGAGACTCTTGCTCGCTGGGTTCAGCGTGACGGTCGTTGGTGCTTCGTTCACGTCGATCACAACGATCGTGAACTGTGCCTTACTCGTGCTATTATCGGCACTTGTGGCGGTCACTTCGATGATGTGAGTCGCTTTGGTCTCGTGGTCCAGACTGTTATCCGCCTTCAACGTCACCACGCCCGTGCTGCCATCGATCAGGAACAAGTCATTATCCTGCTCGCCCGCTGCTAGGCTGTAAGTGATCGTGTTGTTGGTGGCGTCCAGGTCGCTGGCCAGAGCCGTCACATGCACGATAGCTCCCGCCGTGGCGTTCTCGGCGATCGTATTGGCAGCGGAGTCGCTGTCGGTCACCGCTCCCACGTCGAACTCATCCACATCGGTCAAGTTGACTGTGACGTTGGTCAGGTCGGACGTGTTGGCACGATCGGAGACGGTGACCGTGAGCGTGAAGGAAGCCTGTCGTTCGCGGTCCAGGTCGTCGGGGTCGTTGACCGTAATCTCGCCGGTCGCCTCGTTAATGGCGAAGGCAGGATTGGTGTCGCCATCAACATCATTGTTGCCGTCGGTGATCGCCCAGCCCGAAAGTGGGTTGGCGTCGGAGGCCGCGACAGTCAGTACCGACGCGCCAGCCGCCGAGTTCTCGGCCAAGTTCGCGGATTGATTCGCGCTGATGACGGGTTTGATGTTGTCGATCGTGACGACACTGCCCGAAGTGAACGCGGGAGCGGCGTTGCCGGCCGCGTCAATGACGTTCGTGCCGCCGTTCAAATCCAACCGCAGGGTGCCGTCGTCCGTGATCGTGTTGACGGTCACGGTGTAGGTTGTGCCGCTGCCGCTGACGGAAGCGATCGCGCCGTTGGCGGTGCCGGTCTTGGTCAAGGCAAAGTCGGCTACGTCGACCTGGAACACATCGCTGTCAAAGATGACAGTGAACGTCAGTTCGTCAGCGTTGGTCGGTCCGGCTGTGGTGGGTGTAACCGACTGGACCTGCGGCGCGGTGGTGTCGATCGTAATCGTCAGTTCGCCGGATGCCGTGCCCGTGTTGCCTGCCACGTCGGTGGCTTGAGCTTTTACCTTGTGGTCAACGGCGGCCAGCGTCGAGGCGGTCAGCGTCCAGTTGCCGCTGCCGTCCGCGGCGCCAGTGGCCAGTACGGTTGTCCCTTCAAACAACTTGACCGTTGCGCCCGCTTCCGCCGTGCCGCTGAACGTGGGCGTTGTGTCGTTGGTCAAATTGTCCGTCTGCGAGGTGCCGGTGTCCGAGGCGTCGGTCAGGTCTGGTGTCGAGGGAGCGGCCGGCGCGGTGATATCGATCGTTACTTGGAACACAGCGGAACCTGCCGACGTGTTGTTTGAAGCGTCGGTCGACTTCGCGGTGAAGTCGTGTGGTCCTTCACCGAGCGTCGTGGCGGTGTAATCGAAGCTCCAGTTGCCGTTGCCGTCACTGGCCGTGGATCCCCGGCTGGTTGTCCCCTCGAACAGTTCGATAGTCACGTTCGCGTCGGCGGTACCGTGGAAGACGAGTATTTGATCGTTGGTGATGCCGTCGCTGTTGCTGGACCCCGTGTCGTCTGTAATCCCAGTGATCGTGGGAGTCGTGGGAGCACTGGAGTCTTCCGTGATGGTCGGAACATCTGCGGCATCGGATGCATTTCCCGCCGCATCGGTGGCCGTGACCAGGAAGTTGTTGTCTGCGTTTTGGGTCAGCGTGACCTGGATCGAATACGATGTGGCGTTACCTGTCAGTTGTTGCGTTGCCAACGCCGCACCGTCGGGTGTGCCCTTGTTGTCGGAATCGGCAAACACCTTCACCAAACTGTTCGCTTCCGCTGTCCCGGTGATCGTAAAGTTGTCCGCGTTAACCGTGACGACGTCCGTCGGCATCGAAACGGTCGGTACTCCCTGTTTCGTCAGGTCAACCGTGACATCAAAAACGCCCGATGCCCCCGACGTATTTCCGGCCAAATCAGTCGCTGTGGCGGTGATCGTGTAATTCCCTTCGGCGAGTGTCGTCCCAGTGTAATCGAAGCTCCACTCGCCCGAACCGTTGGCCGCCGCCCTGCCTATACTGCTTCCGCCGACGAATACCTCCACTGACGAGTTGGCTTCGGCGGTGCCGATGATCGATAGCGTCTGGTCGTTCGTAATCCCGTCGCTGTCGCTGCTTCCCGTATCGTCCGTGATGCCGGTCACGGCGGGAGCATTCGGCGCGGTCGTGTCCACGGTGATCATCAACACGTCCGACGCGTCGCTGGAGTTGTTGGCCGCATCGGTTTGGATGGCCTTCACGTTGTGGTCGCCTTCGGCCAGCGACACGTCGATACTGAACGTCCCGGAAACAACGGTTGCTGTTCCGAGGAACTCGCCATTGTCGATCGCGCCGTCATTGTTGGCGTCGGAAAACAGCGTGACCATCGCGCCGGTCTCGCCGGAGCCGCCGATGGTCAAGCCGCTGGTGTTTTTGGTGATGTTGTCCGTGTTGGACGATCCCGAATCGTCGTCGTCGTCGGCCAGATCGAGCCCGGTTGGTTTGGTGGGCGCCGTGATGTCGATGACGAGTTCGTCGCTGGTGATGTCGGTTCCGACGTTGTTCGCCGCGTCGGTTGCCGTGACGGAGACGTTGTACGTACCTGCGGTCAGCGCCGTCAGTTCATCGTTGGCCAAGGTCCACGTCCCGTCCACGTTGTTCGTGGCGGTCTTGGTCTGCCCGCCAACCATGACCGAAATCGTGGCCGCGGCGTCATTGACTGTGCCGGTCAACTGCGGCGTGGTGTCGTTCGTGGTCAGCGGATCGACGGTAACTGTGGGCGCCGTGTGGTCGAGCGTATACGTCTCGTCGGCACCGCTGGGGGTGAGATCAGTCAGGGCGTTGGTGGCGAGGTCTTGAATGTTCTGACCGGACTTCAGATCCAAGTTCAACATGCCGTTGCTGGTCGACAAACCGGTCACGGGGACGTCATAAGTTCGCGCGTCAACCCGCGTCACGTCACCGATGGTGCCGTCGCCGGCCACGGTCCCGCTCAGCGCAAAGTCGGCCTTGTCCACATTCTCGACATCGGAATCGAACGTCACGCGAAATGTAACGCTGCCCGCGTTGGTTGCGTCGCCCGTTGGATTCTGCCGCACGATGCTGGTCACCTTGGGCGGAGTGATGTCGTAGACGACGCTGTTGTCGATGCTGGTGCTGGCCGCACTGGAGTTGCCGGCGGCGTCGTTGGCGGCGTTTGCCTTGACGCTGGCCGTGACCGTGCCGCTGCCGGTCATGCCGCTCACCGCTACGTCGTAGACCGATTGTAAGGGCGTACTCAGGTCCATGATCTGGGCCGCAAGTGTTCCGCTACCTGTACAATTCAGCGTGAGATCATCGGCCGTAAAGCCGGCAATGACTTCGCTAAACATGACCGTGAAGTGGATCGGCGAAACATTCGTGGGATCGGCTTGAGGTGGAACGAGCCGCTGATTGATCGTGACCGTGGGCCGCGTCGTATCGACGACCAGGTCCTTGTTGTCGTGCAGGTTCGCTCCGGTGGGCAGATCGAGCGGGACGTTTTCGCCCGCATATTGGATCGTGCCACCGTTCACATCGAGCTGAATCGCGCTCAGGTCGAGGCTGTTGTCTCCGGCGGCCACGGTGTAGGTAAAGGTCAGCGTGTTCATGCCGGAACCGCCCGAATAATTCACGCGTGCGTCGTTCGCGGTTGGACCAGGCGGGTTCGGCGGTGCGGGAATCTGGCCATCCGTTTCGAGAATCAACTGCGGCGCGCCGGTCACACTCACCGGATAATTGAACTCGACCTGAATGTCGATCTGCTCGCCCGCTTTGTAGCTGCCGTCGCCCTTTGTCGAGGTGATGTTCGTGATCCGCGGCGCGGGAGCCGTGAAAAGCTTCTCGACCTTCAGCGATTGCGACCCTTCTTGAAAGTTGGAAAACGTCCACTGGAAGCCATGCGCGATGTCGCCGGTCACCGGACTTGTCGGTTTGCTTGTGGCTACCGGAGCGGTAAACGGCACATCTGCTGGATCAAGATCGGCGGTCGCCGTGGTGATGACGAACGTATCGGGCTGAACGGACTCGCTGGGCACGAGAACCTTAATAATTGATCCTGACGGGTCCATTTGCTCGATGGCGGCGTTGGCACTGTCGAGCAATTGGGCCGAATCATCGTTCGCGTCACCGCTGCCGTCCAAGTCGAAGTCGCTGACAGCGTACAGCTCGAGGTTTAGGGAGGAGTAATTGTGTTGGAACACGACGTCTTCCAGAATCAGCGCGCTCGTTGTGTTTGTGGCGACAGGATCCAAGCGGTAGGTCACCGTGATGCGAGCCTCGTCCGGATTCAAATCCCCAAACTGCACTTCAATCGCATCCGGCAAAACCGTGATTCGGCGACTGCCAAGCGAGCTGATCGGCAGGGCGTTGCCGCTGGGCGACCCGCTGGTTGCGTATCGATACCAGTATTCTTCGGAATCCAAATGATCGATTCCGGTAACGGTATTGGTCAGCCCAATCAGTGCCCCGCTCAATGGGTCCACCGTCATCTTCCAGATGCCGCGCGTGATCTCGGCGGCGTCATCGTCTTCGGTAGTGACGTTGACGAACTGGTCGGGAAGTGGATCGAAAGTGTCGTCGGACTGGTCGTCGACGATCGATAACGTAATCGCGGTAACCTGGTCGCCGTCGACGACGGACGGGTTGTCGTTGATGCCTCGCACGGTCACGGTTTGCGTCGTGTCCCAGTTGCCGTTGGTAAACGTCAGGTCCAGGGTGTCGACCGCGTTGTTGCTGCCGTCAACGATTCCCACTTCCTGGTTATTACCGGTGGTGACGCTGATCACGACGTCGCTGGAAGGCTGTTCGGTCAGCACGACCGTGAACGTGTCTTCTGTGCCTGTCTCGCTGACTGTTGTATTGCCGTTCGTCTCGGCGAATGAGAATCCGCGCAGCGTGGTGAAGTTCCACTCGGTGTCTTGACTAAATCCGCCGAACGAGTTTCCCGCCAGGTCCTTGATCGCGCCCGCGTCGATCAGCACGTGATAGCCCACGTTGGGCGACAGGTTGGCGGTCGGGTTGATCGTCACCATGCCGCCGCTGAACGTGATCTGACCTGTGTCGCCGATGGCGATGGTCGTGTTGCTGCTTCCATCCGAGATGGTGACATTTCCGGTCCCGGCTTGGACGGTTTCGTCGAATGTCAGCACGAGATTCGTGTCCACTGCCACACCAGCCGCGTCATCGGGCGGAGACAGCGTGGGCGCGTTGACGGTGTTGTCGATCGTGTAGGTTTGATCGGACGTGGGGTTCGTGTCGAGCAGGTTGTCCGCCAAGTCCTTGATGTTCTGATCCGAAGCTAGGTCCAAGCCCAACGTGCCGTCGCCGGTGATGCTGTTGATCGTGATGGTCCACGCCGTTCCGCTACCTGCAAGCTGAGGCGAGCCCGTCGTAACGGTCCCGTTCTTGAACACCACAAAGTCGTCGATGTCGACGTTTTGCAC
The DNA here is from genome assembly GCA_020638995.1 of Planctomycetaceae bacterium. Lineage (GTDB taxonomy): Bacteria > Planctomycetota > Planctomycetia > Pirellulales > Pirellulaceae. Next base: position 499,407 of record JACKHM010000005.1, read on the forward strand.
GTCTCGATTGAAAACCACATCGAAGACGACGCTGCCGGCGTTGGTCTGTTCGGCACTGAGTGTTTTTCGCGTGAAAGCCACCGTGGGCAGGGTGTCGTCGTTCCGGATCGTGCCATCGGCGGTTGCGGTAGTGATCGTGGCGCCGTTGGTGGGCTGCGGATTGGAAAGCGTGACGGTGAAGGTCTCGTCCAGTTCAACCAACCCATCGCCGGTCACATTGACGGTGATTGTCTCCTCATTGTCATTCCCGGCGAAGTTGACCATGCCGGTGGGAAAGCTCCCACCAAAGTCGTTTCCATCTGCCGGAATCGAACTACCGGCCGAGACGGTCCACGTCGCGCTGACGGCGGTCGTCGTATTCCCGCCGCGCGTGACGGTGAACGTAAACGCCGTCGTGCCGGTGTCGCCTTCGTTCTTATTTGCGCTGTCGGCGGTGATTGCCAGCGTGGCCGGTTCGTTGGGGTTGTAGTACCACGGTTCGATGCCATGCGTTCCGTCGTCGGCCGCGAAATAGAGCACATCGTTGATATTGGTCAGTTGATGGTTGGCAGACGTGTTGTGTATGAAGTCAGCTACCTGTTGTGGTGTTCCCGTTAAATCCCCGTCGAGCTTCCACATATCACCATTCGAGAAGAAGTACAGTTCGCTGCCCAACGCCGTGAAATCGGAGGCACCAACAGGAATGTTGCCGTTGATCGCGGTCGGAGCGCTCGTCCCATCCGTCGACCAAAGCTTTACAACGTCGCCATCCTTCGCGATGAAAAACAACGTGTCGTTGATATCCACCATTTCGTGGTCAAGTTGGATCGGGAACGGGGAACCGAGCGTGCTGGCGTTGGTTCCATCGCTCACCCAAAGCTGGGAATCGCCGGTGAAGAAATAAAGGTTGCTTCCCGCCACGAAAAGTTCGTTTGGAGGTTGCAGGATTTCCGCTAAAGGTCCTGCAACTTCTTCAGGACCGGACGCGCCGATCTTCCAGAGGCCTGGCCCTTGGGAGGATGCCTGAACACCGAAGTACAGTGTGTTCTGAAACTCAGCTAACGCGGACGTGGAGGATGCTGATGGCGGTGTTACGATTGGCGGAAAAGGACCGGTCGCGGCTGCTTTTGTGCCGGATTCCAAACCGTCCGACTCCCAAAGCTGATGCAGATCCGCACCCGGCACGTCCGCGACAAAATAGAGCTTGCCGCTGGCGGTGGAGAGGTTTCGAAAGTTCGTCGACTGGGTACCACTGTTGATATCTTTGACAAGCATGACCCCATTGGTCGTGTCGTACTTGTACAGCTCGTCGCCATATTCGCCTGTGCCCGTGTCCGCGTGAAATAGCAGCGTGCCATTCACGTCCGTGAGATTGTTGCCCTGGAAAGGCAGGAAGGCGTCAAGAGTGCCGGGTCGAATTTCAATTTGTGACGTGCCGGTCGTGTCGGACTTCCACAATTCGAATCCCGAACTCCCATCGTTGGCCAAAAAGTAAACCGCGTCACCAACTCGCGTGAAATCACTCGGGTGCGAACTATCGCCCGGGGACGAATTGTCGATGCCGTTGCTGATGTCCTTCAACAGCGTCGCCGCCAGCAGCCTGCGGTCTTCGAGTTGTTCCACCAGCGGTCGAAAAAAGGCCTTTCGCTGCCAGCGGCGTCGGCGACTTGAGCGGAATCGTGAGTGTTGGATCATGGCAGTTCTCCCTGGGTCAATTCCTCTCCGGCACAAAGCACCAAAGCGCCACAGGTGATGGACGGCGGCTGGGCTCCATCTCTAGCCGTGGCGCAAACACGACTCGGACGACCAGGACGGCGGATCATTGCAAGCAGCGTGAACACTGGTCAATCCACCGTTACCACAAACCTCGGAACCGCACGCGCTGTGCCACATGCAACCAACATGTCTGCTTCTGATGTGTAACAAGAGCTGTGTAAGTCACACGGCGCATAGTTCGCCTTTCACGCCATCGTGGACCCGGACACCTACAGAGACAATTACCCTAAACCGGGTAGGCGCCCGTGGCCCGAATCTTGCAACGCGGTAAGCTCCACTAGCGTCCGAGATGGTGAATCATGAAAGCATCAAAGCAACTAAGTTGGGTCGGTGAGTGTGCGGTATTCAAGGTGGCTGTAGATTCTCACACCAAAGACCGGGTTTCCAGTGTTCGGCGGCGCAGTGTGTCCGTTGTGCCGAAATGCACATCACGCGCGCGTATCGGGAGCACTGGTGCGGGAGTTAGACGGCGAGTCGATTCGCAGCAGCCTGCGATATTGTCCATGATGCACGATGAGTAAGCGACTTCGATTGAATGATCTGCGAACGATCTATCTATTGATCGGCGAATGCCGCGAGTTACGTTCCGATCCGATCGTCTGGCGGCGGCACATGCTCGAACGGTTAAACGGGTTGCTCGGTGGGTCGATGTCATTTGGGGGTGAAGCCATTCCACCGCAGCACGCGGACCATCAATGGAAGCAATGGATGGTGGATGTCGGCTGGAAAAATCCGTCATATCGCGAGGCATACCAGAGGTGGATTCGCGAACACCGACCTGAAGACAATCCGTTTACGGTCGGCATGTTCGCTCAGCAGGGGCGGTTGCCCGTACGTTATCGACGTCAAATTGTCGATGACGAGACGTGGTACACAAGTGAACTGTTTCAGTTGCTTCGTACGATCGAACTAGACGATATGCTCGGCTCATATTTCGTGGATCACCATAGCCACTTGCACATCATCGGCATCGTGCGTGACCTGGGTCAGTCTCCTTTCGGCGAGCGCGAACGCAGACTGCTGTTGCTTCAACAACGAGAACTGATGCCGCTAATGGGCAATGTTCTAGCTAACTTCGATCGGCCAACAGTAGCCGACATGGCTCCGCGATTGCGTCAGACTTTGTTGTGTTTGCTGCAAGGTAAGAGTGAAAAGCAAGCCGCAATACGAATGGGCATTTCCCCGGCCACCGTCCACGAGTACGTAAAACAACTTCATCGACACTTTGGCGTGTCGAGCCGCGGTGAACTACTGTCACGCAGCATCGGATTGTTCTCTGTACTCGCCACGCTGGAAGATGAATGGGAAAAGCACTATACGGAAGTGCCTGAGACTGCGGTTGGCGGTCGCGGCCACTCGAACATGAGGTAAGCGTGCTGACCCTGAGTTCACAATATGCGGTCGCGTTCTAAGGTTGGAGTCCTATGGTATTCGTGATCGTAAAACGGCTTCGAGTTGATGCACCAACCCGATGTGCCTGGTCGCCACATTTTGAGTTTCTTTTTCGGGCGAAGTGTGATCGTATAGCTCTACAAACCCATCGCCATGAACGATCAGCCGATGGGTTTCCGTCCGTATGCTTCGACGCGAGCCACTGAAGTAGGAGATCGCTGCGTGGCCCGGCGCATCGGGATTTTCCAGAATTGAACGGAGGGAGACGCCTTGTGCCCAATCTGGTTCTGGTAAGTTCGCCACGTCACACAACGTCGGGAAGATATCCAAGGTCTCGACTAACGAATCGGTGCGCGTACCGGCGTGAGGAATGCCGGGGTAACGAGCAATCAACGGCGACAGCAACGACTCTTCGAACAGCGAATGCTTGCCCCAAATCGCATGTTCGCCTAGATGCCAGCCGTGGTCGCCCCATAACACGACGATCGTGTTATCCCTCATTCCAAGCGAGTCGAGCCGGTTCAGAATTCTGCCGACTTGCGCGTCCGCATAGCTGACGCAGGCCGCATAGTGGCGGCGGACTTCGGTCGCGAACTCAGAGTCCTCATTTGGATTGCGTTTCCAACGATTGTACTTCATGAATTCGCCGGAACCGTGCCACGTTGTTTTTCCCCGTGGTTTGTTCGGGTGCGGAATCGGAGGCAGCGTTATGTCGCGGTACGCCTCAAAGTACTTCGCAGGTGCACCAAACGGCAGGTGCGGTCGGATAATGCCAACCGCCAAAAAGAACGGGGCCTCTTCTTGATCTGTCGCAAGATCCTCCAGTTGCCGAATCGCTTCTTCGGTGATCAAACCGTCCGGGTAGATCGAATCAGGACCTTCGACCGACTGAAAGACATCCATTTGCTTTGCGTCGCCGCGGATCTCGCCGTTGGCAAGCCCATGCATAACTCCTCGTGGGTGCTGCCACGGTCCTACGGGCAACAAGTGACGGTCCCAGGACAAAGGCATTTCCGGCAATTCGTCGTCATCCCAGTCCGAGCCGCCTCGTCCGCCGGGATGGTGCGAGACTTTGCCCACAGAAACGGTCGTGTATCCGTGCTGACGGAACCAGTCTGGCATGCTTGGCGGCACGGATTCCGGGTTTTTCCTAAGACGCGCGGCTCGATCAAACAACGCGCTGTTGCTGTCCGATCCGTATCGCCCCGTGAGCAGCGTAAAACGCGATGCTCCGCAAGTCGGCGCTTGAACGTAGTGCCGATGAAACGCTCGACCGCTTGCCGCCAGAGCGTCAATATTCGGCGAACGAATGTAATCTTTACCGAAGCAGTGCAATTCAGGACGAAGGTCATCGATGCACAGCAACAAGACATTCAGCCGCTGCTCCGCCGCAAAAGTCACCGTGCGGAGAGGGCTTACGAATGCCAAAACGGTCACGGTGACAAGTAGCAGAAATCGGTACATATCGGGATCTCTCAAAGTCGTTCAATCTACTCCGGGCACCACTCGCGCGACCACAGTTCTAGAACAAGTAACGCCCACAATCGATACGCGTGATCAAATTGTTTTGATTCGTGCTCGCTGACGAGCTGCTGAACATACTCGCGCCGAAACCAGCCGTTAATACGAGCCGATTCGCTGAGTAAAGTGTCGTGCGTCAACTCGCGAAGTTCGTTGCGGAACCAATGCTCTAGGGGAACGCCGAAACCCATCTTACGCCGGTTCCAGATGGCAGGAGGTAAAAGATCGCCAAACGCCCGCCGCAACAGGAGCTTGCCGGTGCCGCGACGAAACTTCAGCGACAACGGCAGTGCGGCGGCATACTCCACAACGCGGTAGTCGAGGAAGGGCTGCCGGACCTCAAGCGAATGGGCCATCGATGCGATATCGACTTTCGTCATCAAATCGCATGGAAGGTAGGTTGTCAGGTCAGCAAGTGAAGCTCCGGTGACCAGGTCTCGCCTACTCGCTCGCCCCCAAGCGTTGCCAAGAAAGCTGAAAGGGTCGTCATTCGGCAAGCGTTCGACAAAATCGTCGCGAAACATCGCAGCACGCCGCGACTCGTGATAGATCGCAATCCATTCAAGGTACCGTCGTTGTGGCGTCTTGCCGAGGAACTCGCTGAAACGCTTGAATCGCCGGACCAGCGACTTTTGTCGCGACCCCGGTATTCGCTGCCAGATTCCGGCGGCCAAGAAGGACCGGAGCGGCCCGAGTTGATCGAAGTGGCTCGCCAGCCACACCGCCTTGTACCGCGGATATCCAGCGAACAGTTCGTCTCCGCCATCGCCCGACAACGCAACTGTCACGTGCCGTCTCGTCATTTCGGAGACATACCACGTTGGGATCGCCGAACTATCAGCAAACGGTTCGTCATAGTTCCATACAAGCTTAGGCAATATCGAGACGGCATCGGGAGCGACCTGTAATTCTTCGTGATCTGTCCCGAGATGCCTCGCAACCTGCTGTGCATAGCTAGTTTCGTCGTACTCGGCAATTGGAAAGCCAATGGTGAATGTTTTGATGGGTTGGCTGGTACGTTGCTGCATCAAGGCCACGATCAGCGAAGAATCAACGCCGCCAGACAGGAATGCGCCGAGCGGTACGTCGCTCCGCATCCGCATTTCGACCGACGAATTTATCAACTCCACTAACCGACAGGATGCCTCGGATGCGCTGACCCTCAGTTCGTCGTTTAGGTTCGGTTGCCAATAAGGACGCACCTCCATCTCGCCGCCCTCGAATATAGCGAGATGACCAGGCGGTAATTTTCGAATTCCGCGAAAGATCGTTTTCGGATGTGGAATGTACTGGTATGTCAAATAGTCGTCGATGGCTCCGGCATCGATCTCCCGAGGCACACCCGGTACCTGCAGCAGGCTTTTCAACTCGCTGGAGAACAGCAGCCGCCCAGGTTCGTGGCGATAGACGAGCGGCTTCTGGCCAATACGATCCCGCGCCAAGACAAGCCTGCGTTGCCGCGAGTCCCAAATCGCAATGGCAAACATCCCGTTTAGGTGTTGGACAAAGTCAAGGCCTTCGTCTTCATAGAGATGCACAATCGTTTCGGTGTCAGAACTCGTCCGAAACGTGTGCCCCGCACCGTCAAGCCGTCTGCGCAAGGCGGCGTAGTTATAGATCTCACCATTGAACACCACCCAGACCGACCCGTCTTCGTTAGACATGGGTTGGTGCCCGCCTTCCAGGTCGATGATTGAAAGACGTCGGAATCCCAGGGCCACCCCGGGCATTGGCTCGTACGGTGGACGAAGGCGGAATTCGCTGACGTAAGAACCTTCGTCATCGGGGCCGCGGTGTCGAATCACGTCGGTCATCGCGCGCAACGTCGGCGAGTCGATCGCCCGTTTCGGGTCTGTCCAGATTGCGCCGGTAATGCCACACATGGATTCAAATATATCAGGAGAAGTGCAGGCCTTTTAATTCCGCGAACTTCACGCGGTAAGCGTCTGATAAAGTTCGGCGTGCCGGTCCACCATTTTCTCAACAGAAAACTCGTCAAGCATCCGCTTCCGGGCAGCGTCGCTGAAACTGGCAGATCGGTCGGCGTGATCGATAATCAGCTGTGTTTTGCGGGCCATTTCGGCCGAGTCGCCGACAGGCACGAGATAGCCAGTCTGCTCTGGAACGACGAGGTCACGGTTTCCAGGAATGTCTGATGCCACCACCGGCACGCCAGCCGACATAGCTTCCATGATCGCATTCGACTGCCCCTCATAACCGCTGGCAAGCCAGAAGCAGTCCAGTAGCGGCAGCAGATCTCGTACGTCACTTCGCTCGCCGAGGAAATGCACGCGATCACTGATGCGAACTTCGTTGCGAAATCGGAGCAAAGCGTCTCGTTGTGGACCATCGCCGATCAGCAACAGGTGCGTGTCGTCGCGTGCGGCCTTCAACAGTTCAGCAGCCCAGATCAGATCCTTCGTTCGTTTTTGCGGCCAAAGTCGCCCGACAGAGCCGATCAACTTGACGTCGGTGGGCAGCTTGAGTTCGCCGAGAAGACGTTCACGAGTCAAATTGCCTGTGGCTTCAAATGGGCGAATACCGTTTGGAATGATCGCGAATTTCTCGGCTGGAATGCCGTGTTCGTCATAGAAGTCCCGCACCCCCGTGCTGTTGGTAACGATTCGTTCCGTCCGCTTGGCAAGCTGCCGGTCGATCGCAAATTCGTGCCACGCCTTCCAGCGGTCAACGCAGCGTTCTCCGGCCACGACGTGCTTAACGCCAGCCGAAAATGCAGCTTGCCGCCCGTAACAATTTGCCGCAAAGATCCAGGTATGCACCAGATCTGGTCGAAGTTTTTTGATACATGCCTTTAGACGCCGATACGCAAACGGATCGACTTTTAGCTTCTTGTTAATCATGGTCAGAGGCACATCGTGCGTCCGAAGAGTCTCTTCGTACGGACCACTGTGCGTGAGCACAAAGACATGCACATCAAACTTGTCTCGCGGCAATCCGACGGCTAACTCGGTCAACTGCTTTTCTGCGCCTCCGCGAACAAGCGTTGGGATGATCTGAAGTACGCGGATCGTCATGCGGTCCCTCGCAATGTCGAGTGAGCTAGGCGATGAAACAAGGTGAGATGATCGTCGACGACGCGATCGAGCGAAAGGCATTCGCGAACACGTCGTCGCGCTGCGAGCCCGAGTTGGAACGCGAGTTCGGTTGACTCGAACATCTGCGAGATTCGTTCGGAGAGGCGTCTTCGGTCATCTGGGGGAACAAGAAATCCATGCACGCCGTCGTCCATCAACTCTCGCATGTCTGGTGTACTACTGGCAACAATGGGCAGCCCTGCCGCCATCGCCTCGACCATGGCCTGCGAGGTGCCAAAGTCTGTTGATGCGGAGACAAATACATCGGCCGCGTGGTACAACTCGCTGAGTTCATCAAAGCTACCCGGCATTGAGATCTGTTGCCGCAAGCCGAGGTCGACGATACCTTCGTATAACGAATCGCGCAGGGGGCCGTCACCAATCAACCACAATTTGGCACTCGGCCATCGATCGGCGATCGGAAACCAGGCCCGGATCAATTCGGCGAGTCCGCGGCCTTCGGTAAAGCGATCGACACAGATCGCAACGGGAGCGAATTCGGCAACTTCGAGGTCTTGGTTGACGTCCGCCAAAGCCACACGGGCGTGGTATCGCGACGCGGCACTCCGCGGCTCCATCTCGTCGGCGCCATACTCAATTTGATGGATCGACGAATACCCAGCCCGCAACAATTCCTCGACGCCAATTTCAGTCGATGCAACGATCGCCGCCGCACCATGACATCGCTTTCGAATACGTCCTCCGAACCGAGCGTGTTCCTGCCAATAGCAATCGCCGGTAGCTCCGGCTCGCTGAGCGCGCAGCACGACGGGGGGGCCTATCGCTCGTAAGGCGCCGGCAATTGCGTAGGCGTCTTGTCGAAGGTTCATCACATAGACCACGTCGAAGTCGTTCTGATGCTCTCGCACCCACCGGGCGAGCGCTCTCATATAGCGAAACGTCGTCCAACCGCCACGTGGCGAACCCGGTAGTCGTTTGACGATCGCGTGCCGATGCACGACAGACGCCGGCCAATCATTGTTCCAACGAGCAGTCAGGATCGTCGTCGAACATCCGCGCGCACAAAACTCATGGGCGAGTCTGGATGTGACACGCTCCGTATCGCCGACCAGAGGCCAATAGCGAGGAGTCACCATCAACAGTCGCAATTGATTCATGGGCAGTGGCTGGCCAGATCCTCCGGCTCCATGACGGCGAGGTAACGAAGGTTTCGATATTGGTCTGCGTAGTCCAAGCCATAGCCGACAACGAATTCGTTGGGAATGTCAAACGCCACGAAGTCGGGAGCAAACTCAACCTCCTGGCGTCCGTGCTTGCGAAGCAGAACGGCTGTCTTGACGGAATTGGGCGACAGGTCCTGGAGTTTGGCGACGACCTCGACCAGCGTGTGGCCTGTGTCAAAGATATCGTCGATGACCAACACGTCTCGTTCAGCCACATTCAACATCATCTCGGAGTTGATCGTGAGCTGACCTCGGGTCGTACCGCTGCGATAACTGCTGGCCTGCAACACTCCTACACGAAGAGGCATATCGAGCAACCGAATGAGATCGGCTAGTAACACCACGCTGCCGGTCAGAACACCAACGATCGTCAATGGCCTGTCCCCATAGGCTGCGGTAATCTCGGTTGCCAACTGAGTGACACCGGCCTGAAGTTCATCTTCGTCGAGCAATGTCTTCACGTGTGGCAACCAAAGTTGGGCGGTGTAAGATATGACGCCGCCATTCTAAAAGGGGCTTCCACCGGCGGGTAGCCCAAGCTCGCAGTCGCCTGTAGGCTGGGCGAGAAGTTGTCAACACGAGACAAGGGTCATGGTCAAGGAAAGCCACTCGATGAGCAGCAATTTGGGAGCATGGAGCGAGGAAAGTGTCGGAGGGCATCCGTGCGATGTCTACGAGCCGCCGCAGCGGAATGAGTTTGGATTTGCCGTGATTTACCTGCATGGTGTCCATCTGAATCGACTCGTCGACAAGACGGCTTTTGTCGAGCAGTTTGCCAAGCATGGGCTACCCATCGTCGCGCCGATGACAAAGCGCAGCTGGTGGACGGATCGGATTTGTCACGAGTTCGATCGCAACCTGACGGCTGAGCGGCATGTGCTGGAGAATGTGCTGCCATATGTCGAACGAAGGTTCGGAACCAAGGAACGCGGGGCAGCGCTGTTAGGTACAAGCATGGGGGGACAGGGTGCATTGCGAATTGCCTACAAGCACCCAACGCGATTCTCAGTCGTAGCGGCGATCGCGCCCGCGATCGACTTTCAAAAGCGGTTCGACGAAGACGAAACAATCCCACAGATGTATTCCGACCCCGAAGCCGTCCGGCAAGACACCGCAACCTTGCATATTCATCCCTTAAACTGGCCGCGGCATCAGTTTTTTAGTTGCGATCCCACCGACCAAAACTGGTGGGACAGTGCCGATCGACTGCGAATGAAGCTTTACTCGCTCGGCGTGCCCCACGAATGCGATCTTGAGACCTCCGGCGGAGGGCATGGGTTTGAGTATTACAGCCTGATGGCTGAGCGAGCCGTGGGCTTCATCGCAGAACGACTCGACCAGGAGCGGCGAAGAATTGTGTAGATGCTTGCCACCACGACACTCCAACGAACGCCGCTTGGCGTTATGAGTCGACACGCTACGAATTCTGCCAGGCGTCACAACGCGGTAAGCTACGGAACCTAGCCACCCTTGTTCTTAATCGCGCGAGCAACAGCTTCGCCCATATCGCCGGGGCTTTCCGCCACGGCGATACCGGCATCCTGAAGTGCGGCCACCTTTTCAGCGGCAGTTCCTTTGCCACCTGAGATGATTGCTCCGGCGTGCCCCATGCGTTTACCAGGAGGGGCGGTTCGACCGGCAATGAAGGCAGCGACAGGTTTGGTTACATGCTCTTTGACAAAGGCGGCCGCCTCTTCTTCTGCGGTGCCGCCGATTTCTCCGATCATCAAAATCGCCTCAGTGGCCGGATCGGCTTCATAAAGCTTGAAGAGGTCGATAAACGAAGTTCCAACGATCGGGTCACCTCCGAGTCCTACACAAGTAGTCTGGCCAAGCCCCATGCTGGACGTTTGCCAAACGGCTTCGTAGGTGAGCGTTCCGCTACGGCTCATGACGCCGACTTTGCCCGGCTTGTGAATGTAACCCGGCATGATGCCGATCTTGCACTCGTCCGAGGTGATGACTCCGGGGCAATTGGGTCCGATCAACACCGAGTCGCTGCGGCGCACGATCTCGTAGACACGAACCATGTCGAGCACTGGGACGCCCTCGGTGATCGCGACGATTGTTTTGATGCCCGCGTCGATTGCTTCCAGAATCGCATCCGCCGTGAAGGGAGCAGGCACGAAGATCATCGTCGCATCAGCTCCGGTTTGCTCAACAGCTTCCATCACCGTATCAAACACAGGCTTTCCGAGGACTTCGTCACCGCCTTTGCCGGGTGTCACACCACCGACCAAGTTGGTGCCGTATTCCAGGCAGTTTTTCGAGTGGAACTCGCCGGCCTTTCCGGTGATACCTTGGCAGATCAAACGCGTGTCTTTGTTTACAAGAATGCTCATCGTCAGAACTTTCGAGTTGGCTAGTCTGAGTGTCTTTGTAACTCCGGCACACTGTGACGGAGCAATGTCGCGCCGCGGAGCGTTGAGGCTCCACTGCGTTACGCCAGTGTTGCAACGACCTTACGGGCTGCGTCATTGATGTCGTCGGCCGTAATAATGTCCACATCACTCTCGGCGATAATCTTCTTACCCTCCTGCACTTCCGTTCCCTCCAAGCGGACAACAAGCGGCACATTAAAGCCAACCGTTTTGTACGCCTGGACCAAAGCTTCAGCAATGGTCGTACAACGCATGATGCCGCCGAAGATATTAACGAGTACGGCCTTCACGTGTGGGTCGGAGAGAATGATGCGAAACGCTTCGGTAACTTGCTCGGCGTTCGCTCCGCCGCCAACGTCCAGGAAGTTTGCAGGCTGGCCGCCATTCAATTTGATGATGTCCATCGTGCTCATGGCCAGACCGGCACCGTTCACGAGACATCCGATATTGCCTTCCAATTTGATGTAACTCAAGCCCGCTTCAGCCGCTCGAACTTCCAGCGGCTCCTCTTCGGTGAGATCACGAAACTCGACAATGTCCTTGTGCCGGAACATGGCGTTGCTGTCGAAGCTCATCTTCGCGTCGAGCGCCACGAGTTCGCCTTCGCCCGTGACGACCAGCGGATTGATCTCGGCCAGGCTGCAATCGTATTTCACGTAGACTTCGCACAATGCTCGCATGAACTTGTCTGCGCTGCGAACACTCTTGCCTTTGATACCGAGTTTCGCACACAGCTTGCGGACCTGATAGCTTTGCAGGCCAAAATGCGGATCAAAGTGTTCTTTGAAAATTCGCTCCGGCGTTTCTTCGGCAACTTTCTCGATCTCCATCCCGCCTTCGGTCGAGACCATCAGCACTGGCATCGCAGCCGCTCGATCCAACACGATGCCAAGATACAACTCGCGTGCGATGTTGCACCCCGCTTCGACGAAAACTTTGTTGACCGTTTTGCCTTCGGAACCGGTTTGGATGGTAACCAGCGTCTTTCCAAGTAGCCCTTCAGCAACTTGACGAGCTTCGTCGGCGCTCTTTACAAGTTGAACGCCATGCTGGGCCGGATTCTCTTTCGTAGTGCCTTTTCCGCGACCGCCGGCATGAATCTGAGCTTTGACAACAGCCACCTTGCCGCCTAGCGTTTCGAATGCCTTGGCTGCTTCGTCCGGGGTCTCGGCAACGTGTCCTTCGAGGACGGCAACCCCTGCACTGCGCAGGACTTGTTTAGCCTGATACTCATGAATCTTCATCGCAACAATTCCGCTCAATTCGTCGAGTTAAGGAGTGAGGTGGGGATTATAAGTGTCAATCCGCTAGACAGCAATGAGCCGTGACAAAGCGACGCAGTCGACGCTCGCCTTCTGGAGCCCGACTTTCACCTCGCGCTTTCCATACGGGCCGGAAGACGTAAGAATCACAGAAATGCAGTTGCGACGTGGCACTTCTGCGATTGATGAATGAGATCCTTCGGAGGGTAGCACAGTCTCTGCGAAATCTATGCCTCCATTCACGCATCGCTTCTGCGTTTTCTTAATTGCGTACCGGTGGCCCTTGTTTGGATTGGCTGTCATTGCAGCAGTATGCGCGTATACGCCCGCCAATCGGACACAGTTCGATCGCTCGATCGAGAATATGTTCTCAGCGTCCGATCCCCTGCTACCGCCCTACCAACTCTTGAAGGATACATTCGGCGGCAATGAAGTTGTCCTGGCGGTGTACGTCGATAGCGATCTTCTGAATCCAGATAGGAGCGGACTGAAGCGACTGATCGCAATCGCCGAGCGGTGCCAAGGGGTGCCCGGCGTAAATGCCGTGCTCAGCTTGGATCGGCCGATCGGGGAGAGCGTCGTCGATCCAGAAAACCCTTTGGCTTCGCGAACACAACTGTTATTCGAGAATTACACTCATGGTCGCGATGGCCACACTGTTGCCGTCGTTTGTTTATTGGACCCTGAATCCGAAGCATCGATAACACGTCGCGAAACTATCGACCACTTACAGGCGATCATCCGTGACTTGCCCGATGGATTGCCAGCCGGGTGGTTGGCCGGGGAACCGGTGATGGTAGCCGATGGATTGCGATACGTTGAGGAAGATGGACAGCGACTGGGCATCTGGTCGACGATTTTGCTTTCGACTGTGATCCTGCTGTTTTTTCGGAGTATTCGTTGGGTGGTAATTCCACTGATGGTGGTTCAGTGGGCGTTGCTGCTCACGAAGGCGACGTTAGTGGTCTCGGGGTTGCGTCTGAGTCTTGTGAGTTCGATGTTGGCTGCCATCATCACCGTCGTTGGCATCGCAACGGTTGTGCATTTGATTGTGTGTTTTCGGGAGGCACGTCTCGCCGGTCTTGCGCCGCGCGAGGCGCTTTTGCGTTCCGGCAACCTGTTGGCGGCACCAATACTTTGGGCGATCATGACCGACGCCGTTGGCTTTGGCGCGTTACTGGCTGCCAACGTCGGCCCCATTCAAGACTTTGGACAAATGATGGCGATTGGTTCATTATTCGTCTTGGCTGGCGTCGCGTTGATTGTCCCAGCGGTCGCATTGGCGGGTGGCTTCGACACGAATCCCAAGCAGGCATGGGGCGAAGCCAAGCTGTCCACAGAATTGACCAGAATTCCGGAGCTTGCTTCCCGGCATCCTGTGCTGACAGTTGGCACGATACTTCTAGTGATCGGATTCGGCGTGACCGGAACCGTTCGATTGCGAGTTGAAACAGATTTTACGAAGAACTTCCGTTCAGGCAGTCCGATTGTTAATGCCTACGAATTCGTTGAGCAACATCTTGGGGGAGCAGGTGTGTTAGACGTGCTGCTTCCGGCACCCGGAACATTGGATTGGGACTATCTCCAAAAGGCTCAGCACTTGGAACAGCGATTGCGAACCGAAGTGGTCGCCTCGGACGAGGCCGGACAGCCTGTTCCGGGACTCACCAAAGTCATCAGCCTGAGCGACGCAGTCCTCGCGAGTTCCGTCGTCGATCTTCGTAAAGTTCGACTCCGCGCCATTCGTGCCAGCTTGGTCGGCGCGTCGCTCGCGGGCATGCAGTCAAGGATACCTGCTTTCTATGCGGCGTTATACGGTGAGGAACCGGCAACGGATCAACACTACTTCCGTATCATGTTGCGGGCCCGAGAACGACAGGACGCCGCACAAAAGCAAAGTATCATCGCACAAGTCAGACGAATCACACTCGAAGAGTTTCCTCCCAAGGAACGGTCCCCGAGCGCAGAAGTGACCGGCTTTTATGTACTGCTCACGAATCTGATCGAGAGCATGATTCGCGATCAGTGGGTGACGTTCGCGGTTGCGGCTGGCGGAATATTCTTGATGATGTCAATTGTGTTTCGGAATCCGTTGTACGCGGCGATCGCCATGGTGCCCAACACATTGCCTATCCTGTTGGTGTTAGGCGTGATGGGCTGGCTCGAGCTACGAATCAATATGGGAGCCGCGATGATTGCGGCCGTGTCGATGGGGTTATCCGTCGACAGTTCAATCCATTACCTAACTTCATTTCGCCGCGCCCGACACCAAGGCAAGTCCGTTGCAGAATCGCTCGCCGAAGTTCAACGAACCGTCGGGTTGGCGGTTGTCTTTTCGACGTTCGCTTTGATCGCAGGGTTTTCCATCCTCGGCACAAGCGAGTTTGTTCCGACGATCTATTTCGGCGTGTTGGTCAGTCTATCCATGTTGGGGGGATTGATTGGGAATCTCCTGTTGTTGCCGTTAATGTTGCGGGCGATTCCGAGTTCATTGACATCGTGAGTTGAAACTCGTCGGCATGATGCATTGGGGATCAAAAGCGAAGTCCCAACACGAACTCTGTCCACTTCTCCTGAAAAGCCTTCATATCATCTTCACCCAGGACCCGTTTGAGCGTTTCGTACCCAGTAGGATCATCTTTCGACGAACGACGAAACTCGTGGTAATACTTCTCGAGCAGACCCTCATTTTGCAGATAGTAGAGCAGGTAACGCGATTGAGCGTAGTTGGTACCGGGATCTTCATCGTAGAACTCGCGAGTCGACGTGCCGCAAAGTTTCTCGAACGTCGGCATCTCGTAGTCTTCAAGTTTGATCGCCTCCTGTAAACCGCGCAGACGCCAGTTGGTAAGTCCCCAAATCCGGCCGTTGTTTGTATTGCACTGCTCGTACAGAGAGCCCAGGCCTTCGTTGAACCAGGATGGACAGCCAGGGAAGTTCGCAGCAATGAATGGATGCACAATCTCATGCACCAACGTGCCGCCTCCCGTATCAATATTCATCACCAGCGCTTTGTCCCAAGGCGAGTAGTATCCAAAGGGCGTGTGAGGCCGGCGTCCGAAAATGTCAACGGTGTTCTGTTGATAGCTTGCTTTGTCTTTGAACAACCAAATGTTGATCACATGATCAGGATTCTGGCTAAAGTACTGTCGCTTCAATCGATCGACCGCCCAGCGAATCGTGCCTTGCGACCACTGGCGAACCATCGCTGGCGAATCATCGCCTATCACGAGGAATGGGCGTTCCAGCAAGACATGGAAGTCACTGACAATCCTCGGCGACAACTTCCGTGGTTCATACTCTTCGCCGGCTGCTTTGGCCGCTTCGACCTTCGCTAATTCTTCAGCGATTTCCTCGTCGCGATCCTTCTTGAGCTTTATCTGTCGTTGCTTCAGTACGGCAAGTTCGCGTGTGACTCGCATCACTTGTTGAGCATAGTCGGCATCGGTTAATTCTGTTGATGCCGTACCGTCGATCAAACGGCCCGGTGAGAGGCGAAAGCGAACGAGGGTCCAACGACTGGTGTCATACTTGAGCGGCCACAGACGATAAAGCAAAGTTCGTTTCATCCGACGATAGGCTGCGTCACGGATGGCTGGTTCGTGATAGATCACATTGTCGGTCTTAGCGTCGTAGCCGACGATCAGTCGAAAGTGCTCTGTCGTATTCGGCTGCTCGTCGTAGTGCGTGCAGAGGATCGAAGGAATCCCCCTTTTCAAGTCCGAGTGAAGATTGTGGAAATGAGCATCCAGGTATCGTGTTGAGTCGTCAGCCGAAATCGAATACCAAACATCTCCCACATCGAAGCCGACTCGACGGAGCGCCGTCGCCAACTCTCGAGTGAAGCAGCCTCGTCCTTCGAGAGGGTCCAGGCCGGATTGATCAAATACAAAGTCTTGATCGATAGAATGACCGAGCTTCTTCAAAAACATTTCCGCGCAAGCTTCGCCGCAGAAATCCGCTTTCTGTAATACGTGAGGAATATCCTTGATCAAGACGCTTTCGAAGTCGGCTTCAACGGCCCAACCGATTCCGCAAAGGTGAGTTGCCACCAACGCTAGCGTTCCCAAGAATGGCCCTCGTTGCGATAAACGCTCCGACGCTTTCAGATGATTTTCAATGCCAGACCTTGACTCGGTCGGTTGGGCTGCAGCGCTCATTGGGGGCCCTCGCTACGGTAACTAAGGCGGATGATATTGCTTAGACGGAAAGGTTGCAGTTACAACATGCCCGTCGCGATTCGCGGCACCTGCGCCGCTAGCAGGCGGACTCGACGAGAAGTCGTGGATTCCTGAATCTGTTCCTGACGATGAGATTAGTGCAAACAAGAGTCTTGTTCCACATGGGAGATGTGCAGTGACGCAGATTCATCCATCGGCTTATGTCAGCCCGAAGGCCGAGATCGGACGCAACGTGTGCATCGGCCCGTTCTCCATCGTGGAGGATGATGTCGTCGTCGGCGACAATTGTCGACTGGCAGGACACGTCACAATCAAGTCGGGCACCGCATTAGGGGCGGACAACGAGGTCTCCGAAGGCGCCGTACTGGGTGGTATTCCGCAGCACACCAAGGCCGGCAGCCAAGTCGGAACGCTGTTAATTGGCAATGGAAACCGGATTCGAGAGTATGTGACCATCCACCGAGCGTTAGCGCCGACCAACTGTACCAAAGTCGGCGATGGCAATATGTTCATGGTGAACTCGCACATTGCGCATGACTGTAACATCGGAAACCATACGGTTATCGTCAACAACGTGATGCTCGCCGGCCACATTTCAGTAGGTGACGGGGCGTACTTCGGCGGTGCCGCGGGAGCCCATCAGTTCTGTCGGATTGGGCGACTGGCGATGGTGGGCGGTCAATCTCATCTTAGTCAAGACGTTCCGCCGTTTGTCACGGTGGATGGAATCTCGAATCATATCGTTGGACTCAATCTGGTCGGCCTGCGCCGAGCTGGTTTTACGCGAGACGAAATCAAGGATCTGAAAGCCGCATATCGGGTGATCTATCGCAGCGGCTTGCTGTGGAACGATACTTTGGAAGTTCTGAAGAATACGTTCACAGCGGGCCCAGCGGCGGAGTTTCACCCCTTCTTCACTACGGGAACACGTGGGTTCGTCCACGAAAGAAAGACGCCGCGTGGGGCTTCGATCAAGATCGCCGATGCACCCGATACAGAACGTCCGATTCGGAAAGTGGCGTAAAATCGGTGAGGCGAGCGCGAATCCCGAAGTCTCAGATGTTTTTGGGACGCGTCTTGCGCTAGTCTCGTAGTGCCCGCTTACTTTTTTCCCATCCGCCGCTGTTCCGCGAAGAACGCCGTCAGAATCTCGCCACACGGTTGAGCCAATACGCCTGAAATCACCTCCACCTGGTGATTTAGACGCGGGTCTCGCAGCAATTGGAACAGCGAGTCAACTGCCCCGGCCTTTGGATCGGTGGCACCGTAAACTAGAAACGGAATGCGAGCTTGCAAGATCGCGCCGGCGCACATTGGGCAAGGCTCAAGTGTGACGTACAGCCGACATCGTTCGAGCCGCCAGCCTCCCAGAGATTCTGCGGCCTGTGTGATGGCAATCATTTCAGCGTGGGCGGTTGGGTCGTGCAATTGCTCGCGTTGATTGTAGGCCGCGGCAACCACTCGCTCGTCCTGCACGATGATTGCTCCGACCGGTACTTCATTCTCCGCGCGAGCCGCAACGGCTTGCTGCAGCGCCATACGCATGTAGTTTTCGTGCATATGCGGAGCCTACTTCGCAGATAACTCGCGTATTTGCAGGCGTCGCAGTTCCGACCGAGTTTCAAACGACGAGATGCCAAATGGCTTTGAGAGATTAACTTCGCCCCGCGTCGTGATCTTGCGTCCCTTGATGTCTTGATCGACCCAAGTCTTGTCGTCGATCCAGGCCTGAATCCGTTCGGGCTCGACTCGCAGCCGGATTTTGTACCACTGATCGGCGTTGAACTTGTAGTACTGAGTTGTTTCGTTTTCGGAGGCGTCGTGACCATCAATACTGGATAGGCCGACCACCGCTCCCCCCCAACCGCCCAGGATCAAGCTGCAATGTGAATCGGCAACCGGAAAAGTCATCCCACAGAAAAAGTCGGTACCGTCCAGTCGACGTGCTTCCAGGCTAATCTCGTAGTTTGTCGTTGGGAGCTCACCCGTGTACGTGATTCCGGTCAATGATGATCCGTAATCGAGGATGATGCTGTCCTTGCCAACCGTAACATCGCCTTCCCCGCCAAAGTTAGTGATCTTCCATCCTGATAGAGTTCTTCCGTCGAATAAGGGCTTCCAGTTGGGTTCATCGGCGGCGCAAGGCCCGCTAGCAAACGACGCCATAATCGCACAACAGGCCGCGAAACCGGAACGAAACGATGGCAACGCAAGAATCATGGCAAAAAGCTCCGAAAAATACACGAGTGGTCGACCTGATGACTATGCTGATACGTACCGGATTCAGATTTGTGACCGAAGAACTGTAGCTAGTGTCCGATTCAGCCGAGGTGTGGTGAGGTCTTGAGTTTACCGTAATCTCTGACGCCTTGCCCGTAAATCCTCGACTTAAATGCGGTAAACACTGTTTGGGCAGGGTCACGCCCGGCATTCTGACGAAGGAAAGAGGAGACACGATGCGTCGAACGGTTGCGCTTGGATCGCTCGCGGTATATTGGCTGGCGATTTTCGTCGGCACGCACATCCCGCAAGGTGTACGCGGATTGGGCCGAATCAACGACAAGCTCTTACATTTCGGAGCTTACGCCGGACTCGCTTTCCTGCTAGCGGCAGCATTATCGACGCTTCGAGTTCGCCATGGCACGCTCCTGCTCCCGCTGATCGTGGCCGCCGTGTACGGATGCATAGACGAGTTGTCCCAGATTGCGGTTCCCGGTCGCCGCGCAGAATTCGCAGATTGGGCGGCCGACATCTTTGGTGCCGGGGTGGGAGTTTTCGCCTTCGGCGTGTTGTCACTCGCGGTCGCCAGACTCTGTGCGCGATCCCAATCTGGCAACCAGCAGGCGGTGAGCGAAACGGCAGCTTGACGTAATTCAGCAATTTGGTCAAAACTGAGCGATCCAGTTTGAAAAAGGACAGGTTCTGTGGCGACTTTCGCAGTCATTCTTCCCGCAGCCGGCAACAGCAGCCGGTTTCACGACAAGCACTATAAGAAGCCTTTCATCCCGCTAGGCGAACGTGCCGTGTGGCTTCACGCGGCCGACAAGTTTTTGAATCGGGACGACGTGAAGCAATTCATCCTGATCGTCGCGCCCGACGATCGCGAGGACTTCCATATGAAGTTTGGAGCGAACGTCGCGATCATGGGGATCGACGTTGTGCTTGGCGGCCAAGAGCGATCCGATTCAGTCAGAAACGCATTGGAACGGGTGCGCGACGATATCGACTTCGTCGCCGTTCATGACGCCGCTCGCCCCTGTATTGCCAACGAGTGGATCGACGCAGTATTTGCAGCGGCCGAACAGACCGGTGCTGCGATACTGGGAGTACCTGTCGCTAGCACGCTCAAACGTGTTACCTCAGATCACACGGTTCAGGAGACGGTTCCTCGAGAAAACGTGTGGGAGGCGCAAACGCCTCAAGTGTTCCGCCGTGACTGGCTCGTAGAGGCCTATGCCAAGGCGGGCCAGACGCCGGCAACCGACGATTCTGAACTGATTCAACGACTTGGCCATCCGGTCAAAGTCGTGCCAGGTTCGCCCATAAACCTGAAAATCACAACGAAAGACGACCTTCGCCTTGCTGCGCAAGCGATCAAGGCCCTGCCGAAACCAAAGCTACAGGGTCCCGCTCATCCTTTCGCCGATGACAACATGTGGCGGTAGTTGAGGTGGCTCTCGAGCTGATCTGGGCGAAATAGGGATTTGTAATTATTCTATGCTTTCATACCATGTGTTCACGTGGAAAACACGGCGTTTGGATCTGCTAATACCTGGAAAGGTGCGAAAGTGTCTGTAGAAAGTGCAACGGGCCAGGGCGCATACATTGTCCTGACCCGCGAGGACGCAAAGGAGTTGTTTTCACAGGAAGGTGACGCAGCAGTAAGAGCGGTTGCAGAGCGTCTACGTAACTCGCAGAAACACATCAATGCTGATCTCGTTCTCGAATGCGGTGCTAGTTGGGATCCTATTCATCGGTCGCTAACCGATGGCACGCTGAACCGGGATGTCGAAGATTTTCCGCTGGATCATTGTGTCTTGGGCGGACGCCGCTTGTATCAAGGCAACGATTTTGAAGCGGTTTTGATTCGTCCAGACATTGTTCCCCACGTAGCAGCTGGACTTCACGACATGAAGCGAGCGGAGTTCACCGAGAGATACATGGCATTAGATCCGTCCGCTTACGGTAAGCAGCCCACTGAAGAAGAAGGCGATGAAACTTGGGCGATGTTCAAGCTGATTCGCCAACTCTTTGAAGACGCCGGAAACGAGCACGCGGCCGTCTTGTTCACAGTAGCGCGATAGCTTGAAAAGATTGGGTCAATCGTTGGTTGATGGCGATCAACAGTCAGCTATCCGGCGTCGACTTTTGACGCAAGACGCGATTCGATTCTAACCGCTGATTGCAGACGGCTCCTCATGAACTTCGATATTTTTGCTGATCTCACGTGGCGCGGCTTAATTCACCAGACCACTGATGATAATAATCTTCCGCAGTGGCTGAATGCCCAACCTCGCACCGTATACATCGGATTTGATCCGACGGCGGATAGTCTGCATGTGGGGAGCCTTCTACAACTAATGTTGCTGCGTCGTTTCCAACGTGCCGGCCATCGACCGATCGCTCTTGTCGGCGGCGCCACGGGCATGATCGGCGATCCCAGTGGAAAGAGTGAAGAGCGAAACCTGCTGTCGGTAGATTCGCTTCGGGCAAATGTCGAGTCGATCGAACGGCAAATGAGACAATTCCTGGACTTTAATTGCGGACCAACCTCAGCGTTGTTGGTGAACAATTTCGATTGGATGCGAAAGTTCAGCTACCTCGACTTCCTCCGGGATGTGGGCAAAAACTTCCCCGTCAATGTGATGTTGGGTAAAGATTCTGTGAAGAGTCGCCTCGGTTCCGAAGCCGGTCTCAGCTACACCGAATTCAGCTACATGCTTTTGCAGGCCTATGACTTTGTTCATCTGAACGAAGCTCATGGTTGCGAGTTGCAAGTCGGTGGCAGTGACCAGTGGGGTAACATTACAGCGGGGATCGACCTCGCGCGTCGAATGCGAGGCACACAAGTTTTCGGGATCACGTCGCCGCTGTTGGTCGATAGCGAAGGCAAAAAAATAGGCAAAACTGCGGAAGGTACCAAGGTCTGGCTATCTCCAGAACGCACCAGTCCCTACCTCTTTTATCAATACTGGATCAATGTCGGTGATGCGGATGCTGGTCCCTGCCTGCGCTATCTGACGGAACTACCTTGTGACGAGATACAAGCGTTAGATGAGTCGCGCAAGAACGCAGCCCACGAAAGGGCCAGCCAGAAGCGGTTGGCCGAAGCGCTAACTCGGTTGGTTCATGGTGAGAGCGGTTTGGCGGTTGCTCAAAGGGCGACGGACATATTCTTTGGCGCCGAGATCAGCGGCGTGAACGACGGCCAACTCCGCGATATTTTCGCCGATGTTCCTAGCACGGAATTACCGTACGCACGACTCCAAGGCGACGGACTCGGTGTCTTGGACGCCTTTCTCGAAGCAGGTTTGGCGAAGTCCAAAGGTGATGCACGACGAACCGTTCAACAAGGCGGCGCCTACTTGAATAACCGTCGTGTGACCGACGCCGACGCAAAGCTCACACCGATTGATCTCGCGAGTGAATCGGTATTGGTTTTACGAAGTGGTAAAAAGCGTTATGCCTTGCTGCGATTCGTTCGCTAGCAGGTACAGCACTCAGGTTCGGGCAGATCCAACAGTTTCCGTCTGGCCTCCGGAAGTTTGTTCTGTTAAGGTTCCGCCAAGTTGCGGTGTACATGGGGCCGCACTCCCTTCTCTTAGACGTTCGTCTGGGTACTCACATGCCTGCTCGCCGCGCTCGTTTGTAGCAAACGACGTGTCACATTGCCGTCCGGGGATAACTACATGAGATTTCGGGCCTTTCGTCGTTTCACCATTTCCTTCTTGCTGTTGTCCGCCGTCGCCACAGCGCATGCGGATACGCGCTGGACCTCGTTCATACCATTTCGTAAGTCAGTCGAAGCCGACACCTCGTCTCGCTACGAATTGACAGAAGAGCACGGACCTTGGCTGATCCTGGCAGCGAGCTTTGCCGGGCAAGGAGCGGAAAAGCAAGCTCACGAGTTGGTGCTCGAACTGCGTCGCGAGTTCAATCTCCCAGCCTACGTCAACTACAAAGAGTTTGACTTCACGGAACCGATCGAAGGTAAAACAATCGACCGCTATACCGGCGATTGGGCTAAAATGAAGTATGCCAACTATTCGAAGTTCGATGCATATGCGGTGCTGGTCGGTGATTTTGCGACATCCGACGACCCCGACATGCAGAAGACGCTTGAAAAGATCAAATACATGCGACCGAGCTGCCTCGATTCGCGGAACCGAGAAGAGGGTACTTCACAATGGCTCGCTGGATTTCGAGCGAATCTTCAACGTCTGAACGGCGACCCTGCTAAACGCAAGCGTGGCCCCATGGGCAGCGCCTTTATAACGCGGAATCCAAATCTTCCGGCTGAATTCTTCGCCCCCGGTGGACTCGATGAATTTGTCGTGGAGCTCAACAGCCGCGTGGAGCACAGTCTGCTTGACAACCCCGGTCGCTATACGGTGAAGGTCGCTTCCTTTGGCGGCCGGAACACGATGAATAGCAAAGAGATCGAAGAACTCGAACGGTCAGGCAAGGTAACCGACAAACTGGAAATCGCGGCCGACAAAGCCCACCGTTTGACGGTCGCTCTCCGCCAACGCGGTGTCGAAGCCTACGAGTTTCATGACCGAACCGAGAGCATCGTCGCGGTTGGCAGCTTCGATTCCGTGGGCGAACCGCGCGTCGACGGCAAAATTGAGATCCATCCTGCGGTCCACAAAATCATGAAAATGTACGGCGCCAGCCAGCGTGAGCTGCCAGGTGGGGGCTCGCTTGGGCTTCAACCCCGGACACTAGCGGGAATCACGTTTGATGTACAACCGATGCCGGTGGAAGTGCCTCGTCGCTCCATCGCCGCGGACTACGCTCGTGGATCTGCAAGGTAATCGGGATCTGAACAGCAGTCGCAGGGCGTGGTATGCTCTCCCGGAAATGATACAGGGAGAGTTTTAGGATGGACTACAAACGCATTCTCGTTCTGGGCACGCACAACAAGAAAAAGGGTGTCGAACTTGCTGAATTGCTCGAACCTTATGGTTTTGCTTTGCGGACCCTCGCTGATGTTTCTCATGCGATCGAAGTCGAGGAAACCGGCACTACTTTCGCGGAAAACGCCAGACTGAAAGCGACGGTTCAAGCAAAACACCTAAACTGCTGGGTGCTCGGCGAGGACAGCGGCCTGTCCGTCGACGCCCTTGATGGCGGACCTGGGGTCTATTCAGCCCGCTACTCCGGTGCTAACGCTACAGACGAGTCCAACAACGCGAAACTTCTGGCGAAACTCGCGGAACTCCCACTCGAACGCCGCACGGCACATTACACTTGTCACGCCGTGCTGTCTGATCCGCTTGGCGTCGTGCGTGCAGAGGCCGAAGATTATTGCCGAGGACGAATTCTCTTTGAACGCAGCGGCAGTGGTGGTTTCGGTTACGACCCGCTCTTCGAGATCCCCGAGTACCACCGCACTTTTGGCGAGCTGGGCAGCAGCGTCAAAACCGTCTTGAGCCACCGCTCGCGCGCGATGCGCGCGATAATTCCGCAAATTGTCTTACTTGGGGCGTCAGATGTCTGGGACGCGACGCAAGGATCCAACTAGACAATACCTGCAGACCAACAAACGTATGCCGGCGGAGCTGCCGCTAGAACTGAGTCCAGAATATCAAGCACGCCGCCCAGTCCGGGCAGCCAACTGCTCGAATCTTTTCGCTCTAGGTCGCGTTTCAGTAACGATTCGGATAGATCGCCGATCACCCCGGCAACTGCGATAATCGCCCCGTAAGATAGGACTCCCCACAACGGCGATGGCGATGCGTCAGCTCCCAACATTTTTGGAGCGATGAATTGAAAGTAAACCCATGATGCGAGACAGGCCACGGCAATACCGCCGACTGCTCCCTCTATGGTTTTTCCGGGGCTGAGTCGAGGCGCAAGCTTATGTCGTCCGAACGTCTTGCCTGTAAAGTAGGCTCCGGTATCCGACAGTTTCGTCACAAAGAGTAACGACACGAGCGCCGTCATACCTCGTTCATTCGATTCAAACATTCGCAACTCGATCACGAATGTGAGAAGTAACCCAATATACAGCGTCGTGAATACGCCCAGAGCTACGTTGACGACCACTCCGCCGGGCTGCTCGTAACGAATCAGCTCGCCCACAAAAACCAACCCGATCGACAGGCCGGCCGCGACAAGCGGCCAACCGAGTTTTCCGAGCGCGCAGTCCGGCGGATACTCGACGCCCATCACTTGCCAGCCCAGCGGAGCGCTCGCGGCAGCCAAGATGAGTGCGGTACCCAGGTAGACCGGCCAGGCGACGACATCGTGCCCTTTCGCCTTTAGCATTTCGAGGATCTCGCCGGCGGCCAGCAAGCCCGCGGCGAGTCCTATCGGCATCAGCAATAAGCCCGGCGCTCCGAAGTTGAAGTGAAAATCGGCGTAAACTAGCCCCACCAACGGGCCGAGGATAATCGCAGCAGTTAACAATCGCCAACGTAGCACGAACCTATTCCTGACTATAGATTGAGTCCACCGAAACGGCGATTTCTCGATGCGAAATCTCGGATGGCATCATGCAAATCCGGTTCGCGAAACTCTGGCCAACAGAGTTCTGTCACCCACAACTCGGCATAACTGATTTGCCATAACAGAAAATTGCTGATCCGCAATTCACCCGCAGTGCGGATCAGCAGGTCGGGATCAGGCATACCGGCGGTATAGAGGTAGTCGGCGAGACATTGTTCGTCGATATCGCTTGGCGACAGCTTGCCATCGCGAACTTCTTCCGCAATCCGCTGCACGGCATCCACCATTTCGCCGCGCCCGCCATAGTTAATCGCCAGGCATAGCCGCGTGCCGCAGTTGGTTGCGCTTAATTCGATGGTCTTGTCCATTTCGGCGAGGACGCTGGCGGGAATTCCATCGCGGCGGCCGATGATGCTAACGACGATATTCTGCTGCATGATCGTACTGCGTTCTTCGATCATGTATTGTTCGAGTAGGTGCATCAGAAAATCTAGCTCGCGTTGCGGTCGCTTCCAGTTCTCGCTTGACAAGCAATACAAAGTCAGCTGCTCGATCCTCAGCCGGGCACACTCTTCGACCGTTTGCCGAACACTGGCTACACCCCGACGATGTCCCTCGACGCGAGGCAGTCCTTGGCTTTGCGCCCAACGACCATTGCCATCCATGATCACAGCAATGTGACGCGGCCAGCGCTCGCGCGGCACGTCGAGGATGCATTTGGTTGCGGCAGCGACTTCTTCGGCCATTCTGACAACCTAGTCGAAAATTGTTTGCTCGCGGTCCGGACCGACGGACACGACATCGATCGGCTTTCCCACGAGTTCGCTGATCCGGTCGAGATAGCGGCGAGCACCGGTGGGGAAATCGGCGAGTTTTCTCACTTTCGTCACATCCGTCTCCCAACCCGGCCACGTTTCGTAAACCGGTTTCACGCGGCGCAGGTCACCAACCTGGCTCGGAAAACGATCGATCCTTTCGCCATCTAGTTCATAAGCCGTACAGATCTTGATCTCAGTCAATTGGCTGAGGACGTCCATCATCATTAGCGCCAGGCAATCAACACCGCTGAGCCTTGACGTATAGCGAACGGCAACCGCGTCGAACCATCCACAGCGGCGAGGGCGTCCGGTTGTCGTTCCGTATTCATTGCCGAGGTCTCGAATTCGCTGGCCGACTTCGTTGTCTTGTTCCGTTGGGAACGGGCCGCCACCAACGCGGGTTGTATAAGCCTTTGCCACGCCAATCATGCGGTCGATCGAACGCGCGGGGACTCCCGAACCCGATGCGACACCGACACCCGAGCTATTGCTGCTGGTCACAAACGGAAAGGTTCCATGGTCGATGTCGAGCAACGCTCCTTGCGCTCCCTCGAACAACAACCGCTTGCCATCGTCCACCGCGTCGAGCAAATAGGCGGTGGTGTCATTTACGTGCTTACGAAGCCGCTCGGCATAGCCCAGATACTCGTCGTGAATTCTAGAGGGATCAAGCCCGAAGTCCCCATCACCTTCGCCGCTTAGACCGAGCAGAATGCGTCGTTTGACATCGACAATGGCCTCAATCCGCTCGCGAAAATCGCTGCTGTAGAGGTCGCCGAGGCGAATGGCGTGCGAGCGGCCTACCTTATCCCGATAACATGGGCCGATTCCACGCAGCGTCGTACCGATACTTTCACCTTGGACTGGTTGGCCGTTCATCACTTGGTCCTCGGCAATATGCCAAGGACATACGATGTGCGCCCGATCGCTGAGCATCAAATTTGTGTCTACTTGGATATCGCGTGCAAGTAGCGCATCGATCTCCTTCAATATCGTCGCAGGGTTTATCACGACGCCCGGCGTGACAACATTCATCACGCCCTTGTTAAGGATCCCGCTGGGGACGTGGTGCAGCTTGTATGTTTGATCACCGACAACGACCGTATGACCGGCGTTGGCTCCGCCAAGAAAACGCACGACGACGTCGAATTGGGGGCAGAGTAAATCGACGAGCTTGCCTTTCGCCTCGTCCCCCCACTGCAATCCGATAACACAAGTTCCAGGCACAGCCTAACTCCACTTCGCATCGATAGTTGCGGCCCAAGAGCCTCGAGCCAAACGCACCAGTCTATGTCTCGGAGCAGCACATGGTCAATGATCGGTGAATGAATAACAGTGTTTTTGCTTCGCCACCTTCCCGGTGGAAGCGGCGTCCATCCGATCGATCGTCATGGTACTGGACTTAGCCCCGGCAGGTGCAAGTTGGTCGAGCGTTCTCGACACGAGCCGATGTGCCACCGTCAGTCCTCCGAGAGCCAGCGGGCAAAATAGCCTTCGATAGAGAGGTGCTTTCGCATTAAGGGGCACTCGTACATTTGCTCCGGTTTATCCCTTACAGCGGTCATTCAGTCCGCGAAGAGTGGGCTACGAACGATCAGACGTCAAAGTGCTCCAAACCTTCCGGAGGATCCCATGCAGAATCGACTAAGATGACGCGTCGGACCAATCGGGCATCTAGCAGACACATTTCTGATCGTGATATACTCGCCCTTCAACTTGCTAGCGATTTCCCGATGTGCCCGCGAATACAAGGATGCCGACATGACTGCCCCCGTGCTGGAAACCTCACTAGAACACTATCCCGTGCGTCGCGGTAAAGTTCGTGACATCTATGACTTAGGTGATCAGCTGTTGATGATCAGCACCGATCGGATTAGCGCTTACGACTGGGTGCTGCCAAGTGGGATTCCGGACAAGGGCCGTGTGTTAACTCAAATCAGCGCATTTTGGTTCGATCGGTTAGACGTACCGCATCACTTGCTGTCAACCGAGTTGGAGAACGCAGGATTGCCGGACGGCACCGACTTGGCGCAACTCGCCGGTCGCAGCATGTTGGTGCGGAAGTGTGACGTCGTGCCGATTGAGTGTGTGGTGCGAGGCTATCTCGACGGATCAGGCTGGAAGGAGTATCAGCAATCCGGAACGGTCTGCGGCATCAAGTTGCCTGCGGGTCTACAGCAGTGTTCCAAACTCGAAGAGCCGATCTTCACTCCCGCGACGAAAGAAGAGACCGGCCACGATATTAATATTTCATTTGAACGGATGGTGGAGATTATTGGGGCCGAAGCCGCTGAGGAACTGCGCACTCGGAGCATCGACATTTACCTGCGTGGCGCGGATTACGCTCGCAAGCGAGGTATTATAATTGCCGATACAAAGTTCGAGTGGGGGCGATTCGATGGCGAGTTGATTCTGATCGATGAAGTTCTAACGCCCGACAGTTCGCGTTTCTGGCCCGCGGAAAAATACGAGCCCGGGCACGGACAGCCATCCTTCGACAAGCAGTTTGTGCGCGACTGGCTTAGCGCTACGGACTGGGACAAGAACAGCCCTCCGCCCGCGCTCCCGGAGGATGTGATCGCAAAAACACGGGAAAAGTACATCGAAGCTTTTGAGCAGTTGACCGTGCAGTCATTTGCTTGGAAGTAGGCGGTCAAGCTGGATGACGAGAACAATCAGCGAACGGCCCGCCAGATTAGATGCATCTTGTAAATCGGAGCTGATTCCTACAAATCAAATTGAGGCGTTAGTTAATCGCTCTGCCGGGTCTCCTGGCATTTTGGGGATTTAGAACGCCGAACAAAACGGGGACTGGCTCCCGGAACATCGGGTATTGTCCTGGAAAAACCAGTCTCCCGAGGGTGTCTGTCCCCGTTTTGTTAGAACCTCTTAGGCCCTTTGGTACGACTTGCCAGGCCCGGATCTGGGATTTTGAGATTCGCGAGATTGACACTTTCTTCCTGTACGGAAATAGGTAGGGGAGGTAGGTTTTGTCAGGGCTCGCTCTGACGAATGACAATTCCTGCCGGGAATCGGCTATGTTAGAAAGGGTTTAAAGCTCGGTCGTCCAAGATTTGAGGGACACCCTTTTGGAACTCGCGTGATGGCAGTCTCGATCAAAAAAGCTGGTCTCGTAGTTGTCCCCACCCTGCTCACTCTCGGGAACGGTGCTTGTGGTTTGGGGAGCATCGCGATGGCGACCCTGGGTCGCGATGAAATCGGTGAAACTAATGCGATCTTCTACGCGGGCGCTTTCATCTTCCTGGGCATGGTGTTTGATGGGCTGGACGGGTATGTGGCCCGATTCCTAAAACAGACCAGTAAATTCGGCGCTGAGCTCGATAGTTTGTGTGATGTCATTACGTTTACCGTGGCTCCCGTGTTTATCATGCTGAGCCTCACCGACGTCTTTCCGCTGAGATTCCTTTGGAGCGTCGGCGTCTTGTTCATGCTCTGCGGCGTTCTGCGGCTCGCCCGATTTAACGTCGAACTTGTCCCGGATGACGAACACGATTGGTTTCGTGGTTTACCAACACCTGCTGCGGCAGGTACCTTAGCCTCGTTCGCGGTAACGCTCCCGACCGTTCAAGAGCTATTGGCCGGGACGACGTCCGAAGGGTCACGCCAGCTGGGCGAACAGATTATCACGCTCAGTGAATACAGCCTTCCGGTGATGACGTTTAGTCTCGCCGCACTGATGGTGTCGAGAATTCGTTACCCGCATGTGCTCAGTCAGATGATCCGCGGACAATGGAATTTTTTCCACTTAGTCCGACTCATCTTCGTAGTTGTCGCACTGATCACCGTGCATGAGCTCGCGCTGCCAATCGTCTTCTGTTACTTTGCGTTTGGTCGGCCCATTGCGTTGTGGTTTCGATTTATTGGCCTTCGAGTTCGCGGACTCACTCTCTTTCGGCAGAGTCAACCTCGCCCACAAGAAGACTCATAGTGGCCCAGGCGATACTTGCAGCTGCTAAGATCAGTGCGGGTAATGGCGGGCATTAGCGCCAGCATCGATAGATGAATGCCGGTGGGAAGTTCAACCAAACGGTTCGACTGGCCTCGACTTTGCCAAAGTATCCCTTGAGTTTTGCCCGAAAGCGATGCGCCGCTGGCAACACCATCCCGGACAGATAGGCGAATGTTGCGAGTTGCCCCCCCGGCTTCAGCACCTTCATCATGGCGTCGAGGTATTCGGTTTGGGCACTATCTGAAAAAGCTGCCCACGGCAATCCGCAAATGATTGCATCGACCTCCGTCACGCCCTGTTGTTGGCAAAGTGCTTCGATGTTAGCGACGCTGTCTTCGAGAATCGGAACATCTGGGTATTGCTCAGACAGCGCAGAAGCGAATTCCGAGTGCAGTTCGACCGCAAAAAAATGTGCATCCGGACGTTTGCTACGAAGAATCTCCGAGGTGAAGACGCCTGTTCCTGGTCCATATTCAACGACCGTGTTTACGCTTTCCCAATCGATCCAGCGCACCATATGGGTCGCTAACCTTTGCGTGCTGGGGGCAATTGCTCCCACTCGACCTGGACGTTTGATCGATTCTCGGATGAAACGAGCATATTCCTGAACTGCCATGCGTAATCTTTCCGCTAGTGAACGACCGACACTCTCGACAATAGCTTTGATATATTTGGTATAGCCGTATATGGGCAAAGCATCAACGGGCGTCGATGCTGTCGAACACGATGTGGTCCGAGGTATCGGTTCCGTCGCAGACTTGCCAACTGGCACCACATCGGAGCCTGACGCGTCTACTTGGACCATTCTTTGAGAAACTTGGCGCGCAGACGATTGCCAAACGCCTGAGGCGATTCGTCTTCCAGATACAGTTCCCGTGCCTCATCGACTCGCCCCAACGACTCATACGTGCGGGCAAGGTTGTATCGAGCTCCTGAAATCCACGGCCCGTCCGGCCAAGCATCGATACTTCGCTCCTGAAACCACGTAACGGCGGCTTCAAGGTTGCCGGTTTCATAGTGAGCGATTGCGAGCCAGTACGAAGCGTGCTGTTTTGACTGAGTAGCAAGCATGTGGCTGTTTGCGACGCGAGTTTGCCAAACGAAGTCCCCTTCGTTCTTCCCGCGAATCAGCCCCATTGCCTTCTGCACCTCTGGGTTCGTTGCAATCTGATCGATAGCGGCGGTCGGCACGCGCGCTTGCATGTAGAGTCCCTTCGCGCCGTCTTTCCCCTCTTCGAGTCGACCAAACTCGCCTTGCAAGTGCAGCTGCCGACCCCGCGTCAGCGGGCCTCGCGTTTGAAAAATACCGACCGCTTGGTAGTAACCTGCTGCAACTTCTCGATTCGTCTGTAGCAGCCTCTGCATCGCCGTCTGAAACCATATTGCCTCAAACGGCACCGACCATAGCGCAATATCCGCGACTCCTCGCGCCGCCTTCAACGACTCCGCGATCAATGTTGGCGATACCGCCAAAATAGTTCGCTGGTCACCAGCGAGATTCGCCTGCACCAGCTTCATCCGCTGCGACAAGTTCGCGGGCGAAACATCAATTAAGGCGATTAACTCCTTCAACTCATCGTGAGCAAAACGATACTTCTCACTCCCGACCTGCAAGGCATCAATTAAGCGTGGGTCATCCAGCACCTGAGCTAAAGTTGCAACTCCATCACCGTTGGGGCCGGGAATAGGCAAACCGAGTTCACAATCGAAAAGATAGAGTTCTCGATTAACAACGGCGGCAGTGAGCCAAGGCCTTGGTCGTGGCGGAACCGTATTCCCTGGCAGGGCAAGATAGACAACCTCTATCCCTTGCTGTCGGGCCAACTCGATAAAAACTCGAGATCTTTGCTCCGCATCGCCGAAGCCGTACTGCAAGATCTCCCAGGGGGGGTATCGATAACCAGGCCCAGGGATTGCACGTTGCGGGGCGGGAATGCGCTTATCACGGCCTTGTTCACCGGCGGCCGATGGTGCGACAGATTCGTCGGGATAGGGAATCGTCGCTTCGAGTTGAATGTTGCGTACCGTCCAATCGAACAGGCCTTCCGCAATCGCCAGATTCTCGCGATCTAAGTCATCCATCAAGGGTGCCAAGCTGTCGAGCCACTTCTTAATCCGTTTCTCGACACCTCGTTTGGAGATCCAAGTGGACAGATCACGCAAAAGCGAGGCTTCTTGCATTGCTCGCGCGTCGTCGACACTGAATGTCCATTTACCGACATCATTCAGGAGGTCGCTTTCGCGAATCTCTCGCGGCAGTCGACTTGCCATTGGATCGACCGCCCAGTTCGGATCGACTTCCTGTTGATCGAGCCAGCGATTCAAATCGTAGGCCGAGGCGGCTAAAGATTGTTCACGGTCAAATTCACTTGGACGGCTCAAGTTGTCCATCGCTCGCAGCAGCTGTTCCTGCGTAGCCGATGTGGTAACGGTAGTCGTCGTCGGACGCTTTCGCTCCGCGTTGGGAGTGCAGCCAACGAATGATGTCAGAGAACTGAACAGCAACAAAAAGCAGAGCCTAGAACGACCGCTTACGGCAAGCAACTCTATCAACGGAGTGTCTCCACGGTAGCTCGAAGCTTCAACAATCGTTCGATCAACGCGGGAAAGTCTTCGAGTGGAATCATGTTTGGGCCGTCGCTTGGCGACGAGGCTGGGTCGGGATGCGTTTCAAAAAATAGTCCGTCCACACCGACTGCAATCGCTGCGCGAGCAAGCGGCTCGACCATCGCTCGATTACCACCGGTTGTTGCTCCCAAGCCACCTGGCTCTTGGACACTGTGAGTCGCATCAAAGATTACCGGCGCCTCGAGTTCTTGCAGCTGGGGGATTGCTCGCATGTCGTTCACAAGTCGACCATAACCAAAAAATGTGCCACGTTCACACAGCAGCACATTGCTACATCCCGATGCGACCAGCTTTCCGACGACATGACGCATGTCCCACGGTGCAAGGAACTGACCTTTCTTGACGTTTACTGCCCTTCCCGTACGAGCGGCAGCTATCAAAAGATCGGTTTGGCGGGCGAGAAAGGCCGGAATTTGGATTAAATCGCAAGCTTCACCGACGGGCGCGGCCTGATACGATTCGTGAATATCCGTGGTCACCGGCAGGCCCGTAACTTCACGAACCTTCTTCAGAATCTCCATGCCGACCTCCAAGCCTACGCCACGATAAGAGTCGATGCTGGTGCGATTTGCCTTATCAAACGAGCCCTTGAAGACAAGGTGTACCTCAAGGCTTTTCGCCAATGCAGCAAGCCGCGTGGCGATATCGAGCGCAAGCGACTCGCTCTCCAACACACAGGGGCCGGCAATTAGCAGCAACGGATGCCCCTTCCCACACGGATAGGGGCCGACTTGAGCGAAGTTCTCAGGCACGCGGGGGACTCTCTTGGAATGAGAATTAATTAATACGGAAGTCGGTCTTCAAATATGAACGTCAAATCTGCCTGCAAGCTGACCACGTCCGGAAGTCGACAAGTTCCATGGTTTGTCGATTGAGCGCACACAAGAGGGTATCTGCTCGCTCACGAACTGCCAACGCCAAGCCGCTTGTCTAACTTGGCACCAGAAGTGTGAGGCGACTTGGGAGTACATCGATTTCGGTCGGAACATACCCTCCCGGGTCGCCATCCAATTGAAGAGGAACAGGTTCATCTGATTCGATGCGGATTTTCGAGGCTCGCACCGAAACGCAGTCTTGCCAGGAAGCATGCTGCCGCAAGATGATGCCGCTCAGATATCGCAGGCCACTCCAAAAAGATCCGTTTTTGAATGTGCAGACATCTAAAAGCCCATCGTGACCAGTGGCTTGAGGTGCAATTTGAAGTCCACCGGCGTAACGTGGCAAGTTGACAATGAACGCCCATCTCGCGGTGATCGACATGGAGCGGGCTGCGTGTGATTCGGAAGCGGGAATCTCACAATGGACACGCAGTTCCGGGTAGCGATAGTTGTGAATCGAGTCCCAAATCGGTTTTGCGTAGGAAAGGTGGCGAATATGTCCCGTCCGTTCCGTATGGAGCCGACGAACGACATCGGCGTCGAATCCACACCCAGCCATCAGAAGAAATATCTGCCGCCCTGCCCTGCCCGCATCAAACCTTTCCACGCGACCGTGGCTGATCATACGACAGACTTCGCCAGGACTGCCTTTCATCCTCAAGTGCTTGGAAAGCAAGTTCTCTGTCCCCAACGGCAGCACAGCGATTGGTGTCTCAGGAGCTAGACGGTTTGCCAACAGCGCTACTGTACCGTCTCCTCCAGCCGATACGACGCACCGCAAGTCGCCGTTGCGTAAAAGTTGCTCCGCTCTGGCGGAAAGTTCATCAACATCGGTCAGAGACTCGACTTGATATCCCTCGGAGGCCAGTAACTCAGACAAACGCTCGACCGCAGGCACACCGGACCGCGCACCCGCCTTTGGGTTGCGCGAAATTAGGACCCGCCGCCCTGATCTTGGTAGTTGAAAGCTCGTTTCCATCGCGAGTTCGGCCTCGATTGTTGCTTTATGCAACAGATTCTATCGGCATTTGTGGGCTCCAAGGGGGCGACTGTTGAGAATCGAGACAGCTGAATCCGTAGGTGTGTTGCAGCCCAATACATTTCACGATCCACCATCACAACGAAAATCTGCGAGCGAGACTATATGACCTCCCTGTTAATTACCACAAGTCCTTATTGGATAATATGTTGCAATCAAATATTTAGAAAATGTGGCGAAATGGCGCACCGCGTGCTTTTACTTACGAGCACTGGCCCGTGGGGTCTCTGACGCGAGTCGACGGGATGGTTGCCTTGCCCCTGGCCATTCAGTTCGCCAATGTGGAGTTGGCACGTCAGAGACCCCCGTTTTTCAATCCTAGTTCCGCTTCTTGCGGATCGCCAGCCAAATTCGATTCTGACGCCAGCCTAAGAGCGACTCGGTCGGTTCCACGAGCCCTGTGAGTTCCGAAAAGTATTTCTAACAGCATGAATGTGGATTCGCGGGTTGGAACGATCGCTTTCCGGCTCTTGACGATTCGAGGGTGTTTTTCTAACGTAAGTCTTTTGTCGCCCGGTACATTCGTGTCTCGCACAGGCACCTCTCCTAAACACTAGGTTAGCGGACCCCTAGCATCTGTTCGGTGGACCTCTTTAAAAATCGGGGTTACAAGTTGCCAGCGTAGCTTCAATTGGCAGAGCACCGCATTCGTAATGCGGGGGTTGTGGGTTCGACTCCCACCGCTGGCTCTTTTCGTAGGTTCCCCACCATTGGGAAGTTTGGAGTATTAAAGTCATGTCGCAAGTCGTCGGCTCGGAAATTGATCTTCGCGAAATCGTCCTCTCGAACAGCTCGTTTGGCCCGAACGAGATTCGTCAGTTATCAGAAGCCATTTCGGAGAATTACTCGCAGTTTCAGGTGCTACGCGATGCCGTCGGCGAATTGGAAAGCCGCGAAGAGCGCTCGCCTGCAACCGCAGTGCGACTAGGTGTTTGCTACTACTTGTTGGGACGCCACACGACCGCAGCAGAGACTCTGGCAGCTGCGGATGGCGGAGCCGTGGCTCAATTCTACTTGGGTAAAAGCCACTTCGCCCTCGGACGTTACGATCAAGCGTTGCAATCCTACGAGTCTGCGAAGATTGCGGGATACAACAGCGACGTCTGTGCTTTGGCGTGTGCTGAGACAATGCGATATCAGGGCAATACAACCTTAGCCATGAAGACGCTGGACGACTTGTTCGGCCCAATTGAACAGACCGCCGACTACCTCTACCAACGTGGCGCGACGGTTGCCGCCATTGGTGGAAATCCATCTGAAGTCGTGGCCTTGTACGAACGGGCGGTGGAAACGCATGAGATGCACCCGGGCGCGCTGTTCGGGCTGGCCATCGAGAACGATCGCCGTGGAAACGACGCCCTAGCCATGGAGTTGTATCAACGGGCCTCGAATTGTTTTCCGTCTCATGTCGGAGCACTGTTAAACCTAGGCATTATGTACGAAGATCAGCAGCGCTACGACTTGGCCCAGCATTGCTACCAGCGAATCTTGGATGTCTATCCGACCCATGATCGTGCAAAACTATTCTGCAAAGATGCGATGGCTTCGCGCGACATGTTCTACGACGAAGAAGCCCAGAAGCGTGAAGATCGACTCGCACAAGTCTTGAGCATTCCCGTCACTGACTTCGAGCTCTCGGTGCGAAGCCGCAACTGCCTGCAAAAGATGGGCGTCCGAACGCTGGGCGATTTGACCCGCACCAGCGAGCAAGATCTGTTGACCAGCAAGAATTTTGGCGAGACGTCGCTGGTCGAGATCCGCGACATGCTGCACTCGAAAGGCTTAGAACTGGGGCAGTTCGCTCACGAACGTCCCGAACCCGAACCTGCTTACGATACATCGAACATGTCGCCGGACGAACAGGCGTTGCTTGACCGGCCAATTTCGGAACTGAATCTTTCCGTGCGTGCTCGCAAGTGTATGGTTCGCTTGGGAATGGGCACCATCGGCGAATTAGTACGAAAGACGGGCGATGACCTGCTCGAGTGCAAGAACTTTGGCGTGACGAGCTTGAACGAAGTGCGTGACAAGCTCTCGCAATTGGGTATCAAGCTCCGAGGCGATTAATGCAAGGCGGATTGCCAAGAGTCCTCGATGGTTGGCTCTTTGCTCTCCCGTACGCGGCTCTCCGGCATGGCTACGCCCTTTTCATTTAAATTGCACCACGTCGATCGCGGTTGCGCCGCTCGAAGATCCAGCCTTACCACGCCGCATGGAGTGGTTGAACTTCCCACGTTTATGCCAGTGGGAACACAAGGCACCATTAAAGGACTTACCGTTTCGCAAGTGCGAGAGACCGGCGCTCAGATCGTACTGGGAAATACGTACCACCTCGCCCTGCGACCTGGTGAAGACGTCGTCTCAGATCTCGGGGGATTGCATCGGTTCATGGGTTGGGACGGACCGATCCTGACCGACAGTGGTGGGTTTCAAGTTTTCAGCCTCGCCGAGTCAACGAAAGTCACGGAGCAATCCGCTGTCTTCCAGTCGCACATCGATGGCAAAAAGCTTGAACTCTCTCCAGAGCGATCGATAGAGATCCAGGAAGCGTTGGGCAGCGACATTGCGATGGTGCTGGATCACGTTATCGCGCTACCGGCAAGCGACGAGGATGTCCTCGATGCATGTGAAAGAACGATACGCTGGGCTCAACGCTGCCTAAAGGCTCGCAGTCGCAGTGATCAGGCGCAATTTGCGATCGTTCAGGGCGGACTGTCGCGAGAACTTCGCATCGCTTGCGCGCAACAACTCGCTGCGTTCCCCGAATTCGAGGGTTACGCGATCGGCGGATTGAGCGTTGGCGAGGGCGAAGCGGATATGTTGCGGATGATCGAAGCCACATGTCCCGTGTTGCCGATCGAGAAGCCGCGATACTTGATGGGAGTTGGTACGCCAAAGGACCTGGTGGAAGCAATTCGCAGAGGTGTCGACATGTTCGATTGCATCATTCCAAGCCACAATGGCCGGAATGCCCTTGCCTACACCGACGGCGGCCGACTACGCATGCGGAACCTATGTCACCAGCGAGATGAGCGGCCTTTGGAAGAAGGGTGCCCTTGCCCTGCTTGCCAACACAGCCGAGGTTACATTCGGCACCTATTCTTAGCGAACGAAATGCTTGGACCGATCCTGCTCACCGCTCATAATGTTACGTATTACCAACGCCTCGTCGCGGAGGCTCGTGCGGCGATTGCGAATGATTCCTACATGGACTTCTATCACGAAAAAATTGTGGGCTGGCAACGCGAGAAACCGGATTGATGCTGTCCGTTATCGAATGCCAACTGGCTGGCCGTGAACCCCCTCAATAGCGGTTATGAGACGGCCTTGCTCGTTGCGCCACAAGGCCTTATGATAATCAGCCAATTGCGGCACGAATCGGCCCGACCGTCAGCTAGATCGGGCCGTTTTCTGTTTACCGCGGAACTATTGTCCGTCTCGCATTCCGTTGCGAAGCGTTCCGAGAAGAGCCGTCTCCAGACTGTTTGGTGAAGTGCATGTGGTCGACTATCGAATCATATCCCTCGATCCTGCTTCTCGCGCAAGATGATGCGGCAACCTCGCCGCTCGGACCGCTCGGCAGTCTCCTGCCATTTGTGATGATCGCGGTGCTGTTCTACTTCATGTTGATCCGTCCCGAACGGAAGAAGCGAGCCGAAACGACCTCGATGCTGGAAAACATGAAAAAGAACGATCGCGTCGTTACGATCGGAGGCATTCACGGCGTGGTTGTGAACGTACAAAAAGATTCAGAAGACGTAACGCTTCGAATCGACGACAGCACAAATACCAAGATGCGAGTCCTTCGTAGCGCGATTTCACGTATCGTCACGGATGATGGTGAAGCCAGCCAAGACTGACTTTCGTAATAACGATCAACTACCAGTGTGTTCAATCACCTGACGGCCCCTGAAGGGATTAGGAATCTTCTGTCATGCTCAGTGACTTAACTCTGCTTGCACAAGCAATGGATTCAACGCAGTTCAAATTCTTTGGCTTCCTGGCCGTGCTGCTCCTCGGAATTGGATTGCCGATTTTCCTCGGCCAGGTAATCGCCAGACGACTTCGGCTGGCCGAGCACGGCTGGCGAATCGGCTTGATTATGTGCGTAGTCATCCTCTCGGCCCTTATCGTTGGCAGATCTTACGATCGCGAGACGGGCGAGTTCAACATAAAGCTGGGTGTCGACCTTAAAGGCGGCGTCATTCTGATTTATGAAGTTGACGAAAGTGCAACTGCGGCGGCCAACGATCCCGATTCGATCGATGGATCGAGCGGCCGGGTCAATATGGGAGCATTAGTCGAAGCGATCGCCAGGCGTATCAACCCCAGTGGAACTAAGGAAATCGTCATTCGCCCCTACGGCGACCAACAGGTTGAGATCATTGTTCCGGAAGTCGACCAACGCGAAGTCGAACTGATCAAAAAGTCGATCAGCACAGCTGGTGTGCTCCAATTCCGAATAGTTGCCAATTCCCGTGACCACGCGCACATTATCGAATTGGCCCGGGAAGCGGCTCAGGACCTTGCCATCAAACGAGGTCGTTTTGTGCGCGACGAGTCCGGTGACCAAGTAGGGCTCTGGGCGCGCGTGGGACGCGAGCAAGAAGAAGGCGGTGGCGGAACTTTCAAGCTCTCCGTCGCAGGTAATACGATTCGCGATGCCGCAACGGGCGACATTCTCGAAGTTGATCCAAGCCACTATGGCGACGATGAACTTGAGTTCACGCGATATATCGCAGGTCTGGGCGTCCAGGAAATTGACGTTCTGATGGCGACCGATGATCCTTACAACGTGACGGGTAATCACCTGGGCGCGGTTAGCCGAGGAAACGACGAACGGCTCCGTCCCTGCATCATGTTCAACTTGAAGCAATCCAGCGGTGGCGTCGGTCGATTCGCGGATCTAACGACAGACTACGGTCCGGAAGGCAACTTCAACCGCCAGTTGGGCATTGTCCTCGACAACACATTGCTATCGGCGCCAAACATCCAAGAGCCGATCACTCAAGGTCGCGGACGGATTACGGGCGAGTTCACGCCGGAAGAAGTTGACTTCATGGTGAATATCCTGGAAGCCGGCAGTTTACCCGTCGTCCTGAATCCAATTCCCATCAGCGAAAACCAGATCAACCCGTTGCTGGGGAAAGAAACGATTCAACAAGGCAAGATGGCGATGGTCATTTCGTTGGCGCTCGTATTGGCCTTCATCCTCGTTTATTACCGCTTTTCAGGCTTTGTGGCATGCGTGGCCTTGCTGCTCAACTTACTCTTCATCCTGGCGATCATGATTCTTATCAAGGCGGCTTTTACGTTGCCTGGGTTGGCAGGCCTTGTATTAACGGTCGGCATGTCGGTTGATGCGAATGTTCTCATCTTTGAACGTATTCGCGAAGAAATGTCGCGAGGCGCGGCGTTGAGAATGGCGATTCGAAATGGATTCGCGAGAGCGACAACCACGATCATCGATGCCAACGTCACGACTTTAATTACGGCGTTCGTGCTGTACGGAATCGGAACGGATCAAATTCGCGGTTTTGCAGTTACACTGATCCTCGGCATCCTGATGAGTATGTTCACCGCCATCTTCTGTTCACGCGTGGCTTTCGACGTGGCCGAGCGAACTCGGTGGTTAAAGAAGCTGAGTATGATGCAGTTCCTCAGTGCGACTCAATTCGATTTTATCGGCAAACGCAAGTTGGCCGCTGCTGGCTCGATTCTCGTAATCATCATTGGCTTGGGTGGCATCGCCGGGCGAGGTGCAGGGATCTTTGATATCGACTTCCGGGGCGGAACGTCTGTTCAAATGCAATTGAAGAATTCCACCGAAACTGAAACTGTCCGTGAGAAACTTGCTGCAAAGTTCGCAGACGCCGGAACGCAATTCAGTGTTACAGCAATGAATAACACGGCTGGGGCGACCGAGAACGATACCTTTAAAGTCGACTCTGACATCGAGGAGGTTCGGGATCTGGAACAGGCAATTCACGACGCATTTGCTGGCGCAGACGGCAAGAGTGAATTGGCGACGTATTCGATGGAGTATGGCCCTCTGCGCTCTGTTGCATTAGTCGCGCCGGCTGCGAGCGACGAAAAACCAGACACTACGGTCGAGGCACCTGGACAATCAACCTCAGAGACATCAGCAACTCCAACTCCGGAGACACCGGCAACTCCAGAGACATCAGCGCCTGAGGCCCCTTCGAAAAAATCGTCTCCGGAGCCGGCTCCCGAACCAGAAGTGTCATCTACCGAACCTTCAGCAGAAGAAAAAGCAACGCCAGAAACGCCTGCTGAGGCCACAGCCGAACCTGTTCAAGATCCGGAGAAAACGCAAGCAGTTCCGGATTCGACCCCGCCCGAGACGGCTACGGATGCAGACCAAAGTTCTATGTTCTCGTTAGCCCCAGGTAGCTCGCTGGCATACGCTGATGAAGTGCAAGAACTGCTCTTAGCTCAAGCGGAGACTCCTGCCACTGAGACTCCTGCCACTGAGACTCCTGCCACTGAGACTCCTGCCACTGAGACTCCTGCCACTGAGACTCCTGCCACTGAGACTCCTGCCACTGAGACTCCTGCAACTGAGACTCCTGCAACTGAGACTCCTGCAACTGAGACTCCTGCAACTGAGACTCCTGCAACTGAGACTCCAAGTGCTGCGGATGGGCCAACCCCACCGGTATCGGGTTCGACACCCACTGCTGAATCGTCCGAACCCGCCGCTTCATCGGCGCAAACCGAAGTGGAGCTTTCGTTTGGTTATGCGATTAACGCTCAAACCTTGACGGGCGAGATAGACGCCGCCACTCAGGAACTCAACCTGCCCGTCTCCCACTTTCAGCTGATCAATCAGAAATGGGACGGCAACAGCAGCAACGCCTTCGATACTTGGAAACTCGTAATCTCAGCGGATGAGGGCCAAACAAAACAGCTGTTGGAATATCTCCAATCCAAATTCGCCGACACACCGGTCTGGGCGTCCTCCAGTAAGATTGGTGGCCAGGTTGCTGGCGACATGCAACAGAAGGCCATTGCGGCGCTGATCGCAAGCTTGTTTGGAATCGTTTTGTATATCTGGATACGATTCCAGCGCGTCATATTCGGTCTCGCCGCCGTGGTGGCACTCGTTCACGACGTGCTGGTCACGCTTGGCGCCATCGCGCTGAGCGCGTGGTTAGCCAATTCGCTCGGTTTTTTGCTGATTGAAGAGTTCAAGATCAGCCTGCCAATCGTCGCGGCTTTGTTGACAATCATCGGCTATTCGTTGAATGACACGATTGTTGTGTTCGACCGTATTCGTGAGGTCCGGGGCAAGAGTCCGCAGCTGTCCGGGGACATGATTAACACGAGTATCAACCAGACACTTAGTCGGACTATGCTGACCTCTTTGACTACGTTGATTGTTGTGGCCATTCTCTACGCAATCGGCGGCGATGGCATTCATGGCTTCGCGTTTTCGTTGGTCGTAGGGGTTTGCGTGGGCACATACAGCTCCATCTTTGTCGCATCCCCAGTTTTGCTGTGGATGACATCCGCGAATAAAAAGAGTGTTGCAAGCAAGTCAAAAGTCGCCGCTGACAACGTATCGGCTTCGGCATAGTCGATAAAACCCGTCCTAAATGCTCTTACACACCACGAATTGCCTGCGAAGCTAGCGGTCGGTGTGTAGACTCTCCCGCGCACCTTGCGATACTTATCGGTGGGGCATTCAGAACTGGGTGCGGCGTATGGTCGGCTGGAAACGCAGAATATTAGGAATTGCGGTCATTTTGTTGGGCGTCTGCGGCGCTTCGATGTTTCGAAACGACGCGACTAACGGTATTCAAGTTCCGGGACAACCGGCCTTTAAACATTCCTCGCAAGGCGAACTGACGCTGCAACTCGCGATTCCGTCTGGCTCCGATTCTCCGTCAGATTTGGGAGATCGCTTCCAAGTTGCACCAGCGGTTTTAGAGGTTCTACCGACGCAGCAATACCAATCTAGGGCGATTGTCGCAGAAGACCTTCAAGCTCCTCCCCCACTAGGCACTGCATTCGAGACTTTCGAGGCAACAACACCGGTCTCCGCAACACCGGTCTCCGCAACACCGGTCTCCGCAACAACAGACAACGCGGTGACAGACGAAGCCGAATCGCAGCGAGTCCACCGGATCACAGATGGCGACACACTTCAATCTATTGCCGAGCGTTATCTGGGCGATCGCACTGCTTGGCCGATCATTGTTCGCGAGAATAGCACGGTACTGGTTGACCCTGATGTTTTGCCGATCGGAACAGACATTCAGATTCCCGACACAGTTTCCCGGTCGTCCGGAAGAAGCGAGCCCACGTCAGACACGAACTCATCCATCGACGACGGACTCGTCCCCATTCCTGCGGGCCTGCTCCATCCGTAACCAAAGTAGAACGTAGCGTAGCTCGCCGCGTTACAGTGGACTCGTCCGCTGTGTCCAGGGAAACTCGCTCGACTTGCGCACCAAACGCTGCTCAATAAAGAATCCGATATAGTCTCGCAGCGGCAGCCCCGGCACATTAATCAATTGCGTGCCCTGCAGGGTTGTGTTGGGTTTAATGTAGACGAGATCGGCATCTTTCGGATCGGTTGGAGCATCTCGCAACCGTTCGAGTCGACTGTGGATGGTCTTTGCTTCACGGGCAGCGGAACGGTCGTCTTCGCCTACTATGATCATCACGGACAAGGTTTTTTGAATGACAGGGTGATTCAATGCTGTGGTCAGAGAATACCCCTTAAACGACGCTTCCGGCGAAACTAGCACCAGCGCTTTGACGTCGCGTCCTTGTTTGAACGCGGGCAATTGTCGACGGCTCCAGTCATAGGCGGCCCAATTTACAGCGACGATCGCACCCACATCGGCGCCACCGACGCACAGAAGTTCGATGTTCAGTTCTCCTGCATTGTTCTTCTCGAAAAGAAACTTTTTTACAGCTTCAACATCCAGGAGCATACCCGCCAGATCGGTGGAACGCATTCGATCGCGTTCGATATCCTTCGTTTCACCGTTTGGTAACGTCACCTTATTGCTGTCCCCATGGCCGCGTAAGTCGGGAACCATCACAGCATGGCCTCGCTTTTGTAAATTGCTCGCAAGCTCGTCAAAATCGCGGCGGCGCCCCTCCCAGCCGTGCAACAGGATAATCGGAACGACTTCCTTGCCGGGCTTCTTTTCGACCTTTGGTTTGTCCTTCTTGTCGGTCGGCGTCTCGATGAAACCGCCTGGATAGAAACTGCATCGAATAGGTACGCCATCACTAGCCTCGACAGTTACGGCCTCGGGATCAGGTACTTTGAGTTCGTCCTCGGGACGCCGCTGACCATAACTGTTGGCTGCGAGCGTGGCGCAGGCCGCGAAAACCAGAAGATAGTGTCTCACGCTACGATATCCATTTCCGATCATTGAGATCCCCGGTTCTTGAGGTTATTTGACTGAAACTAGCTTGGCGAGAGAATTCAGGAGCC
This sequence comes from Planctomycetaceae bacterium, assembly GCA_020638995.1. Lineage (GTDB taxonomy): Bacteria > Planctomycetota > Planctomycetia > Pirellulales > Pirellulaceae. Next base: position 543,662 of record JACKHM010000005.1, read on the forward strand.
TGGGCGACCAAGCACATGTATCCTAGATAGCCATCCATCGAGCGTCAACGAAGTATCTGTCGCCACGAACTCTCCTCGATTTGGCTGACAACCGGCAGGAGCCCGGAACTTCCCCAATTTCTTGGTGTTCGTACGAGTACTTCTCACCAGCTACCGCGTTATCGCTAATGCCACCACATCTGCGTACAATCAATTAGCCGTCCATTCTCGCCAAGTGTGTGTTGCGACCGGATTCGGCAAGTCACTTCGAGGCAATGACTTAAACAAATGAACTCGCAATGGTCAAAGTCCCGAATCCTCAAGTTCGCTACGTGCTCAGCCATCGATCGCCAGTCAAGTAATTGGAGGAGGCAAGTAGTGAGTGTTGCCAGAGATCATCAGTCCAGCTATTCAGACGCGGAGCCCGCCGTCGAAAGTACGTTTGACCGGGATACTGTCAGCTTCCTCGCCAGCCTCACGGTGCATGTGGGGCTGCTCCTCGCGCTCGGTTACTCAACGTACTTTCGGGAGCAGAGCGCGCGTGAGGCACTCACCATCATCGCACCCGTCGAAGAGACAATCGATGAAACAAAAGTCGTCCTGCCCAAAGATTTTTTCGTGAACGATCGGCACATGGCAGAGGTCGGTGCGAATAGCTCCGCCAACGCCGAGATGGCTCTATCGGCGGCCGAGATCCTGTCTGACATCTCGGATGTTCCGAGTCCCGCCGAGTTAACTCCTGTCGATATTGCCAAAGTCGAAGTGAACAACGTCATTGAAATGGCCACAGGTTTACGAGTCGACAACCTGCCAGTACGCGGTGCGGCCGGCGAGGGTACGACAGGTGCCGTAGGTGCAATCGACCGCATCACTCAAGACATCCTATTGTCTTTAGAAGAGCGGAAGACACTAGTGGTTTGGCTCTTCGATCAATCTGGCAGCTTGACGCGTCAGCGTGCTGAGATCAATGCAAGATTTGATCGGATCTATCATGAATTGGGAGTTATCGAAGCGGCCGGTAATCCAGCCTTCAAACGACATGACGACAAGCCATTGCTCACGTCCGTCGTCGGGTTTGGTCAACAAGTCAACGTGTTGATCGATAAACCAACTGACAATCTTACGGAAATAAAAGAAGCCGTTGCTAGTATGAAACAAGACGATTCAGGCACAGAACGCGTTTTTAGCGCAATCTACACCGCCGTGGAAAAATATCAGCGTTTCCGCAGCGAAGCCCCGATTCGAAACATCATGATGGTGGTGTTCACTGACGAGGTCGGTGATGACCAAGCCGCGCTCGACAAGACCGTCAACTTATGCCGCCGCCTGGAAGTGCCTGTGTATGTCGTGGGCGTCCCCGCACCCTTCGGCCGCGACGAGACCTTGGTTAAGTGGGTTGACCCTGATCCGCAGTACGACCAAACACCACAGTGGGGCCGTGTGAGCCAAGGTCCTGAGTCGTTGTTCCCGGAACGAATCAAATTGCGTTTCATGGACAACGAAGACCCCGATCCGATGGATTCCGGATTTGGTCCGTTCTCGCTCACCCGACTTTGCTACGAAACTGGCGGCATCTACTTCTCGGTCCATCCAAACCGCAACGTCAATCGCACGGTCGGGAGGAATGAGACCAATCCGTTTTCTGCGCACATCAAGCAGTTTTTTGATCCCGAAGTCATGCGGCGATACCGCCCCGATTACCTACCGTCCAAAGAGTACCTTCGGCAGGTCAATGAGAATAAAGCCCGGTCCTCCCTGTTGAAGACCGCACAACTTTCGTGGATGAATCAACTCGAATCGCCACGTCTGCGGTTTGTAAAAGTAAGCGAAGCCGAACTCGCGACGGACTTGGCAGAAGCTCAAAAAGGAGCGGCAAAGATCGAGCCCCAACTGGCCAACCTGCATAGCACGCTGGAGATCGGAGAAGCGGATCGTGCCAAGGAGACTTCGCCTCGCTGGCAAGCTGGGTACGACCTTGCGATGGGGCGCGTGATGGCGGCACGGGTGCGTGCCGAGGGGTACAACACGATGCTAGCCATGGCCAAACGCGGCATGAAGTTTTCTAACGAGAAGAACAATACGTGGGTGTTGCGTCATGACGAAGAAATCAGCACCGGCAGTCAGTTGGCCAAGGCAGGCAAGGAAGCTGAGGCGTATTTGCACCGTGTTGTCGACGAGCATCCTGGTACGCCCTGGGCATTTTTGGCCTCGCGCGAGTTGCAAACGCCATTGGGATGGAAGTGGATCGAAGAGTTCACCGACCTCTCACCGCCGCCAAATCGAACTGCGGCCAACAACAATAACAACACACCACGTCCCGCACGCAACGAGCAACCACAAATGCTCAATAAGCCGCCTCCGAAACGTCCCGTTCCGAAGCTTTGACGTGACGCGCTGCTATGGTCGGATGAATGCCGTATCGCGGCTGAAGTCTTCTACCGGATCATAGGCGTAGAAGTGCCGAGCAACGTGCTGAGCGAGCGTCTTGAGGAAGGCCCGTCGAAATTGTACTTCGCTCAAATCACCCACCGGATAAGGACCTGTTGCCGGAAAGCTAAATTCGGGAACGCTCTTGCGAAAAACTTCGTGGCCGCCATCTTCCATGTCATAAACCGAGACATTAATGTCGGCGCGTCCCTTGTAGAGCGAGGCTCCTTCGCGAATACTAAATCCAGCCAAACCGACCCCCACGACGCGTTCCGCCTTCACTCCGCGTCCGATCTCGCGATAGTCGATCTCGTCCCAACCTTCTCGATCAATCCAGTCCGCGATTTCATCGGCTCGGACCAAGTCAATGTCTTTGACACTCTTCTTTAGGATCGTGCTCACCTCCCGGGCCAGCAACAAGGACTCGGAGCCCGTGCCGTAGGAAGAGTCTTCTGAAACACAAACCACCGCGACTCGTTTACCCTTGAGATCGGAGTATTCGGCGGGCATTGGGTTCCCACCGCCGAGCCAGCGCATCGTAGATAGCAGACCCACACAGCCGCTTGTCCACGGTAGCGATGCGAGCATGATGACCATCAGCGCGACACGCGACGCTCTTGTGACTTCCATGTCATTTCCAGTCTGCGAACGGTTCCGTAAGACGCTCCGATCCTGCTGTCACCGTCTCAGATGGACGAAGCGCAATCCGGCGCTATCACGAGCCAGTAGATAAGGCTGGGAAAGTAGCGTTATCGGAAATCGAATGCAAGACGAGTTGGCTTGCAATGCAGAAGTGCAGAAGTCGAAAGTCAAAAAGGTACTAACTCCTCGAACCAGATGGCTTGTAAATACGAACTTCGCAGGCAACGATAGCAACGTCCTAGCCCTAAGCAACTACTCTCAACACGATTGGAACCGAGGGATGCGAGTCGTTTTCTTACTTATGGTGACCGTTTTCATCACGAGTCCAACTTCGTCCCTGGGGGATCACCCGATTACCAGCCAGTGGGCCATCGCGATTCATGGGGGCGCAGGGAGCGATTGGCTAAAACTCGATACGAACGAACAAGCGGCGACAAAAGCTTCTCTGCAACAAGCTTTGACAACAGGGAAGTCGATCCTGGCAGAAGGTGGTAACAGTTTGGATGCCGTTGAGCAGGTGATTCGCCACCTAGAAAATGACCCCATCTTTAATGCCGGCAAGGGCGCAGTTTTCAACAGCGCCGGTGGTCATGAACTGGATGCTTCGATCATGGACGGTCGGGATCGATCTTGCGGCGCAGTTGCGGGTGTGACGACGGTCAAGAGTCCGATCTCGCTGGCCCGGCTTGTCATGCAAGACACGCGACACGTTTTGTTATCTGGTGATGGTGCGGATCAGTTCGCGAAGGTAAAGGGCGTTGAGCTTGTGGACCAAGCGTATTTCTGGACACAGCGCCGATACGATGCCTGGCAACGAGCAAAGCAGCAACAGCCGGATGACCACAAAGGGACCGTCGGTTGTGTTGCGTTAGACCGGAACGGCAACTTGGCAGCGGGAACGTCGACCGGTGGCCTAACCAACAAGCTCTATGGGCGCGTCGGCGACTCGCCCATCGTTGGCGCTGGAACATTCGCGGACAACAAGACCTGCGCAGTCTCATGCACCGGCGTGGGCGAAAACTTTATCCGCAATGCCATCGCCTACGATGTATCAGCGCGACTCGCCTACAAGCAGCAGCCGGTCGAAGAGGCCGTCCGCGAAATCCTCACCCAGACGCTCGACGTGACGAAAAACGGTCAAGGCGGAATCATCGCGGTCACGCACGACGCCAAGATCACGATGCAATTCAACACCGGTGCCATGGCCCGAGCCGCAGCGGATTCCAGCGGTCTCCTGGTCGTTGAATTGGGAGAATGAAACTTCCCGCTTCGCTAACGCAACGGCAAGGCAGTTTTCATTAAGTCGGTCGTTCCAATTGGCCTTGCACTAACGAAGACTTCGCCGGCCTGAAAGCCCGAGGCCGCACCGGCCAACATCGCAGCGCCGCGAATACGATCAAACACATACGCTTTTTCAGCTGGGAATTGTGTTTCATAGCATTGGATCGACGCAATTTTCGTTTCCAACGTATCCGAAATATCAACCGTAAAGTGACTTGGAAAACCGGCTAGTGTTTGTGGTTCAAACGCCAAGCGAAAGTAAAGTTGTGCGGAGATCGTGTGAACGGGCAAGCCTGCGAAGTAGTCGTCCCACTTGGTAAGGCGGGCGTAGAAAACCGCCGCATCGGTGATCTGCATCGCTTGCCAGTGATCAGGCGAAGCCAGCGGTGTCTTGTCACCGAACCCGATCACCACCTGTGGCCGGTACTTACGAAATTCTTTGGCGAGAGCCACGCGGGCCTCAAAGCAATCAAACAAGCGGCGGTTTGGCAAATCAAGCGTAACTCGTTGGTGTACGCCGAGCGTCTGTGCAGCTTTGCGAGCTTCTTCCAAACGGACCTCGGGGCTTGGTGACTTGGGAGTCGGCTCGCCATCTGTCAAGTCAACGATGCCGACTTTGTAACCTTGCTTGACGAGTTTCGCCAAGGCGCCGCCGCAAGCAATTTCGACATCGTCGGGATGTGCACCTACCGCGATCACGTCGAGTCGTTGGTACTCTTCGGCCACATCAATCACGACGTTAGTCCTTGACAGTGCTGATCAGAAACGTGGGGTTCAAGGATTCAAAGCGAAGGCGCACGAGTTGCTGAGTCCCTCGTGCGATGTTGAACATCCACACATTGGCATCCCCCGCCGATTGCCGTAAGGCCTCATGCACCGCGCCCACATTTTCAATGCTGCCGACATTCACGACCAAACGCCCACCTTTTCGGAGACGCGCAAACGCTTCCCTCGCAATACTGGTTACTGCGCGACCGGTTCCCCCAATGAAGACCGAGTCCGGATCGGGCAGCTCGGCCCAAGCCTCTGGAGCCTGTCCAAGAATCGCGGTCAAGTTCGTCACCCCAAAACGCTCTGCGTTCTCGGAGATCAATTGGTAATCTTCGGCATCCTTTTCAATCGCAAACACCGATCCCCCACTGGCGATCTGCGCAGCTTCTACCGCGACGCTACCGCTTCCGGCCCCAATATCCCACACGACGCTCGCAGGTCCAATGTCCATTTCGGCTAAAGCCATTACTCGGACCTCCGAAGGAGTTAGCAGACCACGCTTCGGCTTCGATTGGAGAAATGCTTCGTCTGGGTTGCCGAACAGTCGGCGCCCGATCATCCCCGACGGTCGATCGGGCACATCCGGATTGCGCACGAGCACCAACACGTTGAGCGGCGCAAAGGTCTGTTCCGCAAGCTCGGTCAAATCACACTGCGTGACTCGTTCGTCCGGCGAACCGAGGTTCTCACAGACATAAGCGTGAAAGTAGTCGATCTGACGATCCAGCATCGCTTTGGCTACGGCCGAAGGTGGTGCCTCTTCGGTGGTGAAGATTCCAACTTTCTCCGCCGTCCGAATCCGCTCGACAACGCGCTCTAATGATTGATTGGCGAGATTCGTCAGATAAGCCTCGTCCCAGCTTTCCTTGACGCGAGCGAAGGCTAGCTGCATGCTGCTGACATGAGGCACAACTTCGAATCGCTCTTTACCAAGATGCTCGCATAGATAGCGTGCCGTTCCATAAAAAAGCGGGTCGCCAGTTGCCAACAATACGGATCGCTTGTCCGCATGCTCCTCAATTTTGGCGAGCAGCTCATCGAAGTCGGAACCGACATCAATACGCTTGGCCATTGGGTTTGTTACCGACGCAAGTAGTCGCTCGGCGCCTAACAACACTTCTGCCTGATCGACCAGTTGCCTTGCGGCGCCTGTCAGGCTTTCGAGGCCGTCGTCACCGATCCCGACTACATAGACCTTGGTGGGCGAAGACACGACGATTCCTTTCGAAGAATGTGCATTTAGTGCGGTTGAAATCTGATAGTTGGAAAATCAATTAAGCGAGTGTTCCGCTCGCTGCGGGAGTTGCCAAACCTCCGGTTGTAACTGGTCGTGATATTCGGCTTCGAAGCCGTGATTCTATGCAGCCGTGCGCGCCTCGTGAACGCCCCGATCACCGATTCAACAAAAACAGCCACGACCGCGAATAACGCGCGTGGCTGTTAAATCTATACAGTTTTCCAACGTGGCTAGACTTGGAAAGAACTACCGCAACCGCAGCTCTTAGTCACGTTAGGGTTGTCGAACTTGAACCCTCGCTGATCGAGGCCTTCGTACCAGTCAATCGTCGTCCCTTCCAGCAGCAAAGCACTCTTCTTATCGACCACGACCTTCACGCCGTGATATTCGTACTCGTCATCTCGGTCCGCGTCAAATGCCTTGTCGAATTCGAGCTGATAGCTGTAACCGCTACAGCCGCCGGCAGCCGCTCCGACTCGCAAGAATACGTCGTCCTCGAATTTCTGTTCTTCGCGAACGCGGTTGACTTCCTTCGCCGCACTCTCTGTTAACATCACGGCCATCTTAAACACCTCATATGGAAACGGTTTGCGATTTTTCACACAGTGCTATGTCTAAAATATACAATCGGCCCGATTGAGGAAAGCTCTGCAACTCAATTCTTCCCATCAATACTCAGAAATCGTTGTTAACACAAGGGTTACGCCCTGAAACATCCAATCGTGTGGGGCAAGGTTACGTGCGCCACGTTGGGCGACCCTGCAGTTCTCAATCCTAACCCGGACTATTCACGTAGGCCGGAACAAGGTTGCGCAAGTCATTGTCGGAACGGCACAAACGCTTTAAGTATGATGTCGCTATCGGGTGACACTCGAAATAGGAACTAGCGACCGAAGTTCCGGCACCGGCAGCGTTTGCTCAATCCGGACTATTTGCTCAATCCGGACTATTTGCTCAATCCGGACTACAGGTGGTAATATCCCCAGAGTAAATCCAAAGATGTAATCAAGCACCTGGCAAACGATGCGTTTCGTCGGATTGGACGGTGCGAGTGATTTCGTATCATAGAGTCCCGACGTGGAGATACACCAAGTTGCTTGTGTCTCGCATTGCCCCCTGATGCTTTTGTCTGGACTCTGTTGTGTTGGGAGTTTTTAACGATGCGTTTAGCCATCCCAGTCGCTTGCTACTTGTTGGTCAGCTTACCTTTTGTCGCGGCGAACGCGGAGAACTGGACTCGGTTTCGTGGCCCCAACGGTCAAGGCATTTCGAGTGAGGCGAATCTGCCATTGCATTGGGGCGCGGACAAGAACATCGCGTGGAAGACTGCCATCCCCGGCACGGGTTGGTCGTCGCCTATCGTTTACGATGATCAGATATTTCTGACGACGGCTACCGAGGAAGGTGTCTCTTGTCGCGTAATTTGCGTTGACCGCTTGAGTGGGAAGATTCGCTGGAACACGGAAGTCCATCGCCAGGTCCCTGGTGCCAAACGAGCCCAGAATTCTTATGCGACACCGACACCGGTCACGGATGGGGAACGTGTTTATGCGGTGTTTTACGACGGCGCGATTATCGCCCTCGACTTCGCTGGGAACGTGGTGTGGAAGAACACGGAGATCAAGTTCTTCAGCCTGCACGGACTCGGCGCCTCGCCGGTGTTGGTCAACGGCCAATTGGTGATGCCCTTTGACGGCAGCAGCCGTGAAGAGAATCGACTCGGTTGGAAGATCCCCTGGGACAAAGCCGTAGTGTTATCGTTGGATACTGCCACAGGGAAAGTGCTTTGGAAGGGCGAGCGCGGCCAATCGCGAGTGGCTCACGTCACGCCGATCTTGGTCGGCGAGGACGCTCAGCTTGTCAGCGGCGCGGGAGACCGCGTGCAAGGATTCGACATCCAGACCGGCAAGCGAGTCTGGTCGATTTACAGTCAAGGGGAAGGGGTGACGCCATCACCCGTAGTTGGTGATGGTTTGATCTATACGTCATCGGGCTTTGAGGAACCAACAATCCGCGCCATCCGCTTGGGCGGCGAAGGCGATGTGACGGAAACACACATTGCCTGGGAACAGAAGAAAGGCGTGCCCGCGTTGGCCTCGCCACTTTACGTTGCACCCTACCTGTACACGATCACTCGCGACAACATCCTGCACTGCATCGAAGCCGCGACCGGCGAGATTGTATGGCTCAAGCGACTCAGCAGCGTTTATTGGGCTTCGCCCGTTCTCGCCGATGGCCGGATCTACATCCTTTCCGAAGATGGCGTCACGCTCGTCCTCCGTCCCGGAGATCGCTACGAAGAACTCGCCCGCAACGATCTACACGAAACCTGCTTCGCATCCATGGCCGTCTCCCACGGCCACTTCTTTATCCGCTCCGCCGAGCATTTATTTTGCATCCGTCCATGAACGCCTGACGCGGTGCCACTGAGTGGAAACAGTAGAGCGGCGTCCCAGCACCGTTCGGAACATGGGTTGGCATCTTGTTGAGAGAAGCGAGTGTGGCTTATATAGCGGACGGTGTGATAGCTTTGTGATTCGGCGTTGGAGATGAAAAACGAGCCGTCATTTGGGGCAGATACACGACGACTCGCCGCCGCGCCGGGAGACGCCGCTATCGGGGCGCAAACCCCGATACATCATTAAACGCCGGCGCGTCATGCAATGTTTTTGCATGCCTTGTACCCAGACAACGGCGAAGGGCATGTTTACCAGGGCCGCTTTACAAGTTCCCGTTCAAGTTGATGAATACTTCTTTACGGTCCTTCGTTATGCCGAACGCCGTGCTTTGCGAGCCGAGTTGGTGAAACGCGTGAAAGATTCGAGTTGGGGGCTCGTTATCGCTTTGGCTTCAGAAACCCGATCCGGAACCAGCGTTGTTATCACCCTGGCCAACATCGCGAATGCCAAGGTGGATCGAGTGAGTCAACGAGCCTCTCACTTCAGGCGAATTAACTGCGAGTCACATCGTCCTGTACGCCCCGGTTTACACAGCTTCCTGCTTCCATCGAGGACTCATGGCGTGCTACCCGACCGATGAATGCAACGAGGGCAATTCGGAAATACGTGTTAGTCCCTCTTCACTTGACCTGCCTCGCGAGCCAGTGGGCGGCTGATCAAGATTCGCGGTTTGGATTTGGGGCCGGTGAATGCTTGAGCCAGAATGTCTTGCTCGGTGAATCGTGCCAGAAGTATCTCGCCATCCGTCGCTCGGTTGCGATCGTAGGAGATGTAGATCGTGCCGTCCGGGGCCTGAAAGCCGTCGGGATAGGAGATGCCTTTGCGGTCGTCCAGCATGAGTCCGCCGCGCCATGATCGGCCATCGTCGTCGGACAGCCAGGCGGTGAGCATGCTGCGCCCTTCATGCGTATCAATCGTTCGGCCATGTTTAATCAGCAACAAATTGCCTGACGCCAACCGACGGATGTGAAAACGGGCTACGGGCTGCTTGATGCTCGACCCCGTTGGCGCTGTCCATGTCTGGCCCGCGTCGGTGGAAGTCGATTCCATGATTCCTTTGGCAGTGCGAGCCAACATCCACAGCGAGCTGTCTGTTCGTTCCACGATCATGTGTTCGTGCCAGTCCGGATTCGGAAATTGAACACAACCTCGGCGAGTCCAGCTTGCACCTTGATCGTTCGACACAAACACGTTCGCGCCGCGCAGTGGATCGAGTTCCCGGAAACAACCCTTGAACTCGCGAAAGCCGTCGCGTTGGTCGAGCGAAATCGGCAGTATCCATTCGCCTGTCGTTAACACAGTCGGCTTGTTCAGCGTCACGCCGTGCCAAATGCGACGCGGTTCCGACCACTGCGGTTCGTCTGCGTCGGGATGCTCGCAGACGGCCATCCACACTCCGGCCCGGCCATCGAACATGTCCATCGATTGATCGAAGATCAGCCACAACCGGCCCAGCGGATCGGACCACAAGTTGCCAACTAACACACTTCGCTCGGCAGGCAAGTCAGGTGCATGAGCATCGACCACGAGCCGCGGTTGCGACCATGAATCGCCATCGTCATCGCTGGTCGCCAACACAAAGAACGCTTTGGGACTGTCGCCACCGGCAACCCAACACGCCCACAATCGTCCCCCCGGAGTCCGTTCGATCCCGATCGTCATGCCATAGTCCAACTTGTCGTAGCCATACTGCGGCAGCGGTGAAGTGTTCAGCTTCGGCGGCACGAGCGCCAAATCAGCGACTTGCTCCATCGCGGCAATTCGCTTGGCCTCGGTTACTGAATCGTCTGCCAGCAAGTTTGCTGCAGCGAATGCGGCCAAGACAATTGTGAAAGACGTTCGCATGTGTGAACTGACCTCCCAGAAATCAAATGTGTGAAACTGCGCTCTGTTATCGAGTGACTACGATCCTGCGGATGGAGTTGCTCGCGGATCAAAGTCTGGATTTGGCGTCATCATCTCCGCGCCGAGGGTGGTTCGCCATTGGTGCAACTTTTCCAATAGTTGCTTGGCGATGTCCGCGTGCGAATCAGATAGGTCGTGTTGTTCGCCTGGGTCGGCATCGATGTCGAATAACTGGTACGTGCCGTGTTCAAAGTATTCAAGCAGCTTGTACTTGCCGCTGCGGATCGCTCCGCCTGGGCTTTGCATGCCGTGATTGCTGTAGTGGGGGAAGTGCCAGTAAAGAGCGTCGCGATCGAGCCTGGCTGTTCCGTGCAAGAGCGGCGTTAGGCTGAGGCCATCGGCGTGGTGTTCGGGCTTGAGATCGACGCCGATCATGTCGAGAATCGTGGGATAGAAATCGGTGCTGATCACGGGTGCGTCGCAAACAGCGTCGGCCTTTCCATGACCGGGCCATTTGATAATCAAGGGAACGCGGATGCCACCTTCATACAGCCAGCCTTTCGCGCCGCGCAGAGGCGTGTTGGAAGTTGAATAAGCAACGTCCAGGTTCTTCGCTGGGATAACGCGGTTTGGCTGACCGAAGTTGGCCGCCGCCATGCCGCCATTGTCCGAGGTCAGAATGATGATCGTGTTCCGGTCCAGACCGAGCGACTTCAATTTGTCACGCACTCGGCCCACACTTTCATCGACACTTTCGACCATGGCCGCGAATTGAGCGTTGTCTTGCCGCTGCTTGATCTTCACCAAGCGGTTGGGCAGAACGCGGTGTTCTGAATACTTGTCCTGATCGATCATCGCAGCAAGCTGCTCACGCGAAAGCGCTGAAGCCGAATCGGGATTTCCTTCCAGGATGAAAGGACGCTCGGCCTGGGGCAGCTTCGCTCGCTTCTGTTCGTATTTCTCAACCAGATCAGCTCGGCCTTGAATCGGATCGTGAACGGCAAAGTGCGACAAGTACAAAAAGAATGGCCGATCACCATTGTCGTCGATGAATTGCAACGCCTCATCCGTCAAGCGATCTGTTAGATACTCGCCCGGCTTGTCAGCTAGGCCGTCGAGTTGAAACGGGAAATGGTATCCGGCGCGAGGCCAGCCCTTGTTCCATCTGGGTATTTGAACATCAAACCCTTGTTGCGGCGGCCCGGCAGGGGCTTCTCCCAAATGCCACTTACCAAAATGCCCCGTTCGATACCCAGCTTCGTGCAGCGTTTCGGCCAACGTAATTTCTTCCAGCGGCAGCGCCTGGTGAATGAACGCATTCCGAAACTGTTGAAACGGAAACTCGCGGCGACCTGGCAGCCAATCCGTGAGCTTTAGCCGAGCGGGATACTTGCCCGTCATAATGCTGGCTCGTGTGGGCGAGCAGACATGGCAGGCCGCGTAGGCTTGCGTAAAGCGAGTCCCTTCCTGCGCTAATCGATCGATGTGTTTGGTCTCGTAGAAGTCGCTGCCGTAACAGGCGAGGTCGCGCCAACCCAAATCATCGACCAGAAAGAACACGATGTTCGGCTGACGCTTTTCCTCGGCGTAGGTAGGCGACTCCATTACCAGTGCCAGCCAACCAACTGTCGAACACGCGAACAGGCAACACAACTTTTTCATGGTTCGTCCCCCACGCGAACTTGCCAAGCGTCGAACTTAGCGACCAATTCTTTCAACACATCCGGTTCGCGGGCCGAGAGATCGCGAAGCTCGGTCGGATCAGCCGCCAAATCGAACAGTTGCCAAGGGCCGCCGCCACGAGCTTGAATCGCTTTCCACTTGCCAGAACGAATCGCGTAGTGTCGCGGCGCACTCCAGCAAAGCTGGTCGTGCTCGTCGCGTGTCTGCCCGCGAAAGATCGGTAACAGACTTTTGCCTTCCAACGGCAACGGCTTGCGACCGTGAAAGTCCGTGGGATAGGAAACGCCTGCCACATCCAGGCAGGTCGCCATGAAATCGATCACATGACCGGGCTGCGTGGTGAGCGAGCCTGCATCGTGAATCACCGCCGGCCAGCGAACGACCAGCGGAGTGCGGATGCCCCCTTCGAAAGCTTCCAGCTTGGTGCCGTGCAATGGCGTGTTGCTGGCCGTGGCCCACGCCAGACCATACGCCGCGAATGTTTCAGGACCACCCGGCAAATGATCCGGGCCACTGCCGGGCCGAATTGCGACGCCATCCTTTCGCCAATTGGCGTTGTTCGCGGTTGGGCTGAATCCAAAACCGTTATCGCTGGGAACGACTCCTCCGTCGGGAGCCGCACCGTTATCAGAGAGGAACATGACCAACGTGTTCTCCGCCGCACCGGCTTCATCAATGGCCTGCAACAACTGCCCCAGCCCCTGATCGATCGCCGCGACTTGCCCCGCGTAAACAGCCATGCGTTCCGCCTGCCAGTCCTTGAACTTGTCGATCGTCCAATCCTTAACGATTGCCGGTCGCGGACCAAGCTCGCACCTGGCGGAGACCAGCCCCATTTGTCGCTGACGATCTAGCCGCCGAGCACGCACTTCGTCCCATCCCAGCTCGCGATACGTTTTGCGATAGGGTGCAACGTCAGCCTCGCGAGCATGCAGCGGCCAATGCGGAGCAATATGCGCCACGTACAAAAAGAACGGCTGTTCGCCCGCCAAGCTCTCTTTAAGAAATCGCAATCCGTACTCATTGAACGCGTCGGTCAAATAGAAATCGTCCGGCAACTCGATTCGCTCGCGATCCAGGTAGAACGGGTTTCCTTGCACCTCGTCGTAGTAACTGATCTTCGCCTGACACATGGGACCATAGAAACGATCGAAACCGCGATCGAGTGCCAAATCGCGGCCTTGCCATTTGCCAACCATTGCCGTGCGATAATCGGCCTGCTGCAACACTTCCGCGATCGTCACGCACTTGCTGAAATCTTTCGGTTCGTTCCAGCGATCGCCGCGATGCCCGACCTGTTGGCAGTACAAACCCGTCAGCAGCGAAGCACGCGTCGGACCGCAAACCGCGTTGTTATAGAACTGTGTAAACCGCAATCCGTCGCGAGCCAGCGAGTCGATATGCGGCGTAGCGATCTCGCCACCGTAGCAACCGATGTCGGACCAACCCAGATCGTCCGCCATCACCAACAGAATGTTGGGCGCACGTTTGGAAATTTGTTCGGATGCCACGGACGCAGCATTCAAACACAACACCGCCAGCAGGACGACATGAATCGATGTTGTCATTACGTTACGCGACGATTGAATGCTACGCCGGATATGCTGTACGTAGACTGTAGCCGGGATAAACAATGATCCACTCCTTCTTTGAGGACCCGCTAGATACGAACTGATTCAGTCGCCGAGTATATCCGGTTGGACGTTGAATAGTACGTTGTCTGCGAATTCGTCGCGTCTGAACGAACCCGCGTTGCGCATGACTAGCCGGGGTTCACGCGCTCGCGAGTTGTCATCCGGTCGGGTGGCACGCTCTGAGTCGTCGAAGGGCGTGGCTGAACTGCGAGTCGCAGCGTCCTCTACGCGCCGGTTTGCTCTGCTCCCTGCGTTCATCGCTGCTCTTTGGGCACGCCGTAACAACCTCTCACGCCAAGCTGCTCATTCGGCGAAGGCGTTGGACTACTTCCGCCAACAGCCCGATCGCGAAATCAACCTCCTCTTCGGTGTTAAAGCGACCGATTCCAAAGCGCAGGCTGGCCCGAGTGCGATCGTCGCTCAAGCCGATTGCTCGCAGGACGTGGCTGGGTTCCGGATTTGTAGACGTACAGGCACTGCCGCTTGAAACGCACAGGTCTCGCATGCTCATCATCAATGCCTCGCCATCGACGTCCGCAAAGCTGCAACTCAGATTTCCCGCGAGGCGAAAGTCCCGCTGGTCAAGTTCCGGACCGTTCAAGGTGACGTGCTCGATCGCACTGGTTAAGCCCTGATACAGCCGGTCGCGCAACGTGAAAAGGCGGTTAGATTCGGCTTCCATCTCGTCCACGCAGAGCTCCAACGCCCTCGCAAATCCTACGATGCCGGGAACATTCAAGGTACCGCTTCGTCGACCGCCTTCCTGTCCGCCGCCGTCGATTTGCGGAGTCAAACGAACTTGTGGGCCACGACGCCGAACATACAGTCCGCCGATGCCCTTCGGGCCGTACAGCTTATGACCCGAAAAGCTAAGCAGATCGATTTGCATTTGCTCGACATCGACGGGAATCTTGCCTACGGCCTGCGTTGCGTCGGTGTGCAACAAGACGCCGCGCTGCTTACACAAATTGCCGATTTCGACCAAGGGTTGAATGACGCCAATCTCGTTGTTCGCTAACATCACCGTCACCAGCAGCGTATCATCGCGAATTGCATCGGCAACGCGTTCCACATCCAATCGACCAGCGACCGGTTCGCCCATTTGGCGAACTGGAAGTAACGTGACTTCAAAGCCACGACGCGCTAATACCGCGAGTGGATCGAGGATCGCCTTGTGTTCGGTCGCCACGCTGACAATATGATTGCCCCGGCGACGCGTACGTTCGGCACAACCTCGGATCGCAAGATTGTTGCTTTCGGTTGCGCCGCTGGTGAAAACAATTTCGCGCGACGATGCGCCGATGGATCGGGCAATGCTTTCGCGGGATCGGTCAACGGCTTCCTTTGCATCCCAGCCGAACACATGGCTCGTGCTGCCTGCGTTTCCATACTTTTCGTGAAACAGCGGCAACATAGCTTCGACCACGCGCGGATCGACGCGCGTGGTGGCATGATTGTCCATGTAGACCGGAGTCTGAACCATGCTTTATTGTTGACGGAAGAGCGCTCTCATGCAAATCTGCGACCAGGTCTCGAAGCCATCGAGGTCCTCTAGAATCTCGCGCACAGGGCGGAAGCCGGTGTCGATGATCTCATCTTCACGAGGCTGCACGTTAGGCGATTCGACATCGAAGATGTGAACGACTCCAAGATGAACTTTACCGACTTCCGTCTCGTCATCGTTAATCAATCCAACCATGCGTTCGGTGTATTTAGTATTAATCGCGACCTCTTCAGAAAGTTCACGTTGCATGCCTTCCTGATAAGGGTTCAAGTCGCTTTCGCTCTGCTCGTCGTCCGACGAGATATGTCCGCCGATACCAACGCTTCGCTTGGCGTGCAATCGCTTCTCCCCCTGCCCTTTCCCACGGGTGTACTGGAATACGGAAACATCACCGTGGACATCGACGTGCCGGAAAATAACGTAAGGGATCAACTGCTTAAAGCTGGGATCTTCTTCCATCTCGCTGCGAGGCCGATAGCTTGTGTGCTCAGGACTGAGCAGTTCGTCCAGATAGCTCGTAACATCCGCGGAAAACCCCTGAAAGTGTCCGAGTTCGTGGAACAGCGAGGTTGGAACGACGAGGACTTGTTCGGTCTCGACCAATGACATGGTGAATCCTTTCAATTGGGAAACGAGCTGGCAGTCTTAAACGCAGCAGTATAGAGCCTCGCTGTCTGTCTGTCAGTTAGGCAGGCTCGGGCAGCTTTGGTGCAAGCGGCGTTGAGCCGTTCTCCTTGTCCACCGGTTGCTGTGCGTCATGCCGCTCCAATTCTGAGATCAAATCTTGCATCATCCGCCGCAATTGGTCGGGGTTTGCGGATGCGAGGTTGTTGGACTCGAAGGGATCGTCCTTGAGGTTGTAGAGCTGGTAGTGAGATCCTTCAGAAGCTTCGGACGGAAAGTAGTGATAGATAACTTTCCAGTCGCCATCGCGGTAAACGGTGAAGTAGTTGCTGCGATGTGGGGAGTGGGGGTAGTGCATCAGGAAATGTCTGCTCCGCGTTGGATCGGGCTTTCCGGATATTAGCGTGTCGAGTCGCAAACCATCCACGATGTGACCAGTCGGAGTTGCCGTGTCCGTGAGCGCAAGGATCGTAGGAAACAAATCCTGAACCGCTGCTTGCTGGCTTTGCACCGAATTGGCAACGATCGGAAGACGCTTCTGGGACTCCTTTTCGGAATTCGCTTTCGCCCAAGCAGCGATAAATGGCACTCGCATGCCGCCCTCGTAGTGCGCACCTTTCTTTCCGCGCAGCGGTGCCGCGCAGGCAACTGCGTGCTCATGGCCAAGTGGTGCGTCTGAGCCGTTGTCCCCCAAGAAGAATATCAACGTATCTTCCGCCACTCCCAATTCGTTGAGGTGGTTTAACAAATCGCCAAGCGACTTATCCATTCCCTCGATCAAAGTCGCGAATGCTTGAGCAGGCGCTGGCTTGCCGGAGTCTTTGTAGTGATCAGCAAAGCGAGGATCCGAATCGAACGGAGCATGCACGGCGTAGTGTGCCATATATAGGTAAAACGGCTGACTGGCTTTGACCGCGCTCGTAACTCGCGACTTGGCTTCGATCGTCAACGCTTCGGTCAAGAATGTCTCCGTGCCGTGATACTTTTCCAGGTGCGGAACCGCGTGAAACGCCCGCTTCGTGCCCAGTCCATAGTTTTTCGAGCCGTAATAGCTACCGGGCGCTCCGAACGAAGCACCCGCGACATTGACGTCGAATCCCAGATTCAGCGGCTCGGCGCCTTCAAACTCCCTGGCTCCAAAGTGGCCTTTGCCAACGTGGATCGTACGGTAACCGGCACCTTGCAGCAAACGAGGTAGAGTGACGTCGCTTGAAGTTAAACCCTGCCAGTTCCAGTTTGGCGGGCCGAAGGGGCCACGGTTGTTCTTCTCTGGATTGATCCAATTTGTTGTGTGATGTCGTGCGGCGTTCTGGCCCGTCATGATGCAATTGCGAGTCGGTGAACACACGCTCATGGCGTAGAAGTTATTGAACCGAACGCCTTGGGCAGCCAACCGCTCCATGCTGGGTGTACGATAGTAGTCATTCAAGGGATAACGCTTCGGCTCGCCGGCTTCATCGGTGAGGAACGGTACTGATGTATCCATGACACCCATGTCATCGACGAGAAAGACAATGATGTTCGGTCGTTCCGCACCCAAAGCCTGCATGCTGATGACGCTCAGAGCCACTGTGACAAAAATGAATCGACGAATGATTGAGAGCATAGCCGAGTCTTCTCCAACAAAAGTTGTTCTGTAGTTTGGTGCTTTCCGAACTTCCAACTCAATTGCGTGGCTGAACTCGCAAGAGTTCAGAACACTGCGATTCAGGCTGAGCTTTGCCGAATCCAACTGCATCGGGCAGAGAATTCGAAAGTCCTGACCAGGTTGAAATTCGCGTCCATTGTAACCAAAACCGCTTTCACCTTTCGACCGGGTGAATCCATCGTGATCGACTTTGTTCAACGCGAACGCGATTGCTTCGGCGTGATTGATTGCGTCTGAAAGTTGACGTCTGACGCCTTCAACTTGCTTCTGATCGAGTAAAAGGAAACCACGAACTCGCAAAGCTAGTGGCGCTATCGCGAACGATTCGCGGCGGGCAGCCCACCGTTGCTGTGCTGGGCCACATCGATAATTTTCGCACACCGCATGATTCCCGCGCACCGCAAGCCTCACGGCTGCTTCCTACAAAGTCTTGCTTTTACTTAGCCAGATATGTTGATGGTACCGCTCTGATTCACCGGGATAATCTGTTCAGGGATGGCTATCGGTACTTAATCACCGACGCAGAACCTGATCCTGAGTGGCTTGAATCTCAATCGATGCGCTGTGGCACTGCGGCAATTAGTGAGTGTGCGTCGATGCACACTCCATCGAATCGCACGGGATTCTGATCCACACAAGCCTTTCGAAACGTCAGTACGGCAAAAGTCGCCCTCGCCGTAATTCTCGAATTACACTATAGAATTGCAGGCGCGAAGGCACACCTCTGCCGGAAGCGTCCTGCGATCGAGGACAATCCGCGGAAGGTAAGGTATGAATGAAGGCACCGTCGAATTGACGACAAATGAGGACGAACGGCCCAAAACGACTGGAATGGACCGCCCCAAAACAGTCACGCGAGAGTTTTTCTGGTCGTACGTCGGCGGATTCATCGCACTTCACTCGCTGGCTCTGTTAGCGTTTGTGCCATGGCTATTCAGCTGGACCGGCGTGATCTCGATCTTTATCGGGAACTATGTTTTCGGTTCACTCGGGATCAACCTTGCATACCATCGGTTGCTCACTCATCGAGGGCTGGTCGTGCCCAAATGGCTCGAACATACGCTTGCTTTGCTGGGCGTGTGCTGTCTACAAGATGCTCCGGCGCGTTGGGTGGCGATACACCGTATGCATCATCAGTACTCTGACGACGTGCCCGACCCGCACAGTCCGTTAGTCACTTTCTTCTGGGGGCACATGGGCTGGCTTATCTATCAGAACAAATACTTTGGCACCGCCGATTTCTACGACCGCTACGCTCGAGATATTCTGAAGGACCCCTTTTACTATCGCCTGGAGCGGAACTTTATGTACTGGTGGGTCTATGTGGCTCATGCCGTGCTGTTTTATCTCGCAGGCTTCGGCGTTGGTTGGTGGATGGAAGGCAATGTCGCTGGTGGCGTGCAGTTCGGTGCGAGCATGCTCGTGTGGGGCGTCTTCGTGCGCACGGTATACGTCTGGCATATTACCTGGGCCGTAAACTCGGTGACACATCTTTGGGGCTATCGCAACTATGAAGTTTCGGATCAGAGCCGCAACAACTGGATCATCGGATTCACGAACAACGGCGAAGGATGGCACAACAATCACCACGCCTTTCCTCGTTGCGCAGCGCACGGGCATAGGTGGTGGGAGATCGATCTTACCTACACGTTTATCTTGATTCTCGAAAAGTTAGGGCTCGCCAAGAACGTTGTTCATCCAACTCCGGAACACTTGAAGACGGGCACCGCCAATTCCTCTCAGGGCTGACGACTCGCAAGGGTTGGCCGCATCGCCACGATCTGGCAAGGTCGAGTGGAGCCCCGTTCTCGTCACAGTTTCCACAGCAGCGATACATCCGCCGCAAGCGTGGCGAGAAGTTTGCTCAGCTCTTGCTTGTCCACGGACTAAATATCGTTACGGTAAAGGATGGGAGTTGCCGTCGCCGTCGATCGCCAAGCCACCAGGATTCGGAAGCACGGGATAAGACGCCCTACGCTGGCCATCCGGTGCGAATCGCTGCACTCGCGAGTTATAGAAATCGGACACGAGGACATCATGGCGCCGCGTATTTGCGAGTCCGATGGGAACATCGAACTCGCCGACATACTGTCGCTTGCCCGCCACATGTTAACACTACGCGGTCAAGGTGCCGGTTGCGTGCGGACCAGCCCGATGACGGCCCAGGCCGTGCCCCAATATGTCGAGGTTTCTTTGACGTTCCCCTTGGCCCGTTTCAACGTACTGGGAACGGTCCAGGAACCGTCGTCTTCCTGGGTGTCGAGCAGGAATCGTCGCGCCCTCTCGACGGCGTTTGGGTCCAAGTCCTGCGATACATGACTTAACGCAAATAGCACGATTCCCGTGCCAAGGGCATCACTGGGTCCCTCGCCCAACCAACCCCATCCTCCATCGTCGCGTTGTCGCGACAACAGTTCCTGTCGCAGTTCCGCCTGCTTTTCCTTGGAGCCGAAACGCTGTTCGAATAACATTCGCAAGGCCCACCATTCGCTACTCTGACCCAGTTGGGCTTCTGCCAGGAACTCCTTCGCGGCAGCGAGCTTCTCTTTCCAATTTGGAAGGTCTCCGGATCGAGGCTGCAACGCCAGCACAGTCCACATCGTCGTCACTTCGGTCGTTTCGCGCGCCGGTCGATTCTGTAATGGAAGTTGTCCGCATGCCTTCCAGGAGCCGTCGCCCTGCTGGCGCTGGACCAGCGCGGTCTCAAATGCTCCTGCCCAATCTTCGGGGGAATTGCTGTCGGCATACGTGTGAGCCAACAGTAGCTGATACATCGTGTCGACGTTGCCGGTCTCGGCCTGCGCCCGGTCGGTCTTCTCCCGGTTTTTGGGTGCCGTCCAGTTCTGCCAGTCAACGGACCAGGCAATCGTCTCGTTCAGCTTATCTTCGTCGACCGCCGCACCAGCTCGACGGGCTTCGTTCAAGCTCCACACCATGAAAGGGATCTGGTGGCAGGAAACGCACTGCCGATTTTCGATCCACGACTGCCCCTCTCGCTGCAGAAACGGCACACTTCGGGCAACCACGCTCCGCACTGATTCAACGGTAGCTGGTGTTTGCGAGTCGCAAGGAGGCGCCGCTCCGAAAAGCGATACAAGTATCAACAGCTTCACGACTCGACTCCTTGAGAGTGGGAAGGACTAGAGGGCGAGCGATTTTCGCAAGATAACCCTTGCCGCCATTCTATCGGATTGCGGAGTGAATTGCTGCTCGTTTCAATCTCGCTCTGACCTGAATTGTTCAACAGCTGTAGACCGGAACGAGGTAATGTTGCGTGTGCCGGAACTTCGGTCGCTGGTTCCCATTTCGAGTGTCCTCCGAAAGGGACATCATACTTAAAGCGTTTGCGTTGTTCCGGCAACGACTTGCGCGGCCTTGTTCCGGCCCAAGTAAATAACCCGCTCTAAACCAACCTACTTCCGCCACAGAGATGTAGGTAGCGGCGGTGTCCGTCGCCGAACGCAGATAGGGAATCGACAACTTCCTATGTGGCTGCTCTCAACATGCGCGACGCATAGCAGAATCCTGCGCGCTGGTGCATTGCCGTCTGCTGGGACCAACGTCAAATGCTGTTTAAGGGCAAGCAGCCTCTCTCACCCCTCAGCCATTTGGCAGTTGGTGATTAATCGGATCAATTGTGCCTTCGTTACGTCAATGTCCGCGTGTCTTCGACTCCGCAGACCTTTCTGGTGATCGGACCGCACAGGGCGGATATATAAATCGCCAGCCCGCCAAACGCGCCGAAGCCCCCGCACACGATGGGCATGCCAACTTTCAGCCACATCGCATCGCCGCGGAAAAGAAACCAGCCTCCTATCGCTCCAAGTACAAAGCCGAATGCTGCGAGAATCAACATGCATTTGCGAGAACAAAGAAATCTTTGCAGCTCCGAGGCGTTCGCGCTATATCGGGCGTAGTAGTCGAGGACCTTTTCGTTCGTGTCCGCCCATTCATATTCGGAGAGCGGAAACTGTCCTTCGCACTGCGAGCACCAGGTGCTGGCCATATCGGACAGCGGATTCGACATCACTTCAAACGGTTGGCCACTAATCGTGGTCTCAGTCTTGCACTTCAAATGACGATATGTTCTCGATTCGGGGATAACAGTTTCACTCATTTGGTTACTCCAGGGGCAGTGTCAGCGGTCACGCTACTTGAACCCAGCCAGAAACTCAAGCACCCCCCCTCTACACGAATTGATTTGGCGGACCTACCTGCGGAGCATCTATACTTCTAATCCACCACAAGGCGCCACATCGGTAGATGAAAACTATGATGCACAAGAAGTTGTTCGAATTGTAAAGGTTGGGGGTCCACGTGGTACGAGCGTGCCGACCAACTCAATGCGTCCGCATCTTGATCTAGCGACGACGTGTTGCGGAGGAACTGTAGTCGTCAGACAATCGGTGAGCTAACACACTTCAACATCTCGGAATTCTTGGAACGTGTGGTTATGTCGCGTTGGGTCCTTGCCATAGGTTTACTTACCATCGTTATTGGCGTTGGCGGCGCTGGATACGGCGTGTGGTCGATTTGGAACCAGCACCGCCTCTTCACCTCTGCCCGCCCGGTCGTCGCAAGAGTGCTTGACCACCGGTCGAAAGACCTTAAGGCATCTGGCTTTGTTGCCAAAGTTCCCTTGGTCAAATACGAGTATACGGTCAATCAACAGCGCTACACCTGCGAAATGGTGACTCCATCTGAATTGATGTTGCCCGACACTTGGGCAGAGCATGTCTTCGATCAGTTTCCCATCGGTGCGCAGACCGAGGCCAAATACGATCCGAGCGACCCCAGCAATGCATTTCTTGTCGCAAAGTATTCCGTAAAGCCGTATCTACCCTTACTGGTTTCTCTCGTGATTTCCGCATTGGGAGTTGGCGTCGTTGGCGAACAGCTAATGAACCACGATTCGCCGAGAATGACAACGGCGAGTTCGGGAGCTTTGGCCGTCGGTGCCAAGCAACATCATCTGTCCCACGCCCGCGTGCTTGGGGTCATCGGCATCCTTGGATTGATTTGCGGTGCGCCTGCAATCTTGCATCATCTGATGGTCAGTACGTCGCCGCACGAACGCATGGGTTTCCTCTTAGAAGGCGCGTATGGAATCGCTGTGATAACCGTGGTCGTTCGCTCCGTCATGGGATTCCGTCAAGGTTACGGTTTCGGAACTCCGGTTGTTACACTTGAACGACCACCCACAATCGGCCAGTCGGTCTCGCTCAACGTCGTGGTACCAACGCAGTTTAATGGAACGGTTCATTTGAATGTTTGTCTCAAATGCGAGGCGAAAGACACTCGACTATTCAATTTTTCGGAAGAGACTCCCAACACAGTACTGCTCGCGCAAAACATTCAGTTGTTAGAGTCAGAGCCCGTGAGCAAGGGAGATGAGGTTACTCGCACAGTAGACCTGATTATTCCAGATCACGTGCCCCCATCCACGCCAATCGCCTCTGGCGCAGCGATTCAAATAGTTTGGAGCTTGATTCTCACGACCGCAGGGAGTGGTGGCCGCAAAGCCGTAACGGAATACATCCTGTCGGTGAATAATGCACCATCAAGTCCTGAGATGTGCTAAACAACAACTCTGCGTAACGGCTGTTTGGACGAACTGGGGGCAGGCTGCAAGCGGTTACCGATTCGTCGCTTCGGCCGCCCGCACAGAAGCGTCGCAGGAGTCATCGAGAACCGGACTCGGTCAGTGCGATCGAAAAGGTTCCCTTCTTCGACCTCGACGAATGCCTCAGAGACTGGCTTAACACACTCGCTGTCGCGGTCGTCGATCATCGTAGAAGTGGTACCACTTTATAAAGTCGAGGGCTAACTACTCGAGTTTCACGAACCTCGCATCGACCCAAATCAGCCACTTGCCCGCGAGAAACAGATACTCGCCATAACGGGCTCGGCTGTAATTCTGAAAGACAAGCCGCTTGCGGGTTGAATGAGCTCGCCAACGATCAGACATGTCGGCGAGACACACTTTACAGCGCGTGCCCTTGGGGATCACGTATGGCATGGTGACAACTCCGATAGAGCCGTGGCCGTTCCTTGCCGTTGGTCGGATTCCCAATCCAAAGATGATACCTTGGTTGTCAAATGGACCGCTAGAAGCCGTTTTCCGACGCGGCAGAAATTTTCTCGCACTACCTGCAATAACTCGCATTGCCTTACGTTTCACTGTCAGGAGTTCTTTCGCGAAAGATGCTCCGTAGAGCCGGTGCCGTGCTGCCCCTCGGCGCCGGCTCGCCTTTTCTTGCTGTCATTCGCCAACAAGGCTCAGTAGCCTGTGCGCGGACGCAGTTCGCCTACGACGCAATCTTGGAGGGGCAAGCGACGCGAACGAAGCCGGCGCGGCCAATCTTGGTGGACAATACCGAATTGGGGCAGCGCTTCCGCAACAGCTACGTGCGCGGCGTGCGTCGGCTGATCCAGGCGGGAGTGTTGGAGATCGACGATCCCGCCCAGATCAACACGATTCTCGATGAGGTACATGCGTGTGACTGGGTGGTTTTTATTCAGCCACCACCGAAAGATACAAGTGATCCGGCAGATGTGTTGAAGTACCTGGCGCGTTACATGACGGGCGGTCCAATCTCGGATCAACGGTTGATCGAAATCAAAGACGGACGTGTGTACTTCTGGGCGCGATCCAAGGACAAATCGGGCCGTCAAGATCGCGTGTCTCTATCGACGCTTGAATTCATTCGTAGTTGGACACTGCACATTCTTCCCAAGGGTTTTACCAAAGCGCGTCGCTACGGCGGTTGGAGCAACACTCGGCAAGCGGCTTACCAGCAGCAGTGTGATCGATTACAATCCGTTCCGCCGTCGACGACGATCGGCCAGCCCGATTCAGCTCAGCCAAGTCTCGAAGCACCGCCGGACGAGGTGAAGAAGTGCCCGCAGTGCGAGACGGAGATGGTCCTGGAATCCCACACGCGTCGCCCGTCTTGGCGGACGTTGTTCTACGGCCCGGACCATCCGCGCTGGATGGAGTGGAGTGGCAACGGATGACGGCCCGCTTCGCCTACTGCCAAGACAGCCGCCTGTCGTTTCCGCGCCTCGTCGCCAGTGCTCCCGAGCACTCGGCCTGGCTGGCGATAGGGACTGGCATCCTGGACCGGCTACCAGGACGCTCACAACCGTCACCGTCGCACCACTCTGGTGCACCGCTTTCTCGCCTCGCCGAGTTGCCACGTCTCTTTCGCCGCGGCTAGAATGTGGCGAGTCAAGACGCACTGGCGATGAATCCGCATAGTCGCCCGCGACCGGCCTCAGCCAAGCGTCTCAGTTCAACGCCTAAACTATCCCTCCGAGGACAGAGGGATAGTTTGTTATTCGTTTAGCATGCTAGGACAACCTCTACACTGATGAAACGATATCGCGTCATCTCGTTGGATTTTGACGCTCGCGTTCACTCACTTAATCGCGAGATTCGCGCCGAATGGGAAGAATCAGTCAAGGAACAGCACCGCCAGAGTCGCCGAGCTACGCAAGAGAGTCTGATTCACGCGTTCGGTGCTAAAGGATACCACGCGAAACGGCAGAACTTCATCGACCTTGACGCGAAGCCGCTGTCGGTTTTGGCATTTCACAATCGGTTCTTTGAGCAAGCTCGCATCGCGTTCATCACAGGTGCATATTATCCGGCACTGGCAGGCACCTGCGCCCTTGGTGAGCGCATCTTGAATCATCTGGTGTTGACACTGCGTGACGACTTTAAGGCCAGTCCGGAGTACAAACGGATTTACAGCAAGGATTCATTCGACAACTGGGATACTGCCATTGATGCGTTGGCGTCGTGGGGCGTCTTATTGCCAGAGGTCGCAGATGAATTCCGAACCCTGAAGGACATGCGCAACAAATCGCTGCACTTTCGTCCTGAAGTTGATACCAACGATCGTGAGCTTGCCCTTGAAGCGATCAAATCGTTGAGCTCGATCATTGGCACCCAATTCAGTGCCTTTGGACCGCAGCCGTGGTTCATAAAAAGCATTCCTGGAGAAATCTACATTAGGAAGGCAAGCGAAACGGACCCTTTCATAAAGCACGTCTATCTTCCCAACTCCTTGCATGTGGGTTACAAACACAAAGTTGAATCGGTTCTTCCACAGTTCGTCGTGAATGATCAATTTGATTACGAAGATCGTGAGATCACGGACGAGGAATTTAGCGACCTTCGCAAGGCCAAAGCGTGATCAGCGCATGCTAACCGCTGCGTCTTTTGAAGCTGTTTTTCAAGATGTTTCAGCAGCTTTCTTCAGATATGGGATAGCCCAATTCACGCTGAGTTGACGTCTCAGATCAAGTGAATTGGTTGGCAAGGAAGTTCCTTGTCCCATGCTAAATGAAAACGGCGATGGACGGTGCTACCAACACCAGACCACCGCCTAACCACAACCACAGTATTCGAGGTACTGAGTCATGGCTACGGATGATTGTACGCGCTTTGTGTCTATTGGTGTTTTGTCGGAGAAGGCTGGATTATCTTGTCAGACATTGAGGGAGTATGAGAGAAGGGGAATTGTGGAATGTGTTCGATCCATTGGCGGTCAACAACCATCACCACCGTCAGTATCGTGGCTCGTGCGTCAGCCATATTCTCGCCGCGCCGAGTTGCAACCTCCGATCCGCTGGCCCTAAAATGCGTTGACCTGAGACTCACCGGCAATTCATCCGCATAGCCGAAGCTCACCATCCGCTGCCAAGCGTCTCAGTCCAACGCACAATCCATCCGTCCGAGGACAGACGGATAGATTGACATTCGTTCGGCAACAACAGGAGCTTTTCAGTGAATCGAAAGTGTGCTTGCAGGTGTCTGTGCTTTATTGCTCTCAACATTTTGAGTTGCCCCGTCTTTGCTGCGCGTTACGTACCCATCAAGGTTTACCTCGACGGTCAGGTCATTCTCGAAGGCAACGCAAGTGATGATGGGAGTCCGGATGCTGACGAGGTCTGGGACGCCTTGAAGCAGGTCAATCTTGGCGAGACGGAAGCGTTCAAGAAGTTGTTTGGCAAAGATGTCGATGACGAATTCACAATTCTGAAAAGGCGGAAAGAGAGAGAACAGCCACTGAAGATCACGATCGATGTCGCTTACGGCGGAGTAGCGGAGACGACCGGCCTTCGTATCCGCCGTATGCATCCAGATGGTGCGGGACGTGTCTGGCGCATTCAATCTGAAGAGGTGAGCGATTTGTTCAATGAAAGATTGATCAGAAGATCGGATGTTGCGAGGCTCTCGAACCTGAAGCGATCCAAATAGCTTGCCGAACCAGGGAGCCGAGCGGGTTTCCCCGCCCAGCGCATACGGCAGTTCGACGCAAAAGCGAATGCCGCAATTAACTGGTTTTCGGCCACTCGGAATCGAACTCATATCGCAATTTACAACATCTCGCCGAACGTCGTTTGGCAATTGATCGGAAAATCAAAACAACACCGCATCTCGTCCACACCGAAAACTCGCAAATGTGAGCCAAATATGCCCGTCACCATTCTGGATGTCCGTGCCGCCGAAGCGGTCATTCGCGAGCATATTTCTGCGGCGCCCCTGATCCGTTCGTATGAGCTTGAGCGCGAACTCGGATTGCCAACTAGTCGACGCGTCTGGTTAAAGGACTACGGCTGGACACCCTCGGGATCCTTCAAGTTGTTGGGCGCTCTGAACTGGATGGCAAACAACTTGGAACGCATCGGTCAACGGGCGGTAGCTACGCATTCATCGGGAAACTTTGCGTCGGGACTTGCCTTCGCGGGGATGCGGTTTGAAAAGAAAGTCATTGTGGTGATGCCAGAGACGGCTCCGCAAGTGAAATTTGAGCGGACCCGTTCCTTTGGCGCCGAAACCCGTATCTATGACATCGCTCGTGATCATCTCACCGGCGAGCGAGACCGGTTGACCCGCGAGATCACCCAAGACGAAGGAGCCATCCAAGCTTCTCCGTATGATGACCCGCATGTGATTGCCGGCAATGGCGTGGGAGCCTTGGAGATCGTCCGAGATCTTCATCGCGAAGGGCGTGGAATCTCTCACTTCTTTTGTCCAGTCAGCGGGGGCGGCTTGATGGCTGGTCATGCACTCGCGATTGCCGACGGCTTTCCGTCAGCTTCAATTATTGGCGTCGAACCCGACGGAGCCGATGACTTTCGGCAATCGCTTGCCGCCGGAATGCGGGTTCGGCTTGATCATCCCCGGAGCATTTGTGACGGCTTGCTTTCATACGATGTAGGCGAGCACAACTGGCCGATCCTGCAACGTCTTGTGAGTCGGTCGGTGGCGTTGCCGGACCTCGCCACTCGCCAGGCCATGCGCTGGCTCTACGAACGCCACGGGCTGCGCACCGAACCCTCTGGAGCCATCACTGTCGCCGCGCTCCTCAGTGGCCAAGTCGATCTGACGGGCGACAGCGACATCGTGCTTGTGATTAGCGGACGCAATGTAGACGAGAATGCCTTCGCGCTGTGGTGTGACCTCTAGGCTGCCAACAACATCGCATCCAACATGAAGCAACGTGTTTGGACGCCACCGTGTGACACCTGTCGTTATCCGACGGACACCTAATGGTTTCTGCTGAGACATACGATCAACAATGACACTCGCTTGGTGGATTTGCCTTGTTGCTTTCGTCCTCGCGTTTCGCGTATAGGCAACTGCTCAGAACAGTGCTCGTACAGGTCTTCGCTAGGTTCGTCGCCGCCAGCCAGGGTGCGACCGTAGCCGTATCACTCGGCTATCAAACGGTCGTAATCGCGTTCGCTGAATTGTGTGGACTCAGATTGAAGCCTTTGCCGTTGATGCGAACTACGGCCTGCCCGGTCAACTCGTACTAACGATGCTACGGTTCGCTTGAAAAGGTTCGTCTCGGCATAGCGCAGATCTCCGATCACGTGGTAATCATCACTTTGTGATTCGGAAAAACGCCGTACTACCGAACGTCAGCAAGCATCGTAAGAGTCGATTCAGTCTTGGCTTACAACCAGAGGCGCCGATCGGATTCGAACCGATGAATAACGGATTTGCAATCCGCGTCAGGCGTCGGGTTGCTATTGTCGCGAACAACCTTCAAACCCTTGTTTTTGTTGGTTTTTTCTATCTCGCCCTCCGAATCTTCGGGCTCTGCCGAGTGTCGGGTTGATGCAACTAAGTGCCTCGATTTGCCAGGAATTCTCCGTTCGTCCGGGGGAGGGTTGTGCAACTTGTGTGCAACTAGCCGCTCGTCGCGGGCGTCGGTTCCGGTGGCCTTCATGGGTTCGTTGTCGTCGGATTTGCTCGCCGTCGGGATGCCGGGGAGTTGGTCCAGGGCTCCCGTCAAATCGGACACCTGAAGGTGCGTGTAACGATCCATTGTCAGTTGAATGGTTGAATGACGGGCGAGCGTCTGCGCGGTCTTAGGATGGACGCCAGCTGCCGCCAATTGGCTGATGTACTGATGACGTAGGGAGTGAAAGTCGAACACGCGGCCGGCGGCATCTTCGTACTTCAGTGAATCGGACTGCTCACGGGCTTGGCGTTCGTGGTCGGACCTCGCATCTTCGATCCAAGCTTCGCGGGCCTCAGCCAGATCGCGGCGGAGCATCTTGGCCGCGGCAAGATACCAAGTCCGTGGCCACAGCTTGCCCGTCCCGTCGTGGCTTTGCAGCCAGGTCCGGAGCTCGTCGGCCACGTCCTGTCGAATTGGTTGCACGTCCAGACGTCGCCGCTTGCTGTACGCGGCTTTAACGATCAGCGTCGGCGGGTCGCCATCCAGATCGACAGACTCGGGCGTGAGTGACGCCAACTCGCTCACTCTCAGCCCCGAATACGCAGCGGCAAGATACAGGGCCGTGCGATCCAAGCCAGACAGCCCACGAAACAACTTCTTGCTCTTTCGCGCGGCATCGATCAGCAACGAGAATTCCCACGGGGGCAATGCCCGGCGCTCTCGGCTGTCGTCAACGTCGGCGTTCAACGGCTTGAGGTACTCGCACGGGTTCTGATTCGTTCTTCGATCGTGAACCATCCAGTTGCCGAAGGACTTGAAGTCTCGCAAATAGTAGTTGCTGGTTTGAATGCCGAAGGCTTCTGCTTGACGTTGATCGGCCAGCCAGCGTTGCACCGTTGAGGCTTCGACGTCTGGCCAGGTCGCAAACTTGCAACCTTCGATGATTCTCTTCACTCGGTTGCATGTTTGGTCAACATGCTCCGAACTGTTGTTCTTGCTCGTCAGGTGACGTTCAAAGTCGTCAACGTGCTCACCGATCGGACGCGAGTGATGCCGAGCGTAGGGATCGTTCGCCAAGTCGCGGACGCGATCGCGGACTTCGATGCCTACTTGGAACACTTTGTCAGACGTCGCGTCCGCGGGAAGTTGCTTGGCGACTTCGCCAGCCAGATGGGCTCCGAGCTGGTGGTAGAGCGACAGCAGCGTTTGCGACGCGTCTTCGGATTCGAGCAAAGGCACTTGGCACGTTCTGCCCTTGTCGTTGAAGCTGCCATACCAGCGTTTGGATTCACAGACGACCTTGGAAGCGTCGGGCGTCCCCTTGGGGCATTGCTTGCCATCGGGGCGGAGGTAGCGAGTTGTCTTCTTTTTGAAGAGGGCCATTGTGGAGCCTTTCTGTAACGCCGCGCGGCGAGGGGCCGGGTTACAGTCCGACCCGCACGCCGCTTGGCAAAGGTTCGTGGCGTAGTTTGCTGATCGATCGAATGTAAGCGATCTGTCACGGCGAGCAACCCTCCCGCATCGCTTCCCATTCGTGACGGCGCGGCATCCCGGCTTCGCACCAATCCAGAATCTCTTGTCGTCGCCAACGTATGCAACGGTCAATCGCAATCGGTCGCGGCAACTTCGCTTCCACGTCCCAGCGTCGAACAGTCCGCAGGGACACCGCAAAGGCCGACGCGATCCAAGAGGCATCGACGACCAACGGCGGCGGTCCGGTCGGATTCGAGGCAGGTTCCGACTTCGCGTAACAACCGGCAACCAGGTGAGCGTAAGTTTCCAAGTTCATCGCAAACTAATCTCGCTGAGGGGTGGCTATTCAATGGACCAGTCGCGTTCACCGGTGTATTCATTCGTGCGGGCGAGAGTTTGCCGCATGACGTGAGAGTCGCCCTGGCAACGCATCAGGTCCCGGATCTCGTCCACAGTCGCCTCGGTCTCGATGTGGAGCGTGTGGGCGTATTCGAGAACCA
This sequence comes from Planctomycetaceae bacterium, assembly GCA_020638995.1. Taxonomy (GTDB): domain Bacteria; phylum Planctomycetota; class Planctomycetia; order Pirellulales; family Pirellulaceae. The sequence goes on from JACKHM010000005.1 coordinate 574,573, forward strand.
CTCCGTCCGCTTCGACGGCTGCGGATGTCACAGCAACGAGCCGGATACGAAACGAGGCGTCTAGGCAATTGACTAGAAGGCATTTCAAAACCCTAAATCGCTAGTTAAACCGTTTTGCAGCGATAGTCGTATTGAGTGCAGCCGAAAGGAGGCACTCATGAAAGAACGATCCTCTCCGGCGGTGGAGCCGCCCGAGGGATCCAAGATGGAACCTGAATTCGAGCTCACTGATGAGCGATGGAAGTTAATCGAAGACCTATTTCTCGAAACGCCTGTCGGCCCCAAAGGTGGACGCCCTGTGGTGTCGTCGCGCCTCTGCGTCGAAGGTATTCTGTGGATTCTTCGCAGCGGAGCCCGGTGGAAAGACATGCCCGCACATTTTCCCTCGGCGACAACCTGTTGGCGTCGGCACCGCGATTGGACGCGATCAGGAGTTTGGGAGAAAGCTTGGGCGCGATTGGTACGACGAATGGATCGCGAGGGGCGACTCGACCACGAAGAGTCATTTGCCGACGGAACTTTTTCGTCAGCAAAAAAAGGGGTGAAAAGGTCGGCAAGACGAAACGTGGCAAGGGCACCAAGATCATGGTGCTTACTGACGGTCGTGGTATCCCGCTCGGCATCGACACCGCGAGCGCTAGTCCGCATGAAGTAACACTCATCGAACCACTGCTCGAAAACCGAGTTCTTCGACGCAAGCCGCAACGGCTGATCTACGACGCAGCCGCCGACAGCGATCCGCTCCGTGAACGACTCTTGCGACGGGGTATCGAACTCATTTGTCCGCATCGGTCGAATCGCACCAAGCCTAGCACGCAAGACGGTCGCTCGTTCCGTCGCTACCGTCGCCGCTGGAAAATCGAGCGATCGATCGGTTGGCTTCAGAACTTTCGGCGGCTTGTCACTCGCTACGAATACCACGCCGACCTCTTTCATGGATTTGTTCAACTTGGCTGTCTACTTGTCGTACTGGGACGGTTTTGAAATGCCTTCTAGAAAGTGACCGATGTCACTTTGAAACTCAGCCCTGAAGGCGTGCGTTGCTCGCTGTTTGATTTCGTCGATCGTTAGCATAGGGGCTCCTTTCAAAAGTTGTTGCCGATCGGTTCGGCGTAGGTTTCCAAGTTCACGTTCGTTACTTCGCCTTTCGTGGTCTGGGGTGAGTTCGTCGAAATCCTTGCTCTTGAGCTTCTGGGGAGTTCATCACGCGGCCGTAGTAACGCCGGCAGTGGCGACAAAACGCAATCTGCGTTTCGGTGCCGTCTGTCGCCGGCCGCACAAGCAACTCGCTTCCGTGTTGGTCGCAAGCCGTCGATATTCCCCCGGAAATGTGCGAAGCGTTCATCGGTCGTTTAGTGCGGGAAGTATTCAAGGCGTTGCCTCCGTTGCATCCTGTCGAGATGCACAAGATGCGATCACCTCCGGAACTCGGTCCCTCGCCGCAAACATTGCTTGCTTCGCTTCTGCCTCCGTAAACCCGTGAGGCTTGGCTTCTGCAACAAACCAGCGTTGAAGGCGTGCCTTATCGAGTAGCGAACCTTGCTCCTTCATTAAGAACCGAAGCGCGTTGAAGTAAAGTTCGCGACAACGAGTCACGTTTCTCGATAGTTCGGGTTCGGGCCAACCGGCTTCTGGGGCACGTTGGGGATGGCAGTTCAACAATCGTCGGTGAAGGATACCGGGGCCACGTTCGCCGTAGATGCCCGACGACTCTTCAAACACGTCGATCAGTGCTATGGCGTGCTGAGGCTCGACACGCTCTTTCAACGCGGCGAGCGGCGGTTGCCAGTCACCAAGCAGGCCGACAAGTCGCGTCTCGACTTCCCCCCACTTTCCACAACGCGCTGTCTGTAGTTGCTGCTTGAAGTGTTCTTGTACTTGTTCTTCTCTTTGTTCTTCTTCCTTATTAGGGAATTCCATTAAATGGAAATCGTTTCCATCTGGTGGAACTGGATTCCATGTGGTGGACGTAGTTTCTGCGTGGTGGAACTCCGTTCCATCTGATGGAATTTCGGGGCGTGTCTTCGCCCCAATCAACAGGCGGATCTGCGCCGTTTCGTAGCCCAGGATTTCGTAGAACTTGACTTGGTGTTCCACTCTCATTTGGTCAACCAAGTTCGAATAACAAACTCGATACTTGCGACCAGTGGTCGGCCCTGAGTAACTCAGGAGATAGTCGTCGCTACAGGAACGCAATGCTTTTAGGAAAGCGGCTCGCTTACACTTCACCCACTCCATCACTTCGTCGTCCGGCAATGTCCAAACCGGATCGTCTATCCTGTCGAGTCCGGCATGGAGCATCAGCTTCACCAAGAGTTTGTGTTCAATGTTTGGCCGATCCAGGGCAATACACTTCAGCAAGTGATACTGCGCCGCCACGTGTTTACCCTTCCGTCCCTCCCTGATTGCATCCTCAATCGTCTTTTGCCTCCATGTGGGCTTTTCCATATCGAACTAACCTCCAACGGGTTCAAGTTGCTTCCGATCGTCGGTGGTGAGTTCGCTGCGTCGGACGTTGATTTCTGGCGGGGCTTCGATGCCGAGTTGGACGGAGCCGCATTTGAGGCGAACGACGACAATCCTGATGTTGTCGCCGATGTCGATCGACTGATCGGTTCTTCTGGTTAGGACTAACATCCTTGTGATCTTCCTTTCTGGGTGACGATGAAGACTTCTTGGTTGCGACCGGATGAGGCGGGCCGTTCGCCTTGCCTTTCGATCAGTCCGAGCTTGACCAGTTCGTTACGGCGGGCGGTGACCGAGCTGGTTCGAATGTTGAGCGTGTCGGCCAATTCTTCGTTAGTGGCCCCGCGGCTGCCGCGCGGGAAGTGTCTGTCGAATTGGCTGGCGGCAGCGGGGCAGAAGTTGGCGTTCGACCGACCTCGCTGTCGAACAAAGCAAGCTGCGCTGGCTTGGCGGCGTCATGGGCGGTAGGATGTCTTTGCACGATTGAAGCTTCCTCCTGAAGCGGAAAGTGAGGGCCAGCCAGGCAAGGCTGGCCCTCACTTGTTTAGGCGGGCGTTTCCTCACACGTTGGCAGCCATCCGCGTTCGCGAAGCGCGTCGACGATCTGGGGGAGCATTTCGCGTGGGATGGCCCGCTTGCCAGCGAATCGCATCGGTTCAGGTAGACGAGCGGATTCGAACAGCCGACGCACTTGCCACGTCTTCACACCGTACAAGTCCGCGACGTCGCTGGTTGAGTAGAAAGCTGGCATGGTGAACTCCGTTGGAATCTGCATTTCCAATGAGTATTCACACGCGGAACTTGACGTAAACTTAGAACTCAGTTGCTGCGCAATTTTGGCGCGCCAATCTGACGTCCACGTTGTAAAACGAATGGTTCTTGACGCTCAACTTGACCATGAACTTCGGAAAGAAACTGCCCCGTTGCCGCTAGCGTGCGGCGCTAGAAATTGCGTTTTTGCATACTCTTTAGCTTGCGAGTAACTGCTGCCCTCAGCACCGTTCTCGCCCTCGTCAGAGAGGCGACGGTTGTTTGTGATCTTTCCTCCTTTGTGCCCTCCTTCGCCCCCTTTTTGAAAGCGAGGACCACGTCGGCGGCAGTCTTACTTGGATCCCGACACCATTTCGCATCCACTTCAATCAAAGGTCTCTCCTGACCTCTCCACCCGCCGTTGCGATCGATCCAATCGAGTAATGCCTGAGTATCCATCGTGGCTACATCAGGAACATCGAAGCCGTGTGTTTCGGTTCCTGCAAAATCGAAGCCGGCATGGTCGTCGATACTCTCACCACGCCCAACGAACTCAATAGACTCAATTTCGGGCGGCAACACTGGGTTAGAGCCGACGACTTCTGGGGGCCCAAGACGTAATGACACTGAGTTTTCATCTTCAGTGGGTGAGGGCACAGAATCGAAACGTAACGCGGATAGGTCATCAAGGAACGGGGAGAGGGCAGCAGCCAGAGATGCCAATTGTCCGACGTTCGGTTCAGTGAAGAAGTTCAACTGTTGCATCATCGGGCTCAGCGTCATCTCCAGCCGTGTGGTCCACGAATCGGGAGCGACACCGAGTCGCGGGTAAATCCAGCGGTCGATGTTAGACGTCAACAGTACCTGAATGTCTGCGTAGGCGTACTGAGCATTGAGAACTACAGCATCTCGAACAAGCTCTGGCTCGTTGTCATCGAATTTGTTGAACTCTCTCCACTTCACAAATGTCGCGACGACTTCCCGCAGTTCTTTGATCGCATTCACAAGTGAAGTGATCATCAGCATGGGCGATCCGATTGAGCGAACCGCGGCACGTTCGTTCGCGACTTCAAGATGCCAAGTGAGAATCCGCAGTTCATCACCATGATCGAGCAGCCAATCATCCTCGTCTGCACTCAACAAGATCGAAGCCACGCGATCAACATACGGCAGTGCGTGCCATTTGTTCCCGTCCTGTTCCAGCCGCTCGCCAATTTTACGTTGAAGCTCGTGAAGTCTTGGAAGGTCGGATTCAATCGACGACATAAACTGTCGTCGGCACAACTCAGATGCCAACACAGTGAAGTCGGTTAGCGGTGAAAAAGCAAACCGCGGCGAACTGAGGCTCAAGGCACTCGCCAGGATTCTTAAGTCGTAGAGCGAGTCGGCTTCAACAGACTCTAGCGAGCGTTGAAGTGAAACAGTTTGGTCCTGTGGTTCAGAGACATGCAAACGCGTAGTTTCATTTGCCTCTGTTTCGTCACAAACTGTGGATTTGAGCAGGGAAAAGTTCATGTCCCATACGATGGGACCGCCGTCTAGTTCAAACGGAAGACGATGACGGCCTTGCTCACGTTGTGCAACACGGGCAAATTCTCTGATGATGGTATTCCGCAGACGCGGGTGTTCCAGGGACTTTAGAAATGCAAGTTCTTCGACTAGCAAGCTTTGGCTCTCTTCACGCTCGAGCCCGAATGTGAATGGGTCGTCACCAAGACACACGTCGTTAAAATCAGCCTCCGACACACCGAAGCACCCCTTAAAGATGGCCCGCCAGCATTTATTAGCCACCTGCACTGACGCCACGTGTGCGCTCGTCACGGTAATGCCGCAAATTGAAAAGTCACCTGGTGAATTCGCCGCGATGTTAATGCGAATCGACTCTGAGACCCTACAGGCTTCTGTTAGGTGTTGCCGAAAAAGCAAGAATGAACTGTGAACAAACTCGGTCAGGAAAGTCTCTTGTCTGTCGACCCACCCTTGCAACGAGTGTGCATATTCTGCAAGCCATAGGGCTCTTCGGTTGAACCGCTCGAGGTCCGTGCTTGCTTCAACAATCGTCTTTTCAAGACGTTCAAGCTCGTGAGTGGTCCAAACTTCCACTGTCACTCCTTTGGTCAGTGACACCTTTGGAAGAGAGAAAACAGCACGGCGGGCCGGCCAAAGGTTTCCGGGCTTCGGGAGCAACCCCTAGCCGTGCTGTGTTCGATTCTACGATGTCATACCGATGGCTCAAGGGAGTCAACCTGCTTGGACGTTTGTTTCTTCAATTCGGCGAGCAACACGTCGACGAGCTCCCGCAACAGCAACAAAGCATCGCGATCATTTCGCAGTGGCTCGATGATCGGAAGATAAGGCTTGAAACGCGTCCAGTCCGGCGCGGCGTCCGTTCGCGATTGGCGATCGCCGGCGGCAGCGCGGGGCCCGTCCAGACCTTTGCTTTCGATCGACGGTGCGGAATCCAGATCGTCGAAGCAAGCCGCAACGTACTCGGCTCGCTCTTGAAACTCGTCACGCGTTCGCCACAGATCCGGGTTCGAATCCAGGTCGTCTTCAATCGCGGCGATGACATGCGCCCGGTCGAGAAATCGCAACAGGTAGCGGGCCTTGGTCTCAGATATTTCCCCGGCAATAACCCGTTGCTTGATGTGTTCGGGCAGCTTCAATAACCGCCTCAAGTTGGTCGACCAGGTGTCTTTGTGCCCGAACGTCTGGCCGATCTGCTTGTTGGTCATGCCGGCACGTCCGCATGTTTCCAGGTACTCGGCTTTCTCGATGAGGTTCCAGTCGGCACGGTTCAGATTCTCGATGCCGACGACCTTCAACGCGCCGACGTCGTTCAGGTCGAGTACTCGAGCTTCGATCGTTCGCCAGCCCAGCAACCGAGCTGCCCGGAGACGGCGTTCTCCAAAGCACAGTTCCCAGTGTTTCGAGCCCGTCGACGCCCGGACGCCAATCGGCTGCAGCAGGTCGAATTCACTCATCGACTGAGCCAGCCGTCTGAGCTTGGCTTCGTCGAAGTCTTTACGGGGCTGGCCGGCGGCGGCTCCGATGTCGTCGAGTTTGACACGGATCGTTTCAATGTTGGTTCCGGTGGTTGCGATCATTGGGAAGTTCTCGTTTGGTAACGGGTGGTTTTGAAACTTGCGTTAGATTGCCGAGGTTGACGCCTGCCTGGGCAATGGTACTTCCGGTACGGGCACGTCTGGCACTGGCCCCGTCAACGGCCACGTTCCCCGTTCGTGGGTCGGTACGGAGTCGTACCCGTCGTACCAATCCTGCCTTTCGGCTTCGTTTTTCGCGCAGCACAGGAAGCGGAAGCAACCGCGTCTGGCGGCGTGCTGGCCGTGTTCGAAAGCGGTCGTTTCAGTGGTCAAAGTTTTGGTTCCTTGTTTGTGGGACACGGGGAAACCGGGGCAATCGAATTCGTGATCACTGGGGCGAGCGTTTCGCGATCGGCAAGCACGAAGCGTGTCCAGGCTCGCCGATCGTCCGACCAGCCGGTCGCGATCGTGACGACGTGGTTCTCATCGAGCCAGGTCGCCGTGTCGTCGAATGACGAAAGGGCCTCGCTCGGACGCCCGAAAGCATGGAGCAACGCAACGCCAGGCCTCCAAGGAACCGCGCCGACGTAGTTCAACCGATACCACGTCGCCGGCTGTTCGTGTTGAACGCCGCGGCGTTCCATCTCGGCGAGACATTGAATGAGTCCGGGCAATGAGCCGCGTTCGCGATGCAACCATTTGGCGAGCGATTGGCCCGTCTGACGATCGACGTGGCGCTGAACAGCCCCGGCGTCGCCGGGACTAAACAACCAGGGGAGCGGCGTGGCAAGCATAAAGCCGCGGCGGGTGATTTCGAACGTCTTCATGACTTACCCCCTTTAGGATCAACCTGAGGCCTGGGAAGAATGCTCGATGCGTCATGCGTCGATGTGAAACGTGGATCGATGTAGCCCTTCGTGATCGTCTCGGAGCTGTGGCCAAGTTGGTGACTTGCCGCGCCGGCTCCCGCGGCGATGGCAATCTGCGTTGCCGTGGTGCGCCGGATCTTGTGAAACTTGTCACGCGGTCCGCTCGGCAGTCCCGCGCGGTGTAGGATCTTTCCGTAGACTCTCCAGATCTGCGATGAGCGTGAACCACCCGGCCACGGAAAGAGTAGCTGCCTCGCTGGGCGCCAGATTTCATGAATTGCGTCGATCGTCTGATTCGACAGACGAAAGTTCTGCTCGGCATTTTGCTTCTGATGGTCCGCCGGTACAAACAGCCACCGTTCGGACAAATCGACGTGCTCTCGCTCGAGCATTAAGGCGGCGTTTTTGCGCAGGCCCGTATCGTAGATCGTGAGAATCAAAGCTTGCCACCACTTCGCTGCAGGGATCGTCCCGACGTAGCCGGTTTCCTCTTGGCATGACGCCAAAATCATTCCGATCTGTGCTACGGACCAGGCCCGTGGTTGCCGCTTGGGAATGGGGAGCAATTCAACTTGCGGAAGTGTATCGATCAACTTCCTTTTGTAAGCAAACCGCCACAACGCAAGGATGTGACGCAACGAGCTGTTTGCAGTTTGCGCCGAAAGGTCCCCTTCCAGCAGTCGGGAAATGTGACTGCTCACCAAGTCGTCGGACAACTCGCAGACAAGAACGCTTCGTCCCACGTGGCGACACAGTCGCCTCACGATTTGGATGTAACTATCGACCGTGGTTTGTGGGCGGTCGATCAGCCTGATCGGCTTGTACACTTCATGAAAGAATCGCCATAGGGACCCTTCGACGTCCAACGCCTTGTCGATGTTGCCGACGGGCTCGGCTTCGTGTGGCCGCTTGCCGGATTGCTTCTCGCACACGCCCGGCCTCGCCGCGCGAACAACGCGACGCAGATAGGCCCGGTAATGGCGGACCGTCTCGTATAGGAGACCGTCGCAAATTGCCCATTCGCAGAAGCGATCGATCAACCGCTCGTTGCATTCGCCGATAGACACGTCCCGTCTCGCGAACTCGCACAGCTTGGCAATCGCCTTTTCGTACTCGCGGCGCGTGAAGTGGGACTTACTTCGTAAGTTGGCAGGTTCAAAGATGTGATGATAGTAACGAGCAAGGCTGTTGCGCCGCGCGTGGCTGATCAGTCGCAGCGGCTGGGGATTCGAGTCGACTCGTGTGATCCGCGTGTACTTCCAGCCGGTTCCCGATTTTCTTCGCGCGATCCAATCGGCCGAGATACCCTCGCTGGGGTCTACCGATCGGTGGTCCAGAATTCGACTGCCGTTGACGTCCCACACGGGCGCTTCGCAGATCGCGCAGAGTTCGTTGAGATTCGGGCGGCGGTGCCATTGCGTAGCTTCGGACATGATGACCTCCGGGTGCGACCAGCAGAACGAACCGACCTTGAACCGTCCACACAATTCGTGGCGGCGGGGCTTGTTCGCTCCGACGGGCCGACAAGAAAGACCGCAGGCCCGGCTACTCGGTTAGAAAGTGGCGAGTGAACACCACCTGCGAAGCCTTGCTCCCCGGCAACCCGGATCAACGCTTGAGAATCGCACCAAGTAGTCGGGCCTACGGCCTGAGTACAGAAGCTCATCAACATCCCTTTCACTCGTTCGGGTTTCTAAGCCCGGTTGCCCGATGTGAGCAACGCGAATCAGGATACCGGGGAGCTGGCCCGCAAGCAACCCAAGTGAAAGGGCTGGTTGAAGGGGACCGGGGAGCCACGTCGGGTGCCGATCGTGCGTTACGCACAATCCTCGCGAACGCTTATTGAGACAAACCGTCGGTTGTTGAGATTGAGGGCGACTCGGGGCGTGAAATCCGGCGAACGACGATATACTCGAATCTCATGGACGCCCAAACATCAACTGACGTTAAGGCCGCGATCCTGGAATACGCCAGGCGTCGCTTTAGCGATTCTTCCGACTGGTTAAAGTATGCGAGTGTCGTTGAAGAGCATTGCAATCTGATGCTTGGAGCCGACGCAGCGGCTCGATTCTTTCGAGATCCAGAGTTCCGCGAAGTTCGCGACATGATTGTTCAGCTGGCCCTGGAACACTCCTGCCATCGGCCAACTCGAATGATCACCGTGCGTCTGCCGCGAGAGTTGCACGATGCACTGAAGAGTGAAGCCAATGGCCGGCAGACGAGCCTGAATCGGCTCTGCATCGCGAAACTGTTGACGTCCATCGATGCGACTGCCAACCGGGTTCCACTTACGCTTAATGCGGCGGCGTCCCGGAACATCTAGTGAGCCGACATTTCCCCGGGAATACTCCTGGATTTAAGTCGCGATTCAGAGTGGAAAACAACAGCGGACGCCCCGACTGAGAATCGAGAAACGGGCAAGCTTCATCAGACAAACGACCGGAGACGCCCGCTGCTGGCGGCAGAGTACGGCAGCGAACACTTTGCGTCAACGCAAACCGGCATTGATGCAGACAGTAGAATCCGCCTACTATTCCAGCACAAATGGCCACCACGTTGACGAACGTGGAAGCTACTGAGAGGCGGGCTGCAAACCGCTTCATCGCGATCGGATCAAGGTAACCTTGGTTTCGGGCCAGATCGCAACAGGGCAAGCTCTCCACACTCTTGGCGTGCGCGTGCATCGAAGAAGGCAACGAAATGAGCGCCGAACAACCCAACCAGCCAGAAACAACTCAACGGTCCGATTGGCCCATCGTGCCGACGATCGAACCGACGCAAGATGCCGCAGAGCTTGAAGCGTACTTATCAGACTTGGTGCGGAGTCTCGCTCCGATCGACTTTGATGGTTTGCCCATCTATGTGAAGTTGCAGTCGACGTTGCCGGACACGTTTCAGTACTTGCAACATACCGGAGGTTTCTGTGCTTGGTCCCTTGGTGAAATCTTGAAACCCAGCCTGGGAAGCCAGTACAAGGGACCAGGCACGGCAATGGTAATCGCGGACGCGTTCTATCGGCACAGCCTAGCGGATCTGAGTGAGACGGAAGATTCGAACAGGATCCTTCAAGGCATTATGCAGCCCTACTTCTGTGGAATCGCCATTCACGAAGCCGCACACATTCTTACCTGGGAGCAACCATTTAGCGTAGAGTTGCCCGCAGATACCGTCGAAAACAGCGCCCGGGCAATCGTTGCGGAATTGGAAGGCGAAGAGGCACTGCAGCGCAGAAAGGCCGTACCACATCACCTCCACGAATGGCCGTTTATCAGGGCGTGTGCTCATCTCGCCTATCGTGCCGAGCAAGGCGGCCTCCGTCGCTTCCGTTCGTATCTGTTGGCCGCTGGCGACTCTTACGGTCTGTCGTCATTCGCGGAGTATCGAAGCGCACTTGGTGACGAACCGCAACGGATGATCGATGCCAGTTTTCGAGAGATTCGCGAGACGCCACCCCCGGAAGCCTTTTCCACAGTTTGGCGTGATGACATGTCCGCTTTCGCGGCACGAACCGTAGAAGCTGTCCGACAAGAAATACCCGCAGCTACGCAGGTTTGACGTTCTTGGACTTACACAAATGAGGAGACCCAACCGATGGCAGTTGCCGACTTGCTGAAACGAATCAGTTCCACCCAACAAGAACTACGAAGTGATCGCGGCAAAGCCTACCGCAAACTTGTCGCGGACGTCGCGGACGAACGTGAACCAGACGCCTCGGCAGTGGCCAACGTCTTGCAAGATGCGGGGAAAACTGTCGACGATCTGGCAGCGGACGTTAAGTTGCTTGTCGAGCGGCGGCAGTTGAGTGAGCAAGCAAAGAGCATCTCCGAATTGGAACGAAAGATGGCAGCGATTCGCAAGAAGGCTGATGCAGCCGTAGAAGCCTTCAAGCCGATTCAAGAGAAGCACGACGATGAGCTGGCGCGGCTTGACGACGATTTCCGAGCATTGCATCGGCAATTGCAAGCGGCGGAGCGAGCCAAGCAGCGACTCATTCAAACGGTTACCGACGAAGATCTGCTGGCGCGCAAGGGCGAGTTGTCGGAGGTTCTCAGCGCGAAGCACAATGAGCTGAGCGAAGCAAGAAAGCTGCTCGAATTGAGAAAGGAGCGGCTGAGGGAAGCCGGCATGATCGAAATCAAGCCACAACGAGTCGAGGAAGAATCAAAGTGGACGGCACGCATTTCAGAGTCGAACGCCTTGATTCCACAGCTTGAAAGTGAAGCGGCTGCCATGGAAGCCGAGCGAAAGGAATTCGAGCAGCAGTTGCTAGAACCCTAGAAGTTCTGCTGTCATTTCCGGGGGAATATCCTGATGGCATGCCAGGTCTTACGTGATCGACCGGGCCTGCGTTCCTTTCCACGATACTGTCCAACACACTTACGCCCACAGTAGAATGCGAAAGCCCCGAGCGGCAAACTCGGGGCCTTGTGTTTCGAGCCGTGGGCTCATGTAGCAGTTTCAACGCGCATGGTATGCCTTGCGGCCTTTTCGGTCAACCTGCGAGGTGCCTTGTGAATTGGCGTGTTTGGATTCGGCGTGCGATCGGGGTCTTGTTCACCGTTGCTGGTGGGGCGACGCTTTTGGACGATCTAACACTCGGCTGGAATGCCTACCTAAAACCGGCGATTGTAGCTATCTCGATCGCTTTACCGTACTTGTGCGTCGGTGGTGGTCTCTTCCTACTGTTAGCCCCGCAACGCGTTCTCGGCGTTCTGTTCGATTGGGCCAAAAGGGCCGTCAGTCAAGCTGGTGAACAGGTGCATGTAGTATCGTTTGATCGCCCGTTATCCTCACTCGAATGGAGTCTTTCCGGAAGTAGACAATGGCCTAGAATGCGCGCCGTCGAGGCCACCGTGATTGGATACTCCCGCGCCCTTACAATCGAAAGTGAGGAATCATATGGCCTTGATCACATACTGCCATCACTCGGCAGGGACGTGCGATTTGTAGAAGTCGTCGCAAAAGACTGGCACGACGATACTGGCATTTACGTCCGAGTGAACGCGTTTCGCAAACGCAACTTCAAACGGTGGATCTTCATCGCGCTGGATGAGAGACCAATCAAGCGATTTAGTGATCAAGAGTGGCAGGTGAGTGGACGAGCTAAGAGCCTTGGTGGCGGTTGGCAGTCGGTGTTGCTCGACCTTCCTGAGGCATGGGCCAAGACATTTGGTGCGGAAGGTTTTGAGTTGCGGGAAGTTACGGACGTCAGGCTGCGAGGCTCGCTTACCTTGGCGACCATTACATTTAGGAAGTAAGTCGCGTGCGTCGAATTCCCCGCCGTGAGGCGGCGGTCGATTGTGGGGTGAGCAAAAGGTACTTCCCAAAGCATTGTGTTACTCACCCCGTAGGGAACAGTTCAAGTTCTCGACACACTTGCTTGCCGAGTTGCCTGCGACTGCATTTAGGCGATTGATCGCGCATCGACAGACGGCTCGCCGCGCTGGTGGGCTGTCGTGACACCCTCGGCGCTCGTCCGGACGCGAAGGGCAGCTGATTTGCGCGGGGGTGAGCCGAAGGAGATGATCGCCCACCCCCGCGATCGCGACGCGGGGATGACGTCCGCGCCACTATTTGACTTAAACGGCTTGGGCTCGCCGCATCGCATCGGCGAGCTGTTCGCCGATGATTCGGATGGCGTCCGCGTTGGCGTTCACCGCGGCGTTGTTGTTGGCGAATTCAGAGAGTGCTCGCTCGTCGTTTCGAGCCGCAATAACTTCAGGATGCGAGAGAATGAAGAGCGGTTTGACTGCGGATGGCCCCGATTCGGTGTAGCCCATTTCCAGCAACTTGCCGCGAACCGTGGTCTTTGAATCTTCAAGTCGCTTAATGGCTTTGTCGCGGGCCTTCCACAATGTCTCTCGCCGAAGTTGGAAGACTTTGGAAAGCCGGTCTCGCAACTTCAATTCGTGTTTGAGGCATTCGGCCGTTCGAACGCGAAGCGATGGGCTCTTGGATTCGGAAAAGTCGTATTCAGCCGGATCGGTGTTTTGACTCTGCGCTCGTTGGGCGTCGATGTCGGCTCGCGTTTGTAGCAGCGATTCGATTTGCTCGTTGAGCGACTGAATTTCTCGTAGCAAGGCTTTCCCAAACTCGGGGCGCTCTTCGATGGTGGTCAGAGACTGCCAATCCATGTTCGTCAACCCTCCCTGATTCGACCGTGACATTCCTTGCCGGTTCGCGACTGGCGCTAAGCGTTATTTACCAGATTGTTCAGAAGGCATACAGGCGAACTCGACCGATTTGCCCGCGATCACTACGTTGTGGCGGCGCCTGGCTCTTTGGACGGGACCGTGGCATTCGTGATCGGTCGTCACGTCCCGCGGGCGGTTTTGGATCCGCGCAGGAACGGAAAGAAAGTGAGTTGGTTACGTGGATTGTTCCCTACTGGCTACCCTCGGAATCCCTCCGGAAGTACCTTCTGTTCGCCCGAAAGGACGTGGCAACCAACTGTGTCGAGAACTTGAACTGTTCCCTACGGGGTGACCAAAAAGTTGTCCCAGGAAGGACCCGTTAGTCGTATGGGGGCCCGGCTTCCGGTGAATTGGCAGGGTTTCCCAAGACGTGCCAATTCGTGGAACACTGCAACTGTCCTCGCAAGTATTTGGGCGTTTCCCCGTACTCGTATGATGATGACCATCGTCAGCGCTGCCTCTCAGCGGACGCTGAGAGCCGTTCCACGAAACTGGCCACGAGTTCACAATCGGCGTCGCTGAGACGTTCCAAGGCTTCTGCAATTGACGACCGCAAGTCGCCGCCAGATGCCACGGGCGGACACGGGAAACGCACTTGCTGTGCAACTAGCGTTCTGGCGTCAACCGACGAATCGAGCGGTGATTCGTCGCTTCCCCTTTGCTGCCCAGGGGTTAAAGAGAGGCGCCGATCGGATTCGAACCGATGAATAACGGATTTGCAATCCGCTCCCTTAAACCACTTGGGCACGGCGCCAGAAGCCGTCAAATTAGGGAAAGAACCCGGTAGGGTCAAGAGGAATAGGCAAGGGATTGGGTTCGCCCCGATTGTGGCAATTGACCGTGAAGCACGCGGTCGGGAAGCATTCGATCCTCAACTGAGCCAAATCGTTGCAGCGCACACCTTGCCTAGACGTGCCATGCCGTCATGAAAGTGTCGGGATGAAGAAACACGCGGGGCTGATTCGATGCGTAGTACCAGCTAGACGCGGTTTCGACGCAGGATGACACTTGCTCCGAGATCAAAAGGCGGCCTCTGGCAATGTTTTGGTTCATCGTCTGCTTCTCGATGATGCCGACGTGAGGAAAGACCTATCGTTGTGGCAGGAAAGGAACCCAGGATGGGATTGTTTCAGATAATCAAGCAACGTTGGATGTCGCGGAATACTCTTCCGCAAATCGCGGACGAGATTGCCGATCGGTGTGTTGATGCAGTGTGGCAGCGCGTCGAGTTTCAAGTCGGAACACTTGCTCCGGCTGAGGCCCGCGGGTATATCCGAGCCCGGGGGGTCGCTATCGTTCACCCGCAAATTGTCTCGGCCTCCGCACAGCACGACGTTCGAGAGCACCTTCGTCCCCAGCTTCACGCGCTTACCTTGGAAGCCTTGACTCAGCGGGTACAAAGCCGGATTTCAACGAGCGTTCTTCACCGCCAAGTTCGACATGCAGCGTAATACGAAGCTTGGCAGTAGTGAAGAGTTTGCAAAATTCGGCACAGAACCAGTGAACAAACCAGGTGCTTGCTGCGTCTAAGATCACGAAGGGCGGCCAATCGTTGGTCGTCACGGTCAAAAGCGGCAAGAGGGATCGCCGCCATGTCAACCGCAGGGAAAATCGCGTGCCAGATCGGCGCTGCGTTGCGGATGCATCGGAACGGAGATCACACATCATGCCTCAGGGTAAACCGGCTGTCAGAAAACTCGTCCTGGTCGATCACGCTGCTTTGGGTCGCGTCCACGTAGAAATGGAAGCTTTCTTCGAGTTCAGCTTCTGGATGGCTGAAGAACTTGAGGACTTAGTCGCCAAGTGGGCGCCGACCGCTGCTCCAAACGCTTCCCGCCCGGTTAAGAGCGACTTGAATGGTAGTCGAAGTTGACACTTGCGAACCACATTTCGTCGCACCTTTGTCACACAGCGAGAACGCGGCTGTCATGGCGTCAAACCTCGGGTGGGCATACCGAGTTGAAACTCCATACAGGAAGCTATCGTCCGCCTTTACAGGCGACGGTCCGCCACCTCTTGTCGTAGCGAATCGCACATCGTATTGAATACACCTTCCCAGTCGCCAGGACTCTCCTGACGAAAGAGCCGCATCGTAGGGTACCAGGGCGAATCAGTTCGACCCTGCATCCATCGCCAGTCCGCGGCGTGGTCTAGCGCTAACCAGACGGGCACGCCCAAGGCCCCGGCCAAATGTGCGACCGCCGTATCACAGCTGATCACAAGATCAAGATTCTCTATCACGGCCGCGGTATCCATAAATGGTCCCGATCTGACGTCGAGCGACTTCGATAGATCAATAATGCGATCGGACGAAGGGATATCAACGAGCGTTGGCTCCGAACGATACTGCAGACTGATTAACTTGACGTTGTCAACATTCAACAAGGAACTGAAATGCTCTCGCGGAATCGAACGAAACACATCCCGCCGATGGTTTGAATTACCTTGCCAGCACACACCAACCCGAAAGCCTCGGTGCTCGAAAAGACACTTTTGCCATTGAACGGTTAATTGGTCGTCCGCCGTCAAATAGGGCTTGGTACCGGGAATATTGAGCAACGAGGTATGGAAAAGATGCGGCAGACTTAGCAACGGGGCATGCACATCGAACTGTGGCATCGGGCGGCCAAGCGAGACGATTTGGTCGACGCCTTCAACCCGTTTTAGGAGCAAACGTAACCGCTCATCACACGCAAGAATTACCGTCCCACCGCGTTCCTTTACCATTGGCAGGTACCTGGCAAACTGGATAGTGTCGCCGAGACCCTGTTCAGCGTGGATCAATACGGTGCGCCCGAGCAACGGATCACCCTGCCACAGTTCAACCGGCAATTTGCGAGTCTGCAGTTGCTTAGTCTGCCAACGCCATTCGTACTCTCGCCACCCGCGGTTAAAGTCTCCTTGTCGCAGCAGGGCCAAGGACCGAGAAAACCGAGCCTCCGCGTTATCAGGAGCCATTTTGACCGCGTGGTCGAAGTACACCATCGCCTCATCGTAGCGTTGTGCGTCATCGAGCACGCTCGCCAGACCTGCAAATGCCTCAACTAAATCGCTGTTGAGCGCGACAGATTTGCGGTAAGCCAATTCAGCTCTCGTCAGGTCATTCGTGTCGCGAAAAGCACGACCGAGGTTGTTGAATGCTTCTGCATAACCCGGATTCAGCACGATCGCCTTCTCGTACGACGCAATTGCTTCCTCGATGCGACACGCATAGTGCAACGACACTCCTAGATTGTTGAACGCCGCGGCATTGTCTGGCGTCAAGTCGCACAGCCTTTCGTAACACTCGATCGCAGAGCCAAAGTCGCCTCGCTCGTGTAACGACTCGGCTAGGTTCGCGATAGCATCGGCGTAATCGCGCTGCAGTCGGATTGCTTCCCGGTAAAGAGAAATCGCGGCTTTCTGATCGCCCTGGTGATATTTGACACTGCCCAAGTTGTTGTGGATTTCCGGCGAACAAGGCAGCAAGGCCAACGCGGTGGCATAGTGCCGATGTGCCCTTTCGAGATCATTTTGGGCAAAACGAGCAGCGCCAAGATTTGCATGTGCTCGTCCATGATTGGGATCGATTTGCAACGCTCGCTCGTAACACGATATCGCCGGCCCAAGCTGATGTTGGGCCTGCAGCGCATTGCCGAGATTGTAATGGGCTGTAGCGAGTTGTGAATCCAATTCGAGAGCACGTTCGTGGCAGACAATTGCATCGCTCAACAGGCCTTGATCGAATAGTGCCGCTCCAAGGTTGTTGTGGAACCCCGCGCGTGTTGAATCGAGCCGTATCGCATTTTGGTAACAAATGACCGCTTCCTTGAACTCTCCTAATTCGCGATAGGCGGTTCCAAGCAAATCATGGTATTCCGCGGACGAAGGATCGAGTTCAAGAGCGGATCGAACAAACTTAATGGCCTCCTTGGGTTCATTGCGAGCGAGCGCGCTCAGGCCAAGCAGGCGATAGGCGGAATGTGTCTGAGGAGCTGACCTGAGGAGTTCGCGACAGAGAGACTCTGCCTCGGCAAAGTCCCCCGACGCATATAAGTGGCTGGCGCGAGCAAGCGTGTCAGCGATGGGAAGCACTGGTGGGCAATCCGGCAAGGTTCAACGAAGGCCACGACAAACGACCTCGAATCAGGACAAACCAGCCCCGTTCGAAATAGTTGCCGTGAAAATGGGTGAAGTCGTCGGAGAATTGCCCCAATCGCAGAGCGATTAGGACTACTCCCGACTTCGTTGCCTTGCTTCTCGCCTTATTCGACGAATTGGCGCGCATATTGGATCTGTTCCATGCTCAATTTCGCCGTTTCCTCTCAGTCAGAAGGATTGTGACGATGGTCGCGAATCTGCTACCCGCAGCCGATTGCGCTGTCGCTGGTGTATCGATCTCGCGGAAGACTGCGGGAAAAGTGGCCGTCACGTATGGCTTTTAGGACCCTTGAGAGGAGGTTTTCTCACTGCAAGCGTCTCTCTTTGACCGCCGATTTGCTCGGAACCTATCGTCGAGGCGACGGGACCGCATGAGTACTTTGCTCTCGCGGCATTCATTAGTTGTCTGCAACATCAAGCGACTCTGCAAACGTACTTGCAGCCAATCGTGCTTGGCTTCTCGTACCTTTGGACTGTCAGTAGCGGCCGAAATAACCGGCGTCAAAGTCTACCTTTCGGTACTTTTCAATGTCTCTAGAGCCGCTGCCACGACCTATTCTCTCAGGGCGATACACGGTCGCCAGCCCGATGGTGTGAACCCCATTCTCATAACCACCTTGGGTAATTGGGCCGTTGTATGTAGCGTGTCGCGATTTTTTGCGACAATTTGCGTCATAAGTTCAACTCTACGGATAAGGAACTGTATCACCAATTTGCAATGGGAAAACGGATGGACGAGAAATCACGACAGGCGACGCGACTTTGGACGCTGGCCCAACCGGTGGTGTCTGCGTTCGTAACGTCGGTCGTGCGGGACTTCAAGGATCGGGACGATGTGCTGCAGGAAATTGCCGTGGCGGCCATCGAATCATTCGATGCGTACGACCCGAAGCGGCCGTTTGTTCCGTGGGTGATGGGAGTCGCGCGCAATCAGATCGGTCTGTACCTGCGACACCGTCGGCGCGATCGGCTTGTGTTTGACGAAGAAACGGTGAGTTGTCTGGCGACCGTATTCTCCGAAGTCTCGTTAGAGGAG
Organism: Planctomycetaceae bacterium; assembly: GCA_020638995.1. Lineage (GTDB taxonomy): Bacteria > Planctomycetota > Planctomycetia > Pirellulales > Pirellulaceae. The sequence goes on from JACKHM010000005.1 coordinate 593,072, forward strand.
CGTCACAAGCTGGATGCACTCTCGGAATGTATGAAGCTGCTGGAAGGCCGTGCCCGGGAACTGTGCCAACTACGATATCACGATGATCTCAAGCCGGCCGGGATTGCGGCGAAGCTGGGGATGGCTCCGAATGCGGTGGCGAAGGCGCTGCAGCGCGTTCGCGAACAGTTGCGAGAGTGCATCAACCGCAAAACGGCGGAGGGAGTTGCCTGATGTCTGCTTCCGCGACAGATCTGATCCACGGTTACGTGGACGAGACGCTCACTGCCGAACAGCACGTTGAACTGGCGAATTGGATCAAAGAATCCCCCGAACACGCCCGACAGTTTTCAGAAACTGTTCTGCTGCATGATCGACTGCGGGCTGAGATGCTCGCAGCCGATGAGTTGCTGGTAACTCGAAGCCTTAGCGAGGTACAGAATGGTGGTGCCGCAACCAATCCATCGCTAACGCGTCGAGTTACATCCGGAGAAACGAGCCGATTTCGCCCAACTGTGCTTGCCCTCTCCACCGCCCTGTGCCTCACTCTCGTCCTGGGATTGATCTTCTGGCAATCCGTCAGCTCACCAGTGCTGGCTGCCAGCGATGAGTTACAGCGAATCATTCAGGCCAGTGAGGCTGCGCTGGATCGCACCTATGCCGTAACGGCACTGGGTGAAGACGTTGATTCGGAGTCACTGGCATCGACTGTTCGTGGTGCGAAGCCGTCCGTCGATGGGGCGTTGCTGCATGTGCGCGGACCAAATCAATACGTCCTTGTCCGCTACTTTGCCGACGGAACCGAGTTCATTACCGGCAGCGACGGGACAACAGCATGGTCTGTTCCACCTCGTGGACGCGTGCGTGTGAGCGGTGATGCCACGCGGTTTCGTGGGGCCGTTCCCGGCCAACAGCAAGCCATTCCATTCGTCGACATGCGGAACAGCCTGCGGCAGTTGCAGGAGTCCTGCGATCTTGATCTGTCTCCTGAAAAGACTCCGGAAGGCTGGAGACGAATGATTGCGACTCGCAAAGCGACAGCTACCGGTGGTCCAAAGCAAGTCACCCTGTGGTACGACGTACAGTCCGGAACAATTTACAGGATGTTGCTGGAGCGTCTTCCGCAGGCGCGGGGCGGCCCGAGAAATGTCCTGCTGGAGCTGACGGATGAACGCGATCTGGGACCGGCGTACTTCGAACACACCAGCCATCACGACACAAATCGAGAAGTCATCGAGGAATAGACTATGTACCGGTTACTCATTTTCGTCGCGACCACGTTGATCGGCCTTCCGGTCATGTCAGCGGAGCGTCCCAACATCGTGTTCATGATGTCGGACGACCAGGCATGGAACGGTCTGTCCGTGGCCATGCACCCGGACCTGGAATGGTCCAGGAGTTCGGTGGTGGAGACTCCGCATCTGGAGAGACTGGCGGCACAAGGGATGCGGTTTTCGGCCGCCTATGCTCCGGCATCGGTCTGCTCACCGACACGAATCAGCCTGCAGACCGGCAAGTCGCCGGCCGCCCTGCACTGGACGAAAGCGGCAGGTCCGGAATCAGGTCACCGGATGATTGAACCCCGCAACATCAAGCAGATCGCCTCCAGCGAAGTCACCATTGCCGAGTTGCTGCGAGATGCAGGTTACGCGACGGCTCATTACGGCAAGTGGCATATCAACGGAGGCGGCCCCGCAGCGCATGGCTACGACGAAGGAGACGGGGACATCGGGAACGAATACGCGCATGAATATGGCGATCCCAACCCTGCCGACATCTTTGGAATGGCCGATCGAGCGGTCGCCTTTATGGAGAAGAACCATCAGGCCAATCAACCATTCTTCGTGCAGATGTCGTGGCACGCCCTGCATGCACCGCAAAACGCGATGAAGGAAACTCTGGCGAAATACGCGGCCCGATTAAATGGTTCAGTCGATGAAAAACGAGTCGGCAGTGCAGCCATCGCTGAGAATCTTGATACGGGGGTGGGAGTCGTTCTGGATGCAGTCGAACGGCTCGGACTTCAGGACAACACGTACGTGATTTACATGTCCGACAATGGCGCCGGTGGCGGCGGAGGGGGTGGCCAAGGTGGCGGAAGAGGCCGCACTGGCCTCGCAGGGGGAAAAGGAGGCGTCTGGGAAGGGGGCATTCGCTGCCCGTTCATCATCCGTGGACCGGGAATCCCGGCGAACTCATGGTGCCACACGCGAATTGTGGGTTACGACCTATTCCCGACGTTCTGTGAATGGGCGGGCGTTCCAGCCTCAAAGCTGCCGAGTGAGCTTGAAGGTGGAAGCATTGTCAACCTGCTGGACGACGGCAAAGGAACCGTCAAACGTCAGCGAGAAGAAATGGTCTTTCACTTCCCTCATTACCAGGGAGGCGATGGCCCGCATTCCGCGTTGTTCCTCGGCGACCTCAAACTGATGAAATTCTACGAAGATGGTCGCCTCGCCCTGTTCGATCTCGGAGCAGACATCTCTGAGCGAAACGACGTGTCCCAACAAATACCCGAAAAGGTGAAGGAACTGGATGGCTTGCTCATAACGTACCTCGCCGAAGTCGATGCCCAGATGGCGACTCCGAATCCCGATTACGATCCTGGCAAAGAAGTGGTCTCACGCAAAGGCGCCAAGCCGCAAAGAAGGAAAGGGAAGAAGAGATGAATGATTGTCCCTTTGCGTCTCTGCGTCTTCGCGTGAGCCCCCCTTCACTCTGGAAGACCGTTGACGATGCGTGTGATCCCGGTCTTGATGAGCACCTCGCCGAAGTTGATCAACATTCCGAGCCGTTTATCAGCCAGACGCACGTAAGTAAGAAGTTGTTTCTTATGAACAGGATGGATGACCTCCACGGATTTCAATTCGATGATCACGATGTCTTCTACGATTAGATCCGCCTCAAATCCTTTATCCAGCAATAATCCATCCCAAACAATCGGCACCGGTACTTTCGCCTGCACTTTCAGTCCACGTTTCTGAAGCTCGTATAACATTACTTCCTGATAAACCGATTCCAGCAACCCAGGCCCCAATCGCACATGTACATGATACGCAACATCTACGATCACTTTGGCAACCTCGTTTTCAGTCATCGTACTTGTTTCCTATTTCTTTGCGCCTTGGCGACTCTGCGTGTGCATTTCACCATGATGGCAAACGCGGAGCCGATTCGTAAGCCGACGATTGCGGACACGATTCGCGCCAATGTCTATGCCGACAACTCATTCAAGCTGTACATCAACGGGGAACTTGTTGCCGTCGATTCCATTGCGTTTGTTCCGCACAACGTCGTCTCGGTCGACATTCTGCCAGCGTATCCGATGACGATTGCGGTGATGGCGATCGACAACGCGGACCCGAAAACAGGCATGGAATACGCCAACACCAACATCGGTGACGGCGGCTTCATCCTGAAGTTCGGCGACGGGACGGTGACCAATGCCACCTGGAAGGCCAAGAAGATTTCCTGGGGCCCCGTCGGTGGGGACACGGAGAATCCCCGCGTCGAGAGTCTTCCTGTTCCCGACAACTGGTTCGCCGTCGACTTCGATGACAGCAGCTGGTCTCGCGCCAAAGAGTACACCGAAGAGGAAGTCGGCCCGAAGGAACCGTTCTATGAGCACGACTTCAAGGGAGCGAAGTTCATTTGGTCGGATGATGTGAAGCTCGATAACGTCGTGCTGTTTCGCACGGTGATTCAGACGCCACCCGATGGAAAGTCCCGTCCCGACTTTCGCGGGCTGACCGATACCGTTCCCGCGTCACCACGTCGCGGCGACAGAAACTCGCAACGACCACCCCGTAGCCCGGAGACGCCATAAATGAGACCACCTAAGTCAAACACAAGATGCACTACCCTGTACCTGGTGGGCATGGCTTTTTGGCTGACCTTGTCGGTGAATGCAGTTGCCCATCCCGGTGGTCATAGTCACGGCGACTCGGACGCTCCTGCGGCGTCGCGTACCTGGACGCTGGCCGACAGCGGAGCGCACTGGCACGGCACGTTTGTCTCGGCGAAAGACGGAAGAGCCACGTTCCAGTGGGATGACGGCAATGCCGTTTCCATTGCCATTGAACAACTGATCGAGAGCGACCGGACGTGGATTAACAACCGACTCGCCGAGATCGAGCGATTGAATCAGGCGACACCGACGATCGTACTCGCGCAGAACCGGCCCCGTCCACGCACCGAAACAAAGGCAGCACCGGAGCCGGACAATGTGCCGCCGATCCATCAGCACTTCACACCGTTCAAAGACTCACTCGGACTGCGGTGGGATGAGCGTTTCTACTATGTCGAATCCAATGGCCTGCCGGATCATTCGATGATGATCGGCATCACCGCCTGGCAGCAGCAGGTGCCGCTGCCGCAAAGCTACACGGGCAACAACGCCTGGCGGATTCCTCTGCATCCCGTTCCGGCCAGACAGCCAATGTCAGCGAAGACGAACTTCTTTCGTGGTGCCATTGCGCTGGCGGTCAATGGGGTGCCGATCTTCAATCCGATCAAGAACGATGGTCGAACCGACACGTTGCTGGCTGGGGAACTCGACCAATGGGGTGGCCACTGCGGTCGGGGTGACGACTACCATTACCACATCGCTCCGGTACATCTCGAAGAAGTCGTCGGTGCTGGCGAACCAATCGCCTATGCTCTCGACGGCTACCCCATCTACGGCTACCAGGACGAACAGGCGACCGACTTCGCTCCGCTCGACTGGCTCAATGGCCACAAAGATGCCGCCGGGGACTACCACTATCACGCCACGAAGACCTATCCGTATCTGAACGGTGGGTTCTATGGAGAAGTGGTCGAGCGGGATGGACAGGTCGATCCGCAGCCTCGCGCCCAGAGTCCGCGTCCCGCGTTGCCGCCCCTTCGCGGCGCCAAGATCACCAGCTTCGACCGCAGCGACAACGACAAGACCTGGCGGGTGGATTATGAACTGCGCGGGGAGAAACGATCGGTCGGTTATGTCATCGACGAAGGCCGGTCCATCAGCTTCACGTTCAACGAAGGGTCTGACGGTACTCGCAGCGAGACGTTTCCGATTCGCCCACAGCGCGAACAGGGAGGTCAGCCGCGCAGCCGACAACAACCACCTCCGCGCCGAGGTGCCGGTGGTCGTCCGGGAGGACCGCGCCCCGACAACAACCAGGGCAATGACCGTGGCCCAATGCCGCGAGGGCAGGCGACTCAGAGCACGACTCGTCGCCCCTGGATCGAGGTTCACGCCTCCGAGATGGACACCGATGGTGATGGAGTCCTGACAACCGCTGAAGTCCGGGCGGAATCTGAGAAAGCGTTTACAGCCTACGATTTGGACGAAGATGGTCAGGTCTCGCTGAAGGACTTGGCGGAAGGCCGCCCGGTCCGTTCAGCAATGGGAGGATTCATCCGCGAGCATCGAGAAGAGCTGGACCGCGACCAGAACGGTTCGCTTTCGCGGGACGAAGTTATTCAAAACGCCCTGCGGATGTTCGGCAAGGCCGATACGGACGGAGACGGCCGTCTTTTGATCGAGAAAAACGGGGCTCACGCAAAGACGCAAAGCCGCCAAGGAAACTCAGGCGATACTGATGCAGATCGCCCTTCACCTGGGGCAAGGACCGCATCAGGAAAAAACACGACAAGTTCCGATCGCAATACTCCTGCTCCCTTTGCGTCTTCGCGCCTTCGCGTGAGCCCTCCTCCCCCCAACATCGTGTTCATCCTGATCGACGATATGGGCTGGAGAGATGTTGGCTTCGCAGGAAACACGTTCGTCGAAAGTCCCCACATCGACCGGTTGGCAGACGAGGGAATCCAGTTCACTCAGGCATACGCCAGTGCTCCGAATTGCGCACCGACGCGGGCCTGCCTGATGTCCGGCCAGTACACACCTCGGCACGGTATCTACACGGTCATCGATCCGCGGCATGATCCCGGCCAACCGCACCATCGCATCGTTTCGGCTCGCAGCGAGGAATCCCTCAACGGCGAAACCATCACGATTGCGGAAGTGCTGAAGGACCGGGACTATGCAACAGCCTGCTTCGGGATGTGGAATCTCGGACGAGGTCGCAATGGTCCCACCACCGCAACAGGACAGGGGTTCGACGTTTACAGGAAGCCGCAGGATCTGGGGTTCGACCAGAACGCCTACTTCGCGACGGACGGTCGCTATCTCACTGATGTCCTGTTCGACGAAGGTCTGCGATTCATTGAACAGCATGTGAATGAACCATTCTTTCTGTATCTGCCAACACACGCTGTTCACGCTCCGTTCGAACCCAAACCGGAACTGGTCGAGAAATACCGTGAGAAAGCCCGCCGACTCAGGTTGGACGGCGCGGATCCGATCTACGCCGCGATGATCGAAGCCGTTGACCAGAACGTCGGTCGACTGCTGACCCTTCTCGAACGGCAGCAACTGGCGGACAACACGCTCGTCGTTTTCACCAGCGACAACGGCGGCACACCGCAGTACGTCGCACCACTCAACGGCAGCAAGGGGGCGCTGTACGAAGGAGGCATTCGCGTCCCCTGCGCTGTCTGGTGGAAAGGGATCGAGAATCCCGGTCGGACGTGCGACGTGCCGGTGCTCAGCATGGACTTCTATCCCACGCTGGCGGAACTGTCGGGTGCGAACCTGCCAGCCCAGCAACCGATCGATGGTGTGAGTCTCATTCCCGTCCTGAAACAGTCCGGACACATCAACCGCGAAGCTGTCTACTGGCATTTCCCCTGCTACATCGGTCGCGGAGAACCGTGCAGTGCCGTCCGGGCAGGCGACTGGAAACTGATTCAGAAATTCGAGGACCAGTCGGTGGAACTGTTCAATCTGCACGACGATCCTGGTGAGTCGAGAAATCTCGCACAGTCGAACCCGGACAAGACTCATCAGATGGTCAGCCTGTTGACTGACTGGCAGACCTCACTCAGCGCCCCCCTCCCATCCGCACCAAATCCTGCCTTTGACCCAATGGCTCGTCATCAGCCTGCACGAAGAGGATTATCACAACGCTCGACCAACTGATCTGACATCACATTAGCTGGCGATTGCGAACTTTTCGAGGCCCAGGTGGACTAACACCTCCGAGACGTAATTCAGCGCTACCCAATTCAGGTCAACCATTTCGGCGAATCCAAAAACTCCAATGCAATGCCTCCAGTCAAGTCGATGTCACGGGGTTTGGAAGGATCGCTCGAGTCGCTCTCGCGAGACTGAACACATGCTCTGATCCACATGCGTTCGGAGCATAGGCAGACCGAAGTGGAAAATCCGATTTCTGCCAGCAAGTTAACCGCTCGTAGCAGTTTCAGTGCGAGTCGCCCTTAGAACTACCAGTCGATTACGACTGAGTCCTCGATGCTAGCGCCAACTTCGACCGCCGCGTTTCCGTTGACCGTCGCCAATTCCAAGCGCCCTTGCGAACTGATAATCGCGATCAATGCCCCACGCGAGTGCTGGCCGTAGGTTTGACTAATGCCAGCAATCTCGCGTTGCTTACAACGCACAACCACATCCCGCATCGGAATCTGTCGCAGATGTGCCAGCCCAATATCAGTTATCAGATTTCCAAAGCGATCAATACTGATAATTCGCCCAATCAGCTGCCGCTCTGTGAATCGCGGTCCCACGATGTCCAACAGCTTGACGTCGGTAGCGGATGGTCCGATTTGAGTCAGCGAAACTCCAAGGCTCAAATGAGCAGCAATCGGTGCCATGATATCTCTTCCGTGAAAGGTGTTGCTCACCTTCACTCGCCAAAAGCTTCGGTTCTGTGCCACGACAAACTCGCACTTCGCAGACGCTTTGTGTACATGACTCAGCAAGCCGTTGTTGGGTGTCACGAAAAAATGACCGTCACACTCAGCGGCGACGATCTCTCGCGTCGTACCAACACCAGGGTCGATAACGGCCACATGAATCGTCCCTGCGGGAAAGATGTTCCACATTTCGCCGATCGCCATTGAGCCACAAAGAATATGTTGCGGTGGGATCTCGTGGGTGACATCAATAATCTTTGCTGCGGGATTGATCGACAGAATGGCGCCCTTCATTTGAGCCACGTAGGTGTCGGCGAGCCCAAAGTCCGTCGTCAAAGTGATAATCGCGGGCGGCATGGTTGCACAAAACAGAGCGCGAGGCGAGGCAAAGCACTGGCTCAGGATCACATACCCTGAACAATCTTTAGACACATGTCCTTGAATTCACCTGGGTTCACATTCGGGTTCTTCTTTTTCGCTTGGCCAATTAACGATCCGACGGCCTTCAACTTGCCCATCTTCAAGTCTTCGACGACCTTGGGATTGGCTTCCAGAAGCTGGCGGCACAGACTTTCAGCTTCGGACGCATCGACTTTCTCGATGCCTAACGCAACCATGACCTCGGCGGCAGATTTGCCCGAACGAAGCATCTCTTCAAAGACGTTTTTTGCCCGCGTGTTGTCAAGTTCGCCCGCTTGGATCGCCTTCAGCAATTCGGCGAGGGATGCTGCGGAAACAGCAAAATCTGCGATCGTTGCTTGCTGTTCATTGAGCGTGCGTAGGACATCTTGTTGCACCCAGTTGCTCGCTCGCCGCCCGTCGCCCGAAGCCGCAGCCAACTCTTCGTAGTAGGCAACCAATTCGCGGCCCTGATTAACGAGGACATCGGAGTCATAAGGATCGATTCCATAGGTTGCCTCAAGCCGAGTTCGCATGGCTGCAGGCAGTTCGCCGAGCGACGCCCGAACCTGCTCGACTTCCGCGGCGGTCGTCACTACCGGTAACAAGTCGGGATCGGGAAAGTAGCGATAGTCGCTGGATTCTTCCTTCTCGCGTTGTTTGACTGTCAGTTGTTGCGTGTCGTCCCAACCCCGCGTGGTTTTGTGCCCGCCGGGACTGTCACCCAGTTTGATCTTATTCTCACACCACACATCGTATTGCCGCTCGGCCTCATAGGCCATCGCTCGCTCAACAGCGCGAAAGCTATTCATGTTCTTCACTTCAGCGATCGGCGTCGCGACTTGGCCATCTGGCGTATCGATGTGCAAATTGATATTGCCGTCGACGCGCAAGCTGCCCTCTTGCATATTGCAGTCCGAAACTCCCAGATAAGTCAACAACAACCGCAGCTCGGTCAGATACGCCTTCGCTTCTTGCGGCGAACGTAAATCAGGCTCGCTGACGATTTCCAGTAGCGGCGTACCCGTGCGGTTCAGATCGATCCGGCTGTCACCTTTGCCGGCCGCTTCGTCGTGCATGCTCTTGCCAGCGTCGTCTTCCAAATGAGCCCGCGTAATGCGTATTCGTTTGGTTTCGAAGGCACCTTTGGGATCGCTGATTTCGAGCCAACCGTGTTGCGACATTGGCAAGTCGTACTGGCTGATTTGATAACCCTTCGGCAGGTCCGGATAAAAATAGTTCTTGCGATCCCACTTCGTGAACTCGGGGATCTCCAAGTTCAAGGCAACGGCCGTTTTCAATGCAAGTTCATAGGCCCGCCGATTCATCACCGGCAAGGCGCCAGGCATTCCGATACAGACTGGGCAAGTTTGCGTATTCGGGGGTTGGCCATAAGTCGTACTGCAACGACAGAACAGCTTTGATTTTGTTTGAAGCTGCACATGGACTTCCAAGCCGATGATGATTTCGTAGTTCGTCATTGCTCGTTCGTCAATGGTCATTGGACGTTCGGTTTCTTGGTGTGCCAATCCGTCGCCTGCTGGAACATATAAGCGGCCCGAAGCAATCGCTCTTCCTCAAAAGGAGGGGCTTGCAGTTGCAGGCCAATCGGCAACCCGGACGTCGCAATCCCACAGGGAACCGAGATCGCTGCAATGCCGGCTAGGTTTGCACTCACGGTATACAAGTCTTGCAGATACATCGTCAAAGGGTCTTCGTTCATCTCGCCAAGTTTGAACGCCGGCGTTGCCGTGGTCGGTCCGATGATCAGGTCAACGTCCTTGAAGGCCGCGTCATAATCCTCGCGAATCAAACGCCGAACCTTTAGCGCCTTGACGTAGTAGGCGTCATAATAGCCAGCACTCAACGCATAGCTGCCCAGCATCACGCGACGCTTAACTTCGGCTCCAAAACCTTCGGAACGCGTCTTTCGGTACATACGAACAAGCGAAGTGTCAAGCGATTCGAGTTTCTCACGATCACCAGCTGCTTCGAGCACCCTGCGTTCTTCAGCCAGTTCGGCAAGCATCGACTTCTCTTCGGTCCGATATCCGTAGTGTACCCCGTCATACCGAGCTAGGTTGCTCGACGCCTCACAAGGCGCGATGATGTAGTACGTCGCTATGGCGTACTTGCTGTGCGGCAAGGAGACTTCGCGAACCGTGGCGCCCCGTGATTCGAAGACTTTGATCGCTTCACGTACCGCCGCGTCCACTTGACGATCTAATCCATCTCCGAAGTGTTCTCGCGCGATCCCCAACCGTAAGCCATCCAATGGACGCCGAATGCTGGCCGTATAAGACGGTGTTGGAACATCGGCCGATGTGGAGTCCAAGGGATCGTGACCTGCGATCGCTTCGAGTAACAAGGCGATGTCTTCGGCGGTCTTTGCCAACGGACCCGCTTGATCGAGACTACTGGCGAATGCGACCAGTCCATATCGACTAACCCGACCATAAGTTGGTTTCATCCCGGTCACGCCACAGAACGCAGCTGGCTGGCGAATCGAGCCGCCAGTGTCTGTACCTATCGAGAGCGGTGCCAGGGAACCGGCCACGCAAGCCGCAGCTCCGCCGCTTGATCCGCCGGGCGTGTGATCGAGGCTCCACGGATTATGCGTCCGCTTGAACGCTGAGTTTTCGGTCGAGCCGCCCATCGCAAACTCGTCCATGTTGGTTTTTCCGATCAACACCGCGCCGGCTGCCAACAGCTTCTCGACGACCGTTGCATTATAAGGCGGTACGAAGTGCTCGAGCATTCGCGAGCCGCAAGTCGTCGCCCATTGCTTCGTACAAAGCACATCCTTGATTGCAACAGGAAGCCCCGCTAACAAACCCATTTGCTTGCCAGCTCGCCGTTGCTGGTCGATCCACTGAGCTCGGAGCAATGCTCGATCAACATCGACGCTCAGAAAGGCGCCGATCGCGCCGTCATGCTTTTCGATTTGTTCGAGGTAGGACCGCGTCAACTCCGCTGCGGAAAGTGCTCCGGATGTAAGGTCCGCCAACAACTCGGTCGCGGTGGATTCGAAGACAGCCATAATGCCGGATTAGGATTTAGGTAGACGGAGTCGGAATGCCGCAATGCTCACTCGCCCAGAACCGCCGGCACCCGATAGCATTCTTCATCTCGCTTTGGAGCGTTCGCTAAAGCCTCTTCACGATCTAGGCTTGGCCTGGGAATATCATCGACAAGCACATTGTGGATGTCTTCTACATGGGCCATCGGCCGAACCGATTCGGTATCGAGTTCTTCCAGCTGACGCACGTACTCAACAACCTGACTGAGCTGAGACGTCAAGATATCCAACTCGTCATCGCCGAAGCGGAGCCGTGCAAGTAGAGAGACTTTAGCGACCTCGTCACGGGAAAGTCCCATGACTAAGTAGCCTTTGCCTTAGCTTTACCTTCGCCCGGAACCACGAAGGGTTTCGCTTTGACAGCTTTCCTGACAGCACCACTCCGCAAACAGGCAACACACACACGCATCGTCTTATTGGTGCCATTCGCAGTGGTGACTTTGACGCGTTGCAAATTGGGTTTGAACTTCCGGCGAGCAATTCCGGTGACTTTTGTACCAACACCGCCGAGATACTTCGCTTTACCACGAAGCTCAACAGTATTCCCCATCTGGGTGCTTTTTCCACAAACTTCACAGACGCGTGCCATCGGAACTTCCTCGTTGTAGTCCGGGTCGTGACCCGGCTTCGGAATGCTGGGTCGCGGCCCAGCCTACAAAATCAAAACTCACCCCTTGCACTAACTAGCTGCAAGGCAAACCACCAATATAGCCAGTCTACGGCTGGCTGCAACGCCACCTACAGAGGGCCGAACTGAGGGGCGAATTGCTTCGTAAATCTGCTTTGGTTCTAATCACGAGTAGCGTGCCCTGCCCTCCACTAACTTCCCGCCCCTCCCAGGAGAGTTCCAAGATGTCGAGAATGCACCGTCAATGTCGAGATTGTGATCCTAATTCTGTGGACCGTCGCGAGTTCCTGAAGTCAGCAACTGCTCTCGGTGTAGCAGCCGCGTCGACCGGAGTCGTGAGTGGTATTCCTGCCGTCGCAAAAGCCGCCGAGCCAGCTACTTCCGAGACTCTCGTCCAGCAACTCTACGGCACCTTGGACGAAAAGCAGAAGAAGCTCTGCGCGTTTCCCTTTGATCACGAACTTCGCTCCGCGATTAACAACAACTGGCACATCACGAAGACACAACTCGACCGAGATTTCACCAAAGAGCAACAAGATCTCATTACACAGATCTTTAATGGCTTGCACAGCCCCGAGTGGGCGCAAAAGGTAATGGATCAGGTCGACCATGATGGTGGCTTTGCCGGCAGCTCAATTGCATTGTTTGGCGAACCGGGCACGGGCAAATTCGAGTTCGTTTTGACTGGCCGACATGTCACACGACGATGCGACGGCGATTCGGTCGCAGGTGCCGCATTCGGAGGTCCTATTTTCTATGGGCATGCCGCCGAAAGCTTCAACGAGTCGGCGGAGCATACTGGAAACGTCTACTGGTATCAGGCGCAGCGAGCTAACGAATTGTTCCAAGCGTTGGACGGCAAGCAGCGCAAAGTCGCGCTGCTCGGAAAATCACGAGGCGAGCACGGCAAAGAAACCGTCAAGCTCAGCGGCAATTCAACGGATCTGGCGGGCATCCCGGTCAGTGACTTGAGCGCCGACCAACGAGAACTCGCCGAGAAAGTGCTTGAAGATCTACTGGCTCCCTTCCGTGAGCAAGATCGCAAAGAGTCGATGAAGCTTGTGAATAAGAACGGCTTCGACAAACTGCACTTCTCGTATTACAAAGACGAGAACATTGGCGACGATGAAGTCTGGGACGTATGGCAAGTCGAAGGTCCTGCGATGGTGTGGTACTTCCGCGGCAAGCCACATGTTCACACGTGGGTTCACATTCGCGAATCTGCTTAACGATTGGTTCGTCTGACGAGCCTCGCGCAGCCCATACATCTGGTTCAATCGTTATGGACCGATCGTGTGGCGTTCTGCGTTGTGTTATTGATGGTGCTTAAGACTTCCGAAGTTTCTGAAACTTTGGAAGTCTTTTTTTGTTGCTCGAACGGCGTAACCTATCTTTCAAGGAGGCTGAAGCCGAAAAACAAACCATCTCGCCGCACGCGCCGCCAAAGGACCAGACCGTATGACTGCCCTGACCGAAGCAGACTTGTTCGATACAATCAGCGAACTTTTAGCCGAGCAAAACGCGCTCAGCGGCGATGAACGGCGCGAGGGAACTCGGCGCAACTACGAGTGCATCCAACTGTTGGCACCCTACGACGCGAACAGCCTTCCGCTGCAGGAGGACTTCCGCCAAGTGCAGTGCCGCGACCTGTCGCCCCGAGGATTCTCCTTCATCTCGTATCGGCAACCAACGACAGAGCATGTCGTCGTGGCTCTCGGAACCGTTCCTTTCAAGTTCTTCGTCGCCAAGATCATCCACAGCAGTCCCAGCGAAAGTGAATTGAACCAGAACTACCTCGTGGGGTGCCGCTTTGTTCGGCGTTTGACCGAGCAACGCGACTAGGCCTGGACAGCTTCTTCGATCGCGCGAACAACACCTTCCATCGTGTATTCGCTCGCCTCGACCGCTGGCTCGAAACCGCACTCTCTGAGCGTTGCCGACGTAATTGGGCTGATGCTCGCAAGCTTTGAACGCCTCAGGCCATCGCCAAACATGATTGCTAACGATCTCGCGATCGCCGAACTGGTCACGGTGACCCAGTGAATCTTCCCTGCGGCCAGATCGGCGGCGACTTCGGCGTCTGGTGTTTGGACATCAACGCTTTCGTAAACGACAACTTGCGTGACTTGACCGCCAGCTGCAGCAATCTCTTGCGACAAGACCTCGCGTCCCCGGCTAGCCCGCAAGAGCAGAAACCGCTGACCATTCGCGATCGGCGATAATTCCGCGGCCAACGACTCGGCGCGAAACTCCGCTGGCTGCAGATCGGCCTTCAAGTGATAGCGAGACAACTCGTCCGACGTACCGGGACCGATTGCCGCCAACTTGCAACCACCCAAGGCCCGCACGTCCTTGCCCACCGACAACAGCCGACTGATAAAATTACGCACGCCATTGCTGCTTGAAAAAACGAGCCAATCAAACTCGTCAAGTCTGGCGATCGCATCGTCGACAGGCCTCCAATCGGTCGGAGGTAGAATCTCGATAGCTGGTTGAACGATCGTTTCCGCACCAAGATCCTCTAACAAGACACACAACTTGTTCGCCTGTGATCCAGGTCGAGTCACCAGGACGCGTTGACCGAATAACGGGCGTTTTTCAAACCACGAGAACGAGTCGGCGAGCCTTGCCACTTCCCCCACGACGATGATCGCGGGAGGACGAATCCTTTCCGCATCCAACACTTCGACGACGTCACCGAGCGTGCAAGCGATACGTCGCTGATCAGGCAGGCTACAACGACGGATGATTGCCACGGGCGTGTGGGACGCCTTGCCAGCTTCCATCAACGCCTTAGTCCAGATGCATGCGGTCGTGATCCCCATATAGAAGACAAGAGTTCCGGGAAATGCGGCCAATGCTTTGTAGTCGACCGCAGAAGTTTCTTTGTCAGGTCCCTCGTGTCCCGTGACGAGTGCCACCGCCGAAGCATATTCACGATGTGTAATCGGAATACCAGCGTAACTGCCCGCGGCCAAGGCAGTCGTTATTCCGGGGACCACCTCGAACGAGATCTTAGCGAGGACAAGCGCCTCGATCTCTTCTGCACCTCGTGCGAACACAGCGGGATCGCCGCCTTTTAGTCTTGCGACAGTTTTTCCTTCGCGAGCGAGACGGACCAACGCATCATTAATTTCGCTCTGCGTCCAGATGCGCGTCCGCCCATGTTTCCCCAGGCAAATCAATTCGGCATCGCCGCGTGCGTGTTCCAAAACGCGAGCATTTACCAAGTAGTCGTACAGAACCACATCCGCGCGACGCAAACGCTCGACGCCGCGCAACGTGATCAACTCGGGGTCGCCGGGCCCGGCCCCAATCAAGTACACCTTCCCGGGTTGTTGTGCGGATCGGTCGGTCATCGATCGTTGGCTCAAAGACCAACCACCTTGCGCCAAGTCTGCGCCATCAACGAGTGGCCTGCCAGAGTTGGGTGAACTCCATCACCGGCCCAGTAATTAGGAGCGGTTCCTGAAGCGACCGCTTCATCAAACATCGTCTGGAAAGGCACCCACATCGTTCCCGCATCGGCAGCGACTTTTTTGGCAACTGCGCGGCGCTGATCGAACTCCGGAAACCAAGTGTCGTTGATCGCACCGCAACGTAATACGAAGGGTTCGCAGACGACGATCTTTACATTTGGCAATGCGTCACGAGTTTTAGCCAATAGAGCAGCAAGGCCGGTTTCATAGTCCGCGACGGTTCCGTCGTAACGTCCTGCAAACTTGTGCCAAATGTCATTGACGCCGATCAAGATGCTTAACAACGCCGGCTTTAGATCGATCGTATCCTGCTGCCACCGCTGGGCGAGATCGGGCACCTTGTGACCACTGATGCCACGGTTGAAGATCTGCAAATCAAGCGAAGCATGATCACGCAGCAACTCGGGGCCGATTAACATTGGATAACCCGTCCCTAGAGCTCGCGCATGGTTGGCCTTGTCTTGATTGTTGCGATCTCGGCCCGCATCGGTAATCGAGTCGCCCTGAAACAGAACGACGTCGCCTTTCCTCAGAACGACGGGACTGGAAGCTTGCAGTTGCTTCGGTAGAGCGGCGACCGCCGCGGCAACACCCGCCGCAATCGCTGAACGCTCGATGAGTTGGCGACGAGATAGCGTTTCTCCTGAGTGGACATTCATTCCATAACTCCTCGTTATCGGTTGCGCGCAGTACCCTAGGGCACAGTATTGTCAGTTCCCAGTAATTCGTTCAATGCTCGATTGGCGACTCGAACCGTGTACTTGCCACGCTGGTCAAAGTCGTCACGGTAGTCAAGAGCCTCTTTCATCGCGGCGAGTGCCGGGCGAGCCATCTCGTCAATTTCGTCGAGTGCGATAATCGCATGCAATCGCTCCCATTGGGCGCCTTGTTCGAGGATCGAAGTTAGCACGGGCAAAGCCGCCTGAGCCTGATTCATCCGACAGAGCGCACGGGCCGCGGCAACTCTTACAACCGCCGATTCATCTTCGAGCAGTTCATGCATCCGCGAGACGCACTCCTTCGCTTGTTGCCCTCGATTTCCAATCCCAATGGCTCCCCAGTAACGCACCGCCGCATCCGAGTCGCGGGACGCGGCGAGCAAGTCGCTTATGGGGGCCTGAGCATCCAAAGACAAAGCGGCTGCGTCGCGCACTCGCGTCATCAAGGTCTCTGCACCAGCCTGCCGCAGAATCGCAAATCGATTACCGAGATTTGCCTCGCGAACGGCAATCTCCGGCTCCGGGATCAAACCGAGGTCTTTAGTCTCGATGACCCAATTCATGTGCGCATCGCGCAACCGGACCAAAACCTCTTGGTGGTCTGGCTCCGTGGCCAGGTTATTCAACTCGTGCGGGTCAGCTTCGCAATCATAAAGTTCTTCGACAGGTTTGTTTGCTGACATGAACAGTCTTGCAGCTGGGGGTAATGCACCCTCGGCGGCCACGCGACGAATCTCCCGCATTAACCTCCCCTGCTCTGCCGTATTGATGTATTGGTAGTAAGCTTTGAACGGTTCGTAGTTGCGGATGTATTTGAAACGACGGTCGCGGACAGCGCGGATGATGTCATAGCGTTCGTCCATCCGATCGCGCGCCCCATAAACATACTTACGAGCAGGTGACTGTAGGCTACCAAGGAAGGCTTGCCCCTGCATGTGCTCCGGAGCCTGCACTCCTGCCAGACTCAGCGTGCTGGGCCCAAGGTCCATCAGCGAGACAAGGCGATCGCTGGTCGTACCTGAAGCGCCAGGTTCCAATTGTTTGTACTTGTCCGGTACACGCACGACCAACGGCACATGTATGCCTGAATCGTACAACCAACGCTTGGCACGAGGTAACCCCACGCCGTGATCCGACCAATAGATCACAATCGTGTCTTCGTAAAGTCCATCTTCTTTGAGCTGGTCGATGATCTCGCCGACGCGCTGATCCATCGCGGTGACAACATCGTAGTAACGTGCCCAATCAGCTCGCACATCCGGTGTGTCCGGGTAATAAGGCGGCAAGGTGGTAAGGGACTGAGGATCATGCTTGGCGAGCCCTTTCGTCACTTTAGCGTACTTGCTGTCGCTGGCGATTCCCGATTCGTGACACTCGGTAAAGTTGAAGACGCTGAAAAACGGCTGGTCTTGGTCAGTACGGTTTCGCCAGTGAGCTTTTCCGCTGGATTCGTCCCACGTCGCTTTGGGATGTTTGAACTGGTAGTCAGTCTTTGAATTGTTCGTACAGTAGTAGCCCGCCCCACGAAGATAAATCGTGAACGGTTTGACATGCTCCGGCAGCATCGCGGTACTTCGCATGTGTTGCGTGCCGATCGTTGTTTGGTACATCCCCGTAATGATGCCTGACCGGCAAGGAGCACAGACACCAGCCGTCACGAACGCGTGTGTATATCGCACGCCCTCCGCAGCCAGTTGATCGATATTCGGAGTCGTCGCGTGTGGATCGCCATAGCAGCCAAGATGCGGGCTGATATCTTCGCAGCTGAGCCAGACGATGTTAGGTCGCTCGACGGCGAACAAATTAACGCTGGTGCAAGCGGCGATCAGCACAAACATAATCGGAAGGAGTCGATTCATCGTGGGTTGCCTATCGATGTTTGTAGTCCTGCCCTTTCGCGGGCAAAGTCCCAAGGCCTTGCAGTCAGACGGTAATCATGCAACGCCAGCCGAGTTGCTTCTGATCATTACAACTCTCTACTTGCCCTTTTGCTTCTTCTTACCAACATTCGCTTGCTTTCGTTCGGCGCCGATCTCTTTCGCTATCACATCCCATTTCAGTTGCAGGTCGCGAAAGCGATCCGGTTGCGATTCGGAAAGGTCGTTCAGCTCCGTACGATCGTCGGCGATGTTGTACAACTCCCAGGGGCCATTATTAATGTTGACTAACTTCCAATCACCGACACGCAAGGCATTGTTCTTGCCATAGAACGTGAACAAAAGTGCGTCGTGTGGTTGTCGGTGATGGCCTGCAAAGATTGGTGCCAAGCTAAGCCCCTGTGCTTTACCGACGCTTTTGCCGCCGTAGGTATCGGGGTACGCGACGCCGGCCAAGTCTAACCCGGTCGCCATCAAGTCGACTAAGTGAGCGGGTTGGCTGACGATGGTACCAGGTGCTTTTATGCCCTTGGCCCAATGCGCGATGAAGGCGGTCGAGATGCCACCTTCGTGTTGATTCTGTTTGTACTCACGAAGTGGCGTGTTACAGGCATGCGCCCAGCGTTTGTCGTAGGTCCAATACGACTCCGGATCCCAGGGCATCAACTTGTTCTTCAAAGTCTTGGGCTGAGTTCGCTGGAAAGGGCAAGCGCCGTTATCGCTCAAAAACATAAATAAGGTATTCTCGTAGCGCTCGGTCGCTTTGAGATGTCCAATCAAGCGACCGATGTTCTGGTCCACTCGGTCGATCATACCCGCATAGGTCGCCATCAACAGATCTTGTTCGTTCTTTTGCTCGGCAGACATTTCGTCCCAAGCCGGAACATCATCGGGCCGTGGTGAGAGCGGACAGTTCGGAGAGACGATTCCGAGATCCTTCATACGAGCGAGGCGGGTCTTGCGCAACTCGTCCCACCCCATCATGTACTTACCGCGATACTTTTCCACCTCTTCGCGAGGTGCTTGCAACGGATAGTGTGGGGCGTTGTAAGCCAGATACAAAAAGAAGGGTTTGTCGGCATCCGCGCCCTTTAAAAACTCGATGGCGTAATCGGTGTCGGCGTCCGTTGTGTAAAAACCCTCGTCCGGTACATCAAATGGTTTATCATCCAGGCGAAATGTGTTGTCGCCTTTGAAAAAATTGCATGCACCACTCAAATGCCCAAAGTAGCGGTCAAAGCCACGTTCGACCGGCGTGCTGTTCATGTGCCACTTGCCGCTCATCAACGTCGTATAACCGCCGAGCTTCATTCCCTCGGCAATGGTCATACAATTCTCCAGCTTTCCGATTCCGACCGACGGATGGTACTGACCACTAAGTAGCGTCGCCCGTGTCGTCTCGCATTTGGCGCAGTTATAGAACTGTGTGAATCGCAGACCGCCGGAGGCCAGTTGGTCGAGATTTGGTGTGCTTACCTCGCCACCAAAACAACCCAAATCTGAAAACCCCATATCGTCAACGACAATCAGAACAATGTTCGGACGATCATTTGCCTGTAACGTGGGGCTGCTCAGGTAACTCGCAATCAGCACGGCAAGGAAAACTCTCATCATCGGCGTCGACTCCATAAAATCCAAAACATACAACTCGCAGTATAAACTGTCGGATCGCATCTGTCCTTCCTACAGCACGAACCGCTCATGTTATTCACATCAAGTAGTGCGACGAGCACAAATCCTGCGAGCAGGCTAATCCCGATCGTCGTAGGCAGTCCGCGCTGAACAGGTGGAAAGAAGTACAACGCGCGGAACATTACGGTCGATGCCGCCAAGGCCCAGAAAAGTCTCCGACGCCAGCCCCAAGGCTCGCGAATCCGGACGAGAAAGAACCACGGTTCCGCCCAAGAGATCTGCGTCGAAGAGAACCGTTTCACGAATCGCATCCCACAAGAACTAAGGATCAGAATGACGGTCGTATTAGAATGGCCCAGCGTTCACCGTACAACGATGTCGGATCTTCGCGTGGACTTCGTTGAATTTGCAATGCCGCCGCTTGCCACATCAAACAAACGCTTGACCCAGCAACTGGGCCAGCTAAATTGGCTCAAACACGACTCGCAACTATCGAAAGGCTGCCTCTAATGAAATCACGTTTGTTTACATCGTTGTTATTCGTCATAGCAACGATATACAACTCCGCGAACGTCACCGCCGAATCGGCAATCATCTCCAGCGAGTTCATTTACGAGACAGCTCCCTTCCCGCAATGCCACGCCTCGACGATCGTCGAAGCCACGGATGGAACATTGATTGCCGCATGGTTTGGTGGTACGCGTGAGAAGAATCCAGACGTGGGAATTTGGGTCGCTCGAAAGTTAAACGGCGCATGGACGGCACCGGCGGAAGTGGCAACAGGTGTACAGTCTGCCGACTTGCGTTATCCCTGTTGGAACCCCGTTCTTTTCCAGCCAAAAGACGGTCCCTTGCAACTGTTTTTTAAGGTTGGACCGAGTCCCAGCGAATGGTGGGGCGAACTGCTGGTCTCGACCGACAGCGGACGAAGCTGGAAAGATCGCACGCGACTGCCAAACAAGGGAATCGGTCCCGTTAAGAACAAACCCGTTCAAATGCCCGATGGTTCGATTTGGTGTCCGTCGAGTACCGAGCACAATGGATGGCGTGTACATCTTGAGGTCACGCGAGACAACGCAAAGACATGGACGACGACAGGGTTCTTGAATCCCAAAGAAAACGGTGCGATCCAGCCAAGTTTGCTGACTCATGGCAACGGAAGTTGGCAAATGCTTTGCCGCAACCAGAATGGTAGCGACGGTCACGTCTGGCAAACGTGGTCTGAGGACGAAGGTAAGACCTGGAGTGAATTCACGTCGACAGGGTTGCCGAATCCCAATTCGGGGACGGATGCGGTAACGCTGGGCGATGGTCGGCAATTGCTCGTTTACAACCACACAAATCGCGGCAGCTCGTTTCCATCGAATCGCGAGATGCTAAACGTCGCCATTAGCAAAGACGGCCACGAGTGGTCGGCAGCATTAGTTCTGGAGCGATCGAAGGGTGAGTACTCGTATCCAGCGGTGATCCAGACAGACGATGGACTGGTTCATATTACCTACACCTGGCGGCGACAACGCGTGCGGCACGTTGTGCTCGATCCGAGTAAGCTGCTGGCGAAACCAATCACTGATAGTGTTTGGCCTGAAGATGTTGAACAACTCGCCGAAGCGAAGGAGACGACATCTAAGAGCGCGATCGCATCCGCCGCAAAGCTTCAGCGACTGACAGTCAATCGCAAAGACGCAACGAGTTTTCTGGGAGTTGGGCTGTGGGCGTGGCCCCTGCCAATCGATTGGGACCGAGATGGCGACCTCGATTTGGTTGTGTCTTGCCCCGATGTGCCTTACCGCGGCATTCACCTGTTCGAGAATCCCGGCGGTGGCAAAATGCCTGTTTTCAAACCCGCGGTCGTGGTTGGCGACCGGCACGCCAATATCAGCGTCTCTTACGTCGACGGTGAACCTCGTGTGTTAATCCCGGGACACGAGTTGAAGGGGTTCCGCGACAACAAATTCGAGGACCGGACGGAGATTTACAGCAAGACGAACATCCACCCAAACAAGGTCCGGCAGAATCTTTGGCGGTACGTCGACTACGACGGAGACGGTGCGTTGGATGTAATCGTTGGTGTCGGTGACTGGACCGATTACGGTTGGGACAACGCCTATGATTCCAATGGCAACTGGACGAACGGACCGTTGCGAGGACTCGTCTATCTTCTCCATAACCGCGGCACGACCGAAAAGCCGAGCTACGAAGATCCTGTGCAAGTTCAAGCCGCTGGTAAGCCCATCGACGTCTATGGTATGCCATCCCCAAACTTTGCCGACTTCGATGGTGACGGCGACCTCGATCTGCTGTGTGGCGAGTTCATTGATAGCTTCAATTACTTCGAGAATGTAGGAACGAGGAGACGACCGCAATATGCATCGGCTCGCAAGCTGAAAACGAATGGCGAGCGTTTGACAATGGATTTGCAAATGATTGTCCCCACAGCAGTCGATTGGGACGGCGATGGCGACGTCGATTTGATCGTAGGAGACGAAGACGGGCGCGTGGCGTTTGTGGAGCATTCGGGCCGAGTTGTCGAAGGCACACCCCAGTTCTTGCCGCCAAAATACTTTCGACAGGAAGCTCAGTTTGCCAAATTCGGCGCGCTGGTTACTCCGGTGAGCGTCGATTGGGATGATGATGGCGACGAAGACTTAGTGTGCGGCAACTCGGCCGGCTACATTGCGTTGATCGAGAACCTGGACGGCGGCAATCCGCCAGCCTGGTCGGAACCAAGGTTGCTCGATGCGGATGGCAAGACGATTCGCATTCAGGCCGGTGCGAATGGATCGATCCAAGGTCCATGCGAAGCCAAGTGGGGCTACACGACATTGAGCGTTGCCGATTGGGATCACGACGGGCTGCGAGATCTCGTGGTCAATTCGATCTGGGGCAAAGTCGTTTGGTATCGAAATACCGGAAAAGTTGGTTCACCACAGCTGGCGGCAGCGGCACCGATCGAAGTGGATTGGCCTGACGGCTCGCCCCCGCATCCCGCGTGGAACTGGTGGAAACCCACTGGCGACGAACTTAACACACAATGGCGGACGACACCCGTCGTCATTGATCTGGATCTCGACGGGCTGAACGACCTCGTTATGCTCGACCACGAGGGGTTCCTCTCGTTCTTCCGTCGTTCTCGCGACAGCGACCGATTGAAACTCGCCCCAGGCCAGCGCATCTTCCAAGATTCGACAGGACAGCCGTTGCGGTTGAATGCCGGAGAGGCTGGTCGAAGCGGACGTCGCAAGTTGTGCTTTGCGGATTGGGATGGCGATGGCCGCCTCGACCTACTCGTGAATAGCACAAGCATCAATTTGTTGCGCAATGTATCCACAAAGGAAAAACCTTGGTGTTTCCACGACGAGGGCCCCGTGGACGAAACACGACTGGCTGGGCACACCACAAGTCCGACAGTTGTGGATTGGGATCATGATGGGCGAGCTGACTTGGTGATCGGTGCCGAAGACGGCCACTTGTACTACCGACCGAATAATTGGCAAGCGACAGACCGTCGTGAAACCGCCAATCTGATTTTGGATACACGGCACGTCGCCACTGGAGTTCTCGACAATGGCCAACGTGCATTTGCGAACCGTGACTACGTTTGGTACGACGTGCCAGAGACGCTACGTGGTTGGGAGATTGTTCAAACTCATGGAGGCGAACCGGCGTCGGTGACCGTGGAAGCAAAGCAAGACACGACAATCTTGATGGCCATGGCCGGCGCGCCACGCTCGACCGAACTTGCTGGTTGGGAGAAAGCCGAAGGCTTATCCTTTGGCTATACCGACGGCGGCAGAACTCGGCTCAACGTCTATCGGCGTAAGCTTAATTCAGGAACGCGAATCAGCATCCCGCAGGAAACTTGGACCGGCGGAGTTGTGCTTCTTTCGCAAGAGTAAGTTACGAAGTAGATTAGCTCGAAACAAAGTGCTGCGACGGTCCCTTTGCGTCCGACGAGCTCCAATCCTCCAAAGGTTAATTGTGGATTGGGGATCGGCGTTCCTCGTCCGGCGCATGATAAGCAATATGAGGACATAACGATTTATAGATGCAACGAATGTGATCGTGACTTCACCAAGTATGAAACGCCCGGTAAATGCCCGGTGTGTGGCGAATGGGAGAAACTGGAGTGCGACTCCTGCGGCTATAAGAGTGGAGCAAAGCCGTTCGTCGATGCCGGATACAAGTGCCCCAAGTGTGGCCACAAAGTTCGCGTCTCTGGCGCTGAGTTCAATCTGTGGATGATTGTGGCCGTCGTGGCTGCAATCGCCGTTGTGGGACTCGGCCTTTGGCTGATCTTCTTGAGCTGAACGAGTTACTTTCATGCTCGCCAGCTAGTCTCTCGGGACTCAGCCACCGTCAGCGAAATCGATCTCAATCAAGAAGTCGTCCTCTGAGTGGGCAAGACCCGCAAACCATTCGTCACGCGAACGGTGATCGATGTTAGTGCCGACTCGCATCGAGTCTGGAGGCGTTGGCGTTTCCACGCTCGATGGATCGCTATCCTCGAACGACCCGAGTTCCTTGTAGCCGCTTGTGCCGAGATCCTCGCGAAAGATGTTCGATGCCGTCGTACCAACGAGAAAACTGTCGGCGGAACCTTCACCTTCGCTGCTACCGCGATTATTGATGAAGTTAATCACAATCAAAACGTCGAGCGGCGTAACATGCGCGTCGCCGTTGACATCGAAATAGGGTGGTGGGCTTCCTTCCGGTGGCGGTAGCGGCAATCGACCGGAACTGTCACGGTAACGTGGGTTGTTCAGTTCGTTGATAATGAGCAACACGTCGAGCGGTACGATGAAGCCGCTGTTGTCGACATCGCGTGGATTGGTTGTGTTCTGCCACACCTTGCCGTCCTCGCCAATGCTCACGAGGAAAGTTCGCGTAAAGGCCCCGCCATCGGCTTCACGAACGGTCACCGCAACCAATGCCGATCCGGGCTCAGTTGCGATCGGGGCGAGCGTCAATGTTCCCGTCGTATTCGGGGAAGTGTAGTCAACCGTCGGATCTGGCAGAATATCGTGATTATTGCTCGTCGCGGTAATGGAGAGCACCTCGGTGTTTGCATCACCATCAGTGATCCCCGAGAGTTCGACATCGTACGACGAGATGCTCGTGTCCAAAATGACCGCCGGGATGCGGTCTATTGTTGGTGGATCATCGACTTGGATCACCGTAATGACAGCGTTCTCCTGAATCGTGCTGAATGCCGTCGTGCCTCCCGTAATTGTTGTATCGGCGCGTCCTCCAACGACCCCCGTGGACTGGTCCCAAGCTCGGAATGAGATCGACGCCGTGCCATGAAAGCCAGCGTCCGGAACGAAACGAATTCGCCTTTGTGGAGACAGTAGCAACGCCGACGTCGGCGACGCCGTTAACGCAGTCCAAGAGCCGGAACCGGTACCGTGCTGCCACGTTCCATTGGAATTATCGACAGCGACAATCGCAATCCCGCCAATAACAGGACCGTCGATGTCGGTAATAGATCCCGACTGCCCAATCAAGCTGACCGGGTCACCATTCGAGTTTACTTCGTCTTCCTCGATGGCTGTCAGGATATGGTTGGCGCTCGGATCGAGTATCGGTGCATCGTTCACGCTTTGCACGGTGAGCGTCGCCGTGACGACATTGAAACTAAATGCGTTAGTCCCGCCGTTGGTGGAAGTGTCATGCACCGTCCCAGCAGTACCAAGGGTTTCGTCCCAAGCTCGAAACCTGAGCGTGGCGGTACCGTTGAAATCGGGGCTGGGGACAAATCGCAGCTTGGCGGTCGACGTGAGCAGACGTGCGCTCGTAGCGCTGACGACACCCAAATCAACCCAATCGCCGGTCGTTTGATACTGCCAAATTCCATTTCCTGTGCTAGTTCCCACGATAGCGATCGACTTCAGAGTTGTCCCATCTGGGTCCGTGATGGAACCATCGCGAACAATCGAACCGACAAAGTCACCGGACGGATCGGTGGTGTCTTCCGGAATGGGCGTGAACACAGGCGCAGGCGTCGTGTTAAGCACCGGTGCGTCATTCACCGAGGTCAGCGAAACTGTCGTAGTCGCTGGCGTGCTGGCCGAAGTGCCATCGTTCACGGTCGCGGTGATAATGCGATCAGTCAATTCCGGAGCATCGGAAGAGTTTCGATACTGAAGCGTTCGAAGTACGGTTTGATAGACCGATGCCGTAGCAGTTCCTGTCAGAGTCAGCCGGCCCAATGCCGGATTGTACGCGGAGGTCAGTCCCGACGTACCAACCGTCACGCTCAGTGATTCCGCAGCACCGTTCATCAAGTTCGAAATCGTGACCGTTGCCGACACCAGAGAACCCTCATCGGATGCGGTCAGATCGGCGTCAACAATACTCACTGGCGGTTGGTCTTCGGCGAAAGTCGCCTGGAAATTGAGGCCAGCGTCGTTGTCGCCATTCAAGTCAAGCTGCGGCGGTGGATTCTCGATTGCGAGAGATGCGGCTCCTTGCGTGTAAACGCGGAAGGGCTTCCCGTCGTAAGTTACTGGAGCGACCTCCGTCCAACCTGAACCGATGTTGACGGTATCGCCCAGGTCGCGGCGAACGATCAACCGATTTGACGTATCGGACAGATTCAAGACTTCGCGGACGTTGCCGATGGTCAGACTATTGTTGCCGCTGCCTGTAATATCAATTTGTTCGATGCCCGTAATTCGGACGTCGGGTATCGCAGAAAGATCGAGCGAAAGACCTGACGCTTCGATTCGTAGTGTGTCCAGTCCACGACCGCCCACAATTCGGCGAAACGTCAGATCGGTCACTCCCAAAATATCGTCGCCTTGCCCGCCACGTAGGACGTCGGCGCCACCAGCGCCGTGTAGCAAATCGTCACCTTGGCCGCCGATGATCGCATCGGCACCGCTAGTTCCCGAAAGCTCGCTGTCGGCTTCTGTGCCCACAATCGGAGCTTTGCCCCGGAAGTCGCGACCAAATAGGACGTACGAACGGCCAGCGGTTCCTGAGTATGGGTAAAAGGAGGGCGCACCGATCAGAACGTCGTCAAAGCCATCACCGTTTACGTCGCCAGCTGCGGACACCGAATACCCGCTACGATCAAGAAACCGATCCCCCAGAAGCCGTAACCCTTGATCGTCGGTCAGCGTCGCCAAAGTTAAGCCATTCGCAAACCCTTCAGGACGACCAAAGATCAGGTACGATTCTCCAACACCCGAGGAAGTATTGCTGTCGACGTAGGGTGCTCCGATGATCAGATCAGCGAACCCGTCACCATCAACATCGCCAGCGGCACTCACCGAGAATCCGGCATAGTCGACGCCGTCGACTCCCGCGACAGCAACTCCATCGATACCTGTAATTCCGAATCCGTTACCAGAACCGTTTAGTGAGTTCAAGTTGATGGAGGCACTAAAGCCGCTCGCCTTGCCGTATATAACGTAGGCTGACCCGGAGCCAGCTGGCGTCGCGTTGTCATCATAGTCCCAGGGATTGTTGCGATCGCCGGGGGCTCCAATCAGCAGATCATCAAAGCCGTCGCCGTTAAAGTCGCCCGCTGAGCTCAACGAGAAACCGGCGCGCTCGTAGGGTATGAAACTATTAACTCGGAAACCGTTCGTCCCATCCAATTGATTGACGCCCTGAGCCGGAGTGGTTCCGCCAAAGATCACGTAACCAGTCCCCGCGCCGTAAACACCAGCTGGATCTGCGTAAGGAGAGCTCACCGCGATGTCGTCGAATCCATCGCCGTTCAAGTCGCCAACCGAATTGACGGCGAGACCAAGATGATCGTCGGCCGCCAAGCCAAACAATTGAAAGCCGCTGTTTCCGCTCAACTCCCACAAATTGACCGTCGACGGAAACGCAGTACCTTTGCCATACACGACGTAAGCCTTGCCAATTCCGGCGGTGACTGAGAGGTCATCGACTGGCGTCCCCACGATGAAATCATCGAAACCATCACCGTTCATATCGCCTGCGGAGGCAACCGACCAACCCGATCGGTCGTATTCCAGCAGGCCTTGCAGCAAGAATCCGTTGGTCCCGTTCAAACTGGTGAGCGTGGGAAGCGGGTTGGAACTGCCAAACAGCAAATAGGCTTGGCCCGTCCCAGCGAGGCTGCCAGTGCCGGTATTTCGGTCGGCATAAGGGGCCCCAATGATGAAATCATGGAAGCCATCGGCATTCACGTCGCCTGCGTCACTGACCGAGAACCCCATATGATCAGCGGAGTTGAGTCCGAAAAGCCATTTGCCGTCGGCTTCGGCGATGTTTGGCGTTAGTGTTAAGTCTGCGAAACCAAATGCCTTCCCGTAGATGACATACGTGCCGCCGGTTCCGGCCAATACTCCCGGAGCCACCGGCGCTCCCACCAGAAGATCATCGAAGCCGTCCGCGTTGATATCCCCGGCGTTGCTGACCGAGAATCCAGTCAGATCCTGCGGAATAACGCTGGTGAGCACAAACCCTTGCGCATCTGCAGGGCCACCGTCTCGCAAGTCGCCCAACGGTAAAACGGCCATCAAGCGTCGATCTTCGAGCGGTTCGAGGCCCAGCCGTCGCGCGGCCGGTCTGTCAGCGCGAGGCGCTGCCTTGTTTGGGCGTTTCTTTCGTTTTGGGTAGGGATTCAGCCGACCAAACACAGTGGCGACCTCCGGGCAGGGTAAACATTTCACCACTTCTCATGGTAATTACCGATTCAAATCCTGCACCGATTTTGCAACTCGACCTTTGCCACTTTTTCGTCACGCGTAACGATTATGCGGGAGGAATCGAGGTATTTTGCGACAAAAGGCAGATTTTCAAGCGACGGCCCGATAAGCAGAAATTTGCCGAGGCGGCTACATCAATGAACCAGATTGCGGATCGATGCCGACTCCCTGGCAAAGTCTCGCGAGGCAATCCATTACCAGCAACAATGCGCCGGGGTCTAGCGGATCGTCTTCTCCCTCGTCGCCCCCAATGAAAGAGGCTTCCTCGAAGTGGTAGATGTCGAACCGCGAATCGCATTCACCCAAAAAGTTCAGCTTGTCGCGGTCACCCTCGGCGAGCGTCGATTTAGCCAGAGTATTCAACAGCTCCTCGCGCTGTTCCGTGACTTCGTCGCCGTTAACGTACGTGATGTCCATCGCCGACGAATCTTCCGGGGACCGTAGCGTTAGTGATTCGAGTTGGCCAGCGTCGTTAGCAACGACATTGGAAACCTCATAGTGCGAGTCTTGTTCCCGCAATGAATCCACAACGGCTTTGGCCTGCGGGCGAGTCGATTCCTCGAACAATACGAAGTAAGTCTCTCGCCACTGATAAAGATCGTTCTCAAACAAAGACATCGTTTACCGCCATTCGTCGTCGAAGTCAGCTCCACCTTGCCACGCGTCAATCGCAGCTAACATGTTATCGCGTTCCTCGCGGCTCGCCCAGACGGACTCATCCTGCTCCAAACGCACTTCGTAATCCCCTTCGTGCATACAGTCGCCGTGCCCGCAGAAATGCGGAACATCAGAGATCCACATGACACGATACAGAGGGATGTGTTTGTCATCGACCGTACAGAAGACTGATGGCATGGCACGACCTCTCCTGAAAACCTTGATTTCCTTAAGATTGGCCCAACTCTTGGGATCGCTGACTGGCGGCAGCGACCGCGTCGATTAAGGCGGATCGGAATCCCGCTCGCTCCAGTACCTGCAAACCAGCTATCGTGGTTCCGCCTGGGCTAGTTACGCGATCTTTCAGCACACCTGGGTGCTCACCAGTCGAGATCACCATCTGAGCCGCTCCGAATACGGTTTGCGCTGCTAATGCGGTGGCCGTCGCGCGAGGAAGTCCCGCGCGAACTCCGCCGTCACTTAGCGCTTCGATCATAGTATACACATACGCGGGACCGGACCCCGATAGCCCGGTGACGGCATCCAGCAGTGATTCGGGCACGTTAACAGCGATGCCGATCGCGTTCATTAGCCTACCAACTAATTCGCCGTCCTCCGCCGTCGCTCCCGTTCCAAGCGAGTAGCCCGCGGCTCCGACGCCAACCAAGCATGGTGTATTTGGCATAACTCGGACTATGCGGTCGCTCCTAAGTCCCTTGCACAATGATGCCAGCGATATGCCAGCGATGATAGAAACGAACAAGACCTTGCGGTTAGGTGCTTCAGCAAGGTCGTGCATCACGTCGCCGATACACTGCGGCTTAACTGCGAGGATCACAACGTCTGCTGCATCCACAACTGCGGCATTCGATGCCAAAATCTGGCTGCCCGGTACGAGTTCCCCGAATTGGTCGGCTGCTACACCAACCGGATCAAAGGCGAAAACACGGTCCGCGGAAACCAACTCGGCGGCGACGAAGCCTTGAGCCAACGCCCGCGCCATCTGACCGGCTCCAATGAAGCCGATAGCCATTCCTGCCATTCATTCCTCCCGCAGCGCCAAAGCCTGTCGTGATGCACTCATCTGACGTTTCATGCTACGTCAAACAATCGGTCGCGACAATGAGAAGCGTATCTGCGCAGTGCGTCTTCGCGCCAGAATCGCCGGTCGGTCGGACCATCTCCGCCAGATCATGGTGATCTTCGCTGCTCGTTAAATCTCCCGCGGCGGCGAGTTAACCGAGTACGAGGGACCCGCGCTTCGCAAGCAGTCCAGACAATTCGGCTTCGAGGTCGCGTTGTAGCTTCGCAGAGTCGACTTTAACGGTTGTCTCGAAGGCATTGTGTGGTGTCGAGCGTGAATCGGAGAGTTCGAACGCGATTCGACGGATGGCCGCTGCCATGGCGCGGCCGGTCAAAGCAGACCGTTGCCGAAATGAGTTCGATTCGTCCAGGGTAACGGTTGATTCCAATTCAATAACACCCACAATGCGGTGGCTCGCGTGCGGCATAGATGACGTCCTGAGAAAGAAAGGTGCAGGGACGCGATGAAGGCTAGCTATGATCTTCGACAGAAGGTTCGCGGAACTAGAACGATTGAATACTGTCGACGAACGAATTAACGAAGCGTTCGCTCATGAAGGCACTCTAGACTGAATGGACCGATCGTGCCGACCGCGTTTGTGTAAGAATTAACCTTACTTACTTCGCTCGGCAACACGGATCTGGGCGCGTGCTTGTGTGACCAGCCGGTCTCGCAACTCCAAGGCATCATCGGTCGTTGCGGGTCGCTTGCTCGCAGCGGCAAGTTGCTGGCGAGCATCGTTTGCGTCGAGGCTGGTTCCTAAAACAGCACGGTTCGTGAGGATAGAAACTACGTTATCAGCGACTTGTACGAAGCCTCCGTCAACGTAGTAACGGGTGTCTTTGCCACCCGCACGAATCCGCATCTCGCCGTACCCAAGCCGGCCGATCATAGGACTATGGCCGGGCAAAATGCCTATCTCACCGTCATAAAGAGGCATAGCCACAAACTCTGCCTTCGTTTCGAGGGCAGTTTTTTCAGGTGTAACGACAATGCAGTTTAGTTCGGCCATATTCCGAGATCTAACTTTCGAGTGCTGAATTCTACTTGGCCTTCGCGGCTGCCTTCTTCGCTTGTTCTTCGGCTTGCTCGATTACGCCGACGTACATAAACGATTGCTCCGGAAGGTGGTCCCACTTGCCGTCGCAGATTTCCTCAAAGCTACGGATGGTTTCATCAAGCTTTGTGAACTCACCCGATTTCCCAGTGAAGACCTCAGCCACATAAAACGGTTGAGAAAGGAAACGTTCGATGCGGCGAGCCCGATGAACGACCAACTTGTCCTCTTCACTCAACTCATCCACACCGAGAATCGCGATGATGTCCTGAAGCTCGCGGTATCGCTGCAAAGTTGTTTGCACGCGACGTGCGATGTTGTAGTGCCTTTGGCCGACATACTGTGGATCAAGGATGCGGCTGTTGGACGCCAGAGGGTCCACGGCGGGGTAAATACCCTTTTCAGAAATTGATCGCTCAAGATATAAGAACGCATCCAACTGACCGAAAGCGGTAGCAGGAGCGGGGTCGGTGGGGTCGTCGGCCGGAACGTAAACGGCTTGCACCGAAGTAATAGCGCCTTTGCTTGTCGAAGCAATACGTTCCTGTAACGCGCCCATCTCCGTAGCCAAAGTAGGCTGATAACCCACTGCGGACGGCATACGGCCAAGCAACGCGGAGACTTCACTACCGGCTTGTGAGAAACGGAAAATGTTATCGACGAAGAGCAGAGTATCTTTGCCCGTCGTATCGCGAAAGTACTCAGCCATCGTTAGAGCGGACAAGGCCACTCGAAGTCGAGCTCCCGGAGGCTCGTTCATTTGGCCGAAAACCATCGCTGTTTGCTCAATAACACTGCGGCCAGTGTCCCCGATTTGAGCTTCCTGCATTTCCAGCCACAGGTCGGTTCCTTCACGAGTTCGTTCTCCGACGCCTGCAAACACCGAATAGCCACCGTGCTCACGCGCGATACGTGCGATTAACTCAGTCAGAATAACGGTCTTGCCAAGACCAGCACCACCGAACAAACCTGCTTTGCCGCCGCGAACGAACGGGGTTAACAGATCGACCACCTTGATTCCGGTCTCGAACAATTCAGTACTGGTCGACAACTCGCTCACCGCGGGGGCCCGACGATGAATCGGCCAGCGTTCCTTGGCGTTCACATCGCCTCGACCATCAACCGGGTTACCGAGCATGTTGAACACGCGTCCAAGTGTCTCCTCGCCGACAGGCACCGTCACGGGTGCGCCAGTGTCGATGCACTCGTGACCGCGCACCATACCGTCGGTGCTTCCCAATGCCACGCAGCGGACGCGCCCACCACCCAAGTGCTGCTGTATCTCGCCGGTCAAATCCAGCTTTACACCTTTGTGTTCGCTCACGACCTTTACGGCGTTGTAGATGGGCGGCAAGTTTGCTTCGTCAAACTGAGCGTCAAACGTCGATCCGATCACCTGGGTTATGCGACCTGTTGCTGTTGCTGTTGCCATGTTCTTTAGTTTCAGTTTTGAGTTTTCAGTGGGTTTGCTAGTTCTTTAAGGCTTCGACGCCCCCGATGATTTCCATGATCTCACCCGTAATTTGCGACTGGCGAGCGCGATTATAGGTCATCGATAATTGCTTGATCATCTCGCCTGCGTTTTCGGTCGCAGCTTTCATAGCCACCATCCGGGCAATCTGTTCGCTCACCGCAGCGTCGAGGAAACACTTGAATAGTTTCACCTTAAAACTTGTCGGCACGACCTCTTCAAGAATGCTTTCGGCAGACGGCAGGAACTCATACATGGATTCACCGCGACCGGACGATTCACTCGCATCAACTTTCTCGGCACCTTCAATACTGCCGAGCGGAAGCAAAGTTTCGACGACCGCCTCCTGCTTTCCGATGCTTATGAACCGAGTATAGGTGACGTCGAGTCGATCCAAACGGCCTGCAACATATTCCTCGAGGTAACGATTAGCGATGAGTTCAACCTCAGCAAACTTCGGTTGGTCGTCAAAACTCAGAAAGGTTTCGTTCGGTTCGATCCCACGAAAGTGAAGCGCCGAAATTCCGCGCTTGCCTGAAACTTCAAGCTGCACGGTTGCTATCGAATCCTTCAGTTCACTCAACCTCGGGAGCGTCTGCCGGATTACATTCCCGTTGTAGCCGCCACAAAGACCACGGTTGCCAGTCAGCACGAGCAGCAAAGCAGTATTCGTAGCATCCCGAGGCTCCATCAACGGATGCCGCACCTCCAGGCCACTCGACGCTAAGTCAGCAACGAGCTTCGTAATGCGACGCGTATAGGCGGTCGCCGCAGTTGCCCGATCCATCGCCTTCTTGAATCGGGCGGTGGCGATCAACTCCATGGTGCGCGTGATCTTCCTAATGTTTCGGACAGATTTGCGACGTTTATCGAGAGCTCTGGCGTTGGCCATGACTTAGTTAATCATTCGGAAAGTGTAAGGGTATCGATAATACTCGCCTCGGTTCGCCGCCATGCCGCCTTGGATGCTGTACACAATCGACATGATAAGCACACGACAAGTATCAGTGGTATGCCGCAAACCGTTGCTGCCAGTACCAGCGAAACGATGAACGCTGATAGCTGAAAATTCAATGCTTCCTTCGCTTGATCTTCAATGAATTCCGAAGTGTCTTTCTTGATGACCCAAATGACCAAGGGTGCGACACAAGACACACCAATCACAAAGGTCAGGAAATAGGACAGGTGAGCAAGCATCCCCCACGTTCTGTCGTCGTCACTGAAGGAAAATTCAGCTGACTTGACGGGCGGCACTTTCTCGGAGTCCACGAAAACAGCTCCTACTCCGCGGGTTTGTAACTCTTCTTAAACTCTTTAATCGCCTCGATGACCGCCTGGGTCGTCGGATCAGTATCCTTTTTCAGGGTGTCGCCTTTGTCTTTGTTCTCGTCAACCATTTTCCAGACGGCACTTTTCTGGTCTTGCATGAACTGAAGGAACGCTGCTTCCCACGCCGGAACTTCATTCACTGGAACATCATCCAGGTAGCCATGAATACCGGCATAAAGGCTGAGCAATTGGTCAACTACATAGAGCGGCTTGTATTGACCCTGCTTCAACAGCTCCACCATTCGATAGCCGCGGTCGAGTTGAGACTGAGTCGCCGCGTCCAAATCCGTTCCGAGCTGAGCAAAAGCCTCCAGCTCGCGGAACGCAGCCAAGTCCAATCGCAAACCACCAGCAACATTCTTCATCGCCTTCACTTGTGCGGCACCACCAACGCGCGAAACGGAAATTCCCACGTTCATAGCCGGGCGAATACCGGCAAAGAACAGGTCAGGCTGTAGGTAGATCTGCCCGTCCGTAATCGAGATCACATTCGTAGGGATGTACGCCGATACTTCGCCTTCCAGCGTTTCAATGATTGGCAACGAAGTAATCGAGCCACCGCCCAATGCATCGGATAACTTGGACGATCGTTCGAGCAAACGACTATGGCAGTAAAACACGTCGCCCGGAAACGCTTCACGACCGGGCGGACGTCGCATCAGCAACGACAACTCACGGTAAGCGACCGCCTGCTTCGACAAGTCATCGTAAACGATCAGAGCATGTTCGCCCTTCCACATGAAGTATTCGGCCATCGCAGTTCCAGCGTACGGAGCGACATACTGCAACGGCGCCGGGGAACTCGCACCTGAGACGATGACTGTCGTGTATTCCATCGCCCCCTGCTCTTCGAGGATCTTGATCACTCCAGCAACGGACGAATCCTTTTGGCCGATGGCGACATAAAAACACTTCACGCCCGAATTCTTTTGATTCAAAATCGCATCAACTGCGACCGCGGTCTTGCCCGTCTTGCGGTCACCGATGATCAACTCGCGCTGCCCACGACCGATTGGGGTCATCGCGTCAACGGCCTTGATGCCAGTCTGCAAAGGCTGTGTAACCGGTTGACGTTCAGATACGCCAGCCGCAATCACTTCGACGGGCCGAGTTTCGGTCGAGGCGACTGGACCTTTGCCGTCAAGGGGATTACCAAGTGGATCGAGCACACGGCCAATCACGGCCTCGCCCACCGGCACCGAGAGGAGCTGCCCAAGAGCTCGGACTTCGTCACCTTCTTTGATCGACAGGTAATCACCGAGAATAATCAGACCTACGCTGTTCTCTTCCAAATTGAAGGCTAACCCGCGAGTCCCATTTGGAAACTCAACCATTTCGTTGGCCATGACGCCTGACAAGCCGTGAACTCGAGCGATACCGTCGCCAACTTCGAGTACGGTGCCGACTTCACGGACATCGATGCTGCTGTCGTACTGTTCGATCTCTGCCTGCAAGACTGAGGCGATTTCATCCGCGTTGAATTTCGTCATCTCTAATATCCGATTTTTGTCTTATGATTCAGTCAGCCAATGCGAAGCGGTCCAAGTTGTCCCGCAATTGCTGGCCGGTTTTGGATAACAATTCGTTCTTCAAGCGAACAAGGCGGTTTGCCACGCTCGCATCATAAACGGTGTCGCCAATTCGCAACTTCACCCCGCCAATCAGTTCCTGATCGACATGGATTTGCAAGTCGACATCCTTGCCAAGCAGCATCTTTAAACGGTTGCTGATCAGTTCAATCGACTCGTGACTGGGCGACTGTGCCGCATAGAGAAACACTTCAACTCGACCACGCAAGTCATTCAACTGCTGCTGGGCGGCTTGCCGAACGGCTCCCAGACAATCAAACCGTCCATGGCGAGCGACAACTTTTAGGAAGTTCAGCAACTCGGTTGAAACCTTACCGCCAAGAGCCTTGTCGAGTAGCGAGGCCTTCGTTTCAATCGCAACTCGCGGGGAAGCCAGTGTCGCACTAAGGCCCCGGACGTTTGCCAGGACTTCATCGACAAACGCACCTAGCTCGCTAACAACCAAGTCGGCATTGCCAACTTTTTCAGCAGCACCTAACAAGGCCTTGGCGTAGACCGTGCCAAGGTACTGCTGGCCTGGATCGAACAACACTTTGTCGCGAGCTTCCGTCATTTCGTTCTCGATCAGCGGTGGGCTTTGTCGTCACAAATCAGTTTCGGCTCGGGAGTTGATCCATAGCATCACGGATCAATTGCGAGTGATCTTCAGGATTAAGTTGCTGGCGAACGATGCGGCCTGCCAAATTCACCGCCAAGTCCACACTCTTTGCAGTCATTTCCTGCAGAGCGACATTCTTCGCAACTTGAATATCCTCAATAGCTCGCTGCCGCTGACGATCTGCAGCTTGCTGTGCTTCGGAGAGAATTCGATCCTTCGCGGTTTCGGCATCCTTGCGAGCCTGAGCCACTAGTTCGCGTGCTTCCTCACCGGCGGCAGCCAGCTTCGCCTCGTATTGCTTCAACTGTTCAGCCGCCTTCTCTTGGCCTTGTTTCGCCGCTTCAATCATCGTCGCGATCGACTGCTCGCGCTGATCCAGCCCATCCATCACAGGCCCCCAGGCGAACTTACCGAGAATTAGGAGCAAGCAAAAGAAAACCACGAATGTCCAGATTGCCAAGTCGCTTCTGAATTGGCTGGGGTCTTCAAGTTGAGGCCCAGCATTCATGTGACTCAAGTCAGTAGAATCATGGTGAGCGTCGTGCCCCCCATGAGCATCGTCGTGATGTTCACTTTCGCCATGACCGGCACCTGGTGCCTGAGAATCGACGGTTCCATGGGAACCACTCCGTTCCCCGTGCTCGCCAGTGGCGTGCTTCGCCCCAGAGTGCTCATCGGATTCACCTCCAGATGCCTTCACTTCGGCATTTTCGTCGGTTTCAACAACCTCTGAAGTCGCCGCCGGCGCGGAGTCATCTGCAAGCACGCGCGCCGAACACAGCAAAGCACAAACAATTGTTACACCAGCGACGAATCGAGACATCGACCTCAGCCTTCTTTAGTGCGCGATTAAAACAAGACCCCGCATTACAGAGCACTAGCCCCAAGGGTTTTGCTGCGAGCAAATGAATAACGCATAGAAAGTGAAACCTTCGATCAACGCTGCCGCAATAATCATTGCGGTCTGAATGCTACCAGCAACTTCAGGCTGGCGCGACATACCTTCGTATGCGGCGGTAGCGAGCTTGCCGATACCATAAGCCGCGCCCATCGTCACCAATCCAGCACCAATCGCACCGGAGAACTCAATCAACGAACGATCGCTGCCCTGAGCCGCAGCGGGCGCGACAAACAAAAGAGCAACGCCAATGCTCGTGGCAGCAATTTTTGCAAAACCTTTCACTGAACCAGTCTCCTCATTTCATGTAGGCCACAGATCGTCTTGTGGCCAATTAGTGATGGTGAATCGCCGCACCAATAAACAGCGCGGACAAAAATGTAAAAATGTACGCCTGCAAAAAGGCGACAAACAGCTCTAGACAACTTATCAGCGTGGCTCCAATGACAGAAATCGGAGCAACAACCCCCCAATACTCACTCGCCGCACCCTGAACACTGAATGCCATCATCATAATTGCTAACAAAACGATATGCCCCGCCACCATATTGGCTAGAAGCCGAATCGACAGCACGAGATGCTTGATCAACAAACCCAGCAACTCGATAGCCAAGATCATTGGCTTGAGAACAACCGCAATTGCGAGCGGCAAATCCATACCAGGAATCTGGTTCAAAAAGAAACCTACAAAACCAAACCGCTGCATACCACAGACAATGACCGTACTAAACGTCACACACGCCAGACCAAAGGTGACACCCCACGACCCTGTCGGAGCCCCCACCCAAGGCAACATCCCAGATAAATTACAACCAAGAATAAAAAAGAAAATAGTAAGCAACAGCGGCACAAACCGGTCACCATCATGCGACCCTATCGCAGGACGAGCTACCTGGTCGCGAACAAAAACCACAAACACTTCGAGCAGATTCCAAAGCCGTCCTCGAGGACGGTCGCCACCCTCAACCTGACGGCCGAGCCAAGCGAAAACCATCCACAACACCAAGGCGATTACGACTTCGATGATCATGAACCGCGAGATCGCAAACCCGCTTTCCTTTTCATAAAAGTTTCGCAACTCGCCGAACGGCTGAGGAATCAAAATCTTGCCACTGAGATGCTTGTTGTAGGCATGAATCGTCTCAGGCGACCACTGGACAGTGGCATCCTTCTTGAAAGCCTTAACAGCTTCATCACCCCCAGCCCGCTCCTTAGCCGCTTCCCACTGCGCCCCGCCGCTTAGTTTGGCCGTTGTCGCAAACCAGTCGCCGTAACTCTGATGCTGCTCTAAAAACTTATCGAACGGCTTACCTTCATTTACATGATCATGCTTCCAAACTTCATACTCTTGGAGCAGGCCATCCTTTGGGCCGACATTTGGATTCAACTTAGCAAACTCATCATACAATCGCTCAGCCTCCCACGCCTGAAACTGGGGATCCAACTGCACCCAGAGTGCGGGGAAATCAGCCTTACTCGCATAATGCCGAGGGAGCAACCCCTTCGGCACCTCGAAATAGTAGCTGTCTTTAATATGTAGAATCGCAGATGCCATGAACTCGACCTACGCCGCCTTTGAAACTCGTTCTTCCGTGAAGCTATTTACCAAGCGAACCGCTAACAAAGTTTCCACTAGCAAGCCGACCAGATAGAAGCCAACAATCATCCCGAATACGCCAGCTTCAGCAAGGGGCCCACTCAGCTTCGTCGCAACAAATCCCACAGCCATCGGAATCATCATCCGGCAGACCATCGCCAAACCAACCCCATTGAATGCGTTATGCGACCTGCGAAACGCTGAAACAAAGGCAAGTGCCACCACCCCTGCGACCCAACAGGTAAACGCAGCAACGACCGACGCAACAATACCGGCCCGACCGTGCGCCTGATTGCCATAGATCGCAAACGCGGGAAACGTGATGATAAAAAATCCAGTCAAAAGAAGCGCAGCACGTGCCACACTAAAAACACCTGTGCGATTTGCGGGGGTGCCCTGGCTCAAATTGACACCAATAAAATGATCTGCATTGAGGCGGTAAGTGCCACCCGTACGCACGGCTTGGCTACGCTAGGGAGACAGCAACTTTAGGCGTTCCTGACACAGAGCGTCGGTCCGCAAAGATGCAGCCTGTGGGGCTCACAAATCCTTTCGTCAACCAAAATGGATTAGCCAATTTTGGACGCTAAAAGACACAGGATTCCCGAAGTTGCCACATTTATACCAGCACTGAAGGCACGGTCAACTCGCCACCCAACGAGAATTCGTGCTTTTTTTCACAATGTCTTCCGAGACACCATAAGCCATTATTAAATATGCACTTATAGCGTCACCTGAGGCATCCAAGCCGCTACCGGTCGTGATTAGGGTAGTCGTGGAGGTAGTGGCCTGCCGTGGTTCCTAGCGCTGCGTCTCGAATCGCAGGAAACGCTTGTAAAGATTTAATATAAAATAAGTTAACGAAGAAAACATGCGCCCAAGGGGTCCCAATAGGGGGCATCTGATTGCAAGCCCCGCATCGATCGATTACACTCGGAACTATCGATGCGACCTTTGCAATTAACACCTAGAGCTGGAAGCCTGAGTGAACTGCAACTCGCATCGGTGACGGAAGTTCACTGAGTTAGCTGAGAACACCACCCAGCTAAGGAGTCTCTGCGGTTTTCAGCCCACAGCTCGCAGCACTCCGAATCCCTAATCAGTGAAAGCCGTCGTGCGGGTCGCCGCCCGCCACGCCCCGATGCGAATCACTGCAAGATGCAGATTCGCGTTTTGAAACTCAGCTGGTCAAGGAGTGCCACCTGACTTCGAGCGTAGTAGCGATGTCACGGAGGGCGCATTAATCATAGGTCAGTCACCCGGCGGATTGTATCGCCGTCGGGGCGAAACGGCGTTCATGCGGAGGTCCAGCACTTTGTATACGGCAGCAGCACTTAAAGCACAGACGGTGAAAGATCTCGGTAAGCTTGCGGAAAAAGTCGGTGTCGAGGGCTGGCGTTCCATGCGGAAGGACGAACTGGTTCGGGCGCTGGTCCGCGCGGCAAAGCGAAAGGCAAACCAGAAGCCAAACAAAGGGTCCAAAGCTCCAACCGCGGCGAAAAAGGGAGCTCCCACAAGAAGCTCTACCAGCGCGAAACTGCCGAAACGAAAATCGGCTTCCCGCGTCAAGGTCGAACCGCCCACTAACCCGCGCATCGTCAAGAAGATTCAGCGCGTGAACGAACAACGTGAGCGTCAGAAGAACTTGGCGGCAACAAATGGGACGAAGAAGTCCTTGCAAAACGGACACGCTCCGAAGAAAGACCGCGTTGTACTACTCGTTCGCGATGCCTACTGGCTTCAAGCCTGCTGGGAGTTGCTCGGCGCGAGCATCGAAAGAGCACGAGCCGCCATGGCCGAGCAATGGCACACCGCGAAGCCGATTATTCGCTTGGTAAGAGCTGACACTGGCAATACGACTAGCGCGACGGAGCAGGTCGTTCGGGACATCGAAATCCACGGCGGTGTGAAGACTTGGTATATCGACATTCCCGGCGTCAGTAAAGGTTATCGTTGCGACATCGGTTACCTCGCCACCAACGGTAAGTTTTACAGCCTCGCCCGCAGCAACTCAGTAACAACACCTCGCCCCAGCAGTGGCGATTCGGCCGCAAACGATTGGTCGGAAATCGCGGACAATTGCGAGAAAATCTATGCCTTGAGCGGTGGCTACAGTGAGGATGGCAATGGGGAATTACAAGAGCTATTCGAGGAGCGACTCGGTCGTCGGATGGGCTCACCGGCAGGAACTCGCTTTGGTATGGGTGCCGACAAGAGCCTAGGTCGCAAGCGAGACTTCGAATTCGACGTCGACGCAGAGATGATTGTCTATGGTGTCACGAAACCCAACGCCCACGTAACGCTCGCGGGAACGCCTGTGAAATTGCAGGCCGACGGATCGTTCTCCGCTCGCCTGAGCATGCCCGATCGGCGCCAAGTACTGCCAGTTGTCGCCAGCAGTCCAGACGGTGTCGAACAGCGTACCGTCGTCTTGGCGGTAGAACGCAATACTAAAGTCATGGAACCAAAACTCCGAGAGTCGAGCAGTAGCGACGACTGATTACGACGGAGTTGCTTGTGAACACAAAACGCCGCGTTCGGGCGGCGTTTTGTGCTTCTTGGCTGCGTAGTTTTGATTCTCGGTCTCCGCACTTGGCCTCTGCTGTTTTGTCTGAGACAATAACTTCCGGCAATTTTCTGCCATGTTCGTGATGTCAGTGCTATTTTCTGGGGAGCCG
This sequence comes from Planctomycetaceae bacterium, assembly GCA_020638995.1. Taxonomy (GTDB): domain Bacteria; phylum Planctomycetota; class Planctomycetia; order Pirellulales; family Pirellulaceae. Next base: position 634,270 of record JACKHM010000005.1, read on the forward strand.
ATAAGAAGTCCGTAGGGGAACCGGTTTAAGTCGTGATCGCGCGTATATCCATCTCATCCACCCTGGTGGTGGCTCTGCAGTTGGCTCACGTTCCTCACGATTCAGGTGCCCACCTTTTGACTGCGGGCTCTCACAAAACTCACTGCCACGGCATTGCGGTGGAGATTGCCGCTTTTATTTGTTCAGAGCGGATGATGCGATGCCATCGGTACCGGAGAAACGAGAAGAATTGTTGACGCTACTGCGGTCGTTTGGCAGTTGTGCCGTGGCGTTCTCGGCAGGCGTTGACAGCACCGTTGTCGCCAAGGCAGCACACTTAGCTCTGGGGGAGAAGGCAGTTGCCGTGACAGGGACCAGCGCAAGTCTGGCATCCGGCGAACTTGATCAAACGCGAGCGCTCGCCGAACTAATCGGCATCCGGCACGTCATTTTATCTACAGACGAGTTCGCCAACCCGAGCTACATAACAAACGCTCCGGATCGTTGCTACCACTGCAAAACAGAACTTTACACACAAATCGATGGGCTTACGCAACGACTGGATGTCCAGTTTGTTGTCAATGGCGCAAACATCGACGATGCAAGCGACTACCGCCCAGGAATGAAAGCCGCCAGTGAGCACTCGGTGAGAAGCCCGTTGGCTGAGTGCGGATTTACCAAGGCAGATGTTCGAGCGTTGGCGAAGCACTGGGAATTGCCTGTTTGGGACAAGCCGGCGGCTCCCTGCCTTGCCAGCCGTGTCGCTTACGGAGAAGAAGTAACCCCCAAGCGTCTTGAGATGATTGACCGCTCCGAACGGTTCCTTCGTGAGCAAGGGTTTTTCGCTGTCCGCGTGCGGTATCATCGTGGGGACCTGGCGCGAATCGAAGTGCCCTCGGAAGACATTATGAAACTGATTTGCTCGGACAGCCAGTCTGGCATATCGAACCAGTTGCGGCAGTTCGGCTTTAAGTTTGTTACGATTGACCTGGAAGGCTTTCGGTCGGGGAGTCTGAACTCGTTAATACAGCTGACGACCGACGCATTCAACTGACGCCCCCTGCCCTCCCCCACCTCCCGCCAAAATTTTCAGGAATTAGCCAATGCTTCGCAACATACCTCGGTTTGCGTTACTGCTTTACGTTCTGGCTTTTGGGACTCTTGGCCCGCTGCGCGCCGAGTCGAATTGGCCCGCGTGGCGAGGGCCGCTCGGTACGGGAGTAAGTGACGCAACGGACCTGCCCGTCACTTGGAACGATTCCAACATTCGTTGGAAGACGGCTCTTGAAGGAAGAGGTCAATCATCGCCCATTGTTTGGGAAGACAAGATTTTCCTGACGGCTGCGGAGGGGGAAGGTCGCGAGCGCATTGTCATGGGACTCGATCGTGCGACCGGTGAAATACGGTGGCAGGATGTGGCTTGGGTTGGCGAACCAGAGCCAACGCACAAGATGAACACATTCGCATCCGCAACCTGTGCGACGGACGGAGAAGTCGTCGTCGGTTTCTTTGGACGTGGCGGTATCCATGCGTACGATCCTGATGGAAAGAAACTGTGGTCTCGCGATTTAGGGCCATTCGAAGGCCCCTGGGGCACCGGGGCCTCGCCCATCATTTTTCAAGATCTCATCATTCAAAACTGTGATGCGGAGAACCAAGCTTCGATCATTGGTCTCGACAAATGGACAGGGAAGACGGTTTGGGAAACACCGCGAGAACGATTGCGAGGTTGGTCGACCCCGGTCATCGTTCAGACGCCTCAGCGAGTTGAAGTCGTCGTAAACGGCGAACTCGGGGTCAACGCGTATGACCCGACCTCGGGCAGAGAACTGTGGTTTTGCAAGGGCGACCGTGGACGCGGCACGCCGACGGTAACTCGATTTGAAGATCTGCTGATCGCGGTGAGCGGTCGTCCCGGTGACATGTTCGCCATGCGAACTGGTGGTAATGGCATAGTGAACGACTCGCACGAAGTCTGGCGCACAAAACGCAAGGGTGGTCGCGACCTCCCTTCGCCAATCGTCGTAGGTAAATATTTGGTAGTTGTAAGCCTTCAACCTGGATTGGCAACGTGCTACGACGCTTCCACCGGGAAGGAGTTGGACAAGCTCCGCTTGGAAGGGAACTTTGCTGCGTCGCCAATCTCCGCCAAAGGGCTTATCTACATCCCGAACGAAGCTGGCGAAGTGTATGTATTAGAGCCTGGCGAAGAGCTGAAAGTCGTCGCTCGGAATTCGCTGAGCGTCAGCGACGAAGAGATCTTTCGAGCTTCGATCACACCGAGCCAACAGGAGTTGTTGATCCGATCCGATCGCGTTCTTTACTGCGTTCGTTAAATGGTAATTGTCACGTCAACGGGACATCGTGGTATTCCAAGGCCCACTCTCGCATGAATCGGACGCGCGAAGGCACAATGCGATAAACGATCAACTGCGGGTTATCCAGCGAGCCTAGGTACTGCCGCATCAGCGGGTTTGCGTCCCAGATCTCTTGAAGCAAGCAGCGATCCTCAAGAACTTCTGCCATGCCGGTGATACGCACTTGGTCGTGGCCTTCATCGAGATAGCAGAGTTCAATGCGTGGATTCGCATCCATCTCGACTGTCTTGTGGTAGGAACGAAGGTTAGCAACATAGATGGTAAAGCCATCCGTTCGCACTGGCGACACCGGTCGAACTCGGGGTTGGTCGCCGTCGATAGTTGCCAAGTAGGGAAAACGATCTCGCTCGACTACGGCTTTGGCCAGTTCAATTACTTCCGCGGGATCGATCGGCTGAGGAGTTGGTTTGTTCATCGGTAATTCTCGAACCTGTTAGAACGGTTTCCGGAATGTCTACTATCGAACAAGGAACATCCAAGTCCAAAACGCTGCTTGCCTTCGATCTCGGACATTCACTATTCAGACTCCTCCATCAACTCCGCGTGAATCCTCGCAACATCCCACATGTAGCTATTAACATTTGGGTTCTTAGCCAGCTTTTTGTCGGCTGCAAGCGAGATGTACTTGCGAGCCAAGGACAGTTCGCCAGCAACCTCATGGTACAGGCCGAGGTAAAGGTGCGCGTAGAACAAACGACCCGATAAAATCTCTTCATCTGGATCGTCACGACCGCACGCAGCTAGCACTTCATTCGGTTTCAGGTTGCCGCGATACAGTTCAAGGACCTGCATCATCGGGACGCGACGATCATTGCGGACCGGCAGGATAGTCGACCTTGCTTTCGCGACGCCATCGGTGGGAACCATGCAGAGGTATCGCCAGACGGAGTTCTCGACGTCATTATCGTGATAGGTCTGATACAGCTCGAACTGGTTCGCGCCCTTGACATATTGTTTGGCATAGTAACATGCGATGCCGCGTTCCCATTGCCGTGACGCGACTGATGGCCTGAGTTCGACGTAACGGTCGAAGTCCGCGACACTTTCCGAAATGAGTCCCAACCGAAAGCGTTCGCGCCCACGAACATAGAACGCAAGGGCCAAATCTTGATCAGCCTCAATCGCCTCCGAAGCAAGGCGTACGGCCGCCTCGCTATCACCGCTGGCTGCGGCGGCTTGTGCGTCGTTCAGGAGTTCCGCTGGTGACTTTGCCCAGGTTTTAGAACTTGGCACAACTAGAAGCTGGACTAGTATTCCAAGCAAAATGAGCGGTCGCGACATGACAAGTAGCCTTTCGAGCGATCATCTAGTACTGCGGTCGATTGGTTCACATCAGAAGATTCATGTCGTCAAAAATGATACACGATTCCAAGATCTGGATGCAGAATGCGACAAACTGGTTAAAGGTTGAATGCATTTTGTCCGAGGGCGTGTCCCGAATGATGTTCAAAATTGATTCGATACCGAGAAAATTAATCGCTTCATTTGTTTCGGCATCGTGTTTGCTTATGGATGAGCTCCGTACTTTCGAAGCAGCCAGCGAGCCATCGGCAGAGAAGCCGAGTCGTGCTGTTCGAGCTATCAGAACTACCAACCACGGCACCATCAGGGAGGAATTCAGATGTTAGTACTTAGCAGAAAAGTTGGACAGAGGCTGGTCATCGACGATAATATCACGATCGTCATCAATCGAATCGCCGGTAATCGAGTTCAAATCGGCATCGAGGCTCCCGACGATGTCCATATCATGCGAGGCGAATTGGACAAAATTCGTCGGCAATTTAGTGGAAACGACGAAGCCAGTTCCGTTGATTCTGTTCCGGTTGTACTTGCCGCTGAATTCGACGCCGCATCGGAGTCTACGTCGCGTTCGATTCACTAAAGGCCGCATGCACTTTTAGGAACGCCGCGGCGACTCGTTCGATCGTGGAGCGCGATTCGAGTAGCACTGGGTGATGAAGAAGGATGGTGCTTTCGGCTGCTCGCGCGGAGTGTTCCAGTTCGCCTACGCGACGACACCGGCTCGAACCTCGCTTGGTAAAGCCGCGGAAACCCGCGTCGATCGCAACTCCTTCCGCTCGCATGGCGGCCAGAAAGTTTTCACGACTCTCCGCAAAAACGGCTTCGTCGAACAACCACGCAAGCTTGAAAAGTGCGGCGGCGCTCTCATTTGGTGTGCTGTCGATTGGAGCGAGCCCGCTCAGCCTACGAACCTTCTCGCGAAGAAACTTCGCATTGTCGCGACGAATCGCGTTTCTCGCGTCGAGCTGCGCAATTTGCGGCAGAAGGACCGCGGCTTGGAGCTCGCTCAGCGGGAATGCGTTATTACCTTGTTCGCAGAAAGATTTCGCCCGCTGATAGACTTCTTCTCGAGCGGTAACGATAGCACCGCCACGCCCCGCGGTTAGCAACTTACTGCCACCGAAGCTGAATACTCCAACATCACCCCACTGCCCCGCGCGGCGGCCTTCAATTTGACCACCTGGCGTCTGACAAACATCCTCCACGATCTGAAGCCCGCGCCGATCGGCAATTTCTCGTAGGGAACTCATCGGAACAAGGCCACCGTGCAGATGCGAAACAACCACCGCGCGGGTGTCGGGTCCCACGGCTCGCTCAACCAACGTGACGTCCAGCGATGAACTAGCGGGATCGATGTCGACGAGTACCGGGCGTGCTCCAATCGATTCGATGCTGCGAAAGTTACCACTGAAATCGTAGCCGGCCAGAATTACCTCGTCCCCGGGTTTGACCAGCAATGCCCGGAGCGCCAACTCGACCGCAAATGTTCCGCTGCAGCAACAAAGCGCAAATGGCGCATCCTGATATTCTGCGAGCCTCGATTCTAGCGTTCGGACGTGCGGGCCGTGGTAACGCCCCCAACTGCCATCCGCGAAAGCGGCTTCCAGGGCCTGCTGTACCGCAAGGTCAGCCAACGGCCAGGACGGTGGGCCTTCGGGGATTGTGGGTTCGCCACCGAATAATGCGAGATTTCTTAGCCGTGGATTCGCTGATTCCCTCATAGTTCCCATGTTTGCTCGCTCGCGTTTTTCTTGACTAGGAGGGCAATTTGCGAGCCGTTCTAGCGAAGCGACCGGTGGATCAAAAAACACGCTTGCTCGATTTCAACGAACTCGATACTCTGCTCGCCCAATCTCCTCTCAGTCTAGTCGACATTGCGGGCCTTCACATCCGACAAAATGTCGATGCCTCCGTTCGGAATTGTCAGCCATGCTGCAACGCTCCGCACAAGCAATTTGGTGCGAGAGACGGCCTCGTTACGCGAGCCCATCATGCATGATTGTGCTACTCGCTGCGTGCGTGCTTGGCGGTTGCTCATCGCAAAAGTATCTGAAGATCCGTCCCGTTCCCCAGAACCCCTTGCAAGGTCCTTTGCAGTTACTGTCCTTCTATGGACCACAGCCTAGCCGGCGCACCGAGGAACTGCTGCGTCGATACGACGTAGCAGATGCCAATTCAGAAGAAGTACTGACGCGACTTCAAGCCGAGATCGAAAGTGATCCTTCGACCGACAAGCTCTATTCGTTTGCCGAACTTGCATACATCAACGGCAAGCGAGCCGACGCCATGGGCAAACGAGGTCAGGCAATGGAATTGTACGGGGCTGCGGTCGCGCATGCGTATTGGTATTTGTTCGACCCGCAATTTGATCGCTTTCGCAATCCGTACGATCCACAGTTTCGAGGAGCCAGCGATCTTTACAATGCCGCACTCGAAGGAGCGATGCGACTGGCAAACCGTGAGACACAACTTCGCCCTGGCAGCACGTATATGATCGGGACAGGCCAACATCAGTTCAACATTTCCGTCGTCGCCCACGGCAACTGGCACGAGGATGACTTCGAAAGGCTGGAGTTTGTCTCGGACTATGAGATCGAGAACTTATCGTCACGGCATCATTCATACGGACTCGGCGTGCCGCTGATCGCCGTCCGGCACCCTCACAGTGACGAAGATCCTGCCGAAAAGTTTTATCCACCCGGCCTAAGCTTCGCCGTGACCGCATTCCTGCGAGTTGCTCCAAGGATGGAGGGTCACGAACACCAGCCGCATCAGTGCGTGCTCGAATTGCATGATCCGCTGAATTCCCGCGACATCGTCGTCTCAAATCGCCTCGTCCCCATCGAAACAGACCTGACAACTCCGCTCGCCTATTTTCTGGACAATCCCGATTTTGAAGAAAGCAAAAATATCGCGACCTGGGCACTCTTGAACCCCGCGAGTGCCGACTCGCTACGCGGCCTGTTCATGCTCGAGCCGTACGATCCTCGAAAAATTCCTGTTGTCATGGTTCATGGCCTTTGGTCCAGTCCCGTTACATGGATGGAGATGTTTAACGAACTCCGATCCTTCCCTGAGATCCGCAGTCAGTACCAATTCTGGTTCTATCTGTACCCAACGGGACAGCCTTTCTGGACCAGCGCAAAACAGATGCGTGATGACCTGGCGGAAGCGCGCCAGAACCTTGATCCCTCTCGCAGCACGCTGACGCTTGATCAGATGGTACTCGTGGGTCACAGCATGGGTGGCCTCGTCTCGAAACTCCAGACATTGGACAGCGGTGATGACTATTGGCACTTGCTGACGGACCGTCCGTTCGAGGAGCTCGAAGCGGACCAACAAACTCGCGACGCACTCGCCAGGACCGTCTACTTTGAACCTAATCCTTCCATTCGCCGCGTGATTACAATTGGCACGCCGCACCGCGGCAGCGAGTATGCGAATGACTACACGCGTTGGCTGGCGCGAAAACTCATTTCATTGCCTGAAATGATGATCTCCGCGACAAGCCGACTGAATCGCGACAATCCAGGCTTCTTTCGAAATAGGGAGCTGTTAACGATCTCGACGAGCATCGATTCGTTGTCTCCGGATTCGCCAGTCTTACCCGTAATGCTGCGCTCGCCGCGTTCGCCGTGGACGATCTACCACAACATCGTTGGACTGGTACCGGAGGCAGGTATCGTCGGTTCGTTGGCAGGGAGAAGCGACGGGGTTGTTACTTATGAGAGTGCTCACCTGGACGATGTGGCTTCGGAGATAACGGTTCCCGCCGATCACTTGACCGTTCATCACCACCCGCGGGCCATATTAGAAGTACGACGAGTCTTATTGGAACATCAAGCGTTCGCGGTTGCGGAGATGCGTGGTCAAAGTGAGGCGATCCCTGCCTCGTTTGATCGGCTCCAATCCAATCGACCGGTGGAATGACTCATTCGTTCGAAAGGGCTGGCGATGCGACCGCGTTTGTACTACGCACCAAGCGCGCTAGTGGTGCCCCGCCGCTCTGCTTTGGGGAACAGCGTCTGACATGCAGGCACGATGACCGGCGACTGGATAGCTTTTTTAGAAACTCCCACTCCATCTCCGAAACCGTCGCCTCTTCTTCAGACTGCTCCGAATCGCCAGTGTTCGGCGACACGGCCGAACATGCCGCTTCCACGCCAGAATCCTCGGGCATTTCGATATCGAGACTTTCAGCAAGGTTCGGCAACTCTCCTCGCAAGACACGAATGTCACGAGGAGCTTCGATTCCAATTCGAACCGTGTTTCCCTTGAGCTTCAGGATTGAAATGGTGATGTTATCGCCGATGTGAATCTGTTCTTGCGTCTTCCGTGTTAAGACAAGCATGGCACACTCCGTTGTGTTGAGAGAAGAGAGTTTGAAGGGGGTGAGAAGCGGGAGCATACTAACGCACACCTTGGGCCAAACCGCCTGCATTGATCCAGAGCACAATGCAAAGCGTTACAGTGTTGTGACTTACACCACTTCACTGGCGGTGCATTCGCTTGGACACTTGGTGTACAGAATTACAACCAGCTTGAAAGAATTGCTCGATCAACGACTCCACGCTCCCGGCACTACTGACTTTTCGAGTGTCCAGACCGTCGTAGAGCGATTTAAGTTCTGAGCCACCGTTTCGGCAAACGATCCGACTAGCGTGCCTGATAGAACTGGTTGCGGAGGAACGCTTCGCGAGGCTTCTCGGCAACTGGGCGAACCGACCGAATAAAGGCTTTTGGTACTAGCCCCGTCGTGCTGATCGGTTCGACTAGTTGATGTTCAGCGGTGTTTCCGGCTTCATCGCGAACTTCAAGTCGCAGATATATTTCTCTCGGAGTATTGGGGTCGACGCTCCAGTAATACTGCTGCGTGTTGGGCAAACCAGCAGCGATCGTTGTCCAGGGGCCCGTTGGGTGTTCGCTGAACAATAACGTGACGGCTCGCTCCCCGATTGATTCGTCGATGATCTCCCAACGAATGTCCAGTTCGCCGGCGTGGACTCCGTCGCCGTACGCCGCCGATGAAATGCGAGCAATGGGTCGCGTCGTATCGACACCAACCCAAATGTCAGCGAGATCACCTTGATGTGGAGCCGGTGTTGCCAGTCCGTTTCGTCCTACGATGACAACACGGAATCCATAGATCCCTTCACTTTCGACATGCACCTCAAGCGGACTGCGAAGATCGTCGTCGAGACTCCAACGTACCCACGTCTGACCGAAATCTTTCGAGCCCCAAAGTTGCACCTCATCCACACCCTCGGGTCCAACGGAGTCAAGCTCATAATCGAGTTGGAAGTGCAGTGAGTTCGTCATGCGCGCACGCTCTCCGGGCGGCAGAGACGAACGGGCCGAGTATTCGGGATTTGATGAAGTAGTTGCAGCATCGGGAACACTGGTAACTGCACTCGATACTCCCGGCGCCTCCGGCTCGTATCTACCCGTGTTCACCTCACCGACTTGCGTACCGAGTTCGCTTCCCTGGTCCGCTGAAGTACCATTCGCGGATTCGGCTCGCAACTGGTTATTTGCGGGCCACCTCGTGGATTCGATTGTCGGCTTGAAACTGGCTGTCGACGAGTTCTGATTGCTGCCATCAACAATAGGCGAGGGCGCAATTTGCGCGACCGGCGTCGTTGAATTTTGAACACCACCAGCACCGCTTATGGCCCGATTGGGAACTCGCGACAGGGTAACCTGCCGGTTCACGACAGACTTGTTGCCCGCTCCGTCAGCGACTTCGGCCCGAACCGTCACGTTGGAAGCCTCCCCTTCCAGAAACCACGTCATTTCGCCCAACAGTGATCCTGGCGTACTCCATGATTTCGAATTATCAATCGCTACGGATCGCCATGCCCCTCCCGGAACCGTTTGATAGTCGATAGTTAAGCTCTTGGGATCAAGCGTCGGATCTGCGACTTTCCACGCGGTTGTGACTTCGCCTCCCGAGCCAGCAACGGCAGTGAATTCCATTTGCGGTTGCTTGGTATCGACTTGGACATGTAGCTCGGGCCGCAATTGCTCGACTGGCGGAACACTACGTTGCGGATCGATGGTTCGCGAAGTGAACCAAAAGTCTCCATCACCCGCTGCGCGGAACGGAAAGTTCTTCGCCGTTGGAACTTGTCGCCCGTAGAAATGCCACGTCTTTCCAGCATCTTGCGAGACGAACAATTGAACCTCGCGCGGCATCCCACGAGAGAGATCCACGGAAAATGGAATATTAAAAGTTGTTTGGCGGGTAACCCACGGTTTTAGTGTGGGCGCAGGGGAGTCCGCGTCGACAGTAGCAACGCAGAAACAGAGCGCCATCAAGGCGCACCACGGCAGAACCAATCGCATCTCATCCCCCCTGAGTCTTCCCTGACTCCGCGTGTCGGTAGAGACTCGCGTCTTGTTCGTATCGGCGCGGTAACGCGAGAAGCTTTAGGGGTAGATTCACCCGGGAAACGTAGGCAATTTAGGCGCCGGGTGCGGATTTGAATTTGTCGATAGCTCGCGGTTTTCGACGCTGAAAGCTGGCGAGGAATCAGATCCGTTCTGCCAAATTCTCGACACTCGTTCGAAAACATTCTCTAAATTTTGCATCTTGTTTCTCCAAACATTAATCTACTCTGGCGACACTGTCGTTTGTGACCTTCCGCACTTGTCGACGGAGAGATGCCATGGGGTGGGTTTCCAGAATCAGCTTTGCAGCCTTTGTGTTTACCGTGATTGCAGTAACCGGCTGCGGCGGTGAAACAGCGACTTCGTCACCGGTGACGCCGACGAGCGATGCACCGCCGCCCGGCCCAGAGCCCGTGTTAACCGAAGAAGGTCCGTAACGGGCGTGACGCGTTGGAACCTAATTTCGCTTTCAGCAGGCAAGGTGTTTCAAAATGTTAACGTACAGCCGCTACGGGAGTCGCCCAACGGGGTTCACGCTCGTTGAATTATTGGTTGTCATTGCCATCATCGGAATTCTCGTCGCGCTCCTATTGCCTGCGGTCCAGGCTGCGCGCGAAGCAGCTCGGCGCATGCAGTGTTCCAACAATTTGAAACAGTTGGGTGTTGCAACGCACAATTACCACGACACCTACAACAGCCTGCCGTATGGTGTGAACGCAGGCTGGGGACATTCATGGACGGCGTTTATTCTTCCACAAGTCGAGCAGTCTGCGCTGTACGATACGATCCCAAGACCCTTTAACGACAGCGGAGCTTGGACTGGAACGGATGCCCGAAGCCTTGCGCTAATTGCGCTGGCACAAACCTACGTGCCCGTCTTTCGTTGTCCATCTCAACCGGGACCGCAAAAGGAACCCTTGAATATCAACGGGTTGGCTGATCGCGCCATTAACAACTATCTGGCTTGTGCCGGCGGAGATGCACAGAACGACAACAACGGGACCAACGGAATGGATCGTTCGAATGGCATGTTCAATTCCAGCATCTTCACCGCCGCTACAACGAGGCCGCCTTATCGGTTTCGCGACGCTATTGACGGACTTTCGAACACGCTGCTGGTCGGTGAATCGAAATACCAACTTGACATCAACAAAGGATGTGACATCTGCGACCGTTATCTCTTCTATCACATGAACGCCGACAGCGGTAACGGAAGTGACTTTTCGGAGGTGCTCGGCTCAACCTACTATCAGATCAATAATCAGGCGAACAATACCAGCGAGCGAGAACTGGCTTACTCGAGTTACCATCCAGGTGGCGCGATGATCGTGCTATCGGATGGTGCGACGCGTTTTGTTTCGGAGACGATTGATCTGACGACGTGGCGAGGAGTCGGCTCACGAGCCAATGGCGAAGTACTAGGCGACTGGTAAATGCCCACGCTGCTGCACCGCGCCCACGTCCATAGCACAGCGAATTCTACGAGTTTGGGCGCGGTAATTGGTCGATGACACCAGACAAGAATTTCGCCAGCCGATCCGTCGCTGTTAACGCATCTTCTTTCAACTTCCACATGTCTTTGACGCTTGACGGTCGATTGACGATCGCACCAGCTACTGCCCCCAACTTTCCTGCTAACGACTTTTGGACGAGCAGGCTTTCGATCTCTTTTGGCAACTCGTCGTCGATTGCATCACTAATGATTCGCACGGACATAAACTTAACAGCTTTGTGCTGACAGGCTTGGGCGACCGCGAGTGTTTCCATGTCGCAAGCCAGCGCCGAGTGCTGTGTCCCAAGTTGTTCCTTCATCGCGCGAGTGCGAATCAGTTGATCGACAGTCAACAAACGCCCTACGTGTAGCGATGGTGAGGCTGCAATCGAAGCCCGATCTACCGACAGACCGACTGAGAGCCGCTGGCCTTTTGCGTCAACAACCTCTTCGGCCAAAAGAAAATGCCCTCGTCGTAACTCATCGTGCAACGAGCCGGCAAAACCCGCCGAGATCACCCAGTTCGGTCGATGCAACTCGATCACATCGGCAGCCACACTGCCTGCGGCCTCGATTCCAACTCCAGACTCGACGATCAGCACATGCCGCCCGTTCAATTGCCCGCGATGTTCGGTATGCGAGTAGCAGCGAGTTGTGGTGCATTCTTGTAGCAAATCAACGAGTCCGCCTGATTCCACGCCGAGCGCAAAAACGACAGCAGTGTCGATCGGGGGCAGCGGCTCGTCAGTTCCCATCTCGTGGGTCGTGCGGTCGCGAGACACGCCATTCACCACGACGCTGCGCAACTGCTCGTGTGCCGCATTCCGCACCAAATTGGTTACTAACCACCGGAGTATCATCAGTTCGACATCCTAGACGTCCAAATAACTACAGTGATTATTTAAGCACAGGAAGCAGATCGCGTCGATTGCTCAATTGTCTCAACTAGTTTCGGCAACGGTCTGGCTTCGCTCCCAATGCGATCAGCCCGAAACTCGCGTGTTTCAGACTTTGCCAGAACTCTCGTCTATGCCCCATTCGATATCAAAGCCACTGCGGGGGGCGCCACGTCGACGTTGAACTCGTATGTCCCGAAATACTTACTTGCCATTAGCGAAACAGCCGAGGTCATGGTACCTGCTTCAATCCGTGCGTCAGAAGAGAACTCGCTTTTTCTGCGGTAGGACTAAGCGCCCTGACCAATCGAATTCTCTAAGGTCTGCCCCCTAACTGGGCTGATTGCCGTGCTTGCCGTTGGTATACTGCCTCGGGGCAAAGTTCGGAATTGGACTCTTTCTAACGCTTTGAAAGCGATGCTCCGTGGACCGACCAGACAAGAAGCAAATGATCCCCCCTCGGTTGACGTCTGTCGCGAATGGTTCCCAATCGGATGCCGCGAAGGCTCAGCTCGACGGACTCGAGGAGACGCTCGACAGCGATCGCCGCATATCGGTTACGGACGCAGAACAGTTATCCTCTTCGATGGGTGGATCAAGTCGTAACGAACTGGACGGAACAAAGTCGAACGACAAAACATTGACACAGGATGTGATACCTCGCCAATTTGGCAGATACGAGGTGCGCAAAGTTCTGGGGCAGGGAGCTTTTGGCGCGGTTTACCTCGGCTTCGATAGACAACTAGAGCGTCACGTCGCGATCAAAGCACCTCGACTCGATTTGCGTTCCGAAAACGTGGAACGGGAATTCCTGATCGAAGCTCGTCAACTCGCAAAGCTCAAGCATCCTGGGATCGTCGCCGTACATGACGTCGGTGTCGACGCAGGTCGTTGCTACATCGTCTCAGAGTATCTCGAAGGCGATACGTTGCAGAATTGGATGGCGAGCCACCGTCCTTCGTGGCAACAGTCCACTCGCATCATTGCCGCCTTGGCCGACGCACTCGCTCATGCGCATGCCAATCGCACGGTCCATCGCGATCTAAAACCATCCAACGTCATTATGGTCGACAATGCCCGTCCCGTGATTGTTGATTTTGGTTTGGCATTAAGCGATGCGAAGTCTCGGGGAACGGAGAAAGGAATGCTCTCGGGAACCCCCGCCTACATGGCTCCCGAACAGGCATGTGGACGCGGACACCGCATTGATGGACGGACCGACATCTATGCGTTGGGCGTGATCCTCTATCGACTGCTCACTCGCCAATTGCCGTTCCAATCGCACGATGTCCCGGAATTATTGCGTCAGGTCCAAGAAGACGAACCGCAACCGCCTCGGCAACTTGCTCGCGACATTCCGCCTGCATTGGAGACGATCTGCTTGAAAGCGATGGCGAAGAAGTTTCAACATCGTTATTCGACTGCCGACGATTTGGCTCACGCGCTGCGAATGTTAGTTGCTCCTGAGGCAGCAGAAACAGCGACATTGGACTTCAATCCACAGCCGGATTCTGCATTCACGCCTTCCGCCACCGTCGAGACCACTGCCGCACTCGAATCGGACGAAGTGCCGCATAGCACCGGTAGTGGATCGACGCTCGTCGCTTCGCGCTCCGGTGAAGGTTCAACGGTACGGCGCGTTCGTGAGGCTGAACGCCGTCGTGTCACGGTTGTTCAATGTGGATGCGACGTTTTTGAGTCGGAAGAAATCCTTGAAGCCCTCGGCGAAGACGAGCAGGCCGACTTGCTCGCCGAATTCCAAGCGATTTGTCGAGCGGTTGTCGAACGCCATTGCGGCCATATCGTGCAGGCGACCGATCGGGGTTCGCTGGCTTGCTTCGGCTACCCGGCCGCCCTGGAAGATGCCACGCTGCGGGCCGTTCGTGCGGGCCTGGACGTCGTGGCGAGCGTCGACGTGCTCGCCAACAAACTTCAGGCACGAAAGGGCATCCGCCTTGCCGCGACGGTTGCCGTCCACAGCGACAATGCCGTGGTCGAAGACAAGGGCGAGGGCGATACGTTCTCGTTGACCGGTCAGGTGCGCACTGTCGTTAGCCAAGTCGAATTGGCGACGGATATGAACACGGTGGTGTTAACGGATGCCACGCACCGATTGGTCAAAGGTTACTTTGAATGCGAGAACCTCGGACCACAGAGACTTCGGGGCATTGGACAAATCTCCTTGTATCGCGTGCAGTGCGAGCGAACTCATGATCGAATTCAGGCAGCGGAGGTGGGTGGCGAACTTACACCGCTTATTGGCCGAGACCGCGAAGTCGGTTTGCTCGAAGAGCGTTGGGAGCAAGCTTCGGAAGGCATGGGCCAGGTCGTACTGCTGATCGGGGAAGCGGGGCTCGGCAAGTCGCGACTGGTTCACGTGTTGAAAGAGCATGTGCGCGCACGAAGCGATGCTGCCTTCGACCCCGTAATCGAATGGCGAACGGTCGAACACCATCAGAGCAGCAGTCTGCACTCTGTGATCGAGTGCTTCGAGCGGATGCTCGGATTCGAACGCGAGATAGGCCCCGAGCAGCGGCTCGACAAATTGGTCGATCACTTGGCTGCGTTGAATCTCGACAGCGATGAGTCAATCGCGATCTTGGCATCGCTTTTGTCGATACCGATCGGTAACCGCTGCCCCGAGCTTTTGCTCTCGCCGCAGGAATCGAAGGACCGCACATTCGCGTTGCTCCTCAATTGGTTGCGTGAAAGCGCAACGCGACAGCCGATTCTGTTTGTTGTAGAGGATTTGCATTGGATCGATCCCTCGACCTTGGAGTTCCTGGAAATTCTTGTCAACGAAGGACTAAACGATCGTATCCTCACGCTGCTGACATTCCGCCCGGAATTCGAGACACCTTGGAAGAGCAAGGCGCATCAAACCTCTGTCGCCTTGAACCGACTGACGAAGCGGCAAGTTGGCGAGATGATTGTTGCGAGATCCGGACTGACTAACATTCCCAAAGCGATCGTCGAGCAACTGGTCGACCGTACCGACGGCGTGCCGCTGTTCATCGAAGAGTTCACAACAATGGTCGTGCAGTCCGGTCGAACTCGCGCGGGCGAGAGCGGCGCGGAGCTGTCGGGCAGTTTCTCGCTCGCCGAAATCCCGGCGACGCTGCAAGACCTGCTGATGGCGCGTCTGGACCGCATGGCCGGCAATGTCGACTTGGTTCAATTGGCTGCGGCTTTGGGCCGAGAATTCGCCTTCGATTTGCTGAGCGCGGTGTCCGAAATGGACTCAACGACCCTCACAGGCGAGTTGGCCATGCTCGTTACGTCGGAGTTGCTCATCCAACGAGGGCGACCACCACTCACACACTACTACTTTAAACACGCCTTGATTCAGGACGCGGCTTATCAATCGCTCGTAAAAAAGAAACGGCAACAGGTCCACGAACGCATCGCCCGCACATTGGAAGCTCGATTCGTCGACATCTGCAAAAAGCAGCCGGAAGTGTTGGCCAGACACTTCACCGAAGCAGGCATCCTGGACAAAGCTGTTCATTATTGGGAAGAAGCAGGCGAGCGGTCGCTGAGCCGGTCGGCGCACCATGAAGCGATCCAACAGTTGAGCCAAGGACTCGCACTACTGCGTTCTCTTCCCGAATCTCGTGAACGCGACGCTCGCGAGGTCCAAATGCATGTGCGACTTGGCGTACCATTGCAATCAACGAAAGGTTACAGCGCCCCTGAAGTCGAAGAGAACTATGTCCACGCTCATGAACTTTGCGAGCAGATGGGGTTGGACGAGGAAGCTTTCCCTGTTTTATACGGACTGTTTCGCTATTTCATGTTGCAGGCAAAGTATCCGAAGGCAACCGAGCTCGGACAGCAACTTGTGGAACTGGCCGAGCGATCACAAGATCCCAGCGGTCTCGTCGCCGCGCATCGCGCGATCAGCGGGCCGTTGGTGTATCGCGGCCAGCACACACTCGCCGTGCCTCATCTCGAAAAGGTGATTTCGATCCAACCGACCGAAGCGCTTCGAAAGGACTTTTATCGTTATGACGTTGTCGACCCGTGGATTACCTCTCTCTGTTATCTGGCCTGGGCCAAGTGGCTGTTGGGGTTCCCGGATCAAGCAAAGCGATACAGTCAAGAAGCAGTGGCGACGGCAGAACGGCTGAAACATCCATTCAGCATCGCGTTAGCTTTGAGTTTTTCTCAGTGGTTGCATCAGTTTTCGCAGGATGTTGTTGCGACGCAAGAGGCTGTCGATCGGGCGTTGAAAATCGCCGAAGATCAAGGCTTTGCGTTTTGGCTCGGATGGGGACGCGTGCTGCGCGGCTGGACCGAGGCGCAGCAAGGTCGTGCCGCCCACGCAATCGAAGAAATTCGGGAGGGGATCGCAGCTTGGCGCAGGCAGGGATCCGAGTTGGGATGTCACTATTACTTCGTATTGCTGGCCGAATCGTGCCTGAAAGCCGGCAGAGTCGACGAAGCTGCCACCGCGTTGGACGATGCTCAAGCATTCTCCGATACGACTGGGGAGCGATATTGGGCATCCGAGATCTACCGCGTCCGCGGCGAACTTTTGCTGAAAGCCGGTGAGCGCGATCTCGGAGCGGTTGCGATATGGTTTAACAAGGCGATCGAACTGGCCCGCGCGCAAGACGCCAAGTCACTGGAACTTCGTGCAGCGATCTGCTTGGCTAGATTGCTCCAATCCAACGGCAAGACGAACGAGGCCCGAGCGGCACTTGCACCGATCTTTAACTGGTTCACCGAAGGATTCGATACTCATGATCTCGTTCAAGCGAAGCGAGTGCTGGATGAACTTAGCTCAACTTAAAACCACAAGAGCTTGGTAATGTACGACTACATCATCATTGGAGCTGGATCGGCGGGCTGCGTGATTGCGGCGCGCTTGTCGGAAGACGCCAACGCGAAGGTGTTGCTGCTCGAAGCGGGCGGGACAGATAAGCACCCCAATGTCCTCGATCCTGTCAAATGGCCAACGCTGTTCGACGGTGAACTTGATTGGAAATACAAAACGACACCACTGCGTCACTGTAATAACCGAGTTGATCGCGCGCCGCGCGGCAAGATGCTGGGAGGCTGCCACAGCCACAATGCTAATGCCTGGGTGCGCGGCCATCGAAATGACTTCGACAACTGGGCCTATCAGGGCTGCGCCGGATGGGGTTGGGAGGAAGTACTTCGGCTGTATAAGAAGATTGAAGATTGGCATGGACCGGCGAGCGATGTTCGCGGCCAGGGAGGCCCGCTTTATGTGGCTCCACCGGTCGATCCGAATCCAATTGCGACGGCGTTCGTCCAGTCCGGGACCACGATTGGCCTGCCCATCATTGAAGACAATAACTCCGGTGCGATGGAAGGCACGAGCTATTTCAACCTGACGATCAAGAACGGTCGACGAAACAGCGTCGTGCAAGCCTATCTGGAACCCGCGCTCGCTCGTCCTAACCTTACCGTGCTGACATATGCCGAAACCTACCAATTGGTCATCGAAGGCACGCGTTGTGTCGGGGTTCAATTTGAGCATGAAGGCAAAGTCGAGACCGTTCGAGCTGACCGCGAAGTGATTCTTTCCGCCGGCGTGTTTGGTTCGCCAGCGATCCTCATGCGGTCCGGTATCGGTTGTGAAGCAGAACTGAAGCGCCTTGGCATCCCGGTCGTGTCGAACTTGTCGGGAGTCGGACAGAACCTACAAGACCATCCTTTGATTGGCGGAATCAATTATGAGTGCCGAGGTACGCTCCCCGAACCGCACAATAACGGAGCCGAAGCCACAATGTGGTGGCGGTCGAAGCCAGGGCTTATCGGACCGGATATCCAACCGGTAGTTCTCGAATTCCCCTTCGCCACGCCCGAATTGGCTGGTCGTTTGCCGAATCACAATTGTTACGCGATTTCGCCGAGTGTCGTGCGAGTTGCTTCGCGAGGAAGCGTCACGTTGGCGTCAACCGATCCCAAGGACAAACCAATCATCGACGTTAACTACATGGCCTGCGATGCGGACATGGAGGCCATGCTCGCGGCGATTGAGCTATGCCGAGCAATGGGAGAATCGGACGCCTTTGCCGAGTTTCGCAAACAGGAGGTAATGCCGGGGCCGATGAGTCGAACCGAGATGATCGATTTCGTCCGGCAAGGCGTAACGACGTACTTCCATCCTACCAGCACCTGCAAAATGGGAATTGATCGAGACGCCGTTGTCGATCCACAGTTGAGAGTCTACGGCGTGGAAGGCCTGCGTGTTGCTGATGCTTCGATCATGCCAGACATTACCACGGGCAACACGAACGCTCCGACTGTGATGATTGGCGAGAAAGCGGCGGAGCTACTGCTCATTAAGGAATGATCGCATTGCGTCAAGCGTTTCGGCGCTAACGTGATGCTCGATCCCCTCGCTATCAGTTACTGCAGTTGATTCGCTGACCCCGAGTGCGATCAGAAACTGTAGTACAACTTGGTGCCGTTCTCGTGATTGCTTGGCGAGACGCTTGCCCTTGGCCGTCAATTCAATCGGTTGATAAGGCTCTGTCTGAGCAAGACCATCTCGAACCAGTCGGCCCACGGTTCGATTAACCGTCACGTGGCTGACGGCGAAGAGCGTTGCTAAGTCGACTGCGCGACAGGCCCCTGTCGAAGATGTGATCTCTGCGATCGCTTCGACATAATCTTCTGCGACCTCCGTAGCATGGTCAGACCGAATACGAGTGTGTTGGTTTTTTGGTTGCTTTGCCGACAATTCGTGGGTTCCTGGTCGTTGCAGTGCGAATACTGACGCTTTCCGAATCAATGCTGTTCCTCGACAACTCGGCTTGACAGAAATGTAGCGTTGGCTAAACATTTGCCTGAAATGTAGCATAGGCTACAACTGTTGCTTCATTTCGGAGAGTTCAAAATGTCCGAGCCACGATCGATCAGTCGTCGCGGATTTACTCTTATGGAGTTGTTGGTTGTAATTTCGATCATTGGGATGCTGGTTGCTTTGTTACTGCCGGCGGTTCAAGCGGCGCGTGAGGCGTCACGTCGAATGCAATGCAGTAACCATTTGAAACAGCTTGGGTTAGCGATGCATAACTATCACGCGACCCACAATCAGTTTCCATCTGGTTACCTGTCTTACCCCACGAACGATGGATCTGGGCCTGGCGCCGCTCAAATCGACTCGCTGACATGGGATGCGGGTCCCGGTTGGGGATGGGGGGCAATGATATTGCCCTTTATCGAGCAAACGACAACCGCCGGTTCGCTTCAATATACCAGACCGATGTGGGATGTGCAGAATGGGCCCATCGTTGAGAGCAAGCTTCCGGTGTATTTATGCCCGTCAGCTAGTGGTGGCGACGAAGCCTTTACCGTGCAGGACGCCTCTGGCAACCCTTTGACGATCGCTGGTCGGCAAGTGCGACTCGGGCGATCGCATTACGTGGCCAGTCACGGCCAGGAGTCTTGCTGGGGCGAATGCGGTTCAGCGGCCACAGGTGTCATCTTCACTGATATCTATACGTCGACAACAACCATGATCACCATCAATGGCGATGCGTCGCAAGTCGCAGATGGGCCGTTCTATCGGAATTCGGGCACGAAGTTCCGCGACATTACCGACGGCACGTCGCAGACGATCTTTCTTGGTGAGCATTCTTCGCGACTTAGCGAAAAGACGTGGGTGGGTGTTGTGCCGGGGGCCTACACACACCCAGCATTCATCTCCCCGGAAAACGGCCCGGACGCGGCGGCGACTCTCGTTCTGGTTCACGCGGGGCCTTCAGGTGGCGAACTTGACATTACGGGCTCGCCAATAATTCATCCGGTGAACTTCCCGACGTACCATGTCGGACAAATGTATTCGGAACATCCCGGCGGCGGAATGGTTTTGTTTGCTGATGGGTCGGTGCGTTTTTTTGCGGCGACGGTTAATCTCCTCACTTGGTCCGAACTCTCAAGCATGGCAGAAGGCGAAGTTGTCAACGAAAGAGGTCTCTGAATATGGAAAGCCGTTATTCAAAGTTAGTGTTGCTTGGCTTAGTTGTCGCAGTGGTCGTTGGTGCCTACCTGTACTTGAATCGCGGATACGGAGACGTCAGCGAACTCGGCTATCAATACGCCACGGCTCTGTATTCTGCCTGCAATCAAAGCGAGAGTAGAAAGCTTGAAGTTATTTATCAGATGGCAATTGCTGCACGCGAGCGGCAAGAGCTTGACGATCGTGAATTGCGTTGGTTGAACGGTATTATCGAACACGGTCGACGGGGA
Source organism: Planctomycetaceae bacterium (assembly GCA_020638995.1). Classification (GTDB taxonomy): domain Bacteria; phylum Planctomycetota; class Planctomycetia; order Pirellulales; family Pirellulaceae. The sequence goes on from JACKHM010000005.1 coordinate 654,936, forward strand.
GATTGGCAAGCTGCCACCGCAGAAGCTCGCAAGTTGCTCGAAGATCAAGTCACCGAAGCCTGAATTCTACACCAATTCCTTGATCGGCTGGTATAAGCTGTGATCGACGAGGTATCGTGGCCGACCGCTGAGATCGTTGATCGTGGCTCGGTTCACGTCGATTCCGACGTTGTGATACAGCGTGGCGAAGACATCTTGGAAGTGGACGGGGCGCTCGGTCGCGTATTCGCCCAGCCGATTAGTGGCACCGATCACCTGGCCGGGGCGGATTCCTCCACCAGCCATCATCGCACAGGCGACGCGCGGCCAATGATCGCGACCGCCTTTCTTGTTGATCCGCGGAGTTCTCCCGAATTCACCCCAAACCAGCACCGACGTGTCCTCTAACAGGTCACGGTGCTCCAGGTCTTCGATCAACGCGGTGAGCCCCATGTCCAGGGCCGGGATGTGGTCGCGAGCATTATCGAAGTTCGTGCCGTGGGGACGACCATGCCAATCCCATCGTCCATACGACAGCGTCACGACGCGAACACCAGCTTCGACCAACCGACGCGCAGCAAGGAAATAGTCGTTTAACAAAATGCCGCCGTCGCCATATCCGGCATAGACATTGTCCCCTCGTCCGTAGCGGTCGCGGAGATTTGAATCCTCTTGTTCCAGATCGAGTGCGTCGGCCAGCTTGCTTGACGTGAGGATTCCAAAGGCTTGCTGATGGTACGCATCCACTCCTGCCAGGGACCCATCGGCATCTGCCTCACGTCGCAAACGATCCAACTGGCTCATTAACGCCTGCCGGTCACCGAGAGTATCGAGCGTGATGCCTTTGAGTTCGAGGTTTGCTCCGCCGTCGGCATTAGGCGTGAAAGGTGCATGGGCTTGTCCAGCGTATCCGGCTTGACCAGGGTCTCCCCAAGGACCGTTCTTGATTTTAGGAGACAGCCCGACGAAGGCGGGCATCCCAACAGCCGAAGTTCCTTGCAGCTTCGAGACAGCGGCTCCGAGCGAGGGCCAGCCGCCAACGGGTTGGCCTTGCGTCGGCCAGCCGGTCACGCATTGAAACGCCGAGTGTCTTCCTTCCGAACCAACCAACGAACGGATAATCGCCACTTTGTCCATCATTTGTGCCGTCCGCGGCATCAGCTCACAAATGTCAATGCCGGGCACCGCGGTGTTGATCGGATGGAATTCCCCTCGAATCTCGACGGGGGCGTCCATCTTGAGATCAACCATGTCTTGATGAGGCGGCCCTCCCGTCAAAAAGATCATAATGATCGACTTCTGAGATCGGCGACCGGTACTAGCTTCGGCTTGGAGCAACTGGGGGAGTGCTACCCCTCCCATCGCGAGTCCACCGATTCGCAGTGCCTGTCGGCGATTCACTCCATCACAATATCGGCCTGCTTGGCCTTGGATTGTCAGCATCGATTGGCTCCAGCTGGATGCTCTGTTCTGGCTATCGAACTCTCAGCTCATTGGGATTGAATTTCGCGTCCAAGTCGCGAAACCAGTATAACGGGTATCCAAGTCCGCCGCTCCCCGAAATCCAAAAGTATCCCATTGTCAATCTTCGTACCCGCTCAGATAATTTGCGCCGCCTTAGAACGGATATCCATACGGAATCTACACATCCAATTGGAGGAAATGAGGTTAGATGGAGTTAAAGGCCTCGTTTCACGAATGGCCGACCCGACCATTCGCCGCTACGACCTGAAAGGAAATACCTCGTGGAGCCACTGGACCTTGCTGAGTTCGAATGGAAGACCCGCATTCGTCGGCTGACAATCGACGACTTTGATGCGTTGATTGCCATGCAGCAGAAGTGCTTTCCCGGCATGACGACTTGGCGTAGGGACCAGATTGAAAGTCAGTTGGCCATCTTCCCACAAGGGCAATTAGTTGTCGAAATCGATGGCCAGCTGGCCGCTTCGTCGAGCAGCTTGGTCCTCGAGTACGATCCCAGTTTGGAGTGGCATAACTGGCAGGCCGTGGCGGATGGTGGCTACATCCGAAATCACAAGCCAAAAGGCGATACGCTGTATGGCATCGAGATCATGGTCGATCCGGAGTTTCGCGGGATGAAGCTGTCTCGTCGACTCTATGATGCCCGCAAAGAACTTGCGCGGCGGATGAACTTGGCTCGAATCGTGATCGCGGGAAGGATTCCAGGCTACAGCCAACACGCCGACTCGATGTCGGCGAGTGAGTACATCGACAAAGTCTCGGAAAAAGCGATTTACGACCAGGTCCTCACGGCACAGATGTCGAATGGTTTTGCGGTTCGAGGCCTAATCCCGAACTATTTGACCTCCGATACCGATTCATGTGGTTATGCGACGTTCCTGGAATGGGTCAACTTGAATCACGCCCCAGGAGCAAAACGCCGCTTTCATAGTGCCGTCGAGCCCATCCGAATCTGTGTCGTTCAGTATCAAATGCGATCGGTTACGAGCTTCGACGATTTCGCGAAGCAATGCGAGTTCTTCCTCGATACGGCGTCAGACTACAAGTGCGACTTTATTCTCTTTCCCGAGTTGTTTACTACGCAATTGCTGTCATGCGTTGATGGGATGCGGCCCGGATTGGCAGCACGTCGTCTGGCCGAATTTACGCCCCAGTACCTTGAGTTCTTTACCGAGATGGCAGTCAAATACGACGTGAACGTGATTGGCGGGTCACAGTTTGTCGTCGAACGCGATACGCTTTATAACATTGCCTATCTCTTTGGTCGCGACGGCTCGATTGGAAAGCAGTACAAAATCCACATCACTCCAAGCGAGCGGAAATGGTGGGGTGTCACTCCGGGCGACAAGGTGGAAGTGTTCGACACCGACTGCGGGCGCATCGCAATTCAGATTTGCTACGACATCGAATTTCCAGAGCTGACACGAATTGCCGCACAAAAAGGCGCCCAAGTCATCTTCGTGCCATTCAATACCGACACTCGACACGGGTATCTGCGAGTTCGATACTGCGCTCAGGCACGATGTATCGAGAATCACTTGTTTGTCGCAACGGCCGGTTGCACGGGCAACTTGCCGTTCGTCGAGAACGCGGACATTCACTATGCCCAGTCGGGAATCTTCACGCCTGCGGACGCCGAATTCGCTCGCGACGCCGTTGCCGCCGAATGCAACCCGAACGTCGAAACGGTGATTATTCATGACGTGGATCTGGAACAACTACGACATCATCGAGAGGCGGGTAGTGTACAGAACTGGAACGATCGCCGACGGGATCTTTATCAAGTTACTTACGAAGAAGATGGTCACCACCACAAAGTCTAAGCTTTCATCCTCTGCACGGCGGCACCAGTATTAATGGACGGAGTCCACTTCGAGATCCAACCGCAACCGAACGATACGACTTGCGGGCCGACTTGTTTGCACGCACTGTACGGCTACTTCGGCGATCAGCTACCGTTGGACCGAGTCATCAACGAGACGGTCAGTCTTAGTGAGGGCGGGACTTTGGGATCATTGCTCGGGCAGCACGCGCTGGGGCGAGGCTACGATGCGACGATCTATACGTTTAATGTTCGTGTCTTTGATCCAAGCTGGTTTGATGAACACGGCCACGGACTGCCGGATTTACAGAACAAGCTGGAACAACAAATACAGGCCAAAGAAAACGCCAGGCTGCAGTACGCTTGCCGGGCGTACCAAGGGTTTCTCGATGCTGGCGGCGAACTACGCATGAAGGACCTGACTCGCGGATTGATCCGACAGTACTTGAATCGTTCGATCCCGATCATGGCGGGATTGAGTTCAACTTTTCTCTATCGAGCAAAACGAGAAATAGGCGCCGATTGTACGCCGGATGACATCAATGGACTGCCGACCGGGCATTTCGTCGTCCTGTGCGGCTATGATCGGCATAGCAAAATGGTCCGCGTGGCCGATCCCTATTTGCCTAATCCTATCGCTCCTCGTGACAATTACTACGTGGTGAACGTCGACCGAGTGGTGTGCGCAATCTTGCTTGGTGCGCTCACCTACGACGCAAACCTGATGATCCTTACACCGAGCAAACACAAGGGACTACCCAGTGGCGACACTCATTGTCGTCAATGATCCGAAGGAGTGGCCATTCCACATTCCCGGCGTTGACGTAGTTGACGCAAAGAACTACCTAACCAAAGAAGAATTCAGCGAACTCCGCTCAGTCAAACTAATCAATCTCTGCCGATCCTATCGCTATCAAAGCACTGGATACTATGTGTCGTTGCTGGCGGAAGCACGCGGGCACCGACCGTTGCCGAGCGTTAACGCAATTCAAGACATCAAGTCGCAAGCGATCGTGCGGCAGGTCTCGACCGAGCTTGACGAGCTGATCCAGAAGGACTTGTCGCGGATTCAATCAGATAAGTTCACACTTAGCATCTATTTCGGCAGGAACCTGGCGAAGCGGTACGACAAGCTGGCCCGGCACCTCTACAACTTACTACCGTCGCCGCTGATGCGAGCCCAGTTCGCCAAAGACAAGGAGGGCCATTGGCAACTGCGCAGCGCATCTACAATTTCTGCCAATGCAATTCCGGATTCACATCGTAAGTTTCTGGCAGAAGTAGCCGCGGAACATTTTGCTGGTCGGACAAGCCGCGTCAAGAAAAAGGCCAAGACACGCTATGATCTCGCAATCCTCTACAACCCCAACGATCCGGAACCGCCATCCAGCGAGAATGCACTGAAAAAGTTTATCAAAGCCGGCGAGACGCTTGGCATTCGCAGCGAGCTCATTACGCGGGACGACTACGCGCGGTTGGCCGAGTTTGACGCGCTGTTCATCCGTGATACGACCTATGTCAATCATCACACGTATCGCTTTGCAAGTCGTGCGGCAAACCAAGGGTTGGTCGTCATCGACGACCCGGTTTCGATCGCGCGTTGCACGAACAAAGTCTATTTGGCCGAGTTATTGACGCGGCACAAGATTCCGACTCCTAAAACGATGATCGTTCATCGCGACAACGCAGCGACCGTGGAACATGAACTGGGATTGCCCTGCGTATTGAAGAAGCCGGACAGCGCGTTTTCGGTCGGAGTTACTAAAAGCGAGACTTCAGAAGAACTCGCAGCCCAGTTGAAACAACTTCTAAGCGAATCGGACCTGGTGATCGCGCAAGCATTTTTACCGACAACATTTGACTGGCGGATCGGGATCATTGACGGCAAGCCCCTCTATGCTTGCAAGTACCATATGGCTCGAAACCACTGGCAGATCATTCGCCAAGAAAGTCAAGATGACGGTCGGTACGGACGCGTCGAGACGTTTCCGGTTGAATCCGCGCCGCGCAAAGCTGTCAGCATCGCTCTCAAAGCGGCAAATCTGATAGGCAACAGCCTGTACGGTGTCGACGTCAAACAGTCCGGCGACAGCTTCTACATCATCGAAATAAACGACAACCCCACGATTGACCATGGCGAGGAGGATGCCGTTCTGCGAGACGAGCTGTATCTCCGAATCATGAACGTCTTTTTGTCGAGAATCGAGCAGGCAAAGTCGGGAGCGCGTTGGTAATGTCGAGTTCCTTGAGACTATTCGAAGCCTTCGGAATCGAGTTGGAATACATGATTGTGGCGGCGGACTCGCTCGATGTGTCCCCAATCACCGATCGTGTGTTGCATGCGATCGCGGGTTCGTATGAGACGGAGGTAGAACTCGGCGATATCTCTTGGTCCAACGAACTGGCGCTGCACGTTATCGAGCTGAAGACAACGGCCCCCGTCGACTCGCTGGATGGACTGGCCGATCGGTTTCAAGCCAATGTAGCTCGGATTAACGAGCTGCTTTTGTCGTACGATGCCCGCCTGCTGCCAACGGCGGCTCATCCGTGGATGAACCCGCACACGGAGTTGAAGCTTTGGCCGCACGATTACAATGCCGTCTACGAGGCGTTCAATCGCGTCTTCGATTGCACGGGTCACGGTTGGGCGAACTTACAAAGCGTGCATATCAATTTACCTTTCTGTGGTGATGACGAGTTCGGGCGTCTGCACGCGGCGATTCGATTATTATTGCCGCTGCTGCCAGCGTTGGCTGCCAGTTCGCCGATCCTGGATCATCGCATCAGCGGCCTGTGCGATACGCGACTCGAAGTATACCGCACAAACGCTAAGCGTGTGCCTTCCGTCAGCGGCCTCGTTATTCCGGAAGCCGTCTTCACGCGTGAGGCTTACGAGCGAGAAATCTTTGCGAAGATGTACGCGGATATCGCGCCGCTCGATCCCGACGGCACCTTGCAGCACGAATGGTTGAACTCGCGCGGCGCCATCGCGCGTTTTGACCGTGATGCCATTGAGATTCGGGTCCTCGACATTCAAGAGTGCCCTGCCGCCGATCTCGCTATTTGCAGTTTGATCATTGAAACACTGCGTCGCCTCGTGGCAGAAGAGTGGGGCAGATCAGATGCCCAACGGTCCCTAACCACCGAACAACTCGCATCGATTCTGCGGTCAGTGATTCGCGACGCCGATCAAGCCGTGATCGATGATGTTCAGTTCCTGCAAGCCTTCGGCCTCAACGCCCCGCTCACCGCCGCCGACTTGTGGCGGCAACTGGCCGCTCCGCTACTTGCAAGTACGACGGAGCATTCGCCGGCGTTACGAGTCATACTCGATGAAGGTCCACTCTCGCGACGAATCCTCAAGCATGTTGCGCAACGGCCTTCAGGCGACGAACTGCTGGATACATATCGCCGGCTCAGCGATTGCCTCGCAACGGGAGCAATGTTTCATGCCGACGAAGCGTGACATTCTCATCACCTGCGAGCATGCTTCGTACGAGGTTCCGGTCGAGTTTGATTTGTTGTTTCGCGGGCAACGCGATATTCTGCGGAGCCATCGAGGTTACGATCGGTATGCGATCGAGATGGCTAACGCTTTAGCAACGCGTTTGGATTGCGAATTGATTCAAGGGACGGTATCGCGGCTGCTTGTCGAACTGAACCGTTCTATTGACCATCGTTCTTTGTTTTCCGAGTTCACACGCTCGATATCGGACTTGCAGCGATCTGCACTCTTGAACGAATACTATTTCCCTTACCGCAAGGCAGTCGAACAGGCGATTCGTAGTCGCATCCGGAGGCGTTATGAAGTTCTACATCTGAGCGTGCATACATTCACTCCAGTCATGAATGGTAGGCCGCGGATTGCAGATGTGGGCTTGTTATTCGACCCAACTCGTGAACGAGAATCGACGCTGATGCGTCATTGGAAGCAAGTGCTCTCGCAACAACTTCCCGAATTGCGAACACGAAAGAACTATCCCTACTACGGTCGCACCGACGGGCTGACAACTTCGATGCGACACGAGTTCGCGGGCGGCAACTATGTCGGTATCGAGGTCGAAGTCCGCAACACGCTGAATCCCACCAGTCTCACGTGGCAAAGACTTTCGGCTGTGTTTTGCCAACTCGCTGACGACTTTCGCCAAGCAACCTGTTGAACCCGCGGCATCAGCCCGATTGCAAACGCCGCAATGCCTGAGTCTCCGAGTTGCCAGTACCCTGACGGTGCTATCAGTCCTGCGGTTTCTGAGGAACAGACCGTTGACTTGCACGCTACACTTTAACAATCGCTCGTGTCCGCGCAGCTTGCGACGCCGCCTGCTAAAATCACCGGTTAAACTTCCTTAGGTTGTAGATTCCGCTGGCTAAACGAGGCAACCCGATCATGAGGCTGATTGCTCCGACCTCGCTGCTAATCTTCAGTGTGCTGCCTGTATTTGAGGCAAGTGCCGAAGAGCCGAGGACCGCGCGCAAGGCCGATATGTCGTCAGGAGCATCAGAGTCGACCTCGCCACACTCATCGCTCGATAATCAGGATGAACTTCCTGAGAACTGGATGTCACACCCGTTGGCCCGAACGCTCGAATTTGCCGCGGAGCGCCAGACATTCATCAATACGCAAGTCAACGATTTCAGCTGTGTGCTGGCAAAGCGAGAGCGGATCAACGGACGTTTGCGTGATTATGAGTACCTCCGAACAATTGTCCGTCGCGGTCGGAAAGCTGGCGACCAGATCATTCCATTTTCCGTCTTCGCAGAGTTCCTCGCGCCCAAAAAAGTTCAGGGGCGACGAGTGCTGTATGTGGAAGGACAAAATGAGAACAAGATGTTAGTCCGAAACGGCGGCATACGATTCGCCCACGTCATCGTCAATATCGCTCCCACGAGTGACGCTGCACTGCGCGAGACACGTTATCCGATCACAGAACTTGGATTGAGCAATGTCGTTAGTCGGCTTATCGATCAAGCGAGGCACGACATTATTGCCGATCCCGACGCAGAAAACACTGAAGTTGTGTTTTATCGCGACGCGGAAATCGATGGTCGAGTATGCACGCATATACGCGTTACGCATCCCGTCGAAGACCACATCTTCACGTTCCATCAAGCGAATGTATACGTCGACGACGAGTTAAATGTCCCCCTGCGTGTTGAGACCTACGCGTGGCCCAAGAAAGCGGGTGACCCAGCGGTGCTCCTGGAGGAGTACACGTACATGAAACTGAAGCTTAACGTAGGGCTGACGGATAAGGACTTCTCTGAAGAGCTAATCCGCAACGACCCTTAGCGTCACGGATATCTCTCCCGGCCATCGATCATCGCAGGTACCACGGTCTGTCTGCAGCGTTCGAGTTCGATCTCACGACTTGCGGCATTGTCGAAAGCGACTTAGGCTATGCCGTTCTCACCATTTACGTACTGGGAGTATTATCATGCAAGAGTTCATTCAATCCATTGCCAAGCAACTTGGAGTCGACGAAGCAGTTGCTGAGAAAGCGGCGAGTATCGTCTTGTCTTTCATTAAGTCGAAGTTGGCCAGCAGTGATTTCGGGAGTTTGGCGGCGCAGATTCCAGGCCTTTCGGATTTAGCCGAGAAGGGCGAGAAGGCAGGCAGCGGAGACGCTGGCGGACTGCTTGGCGGAATGATGAAAATGGCGTCATCGGCCATCGGCGGCGAAACAGGAGACACGATAGAATTGGCCGGGAAGTTAAAGGAATCCGGCCTGGACATCGGTCAACTTGGAACCTTTGGGACAAAGTTGCTCGACTTTATCAAAGACAAAGCAGGTGACGGAACGGTCGATATGATTCTTTCGCAGTTGCCCGAATTGAAAAAAATACTGGGGCAATAAATCGTCGCGCCGCACTAGAGTTATCGCATTAACCTGGCGTTCAACCAATTTGCATAGTCACGCGTGTCGGCGCGATCAGCCATCTCGACGACGAGCGCCATGCGCGTCGCAGATGCGACATCAACTGAGACAGGAACTGGAGAACCGCCACCGCGGATGATGGGGCTGGTAAACGCCAGCCCCCACGTTCGCACATCGGAGTCGTCCGGTCTTTCAAGCAGGACGTGATATACAACGCTTCCTTGACGATTCGCTTGATCGTCGAGGGCCAATTCGGCTTGAAAACGCCGGTAGTTACCGTCCAGCACGTACGCGACTCGCGAACTGCTATGCATCCCGATCCCTTTGAAAGCGATTTCACCCTGCAATCGCAAACATCCACCCAAGACGTTCTGGTCCACGCCGAGCGGCCACTTAAGCGTAAGAAATGGAAGGGACTTGTAACTGACAGCGGCGAGGTCAGACAGATAGACGATGCCGTTGTCCAGAGGCTGAATGTAGGACAAACGCTGCACAAAGCCGGACCACGACAAACGCAACAAAGCTCCAGAGCCCGTGACCATTTCCACGCGTTCCGATTCGTCTAGCGAAAGCGAAATGGCGGGAATAAGGCTACCGTCGTCAAAACCGAGAAGACACTTGCGTCGCGCAGCGGGTAAGGTTCCCGCTTTAAACGTGATCGCTTGAAGATCTTCGAGTTGTATCAACGTATTCGAACTGGTGTTTTCGGGCTCGATGCCGACCGAAACGAGCCCAAAAAGCCCTCCGCCATTTCGCTCGGTCGTTGGCAACACTCGACCTGCGATGGTGTCACCACTCAGCAGGTGCAAGCGATCGGGAGGTTCAGAACCTAGATAGTGAAGCCGCTGACGATCTCTTTCTCGCGAGTCGGTTGGCGGTAGCGAGATACTGGCGCTCACAGATCTACGATCAAGATGCACCTCGCCCCACAACCTCGAAGCTACATCGATAGAGTCAGTGCCGATAGAAACGATTTCTCCGACGAGTATGGTTCCGTCGGTGAGCAACACCTCGGCTGCGCGAGATTGGTCTTTATAGCTGCCCCAATGGACATATTTCGACGCAGGGATCGACTTTGATTCGCCAGCAATGCGGACGTCGATCGTCCAATCAGATCGCAGAGCCACGAGCTCGGCGAGTGTGGCTCCCTGGTCAACCCGAAGCAGCGACCGCAGGTTTACTTCCTCAGCCTCCGCGACCAACGTCAACACGCCGGTCGCCAATACAACAATTGATAGCAAGCCGTAACGCTGTCGAAGTGCCATACGTTAACGCTCGAAGATGGGAAGATAACTTTCGGGCATTCTAAGAATCAGACACGCCATCGCCGTTCCATATTCCGAGCTAATTGCGTCGCTCCAGGCTCCATTAGCACGTTGTTCATCTAGCAACAGGTCCCGGATCGCGGGGTACCAAGCATTCCACGCTTCGCCGCTGGCCTGCCACATGGCTTGCACCGCGTAGTAATGACCATAAAAAAAGTATTGTCGGTCATCGCGTCCGCTTTGATTCGGCGGAAACTGCAACACGAACTGTTGACCTTTTGTTAATACTTCTCCCTCGTAAATCCCGGCGCTGTACATCGCGACGAGAGCTGCTGCTGAACGTGGAAAGCGGCTTTCGCCGTCAACATTCGCCATGTACGCGAATCCGCCGTCATCATTCTGACAGCGTGTGACATATTCAATCGCCCGATCAATCGTTGCTTTTGGGACAAACACACCGGTGTTGTGTGCCGCTCGCAATGCCATCACTTGGCAAACAGTTACCGAAAGGTCCGCGTCATCGCGCCGTGGCTCGTATCGCCAACCTCCTTCATCGTTTTGAGTGTTGATAATCAATTGTACTGCCTTTGCGAGCTTCTGACGCAAATCGGGTCGCGATGTCGTCCCGTAAGCTTCGGCAAGGAAGAGCGTTGCAAATCCGTGCTCGTACATGGGACCGCGTGTGTTGCTTTCACCCGTTTGAATGAAGCCACTATCCCTCGCATTTGCCAGTACATAGTTGATGCAACCATTCAGGTGACGGCCGTATTGACCGCGACCGGGCAAGTTACCTGCCGACAGAAACGCCATTCCGCAAAGTCCCGCAACCGCAAGGTTGCTTTGATACGGACCAATACCAAACGATCCTTCCTCCGTTTGCCGAGAGGCTAAATATGCCAGACCGGCATCGACCGCTTTGCGCGTCCTCGCATCGAAGAAGTCGCTACGAGCAGAATCGGCGCGGGACTCTGCCGTCAGAACGCCGCAAGAACAAGTTAGCTTCGCACCAATGCCCAGCGTAATCGCAAGGCGACTCAAAAAAGACCTTCGTGTGTGCTGCATGATGAAATCGCTCGCAATTGAATTTCGTCAGTTGCGGAGACGCCGCTGCTCTTCAGCGAGCCGCTTGTAGTATTGTTTGATTACTCGCTCGTAACGAGGCAGATACTCTTCTTGCAGTGGGGTTTGGATTTGTTCACGAAATCGTGCAGGCAACCTCCCCCAAATCGCGGCTTCTAAATCCGTTTGGTATCTCGAATCGTCGTCAGTTTGCGTTCTCGGTTCACCTTCGGTTCCGTCCGGCTTGTCCCTTCCTGCCTGAGTTGATGACTGATCCGAGGCAGCAGCCGCCGACCGTCGCGCATTCTCCTGCTCGGCGGTCTCCATCATCTTCGCCAGTTCCGACGCAATGTCCTGCTGCAACTGGGTCGTCTCAGCAGAAAGGTCGCTGCGGCGAATACGATGCTCAACACTTTGCATCAGTCGAGCAAGTCCGGCCAGCGTGCTCTTAGGTTGCGCAGCTCCGAGATCTTCACCAGCAATGTCAGAAGCGGGGTTTGTGCGCAGCGGTGGCGGTTCATCGAGTCCCTCTAACAATCGCCGATCGATCTTCGGCGTTACCGGATTCGACTCGTCCTCACCGTGTGCCTCGAAAATACAAAGCGCGCCAGCGAGAAATGCAACAGCAAGAAGGCCAAGGCTAAGCGGTTCCACTTTCATTGATTTCCTCCAAATCCGGGAATTCCGAAGCCTTCGAGGGCTCGGTCAAGATCATCGCCGGGTTCGGAAAGGTCGCCTCTACCGGGGCTAGACTGCGTCGCCTCGTCGGAACTCAACGCTTCGAGGAGCAATTCCGCCAAATCGCCTTGTTCAGTCGCAATCCGCTGCATCTCCTTTTGTCCCTCGTCACCTAATGGACCACTGGCCTGTCGTTGTTCGTTTAGCATGGCCGTTCGTTCGTACAGGTCAATTTGCAACATGTGCAGCAACCGCAGCTCTTCCAAGCTGATCTTAGGCCGCTGCTCATCCGACGCGTTCGCGGCTTGGTCATTAGTGCTGCCTGACGTCTTATCTCGCGACATCGAGTTGCTTTGCTCTGTGCCCTGGGGTTCTAAGGCGGCAATCAGCTGTTCTAAACGCAACAGCGACCGGGTCTGAAGACCGTACAGCACGTCATCCAGCATGTCACGCTCCAGGCGACTCGCCGCTTCAAGCATGACCGTCTCGATTGTTTTCATTCCCAACGCAAACACTTTGGGAATCGGTAATTGCTCGCGAACAGTTCGCAGTTCGTCGCCCAGTTGCCGCTGTTCAAGCGCCATCTGCGATGGAGCAAGGACACTCGCACCAGCGTCCCGCCCGCGCTTGGTCAATTCTAGAAGTTCTTGTTGGCGCGACGCGATGCTGGAAAGCCGCGTCTTTAACTGCGCGAGTCCGGCAGCGAGTTGCTGTGGAGTCGGATGTTCAGGGTCGTTTGCACTCGTTTGTTTGGAATCCGTTAACGCGCCGAGCATCTGTTGCAAACCTTGTTCGACCGCCGATTGAGCTTGCGATGCATTTCCCAAGCGGTTGCTGGCGACATCACCGGCAATCTCGCGCATCCGCTCAGAGATCCCGTGTGCACCAGCCTCCTGTGCCGCATCCGCCAACGAAGCAGCAGCGGTCGGGTTATTTTCGCTCAAGGCTTCACTCAGCCGGCCCATATCTGTCCGCACGCGATCAAGACGCTGCGCCAAGTCAATTTGCTCACCGGATGCCTGCCGCAACTCCGACTGCTGCTGAGCCGAGAGCAAGTCGAACCTTTGCCCGATCGTCGACAGTTCACGCACACGACCGGAGAGTTCTCGTTGGGCTTGTAACATTTGGGCGACATCTCGAGCAAAGCGCCGATAGTCGTCCCATCGAGATAGTTGCTCCACCATCGTTTGCAAATCGGCGGCAACGGCTTCTTGTCGTGGAATGATCGAAGCCAATAGAGGTTCCAACTTGTTCACGGCATCGGCACCAGCGAGTGCAGTCTTGGTCGCGCGGACAAACTCACTATCGAGCTCAGGCAGTCGCTCCAGGTTGATTCGATCTAGCATCTTTGCCAACTGCTCCATCAACACAGCGGTCTCCGTACCCATCAACTGGTTACTGCTAAACGATGCAATTTGCTCAGCGACCAGCCGCGCCGCACCGCCAGGGGAATCGTCCAGCCATCGTCCGACTTGTTGCTGTTGAAGCTCAGTCGCGCGAATCCGGCCGACGTCCTCTGTCGACCATGTGGCGGACGCTTCGATCTGTCGTTGCAAATTCATCAATTGAGCCTGCGTCGCACGCTGAAGCCGCAACGCCTCGACCAATTTCCCAAGCAGCAGCTTCTGCCGCTCCTGAGCGAGGTAATCGAAATCCTCGCGCGAGACGATGGTAATCAATTTGGTTGCGGGTTCACTTGACTGCGGCTTGTAGTCGTTGGCGAAGAATGTTAGCTGCAGAGTGTCATCGGGAGCGAGTTGAAATTCACGCAAGTGGAGCGCGCGGGTGACCTCGCGCACGTCGGCTTGCTCTGGCAATTCATCACACGCGGGCGGCGACTCCGAACCGACGTAAAGCGGAATGGTCGCTTCGCCAACATGGACCATCAGGCCTTGAATCGCAAGATCGTCTGCGGCGCTGACTCGAATTGGAAGAATTGCATCGGGGGTGAAATAGGCGTCATTCGTCGGGGTTACCACAGTCACCAGCGGAGAACGATCCGGCACGATCTCCCAACTTGCCCGCGTGTCGCCTTCACTTACCACGCCGTCTGCTTCTTCCAACTCAATCCAATATTGCCCCTTGCATGCCGTTCCGGTTGGCAGCGAAGTAACTACGAATGCATTTTCCTTTGCATTGACTTCCGCCTCGATCACTTCTTTCACCCCGTCGATACTTACGATTGCTCGAGCCGCGCGGAGCGGTCGATCGGTTCGTCCGTGGAGCGTTACGCGGGAGCCTTCGAGAACGCGAATCGCGGCAATCTCCGACTCCGACGCTTTGATGCCACTGTATGTCGGCGGTTCCACGACAGCTCGAAAGTCCACAATCCGCACCGGTTCGACGACTTGCAAGGATTTCCACTCCATCGAGTCGTCATCGCCACCCGTCACTCGATACTTGAATGCACGGGCCACATTGTTGCGCGTATAGTGAAATCGCCCCTCACCGCGTCGCGCCAGAGCTGTCTCGATTTCACTTTCGCGGTCACCTTCGAACCACAAGTGAATCGTAGCGTCTTTAGGAAGCCGATCATGTATATCGACAACTTCAATCTCGAAATCTTGACCGAGCGCAATACGCTCCGGTGGATTGACGATCTCGAGTGAGTTTCGCCGCGGCCAAGCGTCGCGACTCCAAGGCGTTGCCAAACGTCGCACCGCGAGTGACGCACCCTCCCGATCCATCAAGCAGATGCAACCTATTGCCAGCAGCATCAAGAGACACGTGATGACCGCACGGCGCGTTGAACGGCGGTCGAGACACTCCTGCAACCGAAGTTGGCGGACTAATGCTTCAGTTTGCGAGATCACAGATTGGCGGAGGGTAGCAGACTCGGCTTGATTGGCGGTCTGGTCGCCGATCAAAAACGACAGGGACGACGATAGCTGGTCGCCGAGCTCGGGGAAACGTCTTTCGACATGTTCTGCGACTTCGACTTCGCCAAATCGCCGGTGAAACGATGGCAAGACAAAGCGTCTGAAGCTCCAAATCAGCGTCAGTCCGAACATGGAAGAAATGATGAGACGGATGCCTTGATCTTGTAATCGCAACACATAGTCAATCAAGCCCGCCAGAAACGCGGTCGAGATGATGACAAGTCCGAATTGGCAAATCCCGTGGACGAGCAACAATCGGCGGGCTTGCCGAGCAATCGAGCGGATCTGTAGTTGAATCGAATGAGACATAACGGCTGTCGGTTACCTGCAAGGGGCTGCTGAATTATAGCAACCCGGCTCTCTTTCGCAGAATCCACTCGATCGTAAGCAACGTAACCATTAATGCTGCAAGCCAGGACGAATTCCAAATTGGTCGCGGTGCCGATGACTCAATTCGAACTTGATCGCCCCGCGGCAACGAGGCTAACAGCCGTGATGCGTTTCGAATCGTATAGTACTTTCCCTGTGAAACGTCCGCTGTGGCTTTAAGTTCGTTAGCATTCATTTCCAACTGCGCACTCTCCTTTCTTCGCGAATCGACTATGAATGCATGGGGCGAAGGCGGGGTCGACTCAAGGGGGGAAGCCAATCGCACCTGGTAGCTCCCCACCCGCAGATCTGTCAACGTCGCCTCGAAAGCTCCTCGGTCAGTTGCATGTCGGATAAGGCCAACCGACTTTCGGTCACCACGTCCGTCTTCGAGCGAGACCGTGACGCCTTGATCGTCAGTCGGCGCAAGTCGCTCGTCACGAAACAGCACGCGTAGGCGTGCCGTGTCGCCCTGGACATAACGCTGGGCATCCGTCGTGATGACAATCGGCTGACGATCGCTCAACAGCTTTGCTCGACTAAGGTATCGAATCGTTTGATACCAGTACCGGTCATACAGCCGGCTGTTACCTTGATAACGCGACCAAAGGAAGGTTTCATCCGTAGCATGAAAAATCACTTTTCCCGCACCCACGAACTGCATCAGAATGACTGGAAGCGACTGCCCCGACAAACTCCGGCGCGTTGGATGGTCGGCCAGCACCATCGCCGTCGTATTAACGTCCGGTATTTCGAGAAGCCAGCGAATCTCCGGAAGTCTGGTCCACAGCACTTGCGACTCTTCACGTGTGTCGCCGATCTGAAACGTCGGAGTATCCAGTCCAAGCGGCGTCGGACGGACACGAAAAGAATCGTTGGCGATGTCGTTGCCCTCGGGCAACGACGCGGTCGCAAGATCGAACGGGAGTAGCGTCTCCAGCGGTGTCGTAGCGTATTGTTTCGGGAAGTAGTTGGGGCCAGCGATGAAAACCACTCCGCCGCCACGATCCTCAACAAATTGCCGCAAGTTGTCGAGGACACTCGAACTGAAGAAGGCTGGATCTGCATCACCAAAGATGACGACATCGTACGTGAACAACTCATCCTTCTGAACCGGGAAAGCGCCGGTCGCAACACCTTCCTCTGCGAGGTAGTCGAGATCCGCCTCTTGCAAAACCGTCGTCAATGCGACAGCTCGGTCCCCGCTCTCTCCCTGCTTGCTCGCACGCGACAACAGGCTCCTCAAGTAGCGATACTCGTAGCTCGGACTGGATTGGACAAGCAGAACTCGAATAGTTGAGTTGCGGACACTGATTCTTCGAGACAACCTGTTGTTATCGCGATTCGGTTCGTCATCATCAGCGCTGACTTCGATCGTGAACTCA
The DNA here is from genome assembly GCA_020638995.1 of Planctomycetaceae bacterium. Lineage (GTDB taxonomy): Bacteria > Planctomycetota > Planctomycetia > Pirellulales > Pirellulaceae. The sequence goes on from JACKHM010000005.1 coordinate 671,730, forward strand.
AAGTCACCTTCCTCCTGCGGACGATAAGGAAGCCGAATGGCAATCGGTTTGTCGACGTTCGGCAAGTCCACCGCGAGTTCCGCAAGTGGTCGAGGGTCGTTGTCTCGTAAGAGTCGCACAGTCGCCTCGCGATTAGCCATGCCGACGCATTGGAGCGTTACGTCGAAGTTCAGCACATCGCCGACGAATGTGACGTCGTCGACGAGTAAGTCTGTCAAACGCAGGTCTCGTGGCGGCTGATCGCTTCCCAACCCTACCACATACAGCGGCAGCGACCTGCTATGCGCGTAGATCGCAACATCGCTCAACGCCGCACCGTCGGTCGTGATCCCGTCGGTCAGCAACAAGATCGCCGCCGTGGATCGCCCACGCTGCCGATCGATGATCTCGCGTACTCCGTCTCCTAATCGACTGCTGGCATCAGTCGCCGCCAACTCTTTCAGTTCCACGTCTTCTGCACCATCCGGGGATGTCAGTTCCTTGACCTTGTCGCCAATCGAGAACAGCTTGAGTCGGTACGATTGCTGTAGTGGCTTCAGCCATCCGCGGTCAGTAGATTCCAACAGGTACTTGGCCTGTCCCAAACGCGAAGGGTCTGTCGAAAAATAATCATGCACTGCTTTGTCGATGCGTGCGTCACGATAAGAATCAATCGTTGCCATACTCGCCGAGGTGTCGATTGCGATCACAAGCTCCGGCAGTTCTGTGCGATGGCGACGCTCGACCCATCCGTAAAGCATGAATACAACCAGGCCGAATATCGCGAAGCGCAATGTTGCCAAGACTGACCACCGCCAGCGAACTTCAAGAGCCTCGCGCCTGTAGCATCGAATTGCGAGCAATAGCAAGAGAAGAAGCAATAAGAGCGTGCCCCACGCCGGCCCGGTCCACGTGTGTGTAAACGAGCTCTGCGTACCCTGTCCCTCGACAAGGGCTTCCTGAGCGAACCAACCAGCCCAGCTTTTCCATAGCAGTGTGCGGCCAAGCATCATCGGTAGGATCTCCCGAAGTGTCCCGCTAACACCGTCTCCGTGATAAGCAAAAGAAGCACGCTTCCAAGTGCCAATCGGAACAAGGGTATGTCTCGCTGCTGCGCGCCCGTCGATGTGATGTCGAGCTGGCCGCCCTTATCAAACACATCCGCCAGGCTGCTGGGCGATACCGCCTCAAGATTACTTTCGAGGGTCGGAAGGTTGACGGCGAACGTCGCTGGTGTTGTCATGGGGCCGTCGGTCACAAGTCGATAGATTCCCGGCTGATCCGTCTCGCTATAGGTCCATGCACGCTCAGTGTTTTGAGTCAACATCCGAATCTCGCGGCGATTGGGTAACGTGAGCGTCCCCGCAGCGTTTGCCAACTTGGTCGGGATCGGCAGGACAAGTGGATCTCCGATTGTCAGGTTGCGTCTTGCAACACGATCGCTTTCCACGAAGTGAACTATTTCGTGCATCAGCGGCGGGAAACTCGGCCACGATGCGAGAGCCGTCCATGGAATCGGCGGAGATGTCGTTCGGTCCATGGATTCAGGCGACACCGCGGTTGCCACCAGCAGCACCCTCCCCTGCCCTACGGCGGCTTCGATAATCGCGGGATCTCCGTTATCGAACGCAAGCGCGGTCACCGCTGAATCTTCGAGTTCATCAAGCCGGAGGTATCTCCAAACGGGAACTGTCAACAAACCGGATCGTTCGTGACCGCGGAAGAGTTCTGTTAGCGGGTGTTGATACTCCAGCGCGTCGAACGAATGCTCGCCATCGCTGATGACTTCATTCAACCGCGCTGGCAATAGTGAATTCTGCGAGTCTTTCCCGAGCTGCCGATTGTAGGCGTCCGCTTCGACTACGTCCCCCAGCGTGAAGACCACGCCGCCGCCCAGTTCGACGTACTGTCGCAGCCGTTTCGCTTCCTCAGCTGTCAAACGCGCAATGTTGCACAGAAAAACGCATTCGTACTCGTTCAAATCGCGTTCAAGAATCGCGTGTTCCGAAGCGACTTCGGCTTGGATTGCACCAGCTTCGCGATCCGGCTGAAGTGCTAGGGCCACGTAATCCGCAGCATGAGGGCGACCCGGAATGCAGAGTACGCGCGTCGCGGTGCGCACGGGCACCGACAACCAGCGGGCGTTATCTAGCTTCAAGCCATCATCTCCGATCGTGGCTTCCAACACGTGGTCGCCAGCGACATTGAAGGTGATCGAGAATCTGGCCAAGGCTTGGTCTTGCTGTTCCACATCGACGAACCGCTCACCTACCTGTTGCCCATCCACTGCGAGCGCAACGCGTTTCCGATGCTGCGCGCGATCCGAAAAGTTTTCGACTTCGATCTCAACGGCGACTGGATCGCTAACCGTCACTCGTTCGTTCAAGATCGACAGCCGAGTAATTGCCACATTCTCCGCTGCAACTCCTTCGGAAATATCTGTTAACCGGCAGATGACTTTGTGCGAAAGCGCGGTCAACCGAGCGAGATAACGGTTTGACGGAGAGTCTGTCCACGTATTCCTGCCAAGATCGCTGAAAATATGAAGCTGCTGGCGATCGAATTCGTCCTGCGCCATCGATGCAAGATGCTCGATGTGACCTATGGTCGCAGCAAGATTGGCAACTCGATTCGAAATCGTCAAGCGGTTGATCTCCGCAAGTACCGCGTCGTGACTCGTTGACGGCCGACCAATAATCACCTCCGGTGGATCAGCGAGTGTAACGAGCGTGAAAGCATCACCCGGCGCGGCGTCTTCAACGATTTTCGCGGCTTGGGAGCAGGCTCGGGCTAGACGCGTTGTACCATCATGCTCGAAGGCCATCGAATAAGACGTATCGATAACGAGAATCGTGTGAATTGGCGGATGGCGACTCATGCCGCTAACTCCCGCGAAACCGGAGATGACCGGTTCTGCGAGAGCGAGTGCCAACAGAACTAGAATCAGAGTTCGGATCATCAACAACAGCCATTGCTCGATGCGCAGGCGGCGCTGATGTCGGCGAATTGCGGCTAACAGAAACTGAGTCGCTGCCCACGACGTCTCAAAGTAACGCCGACGACTCCAGAGGTGTATCAACACCGGTATCGCCGCCGCCGCTCCCCAGAGCAGCAGCCACGGACTGGCGAAAGACCACAGAGCGGGCGATGGCATTAAGCTTCCGTGCCGTCAACGAGGGGCAAATAGGAAGGAGCGACGTCCAAGAGGCCAGAATAGCGTTCCTTTCGGTCCGGCGTCCAGCCTATACGGTTTCTGACGCGGCATCAGCAATCTACGAAAAGTCTCCCGGTGATATGCCAGGGAATCAGTAGCCGTGCCGGTCGAGATAAACCGGCATTGGGAGAAATCGATTTGTGTCGAGTGCATTCAGTACCAACGCGACCGAGGCGATCGAGACGTCGTGCTCGCCCGAGCGTCCTCCAAACAGGACTGCGACTCGCAGCAGTTCGGTGACCTTTTCATCCACTGTCGTATGCCCCTGACTTCTTAGTAATCACCAACGACTTGCCCATCCGCGCGGACGCCTAGCTTCTGATACGTGCCCCATGTGGTCGGATCGTTGACGTTGCCGATGCGCGATTCGATCGTCTCGGCAACGAACTTTACCGAGCCGTCGGTCAAGGCAAACAAGGCACCGCCCGGATGCTGGCTGCTGTAGCCCCACGACGCGAATGTGCCCGGAACAGCTCCCATCCCAACGCCGGTCTGCAACTCGAAACTCACGTTGGAGTAAACCCCGATGGTGCAATCGTTGGGCAGCCCTCCGGTACAGGGAAAACCGGTCGCTCCCGCCCAGATCCCCGCACCTGGCTTAGAGGGGCCTTTGATGGGTTGCGTCGCACGCTCGCCGACGGCGAAGGTATTGCTCAAGCCGTCGGTGATGTCACGAAAGTTGTGTGAACTGCGAAAATAGAACAGGCCGTCCGCGGGCGAACTGTTGTCAACTCCCATACAACCCAGGTAATTCGTCTTCGAAACGGTAACGTCCAGTCCACTCGGATCGAGATGGCGATCGTCGTTCAAATGGTTGCCCGTGTCACTGGGACAGATGAAACTGGGAACGGCCGTCGTGAGAACATTTACCTTCACGGGATCTGACAACGACTCCAACAAGCTCTGTGGCCGGTTAGGCTGCAGCGTGTCGTGGGTCGGTCCGAGTTCGATTCGCGGCATCAGCAACACATGCCACGACCACGACGAACGATCGGTAGGAAAACGGCTGGAGGGGATTGCACCGGGCGGCAGCGTCTTAAACGAATCGTGATAATTGTGCATCGCCAGCACAATCTGTTTCAAATTATTCCGACAAGACATCCGCCGGGCCGCCTCGCGGGCCGCTTGAACGGCAGGCAACAGCAATGCCACCAAGATGCCGATGATGGCGATGACAACGAGTAGTTCGACGAGCGTGAAGGCGCTACGTCGAGGTCTTGGGAGTGGACTCATAACGGCTCGCTAGGTATAGAAGTGAGAAGTTGCGATAGCCCAGTATTAGCGGACTCTTGACGATCCTCAATGATCTCGATAGGAGGACTTTACAAGTTAGGACAACAGACCAACTCGTTGTTGTGAATCGGCTCGTCCACATTCCGACGCAGATCATCTTGCAACAGCCCGAACATTATTGAGTGCGACAAATCACCAGCAGCCGCTTTCCTGCCAAGAACCCCGGAACTGCCGCGTGCCGGCGGTTGTACGCTCTATCTTTTGAAGTACGCTATCTGCCAACGAATCTCGCGTACATAGGTTAGTTCAACAATCTCCTCCTGGCAACCGAAGTAAGATCGCACTGAGACAGCCGATAGCGCGCGAACTCAACCACCGTGCCCGCACCTTCCCGACGAATCGGGCGATTCAGGGACGGTAGGCTAATCGCAAAGCTGAACAATCCGCACGAGGAACCCGCGAAGCATGCTGTGGCACAGCCAACTTCGATGCCAGTCGAACACCTAGCGCACCCTCCGTCGTGAAGACACAAACGCGGACAGTGCGACATCAAACGACTGGGCGGTCGAGATGAGACGATAATCGATTTCATTGTCCGAGCAGCCTCGTTTGAGTTGCTGGAGAAACGCGTCGAGTTCCGCCCGATACGCCGCACGAATGGCTCGCGGCTGCGTGGTCAGTTCCGGTAATCCTTCGAGCCCGCGAAACAAAGTCGGACGGTCAAACGGCAGGCTCAGTTCGGCGGGATCGAGGATTTGAAGTACGGCGAGATCATGTTGACGATGGCGCAGGTGACGCAAACCCATCAGCACGTTCGCCGCGTCATCAAACAAATCGCTGATCACCAGAACGACACCACGTTTCGTCAATTTCTGAGCGAGTTGCCGAAACGTGTTACTGATCGCCGTTTTGTTCGCCGAAGGCGTCTGCTCCATGACGGTCAGCAACTCGCTCAGCCTGGCAGGGCTATTGCTTGGCGGAACGTAATCGCGGATTTGACTATCGAATGTAATGAGTCCGACGGCATCTTGTCGCTGAAGAACAAGCCATGCCAATGCCGCTGCGATGCACTGCGCATATTCGAGCTTTGATAGCGCCGAGTCGGGACCGCGGTACGACATACTCTCGCTGACATCCAACGCGAGATAGCAAATCAAGTTCGTTTCGTCCTCATATTGCTTGAGATAGAACTTGTCGGTGCGACCGAAGACTTTCCAGTCGAGATAACGAATGTCGTCGCCCGGAACGTACTCGCGATGCTCGGCGAACTCGACGGAGAAGCCGCGATACGGGCTGCGATGCAAGCCCGCAACAAACCCTTCGACGATCCGGCGTGCACGAAGCGTGAGCCCCTGGAGCTTAGCCAGCGTCCGCGGATCTAAAAACTTGAGGGAGCTTTCCACGGTCGTCTTCATTGCTCACGTGAGGGGCTGATTTCAGAATCCGCCGCACGATTTCATCAGCGGTAATTCCTTCGGCATCGGCGACAAAGGTTGTTTTGATACGGTGCCGCAAGACCGGCAAGGCCACGGCTTGTATATCCTCGTGGCTCACACAGTATCTTCCATTCAACGCCGCCCTCGCTTTAGCGCCGAGCACCAAATACTGACTGGCTCGCGGTCCCGCTCCCCACATCACATACTCGCGGATAAAGTCGGGCGTGTCCTCGCGTCCGGTTCTCGTGCATCTTGCCAGTCGCAACGCATAGCGAGCAATGTGGTCGGCAATCGGGATCCGTCGGACGATGTGGGTTAGCTTCAGGATTTCCTCCGCGTCTAGCGTTGGCGTAACACTCACATCTTGATCCGCCGTAGTTCGTCGAACGATCTCAAGTTCCTCGTCTTCATCGGGGTAATCAACGTGGATGTTGAACATGAAACGATCAAGCTGAGCTTCCGGAAGCGGATATGTACCCTCTTGCTCAATTGGGTTTTGCGTTGCCAGTACAAAGAAGGGCTCCGCAAGCTTGTGCTTCGCACCGCCCGCTGTGACTTGGTGCTCTTGCATTGCTTCGAGCAGCGCCGCCTGTGTCTTGGGCGGCGTGCGATTGATTTCATCGGCCAACAAGACGTTGGCAAATATCGGCCCACGCAGAAAACGGTACTCACGGTCGCCCGACGATTTATTCTCTTGAATGACTTCCGTACCCGTAATGTCTGAGGGCATCAGGTCCGGCGTGAACTGAATTCGATTGAATGACAGCGACAACGCATCAGCCAACGTGCGGATCATCAGCGTCTTGGCCAACCCTGGTACACCGACCAACAAACAGTGCCCGCGGGCAAACATGGTCATCAGCAACTCTTCGAGGACTTGACCTTGCCCCACGATGACTTTGCCCAATTCACACCGGATCTGTTGACAAGCTTCATGAAGGCGGCGAACCGCCTCGACGTCATCGGGTGCTGCCATTTTCGCGGTCGGGCTCGTTTCGTGTTTCATGCTGTTTAAAGACACTTAGAAAATTCTGGGAGGCGATGACTAGACGATCGTTGGCAAGGACCAGATTTCCTCCGGTCACACCACGGGCAGCCAAATCGATCGTACCAGCAATCTCGGGCGAGCGTCCTCGCATCTCCTCGCGAATTTGCTGGTCAAAGACCAATATCGAATCTCGTGTTGGCCAGTATACAAGTTTATCGACAAGAATGCCGCGACCGAAGCCATGAGGCGTCGGTTTAGCAAGCCCCGGCAAGCTACGGTGAGGTTCCGGAAATTGTGCGTCGAGTCGACCGGTGTATACATCAAACCAGTATAAATAGTCGCCACTGGCGATCAAATGCTCCTCGCCCACGCCTAGCAGATGGATGGCATCGGCCGCTTGGTCTTGCAATGACGCCCAGACCAAGATCCCGGTGTTCGCATCCAAAGCGAATAGCTGTTCGCAGTCGCTCGGCGCGACGATCACCAAATCACGATAGAGGAGGCAGGGTGTCAAGTCTCGAAACTGGTTCCGCGTTTCTCGATCAGGGTTTTCGTCCTGGAAGTTAACGCGAGGATACTCGCTGAGCCAGCGGATTGCGCCATCACGAGCTGATAGTGCCGCCACGACCCCGAGATTTGTATTGCAGTAGAGCGTTTTATTTCGAAGCGAGAGAAGTGTGTGTGTCAGCTCGAAGGGACGCTGCGAGCCAGCAGGCTCCGCTCCCACAATCAACTTTCGCCAACGCAATCGCGCTGTACGGGCGTCGAAACAGGCGACGTAGCTTTCGCTGCGGACCGAGCTGCGATGTCGCAGTGCAATGTACAACCATTGCCCATCCGAAATCGGAACGCCGTCGAACGCCCACTCGGAATCCCAGTGTGGCCCTTCGAGTCGGAGTTCAACAGTAAGCCTGCCTTCCGAATTCAGATCAAGGCCAACAATTCGCGCCGGTTCCTCACGTTCCTGTCGCAAATCGACATTCACTCCGGTCGGCAATGAACCGACGCGGGCATACACCGTTTGGCCGTGAGATGACAATGGAAATCGAGGCACTCCCACGCTGCGACTCAGTCCCGGTGGAGCGACAGTCCTTTCAGGAAGCAGCGAGGTTCCAAAAACAGCGCTGCCGTCTTCGATTCGACGGGCAACAATATCAGATTCCGAGGTTCCAGCCTGAACAATCACCGTCTTATCAATCACGATCGGATGGTAGCTGAGCAGGCCCTCAGGCGACTCGGCGACGCGAGCCCCTTCGCTCCCGATCAGTTCGCCCTCCCCGGAGAAACTCGGCAGTGCGACGTTCCAACTCGGTTGCGAGCTTATTAAAGTTTCTATTTCTTCGGAGTTTTGAATCGGGGTGCGGGACGTTGCAATGCGCTGTCGTTCGCTGCTGCCCGCAAAGGTTGGCCACGAGGACTCGCCTGGAGGCGCAGGCCACCCCAGACTTTCATCGAGAAGTGATTGCAACAGGTCGACATACTTACCGGATCGCCCGCCGATCTCGCCGACTGCATTGGGATAAACCCTCCGCATGAGTTCCAATTCGGCAGCCGCTCGCCGCGGGTGCCCCTCGAGAACTGAGACAAGTGTCAGCCGGGCTTGTAGATCGGCGAGGGCAACATCCGGATCACGATAGGCGAGCCAATCCGTCGCCGCATCGCATGTCTGTAAGAGTGGGATCGTCTGATCCCAATTGGCGTCGGTTTCCAGGTGCTGAGTGATCAACCACAGCGGCTGGCCAGCAAACTCGGTGAACCGCGGATCGTTGTGAGCGGGGAATCGTGTCAGTGGGCTGATTTGCTCCCAAAACCGTCTCGCCTCACTCCACTCGCCGCGTTCTAGCGCCAAATCCCCGAGCTCCAGCAACGCTTCGTCCGCGTAGCTGCTGGAAAAGTACTTCGTCACAATCTGACGCAGCGAATCTTCATCGCGTCGCTCTCGAGCAGCGCTCAGCAGATTCAACGCAACGGGATCAATTTGCCTGCGATACAACGTCAGGGCCTCGGGACCACGGATGGCGAGTTCAGCGAGCTTCATTTGCCGGTAGACCGCCAGCGGAATGTAACGGCGAAAACGCGAATCACTTCGTGCAACTGGCACAAGTTGCGTTTCAACTCCCCCGGCATCTTGACGAATCGAATCGATCGCCTCTTGCCACTGCTTTTCGGCCAGCAACGCGTCGAATCGGGCAAGGTGCGCCATGGTCGCATTACTGGCGACATCTAGCGAAACGGTCGGTGGGCGAGAGGGCGCCGGTTCGACTTCCTGGCTGTAAAGATTCACAACACCGTAAATCAGTACACTCGCCAACGCCAACAAGTTCCTGCGGCACAAAGACGGACTCGCAGAAGTGGATCGAATCGGCAGTCGACCGTTGCGAGCTGTTGATTCAGCGACTGGCATAACCTTCGACAATTCGACCAAGGTAGAACGCCCCAAATCCGAACGCCGTCATGATCAACATTTGAAAGATATGAAACGTCTCACCGAATGTGTCGGTCAGATTCATGAACATCGACAGCGGGAGGAGGATCAATCCGAAAATCTGCAACAGTCGACCGAACGCTTTCATCGAATCAACTCTGCAATGCGACTTCCGACTCGGCGGAGTCCGTTGCCGCGGCAGAGGAAGCCACGGCTGCTCGTTGCTGCGCCCGGGCGCGACTGACCACATAATAGAAGTAAGCCGAGATACTCGTAAACACCAGAAACGGCATCGACATCATGAACAGGATGCTCCAAAAATATCCCTTCACCATGCTCGAGTAGGCCGGATCGCCGGCCATCCCGTCCTTGCAGGTTGGGCACGCGAACACCGAGTCCGACAAGCACACAGCAACACAAAGAAACATGGCTGCAGTCAGAATCGGTTTTTGTAATCGGTGCATCTTCTCAGCCTCCCAGTACTGACGTCGATTATAGCGTCTTAATCTCATCAGCTAAACAGCTGGTACAACATGAGGTAGACAATGACACCGGTCACAGAAACGTACAGCCAGATCGGAAATGTCCATATGGCCAACTTCAAATGGCGTTTCCGATCGTCACGCAACCCGAAGAAAATCGTCGCGATCGCCAAAAATGGTACGGCTGCGGCCAGCAATACATGGGAAACCAGCATCAGACGGTATCCCCATAAAATCGCTGAATTGGGGTGCTCAAAAGCCTTGCCGCGTGAACCGGTCGCCTGATGGAGCAATTGGTGATAAGTCAGGTAGCAAACCAAAAAGACTACTGACACTCCGAAACACGCCAACATCGTCCATTTGTGCGCAGTCTCCATCCTGCGTCTGATCAGTATCAATCCGACCACGAGTAAAACGACCGCTAGCGCGTTTAGGCCCGCATTCACGTGCGGCAAGACATCCATCGTACCAGTCAACTCACCTGCTGAAGGGGTGAGCGTGAATGAAAAACACGAGACGCCGCACCAGTAGTTACGCAAAACGAGCCTGTGTAAACTCCTGGAATTTCAACGAGTGAGCGTTCCATAAAAACCTTCGCGGGTATCACAAAACCCTCAACCGCTCCACGGCGTCGCGATGCTTCTACGTGCAAGGGATGTATCATAGCCAATAGCGTCGATCCGTTGTCAGACTAGCGATTAGCCGGGCGGGACCATAGTGTCGTCGCCGCTTTCTTGGCCAACTGCTTCCATCGCCTTCATTTGAGCTTCGGCATCTTCCCCCTGAAACGTCGATTGCGCCGGGTCGGCTACTTCTGGTCCACAGCCCGAGAGCAGCCCGAGACAAGCGACTAGCGCACTAAGTTGAAAATACTTACTCATTAGTTTTTCCCTTATCAAACGGGTTGTTTTTCTATTTTCACTAGTCAGCAGGAAGCGATGACAAGTCATCTTCCCCAGCCACCGTACCAGTTCATTAATGCATCAAGACATATCAAGCAATAAGCGAGCGTTTTTTAACCATTTACTTCGGATTACGGCAAGTTACAAACACAAGCGAGAAGCGAGTGGTACGATGGCCCTCCGCTTCTCGAAGCGGCCCATTCTTGCGTCGCGTTCGGACTCTGCTGGGTGTAATTACGGCAGGTCCCCAAGCGGTGCTCCGTCCGAAATGTAAGCCAAGCGATCCAGCACCAGATTATCGGTTGTCTCGGAGATGAAACGCACCGCACCGTCACCCAGGGTTACCTGAATCCCACCAGGATGCATGCTTCCCGGTGTCGACCAATCTCCTAACCGGCTCTTCGTCGCTCCAGCTCGTGCAAAAGGCGGGGAGTCCCAGCTGCAACACTTGTTCATATTGATGCCAGAGTCACCGATGCTCGTCGGTCCGTATGACAAGTCGACACCGCATCCAACCCATTTTGCATAACCCCACGTCTGCGAAACACCGTTCCAAGTGTTCCGGAGCGTTTCAATCACAGCCGCAGCATTACTAGTTCCGTCCGTGATGTCACGGAACTGCGCCGTAGCATTATGACCGAACATACGTCGGACCGAAAGCGATTCTCGATCCCACTCGACGGCACCAGACGAACCCCTGTTTCTATCGATACTAAAGTCGTAGTTCGTGTAGGCACCGCCCCGCACACTGCTACTGGGAGAGACGCCGTAGTTTGTATCCCCAACATTTGGATAAAACGTCACATTGGGATCTGATGGGCACAAAAACGCGGGCACGTCCTTGCTGACCACAAGGTCATTGGCGTTACCTGCGGCACCAGGCTGTAATCCTCCGCGAACTTGGCCACCGTTTCGGGTTGCCTGCGATCCCGTTGCCAAGTTGAGGTCCAGTTGGTCCTGAAGGCTTTGCTGCTCAAGGAACGGGAGCATCAGTAGCCAGCCACGGTGATTCAGAACTCCACCGATCTTCCCAACGCCGTCCACACCTCCGTTAGTGCCCGCGTTCGCACTACCACTGGTTGTCAACCCTGTGGTGATCGAACCGCTATGCGAGACGGAATAGGGAAATGTCTTGTAGGTATCGTGGTAGTTGTGTAACGCAATGCCAATCTGCTTGAGATTGTTGCTGCACTGCATCCGACGAGCTGCTTCTCTTGCAGCTTGCACGGCGGGCAACAACAGCGCCACCAATATTCCAATAATTGCGATGACCACCAGTAGTTCAACGAGTGTAAACGCCCGCCGAACCGAAACACGAGAACTACACATGTTCACTCCTCCAGAGACACAAAAAGGGATTAAAATCAAAACTCAAATCTACCAGGAACCTTTCGGACGTAGGCAATTTGACTGAGGCTTGTTGATTGGCAAGTCTCGTGCCTATTCAAAGACATACGCCTGATGTACTGACCTTTATGCATGAAAGTTATTCGGTGTTGCGGTTGTTATGCCTTGAACGTGTGCAACGGCTGTCACAATTTTCGGCAGATGGGGGTTGTTGCTTCGCGGGCGATTCAGGTGCGGGATCCCCACACGACCAAGATTCGCAGGTAACTCACAAATCTTGATTTCATGCCAAGTCTTGTACAAAGTATCAGGGAAGTTTTTGCTTTACAAGATTTTTTCGAAGAATCTGCCGAAAATCGGAGCCACCTTGTTTCGCCAGTGCATCGAACGTGGAGCACAACCGCATTCGTGTTGGTGCATACCGGAGGGGAATGTCCAAATTAACCATGGGCACGCACGCTTGTGAGGACAATGCTATGGCTGTATCTTCGGCTATTGCGTGAACGACTCGCCAAAGTGAGGCTCTGCTTGAAACATCGCGTCTTCTTATCGCGGGTTACGCTTTCCTTGCTGCTGTTGGCGACGGTATTACCAATCGGCATCTATCGTGGTTTCTCGCTAGAGCAAAGCCCGACGATCCCAGTGCTCGGCTTGCCCTTTCGCCAAGATTTTCCAGAATCTCAAAGGCGTTTCGCTAAAGGCAGAATCGGGCCCGCGCCGCGCTATCCAGGGATTATCACTCACGTGCAAGTTTTGGACTTCAATCGAGATGGCCGCTCCGATGTCATCGTTTGCGACGCCCAACGGGGCCGAGTCCTTTGGTACAGTCAGAGCGAACAGGATCAGTGGGAAGAGGTCGTATTGAACCGAGACCGTCTGCTTGCCGCCCCCGCTCGTGCAACGATTGTCGATCTCGATGGCGATGGCGATCGTGATGTACTGGTTGCCGTGTTGGGGAGCTATATGCCAAGCGATGAGCACGTCGGCAAGGCGGTCTGGTTGGAGAACAACGGCGAGAACGTATTCACGACGCGCGTCCTGCTAGAAGACGTGGGGCGAGTCACCGATGTCGAAACAGGGGATTTTGACGCGGATGGTGACCTCGATCTTGTCGTCGCCGTGTTTGGCCATTACCGAGGCAAAGTCGTTTGGCTGGAGAACGACGGACACCAGCGATATCAAGAGCACGAACTGTTGGCGCTAGCAGGTGCGATTCACGTCCCAACGGGCGATTACGACGGCGACGGTGATGTCGATATCGCAGCCCTCTTTTCACAGGATGAAGAGTCTGTCATCGCATTTGAAAACACCGGTACCGCCGAGTTTGCACCCCGGCGTAGGAAGTTGTTTCAATCTTCAAACTTCGACTTAGGAACAGCGGGACTCATCCCTTGCGACTTGGACGCGAATGGCAAGACAGACTTCCTGCTGGTGGCCGGCGACAACCTCGACCTCCATGTAAATCACCCACAGCCCTGGCACGGTTGCATATGGCTAGAGAATCTAGGCGAGTGGAACTTCGAACCGCGTCGCCTAGCGAGCTTTGGAGGGAGCTACTCGGCTGCAGTAGGAGATATCGACGCGGATGGTGATTTGGATGTTGCGTTAGTCAGCATGTTTAACAAGTGGGATCGAGGCGATGCAGTGAGTATTGTGTGGCTGGAGAACAACGGCCTGCAAGAATTCAAAACGTGGCGCATCGATTCATCACCAATTGAACTCGCGACAGTTGCCTGCGGTGACTTAAACGGGGACGGTTGCGCGGATATCGTGGCAGGGAGTTTTCACGTTGTATTGCCCTTCGACCACATCGGAAGAATTACCACGTGGACGCCCGAACTTCCGCCGTAATTATTCAGTTTTCGTGACTGATGTAGACGGAAATTGCAAACCGATGTGGCGGAAAGAGGAGAGCTCGCTTGGCGCGGATCAACTGGATACTAGTCGTCGTTTTGTTTTTAGAAGTCGCAGTTGGTGCTGCACTATTCCTTGGACGCCGAGAACTCCCGCATCCGCCACTTCCGGTACTTGCCGAACATCATTCACTCGGTGGCGAGTTCCGGAAACTCGTAGCCAACTGCGAATCGTTGGATGACTGGCACACTCTTGCAGAGATCTATACCGCCTATGGTTTCTATGCAGAATCCGAGGCCTGCTACGAATTCCTACTGACGCATCGAACCAACGATCCGGAACTGTTGTTCGAATTTGGATTCTTGCTCTCTCAGATGGGACGTTGCGACAAAGCGCACGAGCAGTTCATCGCAGCGATCGAAGCCGGACATCCTGAACCATCAACATGCTGGTACTTCGCCGGTCGTAATCTCCTTCGCGCAGAACGTCCGGAGGAAGCAGCCGACGCATTTGCTCAGACAAGCGACATTTCTAGTTCGCAATTGGAATTGGCTCGACTGCGTTATCGAGCGGGAGATGCCGGAGGGGCGCTGCGTTTGCTTGAATCTGTGTTAAAGGAAGAACCAAGTAAGATAGAACCCAATACACTCGCTTATCTCTGCGAACTTGAACTCGGACATATGGCTTCAGCAAGTCGGTTTTCTGAACAAGCTGCGGCAACCGCGGATCGCATTCGAGGGCCTTTCTATACGCAATGGAACCGCCTGGAACTGGCTTTGTCGCAAGTTGGATTTCGAAATCGTCTTACAACAGCGCAGGCCCTTGCGAAGAAAAACCGTCGCCCCATCCCTGAAGCAACCTTTGAAGAGGCGATGGATTTAGAGTGGAATGAGCACTCTGCGGTTGGGCTCGCGGAATTGGCGGAATCCCGCGGTGACTATCAGCGTGCTGCGACATTGTGGCAAGAGATCATCGATCGTCGTGGACCATCGACCGTTTCATTGGCGCGACTGGCAGACAATTATGTTGCGATGAACGACATTCCGCAGGCGATTGACAGAATGTTAGAGGCGGTAGAATCGCAATCGGAAGAAGACCTCACCGAGGCTTACGAAAAGCTCGCGAATTGGTCTGAGGCTCTGGAACATTACGAGCAGGCCGAACAGTACTCGGCCTTGCAAACTTACTGGACCGGTAAAGTCGCCTTCTGGCAGGCGGATTGGAATTCGGCAAAGGTTCACTTAACGGCGGCATCTGGACAACTCAGCGATTTCAATGAAGTCTGGTTTTTTCTCGGCGAGACTCACAGACAGTTGAACGAAACGCAGCAAGCCTTAGCGGCCTATCAGCGATGTCTATCTCTGAATTCACAACATGGCGGCGCCCGGCGCGGACTGTCTCGCCTGTCCGACGTCGTATCGATCGCTCCCTAGCGAACGTGTCGCGATTTGACTACCGAGGGACAAGCATCGGTCTGTGGTTCCTGACGGGGAACCAGCTGCACCGCAACGCAAAATCAGAGCGACACCTGAAACCCGGCTAGAAGTGCAAGGCCCTTTCGTGTTCGGCCTGCCTGAGCGTTCGGCAAATCGTTCTCGATCGTGAGGGCGGAGTAGAAGTCCGTGAATGGATTCAAGTGACGAACAGCTTTGACGAGGGCTCGGCGTGTTGCTGTATCGTGCAGCGGATCGCCAATTTGCTTTGGATAAAACTCGCCATAGTTCAACTGGCAAAGCCACTTTTCGCCCGCATAAACTAGATCGACGTAATAGCCGAAGCCCGTGATCGGTTCGTAGGGTCGATAGTTTTGGTCGCGATAATAAATGCTGCGGCCCCAGGTAATGTTGTTCGGGTCAAATGTATCCCGTCGGAAACCGTATTGGTCGTAAATCGCCTCACCAGACAGGGTGAAAGGACCTCGGCGGATCATAGCATCGATCCCGACATGGTTGTTTGTGATCTTTTGATCTTCTGAACCAATTCCATCCTGCCACTTGGCGGACGCTCCGATTGCACAAGTCGCAGTATCGATACCGACGCGTGCGACGAGCGCTTTCGACGAGTTGGCATCTCGATCGGGGCCGCCGTTCATTAAAGCAGTCGTAAGCGTCCAGATGCCGGGATCATACTGAAGTAACAACCCGGTTTCCCGCCACAGAATCGATTCGGTACGGATGAAAGGTGCATCCAGTCGATCGTTGGTGTATACCGGAAAATAAGTGCGTCCAAACGGAGTTGTCATCTTTCCGAGCGCAAAGAGCCAGTCACCGCGCCGCGTGTGCAAATAAAGTTGCGATAGTTCGAACGTCTCGTACTCAAAATTACCGCGGTAAGATACTCGCTCGGTCGTGTCAACGAGGATGTTTCGGTCGAACGGCTGATTCAAATACAGTTCACCACACACCCCGGTCTGCCAGCCTTCGAAGTCACGAGAAGCCCCCCCCGCGACGATCGCTTCCGCTCCGTACGTCGCTTCTTGACCGGACCACTCAATTCGCTGGTCGTTGAGATAGTACGCTCTTGCCAACCCGCTAAAGCTAAAACCATCTGACATCTCGGTAGGCGAACCTAACGTGCCAGGAGCAAATTGGTAAAGCGGCGGGGCGACAGCCCCATCCTCGAACGCGATACTAGTGAAGCTGCTCTGAGGCTCGTAGTCTCTGCGGGGATAGGATACCGGTTCGGTCGACAGAGTCGAACTGTTGAACGCTTGCCCCGATGCCAATCCCACAGTGCTGGGGTCGATCGGAACGCGATACGCCATCCGTTCGTCAGCAAAAGCTTGTGCAACCTGGACGCTAAAAAAACAACACAAGCTGAGTAATTTGATCGTAGTGCCGAGCTTTCGGTGGAAACGACGGGAGTGCATCCGATACGCCTAGTATTCGGGAACCGAAGAAAACCGACACTCCCGTAGACTTTTGGCTTTGCACCGATTGAAAGCATTCTAACGGGTGTTTCTGTCGTATCGACGGTATCAGTCCCGATCACGAGAACTGCCTGGCCAGGGGGACTTTTCGTTACGTTCGCTAATTACGACGCAGAGCGAATCGTCGTGCTAAACCTCCTAAATACTCAGTGGCCACGCAACGCCCGCTCGCCTCATCGGCCACGACTGCACAACGCTGACACAAGAAAAAACCCCGGCCCGGCCAAGCGAGGCGGACGCATGACCGAGCCATTGGGGTTTCCTTCTGGCCCAGGCAAGAGCCGAAGAAACGTCAATCTTCAAACGGCCAACTAGGCGTTTGGTGAGCCGGTCAGCGACCGGCTACTAGGAGCGTTGCTGTATGAATCCGTGACGAGGTGAGCTGGATAAGCGTGCATACCATGCTCGCTCACATCGAGACCAGCTTGTTCGTGTTCCGGAGACACACGCAGGAATCCAACAGCCTTTAGTGCGTAGAAGAGGCAGATCATCGTACCGAACGCCCAAGCACAGATGATCGCAGTCGAGAGGCATTGCACCCAGATATAACCGCCGCGAGTCATCCCTTCCGGTATCGAAGTTCCGAGCAAGCCAGTTGCGATGCCACCCCACACACCACACATGCCGTGTACGGGAAATGCTCCAACTGGATCATCGATTTTTAACTTGTCCAAAAGGACGATGCCTGCGACAACCAAGCATCCTGCTACGCCACCGACGACTAATGCGCCAACTTGCGTCACTTGATCGCAGTTCGCTGTAATGCCTACCAGACCAGCGAGCACACCGTTCAGCGCCATCGTTACGTCCGGCTTCTTGAACAGAGTCCAAGCAACAATCATCGCGACCATGGCACCAGCAGCCGCCGCAATCGTCGTCGTGAGCGCGATGTAGGTTGTAGCTTCCGCGTTGGAAGCGCCGGCGTAAGTTAACTGGCTGCCGGGGTTAAACCCGTACCAACCGACCCACAACACGAAGACGCCCAGGGCTGCAAAAGCAATGTTGTGACCGGGCATCGGAATGGACTTTCCATCTTTCGAGAAGCGGCCCAACCGAGCTCCGAGAGCGATAGCACCCGCGAGCCCGGCGAAACCGCCGACCGCGTGAACAACCACTGACCCTGCGAAGTCAGCAAATCCCCATTCCGCGAGGGCTCCACCACCCCACTTCCACATGCCGCTGATCGGATAGATCAAACCGGTCAAGACCGCGCTGTAGACCAAGTAGGCACCAAACTTCATACGACCGGCGACTGCACCGGAAACGATCGTCGCAGCGGTTGCTGCGAACGCAACTTGGAACAGAAAGTCGGCGCTGTTACTCCAGCCCGTCTCAAGATTGGGAGCGTCGACGTCGCGTTCTACGAATGATCCGGCGAAACCAAACCATTTGCCCGCGTAGTCTCCACCCGGATACATCAAACCGTACCCGATGAACAAGAACAACAAGACCCCAATCGAGAGATCCATCACGTTCTTGAACAAGATATTCACCGTATTTTTTGCTGCGTTCAAGCCAACTTCAAGCATCGCGAAGCCAGCCTGCATGAAGAGAACCAGCACAGCGCAGATAAACATGATCAGCGTGTTAATCGTGTAGGTCGTGTCCTCTTCGAAGGAAATTGCCGCTTCGGCAGGTGCCTCCTCTTCGACGGCAACTTCTTCCGTCACCTCCGCCTCTACCACAGCAGGCTCCGCTTCCGTTGCTTCGGTCGCTGGACTCTCCTCAGCGGCTGCCTCTTCGGTAGCGGATGCTTCTGCAGCATCTTGTGCAATCGCGTACGACGCGGTGACTAAACTCAATCCGACGGCAGCTACGATGAGCCACACTGGCAACTTACTCCAACTCATGATTCTCGCCTTTTTGTTCTGTGGGAATTCGGTCAGAAGGAAATCGAATTTCGCGGCATCTTTATAGGACCGCTTTATGCCGATCGCAGGTTAGCCGGGCCCAGCTGAGCGATCACGCAGCCTTTGCCGGTCGCAAGCGACGTGCCGAGACCGCAAGGTCGATATCCTGATCCAAAGAAGGAGCAGTAGGCAAAGCCCATTCAGACAAAGAGTTAGAGACTTTCTCCGGTTTGAGATTCGCCATTGATTTTTTCGGATTCGAAAGCGCATGCACAATGTCTGTGCAAGAGACGACGCGAATACAGGCAGTCGCTGCCACAAGTATTTGCCAGTTCATAAGGTCTTGATTCAGACGACTTAGCTATGCTGCCCCACCTTAGCGTCAAGAATCCACCCGTCATGCAAAGCGACCTCCGTAAGCGGGGCAGGTGCCTACGGAGGTCTTGATGCGAGGCAAGTTTGCCCCTGCCTCGCATAGTATACATTTTGATACCATCTGTACGAATTGCAACCAGCAACTCTCAAATATGGCGATATTTTTCTTCCCTCGCAATAGTGGAAGTACGCCAATTCAAACGACCGCTACAATGCTGGGCATCAAAAGAACCGCCTATCGAACCGGAGGAAGTAAAGATGCCACTGGATGTCGTCGAGACACTACGCTCGCTTGTTGCCATCCCGAGCGTCAATCCCATGGGACGGGATGATTCGGGCGACGAGTTTTACGAACACCGCATGACGGATCGTCTGGAGGAAATCTTCACGAGCCTGGGGCTTCCATGCGAGCGACAGCAAATCGCTCCCAAGCGCGCCAACATCGTGGCGCGACTTGACGGAAGCGAGCAATTACTGGTCTTCGAAGCTCACCAAGACACCGTTCCCGTGGATGGCATGACAATCCCTCCCTGGGACCCTGCAATTCACGACGGTCGCATTTACGGACGTGGATCGTGCGACATTAAGGGCGGCATGGCCGCGATGTTGGCTGCGGTCTCGCGTTTGGCAGACGAGCGTCCTGCAGGCATGCCAACGATCGTCATCGCCTGCTCCGTCAACGAGGAACACGGGTTCAGTGGGGCCAGCGACATGGCGGAACTTTGGAATTCGGGTACCAGCAGGGTGGTACCGCGTAAACCAGACGCGATCATTGTTGCCGAGCCAACCTTGCTGAATGTCGTAGTCGCTCACAAGGGAGTTGTTCGTTGGCGCGTCCACACCAGCGGTCGCGCGTGTCACAGCTCTACGCCGCACTTGGGCGACAACGCGATTTACCATATGGCTCGAGTGCTGCAGCAAATCGAGGTTTATGCGCGCGACGTTGCTCCAAACCTGGGCAGCCATCCGTTGCTGGGCGGACCGACCATCAGCGTGGGTATTATCTCGGGTGGGATCAGCGTAAATACCGTCGCCGACGCATGCGTGATCGAAATCGATCGTCGAGTCCTCCCGGGCGAAGACCCTATGGCCGCTCGCCAACACTTAATCGATTATCTAGCCGACAAGCTTGACGAATCGGTACCCGTTACCCACGAAGATCCGTTCATCGCGTCGGGAGGACTCGCGGACAAGATCAACGGCGAACTCGCGACCGAAGTCAGCAAGGCTGCATCCGCTTGCGGATCGCCGGGGGAGCTAATTGGCGTCCCCTACGGAACTGATGCGCCTGCGTTTGACGCGATCGGATGCCCTACGATCGTCTTTGGGCCGGGCTCAATCGAACAAGCGCACACAAAGGACGAATGGTTAGCAATCGAACAACTCGAACGAGCAGTCGAGATTTATTATCGGATCGGCAAGCAAGGCGTGGCATAAACACCTAGTACCAAAGTACCCTATGACGAATTGTTCCGTGGTCAATGAGCACTTCGAGTTTCGTCATTCTCTTTTGTCATTTTCTCCCCAACATCCGATCGAGTGAGTCGGAGGTTTGGTAAATCAGCGCCTCCGGATAGTGCTGATAGGGATGGAAATACTCGAAAGTCAAATACTGATCGTATTCCACCTTCGAAAACGCTTCCAAGACTGCAGGCCAATTCGTCGTGCCGTCGAGCAGCGGACGAAACGCCTCGAGCGAGTGGTCGGTGCCCTTCTTCGTGTATTCCTTTAAATGAACATTCTTAATCCGCTTGCCGAGGATCGGAATCCAATGTTCGGGGAATTGATACTCCATGATATTGCCCGTATCGAAGTGAACATTTACGTATTCGCTCTCGAAACTATCGACGAAATCAACCATCTCGCCAGGCGACAGCAGAAAACCGTTGAAGAAGATGTTTTCCATATTCAAATGGACCTTTAGCTTTTCGGCCTGCGGCAACAACTTACTGATTGCCTCGTGAGCGCGCTTGTGGCACACGTCGTTGGGCGTTGGGTCGTGATCGGCTCGCCACGGCATATGCACCGCGCCGGGGACGACAAGCAGGTTCTCGGTGCCAAGATCGTGCGCGGCTTGAGTCATCTTGGCGGCAAGCTCGAGGCCCCGCTCACGCTCAGTAGGATCGTTACTCGTTAGCGGGTATGGCCAGAACAAAAAGGAGCAGACGCCACTAATTGAGATACCAATTCGCTCGGCCTCACGACGGATGGCATGGAACTCCTTCGGGCCGGAATTCGGAGATAGATCACTCACAAGATCATAGTTCAACTCGATCCCGTCAAACCCCGCATCTTTCGCCAGTTGTAAGCACTGAGTGAGACTCATTTTGTCGGGATACGGAAATGCCCATAAATTGATCGACTTTTTCATTTCGTAGCGTCTGCCCGGTGGACTTGTCAGCGATTCATGTGTAGTCGATGGCACATCCTCGGGGGCAGCTAACCCTTGCCTCGCAAGAAACGCCGTCCCAAACGCGGCGCTATAGGAAAGTAACTCGCGGCGTCCGAGAAAAGGCTTGGAAGATTCATCTTTTCGGGAAGTCATATTTATGCCTTGCAACCTGCGACCAGACGGTAGTGTTACGTAACTTTCATTCGCCTCGAAAGTGATTCCACGAGAGTGACCGACAGTATAACTCCAATGCCGCAAGTTCCCAGCGGATTTCACGCTGTGGTATCATGGCTCGCTCGCACGATCCAATCTCGTATCGGGAGTTCCCGTATGTTCTTTCGGACTCGATTCCTTCAGTTACTCTGCACATTACTGGCCTGCGCTGCTTTGACTCAAACGTACGTGCATGCCCAGAGACCAAACCCCGGAGGCGAGAGGTACTGGCCCCAATGGCGCGGGCCTTTCGCGGATGGTGTTGCGCGTAAGAGCAATCCACCGAAGGACTGGGGACCGTCGAAGAACGTCAAATGGAAAGTTTCGATCCCGGGCGAGGGTAGCGCCACCCCGATCATCTGGGACAACAAGATTTTCATCGCGGCGGCGATCGAAACAGACAAGGTTGCGTCCACGCCGCCCAAGTCAAACGCGGAAGCAAAGACCACTCCACCAGCTAACTTCTTTCAGTTTGTTCTAATTTGCCTCGATCGCAACACCGGGCAGGAACTCTGGCGTCAGGTCGCTTGTGAGCAAGTGCCTCACGAAGGCAAGCATTACACCAACACATTCGCTTCCGCTTCACCAACCACTGATGGACGACGAGTATATGTTTCGTTTGGATCGCGAGGCGTCTACTGCTACGACCTCGCCGGAGAACTGCTCTGGACTCGCGATCTTGGCGACATGCGAACGCGATTTGGGTGGGGCGAGGCGACGTCACCCGTTGTTCATGACGACTCCTTGATCATTAACTGGGACCACGAAGATCAATCATTCATCGAGATCCTCGATGCCATGAGTGGCCGGACGAAGTGGAAAGCCGACCGAGATGAACCAACCTCGTGGGCCACACCATTGGTCGTCGACTTTGACGAAAGCACCCAAGTGATCGCCAACGGCACGAACCGGGTACGAAGTTACGACTTGGCCACCGGTCAAGTCGTTTGGCAGTGCGGGGGGCAATCCGTCAATGCCATTCCGTCCCCGATCTTGTCGGGTGAAACCGTGTTCTGCATGAGTGGCTATCGCACTTCCGCAGCTCTGGCCATCCCGCTACGTTCAACCGGAGATATTACAGACACTGATCGGATACTCTGGCAGCATAAGCAAGGTACACCATATGTCCCGTCGCCGATTGTCGTGGAGGACCACATCTATTTCACGGCGAGCAATACCGGCGTCCTTTCGTGTCTGAACATTCACACGGGTAAACCTATCTTCGCGCGTCAGCGATTGCCCGAACTCAAAAGTGTGTATGCCTCGCCGGTTGCTGCCAATGGACGAATCTACTTTACGGATCGCGATGGAACGACGGTCGTGATTCGCCATGGTGACGAATTGGAAGTGCTGGCCATTAACACACTCGCAGAACCTGTCGATGCCTCCCCGGCAATTGTGGACAATCAAATCTTTTTGCGGACTGCGACCAACCTTTACTGCATTGAAAACCGTGCGCCTTGACACTTTGAGCAGCATGATGGATTTCGCTGTGGATCGATCATGGAGCTACCGAACTCGGAACGAGTTCTGGATCTCGCTCAGTAAACAACGACAAACGCCGCTTATCGAATTCGACAAGCGGCGTTTGCGATTAAGTTCTGACGAACTGTCTCGATTGACGATCCAGCGGCCCCTTAGAACAGCAAGATTGCGTCGAACGCGGCCAGGAACTGGCTGTCTTTCGTACCAGCATTGTAAGGCTGCCCTGCCGTACCTCCGGACCAATCCCACCGGAGCTCTGGACGAATGGTGAGATTCGACCTAGGCGTCCAGTTGGCACCAACCGTGAAGTTGTAGTAGTTGCCAGCCGAAAGGGCCGGATTGAGGAACGTCGGCGTACCAGCGGGAGCTGTGCCGCTGACAAGTTCACGCACGGGGGCACCTTGCAGTCGAGCCCCGTCATCGTCACGGAACCACTCCAGGCGAGCTCCAAGCTTCCAGCAGTCGTTGATGGTATAGAAAAGGTACTGGTTGATGCCGTACCATTCCGAGTCCGCAACGCCGCCGGTAGCGGGGTCATTCTGCTGCCAGAAGTTATCGTGTTGGAACACGTACTGCAGGCGGCAGTTGATATCGTAGTTAAACACGATGCTGTAACCGGAGCGAGTTGTCGTCGGGGGCGCAGCACCGTCTTCCTGCCCACTGATGAACGTACCCGTTAACGAATATCGTTCGTGATCAGGAGTGTAAGTCGCTCCACCAAGGAACGCCATATTATCGCTGACTGCGTCCCATTTATCCCATCCGTTCACGATACCAGCATAGAAATCCCAGTTGCTGTTGTAGCTGTAGGTCGCCAGACCTCCAGTATGGGTAAACGGCTCGCCGTACTGCATGGTGTAGGCGTGCGAGTAAAAGAAGTTGCTCGTTGGCTGAACACCTTCGTAACCCATGATGGTGTAGAAGTGACCAATCTTAACACTCAAGTCATTGTAGGCGACTTCGCCGTACAACTGAGGCAGCGCCAATCCGAAAGTGGAAAAGGAACTGTTAAACGAGGGTGTGCCGTCGGTATTGGTTTCAAGACCGACAGCTTGAGTGAAGACGTAGTCTTGGCCGTAAAGCACATCGGCTCGTGCACCCCAAGCCCAACCGCATCCGCCGTTGTCAGCGTCACGACCGAGGCTGAAGTATAGCTGATTCAGCATCATCTCGTCGGCTCGATCGTTGAATGTGACCGGACCATTGTAGTTGGAAATCGGATTACTGGCGTTCGCAGTACCACCACCGGCGACGTAGCCTTGTATGGTCCAACCGTCTCCAAATGTTGGGAACAGTCGCCAAGGTTCACAAGAGCTACAGCCCTTGCCACCCTTTCCACCTTTGCTGCCGCCTTTCGAGTCGTAGCCGTAGTCTTTGCCGTCTTTCTGATCGGCGTCGCCAACGAATGTGAGATCGCTGGAATCAGCTGCGGCAAGATCGCTGGGCGAGGGCGCAGCAGCGTCTTGAGCATAGTAATCATAAGTAAGGGCCACTGGTTGTACCGACCCGGGCTGACGCAACCCTTGTGCCTGGGCTCCGGTTGCGACGACACCGCAACATGCGGCCGCCGCAAGAGCTATTCTGGTGAATTTCATCGTCCTGTCTCCCAATCCTTTTAATATGGAGGCGTGATTGCTGGTTGGACCACCGCAAAGCGGCGGTATCAACGGTCCAGCGACCGTCAATGGGGGCATTTGGGGGCAACCACCGAGTCACGCACCGTCTGATAGTGAGTGGCTATCGATGGCTGTCTATTCTGCTATCGACGCGGTGAATCACCACCATTTACTAGAATGCCAGGTTTTACATTTACGAATCCACACACGGGCATGGTTTAGTGGCAAGCTGTGACGCCTAAGAAGAGATTCACGCGCGAAGAGTCGCTGGCGCAGAGGACCAGGAATCGCAACAGGCGAATCCCAGACGAGCCAACACGTTGGCGTGTTGGAAAACTTTGATGGTTGCGATGAGAATTCGATGCCTTGGGGGTTCCCCAAAGCAACGACACACCCGACCTAAGGCTTGTTTGCACCAGACTCAGCGAATAACGCGTCAACGAATTCATCCGCATTGAACAATGCCAAGTCTTCTGCCTTCTCGCCAACGCCTATGTATTTGACCGGCAATTCAAACTGTTGGCGAATCGGTACAACTACACCGCCTTTTGCGGTTCCGTCGAGTTTCGCCAAAACGATACCCGTACAGCCGGCCGCCTCGGAGAATCCTTTGGCTTGGCTGATACCGTTTTGCCCGGCAGTTGCATCGAGGACCAACAGGACTTCGTGCGGAGCATCCTCGATTTGTTTTGTCGTCACACGACGGATCTTTGACAACTCTTGCATGAGACTCGTCTGTGTTTGCAATCTTCCGGCGGTATCGATAATGCATACGTCTGCGGCGTTCTCGATTGCCCTCGATACCGCGCGATGCGCAACACTGGCTGGATCGCTATTCGCAGCGCCGGTTACGATCTCGGCGCCGATTCTTTCCGCCCAAATCGTCAGCTGCTGGACGGCTGCGGCACGGAAAGTATCACCAGCCCCTAGCACGACCGATTTGCCCTGTTGCTTAAACATCGTTGCAAGTTTGGCGATAGAAGTTGTCTTGCCCGAGCCATTGACGCCAACCACCATCACGATTGTTGGACCCGAAGCCGCGAAAGCGATCGCTTCTTCGGGCTGCGCCACGAGTTCACGAAGCTTGCGTTTAAGCGTCTCTAGAACTTCGCTCATTTGAACGACGCGACCGCGAAAATCGGATTTCACTTGGTCGCGCATCGCCGCCGCCGGACCGGCTCCCATATCCGTTCGGACTAGAATCGCAAAGAGTTCGCTGAGAAATTCATCGTCGACCAATCGCCCTTCTTGCCGAAACAGGTCGCGGATATCGGTGTTTAGAAGTTGTGCGGTCTTCTGCAAGCCGCGTTTGAATCGCCCAAATATGCCCACTTTGGGAGCACTATCTTCCGGTGATTGTTTTCCTCGGGCCCGATCAAATAAACCCATAGTTCTTCGCTGTTACAAGTAATTGGTGGTGGGAACTTGACAAACAGCCCGCATTCTACCGCTGACGCTCTATCTTGTCTCGGTGGTGTTACCGACTCGTAAAGGACCTCGACGAAGCACCTATGAAACTCCCCGTCACGGCTCCCACAGACGCGTTTCGCGACAAAGCTCTGCCGCCAGAATCTCACCTGCAACCCGATGTCCTGTTTCGTTCCAATGCCCCGCACCAAGCTGAGAGTTCTCGAAACCGTGCAGGTACACGTTGTGCTGTTCAGCGTATTCGGCCATCGGCTTCGCCAGAACTATCGCGGGGCAGCCAAGTCGGCTGGCAAGCGACGCAACACGGCGATCGGAGTATCCTAGGTCGGCAACGTCGAGTTTGCTACAAGCCGCTTGACGGACGGTAACATCAGGATGCACCTGAACTGGATTCGTGAGCGTCGCAATGACAAGCTTCGCACCGTGCTCCTCGACTTCAACATGGATCTCCTCAATCAATCGCTCCGTGATACGCCATGCCTCACGTTGTGATTGCTCGGTAGGTTCAGAATAGATGAAGTCTTCAAGGCCGACCTCAAGACTTTCCGCATCTGCTGAATTCGCCGAATCGTTTCGATGTCGAACCTGGTACAGCAAGTACAACAGGCGGGACGACCGGATGAGCTCGTCCTTGAGGCGGATCCAAGGCGACGTAAAGTAGGGTTTCTCAGTAAACGAATCGTCGAGGACCAACCTATCGTCTTGAACCGTAAAAAACGGTTTCAAGGAATCTGGCTCCAACTCTCTTGAATTGTTCCGGATATCATTTCCAGACAAGAATGCCAAAAGTACGACGTCAGGTTCATATTTCCAAAGGTGATGTCGCAACATCAGCAGCTCTTGGGCCGTGCCGTATCCCGAGACGCCTGAATTCAGAACTTCGATCTTCTTCGACGTCAACAATTCACACTGATTGAGCTCCCGTTCAAGCACGGACCAAAACGTGCGTTCCAGTTCGACTTGAACCGCTTCGCAGTACGAATCGCCTAGCACCACAATTCGCAAGGTGTCCGACGGTTTTGCTACGGTATGATCGCGGTCTCGGAAACCGGCATGATTCGTGCGGAAGAAGACTTTGCCTTCGTTAGTATTCCACCCGGCATAGTCGGGTCGCAGGCGGGAACCGAGTATCAAATCGCGTTGATAGACAGGCGGCGAAACCATGCCCGTCAGCCGCAAAACTCCTTCCGCGATCAGAAGCCCAACCGCAATGCCGAACGTCATCGCGACAAGGCGTTTCCGCACCGGCGCGTTTGAACGTAGTGGCATCGCTCTAGGAGTCCTGTTTCAAATCATGCAGCACGCGGTCGAGAATACCATTTACGAACTGCGGTGATTGTTTTGCACCGTAACGCTTTGCGAGCTCGACTGCCTCATTGATCGCAACGCGACCCGGCGTCTTCGTGTGAAGAATCTCATAGGCGCCAAGGCGGAGAATGTTTCGGTCGGTGGCTGCCATTCGAGCCAGACTCCAATTCGCGGCCCGCGCCTGCAGTAGTTCATCAAGCTCCTCGCGACTTGCGCGGACACCTTTGCGAAGTTCTCGGGCAAAGTCCACTAAATCCTCTCGATTGCTCAGCCGCGTGCGCAGAAACTCCTCGATTGCCTCGATATCAGGGGCCGGGTTCAGATCGTCCTGATAGAGCAGCTGTAGGACAACTTCGCGGGCTCGACTTCGGCGTGACATCTTCGTGATGATTTCCAGGAAGGCAGGAAGCGGGTGGTGGCGAGAATCGCTGGGTGTGCCAAGAAAACTGTAGGTGCTTACCGGCTAGTTGGCAACTGGCGTAGCAAACTCACCATTTCCAACGCCGCTTCCGCACACTCCACGCCTTTATTTCCAACGGCGCCGCCAGACCTATTAATAGCTTGTTCGAGCGAATTGCATGTCAAAACTCCCATGAGAACTGGCAAGCCACAGTCCAAGCTTGTTTTCCCAAGGCTGATGCTCACATGGCGGTTGATGTGCTGGTCGTGCGTTGTCTCGCCGCGAATTACAGCACCTAAACAGATAACCGCAGCATATCGATTCGTCCTCGCTAATCGATCCGCGACTAGCGGTATTTCCCATGCGCCCGGGACCCAAGCCACATCGATAGACTCGTCCGAAACATGGTGGGCACGTAACGTATCGACCGCACCCGCCAGCAGCTTACTCGTAATCGAGTCGTTGTATTTCGAGACGACGATCGCGAAATGAGCATCTTCGGCGTGCATGTCGCCGCGGAATTCATTAGTCATTGGACATTCGTGGCTTCGTTAATTTGCGAAGCACTACCCCATGTTCATACTCATCAAGAACTCAGCATTCGACTTCGTCTTTTGCATTCGCGTGACCAACAACTCCATAGCATCGGGAGCATTCATGTCGTGCAGGACACGACGGAGCACGCACACGCGACGATATTCCTCAGGATCCATCAGGATCTCCTCCCGGCGAGTTCCGCTGCGATTGATATCGATCGCTGGATAGATTCTCCGATCGACCAGCTTCCGATCCAACACGATTTCCATGTTTCCGGTGCCTTTGAACTCTTCGAAGATCACTTCGTCCATGCGACTGCCGGTGTCGACAAGCGCCGTCGCCAGAATCGTTAGCGAACCGCCTTCTTCCACTTTCCGTGCTGAACCAAAAAACGCCTTTGGCTTTTGCATCGCATTCGAATCCAGGCCACCTGACAAAATCTTTCCCGACTGTGGACACTCAGCATTCCAGGCCCGAGCAAGCCGCGTAATAGAATCAAGAAAGATCACAACATCAATGCCGTACTCCACCATCCGCTTGGCTTTTTCCAGTACCATCTGTTGCACTTGAACGTGGCGTGACGAAGGTTCGTCGAAGGTCGAACTGATAACTTCACAGTTTCGGCCCTTCACCTCGCGTTCCATATCAGTCACTTCTTCGGGACGCTCGTCAATCAATAGCATGATGACGTATGCATCGGGATAATTCTTGATGACAGAGCGAGCCATCTTCTGCAGCAGGATCGTTTTGCCGGCTCTCGGTGGACTGACGATCAAACCCCGCTGTCCGAACCCAATCGGGCAAATCAAATCGATGATCCGAGTGGAAGATTCAAGCGCATCCGTCTCCATGACGATTCGTTGATTTGGATGCAATGGCGTCAAATCATCGAAGGCGATCTTATCAGAGATAGAGTTTGGATCTTGGTAGTTGATTGCTTCGACGCGCAACAGAGCGAAGTAGCGCTCATTTTCTTTCGGGGGCCGAATCTGACCGGAGACAGTCGCGCCTGTTTGCAATCCAAAACGACGGATTTGGCTCGGCGACACGTAGATGTCGTCTGGGCAAGAAAGATAGTGGTAGTCAGGGCTGCGGAGAAAGCCAAAGCCGTCCGGCAGGATCTCTAGTGTTCCTTCGCCGTACATCAGCCCGTTCATCTTTACGCGTTCTTTCAAGATCCGAAAAATCAGATCCTGTTTCTTCAGTCCGGTCACATCGGTAACGTTTTCTTTCCGAGCCTCTTCAATGAGGTCGGTCATGCTCATCCGCTGCAACTCAGCGATGTGAATCTCGCCTTGTTTGATTCTCTCGTAGCGGTCATTCGTTTCATCGCCGCGCCGGTTGCCGCTCTCGTTAGCGATTTCCTCGGCAAGTGAGAGTGGTTCTGCCTCGTCGTCTAATTCCGGTAGGCGGTCAAGCTGCGACACAACATCGTCGGAAACATTTCGATGAATCGAGTCATTGCCGCGTGCCTTGTTCTCGCCGTTTGGGCGGGTACTACGTTGGCCGGACATGCAAGAAACTCCTGAGAAGGGAAACAACAGATGGCCGGCACATTGAAAGCGCCGGCGGCGGGGAAGTAGGTGAATTGTAACCTAAGAACGGAATCCTAGTCGAGTGATTGCCAGAAGCTTTCCACCTGTCGGAGTGTCGACTCGATGGAGCCGGAGTTGTCAATGATGTTGGTCGCTGCTGCCCGTTTCGCGTCCAGAGACTCCTGAGCAGCCTCGCGGGCCGCGAAATCCTCATCGCGCCAGCCTCGTGTTTTAGCCCGATTTAGGCGAATATCGTGGGGAACGTCAACAAAAACGATATAGTCACAAAGTCTATCCCAGCCGGCCTTCAGCATCACCGGCGCATCCAGGATTAGGACGCGGGTGTCGTCCTCCTGAAGTGTCCGGTCGATTTCCTCCCGCAGTTTTTTTCCGATTCGCGGGTGGGTAAGCTGCTCCAAAAAAGAAAGTTGTTCACGTCCGTCGGCAGTTTGGGTAAAGACGATTTTCGCGACTTGTGAACGATTGATTTGTCCATCTTCGCCGAATACGACGTCGCCCCAGCGTTCGCGAACGGCCTGAATTACCTCGGGCTCCAGCAACACCTGGTGACCAACTTTATCTGCATCGAGCACCTTTGCACCGAAGTGACGAAGTTGCTCTGCGACAAGGCTCTTTCCGCTGGCGACTCCGCCCAAGATGCCAACGATTTTCATCACGCGCCGACGCTTCCTAGAGCACTAGTCCCAAGGTTCACACTCCGCCCAGTTCTTGCCGGCTTTAACGTCCACCTTTAGCGGAACATTCAAACGCCCGGCGGCGGTCATTTCCTCAGTCACCAGCGCAGCCAATTCTTTGGTTTCTTCCAAAGGGACTTCGAACACTAGTTCGTCGTGTATTTGCAGCAGCATCCTCGCTGACAAATTCTCACGTTGCAAACGACCGTAGACATTGATCATCGCTTGCTTGATCAGATCCGCGGCCGATCCTTGAATAACCGTATTGATTGCGATTCGCTCAGGGAGGGTGCGCTGGCGGGAATCGCCAACTCGTGAGGGATCACGAACTCCATCGACCGCGCGACGTCGGCCTAGGATGGTACTAACATACCGATTCGTACGGCAGTCCTCCAGTACCTTTCGCATAAAGGCGTCGACCCCCGTGTAACGAGCAAAGTAGGCGTCAATAAATGCGGCGGCTTCGTCCTTGTCGATATCTAGAGCTTTAGCCAACCCGAAGGCGCTTTGCCCGTAAATCACTCCGAAATTTACAGCTTTGGCGCTGCGCCGCATCTCGCGAGTCACCTCTTCGAGTGGCACACCATAAACTTCACTGGCCACTTGGGTGTGAATATCGCGGTCTTCTGCAAAGGCTTGGCACATCGCGTCATCACCCGAGAAGTGGGCCAAAACACGGAGCTCGATCTGCGAGTAGTCAGCCGTCATCAACTGCCATCCTGTTTCTCCCGGCAAGAACGCGGAGCGAATTTCGCGACCTTCCTCGGTACGAATCGGAATATTCTGTAGATTGGGCTCCGTCGAACTCAGACGTCCCGTAGAAGCGACATCCTGGCGGAAAGAAGTGTGAATCCGACCGGTCGTCGGATGGACAAGTTCAGGCAGGGCGTCGACGTAAGTGCCTTTCAGCTTAGCATTCTGGCGATACGCGATAATCTTCGCCGGCAATGGATGTTGTTTCGCTAACTCCGTCAGAACCTCCGCATCCGTACTTGCGCCCGTTTTCGTCTTCTTGACGACGGGCAAACCGAGCTTCTCAAACAGCAATACGCTCAACTGCTTCGGCGAGTCGATGTTGAACTTCTCGCCTGCGAGTTCGTAGATCTCGACTTCGAGCGTCGCTAGTCGCTCACCGAAACGCACGCTTAACTCACGCAACCGCCCGACATCCACCCGGATGCCATTGAACTCTAACTCTGCCAAAATCTCGATCAACGGCAATTCGATGTTGCGGAAGAGGTCGTCGAGGCCTTCCGCCTTGAGTTTTTTTTCCAGGATCGTCGCGAGTCTAAGGGGCACGTCGGCGTCTTCGGCAGCGTAGGAGGTGACTTGTTTCACCGGAACTTCGTCCATCCGAAGCTGCTTCTTGCCCGTTCCGATCAACTCCTTGATCGAGATCGTCTTGTGGTTCAGGTATCGAATCGCCATGTCGTCCATGCTGTGGCTGCGCTCGCCGGGCACGAGCAGGTAGTCTGCGACCATCGTGTCGAAGGCCACGCCTTGCAGCTCGATGCCAATGTTGCGAAGCACGATGATATCGTACTTCAAGTTCTGACCAATCTTTTCGATCGCCGGGTTTTCGAGAACTCCGCGCAGCGTTTCCTTCGCAACAGTCGGATCGACATGCGGCTCGCCCTTCGGAACACGGACGGGAACGTAGTAGGCTTCAGCGGGTCGCCATGCAAACGAGTACCCGACGATCTCTGCCCAACGCGGATTCGTGGAAGTCGTCTCGGTATCGACCGAGATTCGCGATTGTTGCGACATCTCGTTTACGAGTTCAGCCAGTTGCTCGGCGGAAGCAACCATCTGATAGTCCGCCTTCCATTCGACGGGTGCCTCCGCCACAGTGAGGCCAGCAACTTGATCGGACAATCGACGAAAACCGAACTCGCGGCACAGTTCCTGCGTCGCTTCCGTATCGACACCCCCTACCCTGCCCTCCTTCCAATTGACCTCGATAGGCACGTCACTAACCAAACGGACCAGCTCACGGCTGAGTAACGCTTGATCTCGAAACGTCGTCAAATTAAGTTCACGTTTCTTTTTGCTGTTGGGATCAGCCGCGGCGAGTATCGCGTCGAGTGTCTCGTGCTTTTCCAACAACTCTCTTGCGGCTTTCGGGCCGATCAAAGGAACGCCGGGCACATTATCGACAGAGTCACCAACCAGCGATTGGTAGTCGACGACTTGATCCGCGCGGATGCCCCAGTCCTGCCACAACGCATCCGCATCGAAAATCTCTTGCTTGCGAATGTTGTACATCTTCACGCGATCGGTAATGAGTTGTCGGCAATCCTTATCGGCCGTCACGACGAAACAAGTGCCGCCTCTTTCCTCGGTCTGTCGAGCAATCGTCGCGAGAATGTCGTCGGCTTCGTAACCTTGGAGTTGTAAGACCGGAACACCCATCGCGTTGAGCATACGTTGAATGTTGGCGATCTGAGGCCGCAAATCTTCGGGCATCGACTCGCGGTTCGCTTTATACTGCTCGTACAAGCCGTGGCGAAAAGTAATTTCCTTTGGGTAGTCGAATGCGCAGAACAAGTAATTTGGCCGCTTGTTCTCGATGATGTCGATAACATCGCGAATGAAACCGTGCACTGCACCAACGGGCTGCCCGCTCGGGCTGCTCAAGGCGGGCATGGCATGAAACACTTGGTAGATCAACGAGTGCGAATCGATGACGTAAACAGTCTGACCCTCGAGACTGCCTGACACCTTTCCTGAATCTGGCCCAGCGGGCGTCAACTCATGAACAGGGTCGTCGATAGCCGGGGCCACGTCCGCGGCGGTCTCGCCGGAGTCGTCCGGCATCGCAAATGAAAGCTGTCGCTGTGAGCCTGTCATTACCTGCCCCTTCCTAGCACTTGAAGAATGCCCCGACAAAAATCCGGCAGGTCATCGGGCTTGCGACTGGAAACGAAGTGCCGATCGACGACAACCGCCTCGTCCTCCCAGATCGCCCCTGCGTTTATTAGGTCGTCCTTAATGCCGGGTGACCCGGTAACTCGGACACCATCGTAGACCTTTGCAGAAATCGGAATCCAACCTCCGTGGCACACCGCGGCGACCAACTTGCCCGCTTCAGCAAAGTCGCGGACAAGTTGCAACAAGCACGGATCTCGACGCAGCTTATCCGGCATAAAGCCGCCGGGTACAACCAGCCCGTCGAAATCTTCGGCGTTCATGTCAGGGATTGCGGCGTCAGACTTGCACGGATAGCCATTCTTGCCTGTGTAAACAACATTCGCTTCCGGGCCAGCGACAACCACCTCTGCCCCCGCTTCGATCAGCCGCAACTTCGGATACCACAGTTCGAGGTCTTCATAGATATCGCCAACGAGGATGAGAATGCGCGTTCCCGAAAGCGGTCGATCCGATGGCATGCTTGACTCCAGTGTTTGCGTGCGACGTGTCTAACCCTTAACGTTCTACCATCGCGCAAGAAATCAAGCGACCGTAGTGACACTTGTTGACGTTCAACGGGAGATCGGTTCGATGATTACAGAGTCGAAAGATAACTCGCCCGTCGCACCAAACAAACCAAGCCGAAGTAGCCCCTCACGGGCTTGAATCGGAACACGGATTCGTTTCTTGACCCGCGACCAATCAGCCGAACCGCGAAATGGCCCGATCCAGTTATGTCCAAGATCGTTGCGGTTTTCGTCGTAGAATGTAATCCCAACCGATGGCAAAGCGTCTTCGCCAAGGTTCACAAAGACGTTCGTATGTTTCACGACGGCCGACAGTTCGATCTCGGCGACTTCGCGACCGTCGATCGGGAGGCCTTGCAGCAAGTGCGACGAGCGACCCGCCTCCTCGTTTTTAAACGTCACGAAGTGCTCACCTTCGGGTGCCAACCGGTCGGTGGTTATCTCTGCTTGGCGTTGATAGTACCAACCTGGAATGAAACCGTTCTCACCAACTGCTTCCTCGAAGTTGCCGTTGGCAGCTTGCGGGTTCGATGGGTCTGGCTTAACGCGACGCAAGTCCTCCGCCGTACCTGTCATAGGAACGAACAGGGTTGGGCGCAAGGCTTCCTTTTCCAACTTTCCATTTTTCTTCCGCATCAAATACAGCGTCTGCTGATATCGCTGTCCCGCTGGGATGACCATCAAGCCTCCTTCCGCCAACTGATCGATCAACGGTTGAGGAGGACCTTCGGGTGAACAAGTGACGATGATCTTGTTGAACGGAGCATGTTCCGGCCAGCCTTTGAATCCATCACCGACTTTAGTGAACACATTAGTATACCGAAGCTGCTTAAGAGTGCGTTCGGCTTTCCGCCCCAAGCCTTCGACGATCTCGATCGAATAGACTTCCTTGACAAGCGGGCTCAATACAGCTGCTTGATAGCCGCTGCCTGTCCCTATCTCCAGGACTTTGTCCGTTGGCTGCGGATCAAGCGACTCCGTCATATAGGCAACAATGAAAGGCGAAGAAATGGTTTGCTGAAAACCGATCGGCAGCGCCATGTCGAAGTAGGCTTGCTTTCGCAGGTTCATGGCGACAAATTCGTGACGGGGCGTGTCACGAATTGCCTGCAACACACGAGGATTCTTGACGCCTGCACCAGCCACAACCTCATCAACCATGCGATGACGAGCCGACTCGAATTGCGTTGCGGTTTGCGCGAACAGCACGGCTGACGACAGGAGCAAAGCGGTGAATGTAAAGATTGAGCTTGGGTTCGTCATTACTCGTTCAGATTTAGACAAGGGTCGTTCTCCCTTGGTCATTGGTCAACAGGCCCAGGTGCATTATAACTTCTCATATCAGATGGCGAACGACAATTGATCAAGGACATATCAGAATGAAGACGAATCCTGTCAAAGAGAAACTCCGTCGAGGCGAGCCTTCTTTCGGGACTTGGCTGGCGTTGGGCGATCTTTATGCAACACGCGTGTTGGCCCGTCTCGGCTTTGACTGGCTGACGCTTGATATCGAACATTCAGCGATCGACTGGTCGCAGGCCACTTCGATTTTTGGGGCAATCGCGGATGCAGGCTGCGTGCCGTTAGCTCGGGTTCCCGAAGGAACACACCACTATATTAAACGCGTTCTCGATGCCGGTGCCTGGGGAATCGTCGTGCCCATGGTCGACACCGTTGAGCAAGCCAAAGTTGCCATCGCTGCGGCAAAGTATCCGCCGGAAGGCAATCGCAGCGTCGGCGGGGGCATGCACGCCATGAACTTCGGCGCCGAGGCCGGCGAATATTATCAGCGTGCCAACGATGAGATCCTCGTAGTGCTGCAAACGGAAAGCCCAATGGGCGTTGAGAATGCAGAAGCGATCTATAGCCTTCCCGGCTGCGACGCGATCTTCATCGGACCAAATGATCTGCGGTTTCAAATGCGAGCCGCAGATGGCACATTCCCGACTCCAGAAGAACATGAAGCGATGGTTCAACGTGTGATCGAAGTTGGCAAGAAGGTCGGTACGCCGACGGGTATTCACGCGATGGACCCCGAATCCGCGTTGCAACGCGCAGAGCAAGGTATGCAGTTCCTTGCCGTTGGCAGCGACTTACGGATGATGACCTTTAAGGCACAAGACTACTTGAAAACGCTTCATCCCGATCAAGCTGCCAAAGACGTCGCACGCTACTAGTCGGCCAGGCCGAACGTCTGTGCCGCAGGAGGAGATCGTATGAGTATCTATCTGCTTGCGACGCTGGATACCAAAGGTCCGGACGCGGCGTTCGTTCGCGATCGGCTGGTTGAACTTGGGCGAGATGTCGTTGTTATCGACACCGGTTGTATCGGTAAGGCGGCATTTCCCGCCGAAGTCACGCGTGAATCCGTATTCGTCGCAGCGGGAACGACGCTCGCAGCCGTGCAGGCCCAAAAGGACCGCGGCGCTGCCGTGACCAAAGCCGCAGTGGGCGCGACGACGATCGTACTCGATGCCTTCAAGAAACGCCAAGTTGACGGCGTCATCGCACTTGGCGGATCTGCCGGTACGACGATCGGTACGGCGGTGATGCGTGCGCTGCCTATCGGAGTTCCGAAGTTGATGGTCAGCACGCTTGCTTCGGGGGACGTCCGCAAGTGGGTCGGCGACAAAGATATTCTCATGCTGAATCCGGTGGTTGATATCGCCGGCATCAATCGTATCAGTCGCCAGATTCTGTCAAATGCAGCGTCGGCGATGTGGGGTATGGTCCAGCATCGGCCCACCGGCTGTTCGGAAGATAAGCCACTCGTCGCGGCGACGATGTTTGGCGTCACGACTCTGTGTGTCCAGCACGCGCGAGAGGTCTTGGAGGCAGCTGGCTATGAGGTGCTAATCTTCCATGCAACCGGCAATGGCGGACAGGCGATGGAGTCGCTGATTCGCGAAGGCCTCATCGCAGGCGTCCTCGATCTAACGACAACGGAGTTAGCTGATGACCTCGTGGGTGGCGTGCTGTCTGCCGGCCCCAAGCGTCTGACGGCAGCTGCGGAAAGCGGCGTTCCCCAAGTCGTCTCGGTCGGCGCCACCGACATGGTGAATTTCTGGGCTCCTGACACCATCCCGATCGAGTTTAAGGACCGCAAGTTTCACAAGCATAACGCCGCCGTGACTCTTATGAGAACGACTGTCGAGGAGAGCAAACTCCTTGGTCAAGAGATCGGCCACAAGGTTTCCACTACCCGCGGGGCGGCCGCGATTCTGTTGCCTCTCCGAGGCGTGTCGGCAATCGACTGTGAAGGTGAACCGTTCGACGACCCAATCGCGCGTAAGGCGTTGTTTGATGCAATCCGTTCTAGTCATGGACGCGTTGAACTCTTGGAGATCGATGCGCACATCAACGATAACGCTTTCGCCGAAGCTGCAGCGAAGAAACTACTTCAACTGATGAAGGGCAAGTAGGCATGGCACTATTTCAACGCGAACATATCCTCGAACGCTTGCGCCAAAAAGTTACTAAAGGCAAACCGATCGTCGGTGGCGGCGCGGGAACGGGGCTCAGCGCCAAGATGTCGGAGGCGGGCGGAATCGATCTCCTCGTTATTTACAACTCGGGGCGTTTTCGCATGGGCGGACGCGGTTCGTTATCGGGGATGATGCCCTACGGCGATGCAAATGCAATTGTGATGGAGATGGGACGAGAAGTTATTCCCGTTGTGCCACATACTCCGGTACTGGCAGGTGTTTGTGGAACCGATCCGTTTCGCGTGATGAAGTTATTCTTGCGAGAGGTCGATGCCGCAGGCTTCTCGGGAGTTCAGAATTTTCCAACCGTCGGATTGATCGACGGCAACTTCCGGCAGGGACTGGAGGAGACCGGGATGGGCTACGGCTTGGAAGTCGACATGATCCGCACGGCTCACGAATTGGGAATGCTGACGACACCGTATTGTTTTAACCCCGACGAAGCCGCAGCGATGGCAAAAGCCGGTGCTGACATTTTGATTCCGCACATGGGGCTTACGACGAAAGGAGCGATCGGTGCCGAGTCGGCGATCACGCTTGACGAATCGGTAAGGCGAGTTCAAGCGATGCATGATGCTGCAAAGAAGGTGAATGCGGAGATTCTTGTTCTGTGCCACGGCGGGCCGATCGC
This sequence comes from Planctomycetaceae bacterium, assembly GCA_020638995.1. Lineage (GTDB taxonomy): Bacteria > Planctomycetota > Planctomycetia > Pirellulales > Pirellulaceae. The sequence goes on from JACKHM010000005.1 coordinate 709,906, forward strand.
CGAACCAGCAGACGCCCAATTCATCCTGGATCACACCGAGGGTATCGTCGGCTTCTACGGAGCCAGCAGCATGGAGCGTTTACCCGTCGAGCCCGCAATTCGCGATCGAGTACGTGAGTTCACAGAGATGACGTTTGGCTAGTTGTGGCATTCGATAAAGCGACGTTTTATAATCAGTGGGCGTTCTAAAACGAGGCGACATCATGCATCCGACACACTCGACAGAATCTTCGATCGGTGAGCCGACCTGGGAAATTGCTGAACTCTTTCCCCGGCAAGGCCATTGGTCCGAGGCAGAATTCCTGTCAATTAGGTCGAACCGACTCATGGAACTATCCGCCGGCAGGTTGGAGATGTTGCCGATGCCCACTCAAGCACATCAACTGATCGTAATGTTCCTCTACCATCAGTTCTTTAACTTCATTTCGTCCCGCCAATTGGGAATGCTCCTCGTGGCGCCACTACGCGTGAAGGTCAGCGATGGGCGAATTCGAGAGCCGGACATCGTGTTTATGGCAGAGGAGAACAAAGACCGGCGGTCTAACGACTACTGGCTCGGTGCTGACCTCGTGGTGGAAGTCATCAGCAACGACGATCCGAAACGAGACTTGGAGACAAAACGCCGCGAATACGCGGAAGCTGACATTCCAGAATACTGGATCGTGGACCCGCGCGACTCGACGATTTGCGTGCTCAAACTAACTGTGCCGGGCTCGCCGTATGAGGAAGCAGGCGTTTATCGGTCGGGACAACAGGCTGCGTCCGTTCTACTTGGCGGCCTTGCCGTGGACGTCAACGCCGTATTTGCTGCTGCTAACGCGTAGTCGCCGTCTCGCCGCAGTTCAGATCTTTGCCCCTGTCCCTTTGGTCAGCGTCATGAAAGCGGATTCGAGATTGACTTCTTCTTCGCGGAACAACATTAACCGGTGCCCTGCCCCGATCAACAGCGATGGAATCTCGCTGTAATCGTCGACGCCCTGGTGAAGCGTTACGAACAGTTGCTCCTTCTTTAGCTCGATACTTTCCACAGCATCGTGCTGTCCCAAGAGTTTACTGGCAGCTTCTTGGTCACCTTGGACTTTTATGATCAACACGGTGCGCTGACGAACCTGTTTCATCACTTCAGCGACTTCCGCGTTCACACTCATCACACCGCGGTCGATAATGCCGATCTTGTTACAGATATCCGCCAACTCGGGCAAGATATGACTGGAAACAATGATCGTCTTTCCCATTTGGCCAAGGCGACGCAGTAGATTTCGCATCTCGATGCGGGCACGCGGATCGAGTCCGCTGAGCGGCTCGTCGAGCAACAACACCTGGGGATCATGAAGCAGAGTCCGCGCCAAGCCAAGTCTCTGCGTCTGGCCACGCGACAGAGTATTCGCATAGGCATCTCGCTTGAAATCGAGGTCGACAATATCGAGCATCTCGTCACAGCGTTTCCTGCGTTCCGGACCTCGTATTCGGTAGGCAGCAGCGAAAAATTCCAAATACTCGATAACCTTCATGTCGTCATACACGCCGAAGAAGTCAGGCATGTACCCAACGAGGCGGCGAATCTCTTTGGGACTTGTGTAGATGGAGTTCCCACACACATAGGCTTCGCCCCAGGTCGGGTTGAGCAACGTGGCGATGATCCGCATTGTTGTGGTCTTGCCCGCACCGTTGGGGCCGATAAAGCCAAACAGATCACCTTGATTCAGTTCGAGATCAATGTCGCGAATCGCGAACATATCGCCGTACTTCTTGGTGAGCCCTTTGGCTTGAATCGCGGTCTCTGGCATAGTTCATCTCGGTGAAGTGGCGTGGGACGCTTCGACTGGGAATACGACGCGATAGTAAGTCCATCGCCGATCGTAATTGGCTTCAGCGGCTTGTTCGTTCAGCCTAAGATCACTGGCCGCCTGTTTGGCTTGACCTAACAGAATCGCCCGACCGTTCGTCAAGTGCTCGCTAAGGTCGACATAGTTCTGGTAACGGTGCTGAAGCTGTGTGTATCTATCTCCGCCGGCAATGCGATGGAACATCATCATTTCCAAAATTCGCGGGACGTCGCCGTCGCCTTGCTCCCAAGGTGTTGTGATGTCCTTGATATCGACGACTCGGCGCCGCGTCAGACGCCAGCTGAAGTTAAGCGGCTTTTCCAGATGGATTGGAGTGTTGTCTCCGGGACCGAGAACACCGCCCTTTCGATCCAGTTTGTAGGCCCAATTTTCGTATAGCAGCACACAATCGTAGAGCTCGACACGAAGCGGATTCACAACACTTCCACGGAGGAGTCCACCTGAATCAAGGTGCAAATCTGCATTGGACTCGAGTTCCACATTGCTCCACCAACGGGCTTGAAATGCCTTCGTGCCGCCAATCTCGATAGGTGTTCCCGCAATCTTAGTTTCCGCGTTCGTCAACTCGATCTTGTACGGCGAGTGAAACAAAGTCGCTGACTTTGCCTCAAGTCCACCAAGACCTTTACCCGGCAACCCATGCCACGATAATAGGCAACCCGTGTCAGAAACACGCTCACTTTCAGGCTTCAGCCACGACGATGTCAGCTGAAGTGAATAGCTTGCAGAACTGGGGCTGTAAAGATGCAGCCAGGTAGTGCCGCGAGTCGTTGAGCGTTCCAGATCGATATCGACTAGATCAATTTGATTTAGCTTAACATTCGTCGCTTTGAAGTGTGCATGCAGTACGAGTGCCAACGCACAGAACAAGACTGCGATGAACGGAAACGTCAACCAAGTCCAGCTCATTCGATGCAAGACATCGCGCAGGAAGAAGTAGTCCGCGGGCCCGATCAGCAAAATGTAGAGCACAATCAAGCCTGCAACCCAAGCGAACGGAATGAGCGCGACACCGGAAAACTGTTCCGCTCCCGCTCGCAGCTGCCCCGCTAAGTCGTCGTATCCAAGATGGACGAGTTGCCCGGTTGGGCCTGACGCGGACGAGTGCTCCTGTTGCTGATCGATATCGCCCTGAAACAGCCGCTCGATCAACCGCGAACGGTCGGCCCAGTCAGAGAAGGGAGGCTCATCGAGAGCTGCCGCCATAAATACAACTTGTCCCAGGCCAGTCGGCGCTCGAATAACGATCGGGCGGTTTCGATCTGCTGCCTGTTCATAGACCGACGTCCGTCCGCGTACATTATCTAGGATGCAGATCTGCAACGGCATTGTTCGACCGTCGGCTCTAATTGCGTCCAGCGACTGTGAGCTGGCAACGTACGTTTCGAGGGCAGTTAGATTGCGCACTGTCTGAACGCGGGAAAACGTACCCGGTGTTAGCCGCGACAACGGCTTTCCCTGGCCAATTGCATTCTCACCCGCTGATCCGACGCACATCACGACCCGACCGCCAAGCGTGACCCATTGTTCCAACGCTGAAAACTGTTCTGCAGTGATTGCCTCCAAAGCGGCGATATCGCTCGTCGAGATAAAGACCGTGTTTACGCCTTCATAGCCAAACCACTCGGTCGGTAACGTCGAAGTGTCTGTGATTTCGGTAACACGTGACGCTTTGAGAGCTTTCGCCACGCCGGCGTCGGGACCAAGCGTGACAACCCAATCGCGGCTGGATGGCATGACCATCGGCAAGTCGTCAGCTGCCACCAGACGAGCAGAAATTGTTTGGCCACCAGTAAGAAGTTCGACTCTCAAGTCACTCCCGAGTTGGCCAAACTTGACGTAGCGAGTGAAGATGGTCTCACTATTCGGAGCGATATGAACTGGATCGTTGTCTAAGGAGGTTACCGGGACACCATCGCTGTCCTTGGTAGTGATCGACAACTGGCCAGTGAATTCCTCCGCACCCGCACGAACCGAGATGCGAACGGGCGTCCAGTATCCGACTTTGGACACGTCCGCGAGGCCAATCGATACGTCCTGGATGTGCGCGGCAGAACCCGGCTGTGCATTTGACGCCTGAAGCAGAGTCAATACGGCGACGCCTGCCGCGAGCATTGTAAAAATAGTGCAACGGTGCTGCGGCATTAGGTTGGACGAAGATCAATGGAAGACAAGGAAAATGATTTAGGGCGATGCCTTTGAAAAAGACAGCCTCCAGGATAGTCTCGCCTGTACTTGTGGCAAATACGATGGTGGCGAATCGTTAGGGTTTCTCTGCATCATCACAAATACAGACAAAGCGTTGGCACCCGGGGCAACCTTTCCCATATTTTCTTGCCACGGCATCGCTCAAATCGACTCCAGCCACATTCGCGATTGTTGTTAGCCACGCCAGAACGTCCGCAAACTCTTCCATCTTGTCTTCGTGGCTGCCGCTTCGCAGCGCACCCGCAAGCTCGCCAACCTCCTCCATCAACCACATGAACGTACCATCGATGCCTCGTGTGGCATCTTTTTCGAAGTACATCCTGCGGATTAAATGCTGAAAGTCGCTGAGGGAGACGTTTTGCGGGTGTGAGTCGGATTCGTCGGCTGGGGGCACAGTTTGTGGTCCTAAGTACGAAGGTTTGCCAGCAATGGTTCAAGCTGCTCACGTTAGGGAATCGCCCCGGTTTTGCAAGGCATTCAGCACCGATACAATGCCGAAACGACTCAAATCATTGAATAACTTCATATGACTAACACGAGTCGTGACCGACAATTTGGCCCATTTTAGAAACAGGATCTCGCAGCATGCCCCAGTTCACAACCATTGCCAAAGTGGGCGACATCCCCGAGGGTGAGGGTCGGGCTTACGCCATCAATGGCCGAATGGTTGCTGTTTTCCTCGAAAAGGGCGAGTATCAGGCGATCGACGATTTTTGTCCGCATATGGGTGCATCGTTGGCTGGCGGTTGGGTCGAGAATGGCATTGTCAGTTGCCCTTGGCATGCGTGGCGGTTCAAGACTTGTGACGGCACATGGTGCGACAATCCGAAAATCAAGATCGACAGCTTCGACGTACAGGTCGCGGGCGACGAGATCCGAGTTCTCGTTCCAGACAAAGAAGAACAACAGGCCGAGGATAGAGAGGCTACTGAGGACTGATCGTCATCTTTGTTTCTGCGGTCGTCACAACCTTGATCTTGAACTCGCGGTACGGTCGCTCGGTTGTAAATGCTTGTGTCGACTGGCAGGTGACCAAGCGACCGGCCTCGGTGTCAAAGAGCATTTTACCGGACAAGGCTTGGTCAACGAGCTTCGACTTACCAGCGGTTTGTTCGCTTGATTCGACTGCGAGATCGCCCGAGAGCTCAATTCGTTCGAGCGTCTTTCCGTCGACCACTTCGTTCGCTGCCACGGTATAGGTTCTGTCGTGTTTCAGCGTGCCCAGCGGTGAAGCGGTGGCAGAAGAAGCGGTCCAGTTGCTGCCGGTGACAACCGCCGCTTCGGGTAACTCGACCGCCGCCTGTGAGAACAACTGCCTGACACCCTCTGCCGAGAACAGGTTCTTCAATCCCGGCGACTCGATTGCCGAGAACGCTTCGACCGCGGCTTCCGACAGATTCACTTCGCGAATCACGCCTCGATTGGTCATCGTGACCGTAAACTCCGCACCGATCACGGGCGACACTGCAGCAGCAATACTCGCGGCAGAACCGCTTGGCTTGAAATCTGAATCGGAGGCATACTTGATCGGCTCCGCAGCGCCAGACTTCATCGCTACGGCAAAGCGTTCAATTTTCTGAGTGATCTGCGCTGTACCTTCGGAGTCTACGGAGTTGATGCCCCAACTCAATCGCATCTGCATCGCAACGTCGACTTCGGATGGCTTGCCCGCTCCGGAAGTTGCTGTCGTGGTATGCTGATCAACAGTAATCAGCCAAGAGTCGCCTTCGGTGAATCTCCAACGAAGCAAAGTCTCTGCGTTTGCCGCCTGACAGAGACTTGCGAGACAAATGAGATGGCAAAACAGCAATCGAACGTCAAGAGTCATAGTTGAATTGTTCCACCTGGTTCGACGACGATTGGTTCGGCGATCGTTTCGCGTCTCACGCGTTCCGCCCACGCCCCAGCGTCCTGCTCGATCAGAGGCCAAGTGTTGTAGTGCGACGGGGTAACTTTTTTGGGCAGGATCAGATGTAGTGCCTCAATTGAATCGTCTGGCCCCATCGTGAACAGGTCGCCGATCGGAAGTACGGCCAAGTCGATTCCTGCGTTTCCGATTAATTGCATGTCCCCAAACAAAGCCGTATCGCAAGCGAAGTAGATCTTTTTTTCTCCGATGGTCAACAGCCAACCGCCCGGATTCCCGCCGTACGATCCGTCGGGAAGTTGCGAACTATGGTGGGCGACGGTTAGCTTAGCCCTGCCAAACGGCAGATCGGCTCCGCCTCCAAGGTTCATGCCGATAGTATTCTGAACACCGTGTTGGCTGGCGAACCAAGTGGCGATTTCGTAGTTGGATACGACAGTCGCACCGGTTCTGTTCGCAATCGAAGCCACATCGGCAACATGATCAAAGTGGCCATGCGAGACGAGAATAAAGTTCGCCTCAACGTCGGCAGCTTTCACGGGAGCGGTGGGAGACTCGTCCAGGAACGGATCGACGAGAATACGATGTTCATCGACCTTGATTGCCCAGGACGCATGGCCGAGCCAAGTGAGTTCGATCGTCATGACGCTACCTCCCAAGAATGCGACTCATGTTGTTTTTGTATCCCTCAACGCCTGGCTGTCCGTAAGGATTGATGCCCATTAGTCGCCCTTCGACGACGGTCGCTAACATCATCATTTGGAAAAACTGACCGATCGCATGTTCCTTGGTATCCGGCAAATGGATGTCGGCTGTCGGGCGGTTGTCGTCACGATAAGCCTGATTCGTACCCTGAATCGCAGCCGCCATTAGATCGGGCAACGTCTTGTCGGCAAGATCGTTAAGCTTGTCTTGATTGAGTTCGCTATGCCCGACGGCCAACGGATCGCACCGCCAGTTGTCCACGATCACATTGGTAATCAACTTATCGCGACGTCCCTCCTGGTGTTGTTGGGCTCGCGAATGCAGGTCGCGTGTGTTGACCGTCGTCAGAGGCGTCGCGCCCCGTTCGGCTTTGCCGAGGCTTTCAGCGAGCAGTTGGTCATACCACAGCCCAACAGCTTCGAGCGCTTTCGACCACACTGACATGATCCGAATATTGGCCCCACGTTTTTCTTCGAGCAGGTGCGAAACTCCCACATAGTCCAACACCGCATTTTCACCCGGTGAAGCTTGCTGAAAATGCTCGTTCATGGCAACCGCTCCCTCCAGGAGTTGCACCACATTCAATCCCAGCACCGCGGCCGGCAACAGGCCAACCGCCGACAACACCGAGAATCGACCACCGACTCCATCCGGGACGTTGTAGATATCCTTGCAGCCAATCGCGCCCGCCAGATCGAACAAGCGACCACTTGTCCCTGTCACTGGCACGACCAAGTCGCCCAACGCGTCAGCATCGTCGCCGCATGAACATTGCAACTTCGCAAGGAATTGCCGGAAAGCGGCCGCTGTCTCCAAAGTCCCACCACTCTTGCTGATTACCAGTATCGCCCAACGATCATCGACCGACTTTGCGGCCTTGCCGTTGCCGAGCAGTCGTAGCAAGCCTTGGGACGCGTCGTTGTCGACGTTATTGCCTTCGAAGTACATCCGCGGCCGGCTACCTCGGTCCGCTCGTGACAACTCGTTGAAGTAGGGTTCGCAGCAGGCGTCCATTAACGCCCGCGCGCCCATGTACGACCCACCAATTCCAAGGACGACAACTCGGTCGACCGATTCACGAAGCCGCTCGGCGGTTTTCAAAATCCGCCCAAGTTCACTCGCATCACGGTCCGCACGGTATTCAGCGAGCAAGCGATTCGGCATATCGATAAACGCCGAATCGAGTGGTTCCTTTTCTTTCGGAACGGTACCGCCCGAGTGAAACAGCTGGACGTCGGCCATGGTCTCAGTTCGAGCCGCTTCTAGCTGTGTGGCCACCCCCGCCAGATCCTCCGGCGAAATCCCTGTTTCCGCGAGAAAAACGCCCGTTGGATCGTAAGTCAGCAATTTGCCGTCACTCATGCGAATGATCCTTGTACTTATCCTTTGATTAAGTTGCCCGGTCAATTGTCGAAGATAGCGGACGAACTCGCGGCTTACTACCGGGCGGGCGGGCGCCACTCCTTGGTCGAAACTCAGCTTTTTGGTACGACAAACGGTTACGGAAATCGAAACGAACCTCCGCTCGGCCCCAAGGGATCTCGACATGGACACGCACGCCCTCACCCGTGAATTATTTGTGAAGAACGACTCGAAAATCGTCATGTTGGTCGCAGACGGACTTGGCGGGCTGCCTTGGGAAGCGGGCGGAAAGACAGAGCTCGAAGCAGCGAAGACGCCGAACCTCGACGCGCTCGCCGCCAAGAGTGTTCAAGGTGCAAGCATCCCGGTTGCTCCCGGCATCAGTCCCGGCAGTGGTCCCGGGCATCTCGGGCTCTTCGGTTACGATCCGATTAAGTATTTGATCGGGCGCGGAGCGTTGGAAGCGACGGGGATTGGATTCGAGCTTCAACAAGGTGACGTCGCGATCCGCTGTAACTTCTGCACGCTTGACTCAGCAGGCAACATTTCGGATCGCCGAGCTGGTCGTATCGCGACCGAAGAGAGCGCTCCACTGGCCATCAAGTTGCGTCAAGTTTCAATTCCCGGGATCGAAATTTTCGTCGAGCCCGTAAAAGAGCATCGCTTCGTCGTGGTCTTTCGCGGCGACGGGCTGGGCGGTCGCGTGCGTGATACCGATCCGCAAGCCACTGGTGTCCCGCCACTCGATCCTGTGGCTGAGGACGATGCCAGCCAGAAGACCGCGGATGTAGCGAAACAATTTCTAGCGCAAGCTCGTGAGATTTTAAAGGACGAGAAGAAGGCCAACTTCCACACGATGCGAGGCTTTGCGGCAAAACCGGACTTACCGAGCTATGAAGAAGTCTACGGTTTGAAGGCCGCAGCAATCGCCGTCTATCCGATGTACAAAGGTCTGGCGCGGTTGGTTGGCATGGATATCATCGGCAAGGCGCAGACGCTTGACGACCAGATGGAAGTATTGAAAGAGAACTGGAACGATTACGACTTCTTCTTCGTCCACTTCAAATACACTGACAGTACGGGCGAAGACGGCAATTTCGACGCCAAAGTCAAACGGACGGAAGAGTTCGATGCGATCATTCCAAATGTGCTTGCGTTAAATCCGACGGTCACAATCGTCACGGGTGATCACAGCACGCCGAGTTTCCTGAGCAGCCACAGTTGGCACCCCGTTCCAACACTGCTCCACTCCAATTGCTGTCGTCCTGACGGTTTGACATCGTTCGGCGAAAACACGTGCATACGCGGCGGCCTAGGTCATTTTGAAGCAAGGCACCTGATGACCCTCGCACTCGCGAACGCTGGACGATTGGGCAAGTACGGCGCGTAATCGCTCGCCGCCTCCGTCGAATCATCGCTCGATTATGTTAGACACGCCGAAGCGGCAGTCTTATAATGCGGACCATCAACCGCGTGCCGAACTTCCCGCCTGTTTCTGCCTGCTGAATGCTCGCCGATGGTTCATCTGTCTCAGCAACCTGTCGCCAGACTCTTTCTTTTTCTCTCTTTGTGTGCATTGAGTTCGTCAAGTCTAGGCGGAATCTCCGTCAGCCCCTCGTCTGTCACCATTGTTCGCCCCGAGTCGTCCCAGCAATTGTTAGTTAGTCTGTCGCGATCGGACCAGACGACAATCGATGTCTCGCGAGATTCTTCCTATGAGGTCGTACGGTCGGAGATCGCCACGGTCGAATCGACAGGACTCATTCATCCGCATCGTGACGGAAGAACGGAGATCATTGTTCGACACGCCGGCGAGGTGATCCGCGTGCCAATCGAAGTGCGTCGATTCAGTCGACCCGATCCGGTCTCGTTTCACAATGAAATCGTGCCCTTGCTCACAAAGTCGCGCTGCAACGCAGGCGGCTGTCACGGCAAAGCCGAAGGTCAGAACGGTTTCAAACTCAGTATCTTCGGCTTTGACGCGGCGGCTGACTTCGCAGCCATTGTTAAGGAAGGACGCGGAAGAAGGGTTTCGGTGGCCGCACCTGAGAGGAGTCTGTTGTTGCAGAAAGGCGCGGCCCTGATTCCACATGGCGGGGGGCGAAAGATTGAACCCGACAGCGTCCAATTTGCACGACTCAAGCGGTGGATTGCCGAGGGAGCGTCGTTCGATGATACGTCGTTCAAGGACGTAACATCGCAAAGACCTCGTGTCATTGGAATTGAAGTCGAACCGCTGCAACGAAGCTTGGCGGCGGGCGGCTCGCAGCAACTGCGCGTCACGGCGATTGACAGTTTGGGAAATCGGCGTTGTGTCACGGCCGAGGCCGAGTACGAGTCGAATGCCGCCTCGATCGCAGAAGTCAATCCGCAAGGGCTGGTCGAGGCGAGCGAGATCCCTGGCGAGGCGGCCATACTCGTTCGCTATCTCGGACATGTCGCCGTCAGCCGTATCACGCTGCCGCGCCCCGACGTTCACTTTCCACGTCCACCCGAAACTAACTTTATCGATCGCCTCGTATGGGACAAGTTGCAACGCCTGGGAATCGAGCCAAGCGAACTTGCTGATGATGCGACGTTTTTGCGGCGAGTTTATCTCGACGTTTTGGGAACGCTGCCGACGTCGCGCGACGCTCGCGAGTTTCTGGCAGACAACGCACCTGATAAACGAGTTCGTTTGGTGGATCGACTGCTCGAACGCGAAGAGTATGTCGATTATTGGACGATGCGTTGGTTGGACATTCTGCGGGCCGACCAGTTACAAATCTCGCCGCAAGGAACGGTCGCCATGCAACGCTGGTTGCGGCGACAGTTCCGCGAGAACCGCGCCTTCGACGAGTTCGCTCGCGAGCTATTGACCGTTCAAGGCAGCGCGACTGCTGAAGGGCCAGCTGCGTTTTACAAAATCTTGAAAAAGCCCGACGAAGCAAGTCGCGCGATCAGCCAACTGTTGCTCGGCGTACGGATTGAATGCGCACAGTGCCATCACCATCCGTCCGAGCGTTGGAGTCAGGCAGATTACGTGGGCCTCGCAGGATTTTTTACGGGTGTGAAGCTGAAAAAACTGCCTAATGGAAACGAAGCCGTTGTCTCCCTGGGCGGTAACGACTTGCCGCACCCTCGGACAGGCGAAGTGGTTGCGGCCCGTCCGCTGGGTGGCGAAGCCGCAGACTTGGCGCATTTGCACGATCGTCGGATTGCGTTGGCCGACTGGATGACCTCCGATTCCAACCCCTTCTTTGCGAAAGCCATAGCAAACCGCATTTGGGCTCATTACTTTGGCCGCGGACTCGTTGAACCGATCGACGACATACGGGATACAAACCCCGCGTCGAACGAGCCGTTGATGGACGCCTTGGCAGCACACATGCGTGATGTGAATTTCGATCTAAAAGCTTTCACGCGCACGCTGCTCGCATCACGCGTCTACCAACTCAGCTCACGCTCAAACGATTCGAATGCGGAAGACTATCAGAACTTTTCGCACGCTACGTCCAAGTCGTTGCCGGCCGAGGTATTGCTCGACGCGATCAATCAGAGCACGGGAGTTGCCGAAAAGTTTAACGGCTGGCCCGAAGGTTATCGAGCGATTCAAATCTGGGACAATCGAATGCCCTCCTACTTCTTCCGCATCTTCGGTCGACCGGTGCGAGCCAGCGTCTGTGAATGTGAACGAAGCGGCGAGCCCAGCATTGCCCAATCGCTGCATCTCTTGAACTCGCCCGAAATCATGGCCAAGGTCCAGCATCGCCACGGAGTCGCCCGTAAACTTGCGGATTCAGATTGGACACCAGACGCTATCGTTGACGAGTTGTATCTGGGTATGTTGTCTCGGCTGCCGACGAGCGACGAACGAGCGTTGATGCTACGGGCGTTAGCCGATGAAGAGTTTGATCGCCGCGCGGCGGTCGAAGACATCCAATGGGCTTTGCTTAACTCGAAGGAATTTATGTTCAACCATTAGGTGTGCAATTCCGTAAGATGGAAGGGCCGTCGGTACGATAAATGCAGAATCAACGGGGCTTTCCGTCCTCCTGACGAACATCTGTGAAAGGTGCGAACGATGTGGAAGATCAAAGTTGGTTCAGGTCACTCGCGATTCTGCGACGGAGTTTCGCGTCGGCACGCCATGCGGCTCGGTGCGACGGGCTTGTTTACCAGCTTGACGCTGCCACGACTCCTGGAGTTGCAAGCGAAAGCGGCATCACCAGCAGGTGCGAAAGCCAAGTCGTGCATCTTCCTGTTCCTGGAAGGCGGTCCTCCGCATCAAGACATGTGGGATCCAAAACCGGACGCACCCGAAGAGATTCGCGGGCCTTTCCGACCCATCAACACAAACGTCCCTGGTACAACGATCACGGACCGGTTGCCGCTCTGTGCCCAGATCGCGGATAAATACACAATCCTTCGCAGTCACAGCCACCGCGACAATGGTCATTCGACTGGCTATCACTATGTCATGACGGGCCGTCGTGCCAACTTCGCTGACGGTGATAATCCGATCCCGAATAACGACTACTTTCCTTCCGTGGGTTCGATCGTGGCCCGCGAACTTGGTCCGCGGAGTACGGTTCCGTCTTACATCAACCTGCCACACCCAATGGCTGGCGGAGGGCCGGGGTTCTATGGAGCCGAGTATGCACCTTTCGTCATCGAGTCGGACCCGACACAGCCCGACTTCGAAGTGAAAGATCTCCAGCCAATCGCCGGATTGTCCGAAAACCGGATTGCGAGAAGACGCAACCTTCTGGCGCGCATCGACGAACTGGAACGAAGCGTGCAAGGTCGTGCAAAGACCATGTCGACTTACTACCAGAAAGCGCAAAACTTAATCACCTCACCAGATGCAAAGAAAGCGTTCGACATTCATGCCGAGTCCGAAGCGACTCGTGACCGCTACGGTCGCACTCAACTCGGCCAATGCGCTTTGCTTGCGCGCCGTCTGATCGAAGGCGGCTGCCGTTTCGTCGGTGTTGATGCGCCGGGGTGGGACGTTCACTTTAATTGCTTTCCGAGCTTGCAGACGGACCTGATCCCTTATGCCGATCGCGCGTTCAGTGCCTTGGTCACGGATCTTGAAGAACGCGGTCTCCTGGACGAGACGCTCGTGGTCATGATGGGTGAGATGGGGCGGACGCCGCGTGTCAACGCGAAAGCGGGACGCGATCACTGGTCGATGGCTCAGACAGTAATTTTCGCCGGTGGTGGGACAAAACCGGGGCAGGTGATTGGAGCGACGGATGAGCAAGCCGCGGCCCCCACGACCGAGCCTGTTAGTGTGAACGACATCTTGCGGACGATCCACACGTTGCTCGGCATCAACCCGGATCGGCAGTACTACGGACCACTCGGTCGTCCCGTTCCGTTGGTGGATGGCGGCAAACTCATTCGCGAATTGGTTTGAACGTCATGTCGCGTTGTCCGTACAAAGCAGAGTTGCTCGCTGGTCAAGCCATCGTTGCCATAGTCATGGCTGGTTCCCTGATGAACGTGCCCGTCGTTGCTCAGCAACAGCCACCCGCGATCGGCTACATGTATCCACCCGGCGGGCAAACCGGAACAACGATCGACGTTGTTTTGGGAGGGTATGACTGGACACCGGATATCAAACTGTTCGTGCACGATCCGCAAATCTCGCTTGAGCTTACAGGGAGCCCCGGACCGGTGATCGTTCCCGAGCCGCCTTACTGGTTCGAGAAGAAGGCGCGTCGTAGCCCGTTCCTTCTGCCGCGAGAAACTCCGGCCAAACTAACCATTCCGATCGACGCGAAGCCGGGCGTTTATCGCTGGCAAGCGGCCAATGCAAACGGCGCGACGGCGACTGGCCGCTTTATGGTCTCAAGGCTTCTGGAATTGCAGGAGCAGCCCGAACGATCTACCCCACAAAACATTGATTCGCTACCTGCAGTTGTCTCGGGGCAAATTCTAAAAATTGAGGAGGTCGATGACTATCGCTTCCGTGCGACACGGGATGGCCCGATCACCTTGTCGCTTGCAGCCGCCGCTCTCAATTCGCCGCTCACCGCCATTGTCGAAGTACGAAACGAGGACGGACAAGTCATTGCCGAAGCAGCCGATACAAATGGTGACGATCTACAGCTAACCTTTACAGCGAAAGAGAAACAGCTCTACGTCGTCAGTGTCTATGACGTCGATTTTCGCGGGAATCGATCCTTCGTCTATCGAGTGTCGTTCATACCGGGACCCGCGGTTGTTGCTACAATTCCCGCCGCAGGCAGACGAGGTGAAACTCGTGATGTTGAATTCGTTGGCTGTGGAGTTGCGACAGGTGGAGAATCGCTGGAGTCCGTGACGCGATCAGTCACGTTCCCGAAGGACTCATCAGACACGACGGCCATAGAACTCGAAACGGCGTTCGGTTGGAGCGGGCCGGTCTCGCTATTGCTCAGCGATATCTCGGAGGTTATTGAACCGGTTCGACATGAAGGGGAAGCGAGCTTGCTTGCCGTTCCGTCGGCTGTGACCGGAGTCCTCGACGAGCGTTACGGCTCGGATCGGTACCGCGTCGAGTGCAAGAAGGGCGACGTTTTGATATTCGACTTGCAGGCGAACGCGATTGGTTCGGAATTGGACGTCTCGCTCAGTGTGCTTGATGCACAGGGCGAACAGTTACGGCTAGTCGACGATTCGCCGGGAACAACGGACGCAACATTGGAATTTGTCGTGCCAGCGGATGGCACATACGACTTGGTGGTCAGCGATTCGTCGGGACGAAGTGGCACGCGTGCTTCGACCTATCGACTCGCCGCACGTCATGCGACACCTGACTTCACGCTGAGCGTCCCAGAATTCGTCAATGTGCCCATCGGTGAAAAATCGCAGTTACAGATCAAAGCAACTCGCATCGGCGGGTTTAAGGATCCGATCGACTTACGAATAGATGGCGTGCCTTCCGGAATCAGCCTCCCTGAAAAGACTCTCATTCCTGCCGGGAAAAATGAGATCAAGATCGAGTTGGCGGCATCTGCCGAGGCAGGTACGGTGGCCGCCGTGTTGAGTCTGGAAGGTCGGGCCTTGATCGGCAACAGTGAAGTGATGAAACAAATCGATCCGGTTTTGTTGGCGGTAACCATGAAGCCGCCTTTCAAGATTGATGCCGAAGGCAAGGACGACGTCACCAAATGGCCCCGTGGTACGACGTTTCCCGGGCCCGTTTTGATTCAGCGAGATGAGGGATTTACGGGCAACATCGTATTGGAAATGGCGGCCAAACAAGGCCGTCATCGGCAAGGCATTCACGGCCCTGAGTTAGCTGTGCCGCCCGAGGTTGAGCGGGTGTTATATCCGGTGTTCCTCCCCGAGTGGCTTGAAACGACGCGCACATCGCGCATGGTTGTGAATGGCGTGGCGCAGGTCGCCGATCCAGCGGGACGAGTTCGTTATCTGTCAAGCAAGCTCGAAACTCGCATCGGCTTTCTGCCAACCGGTGCGTTGTTAAAGATCAGCTGCGATGTTCCTGAATTGGAGGTCGTTACGGGGCGTCCGTTTCAGATACCCGTAACCGTTGACCGTGCCAGATCACTCGAGTCGCCAGCAATCATCGAAATCGTCGATGACCGCCAAAGTTCAGGCGTCGTCTTCGCCGAGCCGATACAGCTGGATGCCGACCGAACACAGACGCGAATGAACGTCGTCTCCTTGGTTGATCGCAGCTTCGTGGGTGAACGCACTCTCACGATTCGTGCGACGGTGATGCAAGAGGGTCGCTACCCAGTGGTCTCGGAGGGCAAAGTGCTCGTCGCGTTCGGCAAGGAGGAAGCGCGCTGAACTCGCGGCGAAAACGCTTTCCCCACGATCGACAATCTTGTTAAAATGCCCTTACCACACTCGCCGTGCTCGATTGGAAGGATGCTGGGTTCATGAGTACCGTTCTGAAGCTGACGACTGCCGAATACGACGCGATGGTCGCCAAAGGGGCTTTTGACGGCTTGGCTAAAAAGATCGAGTTGATCAACGGAGTTATCGTCGAGATGAATCCTGCTGGCCCGGTGCATGACGATCTTATCGAGTTCTTAAATCAGTGGTCTGTTAGAAATACCGTCCCGGAAGAGATTCGTGTCCGCATTCAAAGCGGATTGAGTCTTCCCGAGTTGGATAGCCGTCCCGAGCCGGATGTGTTGTGGGTCCGTTCACGGCGTTACCTTGATGGCCATCCGCAGGGTGGCGACGTTCTGTTGCTGATTGAAGTGGCAGACAGCAGCGTAAAGTCTGATCGCGATACCAAAGCGTTGTTATATGCCAAGGCGGGCATCGTCGAGTATTGGATCGTCAGTGCGCCTGAAGAAGTGATCCACGTCTACCAAGATCCCAGCGAAGAGGGCTACCATACGCAATGTACCGTTGGGTGTGGCGACTCGGTCGCACCGCTGGCTCAACCCAAAGCATCGCTTTCTGTCTCTGAATTGTTCGCGAAAGAGTGACAAATTGGCAGGTGTTAGAATTGCCAACGAAGCGCCTTCGCCAATTCTACCCCCAGCGAGATCAGCATGTCGAGAGTGACGCTTTGGAGTTGCGAGGACACCAACTATTTGACTGTCGAAAATGTTGACTATTCCACAGACGGAAATGGCAATCCTAAGGAGAAAGTCGCTCCGTTGGTGAGGCATTTAGCGATTACCCCCAAGCAGGTGCAATGCATTCACAGCTACGGAGATGACTTACTCGACGCAGACGACGATGATGACGCAGTTTAGCGATCTCCGTGCGCCCACATTGCTGCGTCCTCGCCATCGAGCCGCAACGTCAAGCACTTGGCGCTACCACCTGCTTTGACAAATTCACCTAGCGGCGTGGCGACCGGTGTGAAGCCCAACGCACGAAGCTGCTCGTGGAAGAAAGGGCAGCCTGTGTTCGTTGTCACGGTCGAGCCGATAACAACCGCATTGCAGGCGAAGGCACGTGCTTCGTCTTTATCAACTTCGATCAACGTGGGAATGTGTTCGCGGAAAACTTGTCGACCGTAGTCGTCAAACGCGCCGGGGAAGTAAGCGGCAACCTCGGCAGACAGTGGACAGAAACAGGTGTCGAGGTGGTAGTAATACGGATCGACCAGTTCCACGGGCAGAACACGGCGATTAATTCGAGCCGCAACCAGTTGATGGCTGCTCACTTGGCTTCGCATCCGGTAGCCAGCGAAGAGCGTGTCGCCACAGAATAGTGCATCTCCCGCGCCTTCAAAAAAGTGATCTTCCGGCAGCACTTCGACACGAAAACCGTTTTCTGACAACCAAGCGGCATCGTACTCCTCTTCTCCCTGCCGCTGTTGGTGTCGGAACCGGGAGAGGATCGCACGACAACGATAGATCAGCGCCGCGTTGGCTGTAAACACGAGGTCTGGCAATCCTGCCACCGGTGTCAGCAATTCGATCGTGGCTCCGTGCTCGCCGAGAATCCGCCGCAGATCGTTCCACTGCGACGCGGCGGTCGGTTGATCGGCCTGCCGTTCGGTATTCATCCAAGGATTGATCACGTATTCAATTCCGTAAAACTCCGGCGGGCACATCAGAATGCGAGCTGACGCGTTCATAACGTCCGCCTTTCGAGATCTGCGACGAGAGCCCGTAGAAACGGCTCGACATCTGTGACTAACCCCACCGTTTGCCAAGAGCCGCGATCGCTGAGCTTGATGACTGTCGAAGGGTTAATATCGACGCAGACAACGCGTACCCACGCGGGCAGCAAATTGCCGACGGCGATCGAATGCAAGGTGGTCGCAATCATCAAGCAGAACGAGACATCTTGCACACGTTCACGCATTTGCCGCTGGGCCTCCAACGCGTCTGTGATGACTTCCTGCAGTGGCCCGTCGTCACGGATGCTGCCAGCCAGCAAGAAGTCCACATCGTTTTGGACGCATTCGTACATGATGCCTGACTTCAGTTGCTGGGCCTCGACGGCCTTCCGGATTCCTCCGAGGCGACGTATTCGGTTGATTGCCCGCAGGTGGTGTTCGTGTCCAGCTTCGATGATGTCGCCGCTTTGCAGATGAACTCCCAGGCTCGTACCAAACATCGCTTGTTCGATGTCATGAGCGGCGAGAGCATTGCCGGCGAAGAGTTTTTGGACGTAGCCGTTCCTTATCAGCCATGACATGTGATCGACACTGCCTGTATGGACGATCGCCGGACCACCGACGATCAGGATCTTTTGGCCCGATGCTTTCGCCTCGAACAGTTGTCTCGCGATCTGAGCCGTTGCGACTCCCTTTGGCTTTTCACTCGATACCGCGCTGTTCATAAACTCGAAGCCGTGGGACGAGTCGCGTTGTCGCTCTTCGGGCAACACACGCACACCTGCATGTCCAACGACGAGTCGCTGGCCAACTTGGACATCGGACATCGCGACGCACCGAGCTCGTTTACCTGTTGTATCTACAACGATGCCGCAATCCATTTCCTGTTGTTCGACCTTGATCCACTGGCCGCCCACACGAACTTCGGTTCGCTGGTTGGTCGTGCTATAGAACCCTTCGGGGAAAGCCCCAAGCAGATCGGCACACTCAAGTTGACAGTCGTGGCTCGCCACAGGGGTGGCGCCGTGATCGGAGATCGAAGCCAAAATCAACTCCAACAACTCTGCCGTCGGCGCAGCAACAACAACGCGGGCAAAGCTGGGATCATGCCTGGTTTGTCCGACAACGATGCTCTCGATGGTAAACGATCCCCCCGCGGCCATGATGGCGTCGAGTACTTTCGGCAGGATCAAGCTGTCAATGATGTGTCCGCGAATCTCGACCGTTTCACGGATATCATGCGAGCTACTGTGGGTCATCGCGAGCCTCCAAACATCCTTGCCCAAGTCGATAAGTGGCCAGCTGAATTCTACGTCATGACTGAGTCCAGGGCGGCAATTTGGCTCGCAACCGTTTGGTAGCAAGGAGATTGCGACTTGCCTGACCTGATGTTTTGTGCAGGCTGACGAGCAAGTTATTCATACCGCAAAGCGTCGATCGGATCGAGCTTGCTCGCGCGACGGGCTGGATAGTAGCCGAAGAAAATGCCGACCGTTGCTGAAAAGAGAATTGCGACGATGGCCGCCTCAAACGATACGACAATCGGCCACTTGGTGCCGGTCGTAAACGAATTGATCAACGTCGTTACGCCGGCTGATGCGGCGACGCCAAGACCGAATCCAATCACACCACCAATACACGACAGCAGGACCGCTTCGACAAGGAACTGGCGCAAGATGTCGCGACCGCGGGCTCCGACAGCCATTCGGATGCCGATTTCACGCGTCCGCTCAGTAACCGAAACAAGCATAATGTTCATAATACCGACCCCGCCCACTAACAGTGAAATCCCAGCGATCGAGGCCAGCATCATGGTTAATGTGCCGGTAATGATACCCAGTACGTTGGCGATTTCGGTCGTATTCTGGACATTGAAATCTGGCGGCTCACCTGGCGGAATGCGATGGCGTTCGTACAGCAACTGACTGATCTCGTTCTCAGCCGCAGACATCAGCTTGACTGAACGGGCCGAGACAAAGATGGCGTGTACGTCTTTGAAGTTCGAGCCATAAAGGCGTTTGCGGACGGTGGTGTAGGGCAGCAGCACGATATCATCCTGGTCGTCGCCGACCATGTTGGCCCCCTTCTCGCCCAACACGCCCACGACGACGAACGGGATATTGCGAATTCGGATCGTTTCACCTAGCGGGTTCGCCGTCTGAAACAATCGTTTCACGACGGTCCGACCGAGAACACAGACCTTGGAAGCGGAAGTTACGTCGCGATCGGTAAAGAATCCGCCGTGCTTAAGTTGCCAGTTGCGGACGGTGAGATAGTTCGTGTCGACGCCGTGCATTTCTTTCGGGCTCCAGTTGGAATTCCCGTAAATGATCTGTCCACCGGCTCCAACTAGTGGCGACGCTGCGAGTACCGAGGGGCATTCGGTATTAATCGCGTCGCTATCTTCCGCGGTGAGGGTCATGCTCAACCCTTGACGCACGCCACCACGTCGTTGGCTGCCGGGAAAGACCAGGATTACGTTCGTGCCTAGCAGCTCGAATTGCCCTTGCACCAGACCACTAGCGCTCTGACCGATCGACACCATCGTAGTAACAGCTGCGATGCCGATGACCACCCCTAGTACCGTCAACCCCGCGCGCATCTTGTTTTTGGTGAGGGCCCGAACGGCAACGCGAAATGTAAGCAAGAGGTTCATAACGGCCTGCTACGACCCGAATCCCTTTTTGGGCTCGACCCCAGTTACAAGCTTTTGCCCTTCTTTCAAGTCACCTGATACCAGTTCCGAGTATTTGCTATCGCTCAGCCCTGTTTCGACCTCGATTGCTCTAAGAAAATCGCCTTCAACGACCCAGACATGCCGCCGATTCCGTTTCTTTCGTACCTCCGCTTTTTCCGTTGCCGACATCGCAGCCTCGTCTTCTTCCGCGTTCGCCTCGCGGTCCCAGTCTTTTCCTTCAAGCAACTTCTTATCCTGCTCCCGCACGTACTTAATATCCGGGTAGAAACGCAACGCTGCGTTGGGAACGCGGATTGTATTCTCGCGTTCGTCGACACGAAATGAGATACTCGCGGTCATGCCCGGCAAAAGTTTCAGGTCGGGATTCGAAGCGGCAACGATGACGGGATAAGTTACGACGTTTTGAAGTTCGGTGGAACTGAAACGAATCTCCGCGATGGCACCTTTGAACAAGTCGTCGCGATACGCGTCGACCGTGAAATGAACAGGACGCCCGTCCTCTTGTGCCGATCGGATCAAGCCGATATCCGCCTCGTCAACCGAAGCATAAATATGCATCTCCTCTCGCATATTGGGAGCGACAACGAATAACTCGGGCGTTTGGAATTGAGCCGCAAGAGTTTGCCCAGGGTCGATCTTGCGGTCAATAATCATACCCGCAACCGGCGAACGGATCTCTGTATAGCCGAGGTTTGCCAATGAATTATCGAGATTCGCTTGCGCCTGATCGATCGATGCCTGAGCAACCTTCAAGGACGCTTCGAGCGATAACCGGTTGAATTTCAATTGATCGAGTTCTTGATCGGAGATGAAGTCCTCATTCTCCTCTTGCAAGCTGAGCGCTCGCTCTTCGTTGTTGATGGCTTGCTGAAGGAGCGACTGGGCGCGGTCGACTTCTGCTCGGCTCGTGGCGAGAAACGCTCGATCTCTTGCCACGGTTGCTTCGTAAATACGAGCATCGATCGTGGCGAGGAGTTCGTCCTTCTCGACTTCCTGATTGAAATCGACGAACAAATCCTTGATCGGCCCGGAAACAAAAGACCCTATCTGTACGGAGAGAACGGGCTTGACCGTCCCCGTCGAATTAACGACTGCGATGATCGTGCCCTTGTTCGTTTCAACTTGTTTCCAGGTGGGCTGGTTTCTCTGCTTCCAGTATTCGGCGACAGGTTGGTAAGCGGCAGCGCAGGCACCACCGACGAGGAGCAAACCAAGAACAATCTTGAGCCGAGCCTTCATAGCTATTCTGGATAGACGAAGTCGTTAGTAGCCTGCAATTATACCCGGGGAATGCCCCAAGGGAGGCCAGTAACGGCATTTCGAGTAACAGCTTTACGCGGATCTGCGGTTTCTGCGCCGCTGAAGGTCCGCTGGAATTGCGACCGACGAAACTCGATTCGTCTGTCCGGCAAGACGTCCGATTGCACTTTCAACCAGACTTGGCGGAAGGAACGCCATATTGCCAATGATCATCGCGGTCCCAAAAGTAATCATGCCCAAAAACAGCGCGATTCCGCCGTGGACACAAAACGCAAGTCCAAGAGCAATCGGGCGAGTTATTCGTGGCCATACAAGGAAGCAGTAAAAGGTCTCCCAGAAGACCGTGATGTGACTGAGCAGAGCGATAAACCACGGATAACGTACCAGCCAAGTCATGTCGAGGGATTGGTATTCAAGGTTTGAGATGGCATACCACACCGCTGTGCCGTCCCACCACATGTCACCCCGAAGCTTGCTAATACCGCCGAAGAGATAGATGATACACATGTGAACTTGAATCAGGCGCATCGAAATGTTGCCGTTCGTTGTGGCCGCAGGCCTGGGAAGATCTTTCGCGCTCTTTCGTCTGGCAAGCCAACGATCGACCGAGTAGACAGCGCCGCAGGGACCGATCATGAGATACATCGAAAGCATGGCGTTGACTTGATCAAGTCCGAACAAAGCACCTTCGAGACGATGGCAGTATGAGATCGTGAACAGGCACGCCAAAACCGAGGTCACTCGCGTAAAGAGCCCGACCGTGAACATCAACATGACCACTAAGACGACGATGTGCTGAGCCCAAAGAAGTACCGGCGAATCGAAGTACCAGAGGTGACTCCAAGCGTACGTCCCTTGATGCAATTCCATCGATGCTTCGCGAGGAATCCAGCTGTTCGGCCCGAGAAAGGCGATCAAGTCCTTGGACCAGACCAGGTGCGTGTACAACAACATGGCGCCAGCGAGGATTCGCAGCAACCCCAGCGTGTGTGGTTCACTCGGAGTGAACCAGAATCGGTTCCACTCCGCAATCGTTTCGGCACACCACCTCTTTACCGCCTGGGAAAGCAAGTTCATGGAGCGCCTCCAATGACTTCTTCCGGCGGTATGAAACCATCTTCACGGAGGTCGAAGAATGTGTCAGGAGCGTCAAGTTTCTTGTTTTGTTCGCCGACTTCGTAAACGTCGATCATGCGATGCTGTACTCGCGTGAGCGTGACGTAAGGAGCATCGTATTTGGCTTCAAGGTGTTCCTTGAAGGATCGGAACTTCAATTCGTACATTCGCCGTGCAATCTGCCACCGCTCGGCCAGATCCGGTTCCCGGCTGATTTCGGGTGGAAGCTGAGGCGGCTGGTACTGAGCGGTCAACTGCTCACTCAGCATGAAGTGCCGGTGATAGAGCAAGCGTGGCCATTGCACTTTCAAATCGGGAAATGTTTCTTCGATTGGTTCTCGGCCATCATCGAATTCCATTCGAGCTCGAACGAGGTGGCTCGGACCTGGATTTGGGGCGAAGAACGCATAACCGTGGTTTAGAAATGCGATATCGATGTACGGCTGGAGTACGTCCATCGCTGCCTCTCCAACGGGAGAGGTCCCCCCAGGCCCGGAAGCTTGAAGCATAAAAGGAGGCATAAAGATCGCAGCAATATGAATCGCCAGGAGAATACTCACAACGATTCGCCACTTTGACGCCAGTGTTATGTCCGGAGAATGGGATTCTTGTTCCATCATCTTCGATCAGAAAGCGAGAAGGCGGAAACTTTAGTTGTAATGCCCTGAATATCGGTGCGGTTCGATTTTCTGCGTGAGGCTTTCGTCCCTATTCATCACGCTGACCCCATAAACAAAAACCCTCACGACGCTTGTAGGCGACGCGAGGGTTTTGCGTATCAAATTAGCTGTATCGATTCCGTTAGTTTACGGAAGCGACGAGCTGAGGTTCGGCCTGGAAATCTACGACCTGCTTATCACCAGCGTTCAATGTGATCGTCTTCTCACGGCTGACGGTTTGTCCATCTTGCTGGAAAGTCACACGAATCGTGTAGTTCTCCCAAGATTGGCCAGTTGCCAACTTGGTCGTCGTGAACTCACGAACCTCACCGGAGCTGGTCGTTTCGGTGCCGGCCAAGTAGACCTTGGCGTCAGCTGGCACATTGACTGTTAGCGTCGTCGCAGGAGCAGCTTCACGTGAGTTTAGCGTAAACGCAACGTGAGCCGTTCGACCTGCCATCAAGCTAACCGTTTTGGTCTCTTCGACGACTTTGCCATCTCGCTCGACTTCTGCACGAACTTCATAGCTGTAGTTGAAGCCGCTTTGCAGACCTCGCGAAACATAGCTCCGCTCGCTGCCAACACTCTTGGTCTTGACACCGTTCACGAAGACGCGGGCGTCGCTGGGGACGTTCACGGTCAATGTGGCTTCGCTGGCGGCGCTAGTTTGCTCCGTCGTGGCTGGAGCTTCAGGAACTGAAGGAACAATCGTTCCCTCTTGCATTGGCGCGGAGTAGTATTTGCCGCTTTGTACCGGCGACGAGTAGACCTTACCGCTTTGGACTGGCGAGGAGTAGATCACAGTCCCACCGCTCGATCCGCCGCTGGAACCACCGCTCGAACCGTAGCTGCCGCCACTGGAGTGATGGTAGACGTGAACGCGATGGTGAAGCCGGTGGTGACAATGCCATCGGGAAAACCAGCCGCCCGAACTTCCACCCGAGCTTCCGCCCGAACTTCCACCGGAGCTGCCGTGGCTTCCCCAGCTGCCATGGCTGCCATAGCTGATGTATCCACCCGAGCTACCGCCGCTCGATCCCCATGACCCGCCACTGGAACCATAAGATCCACCGCTGGAGCCGTAGGACCCGCCGCTGGAACCATGTGATCCCCATCCGGCATCGGCCTCGGAAACACCTAGCACAAGTGCAGCCGCAAAGACCGCACCAGCTGCTATCATTCCTAGTTTTGTCTGCTTCATCTGAGTTGTTCCCCTCGCATAATTAGTAAGCTGTAACAAACGCGCAAGTTTACCTGGTTTGGCAACCTTAACCAACATACCACTTGAAAGCAAGAATTCAAGAAGTTGAGGTAGAATTTTACGGTTGCACGAGTTAGGACATGCGAATTCTTGGCCACAGCGCGTGCGCGACCCGCGGATGCTTCTAACCGTTGGGCGTGCTGGCAAAACGGTATCTGTACAGATCTACAGACGCGTTATGTGAGATGCCAGCAGGAGGAGAAACCGATGCAACTAGTAGTTTTGGCCTGGCATCGGTCGGGTGACGATACGTGTATCCCCGCCGCTCGAGAATCCCCCGCCAGCAGGTGTTCCGGACAAAGAGGCAATGCGTTGAGCTACGCCTGGTTGGAAACTGTTCAAGTTGTAGGAACGCTGATAGTTCGCTAACGCCTGCTGCGTGTCGCCAAGTTGCTCCCGAATATTCCCGAGTGCTGCCCAAGCTCGCGCGTTGTGCTGGTCGAGTAAGATCGCTTTGTTGAGATGCAACTTGGCCGTCTCATAGTCGCCCGACTCTTCGTAGAGCCTAGCCAACTCGACTCGCGCGTCGGCCAACTGGGGACTCGAATTGGCCCAATTTTTTAACAGATTGAAGGCTCGGTCCGATCGATCTGTTTCCGTCAACAGGACCGCCAAACCACGGCGGCACTCAACGTGGTCCTCGTTCAGGTCGAGGCATTGGTTATAGAGAGTTTCCGCCTGCTCCAGCTGCTTCGCATCTTTTTGCTGAATGCCTAGTCGATGATAGGTCGCAGCCATGTTGTAATAGGCGTCGGCGTTTGTCGGTTGGGATGTGATAGCTTGCTGGAATTGCTGCAGAGCCGCCTGATGCTGTCCCTGCTGTTGAAGCCGGACACCTTCGATATTCTGTCCGTCCGCCACCATCTTGCACCCAGTCGAAGCGAGTACGGAGATGATCACAGCAAGAATCCGGCTCGATGAACGAGACATAAAGTGTTTTCGGGCCACAGCAACCAGTCCTTGTTGATGGCAACGGACGATAGAGCTATCTGCGCAGGAACCTGCAACCGCGACAAGAAATCCACGGCGGCGGGAGGGTACCCGCAGTCGGTTTTGGATTCAAGATCAATCGACGGATGACGAGCGTGTAAAAGCTGAACACCGCGGAAGCGACCAAATGGTTCGATTCATTCAGCTCGCGGAGAGTGTTAAAGCACGGTTGAGTTCATCGGGGAGCTAATTGCACACTGCAATTCAGCTGCTTCTTGTTCGTTAATCATGACTCGTTTGATTGCCGTCGCGTTACCGGTGTCAGGATCAACATCGACTATCGCGCCGCCGATCCGGATATCATCGGTCGCGACCTGGAATGGAATAGGTCGAAACGTGATCGTAGCATGAGTGACCCGATCGATTTTGCGACCGAGGATACTTTCATACGGCCCGGTCATCCCAACGTCACACTGAAATGCCGTTCCACCGGGAAAGAGCTGCTCGTCGGCCGTAGGAACGTGCGTGTGAGTACCAATCGCCGCAGACACTCGACCATCAAGATACCGACCGATCACTTGCTTGTCGCTTGTCGCTTCGGCATGAATGTCGACAAAGCGGACTTTCACCTCAGGAGGAATCTCCGCTAGCACGTGATCGAGCGCTTTGAACGGACAATCGACGGGGCGCATGTAAACTCGCCCCAAGACACTGATGACCGCAACCGAAACTCCGTTTGCTGCTTCGACAACTGCCCAATTTCTTCCCGGAGCTTCCTCGGGATAGTTAGCCGGTTTGATGATGTTCGCTTCCGATTCAAGAACATTCGTGATTTCAAATCGGCGGTAGATATGATCGCCCAACGTAATGCAATCAACTCCCGCAACCATCAGCTCGCGATAGATTTTGGGAGTGATTCCAGACCCGTCCGCTGCGTTCTCCGCATTTGCGATTACTAAATCCAACTGTTCACGTTTGCGCAAACCAGGAAGCGCCTGTGCGACGATTTTACGACCGGGCTTTCCTACGATATCTCCGATGAAAAGGATTCGCACGACAAGGGATTTCCGTTCATTGTTCAGGCGGTTAGCGGGCAGTTTCGGTAAACCGCGACTCGCGGACGACCGTGACTTTGATTTCACCGGGATAGGTCAACTGTTCTTCGAACGCTTTTGCTATGTCGCGACAAATCTTCGCGGCCTTGGCATCGTCGGTCTGCTTCGAACCAACCATCACACGCAATTCGCGACCGGCTTGAATCGCAAAAGCCTGCTCAACACCAGGGAAGCCGTTCGCAATCGACTCCAATTCTTCCATCCGTTTGATATAGCGTTCCAGCGATTCGCGTCGAGCTCCGGGGCGCGATGCACTGCAGGCGTCTGCAGTCGCGACAAGCATGGTGTAAGGCTTGTCCGTAACGATGTCGTCGTGGTGGCCAAGTGCAGCGTGAACAACCTCCGGTCCTTCACCGCTTCGCTTCAGCAAGTCAGCGCCGATCTTCGGATGGCCTCCTTCGAGCTCGTGATCAGCGGCTTTACCAATGTCATGAAGCAATCCCGCACGCCGTGCAATGTCACCATTCAAGCCCACCATTTCGGCGAGCATGCCGGAAACAAACGCTACTTCGACGCTGTGCCGCAAAACATTTTGACTATAGCTGGTGCGAAAATGGAGGCGTCCAAGCATCATAATGACACGTTCATGCAGCCCGTGGACGTTGACTTCTTGAGCCGCTTCCTGTCCCTTCTTTTGCATGAATTTTTCAATTTGTTTCTCGGTCTCGCCTACTAACTCTTCAATTCGAGAAGGATGAATTCGTCCGTCGGCGATCAACTGGTTCAGGGCTTGGCGAGCGATCTCGCGACGTACCGGATCGAACCCGCTGACAATGACCACGCCAGGCGTATCGTCGATGATCACGTCGACGCCCGTCGCCTTCTCGAATGCCCGGATATTCCTTCCCTCACGACCGATGATGCGGCCCTTCATCTCGTCGCTGGGGATGTCGACCGTGCTGGTCGTCGATTCCGCCGTATGGGCCGATGCGTAACGCTGTAACGAAGTCAGTAGAATCTCGCGCGACTTTTCGTCACAAACTTCTTGGAGATTTCGTTGGTGCTTGAGAATCGCCGCTCCGGTTTCGTTGGCGAGCTCCTTATCGAGCATGTCGAGCAATCGCTTGACGGCCTCCTCACGAGACAACCCGCTCAAGTCATGCAACGTCTGGCGTTGCATATCGAGTAATTTGGTGAGTTCTTCCTGCCTCTGGTTGGTAACTTCAAGTCGCTCGGCCAGGCGGCGCTGTGTACCTTCGACGATCTTTTCTTGCTTCCGAAGATCGTCAGCCTGTTGTTCAAGCTGCTCTTGCCGTTTATCAACAACGCGTTCGCGTTCCCGCAACTCATCACGAGACTTCCCAAGTTCTTTCTCGCCCTCTGCCTTCTCGCGAAGTGCTCGTTCCTTGATTTCAAGCTCCGCCTCGCGAACCTTGGTTGCGGCATTTTGCTCAGCCTGCTCGACAATTCTTTGTGCCTCTGTCGTGGCTCCCCGCTTGGTATACCAGTCGAGCAGTTTTACTGCGGCGATACCAATTACGAAGGAAACGGCACCAGTAAGTCCTATCATTGCGGGAGTCACAAATGCACCCTTATACTTCCGATTCGGATAGCGTCGCCCAGGAATTTGCACGCGAGCAAAGAGTCTCGCCTGCCGCAGCGGTCATCAATCGTCGTTGATCGCACCGACACGGTGCAGAAAAGGGAGAATCGCGACGCTACGCTCTCGATCTCCGACCACATTCCTGAGTTCGAGGCACACATCGTGCCTCTACGCGCGAAATGCAAAAACGCTCCCAGAAGCCGCTCAACGAATTGGGCTTCGAATACAGAAAACGCGGTCGATGTGTCGACACCTCATCGCTGTTTCGGATGCCACGCTGCGTGGCAAGCCACGTTCGTCCATTGGACGTGCTGCCGTCAGCATGGACCAATATCGGCTCCAATTGATCGGCTGCATCGGGCATCCCAAAGAGAAATCGCAGGATCATTAAAACCAGATCCATGAGAACTCCTACTTTGCTAAAAACAAGGGCGTCGGGAGAACTAGTTTCGGATTCAAACAACTTGATTCGTGACTGCTGCGGCCAATCGCAAAGTACTGACACGCCATCTGTGTTGGTAATGAACTGTACACCCCGTGAAGGACCGTATGTTCTTCAGCGGGAAGATAGTATGTTAACAAAGTCAGTCCGGACTGCAACTATCCGCTATAGAATCCTCCGGCGAGGCGACCGGACGCCCACTTTTACGAGTTTGACAACGCGGACTAGGCAAGCCATGACGCGAGTGCTCGAAGTACGACTCAATCGGTCCTGGCCCAAAACGTCATGGCAATCTGTTCCCGTGGTCGCAGCAATATCCGGTGGCGCAGACAGTGTGGCACTGCTGCGTTGTATGCACTCACTACGCGATGCCGCTCAGGGGACGCTGGTGGCTGCTCATTTTAATCACCAGCTTCACGATAACTCTTCATCCGCCGCACAGTTCGTTGAGGACTTGTGCGCAAAGTTGCAAATACCCTGCGAAGTTGGGGTACCTCGTGAAGCGTTAACGTCCCAGTCAGGAGGCAGTCTCGAAGAAGCGGCAAGGATCGCCCGTTACGGCTTTCTAGTGGAGATCGCCAAGCAAGTTGGCGCTCGTTATATTGCTACCGCTCACACGGCGGACGACCAAGCCGAAACCATTCTGCACCGGATTGTCCGAGGCACCGGAATACGTGGACTCGGCGGCATCCCAGTCAGTCGGGTGGTCGCTCCCAATATTACTCTAAAGAGACCGCTGCTCGACGTTCAACGAGCCGAAATCATCGAGTACCTCGCGGAACTCCGTCAGCCCTTTCACCAGGACCCCACAAATTCGGACGAACTTTTCACTCGCAATCGCATCCGGCATGGGTTGCTGCCGATGCTTCGTCAGCACTACAACTCCCAAGTCGATGAGTCCTTGCGACGACTTGGTTCGCTCGCTGCCGAGATGAGCGATTTCATCGAGTCTATCGCGAGCGAACAGTTCTCGCGGTGCGTTTCATTAAGCGAACATAAGATTGCGATCAATCTTGAGGTAGCGACCAGTATCCCGCCGCTCGTTTTGCGCACGATCTTCCGGCAAATCTGGCGCGCTCAAGGATGGCCCGAATGCGATATGACTTTCGAGCGTTGGCACGAGTTAGAGGCTATCGTCCACTCACCAGACGCGCCGGATGCCGCGATGGTCCGTATTTTCCCTTCAAGTATCCGCGTTATACGACAAGGGGCAGAGCTGATAATTGAAAGTCAAGGCCAACCCACTTGTTGGCCTTGATTGGATTTCCCGTTTCGACTCTTTAGCCCACACGTCAGGCTTGACCAGACGTAAGACCTTCTTCGCCGTCCTCGATTGTCTCTTCAGCGGATGGTTTGTGGTCTGTTAGATGCTCGTGCCCCTCGCTATCGATCTCTACCGTCTTATAACCGCCCTGCGACCGGAAATAAACAACGAGAATCAAGTAGCCAAGGAACATGGCCGCCGGTACCGCAGCGGTCCATTGGAGCGCCTTTCTTCCGCCATAGATCTTCGCTTCTTCAACAGGCTCCTTGTCGGTCGCCTGAAATTCGGCCCCCGTCGAATCCCACCAATTCTTGAGTTCCTCGATGCTGGGTGGAATGGTTGCGCCTTGCTCTTTGAAAATCGCGTAGTCGCCATTTAACGTGGCTGCGGGTCCGCCCGCATCGAGCAACACGCCGACCTTCTGACCATCCAAGCCTTTGACCTTTGGAAAGAACAAGAAGCCATCCTCTGCCGCCGCCGAATAACGCGCATAAGTGTCAGGATGACCAGACTTCAGGTGGTTTGATGCGTTTAAATCTTGCTTGTAGCCGATCCCGGGTCCCCCGAGTAAACCAGCTGAGAGCATTCCGATGCCACCCATGGCGCCCATCGTAATGGCACCTCCGCGTGGAAACCGTTCACCAACAATTCCTAACATTGTGGGCCAAAGGAATGTTTTACCGACTCCATAAATCGTAACTGCCACCCAAACCAAACCAGCCGCTTTGACAGACCCCAACAGATACAGGCCACTCGTGCCGAGAACCGTACTAATGCACAAGAGGCCAAGGGGGTTGATCCTTTCGACAATCGGTCCGGCAAAGAATCGCAAAATGAACATGATGCTCGATGCATACACGAATAAATAGAAACCTTGCCCCGTCAAAATCGACTCAGTGATGTTTGTGATCCAACTGTCCGTGCCAAGTTCGACATAGCCGACGCAGGCGTGAATCAGTAAGAGGAACAATAGTAGAGGCGACGCAAATTGAGCGAACATCTCGCCGATCGAAAGGCCGGCCTTCTTCGCATCGGATTCTGGAAACGGCTCTTTAAGAACGATGAAACCGTACCACAGAGATGGAATGATGTATAACGCGATCGGAATCTCCCAACGCACCTTGCCCACAATTGCAGCACCTAGCAAACCTCCGACGATCAAACCACCAGGCCAACCTGCATGGAGGATATTCAAGTAATGCGTC
The DNA here is from genome assembly GCA_020638995.1 of Planctomycetaceae bacterium. Taxonomy (GTDB): domain Bacteria; phylum Planctomycetota; class Planctomycetia; order Pirellulales; family Pirellulaceae. The sequence goes on from JACKHM010000005.1 coordinate 740,920, forward strand.
TTCTTCTCGCGGTAGATATTGGCGACAAGTGGATTGATCACCGCCTCACATAAGCCATTCGCCACCGCAAAAATGAACATGCCCCAATAGAGACACTGGTAAGTCGCAGCTTTGCCAACTGCTTCGAAAATCGGCGTCGCGGCGACTGTGATGAGAGCCGAAAGCAAATGCAGGACGAATGCGATCAAGAGAATCGGCTTGTATCCGATATGGTCGGTGATCAGGCTCGCAAGCATGATGACGATGCCGAAGCCGAGTAGCCCACCGCCGGTAATCGTGCCTAGTTCGAACTGAGTGAATCCAAATTTCTCACTCCACTCGCCGAGCACCCCGCCACGAACGGCAAAGCCCATGCCTGCAGCGATTAGCGTCAGGAAACTGGCCCACATTAGTTTTCCGCGGTTGGCGACAACATCTGACATAGAATTTTCTCCAAATGACAACTCGCGTGGCGCGTGTGCCTTACCTGAGCGAGCGAAGAGACAATGGTATAGATGACAGCTTTGCTGTCAGAAGCAAGTCCACGAGTATACAGACTGTCCTCCGGAAGTAAATACTTTCACACCCTCGATTTGGGGCGATGTAGGAGCCTGTGAAGTTCTTGGTCCGAACGACTCGCGCGACCGTTGGACATTGCCCAGCCACGATGCTGTGTAAAGCTTGCTGTCTAACACAGTTACGCGCCGTTTGCGTCTCGCTAGCGAAAGCAAAAGTGTCTTGACGTTAAACCGATATCGCGCCTACCATCCGCAGCTTGCTTTTTGCAGAGAATCGAGAGTAGTAATGCCCCAGCGCGATCCCGAACGCCGCATCTTGATCGGGCTGGTTATTCTCGCGGCCTTTGGCCTGCGACTCGGAGCTGCGTATTGGTGGGAAAGCCGTCTTATCGAAGGCCAACAGTTTGCGTGGGGCGACAGCTGGAGCTACTGGACGCTGGCGGGGCAAATTGCGCGAGGCGAACCCTATCAATACGGCTACGGTCAGTCTCGGATATTTCGCACGCCAGGCTATCCGGTCCTCTTAGCAGGATTGTATTTGGTTGCAGGCAAAGAACCTCCCGTGATGTGGGCGAGAGTTCTTGGTGTTGTATGCGGAACCCTCGCGGTTGCCGCTGTGATGTGGCTCACGCGCGAGCTTTTCTCAACCCGGGCAGCGATCTACGCCGGCGTGATGGCTGCTTTGTATCCAGGTGCCATTGGGATGAGTGTGTTTGTTCTGAGCGAGGCACCGTTCTGTCCGTTGATGGTATTGCAGCTGATATTCTGGATCGCCGCTTCGCGTTCCGATTGCACCACTCGGGCTGGAAAGTTTGGGTTTCTTGCAGGAGCCATTGCGGGACTGGCAACGCTGGTTCGCCCCAGTTGGTTGTTATTCACGCCTTTCGCGTGCTGCATATCGATCGTCTGTTATGGCGAACGAAGACGACAGTTACTCATTGCCGCAGCGTTAGCAACTGGCTTTGTATTAGCCATGGCTCCCTGGTGGGTCAGAAATTATGGCATTACTGGGAAGCTAACATTAACGACCACTCAGTTTGGAGCCAGTCTGTACGACGGTTGGCGTCCCGACGCCAACGGCGAGAGCGACATGCGGTACGTCGACCGCTTTTACCGCGAGCAAGTCGACGCAGATGCAGCAGCTCCGAACACTGTATCAAACACGTTCGAAGAACGACTCGACAATCGAATGCGTACGGCCGCGATCACTTGGGCACAAGAGAATCCGTGGCGTGTTGTCCAACTCGCGGGGATCAAGTTTCTACGCGTCTGGAGTCCCTGGCCAAATTCGACCGAGATGCAAAGCTGGTCGTTCAGACTGGCAATCTTGCTAGGCTACGCACCGTTGATCGCACTGTCGACCGCCGGAGCGGTTCGCTTCGCACGTCTTGGCTGGCCTTACGCAATGTGTGTCGTACCGGCGATCTATTTTACCTGCCTGCATATGATTTTTGTTGGCTCGATTCGCTATCGCCAGCCAGCCGTCCTGGTAATGATCGCTTTGGCCGCTGGTTTTGCAGAATCGATGCGGCGATCAAACGATGAGAAAGTCGGAAGTTCGAGGACAGAATTAACAAACGATCCCGCCTAAATCGATTGGGTTAGGCAACTGATTGCAAGGAGTCCGGGAATGGATGCCCGGTCGCGAGAGCAACCAAAACGCAGAGGAATCGTCAGCCAACTCGGAGATTTTCTTCGTTGGATGCTGTTGCTTGCGCTGGTGACAATCACTCTCGCATCGCTAGCGATGTACTACGTGCACAGTCGACTCGACGAAGAGATTCGTCTGCATGTCGCGAATGTCTTTCAGCTGAACTACCCAGATCTGCTCGTTCAAGTTCGTTCCGCTCACCGTGTTGAAGGCAGTGGCATCGAGCTACGTGGATTATCGCTGGCCGAGCCAAGCTCGAACGGAGCGCCGATTCCGCTAGTCTACGTCGAAGAGCTATTTGCCGAATGTGGCACTGAGTTAGTAGATCTGGCAGCGGGCAAAGCACATGCACAACAACTGGTACTTCGCGGTGTAAAGATCCGGGCCACTCGCTTCCCAAACGGATCTTGGAACCTTTCGCGACTGTTGCCGTTCCCCAAGTTCGGCGACTCTCCGCCGCCCGTCCGTATCGAAGGCGCGTTTCTGGAATTTGTCGACCTCACCGGTACCAGCGGTCGCGGCCTGAGCGTTCGCGACATCACGCTTGAACTCACGCCGATCGCATCGAATGAGGTCATTGCCGCGCTGGATAGTCCGCCCGCCTTCCAATTGCAAGGATCCTTCGCAGCCGACCATCTGCGACGTGTCACGCTTCAAGGACAATTGATTCCGTCAACCGATGAGTACAGCCTTCAAGGAAATGTTGAAGGTTTAGATCTTAGCTCGCAGACGATCAACGCTCTTCCGGATGACCTAGCGTCGAAAGTGTCCATGCTCCGCGCCGCGACCGGCAATACAGATTTTTCGTTCACTTATTCCAAACCTGGTACGAACGAGCCAACGACTTACTCACTGCTCGGTAAGTTTACGGGACGAATCGAAGAACCTAGACTTCCCCACGCGCTGATGAGGGTGGAATTGCCGTTCGAGTTGACTGAGTCGGGCCTGCGGATTCAAGATGCCACGGCTTGGGCAGGGCCTTCCAAACTCCAACTTTCCGCGAGCATCGAACAACTTTCGGCAGGGACGCCATTCGCGTTCCGGCTTCAGGCACAACATGTGACGCTGAACGAACAGTTGGCAAAGCCGTTAACGGGCAAGTTTCGAGATGCATGGGATAAGCTTTCGCCGCAAGGAGTCGTCGATGCCGACGTGACGATGATCTACGATGGCAAAGATTTGAAAACGTCGCTCGTGGCAGACCTTCTCGACGCGTCGTTCGCTTATGAAAAGTTCCCTTATCGAGTTCATCATGCCCGCGGCCAATTGCGACTCCACGAGGACGTCTTGAACGTCGACAATGTCCAAGCCACCGCCAACGGACGCCCCATGCGATTGCGAGGGACGCTTCACAACCCTGGCCCCGAGGTAACTGGCTGGTTGGATGTGACGGTCGATGAACCGTTGCCGCTGGACGACCAGTTGTTCAAGGCGATTCAAGGCAAAGGCGAAGAAGTTGTGCGTTCATTAAACCCGCAAGGGATGGTCCGAGTAGCTGCACGCTTTGAGCGTCCGGATTTAACTCACCCACCTCACACCTTCGTCGCGTTGGAGTTATTGAACTGCTCAATGCGATACGACAAGTTCCGGTACCCGCTCTACAACATCACCGGAACTGTGCTGATGAACAATAAAGAGTGGACCTTTAAGAATCTGGAAGGTTACAACGACAGTGCTTTTGTAACTTGCAATGGCAGTTGGAGTCCCGATCCGGTGGACGGTGCAATTCTGTCGTTGAACTTCAATGCGAACGACGTCCCACTTGAGGACGAACTTCGTAACGCTTGCCCTCCAAATGCCCAGCGGTTTTGGCAATCGCTACACCCTCGCGGCACAATCGACTACGTTTCCGTCAGATTGAGCTATGAAGCGGCAGTAAAAAACTTGTCACTCGAAGTCATCGGGCAGAAGCGTCCGGCGGATCGAAATGTCGAGGGACGCAGCATCACGATCAAACCAAGTTGGCTGCCCTATCAGTTAGACGACGTTGTGGGCGCAGTAAAATTTCAAGATGGAGTTGCCCAATTGCAACGCGTCCGCGGAAGCCATGGCGATACCTCAGTCGAACTTACCGGTAAGTTCGAATCGCTACCGGATGAACAATGGCAATTCGAGGCGACCGAGATCAATATCGAAGGAGCGCGAGCTAACCATGAACTTGTATCGGCTCTGCCAAGACGACTTGGCAACGCCATTTCGAAGCTGAAATTTCAGGGTGCGGTAAGCGTCAGCGGGCGACTCGGCATGCAAGGCATGATGGGAGTCGGGCAACCGCTCTCTTCCGCCTGGGAAATCGACCTGGATGTCGAGGACGGTACGGTCGACTGCGGAGTCAAACTTGAACACATCCGTGGCGGAATGCACTTGGGCGGATCGCTTAGCCAGCATGGACATTTGAGCCGAGGCCAACTTTCAATCGACTCGCTCGTCTACAAGGGCGTGCAACTCACACAAGTCAGCGGGCCCTTGAGTATTGATGATCAGTTCATCTCACTGGGAGAGAAGACGCGGCGCGAATTCGACGAACCAAAGCCCCGGCCTATTCGCGCAGAAGCGTTTGGCGGGATTGTTGTCGGCAGCGGCAGCATTTCGATGGACGAGGGTAACTCCTTCGACTTGACCGGCGAATTATTTGATGGCGACCTTCGAGGCGCACTCCAAGAGTTGGCTCCTTCGCGTCCCGATATTTCAGGTCAACTCTTCGCTTCCATCCGCTTGCACGGCAACGCTGGCGGCGCGCATACCGTCAAGGGTGCCGGTGAGATTCAATTGCGTCAGGCGGACATCTATCGGTTGCCGGTCATGCTTCGGTTGCTCGCCTTGGTGAAAGTGAAACAGCCGAACGATGCAGCTTTCACGTCGAGCGACATTGATTTTCGTGTCGAAGCGGATCGCATCTACTTTGACCGGATCGACTTCAACGGCTCTGCAATAAATCTTCGAGGACATGGCGAAATGACGCTTGATCGCGCGGTCAACCTTTCCTTCACCACGTCCGTTTTAGCGCGAGACGGATCGCTGGACCGTCTTCTACGACCGCTGTTCCAAGACAGTGGCGGTCTATTTGAAGTATCCGTAACGGGAACGGTCGATGACCCGATCGTAACGCGGGGCGTAAACCAGGCGTTTCAACAAGTCTTCCCAGAGACGCCACCACAAGAACGAATGTCGCGCACGCCGCCCCCACGAGAAATGTTGGAGCGATTTCGTGTACGACGCGAATGACGAGAGGAGGTGTAAAGTGAGTGTAGGACCGATGGGAATGGCAGGAAGCGTTGCGGGAAGTCTGCCACAAATTCGAAGTGCCGACGCGGGCCGCGCTGAAAAGCAGGCGGTCGACCAGGCTCGCCAAACACAATCCGACCACAAAGCCGAGTCCGCGGCCGGCGTCGGCGAGACGTCTCAAGACGAACAGGCGTCAGATCGTGACGCCGACGGTCGACGCTTGTGGGAAGCGCCACTGAACGAAACGAATAACGGCGGTACAAACGAGGAAGCAAACGAAAATCTCCAGGTACCGCAAAGCAGGGACCCAACCGGCACCAGCGGAAGCCAGCTCGATCTGAGCGGCTGACGAGTGAACATTTTGCTGTTATAAAGGTCAACAAGTTAGGTTTTTGCAACGTCTGCAGGTTCAAGTTCGCGACGTAAACGGATTCACAAGCATTCAGCGTGAAGCACAACATTCTGAACCCTTGCGAGTTCAGCTACGCCGTCTACTTGGGAGTGCTTCAATCGCACAGAAGGTATAACAGCATGCGTTTTACGAAGATGCACGGGGCGGGAAATGACTACGTCTACGTAAACTGTTTCGACCAACCACTTCCGTCCGACGCTCCAGAACTCGCGCGGCAAATGTCGCATCGACACTTTGGAATTGGCGGCGACGGGCTGATACTCATTCGCCCCTCGGAGGTTGCCGATGCACGAATGCAAATGTTTAACTTAGATGGCTCCGAAGCGGAGATGTGCGGCAACGGAATTCGTTGTGTCGCGAAGTACGTCTACGATCATGGGATCAGCCGACGGCCGACACTTCGAATCGAAACGGGCGCCGGTATTCTGACGCTGGACGTCGAAACAACGAACGGCAAGGTCGAACGGGTGCGGGTTGACATGGGCGAGCCCATTCTCGAAGCTCCGCGAATTCCAACCACGCTGCCTGGAAACCCGGTCGTCGACGCCGAGCTAGTGGTCGAGGGCCAAGCCTATCGAGTGACCAGCGTTTCGATGGGGAACCCACATTGCATCGTCTTCGTCGACAAAGCATCAGACGAGTTGGTGCTCGGAATCGGTCCCAAGATCGAAAAGCACGAGGCATTTCCGGCAAAGGTCAATGTTGAATTCGTCGAGGTTATCTCGCCGACGGAAGTTCGACAAAGAACCTGGGAGCGCGGGTCGGGCGAGACGTGGGCGTGCGGTACGGGCGCGAGTGCGGTCTGTGTCGCGGGTGTCCTCGCGGGACGAACCGAACGCAAAATCTTAAATCACTTACTTGGTGGTGACCTGGAGTTAGAGTGGGATGAAGCTTCAAACCGCGTCTTCATGACCGGGCCTGCTACCGAAGTATTTTCGGGCGAGTGGCCCAAATAGATCGATGGGCCCCCGAGTTCTTTCCGGCAAGGACGCCAGATGAAAATCAAGAATAAGTTCCTGCTCGCGACGGCTGGTTTTTTGGGTGCCGCGACGGTGCGCAACTGGATGAGCACGCTCGACTATCAAGCCGCGTTCTATGATCGCTCGGCAGACCCCATTCACCCAAGCTTTCGAGGCCCGGCGATATTTTTGCAGTGGCACGAGTACCTTGCTTTGACGTTTTACTTGCGCGGAAACTGCAACACTTCGATGCTGATCAGCCAACACGAAGATGGCGAGTTGCTAGGTCAAGCCGCGAGGCACATGGGTTTCTCTACGGTTCGTGGCTCATCAACTCGCGGCGGTGTCGCCGCACTACGAAAGATCTTCCGGTCGGGACGAGCATTGAACCTGGGTATCACGCCGGACGGTCCCCGCGGGCCACGCCGTAGATTTGCTCAGGGTGCGATCTATCTCTCTTCGCGTCTGGGAATTCCGCTGGTCGCTATCGGCATAGGGTACGATCGATGCTGGCGAGTCACGACATGGGATCGATTTGCAATTCCAAAGCTATATGCAAGAGCGAGAGTCGTCACCGCTCCACCGATTCAAATCCCCCCGGATATCGATCGCGATGGAATTGAACATTATCGCAAGCAGATGGAAAACCTTTTGAATCGAATGACCGAGGAAGCAGAAGTATGGGCGAAAAGCGGCGGTCGCTATGAAAAGCAAGTTCCACTTTGCCGCGAAGGCATTCCCATCGAGCGGCGCCGCGCGGCGTGAGTAGCACGTCACAACAAAGCGTTGCGTGAGTATTCTGGCCTCCAGCCGCTCCAAGCCCTGTAAGTGAACGCTGGAAGGGAGAACCAGCTCGCGATTTGTGGCTAGGTTGATAGAATCAGGGCTGACGGCAAGGAACCCCAGTCTCGCGGAGGCCACACGTCATGACAACAATATCGCGACGTCGACTGTTTCAGCTCGCAGGAGCCGGACTATGTGGCCGCGCAGCCAGTGGTTGGTTACCAGCGTTTGCTGAGAGCATTGCACATGATCCGAATCAAAAGCGACACTGTGTTTTGCTTTGGATGTCAGGCGGACCAAGCCAGCTCGATACGTTCGATATGAAGCCGGGACACGCCAATGGCGGCGAGTTCAAAGAGATCGCTACGAACGTACCGGGCCTGCGCATCAGCGAGCACCTGTCCCAACTCGCCAAACAAGCCGACAAACTTGCAATCGTGCGCGGACTAAGCACGAAAGAAGGTGATCACGGTCGCGGAACATATCTAATGCGAACGGGACATCAACCGCGCGGGCCTGTCCGTTTTCCCGCGATTGGAGCTGCATTGTCGAAGGAGTTGGGTGACGATTCTGATTTGGCATTGAACTTCGTTAGTGTGTCACCTTATCGCGCATTTAACCAGGCCGCTTATGGCCCAGGCTTCCTTGGTCCGAAGTATGCACCGTTGACGGTTGGCGCGACCGACAACTTGCCGACTACCCCCCGAGAAATGCCACAGTACGCTGATCTGCGCGTAGACGATCTCGCTCGCCCAGCTAACGTCAGCGAACAACAATTCGAGAAACGCATCGCGATGTGGCGGATGCTCCAGAATGGGTTTCTCGCAAGTCATCACTCAGCATCGCCGATTGCGCACGATACCGTTTATCGCCGAGCACTGAAGTTGATGGACAGCAACATTTCGCAGGCCTTCGATCTTGAAGAGGAATCGACCGCAGTTCGAGATGCTTATGGTCGCGGCCGATTCGGGCAAGGTTGCCTGATGGCTCGCCGACTGATAGAGCGCGGTGTGGCGTTTGTCGAAGTCTCGCTCGGCACGTTCGATGGTGGCAACATCGGCTGGGACACACACCAAAACAATTTCCCTGCTGTCCGGCAGCTGTCGAACGAATTGGATGCTGGTTGGGCGTCATTGATGAAGGAACTCGATGAGCGAGGTCTATTGGAGTCGACCACGATTCTTTGGATGGGTGAATTCGGGCGTACACCCGCCATCAACGACAACGCCGGTCGAGACCACTTTCCTGGCGCATGGACTTGCGTCTTCGGAGGGGGTGGAATCAAAGGAGGACAGGCTTACGGCAAGACGAGCGAAGATGGCACCGAGGTCGTCGAGGGCAAGGTAAACGAAGCCGACGTCCTCGCAACGCTTTGTTCAGCGCTTGGAGTCAAACCCGACAAGGAAAACATCTCTGAACAGGGACGCCCGATCAAGATCGCCGAAGGAAAGTCCGTTGAAGACATACTTATTTAGGACGGTTGCATGAAGCTAGGATTGATTAACTCCGCTTGGGTACAAGCTAACCAGCCCACGGTCTTTGGCCTGCGCAAGACCAAGGAATTAGGCTTCGACACAGTCGACATCTTTATCGATCCGCTCGACGCCGACGTGAAAGAACGCCGGTTGATCAAGGATGAATGCGACCGGCTCGACTTGCCTATCATGTCGATTTGTTGCGTTGCTGTGGGGCTCGTAGACTTCAATCCAAGCGTCCAGCGATTCCATCTTGAACGGTGCCAGCGTTATCTCGATCTCGTCTACGAATACGGAGCGAAGAACTTGCTGCTCGTGTTGGGCGAGTATATTTGGAACCAGGAGGTCATCCCGCCTCGAGAACAGTGGAGGATGGGTGTCGAAAATTGCAAGGTGCTTGGCGACTATGCGGCGGGCCTAGGTGTGCAGATTGCCTTGGAGTTGGAACCGTTCAAACTATCGTTGCTGAATTCGGTCGACACGATGGTGCGATTCATCGACGACTGCGACCACGAAGCGATCCAAGCGAATATCGATGTGTCGCATTTGTTGCTGGCGGGCGTCGCGCCGGAGGAACTTCGGCGTCTGAAGGGCAAGGCGATTCATTGCCATATCTCAGACTGCGACGGCAAGGTTCATGGCGACTTGCCCCCGGGGCGCGGCGTGGTGGACTTCACGCCTTATCTTCGCGAGATCAAGGCCTTGGAGATCGATGGGGCAATGTCGATTGAACTGGAGTATTCTCCGGAGCCCGAGAAGATCGTTGAATGGGTGGGAGAGGCTTACCGCGAGACCGACAAGTTAATGCAATCGGTTGGACTTCGTGGTTAGCTTATCATTTACGCTCGGAGTCTCGCAGTGACATGTGAAGTTTCCTATCTGCCGCGATTGCCAAAGAACAAGAACGTCGCTATCGGCTGCATTGGTTCTGGCTTTATCATGGCGGACTGCCATCTGGTCGCCTACCGAAAAGCCGGATTCAATCCCGTGGCGATCGCGTCACGAAATCCCGATAACGCGAAGGCGGTGGCACAGCGTCACGGTCTGGCAAAGACCTTTGCGAGCTACCAGGAATTGCTACGCGATCCGGAGATCGAAGTCGTTGATATCGCTGTTCCACCGGATGTGCAGTTGGAAGTAATGCGAGAAGTCGTGAAGCACAATGACCATATTCGAGGCGTCTTGGCACAGAAGCCGATGGGTATGAACTTCGACGAGGCCAAAGAGATCGTCGAGATGTGTGAACAAGCGGGCATTGCGCTCGCCGTGAATCAAAATATGCGTTACGACCAATCGATTCGTGCTTGCAAAGACGTTCTCGATCGCGGTTATCTTGGCGCGCCGGTTTTTGCCAGCATCGACATGCGGGCGATCCCACACTGGATGCCCTGGCAGCAGCGACTTGGTTGGGTCACGCTACGGATCATGTCGATCCACCACCTCGACGCGTTTCGCTATCTCTTCGGTGATCCTATCCGCGTTTTTGCGAGCACTCGCCCCGATCCCAGAACGCAGGAGAAATTCGCACACCAAGATGGAATCTGCCTCTACATTCTTGAGTACGAGAATGGCTTTCGGGCGGCGGCATGGGATGATGTCTGGGCGGGCCCGACAGCCGATGGCGTTGAGAACGACATCTACATTCGTTGGCGAGTCGAAGGTCGCGACGGCGTGGCGAGAGGCACGATCGGCTGGCCCGACTATCCCAGGGCAACACCAAGCACGATCGACTTCACAACGACGGCCGCACCTGGCCATTGGCATTCGCCGCGATGGGATGAAGTCTGGTTTCCCGATGCGTTCGTGGGCACGATGGCTCAATTGCTTTGCGCTTTGGAAGAAGGCCACCAACCCGAGATCGGCGGGCGGGACAATTTGAAGACCATGGCGCTGGTCGACGCTTGCTATCGCTCGGCGCACGAGCACCGAGCGATCGAGTTGAGCGATTATCTCGGCAACAGATCCTAGTTTGGTTGTCGGATTTGGGTTACCAATCCGCATAACCTGCGCAGCTTCTCACACTGTCATTGCCAGCACAAACCAAACATTGAATTTAGCTTCTTGTGAGCGTTCGCGACCGGTGGCATACTGGAACGGTGCTGACATCCGAACGCGACCCTCTCGAAACTTTGAGGCAAAACAATGAACAAAATCTTTTCGCTGACGATTGGCGTTCTAGCCGTGACAACGCTCGGTGTTCAAGTATCTGCCCAACAAGTCACAGGTCCAATCATCACTTCGTACAGGCCGATTACTGAACAACAACCGACCGTTACCTACTCGCCGGTGGTTGAGCCCGCACCGGCATTGACCAGCAGTGCCCCTGTCGTGACATATTCCCCGGTGGCCCCTCCGACGACGGCTCTTTACTCGCAAGCACCCATCACCGTTGCTCGCCCCATCGTCCAACCTACAACAACCTACGCCCCGGTCGTTTCGGCTCCCATTGTCACCTACCGTCCCGTAACACCAAGCATTGCGGCTCCTGTGGTTGCGGCACCGGCACCTGTCGTAACGTACCGGCCCGTTGCACCCGCTTACTACGCTGCACCGGTTGTTACCTACCGCCCCACCGTGACCGCATACGCACCGACGTTGCCAGTTTATAGTCCCACAACCTACAGCACCTATCCAATCGCCCCGACGGTTGTTGCTCGTCCGGTGATTGTCAGCCCGAAAGTTTATATACCGGGACAGCCCATTCGAAACGTGCTTCGAGCGATCACACCGTAAGCACGACGCAGAAGATTCCGGAGAACACAAGCTCCTCGGTGTACAAGCGACATCGAGGAGTTTTTTCGTGGCTTCCTCAGAACCAGTTTTCCTTACTCACGACATTGGCCAATGGTTCGCGATTGACGAAGCGTCGAATGTTGGTCAGCAACACTTCCAAATGCCGTTCGGCGATATGAACCGAGCAAGCCGCTACGTGCGGCGTGATAACTACATTCTCGAAGTTCCAAAGCGGATGATCCTCCGGCAAAGGTTCCTGCTCGAAAACGTCCAATGCCGCACCCGCAATCTCGCCGGCGCTTAGCGCACCGCACAGGTCATCAAGCTTAACGATGACACCACGTCCAATATTGATCAGATAGCCGGTTTGCTTCATCTGCTGAATCACCCGCCGATCGAACATCCCCGACGTCTGCGGCGTATGTGGAGCGGCGATCACGACGAAATCACTTTGGCCGAGCAGCTGTGGCAACTGATTCAATTGCCACAACGCGTCAACCGTTTCCGGTTTGTCGGTGCGAAGCGGGTCGACGGCCAACACTCGCATCCCAAACGCCTTGGCCCGCTTCGCAACTTCGGCACCTATTGCTCCGAGTCCCACGATGCCGACCGTGCCGTCGCTTAGGTGCATATGTGCTCGATCCATGGCGCTGACGACACCCGGCCCAGCAGCGAACGAAGTGCGGGCTTGTTCGCCTCCGATCGGTTCCCAGCGGCGGGCGATCTGCTGCCGCAAATACATGTGCAGATTACGCGCAAAGCACAAGATATATCCCAACACATGGTCAGCGATCACATCGGAGAACAGCCCTCGCATGTTCGTCAACGTGCAAGGATGCGACACCAATTCGGGAAAGACATAGTGCTCCAAACTCGCAGTTGGTGATTGGACCCAACGCAACTTCTGCGCAGCAGTAAGCATTGCGGGCGTTAGTTTGCCGAAAAAAGCATCCGCACCGCGAATTGCTTCGACAGCGGCGGATTCGTCCTCCACATTCGCAACCACCATCGCGCCCGCCGCATCTTCGATTCGCGACAAACGCGCCGGCTCGACCGCCGGATAAACAACCAGCTTCATCGTAACTCCTCGGGTCCTCGGCTCAGGAAGTCCTCTGAGGTTACTGCACGGCGAACGCCGATCCAATCCCACCATAGTCGGATAGCGTAGAAGAACGCACGCTGTGTGGTGCGACTAATAGCCATCCATAGGCCAGTAAGTGCATCTGGCTGCATCGCTTGGAAAGGAATGACCACTAATGACGAATGCTACCAGCAGAAGGTCCATGTTTCATAGCAAGCCCACCGACACCAAGCCCCGTAATTGAACCAAGTCGCCCAACTTCGTTGACACCACGAGCCGGCTTTTGGAGTTGACGTCACCTTGAGTGGAGCAGATGACTTATGTAACGAAGCGACTTCCGAGATGAGTTCGCCAGGACTGATCGCATAGGCTTCGTCGAAGTGAAACCGACCACTTGCTTGGAGCGTGGCGGCAGTCAACTGGGCGCAGTGAATTCCATCCGACTCCTGCCGCCGCACATAGCCCTGAATCGAATAGCGGCGCCCGATTTGTGATCGGGCATACTTCCGCATTCGTTCAATTTGCAGTTCGCTGTACGGATACCTTGGTTCGAGAATCGAAACACTTGGTGGTTTGACGCGATCATGACTTAGAACGCCTAGTTCACGTCGATACTCCGTCAGCAGCAAACGCCTGACTTTCGCAGGTGTTGCTTCGTATACCCACTCTGCCTCATCTTCAAAAAACACCATTGCAAGGTGAGTGATATCCGAACCAGTCGCTGCCGCCACAGGCTTGTTGCTGTTACGCAAGATCAGCAGTGAGCCATCCGGAACGGTTGAAACTGAGGGCGCCGACAGGACTGCTACAGCGAGTAGTATTGCATTCATGGCGACGCCCTTTTGAGTCTTAGACTTTCCAGACAATCAAACTTCTATTCGTGCCCTTTCGTGAATGGTTGGACGACTTTTCGAGCCCTCAATTCACTCTGACGACACTTCGTTTTTTTAATCGCGTAGCGACCACAGTTCCGTTCCTAACCATATGCGATTCGCAAGGAACTGACAATTCTTGCGGCGGAAAATGCTTGGAGTCTGCGAGTGCGTGGCATATCTTGATGCAACACTGTTCTTGTTTTTCGACACGCGTCTGCGGCGACAATCGTGTGCATCGAAGGTGTGAACTTCTCCTTGCGGGCCAATCAATCGTACTTAGGTTACCGGCAATGATTATCTGGGGATCTTGCGGTGTGCCGTCCTTCGGTAATTGGTCTCTTACTCGTTGTTGCTGGTGGCCCGTTGTTACTCGAACTGCCGATTACGGCGTCGATTTCGCTCCTGATAATGTCAAACATCTCTTGCTGGAGAATGAAGCGTGAGAACGCTGTGCTGGAGTCGGCATAACTTGCCGTTGCTGACAGGTGGGGTTTGATCGGCAATAATAGCCTCTTCCTTAACATAGCCACCACATTTGGAGCGACCGAGATGTGTTACTGCCATCAGTTTTCCGTTGCCATGTTTGTTGCGTTCGCCTGTGGAACGGTTGCAAATTGCAATGACTGGCCAGGGTTTCGAGGCCCAACGGGAAACGGGATTTCGATGGAAGCATCGCTCCCTCTCAATTGGGACTCCTCGACCAACATTCGGTGGAAAGCTCCTCTGCCCCATCCTGCGAACGGCAGTCCAATCGTTTCGAATGGCCGCGTGTTTGTGACAGCGGCGCAAGACGCTGACGGCCGCCGCCGAGCGCTCTACTGCTTTGACCGTCGAAACGGAAAGCAACTTTGGGTGCATACGACTGACATTTCCAAGACCATGCCAACGCACAAAACTAATCCATATTGTGGCTCGACACCGGCGGCCAACGGCGAAGTAGTCGTCGTATGGCACGCGTCTGCCGGACTCGTGTGCTTAGACTTCGAGGGTAAGGAAGTCTGGTCTCGCAACTTGGGCGAGTTTGAACACATTTGGGGCTATGGTACTTCGCCCGTGATCTATCAAGACCGCGTGATCCTACACAGCGGACCGGGCGATAGGATCTTTATAGGTGCCTACGACTTGCAGTCTGGAAAGACACTCTGGGAAGTCGACGAACCGCAACAAGGCAAGAATGGCAGCGAGCGAGAAGACGGCAAATACAAGGGTTCGTGGTGTACGCCCATCATCGCGAACATCGATAACCAAGACCAAGTGATCTGCACAATGCCGACACGCGTTGTTGCTTATGATCCCAAAGACGGCGGAGTCATTTGGACGTGTGACGGAATTCGCGGACCGAAAGGCGATCTTTCCTATTCTTCGCCGCTGTTGGGCGACGGAGTCTTGGTGTCAATCGGCGGTTTTCAAGGTCCTGGGATTGGGTTACGGCCGGGCGGCAAAGGCAACATTACTGAATCGAGTCGGTTGTGGCGTAACGACAAGAATCCGCAGAGTATCGGTTCCGGCGTATTCGTCGATGGCTACGTCTATCGTCCGAATGCGGGGCCCGGGACGATCGAATGTCTCGATCCGAAAACAGGCGAAGTCCTATGGACCGAGCGTGCCGAAACGTGCTGGGGCTCAATTGTTCACGTTGCCGGTCGTTGTTACGTGACCGACCAAAGCGGCAAGACGCACGTGTTCAGCCCAAACCCAGAAAAATACGAAGCGTTAGCAGTAAACGAACTCGGTGAGCCGAGCAACTCGACACCCGCTGTTTCCGATGGACAGATCTTCATCCGGACGTTTGGGCATCTGTACTGCATCGGCGAGTAGAGGAGTAACCGCCCGGCTTGGACCATCAGCACAAAGCCAGACGACCACATAAAGAGCGGTGAGTGAGCTCAAAGTTGCTCGCCCACCTTGGCGACCATCGCAGCTTCATCCGGGAATTTACCCGTGGCGAGTTTCGAGTAAACCAACTTCGAATTTACGGTCAGTTCAAAGCAACCGCCCCTCGAAGGTTCTAGTTCCAACACCTGAATCTTCTGCTTGAATTCTGTCAGGATTTTGGACGCCAAACTGACGGCCTTCGGTTCGTAACTTCAAGCAGCACAGTAACGAAGATGGATTTTCATAAGAGTGTCTTACGCGGTACTTCGCGAGCGTTCGAGTTGCAGGGATCAGTCAAAGATCAAGATTTCTTCTTTGCTTTCTTCTTCGGTGCGGCGACTTTCTTCTTTTTACTGACCGTCGTCTTTTTCTTCGACTTTCCGTCACCGAAGATCGCGTCCCACTTTTCCGAGTACTTCTTCGTTGTGCCACTATGTAGAACCGTCACCTGCACACCTTTCTTAAAACACTTTCCCTCGATAAACAAAAAGTGGTCGCACGGGCGACCCAACTTGCTCAAGTCCTACCGAAAGCCAAAGAACTGGTCAAGTAGATTCTTTGACTTGCCACACCGTTCCAGGGGCTGATCTGTCGCAGAACAGCCCAACTTGAGTCACAACACGGCAAACTTCCGAGCGACTAACGCTGCAACTTTTTATATCGAAATCGTTGCGGTTCGTCTTCCTTGATTCCGAGCCGCTCACGACGTTGGTCTTCATAGGTTTGAAAGTTGCCTTCGCACCAATGAACGTAGCCGTCACCCTCAAACGCCAAGATGTGAGTCGCGAGCCGATCGAGGAACCAACGATCATGTGTGATGACCACAACGCAGCCGGCGTAGTTGACGATCGCTTCTTCCAAAGCTCGTAACGTGTCGACATCCAGGTCGTTCGTCGGTTCGTCGAGCAGTAGCACATTCGATCCACGTCGAAGGAGTGTCGCCAGATGAACACGATTGCGTTCGCCACCGGACAACACACCTACCTTTTTCTCCTGGTCGGTGCCTTTGAAGTTGAAACGCGAGACATAAGCCCGTGAATTGATCGTCCGACCACCCATATCGAGGTTATCGTAGCCGCCGGAGATCTCTTGATAGACTGTCTTTTGCGGATCTAAGGCATCTCGACTCTGATCAACGTAGCCGAGCTCAACCGTTTCGCCAACTTTGAGCGATCCGGAATCAGGCTGCTCCTGACCCACGAGCATACGGAAGAGCGTTGTCTTTCCCGCACCGTTGGGACCGATCACGCCTACAATTCCGCCCGGCGGCAGATTGAAGCTGAGGTCGTCGATGAGAACGCGGTCGCCGAATCCCTTGGTCAGATTCTTGGCCTGAATGACGACGTCGCCGAGCTTCTTGCCGTGAGGAATCTGCAACTCGAATTCATCAACTCGTTCCTCAAATCGCTCCGCTGCCAACTGCTCGTACGCACTGATACGAGCCTTGCTTTTCGCGTGCCGCGCCTTGGGCGACATGCGAATCCACTCGAGTTCTCTCGCCAAAGTCTTCTCGCGCGCGTCCGACCTCCGCTCTTCGTGCCGCAACCGTTCTTGTTTCTGCTCCAGCCAGGACGAGTAGTTTCCTTCAAAGGGAATCCCCTTGCCGCGATCTAACTCCAAAATCCACTGTGCGACATTGTCCAAGAAGTAGCGATCGTGCGTTACCGCGACGACCGTCCCGGAGTATTCACCCAAGTGACGTTCCAACCACAAAACCGCTTCGGCGTCTAAATGGTTAGTGGGTTCGTCCAAGAGCAGCAGGTCGGGTCGTTCAAGCAACAGTTTACACAGAGCAACGCGCCGCCGTTCGCCCCCTGATAGCGTCGTGACATCGGCATCGCGATCTGGCAAGTTCATAATGTCAAAAGCAATCTCGATTTCTCGATCCAACTCCCAAGTATTCGAGGCCTCGATCTGATCCTGCAAGCGTGCCATCTCATCGCACAACTTCTGCATTTTGTTGTCGTCCATCGACTCGCCGAGCAGGCCGCTGATCTCGTTGTAGCGATCGAGCATCTTGCGACGCGGCGCGACGGCCTCTTCAACATTTCCCCAAACGTCTTTTTCTGGGTTGAGGACCGGTTCTTGTGAAAGATAGCCGACCGTAAATCCCTGGGTCAGTCGGGCCTCGCCATCGAAGTCTTTGTCCAAACCTGCCATAATTCGCAGCAGCGTACTCTTGCCAGCGCCGTTGCGTCCGAGAACTCCGATCTTGGCGCCGGGGTAGAAGGCCAACCAGATCTCCTTCAGCACCTCGCGTTGACCATGCTTCTTCGTCATCCGTTCAATTGTGTAAATGTACTGGCGACTCATCTTGTTAAACTTTTCCGCTTACAAAAACTTTGCTTGAAACTCTGAATATCGTGATGATTCCGCCTGTAGCGAACCGATCAATTGTAATAGGTGACAGGCAGTTGGAAGTGGGGAGGTGTCTGGGGGGATTCCTTTTCGCATCTACAATAGAAAACTCCAATCCTGTTTGATTTGAAGCATGGTCGCATCGTCCCGGCCATGCTTTTTTATGCGCCGATCCGGTTCGAGACATCTGTAGTTTCGCCAATTCGTTTCAGCGGCAAAGCCCCCGTCCCTTTGCACAGTCAAAGCCATCGGTCTGCGTAAGGGCGG
Organism: Planctomycetaceae bacterium; assembly: GCA_020638995.1. Classification (GTDB taxonomy): domain Bacteria; phylum Planctomycetota; class Planctomycetia; order Pirellulales; family Pirellulaceae. The sequence continues at coordinate 759,111 of JACKHM010000005.1, forward strand.
GCCAATGCAACGGATCAAGTTCCAAACAGTGCGTTCGGCTAACCGCTCTCCTCTCCGGCGATTTGGCACCTTGGTAAGCTTTACCGCCAATGACGATATTGCCAGTTCTCCTACCTGTATCGGCAACTCTGAAAATCGTGTTTTCAACGATCGCTACTAGTCGATCCCTTGTGTACCAGCCAGCTCGCTGGTGAAACATCCTCACTCTGCCTCAGCCTGAGTTTGCGACGGTTACGAGCATTCTTAGCCAGCTCGCCCCGCTAACTTGACCAATCTCGGGCCCCCCACACTTCGAAAGCTCGGTCGCCCACCACGACTGAGCTTTTTCTATTTCTTGCCTACTCCCACTCGATGGTTGCTGGCGGTTTGCTGCTGATGTCATAACAGACGCGATTTACGCCCTTGACCTCGTTAATAATGCGAGTGGAGATACGTGACAGCAGCTCGTAGGGCAGGTGTGACCAATCGGCCGTCATGAAATCGTCCGTATCGACAGATCGCACTGCAATCGTGTTTTCATACGTACGAGCATCACCCATTACACCAACACTTTGGACCGGCAATAAGACAGCAAATGCTTGAGATGTTTGTCGGTAAAGTCCCGCCGCCTTAATTTCGCCCACGACGATGGAATCGGCTTCGCGGAGTACGTTCAGGTTTTCCTTTGTAACCTCGCCCAAACAGCGAACGGCCAGACCCGGACCGGGAAATGGATGCCGCCAGACAAGATCGGGCGGCAAGCCAAGTTCGAGGCCCAGTTTGCGGACTTCGTCTTTGAACAGGTCGCGCAACGGTTCGACCAACTCGAATCCAAGTTCCTCCGGCAATCCGCCAACATTGTGATGCAGCTTGATGGTCGCAGCTGGTCCGTCTTGCGCCGCGCCGCTCTCGATTACATCGGGATATAAAGTGCCTTGGGCCAGATACCTGGCATCCTCGATCTTCGCAGCTTCCTCTTTGAAACACTCAATGAACGCGTGGCCGATACGACGCCGCTTTTCCTGAGGATCGATCACACCGGCGAGTGCCGCAAGGAATCGTTTCTCGCCCTGCACAACATGGAGATCAGCTTTGAAATGGTTTGTGAATTCGGAAAGCACCGCGGCCTGTTCATCTTTACGCAGCAGTCCGTTGTCCACCAGGATGCAGGACAACTGTGAACCGATCGCCTTGTAAAGCAACGCCGCCGTTACCGCCGAATCAACGCCGCCCGATAGTCCACAGATCACTCGAGCACCACCGATTCGCTCGCGAATCGAATTAATCGTCTCGCGGGCAAAGTCGCCGAGGTGCCACGTTCCTTTGCAACCACAAATCGAAATCAGAAAATTGTGGAGCAACGTCCCACCGAGTGGAGTGTGAGTGACTTCGGGGTGAAATTGAATGCCGTACACTGGCAACGAACTGTGCTTTACCGCGGCGATGGGGCAAGTCTTTGTCTTGGCCAACGGCATGAAGTCCTCGGATACTTGAGCTACCTGATCACCGTGGCTCATCCATACATCCGTGGCTTCAGGCATTCCGGCAAACAGGTCGGAATCCGAAGTGACTTCCACACGCGCTCGCCCATACTCTCGCGACGTCGTGTTCTCGACTTGTCCACCCAAAGCTTTGCAAGCCAATTGCATACCGTAACAGATGCCGAGTACGGGGATCCCCATATCGAAGATTGCGGGATCGCATTTCGGAGCTCCGTCCTCGTAGACACTCGATGGGCCGCCTGAGAGGATCAATCCGCGGGGGGAGTGTCGTTGAATCTGTTCGGGAGCAATGTCATGCCGAACGATCTCGCAGTACACATTTTGTTCTCGCACGCGCCTGGCGATCAGCTGTGCATACTGCGAACCAAAATCCAGAACCAAAACTCGCTCGTCCGCCACGCTCACCGAGCCAGCGTCGAGGGAAGTCGCTGCCGTACTCATCGCACTCCTGCACTTCCGGAATCCGCTGCCACTTGCCACACAGCGGGCACCGCAGCGGGAAATGAAACCACGCATTATAGGAGCCGAGTACCAGGGCGAATAGTACGGAGTGCGAGGCCGAAAACGAGAGAATATCAGCGAAAGCGGGTCGTCTCGGCCAAACCACGCTTGTCGCTACTCGCTTGAACATTGACAATATGCGACTCGCTTCGCAAGCCAGCAGCCCCCGGATCAGCAGATGCCCGATTCCTCTGCCACAGGCCAATCAGCGACCGCTGCGGACACAATACGATTTCTTCGCGCGTGCTACGAAGCTGATAACCGCGAGATGGCGGTGGCAAACTTGCTCAAGGACTCGATTCGCCACCTGACGTTCCTTGAAGGCGAAGAGTACTTGCTCGGCGACACACTCTTAAGAGTACCACTTGATCGAGATCAAGCTACGATCGCACAGAAAGAAGCACATCTCCACCAGCGAGAAAAGTCGTTGTTGTACTGTGTGTTTCCCATCGTCGGTCGACTTGCCGAAGGCGGATCTCGCACGAGGACGTTGTGTGCCCCCCTGCTCTTCTATCCGGCCACGCTGGTGATCGAGGAGCACGCGGCCTTTGCCAAAATCGACTTGAGCGGTCAACGCGTGAATGCGCCAATTCTCAACGAGATCCTTGCGCAGAGCGAAGACACCACAACCGAGCTAGAGAACTTGCTGAATGCCATCCCAAGGGCGCCGCTTCAACAAAGTGACGTGCAACTCTTAATTGCACTGCTGCACGACTCGATTCCGCACCTCGATGCTTGGGCCTTAGCCGAATACCCGCAGCTTCATTCGGAAAAGCAAGTTCGGCAAGCAATTGAGGCCACCTCGCAAACTCCAAACCAATTCCTCTGTCTTCCAGCATGCGCCGTAGCGATTGTTCCAAATTCACCAGAATCTCGTGGCGTGTTGTTCGAGTTGGACGAAATAGGGCAGACGCAAGACTTGTCTACGCCGCTGAAGATTGCGATCGAGGGCGTAGATGCGGCGGGTGTGGAACGCATCGCTCCTCGTAAGCATGGCGTACCTACTGTTCTCAGCAAGCACCAACAGCAGGTTCTTCGCTCCGCGGCTGTGGCACCGCTGTCTTTGGTTGTCGGCCCACCGGGCACAGGCAAGTCGTACACGATCGCTGCGGCAGCAATCGATCACCTAAGCCGCGGTGAATCGGTTCTGATTGCCTGTCGCACACAGCAAGCTGTCGATGTCATAGGTAACATGATCGACAAGCTGATGGGGCCCAATCAATGCGTGATCCGAGGTGCCGAAGGCCAGAACCAGCCGGCACTGAAAGAGTTTCTCGAACAGATACTGCAAGGCATTCGAACGCGAATTCAACGGGACCAAGATCCCGGTGGACGTGGCACCGAACGGTCACATCGTGCGTTGGAGCAGATAGAGCGGAAGATCGCACAGCTGGAATCGAGAATTACCAGACAGATGCGTGACGAGCGACGCTGGGGCGAACTGACGCACTCCGTCGAAACAAATCTCGTTGCTCGTACTCTAAACCAGCTGAAACGTATCTGGCTTGAAGGCCGACTGGGAAAGCAGCCGCCCGTCTGGGAGCAAATCGAAAGTTATCAAGATTTGCTCCGTGAATCTGACGAACTTACTCGCGAGCTGTTAAAGCAAGGAATCGAAGATCGGATCGACGAGAGCCTAAAGACACATCGCCGCGATCTCACTATGTTCCTGAAGTCGTTGCGAACGCGCAGCAGCACACGACAGCAGGAATTATTTGCAGAAGTCGATCCACGTGTGCTATTCGGCGCTTTTCCGATTTGGCTGACTGCGATTTCTGAAGTATCCGGGATCATTCCGCTGCAACGAGAACTATTTGATGTCGCGATTATCGATGAAGCCACGCAGTGCGACATGGCAAGTTGTTTACCTGTTTTTCAACGGGCAAAGCGAGCGGTTGTCGTAGGCGACCCTCAACAATTGCGTCACATTTCGTTCCTGTCCAATGAGCGTTTGCGAAGGCTTGGAGAGGAGTTTGGGCTGAGTAGTGCGCAACAGCAACGATTTCATTATCGCGAGAAGAGTATTCTTGACTTGCTCAACGAGAGCATTACCACACAAGATCATGTCCACTTTCTCGACGAACATTTCCGCAGCATGCCGCAAATCATCCGCTTCAGCAACAAACAGTTCTACCACGACTCGTTGTCCGTGATGCGGCTATCTCCTGAAACCGAAGCGGTTCAAAGTGTCGTTCCCATCTTTGTTCCCGACGGTTGTCGAACCGGCCGAATCAATGAAAACGAAGCCGCGGCGGTCGTCAATTCATTGATCCAGTTAGTCGACTCACAAGCAGATCTCGCGCCGCAGTCATGCCAATCTATTGGAGTGCTTTCGCCGTTTCGCGATCAAGTCGATTTGATCGCTACACAACTGGAGCTCCGCCTTCCTCTGGCCGCGTTCGAGCGGCATCAACTGCGAATCGGCACAGCGCACGCGTTCCAGGGAGACGAGCGGGATGTCATGTACTTGTCGCTGGCAATCGATGCCGATTCGCACTCGGCTTCATTGCGATTTTTAGAGCATCCCAATCTGCTGAATGTTGCCGTGACGCGTGCTCGGCAGTTGCAGTACGTCTTTCATTCGATCCCGCTCGACCGATTGCCGGGCGACTCATTGCTACGGAAGTACCTCGACTCGGCCAGTGAACCGCTCGACAGCCCCCTTTCCCATCAGCAGCCCATTGGCGATCGTTTCATGCACGAAGTAAACAGCGAGTTGACCAATTGCGGCTTTCGGATTTGGACCGAATACGCGTTGGCGGGACAATACATTGATTTGGTCGCCAGCCGCGCCGGCAAAACACTAGGAATCGACCTCATGGGATATCCTGGCCAGTATGGAAATGTGTTGGATCTCGAACGGTATCGGATTCTGCATCGAGCTGGATTTCCTTTGCTGCCGCTACCGTATTCGCGTTGGTCGAGAGACCATAATGAGTGTCTAGAGGCCATCGAACGACGCATTCGGTGAGCTGACACACAGTTTTGTCGGTCGATTTCTCGTACATGCCATCTCGTTGTCCGGATTGTATTCCCGGGATATTATGAGGGCCTGATTTGAGGGACCTACTGTGCCGGCATAAGGAAGATTTCGGTATCGTGCAGATCTTGTTGACAAACGACGATGGCATCTATGCTCCCGGGCTGGCTGCGATGGAACGCGAACTCCAATCGCTTGGCAGCGTCAGCGTCGTGGCACCAGCCACCGAACAAAGTGGTGTCGGGCACTCCATCACCTTTCTAAGCCCGCTGATTTGTAAAGAGGTCTACGACGGTGATCGACGACGAGGATGGGCAGTCGAAGGAAGTCCTGCGGATAGTGTGAAAATTGGAATCTCCGAGCTTCTTCCTCACCGCCCCGATGTCATCGTCAGCGGCATCAATGGGGGACTGAACGCAGGGATCAACGTATTGTATTCCGGCACGGTAGCGGCCGCCATTGAAGGCGCTTTTTTCGGTATCACGAGCATCGCTGTATCGCTGGAGTTCGATGAGCACGCCCAATTCGCGAAGGCCGCGCGGCTTGCTCGCGAAATCATCGCGCAGATTCTGGCCGCGAAGAGCGCCGAGCCACAGCTATACAACTTGAATATCCCGACCTCTGCGATCGACAACCCGCGAGGTCTGCGCGTCGTCCCGATGGGCGTTGACCGCTATGGTGAGCATTACATCAAGCGCAAAGACCCGAAGGGGCGAACCTACTATTGGGCGACCAATGAACCGCCTCCCCAGCCCGGCGACCATGAGACCGACCTCACTGCATTAGCCAGAGGATTCGTCACGCTGACTCCGCTACAATACGACATGACACAACACCCGGTCTTGGCCGAGATGCAAGGCTGGAACTTGACTCTTCCACAATAAGGACGTTGGATATGCGATACCAAGCTTTGACATTCGTTTTGCTGACAGGAGTACTGGCCGGTTGCGTGCCGGCTCCGCAATCAGCGTCCAAGCCCGCGGCCGCCCCGGCTTCCCCTGCGGCAGACTCGCCCGCTGCACCAGCCGAAGCTGCGAGCACACCGACGGAACGAGTTGTCGCCGAAGCGGGCGTTGGCAAGAAGGGGCAAAGCTTAAAAGACGATACCGGCATCGTTGTTGAACCCGTGAAACAACTGATAAAGTTTGAACAGAAAGCCGTGTTCGATCTTCAGATCAAGCCGGCGCTAGAGTTCTACAAAGCTTCAAACGGCTCCTACCCCAAGACGAATGAAGAGTTCATGACGCAGATTATTAAAGCGAATGGTATCGAGTTGCCCGCGCTTCCTGAGGGTCAGACGTATGTGTTCGACCCCGAACAAGGCCAATTGATGGTCGAACGACCACAACAATAAACAGCTCGAATTTGTTCGGCGACCGCCGAAGTGGTCATCACTCTCCGAGTGATGAGCCCGTGTCCGTCGGAGAGTGACGGCAACATTGGGTCGCCGACGTTGCGATTTCGCAACATCTGAATCATCAGCAAGACAGCACGTGATCGTCGCGAGAATCTCTTGCAATGTCGTAAGTGTTTTACTAGCCGGCACTCAGGGCGATAAAGCCAACTCGTTTCGTGTCGTGGCATTGGGTTTGCTTCTACGCTGGAGGCATGATGATTTTCATCATCAACCAGCGCTCCGCTCTGACGATGACTCGCTTTGTGCGACATTTCCTTTCGACGGCGGAGGAATCAATTGAGGCATTCGCGATGAACAAGCAACTTGCCGTGATGTTTTCGATGTTCGCATTGTGCAACGCGGCCCGAGTCAACGCAGCCGATTGGATCACGCAGCCTTCGTACTACACTCACGATCCCATGTCCGGCGAGCGAGTGACGCAGTACACACCGATCGGGCCGTTCTACTCCTATGCTCAGCCAAGCTACACCAGCAGCGGTTATCGCAACACACGCAGCAGCATCCAAGTCGGCACGAGCGCCGATCACTATCACACGACCCAGCAGTGGGGTGCGCCGGTGCAGCCGTACGGCGAATGGCGGTTCCCATACCGGCCCTACTCCGTGCCGTACGGAGCGTGGGGACCACAATACTATGGTGGCATTCCGTATGGATACGGACGACCGCTAAACGGTTTAGGGCTAGGCTACGGCGGTGGCTTGCCCGGGGGTGGGCTTCCAGGAGGCGGTGCGGGTGGGCCTGGGCAAGGCAATTTACAACCCCCAATTTTTTCGGGACCGAATCCTTTGCAACCTGGCTATAGCAGCGAGCAACAACTGCTAGACGGTCGATACCCGCCAGCCGACCAGCTAAGTCCATTCGAGCGTAAACAGCTGTTCGACCACTATTACCCACCGCGCCCGGATTTCGAGGACTAGGACACGATTAAGGCAGGAGTTCGGAGGTGTCGAAGCGGACTAGAACTCGGATTCGTATCGACGGACGAATCGGTGCGTCCAAGATGCCTCCATTGCGTATTGCGTTATCAGGTCGCGTACAGAGTGTGTCCTCGGATTGTCTGGAACCGTGGGTAGATGCCAACAGGGTTAGTAGGAAGTCCTTCGTGCGCTCAGCCCGTACAGCAACCAACTCATCACATGATCGCGGCGCTCGAGAAGAGCAATTGTCGACCAGCGCGTTTGGTGGGCATCGCAAAGCGGTCCGTGGACATGCCCTCCTTGTGCACGACCGGGATAACAACATGAACTCCGGCAAACTACATTTATCAATGTGTGAAGTGGCCCCCCGAAAACTGGAACAGGCAATAAGGGGTAAAATCGGGAAGATTTTATTTCACCAGGAGGGTCCTAGAGATGTCAGGCAAGCGACGTGTTTTGGGCGGCGCGTTCAAGGCGAAAGTGGCTTTGGTTGCGATTCGTGGGGAACATTGCCGCAAACAACACCTATGACTTACGGAGAGAATTCGTAAAGCCACACCATCAGCGGGGTGCTATTTCAGGACCGGAAGTCGAACGCGGCGTTTGTTTGATGTGTTTGACGTGTTGTTTTCGGACGCACCATCGCAGGTTGGATTCGTCAGGTTGGCGCGGTTGCTCGGAGTTCCCTGAAAACCCAATTGCCATTGCACAGTTTGTAGAAACCCCCGCCAACTACCAAACGTCGCGGCGACGGCGCTTGGTTCGTAGCCGCAATGCACCATGCAATCTTGGCACTTCTCATTGCCACTCGCGCGCCCATACTCTTGCCACGCCGTTGTCTCCATCAGTTCGCGAAAAGACTTGCAATAACCTTCATCGATCAAGTAGCAAGGCCTTTGCCAACCGAACAGGTTGTAAGTCGGATTGCCCCAGGGAGTACACTCCAAGTGGAAGTCGCCTTGCAAATACTTGAGGAAGAGCGGTGTTTGGTTGAACCGCCAGCGGCGTTTGCCAGGGAGGAGAATTTGGCGGAACAGATCAATCGTCTGCTGACGAGCTAGGAAGTGATCCTGGTCGGGCGCTTTTGAATAGCTGTAGCCCGGCGAGACCATCATTCCCTCGACGCCCAACGCCATCATCTCGTCAAAAAAGCCGCGAATGCGCGCGGGATCGACACCCGCGTAGAGCGTCGTGTTTGTCGTGACCCGGAAACCATGATGCTTTGCTGCGGTGATTGCTCGCGCCGCAACATCATAAACCCCGTCGCGGCATACCGCGTGGTCGTGCTCCTCCCGAGGTCCGTCCATGTGGACGGAAAATGCCAGGTATTTGGAGGGAGTGAATTTGTCGAGTGACTCTTCTAACTTCAACGCATTCGTACACAGGTAGATGTACTTCTTGCGAGCCACCAAGCCAGCCACGATTTCGGCGATACGGGAATGCATGAGCGGCTCGCCACCTGGGATCGACACAATCGGAGCTTCGCACTCGTCGACCGCTTGGAAACATGCTCCCGGCGAGAGCTCGTCTCTTAACACGTTGGTAGGTTGTTGAATCTTGCCGCATCCCGCGCAAGCTAGATTACAGCGAAACAACGGCTCCAACATCAATACAAGTGGGTAGCGTTTGACGCCCCGCAACTTCTTGCCAAGCACGTAGGCTGCGACGGTCCACATCTGCGAAATCGGTACGGACATGGTTGAGACTAGAGAATAGAGCCTAAAGATTGTTTCCAGCGGGTGAGCGCTAGCAACGGAAAGTACATGGGATACATGTGGTAGCGAAGATAAAACACTCGCGGAAATCCGGTACCGGTAAACTCGGTTTCTGTCCAGGAACCGTCGTCTTGCTGGTGATCGGCAAGGAACTGCATACCCCGCCGGACCGCAGGATGATCCTCCAATCCTGCATCGATCAAACCGAGCAGCGCCCATGCTGTTTGTGATGCCGTTACGGGACCCTGGCCTTTTAGTTCTGCATGATCGTAGGACCGAGCTGTTTCGCCCCAACCGCCGCAAGACTGTTGATGGTCAAGCAGCCATTGCACGCCGCGGTCGATCATCGGATCTTGAGACGGCACTCTGATTCGCGCCAAACCCGAAATGACTTGCCACGTGCCATAGATATAATTAACGCCCCATCTACCAAACCAACTACCGTCACCCTCCTGAGTTCTGCGTAAATAGGCCACGGCGCGGTCGACGGCAGCGTGTCCGATTCCAAGATCGAACTGTGACAACGCTTCCAACACACGTGCCGTGATGTCAGGTGTGCTCGGGTCGATCATCGCATTGTGATCAGCAAACGGAACGTGGCAGAGGCATTCCAAGTCGTTGTCTTTGTCGAACGCTCCCCAGCCGCCGTCACGATTCTGCATCGCGAGAATCCACTGTACCGCTCGTTCACAGGCAGCGTCGATCCGCTCACGGCGCGACTTCGTACAAATGTCGCGCGTCTCACGCAGGCCCATCATGACCATGATCGTATCGTCGACATCCGGATAGAAGGCATTCGCGTATTCAAAGAACCACCCGGCGGGGGCGGCGTTAACATTGGCACGCCAGTCGCCGGATTGCCGGGTCTCTTTGTCGAGCAGCCAGTCGACACATTTCGTCAAAACTTCCGTCGAAGCTGTCTTGTTTGCGGCCAGAGCGCGAAGCGTGATTGCCGTGTCCCAAACCGGCGATTTGCATGGTTGCAGTCTCACGGTCGTGTCATCTTCGATGATTAGTGCCTTCAACTGCTGAAGACACTCACTCACTTCATCGCTGTCGACAGAGTAGCCCAAGCAACGCAAGGCAACGACGCTCCAAATGATCGGGGGGAAGATCGCACCAAGTCCATCGCTCGCCTTGAACCTCTCCAATATCCACGATTCGGCAGCACGGATCGCACGTCCGCGCAACGGCCTGACTCCCCATCGATCCGCCAGCTTCAACGTCCCGTCAATGGTGCGAAAAAACTGGCGCCAAGCCGTCGCCGCTAGACCCGACTGCTTGCCCGGACTCGACAACGGCGGCCAGTTTCGAGGCTCGCGAAGAAACAACTCGTGAATACCAAATTGAGAATCCAATTTTCGCGAGGGTTTCTGCGCCCAGACGATCGCTAGTGGCACGAAGATCGTCCGAGACCAAGCGCTGATCCGGTAGATGTTGACCGGCGACCAATTGGGCAGTAACACCATCTCCGGTGGTACTGCGGGGCATTGGTCGAAGGGAATCTGTCCGAGCAGCGCAAAGTAGAATCGTGTAAAGCTGTTGACGGCGTCGGCTCCACCGTGCTCTCGAATGACCGAACGAGCGCGCCGCATGTAGTCAGCTTCTGGATCGTGACCGGTCAACTTCAGTGCGAAGTAGGCTTTCACGCTGACGCTGATATCCAGATCGCCGCCGGGAAACAGCGACCATCCTCCGTTTACCTGTTGCTTTGAGCGGATGTACCGTGCGGCCTTGCACGCGATTTCTGAACCTTCTTCGCCGAGCCAAGCGAGTAGCAAGATGTACTCACTCTCGAGTATCGTGTCGCCCTCAAGTTCGGCACACCAGTGCCCATCAGAATGCTGTCGGTCCGTAAACCAGTCGGTGGCGCGAGCGACCGCTCGCTCGACCGATGCAATCAGATCGGTGTAGACCGGGCGACTGGCGGGGCCGGTTTGTTCACTAGCGATCTGGTCACACGTTCCTTGTTCGTTCATCGTCACCATCCTTGATGCTATCGATTACGTGTCAGCAGCGTAAGTGATCGCCCGGTGATCGGCAAGAGCCAGATTTACTCTCCGTCCCATGTCCGCCACCCGTTGACTTCGAACAGCTGACTGTTTCCAGTATCAAGGCCTAACGGGACCTCGCGTAAAATGCCTTGGTCGACGAACTCGTTTTGCACCAATTCGGGAGTAACGTAATCTGAATATCCATAGTTCCCTGGGCTGCGATATCGATCGAGCTCGTACCAAAAGACAAAGACATGTGAGATTCGCTTACTGCGAAGCATCTTGATCCGTTCGTCGGCGGTACGGCCCTTCATCATCGCTTCAAACACGCAATCATCGAAGCATGTGTTGTAGTAAACGGGCATGTTCAGGTCGAAGACTTGAGCTTCACCTACGGCCATGACGGCGAAGCCCGGTTGTACATGTGTGTTGAGATACTTATGCACACGATGCGTGCGCTCCGCAGAGAACGGGCCGTCGGTTGGTTCGTCACGGCGTAGGAATTCGTACGAAGTCAGAAACCGATTATCGCCAGGCAGCGGTGATACAACGAAAAGAAGGTTAAAGGCGAAGCCAAAACACAACGCCGCTGTAACAACACGCCGCCAACGAATATCACAAAAGGATGTTGCACCGATTCCGGCTATTACCGCGACAAGCGGCAAGATGGGGACAAGAAAGCGATCGATTCGGTGAGTGAGAAACCACCACACAAGAATGTTGAAGGCGACGAGAACAATCGACGCCACTAAGGCGGTTCGATGCCTGCGCGTTAACAGACCCACCATCGCTAACGGCACTAGCAGCGGGCTGGCAAACTCGGAACGCCAGAGCAGTAACTCGGCGCTGCTTCGCAGGAAGTTCCAGGTAAAAGATCGGCCATGGGGATCGTGCGGCGGTCCGTGAGCCGTGGTCCATTGGACGTCTTTCTCAACTGTTCGAGTCTTGCCGCCGAATAATTTATATAAAAGCGGATAAGTTGGATTCTCGGCCAGCACGAGATTCTTTCCGAACCACAATCCACATGCCAGTGCAACGGCAAGTGTAAACGTCACGACCGGTCGGATGTGGAGCTTACCAAAAGGCAGGCACGCTGCCGCGATACAGCCTGGAAACACAACGAACAGCACGGCCGGATACTTGCAGGCGACCGCCGATCCAGCGAGAAAGCCAGGGAGAAACAGATCGGCCGACGATGATTGGCGCAACCGCAGCTGCTCGTACCAAATCATCATGCTGTAGAAAGCTGCAAATAGGTAGAATGCCGATGCACCGTCGATCAAGCCACTGGTCGATACATGCGCGATCCAGGGAGTTGAGATGAAAATGAATGCCGAGATCGCACCGGCAGTTTGCGACAGGAAGCGTCGCCCGAATGCAAATAATGCAAGTGCGGTCAGTGGAGCGTAGCAGCCTATCACAGCTTTGCCGATCAAAGCCCCCCACCACCAGTTCTGCTCGCCGTACATCAAATTTGAGCCGACGATGGCGTGCATTTCGGCACCGAGCGGCATGTTGCCGTACACATTGTGCGGCATGAAGTCGACCTCGCCTTGCTGGTACCATTCCTTTGGCACTTGTGCGTGATACTCGCGCGTATCGAAATGCCAGGGAGGCAGCACACTGCCGGCGGCAATTGCGATTACAAACGGTATGCACATCCACACCGACGATTGCCGCAACGAGTCACCTTTCAGATCGATTTTAATAGACTTCCGCCAATCTCGCGCCCGCCACAATGATGCAGCGGTGGTTGCCGCAGCGGGAACGAAGAATGCCGAACGAAGCTGTAGACCGCCGGCTAGGCCGACCAGGAGCGTGTAGAGCGAAATAATATTCAGGCCGACGCCAACCGCGAATACGGATAGTTCGAGTTGGGCGAGTTGCTTGTCGGCTCGGATACTTTCGAGAACGAGGCGCCCAGCTAGATAGGCGATCACCAGGATCGTCGCAGTCGCGACAACCAGCGGCAGGCGATCGAGAATTGCAAATCGACTCCAATCACCGTCGCACCAAGAGCAAATAACCTGATCGGGCAGGAGGAATAGGCTGAGCACAAGGCTGCGCTTCGGGTCTGTCACGACGAAGAACACGAAGTATCCAATGCAACCTGTAGTGAAGGCAGCGACCTGCCAAGGTTTAGCGGAGGCCAAATCCGGCGGCGAATCGGAATTTTCTGGCGGCGGTTGCAAAGCGGCAGGGCCCGGGAAGCGATTAGTTGTGACTAGCGAAGCCTGAGCTATGATTGAATGTGCTAAAGCATCGAACGTACCGTTTGTGACAGTTTTACGGTCTATTAATACTAACGAGCTAACTGGGATCTGCCGAGACAATGTCCGATAACACACCACTTCGCGGGATCTTTACACCCAACATCGTACCGCTGGACGATCGTGGCGACATCAACGAGACCGAACTCCGCAAGTACGTCGACTGGCTGATTGAACGCGGCGTTCACGGCCTATATCCGAACGGATCGACTGGCGAGTTTACCCGCTTCACGTTCGAGGAACGCCGCCGCATCATCGAGATTATGGCAGACCAGACCCGCGGTCGCGTGCCGATTCTGGCGGGAGCTGCCGAAGCAAACACGCGCGAGACAATCAAAGCTTGTGAACACTATCACAGTTTGGGCGTGCGAGCTGTCGCCATCGTTTCGCCCTTCTACTACAAGCTGACTCCGGCTGGTGTGTATGCGTATTTCAAAGAGATCGCCGACAATTCGCCGATCGACGTTACGCTCTACAACATTCCCATGTTTGCGTCGCCCATCGACGTTCCGACCGTCTTGCGATTGGCCGAAGAGTGCCCTCGTGTCGCAGCGATCAAGGATTCGTCCGGCGACTTGCCACACATGATGCGAATGATTGCTGCCGTGCGACCCGTTCGTCCAGACTTTGCATTTCTCACCGGTTGGGATGCGGCTTTGATGCCTATGTTGCTGCTGGGCTGCGACGGAGGTACGAACGCAACCAGTGGCGTCGTTCCGGAAATTACTCGTAAGCTCTACGACTTGACTATGGCTGGCAAACTTGACGATGCCCGCACTTTGCAATACCGGCTGCTGAAGCTGTTCGACGCGATGTTGTATTCTGCTGAGTTCCCGGAGGGCTTTCGAGCGGCCCTGCGTCTGCGTGGGATCGTGACAGGAACGGGAAGACAACCGCAGTCACTGGTGCAACAAAAGGAATTGGCGACACTGAGCGACCAACTTCAGTGTTTGCTTGCCGCAGAAGGCTTTACCGATCAGCCAGTCGGAGGCTGCCCCGTCGGCGAATCGGTCGATTCGGACCAAGTTACTCGCATCGTGCAGACCGTTGTTGGTGAATTGAAGAAGCGCGGGATGGCGTGAGTCTCCTCCCTAAAAGGCCGGCCAGCTTCAGTTACCAGACTTTCGTTAGATCAACGCGAATGTTTTCGATCGTCGCGGCGTTGATGCTGCTCGAATGCGAACCTGCCAATGCGTACTTTGCATCACGCAACACGAACTGCTCGACGGAATGTTCGGCGGCATCGACGATCCAATACTCGGGAACACCGCTCCGCTCATACAGTTCCTTCTTCAAACCGTGATCTAGCTTCTTCGCCGCCGGCGACAACACCTCGACAATCAAGTCGGGCACACCCTCGATCTTTGCCGGGGTCATTATCAATCGGTGCTTGTTCATAACGACGATCAGGTCCGGCTGGACGATATCGTGTTCCGTCAGTTGTACATCGCAAGACGCATTAAATACTTCACCGCGCCCCTCAGCCTCGATTTGATCGTAGAGTTGGAACTGAATTCGACGCGAGAATCGTTGGTGATCCAATGTGGGCGCGGGATTCACAAAATGATTTCCGTCAATAATCTCGTGTCGCAGGCCGTCATCGGGGTAGCAGACATAGTGTTCGTATCCAAGCTTATTCTTCGCTGGGAGTGCTTGAGACATCGTTCTTCTCGCGAGTTACGTTACGGTCACCTTGAGTATACCAAACTTCCTGACTAACTCGACGCGCAACACGACGTATCACGGTAGTGTGGCTCGAATAAGATAATTGCCTACGCGAATAGTTAGTGTTGTTGCGCCCAACTGGGGAGGGCGTGATGATCGCTAATCTTACTGGTGGTCTATTTGTTGTTGGCTTACTTGGAATTGGTGTTGGATTCCTCGTCGTTATCTTCTCAGAGATACTACGAGCGTTCCGGTCGATCCACCTTCGCCCCTCATCCTTTCAATTCAATCTTGCGTTCATATTAGCTCTCATGGTGACGGTTGGGATGAGCCTCGCAATTCGAGAGCGGATTCCCATTGTACTCGCGGTCGTCCCGAGCCTTGTCGTTTGTTGGGTCACGCGGCTGTTCATTTCCGAGGTTCTATCTGGAACTCGCTATCCCGTTGATCGTTCACTCACACGCGAAGGACGACGGCAATCGTTTCCGACCAAGATTGACGAAGTTCAAATACTCAATCGCCTGTATTCGCCAGAGCCAAAACCTCGTGTCGGAATTCGTCATCGCTCACCGCAGTTCACGGGACGCATCGTGCGGCTTCATTTTTGAATAGAACAATTGTTGCCCGGAACTTCGACGTATTAGTCTCGTTCCGTAGCCTCGCAGCGTCGTCCAAAAGCGATCAAGAAGATGAACATCACCGCTATGCCTGTGGGCAGAACGAGCCAGACTGAAACGCCAAAGCCAATCGGAATCGTGCCGCAAATGACCGAGATGGCTGCAACCAACAGCGCATACGGCATCTGAGTGCGGACATGTGCGACGTGATCACAGCCACTGGCTTGCGATGATAAAACCGTCGTGTCGGAGATCGGGGAGCAATGGTCGCCAAAGATCGCGCCTGCCAATACGCCTGCGATCGCGCCTATCAAAATCGGATCGTGAACCGTCGCGGCGTTTTCTCCTGGTGCGAGCAGTTGAACGGTCGTAGGAACGACCAACGGCATGAGAATTCCCATCGTGCCCCAACTTGTTCCGGTCGAAAAAGCGACTATCGAAGCCAGAAGAAAAACGATCGTGGGCATCCAGCGAACGTCAACGGCACCAACGAGCAGTTGCCCTAAGTACTCGCCGGTTCCGAGGTAGTCTGCTTTCGTGATGCCCGACAATGCCCATGCTAGCCACAATATCGCGAGTGCCGGCAAGACTTGAATCGCTCCTTCGAAGGCTGCGGCGTTCAACTCCGTAGATTTGAGGCGTGCGTTCGTGCGGCCCAGCAGGAAAGCGATCATAAAGCCCGCAAGAGAACCGTAAACGAGCGCAAGATAGGAATCTCCGTTCCCAAATATGTTGAGAAGCGTTCGCTCTGTCGTGTTGTCGTCAGCAATCGCGCCCCAGCCCGTCGATGCGATGAGGGTGATTGTCACTGCGACGACGGTCAGAACTGGAACCACAGCATTCGGCCAGCGAGAAGTACCATCGAAGGAGCCAGTGTCGTTCAACGCGGGAACTAGTTGAGCACGGAACGCTCGACGCTCGGCGGCTAACATCGAGCCGAAGTCGCGACCCAAGATGGCTACGAGCGGCACCATGATCAATGCCCAGACTACGTAGAACCGATAGGGAATCGTCGCAATGAAAAGCTCGAAGGCACTTGCCGACTCGGCCAGTTGCGTGCCATTGAGCCCATCTTGGATATAGCCAATCTCTCCCGCGACCCATGTGGAAACTAACGCCAATCCAGAAACCGGAGCCGCCGTTGAGTCGACAAGGTAGGCAAGCTTCTCGCGGGATATCTTCAAGCGGTCGGTCAGCGGTCGCATTGTGTTGCCGAGCAGCAACGAGTTTGCATAGTCATCGAAGAAGACAATCAACCCAAGCGCCCACACGGTCAACTGGCCTCCGCAGCGACTGTGAGCCAACGGAGCAATGCCATTGACGATTGCTTCCATGCCTCCGCTTCGACGCATTACCCCCACCAACGCCCCCATCAGCAGTGTGAAGACGAACACGCGCAAATGGTCGCCATCGCTCAGACTCGCCCATAAATGTGTTTCCAAAGTTGAGGCGATCGCTACGAAAGGATTTCCGCCGGCGAGGATCAAGGCACCGACAAAAATTCCAGCCAGCAGGGACGCGACCACGCGGTGCGTAGCGATGGCCAACACGATTGCCACGAGTGGTGGCACGAGGCTGAGGCCGCCATACGAATCCTGCGGGAACGCTACAGTCAAGATTTGTTGGAGCCAACCCACGCGTTGAACGTCCCGCTAAGCCACAAGAGGTGGTGATGATTCTTTTGCTTCTTCGGTGCGAGGCAGGCGAATCGTAAAGCGAGTGCACTCGCTCTCACTGCTATGAACATCCATATTGCCGCCGTGCAGCTCGATGATCCGCCAACACTTTGACAAGCCAAAGCCCAAGCCCCGGCCAGCTTCGCGACCGGAGTAGAACGGATCAAACAAATGTTGTCGGACTTCAGCCGGGATGCCTGGCCCGGTATCCGTGACGCTTAATTCCACTTCGACTTCACGGTCGACAAGCGAAATAGAAATCTGCCCGCCTGCGCTGATTGCCTCGAGCGAGTTCCGGCAGAGTGCGGTGAGCGCGACGGAGAGATGTGTAGGGTCTGCATTCAGCCAACAGTCCTCGTTCGTACCGGTGACCATCAGCGCTGTGCCTTGTTGATTCGCACGGTCGCTTATTTCTTCGAGCACTCTCGCTACGAGCACACACAGATTGGTCTGGCGTCTGTCCAGATCCGGCGGCTTTGCGAACAACATCATGTCGGCGATCATCTCGTGAGCACGAAAGGCTTGACTATTGATCGTGGCTAATTTCTTGCGACGATCAGGATCTGTTTCGTCTCGCAGCAGGGTTTGCGCCCGAGACGAGATATTCGCCAGCGGATTGTTAATTTCGTGACTTGCGCCATAGGCAAGCTCGCGTAACGACTCGAGTCTCTCGGTTAGCAACGCACGTTCGAAGTCAGATTCCAGCCGTTCCAGAAGTGATAGACGCTCGACAAGTTTGCCGAGTGCTTGCTGCCAGGGGCCCGCCGACTGCGCGGCCCCACTCTCCAGAAAAGCACGCACCGAAGCGTCAGCAATCGTCGCCGCGTCCAACAGTAGTCGCTGAATCAGCTGCCTTGCAACACTCTCTCGATCTGCGGGCACTTGGTGATTCTCGATTTGAACGTCAGCGGACCGGTCCATTCATCTGTCCCTAAATGCATGTAGAGCAAACCACTTGCCGATGCAAAACATCTGGCAAACAGCTTGCTCTACAGCATAACCTTGCAATTCAGTTTGTATTAGCTGCTGACAGCGCGTTCAATTTCCAGCAGATCACACGAACGATCCAGCAGTTTGTCGACGGTGAACGGCTTCTGAATGAAGTCGTTAGCTCCAGCGGCCTTCAGGTCAGCAACCTTGTCCTGCTCGACCATACCCGAGATGCAGATAATTTTCACGGCCTCCAAGGTGTCGTCCTGGCGGACGCGTTGGCACACTTCTTTGCCATTGATATCGGGTAGCATGACGTCCAAAACGACCAAGTCCGGTCGAAATTCTTTGACGAACATGCCAGCGTCGAAGCCATTATTTGCCGTGCGAATCTCAAAGCGACCGTCACGGGCAAATACGTCAACCAGCAACTCCACCAAATCCTCGTCGTCGTCGACGATCAAGACTTTGCGTTTTCCGCTCTCCAGGGCATCGGTTGGGATGCCGTTGTCCTTCATAAATTGAAACAGCTGGTCGCGCGGAATGCGTCGAAACCGACTGCCGGGAACGCGAAAGCCCTTTAAAGAGCCGTTATCGAAGCAGCGAATGATTGTCTGTTGGCTGACTTTACAGATCCTGGCTGCTTCACCCGTTGTGAACACTGTTTTTGTACTCATGTCTGCTACCATCCCTCCTATCGATGGTAGAACCAGCGGTCGGGAATGCGGCTTCTTGCCTGTTCCCTGAACTTCCGCGGATCGCCACGGCGTCGCTAGTCCTTAGCTCCCTCGTTCAACAAGACTTCGCGGCGTACGCAAACGGTACACCTTTCTGCTTCGCTCCATCTAGTAAGCACTGACAATACTTTCCGAGCTTACCGAGTTTGACAGACGCTCGAATTATAGCGGGCTTGCCAAGCCAGTCAAGATTGATATTCGCGACGTAAGCTGTTGTCTCATTGGCACTTGAGGACAAACCTGTTGAATTGTCACGAATTGTAGTTGGGAAGGATACGCCAACTTTGCTGACTTACGTGTGGTGCGTTAAAGGTTGGACGCCGCTAACGCCTGCCCTCCAAATGCGCAAGTAACAGCGCGATGTCTGCTGGAGTAATACCGCTGATGCGACTCGCTTGAGCCAAGCTGATGGGCCGAACCCTTGTGAGCTTTTCTTTGGCCTCCATACGCAATTGACCAATCGAACCGAAGTCAAATGTTTCTGGGATGCGTTTACTTACGAGTCGCTTCTGACGTTCGACCTGTTGTTCCTGACGAGCCACATAGCCGGAGTACTTCACGTCATACAAAACTTGCTGCGTCGCTTCCGCTGATATCGATCGAAGTTGCGGCTGCAAGCTACACAACTCGTCCCATGTCACTTCGGGGCGGCGGAGGTATTTCGTCAGGGTAACGCCTTCTGTTCGATGCGTCTCAAGTAGCTCGCAAGCATGTGCAATCTCTGCTTCCTTCGATTGCAGTCGTTGCCAGCGATGCTCGGATACTAGACCGACCTCATGTCCTAACGGCGTCAGTCGTCGATCCGCGTTATCCTGTCGCAGCAGCAATCGATACTCAGCACGGCTCGTAAACATACGGTAGGGTTCGTCGACGCCGCAGGTTACCAGGTCGTCAACGAGCACTCCGGTGTAGGCTTGATCCCGATTCAAGATCAACGGCTCATTGCCGGCAACTTGTCGCGCAGCGTTGGCTCCGGCGATCAGCCCTTGGGCTCCAGCCTCTTCGTATCCTGTTGTGCCGTTGATCTGCCCTGCGAAGTACAGTCCACAAACATTTTTCGTTTCGAGTGAAGGCCAAAGTTGGTCGGGTGGACTGAAGTCGTACTCGACGGCATATCCGTATCGCATAATCTGGGCATTCTCCAGCCCAGGAATCAGCTTGAAGATTGCGTCTTGAACGTCGCGCGGCAGGCTGGTCGAGATACCGTTGACGTAGACTTCGTACGTATTGCGGCCTTCGGGTTCCAGGAACAGCTGGTGTTGGTCCTTATCGGCAAAGCGAACAACCTTGTCTTCAATCGAAGGACAGTATCGAGGGCCGCTTGACCGGATCTGACCACTGTACATCGGGGCACGCGCCAGATTACTGCGGATCAGTTCGTGAACGGCTTCATTTGTGTAGGTGATCCAGCATGGAATTTGCTCGACGTCGAGCGCGTCGCTCATGTACGAGAAGGGTTGCGGATCGTCGTCGCCCGGTTGCAACTCCGTGCGTTTGTAGTCGATGGTTCGTCCATTGAGCCGCGGTGGCGTTCCGGTCTTAAATCGTTCGAGCCGAAATCCGAGTCGTGTCAGCGCGCCGCTGATCCCAGCCGTCGTCCCCTCCCCTGCCCTTCCACCAGCAATCTTCGATTCGCCCGTGTGCATCAGGGCCTGCAGAAACGTCCCGGTTGTCAGGATTACGGCTGGAGCTTTGTATTTGGCGTCGCCTTTTACTTGTACGCCGACGACACGCGTTCGCTCGCCCGACTGCTCGGTAAGTATGTCCTCGACGATCTCTTGCCGTAGGTCGAGATTCGGCTGCTCCTCGACAATCCGCTTGATCTCGTGCTGATAAAGTTTCTTGTCGGCTTGAGCCCGAGGGCTGTGCATCGCCGGACCCTTGCGGCGGTTCAGCAAGCGGAACTGAATTCCCGTTGCGTCGATTGCCTGCCCCATGGCTCCGCCGAGAGCATCGATCTCGCGGACGATCTGCCCCTTGGCAATGCCGCCGATTGCCGGATTGCAGCTCATCTGGCCGACTGTATCAAGATTTGTGGTGAGAAGCGCGACCTTGGCTCCGATTCGCGCCGCCGCCAACGCCGCTTCTGTGCCTGCGTGTCCGGCACCGATTACTAACACGTCGTAGTCATATTCGCATGGATTCATCCCAGCATCGTACGTGCGGGCCCGCCGAACTGTAAAGCGGCTATGCGTTTCGCCGAAACGCTTTGCGGATGTCGCGATTGCACAGAACGACCAACGACCAAATGCCAACCGGCAGCCCCAAAATGCAACAGGCGCTGCACGGCAACATCGCCAAAATCGACGCAGCAATCGCCAAAGGGTAACTCTTGAGCTGCTTCATCCGCATGGCGCCAAAGACCACAATACCGTACGGAATCGCGGCGAAGAGCCAAAACACGAGACCCTCGATATTTCCGTCATTCACGAGCGAAGTCACGTTGATGGCAAGAGCAATGGTACTGAAAATCAACACGACCCCGCCGACCGCCACCAGCGAATTCGCCGGCCCTTCGACGCTCGTGCGCGCCCAGGCTTCACCTCGAAGTCCCAAAGAGCCTCCGTTGAACGCTTCGGTTCTGACCGTCGGTGTGGCGTAAGGATTCGTGGCACTTGCCGCAAACGGGTTATCGGAAGCAATGGACGCACCGTCCGCGAACGGATTGGTGGTCGACCTAGCTGCGGCGAATGGCGAATCGCTTGGTGGGGTCGTTGATCGAGTACTATCAGGGCGACTTAGGTTTTGATCTGGTTCGATTTCGGGGGCAGTTGATTGTGCGTCGCGCGGACTAGCAATTTCCTGAATCGCTCCGCAGGCTGGACAGCGAGCCTTTTTGCCTACATACGTATCCGGCACGCGTAGCAGCTTTCCGCATTCAGAACAGCCAAACTCGATCGACATGACCACCTCTTGGGTTTAATCCAGGTTATAGTAGCGAATCTCGATCAGGCCAAACATCTGTCCACGCAGTGACAAGTGAGCCGTTATGTTGACTTCAGTTCGTCGATGTGTGTGCTTTCTTTACTCCGCCATTTTGTTCTTTTCAGCAATAGCTCGAACCACAGGAGCGGAACCGCCCAGATTTCGCACGCACACGGTCAGCGCGACATCTGAGTTTGCCGCATGTGCGGCGATTGATGTAAATGACGATGGCAAATTGGATATTGTCAGCGGCGGTTTCTGGTACGAAGCACCGAATTGGAAGCAACATTTCCTGCGAGATGTTGAGGTAATCCGTGGACGCTTTGATGACTACTCGCATTTGCCGATGGACGTGAACGGTGACGGTCGCGTTGACTACGTGAGCGCGAACTACCGCAGTCAATCGATCTACTGGGTCGAGAATGCTGGCGCCGATGCGATACCCTGGAAAAAGCATGTCGTAGCTGAGCCGGGCCCCATGGAGACCGCGATTATGGTCGACGTTGATGGCGATGGCCGAAACGACGTGTTACCGAACGGAACCAAATTCGCCGCTTGGTGGGAAGTGATCCCGCCGACTGAAGCTAAAGGAAACCCGGTTTGGTTACGGCACGATCTACCAATGGAGGTCGCTGGGCATGGCGTAGGATTTGGGGATGTCAACGGAGACGGTCGCGGTGACATCGTCGCAGCTCACGGTTGGCTCGAAGCGCCTGCGGATCGACGCACTGGACGGTGGCTGTTCCACCGCGAATTCTCGCTGGACAGCGATTGCAGCGTCCCGATGTTGGTTGTCGACGTGGACCGCGACGGCGACAATGATCTTGTGTGGGGACGCGGGCATAAGTTCGGTGTGTACTGGCTTGAGCAGAGACAAGCTAACGGAGAGCGCCAGTGGTTGCGGCATACGATCGATAGCGAGTGGTCGCAAGCGCATTCGGTCTACTGGGCTGATATGAACGGCGATGGCCAAGAAGATCTTGTCACGGGTAAACGCTACTTGGGACACGACGGCAGAGATCCTGGTGCGTTCGATCCACTCGTCTTCTATTGGTACGAGTTCAGCACCGAGACGCGTAGCTGGACACGGCATCCGATTTCAGTCGGCGAGCGTGTCGGAACGGGGCTCGATCTCAAGATTGTCGATATGGACAAGGATGGTGACCTGGATGTGATTGCTTCCGACAAGAGTGGCGTCTATCTTTGCGAAAACTTATCGGTGGCGTCGACGTTGCCGGCTGACGCGGCAGGCCGATCCACCAGTGCGGCGAGCGGAATCGCGGCAAATCATCAAGAACTGTTGACCTATGTTGACAGCAGCGGAGTTGTCCAGCCGATCGACACGCTCGCGGATCTCTGTGTCCGCCGGCAACAGAGTCTTCACGGAATGCAAGCCGCAATGGGCTCGCTTCCCGATACGTCTCGCCGTGTTCCCTTGGACGTTGAAGTTTTGGAGGAACTAGACAGCGAGAAATACACGCGACGCCGAATCAATTTCGTTGCGGAACCTGGTGACCGAGTACCCGCTTACGTGTTGATCCCCAAACGCTTGACAGCCAAAGCGGCTGCGATGCTCTGCCTGCATCAAACGACCGGCATCGGCAAGGGAGAGCCCGCAGGGCTCGGCGGTAAGGCCACTCTGCACTACGCCCACGAACTTGCCGAACGCGGTTTTGTCTGTATCGTCCCAGACTATCCGTCCTTTGGCGATTATGCCTACGACTTCAAGCTGCAAGGAAAACCCTACGCCAGCGGCTCGATGAAGGCCATTTGGAACAACCTGCGAGCGGTTGACTTGCTCGTATCTTTGCCCGAGGTCGACTCCGATCGCATCGGCTGTATCGGCCATTCGCTGGGTGGGCACAACGCGTTATTTACCGCGGCGTTTGATCAGCGTTTGAAAGCTGTGGTAACCAGTTGCGGCTTTACCGCCTTTCATCATTACTACGAAGGTAAATTGGCCGGTTGGACCAGCGATCGTTACATGCCCCGAATCCGTGACGTGTACGAAAATGATCCCAACAAAGTCCCGTTTGATTTCCATGAAGTACTCGCCGCGATCTGTCCCCGGTCGATATTTATCAACGCGCCTCTGCACGACAGCAATTTTGCTGTTGAGGGCGTCCAAGATGTTGTTTCGAAGGTCGGTCGCGTTTACGAAGTCGAGGGCGTGGGCGGAGATTTGAAAGTTGAGTATCCGGACAGCGGGCATGATTTTCCCGACGAGATTCGAGACGAGGCCTATCGCTGGCTGGTCAAGCAACTCAAGTAATCGTTGGCGTCATGCTCGCGACGAAACGGCTCGTTGGGGAATACGGCGGTGACGTTTGCTACTTATGCCACTTATCCAATAACAAGGGAGGACGAAATGGATCGTCGGACATTCCTAGACTCCGTGGCGCTCGGCGCCGCATACGCGGCAACGGCGCATTCTCAACAGATTCGTTCCCCAAACGAGCGCGTAGCCGTCTGTGTGACGGGGGTACGTGGTCGAGGCGGTTCGCTGTTAAACACGTTTGCGTCGCTGCCCGATGTCGATGTCAAGTACGTTTGCGACCTCGACGAAAACGTCTTAGGGCCGCGAGTGCAGCAAACGGCTGACAAGACGGGACGCAAGCCACAAGGGATCGCCGATTATCGCATTGCGCTGGACGACAAGAACCTTGATGCTATTGTGCTCGGCACACCCGATCATTGGCACGCGCTCCCAACAATTCACGCTTGCCAAGTTGGCAAAGACGTCTATGTCGAGAAGCCGGACGGGCACAACATTATCGAGGGCCAAACGATGGTCGCCGCCATGCGAAAGCATGGTCGCGTCGTGCAACTTGGCACCCAGGCGCGGAGCGGTATCTTTCAGGCCGCAGCGATGAAGTACATTGCGGAAGGAAACCTCGGCAAAGTTCGTTTCGCGAAGGCTTGGGAGAGTTCAAAGCAAGGCTCGATCGGCAAACCTTCTGACAGCGAGCCGCCTAAGGGGGTTGATTACAACACGTGGCTTGGCCCCGCCCCGAAGCGTCCGTTTAACCCGCGACGGTTTCACGGCAGTTGGCGATGGTTTTTTGATTATGGCACCGGCGACCTGGGAAACGACGGTGTACATCGGCTGGACGTAGCTCGCTGGGCGCTCGAGACGGCAGTTGCTGCGGAGGGCAAGCAACTCGCAAGTGTACCCAAAGTCGTATCTGCACACGGCGGCAAGTATTACTTTGACGACGCCCAAGAGTGGCCAGATACGATGATGGTTACTTACGATTATGGCGGCTATCTGCTGACCTATGAAATGCGAGTTTGGAACCGCTACCCCTTGCACGAGGAGTCAGAAGGTGCGGCGGTGTATGGTGATGGTGGGTATGTGGTGATTGGCAACGGGCGTTGGCGGGCGTTCGATGAACGCGGCAAGCTCGTCAAGGAAGAGACCAACGTCTATCAAGACGTCGCTCACGCGCAGAACTTCATTGATTGCATGAGGACGCGAGGGACACCTGTCGCCGATTTGGAAACGGTGGGTCATCCATCGAGCTTGCTGTGTCACCTTGGAAACGTGGCGTGGCGAGTTGGTCGGACGGTGAAGTTCGACCCGGCAACTTACACTTTCGGCAACGATCAGGAAGCAAATCGCCTCTTGACGAGAGCGGAGTATCGCAAGCCGTGGGTGTTGCCGAAGCTGACTGAAGTTTGATTCGGGAACACTAATCGACGCTGATCGACACTAATGAAGTCCGAGTCTTCGCACTCCTCGTCCGAGATTAGCGACGATCAGCGCAGATTAGTGTTCCTGGAAAGTCCTTTAGGCTGTTACCTCTTCAAGTCTGACAGGATGAACCGCTTCCATTGAAGTTCGCCTTTGTTGCCGTAGTTGATCAAATAGCTGACGGGTTGCCGAGCGATTCGCATGTAGTTGAAGAGCTGAGCTTCGTGATCGGAGATCAATTCGCTCGTCGCTTTCAGTTCGACCACGATGGCATCGAAGATATACAGATCGGGTTTGTACTTTGTTGCCAGCGGTTGGTTTTTGTAACAGACGGCCAGTTCTCGTTTCGACTGAAATGGAATTCCCCGCAGGTTGAGTTCGATCTCCAAATTCTGCTGATACACTTTTTCCGCCATGCCGAATCCAAGCTCGTTGTAGACCTCGAACGCGGC
Source organism: Planctomycetaceae bacterium (assembly GCA_020638995.1). Taxonomy (GTDB): domain Bacteria; phylum Planctomycetota; class Planctomycetia; order Pirellulales; family Pirellulaceae. The sequence goes on from JACKHM010000005.1 coordinate 785,082, forward strand.
ACCCATTAACTTGTAACCTTCGTCTTTGAACATTTCACACCGCCCTTTTGGGGTTCAAGAGAATCGGGAACACTAATCATCGCTAATCGACGCTGATTGGGCAGACGGAAGAAGAAGTTGTCGCGGCAACTATTAGTGTCGATTAGTGTTCCACATTCCCTTAACTCGATCAACGAAGCGATCTCATTCTTTTTACGGGCATCTACAAACGTGGCACTCATCGAACTGTCTGGAGTTTCTAAAACTTACGACTTGGGCGAAGTGAAAGTTTGTGCCCTTCGCGAGACCACACTTGCGATTGAAGAGGGTGAGTATGTTGCCTTGGTAGGTCCGTCAGGATCAGGCAAGTCGACACTCATGAACACGCTTGGCTGCCTCGATCGTCCGACCACGGGCAGCTATCAGCTTGCGGGCGAAGAAGTCGCTCATATGTCGCGCGACGAGCGGGCTCGAATTCGCAACCGGCGGCTCGGCTTCGTCTTTCAGAATTTCAACCTGCTGAACCGGACTTCCGCCTTGGAGAACGTCGAGTTGCCTTTGCTGTACGCCAGCGGGATGACTGCCAAAGAGAGAAGACAGCGAGCCATCGATGTACTCGGTCAGGTTGGACTGGCTGATCGTTTGAACCATCACCCCTCGCAGCTGTCTGGCGGACAACAACAGCGAGTTGCCATCGCGCGGGCACTTGTCAACAAGCCAGCGATCTTAATGGGGGACGAGCCGACTGGAAATCTGGACACAAAGACGAGCCAGGATGTCATTGAGTTGTTTCGTAAGTTGAATGACGATCATCACCTCACGGTAATTCTGGTGACTCACGACCAGGATGTGGCTCGAAATGCAAAGCGAACGATCGTGCTGCGCGATGGCAGCATCGTGACCGATACAACCGATTTTGCCGAGGCGTTACAGGCCCTCCACCCAGCACTACCGACCGATGCCGCAGGGCAATCATAAGCAGAGCCTGTGGAAACACTAGACCAACAGGCACGATCCGTCCGAACCCGATAATCATGGGATTCGGTATAAACCGTCTGATGGTCTGCGCGCTTGCGGCACTGCTTGCCTGGTCCGCAAAGTTTACCTACGCGCAACGAGCCTTTCCCTTTGTCTTCCCCGAGCAGCGATCCATTCAAGTTCGAGATCCTTCCGAATTGCGACCTGCGCGTATTCCGAATACTCCCCCACCTCCGACTGTCTCGAATCGCGAGGAACTCGCTCCTCGACATCTCACTCTGGACGAAGCAATTCGCACTGCATTGGCGAACTCGGAAGTCGTACGCGTGCTCAATGGCGTCGCAGCTTCTTCAACGGGGCAGACCATTTACGACGTGGCAATCCAGAACGCAGGGATTGACGAAGCCAACGCCGTATTCGACCCAACGGCCAGCGTTAACAACAGCTTCAACCGTATTGATCGGCCCAGCAACTCGAATGGCACGGCGATTATCGGCAACCGTGGCGACAACTATAACCTCGATTTCGACCTGAACAAGAAGATAGTCACAGGCGGGACCTTAAATCTGGGTGTGAACGCCACTCCTTCAAAGCAGTCCCAAGATCCATTCATCTTTCAGAATCCAACCTTTCTCAATCCGCGAACCAACTCGTCGGCAGAGCTGAGCATCACGCAACCGATGCTTCGCGGTGGAGGGCGCGCGACGAACCTCGCTCCGATCGTTTTAGCTCGAATCGAGACGGAGCGATCGTACTTTCAATTGAAGTCGAGCGTCCAGGCTCTCGTGCGGAGCGTGATCGAAGGTTATTGGGGTGTGGTCTTCGCCAGAACTGACGTGTGGGCTAGACGCCAACAGGAAAAGCAATCGAAAGGTGCTCTCGATCTTGCTGAGGCACGCCTTCGCGCGGGCTTGGTCGATCTCGCCGATGTCGCACAGGCTCGGCTGGCCTATCACAACTTTCGTGCGAGCCTGATCACCGCCGAAGCGAATCTGCTACAGCGCGAAGCAGCGATGTTGAACGTCTTGGGGTTTCCGCCCTACGAGTCTGAGCGATTTGTGCCAGTAACTCCGCCACAGCAGGAACGCGTGGCACCTGACTGGTCCGCGTTGTTGTTGCTTGCTCAAGAACGCCGTCCCGACTTGATTGAGTTGAAACTGATCTTGGAAGCGGACGAACAGCGAATACTACAGGCCCGCAATCAAGCGTTGCCGCAAGTTGATGCTGTCGCCCTTTATCGATGGAATGGGTTAGAAGGCGAACTGCCTATCGGAACAACGCTCTCTTCGCGACCCGGTCAGTTCACCGATTGGACCTTGGCAGTGAACTTTTCCGTGCCGTTGGGTTTGCGACAATCACGAGCCAATCTTCGGCGACAAGAGCTTGTGATCTCCCGCGATTTGGCCAATCTTGATCAAGGCGTACACGCGGCTTCCCACATCATCGCCGGTAACTTGCGGAATCTTGCACAGTACTATGAGCAGTACGAAGCGTATCACGCGGCGCGGGATGCGGCGGAAACAAATCTGAGAGCTCAGTATGCGGAATATCGCAGCGGTCGCACGATTCTGTTGAATTTGCTGCAAGGCATCACGGACTGGGGAAATGCTGTCAGTGCCGAGGCCCAAGCCTTACTGCAATACAACATCGAGTTGGCCAATCTTGAACAACAAACCGGGACGATCTTGGAGACGCATGGTGTCCGCTTCTATGAGGAACGCTTTAACGCGATCGGTCCATTGGGGCGGTTAGGTCATGGACGTAGCTATGCCGGATCGACTCCACCCGATTTAAATCTCGACCGCTACCCAACCGGAGATCGACCATCGGAGGAGGTGTTTGATCTGGAGACGCCGGAGTTTCCGAGTCGCCGGCGTGCCTCGCCCGTAATCGAGCCATTACCTGTACCGTAACTCGCATTTGGACGAAGCCCTTCGGTCCTGCTACGCGGACCATGCACCGGATAAGCTGCTGGCTTCGGTGCGACAGAAGCTATTGGTTGTCTTCCAATAAATCTTCGGCGTAGCCCGGCGGAAAAGGGTTTTCGATGGGCGTTGCGACGCTCGGGGCATCGTCGTTGTGATGAACCGAAGAAACTGGAGAACCTTGTTCAAGAGAAACCTCACCGAACTCGTACAGCCACGCTGCAACTTCTTCTTCAGACAGCGGACTTGTGGGCTTGCATGAATCGGGAGCAGCAAGCTTCCTTGTCTCACGCTGTAAATCGAGAATTTCGGCGTACCATACGTCGCTATCGACGGCCCTCGCCTTTCGTCGTTTCGCTGCACGCTGCACGCGATGATCGCTTGACACCACCGTCAACTTCCGAGGCGCGGATGCTTTGGAGATCAGCTCTTCGAGCAATTCGTCCGCGCTTTCATGCTCTGTAGCGTATCGAACAGTGATCCCATGCTGTTGCGATTCGCTCGGCATTCCCGGCGGAGTTTCATTTGAGTCGAATGCTACGGTGGTCAACTGGCGTTCATCTTCTTTTAGCGAGTTTGCCAGGAAGCGGAGCAACGCTGCTCTGGCTCGCGCCAGTGCTCCACGTCCGATTTCACCGCGGGAAATCTCCGGGCCCGAAAGCCCAGTGACGTGGAGTAAGTTGTAGCCGTCGATGAGAATCATGAAGGATGTTCAGCTTTGCGGCTTCCTTAGGAACACGGGAAAAACAACTTCGCTATATCTTCTGCTAATCATCCCACGGAGTGTGATGGCTACTTTGGTTTCGCCGAAGTTATTTTTCCCGTGTTCCTTAGCGAGTGGCAATACGCCAGCGGCAACACGAGCGCGCACCCGGCGTTCTCGAATCATATCGGCGATTCAGCAAACAGGCCAACGCCAGTTCCACAGGTGTCATTTGTCGGCGGCCAAAACTTCCAACGTGATCAACTGTGTGCATGGTCCGGGCAGTCCCTTGCGAGTTTCGCTGGACCAGCCATCGGAGATAAGAATCGAGTGGAAGCCGGGAGGCAAATTGTTGTCGATCTGTAACGGAATCGTTACTTGTTCCTGGTTCGCAGGCACGTTTACCGGTGGCCCCAGCGAACATTGGAAATGCGATTTGGCTCGGTTTACCGACAAGCTGATCGTCTTGGCCTGCGTGTCTGGATGAACGACGCGCAATGGGATTTGTATTTCGGCTCCTGCGATGGCTTGCAAGTGATTTGCCGTGGCCAAAAGCCGCATCCCGGTCGGTGGAGCTACGACTGCTCGTGCGATGGGACTGAAACGAAAATGGTTTGGCTCTTGATACATGTACAAAGTAAGAGCTTGCGCGGTTCTCTCGATCGGAGACACCTCGGAAACCGTGCGCCCAACCACTTCGAACTCAACGACCTCGCCAATATCTGCGTCTTGGGGTGCTGTAATGGTCAAGAAGGTCTTATGGCCAAACGCGCCCCGTGGGACTCGGTAGTCGCGGTGGTAAACCGTCGCCGTACTACCTGACCAGCCCCCTGGCAGCCCTTCGACACTCAGCTGGATATCGTCGTCCAATCCGTTGAAGCGGTGTGTCTCGACGACGAAGGCCGAAGTTGTTCCGGGCCCCCACACCGGCACCGCGTCGGGCCACTGGAACAACCGAAAATCTGGTTCGGCTGAACGGATCACGATGTGATAAACGGCGCGCGGCCCGCTCGAACCTGATTGTTCCGTTACCTGCACAACGAAGTTACCAGTTGCTTTTGCTGTGAAGTTCAACTGGCTGTCGAAAGGTGCGAAGTCGTGGCTGCACTCGCCTTGGTAGATTTCTCCGTCATCGTTTTGAGCGACGACTGTACCTGCATCGTCGACGACTTCAATGAGCGTATCAATCGGCGAACGCAGATGCTGTTGCGCCGTGATATCGATCGAAATCGTATCACCCTTCATCATCCGAATCGGATATCGGTGTTTCTGATTGCCGGAAGTAAACACGCCAGTCGTTTCAAAAGGAACTGAGATCGATTTGCCAGCATCGTTTGTGCTGTCAGTAATGTTGTCCTGACGATGGTCGCGTCTGAGTAATGGTAGCTCGTGCCAACCATCAAACGTGACGTACTGAACCGGAAATGCATCGTCCACGTCAATTGCCACGGACTTGCTTGAGTTCGGCGGCACATTTGGTCCAGAGAAAGCTATGTCGATCGTCTCGCCTCGCATTCCTGCGACGGGGAATACCGCGGTGGCGTAGGGAACTTCGCCCAACGTCAAACGGTAAACCATTTGTGGAAAACCTTTATATCCAACACCGCTTACGCGCGCGGTCAACCAGCCGTCTTTCTCGACCTCATGGTGAATCACCGGATCAAAGCCGAGCGAGTCCCCTGCCTCGGCAACAACCCGACCGTTATCGTCCAGCAACTCGAGGCTCGTATCTGCAAAGCCAGCGGTATCCCTGTCATAACCCATCGAGTCGAGCCAATGGCACGCAATTGCCGCCACGATATGTTGGCCCGCTCGTGCTTCGAATCGAAAGCAATCTTGATCCAACGTCGGATCGACTCGTCCATTGATCACCAACGGCGTCACGACGACTTCAGCAGTTTCGAGCGAGTCATTTTTCTGCTGCTCCACGATCTCGCTACCTGGTCCGACAAAGAACCAGCGGAAATTTGTAAGGCCCGTGATACCGCCCTTCACGCGGACCATGCGTCGGCCTGGTGTTGCGTCGTTGGCAACGGCGAATCTTGCTTTAATGTCATCCTTACCGGTGGGTTCTACCGCATCGACGGTCACACCTGGGGCGCCATCAACGATAATCTCCGTTGCACCCTTCAGGCCGCCGTTCATTCCCGTAAAGATTACCTCTACGGTCTGCCCCCGTCCGGCGCCTGCAGGAAAGATCGACTGCAATACACATTGATGATACTCCGGAGCTGCACGCAGCATCACCGGAACAAGTAAAAGCGAGAATGCCAGTAGGAGCGATCGACTCATCAGCAAAGTGTGCCTTTCTATGAAGACATGATGCCGCGAATCGGATGTCCGTTATCCGTAACCAGAATCGGGCGGTTATCGATGTTGCGGTAAACCTTACGGTGGTCGACGCCCAGTAGCGAATAGATTGTCGCTGCCAGGTCGTGTGTGCTGTTTTCGGTACCTATGACTTTCTCACACTTGTCGCTCGTCTGACCGTGGATATGGCCGTCCATCTTTACTCCCGGACCGCTAAAGCAAATGCTGTTCACCAGCGGATAGTGATCACGCCCTGCAAGGCCGTTCACCTTTGGGGTTCGCCCAAACTCGCCCATGCAAATCACGAGGGTCGTATCGAGTAAGCCTCGTTCAGCAAGGTCTGCCAGCAGCGCCGAGTAGGCTTGGTCCAGCTTAGGCAGCAGCGGATCTTTCAATTCAATGAAGTTCTTGTCGTGCGTGTCATAGCCGTTAAACTCGACCGTGATGAAACGCACTCCCGCTTCGACAAGCCGTCGCGCGAGCAATGTCGATTGACCTTCACGGTGCCGGCCATACTGGTCGCGAGTTGCCGTTGATTCGTCGTCGATCCGAAATGCGTGCTTGGCGGTCGGGGAAGTTATCAGATCATAGGCCTGTTGGTAGAACTCGTTCCGATCGGCCACAGCTCCGCCGTTGCGATCGCGTATCTGTTGAAAGCGATCTAGCGATTCGAGCATCTTGCGGCGCCGGCTTGTTCGCACGACTCCGATTGACTCAGGAATCGAAACATCCTCCACGCGAAAGTCGTCTCGATTTGGATCGCTGTTGATACGTAAAGGGTCGTAGGCAGAGCCCAAATAGCCTGCGTGATGATATTTGATCCGGCCTCCTGACAGCTGTACGGCGGGCGGCAAGCTGTTCCGCCAGCCAAGTTGCTCATTGACCACAGAGCCATAGCAGGGGTGAATTACCGACCCGACCGGCTGGGCGTTGACGTCCGGCACTTGCGGATGGCCTGTCAGCATAAAGTGGCAGGCTTCGGCGTGTTGTGAGCCGCTATGAACGATCGTTCGCAACTGTCCAATGCGATGCATCTGCTGGGCGAGTTTGGGAAGATGCTCGCAAACCGTCAGCCCTGGAACGCTCGTTGAGATCGGCTTGAAGTCGCCGCGATACTCGATCGGGGCGTCGGGTTTCATGTCGAACGTGTCGATCGTGCTGATACCACCATCGCACCAAAGCAGAATGCAGCTCAATTTGTCGTCGTGGCGAGCGGCGGCTTCTGCCGACAGCAAATCGGAAAGCGCCAATCCAAAAAATGGTAAACTTCCGATCCGCAAAAAAGACCGGCGGCTGGTACCGTCGCAGCGTTCAATAGGCTGGTTTGCGACCAAGTCGAGCATGATTCGCTCCCAAGTAAGGTCAGGCTTCACTGAGCCGTTTGAAGGGCGTACAAGTCAGTTATAGGGCTGCTGCCAACATTAAGCTAATGATTGAAAACAAACTCAGTCGAATTCAGCAAGACCCAGAGCAGATCTTCGAGTCCTTCCTGGGGGCTTGTCGATGTTTCCAGTAACTTCACGGCGACTTCTTTTTCCGTTACAGAAGCGGGCCGACCGAATGTCGCATAGTACAGATCATCCACGGCTTCGGAGGGTGCAACCGCTTCTTTGGAAAGCCGCTGGATACGTCCACCAGACGACCTGATCTTTTTGCTCAGGTCATCGCTGTTCAGCAGGTGCAAGGCTTGAGAAAGGTCCGGTGCTTCACTCGTGGCACACTCACAAGGACTGTTTCTCACAGAACGACCGAAAGTGTCAAGGAAGTACGAAGGAATTGCTGGATCTGGCAAAGCAATGGCACGCGTTCCCTTCGGGAGTCCCGCAAACTCTTCTTCCGTACCGGTTGCTTGACTGACTGCGTCGAGCAATACCGCCGCCGAGATCCTGCGGAAACGATGGTGCGTATAAAACATTCCGTCGCGATCTTCATGTGGTGCGGGATTGCCGGCTAGTTGGTAGACACGCGAGTTACAAATCGTACGAATCAATTGCTTGAAGTCTTTGCCGTTGGCGGTGAATTCATCTGCCAACGCAACCAGCAGTTCGGGATGCGAAGGCGGGTTTGTGGCTCGCAGGTCGTCGACCGGCTCGACGATCCCACGACTCATGAAGTAAGACCAGTAGCGGTTCACAAAACTTCGCACAAAGAACGGGTTGTCATCCGCAGTAATCCACTCAGCAAGTTGTTCCCGCACGTCGGTGTTGAGCTCACTCGCCAGAGGATTTCCGAATGCCGAGGGCTCGACTTGCATAGCAACGCGCCGGTCGCGATTGGGCTTTGCTGTCGTACGCAATAATTTAGCACCGCCATATCTTCCACCGTCGCCGTTGTCCTTGAGCTCCATTCGTGTGAAAGCATTGGCCAGGCCATAGTAGTCTTCCTGGCTCCAAACCTCGTAGGGATGATGGTGGCAACGAGCACACTGCAAGCGAACGCCAAGGAATAACTGTGACGTGGTCTCCGCTAACTCCTCAGGCTTAGCGTCCACGTAGTAGTAGGCGGTCGCCCCATTCGTAAACAGGCTGCCACGCGACGTCAGTATTTCGCGCGCAAGTCGATCGGCAGGCCAGTTTTCGCGAACCGCAGTGCGGACCCAATTCCAAAATGTCCACAAACCTTTGTCACCAACATAACGACGATGCACGCGGAATAAATCAGCCCACTTTGTCGCCCAGTAGTCGACGTACTCGGGCCGCTGAAGTAATTCGTCGATTAACACCGAGCGTTTGTTTGGATCATTGGAAGCAACGAAAGCCTCGATTTCGTCACGCGTGGGCAGCGTGCCGGTGATGTCCAGAAACACTCGGCGCGCAAATTCATAATCACCTGCGATTGGCTCCGGAGTCAGGCCAAGTTTACGCCACTCCTTGGATATGAGTTCATCGATAAAGTTTGCCGGGACGAAGTTCACAACTTGTGCTGCGTTGCCGTACGGAACCGTCACGGTCACGGCGGCCACTTGCCCCATATAAGTGACGGTGATCGCTGAGCGTCCCGACGAAACGGCCGTCACGCTTCCATGTACAGACACTTCTGCACACGATTCATCACGGCTCTCGTATGAAGCCCACTCAGTGATGTCGCGCGAGACTCCATCGTTCCAGACGGCTATGACATGCAGATCGTCGGATTGCCTCGGACTCAAGACGAATTCACCCGGAGTCACCTCGATTCGTTCAACTGCGATTTGTGGATTGCCCGGCGGGTTGGCACCGGCAGCCAACCACCGATATAGCACTTGATAGGCTTCGTCATGCTCCTCGAAACGCTTCCCGCCCAAATGAGGAACGCGACCTAGGGGCTTTTGCAGCATCAGACTCTGACCTGGAGAGGCCAACGAGATCCTTCGCCCCCTCCCCTGCTTGACCAAGGCATCGTAATCGACCTCTGGGTCGAAACCGAGTAGCGAAAGTCGCAGTCCGCCGCGTCCCTGAAACGAACCGTGACACTTGCCGCCGTTGCAACCGGCCTTTGTAATCGCGGGCATTACGTCGCGAACAAAGTCGACCTTCTCGCCCGCGACCGCAGACTCCGTAAGAAGTAGCGCGAGCACAAGGAGGCCTGGCGCTCGGTTGAGCTGCGGTGCCCTATGGGGGCAGGCAGTTTCAACATCCCCTCGCGTCATTCGGCCAGCGTGTCGTTTCATTTATAGTCCAGGGACAATAGCGTTTTGGTCAATTGCCGTCGAGCGATGACTGCGTCTCGCGCTTCACCTGCCGTGGCGATGGGGGACTTCTCGCGTGGATCGTTCAGTACGTCAAATAGCTTACCATCGTCGTACAGCTTCCATCGCCGATCTCGCACCCAATACTTCTTGCCGTGTTCAGCAAAGGCCCAAGAGCGGATAGATGGTTGGTCGTCTGTCAACCTCGAAGCGAAACTACAACCGTCAAGCGTTACTCCCGCGGGGAGTAACGCATCGGCGAAATCGGCAAGTGTCGGAAGAAAGTCACTGAAGTCGACGAGATCATCGGCGACTTGCATTGGCTTTACTTTACCGGGCCAATTCGCGATCAACGGAACATTCGTCCCTCCGTTTGTTAAAGATCCTTTGCCGCCGGGAACATCAATTCCGTTTTGTCGCGAGACGACCGGGACGCGGACGTAGGTGTCCTTCCCTCTCGGATCTGGATTTGGTTCCGCCGAGTGAATGTAACTCACAGGCGTTCCATTATCGGTCGTGAACAGGATGAGCGTATTTTCTCGCAGCCCAAGTCGATCCAGCGCGTCGACCAAACGTCCTACACGAATATCCATCGCTTCTGCCATTTCCTTGTAGGTGTCGTAGTGGCCGTTCGGTCCGAAGGGGACGGGGTCTTCCAAATCATCGGTAACATCGTGACAAAGGGCCATTGGGTAATAGGCAAAGAATGGCTTCTTTTGGTTGCGTTCCATAAAGTCGATCAGAAACTCGACGTAGACATCGGGGCCGTAGCGGTCTTCGAGCCCTTCGCGCAGCTTGCCGTTTTGATAGATCATCGGCGAGTAGTAGCGAGGCCCTTCGTGCCAGCCGAACAGACACGACTCGTCGAAGCCCAATCGCTGGGAATGATCGAGGTCATTCTTCATCATGCAAATCTGCCACTTACCAGCGACCGCAGTCGCATAGCCGGCTCGCTTCATGACTTGGCCAATATTGTTATGTTCTTCCTCTTTCGGGAAGCTGCCCCATTTGGGATTGCCGGTGCGAAACGGATAACGTCCCGTCATCAACGTGATCCGCGTCGGATGGCACACTGGCATGGCGTAGCAATGTGTGAACCGTACCCCGCCCGCTGCCAGCGCATCCAGCCGCGGCGTCTTGTACGACTCGCTGCCATAGCAGCCAAGCACGTCGACTCCGACGTCATCGGCCATGATGAGCAGGATGTTAGGTCGACCTAAAACGTGCTGCGCGTTTGCGGTGCCGAAAGAGAGCAGGGTTGCTAACAACACAAGTATCGATCTCATTCGACAATCTCCAAGGTTCACTCCAATCCCGCGAGAACACGTGCACACTCAACTCAAAATCTCATGCACCACCCTGCCCTTCCCTTCGAGCAGCGACCGGTCGCGGTTGTTTTGCTTGAAGGTCAGCTCTTCTGCATCGATTCCAAACAAGTGCAGTAGTGTGGCGTGATAGTCGTAATGATTGACGACGTTTTCGACAGCTTTGTGTCCGAAATCGTCGGTACTGCCGTACGTCATGCCGCCTTTGACGCCGCCGCCGGCCAGCCACATGCTGAAACCATATGTGTTGTGATCTCGGCCGACTTTCGTGGGCCCCGCATTGTTTTGAATGACCGGCAATCGCCCCATTTCACCACCCCAGTGAACGAGCGTCGTGTCGAGCAAGCCGCGCTGTTTAAGATCCGCGACGAGTGCGGCGGATGGTTGGTCGACTTTCTTGCAGGCTGAAGGCAAGGCTGATCGTATATTGTTGTGATTGTCCCAGCGTTGGTTTTCGGTGAATACTTGTACGCAACGCACACCACGCTCGACCATGCGTCGTGCGATCAAGCAGCGTTCGCCAAACTCTTTGCAAGCCGGGTCGTCAAAGCCGTACATGCGTTTGGTTGCGGCCGTCTCCTGGGTGAGGTCGAGCGCTTCTTTTGCTGCCGTTTGCATTTTGGCTGCTAATTCGTAGCTGGCCATACGAGCTTCGAGATCAAGTTCTCCGGGGCGCTTTTCAAGATGTGCTCTGTTCAATTGTTCGAGATAGCTCAAATAGCGACTTTGAGCCTCGCCCTTGATGCGAGCGGGTGGCGTCAGATTGAGAATCCGCGGTTCTTGCGGACGAACGACGGTGCCTTGGTAAAGGGCTGGCAAGTAACCGTTGTTCCAATTCTCGACGCCCATCACCGGCAACTGGCCGGGATCGATCAAGGCGACGTAGGCTGGAAGCTCTTGCGTTTCGCTGCCGAGTCCATAAGTCAACCAACTGCCGAGTACGGGCCGTCCCGCAAGGATCTGGCCCGTATTCATCGCTTGAATCGACTGGCCATGATTATTGACGCCTGTGTGCATCGAGCGGATCAAGCAAACATCGTCAATCACGTTGCCCAGATGTGGCACCAACTCAGACAACTCCGTCCCACACTCGCCACGCTTCTGAAACTTCCACGGACTGCCGAGTACCGTCGAGCTGGCTTGCGCCGCATTGTCATACTTGATCTCACCCGGAAACGTCTTGCCGTCGTACTTCTGCAACTCGGGTTTGGGGTCGAACATGTCGAGATGACTCGGACCGCCTTGCATCCACAACGAGATCATCGCATGTGCACGAGCAGGCTTCGGAGGCGTCTTTGCATCGAGCGTGAACTTCTTCGGAGCCAATTCGGGACGCGAAGACTTGGCAAAGACGCCGTCTTGATTCAACAGCCAGGCGAGGGCGACGCTGCTCAAGCTCATCGCATTGGAAGCGAGGAAGTGTCGGCGAGTGGATTGAAGTCGGTCGTTGGTATTCATGGCAGTGTCGCAATGTAGCCGTCACTCTCTGAGTGACGTGACTCATTTTAGGTTGGCGATTGTCACTCCGAGAGTGACGGCAACGCTTAGTCGATGTAAAGAAAACGGTTTGAGCTCAATAACGCGTGGCAGAAACTAGCGAATGCTTCGTCAGCCGGTTTGGTTCCCTGCGCGTCTTTGGTTGTTGGTGGCGGATTTGCTGCGAAGTAGTCGGTCTGGCCTTGAATGAATGATTTGGCGTCAGTCAACTCTTCCTCGGTTGGCTGCGCCGCGTATGCCAATTGCCAAGCCAACGTAATTTGCGAGTCGATGTTATCACTCGCGTCTCGTTGGACTCGCGTTGCCAATTGCATGGCGCGAGTGAGCGCAAAGTCGCTGTTCATCAGCAACAAGGATTGCGGCGACACGGTGGAAGCATTCCGCGATGTACAGTTTGGTTCCATCCTCGGCAGGTCGAACGGCTCCATAATGCTCAGCGGACGACTGCGGCGTGATTCAATGTAGACGCTGCGCCGCAAGTCTTCACCATTCATCGGAATCACTGTCCCCGGTCGACCTGCGTCGAGATTTTCTTTGCCGATGACGAATTGTCCGACGCGATCTGCCATCACAGGCACGGGCGGACCAAATGCCGTCGTGTTTAACTCGCCGCTAACCGCCAGGACGGCATCGCGAAGGACTTCAGCTTCGAGTCGACGGACTGGCATACGCCAATAGAGCGTGTTATCCGCATCGACCGTATCGCCCTTATCATCACGCAACGAGGCTTGACGATAGGCGGTCGAAGTCATAATCAATCGGTGCAACTCCTTAATACTCCAGCCACTCTCCACAAACTCGCTCGCCAGCCAATCGAGCAATTCAAGATGAGTCGGCTCGACGCCCAACGCGCCAAAATCTCCTGGCGTCGGGACCAAGCCTCGACCAAAGTGATTTAGCCAGATGCGATTCACGATCACACGTGCGACGAGAGGATGCTCGCCACTCGTCAACCATTTGGCATAGGCTAGTCGGCGACCGCTCGTTGGCAACGACTCGTCATTCGTGGGAAGTTCGATCGGTTTTAACGAAGTGAGAACTGTCAGCTCACGAGGAGCAACTTGCTGCTTCGGCTGTTCGTGATCGCCGCGGTGAAATAGGAAAGTTGGCGGCGGTGCCTTGCCGGTTGGTTCCCAGACCGCGCGCACGAATTCTTCCGTGGGTTTTGTCGCTCGCACAGCAGCAGCTTCATCTGCCATCTTTTTGAGTTCATCAGCAGCCTTCTTGTCGTAAAGGTAGAGCGAACTTGCCGTGACGTTCACGCTTGGATGCTCTTTGAGCAGTTTCTTCTGCTCAGCGGTACGCTCTTTGTCAGGAGTACTTCGAGCCGTCATGATCGGCTCGCGCAAACTCGCTTCAAGTTTGGCGAGCTCCTTTTGGAATGTGGCTTCGATGTACTCGTTTTGCTTTATCGTTCGTTCGTCAAGGATTTTAATGGCTTGGGCTTCGATCTCGGCGGACTTGGCACGATCTGCGTCTGTGTACAACGAGACTCGGCGCTTCGCGGGTGCCAGCCAATTCTTCCAGTCCAATGACGGTTCAAAGATGGCGCGAATCGCGTGATAGTCCTCGTGCGAGATCGGGTCGTAACGGTGATTGTGGCATTGCGCACAACCTACAGTCAGACCCGTCAGCGAAGTCGAGACGATCTGAATCGTCTTTGCCATAACATCATTCCGCGCGACGTCTTGATCGACGCCGCCTACTCCCGTTCCATCCGGCGCCGTTCTCAAAAAACCTGTGGCGACGAGTTTCTGGGCCTGTTCGGGCGTTAGATTCTCAAACGGCGGCGTCAGCAACTCGTCGCCGGCCAGTTGCTCAATCACAAATTGATTGAATGGCTTGTCATCGTTAAACGCACGGATCACATAGTCGCGGTACTTGTAGGCATACGGACGAACAGGATCTTCTTCCGCGTACCCTTCCGAATCGGCATAGCCAGCGACGTCCAGCCAATGTCGTCCCCAACGCTCACCGTAGTGAGGTGAATTCAAGACTCGATCAAGCATCCGCTCGTACGCATCCGCCGATGAGTCGTTCAAAAACTCGTCGATCTCGTCCGGAGTTGGTGGGAGGCCGAGCAGGTCGAAGTAAACGCGGCGGACAATTGTCCGCGAATCGGCGTCGGGAGAGATCGTCAAGTTGTTAGCATCCAGTTTGGCAATGATAAACCGATCGAGAGGAACTCGCACGCGAGCCGCAGTTTGCACATCCGGCGGATTCTGGCGGTGTACAGGTTGGAAGGACCAGAAGGCCTGTTCTTCGTCCGTAATGTAATTGTCGGGATTAAGATCCTCGGGCTCGGATCGACTAGCAACCGCCCCGCCCGTGATCCAGCGTTGAACTAGTTCGATCTCCTCCGCCGTTGGTCGTAAGGCGACTTCTTCCGGCGGCATTTCACCATCCAGTAACCTCTGAACCAACAAACTCTCCTGGGGCTGTCCGGCGACGAAGGATTCTCCCGAATCGCCACCTTTCGCAATCAACCTCCGCAAACGAAGATCAAGGCCCCCCTGAAGCACTCCGCCTTCGCCGTGGCACTGGAAACAATGGGTCTTGAAAATAGGCCGAATCTCTCGTTCATAGGTGATTTCTTCGGCGTTGCTCGCTGGGCCGAGGAAGCCGACGAGCAATATCACAAACGTCTTTGCACTCGAATTGGGCCAGTTGTGGTTCATTGCTAGTTCAGGCGGGAAGGAGTTGTAGCGTTGACGAGCCAAGGTCACGGCAGACGCGAGGCCGGGGCGGGGCCTCTATTCTAACAGCTTAGTCCAACAGCCGACAACAAGAATGTGTCCAACGGCCTCGCGGACTATATGTTGCCCAGGCGATAGGCAATGGACGCTGTTGCCTTAATCTCGCTTTGCTTGCTAAAGTTGGCGCCCCAAGTAGCAAGTTGTCGCCGGGTGTTTATCCTGGATGAGGCCGTCTTCGATTTCAATAATAGGAAGCCACTCGTGTCACAAGTATTGCCGCTAACCGTGATCGAGGAACTTATGTTCCATCAAGACTGCGCGGCTTATCCTTACACTTGTTTCATTCGGCTGCGGTTCTCGGGGCAGCTTCGGCGCGAGGACTTCGAACGTGCAGCTGCACAAGCGGCGACGCGTCATCCAATGTTGCTGGCGGGCATTGAGCCGAGCGCACGTCGTCTCATTTGGCAGATGAATCGGGGGCAAACACCTTCGATAGAATGGCGAGTTGCGCCCGTTACGGATGTCTTTCCAACGGCGGGTTATCTCGAACTGGAGCAAGGCGGTTTGCGGCTGATTGTCATAGAGGGCGAAGGAGCTTCCGAACTCCTAGTCCAGTTTCACCATGCGTGTTGCGATGGGCTGGGGATTTTTCAGTTTATCCACGATCTGCTGGTGATTTATTCGCAGTTGCAGGGCGTTGCCATTGCGCGCGCGCTTCCGACTTACGAACCGGATAAGCTGCGAGGTCGCGGAACATTTGGGCTCACCTGGCGAAAGGCCCTCGCGATGACGCGGAAACAGAGCGTGGGGTTGTTGGGAGTCCGTCAATTCCTTGCCCGTTCGCCGACGCCGCTTACTCCACATGAACGCGAACCGAGTGGGGCGCCGACACCCAGTACCTACCCTGCCGCCTGTGCGGAACATTTTGCCGCCGAGGTCAACGCGGGGCTTCGAAAGGTTGCCGTCCAGTTGGGAGTGACGACGAATGATTTGCTTGCTCGCGATCTGTTTGTCGCGATGGCTGAGTTCCGGCGTAGGCGAAAGCTGTCGACCGATGAGTGGTTGCGGCTGATGGTGCCGATCAATATGCGCAATACCGCGGATCGGCGGTTGCCGGCCGCAAACGTCGTCAGTTCCATTTTTTTGGATCGCCGTGGAACCGACATCGACGACCGAGAGGCGTTACTGGCGAGCATCCATGACGAGATGCAGTTGATTAAAGATTACGAACTGGGATACACGTTCCTTCTCTCACTACACGTCAATCGGCTGATACCGGGGGGAATACGGCGAGCAGCCAGCGGGACCCGCTGCAACGCGACGGCGGTATTCACAAATCTCGGCAAATTGCTATCACGGACCGGACTACCAAAGGATGGAGATTCTCTGGTGTGCGGCGATGTTCAATTGGAAGGGATCGAAATCCTCGCACCGCTCACTCCATACACGAGTGCCGCTTTCGCGGCTGGCTGGTTGGGAAATCGACTTTCGCTTACGCTCCACCATGATCCGAGAGCGATCCCAACCGGGGATGCCCGAGAATTGCTAGGCCTCTTCGCCGCCGCCGTGAACCGTTATGCTGAGGCCTAGCCGATGATAAACGATCCGTTCGGTGATGTTCGATCGGCTCTCTCTCCACCTATACTTTTTCCTTCGAGTTGAACTTGTGCAACGATTGATCATCACAGGAAGTTCTGGATACCTCGGCCGAAAGCTCGTGGCTCACTTCCGGCGTCAAGGCAAGGCGGTCATGGGGATTGATGTGGCGGCTCCTCCGGAAGATTGTGCGCCCGACGAGTTTGTTGAAGCCGACATCCGAGATACTGCCCTGCTCGAAGTCATTCGTGACTACAAGCCCGATACGATCATTCACGCCGCATTTGTGTTTCAACCGATTCGAGATACGAAACGGATGACGGACATCAATATCGGTGGGACAGACAACGTATTGCGGATTGTCGACCAACTAACGCCGACTCGATTCATGCTCGTGTCGAGTGCGACAGCGTTTGGTGCTTGGCCAGACAATCCTGTACCGATGGCTGAGGATTGGCCGCTGCGTGCACGCCACGACTATCAATACGCGGCAGACAAGACTGCAATCGAAGATCGGATCACGACGTTTTCCAAGCAGCATCCGGAGATTGCGGTCAGTTGGATCCGTCCCGCGATCATCGGCGGTCCCGGAATGGAAAACTATCTCTCGCGGTTCATTTTCGGAATGCCATTCTTGGCCAAGCTAGATGGATTCGACACACCAATCCAGTTTGTCCACGAAGATGACGTTGTCGCCGCCACCGATGCCATTTTGCAGGCGGGGGGGTGTGGAGCTTACAACGTAGGGCCACCGAATTGGACGTGTGCCTCGGAGATTGCGAGCGAGACCAATCGCCGTGTGCTGGCAATTCCGTTTTGGCTTGCGTGGAGTGCCGCCTGGTTGGCCTGGACGACGCGACTGTGGATTCATGAATCTCCCGCCAGCTTCCTTTACTTCGCGCGTTATCCTTGGGTCGTCGCGCCGCATCGCCTTGTGAACGAGATCGGCTACGAGTTTCGTTACACGAGCACAGAAACGGTTCGTGAAATCGTACGAGCCGGGTAATCAAATCAGCCTCTAGCAATTAGAATGACGTTCGCACAGGTCACCGCCAAGAACGACGCGGCTAACGACGGTAGCCTAATGTTTAACACGGAACACTGCATTGTTCACGTCTGCACAAATCCTGTTTTGGATGCTGGTTGCGTTGATCATCGCGCAAGGACTGCTTGTAATCGGCTTCGTTTGGAGATTATTACGATTTCGCCGCGAACTGCTTTCTGATGCAGAGTGCCCGAGGGGAGCCGTGATTCTTTGCCTCCGAGGCGGCGATCCATTTCTGAGGAACTGTGTCGCCGAATTGTTGAATCAAGACTATCCAAACTTTGAAGTCCACGTGATCGTTGACCATCCCGACGACCCGGCGAATGCGATTCTCGACGAACTATTGGCGGAGACCGGTTCGGAACGAGTTCACGTGAAGTTTCTAAAAGACCCTCTCGATACGTGCAGCTTGAAGTGCAGCAGTGTTGTGCAAGCTGTCCGCTCACTAGATGAGTCCGTTGACTTCATCGCGCAACTGGACGCCGACACGATTCCACATGCAACCTGGCTTCGTGAACTGGCGACCGCGCTCCGTGATGAGCGAGTTGGTGCGGCGACCGGAAATCGCTGGTATATGCCTGATACGCCCTCGTTCCCGTCGCTAATTCGATACGCATGGAACGCCGCGGCGATCGTCCAAATGTATTGGTATCGCATCGCGTGGGGAGGCTCTCTCGCAGTCAAGACGCGAGTTTTTCGCGAAACCGACTTGCTGGACAAATGGAGCAATGCGTTTTGTGAAGACACGATGCTTTACACGCAACTCCAGCGGGCCGGATATCGATTGGCATTCGTCCCGTCGCTGATGATGATCAATCGCGAAGATTGTGATCTTAGCGGCTATTACCGTTGGGTGCGGCGACAATTGTTGACCGCGCGGTTGTATCATCCCGCATGGAAAGCGGTTGTTGGGCACGGGGCGTTAACGACGTTGGTTCCCTTGTTCGCGATAGGGCTTGCTTTCGCTGGTTGGATTGCCGGCGAGGCGGATACCGTCACTTGGTGTTTGGCGGGGGTTGTTACTTATCAGTTTGCGGTGAGTATCATGCTTCCGCCCATGGAATACGCTGTGCGCCGGATTGCGGATGCTCGCGGTGAGCCGACAAACTGGTTGTCGCTCGGAATCGTATTGAAGTGTGTGTCCGCGATTGCGGTGACTCAGTACGTTTACTTCGCGGCGTTATGCTCGGCAATTAGGCTTCGCGTGGTGGACTGGCGAGGCATAGGTTACGAAATTCATTCGCGAGGTCGAGTCAAACGCTTAGATTATGCGCCGTACGCGTCGGTCGCGACTGAAGCTCAGGAATCGCACTCGTTATAGGACGCGCGGAGTCTGCGTCACACGTTCGCCTATAGCGTCGAGCCGTTGGGGCATTGCGTGCGTGCGATCTAGTGCTTTGTGACAGCTAGGAATTAGGGTTTCTATTAGTTCAGTGTGGCACGCCCTGAGCTGCGAAGGGCGTGTAAATGTGGGTCGCACCGCCACGCCCATCGCCTTCGGCTATGATGAGCGTGCCACCCGAAAATCAAGTTGTCACAAAGCACTAAGCTTTGTCTGCTTGTGTCTGGAAATCTACGCTGCCGCTGCCGTGCGTTGGTGTACTTACGATTTGCTCGTGACGCACGCTGACTCCAAATAATGCGCTACAAAGCTCGGTTAGCGTCCGCACTCGGCAATCCGAAGGCGCGTCGAGAGATTCGCTCGCACTGTCGACGGAAAAATCCTTATGCTCGGATGTGAGCTGCCAAAAAACTTTGCTATCAATCTGGAGCGACGCATCTGATTCAGATGATAAACCACGCTCGAACCTAGTTAGACGCCCACTTTGAATATGCAAATGCCAATCGCCGCCGCCTGGCCCCAGGACTCGAAAGTTGACTTTCAATGCTTTGGGATCAAGTTTTGATTGAGATTTGACAACCAAGTCAGCGCAGTGTTCTTCTATGCTGCGGTACGGATCAAGGCGTTTCGGTCGCCGCTTCCCCCAGCGATCGTCTTCGCCGTACTTCCAGAAGCGGTGCAACATGGCGTCGTCAATCACCGGGCAAGGGAGGTGAGGGGCATGCTTTTGTAAGTTCGTCAAGTCGAACTCCGGATCACTCCCCTCATACTCTCGGTACATACCCATGTTTTGGCGAGCATCTTCGTCCATCTCGCTGATGGGCGTGCTGCTTGGAGTCGGTCCAACGAACTCAACGCCCCGAGAATTGAAGTAAACATAACCAGCTTCGATTATTTGGCGAGGTGTAAGGGGAATCTCTGGTGCCAAATGGAAAGTATTGCCATGAGCTTCCGGTGTCCCCAACAGGTGGCACATCACAGCAGAGACCCAGTCTACCGGGATGATGTTGCGTGGCTCGTCGCCAGTCATTTCTAATTGCACGGGAGTATGACGTACTCCGTCCGGACCTGGCTCCGTATTCCACACCAACACCGACATGAGCTTTAGGTACATGTAAAGGCCATGGTACGTGTTTGTGTACCCGGTGCAAGAATCCCCGGCGATCACTGCGGGACGATAAACCGTGAGCTGCTTCAGAAAGCCCGCTGACCGAACGAGCTTCTCAGCTTCGAGTTTTGTCATCTCGTAGTCGTTTCTGAACCGCTGGCCAAAATCCAGGTCTTCCTCCATGACGCGCTCTTCGCGCAGACCACATACGTACGCAGTGGAAACGTAGTGCATATTCCCCACGTCGAGGTCAGCACAGAGGTCCAGGACATTCTTTGTGCCAATAACATTCGTGTTGTAGGGCTCACCAGATCCATCTGCATGGAAAGTCAGCGACGCCGCGCTATGCAACATCGAAGTACAGTTCGCGGCGACCCAAGCTCGATCGCTGGATGAAAGGCCCAGCCCCGGTTGGCCAACATCTCCCTCAAGGCATACAGGTCGTGGAAGCGGCATGCCGCACTGCTGCTCCCACATCTGCATGATGCCCTCGACGCGAGCTGATGCGGATTCCTTGCGGCTCGGGCGCGCCAAAACTGCCAAGCGATGCCCATCAAGAAGTAGGTCTCGGACGAGATACCGACCCAATAGGCCGGTGCAACCCGTCAGAAGTGTGTAGTCTGACACGGAGCGAATCCCCAAGTAAGTCAATGCAAGCTCATCCTGGTCGAAACAGCAGGTACGCTCCTTCGCGTTAAGGTTTCATATCATAGTTACGGCCCTAATTGATTACAATGGAAACTTTTAACGGCACATGGGTCGACGCAACCCTTTTTGTCGACAGGACTTCTGGTGTATGAACCTCTGCCGAAATAGAGAATGCTAGAGTCTGGTTCCCGATTGATTTTTCACCGTATACACCCGATCTTGGACGCGTTGCTTAAAGTGATGAGTGATGTGTGTCCGCCTTATTAACATGTTTAAATCCGGAGTTTTGGTGTCTGCTTAAGTTCATTCCTTGGTCGAGTCGATGGATGTTGAACTACTTCGTAACTGATGAACACCGGACGTGCGTGGTGCTGGCCATCACGCTCAGCTCGATAGCGGCGAGCGTCGCACTCGCCGAGGACGAGTACTTCGACTACGAGCGCGAGCATTGGGCCTTCGTCCCGATAGCAGCTTGTACGACGCCCACTTTTGAGGGCGAAGAGTACGAACGATGGAGTCGCACGCCCGTTGACGCGTTCGTTCTTCGGCAGCTGGTTGATCGGCAACTGGCTCCGTCGCCCGAGGCTGCCCGCGCAGTATTGCTTAGACGGTTGACCTTTCAGTTGACCGGACTGCCGCCGACTCCACAAGAAGTAGCTGCGTTTGTCAACGACGATGCGCCGGATGCGTACGAACGTCTTGTCGATCGATTACTCGCGAGTCCGCACTATGGCGAGCATTGGGCGCAGCATTGGTTGGATGTTGTGCGCTATGCCGAGACAGAAGGGTTTGAATACGATGCCCATCGGCCGGGAGCTTGGCGCTTTCGCGACTATGTAATTCAGTCGCTGAATGACGACAAACCTTATGATCAGTTTGTGCGGGAGCAACTTGCCGGCGACGAGTTGACTCCCAACGATCATGACTCGCTGGTGGCGGCAGGTTTCCATCGGCTCGGAGCGGTACGACGGAATGCCGGAAACGCGGAAGTTGCTTTCAGCCGCAACGAAGTTCTCACCGAACGTACTGACGCGATTGGAGCGACCTTTTTGGCCATGACCGTTGGCTGCGCTCGCTGTCACGATCACATGTTCGATCCAATTCGACAGACGGACTACTATCGCCTGCAAGCATTTCTTGCTTCGAGCTTTGAATACGATGTCGAGTTAGCTGACGAGGACGAGAAGAAAGCATGGCGCGAGCGGAGCGAGGCCGTCGAAGCAGAGGTCAAACGCCTCAAGGACCAATTGAAAGACGCTCCCGCAGAAGATGAAAAGCGACTCTTGGCCGAACTGAATGCGGCTCAAGCGAAGATGCCTGCGCCGCTGCCGACGATATCGAGCGTCAAACACGACCCCACGCAACGCACGCAAATACATTTGTTGGAGCGAGGGGATCCAGATCAGCCGCGCGAACCACTAAAGATGCGTCCGCTAGGTGTCCTGCTGCCCGAGGGAACTCCCGGTTTACCCGATGATTTTGCAACGCCGAGAACCTATTTGGCAGATTGGATTGCCGCAGCGAAGAATCCTTTGACTGCACGCGTGATCGTCAATCGACTGTGGCAGTACCACTTGGGCGCGGGCCTGGTCACAACGCCAAACGATTTCGGGATTAATGGTGACTTGCCGAGTCATCCCGAACTGCTTGATTACTTGGCAAATGAGCTGGTTGAAGGAGGCTGGCAACTAAAGCCAATTCATCGGCTGATACTGCTGAGCAGCATTTATCGGCAGAGCAGCGAATACAACGACGCGTTTCACGATGTCGATCCTAACAACCGCTGGATATGGCGATTCAATCGCCGGAGACTAGCCGCCAACGAAATCCGCGATGCCATGCTCGCAGCGGCGGGAACGCTCAACCTGAAGGCCCGCGGACCCAGTGTGATTGCGCCGGTGGATCAAGAGTTGATCGATCTGCTTTACAAGCCATCGCAGTGGGAAGTGACCCCGGACGAACGTGAATATCATCGACGTTCGATCTACTTGATCGCGAAGCGAAATCTGCGTTTGCCGTTCATGGAGGTCTTTGATCAACCCGACTTGCAGACCAGTTGCGCACGCCGCGAATCGAGCACGCATTCGCCGCAGGCGTTGGAGCTGCTAAACGGCACACTCTCGAACCAATTGGCCGAGGCGTTCGCTGTACGTCTTCAGCTGGAGGCTGGCGCTTCCGCGGAAGATCAGGTCGAATTGGCTTATTACTTGGCTACCGGTCGACCGCCGAGCGAAGGGGAGCGAGTTGCATCAATCTCTTTTCTCAAAGAGCAACCCTTGCGAGAGTTCGCTCTGGCGATGTTCAACTTGAACGCTTTTCTGTATATGGAGTGATACAACCGTGCTTGGTCGCCGCTCATTTCTGAAGGACTCGTTCTGCGGAATCGGATCCCTCGCGTTTGCATCTTTGTTACGCGACGAAGAACTGCGAGGCGCAACTCACAATCCACTGGCACCAAAGCCTCCGCACGTCGCGACGGCGAAGGCTAGGGCTGTGATATTCTTGTTTATGGCTGGTGGGCCAAGTCACATCGAGACCTTCGATCCAAAGCCGTTACTTAACGAGCTGAACGGTCAGCGGCGGCCGAGCAGTTTCGGCGATGCCAAGTACCAATTCGTCGAGTCGGATGCGAAGCTCTTGGGTTGCCGGAGAAAGTTCGGCCAATACGGGGCGAGCGGCCTCGAAGTTTCCGATCTATTCAAGCACACAGCGGAATGTATTGATGACATCGCTGTTGTTCGTTCCTGTTACGGACATAAGGTCGTGCATTCGGCGGCGCAGTACGAATTGCTCACCGGGCGAACTGTTCCGGGATTCCCAAGCATGGGATCATGGAGCGTCTTCGGGCTTGGTAGCGAAAGTGACTCGCTACCCGCATATGTCGTGATGCCCGATCCGGATGGCGCTTTGGAAGCTGGACAGCCGATGTATACGAACGGTTTTCTCCCGGCGATTTATCAGCCTACCATGTTCCGCGCGGGAGCGATGCCCGTGCGCAACCTTGGCCTGCCGCCGGGAGTATCGTTACGCGAACGCCGCAAAAGCATCGACTTGATTACGAAGCTGAATGAACTGAATCTTGATGCCGAGGACGATGAGTTTGCCGCACGCATCAGTACCTATGAGCTTGCTTTTAAGATGCAAACAGAGGCCCCTCAGGTCTTTGACCTCGCGGACGAATCGCAGATGACGTTAGACATGTATGGTGTTGGTCGAGAACCCACGGACGACTATGCTCGTCGTTGTCTACTCGCAAGGCGACTAGTGGAAAAGGGTGTTCGCTTTTCGGTCGTAGTTTCCGGTGGTGGACCCGGTAACAAGCAGTGGGACGCGCACAAAGACATTGAGGAGAATCACCTGCGAATGGCAGCCCAAGTCGATCAGCCGATTGCAGCGTTGCTTAAGGACTTGAAACAGCGTGGTTTGCTCGACAGTACGCTGGTGATTTGGGGTGGAGAGTTTGGCCGCTCGCCAGAGGCACAAGGCGGTAAAGGCAGGGACCATCATAACCTTGGCTTTACAATGTGGATGGCGGGCGGCGGGGTGCGCGGTGGGCAAGCAATCGGTGCCACTGACGAGATTGGATTGAAGGCTGTCGAGTCGCCTTATCACTTTCGCGATGTTCATACGACGATCCTGCACCTTTTGGGGTTAGATCAGGATCGCTTGACGTACCCGCATTTGGGGCGAGACGAACGATTGACTGAAGTTCAAGGAGAAGTGATCCGGGCGATCACCGGCTAATAAGAGACAGTCACATGGCAGATGGGCCGAAGTTGATTACCGGAGCGGATGGGGCGACTCGTTGTTGGTGGTGTGGTGACGATCCGCTGTACGTTGCATATCACGACGACGAATGGGGCCGACCTGTCGATGACGATGTACGCTTGTTTGAGAAGATTTGCCTCGAAGGGTTTCAGGCCGGACTTTCGTGGATCACGGTCCTTCGCAAACGCGAAGACTTTCGTAAGGCGTTTGCGGGATTCGATTTCATCAAGGTGGCTCGCTTCACCGAGGCGAAAGTTGACAGGCTGGTCACGAATGCCCGTATCATCCGACATCGCGGCAAGATTGAGTCAACTGTTAACAATGCGAATCAGGCATTGAAGG
Source organism: Planctomycetaceae bacterium (assembly GCA_020638995.1). Classification (GTDB taxonomy): domain Bacteria; phylum Planctomycetota; class Planctomycetia; order Pirellulales; family Pirellulaceae. The sequence goes on from JACKHM010000005.1 coordinate 810,011, forward strand.
TTGTCGACGAATTCGGTTCTTTAGCTGCGTTTTTCTGGCGATTTGAACCTTCATCGCATTCTGCCTTTGATGGATGTCGTGCGATGGTTCCTGAATCTACGGCGCTCAGCAAGGAGCTAAAACGCCGAGGTTGGTCCTTCGTTGGGCCGACGACTTGTTACGCTTTTATGCAAGCAATGGGGATGGTAAACGACCACCTCATCGGTTGCACCTCACATGCAGAAGCAGAAGAAGCTAGATCCAAATTCCGAGCTCCGTTAGGCAAGTGAAGATTCGGTGCAACTTGCCTGATTCGGCGGCAAGTCGCCGGATTTCAGTCTTCACTACCGGAGAATAGCGCCTGCCTGCGCGTGGATGTTGTGGTAAGCCATTCGCGCAAGTTCCCACACTCCCTACAGAATCTGCAACCAATTGCAGATTCTCTGCAAGCGATTGCATGTACCAGCACGCCGCAACTTGTGATCTCGCGTCAATTTAGGAAGTTTCCAGGAGTTCCAACGCCGATTGGGTGTTCGCTAATACCGTTATGATCGGTCGGACGATACAGCTGTTAGTTTTTCTTCAACCGTAACAATCACATGCAACCATCTGCACAACGGATGTGGTCCATTACATTGATCCGCCTGAATTATTTAGCAACGGAGATATCGTCTTCCGGCTGTCGTGCGGCGTTGGGGTTGTATGCGGAGGACGCGAGACCGCTCGCATGATGGGACAAGGGACGAAGTCAGAAATGTCTGGCCTGGCATTTGCTCGAAGGAGGGCGAGTTGGGTGTTGTGCGAACATCCTACCCGCCATTCACTCCCAAACGCTGAACTGGGGCGCACACTAGACAGCCAGCCATGAGGTTTCAATCCTGTGAGAATTCTTTTGATTCCAGCCGTTCTTCTGCTCTGTGTTGCATTAGTCGGATGCAGCAACGTCGAGGAGGAGCTTCATGCCGAAGTGCAGTCGGATCACGAGCAACACTCGGAGCATGGTCACCCAGCGCACATGATCCTGGTGACCAGTCCCGTGCGAAAGAGCGTGATTACCACACAACAATATGTTTGCCAGATCCACTCCCGCCGGCACATCGAAGTGCGGGCATTGGAAGGCGGATATCTCGATCAAGTCAACATCAGTGAGGGGCAGGAAGTCAAAGAAGGCGACTTGATGTTCAAGATTCTGCCGGTGTTGTACCAGGCCAAGCTAAATGCTGATGCAGCCGAAGCGGAACTCGCGCAGATCGAATTCAACAACACGAAGAAGCTGTTCGACAAGCGAATTGGGGGCCGTTCTGTGGTCTCGGATCAGGAGGTCGCGTTAGCAAATGCCAAACTAGCGAAGGCTCAGGCCAAACTCGAACTAGCTCGCGCTGAGTTGAATTTTACCGACGTTAAAGCTCCGTTCGACGGCATCGTTGACCGCCAACGCAATCAGCAGGGAAGCTTGATCGAAGAAGGAGATGTCCTCACGACCTTGTCCGATAACAAATTGATGTGGGTCTACTTTAACGTCCCCGAGGCTCGTTACCTCGAGTACAAGACAGAACTGGATAACAATCTGGATAATCAGGACAACGCGCTGCGGATTGAATTGAAGTTGGCCAACGGCCAAACATTTCGGCAACACGGGTCCATTGGTGCAATCGAAGCCGACTTCAACAATGAGACGGGAAACATTGCTTTCCGTGCAGACTTTCCAAATCCCAACGGTCTGCTGCGCAACGGCCAGACCGGAACGGTATTGATTCATAGACAACTTAATAACGTCGTTGTTATCCCTCAACGGGCAACTTACGAGATTCTTGCCAAACAGTATGTGTACGTTGTTGGAGAGGACGATGTCGTCCATCAACGCGACATCACGGTCCAGAACGAATTGGAAGACTTATTTGTGATTAGCAAGGGGCTCGAAGAGGGCGAGCGAATAATTCTCGAAGGAATACGAGAAGTGCGCGACGGCGACAAAGTTGCGTACGAATTCCGCGATCCGGAGGAGGTCTTTGCTCATCTGAAATACCACGCCGAATAGCAGTGTTCCCGTTACGAAAGTCTCAAGGCTATCGGGCGGGTAATCGATCGGAACTACAACTCGCCGAAACTCCGCTTGCGCTTCACGACGACTCACACCCGGGCTCCATCACAACGTGTTTGAAAAATTCCTCCATCGGCCAGCACTGGCCATCGTGATCTCGCTACTGATCCTGTTCATGGGCGGGCTTGCGATTGGCGTGCTGCCGATTTCGCAGTTCCCCTCTGTGGCGCCACCCAGCGTACGCGTGTCGGTTTCCTATCCGGGAGCCAGCGCCAAAGTCCTCATCGATTCGACGATGGTGCTGTTGGAGCAGGCAATCAACGGTGTTCCGAACATGCGTTACATGATCGGTGCCGCGACCAGTGCAGGTGAAGGAACAATTCAGATCATCTTCGAGCCAGGCACGGACCCGAATGTGGCGGTTATGAACGTCAACAACCGGGTCCAGATGGTAAGGAACAACCTCCCACCTATCGTGGACCGGGAGGGCATCATCGTCATGCAGAACATGACCAGCATGTTGATGTATGTCAATGTCTTCAGCAAAGATCCGAACGTCGACCAGAATTTTCTGTACAACTATGCCACGGTCAACATTCTGAACGAAATCAAACGGATTCCCGGTGTTGGCCAAGCGACAATTCTCGGCAACCGCGCCTACGCCATGCGAGTTGAACTGGATCTCGACCGGATGCGCGCCTACAACGTCGCTTCCGAGGACGTGATGGAGGCGCTGGCCGAGCAGAGTATGATCGGTTCACCAGGGCGACTTGGGCAAGCGACAGGCCAGACATCTCAGACGCTTGAGTACGTGTTGACCTGGGTTGGACGTTACGAAACCCCGGAGCAATACCAGAAGATCATACTGAAGGCAAACCCCGAAGGTGAGATCCTGCGACTCGAGGACGTTGCTAAGGTCACATTGGGGTCGTCGTTTTATGACCTCTATTCGGATATCGATGGCTTACCTTCGGCCGCCATCGTACTCAAGCAGACTCCCGGCTCGAACGCCGCGGAAGTCATCGAAAAAGTTAAGGAAAAGGTGGAGGCAATCAAGAAGGAGTCTTTCCCGCCGGGGATGGACTATGCCGTGACTTACGACGTTTCCAAGTTCTTAGACGCTTCGATTGAAAAAGTGCTGCACACGTTGTTTGAGGCCTTCATTTTGGTCTCACTCGTCGTCTATCTCTTCCTTGGCGACTTCCGCAGCACTTTGATTCCCACACTAGCTGTGCCCGTTTCGCTGATCGGCGCGTTCTTCTTCATGCTGATGTTCGGCATGTCGATCAATCTGATCACGCTGTTCGCATTGGTTCTGGCGATCGGCGTCGTCGTCGATGATGCGATAGTGGTGGTCGAAGCCGTGCATGAAAAGATGCACTCGAAACACCTCGGGCCCTATCCGGCTACGTTGGAGGTCGTGAAAGAGATTAGCGGTGCGATCATCGCAATCACTTTGGTGATGACCGCCGTGTTTATCCCAGTGACGTTTATGACCGGACCGGTCGGGGTGTTCTACCGCCAATTTGCGTTGACTATGGCGATGTCTATCGTGCTTTCTGGTGTGGTGGCCCTTACGCTGACGCCGGTGTTGTGCGCAATGATTTTGCGGCCACACTCCAACCACGAAGTGCAACGCGGCCTCGTCGGATTGATCAACCGCATTCTCAATAGGATCGGCGCGCGGCACGCTTGGATTCTGCGGGGCTTGTTGTGCGTTATTCTCGGGCTAGCAGTCGGTGCAGGAGTTTACTTCTTACTGGACGTCGAGATTGTTCATGAAGTGGCTTCCGAACAATTTCCGTTGAGCGAGACGAGGATGATTGTCGTTGCCGGCATCGTTGCGTTGCTGGCTACCTTTTCGTTCCGAGCGGTCTTTTCGGGAAGTGATGGGAGCGAGAAGAAACGCGGGCCACTGGGGATCTTTTTGCATCTGTTCGACCGGGCTGTCGAGAGCGTGACCGGCGGTTATGCTCTACTTCTGCGACCAATCATTACGCGGCGGTTGATAACGGTGCTGGTAATTGGTGCCTTCGGCTATGGCATCATGGTCGTCAACGGGGTGCTACCCAGCGGTTTCATCCCGTTGGAGGACCAGGGCATGATTTATGGGATCGTACAAACTCCGCCCGGTTCCACGCTGGAGTACACCAACTCCAAGTGCCATGAACTCCAGGCGATTTGCAAAGAGATGGAAGAGATCACCTCGGTTTCCTCCGTTGCTGGTTACGAAGTGCTAACCGAGGGACGCGGCTCTAACGCCGGTACGTGCATTATTAATCTTAAACCTTGGGCCGAGCGCGAATTAACCTCGAAGCAGATCATCGAGGAACTCGAAAAACGGGGCCGATCGATTGCCAATATCAAACTGGAGTTCTTCGAGCCGCCCGCGGTACCTGGTTTCGGGGCGGCTGGAGGGTTCTCGGTGAACCTGCTGGACAAAACAAACAGCGGCGACTACCAGTCGCTCGGCGAAGTGACCGACAAATTCATGGCGGCGCTCGGCGAACGCAAGGAAGTCAAGGGATTATTTACCTTCTTCGCGGCAAATTACCCGCAGTATGAAATCGTGATCGACAACGATGCGGCTATGCAAAAAGGCGTCTCGATCCGCGACGCGATGGACAATTTGTCCATCGTTGTAGGCAGCACTTGGGAGCAGGGCTTTGTCCGTTTCGGCCAGTTCTACAAAGTCTATGTTCAGGCGAAGCCGGAGTTTCGACGATTCCCCGAAGATTTGGAGAATATGTTTGTCAAGAACGACCGAGGAGAGATGGTTCCCTACTCGGCTTTCATGAAACTCGAAAAGAAACAAGGTCTCAACGAGATCAGCCGCTATAACCTGTATCCAACGGCCCCGATTCAAGGAGCACCGGCGGCAGGCTACAGCAGCGGTGAAGCTATCGCGGCGATCAAACAAGTTGCCGCCGAGACACTGCCCCACGGCTTCGACATCGACTGGCAAGGGCTTGCGTATGACGAAGCCAAGGCTGGGAACACGGCAGTCTATATCTTCCTGATCGTCGTTGTCTTCGTCTACATGGTTTTGGTTGGGCAGTATGAGAGCTTTATCATACCGCTGGCCGTAATCACCTCATTGCCGGTTGGTGTGTTCGGCTCCTTCCTGTTTCTGAAGGCGATGGGACTGGCCAACGATGTCTACTGCCAAATTGGTCTTGTCATGCTAGTGGGACTGTTGGGCAAGAACGCGATCTTAATTATCGAATTTGCCGTCCAACGGCGGCAGGCTGGCGTTAGCATCAAGGATGCCGGCATCGAAGGGGCCAAGCTGCGATTCCGACCGATCATGATGACCTCGTTTGCTTTTATTGCCGGATTGATTCCGTTGGTACGGGCAACAGGCCCCGGCGCAATCGGGAACCGTACGATTGGCACCACAGCCGTCGGTGGAATGTTGATGGGCACTTTGGTTGGGGTCCTAGTGATACCCGGCCTGTATTACCTGTTCGCCAAGATGGCAGACGGGCGCAAACTTATCAGGGATGAACACGATGAACCGCTCAGCGAGATCTTCGAACGCGAAGGGTATAAACAGAATTAGTGCACTGGTGACCGCGGTCACTGCGAATGCCCTTCTGGTTGCGTCTGGTTGTGGGATACCCCAACTACGCTATGCCGTTCCGGGGCCGGCGCTGCCGGAGGGCTTCCACACGCCCACAAATGTGGAGTACTTTTCCGGGGGCACGGGTTCGCCCGGTCCGGCGGGTGTCACTCACCTGGTGAATTATGTCAATGCCGTGAGCCAACCACCGATGGGCGGCACAGACGATTCAGTGGGAACCACGGAGATGCGGGACCGCAGCATGGAGATTGCCCCGAACGAATTTCACCCCGAATCTATAGGTCCGGGCGTTTCCAACGCCGAGAATTCGTCCCAGATCGGCTTCCTCGAATATTTTAACGATCCGGTACTTACGGGCTTAATCGAGCAAGCTTTGGTCGGCAACCAGGAATTGAATATCCTGGCGGAAGAGATTCGGATTGCTTGCAATGAAGTTCAGGCTAGGCAGGGCGAGTACCTTCCCTTCGCGACGATTGGAGCGGGCGCCGGCGTTGATAAACCAGGCGTGTTCACTCGCGCCGGGGCGGTCGAAGAGCAACTCGAGATTGCTCCCGGCAGAGGCTTTCCCGATCCGCTCCCGGATTTCCTCGTTGCCACCAACATATCATGGCAGATCGACATCTGGAGAAAGCTCCGGAACGCCAAAGACGCAGCGGCGCTCCGGTTCCTGGCAACCCAAGAAGGGCGAACCTATGTGGTGACTCGTTTGGTGGCGGAGATTGCGGACGAGTATTACCAACTGTTGGCGCTCGACAACCGGCTGACGACGCTGGACCAAACGATCCAGATCCAACAACACAGCCTTGAGGTTGCGCAAGCAATGAAGGATGCGGGGCGTGGCACAGAATTGGCGGTACAGCGATTTCAGGCTGAGGTTCGCAAGAACCAAAGCGAGAAGCTGATCATTCACCAGGAGATCATCGAGGTCGAGAACCGAATTAACTTTCTCGCCGGTCGCTTCCCACAGCAGGTTGAACGAAATCGGAGGGAGTACCTCGATCTGTATCTGCCGGCGATTGCCAGCGGTGTACCCTCGGAATTGTTAGTAAACCGTGCTGATATTCGCGAAGCCGAACGCCAAGTGGCCGCCGCCGGACTCGACGTGCAGGTCGCTCGCGCCCGATTCTATCCTTCGCTGTCGCTTAATGCCGGTGTTGGTTATCAAGCATTCAACCCGCGATATCTGTTTTGGACTCCGGAATCGTTGATCTACAACGCTGTGGGCGAGTTAGTCGCGCCGTTAGTCAACAAGGCAGCCATCAAGGCTGATTATCGCACGGCAAACGCGAAGCAGTTACAGGCGATTTACAACTATCAGCGAACCGTCATCAACGCTTATACCGAAGTCGTCAATCAAATGACTAAGATCGACAACTACGGCAAGAGCATCGAGATTAAAAAGCAGCAATTAGCGGCGCTGGTCGCTTCGGTCGACGCAGCTACGGGACTCTTCCAGAACGCTCGGGCCGAGTATGTGGACGTGCTGCTTGCCCAGCGCGAGATGATGGAGACGCGAATGGTCCTCATTGAAACCAAACGCCAGCAACTCAGTGCCGTTGTTAGCGCCTATCAAGCTCTAGGTGGTGGTTCGATCGTTCAAGACTTTCCGTGTCCCTTACTATTTGGGCACGACGCGGCTTGTAACGTCGACTGCGTTTATCCGGAGGTTCTGCTGACACAATAGTGTCGGCGGCCATGCGGCAGCGCAGCTACCAACCATTCGGCAAGGTGCGATCAGTGCAACCTGCAAGTTGAAAGAGCGTTGGTAAATCCCGTCACGTCGGACGAAAATGAACTCGGCGAGTTGTTTGGCGGCGGTGAGATCCTATGCGATCGCCGGTCCTGCCTTTCGTACTTCCTCGCGTACGCCGTCCGCATAAGCCGCAAAGTTCTTCGTAAAGAGTTCAGCCAACTTCTTTGCGGTCGCCTCAAACGCCGCTTGATCTTTCCATGTATTTTTGGGGATTAATAACTCGTCCGGAACACCTGCACACTTGGTTATTGTTGCGATTCGGAAGACGGGGTCGTCTTGAGTCGGAGCATCAGCAAGCTCTCCGGAGTGAATCGCGTCGATAATAGCACGCGTGTACTGCAGCTTGATTCGCGAACCAACGCCGTGAGCCCCACCGCTCCAGCCTGTGTTAATCAACCAAACCCGCGTCTTATGCTTGCGGATATTCTCCGACAGCAACTCGGCGTATTTGCTCGGGTGCCAGACCAGGAAGGGGCCACCAAAACACGGAGAGAATGTCGCCTGGGGCTCGGTGACTCCGACTTCTGTCCCGGCTACCTTCGCCGTGTATCCGCTAATGAAATGATACTCGGCCTGCTCGGGGGTCAGGCGACTGACTGGCGGCAAAACGCCGAACGCGTCGCAAGTCAAAAAGATGACATCTGTCGGAGTGTCGGCGGTGCAAGGAATCTTGGCGTTGTCGATGTACTCGATGGGATACGAGCCCCGGGTATTCTCAGTGATCGAGGTGTTCGAGAAATCGACGTGATGGTCGGCCTTATCATAGACGACATTTTCCAACACGGAGCCAAAGCGAAGCGCATCGAAAATTTGCGGCTCTGCCTCCCGGGTGAGGAACACGGCCTTAGCGTAGCAACCGCCTTCGATGTTGAAGATACCCGAATCCGTCCAGCAGTGCTCGTCGTCGCCGATCAGCAGCCGGCGGGGGTCCGCTGAGAGTGTCGTTTTTCCGGTTCCAGACAGTCCAAATAACACCGACGATCGACCAGTGTCGCGATCTGCCGTGGCCGAGCAGTGCATCGACAAAATGCCTCGCTTCGGCATTAGGTAGTTCATCAGCGTGAATACCGCTTTCTTCATCTCGCCAGCGTACTCGGTGCCTAGAATAACCACTTCTTCGTTTTCAAGGTCGAGATCGACGCTCGTCTTGGAAGTCATTCCCGTCGTATGTTTATTGGCGGGAAAGGCGCCAGCGTTGTAGATCACGCAATCCGGCTCGCCGAAAGTGTCAAGCTGCTCGCGCGTGGGACGGATAAGCATGTTGTGCATGAACAACGCGTGATACGGTCTCGCACAGATTACGCGCACCTTAATTTGATACTCGGGGTCCCAGCCCGCATATCCGTCGATGCAATAAAGTCGCTTGCGAGTGTTCAAATAGTCGATCGCTCGCTCGCGATTGATGGCAAAGGTCGAAGGGCTTATGTCGATGTTGACCGGGCCCCACCACACATCCGCTTCTGACTCTGGTCGTCGGACAACTCGCTTGTCTTTCGGAGACCGACCCGTCTTGTCACCCGAGTAGGCGATTAACGCTCCTGTGTGAGAGATTTTCGTCCCTTTGTCTCGTCGAATGGCTTCTTGGTACAGGCGAGATGGCGAGGGATTGCGAGCGATGTCGGTGACGGTAATGCCTTGCGCGTCGAGCAGAAATGGTTCCACGCCAGAGTCCTTTCAAGTCGTTAAACAGAGAGGTGAGTTAGTGACCAACCAATAGTCGGCTACTGTGCTTAGCAGATAGTGTGCCATTTGCTCGCGTTTTCGTCTACCTCGTGAGAGAGCCGACGTCTGCGTTAACAGACGGAGCGGAACCGGGTGATATCGCGCGCGAATGTGACCGCTTGCCGCGCGCAAACAAAGCGGGCGACAACGATTCATTCGTTGTCGCCCGCACGTTGGGAGGGCAGATCTCGTCGTATTACTTAATTGCCAACCTATGCGGTTTTGCTCGTTGGCATCTTGAACATCTTCGTTCGACCTTCAACAATGTCGGCATTGACCTCGAACTTTGAGCCCCGCTCTTGGTCTGGCAAGTCGAACATAATGTCCAGCATTACGTCTTCGATAATGCTACGCAGGCCACGGGCACCTGTCCCCCTGGACTGCGCTCGATTGGCAATTGCGATCAACGCTTCGTCGGTGAAATTGAGTTCGCAATTCTCCATTTCGAACAAACTCTGATATTGACGAATCAAAGCGTTCTTAGGTTCCTTGAGTACTCGGACAAGTCCTTCTTGATCGAGCGGAGCCAGTGCGGTCGTCACGGGCAATCGTCCGACGAGTTCTGGGATTAAACCAAACTCCAAGACGTCGTCCGTGGTGACCTGCGGCAGCACTTCCGCCGTTGGCAACTCGCGGTGCGAACCGGAACCTTGGCCAAAACCAAGCTTTCGTTTGCCTAATCGTTTGCGGATGATATCTTCGATCCCCACAAAAGTCCCGCCGCAGATGAACAGGATATTCGTTGTGTCGATCTGAATATACTGCTGCTCCGGATGCTTACGTCCGCCTTGAGGTGGGACATTGGCGATGGTGCCTTCGAGCATCTTCAGCAACGCCTGCTGGACACCTTCTCCGGAAACATCTCGAGTGATCGATACGTTCTGGCTCGTCTTGCCGATCTTGTCGAGTTCGTCGATGTACAAGATGCCGCGTTGAGCGGCTTCGACATCAAAGTCAGCCGCGTGCAGCAACTTGAGCAACAAGTTCTCGACGTCTTCGCCGACGTAGCCAGCTTCGGTCAACGTCGTTGCGTCACCAATGGCGAAGGGGACATTCAGGGTTCGAGCCAATGTTCGAGCCAACAATGTCTTTCCCGAGCCCGTGGGCCCGATCAGCATGATGTTGGATTTTTCGATCTCGACATCGGACCCTTCCCATCCAAGCGAAAGCCGCTTGTAGTGGTTATGAACCGCTACTGCCAAAACTCGCTTTGCGGCACTCTGGCCGATCACATATTCGTCCAGATGGGCAACGATTTCCCGGGGAGTTGGGATCTCGGTGAATAGTTGCTTGCTCGAACCGCGGCGGCGTTGCTCTTGCTCTAAAATAGATTGGCAAAGATCAATACATTCGCCACAGATGTAAACATCGCCAGGGCCTTCGACCAAAGGCCCAACGTCTCGGTAGCTCTTACGACAGAAGGAACAAAATGCGTTCTTCTTCGTGGTGCCCCCGCGGCGCCCCGTAGTTGTTGTGGTTGTATCTTTTCCACCAGACATAGACTCGACACTCCTTTTGGGATTCCCGATCTCGTTGCCAATCACTCGGACTTGAAATCGAAAACAGGCTCCTAGTTGTAAAGCTCGCTGGTGCTGAAGCCGGTACTAAGTCCGGTTTCAACTAAACGGGGAATCCTTTCCACGGTCGTCGAGCGATCACATTCGTCATACTCATTCGTCGTCGCGATCACCTTACGGTTACCGGACGTTTGGATTACTCCGGTTAGGCGAACCACCATTGCGACCGACTGCCTGACGGTCGCAAATCCTCCTAACCCTTGTTCTCCGCATCCTCTAACTCCTGTCGGAGCTTGGCCCCTAACGCCGTCTTTATAGTTCGGTATTCCGCGTCGTTGATGTCACCCTGGTGATGCAATTCCTCGAAGTTCGTGAGCATTTCATTGGCTGTCAGACGGTCGTCGTCGGCGTTATCGCGAAACCTTCCCACGACGTACCACGCTATGGTCATTAAGACCAGCAGCACCGTTGTCCAGATCACAAGCTGGGCAGGTGTAGTTTGAAGAAAATCCTTCATCGACGCGAGAACCGAACGACCGACCGAATGATGTGCAAGGGTTTGCTGACGTGCGAACATCGAATATTATGCACAACCCGCGTGACGAGTCCAGGATTTTCAATGCGAACCCTGTAACATCTGGCACAGCGGGGACTTAGTAATCTGACAGTATGGGGACATGTTGTCGACGACCTTACCGCTCAGCCATTCCGACTCCAACTCCAGAGTAGAAGCTTTCATGGGAAAGACAGAACAACTCCAACGCGTCAAAGACAGCGGCATCGTCGCGGTAATACGAGCCCGCAGCAGTGAATTACTTGTGGATGTAGCCGAGGCGTTGCTCGCCGGTGGCATCACGGTAATGGAAGTGACGTTCACGGTGCCGAATGCGCTCCGAGTGCTAGAACGGGTGGCAGACAAAGTCGGTGATCGAGCTTTGCTAGGAGCGGGAACCGTCCTGGACACCGAAACGGGGCGGGCCGCCATGCTCGCAGGAGCTGAGTTTATCGTGTCACCATCGACCAACGTCGATCTGATTCGGCTATGCCGCCGCTACGACAAAGCGATCATGCCGGGCGCGCTCACACCCACCGAGGTCGTAACCGCTTGGGAAGCCGGCGCCGACATCGTCAAAGTCTTCCCAGCCGATTCGATGGGAGGTGCGCCCTATTTAAAAGCGCTCCACGGTCCGTTGCCTCAAGTGAATCTCATGCCAACCGGCGGAGTCGACCTTCAAACAGCAGCCGGATTCTTGCGCGCGGGTGCGTTTGCCCTAGGCATTGGCGGCTCGCTCGTCGAGGCAAAAACGGTCGAAGCAGGTGACATGGCGAGAATCGAATCTTTGGCCCGACAATACGTGGACATCGTGCGAGCAACTCGTGAGAATGGGGACACGAAGTAATTAAGGCCAATTCGGCCGGGTCTTCGTCAATCCACGACAACTTTTCCAATCGCCTGCATGCCAATCTCTTTTAGCTGCCCTCATTGCGGACTTAATACGCTCGTCGAAGACGAGTACGTTGGTCAGCGCGGTCCGTGTGCATCGTGTGGCAAGCAGATCACAATACCCTATGAGGGAACACGGACAGTCGCGTCGACCGGTGCAATTGTCGTGAAACGTCGCCCCGTATCTACCAGCATGATCATTCTACTGGTATGCGGTGGATTGGGAGCCGCGGCGCTCGTCGCAACCATCGCCTTCGTGGCATTGTTTCCGGCAATCGGTGCGGCACGCACGATGGTGCATAAACGAACCTGTGAGTCGAATCTTGTGCAGATCGGAATGGCGTTGCGATCCTACGAAGCCGCTCATGGGACACTCCCGCCAGCGTATATCCCCGACGCCAGCGGCAAGCCGATCCACAGTTGGCGCGTGCTGCTCCTGCCTTATCTGAACGAGCCGGGCCTCTACTCTCGGTACGACTTCGACGAGCCCTGGGATGGCCCGAACAATCTGCAACTTGTTCCATACATGCCCGATGTCTACGGTTGTCCTGCCGACCCCGATGCACGAACCCTGGGCGAAACCAGCTACATGGTAATTACTGGCGCCGACACTTTTTTCCCGGACGCCGAACCGACCAGCATCAATCAGGCCCAAGACGATTTGACAACTTCGATTCTAGTTGTTGAAACGCAAGTTACCGGAGTCACCTGGCTAAATCCCCGTGATCTCAAGGCGAATCGCATGCAATACGTTGTGAACGGTGGCTTCGGCCAAGAGATGGGCAGCCATCACGCGGAGGGGGCCCACGTCCTCCTAGCCGACGGAACCGTCTTGTTCCTGGACGATGCCACGCCGGCCGACTACATCGAGGGCATGGCGACGCGCAGTGGCAACGAACCGATTCCCTGGGACATCCTTGGGCAATGAATACACGAACTCGCCAAAGCATGAATCCGCAGTTGCTCACGACGCGGCGGGAGCTTTGCAATTCTTCTCCACGTGACGAGACGTTTTGCCCTCGCCAAGAGCCTCATTCGAACGGCGCCAGGACAGAGCTAACGATCGCGATAAACAGGTGCCTTCCAGTCGGCGGGTAACTTTCCCTGTGGTCTGACTCCATAGGCGTCGTCGGGAATTGGACTGTCTTCGGCGCTTCGCAGTGGCATGTTATCCGGCAAGTGTTTGATCTTGAAGTCTTTGTACTGAATGGTCATCGCGGGGCCGACGTGGACTTGGACCGCTAAGACACCTTCGAGGGCACGGCCTTTTTCGTCGAGGTCGATCAGATCTGCGGTTGGATGGCCGTCGATCCAGTGTTGGTGATGATTGCCTTCCACGAGTACGCGGAAATCGTGCCACTCGCCCGGTGCGAACTCTTTGAACGGCAATTGGCCGACGACCCACGGTTGGCCCGCGGTGTCGATGATCACTTTCTCGCCTGTATGCGACAAGATACGGCGGCCGCGTTCTTCATACAGCATGCCGTTGTATTCCGGCGTGTTGGCGACGACGTCGCATTGATAACCAGACACAATGTCGAGACCAATCTCCGCCCGCGACATACCCCGATATTGAATGCCACTGTTGCCGCCAGCGGTGACCTTCACTTTTACCTGCAAGTCAAAATTGCGGATTGTCGAACCGGTCCAGGTGAGAAAACGATTCATCTTCAACGAGCCATCGGTCACGCCGGTAATAGCACCATCCTGGACGGACCAGTATTGCGAATCGCCCTCCCAGCCATTCAAGTTTCTGCCATTGAACAGATTGACCCACCCATCTTTGCCCGGTCGAACGGTAACTGCAGCCGATGCTTCAGGGTGCGGGACGGTCGACGCTGTGAAGTTTCCCTTAAGTGGGGCAAGCGGGCCGCCGTACTCGGCCACTTGCTTTGTCGTCCGCTCTCGCATGGCACGCAACGTCTCGGCATGTTTCGGATCGGTGGCGAGATTTACGAGTTCGTCAGGATCGTTGATCAAGTCATGCAAAAACTCGTGATTCCCGTGATCGAAGTAACGAACGTACTTGAATTGCTCGTTTCGCAAGCCTTCAAACGCCGGAATGCGAGTTCGAACTGCAAAGTGTTCGTGAAAGGTCTCTGTTCGCCAATCGGCTGGTTTGCCTGTGTCAACGACGGACTTCAGACTGCGGCCTTGGTATTGCCGCGGTACAGCGACGCCGGCCCAATCCAAAAAGGTCGCGGGTAAGTCCAGGTTCAAGGCGAGTGCATCTGTGACTTTTCCCTGTTGCGATTCTTCGACGCGCGGATCTGCGACGATCAGCGGCACTCGCAAGGACTCTTCGTAATGCGACCATTTTCCTGCGAGACCCCGATTCCCCATGTGGTATCCGTTGTCAGCGGAGTAAACGATGATCGTGTTATCGGCGAGACCTGCCTCATCGAGTGCCCGCATGAACCGCCCGATCGCTCCGTCGATTCCACTCACCATGCGGAAGTACGCACGCATATTGATCTGGTACTTCAAATTGGTGTTCCATCGCCAGAAGTATCGTTCGCGATTGATCGTAGTTTGCAAGAAGTCCGGCAACGCCTCGAAGATCCTGGGATCGTTTAAACGAGGCTGGTACACTTCGACGTCTTCGTACATGCCATCCACCGCCTGCGGCCACGGAAAGTGTCCAATTCCGGGGCGACGATCACCATCTTCGGCATGACAAGCGTTGAACCACATATTCAGCGCAAACGGTTTGTCTTTCGGTTGGTTCTTCAAAAAGTCAATTCCGCGGTCGACGATCAATTCGGTTTCGTGCCTCAAGCTGCCGTCGGGTTGCTTCTTGTAATAGGGATTTCTTCCAATCGCCTCGAACTCATCGAAGTGATCCTTGGGTTGGTAGCCTTGCGGCATCTTGGCGTGCCACTTGCCAAAGTATCCCGTCCGATAACCATTCGCTCGCAAAATATCGGAGTAGAGCGTCTGGACCGCGTCCGCCCTTGCTTGCTCGGGATTGCTCGGTGTTCCGTAGCTGCGTCCCACCAATCCCGTCAAAATCGTGGTGCGGCTCACCCAACAGATCGAATGGCTGACAAACGCGTTCTCGAATCGCGTGCCTCGCCGGGCCAAGGCGTCAATATTAGGCGTTTCGACAATCGGGTTCCCGTAACAGCCGAGCGTGCTGGTCGTCTGGTCGTCGGTAAAAAAGAAAACGATATTCGGACGTTCACTCGCACAGAGACTGGAAGCGGCGAACGGCAAAACGATCAACAGGAGAGGCAGATACTTTTTCATAATCGTTCGTTTGCAATGCTAGTGAATCGGGGTAGGGACGGTGTAAACTAAGGCCGATGCGTTGTCGACCCTGTGCGTGACGCACAAATGCCGACGAGACTACTTTCAACTTGTCCATCAGACAGATCTAAGCGGAGTCTCCAGAGTTGAACCTGGACCGTAACACGCTAAGCTCTTGCACGCTCGATGACTCCACGAACACTCTAATCGAACCAAACACGAATAGGTACCCGATCCATGAACAAACGACTGATTGCCACGTGCTGTTGTTTACTTTCTGTCCTCCTGTTTTCGACGGTTGCTACGGCCGCAGAGCGGGGGACGCTGATTTTTGAGGACGACTTTGAACGAAACGAAACCCAGGAGAATACCGATGAGATTGGCAAGGGTTGGGGCTCGAACAGCAAAACGCGGGCCGCGGGCAACAAGCAAGTAGATCTCCGCGATGGTGCGATGTACATCTACATCCACAAAGTCGCCGACCACGCGGTTTCAGTAACTCACCCCGCCGAGTTCCGCGACGGGTACGTCGCGTTGCGGTTCATGCTCGAAGACAAGCAGGACAGCCTTGGTTTGAATTTTGCAGACCTGCAGTACAAGCCAGTTCATGCAGGCCACTTGTTCGTAGCGAGAGTCAGCACGATGGATGTGCAACTCCAAGATCTCAAGACCGGAAATATGGACTTGAGAATTCGCGAGTTGCGACAAGCAAACCAGCTGACCGTAGCGCAACAGGAAATGCTGAAAACGAAGGCTGCAAAGTTTCCCAATCGGCTTGAGCCGGGCAAATGGTACTCGTTGCTGGTCAAAGTCGTCGGCGATACGCTCACCCTGTCCATCGACGGCAAAGAAGTCGGATCGTTCTCTTCTGAAGGAATTGCCCATCCGACAAAGCGGATGTTACGTCTTTCAGTTCCAAAGAATGCCGTTGTGGACGACGTAAAGATCTATTCGCTGGCCCCTGCCCAAACTGCGGGCAGTTAACACAATGATCCAAACTACAAGTTTGGATGTTCGCGATGCGGCACGACGAAAACGACCAAGTTACCCTTTTGTTTTCAACGGTAGAGTTCGGCGTTGTCAGTTCCCGTTAGTGGCGTTCATCGCCGGATTTGCGTTCGCGGTTTTTGGATCTCGCCCCTAAACACACCCTTGCATAATCGTTTTTGGCGTTTGCGACGCTGCCTCGCAATTCGCCTCACCCTATTTGGCCCGACCTCGCACTCACCGGTAGGTCGAGCCCGAACATTGGCCTGATCGACACGCGGCTTTTACATTAAATCTGGGACGCTGGTCTGTTAGTCGGGTGCCGCGTGCGATGGCATCGTCATTGAGCGATTGAGGCGATCGTCACTCTTGCACGCGATGGGCCGTACCGCACTGCTTTTACTCTTGCGACACCTTTCACTCTTTCTCAATCAAAAGAAGCGTCCCTGGCAGGATTCGAACCTGCGACCGCCGGTTTAGAAGACCGATGCTCTATCCAACTGAGCTACAGGGACTGACGAACGGGCTATCTTAATCAATCCAGGCTGTTACCACAGCACCCGTGCAACGGCTTCATTTAGTAAGCCGGTCGATCAGATAGTCTGTCGAGTTTTTATACGAAGGGTGGGCACGCCCCGGATGGACAAGCACCACGTCGACTCCGATATCCTTCAGACCCTCTTCTAGCTTGACGCCCATGATACCCGAGTGCGTTGGATCTTTTGGCGAAGCGCCGACGACGGGGACTTCACCTCCGTAGAATAATGCGATCGGTGGATCGTCCTTCGAGATGTGTTCAATTGGGGAGTATTCTTTGATCCACTCTAAAACGGATTCACGATTGTCAATTAAACTCTGGAAGTTCGGCAGTCCGAATGCGTGGGCGCCGTACCCGTAGTTTGGCATCCACTCTCGCAATTGCTTCGGGTCGAGCGACACCTGAGCTCCGTTGACGGCAGCGCAGTAAAGTCGCGTCGATTCGCGGGCGATTGGATCATCGCTCTTGGGATCTGCCATATCGTCATGAAAAGCCAACCACAATGAGGAGCAGGCGCCAGCCGAGCCTCCGGTGGCGCCAATGCGCGACTTCTCGAGGTTCCATTCACTTGCCTTGGAACGCACAAATTGCAGCGCTCGCGCAGCGTCTTCCAGCGGCGCCTTCACGGGTGGCTTAATCTTCTCCTCGACACCGTTGCGGACGTATCGATAATTGATCGCAACGACTGAAATGCCCTTGTCGAGAAATGCCTTCGGGTTGGTCTTCTTGTCGCCGCCCTGCCATCCACCTCCGTGGATATAAAGTACAACCGGTGTAGGTGTGTCCGACTTCGCTTGATAGAAGTCGAGCACTTGTCGTGGATGGCTGCCGTACGCGACGTCCAGCAACTGCTTAGGTTCGTCAGCGTGCAGTTGTTGTGCAAAGATTAGCAGAGCAATCGCGACAAATATGCGCTTCATGACGTCAACTCCTTGAATACGGAAGAGGATTACAGTGCAAAAGATCATCGCATTTGACGCTTGCGCATTCCAGTAGAAGAGACGGATTTTTGCGGGCGAAAGCGTGAGTTGTAGGCATCCGTTCGGTCAGCGGTTGGAAAGCACGTCGCATTCACAGAAACGCCATTTTGTCAGACTTTCGCTGATGAAAGTTCAAGATCTGCACCGCCGTGATCCACGCAGGTAGCCATCGATTGCCGAGAGATCAAGCCACCTTGTTTCGCCTCGTCTCCCGGAGCCAGACCTCTGCAAAAGGTCTGCGGTAAAACTGCACGACGCATCAAAGCGGCACTGTCGCAAGCGTCACACTGATCTTACCGACGGAGCGACTCCAAACTGGTGTGCCCACTCGATACGGGTTCGATGAATCCTTGTTCAAATGCTTCTGGTACAACGACTCGCATTAAATGCTGGTAGCCGCAGAAAATTCCGCCGACCGGCACTAAGCCCCCAAAGAAGTGCCGTTCGAGTTGTGCATCCTAACTGACTGCGAACGATGTTTCGACGGATGTGGTAAACGGACTGGCTCGGGCACGCAAATGTGGCGACGACGGACAACTATTGCATCAACACGAAGCCAGCTCCGCGGTCTGCCGCCAATGCCCGCAAGATCCACGTTGAAGAGCCGCTGCCTGAATGACGCAAGTGCTCTACGCTGGGCGACCCAGGGAAACGCGATCGATGGCAAAAATGTAAAACTCGATGTAGAACTCTCGGACTAGCAACGGAAAAGGACTCACAACGAATTGTCGTGAGTCCTTGCTACCAAAAGTACCAGAGGAGGGACTCGAACCCTCACGTCCTTGCGGACACTGGATTTTGAATCCAGCGCGTCTGCCAATTCCGCCACTCTGGCAAGTTCTCTCTATGGAAGAGTTTAAGTGCGATTCAGGCTCCTTTCAAGGCCACCTCAAAACCACGATTGGGTACAAATTGGGCACATCGTTGAGTTTGCATGGCTGGACGCGAGACATGTTGACTCGGCCGGCTGATATCGGAACGGTAGGCGAATGTATTTCGCGACGATCAAAGTGCCGACGCAATCCAGAATCTCGCCAAGCAATATCTGGCGAGTCGGTCGGAAGTATTCTCAAGGAACGTGGCCTTAAATCTGAGCCGGAACGCAATCGTTCAAAACGAACTGGTACACGTTTATCAAGGCGTATTGGGATGAACTTATCGCGATCGCAATGCACGAGGATGCTACATCCTCGCAAATGTTGATTCACGAGGTGCGTCGTAATTTACATTCATGTAAGGCGTTTCGATTCGCTTGCCGTTTGCCAACGATTGCACACCAGCTTCCACCAAGCCGCTCGTCAACAACGTCCTTTCGATCGGAAGTGGTGACTTGCCGGTGACGAACGTCTCCTCCGCCTTCGACATCAAGGCGGCCGAGTAAGTCACGTTCGGAGCCGGCGGCAAGTAGAAGAGTGCCGAGAGCGGTTCGTTTCGGCCGTTGATCCGTGCGGCGAAGGTGAAGTCACCCACCAAGCCGTTCATTAGCAGCATCGAGCCTTTCAGTCCGTCGTTATATTGGGAGCGATAGACAATTGGATCTTTGACCCACTCCCGCATCTGCGCCGTCGTGGGGTACGGATGGCTGAACGTCTTCGGCTGGGCCAGCGTTTGGCTGCGAGAGAGGCACGCTTCGAACAGCCCAGGGTCCCAGCCGCCCACCTCGAACGAGCCTCCTTTCATCGCCTTCCACACCGCGTCGCCCCGCATCGACTCGACCCAAGCCACCCCCGTTTCACCGCCTTTATGACGCTCGGCCATGCACTGAATGGTTTCAAACGCGTGAAGGTCGTAGCTGTCGATGCCGCCGATCGCTACGCACATCACTTCGTCGATGTCGGCTTCGTACGGCATGTTGATCGCCGGCATTCGCCAAGTCACCGGAAGAGACGAGCCGGCGCAATAGCCGAAGCCCATCTCGCGCAACGTGTCGACCATCTCCTTCGCCCACGACCATTTCCACGACAGATGCTTATCGTTGAACATCGGCACGCTCTTGCTATCCCCCTTGAAAACCTTGACGACATCTTTGAAGAACTCGTATCGCGGGTAAAGCTTCTAGCCGATGTCGTTCGTCGGATAGTTGCCATGTTCGCCGATGCAAAGCACGGCATCGACCACCAGTTCCTTGCCGCCACAGCGCATGGCTTCGGCGATCGTGTTGTAGATCGGGAAGCCGAACTCCTTGGAGCGTGCGCGGCTAAGATCTCCGTCGGGGCACTGGTCGATGTAAGCCGAGACGACTTCGAACGGCGGTTTGTGCCAGCGGCCGTTGATCGGGTAGCCGACTAGGAATCGAGTGCCCATGTGCCAGGCGTGCGAATGGTAACGCCACTCCGTCGTGATGATGGCGAGGCGTTTGCGCTTCGGCGGCAAGGGAAAGAGAGGTGGCGGCGAATCCGCTTGCGGCCGTGCCAAGAAATGTTCGTCGGTCGAGCATCATGTGACTCCTGTTGTCTACTGCAGGCTGGATCAAACCTTCAAGGTGCGGGTTAGGACGGTGTCAACTTGCATGTACCTTGCCAAGCGAACCGATTACAATCGTATCAACGATATGCCGATCATCAATCGCGACAGAGGAGTTTCAATGCCGCGAGATACGAGACGTCATTTTCTCAAGTCCACCTTGCTGGCCGGCGGCGCGGGGTTGTCGCTGGCGGACGTGATGCGTCTCCGTGCCGAGAATGCGAGCCTGACGGCTGACCGTAACACCGCGGTAATTCAAGTTTGGCTGGGTGGCGGGCCCAGCCAATTCGAGACTTTCGATCCGAAGCCGAACGCGCCGGAAGAGATTCGTGGACCATACCGCTCGCCGACCGCGACGAAGTTGCCGGGGATCATTTTCTGCGAGAAGCTGCCAAAGACTTCGCAGATCGTCGACAAGACGGCGATCATTCGCACGGTAACTCACACGACCAATGGGCACTTCGTTGGAGCACATTGGCTGTCGACCGGCTACATCGGCGAGAACAACCGCGCGTCGCGACCGTCGGCCGGGTCGATCGTGTCGAAGTTCAAAGAAGGTTCTAAGAACGAACTGCCTCCGTATGTGTTGATCTCCGAGGAGCAAACTCGCAACCCGAATATCGGCGAAGTGATGGGAGCCGGTCACCTCGGCGCGCGCCACCAGCCGTTCACGATCTTGCAAGATCCCTTCCGGTACGAATTTGATGACGCTCGACTTGTGCGAGACATCTCCAGCTTGAAACTCGCCGACGACTTGACGATCAAACGAATGGGTGATCGCAAGTTGCTGCTCGCCAAGGTCGACAAGCTTGCTCGCGACATTGACAGCTCGGGGGAAATCGACGACGCCGACGAATTCAATCGCGCCGCGCTCAACATCGTCACGTCTGGCAAAGCGAGGCAAGCGTTTGATCTCTCGCAAGAGTCACCCTCGACGTTGAAGCTTTATGGCGAACACCGTTGGGGCAAGATGGCGTTGCTTGCGCGCAGGCTCGTCGAGTCCGGCGTAAGCTTCGTTACACTCAACACAGCGCCCGACTCGCTTTGCTGGGACTGGCACTTGAACATTGTCAACGACAATCGTCCTGTGGATGGCAGCCAAGGTCCAAGCCGAGGCATGGATATCTCGGGACCGCCGCTCGATCAGATGATCACCGCCCTCGTCACGGACATCTATCAGCGAGGCCTCGACAAGAAGATTATGCTGGTAGTCTGGGGCGAGTTTGGTCGCACTCCGCGAGTGAACAAGACCGGTGGCCGCGACCACTGGGGATCGCTGATGAGCATCCTTCTTGCCGGGGGCGGCCTAAAAGTCAATCAAGTTATCGGCACATCCAGCAACCAAGGCGAAGTCCCTGCGACGCGTCCGGTCGGTCCCACCGATGTCCTCGCCACGATGTATCGCCACCTCGGCATCGACACCCGCCAACACACACTCACACCCCAAGGCCGCCCAATCCCAGTCCTCCCCGATGGCGAGCCGATCCGCGAATTGATCTGATACGATCGATAATGTTCACACGACAACTGCAGAGATTCGGTTTCTTCATCATCGCGCTCCTGATCACGACAGGAGTCGACGGACAGCAATTACACAGCGTCTTTCCCCCCGGCGGTGAGATTGGTACGAGCGGCTCGGTGACGTTCGCAGCTGAAGGATTGCAAGGCTTGTCGGCGGCGCGTTGCAGCCATCCGGACGTGTCGTTCACGAAGGGTGATGGGAACACTTTCACCGTTCAGATTGACGACCATGTACCCCCCGGCTTTTACGATGTGCAAGCGATCGGCGACAACGGCATCACTTCTGCGCGAACCTTCTTCGTCACCACACGGCGTCATGTCATCGAAGTCGATCCGAAAGAGGATGAGCCGGATCAAATCGTCGCGCTGAACAGCACCATCAGTGGCAAGATCACCAAAGGGGACACCGACACTTATCGCTTTTCAGCTTCCAAGGGCGACAAGCTGATCATCGAGTGTTGGGCCGAACGCATGGATTCGCCGCTGCGAGCGATGCTTGAGTTGCTGGATGGCGAAGGCCGGCGGCTCGCGATCAATCGCGGTTACTTTGGCGTTGACCCCGCAATTGCATTCGCGATCCCTTCCGATGGCGAGTACATCGTCAGGCTTCACGATCTTGTTTATTCCGGCAGCGACCATCATATCTATCGTCTCGACATCACCACTGGTCCACGAATTGTCTTCGCCGCGCCGCCGGTTGTTGAAGCGGGAACAGAGAGCGAGGTCGAGCTGTTCGGTTGGAACCTCTCAACACCTAGCACACAACAACTTGCTCTTAGTAGCCCGGGTCGAACGCAGCGAGGCCCCGGAAGTGACCCGCCGGACGCTGGGGGCTCGGTACGCTCCACCCCAGCTACCGCTGACTCGGAACTCGGCAAGCCGCTCGCATTTGAATCGGCGTCCGTCCGTATCACGCCAACCAATGCGGCGCCCAAGTTACCGGTTCGTCGTTGGTCCGCGTCACACTCGGTTGACGCTTTTCCTTATTACTTTGCGAACGCTGATGTCCCGTTTCTGATCGCGGTCACTGACGCGCAGGTTGCAACTGCCCGGAACAACATCTCGCCGAGCGCAGCACAACCGATCTCCGTCCCACTCGACATCGGCGGACAATTGACCGCGAGCGACGAATGCCATTGGTACGTCATCGATGTTCGCCGCGGCGAAGTTTTCTACTTAGAAGCCTACGGTCAACGAATCGGTTCGCCGGTCGATCTCGATCTCTCTGTATTGGACTCAACCGGTAATACGGAACTCGCCAGCTTCCACGACGAACTTCAAAACATCGGCGGGCTTCGTTTCCCCTCGTCGCATCTCGACCCAGAAGGCCGTTGGGTCGCGCCGACCGACGGCGCATTCTTGATCAGCGTTCGTAACCTGATTGGAGGCATCTACGACGACCCTCGCCGCGTTTACCGCTTCGGCATTCGTCGCGAAGAACCAGACGTGCGGCTTGTCGCGATCGCTCAACCGGAATCGCCAACGGGCATCAATGTGCCGCGGGGTGGACGAACGGTTCTCGACGTACTGGCCTTTCGTCGTCGCGGCTTGGACAAGTCGATTTGTGTCACCGCGAGAAACCTTCCACCGGGCGTGACTTGCCCCGACATCTGGCTCGGCCCGGGTGTGACGAAAGCTCCGCTTGTCCTGACTGCTGAAACCGACGCCGCACGGGGAGTCTCAGCACTCGACTTAGTCGGACACGCCGGTCAATCAAGCCTACCTTCCCACGAACCGGAGAGTGATTCGATCGTTCAATTTGCGACCATGATTCACAGCGGCCTTCCCAATGGCAGCGGTCGCCTCGCGTCTGACCTTCCGTTTGCGGTTGCGGGCAATGCTGCGATCCGCATTACCGCCGACGGGCATGAGCCTCGCGATCATCAAACCTATGGAGCGTTGCAGGTTCGTCATGCACCCGGCGGCGTGATCGATGTTGCTGTCCGGGTCGAATGTTTTCAAGCGGGCCACACCGCTCCGGTCAAACTCACCGCGATCGGCTTGCCAGATTTGATTCGCAACCAGACCGCGACGATTCCGGCCGGCCAGGACAAAGGCTACATCAGCTTCTACCTGCCGCATTCACTTCCGGTCGGGATGTACTCGTTCGCGATCAAAGCGGAGAGCAGCGTGCCGATGCCCGGCCAGGAAGGCAAGACGCAGGATGTAACGGTTGTTAGCAACACCGTTACGTTTGAAGTCCATCCGCCGATGTTCCAGTTGGACTTGGCGCTCGACGCGCCGCGAAAAATCAAGCGAGGCCAGATCGCTCAGGTCAACTACACCGTTCATCGCGTGAACGGCTTCATCGGCAAGATCCACACGGAACTTGCCGCTCCCGGACGAGTTACCGAGGTTGGCCGTTTGCGAGGCCGTGGTGTGACTTCTGTCGGGCAAGGCGAATCCGGTACAATTCAGGTCATCGCCAACGACGATGCCGAGTTGGGTCAGATCCCCTTCCTGCGGCTCTACGCGGTTGGCGTGTTGGAGGACGAGGCGTTGTTTCACGGAAGCTGCTTCTTGCCGTTGGAGATTGTTGAGTGAGCCGATCGGAATGCGAGGTGCATGCAATGCACCATCGAACTCTGTCCTGGTGCATTACATGCACCCTGCTTCTCGTGTTGCCTAACTCTACACTCGGCAGCGACGCTCCCGTCCGCTTCACTACGGACGTCGTACCCGTTCTGACCAAGCTCGGTTGCAACAGCGGCGGGTGTCACGGCAAGGCAACTGGCCAGAACGGATTCAAGTTGTCGCTGCTCGGATTCGAACCCGAATTGGATTATCGAGCGATCGTCAAGGAAGGCCGCGGCCGGCGGATTTCGCTGGCCGCCCCCGATCGCAGTTTGCTGCTGGTCAAGGCGACGAACGAAACTCCGCATGGTGGTGGTCGGCGGACTGATATCGACAGCGAGGAGTACGAAGTTCTCCGCCGTTGGATCGCGACCGGGGTCGTTGCACCTTCACCCAATGATCCGATCGTTGAACGAATCGAGGTGTTCCCGGGAGAGAAAGTGCTTGGCAACGAGGCAACGCAAGTTCTCCGCGTCACCGCGTTCCTATCCGACGGCACATCGCGAGACGTCACGCGGCAAGCGGTCTATGAAACGAACGAGCCGGAAATCGCCGCGGTTGAGTCTGACGGAATTGTGCAGACGCTCGACAAACCGGGGCTGTTCTCCGTGATGCTGCGTTACGGCGCTCAGATTGCCACATTCCACGCTGCTGTGCCGTTACAGATGACCGACCAGCAGCGAGGAAGAGTCTCTACAAAGCTCGACGACTTGGAAGGTCGACTCGAATCGCCGTTCGATCGTTTGTTGATTCGTCAGTGGCGGCGGCTGGGCATCACGCCGTCCGAGCCAGCTGACGACGCAACATTTGTTCGCCGCGCGTCGCTTGATATCTGCGGCACGCTGCCGACTCGCGAGGAGGTGGAAGCGTACGTCGCTGACAAGCGCGCCGAGAAACGAAGCAAACTGATCGATCGGTTGTTGGAGAGACCGGAGTACGCCAGCTACTTCACGCTGAAATGGGCCGACATCTTGCAGAATCGCGGCAGCGGTTATTCGACGAGTAAGCAGCGGCCAGGAACGGCTTTGTTTGCGGGTTGGATCCGCGACTCACTCGCCGCAAACAAGCCTTACAATCGGTTCGTCTCGGAGATCATCACGGCGAGCGGCAATCAAAACGAAAACCCGCCAACCGTCTGGTATCGTCAGGTCCGGACGCAGCCCGACTATGTCGAGTCGGTCGCGCAAGCCTTCCTCGGCGTGAGGATTCAGTGTGCACAGTGCCATCACCATCCGTTCGATCGCTGGAGCCAAGCCGACTATTACGGGCTTGCTGCGGTGTTCGCTCGCGTTGGTCGCAAGGGTGGATTCGCGGACGCCGAAGTTCCAACTAACGAAGTGATCTATGTGAAAGACAAAGGCCAGGTGATTCATCCTCGCAACGGCAAGCTGATGCAGCCGAAAGCGCTCGGTGGGCCGGAGTTTGATGTGAGCCGCTTCGACGACCCGCGGCGCAAGCTCGCTCGCTGGATGACAGCTTCCGACAACCCGTTCTTCGCTCGCACGTTCGTCAACCGAATGTGGGCTCACTTTCACGGTCGAGGTATCATTCACCCGATGGACGACGCGCGCGATTCGAATCCGCCGACGAACCCCGAGTTGCTCGACGCGTTGTCTGCCGAGTTCATCGCCAGCGGCTACGACATCAAGCATCTGATTCGCGTCATTTGCGGTTCGTATTCGTATGGCTTGGAGGCCGGGCCGAACGAGTTTAATCGTGAAGACACGCAGACGTTCGCGAGATTCTATGCCAAGCGTTTGCCGGCCGAGGTGTTGCTCGATGGAATCAGTCAGGTGCTCGACGTGCCGACGAAGTTTGCAGGCGGGCCAGGCGAATTTGAGCTGGGCACGCGGGCGATCGACTTGCCAGATGAGAATGTTCCGGTCAGCTTCCTCGACGTGTTCGGCAGGCCGGCGCGGACTTCGGCTTGCGAATGCGAGCGCGTTGATGCACCCAGCCTTGCTCAGGCGTTGACGTTGATCAATTCGCCAGAGATTCAGAGGAAGCTGACCGATGACAGTGGCTACGCCGCTCGGCTCGCAAGCAATGAGTTAGCCCATGTCGATAATGTGAAAGATATTTTCCTGCGGTTGCTCGGGCGTGAACCGAGTAGCGAGGAGGCCAAGACAGCCATCGATTTTCTCAACAGCGAGGAAGATCGCGGTGACGCGTATCGATCACTGTTGTGGTCATTGCTGGCGACGAACGAGTTTATGTTTAACAAATAGTCGTCGATAGCTCAGCGCTCAACGACTATGAGGACTATGTCATGCTGTGTCTCGACGGGACGACATTTACTAATTGCGACGGAGTAACGCGTCGGAACTTTCTGCAGGTCGGCGCGCCTCTGCTGGGATTAGGTCTTGCCGAATTGCTGCGATCGGACGCGCAGGCTGCTTCCGCTGGCAACACCGCGAGCAAGAAATCAATCATCGTCTTCTGGACGCACGGCGGGATGAGCCAGCAGGACACGTACGATATGAAGCCAAATGCGCCGGCCGAATATCGCGGTATGTACACGCCGATCGAGACGAGCGTCCCCGGCACGATCATTAGCGAGCGATTCCCGCTGCAGGCGAAGGTCATGCATCACCTTTCGCAGGTACGATCGGTTCATCACGAGAATGGCATCCATGCGCCGTCAGCCCACTGGATGCAAACCGGCCACTTCGGTCCGACGCTAGCGAGGATCGCTCAGCAGAAGCCGTCGTTCGGATCCGTTATCTCTCGATCGCTCGGTGCGAAGCAACCACAGATGCCGGCATACGTCGCCGTGCCGAAAGCTGAGGCGTTCGGCTACCAGCAGGCTCACTATCTCGGCAAGGCTTTCAATCCGTTCGAGGTAGGAGCCGATCCAAACGCGAAGGACTTCCAAGTTCCCAACCTGTCCTTGCCTGGAGACTTGAAGCTCAAGAGTGTCACGTCGCGGCGAAATCTGCTCGCGAAGTTCGACACGCTACGTCGCGACATTGACAAGAGCGGTGTGATCGAAGGGCTCGATACGTTCAAGGCGCAAGCCCTGGAGATGGTTGCCGGCGATCATGTGCGCGAGGCTTTTGACATCTCGAAGGAAGATCCGGCGCTTCGCGAGAAATACGGCAGGCATCAATACGGCCAGAGTGCTCTGCTGGCGCGGCGATTGGTCGAGGCTGGCACTCGCTGTGTGACAGTGAACACTGGTTACTGGGATCATCACAACGACATCGAACTAGGATTGGAGCAGCATCTCCCGCCACTTGATCGCGCGATTTGGGCGCTGGTCGAGGACTTGGCTGACCGCGGGATGCTGCAAGACACGGTGATCTACTGTGCAGGTGAATTCGGTCGCACGCCACTCATCAACGGCCACGCGGGCCGAGACCACTGGTCGAACTGCTTCACGGTGATGCTGGCCGGAGGCGGGATCCAAGGCGGTCGGATCGTCGGCATGAGTGAGAAATGGGGGGGCGGCGTCAAAGAGCGACTCGCAACGCCGCTCGATGTCCTCGCCACGATCTATGGCGCCATGGGTATCCCGCTCGACACCCACTACGAAGATTCAACCGGTCGCCCAGTGAGCATCGTCGACAGCGGAAAGCCGATAAGAGAGCTGTTGTAGGACGGACTATTCCGCGACCGACGCGATGATGCGCCACGCATGATCACGATTGTGATTGATCGTGTGTTCTGCTTTGACGGCGTCTTCAGGGAACTCAGCGGATGCGATGTCCTTTGCTAGAGATCTGGCCGTGCCGTAAAAATACTCGGCTAAGTGAGCCTGGAGCGACGACTCACTTTGCAGTGCTATTCTTCACGGCATTCTGGACTATCGAGCGCGAGTTCTCAACACTCAGGTGGGTGCGGGCAATCCGGCCAACATGGCAGTATGAGGCCGCCACCCCACGCGTGGGCTAGCCAAGTTGCGAGGTTTGGCAACGTCTAGCACGCTCGGCGGACTCGTCAACTTCTCCCCTCCCCTTTAGCCGCCAAAACAGACGCTACGGTTGCGGCCTGTGGGAAATGCGGGCTAGGTGAACCTTCCTGCCCTCAAAAGCACGAGAAGTGCGTTCCTGCACCCCGCCAAAACGCCAAAACCGACTCAATTAATGCTGTTGACGTGTCGGTGCGCTACCACTACTATCCGCAGCCTAATCTAGCTGAGGGACTTTCTTCCAAAAGCCGGGCAAAGTTTTCGGATTGGTTGAACTTCTCTGGTCCGTCGAACCGAATAACTCCTACAACAACTTTTTCGTGCGCAATCGCGTTTGTTTGCGCATTCCGTTTTAACAGTCTCAGGGAAGAGACTAGTTCGGCCGTTGTGATAACTTTGGCCAGGCCTCTCCTTCCCTGAACGTCGTAGAGGGCGATGGTGCCATGCGTGCGACTTACTCGGGTTGGTCTTGGGTTGGTGTAACTTCCTGTTGTTTAGCGTTAACGGTGATGACCGGCTGCAAGAGCGGGTATCGAGCGCCCGGCGCGGACTGGCTCAGCTGGGGCAAGCCAAAGCCGACGACAAATTCTTTGGCCAGCGTGCCGAAGAAGCCGTCCGTTGGCGCTCTGCCGACTCCGTCCGCAACTACCTCGGGTGCGACCTCGCCTTATGGACAGGCTTCCTACGCTAGAAACACGACCGGACAAGGCGGTTATGGAGGCGGCACACAAGGTGGTGCGCCGACAGGCTACCAAACAGGACCCTATGCGACGGGTGCAGCCGGGGGATATCCCGCGACTTCAAACGGGCTAGCCGCGAACCCGTCGACCGGAGCGACCGGGCCTTATCAGTCGCCTTATCAAGCGTCACAAGGCGGAACAACTCCATACAACTCCGGCAACGTCTATGGCGTTGCAGACGCTCGAGGCACCGCCGGTTACGGCGCTGTGACGCAGAGCAACACCGGAACAGAATCATGGAACGCAGACGCTTATCGCCGAGCCGGAGACCCAGCCGCAACGGGTCAAACCGCTGCTTCGCCATACGGCAGTTCCCAACCAGCGATGACGAATAGTCAGGAATATGGCGGCAGCCCGACTTCCGGCTATCCGACAGCACAGAGTCCCTACTCGTCAAGCACTTACGGGACTTCGAGCAACGGCGGTTACCAACAGCCAGCTTCCTATCAACAATATCCACAGTCAACGACAGCCACGGCCAGCCGAGCCTATGCAAGTGATGCTGGTGGGTCAGGCTACTCGACAACTTCGCCAAGTTCCTACGAATCAAGCACGACGGGCAGCTATCGTCCAGGTAGCACCAGTCGGGAAACCGGAGCGCTATCGCAACCGCCGTCTACCAATTCCGCTCCATCGACGAGTGGCTATCCGACGACAAGCGGCGCGGCACCTGCCACGGCGAATCAGTCCTGGAGCTATGGATCCGGTAGCGGTCAGTATCCTACGACTGGGCAATACTAACGCGGTTGCTCGGATTTCGTGACGCGACTTCAATGCAAACGGGCTGGCGGTTAGCCAGCCCGTTTTGTGTTTCTTGATACTGGAATGGGAAGCTGCCCTGAGCCAAGTTCTCGCGACAAAAACCGCAAACCGTTCGATTGAAAAGTTGCCTGCTCGGAGAGTCAAAGTCGCGCCGGCTTTCCAAGCTCAGAACGTCGCGATCGGATTGAGAGGCGACCCGGTTCCACCTTCCACCGGGATTGGTGCTGCAGTGACCAAAAACTCCCAACGACCGAGTTGCATGCATTGTCGACTTAGTGCTTCCAAATCGCAGTTGTCAAAGATGTGTACTCCCATGGAATTCAGAGTCAGTAGATGAATCGGATGAGTTACGCCGGGGATTCCCGAGGGTATGACATCCATGGCCGCATCGCTTCCAACCATCGCAACATCACGCTCGCGAATCCAGCTTGCACACGAAGCATGCAGGCCCGCGGCCCCCAGTTCCTGGACACTCCATGGTCCTTTCGCGGCGCGGCGTGCCCAACGACCGGTTCGGAAGAAGACAACGTCACCGCTACCGATCCTGATCACGGCTCGGTTTTCCCAAGCCGTGAGTTCATCGGGATAGATGGGAGTTGCAGGTTCCAAATACTCGACGCCGCGCAAGGCCGGTATATCGATCAAAACTCCACGCGTTAGGATGCCGGACTTTGCGTTGTGAATGCTGAGCTTAGCAGTTCCTCGCATGGTTATTTCCGCCTGGGAAAAGCCGTTGTACATTTTTCCCCGGTAAAGCAAGTGGCAGAGTGAATCCATGTGCGTATGTGCAAAACCGTGATAAGAAACGCTGTAGTTGTCCATCGCCCATTGGTTTCCGGGTTCGCCGCCCGTTTTCAGCATCACTTGCTCGAACGGGCTCGGGTTATCTGCGGCCGAAGTCGTCTCGGCGTTTCGTGCCAAGGACAACGAGATTCCTTCCCGAACAAGCCTCGCCGCTTCCTTGCGCCTTTCCGGTGTGATCAAGTTCAACGTGCCGAGCTGATCATCCGCGCCCCACCGACCCCAGTTCGACAACTCGACGTGCAATCTTTCAATATCCGCCTTAGTCATGTCACGCGGTGATTGGGCATAGATTGAATCGATGCGCGTCGTTGCGATCATCGCGAGGAACATTACGACGGCGTTGAAAAGTGAACTTGAGCCAGGCATTCGCGTTGGTCCCTTTGGGAGTGGAGCGGCGGGAAGGGCGTCGTCGCTAGTTTAAACCGGGCAATGTGCGGGAACAACGGTTGACGATGCAATCCACAGCGAGCCAGAATAACGCCGGTGGCTAATGACGGAGGATAGATGAACGCGATAATCAAGAGGCTGGCGGTTACGGTACTCATTGCGATGAGCTCAAATCAGGTCCGTGCCGAAGTACCCATCGTGATCGCGCACCGCGGTGCCTCAGGGTACTTGCCGGAGCACACCTTGGCAGCAAAGGCACTCGCACACGGCATGGGCGCGGAGTATCTCGAACAAGACGTCGTGCTTACGAGAGATGATCATCCAATTGTTTTGCATGATATTCATCTCGACACAGTGACGAATGTCGCAGACGTGTTTCCTGAACGTCGGCGAGAAGATGGGCGATACTACGCAATCGATTTCACGCTCGATGAAGTGAGACGCCTCCGAGCAACGGAGCGTGTTGATTCCAAGCAGAGGAAGCCTGTGTTCCCGAACCGGTTCCCACCTCACACCTCACACTTTACCGTTCCGACGCTGGGCGAAGAGTTGGAGTTGATTCAAGGGTTGAACAAGTCCACTGGACGTGACGTCGGCGTCTATACGGAGATCAAACAACCCGCTTGGCACCAGAGCGAGGGCAAAGACATTACAAAGATCGTCTTGGCCGTGCTGGACCAATACGGGTATCGCGAATCCAAAGATCTCGCATACGTACAGTGCTTTGATGTTAAGGAAACAAAACGGATCAGGCAGGAGCTGCACTGTCAATTACGCCTTGTACAACTGTTGGGTGCGAATAACTGGAAACGAGTTGGAACCGACTTCGACCGAGGAGAGCTCGCCAAGAGTATGCGTGAGATCTCTGCGTACGCACAAGGAATAGGGCCAAGGATGTCCGACGTCGTCTGGGGACGCCAGGCGGATGGCCAAGTGATTCTCACTTCACTCGTTGAGGTGGCTCACCAACATGGTCTATTCGTTCATCCGTATACGTTACGGGCGGACGATTTGCCGGAATACACAAATAGCTTTGAAGAACTGGTGAAGCTGTTCTTTGTTGATGCCAAGGTCGATGGGGCCTTTACCGATTTTCCGGATCGAGTACTGCACGTTCGTAATCGTCATCGGTAGCAAGGAGAGGCTAATCTGACGTGTTCAGAGTATCGCCAGCGGGTTGCGCCGTTCTTCGAGCGTACCGCGCGTAACTCCGACCCGGTTGCTGGCTTGGAGCGTGCGCCAGACGTCGCCGGTCGTGATCCGATTCGCGAGAAGATCTCGATACAAACTGACCACGCGGTCGATTTGCTCCTCGTTGTCGCTGAGTAGCTCGATCCGAAAATCGCGAATTCCGTTGGCGAGCAATGCCGGAATTGCCTCTGCGGCGCTCTGAGGTGTCGCATTGAACAAGGTGTTGCGACATCCGACGTCCGCCGTAAGAAGATGTTCTTTGCCAATGCGGTCGCGCAGCTTCACTTCATGAATATCACAAGGTCGACCGCAATTCGTCTTGTTGGTTCCCGGTGACATTACCGCACAAAAGACACAATGCTCCATGTGGAACATCGGCATATGTTGGTGAATTACGACTTCGAGCCACTGTGGAGGCACGGCTGCTACCAAGTCCAACAATTGATCTCGGTTGAGATCGTATGACGCGGTGACTCGCCTCGCACCACGTTCCATAAAGAATTGTGCCGTCAACTGATTCGCCACGTTCAGAGAAAAATCTACGATGAACGGCATGCCATGCTGTCGGTAGAATTCCAACCCAGCCAGATTTCGTACAAGCACTCCGTCAGCACCGTGCCGCATCAAAACTCGAAAGATTCCAAGTTCGTCGGGCTTCTGAATTCTCGGCGTGGCGATGTAGATCCGCGCCCCCGATGCATGAGCGACGGCAACCGCCTCGCCGTACTCGCGAATGTCTTGGAAATCGACATAGACTTCGCGAACGCCCTGGGCCAACGTACTTCGTAACTGAGCGAGCGTCCGACAGAGTACTCGCAATCGCGGCTCGGCATCAGGTTTAGTGTCTTTGGTCGGAGCCATTTCCAATTGTGGCAGCACCAACTCGGGCGTGATCCGCCGCGCGGGTGTAACGCGGGCACTGTCAAGTTGTTCGATCAGTGCGTGGCGGAGCTTTCCGAGAACACTGAGCGGCACCATTGGGGCGCCAACGATTTTGGCATCGAGTGATCGCAATTCATAAACCGTGCTGCCAAGGCGACTGAATTGCTTCTCGAAGACCTCGCGTGTCGCGGGGTGACGGGTGGCGACCTCGAGCGGCTCGTCAGAAGCCACCTGACACTTTAACCCATTGGTCGTTCGGCCTTGCACTCGCAGCGGCTGCCCTGCCCTGGCCGTCAATTTCAAATCGAGGCCAACGCGCCGCACGGCATCCGCTTGTGAGTAAGACGCTCGCAGCCGTTTGGTGAGTTTCGGATCGTCTGTCTTCCAAATGCGCTGACCGACGAAGATCCGGCGGAGGTCCATCGCTTCCCAGTCAAAAGTCAGTTCCGCGATGCCCGACTCGACGGCGCAATCCATCTTTCGGCCATCGACAAAGACTTGATAAACGCGACCGCCCTGCTCGTCATCGTTTTCGCGGTCACCCTCGAATACGATGCCGTCTCCTCGCGAGATCTCGCATTCAAGTTCAACGCTCACACGATCTCCGCTTTTGCCACAGACAGTGCCTAGCAAGACGCCGCGTTTGGCGGAGCTAAAGCCCGGTACCAACATCTTGTGATCGCAACCATGCAACCAACCGGTCGAGAAGCCACGCGAAAACGACAGCTCCATCTCCTGCACGTCTCGCCGCGAAAAGTGGATTGGTAAACCTGCGACTGCTTTGTCGATGGCCTGACGATAGTGCTGCGTGATGTTGGCCACATACTCGGCTGATTTCAACCGCCCTTCGATTTTGAAGGATGAGATTCCGGCGTCGATTAACTCGGGAGTCAGTTCGTAGGCGGCAAGGTCCTGGGGGCTAAGAAGGTAGCGCACCCGTTCGAGATCTACATCCTTTCCGTCACAAACAAGATCGTAAGCCAACCGGCAGGCTTGAGCGCACTGGCCACGATTTGCGCTTCGACCGCCGAGCGACTCGCTTGTTAAGCATTGTCCCGAGTAAGCGACACACAACGCTCCGTGTACGAATACTTCCAACGCCATTGATGTCTGGTTGCGGATCTTGCGAATCTCGTCGATGGACAATTCGCGGGCGAGCACGACTCGCTCGATTTCAAGCTCTTGGGCGACTTGAATGCACTCCGCACTGGTCAGTGTCATCTGTGTTGATGCGTGGATGCCCAGCTCTGGACAAATCGCACGAACAAGCCGTGCGACGCCGATATCTTGTACGAGTACTGCATCAACGCCTGCAGAGGCGATCTTGCGGATCAGGCCTTCGATATCTCGAAGTTCGCTCGGGAAGGCGAGTGTGTTAAGTGTTGTGTATGCCTTCACGCCGCGGCGATGCACAAAATCGCTCAACACGGCTAAATCGCTCAAGTCGAAATTCTTTGCCCTTTCGCGGGCATTGAAGCCGCAATTGAGACCGAAGTAAATCGCATCCGCTCCGTTCTCAACCGCTGCTCGCACGCAGTCCCAGTCGCCCGCTGGCGCAAGGAGTTCAGGGGCTGACGGTGATGAAGTCATCTGTTCTTGCTCGGAACCAGCTATGTATCCGACCACGAGTGTACTCCGAACACTCGTTGTCGGGCAGTGGCACATTTCATACCGTGAAGAAGTCGGCTACCCTGGTGTTGTCGTCGGTGCATGAACCAGTTGATCCGCTGTACAGCCCCCGAGTTTTCGATGGAATTGGATTTTCGAAAAGACCCGAGCATTCTCGCGAGTATTATCGATGCGATGGCTCCCGGTGTCTTTACGGTAAACGCGAACGGGCTGTTTGCAGCATGGAGTGAAGGAGCGGAGCGGATCACGGGGTATTCAAGTGCGGAAGTAGTCGGTCGACCGTGTGACATCCTCGAAGGGCAAAACTGCAAGGGCTTTTCGACGATAGCCGAGTTATTGCGTTCCAATGCGCCTCCCACGGGCATGTGCAATCAAGAGTGTAAGCTGTCGTCCAAGGATGGACGTACGCTGTTCGTTCATGGCAGCGTCCGCATTTTGCGAGACGAGAACGGAGCGACGGCTGGAGCGGTTGGGACCTTTTCCGACATTACTTCGATGGTCCAAGCTAATGAAAAGATTGCAATTCTTGAGCAACAGGCGCGCGGGCAACAGCGTTTCGAGCGTCTGATTGGCAACAGCCAGCCAATGAGGGAAGTCTTTCGTCGCTTGAAATTGGCCGCCGACAGTGACGTAACGGTGCTCTTGACCGGTGAATCCGGCACGGGAAAAGAGCTCGCCGCTGCTGCGATTCATGCCCAGAGTGCCCGTCACGATGGCACCTATTTGGCAATGAATTGCTCGGCGATTCCCGAGTCGTTGCTGGAAAGCGAACTGTTCGGTCACTTGAAGGGATCGTTCACTGGAGCAAGTTCCGACAAGATAGGCGTTTTTGAGGCGGCCAGTGGCGGAACGCTGTTTCTGGATGAGGTCGGCGATGTCAGTCCGGCGATCCAGGTAAAACTATTGCGTGTCTTACAGGAACACGAGGTTCGTCGCGTTGGTGACAGCAAGAACCGTAAGGTTGATGTCCGTCTCGTTGCGGCGACGAACAAAGATCTTCGAAGGTTAGTTGCTGAGGGCACGATTCGCGAAGACTTTTTTTATCGCATCCACGTGTTTGAGATTCGCCTGCCTCCGCTTCGCGAACGCAAAGAAGACATTCCGCTGCTGGTGGACCAGTTCATCCATGAACTCTGTCGCGCCAAAGGACGGTCGGTGGATGGCATTGCACGGGACGCCTTGCAGCTGATGATGGACTATCACTGGCCAGGCAATGTTCGGCAGCTGCGCAACGCGATCGAACATGCGTGTGTGAACGTCGCCGGCGACCGAATTTCGTATCTCGATCTACCACCGGAACTGCGAGACCCGCACGGTTCGAGCCTGGCCGACGTCTCCACAGACCTCTCGGCAGACGAACGGTCGGAGCGCGATCGAATCATCGAAGCACTGCGCCAAACCGGCGGCAATCGTACGAAAGCCGCCGAGTTGCTCGGCACCAGCCGCGTCACGTTGTGGAAGAAGATTGGACGATATGCGATCGAAGTGCCGGGATAGGTACCAAGGTCAATCTGCTTTCTTGAATCCCTGACCCACGAGGTCGGAATAACCGATAGACAGCGGTCGGATGTCGTACCCAAGTTCTTGTAGAATTGGCGTTGCGGCGAGTACCCGACCACCGGATCGGCAGTGGCAGTAGATGATTTTGTCTTTTGGTAGTTGCTCAGCCAGCTTCGCATTGAGCTGATCAGACGATAGTCCGCGAAGCATACTCAGCGGGACAAGTTCTGCGGCGGCGAGGTGGCCGGCGTCCCACTCATTTTTCTCGCGGACGTCGATGATTTGAGCCGTACCGTTTGCCAGCAGTCGCTTGACGTCGTCGATTGAATCGGTGGTGTGGTTCGAATCGCTCTTGCGGTCGGACTTCTTGAATCGAATCCAGTACGAAGTCGCCAGGAAATCTCGTTCTTCCGCAACTTCAAACCCAGCCAACTCGATCTCATTGACGAAAGTCGACTTACCCGCCCGCAAGTGATTCAAGATCCAGTCTGAGCTTTGGCCTTCAATCCGCTCGAAGTCAACCAGCACAATCTGTCCGGTCGGCTTTAATGCACGGTAGATCGACCGCATCGTCTTGTAGGGAAATTCGAAGTGATGATACGCGTCGCAGATAAACGCTAGATCGACGGAGTTGTTGGGCAACTCTGCTGAGTCCGCTGTACAGACGACACCTGTGACGTTCTTTATCCCTTCTTCTTTGCACGTCTTTTCGACATGATCGACGAACTGCTTCGCGATATCTACGGCATAAACTTGTCCCCGATCCGTGACTCGCGGCGCGATCATCCGAGTGAACAAGCCTGTACCGGCCCCAATGTCGGCTACAGCCATACCCGGTTTCAGCTGGCACGCCTCGATGATTTCCTCGCGGTGGTCGTAGACTTCTCGGCCCTCGCTTTCAAATCTTTCGATGAATGTCTTCACGTCCGGCTGCTGAAACGACTTGTTAATGTCGGGGTTAACGCTTTTGTCTTGGCCAAAGCCGCTTCCGCACAAAAGAACTGCAAATAGCAACTGAAGTGTGAATTTCCGTGTCATAAGTCGTGCCTTACGGGACCTCAGGGGGGGAGTTAATTGTTAACTCGTTAACTTAACACTTAACGCAGGGGCTTAACGGTTTCATCCAGTCAAGCGACTAAAACCAGAGACTAGTGCGTCTTGATGGGTTCATTCCCATTGAAATGCAACGGATGGACGAATTCCCTTGTTTGCATCGGTCCTTGGCACACTCGTTGCATTTACGATTTAGCAATCGATAAGGATCGACGAAATAACTCCAAAAAGCAAGGAGATGAAGCATGTTCTTTAAGCGTTACTATCTTGGATGTTTGGCTCACGCCTCTTATATGATTGCGGACGAAGAAACCAAAGTCGCAGCGGTCGTAGATCCACAACGAGATATTGATCAGTACCTGGCCGACGCTCAAGCAAACGGTTTTCAACTCAAGTACGTTTTTCTGACACACTTTCACGCCGACTTTGTCGCCGGCCATATCGAGTTGCGAGACAAGGCAGGCGCCAAGATTTATCTTGGTGAGCGGGCTCAAGCGGAGTATGACTTCACTCCCGTCAAGGACGGCGACGTGGTCGAATTTGGCAAAGTCCGCCTCGCTGTGCTCGAAACTCCCGGACACACCCCCGAAGGCATCTCCCTGCTGGTTTATGATCTTGCCCAAAGCGACCGCGACCCTCATGCGGTTCTGACCGGCGACACGCTGTTCATTGGCGACGTGGGGCGGCCGGATTTACTTGCTTCGATTGGCGTCACGGCGGATGAGTTGGCAGACATGCTGTACGATTCTCTGAATAACAAGCTCTTGTCGCTGCCCGATGCGACTCTGGTCTATCCGGCACACGGCGCAGGATCGATGTGTGGAAAGCAGCTGAGTTCAGAAGCCTACAGCACGATCGGTGAACAACGAAAGTACAACTACGCCTTACAGCCGATGAGCCGAGACGAGTTCAAACGGCTCGTAACTGCGGACCAAGCGGAAGCGCCGGACTATTTTGTTCACGATGCGATACTCAATCGTCAAGATCGGCAGTCCTTAGATACGGCGTTGCAAGACTCGCTGAAGCCGCTCGAACTCGGCGAAGTTGTGGCGATGCAACAGGCGGGTGCTCAAGTGCTCGATGTTCGCGAGGCCATTGATTTCGCGGGAGCTCACTTGGCTGGGTCACTCAATGTCGGCTTAAAGGGAAAATATGCGACGTGGTGCGGAACCGTACTGGATCGTGAGAAGCCGGTTATTGTCCTCGCAGACGAGGGTGACGAAGAAGAAGCGGCCATGCGACTGGGGCGGATTGGCCTCGATCTGGTTAAAGGTTACGTTGCGGGCGGTCCTGGGTCGCTAGAGCAACGGCCCGACCTAATCGCTACGACAGAACGCATCACCAGCCAAGCTTTGTCTGAAGAGATCGCGAAACAAGCAATGCTGGTCGTTGTCGATGTACGAGCGGAGAAGGAGTGGAACGATGGTCATATCGAAGGAAGCGTTAACATCCCCCTGAGCCACTTGAGTGAACGAGCCGCCGAATTACCAAGCGAAAAGACTCTCGTCGTACATTGCAAAAGTGGTTATCGTTCTTCAATTGCGGCCAGCATTCTCCAGCAACAGGGCTTCGAACATGTGTTGGATCTCGTAGGTGGATTTGACGCTTGGTCGGCGTCGAAGCTACCGGTCACGGGATCGGCGAGCAGCCAATGCACACTGTCGCAAGTTAATTGAACGACGTGCGCACTGACAGATACGTTGGCACGCAAGACAATGCCCACAAACAAACTCAAAATTGCCAAAGCAGACAACATATGGAGACACTTACGATGACGGTTGGAACGATAACGCCGAAGGAACTCGAAGCATTGCGACAAAAGGGCGAGACGATCGATTTGATTGATGTCCGCACGCCGGTCGAATTTCGAGAAGTGCATGCCGAGCACGCTCGCAACATCCCGCTTGATGTGTTCGACCCGGACAGCGTCATGTCGAATCGCAACGGCTCGTCCGACAAGCCCCTGTACGTGATTTGCCGCAGCGGCAGTCGTGCGGCGAAGGCCTGTGAGAAACTTGCTGCCTGTGGGCACCGCAATATTATCAATGTCGAAGGCGGGACGCTGGCTTGGGAACAAGCTGGGCTTCCCGTGAAGCGAGGCAAAAAGGCGATGTCTCTCGAACGTCAAGTTCGGATCGCTGCTGGTTTCCTGGTGCTGCTCGGTGTAGTTCTCGGATTTGCCGTGCATCCGGCTTTCTACGGGCTGTCGGGATTCGTCGGCGCGGGACTGATGTTTGCTGGAATTACCGACACCTGTGCGATGGGGATGTTGATCGCCAAGATGCCCTGGAACCAAGTCACGGACTGCCAAACCAAGTAGTTCGGCGTAAACAATCTCGCCGACTGATATCCACCCATGTCATTCATCATCATCGGAGCGCTGTTGATCGGATTGACGCTCGGCCTAATGGGCTCGGGCGGTTCGATCTTGACGGTGCCGGTGCTCGTTTACCTGCTAGGGCACGACGGCAAAATCGCCATCGCCGAGTCGTTAGCCATCGTCGGAGGCATTGCGTTTGTCACGATGTTTCCCTACGCGCGTTCGCATCTGGTCAGTTGGCGCACCGTCTTGCTATTTGGTGTGCCGGGAATGATTGGAACGTATTTCGGGGCTTGGTTATCGCACTACATCCCCGGTGCAACACAGCTAATGCTGTTTGCGATCGTGATGCTCGCCGCCGCCGTATTCATGTCACGACAGCGAGTCGCTGCCGCGGATGGCACGGAAAGCGAAGAAGCATCCGAGGCTTCGCACGCAGCGAGCGCCGCTTGGCTGGTCGGCGTCGAAGGTGTCGCTGTCGGAACGATGACGGGGCTAGTTGGAGTTGGCGGCGGGTTCTTGATCGTGCCGGCCTTAATGGCGTTTGCCAAGTTGCCCATGCGAGTAGCCATCGGTACCAGCTTGACATTGATCGCCCTCCAATCATGTAGCGGCTTTTTCAAGTATCTGGATGTTCTCGCCTCGGCGGGGGCTTCTGTAGATTGGCAGACCGTGGGCACCTTCATAGCCATCGGCGTCGTCGGCAGCTTTCTCGGTCACCACATTGCCAAAGGATTGAATCAACAAGTGCTGCGGCGCGGCTTCGCTGTCTTTCTATTGTTGATGGGGCTGTTTGTGCTGGGAAAAGAAGGCATGAAGCTTGTCTCGGCACCTGCCGTTCGCACCGCAACGGTGGAATCATCGCAACTCTCACTCGACGAAAGGAACTAGCGCTTGAATCCTGAACAAGTCAAAACAGAAGCTCCACTGCAAGCTGCGTCACCTGATTGGCCCGTCAGGCATCACCAAGTTGTCATCGTGGGAGGCGGTACAGCAGGAGTGAGTGTGGCTGCTCGATTGTGCAAGGGGTGGTTCAACAAAGCCGATGTCGCCATCATTGAACCGTCCGACAAACATTACTACCAACCGCTCTGGACTTTGGTGGGTGGCGGTGTTGCGCGGCGTGAGGAGACACAACGCGACGAAGCTTCCGTTATCCCGCGGAACGCCACTTGGATTCGAAGTGCCGTCGACGAGTTTCACCCTGAAGAGAATCTGGTTATCACACAAGACGGCCAGAAAATCAGTTACGACTTTCTCGTTGTCGCGGCTGGAATACAAGTGAACTGGGATGGAATCAAGGGATTAAAGAACGCGATCGGCACGCATGAGGTGTGCAGCAATTACGCTTTTCGATATGTGAATTACACCTGGGAAACGATCCGCTCATTCCAAGGTGGAACGGCGCTGTTCACACATCCGACAGGTGCCATTAAGTGCGGCGGCGCTCCGCAGAAGATCTGTTACCTGGCCGAAGATCACTTTCGCCGACGTGGCGTCCGCGACAGGTGCAAGGTCACTTTTGCCATCGCCAAGCCCAAGATCTTTGATGTCGACAAGTATGCAAAGACGCTTGAAAAGATTGTCGCGCGAAAGCAGATCGATGTCCTCTTCAATCACGATCTCGTCGAGATCCGGGCTGAGGAAAAACTGGCTGTATTCCGACAACTCGACACAAACAACGAAGTAACCGTCGAATACGACATGATTCATGTCACTCCACCGATGAGCGCGCCTGCGTTCATTGCCAAGAGCCCGCTCGCAGATGCTGCTGGCTGGGTCGACGTCGACAAGCATACGTTGCGGCATAGCCGCTTCGAGAACATCTTCGCTTTGGGCGATTGCAGTAACCTTCCGACGTCTAAGACAGGGGCCGCGATCCGCAAACAAGCTCCAGTTGTCGCGAGAAATGTGAAAGCCGCTATCCGGGGCCAGTTACCTCCCGCCAAATATGATGGCTACACATCGTGTCCCCTCGTCACTGGTTATGGCAAGTTAGTGCTGGCCGAATTTGATTATGACAAACATCCTTCCGAGACGTTTCCGTTCGACCAATCTAAAGAGCGTTGGAGTATGTACCTGCTTAAACGATACGGACTGCCCTTGATGTATTGGTACGGCATGCTGAAAGGACGGTTGTAGAACGAGCTGTATTTAATTACACGGTGGTGTTCGGCGGCAAAGTCTTGGACGGGAGCCATTGCCAACGGATAGACCTTACACGAAAGGAACCTAAGCCTTGAAACGGAAATACCTGACTGCATTGACGACAGTGATATTCGCGGCAGGGCTATTGAGGGCCGACGCACTTGCGCAGCGTGGAGTCGGTGGCCCTCGGCGCGGCGACGCGCAGTTCGCGACCGATCGAGACACGTTTCATTTCCTGCTTGCCAACGGCGACAAGATTCGCCGCGATGTGAAGAACTTGCCAGGCGGAGTTGAGACGATCACCGAGTCGGATGATCCTGAAGTCGCTGGGAAGATTCAGGAACATGTCGCCGCAATGTACTTGCGAGTCGAGAAGCCGAGTCCGATTCGCATGCGCGATCCCCTGTTTGCCGAGATATTTCGCAACGCTGATAAGATCGACATGAAGGTTCAAGATACGGCGAAAGGTATC
The DNA here is from genome assembly GCA_020638995.1 of Planctomycetaceae bacterium. Lineage (GTDB taxonomy): Bacteria > Planctomycetota > Planctomycetia > Pirellulales > Pirellulaceae. The sequence goes on from JACKHM010000005.1 coordinate 852,160, forward strand.
AAGGCGACCGAAACATCCAAAGACCCTTACGTCGTGAAACTGATTCAAGAACACGCAAAGGTCGTCTCGCTGTTCGTCAAGCATGGATTTGACGAAGCACACAAGAGTCACGCAATCCCAAAAAAACAACCTTGAAAGGAGAGTGACAAGGTGGAAACAGTAAAGGCTTTTGAAGTCAACGAGCAGAATTTCGACGTCGAGGTAGTGGAGAGCCAGCAGCCTGTACTCGTGGTTTTCTGGGAGGAAGCCTGCTACCCCTGCCGTGCGATGGATACAGTGCTCGACCAACTTGCCGAACAATACGAAGGTCGAGTTCGCATCGCGCACATCGACGCACAATCGAATTGGCAGACGGCAAGAGCTTATGACGTGCGAAACTTTCCCACTGCCCTGCTCTTCCAACATGGCCGAGTAACTGAGACCATTGTCGGCGTGGAGCCGGGCGCCGTCTTCCAAAAGGCAATCGACGATGTCCTCGGCGGAGATTGGGTGATATAGAAGACGTGGATCATGTGAGGATTATGGCAGGAGGTGATTGTCGTGAAAGACATTTTCCTGGTCGCGGGTATTGTGGTTGCTTGGTTTGTGCTGAATCGTTGGGTCTTGCCGGCGATGGGCGTCGAGACGTGAATGAGCGGATCGTGCGCGGTGGAGCCGCGCGTAGCTAGAGATCCAACCACGGTGATATCGCCTGTCGACGCCAACGCCAAAGAAAATCGGAATGACGATTCGGCGAGTGATCCGAAGCAGAGTCCGCGTGAAGAGTGACGCTGTTACGACTTGGCTTTGGGGGGTAATGAACCCGCAAACAGCGCGGCAAGTTCAATCCATGATTTCAAATCTGCGGGGTCTTCGAAACCCTGCGGTTCGACCATCACCCAACCTTTCATGGCTCGCCCTGTAATGTCGAATTGCCGTACGAAATCCCGATCGAGCGATTCTTCGTACGCAGCGGGGCCAACGCGAAGGATAAGAAACTCCCTCCACACTCCGCAGCACATATTTCCGTTTAGCAAAAACCCGATCCCGCCAAACATCTTCTTTTCCGTGAAGCCCTTCCGTCGCGAGAGCATTGGGCGAACTCGTTTCGCGGTGGTTTCGTCATATGGCATGTGAATGCTCCCGGGAAGTTGTGCCGCTTTGTTTTTGGCTTGTACGTCATAGGCTGTGCCAGTGCAAACTCACAGCGCGGTGCAACTTGCGAAACGCTGAAACGGCAAGGGTCACACTATTTCTTCTGGTTGTAACAAAGCACCGGCGCGAAACCAGAAGTGAACCTTCTCCAACCTCAATTTACGTCTCATCGAAATCTTGCTAGATAGCCACAGTCGTCTGTCGTAGCGTACTGGGTTTGTGTCGTGCTAGCACCACGTGAGGATCGCGATGTTTTTCTTTCGGCTGAACAAATTGAAGATCATCGACAATCGCGAAGAACGCAATATCTTTCAGCTCTTTGGACCTGACAGAGCCGAAGTTCAACTCAGTAGCTTCATTACTACCGACTCGACGGATTTGCCCGAGGTGGGCGAGTTGCTTGCCACGGACAACCTCCAACGCAGACGGAAGCTCGCTGAGCTGTCTGTTGCCCGCGTCATCAATTCGCGCGTGCTGATGACGATCGAGAATGTCACCGATAATCACGAGATGACATTTGGAGACACGGGGTATGTTCTGTATCAAGCGGATCGGATTCCGGAACAGTTCGACTGGATCTTGCTGGCCCTCGAGTCTGATCAAGACCAACGCGATATGGGTGTCGAAATGAACACGGTCTTACAGAACGACGAGTTTCACGCGACGCTTGACAACACGTTGGCCCTTGCGGCAACGGCAGCGAATCCGTCCTATACCGTTGCCGTTAGCATCGGCAAATTAGTCACCAAAATGCTGGCGCAACAATGTCGCAAGAATGACGACGACATGATCGGGGTACTCTATACCTCGCTCAATCGTCGTGAGCACTATCCGCATGGTGAGCGGAAAAAGGACAATGTTGCCGACCTGACGAACAATATGTTTGTCGACTACTCGTTATTCGGCTTCGATCCGCAACCGCAGCCAGCCCTCATGCAACGCCTGCCCCCGATTTCAGTCACAGGCGGAATCCAGCCGCGCCGCCGATTTGGTGCCTAACACAAATCGAATTCGGTTAGGGCATCGCTTCGTATCCCTTGGAAATCAGACTTCCGCGACGCCGGCTTACGTCAATCGATCGTAACAGTTTAGTTTGTTTGCGTTCATCGAGTGGAGCAGTCGTTGCGCGTAGCGACGCGTCTATTTTTTGGTGGAGGTAGGGCGCACATCAATGAGTCCTGGCCCCTGTGATCCGCTCTGATATAGGCCTCTTCCGTCCGAATCGACATATGCAATCGTCGCAAATGGTTCCGAACCTCTTGCAGCAGCGGCGATTGCGATCGTTTGATGGGCGAAGGAGAATTGGGATATGCAGAATTCGACATAATTGACCACCCGATTTCCATATATTCCAGCCGGTTCGCATCGCATCACGGCGAGTCACGAGTGAGCGAAGTCGTTATTGGCAAACGATCTAGGCTACATCATCGCGCGATCAAGTGATTGACATGTGTCCATGATTATGCAGAATCATGGACGTAATTCAATCAGGATTATGTGGAATTCCATATACTACTTGTTCGTTGGCCAAGGATTCTTCGCAAATCTCGCGCTATGAACCCGAAGCGAATACTCGAAGGCCTTATCGTTATCGCGATCGTTGGCGGCGCGGTAGCGATTCTTCGCCCTGCGATTCGGGCAGCCCGAGACGCCAGTCGATTTCCCGATGGTCCATACGGAGAGTTGATTCCGGCGGATGCCCCACAAGAGTCTCGGCGAATACATCACGCGACTGGGTTTTCGATAGTGATGCCACCGAATTGGGAATTGTTTGAGATGCCACGCGATTGGGAGTTGTATGACCAACATCCCGTCGTGCAAATCGTTGCTCGGCATCGCGGAGGCGGTATGCGTTTCCGATCGCTAATCGCCGTCGAACAAGTGGCCCCGACCGCCACCGAGATCGCCTCCCGAAAGAGGATCGACTTTCACGGGCACATCGCGTACGAGAAGGAGATGCGTGTCCAGCGCGAATTCACCATTGACGATCCCGCATGGTCAAGCTATTCCCTGTTTGTTGACGTGTCTGGAAAATGGTGGCTGATTACATTCGGCTTAGCTAAAGAACGTGATACACTACCGCCAGAGATCGCGGCTTACCTCGGCACAATAAGGTTCGACGAAACAGCCAACGAACCATCGATTGAACCGAAGCCGACGGCGCAGTCCAACTAAATGGTCAATCAAACTCGTCGGCTCGGTTAATCGGGTCGTTATTTCTCGAAAGCGTGCTGCTGTCGACGTGGCAACTGAACCGGACATCAACGCGATTGCCGATGAACTGGATTCCGTACACGTTGCTGCGCGAAAAGCATTTTGCGAAAGAAACATCGAAGCCTATCAGAACTTCTTCACGGAAGACCTTCGATACGTGCAGCCCGATGGAAAGGCGATAGGCCGCGCGCAACTTATGCGCGATGTCAGCAAACAACTTGCACAGTTCAAGACCGTCGATTCCGAAATGACGCGAGAGTTCATTGCGATCAACGACGACGGAACCGTAACTCAGATTGCGAGCCAGAACGGAACGTACTCCGTGTCCGTATTTGTCGTTTTCACGAAAGCATGGAAGATCAAGCGTCGCGGAAGATACACTTACCGAAAGACTGCCGATGGATGGCGAATCTGTGATGTCGAGGTCCTGTCCGAGACGGTAAACTGACACCGACGACGAAAACGAGAAATAACAACCGGTTGAACGTGCGAACTGGAAATGGTTTGAAGACGAGCGGGGGGAGATCCCGCCGGAGTAACCTCTAGCCAAGGGCTCCGTATCGAGTGTTGCAGCCAGCGTATAAGACCAAACGTCGAAGTCGCTGGTTGAAGCGTACACAGAAAGGTAGTGAGGATGAAAGGTAGGGAGTAGCTGGCCCGCCCTGAATGGTATTGAGCTCCGAAATCTTTGTACCTATTGGAACCTGCCCAGGGTGTGTTCATGCCTGAAGGCAACATCCCGCAACGCGTCATGGCGAGTGCTGCGGGAAGACCCGGAGTCCAAGGCCCATTCGCGCTACACACCACGTCGTCAAGGCAACCAGTGAGGCCCTGAGGTTCTTAACTTTAACGCGAAGACCAATCACGGAAGGTTGAGTATGCCGGACAAGTCGAAACGACAAGAAAGGCAAACGACGTTCAGGGAGTCGGATGGCGGAATAGTACCGCAGCAGCGCGAAGACCAATCGCGTGAAACCACGCCGGGTAATGCCGGTCGAGGGAAGGCCGCCAAGCTAACACGCGATGCAGACCGGGCATCGACCGTACACAGTGACGGTTTTTCGGTGCTAACTCGGCTGGATCGCATCACCAAGAGAGCGAAAGACGATCACACGGCGACGTTCAACAACCTTTATACGCTGTTGACGTACGACCTGTTGTGGCTCGCCTTCCGCAAGCTGAAGCGAGACAAGGCACCGGGAATCGACGGCGTGACGGTGGATCAATACGAGGAGAAGCTGCAGGAGAATCTGCTCGACCTCGAATCCAGATTGCATCGTCAAAGCTACCGACCCCAACCCAGCCTGCGTCGCGACATCCCGAAAGGCGATGGCAAGACGCGTCCGCTGGGGCTCGCCTGCGTGGAAGACAAGATCGTTCAACGGGCGGTCGTGATGATTCTGGAACGGATCTACGAAGTGGACTTTTGCGACACCTCGTACGGCTTCCGCCCAGGACGCTCCTGCCATCAGGCATTGAGTGTGCTCGGTCAGAACATCGCAACGAAGAGAGTGAACTGGATATCGGACGCAGACATTGCTGGCTTCTTTGATCATGTGTGTCACGAGCGGCTCGTCGAGTTGCTCGGCAATCGGATTACAGACCCTCGCATGCTGTGGTTGATCCGGCGCTTTCTGAAGGCGGGTGTGATGATCGAAGGTCGTCGCTGGGACACGGACGAAGGCGTGCCTCAAGGTTCGAGTCTGTCACCTCTACTTGCCAACGTGTATCTGCACTACGTCTTGGACCTATGGTTCGAGCGAGACGTGCGGCCACGGCTGCAAGGCGAGGCGTACCTCATTCGCTATGCCGATGATTTCATCGCGGCGTTTGAGTTGGAATCGGACGCGAGACGTTTTCAAGACGTGCTGCCCAAGCGATTGGCCCGGTTCTCGCTGACGCTGGCCGAGGAGAAAACGAAGCTGCTACGGTTTGGCCGTTTTTCCCGGCGCGATAGCCAGCGACTGGGTGAAGGGACTCCCGGCACGTTCGACTTTCTCGGCTTTACGCATTACTGCGGCAGGAGTCGCGCGGGAAGATTCAAGTTGAAGCGGAGGACGGCCAAGAAGAAGTTCAAGGCGAAAGTGCGTGCGTTAAAGGATTGGTTTCACCACCACCTGTCGACCCCGTTGTCGGAGATGTGGGAGACGTTGAATGCGAAGCTCCGCGGCCACTATCAATACTACGGCATCAATGATAATTGGCCGTGGCTGATGAAGTTCCGCGGTATGGCGAAGTGGCTGGCCCATCGCTGGCTGAATCGCCGTTCGCAGTCGAATTCGATGAACTGGTCCGAGTTTCACAAGTACGCTGACCGCCACGAGCTTGCCAGCCCTCGGCGGCTGACGGATCTGATCGCGATGAGCCGAGCGGTATGATAAGATTGGTGACAAGTGTTAGCTGGGAGCCGGATGCGTTAGCCGCGCTCGTCCGGTTCTGAGAGGGTGCGGAGACTCAATTGAGCACGGTCGTAATCTTGAGACACCACAACGGGAAACCCAGTGGCCAACAGTGAATCCCACTTCGACCTAAACTCGAAAGACTCCAATCTACTCGCCGGGAGGGCTCGGCGCAGTCGGGCTTGAAGTCGACGTCCTCTCCTCGCCCCCCGTTATCCCTGTCGTTATCCGACGAAACGCTTCCGTCCGCTGCGAGTGACAATTCAGTTGCGCCCCGTCGCGAGAAACTCATGCGTTCCAAACACTTTGCTTTCGCCATTGTTTGTGTACTTGTGCCGCAGTTCGGTGTCGCTCAGGAGACTACCGACAAGAAGGCCGATGAGGTCATGCCAGCGATCAACGTGTCGTATGACAATTGGTGGTTCGGAACGCGCGAGTTTTCGTTTTATCCGGATGGCTCCTTCACATTTGCGCTTCACTGCAAGCGATTTGATTCGCAAGTAAACGGAACGGGGAAGCTGCCACCGGAACGGATCGAACAATTGCTTTCAACGCTCGATGAAAAGGGATTCTTCGGCGTTTCCGAAGAATCGATTGAAAGCAAGATTACCCAAGATGGCGGCAGAAAAGTGCGCCGCACCGACCAAACTACGTATCGAATAGTCGTGCATGGCGCGAAGCTAAGAAACCAAATCAAGTACTACGACGTTTATGGTGATGCCGAAACATTTCCAAACGTGGCCGATCTACAACACCTGAAAGATTCGGTGGATGAGATCAAACGGTTCTTGTCTCGTGCTGCGTCGATCGAATAGTCGCAAATGGAACGACGTCGCTCAACATGGTTGACCTTTGTTCCATTCTGTCGGATAACAACGGGATCAACGGGAGACCTCGGCGCAGTCCGGCTTGATGGCAAAGTCTTCTCCTCGGTCCCCGTTATCCCAAGCGTTCGTTGGCCTAGTCTTCTAAATTGTTGACTTCATTGCAGTTATCGATCGGAAGTGGTGGATTGGAGGGGTAGATTGCTTGCGTGTTGGATTTTCCATAGGAAGTCTTTTCACGCATCGATCGCCGTGCGATATTGACAGCACGTTTACGCTCCGCCTCGCGGTTCTGAGTCTGCATAACGGAGTTGATGCCGACTCAGCACCCGATGCGGAGTGGCAGGCTCAAACTCTGCGGCTGAGTGTCGTTGAATAGAAGGACGGCCAACGAACAAGTCGTTGAACTAGACCCGGCGACATCGCTTGTTGGTTCGACACTTTCAGGCGTGGTGCATCACTCGTCACTCCAACATCCAGCGTCGGCTAGTTAACTCGTTCATTCGGCAGGCAGGCGCAAGATGATTCGGCTCGTCATTGCAACGACTCTGATTGTCGCGGGCGTGCTACTTGCCCACGATGTTGGTCATGTCGCTGGAAAAATGACTCTCGCGGTGACTCGCAATCCGGCTACGATTGCTGTGACAGGTTACCTCTCGAAGAACGCGCCTCCTGCGGTATTCGCATTTGAGCAAGACGTTTTATTCCACTTTGCTCTTGCACCATACTTCATATTTGCCGGGGGATTAGTCGGGCTTACTACGCCATTTCGCGATGCGAAATACGGAACTCTCGTGCCGCTTGCATATGCCGTGTGGTTCAGTGTGCTCCTCGTTCGGATGGCTGCCGATACTGAAAGCCTCGCCTGGCTCTCATTCCTTGACGTGATCGTTACCAGCTTTGCCTTGATTCCACTCTATTTGCTCGGTGTGAATGTCGGCCAAAGTTTTAACGAACGCCGGTGCCCGCAATGGGTTCTTGCTGATTGCCTGATTGCGTTCACGATTGGCGGCATCCTGTGCTTTGCTGTCGTCAATCGACCGTTCATGCTCATTCCGACTACAATGACGGCGACGGCTTGCTTCCTCGCGTGGCGAACGTGGCCCCCGATGCCAAAGCCTGCTGAACCATCGGATGCACGGGAGACCTCGGCGCAGTCGGTCCTAAATTCAAACTCAACTTCTCGGTCCCCGTGATCCGGGGCGTTATTTGGCTAGGCGTCGTAACAGCAAACTAATGGATTGTGCCCAATACAAATCTCAATACGCAAAATTTTCGAAGCTACCGCTCCCTCGTGAGGTTTGGGACTCGCCCGAATATTCGGACTGGATGGACCACTTTCACGAATGTGACTCGTGCTCTGATTGGACGCTTGGTCAACGAATTATGTCGCGGGGATTTGATCCGCAAGATTTTCCGTGTGTTCACATCGGAGATCAGGTCACAACAACTTGCCCTGACCATCCCGACCCGACTGACTGCCCCGACATTCTCATTTCGTATTTCGCCAGATTCGATGAATACTCAATTGCCGTCCGTGACGGCGGGGCATCCGCGATTGCGATTCGGTACTGTCCTTGGTGTGGTGTGGCGTTACCGTATTCAAAACGCAACCAATGGTTCGATAAATTGACGGCGCTCGGCTATACTGACTTCCATGACGACGACATACCACCTGAGTTCTGGACCGACGCGTGGTACAAGAGCGCCAAATAACCATCGCATGCACGGGAGTGGCGGTGGCCAGCGGAAATTGAATTCAACATCAAATCCCGCCACCCCGTGATGCGGGGCGTTATGCATCAAGCCCATGTCCGAAGACTCAGGACAGATCGAACTCGATGGTGACGTGATTCGCTATACGTCGTCGACGTACTCGGCCTGGACAATTCGCGTTGAAGACGTTCGTATCATTGGCGAGGCCACCAACCAAAACGGACCGTTCGCGGATGATTACTTCCTCTGCTTCGCCACTGGACCTGCAATGTGGCATGAAGCATCGTTCTACGCCGCCGGCCGCGATCCTTTTCTCGCTGCTCTTGGTGCGCGGCTCGGCGTAACGCTTCAACTCGATCTTACATCGTCCGCTGATTTCGCCAGTCGAATCTTGTGGCCGCTTGAACTTGCCGATATGCCTATGTTCAAATACGAAGATGTGCGGCCAAAGACCATCGTTGGTCGAATGATCGGCTCAATGCAAAACAAACAGACGTATTCGGATTTTGTATTGGCCGCCCTCAACAAATGATGCATAACAGCTGTATGTCTTTCTTTGTCAAGTAGTACGTACGGTGAGCGCGGTAAAAACTTTGCATTTTTCTGAGACTCGTTTTTGAGAAGTCTCTTGGAGTTGGTCGACAGCTTGTTGGTGAGCCGTTTTACCGCCTCGGTAATGCTTGGCTTTCCCGAATAACGATCGACGCTCGCGAACTCTTCCAAGGCGTGACCACGACGAAGCGAGTTCGGCGTTGTCGAGTTGCTTGATTTCTATGACGAAGTCTGCGGTTACGCGTCGGATCGCTCCGCCGTAAACGAGTTGCTTCAAACAGCTGTCAGCGCTCAGCCGCACGACGAGCCGACCTCGATGGGTCCGACGCTCGTTGTGCGGTGTCTTCCGAAACGCCGATTTCTTTCGTAACGGTGTTTCTCGCGGAAGACGGCAGTAGAAATTATCCGTGACGGCACTGGTCCATTCAAAAGGGGTTGGCTGGCACTCTCACTTCGCATCCTCCAAAGGAACACGAAGCCGGGCTTCCAGTTAAGGGGCGGTTCGCAGTGACGTGCAACCTGCTTGGTCGTTCGTGGTGTCTCCCGTTGTGAATTGTGAAATCGTGATGGTTCGTAAAAGTCGCGTTGGCGTGTCCATTCAATGCGCGTGAACTCGGACGCACTCGTGTAGACTGTCGAGCGAGCTGGTTCGACTTGTGTTGAACTTCTCAGGGTCGAACATTTCAGAGTCGAACTTCTCATGTGGTTTGACAGTCAGGTTACACAGCGTCTGGCAACTTGATTGCTAGACAGTCAGGTTGCCGCGGTTCAGTTATGCGTTCGGCTCACGCCAACGCGACGTGATGGTTCGTACTGGGGCTGGTCACTTGGCAAGTGACGGCTACGTTGGTTACTTCGCAAAGATGCTGCTATCGAAGGCCGTCTTGCGAGTCAGCATCCAATACACGGCTCGTCCAAGCTTCACGGCCAGCAGCGTGTTGGCTCGTGCTTTGTTGTGTTGCTTCTCGATCCGCTCGGCAAAGGCTTTGGCGTCAGGCGATTCGCGTTTGAGCAACGTGATGGCTTCGGAGAAAGCCCATTTCAGGTGCGGGTTGCCGATCTTCGAGCCCGTCGGTTTATACTGCTTGCCCGCCGAACTGTTCGTGCCTTTGACCAACCGAGCGTACGACAGAAAGTCGCCGACCTTCGCAAAGCGGCGGATGTTGTGGATCTCGTACAGCATCGTCATCGCCAGGATTCTGCCAACGCCGGGAATGCTCATCAAGCGGTAGAACGTATCCGCATCGTCAATCTTCGCGTGTTGTTCCAGGTAGAGATCGAGCCGCTTGATCTGTTCGTCATAGAAGTCGATCAAGTCCACGTCGAGCGTGACCATGCGTTGCACGCTGTCTTCCTCGAAGCGATCGGCGATGCCGACACGATTCGTCTTGTAGCTGATCGACTTTTTGAAGGCAGGCAAGTTCTGTTGATGGTTGACCATCTGTACGTGGACGATCGTGGCGGATCTGCGTCGCACGATCATGGCTCGCCGTCGCAGCAAGTCGCGCGTGCCTCGCATGTCTTTGGGATAGACGTAGCTGGTCGGGAAGTTCCCGCCTCGCAGCAGCAAAACGGCAAAGGGGTCGGGTCTCTTTTGTGTAAATGCCCAGCATGGTAGTTTGTTTATTGTGCCGCTCCTATGAAAGAGCTGTCTTGGATTTGTTGAAAAGAGACCCGACCCCGTCTAACGATGCCACGACGACCACGATTCGCAACCGGCAACTACCTCTACCACGTGATCAATCGCGCTGTGGGAAGATCCACGATCTTCGAGAAGGATGCTGACTACGCGGTCGGGTGGCACGCCCTGAGTCCTCGAAGGGCGTGGCTGGAGCGCAGGCCAACTTGCTAGGTGAGCTTGGATTTGCCTCACCGCTCCACGCCCATCGCTTCGCTCTGGGCGTGCCACACAGTCGGGAAAGAAAAAGGGTCGGGTCACTTTTGTGTAAATGCCCAGCATGGTAGTTTGTTTATTGTGCCGCTCCTATGAAAGAGCTGTCTTGGATTTGTTGAAAAGAGACCCGACCCCGTCTAACGATGCCACGACGACCACGATTCGCAACCGGCAACTACCTCTACCACGTGATCAATCGCGCTGTGGGAAGATCCACGATCTTCGAGAAGGATGCTGACTACGCGGCGTTTCTGCGTGTTGTGGAAGAAGCCAGAAATCAAGTTCCCGTTCGGCTCTTGTCATTCTGCCTGATGCCGAATCATTGGCATTTGATCTTGTGGCCCAAAGAAGACGGTGATCTTTCCGAATACATGCGACTGCTCACCGTCACCCACACCGCACGTTGGCATAAGGCTCACGGGACGGTCGGTACAGGCCCCATCTATCAAGGCCGCTTCAAATCGTTTCCCATACAAAGTGACAATCACTTCTATACCGTTGCTCGCTACGTCGAATGCAATGCGCTCACTGCCAGACTCGTCCGATGTGCTGAGAACTGGCGTTGGAGCAGCCTTTGGCTTGCGTGCAACGACGCTGCTGATGTAACCATTGCGAAGTGGCCGGTCGTGCGACCAACAGATTGGCTCGATCTTGTCAATCAGCCACAGACGGATAAAGAAGTTGCCGCTGTACAGCATGCGATCAAACGTGGATGTCCGTTCGGATCAGAAGTGTGGACAAAGCGAACCGCGAAGCGTTTGGGATTGGAATCGACGTTAAGGCCGAGAGGTCGACCGCGCAAGAAGGATTGAGTATGAAGGGGTCGGGAGTCTTTTCTTTATGGCGTGAAACGATGCGTCTTGCGCGAGCGGGGTGGAAAACGGGGACCTGTCCTGAATGGCACTGTCGCATGTTAACTTAAGTTAGGTGCATCTCTTACGCAATTCTCTGCGGAGTACGCTCCTTGGTTTCTGCATCAGTTTGTAGCGGTGGCGGCGGCGTTTGAGGACTCGTGGTTCGAGACGACCGGGGCGATTGCCGACTTCGCAGGATGCGATCTGAGCTAGGAGCAGCTTGCCATGCGCGGTGGCTTGCTCTGAATCCAACAACTGGCAAGATCGTAGCATCCACGATGACAACACGTATTGGCAAGTACTCGTGAAGCTGATTTGGCGGGGTTGCTTGTTGTGCAATAACGCCGCTGCGGCCGCCGTCGTACGGATCAAGTTGTACCCCAGAAATGTTGTCCAGATTTCGCGGCCCACCATCTCCGGTGACTTGCAACGCACGTGCCCCAGATTCAAGTTGGATTTGATACTTCGGATATCGAGTTCCGAGTTCCACCGAAAGTCATACAACTCGCTGATGTCTTCCTTCGTGTATTGGCCGGCATCGACGAGTGTCGTAATGACATCGATCGTCTTGGTGCGGCTGCCCGGTACGACTACGTTGTAACGGATCTCGCGCAACACAAGTGTCTCGGGAATCCGTGCGTAGGTGGCTTCATCCATCCAGGTCGGTCGTTTCGGACGAGTCCACATGATGAGGTGATCGTACTTCCCCAACCGCTTGCCTCGGCGGAAGTCCGAATGGCGCAAGTGGTGCTTGCGAGCACAAACTTGCGTGCCTTGCGAAAGCAGCAACGCGATCATCATGAACGAGCAGTAATAGCGATCCATCACGCAAGCCGTCGCCGACGACAGAATGGCCACGGCACGAGCGATTGGCAAACCATCGCCGGGCTTCTGAGCCTTCTGTTGGGGAAACTGGGCTTGGTTCTTTGCCGTGTCGGGCATCGTGAAGGTGAAGCCGTCGATCAACTTGGCGTGCAGCTTTTTCCACAGCCAACTCGAGACGGCATGCTGCTCCACTTCGTCGGCGATCTCGCGAGCCAAGTCCCGCAGTGCGGCTTCCGAAAGCTTGGCTCGTGCCTTGCAATAGTCGCCCGTGTCGGAAGTCGGCGAGGCGGTTCCTTGTTGCCGACCTGACGTACAATATGTTTGTCGACTACTCGTTATTTGGCTTCGATCCGCAACCGCAGCTAGCCCTCATGCAACGCCTGCCCCCGATTTCAGTCACGGGCGGAATCCAGCCGCACCGCCGATTTGGTGCCTAACAGAAATCGAATTCGCTTTCGGCATCGCTTCGTATTCCCGGAAATCCGACTTCCGCGACGCTGGCTTACGTCAATCGATGCGAGAACGCTCGTGACCTTCGATAAGCCGCCTTCACATCTGCATTCTGGGCAAGCACAATAGCGTAGATACGCGAAGGCCGAAAAAGATGGTCGTCGGCGATACCTACGTTGCTACCTCGGACAGAAGGGATCTCAATCGTGATTTACAAACGCCCATTCGACATACTGACGTTGGCGCTGATGTTCGTTGGCATTAGCGGTTTGTCACATTCAGCGAACGCGAGCGACAAGCTCAAACTCGAAAAGGGTGATCACATTTGCCTGGTCGGTAACGAACTTGGCGAGCGTATGCAGCATCACAACTTTTGGGAGATGCTGCTACATCAACAATTTTCCGACAAGGACTTGGTCGTTCGCAATTTGTGCTTCCCCGGCGACGAGCCGTTGAATCGATTGCGTTCGCTCAACTTTGGAGATCCCGACAAACATCTTACGCACAGCAAGGCCGACGTGATTGTCTTCTTTTTTGGGTTCAACGAATCATTCGCCGGCGCGGACGGTATTGCGGCATTTAAGGCGGATCTCACGAAGCTCGTCCACGATACTAAGACAAAGGACTACAGCGGTAAGGGCTCGCCGCGAATCGTTCTGGTGTCGCCAATTGCGTTCGAAAACACTGGCGATCCGAATTTGCCGGTTGGCATCGAGCACAACCAGCGGCTCGGGATGTATTCCCAAGCGTTAGCCGAAGTCGCGCACGAAACGGATGTGGTTTTTGCCGACATATTTGGCCCGACCAAAAAACTCTTTGAGTTGACTGACGAACGGCTGACGCTGGACGGGGCTCACTTGAACGAGGCTGGCTACCGCGCGTTGGCTCCATTGTTACAGCAGGCATTGGTTGGTGGGGATCTTCCCGGCATTGTCGATGATGCAAAACTTAAAGCGGAGATCGACGATAAGAACTTCCATTGGTGGCATCGCTATCGAGCGGTAAACGGGTATTCGATATGGGGAACACGAGGCGCCGCGGGCTCGGACGGAACTTACAACAACACGGATGTCATGGAACGCGAGCGGGCGATTCTGGACGAGATGACTGCCAATCGCGATGCTCGCATCTGGCAGGTCGCTCGAGGCCAGAGTGTGCCCGCTAAAGTCGATGATAGCAACACATTGCCGTTCATCGTCCCCAAGACAAATGTTGGCGGTGAGAACGACCCGAACGTCAAGGCGGGCAAGTTAGGATCGCTCGAGTATCGACCAGCTGCGGAGCAGCAAAAGTTTTTCAAACTGGCGGATGGGTATGAGATCAACCTGGTTGCGTCAGAGGAAGACTTCCCAGAGCTCGCGAATCCGGTGGCAATGAACTTCGATAACAGAGGACGCTTGTGGGTTTCTACGATGCCCTCGTATCCACAATGGCAACCAAAGTCAAAGATGGATGACAAGCTGATAATTCTAGAGGACAAAGATGGCGACGGACGAGCCGACGATTGCAAAGTGTTTGCGGGGGGCTTGCACCAACCGACCGGTTTCGAGCTCGGTCATGGTGGAGTCTACGTTGCGATGCAGCCGGATATTTTGTTCCTGAAAGACACGGACGGCGATGATCGCGAAGATGTCCGGATCCGACAGCTCGTTGGTTTCGACACGGCTGACTCGCATCATGGACTGGCGGCTTTCGAGTGGGGACCCGGTGGGGGACTTTACTTCCAGGAGGGCACCTTCAAACAATCGCAAGTTGAGAGCCCGTATGGCTTGAACCGACTGGGGGATGCCGGTGTTTGGCGGTACGAACCACGAACTGCCAAGATGGAAGTTCATGTTTCGCTGTCATTCGCCAATCCTTGGGGGCATGTATTCGATCGCTGGGGACAAAATTTTATTGCCGATGCCTCGCCTGGGTTTAACTACTGGGCGACACCTATTTCCGGTGCGGTTCGTCATCCCGACAAACACCCCGGCGGTTGTCGCGACGCTAATCTCGACTTCGGCGGCCCGAAGGTTAAAGGCGATTATCCGACATTCATTGTTAAGCGTACGCGACCTTCCTCGGGTTGCGAATTCGTCTCAAGTCGTCACTTTCCGGCCTCCGCTCAAGGTAACTTTCTCCAGAACAACGTCATCGGCGACCGGGCGGTCTTGCAGCATACGGTTCGGGAGGATGGTTCCGGGTTCGTCGGTGAAGAGATCGAACCGCTTGTGTCTTGTGAAGATGGCAACTTTCGTCCCGTGGATTTACAGTTTGGGCCGGACGGCGCTTTGTACATCGTCGATTGGCACAACGCGATCATCGGACACTTGCAGCACAATCTACGCGAGCCTCATCGAGATCACAGCCACGGCCGCATCTGGCGGATCACGCACAAAGGTAGCCCGTTGTTGAAAGCTCCCAAAATTGCCGGTGAGTCGATCGAGAAGTTGCTCGATCTGCTAAAGGAACCGGAGGACCGGACTCGTTATCGTGTTCGCCGCGAGTTGGCTGAACGCGACAGCGAACAGGTCATCGCCGCAACTCGCAAGTGGGTCGCGAGTCTCGATCAAGATGATGACAACTTCGAGTTGTATCGACTCGAAGCTTTATGGGTTCATCAAACGCACAACATGATCGACGAGGCATTGCTTTCTTCGGTGCTCGTGTCAGAAGACTATCACGCGCGTGCGGCGGCGACTCGAGTGCTTTCCTACTGGCGCGATGCAGTGAAGGACCCGGTGGCGCTGTTGAAGCCTCGTATTAACGACTCGCATCCGCGTGTGCGGGTCGAAGCACTTCGCGCGTGCAGTTTCTTCCCCTCCGAGGAAGTTCAGGAAGCCGCCCTCGACGTTCTGAATTACGAGACAGACACGTATGTCGAGTACACGCTCGACGAGACCATGCGAGCCCTTGACGGTCAATAGGAAAGGCAAGCTCGCCCTGCCCTGCCCTGCTCGACTTTGACGGTTTGACTCCAATAGTTGTGAGACCTTTGCCAATGCTTTGCGACAAGCCGTACTTTTTGTGCCTGCTGGTCATCGCCTTTTCATGCACCAGCAGTTACGCCCAGGACCACACTCACGACCATTCTGATCACGGAAACAAAGTTGCGGAACCACCGCCTCGCATCTTTCTTGACAAGAGCGCCCGCGTTGTTTGGTATCAATTGAATCGATTGACCAACGAGCGGTTATTGATGGTCGAGCGAGCTATGGACGATCCCAAGTATGCCCCGGTTTACACCGCGATTTTGATTCGAGCTGGCATGGCGAACCAGGATCGTGATGAAGCGTTGAAGGGATTGATTGCGATCAACAAGTCTGACGCCGTGGCGGAACTGCTCGCTGCACTAAAAGGTCTTGACGATGACGACAAAGAACAGCAACGTGTTGGACGCCAGCTTGCCGCGATGCTTCTACAACAGCCGATGCGAGTTTTGTTGCCAAAAGTCAATGATTTGCAAGCGGCAACGAAAGAAGGAAACCGCCTGATGCGATCCGCAGGTTATGCGGGATTGATCACGGCCGGTAAGGCTGACGTCGCGCAGCAGGCTGCCCATGAAGATGACAACGCAACCCTCGATTACTTGTCTGCGGTCGCACTGGTCCCGTCCGAATCGGCCCGCGCGAGCCTGAGAGAATCGGTCGTCGAAATGCTTGGAGAGCAGTCGCCAGCAAATGTTCGTAAGGCCGCTATAACGGCATTGGCATCTGTGCCTGCAGAGGTTGAAGCCAACTTTCAGATTGTGGCTCCCCTTGTGGACGACGAGGAATTCCGAACGACAGCCGTCCGTATGTTGCTTCGTGTTCCCAAAAATATGCGAGATGCAGCTACTTCGAAGAAGTTGGTCGATGTATTGGTTAAGTACGCTGAGACGACACCAGCTGCTGAACGCACGGCCGACGAATTCGTCGACGCGATGCAATTGGCAGATCAGTTAATCGCACTCGTGCCCTCCGCCGAGGCACGAGCGTATCGCGATCGACTTCGCGCAGTGACGGTTCGCGTTGTACGGATTCACACGGTTGAAGAAGAGATGCGCTACGATACTCGCTACTTTGCCGTCGAGGCCGGCCGGCCGGTACAAGTTGTGTTGACGAACGAAGACTTGATGCCTCACAACTTTGTGATCACTGTACCCGGGGCGTTAAAAGAGGTTGCCATCGCTGGTGCGTTGCTGACACAGAATCCTGGCGGAACGCCCTATGTTCCGAAGACTGAAAAAGTCTTGTACCACACGGATATGGTACAGCCACATCAACAAGTGCGATTGACTTTTACTGCCCCGACGGAGCCCGGCGAGTATCCGTATGTTTGTACGTTTCCCCGGCACTGGATGCGGATGTACGGAGTGATGATCGTCGTCGACGATCTCGACGCATGGCTGCGGGACCCCAAAGAGCCCGTAGATCCGACAGGAAACAATCGGTCGTTCGTCCAGAACTGGACATTCGAAGATCTGTCGCCAAACGTAACGGACAGCCTTCGCGGGCGCAGCCTCGAAATTGGAGCAAAGATTTTCAAAGAAGCCACTTGTTCCCAGTGTCACAAAATCGCTGGTCAGGGCGGTGCGGTTGGTCCTGAATTGACGGAGGTCTTTAAGCGGTGGAAGGGAGATCATCTCGGAATCCTCCGTGAGATTGTCGATCCGTCACATAAGATCGATCCCAAGTTTGCTGTCCAAGTCGTAATCACGGTTGATGGTCGAGTCGTTTCAGGAATCGTAGCTTCAGAAGACAAAGACTCTATCTCGATGATCGTGAATCCAGAAGCTCCTGAGCCGACTGTTATCAGACGGGATGACATCGACGAGATTGAAAAATCATCTAAGTCGCTGATGCCCAAAGCGCTGTTAGATCGTTTCACCAGAGACGAGATCTTCGAGTTGCTTAGCTACTTAGTTCACGCAGAATCACTGACGTCCGGGACGCCAACTGGTAATTAAGGCGCGTCGGTTTCGGCGTACGCTCCCGCCGGTCCTTGCGCATTCGTGTCAGTGGAAGGATTTTGGCCCAGCGACGAGAGACGTGAGGAAAGCAGCTCGACACGAGGCGACAAATCCCTTGGATGCGGATGCATGACTGGGAAACGCTGAGCTTTCGTCAGATTCGGGCCAGCCTTTGCTTTAGTTCGGGCAGCTAAGGAACACGGGAAAAATAACTTCGGCGAAACCAAAGTAGCCATCACACTCCGTGGGATGATTAGCAGAAGATATAGCGAAGTTGTTTTTCCCGTGTTCCTAAGCGTCTTGACTCGCATCCCTCCTTTGTACCGTGTCGCCCGGTACGTCCCGGAATTCGACAGCGGCTCCGAGAATAGTGACCTAGACTGGCAAGGGGCAGACTTATGAACGATCGGTACATTCTTGCAGCCGAGGACGATGCCGCTACGTCCAAGGTGCTGTGGTACGCGCTTACCAATGCTGGTTACAGCGTCACGAATGTCGTCAACGGCGTTGAAGCGTGGGAAGCGGCGCAGCTCATACAGTTTGATCTGATAATAACGGACTATCAGATGCCGGAACTGAACGGACGTGAACTATGCGAGCTGCTTCGCAGGTCCGAGTGGTATTCCGGTACTCCAATCATATTGCTAACGGCGAAGTGTTTGGAGTTGGACGTGAGACAGCTTCAGGACGACTACGATCTCCGCGCGGTATTCCGAAAGCCATTCAGCCCTAAAGACCTAGTCAGAGCCGTCGAACAATGCTTTCCGGCCCTTAATCTTAATCAGTCCATCGCGCCATGTAACTTTCTCACAGCCGATAGCTTCCCGGCGTCGCCCATCCCAAGTCCGGACTGCACTTCTTAAATACCCATTACGACGCCCTGATCCCCTAAAGGTTGCCCGGTGCCGCAAGGATCGGATTGCTCCGATCACGCGGGCCGGCAAAACAGTACCCCCTAGGGCGGCCGAACTACCCGCAAAATCCCAAGGGAAAACGGACATTTCCGAAAGTGGTGGTGCAACTGTAGGTGCGATTGGCGTTGATTTGGAGCAAATCGCCGCCGATCTGCGGAGCCGGCTGTCAACGGATGAATGCCGCCGATTGGCCGCGATGCTGGGCTCAATCGCCGGACATAAGAGCGACTGGCGCAAAAAAGTACGCCGACGTTACCTGCTCGCTAGCGTCAACGCTGAAACTCCAAAATGCGGTCAGAGTGATACGGAACTGTAGCTCATATACGTTGCAGTAACAAACAAGCTCTTGTTTCTTCCGAGATTTCGATGGGGAAATGAAATAACCCATTTAAGGAGGGGCGGAAGCCTTGTCGGGGCTAGATCGGATAGGTGGGGCAGAACACCTAACCGAGTTAGCAGAAAATTAGCATTACATTGGCGGATGAACAGAGAAAGAAACGATCTATTCCTACGAAGTAGCTGGAACGCCAATCGCAGGAGATGGGGATTGCTGCTGTTAGGACGAGCTTGTTCTGAGCAAGTCAGAGGGTCTGCCAGACTACGGGAGTCGAACGCCAGCAACTGTTCTTGCCTGAGTGGTGCAAATTAGAACATGAAGCTCAAGCTGCGTTACGGTGCCTTGCACATGGTAGCCGAGGGCCGCCTAGCAATCGACTTCGCACCAAGAGACGACGGCCACAGTCTCTGCATCGAGCAGATGAAACGAACACTCTGAAGGCCAGCGGAAGCGAACGGTTTCCGCTTTCACTTCGAGCCAAGCGTTCGGATTTGCAACGGGGGCAAACATCGGTATGCAAAGACATGGCAGCTACTCTTCTCTTCTTGGTTTTGCAGTAGTGCCCACTTTGAAGCAATTTGAGAGCGAAGCAACCCGGGGAAATTCCCAGGGTAACACGCTCCCCGCGCGAAGACTTTCGCGCTACTTCAAGTTCAATCGGAACGCTGGGCAAAGTTTCATCGCCGTTTTCGTAACTGGTGGCACAATCGACATAAGTGGTACAGGTTGCCACTCGTAGGTGCGATTCGCTGCCGATCTGCGCGACCGGTTGACGGCCTATAAATGTCGACAACTCGCCGAGTTGTTGCGGGGTGGGGTGACTAGATTCTGCGAAAGTGCGCAGTGCTATCCGCCATGACATTCTTAAGTTTTCTGTCCGAGTTCCCGGCGCTGAGGCGGTGGGAATGCAGCGTGGAACGAGAATTCGGGATTTGCTGATCTCTACTCCGTGACCGTGGACTTTGAGAGGTGCCGATGACGAACAAATCTGGCGCTGTTTCGCTGCGTTCGGCGAGAATATCGACGGATGTTTGTTCGGGTGGCTCTTCAACTCCCGCTTGACACCAGCTTCTCACACTTCCGGCAACTCAGCGCTCGATTCGCCTCCAGACGTGACTGCCGGGCCGCGTGACGTTGGACTTGGAGTTGCTGTGGAATGTGATTCCTCGTCCCACTGTACATCTCGTCGGGCGTCTGCCCCTGAAATGCCGAGTGCGGCAGATGTGAGTTGTGCTGTTCGACGTAGAACGCGGCCAACTTCTCGACAGTCTTCAAAGAATCAAGCGGATTCAGGTAGAGCCACTGATGTTTCAGCACACGCCACCACGACTCGATCATCGAGCTGGGTGATCGAATCTCGGTCTGGCCAGTACACGCTTGAGAATATCTGACTTGACCAGTTCATCGACCGCTGCGTTGTAGTTTTCGATCCCGCCATCCACAACCAGAGTCGGCTTGCCTGAATTCATGGCGTGGAATGCATCGAGAACCAGCTGAGCCGTGATGCCCGCCTGGAAACTGCCCAAGACACGCCACGCGAGAATGCGACGTGAATAATTATCGATCACTGCGTGAAGATAGACGCGGGTGCCATCTTCCCAGAACTCAAGAAGCATCTCGGCAAGTGGTTCGATGAGGCACCCGAAACCAAGTACGTTATCACGTCTTATCGGGACACCAACGCGAACCTACGCACGCAATTCGAGAGAATCCTCACCAACGCCAGCGTGAAGCCTTGGCAGCGGTTGTTCCACAATCTGCGGGCTTCGCGGGAAACCGAGTTGATGAATCACTTCCCGGCCCACTTCGTTTGCGAATGGATCGGCAACGGCGAGAATGTGGCCACCAAGCACTACCTCCAAGTGACGGAGGGCCACTTCGCCCAAGCGACCGCTGAGGGTGGGCAGACAGTGGGGCCAGAAAGTAGCCGAAACGACTCGCAACGGCCCCTCCCTTGGCCCCACCAAGCACAAAAAACCCCAGGAAATGCGTTATTCCCTGGGGTTTTGATAGGTGCTGAGTACCCCCTAGGGGAGTCGAACCCCTGTTGCCGGACTGAGAATCCGGAGTCCTAGGCCACTAGACGAAGGGGGCTTGGGACTGCTTGCTATTAACCTCTTTTTGCCAAGTCACTAGTGTTGTCGCGGGTGATTAGATTGTCAACTCCTGGTCGAAACTCGCCCCGAGGCAGTGAAAGGTGAGCTACTCACCCCGGAGTTGGAGGCGGAAGTCGGGAACCAGCTTGGGGTTCAGTGTAGTTTGTGCTTCGGTCCTTAGCGTTTGACGCTGTCGGGGACTCAGTTGTCCTGTTTCCTCGATCAATTTCGCGAGAGCGAACGTCTGCTGATTCGCGTCCGCGATTTGACCACGCTGTGCGTAAATGTTGGCTTGACGAATAAGGCTCATCGCGCGCAGCTGCAAATCCGTCTGCTGGTCAGACAACTCGGCCAGCAGACGCATTGCTTCCTCCGTGCGATCTTGGTCGGAATAAAGATACGCCAACTGAAGCTTGGATTTATCGACGTAAGACTCGCTGATTGGAGTGGCGTCTTTGCCAAAGTAGTCAATGACACTTTGAAACGCCATTTCAGAACCAATTTGCATTGCGTGGTTGAACTGCTCTTCGGCGGTTTCAAACTTCACAACCCGAGGCAGTTGGCCATGTGCGAGCAGCGGCTCGGGACGCGTGAGCCAAGCCACCGCGCAACCGAACAAGAACGCGGCGAACGCTGTTAATCCAATCCACATCCAGATCGGTCGCGGCATTTGTTGGCGAGTCTCGGTCGTCATGGCGGCCTGAAGCTGCTGAGTGGCTGCCGTTCGACCAGCAGCCAGCGCCAGCAGCTCCTGAGTTGTCCATTCACCAATCTCGTTCGGCCAGTCTTCGTCGGAAGTATCGAACTCGACCTTCCGCAGATCTCGTAACAGCTCGGATGCATTCTGATATCGCTCGTCCGCGGTTTTGGAAAGCAGTCGGTGGACGATGCTGCACAATTCAGCTGGGACGTCTGGTCGCAAATCGGCAAGGGGTTGAGCGTCGTTCTTAAGATGCTGAACGGCGACGCTTAATGCGGTATCGCCCCGAAACGGCGGGTGACCGGCGAGCATTTGATAGCAGCTAATGCCGAACGAGTATAAGTCACTGCGGTGATCGATCTCACGCCCCTCGACTTGTTCGGGACTCATGTACAGCGGAGTCCCCATCGTGATTCCAACTTGTGTGATTCCGAGGCTGGAGTCGTTTGCAGGTGTGACGATGCGAGCGAGTCCAAAATCCGCGACCTTCGCTTCGCCAGTCGCGCTGAGCAGAATGTTCTCGGGTTTGACGTCACGGTGAACGATGCCGCAGTCGCTGGCTTTCTGAAGTGCGGCTGCAACTTGCCTCATTAGATTTACGACAATCGCAACGCTCAACGCCCCACGTGTGGCGAGCAACTGCTGGAGGTTTTGTCCCGGCACATACTCTTGCACCAAAAAATGCACGCCGTCGATGCAATCAACACTGTGAATTTGTACGATATTCGCATGTATAAGCGATGCGACCGCCTGAGCTTCGTTGTGGAATCGCCGAACGTAGCTTTCGTCGGTCGCCAACCGAGCGTGTAACGCTTTGAAAGCGACTTGGCGATGCAACGATTTCTGTTCCGCAAGATAGACGTCCGCCATCCCGCCGCGTCCTAGGAGGCGCAAGATCAGATAGTCACCGAACTGGCGGCCCGATAGGTCGGCGTCTGGCGATGGGGCTGATGTTGAGATGCTCGAAGGGGGCAACAATCTGCTCCTTGAAGTTCGGCCGCATCCCCTGGCGATGCGGAAACGCCTCACTCTACCAGTCGATCAAAGCCGCATCAAAGACGGGCCCCTCAACGCAAGTTCGCTTGTAATCCCACTCGCCCGACGCGTCGCGAACTTTGGCGACACAAGTAAAGCAGATGCCAATGCCGCAGGCCATCGGAGTCTCGAGCGAAACCCGGCACGGAACCTTGGCTGCGGATGCGACGTGAGCGACAGCTTCCATCATCGGTTCGGGACCACAGCACACGACTTGGCAGGCGTCGGATTCGGCGAGTACCTGCGACAGCACGTCCGTGACGAGACCATGGTAGCCGAGTGATCCGTCGTCGGTCGCAATCCGAACTTCAACACCAAGTCGCTCGAAGTCTCTGATCCCGGCCAACAGATCTGCAGATCGACCACCATAGCAAAGCGTTATTTTGTCGCAACGTATTGGTTCGCGCGACGGCTTACCAAAACGCTGCAATCCAAGGTGCTCCTTTGCCAAACAAATAAACGGTGTTTGGCCGATGCCGCCGGCCACCATCACAAGGTGCTTCGTGGCGACGGGCGCGAAGCCATTACCGAGCGGTCCCCAAACGTCAAGCCACTGGCCTGGTTGGATTTTTTCGAGTCGCTTGGTCAACTTGCCTTTGACCAGATAGATCACGTCGACCGATTCAGGCTCGCCGCTGGGGGATTGGATAACGTCATAGACGGCAAGGGGGCGACCGATCAGAGGATCGTTATAACCGGCAAGTCGCAACATGACGAATTGGCCCGGCAAGGCGCGGGCGGCGATCTCGGGGCAGCGGAAACGTACGCGATGCGTGTCGCGTGCCATCGCTACGTTCTCGGTGACCTCGACCGTTGATTGAATCGCCTGATCGGCATAGAACTTTGCGTGAAGCGGGCTGCTCATCGGCGTCCTTTCTTCGGTGGTTTGCCACGGGAGGGCCTCTTTCCGAAGTTCCTCGATGTCGCCTTTTTCGGTCGCGAACTCTTATTAGCCTTTTTCATCTCCGGCACTTCATCGCCCCCCAAGATTGCGCCGGATTTGGGCTGGTTCGATAGTGGCTGGTCGCGCGGTTTTGGTTTGATGCTCCCGCTTGTTTTAGCGGGGGAGTCGGAAAACTTGGCTTGGGCACTCGGACGTGGCTTTGGTTTCGCTGACGCACGTGATGATCTGCTGCGACCGCTGGAGGATCGACCGGACGCCGCGCGGGATGGCTCCTTGCCAAACTCTGGAACGGCATTGCGCAGTGCCTTGATTTCGTCTCGCGTCAACGCGCGATGAGCACCGCTCGGCAAATCAGCTAGTCTCAAGGGCCCCATCGCGATGCGAGTAAGGCTGAGCACTTTGTGACCAATGCGCGCCAAGAGACGACGAATCTCGCGATTGCGTCCCTCGTTTAACACGATTTCGAGATCGGTGCTCTGCTTCAGACGACTCTTGATTTTGACATCGGAGACCTTGGCAAACCCATCGGCAAAGTGAATGCCCTTCTTTAATTTGCCGAGCACGGCCAGTTCAGGCGCACCGGCAACACGCACTCGATATACCTTTTCGACGCCATAGCGAGGATGTGTAAGCCGGTTTGCAAGTTCGCCATCGTTCGTGAGCAAGATCAAGCCTTCGCTGGCTTGATCAAGTCGTCCGACTGTGAACAGCCGCTCGTTGCTGCGAATCAGGTCAACAGCGCGTGCTCGGCCGCTGGGATCGTTGTTCGTACACAGGACGCCGGTTGGCTTGTTCAGCATGTAGTAGACGCGTTTCGGAGTCGGCAGCATGGTGCCGTCGACACGGATTCGCTGAGACATTGGATCGACTCGGGTACCCAACGCTTGCACGATTTCGCCGTCGACCTCGACGCGGCCCTCAAGGATCAACTCTTCACATTCCCGTCGGCTGCCAATACCAGCCGCAGCGAGAACCTTCTGGAGCCGCTCGACATTGACCGTATCTCGATCTGTGCGGTTGGGTTTGCGATTTTGTGAGTCAGAACGACGGACAGTCACTGCGGTTCACCAAGCGTGAGACTATCGAACGGCCAAACGCCCGATCATAACACACAGAAGCTAAGTGGAGCAGGCGGCTCGTCGCAGGGGGCAGAGCGTGGGCAGCTGCGGATTCTACCTGCCGTACAAGCTGTCGGTATAAACGCGGCTGCGGACGGGCTCGGCATTTGGTTTTTGGAAGTCGCGAGGGCGAGCACCGACAACTTCGGGTCCAGCGTCTTCGTCGGCGTACGGGTCGTGATATGAGGCGTTGTTCTGTTGATATCTCACCGGACCCGGAGGTGCAGCCCACGGGTGAGGCCAACTACAGCCGACGGTCGCGACGACGAAGCAACTGGCAATTAGTAGCTTAATGTTGTTCGCCACGGCATCGACCTCGTTGATCGGACAAACGGATTCGGGCGCGGAGTATAGAGAGATGGGCGAAGTAAATGAACGCCAATATCCCAACGTAGCTCCAACTATCAATTACAGCATCGACGGTTCCCGTCATCGCCTTGAACCGTCACAACCCTTTTGCAATGAGCCTCTTACGGTATTCCGGACTTTGCCGGATCGTAATAACGGCGAGACGGAAGAGGTAACCTGTGATAGCTGAGTGGAGTGGAATGATTCTCGCAATACGGATTGCAAGCGGTAGCGTCTAAGCGGCTACGGAAGATACATGTCCAGCAGTTGGGTCGCGCCCCCGGGGACTAACTTGTGCTGTCCAGCCGCCGCTGGCAAGAGAATGGATTGCCCCTTGCTAAGTGGTTCACTCGATTTCGCATTAGCGAATTGTACGCTTCCCTTTAGCACCGCGAGCAAGTGACAGCGATCGTCACCGCCGAAGGTCTCTACCGTATCGAAGTCCCAGCGATCGAGCGCAAACTTGTCGCACGAGACGAGTCGCGAGACGTGAACGCGATCCGTTAGCTGTGGTTCACAGGGGGCGACCGGACCTGATTCATAATCGATTACTTCCAAAGCTTGCTCGATGTGTAATTCTCGCGGTTGACCATCTGGGCCAACGCGATTCCAATCAGAAATGCGAAAGGTGGTATCGCTGGCTTGTTGAATCTCGGCAATGATCAATCCGGCGCCTAAGGCATGCACGGTGCCAGCCGGAATAAATATGCAATCACCGACACTGGGTTCGAAGCGATGTAAGCATAACTCCGTCGTACCGCGACTCACTTCGCGTTCGAATGCTTGACGGTCGAAGCCTCTTTTGAGTCCCGCGTAGACCAGACTGCCTGGGTCCGCGTGCAAGACCAGCCACGCTTCAGTCTTTCCAAGATCTGGGGGATCGAGTTGCCGGCCTTGCTCGTCGTTGGGATGTACTTGCACTGAGAGATTCTGATGTGCATCCAGGAATTTGAACAATAGCGGGAACTGGGGCTGCGGATAGTGGCGACCTAGCAACTCTGTGCCATGGTTTGTGACTAGTTCGTGCAGCGTCTTTCCAGCGAGGCTTCCGTTGGCGACAACACTTTGATCGTTTCCATGGTCCACGACTTCCCACGACTCGGCGTAGTCGGTTCCATCGCCGATGGCTTTATCGAGAACAGTGCCGAGGCGTCGACCTCCCCACAAATAACGCCGAAACAGCGGCTTGAAGCGAAGCGGGTAATCAGCGGACATAAGCAGCTTCCTTGCCAGTTGTTGCGATCGAACGCGACCGCGTGTTTGCACGTCGAGTCCGTTCTGCTATGATAGAACGCGGTCGTGTAACGCACTACCGCCCTCCCCTGCTGGTACGGCAGCTTCCTTCCGTACACCTCCTGTTCGCCTCTTACCAAACAATCCGTCGTTACTCGCCGCAAAGGCCTTTGTTAACGGCGTCTGTGCTTTGGCTTGCGAGAAGGCGTGGTCCCTCAACAAACTCTACAGATTAGCTTGCGCGGGAGCCCGGCCATGGCCAAACATTCCAACGAAGACCTCTTCGAGGGCACAAAGATGACATTTGGAGAACACTTGGAGGAACTCCGAGTCGTTCTCGTACGGGGATTGATGGGTTTGGTGATCGGTGTGTTGATAGGAATGTTGGTCGCCAATTCGGTTGTCAAATTCGTCGAAGGACCGCTTGTAGTCGCCCTTGAGAAGCACTTCGGTGAAGTCGCCAAAGACGAATTGCACCGAACGTATCCGGGGGAAGTTCCCGGAGAACTGGACACCATGGCGACCCAGTACGGCTTCATCTACGAGGAAATTTTTATCGAACGCGGCGAACTTGTGCGACTCGGAGCCGCGATCGACGCTGCTCCGAAAGTCGCAGCAGCCCAGCAAACCCCAGGGGCAGACGATGCGAAGTCGGAAGTCTCGTCGACTGAGGATTCGAAACTGGCATCGACTTCGTTCGATTTTGAGGAATTGCTCAACGAAAAGTTACCTGCTCCGTCAATCGATTTGGTTAAGACGCGGATTTGGCGGCCGTCTCGCGCTCGTCTCACAACGCTAAGCCCCCACGAAGCGTTTATGATCTGGCTCAAGGCTGGATTCGTATCCGGCTTTATCCTTGCCAGTCCGTACATCTTTTACCAGATCTGGGTGTTCGTTGCGGCTGGCCTGTATCCGCATGAACAAAAGTACGTCTTTGTCTTCCTACCTTTCAGTCTGATGCTGTTCCTGGCCGGCGCGGCGCTGGCGTTCTTTTTTGTCTTTGGGCCTGTGCTTGACTTTCTATTCAGCTTCAGCCGTTCGATGGGCATCGACCCCGACTTGCGAATCAGCGAAGTGATTAGCTTCGTATTGTTCTTACCACTTGGCTTCGGCGTTGCTTTTCAACTACCTCTTGTGATGTTGCTTCTCAATCGTATTGGCATCTTCAGTATCGAGGCATATCTCGAAAAGTGGCGAATCGCAATCCTCGGTATCTTCGTCATCTCGATGTTTCTGACGCCCGCTGATCCCGTTAGCATGTTGCTGATGGCGGTTCCATTGACGGCACTTTACTTCCTGGGTGTTGCGCTCTGTAAGTGGATGCCACGTGGCAGAAATCCTTTTGACGAAGCGTATGAACCTTAGGATCTGTCAGTCGAATCGTCCCTTGCATCGAGATGACTTAAGTTGAAACGAATCCACATTATCGGCCGAAAGAACAGCGGCAAGACCACGTTGATCGTTGACTTGGTGCGAGAGTTGACGTCGCTTGGCCACCATGTGGGCACTATCAAGCACACCCACCATCATCACGAACTCGATACGCCGGGAAAAGATTCGCACCAACATCGAGAAGCCGGGGCTCGGGTCGTCGGAATCCTATCACCTGGTATGAAGGCAGTGTTCCAGCCAACGGATCGTGGCGAAGCAGAGTCAACGGACCGTTATGACTCGTTAGCCCCAATGTATACGGGCTGTAAGGTCGTGCTCGTCGAAGGCGATCTGCAGACGACGGCTAGGAAAATTGAAGTATGGAGAGCTTGTGTGACGAAAGCACCCCTCGCATCTAGCGACTCGACGATTTCCGCGGTTGTTACGGATGATGATGTTTCGTTGTCAGTGCCAACGTGGAGTCGCTCGGATATTTCGAGGCTCGCGGAAAGACTGCTGGAAATCGCAGGGCTGTCGTAACGCTTCTATGTGGCAAAACCCGGCAGCACCCAGTTACCGTCGCTGCTACTCGGAAGACGTCGCTGAATTGATAGCCTCTTCCTCAGTCACATCTTCCGGCTGAGGTTCGCTTTCTGAAATCGTCTCTGACGGTGGCTCGGTCTCAGCGATCAAAGTCGAGAGCAATTCACGCATCGCAATAATCTGTTCCGGATGATTCCAGGGGAAATTGCCTCGGACTTTGCCCCATTTGTCGACGACGACAAAGTCCTCACGATGGCCGCGTTCTTGCAACGGCGACCAGTACACTTCGGCTGCCACTCGGCGGATGTACGCAAAGTCACCGGTCAGAAACACCCAACGCTCTGGATCGGCACCATACTTCTTCGCGTACTGTTGCAGCACGGCGGGCGTGTCGGTATCCGGGTCGCACGTGATGCTCAGAAAGTGTACGCCGCTTGGTCCGAAGTCTCGATCCAACTCTTGAACTTTTTGTGTTTGCAGTGGACAAGCCGTCGGGCACGCCGTGAAGAAAAAGTTGACCACGTGTACTTTGCCGTCCAGCGAGTGAGAATCAAACTGCTTGCCGCTGCGTTCCGTCAACGTGTATTCGGTCAACCATTCAGCTTTGTCTGCGGGTGTCTCGTCTTTCTCGACACGCAGTGTCTTCGTCTCCACAATTGATTCCATTCGGTTGCGGCCCGCAAGTTGTACGCTAATTAGCAGTACACCGCCGGCGAGTAGTGCGACCGCCAAAGCGAAAATACCCGTTCTGCTCATAGCAGATCTCCCGTAGTCCGTTTCCCAGCGATCCAGCACGCCGACGCCAACATGATCCCTGCAAAACACCCTGTCACCAGCCAACATGTTTCGAGATGTGGCGTCCAAATCCCTTGGAGGGTGATGTCGTCGTAAAGCAGTCGCCGCACGCCGGCGACACAATAAGTCACTGGATTTATACGCATACACCAGTGTAAGACAACCTGATTCCAGGCAATTGTTTCATCTAAGGGCGGCACCGGGAAAAACGCACCCGAGAGTAACCACATCGGCATTAGCAGTAAGTTCATGATGGCATGAAATCCCTGCGTTGATTCCATTCGCCATGCCAACACGAATCCCAGTGATGTTAGTGCGAGGGCTGCCACAAACAGCAGCAACACTAGCAAGACAAAGGTTTGCACAGCTAGTGTTAGCTGGAAGCACGCGGCAAGCAGTAGGAAGACGACTCCCTGAGACAACGCGACCAAGACTCCGCCCATCACCTTGCCGAGCACCATCGACCAGCGTGGTACCGGTGCCACCAATACGGACTGTAAAAAACCTTCGCGTCGGTCTTCAATGATCGAAATGGTAGCGAAAATCGCCGTGAACAAGAGAATTAACACCAACGTGCCGGGAAAGTAATACTCCAAAAACGACTGTCCGCTCTCCGTATTGGGAGACATTCGAAACGACCGCGCCAGTCCAGTGCCGAACAGCAGCCAAAATAGAATCGGCTGGCCGAGTGCTCCAATCACACGATTGCGTTGCCTAAAGAAACGAACAATCTCGCGCCAGCAGAGTGATTTCGCCGCAAGCCAAGGTGAACCGATTCTGTCGCCCATCCCAACGTCGTTCATGTCACCCCCTCTTGCTCTTGCCAGAAGCGATGACCAGTTTTTTGGATGAAGACATCTTCGAGTGTAGGTTTGGCCAAAGTGATCGAACGCACTTGAACAGAGAATGCCTCGACAATTCTTGCCACCCAGGCACTGGCGTCGGGGTGTTCCAATCGAACGCGACCGCCGACCACACCGGCGCCGATATCGAAGCGTTCGCGGATAGCTGCTGCAAGAGAGTCAGCGGCATCGCTTTCGATTGTGATCGTATCGCCGCCGATAGAGGCTCGCAGGCAATCGGGAGTATCCAACGCGACCATCGTGCCCCGATCGAGAATCGCAATGCGATCCGCTCGCTCGGCTTCGTCAAGCAAGTGAGTCGTCATCACGATCGAGACACCAGAGTCGTCTCGTAGCTGTTGCAGATAACGCCACAGGTCTGCCCGGGCTCCGGGGTCGAGCCCCGTGCTAGGCTCATCCAACAGTAGCAGCCGAGGTTGATGAATCATTCCCTTGGCGAGCTCAACGCGTCGTCGTAGTCCGCCGGACAGCGTTTCTGTCCGCTCATCGGCTCGGCCAGCGATTCCGAGTTGTTCCATGAGCGATTGTTGTCGATCGCGAAGCAGTGTGCCACCGACGCCGTACAACGCTGCTTGAAGGCAGATGTTTTCAGAAACCGTCAACTTCTTATCGAGGCTGGGTGCCTGAAAGACAACTCCGATGCGACGTCGGATCTCCAAAATATCCCGAGGCAAACTAAATCCTAAGATCGAGACATTTCCACGCTGGCAAGGAATTAGTGTCGATAGGACTCGGAAAAGTGTGGTCTTGCCGCCACCGTTCGGGCCGAGAAAGACAAATATCTCCCCAGCATGGATTTGAAGATTCAGGTCACGAAGTGCCTGACGCGACCCATAAAAATGATTGAGTCCCGACACGCGGATGGCGTTCGGGACATCGGTGGTGGCGTCGGACATTTCTGCAACTCGCCGTCGTTTGCTCGACAGCGAGCAAGCTTAGTGTGAACTAGTGTTTTTCGTGCGCATCGACTCCCGCATCGGTGCTGTGGTCATCATCGTGCTCCTGAGACGAATGAGATTCGTCGACTATCGGAACCGCAGCTCGCAACAGTCGCTCCTCGGAGTACTTTCTGACTCGCAGCCCGATATCAGGAACCAACATTAACATGAGGAACAGGCTCATTATGCTGGCCGGGACAGTCAACACGTACTTCCAATTGGCTTCCCAGATCAAGTGCATGAAGAACAGCATGACTAGCATCGCTTTGGCACACGACACGGCAATCATGACGGTGCGACCGATGGCTGGTGCGTCGTGCATGAGTGTCTTGTTGCCGCCCACGATGAACGAAATCAGCGTGAGTACACCGAGCGCCGCACCAACTGCAAGGTACTTGCCCAACCCACCATGACCATGGTCATGATTTCCTTCGTTATGTTCAGAGTGAGCAACTTTATCGTGAGACATCCGATAACTCCGAAGTCAATGTGCTTGTCCAGTTTGGCGTTCACTCTCTGAGTGATGCGAGTTTTTCGCTTAGAAGGTGAAGGCCAAGAGATGGTTCTAAAACAGATATAGCAAAGGAAACAGGAAGATCCATACCAAGTCAACAAAGTGCCAGTACAAACCTGTATTCTCGAGCATGTTCGCGCGGCTGGCATCTAATCTCAATGGCCATATGCAGGCAAACACAATCAAGCCCACAACCACGTGCAACGCGTGAAAACCGGTTAATAGAAAGTAGGTACTAGCCCACATGTTGCCGCTCGGAATCTTCATGGGCAGCTTTAACCACTTGTACTCTTCGTTGAATCCTAGCCAATCACTTTCATCACGACGGACGAACGTATGCCGTTCACTGTCATACTGAACTGGGAACAGTTCATCGAGAGACTCTTCACGCATCCGAATCTGCGCTAATCTAGCATCGATCGCAGTGATTCGTTCGAGCTGCAAAGTCTCTTCCGGAGTCAGGCTTGAAGGAGGCGGCGACGCGGCACCCGATGCCGTCGCAGCTTGCAACTTCTGTAAAGCTTCAAGTGTCGGGGCTGTTGCATTGCCCTCAAGATCTGCCCGCTCCGCTGCGAGCTTTTCCATCTCTGCGACGCGGTCAGCTGCTTCCGAGCGTAAATACTCTGACACTGCATGTGCATCGCGATGCAGCGGATAAATCTGATACGCCAGAATCTCCATGGCAGCCTGTCGCGTGGCTGGATCATCCGTCCGGGCTGCGATGTTCTCCGTCCAACGGGCGAAATTGTTGAGCAGGTTTTCGGCCACGTGCAGTTTTGCCTGACGCTCTTCGCTCGTCGAGGCGAGCGCTGTCGCATTCGACTCGGCGTTGCGCAGTTCGGCTTTGATTTCCTTGGAACGGGATTGCTTCTGAGTTAGCTCTTCAGATTCTTCCGGAGATAGCCGGGAATTGCCTTGGAGTTCGGCGATGCGAGCGTCGACGGACTGCTGTTCGCTTTGTAGCTGCTGCTGCGTATTATCAGCGGTCGACAGTTCGGTTTCCTCCGCCTGCCACTTTGTGACCATGTCGTTCAACTGGGTGCGTACTTCCGAGACGTAGTAGATGTCTGCCTTTTCGTACATCTTGCTACGCGGTTTCTGCGGGTAAATGCCGTGCTGGAACTTCGATGTGTACTCGACACCCTTCACACCGAGGAAGACTATCGCGAGTGCAAATGTCAAGGTAAACCAACCCTTTGCCAACGAAGGCTTGTTCGAGCGGGCGGCTTCAAAAGCCAACACGATCGACAGGCTCGAACAGATTAGCACGAAGGTATTGAACGCTCCGAGGAACTCCACGACATGTACGTCATGAGGTCCCGGCCACGTGCCTGAGGGAGCACCGAAACGCAGAACGATATAAGTTCCAATCAAGCCCGCAAAAAACATAATCTCGGTTGAGAGGAACAACCATAAAATCACCTTGCCATTGTTGATCGGCAAAGCGGGCTGATACTCCAAGTGAACGTGGCCGCCATGGCCGCTATCGTGTTCCGACATGATCGCGAACAATCCTTCTCTTTAATACTTCGTTTAGCTCAGTCAAACGGCGACCATGTTAAACGATCAATCAAAACCACAGAACAATTAGTGCCAGCATTAGCACCGACGGTAAATAAACCAGCGACGCCTTCAATAGGCGTTTTGCTGCCAACTCGCTCAGTCTAGTGCAGAATGCAACCGCGTATGCCAATTGCATCACACCCAACAGAAACGACAAGACCAAGTACACGGAACCGCCAACGCCAGGCGTAAACACGCCTGGCAAAAGGCTTATAGGAAGTAATGCCAAGGCACCGCATACCGCTTGCACACCGGCCCTCCGGCCACTTGGATCGACGACGGACAGCATTTGCATACCTGCTTGCCCGTATTGCTTTCGATACATCCAGGCGATGGCCATGAAGTGTGGGAACTGCCACAGGAATACGATCATGAACAGCGAACTTGCACGCAGGTGATCGTTCCACACTCCACCGGCGGCAGACCAGCCGATAAACACTGGCAACGCCCCAGAAATCGCTCCGATGGCGGTATTCAGCGGGGTCCGAGTTTTAAGCGGCGTATAAAGCCAGACATAAATGGCCCAAGTCAGCAGTCCCCAGAGGGCGGCCTCGATGTTCACGAGCACCGCCAAGTATGCCTCACCCGTGACAACGGTGACGATTGCAAAAATGATGACTTCGAACTTGGAGAGGCGACCGGCGGGAAGAGGACGCTCCGCCGTACGATCCATTTTAAGGTCTAGCTGACGCTCCAAATACTGATTCAACGCGCTGGCACTGCTCGCGACGAGCAGTGTTCCCAACATCGCGTGAATCATAGCCCAAGGTTCAGGTTGTCCCCACCGTGCACAGCAGTAAGAGATGGCCACGGTGACGAGAACCAGCACGCCGATACGAGGCTTTGTAAGCTCCAAGTAGTCCGCCGCGCGTGCGAATCGGTGCGTCCGTACGGTCTCCAGGCTGAGTGTTGTCGTGCTCATGTCGCCAACTCCATCATCAGGGCGCTCGATCCCAATGCGACCGACGGCACTCGTACCAGTCGTAGGGATCGGGCGAAGGTGGTGACGCTCGCGGCTAGGACTAGCGACCCGGTGGCAACATGTGATGTGACAACCAAGCCTTGCAGAAGGCTTTTTGCTTGGATTGTATGAGGCGCAGCAAAGGCGTAATCGGCAAAGAATTCCGGCCATCCATACTTAGCGACCCAGGTAGCACCACCAAGCGCGACCTGAATCAAGACCAAAGCTGCTAACAGCACGACCGGGAATTGCAATCCGTGTACAGCTGAGTAATGTTGCTTCACGACGATGAGTAATTGAAAAGCGTGGAACGTCACAATCACCGCCATCAGAAGATGAAATACCACTGCACCGCGGAACACGCCGGGCGTGGCCATTACCGAAACGTGACGGAGTTGAGCGCCGATGATGAGCTGAAGGTATGCAAACACGACGGTCAACAATGACAATCGATGCAATCTTTGTGGGTGCAATTCCGAAGCATGTGGTTCGGTCATGGCAAATTTGCGCGAGGTATATACGGTCAATGCCACGCAGTAAGCAAAGAAGGCGGGGCCGACACAACCATGAACCATGGCAAGTTGCCTTGCATCAAACAGCACGCGTGTACCGCCCAGAACTCCCTGAATAACCACCAGTGCGAGGGCACCGCAGGAAGCTGCTCGCATTCCAACGCGTCGATCGTTACGCCAAACGACGCAACCAAAAGCGATCGCGATAAATCCCACTAAGGCACCCAACAGGCGATGTCCGTGTTCGATAAATAAATCCCAGGGACCAAACAGCCAAGTTTGCCAGGGGTATGCGAACAGGTTGTACCCATAGGTTGAAGGCCAATCAGGAACCGCCATCCCAGCGTCGTAAGTTGTTACCAGACCACCAACCCAAATCAGCGGGAATGTTGCGCACGCCAACAGCACTGCCAAGCGATGTGGCCACGGTGAGTCAAGGTTGGTGTGTTGGGATGTCACGGAAGTTCTTTGTCACTGCAAAGCGTCGAATTCTGGATGATCGTTCGTAATTAGTGATCCGACTTGCCGGTGTGCTCGACGCCTTCCGGCGGTGGCTGCGTCTGCGGGTAATAGTCGGTATCCACCTCGGGCGATCCGTACTCGTAGGGTCCCCGATAAACGATGGGCTGGAAGTCAAAGTTACCATGGCCGGGAGGGCTGGGAGCTGTCCATTCAAGTCCATTAGCTCGCCACGGATTACGCCCGACAGTCGGTCCCCAAAACATGCTGTAGACGAAATTCGCCGCAAAGATCACTTGAGTGGCAACCATTCCGATTGCGCAGATCGTCATGAACTGGTTCATCGGTTGCAAGTTGGAAAATGTTTCGTAGTCATACGGGTCAGCAAGCCGACGTGGAAAACCACGCGCTCCCAGGATGTGCATCAGGTAAAATGTTCCGTTCATGAACAGAAACGTCAGAAAGAAGTGTAGCTTTCCGAGTTGGTCATTCATCATGCGACCAAACATCTTCGGAAACCAAAAGTAAATCGCTCCGAACACCGCCATGGCCGTACCAGC
Source organism: Planctomycetaceae bacterium (assembly GCA_020638995.1). Classification (GTDB taxonomy): domain Bacteria; phylum Planctomycetota; class Planctomycetia; order Pirellulales; family Pirellulaceae. The sequence goes on from JACKHM010000005.1 coordinate 887,719, forward strand.
GAACAGCACGTAATGAAAGTGAGCCACAATGAAGTAGGTGTCATGGATAAAGATGTCGACCGGCGTGGCTGCCATAAAGATGCCCGACAAGCCACCGATGATAAACATCGAAACGAAGGACAAAGAAAACAGCATCGGAGTCGTGTAATACAGTCGACCGCCCCAGATTGTGCCCAGCCAATTGAAGACTTTCACGGCACTCGGCAATGCGATCATCATTGTGGCGACCATGAACGTCATGCCCAAAATCGGATTCATTCCCGACACGAACATGTGATGACCCCACACGATGAAGCCGAGTCCGGCAATACCTGATATTGAGTAGACCATTGGCTTGTAACCGAACAGCGGTTTGCGGGCGAAGCAACTGATCATGTCTGATACCATGCCCATCGCTGGCAGAATCATGATGTATACCGCGGGGTGCGAGTAAAACCAGAACAAGTGTTGCCATAGCAGAGGCTGTCCACCACCACTTGCCGCGACCGAGTTGTTTACTACCAGAGCTTCCGGAACGAAAAAACCGGTTCCAATCAGCCGATCCATCACCTGCATGAAGCCGGCAGCCGTCAACACTGGTAATGCAAACGCTTGAAGGATTGCGGTGATAAACATTCCCCAGATCGTCATCGGCAGACGAAACATGGTCATGCCGGGAGCACGCATTTGAATGATGGTAGTCATGTAATTCACGGAACCAAGCATTGACGAGATGCCAACGCACGTCACCCCTAATAGCCACAGAGTCTGGGGCCAATGACTTCCAGGAGCCGCTTCCCACACTGCGGAAAGTGGCGGATACGATGTCCAGCCTCCCCCGGCTCCGTAGGGCGGAAAGAAGAAACTCATGCCGATCAAGATGAATGCCGGCCACATGAACCAATAGCTCAACATGTTGAGCGTCGGAAACGCCATGTCATCCGCGCCGATCATCAGCGGGATCAGGTAGTTCCCAAAGGCACCGGCCAGAATTGGTATGATCACGAAGAATATCATCACCGTCGCGTGCATCGTGAACAGTGTCGTATAAAACTCAGGTGAGATCTGGCCACCTTCGCCGGAGAAAAGCATCGGTCCAATGACGGGCATGCCCTCCCAAGGCCAAGCGAGTTGCATGCGGATCCCCAAGGCCAGCAATCCGCCTACAAGAAACCATAACAACGTCGAAAACAAGAACTGCAGTCCAATGATCTTGTGATCCTTGGAGAACACGTACGTCGAAATGAATTCGCTGGCACCGCCGCTATGCGCGTGTGCGCCGGAATGTGAATCGATTGTCGTACTACTCATCTTCGTCTCCTGCCTTCGGAGTAAATTCCGAACGCTCTTGTTCCTCAATTTGCTGCTGTAGCCAAGCGTCGAATTTCTCGCGGCTCTCGATCGTCAGTCGGCCTCGCATCTTGTAATGGCCCCAGCCACACAATTCGGCACACACAATATCAAAATTCCCAATCTCGTTGGCGCGGAACCAAACGTATTGTTTCATTCCAGGCACGACATCTTGCTTGAGCCGTAAGTTCGGCAAGAAGAAACTGTGCAGCACGTCTTCGCTCTTGATCGCGATGACAACTTCCTCATCGACAGGTATGTGAAGATCGTTGACGCTGTATAGGTCATCCTGCGTTCCAATCTCTCCGTCTGCACCCGCATAACGCAACCGCCACTCGAACTGCCGCCCAGTCACTTCGACAAGAGGTCGCTTGGGAACTTCCGTCCCAGCGATTTCTTCTGTGGGACGTCGCATCTTGGCATCCGCCCATGCATTCATTTGATAGATCGCAATGAACAACAAAGTGGCGGCAGGCAGAATGGACCATACAATCTCGAGCGCGTGGCTGCCATGCGTGAACTTTACCGGCTCAGCATTTTTCTCGGCGTCGTACCTCCAAATGAACAGGAACAACGCGATGCTCGTTCCGACGAAGATCACACCCGTTAAGCCGAGAATGAACAAGAAGAGGCGATCGATGACCGGGCCATCTTCGCTGACATTTGTCGGCAGCCAATGATTGGCCGGAAATGCGAACGCACCGCCATTCATCGGCCACAAATTACCCATGGCACATACGAAGGTCAGTACTCCGATCACCGGGACCGACAAAAACATTAAGCTCCAAAACCGTCCCACATTCGTCTCCCGGTTTACATACGCGATCGCTGATAGCCTTGCTCGATTACGGGCGGACGGCTAATCGACTCATAGGGCAAACTTCGCACATAATCCACCAACGACCAGAGGTCGCTTTTCGTCAAACCTTTGGTTCCCGCAGGTGCGTCATCCGATATGATCAACGCGCCCGGCATCGGAGTTCCATCGATACCATTGTGGATTCGCCTAAACAGATCGATTGGTCGGCGTCCACCGCGATAAACTCCTTGACGCAAGTTTCGCGGGTGGATGTTTCGAGGCGCGAGCACAAAACTTCCCAAGCTCAGGAACTCTTCCAGCGCTTCTTCATTCGTCGGTTCTAACTCTTTCGTCCAATCGTCGTAATCCGTTTTTTGTCCATCGCCCAGGGCCGAATCCCCGTGGCACTTCACACAGTTGGCAATCGGGCCGTAGAACAATTCTCGCCCATGCTTGATGGACGCTTGCAGGTCGCGGCTGGGATTCGGCGGCTCGATGGGAGTCGCTTGAGATTCAGCATCAATCCATTTTTGCACGACTTCTGACGCATATTCGCGAATTAATGAAGCCTGCTCCGAGCGAACATCCGAAGTTGCCAAAGGGTCAAACAATCGATCTTCTGCGTCCAACTCGCTGGTCGCGAGGAAGACCAAAGACCGCTCGACCTCACCGCGAATGCTGAGGTAGCGAACGTAGCTGATCAGCGCCTCGATTTCGTTGTTCGGCAGAACTTTGAACGAAGGCATCGCCGTACCCGGAATGCCGTTAATCAATATGTCTTGCAGGTCCTCGTGCGTCGGCTTGCCGCCCTTGGGTGTCGACTTAAACTTGAAAATACCCATACGATAGTCGCGAGGGTAAGGATTCAAAAATGCCGCGGTTGGCCCCGCTCCATCGCCTGTCACGCCATGGCAGTGGGCGCAATGTTCTCTGTATAATCCACGAGCTCTTCCACGCTCATCACTGCTAACAGGTCCCGAAGCGACATGCAGGTGAGTTGCGTCCAGTACCTTTGAGACTTCAACGTCGCCCAACTTGGGGATGTTAGGCTCATCGGGCGTCCCGAACATGCCAGCCAAGACTTCCGCCAGGTCCAAGTGTCGCTGGCGGGAGAATTCCTCTTTTGACTCCCGCTCTTGTTTCAAGATGAAAACGGCGTTCTCGCTGAACTCCGCTTTCGTCGTACAACCAACTACCGCCCCTGCCAGGAGCAAGCACGCGACGCGGCTCAGCTTAGACGGCGAAAGAACGGGGATCAAAGGGTTACGTGACATATTCTTCATTGCAGTACGGGAATTCCGTTGTCCATGAACGGACAGTTCTACCTTATTTTACTGAAATACACTGGCGTCAATCACAACGTCTAACTTCACATCCTCACCGGCTGGCAACTCGCGTTTGAACTTTCCTTTCGACCAGTTCTCACTCGTACCGCCAACCTTCACGGCTTGGATGTAGCCAGACTTCTCGTGCCAGACGCGATACTCCAATTCCACACCTGCTGGCACGTTGGCAATACTGAATGTGCCATTGGCGTCTGTGACAGCAAAGTAAGGGCTGTCGCACACCATCATCGAAGCCTTCATCCAAGGGTGAATGGAGCATGACACGGGAAACGGAGCTGGCGACGCAGCACCAGGCACGTAAGGAGCCGAGCCATTGGCTGGGATCGTGATGTTGGCACCCGTCGCACCGCGTTTGGAGTCGAGGTTTGTATTGTGCCCCACCGGATCACTGTTCAAGACCCGCAATGTTTGCGTCGCCCACATGACGCCGACACGGTCCAAGAAGATGCAGTTCTTTTGGTCAAAGATGACTTCGCCGCTCCGTACCGCGGCGTACGACTCGTGAATCCATGCTGGGTTATCGGAAGGGATCGAGCTCGACACATAGACTAACACGTTTTGCAAGCCACCGTCCGGACCAACCAGCACGATGTTGTCGAGTACCTGCTTACCTCCGGGTGCGCAGACTTCAACATCTTTGTCGACGTTGAGTGGTGAGTTTGCCGGTGGGGCACCGTTGATCTTGAACGTACCAGATAAGGTCGCCCAACCGGTTGGATCGGGCAGCGCAGCGGCGATGCCCCCAGCGCCAGCCCCGCCTGTCGAAACACCCTCCTCCAATGCTGCACGAACTAATTCGATGGTATTGTCCTGAACCGAGACTGAGGGGGGCAGCGCACGTGGGCAACCACACAGCGAAAACGCAGCGCAGGCAGCCGTGACGTAACCAATGCTTTTTATCGACACCATTTACTTACTTCTCTCACTAGGAAACCACGGCCTCGTCCAGTCGCGGGCAACCGGACGAGGTGATTTGTGGTATACCGCTACGGTTTGTACTGGACCTTGCCGAGATCGTTCATCCCCGGCTTGATCGTGACCTCCAGACGACCGCGTTTCCACTCTGTCGCTTTGCCATTCTGCTTAACATTTGCGACGTAACCGCCGGCCTCTTGCCAGAACTGAAAGGTCCACTTGCCAACCGGCAAGTTCTTAATCACGAGCTCACCATCCTTGTTACTCACGCCCGAGTATGGATTATCCTGAACTACCAACCACGACGTCATCCACGGGTGGATATTGCACGCAACTTTAGCGGGCAACCGCTCGGGCTGTGAAAGAGTCTGCTCAACTTGACCACCCGATGGAATCAGAATGTTCTGCGGTGGATTCGTGAAAGTTGAATAGTTTGTGTTGTGGCCGACGGCATCCGTATTCTTCAGGACCAGCGTCTGGGTGGTTTGTAACAACACGACGTGCGGTTCGAAGCGACATTTAGTGTTGTCGAGTTCCACTTTAGCGTTGGCGGTCGCCGCGTAGTCGGGATGCACTGCAGGCTTGTCGCCGCGAGTGTATAAGTAGGCAATGACGTTGGCGATTCCACCGTTTTCTTTGTTTACAACAAGTTGTTCGTCGACCAAACCGAATTGCCCACAGAACTGAGGGTCCTTGTTGACGTTGATCGGTGTTGCCGCCGGCGCCGTGCCGTCGTAAACAAATGTAACCTTCAAGTCGCCCCACTCTGCGGCGGACAAGCCGCCACTGATGAGTAAGACCGTTGACATCATCAATGTAAGTGCGTTTCTCATAGTTGCTTTTCCTTTACTCGAACATGACCGTTTTCCGCCGGTCGTCGAGCCTAAATTCGCAGATCGCCTAACCTCGACGACTGCTAAGGATCACCCACGACTCCATGGGCAGTTTAGGTGGGACCAGTTACTTAGTCACTGGCCAAACGGGTGGGACTGACAAGAGTTGATTATAGGCAACCCGCGCCGCGAGTTCCACGACACACTCGACTCACTCCCACTGCCTTGAACTGCTTTTGTTGCCAGCAAGTCTCCTCAATTTCGTTCATGTAAATTCGGGCTAGAACTTTGTTAGAACTTAGACGTTAGTTTGTGTACGAGTGGCACCCAAACTTCCGGTCCTAGCAAATCACTAGGGTGCAAATTGCACTACCCCGAGATCCGCTGCCTTTCCATTCTCGATCTTCACGTCAATGCGACCACGCTTCCATTCGGTCGGTTTTCCATTGACTTTCACGTCAGCGACATACCCAGCCTTCTCTTGCCAAAACTGAATCGTCCAATCGCCGACCGGTAAGTTCTTGATCACCAATTCTCCGTTTTTATCGCTCACCGCCATGTACGGGTGATCTTGCACTACAAGCCAAGAGGTCATCCAAGGGTGAATACTGCAAACAGCCTTCGCAGGTGCGCGTTCGGGCTGCGTCAACTCTTGTTTGATCGACCCCCCTGCCGGAATTAATACATTTTGGGGAGGATTGACAAACGTCGAATAATTTGTGTTATGACCCACCGGATCAGAATTCTTGATTATCAAAGTTTGAGTCGTCCAGATCGTCGCAATATGTGGCTCGAAGCGACAGTTTTTGTTGTCCAGTACGACCTCATCAGTAGCTTGAGCGAGATACGACTCGTGGATTGGCATCGCCTCTCCGCCGCGTGATCGAATCAAAGTCGCAACCACATTCTGGATGCCACCATTTTCGGGGTTCACGACGAGCTCCTCCTCGCGAAGCCCAAAGGTGCCGCAGAACTCGATGTCCTTAGTGATATTGACCAGTTTAGATGTCGGAACCTGACCGTCATACGCGAAGCGGACCTTCAAATCTCCCCAGCCACTTGCTGCTGGCAGGTTCTTCAGCGAGTCTGGCAGAGGCTTCTTGCTCGTCACAGGTGCGGCAGTTGGAGGAGGCGTCGTGGGCGCTGGCGCCGGTTTCGGCATCGGAGTTGGAGTTGCAGGTGGAGCCGGAGCTGGCGTTGGGGCAGGTGCCGGTTTTGGCTCCGGAGTAACTGGCGGGGCTACAGGCGATGGGACGACATTAGCCGCAGGGGCCGCCGGAGCTTCACCTGTGATCATTTCCGCGACGGAGTTTTGCTGTTTACTGTACTTGTCGAAATTCAACAACAGATCCACCAACGCATCGACCTGCTCGACGCTCGTACCGTGATACAACTCTTGACTTACACCGCCGAGGTTCGGTGCATCGGGGTCATAAGGCACGTTTACCGGCATACTTGTGTACGGCAGAATCGTCTTCGGATTTGCAATCCAATCGCGTAGGTAATCAGGGCGCAGTCGGCTATAGACGACAGCCAAGTTTGGAGCCTTCGCTCGATCTGCACCTGCGGGCGCAAAATCACCAACCAAGTGGCATTTGACGCAGTAGTTACTGTTGGTAACGACTTTCATGGCATCGCCAAAGCGTGTGCCCGCACCGCCAGTTTTTTGGTGATACTCACCGGCAAGTTCGGCGAGGTAATTCTCTTGTTGTCGTGCACTGGAGTTGTATGGGTATTCGACATTGTCAACGGCGGCGAAGTAGTTGACCAACTTCGTGGCTTCGTCCGGTGACATGTTGAACTTCGGCATCCGCAATACCACTGCGGGACGAATCGGATACGGGTTCAATAGGAAATCGTGTAACCATGCGGTTTGGACTTTTGCGCCTTCGTTTATTAGTGGAGGCGGCAACCAACTCCACGCCTCCGTACCCTTGGCTGCTGGATTCACTTCCTTTTCACGTTGGACGACAGGCTGCAGCAAATACTTCGCGAGGAATCCGCCTCTCGTTGAATACTTTTTCTCGATTTGCGGAGCTCGAAGATTAAGCGGCAACACGCCAACTTCATAGGTTTGGCCAGCGATGGTTGCCGGTCGCCATAGATCAAAGGGATACTCCAGTTTTGCGGGAGCGTACTCGTCCTCATCCTCAATTGGATCGCCGTAATCGTCATAGATTAAAGGACGAATCCCATCCGGCAAATCCTCTAATGCCGGCATGCCCTTGAGTGTCGAGTGCATCAGTCCGCTGCTGTCGATCTTCGCAGATGCATCAAGTTCGTCAGTTGTAAAGTGTGTTTTCAAGAAAGGGTAAGTTTTCACCGGCGGTTGCTCGCCGAACGCATCCGGACTGTGGGAGATGCTCCATTGCTCGGGTTCCAGCATGTGACATCCGGCACAGTTGAATTTGTCCAGGACCTGTCGGCCCTCGGTGATCGCTTGTTGGCGAGCATCGGGCTGATAGAGGTACTTTGCCGAAGGTGGATCGGCGACGAGCCCAATCACAAAGGTTATGACCGCTTCACGCTCTTGTGCAGTGAACGGGAATTGCGGCATGCGAAGACGCTCGTTGTATTTCTTGTTTTCCGTCTTGTGATAGTCATAACTCCGCGGTTCGGCAAGCTTCTGGTAAATAAAGCCCTCGCGGTGATGTCCTTCGATTTGGGCGTGGTAAAAGTCCCGCATCTCCTCGGTTTCAGCATCGGCCGCAACTTCAACTTGATGAGTGCCATCCTCTGGATCGACGTGCCCGGTAGGACCGTGCCCCGTTTCGGCGTGGTCGCCGTGTGCCGCATGTCCGTG
>JACKHM010000006.1 GCA_020638995.1 Planctomycetaceae bacterium
CGATTCGGTCTAACAGCCGATTGAACGTCAACGATAACCGATCCAATTCGTCGCCAGTTCCACGATTTGCCAGCCGTTCTTCGAGCCGTGAAGGCCGCAGCTCAGACATGGTGAGGATCATCTGATTTAACGGTCGAGTCGCCTGACCTGCGAGCCAATAGCCGCAAATAGGAGCAACTAACAGAACGACGCCTGCCGCCAATAGAACCAAACGGTCCAACCGCCCAACATCCGCATAGAGCATTTCCAGCGACGATCCCACCCGGATGCGAATCTCCTTCGGTTCGGTGACAACTCGGTCGACAAATCGCCAACCTCCCACCGTCGTAGCGTAACGAACTTCCCGATCTGTCAGGCTATCAGCCGGCGGCGCATGAAGTGACCGATAGAGCACGCCCTTTTGAGGATCATACAGCTGAACAAACCATTGATGCTGCGCGTGACCGACGGACTTTCGATCCATCTGCTCTCGAAGTGCTGCGCTTTCGGGGTCGGGATAGCGCCGCAGCGCCAGTTCAACTTCGTGGGCGTCTTCGGCCAGCAACTGGTCCAACTCGTGCAACAAAGTGATCCGAACGCCCTCGCGAAGCCCCACGAGAGTTACGCAGCCGGTAATAACGACGACCAGCGCATTCCAAACCATCAGTCGAAACCGTAGCGTGCGTAGCGGAGAACGTCTATTGGTTTCTGTAGGCATAGCCAAGTCCCCGCACGGTATGAATCAAAGCCTTTCCGAAGTTTCGATCGACTTTGGAACGCAAGCGGTTGATGTGAACTTCAATCACATTAGTAACTCCCTCCCAGTCGGCTTCCCACAGATGTTCGCACAGCATCTTTCGAGTCACCGTCTGGTTCGCGTGACGCATCAGGAACTCGAGCAAGCGGAACTCCGTCGGCGTCAAATCGATATCAACACCCTCGCGAGTTGCTCGTCGCGTCCGCAAATCGATGGCTAACGAGGAGTCGTGCAACTCGTCCTTTACCGTTCCCCCGATGCGTCGCCCTAAAGCCTCCAGCCTGGCCGCTAACTCGGCAAAGGCGAATGGCTTGACGAGGTAATCATCCGCCCCGGCCCGCAGCCCCCCAACCCGATCAGCCACCGAGCCGAGTGCTGTGAGAATCAGAACCGGCGCATGGACTCCTCCTGCCCTAAGCTTTTGCAATACGGCCAATCCGTCAATATCCGGGAGCATTAAATCCAGGACAATCACGTTGAAAGGTTCCTCAGTCGCCCGGCGCAGCGCATCCATACCGGAAGTTGTCCACTGACATTCGTGCCCCGCCTCCACCAGTCCCCTTTGGAGCGACTTTCCAAGTAGTGAGTCATCTTCGACCAGTAAGAGATTCATTGCTCGATTGCACGACCTCCGTGCGGGCACCGCATTTCGGGCGCAAACCTCACAGCCTTTCACTCGGGATTGCTTGATACAATCGGCCGCCTGTTCGCTGAAGCGAACAATCCACATGTACAGCCAAACGCCTGCGATTATGTCGTAATTGAGATTCCCATAGGAGAGTAAACCATGACTTCCTAACGAATTTGTAATCCATCATTTAGTGTGTTCCCTATGTTACATATTTGTAATCCAAAACCCACTTCCAGTCGTGTATTGTTTTCGATAATGATATTCGGGTCCGTGCGGTGGCCTTCGACCATAAGGCGTTTTGTCTGACTCACACAGATAAGAAGAAAATCGATCATGCAACTGACACTGCCGCAAGTCGCTCGCCTCTTTTCCGTGTCCGAGAATACCATCGCACGGTGGGTACGGTATGAGAACCTTCCGGCAGTCGAAGTCAACTCCCAGTACCGCTTCCCGCGAGCGGATCTACTTGAGTGGGCAGCGCTCCAACATCGCCCGTTCTCGCCAGAGATTTTTAGAGAGATTAACGGCGATCACGTTTCGGAAGTAAGTCTTGCAGAAGCCCTCTCGCGCGGCGGCGTTGCCGTCCGCGTCGACGGCGCGGATCGTTATGAAGTGTTCCGCGCGGCGATTAACGATTTACCCGTCCTGGCTGGAATGGACCGAGAGACTTTGCTCGACCTACTAATGTCGCGAGAGAAAGCAGGCGGTACGGCAATTGGCGATGGCATCGCGATCCCTCACCCGCGATACCCGGTTGTGCTCGCTGACAACGTGTCGATTGTGCGCGTCTGCTATCTCGCCAATCCACTCGATTTCCAAGCCGTCGATGGCAAACCGGTCGACACGCTGTTTTTGATGATTTGTCCGACAGTTCACGAGCACTTGCAGTTGCTGGCGAGGTTAGCAAGCGTATTGAACTCGCCGGACTTTCGCCCGTTGCTGGCCACGCGGCCCGACAGGACGCGCCTCGTTTCGGCGATTCGGGCCGCTGAGCAGGCGTTCATCGAGCAAACGGAGACAAAATCGTAATGACCACGACGATTGCGACTGCCCAGACTGTAAACAACAAGCCCCTTCCAATCACCGAGGTGCCCGTACTAGCGTATGAAGCCTTCGACGAAACTCTGCAGGCGCTGACCGCATCGCCCAGCGTCGAGTTATCTGCGCTGTTCGGCATCCCGGTAGGATCGCAAACTCTGCGCGTCATCGCCGCTGCGAGCAACGCTTCGACCGGTGCCATCGACCTGTTTGCGATGGACGTTGGCGACCGATATCCGGCGCTTACGCGCCGCTCCACCAAAGCTCACTGGTTTGAACGCGAACTGGCCGAGCAGTGGGGGGTGGTTCCCGAGGAACATCCTTGGCTGAAACCTATTCGGTTTCACAGTTCTTACCGCGAAGATCACGATGCTTGGGGGCGTTCGGTCGGCGACCAAATTCTGCCATGCGTCCAACCACCGGGCACTGACTACTTCAAGGTGCGGGGCAATCAGATTCACGAAGTGGCAGTCGGCCCTGTGCATGCGGGTGTAATCGAGCCCGGGCACTTCCGATTTCAGTGCCATGGTGAGGTCGTCTTCACCCTAGAGATTGAACTGGGGTTTCAACATCGCGGGATCGAGCGGCGATTGATTGGCGGTCCTGACAAGCGAACATTGCACTACATGGAAACGCTTTCCGGCGATACATCCGTGGGCCATGCGACGGCCTACTGTCAGGCAATCGAGGCGCTTGCCGGCAGTGAAGCGACACTGCGTTCCCAAGCGATTCGTGGGATCGCGTTAGAGTTAGAACGGTTGGCAAACCACACCGGCGACATTGGTGCGCTAGCCGGCGACGTGGGCTATCTCCCCACACTCTCGTTTTGTGGGCGCATTCGTGGAGATTTCCTAAATGCTACGGCATTGATTTGCGGCAGCCGCTTCGGTCGTGGACTCGTGCGACCTGGTGGCACTGCCTTCGACATTGACGAGTCGATGGCGGTCGAGTTGCAGAAGCGGGTTACGGGGGCCCATCGCGATGTCACAGGTGCCGCAAACCTACTCTGGTCGTCATCGTCCGTGATGGCCCGCTTCGAAAACACGGGAACGGTTCCGCTTGACACCGTGCGAAGGTTGGGAGTCATTGGAATGGCGGGAAGAGCTTCGGGAAGTGATCGCGACGCACGTCGAGATTTCCCATCCGGCTACTATCGCTTCGTCCAATTGCCTGTCTCCAGTTGGCATACAGGGGACGCATTCGCGCGAGCGTATGTGCGTCATCTCGAAGTACAAAGTTCCTGTGAGTATCTATTGGAGGCTTGCCAACAACTTCCGCGGGGATCTAACAAGCGCGATCTCGGCTCTCTGGCGAGCAACTCGATTGTCGTGTCGATCGTTGAAGGGTGGCGTGGTGAGATCTGTCATGTGGCGCTGACTGATTCGAATGGAAAACTCGCAAATTACAAAGTTGTCGATCCCAGCTTTCATAACTGGATCGCGTTAGCGATGTCGCTGCGAAACCAGCAAATCTCGGACTTTCCATTGTGCAACAAGAGTTTCAATTTGAGCTATTGCGGACACGACTTGTAACTGAGGGCAATAGACCGGCAATTCAGCGACAGCACTGAGACTTGTTTTTCTCAAAGGTCGCGTCAACTTTGCAAAGTATATTCAATCATGCTCAAAATCATCAACGAACGCATCAAGCAAGGTTATTGGACGACACAATTCCCTGCCGGTGAAATGCCAAAGTTGCCTGAGCGCTATCGCGGTTTACCGGTTGTTGATTCCTCAAAGTGCGCGGACGGATGTGCAAAGTGTGCCGAAGCATGCCCGACAGATGCGATTACGATCAACGGTGACATGAAAATCGACTTGGGGCGTTGCCTCTTTTGCACGGATTGTATGGATGCTTGTCCCAAAGACGCAATCGCCTATACCCAAGACTTTCGTCTGGCGACGCGCGAACGTAGTCATCTTGTGACCGATGGGAAGGCATTTGAACTGGCCGCATCACTGGACGAAAAGAGCCGCAAGATCTTTGGCCGTTCTTTGCAGCTCCGGCAAGTCAGCGCGGGCGGCTGCAATGCGTGTGAAGCCGACATCAACGTACTAGCAACACTGGTCTTCGATCTCGGTCGGTTCGGCATCAAGATCGTCGCATCACCGCGGCACGCGGATGGCTTGATTATCACCGGCCCGGTGACGAAAAATATGAAACTGGCACTTGAAAAAACCTACGCGGCAACGCCTGGGCCGAAGTTTGTGATCGCCGTAGGTGCTTGTGCGATCAGCGGTGGCCCATTCGTCGACCATCCCGAGCAACACAATGGAGTTGGTGAGTTGCTGCCGGTCGACCTCTATATCCCGGGTTGCCCCCCGCACCCACTAACAATTCTGGATGGCATCCTGCGATTGTTAGGACGCATCGAAGCGTCTCCCAAATGAATTCCACCGACAAGTCAGAAGAAGACTGGCAACTTATGAACGGCGCAATCGTGAACGACGACATTACTCTTGATTTACCCACCGAGCGAGTTTGTGCCGCCGTCGAGCTAAACAAGTTGAAGCAGATCATTGAGAGATCTGCCTTGCTGCTGCCGATGCAGGGACCGATTACGGCGTTTGCATTTCTGAATTCATTGCAAGCGCTTGAGCACCTCCCCTTTCACGACGGGCTAAAGCAAGGTGCCATGCTGTATGGCTGCCGGCCCTACATGCCCGAAGAATATTACCGCACAAAACTCGCGCACAGCCGCAAACGCGTCGAAGAGTTAACCGAAGTTCTGATCGACGACCTGGGAGATTCCGCTGATATTCTAATCGGATTCTTAGGCACGCGGTTCCACCTTCGTTTGGCAATGCTGCAATATCCAATGCAGATGGCTGCGCCGACGGAGCTCCAATGGTTAATTGCGGAAACCGACGCTTTGCGCCAGTTCCGTTCAGATGCTCCTGGTTTGGCGCGCGAGCGGACCATCGAAGAAACTCGTCACTGGGTGATGCGTGACCTGCGAAATGGGACAACGACGCAGGGCGTGACAAAGCAGCCAGCTAATCACGCGGCCGATCGGGAAATCCGCGACATCGTGCAGGAACTATTTGAAGAGTTCGGAAAGTCACAACTAGAATTGTGGGATACCGAAACTTGGGAAGCTTACACGCTGCACTTGCTCTGGCACGTGTGCCAGCAAGGCGTCAGGCAGGTTTTGAAGACTGATACTTCGACACAGAGGCGGATTCGCCATCGAGATGCCCTGTTGGTAGCAACCGGTGAGGACAGCGACCGACTGGTGCATGAAGCCCTCGGAAGATTTACGGCTGCGTTCGTGGATCAAGGTTTTTCCGGATGGATGCTTCCGGCTCGAGACCAAGGATATTTTAAAGCCTTTGCCGCATACTACACGCAAAGCAAAGGACCGCCCGATCGCTGGATACGAGACTTGAAATCCGAGATCGAACGACTGGAAATCGCTGGTATGACTCCGCTCGAGTCGATTGCCGAGTCGCTGCAATTGCTGGGTGTGGAAGAGAGCGAAGCTGAGACATTTATCTCGGCAACCCTGCTGGCGCTTCGCGGTTGGGCAGGCATGATCTGGCAACTTGAAGTTCGACCGGATCGTGTTCCCCGAGGCGTGCCTGCGGGTACGCTAGTCGAGTTTCTCGCCGCTCGACTGATCCTGGAACGGCTGGCGATGAAGTACTTAGCGGACCGAGAACTAGAATCCGAACAGCAGTTAAGTGGCCTGCGGGATATCGAGGTTGCACATCATGCTACCGAAGAGACTTTGACGGTCGAACAGACTGCGTTTTTGATATTTCAGCTCGCTCAGGTACGAGGTTGGTTGCCCCGTGAATTGCATTGCCTGGCCGCGAGCGATTGGGAGAAACTTGTTGCCGAAATATCCGATTTCTCGGCGTTGGAACGTCGCCGGCTGCTGCACGTGACCTTCGAACGTCGATTTCGTACACAAGCGTTGGATGCGATTGCATCGCGTGTCCAGCGAGAGCCAATTCGTGTTGAGACGCCGCGTTTCCAAGCAACTTTCTGCATCGACGCACGCGAGGAATCGTTTCGCCGTCACCTCGAAGAAATCGCGCCCGATGTCGAGACATTCGGTACTGCCGGCTTCTATGGTGTCCCGATGTACTATCGCGGCGCAGCCGACGCACACTACGCCGCTCTATGCCCTATCGTTATCAAGCCGACACGTTGGGTCGTAGAAGATGTCGTATACAACCTGGAAGAAACTCATCGACGCCGTGCGGTGGCCCGTCGCGCACTTGGCACTGCATCTCACCGTGTTCATGTCGGCAGCCGAAATTTCGCAGCGGGTGCAATTCTTGCCACGGGCGCTGGCGCACTCGCAACGATACCGCTCGTCGCTCGCATCTTGTTCCCGCGCGTTACAGCTCAGCTTCGCAAGACCGTCGGCAGCTTTGTAGCTCCGCCGAACGTGACCCGTTTGCGGCTTGAGCGATTAGCTGCGGAGCCAGGTCCCGAGGGCGACGGCATCGGTTTTAGCTTGGCCGAGATGGCGGAAATGGGTGAGCGAGCGCTACGCGATATCGGTCTCACGTCGAACTTTGCGAGGCTCGTTCTAATCCTGGGGCATGGTTCCGCGTGCCTGAACAATCCGCACAAGTCCTGCTACGACTGCGGCGCCTGCTCTGGCAGCGCTGGCGGTCCAAACGGACGGGCCTTGGCCATGATCTTAAACGATTCGCGTGTGCGCGAAATCCTGAAAAGCAACGGATTGAAGATACCCGCCGAAACTTACTTCATTGGTGGAATGCACAACACATGCACGGACTCGATAACTTTTTTTGATTTGGACTTGATGCAGCGATCCTATCTTTCAGACTTCGAGGCGGCAAAAGCCACACTTGAGGAAGCGTGTAAGCGAAATGCCCACGAGCGTTGTCGGCGATTTGATCTCGCGCCGCTAGATCTATCGCTTGATGAAGCGTTACGGCACGTCGAGGAACGCTCAGAGGATCTGGCCCAAACGCGGCCTGAGTACGGCAATTCGACGAACGCCTTGTGTATTGTTGGACGCCGGTCACGTTTCCGAGGTTTGTATTTGGATCGTCGTCCGTTTCTGATGTCGTACGATCCAACGCAAGATGATGAAGATGCAAACATCTTAGGCAGAATTCTCGGCGCCGTAATCCCTGTGTGCTCAGGGATCAACCTGCAATACACGCTCTCCTATATCGACAATACGGGCTTCGGCTGCGGCACAAAATTACCGCACAATGTGACTTCGCTGTTAGGAGTCATGGACGGGGCCGCCAGCGACTTGCGACCCGGCTTGCCGTGGCAAGGCGTCGACATCCATGATCCGATGCGGATCGTATTTGTGCTGGAGACAAGCGAGCAAGCGATTCGCAAGATCATGGCCCGCAACGAGACTGTACGCAATATCTTGTTCAACGAATGGGCTCAGTTGGCGCTTTTGAATCCAAAGTCTGGGGAGATTTTGGTCTATCACAACGATCGATTCCTGCCCTATCGACCGGAATCGACGACCCTGCCGCACGCGGCTTCATCCGTTGACTGGTACCGCGGATGGCGAGAGCACTTGGACTTTGCCTTCATTGGTGATGAATTAGCCCAGAAATAGCATCCCCAGCGGACAAACGATTCGCGACGCCCATAGCGTCGCGGATGACGAATCAATGTTAGAAGGTTAATACACGATGGACTTCACTTCACTCCTTCATACCTTGGGAATATGGGTGGTCGTCGCCCCGTCCGTGTTGCTGACGGTACTGGGGTTGACGACACTAGTTAGTCGTCCGCTGAGCGAACGATCCGCGATCCGCTGTATGCAGGCGTCGGTGATGATTGGTCTTGCATGCGCCGTTGCGGTGCTGATTATCATGCTTGCGACTGGGATTCGCGAAGTTCCGATTTCAATTGGAAGTGGAAATTGGGTATCGATCGAGGCCGAACACTTCCATTTTCACGTCAAGTTCGTTTTCGACCGCTTGTCCGTTCCGTTTGTAATCTTGACGTTCGTGTTGTGCGGAACGATTGGAGCGTTTACCAGTCGATACTTGCATCGCGAGAGCGGATTTGGGCGATTTTGCGTCTTTTACGCCTTCTTCTTACTGGGAATGATCATCTCGGTATTGGCTGGCACGATTGAAACACTATTTTTTGGCTGGGAACTCGTCGGGCTGTCTTCGGCCTTATTAGTTGCCTACTACCACGAACGACAGAATCCGGTTCGCAACGGAATTCGAGTCTGGGCCGTCTATCGTGTCGCAGACGCGGCCTTTCTGATTGCTGCGTTGACGATGCACCATTTGGTCGGTGCAGGCGACTTTGATCACATGACCGGTGCAGGTGCCTGGCCTGAAGGTCAAGCGACCCTGACACCGAACCAAGCTTTGTTCGTTGGCTTATTGCTGTTGATCGCGGCGGCCGGTAAGTCAGCGTTAATTCCATTTTCGGGCTGGCTGCCAAGAGCCATGGAAGGTCCCACTCCGTCCAGCGCGATCTTCTACGGCGCGCTTTCGGTTCATCTGGGCGCGTTTCTGCTGTTGCGAGTCAGTTCGGTGCTGGCACTCTCTCCGTTGTTATGCGGGATCGTCGTAGTCATCGGCTTGACGACCGCCCTGTATGCGGAGATCACGGCTCGCGTGCAAACTGACGTCAAAAGCGCTCTAGCTTTTGCCTCTTTGACTCAGGTGGGAATCATCGTTGCGGAAATTGGTTTCGGTTTCCGATACCTCGCACTTGTTCACATTATCGGCCACGCATGTTTGCGTACGTTACAGCTGTTGCGAGCACCTTCACTCTTGCGCGACTACAACTTGCTCGAGAACGCCATTGGAGAACACCTGTCACGAGAGAGGACATTTTGGGAGCGGGTTCTTCGGCCGTCGACGCGTACGTGGATGTTCCGTTGGGCGATGGAACGCGGTTTTTTCGACAGCATGCTCAACGAGTACGTAGTGCGCCCTTTTCGGGTGATCTTCCAGTGGTGTGATGCAATGGAGCGTCGATGGACGGATTTCCTTGCCGGCGGACACTCACGCACCTCAGACGAAATCGCGCCAACTCAGGACGAACTTCCAGCCAACCCCGAATTTTCCGATTCTTGATCGATGTTGAGCTAAGCCCCGTTGAGCAGGGCAGGCTGCAAACTGCCCCAAATAAACGTAACCCTTGTACCACTACGAAAGTCGTGAAGATGCCGGAGCTTTTTTTACCCTGGCTTGAACTCGCAATTCTGCTCCCAATTGTTGGCACATTGCTAGTTGTTGGTGTCCGCGATCTTGAAGAGCGAATGAAGCGAGCGATTACAATCTCCGCGTTGACCTTCGTATCAACCTTTGGAGCATGGCTGGATTTTAGTCGTCTGCGAAGTTTCGAAGCGCACGATCATTGGAATCTCCTTTCCCGGATGTTCGGGTCCGACGCGGTGGTCATCGACGAACTGAGCGCACCGTTGCTCCCGCTGGCCGCGCTCTTGTATTTGCTGACGATTATCTCGACCTTACGGACGAAGAGCCGACGTTTCCCGCTCGTTTCGACGTTGATTTCCGAATCCCTGCTGCTGGCCGCACTCAGCTGTCGCAGCCATTGGGGTTTGATCGCTTTGCTCGGACTTCAGGCGTTACCACCGTTCTTTGAAATGAGGTCACGCGGACGTTCAACACGTATCTTTGCCATTCATTCGATACTTTCGATCGCGTTGCTCGCGATTGGCTGGGCGATGATCGATGCCGAAGGAGTAAAGTCAGAGCATTCGATCTGGGCCATCGGTATGCTAACCGCGGCGGTGCTGATTCGTAGCGGCTGCGTGCCGGTACATTGCTGGATGACGGACTTGTTCGAGAATGCGAGTTTCGCAACGGCATTACTTTACGTAACCCCGATGGTCGGGGCTTATGCGACGGTGCGATTGGTGCTTCCCGTCGCGCCGGATTGGGCATTGCGACTCATCGCATTGATTTCGCTGGTAACAGCGGTTTATGCAGCCGGGATGGCGCTCGTTCAACGCGAGGCGCGGCGTTTCTTTTGCTATTTGTTTCTTAGCAATTCATCGCTCGTTTTGATCGGACTTGAGATCGCGACGCCCATCGGCTTAACTGGCGGATTGTGCGTGTGGCTATCAGTCGGCATGTCATTGGCCGGGCTCGGTCTCACGCTGAGAGCGCTGGAGTCTCGCAAAGGCCGTCTCTCGCTGGATCACTACCACGGGTTATACCAACACATGCCCTCGCTGGCAGCGTTCTTTTTACTTACAGCATTGGCCAGCATCGGTTTTCCCGGCACCGTTGGATTTGTCGGAGCCGAATTGCTCGTAGAGGGTGCCGTAGATGTCTATCCGATCGTCGGCATGCTCGTCGTCTGTGCTGGCGCGCTCAACGGCATCGCGGTACTACAGGCATACTTCCGCTTATTCACCGGTACGGACCAGCGGTATTCCATCTCGTTGCAAGCTCGCTGGCCAGAAAAATTTGCGGTCTTGGTACTTAGCCTGTTGATCATCGGTGGTGGGTTAGTTCCACAGCCGGGCGTGCAATCTCGATACCACGCGGCAACGGAGATTATTGCGAGACGACTGGTAACGCCATCTCATCCCGAGGAGCATGCGCCGACCCATCCCTATGCCTCGGGCTCAACGCACCGAGACTAGATGCGCCATCAATGACCCAAATGACTCACCGTAGCCTTTCTTGCGCCGATACGATCCGTGTAGTCTCGTCAACAAAAGTAGAGCGTCGGCGTCGGAAGCCAACGCATCAGATAGCGTCGCCCCATACCCACACCTTCATATACCGGAGCATCCCCAATTATGTCCGAGCACTCTGAACCAAATGCAGCCCTCGACTCCGACGAAACACCGGTTGGCAATTTCACCGGCTTGTTCAGATACGCGAAGTACGACATCTTGTCGGGCTTTCTAGTGTTCCTGATCGCACTTCCCCTGTGCCTTGGCATCGCGTTATCCTACGGCTATCCGGCCATCGCAGGCGTTTTCACCGCGATTATCGGTGGAATTGTCTCCGCGTTCATCAGCAACTCTGAGTTGACAATCAAAGGGCCAGCGGCGGGCTTGATCGCAATTGCTGCTCCATGCGTGATGTCGTTCGGTTGGAACGGCGTACCTGGCGACCTCAATCAAGAAGCTTATCGATCTGCACTCGCGGTGGGAGTTGCGGCTGGGATTATCCAGATTCTGATGGGGCTTTTTCGAGTTGGCTCGCTGGGCGAATTCTTTCCCTCCTCGGTAGTGCATGGAATGTTGGCGGCCATCGGTGTCATCATCATTTGCAAGATGTTTCCGTTAGCGCTCGGCGTGAAGGTCGGCGGCGAACCCTTGAAATTGCTGCTGGGCATTCCCAAGGTGATTCAAAACTACGAACCGACGATCGCTATCGTGGGGCTTGTTAGTCTGGCAATCATGTTCATCTGGCCGTTTGTCAAAATTAAGCCTTTTAAATCGATTCCGGCAGCGTTGGTCGTGTTGGCGGTGGCAATCCCGCTCGCAAAGTTTCTGGATCTATCCAGCAAGCACACAAATGCTTTGAAGTTTGAGGAGCACAAAGAGGTAGCCTCCGCGGTTGATGAAGATACTCCGGAGCCTGAAGCAGTCGCTGAAGCGGCGAGTTCACCCGTTGATCCTCCTAAATCCGATACGCTAATCTCGGTCCCTGCGTTTGGTGATACATTCAAATCACTGACGTTTCCAAAGTTCGACGCCCTAATGCAACCGCAAGCGTGGCAGTGGGTATTCATGTTCGCAATCATCGGAACACTCGAATCGATGTTGAGCGCCAAGGCGATGGATCTGATCGATCCTTGGCAGCGAAAGACGACTTTGGATCGCGACAATATTGCCGTCGGACTCTGCAATACGCTGTGTTCGTTCGTCGGCGCAACGCCGATGATCTCTGAAATCGTCCGTAGCCGCGCCAACATGGATAACGGTGCACGCACGCGTTTTGCCAACCTGTACCACGGGCTGTTTCTGTTAGCCTTCGTCACCCTGCTACCATTTCTTATAGGAATGATCCCAGTCGCTGCTTTGATGGCGATGTTGGTCTTTACAGGTTTTCGTCTGGCGCACCCCAAAGAGTTCGCACATGTCTTCAAAATCGGCCCCGAGCAACTGATAATCTACGTTTCGACGCTCGTTGGCTGCTTTGCCATCGATCTGCTGGCCGGAATCGCAATCGGAATCGTCGTGAAACTGCTAATTCATGTGCTCAAAGGAGCGCCGCTGATGTCCCTGTTCAAATCCCACGTCACCGTCGGAGAGAGAACCGATGAGAGTGTCGTCCTGAACGTCAGTCAGTCGGCAATTTTTAGCAATTGGCTTGGACTGAAAAAGAAGATCATTAACACGAACGTCGAAAAAGAGCTTGTTCTCGACTTCTCGGACACACGTCTGGTCGACCATACGGTAATGGCCAACCTTAAACAGATGCAGAAAGAGTTCGAGCGCGGGGACCAACGTCTTGTGATTCGCGGGCTGGATAATCACCGCACGTTTTCGCAACACTCAGAAGCTGGTCGAGCAAGAACACCAAACAACTCGGCAGCTCGCTGAGTCTGAATCTCTGGAGTGCTACTGATGTGCTATTGCCACCAGAGCGATTTGCTCGGTGGCATGGCACGTTTTCGAACCATCGTCACACTCGGGTCAATATCGGTTCGACTCGCAACCTGCCAGGACTCGATCTGAACTCCCCCGGATGCTGTGACGATCCAGGAATTGCGGGTACGAAGGAAACTGACTTCTGGTGAGATTCTCTTCGCGGCGTTCCATGTTTCGAGCCCGAGTTCGGACGAGGCTCCGGTCAACAACGGCATGCTGCAACCAGCGACTTCGCCGAGCCGTTCTTTCTCGATCAAAGCTGCGACCACGCACATGTCCATAAGATTTCGTAGTTCACCAAAGACAGGATCAGCTGAGGAAAGCTCGTCGTACTTGGCAGTCATGTTGTCGGCCCAACGCTTCGCAGCCGCGCTCGTGCGACCGGTTGCCGAAACCGAACCGTCTTCAGTAACGAACTCATCTTCAGTCATGACTTTAACGCCGGGTCCGCGGAGTTCCCAAGCAAGTTTATCGTCGCTCGCTGCCATTGGGTCGTAATTGCAGGCCATCCACCAACGCGGATTGACATCGCCAGCCACGCGACTCGATTTGATCATCTCTAGATAACTGCCGAACCCGCGAACCGGAGACTTTTCCAAGTTCATTGCCAGTCGCTTCATCCGATAGTCCGCTGCGACCAACACGCGAGCGAAGTGACTTGTTTCCGGAACGCCTGTCAAAGTGACCATTTGTGGACCGAAGGCTTGTTTAACGGCCGCTTCGAACTGTGGAGTCGGGTTCAGCGGCCGACCTCGTTGCGAGTCAAATAGTTGTTGCAAGTTGCGGTTACCCTCGGCGGTCGGATCGATCGAGACGCTGATACCGCCGCGACGCGCTTCGTGGACCGTCCGCAGAGCGACAAGAAAGTCGTCCAGGTGCAATACGGGCCGACCGGTCGTCACGCCAACAACTGTGGCATCGTCAGCGACGCGCCACCCTTCACCTGGCCCCGCCAAAACGATGTCGTTTTCTTCGGGATAGACAAATACATACTGTATTCGTTGCAATCCGGCGAGAAACTTGACCTCATCGGGCAACTGTCCCAGGTTGTTCTTCAGCGCGTCTTCACAGGCCGCTTCCAAGCCCCGTAACGATACCATTCGCAATTCGACGGGAACATTCAACGCACCTTCAGGTGACTTGACTTCTTTCCGCAACTGAGCGAGTAGTAATTGACGACCGCTATCGCTCGGCGGCCCTACCACGCCCTCGACGTCAATCGAAACGCCACCGACGGAACTATTCCGAAAGTTCTGGTGACCTGCCATCGCCGGGCTACACAGATTCGCCAGACACGCAGCCGCGACGGCCAGGTGGCAAATTCCGTGTGATCTGAACAGACGTGACGTCAAAACGCGGCGTGACATGTCGAAACTCCTGATTTATGGTACTCGCAGCCCCTGCATCACCAAGCCGCCCCGCGCCGAACGACAGATCGGATCGAGCAATCTGAATCCAGCACGAGACAATGGCCGAGCTTAAGTGACGCTAAAGTGGTTGCGCACAGATACTAAGGCAACCAGACAAGAATAACCTTGAACGGTCCTGAATTCAAGAAATACTCATTCGATCTCAGAATTTGTGCGTTGCCCGCGGAGACAAACCACAATTGTGGCCGAAAAAACTTATGTGCAGGCCGACCGTCATTGCTTTCCAAACACTGGCCGCACCTCCGGAAGCAATAATTTGGCCCGTTGCGGATCGGGTGACGCGCGTTGTAAGGTGAATCATACAAACCATGTTAGCGTATCTCGTCATCCGAGAAGGTACGAAGTGGACAGACGTCTTTCGGCTCACGCCGGGACGTACGGTCACGATCGGCCGGGGATCCACCAACGAAATCGTCATCAAAGACGAGCGGTGCAGCCGCAATCACGCCGAGGTCTTCTTGACCGCGGGCGAATGGACGATTCGTGACCTGGACAGTCGAAACGGCACAATTGTTCGTGGAGAAGCAATCCACGGCGATCATACACTCATACCTGGCGATATCATCAGGATCGCACACTGCCAGCTGGCATTCGTCCACGATTTGTCCAAGGCGTTCGTCGATGCCGATGAAGAGGAGTCACCGAATCCGGACGGTCGCGAAACCGTGTCTGGGGCGGTCTACATTGGCCTGAGCGATTCGCATGTGCTTGATTCGTTCGAGCCGACGCACATCACACATCGTCGCAACCAGACAAAGTTTCTCGAACGAAAGGTCGACCTGGATGTTGCGTCCGTTCCCAAGGTGGGTCAAGCGGCGACAAAACTATGTCGATTGGCCTTCGAACTTGCGAACCAGACCGACGTAATTGCCGTCGCAAATCTGGCGCTCGATGGCGTGTTTGAAGGAACAAATGTTGATGCCGGCGCTGTCCTGGTGGGACCGAGCTCCGACGATGAAACCACACCAACGCACGACATGTTAGAAGTCGTGGCATCGCGGACGGATAGCGAAACACGTTACCACCGAGTCTCGGAATTTCTCGCCTCGATGGTTCTTCGCGAAGGGGAAGCTGTGTTAGCGCGGAACATCGAGGGGGATAGTGCGCTTAGCATTCGCGACAGCAAGGGGTTGTTTGTTGCCAGCAGCGTGATCTGTGCACCTATTCGCCAGGGGAAGCGAGTCTTTGGCTTAATGCACATGTATGGCACAACCGCCAGCAAGACGCTCGACGCGGATGACCTCGAATTCACGTTGGCCGTCGCGGACAATGTCGCTCTGGCGTTGAAGAATCTTGAAGCGAAGCAAAAGCTGACCGAGAACCTTACTCAAACGCGTTCGGAAGTGCGACAGCTAAGGCAGCAACTCGGAGTCGAGAGTGAATTAGTGGGTTCCAGCCCTCAGATCATACAAGTTCAGCAAGAAATCGGACGCGCTGCACCCAGCCGTGCGACCGTCTTGATTCGCGGTGAAAGCGGCGTCGGTAAGGAATTGGTCGCGAGGGCTGTGCACTATTCGAGTCCCCGCAAGAAAGGCCCATTCGTCTGCCTGAACTGCGCGGCACTGTCAGAATCATTACTCGAAAGTGAACTATTTGGTCACGAACGAGGTGCTTTTACGGGCGCCACGGAGAGAAAGATCGGCAAATTCGAGGCAGCTCATCAAGGCACATTGATGCTGGACGAAATCGGAGAGATGAGTCCAGCGATTCAAAGCAAATTTCTGCGAGTGTTGGAAGGACATCCGTTCGAGCGAGTTGGAGGAAGCCAGCAGATCAAAGTCGACGTGCGTGTAATCGCAGCGACCAATCGCGATCTCGAAAAGGCGGTCGCGGATGGTACTTTTCGCCGCGATTTGTACTTTCGCCTTCACGTCGTTGACATCAACATCCCGCCGCTTCGTCGCCGGCCTGGCGACACGCTAGAACTTGCGAGTCACTTCCTGGAACGATTCAGCGAAGAGACCGGTCGCAAGTTTCACGGTTTCACTCCTCACGCCATGGAAGTGTTACAGCGGTACCGCTGGCCAGGAAACATTCGTGAGCTTAAAAACGTCATCGAACGTGCAGTTCTACTTGCACAGGGCGACTTCATCGATACCGTCGATCTCACGCTCTCAAACCTTTCCACAGCCAGTGAATCCGGCGAAATCACACTCCCCGGACGTTCACAGTACGAGCCCGTGTCGTTAGCTGATATCGAGCGCCGACACATCGAAACCACGCTGCGGTCAACAGAATGGAACAAGAGTAAGACGTCCGAGATTCTCGGCATCGAGCGTTCGACTTTGGACCGAAAAATCAAGCGTTACGAATTGAAACGGCCTTCTTGATCACGACCGAATTAGCGGGGCCCGATGAGCATGGCCGGTGTGCCCGCGATCGGCGTTGCGGCTGGGTTTTCAGGCGGTTGGTCAAGCGAGATAAAGGCCACAAGATCAGCAAGTTGGTCCGGCGAGAGCTGTTTTTCAAGACCTTCCGGCATCAAGGATAGCTTGCTAATCGCAATCTCTTCGACTTCGTCCCGCGGGACGATTTCGAGTTTGCCGCCTTGAGTCTTCAACACGATTCTTTGCTCGTTATCTTCAGCAAGCAAGCCAGTCAGAATGCGACCGTCGGCGGTAATTACGGAGCGTGCTTGATAAGAAGCTCCGATCACCAAACTGGGATCAAATACATTCGAAAGCAGGTGTTCGAAGGAACCGCGACCGTTGCGAGTGATCTCGGGACCAACGTCTTGCCCTATCGCCTGATGAGCATTCACGGCGTTGGCAGAATCCTGGCGATGACGATGCTGTACGAGATCCACAACATCCGCCGCTTTGCGAAGGTCGGCGACTTTCTGTCGTACGCTCGGTTGGTCAAAGGCACGAACAGTTCGGCGGGCAAGCAGTATAAACCGACGGGCTCGAAGATCGGCAACCCGCACCTGAAATGGGCTTTCTCCGAAGCCATCACGTTGCTCAAACGCGAATCGCCTGACGCCAAAGCCTTTGCCGAGCGGATCGAGAAGCAACACAACAAAGCACGAGCCAACACGCTGCTGGCCGTGAAGCTTGGACGAGCCGTGTATTGGATGCTGACTCGCAAGACGGCCTTCGATAGCAGCATCTTTGCGAAGTAACCAACGTAGCCGTCACTTGCCAAGTGACCAGCCCCAGTACGAAACATCACGTCGCGTTGGCGTGAGCCGAACGCATAACTGAACCGCGGCAACCTGACTGTCTAACAATCAAGTTGCCAGACGCTGTGTAACCTGACTGTCAAACCACATGAGAAGTTCGACTCTGAAATGTTCGACCCTGAGAAGTTCAACACAGACCGAACCAGCTCGCTCGACAGTCTACACGAGTGCGTCCGAGTTCACGCGCATTGAATGGACACGCCAACGCGACTTTTACGAACCATCACGATTTCACAATTCACAACGGGAGACACCACGAACGACCAAGCAGGTTGCACGTCACTGCGAACCGCCCCTTAACTGGAAGCCCGGCTTCGTGTTCCTTTGGAGGATGCGAAGTGAGAGTGCCAGCCAACCCCTTTTGAATGGACCAGTGCCGTCACGGATAATTTCTACTGCCGTCTTCCGCGAGAAACCCCGTTACGAAAGAAATCGGCGTTTCGGAAGACACCGCCCAACGAGCGTCGGACCCATCGAGGTCGGCTCGTCGTGCGGCAGCAGAGCGCTGACAGCTGTTTGAAGCAACTCGTTTACGGCGGAGCGATCCGACACGTAACCGCAGACTTCGTCATAGAAATCAAGCAACTCGACAACGCCGAACTCGCTTCGTCGTGGTCACGCCTTGGAAGAGTTCGCGAGCGTCGATCGTTATTCGGGAAAGCCAAGCATTACCGAGGCGGTAAAACGGCTCATCAACGAGCTGTCGACCAACTCAACGAGACTCCACGAATTCGGGTCTCAGAAAAATGCAAAGTTTTTACCGCGCTCACCGTACGTACTACTTGACAAAGAAAGACATACAGCTGTTCTGCTGCCTTTGCGGTTACCATACCAGTTGATTCTGACGTAAGTCTTCGACGAATGGATCATCCGCGATATCGGAAAGCCAGGCGATGCATTCCTCGGCGTTACAGACAATTGCCAATTGTACGTCTTCGACCATCGCGGGCGGAACCCATGAAACGAGCAATTCGCCAACCATGCAAACCCACGAATCCCAGGGCGGTGTGTTGGTTTCGTCGATAAAGCCCTTCGTTTCCATTTCGGAGACACCGTCGAACAATGTTTGGCGGACGTAGAAGCCAAATAATCGGCCATCGCGTTCGATGTTGTCGATATCGCCGCGGCCGAGTAGTGACGCCCGACGATCAACGAGTGAATTAACCGCACGATGCACTGGCGGAAGGTCATCGGAGGACGTGATGTCATCGGAGGACGTGATGATGATGGATGGTTTTAGGTCGTCAGACCGAAGTGAGCTCTTTCGGCGATCGTTGTCGAATCGTGGGCGACACCAAGCGATTGTTGCGGCGAGATTGGAACGAAACGCATCAGCGTCCATCTTGTGAATCCGCTTTGTACTCAAGTGGCAGCAGAACGACAAGGTAACGGGGGCGAGGAGAAATACCTGACTTCAGGACCGACTGCGCCGAGCCCTCCCGTTGACCGATTTGTTATTCCGCGTTTGTTGTCTTGGGCGTATTTGTCAACCGTCTGAGTTTACCGCAACCTTGGCGTCGCGATTAATTGGTCCATCGCCATTGAGCGTGACGTACAACGCCGGGGCATGAGCAAATCGTTGCAGCGATTCCTCGGTGGCGAATAAGTAAATGCGGTCGGCGTACTTGATTCCGTACTCGCGCTTTCCACGGGTCGTTTCACCATTTTCTTTTGCAATCACAAGATCGTTGCCGGAGAAGGCTGGAAGGTAGCGATCTGGATCTTTTTGGAATTGCTTTTGTTCGGCTGAACCGGCAAACAGGAAAACCTGCGTACCACGTGTTTCGCGGTAATGGATGTTGCCTAGCGTCCATTGCCATTTCTCGAACAGCGTTACTGGACAGTATCCATCGAGAGCATAAGACAGTCTCTCGGTGCCGGAACGTGAGAATGGGGCGCGAGGCTGCTGTGAAGGCACTGATTCAGTTGCCACGACGTGGATTGTGAGCAGCGGCCTTATTGTCACCATGCCGATGCCAAAGACGATACCTCCGCAGACGACTCCAATGAGGAATATGGTGATGTCACGCTTCGACATGTTGAGCCTCCATTCTCGCTACGTTCGCGGATTGAGCGGAATAACGACACGATTAACCGAGCCGACGAGTTTGACTTTCCATTCAGTTGGACTGCGCCGTCGGCTTCGGTTCAATCGATAGTTCTGCATCATTTGTTGTCATCTAACGCAGGATCCCATTCTGGAAACAGCAGCAACCGAACGACGGAATCAACGGGGTCCATGTTTCCTGACACTGGTTCGTATTTCCCGTCCGGTCTGGCGCGGAGATACAACAGGTACATAGGCTTTTGGTCAGGAACACGAGGACTCTTCGTTGGTTTCGTACCCATTACAGCGAAAGACGGCCCATTTCCGAGAGTCGTTTCAATGTCGTCTCGGTATCGAAAATGGACAAAAGTTACGGACGTCTTGGTTGAAGCAATATTGCCTTTTAGAACGGAATGTACAGCAAGTTCAGATTCCAATCGCTGCAAGTAGTTTGGAAGGAAGTCGTCAGTGTTTTCGGTCTTCTTTGGATCTGAGGACGTCACGATAACTACTAGGTCTGCCTCATCGAACAGTTCTTGTTGCGTCCAAATCCTGACCGGACGACCGAGCGTGGGCTGTGCGACGATGGTAAGTAATGTGCTCAGCAACAGGACCATCGTAGAACGAGACCGAATCATCGGCGAATCTCCCGCGTGGTTGTGATGCAGAACGTTAAGGATAACCGGGTGCGAAGAGTTGACGTACCATCTCGCACGACTGTTTTGAGCACTCCGCGTTCATCCGTTTGTTATTCCGCGGATTCGGTTTTTGGTTTGTTCAAACACAAGATTGTCCATCAGTGTATGTGTTTTCGCATCGGATTCCAGCTGCGATTCCGTGCTGAGGAAGTTGTTGCCAGTTGGTACGAGCAGTAGGTCACGTCCGCCAGTAATTTCAGTCAAGTGGAATACATTGTCATTCAATTCCCATTTTCCACTGAAACCCCGCGAGACAGGAATGCTTCCATGCTCCTGAGGGCCAACCGTGCCATTGTATTCCTGATTAATTGATGCGTGTCCGTTTCGGTAGAGCGTAACAAAGATCTCGCGACCGTTGTCGTTTGCGATGAATTTCGCAAGTTCGTTGAACCGAGACGTTTGCCAAAGTTCGCTGAACAACCAAGGCAAGCCAACGACAAAGAGAACTGTGCCAAGATCACATGGAATCGCGAGTAACGACCAAAGCAGTGATCCGGACAGCGAATAGATTCCGCCACCGAGGAGGGCCGCGCCAATCAGCGGAACCATGGAGACGTGGCGATCCTCGCGTTTCGATTGAATTGGGGCATACCAATTCATCGCGGCGATAAATCCGCCAAGAAGAATCAGGATGATGCCACATACCATTTAGCGACCAGAGCGGAATAACGACCAAGTTAACGTGGTGCGAGGAGTTGATTCAGATGTTCAAACTACACAGCGCCGAGCACTCACGTTCAACGCATTGTTCACGGGCTTTCGAATCGCAGAACGATCGACCACCCACAACCAGCCGCAACATATCACAGCCGGGATGCGGCAACAAGCATTTTGAACACGGAGAGCACGGAGGACACGGAGAAGAACGATCGCGACAACATCGTCGGCAGGATGAAAGCGTCTGCGGCATGGTTTTTGACAGCATGACCATCTCGACGCAAGACGTTGCTGAAGCAAACCGTCTCGACGGAGGGACGTCCTTGCCAACCGAATCATTCGCGAAGAAGGGCGTTGATCGAAGCAACCGTCTTTCGCCGGAGAGAAGACGTGCCAACGAATCATTTCACGACGCAAGACCACGAACGAAGCGAGCGATTTGATCGGAGAGTCGATAGCCGAACAAGTTATTCACGACGAACGACGCCGACCGAAGGGAACGATCCGATCGGAACAACAACGACCAGACATATTTCGACGAGAGACATCGGCCGAACTAAGCGATCTGATCGAAGGAAGAAGCAACCGAGACCGCCGACACAAGCAATCGACCGAGCACCCATCGCCAGGAGCAACTCGGCCCGTGAACGATCACGTTAACGTGGTGCGAGGAGTTGATTTTCCATTCAAACCAAACGGCGCCGAGCACTCACGTTCAACGTTTTGATATGTCGCATCGTGGCGATGCTGGTTCACCGTTACGGAGCGCCGGACGAACAACATTTTCGACAATCCAACGTGATTCGCGGTCCAGGCGAAACACAGTCATTTGATCCCAATTGTGGTACATTCCTTGCCGATCCACAAGTTGCAAAGCAAACGTAGCGGCGGCCAATAGTCGTTCGTGTTTTTCATCTTGCGGCAAGACGCGATCGATACAGCGTCGGAGCGATTTGAAGTCAGATTCCGATAGCACGTACATTTCTTCGGCGGCACACCATGTTGCAAACAACACCATAACGAGCGCACCATCGCGCAGAAGCTGGGACCGATCGTCGGTGGCAGATAAATTCAAAAACCGCTCGAACCCACCGCCATATCGGTACACTGGCCCGACCCATCCCGAAATGCAGGCGTATTCGTCAAGTTGGTGATATAGATGAAGAATCGCCGTTTCAGCTTGATCATCCGGCAAGTGACGGTTCTCCCACGAACATGATCCATAGCGGTCCAAGTATTGCGACCAGCGTTGATCAAGAGTAGTCCGTGTCATGGTAAGAGACGCATTCATTCAGCGACATATCGATAAGGTAACGGGGGGCGAGGAGAGGACGTGGCGTCAAGCCGGACTGCGCCGAGCCCTCCCGGCGAGTAGATTGGAGTCTTTCGAGTTTAGGTCGAAGTGGGATTCACTGTTGGCCACTGGGTTTCCCGTTGTGGTGTCTCAAGATTACGACCGTGCTCAATTGAGTCTCCGCACCCTCTCAGAACCGGACGAGCGCGGCTAACGCATCCGGCTCCCAGCTAACACTTGTCACCAATCTTATCATACCGCTCGGCTCATCGCGATCAGATCCGTCAGCCGCCGAGGGCTGGCAAGCTCGTGGCGGTCAGCGTACTTGTGAAACTCGGACCAGTTCATCGAATTCGACTGCGAACGGCGATTCAGCCAGCGATGGGCCAGCCACTTCGCCATACCGCGGAACTTCATCAGCCACGGCCAATTATCATTGATGCCGTAGTATTGATAGTGGCCGCGGAGCTTCGCATTCAACGTCTCCCACATCTCCGACAACGGGGTCGACAGGTGGTGGTGAAACCAATCCTTTAACGCACGCACTTTCGCCTTGAACTTCTTCTTGGCCGTCCTCCGCTTCAACTTGAATCTTCCCGCGCGACTCCTGCCGCAGTAATGCGTAAAGCCGAGAAAGTCGAACGTGCCGGGAGTCCCTTCACCCAGTCGCTGGCTATCGCGCCGGGAAAAACGGCCAAACCGTAGCAGCTTCGTTTTCTCCTCGGCCAGCGTCAGCGAGAACCGGGCCAATCGCTTGGGCAGCACGTCTTGAAAACGTCTCGCGTCCGATTCCAACTCAAACGCCGCGATGAAATCATCGGCATAGCGAATGAGGTACGCCTCGCCTTGCAGCCGTGGCCGCACGTCTCGCTCGAACCATAGGTCCAAGACGTAGTGCAGATACACGTTGGCAAGTAGAGGTGACAGACTCGAACCTTGAGGCACGCCTTCGTCCGTGTCCCAGCGACGACCTTCGATCATCACACCCGCCTTCAGAAAGCGCCGGATCAACCACAGCATGCGAGGGTCTGTAATCCGATTGCCGAGCAACTCGACGAGCCGCTCGTGACACACATGATCAAAGAAGCCAGCAATGTCTGCGTCCGATATCCAGTTCACTCTCTTCGTTGCGATGTTCTGACCGAGCACACTCAATGCCTGATGGCAGGAGCGTCCTGGGCGGAAGCCGTACGAGGTGTCGCAAAAGTCCACTTCGTAGATCCGTTCCAGAATCATCACGACCGCCCGTTGAACGATCTTGTCTTCCACGCAGGCGAGCCCCAGCGGACGCGTCTTGCCATCGCCTTTCGGGATGTCGCGACGCAGGCTGGGTTGGGGTCGGTAGCTTTGACGATGCAATCTGGATTCGAGGTCGAGCAGATTCTCCTGCAGCTTCTCCTCGTATTGATCCACCGTCACGCCGTCGATTCCCGGTGCCTTGTCTCGCTTCAGCTTGCGGAAGGCGAGCCACAACAGGTCGTACGTCAACAGCGTATAAAGGTTGTTGAACGTCGCCGTGTGATCGTCTTTCGCTCTCTTGGTGATGCGATCCAGCCGAGTTAGCACCGAAAAACCGTCACTGTGTACGGTCGATGCCCGGTCTGCATCGCGTGTTAGCTTGGCGGCCTTCCCTCGACCGGCATTACCCGGCGTGGTTTCACGCGATTGGTCTTCGCGCTGCTGCGGTACTATTCCGCCATCCGACTCCCTGAACGTCGTTTGCCTTTCTTGTCGTTTCGACTTGTCCGGCATACTCAACCTTCCGTGATTGGTCTTCGCGTTAAAGTTAAGAACCTCAGGGCCTCACTGGTTGCCTTGACGACGTGGTGTGTAGCGCGAATGGGCCTTGGACTCCGGGTCTTCCCGCAGCACTCGCCATGACGCGTTGCGGGATGTTGCCTTCAGGCATGAACACACCCTGGGCAGGTTCCAATAGGTACAAAGATTTCGGAGCTCAATACCATTCAGGGCGGGCCAGCTACTCCCTACCTTTCATCCTCACTACCTTTCTGTGTACGCTTCAACCAGCGACTTCGACGTTTGGTCTTATACGCTGGCTGCAACACTCGATACGGAGCCCTTGGCTAGAGGTTACTCCGGCGGGATCTCCCCCCGCTCGTCTTCAAACCATTTCCAGTTCGCACGTTCACCGATTTGATATGCCATGTCGACATATTGTTCGGAAAGGCCACCATGCACATTTCAAGTCACCACACTTTCCACCACGGCTTGGGAGGGAGAACTTCTCCATCGGGATACACAGGATGTTCTGCGCGTTGCGGCTCTGTCTGGAGCACCACGGATTCTCGACCGATCCGTGCCTTTTGCAAGATCCGAATCACCGCTGGCAGATCAGACCGCACATTGCTGACATACACCATAATGTCGGATTCTGAGCCATCATCGTACCCGCCTCCACCGGCAACTTCGTAGCCCTTTCGCAAAAGGGTATCCTCTATCTGGTGGCGAGCGTCGGGAGAAATGCCGGGACGAATCTTTATGTCGAGTGCAGTTGCAGGCATTGGCGTCTCTTGTAAGGCGGTGTTTGCAAATCGTTGGGGCAATTCCCCGAGTCTGGAACGGGAAGGCATATCGTTTCGGATAACGCGGCCGGGAGTTGACGTTGCCGAGCGAAGCGAGCCGACCGGCCTACTCCGGCTCGCGTTCATCCGTTGGTTCTGTCGCGTTGTCTCGTAGTTGAGTCAAGATTGTTCTAAGTTCGGCCTCGAATTCGGCGATCGGCGGTGGTGACTGCCAGTTAACGTATTCGTCAATCTTCTGCGGCGGAATCAACAGTGCGATTTGCCGTATCAGATCATCGGCCGTTTCGGAAAACGTCAAGATGCGATGATTGATTATATCAGTCAGAGGATGATCGTACGGACGTCCGTTTCCCATTCTCATGTTCCATTATTGTGATCATCGGGAACGTAGAATCCCCAGACGCTTGCGGAAAGCTCGCCTGCGGCGAAGACGATCTTCTTCGTTTCGTGGGAGATTTCGTAGATCGACATTCGGTGACACTGGTTCGGATACGACGGATGAGGAAGTTCGATGTCCGGCTGATCGGTCGCGTGCCATTCGTGTTGCCACGGGTTGATGCCGCCAACGCGAATCGCTTGCCCATCAATGACGATGCCGACGTTGCTCCATTTGGCCATTGTTGGATCCTGCGGTCAGCGACAGAACGACCCGATTAACCGAGCCGACGAGTTTGATTTTCCATTCAGTTGGACGCCGCCGTCGGCTTCGGTTCAATCGATGGTTCGCCACGTTGATCCGCAGAACGAGCGACGACACCGCAGAATCCGACGCGAGCATCACAATATCAGATCATCGGTTTGAAGCACAACGGCGCACAATCATCGTTTTGCTGGCCGACGTGGCAGGACATCTCCGGATTTTGTTGTTCCCACAGTTCACGTGCGCGATACATTCCCTTGACGCAGACGATCACGATTGCCGTCCATGCAATCAGTAGTACCACCGATAGTGCGATCCACAAGAGGCCACCGCGCGTATGACGTTCGTAGATTAGGCAATGCACGGAGATCGCGAAGGAAGTGGTTGGAATAACGATGATGCCCCACAACACGAGCGGAGCAAATGGTTCGATGTTCAGCAAGCCGTGAACGACCAGAACGACAAGATCAAGAATGTTGATTCCGAGAAGATACGGAATCACGCGACGTTGATATGGATGACGCGATTCAGTTCTGGACGCAGGATCAGGTCTCGCGGAATTCTCCGGCGCAGCGTAGGGATTCGCGTCGGACAACATTCAACCTCATACTCTGAGCGGCGAACGGTTGGGATAACGGGGACCGAGGAGAAGAGTTTGAATTCAAAACCGACGCCGCCGAGGTCTCCCGTTGATCCCATTGTTACGCGACATACGGATAGCGGACTACTGTGAGGTTTGGTTATCAAGTTTCTGCCGAACGGCGATAAACTCTTCCTCGGAGACTTCTGCAGGACCCATCAATCCTGTATCAGTTATGATCCGTTCGTAACCGTCCAGATATATCGCCCGATTTATCCAGCGAAACGTTCTGAAGTAGGCGCCATCTTTCTCGAAGTAATCCTGAGAGATGTCGGTTTTCAATTCCCGGATGCCTTCTTCGAGCCACGACAAGGACAAACCGCCACCGGTCCAACTCGCGGTAAACGACTTCCCCTCCATTTCACATAATGCAGGCGCGGAGTCGATGAATTCGAGAATTTGATCTTCTGAAACGTTCAGGTGTGAACAAAGCGTCTCGATAGAGTAGTGCGCGCCAAATTTGGCGACACCGTCTTTGAGCCAGTGGATACTCCGAGATCCCGGTCCCCAGTCGAGGCTTCGAAGGCGAAGCATTTGGACACGTAACCATTCCATCAGTGCGTCGTCGTGGAGTGTCATTTCAAGTGTCCATTAAGCCACAGGCGCTTCTTCTGGGTTGATTGCGTCGCGTAACGGTTGAGGTAACGTGGTCCGAGGAGTTGATTCTGACTTCAAGCCGGACAGCGCCGAGGACTCACGTTCACCGATTGGTTCGTTGGCGAGACGCGAGACATCCCCGCCACGCCCAACCATGCGGTCCAAGTTAGCATAAGACCGAGCAATCACCAAATACTTTCCATCACGGTGAGTTCGGCATGTTAAACATCAAGAGCACTCGACCGAGCAAGTCAGCGAACCTGTCCGAGCAATCGAACAACGATCGTTCCGCCAACATCTTTCTGGTATTGTCAGCGCACTCGTCCGAGCAATCCAGCATCATCGAACGAGCAACTCAAGAGCAATGTCCGAGCAATCCAGCATGATCGTCCGCGCAACTGACAGAGCAAGACAAGAGCAACCGTCAGCATCGTCGGCAGGGATTCGTCCAACGAACGATAGCCGTAACCGGGCGGCCGCCGAAGACTTTGACTAAACAAATCCGCGCCGTCGGCCGCTCCGGTTCACGGCCTTGTTCGGCGATTCCGCATCTTTCATCGAGTCAGCCAGAGTTCTGCTATCGAGCGTGGCAATGCAGCATCCGGGACGCTTTTGCCGTATTCGCGCGCCAGAAGGTCTCGGACCGCAGCTACATCGATTATGGCCAAGCTGTTCGTTTGAGCGATCAGTTCGGACTCCTGGCAAGGCGCGATGTAGACGGAGAAGTCAACTTCGAAAAGGGTGAAGACGGCAACCCCGTCAACGACCACGAAATTGAAAAATGGTTCGGCAATGTCTCCGCCGTGTTGACTGGTGTCCTTGTAGATGAAGTCACGACAGTCCCGGGTTTCTCGTCGGAGATCCGCTACGCTGTAGCGATGCATGCCGGCCTCAGCGAGTCGCGCCGACAAACGGGATTCGAAGTCGTTAAGCGAATCCATTTCATCTTGTCCCAACAAAACGCCGCCCTACTCGCCGAACGGTTGTGTTCACCGGGCGGCGGCAAACGACATTGACTTCAGGACCGACGCCGCCCGCCGCTCCGTGTGCAACACATTGTTATCTGACGGCCGCCTTTCACGCCGCCGGAATGTTGAAGAATCGAATCACCATGAGTGTACTGTAGCCAACATCAAAACATGCACAGAAGATGATGGCCCACTCAAGATAGTAGAGTTTAGGGTTTACCAATGGAGAGCCGATCCTGTCGTTAAGGTGGACAACATCTTCATCAAGGCGCCGAACCGCCATCCTCGACGCTATGCACATGACAAGACCAATCAAGCCCCAAACGAATCCGGTCACGGTCAATGCAATCAACAACGCTTGGTCAAGCTTTTTGTCAAACGCAAAATTGAAAATGAGACCAGCGATGATCAGAAAGAACATGCAGCCGCGAATGAAGTGGCCAACGAAGGTCTCTTGTGAGTCAAGCCGGCGCTTTAGCAGTTCGAGGTGAATCTCGTTGTCACCGGTGTGACCGGGTACTTTTGTATCGTGCGCTATCGTTGGGCTTGTCGTCGCATCCGCGCGGCCCGATCTTGTTTCGGTGTCGGCATTCGCCGAGCGCTCAAGTGATTCGTTTTCGTCAGCCATTCGACGCTTGCGATCTCAATTCGATGTAGTCAGATAACGTCAAAGTTCACGGTGCGGCCACCATCGATTCACCATTCAAAACGAACGCCGTCGGCCGCTACCGTGCAACGCATAGTTCACGGGCGTTCGAATCGCAGAACGATCCACCTCCCGGAACGAGCCGCAGGATATCACAGCCGCCATGCAGCAACAAGCATTTTTGAAACGCAGAGGTCGCAGAGGACGCGGAGAAGGGCGAGCCCAACGGCATTGTCGGCATCATGAGATCTTCAGCGGCATGGTTTTCGACGGTATGACCATCTCGACGCAACACGTCAGCCGAAACAAACAACCCTTGTCGAAGAGAAGACGTTCCAACCAATCATTTTCACGACGCAAGACGTAACCGAAGCGAACGATTCCGTTGCAGTGACAGCGTTCCGACGATTTCGTATCGAAGCAAAACGTCGATCGGAGCGAACAGCCTTCGTCGCACAGAAACCGGTCCAACAAATCATTTCGAGACGCCGGACGCTCGCCGAAGTGATGGGCTCGATCGAAGCAACGATCAACCGATCAAGCCGCACCACAAGAGCAACCGTCCGCGCACCCATCGCCAGAAGCAACCCGAGCCCGTGAACGTCAGCCGTAACCGAGCGGCGACGAAAGACTCTCAATTGTAAAACCGCCCGACTTCGCCGCTTCGGTTCACGGCATGGTTACCCGGCGATTGCAGCGACCAGGATCGTGCCAACCACTGATATTGCCAAGAGGCAGAGTAGTATAGTAGCAAACCAGCGTATCAAATGCGAGCCAGAATCCGGTTCGTCAGAGACCTGCCCGCTGGAGTAGGCGTCGCCAACCCGATCAAGCGCAAGCGTACGTACGTCTTCGGACTCCTCGAATAGCCGGTCAGCAAGACGGTCGAATAAATCGTTGCCATCGTTATCGTGTTCAGGTAACGCATCCAGTAATTCGTTGCGTTTGGCGCGGTCGGTTGGGTATGGCCCGTCGCCGAAGAGTTTCATTGCATCGCGTAAAACTGTGGCTGCACGCGATGCCCCGATGCGTTCAAGCGCGGCCAGTGCGTCAGCCGCAGAGTCCCCGGTCGAATTAGCGAAATATTGGTGTAGCGATCCGTTGCTGGCCTCTGCTTCGAGCCACCAAGTCAGAATAAAGTCACGCTCAACTGGCAGCAGAGCGTCGTAACCGATTCGCCGCCAGCGATCCTCAAGACGATCTCTTATGTCATCAGCGTTGAGAGTCACGAGTTTTCAGTCGGGTAACGTAAAGGTAACGGGGGGCGAGGAGAGAAGCTTGACTTCAGGACCGACTGCGCCGAGCCCTCCCGTTGACCGATTAGTTATCTGGTATCTGGCGAGTCCTGCGGTGTTCTAAGAGGATGCTCGAACTTGTGGTTGACAAAAACGCTTTCGGCAATGTCCGCGAACCTATTCCAGACAGCAAAATCAAAATCGAAGCTATGGCGTTCCTCGCCGACGATAGTCAAGATTTCAAAGCAGCCCAAGCAAACATGCGTATGAGCCTCCTTTCCTTTTGCCGTGTATCGCAAGCCAATGTCTGGATGAAAGCCACCGCAGAATTTATCGCCGAGCGTCGGTGAAAACGATTGATAGTTGGTAAGCAACTCGCGCAGTTTCTCGACAGTTGTTGGTTTTCCTACTAATGGTTCTCGATAGAAATCAAATCCATCGATCTGAATCGTTTCAGACTTGCTCTTGATTCGGGCAAGGTCTTCGGCGGTACCACGCGGAAGCCCCTCGTAAATCACGACTCCTTCCGCGTCAGATATTTGAGCAGCAAAGCTTGCAAATTCTTGGAGGAACGGACCATTATCTTTAACACGTCTGCGCGTTGCCGCACGACGCTGTTCGTTGATTGCCCGCAATTGCACTTGCGTCAAGAGTTTCTCTACCTGCAATTCCTGGTCGAGTTCAAGCGTCCGGATCTCTTCTTGCAACTCGTTAAGCTTGCGTTTAAGGGCCTGCAACTCGGACCAATGTTTGGTTTCTGCGTCGTACAATTGTTCTTGTTGCGACTCTGTTGCGCGAATGACGAAGTAGTCACCAGGATCGGGCCCGTCGAGGTAATATGTGTCATCGTCTAACTGAGCCATAACCACGGAGCATGGAACTAAAGCGGACAAAAGGACAGCCAACGCGCTGGGTCGCGGGATCTTCATGTCATTGCCTAGCGGTGCGGATAAGTTGAAACGCCAGAGGGCCGAGCGTTAGATAACAAGTAGTATGTGGAATTCCACATAATCCTGATTGAATTACGTCCATGATTCTGCATAATCGTGGACACGTGTCAATCACATGATCGCGCGATGATGTAGCCTAGATCGTTTGCCAATAACGACTTCGCTCACTCGTGACTCGCCGTGATGCGATGCAAACCGGCTGGAATATATGGAAATCGGGAGGTCGATTATGTCGAATTCTGCATATCCCAATTCTCCTTCGCCTGTAAAACGATCGCAATCGCCGCTGCTGCAAGAGGTTCGGAACCATTTGCGACGATTGCATATGTCGATTCGGACGGAAGGAGGCCTATATCAGAGCGGATTACACGGGTCAGCGACGGGCTTAGGAACACGGGAAAAACAACTTCGCTATATCTTCTGCTAATCATCCCACGGAGTGTGATGGCTACTTTGGTTTCGCCGAAGTTATTTTTCCCGTGTTCCTTAGATTTAATCAATTGGCAAGTCGCCATCTTGCCATAATGTTTTTGGGGCCAGCCCCAAACCCCGAGATTTTTCGAGGCATGGCGAGTGTTCAATGTGCGGGGATGGACTAACGCCGTTCCGACCCGGGCGATTCGGGGTCCGACACTGGCGATTCGATGGCGCTCAGATTGATTCCCGTGTACACGATCTCGCGGTAATCCTCCCGTTCATACAGCAAGCCGATGCTTCCAGTCTGCAATCGAGTCAGACAAGAGTACGACGACGAGCCTTCGTAGACTTGATGAGTAACGGGCCATGTCTTGCCGTCGTCGTAGCTGACACGCAAAGTCATGTGATCGCGCGACACCGGTGATGCCGGGTTAGAAAATAGCAAGCGGCTGTTGTCGCCTCCTTCGCCCCAACTGTAACGCAACAGACTTGCCTGGCAGACGGGTTCCATCAATGTCGAGTCGTTGCGGCACTCGCTCCAGGAGATTCCACCGTCATCGCTGAGTGCGACGCCGCGTTGAGACTTGCCACGGTTACTACGCATATTCAGCATCAATCGGCCATCCGCTAGCTCGGCAACGGCGCATTCGTTCATTTCAAAGTCGGTAACGCCGCCGATCTGCCAGGTCTCGCCATGATCGTCGGAATAGATAACGTGGGAACGCGATGACCGTTTGCGATCTGGAATGTCTTTCACGCGATGGTCGCAAGGAATCACAAGTCGCCCGGAAAACGCACCACGCTCGATTTGAATGCCGATGCCTGGCCCTGTCGCGTACCAGGTCCAATCATCGAGTTTCACGGACGCAGTGATTACCTTCGGCTGCGACCAAGTGTGACCTCCATCGCGGCTGGACGTCAGCAACACATCGTCATTGTCGCGAGTGAACGGCAACCAAATCGTGTTGGTTGTGCGGTCGAGGACCGGGCAGGGGTTGCCG
The DNA here is from genome assembly GCA_020638995.1 of Planctomycetaceae bacterium. Taxonomy (GTDB): domain Bacteria; phylum Planctomycetota; class Planctomycetia; order Pirellulales; family Pirellulaceae. Next base: position 31,914 of record JACKHM010000006.1, read on the forward strand.
ATAGTAATGGGCGCATCCCCACCTTGCTCGTACAGCAAAGAAATCGGCCCCCACGTTTGTCCACCGTCACGGCTTCGCTTGAAGACCAGATCCACGTCACCATGATCGGCGCGACTTGTTTTCCGGCCCTCGCACATGGCAATCAGATCCCCTTCGGCGGTGGTGACGATCGCCGGAATCCGATAGGTGTGATAGCCGTCCTGGCCGCTTTGAAAAACGACGGTCGTAAATGTTGCCGGTGCCTTCGCCGGAGTACGTAACGATGTAAGGAAGGCCAGCAAATCGTGGCACTCCGGCTCGCTGAGCAAGCTGCCAAAATTGTCCGGCATGATCGAAGTCCGCGACAGGATCTCTTCCTCGATTTCATCGGCTAGTACACGAAACTCCTTGCCGTCTTTGCCTACGTAGACCTTTGCCTTCCCTTCCTGTCGACGCAACAGGCCGCTCAGAACTCGTCCGTCGGTGGTTGAAAGCACCGAGACATGAAACGCGGCGTCTATGTTCCGGTTGGGGTCCAGGAAATCTTCCGCGACACGTTCCAGTCCGCGGTTTCCGACTCCGTCAAGCTGAGGTCCAACAATCGCTCCTTTACCGGCAACCTGATGACAGGCGATACAGTGCTTCGCGAAAATCTCCTGACCACGCGAGGTGGATTTGTTTGCCTGTGCGAAGCCTTTGATCCGATCAGCGATGAGCTGAGCCACTTGTTCGTTCAGCGGCGGCAGACCGGTGGTCAATTTTGCGAGCCGTGCGTCGAGCTCTGGGATATTGGTTGTTTCAAGCGAACGACGAATCTCTGGGCGCTGCAAGAGTCGGGGCGATACGACTCCATCGCTCGTCAGTTTCAACAACGCTTCGCCGCCCTCTCGACTAGCGACAAGGTCCTCGGCGATTCGACTTTGCAATCTCGCCGGCACCGATTGCAAGACGCGAGTCAGAAGGTCCGTGATCTGTGCATCCTGAGGCTGGCTCAATTTCAAAGCGATCTCGTCGCGCAGCGACCTCGCCACGGCTTCGTCCTTTAGCGGTGCAAGCAGCGCACGGTCGATTGGCCGCGGAGCAAACGCCAACAGGGTTTCGACACATGCGGCACGAGCTTCGATTGAAGCCGCATTCGAACCCGCTAGTTTCGATAGTCGCGGCGCGAGGTGTTCGAGTCGCAGCGTTCGGGCGATTGTCGCGGCGGCAATCTGTCGCTTCGACAGCACATTGGGCGCGGTAGCAGGAATCGCGATTACTGGCGGCTCGAATCTTGAAACCGCTAACCAAGCATATGCTTGAGTGTTCAGTCCATCGACGACTTCAACATACCCGCGTCGTCCGGCGAATTCGGTGAGGTCCCAGTCGACTTTCACCGCAGTGTCGTTTCTTGGAGGCAAGGCGTTGCGCACTATTTCGTCGCGATCATCGAGTCGCAAGCGAACGAGATTACGCTCGTCCGCATCGTCCTTTGGAAATCCCAAGTGACCGCAGAGAAAAAAGCTTAGCTTCGCGGGTAACTCGAAACTGCTGGAACGAATTGCGCCGACGGCTCGCTCGCCACCGGGCAAACTGCTGAGAAACGTCACATTCTTCTGGCCGTCTTCACAGTTTCGAAGATCCAGTCCCCACAGTTCTGGGCCGGTCGTAGTGGTCCAAGTCGCGCCGTTGTGCTCCGTTTCGAGCAACACCCTTTCCGCAAGTTCGCGGCCCCAGTTGTCGACGCTTGGTCGATGCGAGATGCCGCGTTGCACGAGCTGTTGTTGAATCGTCTGAATCAAGTCGGTTTGAAAGTCAATGTCGTCTCCGGCGCGGTCGCGTACCAATTCAACCACGCGATCGACCGACGCCTCGGCCGCGTGCGAAGCGACATGTATCAGCTGTGGGCGAAGTTGCTCGGCGTCTGTCAATCCGTCACTCATCACAGCGAGCAGAAACTCGGCGGCTGCAGGCGTCGAGATGGCGAGCGCGATCGGAGCGAGAGCAGCACGCTGCTCGCGAGTTAGCTTGGAATTGGAAAGACCGGCAAAGGCAGATGGATCGCGGAGTTGAGACTTCAGCGCAATCATAAGGGCGTGCCTCAAATGGACGTCCTCGGATGGCGTTACCTTGAGTGCCGCGAGAAGCGGCGCGACTGCCGAGGAATCTGTATGTTGGCTCAACGCATCAGCGGCAGCGCGGCGTACGAGAGGTGATTCGTCGTGAAGGCCGGCGATCGCAGAACTCGCCAGCACGGAACTCCACGCCTTTGCTTCGCTGATCAAACGCATGGCATGTACGCGAACCAGCGGTGCGTCGTCTTTCGCGGCCTCGACGATTACCGGCGAGTCAAGGTGACCTAAGCGATGAAGTGTCCACATGGCGGCGATGCGAGCATTCGGCTCCGACGAACTGCGCGCGGCAGCTTGCAATAAGGGCGCTCCCTGCTCACCTACGCGGTCAGACAATTCGTCGATGGCCAGCGCACGAACCTGCATGGCGGATGAGGCGAGAGCGTCGATCAATTCCGATGGCGAAGCTTCCGCAAGATCTCGATGAGATGTCGCCGGCTGTTGGTTGCCCCCTGTGTAAACGACTCGCCAAATGCGACCACGCGTCCGATCGCGGCCCGTATGGTCGAGCGGAACTTCGTAGTGGCCGATAATCCGATTGTAAAAGTCCGCGATGTACAACGCTCCGTCAGGGCCGATCTGTAAGTCAACGGGGCGAAACCAGGGGTCGTCACATGTCAGGAAATCTTCTTCCTCGTGTGCTTCGAGACTCGAACCGTGCCAGACAAGCGAATCGCGATGGATTCGGCTGGTCATGACGTTGCCGACGAACAGGCTGCCGCGATACGGCTCCGGGAAATCATCGCCATCGAAGTACGCCGCACCAGCAATCGCGGTCGAGCCGTGTCCATGCTCCATAATCGACGGCACGTATCCCAAGCCATCGTGCGGCTTGCCAAAACTAGAGAAGTAACCGCCTCGCAATAACATCGTCAACGGTTTGCTGTGACAGTCTGCTGTAATTAAATCACCCGTAGGCAGGAAAGTGCTTCCGAACGGGTTCACTTGTCCCCAGCTAAACTGTTCGACGCGAGAACCATCTAAGCGAATTCGATACGTATTTCCGCTTTGTAATTTGATCTCGCTTCCATCCGTGCCGCGAATCGTCGACTCGTTTCGAAAGCCATGACAGATATAGAGCCACCCGTCCGCTCCCCGACGAAAAGCGTTTTGCATGCCATGTGTGTCGACTGGATCGCCGAGCGGGCCGTAGAGCACTTGTCGGTGATCGCACTTGCCGTCGCCGTCCGTATCTTGCAAGTACCAGATATTCGGGATGCTGTAGGCGACGACTCCGCTGCGGTAAGGATAAAGCCCGATCGGAATATTTAGCCCATCGGCGAATATGTTGATCTTGCCAGCGTGACCATCGCTGTTGATGTTTTGAAGAACGCGAATTGTGTCACGCCCTTCGCCAGGTTTCGCTGCGAAAGGGTACTCGACTGATCCTGTTACCCACAACCGCCCATGGCCATCAAACGCCAGATTCATCGGCTTTTGAATTTCGGGCTCGGCAGCGACGAGTTGAATTTCGAAGCCCGCTGGGAGATGAAACTTGCTGAGTTGCTCTTGCGGTGTCAGTGGATCGGAAGGCCGGACGATGGCTGCGAGCGGATCTTGCGCAACCAGCGGACAAGACAGCAACACCGCGATGGTGAACGTGAAGGATACAGCGAATTTCATCGGAAGCGGTCTCGTTGAAGGCATGCGGATTTTCATAAGGGGCGGGATTGCTAGTTTAGTCCATGCGGGCTGCGACGACCAATCCTCGCCAAAGCGTCAACCGGGCATTGCATAGACGCAAGCGGCTTGCAATGCTCTGGTCTTTCCGACGCGTCGACGTTGATAGGAGCACGACCATGGATTCCTTTGCCGAACGGCTTGCCGCTGGTGTTCGCAGAACAAAGACCCCGACACTTGTCGGGCTCGATCCACGATTCGAGAGCCTGCCGGAACCGCTCACCGCGGGGCTGTTAAAGACGAATCCGATCGAAGTCGCGAGTGCCTTCGAATCGTTCTGCAAAGGCGTGATTGATGTGGTCGCGCCGTTGGTGTCGGTCGTCAAACCGCAAGCCGCCTTCTTCGAGCAGGTCGGTGTGCCAGGAATGGCGGCGCTGGCAGGAACCATTTCCTACGCTCGCGAAAAGGGGTTGCTTGTTATCCTGGACGGCAAGAGGAATGATATTGGATCGACCGCTGCGGCATATGCCGATGCCTATCTCGGGCCACCAGAGTCAAGCGCGTGGGGAGCCGATGCGTTAACGGTCAGTCCGTACTTGGGTGAAGACAGCCTAACGCCATTCGTCGAGATCGCGGAACAACGCGGAGCTGGAATCTTTGTTCTCGTCAAGACTTCAAATCCCGGCGGCGGAATGTTCCAAGATATCGAAGACGGCGAGGGAGCCGTTTATCAGCACGTCGCGCGACAAGTCGAGTCACTGAACGCGACATCCGTTGGTGCCAGCGGCTACGGATCGGTGGGCGCGGTGGTCGGTGCGACCTATCCCGAACAGCTATCCGAACTGAGGGAAGTGATGCCCCACGCCTGGTTCCTGGTTCCTGGTTACGGCGCGCAAGGTGGGACTGCGGCGGATGTGGCGGGAGCTTTTGACGCGAACGGTCTTGGTGCGGTTGTCAACAACTCGCGAGGTATCATTTTTGCACATGCTAAGGCGCCGTACCGCGAGCGTTTTGACGCGTTAAATTGGCAATCAGCGGTAGAAGCTGCGACGCTCGATATGATCGCAAGTTTGCGAGCCGAAACACCAGCTGGCCAATTGGTGTAGTCGTTTGACTGTGGTGTTTGCAGTATGCATGGCTTGGTCAGGTGGTCAGCCACGCATTTATTTTGCAGCGAATCTGCGGCGGTCACCCAGCAAACGCTGATTAGAATGGTGTTTGTCGCTGCAGATCGCATAGAATAGCCAACCGTAGCGACGCGCCCTGCCGCGCAATCGATTGATGTAAAGGTGTACCCGATGGAGTTACGTCAAATCGTCTTTGTCTTCTTCGTAAGCACCATCGCGGTGCCAATTGCTGTCGTCGCGCAGACAGATGCCCCATCGCCGCCGAATTTTGAGGAACACGTCAAGCCGATCTTGCGGCAACACTGCTTGAAGTGTCATGGCGACGATAAGCAGGAATCCGATTTGAATCTGCAAGGTTATGGTTCACTGTTGCGGGGTGGGAGCGGTGGTAAGGTCGTCGAGGCCGGACGCTCAAGCCAAAGCCTGTTGTTTCAGGCGATTACTAACACAGATGACGATGCTCGAATGCCGCCGAACAGCCCACCGCTGCCGAAAGAAAAAATCGAATTGATTCGCCAGTGGATCGACACGGGTTTACGCGAATCAGCGCGCGGCCGATCCATGCTGGAAACTCGCGACTTGAAGTTTACGCCCACAGCCAGCGCACAAGGCAAGCCAGCTGGTGCTCCGGCGATGCCTAAAGAGTTGCCGTACGTTAAGGCATCAGCCCTCACGCGGCGGTTCCCGGTACTCGCGATGGATACCAGCTCGTGGGCTCCGTTGGTGGCGGCAGCCGATCAGGATCGCGTGCGATTCATTCACAGTGAAACGGAACGAGAGCTTGGTGCCCTGTCGTTCCCCGAGGGTGAGCCTCATGTGATCCGGTTTAGCCGCGACGGGGCTGTGTTGATGGTCGCTGGCGGCAGACCCGTAGAATTAGGTGTGGTGGTGCTGTTTGACGTACGCACCGGGCAGCGTTTGGCAGAGATTGGCGACGAGATTGACACCGTTCAGGCTGCGGACTTGAGTCCCGACCAACGGCTGGTTGCGCTTGGCGGATCGGGGCGCATTGTGAAAGTTTACTCCACGAGCGATGGATCTCTGGTTTATAGGATTACGAAACACACTGACTGGATCACTTCGGTCGCATTCAGTCCAGACGGAACAAAACTAGCCACGGCTGACCGCGCTGGAGGCATTCACCTATGGGACGCGAAATCCGGCGGAATTCTGCTCAATCTCAACGAACATAAGGGCTCCGTTCGAGCAATGGACTGGCGGAGTGACAGCCGATTGCTCGTGTCTGCTGGCGAGGACGGTCGCATCATTTGGTGGGATGTCGTGGATGGTTTTCCTGCGATTCATAAGGCCGACGCGCACCCGCCGCGACGCCCGGCTGGAACCTACGGGACAATTCCCAACGGAGTGCTCGCAGCCCGCTTCGATCGCGACGGAAACCTTGTTACCGCCGGTCGCGATCGCGTCGTCCGGCTTTGGGATTCCGCTGGCAACGCAAAGCGATCCTTCGAACTGGATACCGGAATTCCGGTGAGCAGCGTAATTTCACATGATGGCAAGACCGTCATCTCCGGCGATTCATCCGGGGCGGTTCGGTTTTGGAATAGCGACAAATAGGTTAGACGTCACTCGCTCTGCGAAAGTGAGCGGCATTTGGCGCGGAGCGAAATTAGACGATCCGAGAGGAGTAACGAATGACTCGACAATACATCACGCGCGATGGGTGCGAGGGATTCCGAGCGATGTCGCGACGACGCGCGATTCAGGCAGGAGTCATCGGGGCGCTCGGGTTATCTCTGGGAGATATGCTTAGGCTGGAAGCGGCCGATAACCAAGCGTTCACACAGGCTGCCGGCCAAAAGAAAGATGCAAAAGCGTTAAGCGTGATTCAGCTTCATTTGGGTGGAGGCTTCCAGCAGCAGGAATCACTCGACCCCAAACCGGAAGCGCCGGTAGAAATCCGCGGCTCGTTCGGTGTCACAAAGACCAAGTCGGGCGAAGTATTAAGCGACAACTTTCCCCAGACTGCAAAGATCGCCGACAAGATTAATGTTGTGCGCAGCTTAGTAGGACGCGTGCCCGACCACGGACTTGCGACGTATCACCTGTTCACTGGATATCCACGAACCGCCGTTATCGATTATCCACAGATGGGTTCAGTCGTTTCGCACGAGCTCGGCAAACGCGGAGAATTGCCGCCGTACATCGCAATCCCAAACAAGAATGCATTCTCGGGAGGAACGGGATTTCTCAGCAGTGCGTTCGGCCCATTCGAACTTGGTTCTGATCCAGGCCAGAGCAATTATCAGGTCCGAGATTTTTCCATCCCCGGTGGCGTATCGGCGGAGAGATTTACTCGTCGTCTTGCCGCGCGCCAGATTGTCGAAGGTCGAATTCGCCAGCAAAAGGTCGATCCTGATACGCTTGAAACGATGGACGACTTTTACCAGCAGGCAAACACTCTGCTAACTTCGAAGCAGGCCCAAGACGCATTCGCGCTTCACAGCGAGTCGGAAGCAACATTCGAACTCTATGGTCGCGAAGTCGTGGGACTCAAAGGCCCCGATAATCGCTATCACCCCAAGGGGCTCGCTGAACGATTGATCGTCGCGCGTCGTCTGGTCGAATCCGGTGTTCGGTTTGTCACCGTAACCTATGGCTCTTGGGACTGCCATGTCGATGTGCGGTCGAACACACTCGATCAAATGCCGGCGCTGGACCATGCAATCGCGGGGTTGGTGATAGATCTCGAACAGCGCGGATTGCTCGACTCGACGATTTTCTGGTTGACCTCAGAATTTGGCCGCACGCCAAAAGTGAACCGAGACGGTGGACGCGACCATCACGCCAGGTGCTATTCCAACCTGATCGCTGGAGGTGGATTCACCAAAGGTCAAATCTATGGTGCGAGCGATGCAACGGGTGCCGAACCGGCCCGCGAGGCCGTGTTGCTCGATGACTTGCTTTTCACGATTTACCACCAGTTGGGAATTGACGCCAATAAGGAATTGCTGGCATTTGGGACGCGACCGATTGAGATCATCAAAAACGGCAAACTGGTGGAGGGTTTGTTGAGTTGAACGCGACACTTTGCTCTGCAAAAGAAGTAACCCTAGCATTTATTCGCAGGGCGAAAGATGACCGCCTCTATCGCATCGAAACCATGAATACATTTTGCAGCTACTTCACACTCGCAAGTCTTGCGTTTCTTGCTACCACCGTGGCGACAGCGGGAATGGTCAAGAACATCGAAGCAGTTCGGCCACGTATCGGTCAGCGCGGGACAACTGTCGAGGTGAGCATCCAGGGTGTCTCGCTTCAAGACCCTCGGCAGGTCATCTTTTTTAAACCGGGGATTCGCGCCATCGAGATCCAGCCGGCGGTCGCGGTACCGCGTCGCGGTTTCGCGCACGGCGGAATGATCGTCGAAGAAGTTCGCTGCAAATTTGAAATTGCACCGGATTGCCCGCTCGGCGAGCATCCCTTCCGTTTGCTCACTGCGACCGAACTAACTTGTATTGGCACATTCCACGTGTCTCCGTTTCAGGTGATCGACGAAGACGAAGCGAACAATGAGTACAGCAACGATTCGCTGGAGTCAGCCAAGCCGGTAGCAACCAACATCACGATTCGCGGTCATCTCGGCAACGGCGCGCGTGGGGATCGTGACGTGTATCGAGTTGCCGTTAAAGCGGGACAGCGGCTCTCGGTGGAACTTGAGTCGGCTCGGCTGGCAGACCAGCATTACGGCGACTCCGAATTTGATCTGGCGATAAGAATTCTTGCTGAAGACGGACGTGTGTTGGCCGTCAATGACGATAACTCTTTGCATCTTCAAGATTCCGTAGTGTGCCTCAAGTGTCCCAAGGACGGCTCGGTCTTCGTCGAAGTTCAACGCTCAATTTTTGCTCCACGTGAAACGCTTTACTGCGTACATATCGGTGACTTTCATCGTCCATTGGCAGCGTTTCCGCCAGGTGGCCAAATCGGGACTAAGCCGACAATTCTCCTGCTCGGCGACGCGCTTGGCGAGTACCAAGAGTCGGCATCGATTTCAAGTAATGCCGACACTTCACACACATTCGAATTCTTTGGTGACGCACCTTCGCCGCTTAAGCTGCGGGCTTGCCCGTACCCGAACCTGCTGGAAGACGCTGCCGCGGATCAGACGCATGTCACCCAGTTGCCTATTGCACTGAACGGAATTATCGACTCGGCGACCGACGTCGACACGTTTCGTTTTAGAGCGACAAAAGGTGAGCGTTGGCGAGTGCGACTGTTCGCTGCGACGTTAGGTTCACCCATCGATGCCACGATTCTTATCCGCCCGGCAAGCGAGGAGGCGGGACAAGTCCGGCTGGAGGTCGATGATTCCCCGCTGAAAGACCACGACATCTTTGGCACTGGGTTTCGCGGTGGCGGAGGCTTACAGGAGGCTATCGATCCATCGGTAATCTGGGAGGCCGAGCAAGACGGCGAGTACTTGCTGGAAGTTCGCGATCCCAGCGGGACCGGTGGTTCGACGGCCGTTTATCGCGTCGAGATTGAACCGCTCCAAACGGTCGTGCAGACGCTGCTCGCGAGTGCAACATTTGATTGGACCGAGTCCACACGCGTGACCGGCTTGGCCGTGCCGCTAGGCAACCGCTGGACGATTGACGTCAGCTTGCCACAAGGCCAATGGATGCCGATCGGTTGTGACTTCGACTTGATCGCTCATGGTCTGCCAACGGGAGTCCAACTCGTGACACCGCGAGTGCCCGCCGGCGCTGGTCGCTGGCCGTTGCAATTTGTGGCCGACGAGACGGCTAGTCCAATCGGTGCGGTGTTTACTCTGGAAGCTCTACCCGCTGGAGAGTCACGAGCGGTGGAAACTCGTTGCCAACAGAACGTCCCGTTCATCAATCACTCCGGCGGAGATGCGTGGAGAACGGTAAGAACGACTAGCTACATCCTGGGCGTCACCGATCCAGCCCCGTTTTCACTTGAGGTCAATGAGCCGACTATCAGCCTGGTTCGTGGCGGCGAGCTCGCGATCCCAGTCCGAATCAAGCGACACGACGGATTTAGTGGGGCCATTGCGATTCGTTGCGGTGACCTCCCACGCTCGATCTCGACGCCTCCTCCAATGATTGTTTCCCCCGATCAGAACGAATGTTTGCTGCAACTAGGCGCCCAGTCCAACGCGCCGCTGGAAACGCTGCCTTTGTACGTGGTGGGCAGTACTACACGCGATGACATTGACGACTTCCTCGGCGCGGGGCACATTCGAGTTTCTTCAGGAATCGTCAGCCTCAGTGTTGCACAACCTTACGTCGAACTGACCGCCCAGCCAGGAAGCATCCGTCGCGGCGAACGCACTTCGATTGTTTGGAACGTGCGTCAACTCACGCCGTATGACGGCGAGGCAGAAGTTCATTTGCTAGGCTTACCCAAAGGTGTGACTATCATCGAACCAACGCCTTTGATAACCAAGGACTCGACGACCGCGACCTTTCAGATTTCGGCGACCGACGAAGCGTTACTTGGTCAAGCCGCCGGATTGATCTGCGAAGTCCATATCCCGATCGGTGATCAGCATATCGTGCAGCGAAGCGGTAGTGGATCAATCCGGATTGATCCCGCCGCGCAGTGAAGGTTCGCCGGCTTTCGCCCCACGAAAGGATGCGGAGCGATTTCGCCGAGCTAGTGGCGACTTACAGGAACAAAACTAATGAACGCATCACGCATTCTTCTACATCTGCTGGCATTCTTACCATTCGTTCCCTCGGCCCACGCCCGCGACATCAGTTTCCGGCGCGACGTGATGCCGATACTCTTTCGCGCCGGTTGCAACTCGGGTACGTGTCATGGAGCGGCGAGGGGAAAAGACGGATTTCATCTCTCGCTATTCGGCTATGATCCTAAAGGAGATTACTTCGCGATCACTCAAGAGATGATTGGTCGACGCGTAAATGTTGCATCTCCTGAAAGAAGTCTGTTGTTGCGGAAAGCGATTGGTGCTGTGCCGCACACAGGCGGCAAGTTATTCGATCGCGACAGCGAGTACTGTCGTACGTTGGTGCAGTGGATTGAAGCTGGTGCCCAGGACGATGTTGGCGAAGTTCCCGACGTGGTAGCGTTGGAGTTATCGAGCAAGCATTTTGTGTTTGAACGCCAGGGCCTGGAGGACTCGTTGCGAGTTATCGCATTAGTCAGCGATGGATCTCGTCGGGATGTGACCGCACTGGCACGCTTCCACAGCAACAATCCCAGCATCGTCGAAATCGACTCGGATGGTCATTGCAGTTCAAAACGACCGGGCGATAGTCACGTGTTCGCCCGTTTCAACCGCTTTACAATTGGCGCCGAGGTGATAGTGCTGCCATCTGGGGAGGGATTCGAGTGGCCGGAGACATCGCCGGTCAACTACATCGACCGGCTTGTCTTCGACCGTCTACAGAAGCTGCGCATCACTCCGTCGGAACTTTGCGACGATGAGACTTTTCTACGCCGTGTGACGATCGACCTGGCCGGGCGTGTCCCGACGGTCGACGAATACCGGACATTCATGGCTGAATCGCATGTTGAAAAGCGCGCGCGTAAAATCGATGACTTACTGAAAGACGATGCCTTTGCGGATCTTTGGACGACGATTTGGGCGGAACAACTTCGTGTAATGGGAGGCAACTACGCCCCGGTTGGCACGCACATTAAAGCGGCCGATGCGTTTTACGAGTGGATTCGCTCGCAGCTTCGTAATGATCGACCGTTGAATGAATTCGTCTCGGAGATGGTTTCGGCTTCTGGCAGCAACCTCATCAACGGACCTGCCAATATCTATACGATGTTAATCCACGGCCCACGCTTCCAACCTCAGGCGTTTGCTGCGGACTTCTCGCAAGTATTTCTCGGCGTGCAAATCCAGTGTGCCGAGTGCCACAACCATCCTTTCGATCGCTGGACAATGGATGATTATTACGGATTTGTTAGCTTCTTCACCGGGATGAAACGCAAGCCTGGCGTCGAACCGCGCGAACAGCGAATCTACTACGACACAGCCGCGCCGCCAGCCCGACACCTTGTGGATCAGCGTCCCATGCCCGCCAAGACCCTGGGTGCTATCGAGCCAGTCGACCATGACGGGGACCCAAGGCGAGAGTTGGCCGAGTGGTTGACCTCACCGGAAAACGAGATGTTCAGTCGTAATCTCGCCAATCGGATCTGGGAGCAACTTTTGGGACGTGGCATTGTAGAGCCGGTTGATGACGTCCGGGTCAGCAATCCGCCCACGAACGAACCGCTGCTCGACGCGCTTTCGCAACAGCTCGTCGCATCGCACTTTAGCCTACGAAGTCTAGTGCGCGATATCTGCAACTCGCGAGTGTATCAACTGAGCGCTCGTCCAAACGACTCCAACGCACGCGACACTCGTCAGTTTTCACATGCTCGTCTCCGCCGACTGCGAGCCGACGTACTGATGGACTCCGTGGTCACAGTGACGGGTGTCGGACGTAACTTCAATGGCTTTCCTTTCGGAACGCGCGCCATCGATGTCTATCCTCGACTTGCCGGGGATACGAGTGGGCCGCAGTTTGGGGACCAGTTCTTTGAAACCTTCGGCCGCTCGAGCCGGAACACCATCTGTGCTTGCGAAACAAAGAAGGAGCCCACGCTGTCGCAGGCCCTGCACCTGGCCGTGGGAGACACACTGAGTTCGCGGCTTGGGGCCAATGGCACCATCAAGCAACTTGTGGATACGGCGGACACCCCCGATGAAGTGATCGAAAATCTCTTTGTTCTCGCACTTTGTCGTCGTCCGACCGCTGAAGAACAGCAGCAAATGCAGGCCTTAGTAGGAGACGCTTCCAAGGATACGGGCGTTTACGAAGACATTTTTTGGGGCTTGCTCAATTCGACGGAGTTTGCGTTCAACCACTGATCATTCATGTCGAGTCACGTTTTTGTAGCCGCGACACCTTTGAACCACAAGTAACCGATGCGAGCCTCGACAACCTACGCCATCCCATTCGCACCAACAGCGGCGGCTGTCGCACAAGGCGCAGAAACTCTCTCGCGGCTTCTCGAACAACCGGAGTATGGCAGCTGTTATAGAATGACGGCGGAGACGACATCCTTGGAACGCGACGTCCATGGAACTCCGAATCCATTTGCCGAGCCAACCAGCCTCACATGCTGCGGCACCATTGGGAACAAAGGCCTATGAGCGATCGAAAAGTCGGTTACGTGGCGCTGGCGTCATTTGTGTTTACTGCTCTCTTATCCGTCGTTCTCCCAGCGACGGAACCGTCCGTCGAATCGGATGGTGAGCGATTCTTTTTCGAGAAGATCGAGCCGTTGATGAAGCGGCATTGTTACGAGTGTCATTCGCATGCCGCAGCCGCAATGGAGGGCGGCCTGACGCTGGACTCACGACTTGGATGGGCCCAAGGAGGTGCAAGCGGGCCGGCTATCGTGCCGGGAAAACCCGACGAGAGTTTATTGATTAAGGCGATTCGACGCGGCGGTTCAGAGTTGCAAATGCCTCCGGACGAAAAATTGCCGAATTCGGCGGTTGAGCAATTTGTTGACTGGATACAGCGAGGAGCACCTGATCCTAGAAAGCCAATCGTTCGAAGCATCGAGCGTAATCCGTTGGATTGGTGGTCATTGCGCACTTTGAATCGACCCGAAGTTCCAACTCTCGCAGCCGGATCTGTTGCGGATGCCAATCCGATAGATGCGTTTGTGAGCCGCCGGTTGCACGCCGAAGGTCTGTCTTCGATGCCACTCGCGGACCGAAGGACGCTCGTTCGTCGCGTGTACTTCGATCTGCATGGCTTGCCCCCAACACCGGAAGAAGTCGAGGCGTTTGTGTATGACCCCGATCCAAGGGCTTACGAAAAGCTCGTGGATACTTTGTTGGAATCTCAGCGCTACGGCGAACGCTGGGCTCGCCACTGGCTTGATACGGTTCACTTTGCAGACTCGCATGGCTGCGAACACGATGTATTCCGACCAAACGCTTGGCGCTATCGCGATTACGTCATTTCCAGCTTTAATCGAGACACGCCGTGGGCGCGATTCATTCGCGAGCAACTAGCGGTCGACCGATTCTTTCCTGATGAACCACAACTCACTCCCGCACTTGGATTCATTGCGGCCGGACCGCTGGAACTGAGTCGTGCGAGCACCGCGCCCATCACGTTCGAGTATCTCGACCGCGATGACATGGTAACTCAGACGATGTCCGCATTCGCCAGCACGACCGCGAACTGTGCGCGATGTCACGACCACAAGTTTGATCCGATATCGCAGGAAGATTACTACGCACTTCAAGCCGTGTTCGCAGGAGTGGGCAAGGGCGATGTTCAATTTGACTCAGATCCGGCAGTGGCGAGGGATCGCCAACAATGGACCGAATTACTAGAGTCCGCGAAGTCAAGCAACCGAGATAGTTTGCTCGCACCGCAATACGCTGACGTCGTCGCGCGCTGGGAACAGAAATTGAATGATGATCCAGCGATTTGGGAACCGCTCTCGCCGATCGAGTTCGTGTCGTCGGATGGTGCGACGCTGAAACGCCTCGATGACGACTCGCTGCTGGCAACCGATACACGACCAGACAAGGACACCTATTCGATCACGGCAAGGTCGTCTCTGATGACGGTCACAGCGCTGCGATTGGATGTGCTGGCAGATGACCACCTGCCGATGAATGGTCCCGGACGACAAGACAACGGGAACCTGCACCTCAGCGAATTCGAGGCATTCGTTGTCGAAGAGGGTGATAGTGAACCAACACGATTAGCGATTCACCATGCGACGGCGGATTGGAATCAGGATGGGTGGACGATCTCTCACGCATTAGACGGCAACCCTGCCACCGCTTGGGGAATCTACCCCAAGGTGGGCGAGTCCCATTTTGCGGTGTTTGAACTGCAGGATCCTGTGAAGCTTACGCCGTCCAGCAAAATTGTCATCGTGCTCAAGCAACTGCATGGCGGAGGACATTTGATCGGTCGGCCAAAGCTCTACGCAACAGACGCCAAGAGCGCTACGGCGGATGTGCTCCCCGAATCGGTTCGAACCGCGATCAAGGTGCAACCCGAACAGCGATCTGAGCAACAGCGAATCGCCGTCGCCGCGTTCGTATTAGAGAAATATGCGGAGGAACAACTCGCGATACAACCTGCACAGTCGTCTGTCTACGCCGTATCGAAAGGGTTTTCGCATGGACAGAAGCTGAACAGTCCGATGGCACCGAAGGTCGTTCACGTTTTGAAACGTGGCGATTTTTTCAGTCCAGGCGATGTTGCGCAGCCGGGCGCTTTGTCGGTGTTAACAACCCTGAGCGATCGGTTTCATGTGGCGGATCCAAACGACGAGGCTTCGCGCCGCGCGGCTCTGGCCGACTGGTTGGCAGCCAACGACAATCCGCTCACTTGGCGCAGCATCGTCAATCGAGTTTGGTTGCTGCATTTCGGCCGCGGCCTCTGCGATACCCCCAACGATTTTGGTCGGATGGGCGGCGCGCCTTCACACCCCGAGCTGCTCGATTGGCTAGCTGTTTGGTTTCGCGACGATGCACAAGGCACGCTGAAGCAGTTGCACCGCTTGATACTACTGTCGGAGACCTATCAACGACAATCTGACATAGCACCGATACCATCGAACATTCGAGATCAGCGAACCAAGGATGCCGAAAACAGATTGTTGTGGCGAGCCAATCGTCGACGGTTAGACGCAGAATCGTTTCGAGATGCAGTCCTTCAAATTTCAGGCCGCCTTGATCTGACGATGGGAGGGCCGGGAATTCAGCAGTTTACCCAATCGAAGGGCGCGCAAGCCACACCGAAGTTGGACTACGACGCCTTCGACTGGGCCAATCCAACAGCTGCCAGACGCAGCATCTATCGCGTTGTGTGGCGAGGCATCGCGGATCCGTTCATGGAAACTTTGGACTTCCCGGACTTGGGGCTGCTGCCTTCCAAGCGTGGTTTTTCGGTTTCTGCATTGCAGGCGCTAACAGTCTACAATAACGACTTTGTATTGCACCACAGCCAAGTGCTTGCCGACAAACTGATAGCCGAACACGATACACTCGAAGGACAAATAGCACAGGCATGCCGATCGATTTACTTGCGAGAACCATCCGAGACGGAAGTCGTGGTCCTCGCGGAGTATGCCCGGAAACACGGACTTGCTGCCACGTGCCGCGTGCTGTTCAACAGTAATGAGTTCATCTTTATAGACTGACACTGCTGCCTGCCGCTTCGTAAGAACACGTCCCGAGCGTACTTTTGCGAAATGAAAGGCGACCATCGGAATCCAAGCCATTGATTTAGGTAACAGAAGTAGCCCTGTGATGTTTACGCGACGAAACTTTCTCGAAACCATTGGCGGCGGATTCGCTGGCCTTGCGGCGGCGCAATTACTCGGATCTGAGGTGGATCAGCCGAAGCCAGAGTTCAACGGTGGATTACACCATCGCGCAAAAGTGAGACGTGTAATCCAGCTGTTCATGACGGGCGGTGCCAGTCCGATGGACACGTTCGATTACAAACCGGCGTTGGAAAAGTTGCATGGCCAGAAACTTGGTCCCGAGACAAAGCCGGAAGGATTTACGGCACCACCCGGCGCGATCATGAAGAGTCCGTTCAAGTTCGAGCAACACGGCGAAAGTGGTCGCTGGGTCAGCAGCGTCTTTCCGCTGCAAGCCAAGGAAGTGGATGAGATGGCCTTCCTCATGGCAATGGCGTCGAAGACAAACGTCCATGGCCCGGCAACTTACATGATGAACTCCGGATTCCTGCTACCAGGATTTCCGTGCATGGGTTCCTGGATTTCTTACGGGTTGGGAAACCTAACCGACGAACTGCCAACATTCGTCGTGCTGCCAGATGCCAAGGGCTTGCCCTATAACCAAAAGGGCCCATTTTCTTCCGGTTTTCTTCCGGCAGTCCATCAAGGCACGATGATCCGCGCTGGTGCAAAGACTCCCGTGCGAGATTTGTTCGCAAACGAGCGTTACAAATTCGCAACGAGAAATGCAGATCGAGATGGCTTTGAATTGCTGAGACAACTAAATGAGAAGCACGCGGAACGAAGTCCGGACGATTCACGACTCGATGCACGAATTCAAGCGTATGAGCTAGCCGCCCGAATGCAGTTGTCTGCACCCGAGACATTTGATCTAGCCCGGGAAAGCGATGCAACTCATAGGGCCTATGGCTTAGACCAACCGACGACGCAGGACTTTGGTCGGCGTTGCTTGTTGGCTCGTCGGCTCGTCGAACGTGGGACACGGTTTGTCCAGGTGTGGAGTGGTCCTCAGGGGGCAACTGAGAACTGGGATAATCACGGCAGCATTTCCAAGGAGCTGCCACCGATCGCGGCATCCGTCGATCAGCCAATCGCCGCACTAATTCGAGACCTGCGCTCACGCGGCTTGTTCGATGACACGCTACTCATCTGGACAACCGAATTCGGTCGCACGCCGTTCGCACAAGGCGGTGACGGTCGCGACCACAACGGCGGATCGTTTGTCACCTGGCTTGCAGGTGCGGGAGTCCGAGCAGGGACCAGCTACGGACACAGCGACGACTGGGGATACAAGGCGGTCGAAGGGAGAACGTATTGCTACGACTTTCACGCCACGGTGCTGCACTTGCTAGGCATCGATCATACTCGGCTCGTCTTCCGTCAAAACGGGATCGATCGACGCTTGACCGATGTTCACGGTCATGTCGTGAATGAGATTCTGGCCTAATCTCCATAGTTCCTAATGGGTTGAGTAGCTGAACTCGCAAGGGTTCAGAACAATGCGATTCCGGCTGAATTCCGGCGAAGCCCGCTACATGGGATAGAGGATGTGGATCTACGGTGGTTCTTTCACCTGCGTATGACAGCCATCTTGCCTGCCTGTAGAATGATCGCTCAATTGCGTTAACGCCGCGTCCCGTCTCTAGCTCACGAAAGAGAATTGCTCCCTATGAACTACAAACTGTTCAACGGATTCGGACTTCTGTCCTTTCTGCTTGTCAACTTTGCCGTTGCCCAGAATCGGACGGCGGACATTCCTTACGTGGAGCAGGGCCACGAGCGCCAGGTGCTTGATGTTTACACACCCGACAAAATATCGGCGACGAGCTTGCCGGTAATGTTCTGGATTCATGGTGGCGGATGGCAAGTTGGCGATAAGAGCGACGTTGCTTTGAAGCCAAAGGTGCTTACAGAACGCGGGTTTATTTTCGTCTCGACGAACTACCGCTTGCTGCCTGACGTCACGATGGACGTGCTGATTCGAGATGTCGCTACTTCGCTTGGATGGGTTCATAAGAATATTGCCAAGTATGGAGGTGATCCCAAACGGATCTTTGTCGGCGGACATTCCGCCGGAGCCCAACTTGCAGCTTTGGTTTGTATTGATGATCGCTACTTGAAGGAGCAGGGCGTGTCGTTCGACGTGTTAAAGGGCTGTATTCCTGTGGACGGCGACACTTATGACATCCCCAAAATCATCATGACCGCCGAGCATCGGCAGGCTTTGTATGGCGGTAAGATGTTCACCTTTGGCCATCGGCAGAAGTTCGGTAACGACCCTGAGAAACATGTCGACTTCTCCGCCGTAACGCACGTCGCACAAGACAAAGGGATCCCGCCGTTTTTATTGCTTTACTTTCCTGGCAATCCCGATACACGAGCGCAATCGCAGCGTTTAGAGGCCCTGTTAATAGAAGCGAAAGTTCCGGCCACGGCGTATGGAAAATCGGACAGCAACCATAGCCGCCTGAACAATGATCTTGGCAAGCCTGACGATCCTGCCACAGAAGAGATGTACAAGTTTTTGGACGCGTTGGTTGGTGGAGAATAAGCGACGCGGATTGAGTGCCATCGTTCTCGTGCGACGTTCACAACACTGAGGTCATCAAGGTTCTGGACGAAGCCAACGCGGTGCGATTTGGTCTGCTTCGTCAGCCGTCGTCAGCCAATGGAGCAAGCGGTCTTTCATTTCGTAAATCCGATCGCGGTGTTGAAGATCGCTGGCCAGATTCGTCATCTCGTTCGCGTCAGTCTCGAGATCGTACAGCTCTTCAAATCCATCGGGATAGTAGACATATTTCCAACACCGCGTGCGAACCATTTTTGCATCGGGATGGCGAGTTCCGCGAATGCCTTCGCCTTTTATGAATTCGAACGACTCCTTCCCTCCTGCAATCACCTCCGGAATTACGTTCTCGCTGAAAACGGCCTCGCGGGGTTGATAGCTCCCTTTCGCGTCGGCGATGAGTGCTACCAAACTGCGACCTTGATTCAAATAAGGCTCAGGTATTCCTGCCAACTCGAACAACGTCGGAAGTAGATCGACCGACTCGACAAGTTCGGCGTGCTGCTCGGCCCGTACGCGGCCTGGGAATCGGATGATGAAGGGCACTCGGACTGACGCCTCGAAGAAACAATTCTTCCCCATCAGGCCGTGTTCGAGCAATTGGTCGCCATGATCAGAGCTGAAGACAACGATCGTATTGTCTGCGACACCGGTCGCTTCCAGCTCTTTCAGAATCAATCCCACTTCGTGATCGATGTGGCTGATTGCTCCGTAGTAACTGCGGTACATCCACTGAAGCTGTTCGCGGTCAATATCGTACGACGGTCGAAATCGTAGAATCAATGTTCGCAACGGAGTCGGCAAGGCCATGATCTGGTCCATCGTCATCTGTGCGGGGAGCGGAATCTCGATATCGTCATACAAAGCGTCGTAAGGTTGTGGCACCTCGAATGGCGAATGCGGCTTCCAGAACGAGCTGAACAAAAAGAACGGCTTATCGCCAGCTGCGAGTTCACGAAGGTAGTGCCGCGTTCGTTGGCCGACCCAAGTTGTCTCCGAGTATTTTTGATCGATCGCTTGCCGGAAAGGGTTTTTCCCCGTCGGAATATTCTTTGCCAGCGCTCGGTAGGAGAGCGCTGCCTGCGGATCGTGCTGCTTTCGCCAGGCGACATAGTCCGAAAACCGATCCAGCGGTGCAACCGCATCGTGTAACTCGACGAAATCGAAGCCGGTTCGTTTCGCTTCCAAAGTCGTAGGTGGATAATAGTGAAGCTTTCCCACCGAGGCCGTCGCATAGCCCGCATCTCGCAGGCGACTTTGCATCAACACTTCATCCCGATTCAACGGTGTGTAGTTGACGCGGTTTCGATGCGAATGCGGGTATCGTCCGGTGAAGAAACTAGCTCGAGAGGGAACGCAGACCGGTGCTTGTACAAAGAAATGTGTAAAGTTGGCGCCTCCTGCCGCAAGTCGATCGAGGTTCGGCGTCTTTATCAACGCGTTGCCATTTGCGCCGAGGCAGTCCCAGCGATGTTGGTCCGTCATGATGAACAAGATGTTGGGACGGTCATGGTCGGTCGCTGAGGTGCTGGGAGCTCGCAGGCAGATGACCGCTATCGATGCAGCGATCAGAGTGCAGGTGCGACGTGAAACCGTGTTCATAACGCTGCTCACCTCGATGCTTTGAGTCCCTTAACTACTGCCCGCAGTCGCTCGTTCTCGGCGGAATTCTCATCCAACGCCGTCTCCTTGAAAGCAGGGAGCAACTTGTCCCACACAATGTTCAATTCGGCTTGCATATTTCCGGTGTTCGCAGTGATTGCAATCACCGCATCTTGCTCTGGCAATACGATACAAAATTGTCCATCTTTGCCGTCGCCTCGAAAGGCCCCGTGACGACATCGCCAGAATTGAAAGCCATAACCTTGCTCCCAGTCAGAATCCGGATTGCTACCGTTGGACACTTGTCTCGAAGTTGCTTGTTCGATCCACTCCGCTGGTATCAGCTGCTTTCCGTTCCACTCGCCCTTTTGCAAATAGAGTTGGCCAAACTTGGCGATATCCTCGGTGCGAAGGTACAGGCCGTAACCGCCGATGGAAATTCCCTGCGGACTCGTCTCCCAGTCGGGCTTTTCGACACCCAATGGTTCGAACAGCCGCGGCGTTAGGTATTCGAGCACCGACTCACCGGTCACCTTTTGCACAACAGCTGACAGCATGTAGGTCGCCGGCGTGTTGTAGCGGAAGTGTGTGCCAGGCTTATGCGGAACGGGGTGCGCGAGGAATGCCTTTGTCCAATGTTCTGCCTGCCGCCAATTAAGTTCATCTTGATGACCGGCATTCATCGTTAATAAATCGCGAATTCGCATCGCCTTCAAGTTCGTCGAGGGGTTCGGCGGCAAGTCGTTGGGAAAAAAACTAGTCACGTGATCGTCGACGTTTAACTTTCCTTCAGCCACCGCTAGGCCAACCGCCGTTGACGTAAAGCTCTTGCTCAGCGACCAGAGAACGTGTGGCCTATCCGCAGCTTCGGGCTGCCACCACGCTTCGGCGACGACATGGCCGTGACGGACCAGCATAAAACTATGCATCGAGTTGACTTCTCGATCTGCCGTTTCGATGAAGTCGCGGATTGCGCTCGCCGAGATTCCTTGCGCCTCCGGCGTACTGCGCGGCATGGCAGTGCCTTGCGCAACCGATGTAATCGGAGAAGAAAACACTGCGGTCGCGGCTACGACAAAAAGACCAATGGATTTCATGATGCGTTTTCCGGTTCTCAAGTTCGCATGACGGACGGTTTGTTGACGGACTCGGACTGTATTTTCTTTGCACTGGCGCCAGTCGCCACCGCATTACTTGCCATGTTCTGGCGCTATGCGCGTGCGATCAGTTCTGCCGCTGATTCAGCACGCTCGACTCGTTGGGTTACGGCGAGATTTCGCGAATTCGGATATCGCGGAACTTGATATTATTGGGTTCGCCATGATCCTGCAGCCCGATGTATCCTTCTCCAGGACGGTCTTTCATGGCACCTTGATCAAGTTGCGTATCGATAATCTGTCGACCGTTCAATTCGACTTGAAGATGATTGCCAACGCAGCAGACGACCATTCGGTTCCACTGGTGCGGTGGGCGTGACATGTTCGCCGATGCCGCAGCCGTGCCGATGATACCGCCGTGATCGTGCGGTCCGAGCGGCCCTTCTTTCATTGACGAGTCCAGAATCTGGGCCTCAATACCTTTGCTGACAGGGTCGTTTTGATCGCCGACGCGAAAGTAAACGCCGCTGTTGCCGCCTGGTGGGTAGGCATACTCGACATCCAGTACGAAATCTTTGTACTTCGTTTCCGACCAGAGATACGCATCGAAGCGCTGCCAGCCCTTTTCCCCGGTGCGAGGCTGGATCAGCAGGGAACGGTGGTCCGGTTGCGGAATCCAGTTGCCGGTCGTCTTCCAACCCGTCAGATCTTGGCCGTTGTACAACGATTTGAATTCCGAAAGGTCTCGCAGCTTCAGGTTTCGCCATCGGACTTCGAAAGGACCTTGGCCCGCGCCGATGCCGTGTACCTGCAATCCGATGAAGCCTTTTGGATGCGATTGATATCGTTCTTCATGCGTTAAGTCCGAGATTGGTTCGCCATTGATCCACGTTTGAATCGTGTTGCCGAAGGCCAAAACGTGATAAGCATTCCACTCACCGTCCTTAAAGTGCGAATGAGCTTTGCGATCTTCGTCGGGTGTCATCCAGCCGCCCGCTGACTCGCCATAGATGTATCCGGCCATGCCATCGAGCGAGATTTCCACCTGGGGGCCGTTGACCCGGCCTTCAGGCGTATCGCCCACGCTTTGCGATCGAATTTGTACGCCAGAGTTCAAAGCAGCATCGACTTTGACTTCGAACATCAACTCGAAGTCCCCGTATAACTTGTCACTGCACAGGAACGAGTTTGGGCTACCATCGGAAGTCTTGCCAACGATCGCGCCGTCTTCTACACGATACGTCGCGGTGCCGTTCCGTTGACTCCACCCGTCAAGAGTTTTTCCATTAAACAGCTCAACAAATCCACAATTATCGGCTCGCGCTGGAGCTATGGCGGCAAGGGTGAGTAACAGACACGCGATCGTAGAACGTGGCATCGTAATTTCCTTCTAGTGTAATCTTGGAGCGGAGACTCGTTGGTCAACGGTAAGGAGCCTTTCACGCTACATGATACACAAACGGCGGTTGTCGTATTGCGGCTGATAAACGCAATTTCCGATGCTCCGTTTCGCTGACCGCGGGCGGTGAAATGAAGATTGGACTTTGCCTACAGGAGAGAAGTCATGCCATGAGAACGGCCAGATTGTGGGCGAGAACCTGATGCGCGATCAGGAAGCCAAGCTGCCTGCGGCAGCATTGCGATGGCGTAAATCTCGTACACAATCAGGATACAGCGTGCGTTACCGGCGGCCATCGAGAATGGTTAGCGAGTCGTCGCGCAGCCTCCGAAGAATTCGCGGCGCTGAAGTTGCGGTGGAGAAATCGTCAAGAACGCAAATGGCGGTTCGCACTACGGGAGTACGAACCGCCAAAGTTGAGCATCATGATGCAGTCGACGCTGGAAGCCAACTCGCATTAGAGCATCGCCGGAGCCTCTACACCGAAAGGCTCGCGTGTGATGCGATCCTCACTACTTCTGGCTTGCTGACTTCTGGCAAGCACCTTTGTCGCAGCCACCCTTTTGGCAAGCGCCATCGTCACATCCACCCTTTTGGCAAGCGCCCTTGTCGCCGCCCTTTTGGCAGGCACCCTTGTCGCAGCCGCTCTTTTGGCAAGCGCCACCGTCACATCCACCCTTTTGGCAGGCACCCTTGTCGCCACCCTTCTGGCAAGCACCTTTGTCGCAACCGCCCTTTTGGCAAGCTCCCTTGTCACCGCCCTTTTGGCAGGCACCGTCACCGCAACCACCCTTTTGGCACGCTCCGTCACCCTTCTGGCAAGCGCCATTACCCTTCTGGCAAGCGCCATTACCCTTTTGGCAAGCTCCGTCGCCCTTCTGGCAGGCGTCGGACTTTTGAGCGGCCCCTTTGCCCATTCGTCGGGCGAACAATTCAAACGCGTCAGCTTCCTGTACGCTGAAAAACAGAAGTCCGCAGATCGCGATTGCGGCAAGCAGGAAACGCTGTGGCTTTACATTCATCTTTTGAGTCCTTATCAGTTTGCAGCTTGTTTTGGAACGGTTCAGTCGAGAGGAGTCATCCCGCACGAGTACATGGCCGAGTCTTGCGGGCTGCGCCAGTGGGTTAGGATTCCCTGCTAGAGAACATCGACGCCAAACACTCGTTGGGAGAGAAGTATTTGGACCGTTCGCGCATTCCGTACGATCCGACCGACTGATATCAGACGCAATCGTGGTGCAGACATGTTGTTGCGCACACGGCCAGTTGGTTCCGAGCGGCAACGACACCTCGAAACTGAAATACGGCTGGAGCGTTTCGCGGCAGTCTGTTGGACGACACTAGTGCGCCAAATGACTCCACAAGCCGGTATCGCTTCGTCTAAGTAGACACATTCTCAATCGCTCGTTCGAGTCGCTCACGCGATCGCCGCAATCCCTCGAAACCACCAAATTCGATCCCGCAATAACCTGTGAAGCCCGCGTCTAGCACGATTCGCAGCATGCGTTCAAAGTCGAGTGGTGATTGCCCTGCTTTGTCATCCCAAACGACGTCCTTGACAGATACTCCCTTCGCCCATTTCATCAGTTTTTTCACTCCGCGATAGGAGTCATAAGTCTCGCCGTCTTTGATGCGAAAATTCCCGAAGTCGGGCAGCGTGCCGCAGCGTTCGTGATCTACTTTTGCAATTACTTCGGCGAGCCAGTCTGCGTTACTGGATAAACCGCCATGGTTCTCGACAATCACGTTCAGGTTCTGCTCGGCGCTGAATTCTGTCAGTCGAGCTAAGCCGTCTGCTGCGAGTGCGACTTGTTGCTCCCACGTGCCTGAACTCGCTGCGTTCACACGAATCGAGTGGCAGCCGAGAAACTTAGCCGCATCGATCCACTTGCGATGATTGTCAACGGTTTTGCTGCGTCGAGCGCTATCCGGGTCGCCGATGTTTCCCTCGCGATCACACATGATCAATAAACTTTTCACACCAAGATCCGCAGCACGCTGTTTCATGTCGCGCAAGTAATTGGTATCCGTTGCCTTGTCCATGAAGAATTGATTCACGTACTCGACCGCTTCGATTCCGTGATCGCTTGCCACTTTTGCGAAATCTAGATTATCGATCATTCCTTCGCGGATCTCTTTGTTGAGCGTCCACTGGGCCAGTGAAATCTTGAGTCGAGAAGTGGTATCTCCGGCGGCAACGAAAGGCTTTGCCAAGGCGAAAGCGGTGATGCCGGATTGGACAAGAAATCGGCGACGGTTGGATTTAATCACTTGCTCGTTCTCCGAAGGAGGGAATTGGTCGGGCCGCTTGTCAATTTGAATTCGTTGTCTAGATCATAACCGGATTTGCGACCTAATGTCGCCAAAGGGACGTCGCCGGCCCTCGTTCCCACGGACTTGGGCGTCTGCCAGCGCAACATCGGCTCCTCACAAACTAAAATACATGCAGTACAATGCGTTTCGTAGTGGTAATCGTATGTCGTCTGTTAACAAAAGGTGAACTCATGCAAAAGCGTGGGATTGTGGTTGCGATACTCGTGACTGCTCTCATCATAGGACTCACGACTCAAGAGTCCCTAGCGCAGGGCGGAACTCTGCGAGAGCGAGTTTTGAAACGATTGGATACCGACGGTGATGGAACATTGTCGCGCAGCGAACGTAGTGCGGCTAGAGAGGCTATCACCTTTGATCGCGCCGAAGAGATGACTTGGAGTGTAGGAGAGTTAAAGCGTGAGGCGATTGTCTATCCGCCCAAGCAAAAGACCGTGACCGGTTCACCCGTGGTGTTCGGGTTTCACGGTCATGGAGGATCTGCTCGGAACGCTTCGCGTAGTTTCGGTTTTGAGCGACTCTGGCCCGAAGCGCTCGTGGTCTACATGCAAGGTATTCCGACGCCGGGTCGACTAACCGACCCAGAGGGAAAGAGAAACGGCTGGCAGCATGATGTGGGCGAGCAGGGGGATCGTGATCTGAAGTTCTTCGACGCGGTGCTCGCGACTCTGCGAGAAAAGTACGATATCGATGAACATCGCGTTTATGCTACCGGACATTCGAATGGCGGTGGCTTTACCTATCTGCTATGGGCCACTCGACCAGATGTATTTGCTGCATTCGCGCCGTCGGCTGCGACTTCTCGTCGATTGCAAGAGTTGACACCCAAGCCTGCTCTGCACATCGCGGGTCGGAATGACAATCTGGTCCTGTTTAGCTGGCAGGAACGGGCGATTGCGGCCGTCAAGAAAACGAACGGTTGTTCGGTGAACGGAAGCAAGTGGGCAGAAGATTGCACCGAGTTTTCTTCGGAGTCGGGGACTCCCTTCATCGCCTACATTCACGATGGAACCCACAAATATCCAGCCGACGCGTCGCCTTTGATCGTGCGATTCTTCAAGGAGCACGCGGGCGGTGATGAGTGATTTGATTTGTAAGAAGACATAGGATTCTTTAACGCCGTCCCGACGTCAACACCAATGGGAGCACCGATGAAGTCCAACTCGATAAAAAGCAAATTGCAAGCTGGCGGTGTATCGATTGGAACATTTATGTTCGAGTTCGACACGACGGGGATTGGTCGCATCGCGTCGGAAGCGGGTGCTGAGTTCGCAGTGTTCGACATGGAGCACACCGGTTGGAGCATGGAAACGATTCGGATGCTGGTAGCGACATCACGTTCGACTGAAATGCTGCCAATCGTTCGCATTCCGACAACCGAGTATCACTTCATTGCGCGAGTTCTCGATATGGGAGCAACCGGGATTATGGTGCCGATGGTGGAGTCGGTCGAGCAAGCGCAGCGGATCGTCGACTCGGCAAAGTATCCACCCACCGGACGTCGAGGCGCTGCGTTTTGTATTGCCCATGATGACTATTCGAATGGCGATATCGTTGAGAAAATTAACTTTGCAAACAACGAGGGAATTCTAATTGCGCAAATCGAAACCGTTGCAGGAGTTGCCAATGCCGACGCCATTGCAGCCGTCGAAGGTATCGACGTGCTGTGGATTGGCCACTTTGATTTGACGAGTTCGCTAGGCATCCCCGGACAATTTGAGCACCCGAAATTCAAGGCGGCCGTGGATACAGTGCTGGCCGCTTGTAGAAGTCACGGCAAGATTCCAGGCTTTTTGGCCGGTGATGTCGCAACCGGCAGGGACGTACTCAATCAGGGCTTCCGCATGATCGCTTATGGCGGAGACCTTTGGCTCTATCAAGCCGCACTACGCCGCGGTATTTGCGAACTGAATGACCACTTGGCTGCCGGTCGCTAATTGTCTCAAGCAACAAAACTGATGTCTCATGCCTCAACGCCAAGCAAGCTGCACGCTTCCTCGTAGCCGGCGGCGCGGAAGCCGTGCTCGTCTTCGCGATTGTAGCCGTACGCGCTAGCGGTCACTCGGGCGAGCCCGACAACTTGCCGCCAGCGGAAGGCTGGACGAATGGTCTGATACTCTTCGCGGACCGTGTGGTAATACTTCTCGCCGTGCAGTCGGCCATCCTCGCTGACAGCGTACTTAAGCATCAGAGCGTAAACGGGCTCGACGGCGTAACCGTGCTCACCATAGATCTGAATTGCGGCGGTGGCACGACCTTGATCGTTATGACGAATCGCGTCTTCAGCTTCCGCGAGCAATTTCGACGGATCGGAAACTGTGACGAGAGCTCGCTGTTCGTCGGTGGGATAGGCAGGAGTCTCAAACGGCGCGGACTGAACACCCGCATGATACGCAGCAACGATAAGGCCCGAGGCCACGTGACGCGACTCAGCGACCCTCGCCATATTGCGCCACGCATTTGTCGCGTCGGACGAGTGGACGCCTGCTGAATCACCGTGCGTACGCCACTTGTCGGCCCCTTGTCGAAGGACATACAAGTTGGACGCCAACGAAATCGCTTCGCCGACAACTTCCGGATCGATGCCCTCCGCAAGTGCAGCAGCAGCGGCTTCGGCAGCTTGTTCCCGCGAACACTGGTAAATTGTCTGGCTCAGTTCATTAACAGCCGCGTCGCCGGGATCGCGATCACCTAGCTTCTTACCGACAAGCTGGAATTGATCGAGCAATTTCGGCACTAAGGCTCGGATCGGCGACTCTGGGTAATTGTGCTCGATGCGAGACTGCTCGTGATTGGCACAGAATCGCACGCATTGCCGCAGTAACGAGTAAGCATACTCCTTGCCAAGAAGACCCACTAAACCGTATGTACGATGAGCGAACACGAAACGATGTACGTTGAGGTCATCCTGCACGGCCGGCTGTAATGCATTCAAGGCGTCGAGGGGTGAATTACCCACTGTTGCGAGTAAATGTTCGCCACGGCCTACGTCGACTTGCCGACAAGCTTCCCGGATTTGCTCGCCTAGATTCGAATCGTTTGCATGCTCGACAGCCTCAATAGCATCTAATGCGTGTAGCGTAGTCGCCGGTGCACCCCCAACATTTTGGATTTGCTGCGTGTTGCGGTAAAGAACTTTCAAAACCGGAAGCGGCCGACGATCTGCGGAAAGCTGCCTACTCATCTCAAGGGCAGGGAGCATGGCCATCGCCGTATGAAACCCCACGTAGTCACAACCGCCAAAGGTGACAGCATTTGCCAGAGCTCCCGCGGCGATGAGTTGTTTCAAGCTTGCTTCGCCCTTGAGAACCTTTGTAGCGAGAATCGGTTGGAGGCGTTCTGCTGGGGTGTTTCGCATCAACTCGACAAGCTTCTCGTATTCTCCGAGCCGGATCGAGTCGCTCCCTTCCGAGGCGAACAACGTCGAAGCTCCCAGTTCGCTGGCCAGTGCTCCACCAAAACCAGCCGCCAGCATCCCTCGACCGACATCCGATAGAAACTCGCGACGATTTGAAGGTGACATTGGAAGCTCCGATGGCTGAGGTTGTTTCCGAAAGATCTGACAGGCCGCAACAGCGCCGGTGCCGGGCCGCGGTACCGACCGGCACATTGTAACGCGTGTTCGCACGACTAGTACAGCGAATTAGAAACCGATTTCGCCAACACTCAGCAGCGCTCAATGGAAAAGAGAACCCCCACCGATACAACTTGAACCGGGCCCGCTATTACGTTTCTCAACTCGCCTTACGTTTCACTTCGTTCCATTGCGCGTGGCAAGCGTTTGCACATTGTCATCTCGTTGCCGTGAGCATTGTAAGAAACTTCGTCCATGAGCGATTCGATCAGTGTCAGCCCGCGAGTTCCTCCTTGTTCGAATCGATCCGTAGCGGTTCGGCTTGTAACAAACTTTGTGCTGAAACCTTGGCCCTGATCGCGAACGACAAAACGCACGTCGGTGGGCGTTAGGTGGACAATGACCAGTATCCGTCGCTCACGAATGTGCGCTGCCTGTCGACGCTCGTCGACGAGTCGACTTAGAAGATGATCATCGAGTTCCGACCGTACTCTCGCAAGTTCGTGTTCGTCGATTTCAAGGTTGCCATGGTAGAGTGCGTTCATCAACGACTCTTCGAGCGCTTCGCCGGTACGTATTCGTTCAACCGTATCCCCGAACCCCTGGTCGGCCATGACTTCTTGGACATGATCGACGAATGTTCTCAACAACAGCAAGTCGTTCTCGAGCCAGAAGCGGCAGTTGTATTCAAGAATACATTTACCCAAACGGCGACGGTTTCTTTGCGCCAGAGAATGACTGACCACGCGATCGACCGTCTCGACCAATCGCTCCGCTCGCCGCGACTTTGGGACATAGCTGGCCGCGCCGGCTTCCAAGGATTCAAACGCGGTGGTCTCGTCTCCGTGGGCTGTCATCAATATCACCGGCAAGTCGGGATATTGACGCCTAACGTGACGCACCAATTCCAGGCCATCCATTTCTGGCATAAGCAAGTCCGTCACAACCAGGTTGGGTCGATCCATCTCGATCTTTTGGATCGCTTCCCGTCCATTTTCCGCCAGAATGACTCGGTAACTTGGGTTCCGAATCAAGATCGACTCAACGAGCAGCCTTTCGACGGGCGAGTCGTCAACGATAAGTATCGTGGTTGTCATTTTCTACCTCCATGACGCTATGCAGCAGCAATCGCTCTTCTGCTGCTTCGTGTGCTTTAAGTTGTTCCTGGAAGGCTTGCGTACGCACGACGATGTGATGAGTCAGACTTGCCGCTCGGCGATGATCCAACAGTCGTTCGGCACGGTCGACAATCGCACAAATGTCGAGGTACATGTCCTGATGTTGGTTGCGCAGGTCGGCCGCGCGTTTACTGAATTCGAGGTCAACGCGCGCCGGCCCCTCAAAATAGCCGTAGTACTCTTCCAGAGTGAAATACAGTCCTAGTTGATCTTGCAGTTGCCGGAGCAATTCGATCGACCGTCGCGGATGCAAGTGGATCGAGAGCGGATGTGCGCACAAGTGCGAAATCTCGCGAAGAATCTGCCAGAGCTCGCTGCTTGCTTCTTTGATTTCCTGCATGAACGCAGCGTTGATCGTTACGTTCGCTTTCGGACTTCCGCATGTTGTTAGCTGCGTCGATTCCCTGGGTTCGGTAAGCATCACCTTCACGCTCCGCTCTTCGTACCGTGACTTTTGACCTTTTCAATTGTGGATCAACGCTCTGCACCTGCGAATCAGGTAAACGCGGTAGGCGTCATGGGGGATTCCCCGATGCCGTCGGCTTGACGTCTCGCCGACTGGCTTGCGTCACGGAAAGTGGTTTCGCAACCACCGCTTATCTCTGCAGCCGGTATTTTCGCCGTGCATTACAAGCCGACACAGAGATTGGCTCTTGATCGAACGCGCGATTCAACTCGGTACCGGACCTTGGAAGTTGGTCAGATTTCGGAGACCTAAGGGCAGCTTGCCCCCAAGCCTAACTATCGCCGCGGTGGCTTCGTCACAAACGATGTCAGAATACCACCCATCGCAAGCCCGATGCCAAGGACAATTAGCATCGGGATCGGTGGCCAAGTATCCTCCCAACCATGGCGGAGATTTGCTCCAAAGATGGCCATCAACGTCGCAATCGGAAAGAAAAACGCTGCCAAGACATTAAGTCGATGAGCAGAAATCGACATTTGTTCGCTGGAGGCGGCTTGCTCCTCAGCACGTTTGGCAATGGCGACATCCAGCGAGTTCTTCACCTCAGCGAGCAGTAGCTCAGTCGTGCGTTCGATCCCATAAGCCCGATCCCGCAAGTTTATCAGCTCGCGTGCATCCGGGTACTTCTCGCGAGCATCCTGTAACACCTGATGTAAATTCCTTGCCGCTCGATACACAGGAGACAGTTGTTCGAGGATCGTAAAGTACTCGGCGGAAGTTGTTGCCTGCTCCTCCAAACGGTCGAGTCCCTTGATGAGCTCTTCATAATCTTCAAGATGTTTGTTAAGGGCATTGATTCCCGTGCCTCGTTCTTTCGAAGTCCATTGACCATCCGGGGCTCGCCAAAAGAAACGACCGTGACGCTGGTTTTCATTCGCCTTCGGAGGCGCGTGCAGAACAAGCAACAAGTGGCCATCGGCGATCATCGCGCGTTGCCGCCCGACTTGTTCGCCCATGCGGTCTCGAAAGACCTGAGGTACCTTCCAAAGCGGAGGGATTAGATCTGCAGCCATGGTTTCTCGGCTCCGTTTGCTGGTCCTTTAGCAGTTCGCAACATTGCTGATGATCTTGAGCTTTTCGTCGCTCAGATATCCATATCGATTGAGCCAGACGCCATGTGGACTGGCGCTCCAAGCGACTTGGAATCGACGCTGAAAATCGTCCTCCGGTCCATAGCCGTGGGCCAAGGTATAGATCGGACACTCGCCAGCCGCAGCTTGGGCCTGTGTAATCTTACTGGTTTGGGCCATGTCTCCGCCGGGGTGCGGTTCATCGGGCGCCGGGTATCGATAAGCATCCAGCTTGTCAGCACCCTCGCCATCTTCGATCCCCAGCAGCGTTACGAGCGCTCGCACCAACAATAACTCGGAGACGCCAGGATTTGCCGCTAACAGCTGATCGCCGTACGACCTGAGCATCATCGCCCAGTGCATACCATACAGCTTGACGCTGATGCCTTCGCTATGCTGAGCCGCGAGCCCAAAATCAAATCCCGAAATCCGCGACCAGGGCGGCGGGAATGCGTTTGGTTGCATGGCCATATCTTTCGCGCCGCACTCATTCATGGCGTTGCGGAATCCCGACAGCAGCTCATGCGACAGGAGAGCCTTCAGAACTAGCATCTCTTTGACACCCTCGAAGCGGCTCAGTCCCTCGGCAACGAATCGTTCAGCATCTCCAAAGGCGATCGCGCTAAGACCTTTATCCGAAAGCCCGCCGTGCAACGTCTCGTAGAACGCCTTTGTATCTCGCAGACACAACTCGAAATCGATGTCGTGACGTTTTGCCGCAGCACGTGCGTGATCGCTGAAATCTACAAACATGTCATCGAGCGAGTAGGGTGGGTATTCCGGCCAGTCAAAGCGGAGGCCGTCCAGCTCCGGATAGCGCTGGCACAAGTCGCAAATCATCGCATGCTTGTACGCGATGACGTGTGGACTTGCCAGGCTTGCATTATTCGCAACGCGACGCTGAGGAACCGTGCCGTCCGGCATCCGCGGCTTGTCGTCCTCAGTTGGCCCTCCGAATTGAACACGGTAGCCAGGCGGAATGGCTGACATGACCTGAAAGTAAACACGCATTCCGCGTTCATGTGCCGCGCGAATCAAGTCATCAATCACGTGACCCTCGCGTTGTGTCAATTCGTCCGGTGATGACGGCTGATACGTCAGTCCGTAATAAAGCTGTCTGTTCGGTTCAAAGCTGGGTGAGGTCCTAACGAACAGCTCGCGATGTCCCCACAGCGGTCGATCGAGTAACCGGACTTTGCCAGCTCCGGCGTCGATCGGTGGCTCGCGACCTCCGGTTCGCTCGTCGGCGGGCTCCATCACGTAAGGCGATGTGGTAATCGAATTGACGCCGATCGCTTGTAGTCGATCCAGAACCGCATTTACGGACTCGCTCTGGAGGTATTCGGGCATCACCGTGACGCCGAGCATTCGATTTGTCGTCATAACCGGACTCGCGTGATTGTGTTGATCGCCCTTCGAGTGCGGGGGCGACGTGCGACTAGTATTCCCGAGCGAACAAACTCTGACAACCTCCAGGCAGGTCGATCGTGCGTATCGTAAGGATGAGAGCGATAGTAGCGAAGGTTTCCAATCCACCCCAGATTCGGATGTTCGCAAAAGGCAACATCCACGTCTCGACAAGCTAAGTTTCAACAGCGAAGTCGATCAACCGGGCGCGGGGTGCGCGTCCGGTGTGTGACCTTACCCACCAACCACGGCTGCTGCCTTGTTGCAGCATCCGCCCGCGACCATCGTGCCCACCACACGAACTGATGAATTTCCGACCATAACAGGGGCGGTTTGGATGCTCGCTTAATGAGCCAACCCGAGAGCTTTAGAAAACCACAACCAGTGAGCGCCGACGAGCCGTCCAACGGCTATGGCGCCGCACTGTTGGAGGCCGTACGTCGCCAGCCGAAAGCGGCGACCGGCTTCGGCAATCCTGCATCACGCAGTGATACGGGACCGGTTCGCGCATCTCGGGCAGCCACCGCCAAGGCGCCTGCCACGCGGCCCACCCCGATGCCCAAACGGCCGAAGGGGCGATTGTTGGTTGGCACATTCCTGCTCGTGGTGATCGGCTGCGGAGCGATGACCGTGTGGAACTCGCTGTTTCGCTATCAGGCCTATGGTGGTGTGACCGGGCGTGTTGTTGAATTGTCCGCTGCCTGGGGTGGTGTGTTACAAACCATCCACGTCCGCGAAGGCGAGGCCGTTCGCCAGGAGCAATTGCTGGCTACGGTTGTCAATCCGGAACTGGATCGGCAGGTCGATGCGAAGCTTGACGAGTTGCGAATTGCACAGGCAACGCTTGACGCACAAGTAAGCGAGTTGCGATTCGAGTCTCAGCAGCGGAACGACAATCACCATCGCTCTTTGGCCGAGTACTACGAGCTTTGGGGCCAGTTGCTTCAAGAACAAAGCCGACTGGCGGACATGGTGGCAAAGCGGGAACGCAGCGAAAATCTCTCACGCCGGGAGATCATCATTCCGGAGGAAAAGCTCGATGAGTTACGCTTCGACGAAACGGGCCAGCGGGCCAAAGTTGAAAAGCTGTCCGAAGCCGTGAGGAAGCTGGGAGCGGTTGTCGAGCATTCGCAAACAGACACGGAAGACTTGCATGCGCAGCTCAAACCCTTTGCGTTACGCATAGAATCACTGCAGAACGAGATCCGGCGTCTGCGAGAAACCGCTTGTCTGGGCGCGATCCGTGCGCCGGTCAACGGCCGAGTGATCAAGGTTCACCGTTTTACCGGCGAGTACTCGGACCCAGAGTTTCCCATCTTCGAGGTACTCGTCGATGGCTCGGTCGAGGCCGTGCTGTTCGTTTCCCAAAAGGACAGCAGCCAGTTCTTCGAGGGACAACTTCTGGAACTCGAGGTTCCGCCAGCCACGACGAAAGCGAAATGTGTCGTCGCTCGAATCGCCGACCAGTATGAGCCCGTTCCCAAGAGTATCGAAGTTCATTACCGCCGCGACGAAAAACTGCTGCCAATTTATGTCAGACCGCTCGAAGGCTCCAATGATTCGACGATCTTGCGTTTAGGTGGTGAAGTGCGATTGCCCTATGTTGTCAGCAATCCGCTGACGGTTTTACAGAAGTGGAGATACGAGTCCCCATGAAACTGCTGCACGTTGACCGAGACCAAAACTTTGTCCACGGATTTCAAAACGATCTATTGCGCAGTGGGGCGGTACTGTGCGATTTCGAGAGTGCTGAACATCTCGGGGATGCATACGCCTCTCTCGAACGAGAACGCTACGACGCGGTCCTGATTGACCCTGCGTCGTTGAGCATCGACATCACGAAGGAAATGTCAGAGTTGCGAGAAGTCGCACCCCAAACTCCGTTCCTGGTGCTGACAAGTTCAAACGACAACTATCGAGCGATCGAGGCCGTAGCCAGTGGCGCGAGCGACTATCTCATCAAAGAGCAAAGCCAGCCGGAGTGGCTTATGCGGCGAGTGAGATACACAATTGAGCGCTCCAAGCGGCACGCCAAGCGGCACGCTCACAGCCGACCGCACATCGCCCGTCGCTGGAGGGCTACGGTCGCGAGTGTCCTCGGAGAATCGGTGGCCGACGCGAGGCATCGGGCCGATATGCTACCGGCGCATCGTCACGACTCACCGGTCGAGTTGCCTTCCAATCGTTCGACTGCGGATGGATTGACATTCCGTATCTTGCACATCGAAGACGACGTGTCCTATCAGCGGCTTGCGGCAAAGATGTTGGAAACGTCTAAAGTCCTTAAATTTCGCTTGGATCAAGTCACAGAATTTGATGCGGCCTTGCGAATGTTGCGTAGCGATACTTACGACTTGGTGATGCTCGACCTATCTTTGCCTGGAAGGTCTGGACTGGAGACGCTCAGCGAATTGCTTGAAGCAGTCCCCGACATTCCCGTTGTCGTTCTGACGGGACGCGATGACGATGCGACGGCAATCCAAGGTATGCGGCTCGGCGCTGAAGACTTTCTCACCAAGACGGAAACGAATCTTCGCTTCTGCCCCAGGGCGGCACAGCTGGCGATCACGCGACGACGGCGAATTACGCTTGAGGAGTTGCCTCACGAATCTGAATTGGATGCCGATCCCGCGAATGATGCAAGTGCCGTTCAAGGCAGATCCGAACGGCGACAACACAGTCGCTATCTGCTGACGAGACCGATCTTCGCGATACCGGTGATGCCTGATGGTTCGCCCGCCGAAGCGTACAGCGCCGATGGGTTCTCTGTTGATATGAGTCTTGGAGGCATCCAATTCGAAATTGCGGGTATCGACCGACTGCCCACGAAGCAGATTCTCGTCGGGGTGGAAGCTCACGACAGCGTCTTGCACTTTGCTTCGGTCGAGACGAGGCGAGTCGAGTTGACTGAGAATGGGCTGCGAATTGGTGCGGCATTCACCCAAGCCGACCGTGACTTGATTCGCAGAGAGAACATTGAACCCACGTTCAATCCACGGACCTGCCGATTTGGCATGGATCTGCCGTTGGAGGTGATCGCGAAATGGATTGAATTTGGAATCCTCCGCGCCACGTTGATGGACCGTGTGTTGATTTGTCCGCAATGTCAGGCGGTGCCGACGTTTCGCAATGGTTGCCGCATCTGCGGATCAGTTCGCTTGCACAGCCGCCCGCTGATCCATCACTTTGCGTGTGCCCATATTGGGTATGTCAGCGATTTTGAGAAAGATGGGGCGGTTATCTGCCCCAAGTGCCGCACACGAAACCTAATCGTTGGCGCGGATTACGAGCACCTCTCCGGTCCGTACCGCTGTCTTGACTGCGATTGGTCGGATACGGATTTGGAGTTGGTTGGCAACTGTTTGAAGTGCGAGTTTAGATTCCCAATGAATCAGGCACTGGAAGAGGATTTGATCGGCTACCATGTTCACCGACTGGACGCACTGGCTCTCATCAATGGCGATTGACCAGTTCTTCTGGTTGATGGTGCCTGTTCTGTTGATTGATCTCCCGAGGTACTCGCTGGGTTTGTCCGCGATGTGCCTGTGGGACATGTTGTATGAACTCGTCTACGGCAGCGAAGAGGTGCGCGCTTATGAATATTGTCCGACAGTCAGCTTGGTAATCGCCGGGTTGAACGAAGGCGACACGATCGGCGCGACGTTAGAATCGATCTGGGGAACGTATCCTCGAATGGAGATCATCGTTGTTGACGATGGCTCGAGTGATAAGATGACAGCAATTTCGCAAGAGTTTGCCAAACGCCACGCTGGCGTGCTCGTGCTGACGAAGCCGCACCGCGGAGGCAAGTCATCCGCGTTGAACTTTGCGCTTCCCTTCGCCAATGGTGACGTTGTCGTGTGCGTCGATGGCGACTCGGATTTGAGCGAGGGCGCGATTTGGGAAATCGTACAACCGTTTATTGATCCGCAAGTCGGTGCCGTATCCGGGGCGGTGGTAGGTCGAAATCCCTTCGTGAATCTTTGCACCTGGTGCCAAGCTTACGAGTACCTGCGTTGTATCTTCGTGGGACGGATGTTCGCCGCTCGCATGGATATTCTAGGAGTCATCTCGGGTGCTTTCGGCGCTTACAGGCGTAGTGCTCTCCAACGTGTCATGGGGTGGGATGTCGGGCCCGGGGAAGACGGTGACCTGACGCTGCGAATGCGGAAGGGCGGTTATCGTATTGCCTTCCAACCTTATGCACAGTGTCGCACCAACTTGCCAACCAAATGGTGGACGCTCATCAAGCAGCGGCGTCGTTGGGAATGGGCGGCCATTACGTTCGAATGTCGCAAGCACGTCGACATGGGGAACGTCTTCAGCCCCAACTTTCGTTGGAGCAATCTGGGTGTGCTGCTTGATCGTTGGATCTTCAATGTGCTCCTGGTTTATCTGCTCTGGGGATACGCGGTTTGGGTTTGTTTTCACGTTCACGAAAATACGTGGAAGCAATTCCTGCTGTACTACGTCTGCTATGTGCTCAGCGACATTGTGATCCTGACAGTGGTGCTCTACTACTCGACGAATCGCTGGCGAGATTTGATGGTCGGACTGAGTTTGCCGTTCACGCCGTTCTATAATCTGCTTCAGAAGGCAGTCTCTCTATGGGCGATCACCGAAGAAATCTTTAGTCGCCGCTCGTTTCGCGACAGTTTTGTCCCCGAGCATGTCCGCCAAGCGACTTGGCACTGGTAACGCACCGATGAAGTTCAGCGAGCCACTTGGACCAAGTGCGGCAATCTGAGACAATCGGTCGCATGGACGCAGCATCGAAAAAAGAACCAGGCATGCGGAAAACGATCCTGGTCGTCGGCGGCACCGGTGGAATCGGTGGTGCGATCTCGCGAGCGTTTGCCGCTGACGGTCTCCGAGTGATCGCCACAGGCCTCCGGCAAGACGAGGTTGAATCATTTCGTATGGGTTCGGAGACGATCGAGACGCGGTCGTTAGACGTGACGAACGCCGCGGATGTAGATAATCTCGTGGGATCACTAACGCGTTTGGATGTTCTGATCAACGCGGCGGGAGTGATCTTGCGACAGGGAGCTGAACATGAGCCAGAAGCCTTTGATCGTGTGCTTGCGGTGAATCTGAGCGGAACGATGCGGCTCTGCTCGTCATGTAAGCCGCTGCTTGTCGCTAGCGGCGGGTCCGTTGTCAATGTCGCTTCCATGTTGAGTTTCTTTGGCAGCGGGCGCGCACCGGCCTATAGCGCTAGTAAAGGTGGCGTGGCTCAGCTTACAAAGTCACTCGCCATCGCATGGGCACCGGAGGGTGTAAGGGTCAATGCAATTGCGCCGGGTTGGATCGAGACACCACTGACGGAACCGCTCGTCAATGATCCCGTTCTTCGCAATGCGATAGTTGAACGAACTCCGATGCGCCGATGGGGCCAGCCTGAGGAAGTAACTGGGGCAGTTAAATTCCTCTGTTCATCAGCCGCTGCCTTCATCACGGGAGTTGTTTTGCCTGTGGATGGCGGCTACTCCATTGCCTGAACGAATCCGTTTCCAACCTGGAGCAACACGATGCCAGACCCTCGATTGGACACGCCGCTCGGAGTTGGCGATCTTGTCGTCACTGCGATTCCCGAAGACGAACGGCTGTGGGTTCCGCAAGCTAAGGATGTTTGGTTTCGCCCGCTGCTGCTGAATCGTGTAAATGGCGAGTGGGTGAACTTGCTACGCGTGCGAAGGTCCGGCGTGCTAAGCCGTCATCGACACCCGGCACCCGTTCACGGCTACGTTATTAAGGGCGAGTGGCGTTATCTCGAACACGATTGGATCGCGAGGCAAGGCACATACGTGTTTGAGCCCCCGGGCGAGATTCATACTCTAGTTGTCGATGATCACATCGACGAAATGATCACACTCTTCCACGTGTGTGGCGCGCTGATTTACTACGACGAGCAAGATCGAGCGAGCGGTCATGACGATGTTCACACCAAAATCAACCTTTGTCGAGAGCATTTCGCGGCGGTGGGGTTGGGCGAAGATTTCGTCGAGCAGTTCATCCGCTGACCAAGTCAGGCCTTGAGTTGAACAAGCTGTGGCTTAGAATCAAAGGCTGTTGTAAAGAAGTTTTGTAACTAGAAACCAGGAGCTTGTTTGAGATGTCTGGACCAATTGTTCGCTCGGGCCCGTCCAAGAAATTCACGGAGCAGTGGGATAGTGTCTTTGGCGACAAGAAGCCCAAAGCAAAGAAGGCGGCTGGCAAGACCAGCAAGAAGAAGGCTACCCCAAAAAAGAAAAAGTCATAAGCCAATCGCTCAGGCATTCGTAGCAGAACATGGAGCGTGGACACGACCGGTGCCCACGCTCTCGCTGTTTCTTGCCGTCATAGCGTTATTAGGTCTTGATTTGAATCCGTTTCGGCTGGGCTGCAGCCGCTTTAGGGACATTGACCGTCAATACACCATCCTTGTACGTGGCATCCACCTTCTCCGCATCGACCTCTTTGCCAATCGCAATTACGCGGCGGAACGAGCCGTAGCGTCGTTCGATGCGGTGAAAGGTCTTGCCCTTCTCTTCGACTTCGTTCTTCCGTTCACCGGTGATCCACAGGTGTCCGTCCTTGAACTCGACGTGTACATCTTCCGGCTTCATACCCGGCAGTTCGGCCGAGACCTCATAGCCAGTTTCTGTCTCCGCAAAGTTCACGCTCGGTGCGAACGCATTTCCGCTCGGCGTATCGTCGAGCAGTCCGCCTGCGAAACGCTCCATTTCCTTTCGTAGATCACCAAACAATGCTGGCGTCCAGCGACAACTTGATAGTGTGTTTGTCATGGCATCTTTCTCCAATCTATATCCCAGAATTTGGAACTACTGCCACCACGCGGGGACATACGCGAAAATGCAGTGACTTGTTTACTTGGCTTGGAGGTTCCCTGCACTGAACGGCGCCTGATCGTGTGGGGAACCAAAACTTTTAACTTCGCGAAACGGAAATCGCAAAACGTATGCCAAAGCGAACTTTGCGGTTCCCACGTTTCGCGAAAGTTTTGCTGCCCAATGAATTAGGACGCATCTACTGTTGTCCGGAGAACTTCGAAGCGGCGAGTAACGCGCTGTCAAACTGGCAGTCGTACACCGCATTGCGTGGGAACATTTGTCTTACAAAAGTACGCAGCAGAAAACGAACCGAGCACGCAACCGGGTTAGTCCAAGATTTCGAATAAGTTGCTGAACTGATCAGTCCACGGGCGAATCGATCGGTAGCTGCCGCGTTCGACCGTTTGGCTGCTTTCCAGAACTTCGCTATCATTCAGGAACGCAGTGTTGCGAGTCAGAAGCAACCAATCCGAACCGGCTTCGCCAACAAACCCGTCGTCATCTGTCTCGACCGACAGCAGGGAATACTGAAAGTGTTCGGCGATCCCGCCGATCACTGGCCTGAGATCCAAATGGCGGTTGCTGATGTGAACCGCAATGATGCCCTCTTCATTCAGATGACGAAAGTACTCGACAAACGCTTCACGTGTGAGGAGATGTGCAGGAATCGCATCACCGCTGAACGCGTCAAGGGCGATGACGTCGTAGTGTTGCGGAGTTTGCCGCTCCAGTGAAATGCGGGCATCGCCAAGCTCGATGCTGATATCAGCCCCGCGCTGTTCCGCATCGCTGAGGTAAGTGAATTGCGTCGTGGCGAACAAGCGGACGTTGGGATTGATCTCGTAAAAGCAATAGAAATCACCGAGTTGCGCATAGGATGCAATCGTTCCCGCCCCCAGTCCAACCGTTGCGACGCGTTTCGGGTCGGGGCTTGGGAATCTCGAAATTGCAATGCCAATACCGCTTTCCGCATCGTAGTAGGTCGTTGGAGTTTGGCTGAGATCTTCGTCAACAAATTGCGATCCGTGTAGAATCCGCCCGTTCATCAGTTCTCGGATGTGCAGCAGCGGCTCGTCGACGTCATCTTCTTCGACAGACAAGATTCCATAAAAGTTGCGAAGTGATATCGTTGCATCGCTGGAAAACTCGACGAATTGTGCTCGCACAACCACCATGAGCAAACCGAAGCATACGGCAAACGCGACGCACTGTTTCCAAAAACGGTTCAGCACCCGTGCGTGCCAATACTGATCCGCCAATACGGCTAACGCGAGCATGAACGCTAGGACGAGACCAATCCCCAATTCGACGAAGGTCGAGAATATCTGGGGGCAAACCAGGGCGACGAACAATCCGCCGAGCGCTCCGCCCGCGGAAACCATCAAATAGAACGCGGTCAAGTATCGCGGCGTGGGTTTGCATCGCACCATTTCGCCGTGACAGATCATGCAGATCAGAAATAACACGGTCAGGTATATTCCCGCCTCGCGTACGATATCCGACGTAAGGTCCTCGATAGTGAAACGGACGCCGATTTTGGACAACACGGTTGTGATGTGTAGCTTCTTCAAGATCGAGTCGACGTCGTCACCGATCATGACCAGACATAGCACAAACGTCGCGACGGCTGTTGCCAAAGCAAAGAAGGTGCGCCGATACCAACGGGGATGATCGAAGCAAATGATGAATGAGATCAGGTAGAGGCTCAGAGGAGCGACCCAAAAGAATGGAACGACCGCCACGTCCTGACACAGGTGGTTTGTGATCGCTAACAGCATGACCGATGCTAACGCTGGCAAGAGTAGCCATGCCATACGACTTTCGAAAGTCGGCTGGTCGAGGCCGATGTCAAACTCTTGATTTTGTGCGCTCAGTCCACAAGCTTCCGAGGAAGAATGTCGACCCGCAACGATCGCCAGCGAGGCGCAAAGGATCGCGTATGCGGCGAAGCCACTTGACCACAGCCAGCCCTGTGAACTTGTTGTCAGCGCGGGCTCGACAAAGAAGGGGTAGGTCAGCAGCGCCCCAAGCGAGCCAATGTTCGACAACGCGTACAATCGGTACGGAGATTGGCCGGTGTAGAACCGCGCATACCAAGCTTGAACAAGCGGTCCGGTTGATGACAAGATGAAATACGGCAGACCCACGTTCGCTGCCAGGAGCAAGAGAATCCGCACAGTGGGTTGAGTACCATCGAGAGGCTTCCAACTAGCGCTGGGAATGATTGGCAGGGTCAGCGTCGCAATGATGAGAATCGCTACGTGAATGATTGTTTGCCGTTTCAGGTTCCGGCATGCGATCAAATAGTGTGAATAGGCATATCCTCCGAGCAGCAGCACTTGGAAGAACAACATGCAAGTCGTCCAGACCGCTGGACCACCGCCGAACCACGGAAGAATCATCTTGCTGAT
This sequence comes from Planctomycetaceae bacterium, assembly GCA_020638995.1. Lineage (GTDB taxonomy): Bacteria > Planctomycetota > Planctomycetia > Pirellulales > Pirellulaceae. The sequence goes on from JACKHM010000006.1 coordinate 73,947, forward strand.
GATCGGTTGCACCTGAAAGAGCAAAAACGCTCCCAGGAAGATCGTGGCGGCGCTCCACCATGCGAATCGAGTGTTGAGAGATGCTTGCATATACACAGCCGGTACGTGTTCCGAATGAACCGTCACCGACGCCGGTAACGCGATTCGCTGGTTACCAGGATAATCAAGCAACCATGACAGACGATACAGGGGCGATTGGGACGGATCGAGTCACTGCGTTGCGATCGTGACGAGCACTCCCTTAAAGGCGGGTGTTTTGGATAAGCCGTCGACGTGCCTCGGAACGAGCACGTTCGATTCAGGGTAGTACATCAGCGAGTTTCCCGGTTTGATGTTGGGAAAGGTGCGGACGCGGATATTGGGAAGCTCTCCCGCCTCGCTGTTCACGGTCACGATCTGCTCTTCGGACAGGCCGAGCCGGGACATATCATCGGGATGGAGCAATATCACATCGCGTCGGTCTTGCCCTCTGTAAAGATCCTCCTCTTCATAGACGACCGTATTAAACTGCCCTTCGCTGCGGACGGTCATCAACCGCAATTGGTCGCCAGTGCCTCGCAAACTCGGCAACTCATGCCGATGCAGCACGCCGCGGCCACTTGGTGTTGGAAAGGTCGGCTGGTGAAATGTACGGCCATTTATCTGGAACTCGGCCTTTGTATTCTCGATGTTGGCGATCTTGTCATAGCCGGGGACCACCTTCGCAATGGCATCTCGAATGCGTCCCGTATTTCGCATGGACTGCCAATCGATCGATGTTGTGTCGGCCAAAACTTCTTCCGCGATCCTCGCGATGATTTCGACTTCGCTTCGTGGTCCCTCGTGGCGCCGCGGACCGCCATCACTCAGTCGGACGAAGTTGAACATCGACTCTTGTGTCGTCGGTTGCGGTTCCTCGTCGCGAGCCAGTACCGGTAGGATGATCGACTCTTCCCCGAGGCCGTGCGCGTGGCCCGTGTTTAGTGTAGTGCTGAGGAACACCAGGCTCTCAAGTCGCGACAGCGACTCGTCGGCGAATGTTGAATCGGGATTCGATCCGTACAGATTTCCGCCCAAGCAAAATCCCATCTTCAACTTCTTTTCATAAGCCGCCTCCATGCAACCGAGCGTATCAAGTCCTGCGGTCGTGGGCAGCCTCAAACCGTATTCACTTTCCAGACGTTCAAAGATCGCATCTTTCAGTTTTGGAGTCACTCCGACAGAGCCGATGCCTTGCACGTTCGAATGCCCCCGAATTGGCAGTAGCCCCGCGTTGGGACGCCCGACCATGCCTCGCATGAAAGCTAGATTCGTGATCGCCTGCACATTCTGTACACCGTGAACGTGGTGGGTAATGCCCATCGTCCAGCTGAACACGACGTTCTTTGCCGCGGCATAGCGCTTTGCAATGGCATCGATATCGCTCTGCGACACTCCCGATTTGGCGTGAATCTCTGGCCAGCTGACCGATCGCAGTTGCTCCAGCCATTGCTCGGCGCCCTCACACGAGTTTTGTAGGAATTCGGCGTCTTGGGCCCCCATTTCGTCAATCCGCTTTGCGATTCCGGTCAGCAACGCCAAATCGCCGCCGATATCCGGCTGAACGTACAACGTGGCGATCTTGGTTCCGAACATCAGGCTCCGGACGTTACTCGGTACGCGAAAGTTGACCAGCCCGGTTTCGACGACGGGATTGATGACAATTACCTCACCGCCCCGTTGACGAACATGCGTCAGCGTCGTCATTAGCCGCGGATGGTTGCTGGGCGGATTGCCGCCGATGACGAAGACCAAGTCGGCATGTTCGACATCATCAAGCACCACGGTCGCGGTGCCGCTTCCAATGGAGCTGGTCAAGCCAACGCCGCTGGCCTGGTGGCAGTAATAGCTGCAATTGTTGACGTTGTTTGTGCCGTACAATCTCGCGAAAAGTTGGAGCAAGAAGCCGGCTTCGTTCGAACTGCGTCCGCTGAAGTACCAGAACGTCTCGTCAGGCGGCAGCGACTTCAATCGCTTGGTGACCCGACCAATCGCCTCGTCCCAATCGATGGGGCGATAATACTGCGTGCCCCGCTCATACAAGACTGGCTGAGTCAATCGTCCACAATGTTCGAGATCATAGGGCGAGAAGGCCTTCAATTGAGCGACGCTGTAAGTGCTCCAAAACTCCGGCTGGATCGCTCCTTGCATATCTGCTGTCATAGCTTGGAGCGACTTCTTGCAGACTTCGGGAAAGCCGCCGATCTCGTTGACCATTCCGCCGCGCTGGCCGCCCATGCCCAAAGCACACGTCTTACAGGCGTTTTTTGTCCTCAGCGCCTTGTACAGTTTCCAAATGCCGCCGACTTCCTTGCCTTTGCGCAACGTATATCGAATCGCTGGCCAACCACCGCCGCTAGAAACTTTCTTCATGGAAAAACCTACACGCGCGCGCTCAACCCAGTAACAAACATGTACTGAAGAGCATAAGCTTCTTGCACCTGCTTTGAAACGCTCCTATCGGAGAAACCAGAGAAGCACACGCGGAACGTGGTGTTCACCCTGAGGGTTAAGCGATCCACGGAGTCTTTCGTTGAGCTGTGCGGGAGATTGAATTCCGGCGATTTCCTCTAACGCAAGAACGCAGTCGGTTGCGGAGCGCGGCCCAGGTATGCAACTTTGCCGCAAGCCTTCGTCAGGGCAATGATGAAGTTACGAGTGGTAACGCTCAGCAACTCAAATTGCAGGGCACGTTCGTAGCTTCTTGCGATCTAGCAATGCGGAGAGCTTTATGGCAAACAGCTCGTAGTCGAGAGGCTTAAACTCGAGTTCGTCGACGCCTCGGTAGATTAGATCTTTAATGATCCGAGGCTCTTCGACGGCTGTCACTGCAACGATCATCGGGCGATTTGGCTGCTCCAAGAGTGAAACAATTAAAGCATGTCCGTGTACGACCGGCATGTGAATGTCTGTAACGACAGCGTCGTAGTCGTTCGTTTCCAAATGCGATAGGGCCTGCTGGCCATTGACTGCCAGATCGCAGACCATTCCGTTCGACATAGCCGCCGCGCGAAGCAGTTTGCGGGTTGTCAATTCGTCGTCAACGATGAGCAGTCTATAGGGTTCTGCGGTTGTCACTTGTGGAGTCTTTCGGGTGGAAAGAAAGTTATTCGCTGCGGTTCGGCACGACGATCCGATGTGAGATGTTTTGTAATTCTTTGATGACGGCCTCTAGCTGTGCTGACTCCTTTTGTTTGGCAAGTCGCTCCAATTGCCTGCAGGGTTCAGTGAATGCGTGGAAGCCGATAGAACCTGCCGAACCCTTTAGCCCGTGTGCGAGATCTGCAAGCTCATCGAGTCGGTTATCGCCAAGTGCGGCCTTCATTGCCTCAAATCGTTGAGGGAGCTCGTCAATGAACTCGAAGAGAATCTCCAGGTAGACCGGTTTGGTCAAATCGAGGGTGCAGTGATAGCCCGCTTGGTCGTTCGCCGAATCGTCGGGACAACTATCATCTTCAATCACGGACTCAGGTTTGCCGACAGCAAGCTCAATGGTGGATTCGTCAATCTGGCAAGTCGTCTCGCAGTCCTCGAACCTTTGTCGTGAAAGCGTATCTGACGCGGCGACTAGCAACTTCTCTGCGTCGGTGGGCTTGGCGAGGAACTCGCTACAGCCTGCATTACGACAAGCAACTTCTTCGCTCGCCACGCCGTGGGCGATGATTGGGGTCGAGATTCCCTTGTGCCGAAGCATGGTTATCGCTGAAGATTCTTCGCAACCGGGCATTTGCATATCTAGGAGAACCAGATTGAATTCTTGCTCTGCGGCCAAGTACATACCGGATTCAATATCTCGGGCACAAATTACATTCGCGCCGGCTTCCGCGAATATGAATTTGTAAAGGCTTCTCCTCGTCCGACTGCCTTCGACAATCAAGATGTTCGTCCCGCTCAGAGGCGAAGCGTCGGGCTCTCGCGAGAGGCCGCTTCTTGAAGCTTCAGGCATATCAACGAACATCGGTGTGACGGAAGTAAGCATGGTCGAGGTCAGCCGAGTTAGCGTCCCGATCACACACCGACGCAGTGGGCAAACTGCTGCCCGCGCGAGACGACACACAATCGGTTCGATGCGTTTACCTGTACGAGATGCAACACCTTGCGAGTTGCGCAGGCCAAGAGTCGCGATGAGAGCTGCCCCCTGCCTGCCACCATTCAAAGCATAGCATGAAAAAGGGACAGCTGAGCCTTAAGTTTGCGGCACTAGAGGTACTTCTTCGGGCATATCGTCTTCCGAGTCGACGGAAGCCAAGCGAGCAAAGCCCAGCAAATCGATGAGATGATCCTGTATTTTCGAGACCGCTCCCACGACGGTTGCCGTTGTGTTCAGAGATGGTTGAAGTTCCATGTGCTTCAAAGAGAGAGTATGTCGTTCGATCGCCGCAACCGTTGACTTATACGCGTTTTGGCTAATCGAGAAATCGTCGTGCCGCTGGCGGAACTTGGATGTCGCTTCCCAGTTAGCCATCCATCGCAATAGGCTTCCCCGGCTTATAACTCCCATGGGTTCTCCATCCCGGACGACAACAATTCGTCTGATCGTGACGCGGCGGAGAAAGTTCCAAATTGTTATGAGCGGCGTCTCCTCCTCGTAGGTAACAACAGCAGTGGTCATGACATCGCGCACAGGCGTATCCCACTTGCTTTCATCGAGCGAGACACTCAGCACATCGCGTTCCGACACGATTCCAACCAACTGACCATTTTCGTTGGTGACGGGCAAAGAGTTGATTCGTAGTTGCAAGCAGAGTTCGGCAACATTCTTGACCGAGGCAGTTTCGCGGATGCATGCAACGGGCGAAGTCATTACATCGCGGGCCCTTAAATCCGATAGCGATGTACGTAGCCTCAGGGACGGCAAAGCGTCCGGGATCTCGTGCTCATTGATGTTGCTGGACGTTTGCACCATGTTTCGCCCGCCCTGTTTTGCAGCGAGCAGCGCTTGATCCGCAAGATCGAACAGCTCCTGAAAAACTTTGATATCGTCTCGCCACTCAGCGACACCGAGCGTTGCTCGCAGCTCAATCGTGGATCGTTCGGTCTTGAGCACCGTTGCGGAAATTTCACGTTGTACACGACTTGCCCATTTAGCCGCCGCGCTTTCAGGAGTTTCTGGAAGCAACACACAAAACTCATCGCCGCCATACCGGCAGACGATGTCACCCCGCCGACATTGGCTTTGCAACACCTGAGCCACGGTTCGTAACGCCTCGTCGCCCCTCGAATGGCCGTGTGTGTCATTAATCGACTTGAATAGATCAAGGTCGATAACAATGCACGAGTACGTTTTCCGCGAGCGAAGTGCGCGGCTGTTTTCACGCTCGGCCAATTCTTCAAACCTGCGGCGATTCAACAGGCCCGTGAGACCATCTGTTTCGGCAAGCGTGATTTGCCGATTCTGACGCTGCAACGTGTGTTCGATCTGACGAACTCGAGCGAGCAGTTCATCCTCGCTGATGGGCTTTCCAAAAAAGTCGTCTGAACCCGAATCCAGGGCACGTTGCACTTCCCCCGGAGAAGTCTTCGCGGTGGCAAAAAGTATGTAGGGCCGGTTTGCGACCGGTTGCTTCCGCACTTCCTGGCACAGCTCGATCCCTGATAGCTCGGGCATACTCCAGTCCGTGATGATGATGTCGGGACTCACGGTTCGGATCGCGTCTAGCGCGTGTTTTCCGTTGGCTGTTGGATGTACGTCATAGCCGCCATTTTCAAGCCACAATGTCATCAAACGCAAGGTTACCGGGTCGTCCTCAGCGACGACGATGCTCGTCGCCTTCGTCGACGACGCACCGTGTTTCTCCCGAACACTTATCACGGTGCCAGCCACCGGCATATCGATTCTTTGAACGAGTTCGCATAAGTCGTGCAGCTGCTGGTCGATCTCGTCAACGCGACCCTCTCGTGCTAACTGTTCGAGCACTTCGCCTCGCTCAGTTAGAACAGCGAACCCTACGGTGATTCCCGCACCCTTTAGCCAATGCGCGACTTCTCGTACTTTCGCCAGGTTCCCTTCGGCCCGCCATGCGAGTTGGAGCTCGCTGAGTTGTTCCGCCAACTGAAGAACAAACGATTCGACGACTTTCCTCACGACCGGGTTACTTAAGGAGAGAGTCGAAACTAGTTTGGGATTCGTGACGATACTTTGTTCAGAATGTTGGGTGTATTCGTCGCCAAGCGTGGCGGCCACCAGTTCCAGCAACTTGTCCCGGTCGATCGGTTTGGAGAGGTAGTGGGAACAACCTGCGGCGCGACACTTGGCTTCATCACCGGACATCGCGTGGGCGGTGAGCGCGATGATAGGCGCATCGAAGCCTTTGTCTCGCAGCAATCCGGTCGCAGTATAGCCATCCATCACAGGCATTTGCATGTCCATGAGGATGAGATCAAAGTGATCGCGATTCGCGAGATCAACGCCGATTTGGCCGTTATCCGCTACACTGACCTTCGCGCCAACTTCCTCGAGTATCGCCTGCAGCAGCATTTGATTGGTGCGTCCATCTTCGACCACCAAGATCCGTGCGGGAAGGCCGGTGACAGAATTTATATGGTTGGTCGTCTGCGCGGCGTTTGGCAGCAGCGGCATGGGATCGACGACATTCCGGCGGCGAATAAGTTGCGTCGCCGGTAGATCAACGGTGAAAGTGGTGCCCCTCCCAACTTCACTCCGCACATGCAGCGAGCCACCCAGAGCTTCGACAATTTTTTTGCTGATCGTCAGTCCTAGGCCTGTTCCGCCAAATTGACGAGTGACCGAATTGTCGGCTTGGACGAACGGTTCAAAGACAGAAGTCACACGATCTGACGCGATACCAATCCCGGTATCAATCACCTCAATTCTCAATTTCGGCTCGGTGTCTATGTCGACAATCTCATGCTTCACTTCGACGATGCCGCGATCCGTAAACTTGATCGCGTTTCCGACGAGGTTGATGAGAAGTTGCCGCAGTCGCGCAGGATCGCTTTCGATCTCGGAAACGAGACCGCCGCAGGCGGTCGCTTGCAGAGCGATCGACTTTTCGTCGGCATTTGCCTTCAGCAACGAGCACACTTCGGCAATGATATCAACGGGCGAACACACGACTTTCTCGACGTTCATTCGACCGGCATCAATCTTGGACAGGTCGAGAATGTCGTTAATTAGCGTCAACAAGTGCTTGCCGCTCGTGTGGACTGTGTTTAAATACGTGCGGCGATCGTCGTCGGTCAAATTGTCGTCACGTCGCAACAGCAACTCCGTAAAACCCAAAATTCCGTTCAACGGAGTTCTGATTTCATGGCTCATATTCGCCAAAAACTGACTTTTGGCGAGGGTTGCTGCATTAGCTTTGCGCGACGCCAGCTCGAGTTGCTCTTTGGTTACTTCAAGTTCATCGATAATGATCGCAGAGTTTACAATGGCTTCGGCTTGAGCTTTCGAAAGTCTGTCGAATTCTGCATCTCGGCGCTTCAAGTCGTTGCGAACTTCCGTTAACGCCTTTTTCATGTCGGCGAGTGCGTCTTCGTAGTCATTGATGATCACCGCAGCGTTTACAATCGCGTCGGCTTGCGAGCAGACGAGCCCTCTCATTTGCTCGGGGCCAGTCGACAGCAGCATGGCCGAATGTACAATCGCCTCGGCTTGAGCTGCACTCAGTCTGTCGACCTTTTCAGCTTCCAATCGAAGCTCGGCGCAAATATGGTCAAGTGTTTCGGTGGCTGGCGTAAGGCTCAGTCCGTTAATCAGTTCTTCCAGTCGTTGGATTGCGTCGCGTTTCATGAGATCTTACTTGCTGGGAAGTGACTGGGGACGAAGTGGCTTGACACTAAAATGTGAAGGACGCGCCTTGTGTTGCCAATTGAACCGCCGTCGTGAAGCCGGCGATTGAAACGCCTGGAACCAGCGGTGTGCGGCTTTCGACGTCCGGGCCGCCATTGCCGCAAGTCTTGTGGCAAACCGAACAGAGCAACAGACGTCCGTCGCTGGCGAGAAAGTCGTCGATCAGTGTCTGAAGCGGTGGGAAGCCTTGTGCTACGATTCCCGATGCGCTTCCTTGGTATCCCCAAACACTACCGTCACTTGTTAGAAACACCGTTGTTTGGCAATCCAACGCGAGCGCCGAAAGTGCGCACGAAAACGCCAGAGTTGCGGCTTTGCCATTGTCGGCTTTGCCGACAGTTAGCATGATCACCACAGTGTCTTGACCCGGCATAAGGCACCTTTCTAGTAACTTGAAACCACTCAGATGAATAATGTTACGCGCGAGTCCGCAGCGTCTTGCAAGTAGGTTGCGACGCCGCCAAGTTCCACGCCCTCGCGGAGTTCCTCCGCAGTAATTCCCATGACTCGCATCGACATCTCGCAAGCCACAAAGCGAACATCCAATTCCTGAGCTAAGTCGATTAACTGTGGTAGCGACTCGATGTTCTTTCCACGCATGACATGCTTGAAGAACTCCGGCCCAACGCCCAGCATATTCAGCTTGGAGGTCCCCACGCGAGTTGGAAGACTCGGCAACATCGCAGCGATCATCTTTTCCGAGATCGGCTTGCCTTTGAAAACGGTCTTTCGCTTTAACGCGACAAGCCCCCAGAATGTGAAGAAGATCGAGACTTGCATTCCCATCGCAGCAGCTCCTGTGGCGATGACAAATGTGGCCAACAGTTTGTCCATGTCCCCGCTGAAGGCTACGAGCGTCGCGCGATCTGTCGTTGCCGCCGCCTCGACTTTGCGAACTCCAACGATTGCTTCTTCGATGCGAGCTTCTAACGCTGCAAAACGCTGATCCAGATGCAGATGGATTCGATCATCCACCAGGGACGAAAGCTCCGCGATTTCTAAAGTGTTCATTCGACGACCTTTCTGGTTACTACGATAGCTCGACGACGGCCCGTAGGACCTCTCCTTCGGAGAAGTCTCGGATCGTGTGACCGGTCTTGTTAGCCCAAGCTTCGAGATCCAGCTTAAACGCCAAGTCAGTCGCTTCGATCTCAATCGTCTGGCCCGCCACCATTTCTCTCACGGCTTTACTAATCTTGACGATGGGCATCGGATCTTGACGATGGGCATCGGACAATTGAGCCCTTTGCAATCGAGGGTCGTGTCGGCCACAGTTGGTACTCCTGTATCTAGTCGGGAAAAATTGCCGTAACTGACTTAAAATCGTTTGTGAATTCCGGCGCTGAAACTGTACGTCGTTAATTCACTTGTCACAGACGTATTGGGAATTGCGCCCAACGGACCCTGCCACGGACCGGTACTCGAGTTTTGGAACCCATAGTGAAACGCTGTCGAAAAGATCCACAGATGAGGCATTTCGTACGAGAATCCCGTACTCAGGTGGTGTTGGACAATTGCCGGGGCGGGGACGTTATAGAACGTGTCTTGGTCGCCAATCGGGTTCTTGCAAAACGTATAACCCAAGCGTCATGCCAGGCAATCCGTAACCATGAACTGCCCGCCTACAGAGAACGACCAAATGCTGTTCCATCCAAACCCCGTGACAGCGCCCGTGCCGTCGAATCCGGCTGCCTGAAAGCCTTTTGTGTTTTCGTAGTCGATATAACGCACGTCGGCGGCCAGCGAGAGGCGATCGAAGCCCGTGTAACCAAGACCCAACGATAAGATGCTGGGGTAATCCATCTCGAAAACCAGTTGTCGTGGCGCCCCTAGGTGATCCTGCGAGTTAAATTTGTAGCTCTGAAACCATTGCGTGCTCTTGTAGGACATCCCGGCGTGCCATCCGGAGCACGGATCTTCGTAGTACACGCCGATTTGGTAACCTAATCCCCATGCAGCATCGGTCTGTGCAGCGGACGGATAGGTCCCGTTGCCGTTCGGAGTCGTAGCGCTGAACGGTGAAATCGCGAGAGTTGACCAGTTGATGGTTGGTGCGAAGCCCAGCGACACTCGGTCACTCCACCGGTAGGCCACAGTTGGGGCGAATTGCATTAATTGGAATTGCGAGAAGATCGATCCAAAGCCAAAGCCGCCGTTCGCCGGTTGAGGTGTCAGAATCGGATTCGTGGTGCTCGCAGGGAAGTCCACTCCGAAGCCGCCAATCGCGAAACCGCCTAAACCATAAGACCAATCTGAGCCCTCGGGAGAGCAGACGAATCCCAAGCTGGGTATGGGGCTGATGTCAGTATCACTGGAAGTGGTTCCCTCCATTGCCGTGGCCGGGATGCCCGGCCCGAATGCTCCGGCCTCGAGTCGCGAGGAGAGCTCTGTTTGCGGCGCGAACGCCGCGAATCCGAAGCCAAGTTCTGAGGAAAGGCCGGTGATGCTCGCTGGATTCCAATGCAAAGCGCCCATCGAATCCAGCGGCAGTGCTGTTCCAGCACCGCCCATCGACTGGTTAATCGGACCAACAGCATCGATCACATGTCCGATTTGAGCACTGAGGCGGTCCGCCGCGAGGCTGGAAATGGCGGCAATCGTGATAATCAGCACTCTCGTTCGTACGGAATCCATAATCCGTTAACCTTCGTCGTTGCGATTCTTGTGACAATCCCGACTCTCGGTAAGCTTCCAACGATCTCTTCGGTTTTCGTAATGTGCCTAGATGAAGCTGCCGACGACGCAAGTTGTGATCTGTATCAAGCGGTGAAACGCTTTCTTCGCGTGAACTACTACAGGCTTTACAAGACGTCGTACTTGCCGCGCGTCAGAGCGCGCGCCGCCAGCGAGAAGTAGGGAAAGAGCGAGTTACGCCCCTTACTCTGATAAGGAAGAGGGATTGAGATTGGAAGTTGTTCCCCGTCCCAGCAGCACGTTGACAACTCGCGAAGCCCTTTCCTAGAATCTGGACTCTTCTTCTCCCGAGCCTCCGAGAACCATCATGGGACAAGCAACATACAAGGATGCGGGTGTTGACCTCGAAGTTTACCAGGAGTCGATGAGGCGGCTGCCGCGATTAATGCACCGGACGTTCTCGCCACGGGTCATGAAGCTGGATGGCGGATTTGCGGGCCTTTGCCAGCTGGATTTTTCCAGCGAATTGTTCAGGCGGAACTATGCCGAGCCCGTCCTGGTCACGTGTACCGACGGTGTGGGCACCAAGCTGCGTGTGGCTAAGTTGACGGATATTCACAATACCGTCGGTATCGATCTGGTCGCGATGTGCGTGAACGATGCAATTTGTTGTGGGGCCGAGCCGCTGGTTTTCAACGACTATGTCGCGATGTCTCACGATGATCCGGTTCGGCTCGAACAGATCGTCGAAGGCATTAGTGCCGGCTGTCTCGAAGCGGACTGTGCCCTTAACGCGGGTGAAACGGCCATTATGCCGGATCTGTATGGACACGGCGATTACGACCTCGCAGGCTTCTGTGTTGGGGTCGTGGAGAAGAAGGAGTTAATCGACGGTTCAAAGATCACGCCCGGCGATGTAGCGATCGGAGTCGCCTCAACCGGGCTGCACTCGAACGGATTCAGTCTCGTCCGCCGAGTGGTGTTCGACATGGAGGGACTCGGCGTTGATGACTACATCGAAGCGGTCGACAGCACAGTTGGAAAAGCGCTCCTGACGCCGACGCAAATCTACTCACGGCCTGTTCGCAAAATCCTAGCACACTATCACGGTCAACAGGTTGTGCGAGGAATTTCACATATAACCGGCGGTGGACTGCGCGAGAATCTGGGCCGAATCTTGCCGAAAAACGTCGGAGTCGAAATCAGGAAGGACAGTTGGCCTGTACCGTCAATTTTCACTTGGTTGCAACAACTGGGTGACATTGCCGACGACGAGATGGAACGCGTCTTCAATATGGGTGTCGGCCTCGTCTTGATTGTGAGCGCAAGTGAAGTTGACGCTATTCAACAAAGCTTGACGGACAGCGGGCTAGAGAGCTGGGAAATTGGACAAGCGGTCCAAGGAACCGGTGTCGTTGAGTGGGCGGGCTAATACGATCCGCTGGCTTGGCGTCGTCGTGTCTTACAATCTGCAGGCAATGAGCCTCTCATTGTACGGAGACGGTGTGTTCATGGTGCCTCCCACTTCGCATAGTGCAGATTGCTCATGAGTTCGACGTCGGACCTAGAAGATGGCAGCAACGTCTCGACCCCGGAGGCGATTTTCGCTCAATACTCGAAGAAGCTGGTCGACCTCGCACAACGGAACTTGAGTGCCCGCCTGCGAGGCCGAATCGATGGCGATGACATTGCCCAATCTGTCTTCCGGACGTTCTTTCGCCGTTCTGAGCTAGGCGAATTTCAGATTGACGCCTCGGCGGACTTGTGGAAGCTGCTGGTCAAGATCACGCTCATCAAGGTGCATAATCAAGCCCGGCGTCATCAGGCCGAGAAGCGAAGTCTGGAGCGGGAACAGACACCCGCAGAAGATCGTAACACCGAGTTCTTTGTCTCGCGCGAGCCGGACCCAACCGACGCAGCCACATTGGTTGACCAGTTGGAACAGTTGCTCACTGGTCTACCTGAATCCCATCGGGAAATCTTCGGGATGGTCGTGCAAGGCTACTCGCGCACGGAAGCTGCGGAAAAGCTGAAGGTCTCCCGCATGACAGTTCATCGCGTGCTTGATCTGCTGCGTACCAAGCTGGAGCGGCTTCAGGCGGAGTAACCAGGGCTCAACCCACCGTGTCGTTGTGGTTGCTCCGGCGAGTAAGTTCTCTCATATTTGTCATTTGCGCTGCTCATGGCGGGCGCGATCCTCCTTACTTCGGCCCCTCGCTTCCAACGCCAAGCATAAGTACGAGGAGGAATTCTTCGTTTTTTTCAGAATCCATGTTACACCTGGGCTTCGAATTACCATGTCAGGGTAGATGCCCCGTCATGCGACGTTCGCAGGGGCTGCTGGGCGACACGAAAACAAGGCCATTGATTGATGAACCCACCGATTCTGCAACTCACTGATGCCGACCGCGAGCGGTTGGAACAGTTCCTGGTCGAATTTGACCAGCATTGGACGCCCCATCACTTGGCGATCGTGGCGGGACAGTTGCAATCCGAAGCTCCTGACTACCAAGCCGCAGCCCTCGTGGAACTGGCCAAGATCGACTTGGATTATCGGCATCAGCAAAAGCCGACTCGAGTCGAATGGTATCTCGAGCGGATTCCGGAACTTGGTGAATCGCCCACATCGTTGAGTGAACTCTTGCAGGCCGAAATCTTCATTCGGCAAGCAGCCGGCGATTCGCCCACCGCAGAAGAACTTCAACAACGCTTTCCTTCGCTGCACGAGCAGATTGAGGCATTGCTCGCGAAAGTTGCCGCGCAGGACGAATTTTCAGCCATCCAACGTGCCAAACGAGCAGATTCCCACGCTGAGGTATCTGATTCGACGAAGTCGATCGCGGCTTCCGCGCAAGAAACGCTGCCGCCGAATCAACAACGAGCCGACACGCCGCAAGACGGCAACGACGAGCCGCTCCAGCAGTTCGGTCGCTATCGCCTGCTACGTGAGTTGGGACGCGGTGCGATGGGGACCGTGTATCTTGCCGAAGATACAGAATTGCGTCGACGCGTGGCTGTGAAGCGACCGCGCGTTGCCGGGGCGGAAGATGCCGGGCTGCTGGAGCGGTTTTATCGCGAAGCTTACGCTGCCGCAACCTTGGACCATCCCAACATCTGCCCGGTCTACGATGTCGGCCAGCACGAAGGCATTCCTTACATCACGATGGCGTATGTCGAGGGGAAGACGTTGTCGCGAGTGATTCGTGAGAGCCGAGCTGTGAATCCGCGAGCTGTCGCGGTGCTGCTTCGCAAGATCGCGGTGGCGTTGGGCGAAGCGCACGCCAAAGGCGTCATCCATCGCGACTTGAAACCGGGCAACATCATGCTCAATCATCGCAGCGATCCGATTGTGATGGATTTTGGTTTGGCTCGTCAGGTGCAAGACGTCAAAGACCGGCTCACGGTGGATGGAACGCTGATCGGGACTCCTGGTTATATGTCGCCCGAACAAGTGGACGGCGACTTGCACGCGGTCGGCCCGGCCAGCGACATCTACAGTTTGGGCGTCGTGCTGTTCGAGATGCTGACCGGGCAGTTGCCGTTTCAAGGTTCGGTTACCGCCGTGATCGCGAAGATCGTTCGCGACCAGCCTCCCGCGCCTTCGTCGCTCCGCGCCGGTGTGCCGCAGCAACTCGAAGCAATCTGCTTGAGGATGATGGCCAAGTCGCCCGCCGATCGGTACGCGACGATGGGCGAAGTCGCTGAGGCGTTAGGAGCATTCATCAAGACGAGCGGCGAGGGAGCGGCCGCCTCGGAACCGCCCCCCATCGAACCGCTCACGACCGCACAACTTGCAGAACAACAAAAGCAACTTGCTCAAATGATCTCTGGCGGCGCCTGGCGCGAAGCCAGCGTGCAATTGCAGCGCATGAGCGAGGTGCAAAATTCCGTCGCGCTGCCCTACGCAAAATGGGCTCGCGAGCAAATGACGGCGTTGCATGTTCGATGGCAGGAAGAACAGCAGGCGGCGGGTCGCGCGTTAACTGCTGCGCAGGAGCTGTTTCAGCGGCAGGACTACATCGGTGCTGCACAAATGTTGCTCGCTGTGAACAAGCAACTCCTCAATCCCGAGGCTCAACAGTTGCTCGCCGAGACGCTCAAGCTCCAGGAGGAAGTCGACTTGCTGATCCATTTAATCGAACAGGGACTGGCGAGCGGCAAACAGACCGGCATGTTCCGCAACATGCAAAGGCTATTGCAATTGAAGTCCAAAGATCCGCTCGTTCGCGACCTCTATCGCAAGTTCCGCTGGAAGCAGCGACTCGGCTGGTTCGGCGCAACGCTGGCCGATGCCTTTGCACTCGCCGGTGCCGGACGTGTTCGCACTTGGATGGATGGGCCGCTATTGCGCAAGTGGTTTGCCTTGGCTGCGGTGGTATTTTGCATCGCGTTTGGTTTGATGAGTTGGGCGGTGATCATCTACCTCCGGGGTCCCAATCAAACGCTTGCAGTGGAAGTCTCAGACGAGTTGCTCGCCAGCGGCGCGATCACCCTTGCGGTAGATGGCGATGATCACGTGATTTCCGGTCCCGACTTCAAACTAAAACTCACGCTCGGTGCCCACGACTTCACCGTTCGTCAAGGCGACACCGTCATCCACAATCCCGACTCCTTCACGATCGAGAAAGGAGGAGAGCAACTCTTACGCATCACTTCGACCGAAATGGCGTTTGGACGCATCGGCGATGTAGGCTGGGTCGCGACCCAGCCCAAGGTGGATTCCGATATAGGCGAATCTTTGAATAGTTCGCTCGCCGTTAGTGGACAGAGCTCACTCGCCGCGACACAACCGCATGCTTTAAGCTTTGGCGGCAAGACAACCCCTGGTCGCGTTGAAATCCCATCGCTGGTACTCGACGGAACTACTCCGCTGACTATTGAAGCGTGGATGAAACCAGCAACAGACGCCGACGGCGCGAACATGGCGATCTCAGCAAGTACGCACTACAAAGCTGACGATGGGACTGGAATCCACATGGGGTACATGGGTGGCTCTGGGCATTGGTACGTGAGTTGTCCTAATCGGGATAAATGGGAGCCCGCGATACAATCTGCGGATAATGCTAACTCGATCAAGTGGACGCACGTTGCCGCAACACTCGAAGGACGCATGGTTCGCATTTTCGTTGACGGAAAGCTCGCTGGTCAACGGTCGCTGTCTCATGACTTTGTTCCGTCCGAGGATTGCGTCCACTTGGGAAGTGTCCCGCATCCGGAAACCGGTTGGACAAATTACTTTTTCAAATACTACGGCCTCATCGACGAAGTGCGATTAACCAAATCTGTTCGCTATCGTGATGAATTCACGCCGCTTCGCCATTTCGCACCAGATAACGACACCCTCGCACTCTACCATTGCGACGAAGGCATCGGCGACAAGCTGATCGACAGCTCGGGCAATGGCCATCACGGAACGATCGTCGAAGCGAAGTGGGAGAAGCTAAGTCCTGATGCGCCAACGTTCGTCGAGCCGGAGGCGGTAAATGAAAAGCTTCCAGCCACCGTCTCGGCCTCCGCGACACCTTTGCCGGACGGACCTGCCGGTCTGGTCAAGGAATTCCTTGGACACACGAAGCCGATCGTGGGCGTAGCCTTTTCGCCTGATGGCAAGACAGTCGCATCGGCGTCGCACGACGGAACTGTCCGAATCTGGGATGTCGAGTCTGGTGAGACAAGACTGCAAATCGACTCGCCATCGGCGCAATCAGTGCTGGGGATGGACTTCACTCCGGATAGAAGACACCTAGTCGTCGGCAAGGCATTCACGAACTCGCTCAAAGCTGTCATGTTCGATGTCACGACAGGTGACGTTGCGCGAAGATTCGTCGATTCAGACGAGATGGTACTCAGCATTGATGTATCACCCGGTGGTGAACGAGTTGCTGCGTTCTCACGAGATTGCATGGTCCGCGTCTGGAATACGGACTCCGGCGAATTGCTCTGTTCATTTGAAGCTGGTGACGAGGTTAACGAATCGAACACGGCTGCCGTTGGATTTGTTGCTGACGACAAGCTGGTTGTAAGCAGCAGCGACGCCGACTACGGAACCCGGTTGGTTGAGGTGCCATCCAAACAGGAAATTATCCTGTATGGCCGGACGGTTCCCAGGACGCGTCAAATTGCTGTGACGGGGGATGGTGCCACGTTTGCGATTGCCGATTGGTCGGCGGTCCAGCTTTTCGATGTCGCCAGCGGAGAAGCTCTGCGCCGGATTGATACAGACAACCGTTCTGCTGATGTCGAATTCCTGGCCGACGGACGTTTCCTGGCGATTGCCGGTGTGACAGAACTGGAAATCCGAAAGGCTACCGATGGCTCGCTTCTTCATAGCTTTGACGCGTCGAAACGAAGCATTCAGGAACTGGCTGTCTCAGCGGACGGTCGATTTGCAATAACCGGGGGCGGCGGCACTTGGAATCCGACAAAAAAGAATTTCACCGGTGACGGGAACTATGGCTTGTGCCTGTGGCGGCTGCCGAAAAGCGTCTCGCCATGAGGCATAGTGAAGTAGGCTGGGTCGCGACCCAGCTCTTTAGAAAACAGATCTGACCGGAATGTGTTGATTGATTGTTGTTAATGTTGGTATCGTTTGATAACACGATAGGGGGCCGCAAATGGTAGCTGGGTCGCGACCCAGCCTACGGTGGGCGGTTGTGCAGCGGTAACGCCTCGGGTGAGGTTGGATGGCATGCGATCGTATTTGCGATACAACGTGGCCGGGGGAACGTATTTCTTTACGCTCGTCACCTATGATCGCCGCGGCTTTTTAACCTCGCCCTTGGCTAGGGCCTGCCTGCGAAATGCGTTTCGAAGCGTTCGCGAAACGCGAACATTTCAGATCGTGGCCATCGTTCTCTTGCCCGACCACTTACACTGCGTTTGGGAACTGCCTTCGGGTGACTCCGACTACTCGACCCGCTGGCGGCGCATCAAGTCGCTCTTCACAAAGTGTTGGCTCGCGGGGGGACGTGCTGAAGGAGAACGGGATGACTCGCGGAACAAGAAGGCTGAACGAGCGATCTGTCAACGGCGGTTTTACGAACACATGGTGCGAGACGAAGAGGATCTTGAACGATGTGTCGACTACATTCATTGGAATCCCGTCAAGCATGGTCTTGTTTCGCGTGTGCGGGATTATTCGTGGTCGTCGTTTCATCGGTTTGTCAAACTCGGCCACTATGATCTCGGATGGGGTGGCGAGAATCCGGTAGTGGAGTTTGAGCATCCTGAATAGTAGTAGCTGGGTCGCGACCCAGCCTACGTCTACTACTACGGAACATGAGGTGACGTGTGCGGAAACTGGTGGTTGTTCATGGGCACGATACGGGGCGGCAGGTGCTCGTGCCGGTTGACGGAGCGGTCACTCTGGGAAGGGGCGCAGAGTGCTCGTTTCAGTTGCACGATCCGTCCGTGTCGCGCGTGCATTGCCAAATCGAATCGAAAGCGGAGCGTCTGGTGCTCAGCGATGCCGGCGGGCGTTGGGGTATCCGAGTCAACGACAAAACAACGAAGGAAGCGGTTCTGCACAGCGGCGACCGAATTATGATCGGCGACACCGAACTGTTGGTTGAGGTGGCTCCTGGAAACGACAATACGACACTCGCCCCAGCGGCATTGCTCGACGCGGAAACCACGACGCCCAATGACAGGCCCAATAACGGGCGTCAACCACTGGGCGAGCAGAGGGGCGATCTCGGGCCGTCACTTCCGCCACGCATTCAATCGGACAATGATGTTATCGGTTTACTGGGGAGTCGCTTTCTGCGTTTTGATATCGAGTCCTTGATCTCTTCGGCTCGGTCGGGTGCAGTGTTTCGCGCCTGGGACAACAAGCATGACCGGCATGTCGCGCTGAAGATCTTCTGGCCACATCTGTTCGAGGAAGAATCCGAAGTCCGCCGCTTTGTTCGAGCGATGCGAACGGCGATTCCGCTCCGACATGAGCATCTGGTTCGCGTCTACACCGCCGGCAGGTCACGCGGCGTCTGTTTCACATCGAGCGAGTTGGTCGAGGGTGAATCGGCCGACGAACTGATTCAGCGCGTCGGTGTGTGCGGCATGCTGGACTGGCGGCGCGTGTTGCGTATCGCGATCCAACTGGCTGCCGCTCTACAAGGTGCCGCCGAGCACAATATGGTTCACCGCAATATCACACCGCACAACATCTTGATCCGAGCCCACGACGACGTCGTGAAGCTTAATGACCTCGTTTTTGCGAAAGCGATTGCCGGGACGCGAGTCGAACAGATTACCTGTCCCGGTGAATTGGTGGGCGAATTGGTCTACATGTCGCCAGAGCAAACCGGTGTCGACCATCCTCTCGACGAACGCTCAGACATCTACAGCCTGGGAGCCGCATTGTACTCGCTGTTAGCGGGGCGAGCTCCGTTCGAAGGACGGACGACGACGGAGACGATCAACAAGATTCAACTCGAACCGCCCACACCGCCGACTGTGTTTCACCTCTCCATCTCGCCGCTGTTCGAAGGCGAAGTGCTGCGGATGCTCGAGAAACGGCCCGAAGATCGGCATCCCAGTGCCGCTGTCTTGCTCCATGAACTTAGACGAGTCGCCAAATACGAAAACGTAGCGCTCGCATAGCAGACTGGATCTCGTTCAATGACCCAGGTTCGGCTTTCACGTTCCATGCCTCGTGCTTTGTTACGTCTTAACTTTAGGATAGTGGACGAGGCTACGAGTCCCAGTCGGCGTACGAAACAAAGGACTCGTTGCCTCGTCCACTTCTCCAGCCCACCCTAATTCTTTGTCGTAACCAAGCCCTAGTTGTAATTGAATCCCTTTACACCAAGCTTAAGACGAAAGACAGCTTCTTTGGCCGCGACTGTTGTGTATAGGTAGCCGTCGTAAAAGTGGCAGTTTGTGGCTTTCAGACCGCCGGCATCATATTGTCGCAGTAGTTCTCCCGACGCGACATCAACCACGTTAATGACGCCGCCAATCCACATCGCGACATATAATCGCCCCGCCTCGTCGAGAATCATGCCGTCGGGGTCAAATGCTCCGCCGCGGATGTCGCCAGCGGATTCTTGTGGAAACTCGATCAGGACGCGCTCGTTCTCTGCATTTCCCCCATTCAGATCGTAGATCAATACGCGGTATCGAGAACTCTCTGCAACGCAAAGATGTCTCTGATCGATGGTTACCGCCAAACCATTGGGAAATGCCAGTTGCGTTGCGAGCTGCGTGACTGTGTTTGTGGTGATGTCAAATCGATAGACCGAGCCGATTGGTGTTTCCGCATTCGAACCGCCTGGGTCTGAGAAATAGATGTTTCCCATTAAATCGAGTGCAACGTCATTGATCGACTTAAACCGAGCTCCGTTCCAGCGGTCGGCCAGTACCTGTGCGCTCTTCCCGTCCGAGGCAACTCGCAGCAATCTGCCGCCGCCGGCGTCTGCCACTATTAGCCGGCCTTCGCTATCAACTTTCAGCCCATTGGCTTGCGAGCGCTTGCCTTCGATCGGAGCGATCTCATCCAGAACACACCAGACGCTCGCTGTTCCATCCGCCGTAATCCTGCCGATATTCCCGTTACCTCGGTAATTGACAACGAATAGATTCCCATCACGATCGAAAGCCGGTCCTTCCGCAAATTCAAAGCCTGTGGCGTAGAGCTCGGGTTCAACACTGTGATTTGGAGGGAGTTCCGACTCTTCGCCGCGCAGGTTGCTGGCTCGTCCGGCAATTGCAAAGAGGATTAATGTCAGGCAAATTCGCGTAGTGTTGCTCATGGTGTGTTCAAGCAAATGTTGCGCATGGACTTAACAGCGATTTCGCTCTTACCTTCCAGCCTAACACCGCTCGTATGCACTTACGAGTTCGAATCTGTATTATCGAACGACTCGAGGCTCAGCGGCTGATCGGCCAGTGGGTCGGCGACGCGCAGGCCCAATTCGCCTCGCAACAACTTATCGATCTCGGGGCCGATCACTTTGGCTCGCCAGCCTTGCGACAGACGCGGTGGCTGGGCCTCGCGACTCGCAAGACCAAGGCGCTCGGCGATCAAGTCACGTGAGTCCTGGACGGACCCGACCAGTCCAGGAGCGAGCTCGCTTGTACGGCATATACAGCCCAACGCGGTGCTGAGAAACTGGCCGAGCAGCACGAGCGATGGATGCGACGAATCGCCCTTTCGCATCGGCCGAGGACATTCGGATTCGGGCAACTCTTCGGCGCGGCGAACACACTCGGCGATTGTTTCGAGATGTCGCTGCAAGTGACGGTGTTCCATGCCGCGCACGGATCGAATTCGTTGGACATTATCGGTTTGCCGCTTGGCAATCTCCACAATCAGGTCGTCCCGGAGAATCCGCTTTGGCGGTGAATTGCGATTAGCCGCTTCCGAATCTCGCCAACGCCACACTTCGCGTACGATTGCCAATTTGCGTGCGGATAGCCCAGCACTCCCCGAAACCCTCCTCCATTGCTCGGTGTTTTCAGCATGTTCAAGTTGGGTGAGCCAACTTTCCAATTCGTCTGCAAGCCAGTCACGACGATTCAGCTCATCCAGCCGCTTTGCGAGTATGTCGCGGATCTGGCGGAGATAGACAACGTCTTGTAACGCATATTCCAGCTGCTTGTCTGATAGCGGGCGGCGGCGCCAGTCAGTTCGTGTCTCGCCTTTTGGTAAGTTTTTTCCGATGAGTTTTGAGATCAACGTGCTGTAAGCAGCGGGGTATTCGAGCCCCACAAAGCCTGCCGCGATCTGAATATCGAACCAATTCGCCGGACGCTGGCCAATGGCATCGAGGCAAAAACGAAATTCTTCGCGTCCTGCATGCACGATAGTTTCGTGACCTGGTTTGGCGAGCAGCTGCCAAAACGCCGAGACGTCCTCCGTCGCGAGCGGATCAATAATGGCAAGCCGATCATCGGCGGCAACTTGAATGAGACACAGATGCGGACGATAGGTGTCTTCCGATACGAATTCGGTATCGAAAGCCAAATACTTTGCCTCAGAGACTGCATCGCAGAATTCGCGTAGCTGTTGCTCGTTTTCGATATGCTCGTATTGCACGTGTTCGGTCTTTGCGAAAGGCGACGTTAGTTGCTGAAAAAAGAATCCATCCAAAATAGCAAACGCCCCGATGGAGCCGGCATGTGGAGAAACGCCGATTCTGCTGGAGAAGCTGGTATATCGTAGTGCTGTCCGCTTGAAAATGCCACCACCGGCGAGCCGCAAACGGCCCCACACGACGGTCTCACTGCCGCTTGACGCTTTCGCTTACTGCGACCTAGTATTGATGACTCGGGGGCACGGGGGCTGGTTGCGAGTGTCTCTGACAACGGTCCCAACCCGAAACCCAAAATCACCTGTTTTAACCCCAAAGCGTGAACTGAGATTATGGAGCGTACAAACGTCGGGATTGTAGGAATGGGAACGGTTGGCGCTGGAGTCGCTCGCCTCCTGCTCGACCAAGGCGATCGGACGGCCCGACATGCCGGGCGCACCTTGTGGTTGAAACGAGTCGTTGTCAAAGATGTCAACAAACCTCGCGATGTCGAGTTGCCCGAAGGTTTGCTCACGAACGACCTCGCCACGATTCTCAATGATCCGGAAATCACGGTCGTGGCCCAGTTGGTCGGCGGTCTGGAGCCGGCTCGCACGATCATGCTTCAGTTGCTCGAAAGCGGCAAGGATATTGTGACCGCCAATAAAGCATTGCTCGCCGAACATGGTCCAGAGCTGTTCGACCGAGCGCGTGAACTGGGAAGATCCATTGCCTTCGAGGCTTCGGTCGCCGGCGGCATCCCCATCATTACCAATATCAGTCAGTGTCTATCCGCAAACCAGATTGAGTCTTTGCGGGGGATCTTGAATGGTACGAGCAACTTCATCGTGTCTCAGATGGAGGACCGAGGTGCTGACTATTCCGCCGCGGTCGTAGAAGCTCAGAAACGTGGTTTTGCTGAAGCCGATCCGACGATGGACGTGGACGGTTCGGATGCCGCACAAAAGCTCGCCATCCTTGCTCATCTGGCTTTTGGAGCGCGTGTGCATTGGACGGAGATTCCAAGAGTCGGTATCGACACCCTCGATCCAGCGGACCTGCGTTACGCGAAAGAGTTGGGTTACCGGATCAAGTTATTAGCGATTGCCCAGTTGGACGAATTGCTAGAGCTGCATGTTTCACCAACTCTTGTCAAAATTGGACAACCGCTCGCCGAAGTACGTGAAGCTTATAACGCGGTCAGCGTTGTGGGAGACGCAGTGGGGCGAGTGTTCTTTCATGGGCTTGGGGCCGGACAGATGCCGACCGCTTCAGCTGTGGTGGCAGACTTGATCGATACGGCAGTTGGGCGCACCCAGCTAACCTTCCGGACACTACAGCTATGGTCGAAGCAGGAAGCGCGCGTCAGTATGAGCGATCACGCAACCGTGACCGGACGTTACTACCTCAGATTCACGGTTGATGACGATCCCGGCGTGTTAGCCGAGATTACGGGAGTGCTCGGGCGACATCAGATATCGATTGCCTCAGTGATCCAGCACGAGGCCGAGCAGGAAGGTGATAGCCAGGTTGTTCCGCTAGTGATTATGACTCACACGGCGACGGAAGGAGGTGCGTCGGCGGCGGTGGCTGAAATCGATAAACTGGACTGCTCGCGGCAACCCAGTGTACGGATGCGCGTTCTGGATTAGACATCTGATCGCGTTATCCCTTGAGGTCGAGACGAGATCGACCCTGGTCGCAGATGCGGCGTCGGCGCGCTACTCGCATCGCCATCGATATCGCCCAGGTAGATCCGCCGAACTTCTGGATGGCTTTTGACGTCATCGGGGTGCCCGTGGCATAAGACCTCGCCTTGGTTGATGACGTAGCAGCGGTCCGTTACTTGCAAGATTTCTCTTGCCGCGTGATCCGTGATCAAAATCGAAATGCCGTCATCTCGCAACTCGCGAATAATGCTCTGGATGTTCTGGACAGTAATCGGGTCGATTCCCGCGAACGGTTCGTCGAGCATGATAATGTTTGGATCTGAGACGAGACATCTTGCGATCTCGAGTCGGCGTCGTTCACCGCCAGAGAGCTTGGCGGCCTTTGACTTGCGAATATGAGTGATCTTGAATTGTTCCAGCAATTCGTCGCAGCGAGTTCGCCGCTGGCGGCGTCCCATGCCGAGCAACTCCATCACCGCGAGTAGATTTTGCTCGACCGATAACTTGCGAAAGACACTTGATTCTTGAGCGAGATAACCCATATGCCCGTCATGGCAACGGCGGTACATCGGCCACTTGGTAACATCGTGTTCGCCTAAATAGACGCGCCCCGCATCCGGGACAACGAGTCCGCACATCATCCGAAACGAGGTTGTCTTTCCTGCGCCGTTCGGGCCAAGGAGCCCCACGATTTCATCTTCGTGGACTTCCAAGCTGACACCGTTCACCACGCGACGTCGACCAAACGTCTTTTCAAGACCGCTGGCTTCTAAGAGCGGCATTCGATGTCCTCCTTGACGGGTTTCGCTGCAAACTCAACGAATGAATTTCATCTGCGCAAAGTTCGGAATAAAGGCGTAGTTACCGGTCAGGCGCGACAGTGTCGGCGATGTCGGTCGCCAACCATGCGGCCAGTACACAACCAACGCTTTTCCGATCAGCAATTCTCGTTCGACGTACGGTGGCGGTGTATGGTACCCGGTATCGTGACTGCCTTCTGACCAAAGTCGCGCGTCTTTGCTTTGAGGGCTATTATCACCGAGCGGGAAGAACTGATCTTCGTCCAGCGTGAATTCGACTGTCCTTCGGTCGTGGAACACGGAAGTCGTAGCCCAAGAAGTGGGATCGTAGATCACCGCATCCAAATCGCCCTGCCAAACACTCCCTTCGTATTCAGATTGGAAGCGACGGTCGGCTTCCTGAGCAAGGTAGTAGATATCCCGTAAGACACGCATACTCGTGATCGTAAAGTTTGCATTCTGCCCACCTATGCCAACCGGAGCGATGTCGCCTGGGTCCTCAGGACTCCACTTCGGTTCGACGGCGGCACCTGGGATGTAAGCTGTCGGGCCATCAAATTCAACAACCTTCTCATCGATCCAGAGAAGCAACTGATCATCGCAGTTCGAGAATCGTATCCGACGTGCGCCAGTTCCTCTCATCGAAGTTGTTGCTGAAGGAGATGCCTTGCCATCTTCGAACTGACGCGGGCGTCCTTCAAAGTCGGTGATCGAAAGAGTTGCTTTCCCGTCTGCCAGATTAATGCGGCAACCGTAATGCGTACCTCCCTCGACAAGATCCAGCAACAATTCGCCCAGTTCGCTTTGGCAGTCGACGTTCGCCTCAACGGCCAAATCGCCAACCCAAGCTGTGCCCGTTGCGTGTCCCCCAGCGCGATAGTCGTTGTAGGCGTAATAATCAGTGATTAGCGCGCCCTCCGTCGCATCGAGCCACTGCGGTCGATAACCGGCTTCGATCGCGCCCCAATCTCCTGGATGCGGGGCGAGATGCCGGTATCTCAGCCATGTTTCATCGGCACCAGCTTCCAGCGTGTATCTGTCGTCCTCAGGAGCCTGCTGCCACGGACGATCATCGCCCACGGTTGTTACTTTCTGCCAGCGTGAGGGCCAGCCCAACTTTTTAAGCGCCGGTGACACGTGTTCGGAATCATCAACAACGTGCATCATCGCCTTCAATTTGGACGGCGACTTTCGCACAATCGCATCGGAGCCGTCCGCGTTGACTGTATGGATATCGCCGTGGCGAATACGCAAGGTCTCGCCCGGCAATCCGACCAAACGCTTGATGTAATTCTGCTTCGCATTTCCCGGGTACTTAAAGACGATTACATCCCAGCGTTCGGGCTCGTTCAACTGGTAGGCGAACTTGCTAACGAGTATTCGATCCCCATTAAAGGACCGTTCATTCGGATTGATTGTCTTCTGTAATGGCAGTGCATAGTTGCAGATCGGACAGCAAGTCACGGTGACTTCGCCGCGAGCCTGTCCGTCCTCGACATTTTCCATGCTGGCGCCCGTGTTGTACTCAAAGTCGCACTGCGGGCAAATGATGTCCATATGCCGGCCGCGCAACGTGGGTGCCATCGAACCGGTCGGGATAACAAATGCTTCTGCGACGAAGCCGCGAAACAAGAAAGCAAGGATGATCGCAACCGCGATCGATTCCACAGTTTCGCGACTGGCACTTGGATTCGACGAGTCCTTTTTGTGACTCTTTCTACCGACCACTAGCGCCGCGGCCTTGGCGATGGCCGACTCGACGGCATCCTGACCTGCGTTCCGACCTTTGGCGGAGATATCTTGCCGCGTCCGACGACGGGATGGATCGTTTGAGTCTTTACTTTTGGTATTCACAAGATCGTCATTCGTGGATGGGGATGAGGTGGCTCGGTGAACCGTGGCGTCCGCTAGCTGGTGCGACACTATTCGTTACGCGTGGCAGAAATATAGCCAAATTTTCCGGATCGTCCTACTTCGATAAAAGCGTTCGGGCAGGCTGTCCTTCAACGTCTCAGCCCCAACACTTTACCAACGAACAAGTTGCGATGCAGGCCCGGCGAATTCCAATGGCGGCTGTCGCGCGATATTGGCGAATTGTCTCCCAGGACTAAATAGGTTTCCGCTGGAATCGGTGCCGAGCAGCTCCAAGTTGTAGATCCGCCAAAGGCGTTCAAATAGTAGATGTCGCGGTAGACGCGGATTTCTGTTACCGCGCACTCACCGCCACGCGCCGCAATTCCGATGGGTCGTGACGTTGGCTGTAGAGGCTTGTCGAGCGGCGTGTATTCGCAGCGAATGAGCGGTTTCCCTTCCACTGCGATCAACAACTGTTGGTCAACAATGCCGAATTGAGTTGATCTGGCTCTCGGTTCTCGGAGCTCCGCGAGCGCTGCGCGAGTTAGAAAGCGTTCGCCGCGCCGCAGTTCCACGGATTGCGTAATCGTCGAAATCATCGCCGTGAAGCTTTCGCGACCATCGTGGAGCATCAATGTGATTTCACTTTCACTCGGAGTAGTTACTTTACATGACAGAATCAGGTCAGTCACTTCATGCAACTCTCGCGAGAGTCCTTGATTGTAGGCGTCGTTATCTGCAATCGGAGTTTCCTCCATCCTCGGAGTCGGCGACGTATAACACCGCCAGTGCCGATACGTCAGCCAATCGAGACGAGTGTTGTCTGGCGATGGCGGCGTCCAGGCGTAGCCTCCGTTTAGCGCGCGCCATCCTGTTTCTTGTTCGTCACTCGCCCACCGCGCTGCCAATTTACCTTCCTGGTGCGGACGATTTGCATCGTCGTAGACGAGCGTCGCGACTTGCATCGCCTCAACGAGTCGCTTTCGATAGAGCGTGCCGTTCGTAAATATTTCGCCGTGCGCGATCTCGATCCGTTCGGACGGAAGCCCCATGATTCGCTTTACGGCAAGTTCCGAGTTGTTCGTCGGATCGCAAAAAGCAACGACGTCGCCGCGCGCAGGAGCCGAGAACGCATACGCCCAACGATCGATCAGGACCCGATCGCCCTCGTGAAGTGTGGCACGGGTCGAGTCGTTACGGGCGTAACCGCAATTTGGACAAGTCGCTAAGTCCAACGGAACTTCGAGGTCCAAACCAAAGCAGAATGTAAAACCACAATCTTTGCATTCCAGCGAACGATGGGGGCCCAATAGCGAATCCGCCATCGACCCGCTGGCGACCCGGACAGGCAGCAGAATTCCCTGATATCGAAGCACGGTCGTCGCGCCCAAGGCTGCCGCGACTGCGGCGATGGACAGCAGCCAGATCAACCGTCGTCGTTTCAAGAGGTTCACTTCTTATTGCCTTCGCCCGTGTCCAGCACAGCCATGAACGCCTTCTGCGGAATGTCGACACTGCCGATCGATTTCATTCGCTTCTTCCCTTCCTTCTGTTTTGCCCAGAGCTTTCGTTTTCGGCTGATATCTCCGCCATAGCACTTTGCCGTCACATTCTTACGCATCGCAGAAACGGTTTCTCGCGCAATCACCCGCGTTCCGATGGCTGCCTGGACGGCGATCTCAAACATGTGGCGATCGATCTCCCCCTTCAACTTCTTCACGACGGCACGACCCCGCCGGTCGGCATCAGCCTTATTGCAGATGAAGCTCAAAGCGTCCACACGCTTGCCATTAACCAATATGTCCAAACGTGCGAGGTCAGCTGGGAAATACCCAATGACCTCATAGTTCATGGTGCCGTAACCGCGTGTTGCACTCTTGAGTTTATCGTGCAGATCGTAGATCACTTCTGCCAGAGGCAATTCGTACGTCAACATCGTCCGTGTTGGCGACAGATACTCCTGGCCCGTTTGCACGCCACGGCGGTCTTGGCACAGCTTCATGACCGCCCCGATATACTCGGTCGGTTGAATCAGGCTCACGCGAACCACCGGTTGGCGAAACTCTTGGATCTCGCCGGAATCAGGAACTTCCTGAGGACGGTGGATGTAAAGCGTTTCGCCTCGCTTGGTCAGGATTTCATAGGTGACGTTGGGGGCCGTTTGAACAAGATCAACGTCGGATTCCTGTTCAAGACGCTGCTGGATGATTTCCATGTGGAGCAGCCCGAGGAAACCACAGCGGAATCCAAACCCTAACGCTTCGCTTGTTTCGGCCTCGAACTCGAAGCTCGGATCATTTATCGCCAGCTTGGTCAAAGCATCGCGCAGTTCCGTGAAGTCTTGGCCATCCGATGGATAGAGTCCGCAATACACCATTCGTTGTGGCGGCTTGTAACCGGCCAGAGCGGGGGCGCCCTTGTCCCCGGGTATGCTAACCGTGTCGCCGATGTGAACGTCATCGATCGACTTGATATTGCAAACCAGATAGCCGACTTGTCCGGCCCGCAGTTCTTCACAAGGTCGCTGCTGCGGTGCAAATTGCCCCAGTTCGACCACATCATGCGTCGTTTCCCCCTTCAGGAAACGAATCTTCTGGCCTTTGCGGACAGTGCCATTCATGAGTCGGACATAGGTGATTGCGCCGCGAAAGTCATCATAGTGCGAATCGAAGACCATTGCCTGTAACGGCTTCGTTGGATCGCCAGTTGGAGCCGGAATTTGATCGACGATCGCATCAAGCAATTCGACGATTCCGATCCCTGCCTTTGCGCTGACGCGAACAATCTTGTCTTGCTCGATTGCCAGCGAGTGTTCCATCTCTTCAGCAACTTCATCCGGGCGTGCATGAGAGAGATCGATTTTGTTGATCACAGGAACAATCGCCAGATCATGCTCCATAGCAGCAAAACCGTTCGCGACCGTCTGAGCTTCCACACCTTGGAATGCGTCGACAAGAAGCAACGCTCCCTCGCAGCAAGTTAGCGAACGGGAAACCTCATAGTGAAAGTCGACGTGTCCTGGAGTATCGATCAGATTCAGCTCATATGTTTGATCGCCGCGTTTGTAATACAAAACGACCGCTCGCGCTTTGATCGTAATTCCGCGCTGACGTTCTAACGCCATGTCATCCAGCAGCTGCTGCTTCATCTCACGCAGGCTAACCGTCCCAGTAGTCTCCAGAAGGCGGTCGGCCAGAGTGCTCTTACCGTGGTCGATATGGGCGACGATGCAAAAGTTGCGAATATTCTCTTGAGGAACCTTAGGGATGGCCATCGATTGTCGTCGCTTCAGTGCTAGAAGTTGTGAGTAGGGACTTTGTTGCCAACGGTGATTAAGTCGCTGCGGTCGGAGGTCAGATCGTGCGGTCGGGCCGGGGCTGACGCGGTGGGTAGGGCATCCGCAAGTCCTTCATGTTACTATGCCATTGACGTTTTAAGGTAGGCCGGATTCGCCCGCTGAAGACAATCGGTCTTGCCGGTCGGGGGCGATTGCTTACGCTTCATTCCCCGGATCAATGGTGGGATTGGTGAAATCTCAGTAAAGTGCTTTTCATGTATTATTCAACGGATCTTCAGGCCTTTCGTCGTATCTCAACTGCGGTCGCCGCCTCTGCCGCGCTGTTATTCGTACTGGTTGGTGCATCGGCTGAGTCTGTGGGCTTATTAGGCGAATTAGTCGTTGACAGTGATTTCGCTGGCGGGAGCGGAAAGGTCGTTGAAATCGACCAGGCAGCAAGACTTATTCGAATTGAGCCAACAACGCACGAATCTCGAGGGTGGGCGTGTTGGTGGTATGTCCGTATCTCGGGAATTGAACCCGGCGAAGAAATCTCACTCGAAGTCGGTCCGGAACCTTGGGCTACACCGGTCCAGGCATCCTACAGCATCGACAACGAGACCTGGCAGCAAACCACTCCGGGGACAAGTGTCGGTCGCAAAATCATCTATCGACAAAAGGTTGGAACGGCGACCGCGTGGTTTGCTTGGGGGCCACCCTTTACTGAAGCGGATGCCGGCGAACTTGTTCGGCAAACGGCAGCTGGATCTAAAGACGTGCATGCCTTCGCGTTGTGCGAAACGCGGGGCGGCAGGGAAGTTCCTGCGCTGCGATTCGAGGCAAGAACATCGCAGCCCCGTTCGGCAGTGTGGGTCCAGGCACGGCAGCACGCTTGGGAGGCCGGCTCCAGCTGGGTGTGCCAAGGCTTTATTGATTGGCTTGTCTCAAACGACCCGCGTGCAGAGCGATTACGGAATAATACGACCGTCACAGTTGTGCCAATTATGGACGTTGACAACGTCGCGATTGGTGCTGGTGGCAAGAATCAAGTGCCGCAAGATCACAATCGAGATTGGTCGGAAAAACCACACTGGCCGTCTGTCGCAAGTGCCATGCAGGAGCTCCGGCGCTACGATGAATCTGGACAACTCGATCTGTTCATTGACTTGCATAATCCCGGAGCGAGCACAAAACGACCGTTCTATTTTGTTGCGCCTCGCAATTTGATGACGGACATGCGTCAACGCAATTTGGATCGCTTCCTTGCCGCAAGTCGAATAGAAATGACGGGTCCACTGCAGTTCCTAGGCGAGATTCGCGAATCCGGCCCGGCGTATGATCCGGGCTGGAGGCAGATCAGTAAGAACTGGGTGACTCTCAACACTCGCGAACATGTCGTAGCGGCGACGCTCGAAACCGCTTGGAATACGCCAAACAGTACCATAGCGGGTTACCAAACCGTAGGGCGTCAGCTGGGGCTGGCGATTGAGCGCTATCTACAACTAGATCCGCGAACTGCTTCACCTGACAAGAAATGAAACCGGGTCAGCGAAATCGCTGACCCGGCGACAAAGTCCCACACTGGGGTGTAGGTGGTGCTTTAGTAGCGAGCCTCGAAGCGAGCTACGAGTCCATCGAAGGTCATCGTGGACGACATGTCGACGAAGTTGTTCGTGTGAACGGCGTCGATCCACTCGTCCGTTTGAACCATGTTCGTCCAAGCAGCGAACATATAGCCTGCATTCACGCGGTAGTTGCCACAACGGCTAACTCGCGAGATGCCCAACTCGAGATCCCAGACGGTGACGATTCGGCCGGCCTTCCAGCCAGTGTCGACGACAACCGGATCGTAGCTTTGGCCTTGATCAAAGCTGGCCGAAATCACCCCAGGAAGTACGCTGCCGCTCATGTTTGCGTAGGCAAGCCACTGTCCGCCGATTGTCGCCTCGCCATCCAGTCCGAACTTCAGACCAAGACCATTGAAGGCGATGTCTGTTGCAACCGTCTCGGTGCCCGTACCTGCAAAGTTCACGCCCAATTGCTGCTTCTGCTGAGCGGCGCGAACGCCTAAGACCCAGCCTATCTTGAGGTCGCAGTCATTGTAGAACAGCTTGCGGATGTCGGTGTCGATGATGTCAAACGTCAGGTCGTACCGACCGTCAGCTTGTACAAAATCTTGTGCTGCCGTAGCTGTCGAAGGATGTGAGACGAGCGAATGAACCACGTAAGCAGCGTTCCCGCCTCGCACGGTTCGATCGTTCGTACCGCCGTCGAACATCGTGTATTCGACAGAGACTCGCGTACAGTCATCGACGATCTTATTTACACCAACTCGAAAGCCGGGTTGGTAGTCCATATCCAAGACGCCCACTGTTCCAACTTGCACACGAGGATTGTTTGCCGGAGGAACAATCGGTCCGTCAAATGGGACCGCGTAAGCCACTTCGGCGTCACGAGGTCGCAGATAAAGGAACTCGCCATAGAATTCCCATTGGTGGCAAGCACCTCCCTTGCCTCCCTTCGAGCAGCTGTCGCATCCTTTGCCGCTGCAACCTTTTCCACCGCAATCACCGTGGAATCCAGCTGGAATCACTTGCGATGGCGGTGCCATCGCGGGTGTTGCGGGAATGAAAGCTGCAGGCGCCCCGAAAGGCGATGGCTGAGCAAATGCAGCTGGTGCGACTGGTGCGCCAGGCAACATGCCGGGCATCATCATCGGTTGCCCCATTGGCATTACCGGTTGCCCCATTGGCATCATGCCGTTGGGAACTTGATAACCGTATCCGGGAGCCATCTGGCTTGGATACTGTGCATTTAGGCTTTGCCCGCCGAAGCAGATTACGGCGACCGCGGCCAGCGAAACGAAAAAACGTGTTTTCATGGAAACATCCCCCAATGTGAATTTGCCTGATAATCCAATCGACCGGTGTTAGCGGCAAATCAAGAGCAATTGATACTGTCCGCAAAGTCACGCTATTTTCACATGTGGCCATATGTCTCCTATTTTGACACCGGTCCGGGGTGCTCCTGGAACTTGGCTTCTACAGATTCCAATGGGAATAGCCCATTCCCTTGCCCTCCGTTTAACGATTCGCGACGATGGCGACGCTGCTAAACGATGATCAGATCCCAGGAGAATCGCCCATGTCGAACGATCGAACACCGCTTAAGGTGCTGTTTCTCTGCACCGGTAACTCGTGCCGGAGTCAGATGGCCGAGGGGTGGACGCGCGCGATGAAATCGGACTCGATCGAAGCCTATTCCGCAGGAATCGAAAAGCACGGACTAAATCCGCATGCCATCAAAGTGATGCGTGAAGCGGGGATTGACATTTCCAACCATCGCTCGACGACCGTCGGTGAATTGGAAGTCGCTGAATTCGACGTTGTTGTGACTGTCTGCGGGCATGCCGACGAGCACTGTCCGGCATTTATTGGTAGCCCGCGAGTGGTTCACGTGGGGTTCGAAGATCCGCCAAAACTTGCGAAAGATGCGGCAACCGAGGAAGAGGCTCTCGTCCATTATCGCCGGGTGCGCGACGAAATCAGAGATTTTGTGATGGGCCTACCCCAGAATCTCGGCAATTGAGGCGTTCGAACGCCTATTCGGTTCCTGCCTGTCGCATCTTTTCGCGGGCGCGACTGAGCGTCGGTCCAATGCTATTTTCGGGCATCCCGACCGATGAGCTGATCTCACGGTACGATTTCCCTTCAAGATGATACATTCGAATGACGTCAGCCTCAGGCCCGTGCAACGATCGCAGGAGTTGCTCCACCTCGTCGCGATCATCGATTCTCTCTTCGGAGATTGTCGGATTCCTCCGGGGATCGGCGTGGTCTATCGCTCCTGAAAGGCTTGCAGAATTTGCTTTTCGCTTTAAAAGTTCCCGAACGACAACGCGTCTTGCCACCACCGTAAGGTAAGTCGCCAAACTGCTGTCTCCCCGAAATCTCCTCAAAACTGCAAAGTCATCGCTTACGATCGTCAGCATGACCTCCGCAGCAAGATCTTCCCTGTCCTGGGGGGATGTTTTGATAGATCGTGATTGAGTCGTGTGATTGATCACATGAACCACTAAACCCAGAAAACGATCTACAAAAGCCTCCCAAGCGCGCGGTCCGTTAGAAAGACAGCGTTGCAGTAGATCTCGGTCGATGTCTGATAGTGACACGGCCACTTCTCCGCCATGTTCACGGCATCAGCCTGGCGTTAGTAAAGGCATCCTTGCCGTCTTAGAATGTCAAAAACTCAATGCACTACTGATTTTAGATGCGGCAAAGACGTGAAGCAAGTCTGATATTTTACCAGCAATTTGGGCCTTGGCAGTCCAAGGCTTGACAGCCACCAGCGACAGCACTAACATTCGCGAAGTATTTCGTTTACGGTGCGGCTAAAGTGCTAGCCAGACAATAACTTGTCGCGAACCAGATCGCCGTCCGAAGGCCGAATGTACCCGTTGAAGGTGTTGGCCTTTCCTAAACCCACTTAGAGGTTGTGAAAGCCTGAGAAACTTGGAAGTTTCGATGGGGAGTCGCCGGACACCATACCGACATGATTCTAAACGCCAGCAATATCAAAGCTGGCGCATTTTTTTGGCTCGACGCATCAGGAGACTCGATTCATGACTCATGTGGTTGCAGCACCGTGCTTTGCATGCAAGTACACAGATTGTGTAGTGGTGTGCCCAGTAGAATGTTTCTACGAAGGCGACCAAATGCTTTACATTCATCCCGATGAGTGTATCGACTGCGAGGCATGTGTACCGGAGTGTCCGGTGGAAGCTATTTTCCACGAAGACAACCTTCCAGAAGAGTGGGCCGAATTTAAGCAGTTGAATGCCGAACTCGCCCCAACACTTCCCGTCCTCACGGAGAAGAAGGATCCGCTCGGCGAGTAAGCCTCCGATTGGACGTCCACTTTCGGCGATTCGTCTCGACATACGTATCCAGTTGCAAAACCGCCCGGCGACTAACGAGTCGTTCGGGCGGTTCGCATTCTATTTGCGCGATAACCAACCGTGTCTATGAATCTCTCTTGTGACCGGTGATGGCTGTTTCTATACTCCGCGCCTTAGTGCTTTATTGCAACCAGAAGTCATGGTGCCACTGGCCGCGCCAGTGCTTGTGAGGCTGAATCGTCGTGTGGGGCAGCACTGACGTAGTCAGCCGCACACAAACCGAAGACCTGGCTGTAACGAATCGCTAGTCGGCTTAACAAATCTGCGACGGTCGTCGCGTGGGGTGGCTCGATTCCCCTTAGATGAGCACTCAAACAATTGGGAGAGATTGCAATGTCTCCGCGTTTTCTTTATGCCTGCGGCAGTCTAAGTCTAATCGCCACCTGCGCATCTACAGTGCCCGCCCGCGGTCAACTTGAATTTCGAGAAGTCAATTCAGTACGGCCTGTGAGTACCGAATCACAGACGGACGAAGCTGCTGAAGATGCGGGCGCCTCAAACAGTTCAGCCCCTACGCTTGAGCCAAGCCATGTTGCGCTGACGAAAGTTACTGATGGTAGCGGCGTCTTGCCTCGAGATCACAACCAGATCTGGCGCGAGTACGACATACGCCCATACACATCGAGAGTTACTACCACAGAACGACCCGAACAAGCCGTAATCGATTGGATTCTCAGGGAAACAGGTACCGAAGTTTGGTTCACGGAGCCCTTCGGAATTCTCAATTCCAGCAAAAACACGCTCCGTGTTTACCACACAGAAGAGATGCACTCCGTCGTACGCGAAGTTGTTGATCGACTGGTCAGCAGTCAAGCCGAGTCACAAGCGTTCGGTGTTCGGCTGGTAACCGTCGGTAATCCGAACTGGCGAGCTAAGGCTCTGCCTCTGATGCAAAGCGTCACAGTGCAATCACCGGGTGTGGACGCGTGGCTTTTGTCGAAAGAGAACGCAATCATCTTGATCAGCGAACTTCGAAAGCGGACAGACTTTCGTGAACACAATTCTCCGAATTTGCTGATTCACAATGGCCAATCACAAACCATATCATCGATGCATCCAAAGAACTATACGCGTTCAGTGCGATTACGTGAAAACGCCTTTCCTGCGTACGACCTTGAAATGGGACAGATTCAAGAAGGATATTCCTTGCAAATCAGTCCTCTGCTCGCACTCGATGAACGAAGTGTTGAGGCGGTATTGAAGTGTCAAATCGATCAAGTCGAAAAGCTGATTCCCGTTAGCATTGACGTGCCAACCACCTCTGCATCCCGTCAAACGGTACAAGTTCAGGTACCTCAACTGGTCAGCTGGCGCCTACATGAACGATTTCGCTGGCCCACTGACCAGGTACTATTGTTAAGTTGCGGCGTCGTTGCGACTCCGGTCGCTGACCGCTATCCGCTCGGGTTGCCGAAATTCGTGGGCGGAGATGTCGGTCGTGCCGACGCGCTGCTCTTTATCGAGAGTAACGGAAAAGCTAGTCAAACGCTGTTGGGAGACCAGCGCGCAGCGGAACGATCGAGCCCCAATTACCGTGGGCGGTATTAGTGGATTTTGGCATCTTTCGGCTTTGACTGGCACTTTCTCCTGCAACTCGACGCCGAGTCGATGTCAATTTAGAATAAAACCCTAGTACTTTGTGACAACCATTGGTTAGGTTGCCACTGGCACTCCATCCGACAACTAAACTGTATCAGAGCAGTAGTCTGGGAGGCAGGTTTGCCCCATCCCAACGGACGGCTGAGACCCCGACTGCCACCGGCGCCGATTGACCTATAGGATATTGGCTTTAATTCATATCACCCTTTCGTCACGTGTTGCCCGATATGCCTGCTGCTTCGAATCGTCGAGTTGTCGTGACCGGAGTCGGAATCGTAAGTCCGCTCGGCTGTTCCAGAGAGAGCCTTTGGGATGCGCTCCGGAGTGGGCGAAGCGGCGTTGGCGAGTTGGAATTGATCGAGACAAGAAACCTGCCGACAAAGTACGGCGCGGAAGTCCGAGATTTTACCGGACATATCGATAACTTTGGGCCGCTCGATTCCGATCGAAAGAAAGCGATTCGTAAGGGCTTGAAGGTGATGTGCCGCGAGATCCAGATGGGAGTTGCTGCGGCACAGTTGGCAATGGCGGATGCCGGTCTCGAACCGGGCGGTTATAGTCACGAGCGCACCGGAATCGTGTATGGATCAGACTACATCATGACCTTGCCCGAAGAGTTCATGGAAGGCGTGGCGCAGTGCCTAGATTCTCAAGGACAATTCGAATTTGACCGCTGGGCAGAGGAGGGCTTGCCGAAGGTGACGCCACTCTGGCTGCTTAAGTATCTGCCAAACATGCCTGCTAGTCACATCGCGATCTACAACGATATGCGAGGACCAAACAATTCGATTACGCTCCGCGAAGCCTCTGCGAACTTAGCGGTCGCGGAAGCGTACTCAACGATCGCGAGAGGCAGCGCCGACGCGATCATTGCAGGCGCGACTGGGACTCGTGTTCATTCGCTGCGTTCCATTCACGTTGTGCTTCAAGAACCGATCGCAAGCGGAAGCGATGACCCGGCAAAGCTGAGCCGTCCATTTGATCGTGATCGCACTGGGTTGGTACTCGGCGAAGGCGCAGGCGCGATCATGCTTGAAGAGTTAGAAACGGCGAAAGCACGCGGTGCGAATATCCTCGGTGAGGTCGTAGGTTATGGGTCTTCAACGGTAACGAATCGCTTAGGCGAACCTCAAACTGCTGTTGCTTTGCGAAATGTTTTACAACAATCGCTTCGTACGTCGGGACTGAGTATCGACGAAATTGGGCATATTCACGCGCATGGTCTCTCGACGAAGGCTTGTGACAGCGCCGAGGCGGCCGCCATTCAACAGACCTTCGTGAATCGCGCCTCGCCGGTACCCGTGACGGCGGCAAAGAGTTACTTCGGCAACCTAGGAGCGGGCAGCGGGATCGTCGAGATCATCGCGAGCCTGCTTGCAATTCAAGAAGGCGAATTGTTCCCGATACTTAATTACGAACATGCCGACAGCGAGTGCCCGATCCACGCCGCGCGAGGTGATTCGTCACCCGGCAATAGCTTCATCAACGTGAATATTTCTCCGCAAGGCCAAGCGGGCGCGATCGCTGTGCGTGCGTTCGCTTGAGCACCTGCTAGCGTCTTCGCGATCGGCAATCGAGCTACGCGATTCGCCGCAATTCCCCAACTTCGCGTTCGTCATAAACTCTCGAATTAGTTCTGTCGAGTTCTCCCCCCATCACGCCCGAAGAAGGAAGGAGACAAAAGTCTTTTCCAGGGACGGAGAGAGGACACGATGGATCGACGGGATTTTCTGCGCTGGGGTGTCGTTGCCGCTCCAGCTGCTTTCGCGGTAGGGTGCCGGTCACATCAGTTCGGACATGTGATCAAGGACAATCAATCGGACATGGTCGGCAGTCATGCGGCCGGAGCCGAGACGTTTAATCCGCTGATTGATGAAAGCGTTGCGAAACTGCTTGGACGACAGGAAGCACAATTCCACAACGTCTCTTACAACAGCGGCCCACCTGCACCGAAACGTGTCTGTTTTGTGTGCGTCGAAAATCGAAGCATCGAGGAGATCGGCGATTTCAAGGACCAAATCTACGAGCAAATCGATTCACAGATTCTAGCCGCGCAAATGTTCGAGCCCATCAGCCGTCGCTTCGTCGACGCGGCCTTGTACGAGACGCGGCTCCGCCCTGATTCGCTCTTCGTCCCGGAGAATATGCGTCTCTTTGCGGCAGCTCTCGAACAGCAAGGCCAACCTTTTGACTACCTGCTCTACGCCAAGTTGACGTCGGGGACAACGCAGAACAACGACGACTACCAACGTGATTATCTGTTAACGCTCGAACTGGTGAATATTCACACCGGACAGTACGACAAGGAATCCGCAAAAGTCCGAAAGGGTTATCACCACACGCGTGCCGGGAAATGGTTCAACTACAATCCGTTCACCCGACAATCCTGAACGGCGCAAGTCAAAGTCCGGGTTTGCTGTCGCAATTAGTACGCGAGGCTTCCTGCCTTGTGGTTGTACTACTAGCAATCACGGTGGTTGGTTGTTCGACCCATGCGGATCGCGTTCGCGACGCACGCTATGCATACTTCGCGAACGACTTGACCAAGGCAAGTGCGTTATTGACCAAGGCTGAAAGCAAACGGCCGGGCGAGCGTGAGTGCCTGCTGCTAGATCGCGCGATGGTCTCACTGGTCTATGGGGACGCGGCTGGTTCAGAAGCTCTGCTGAGAGAAGTCCGCGATCGATTCGACTACCTCGAGCAAAAGGATCTCACCGAGTCAAGTTTGTCGTATCTGACCGACGACACGTCCAAGGCTTATGCTGGGGAAGACTATGAGAAGGTGATGGTTCGGGCGATGCTCGCGATCAGCAACTTAATGCAAGATGGCTCCGATGCGATTGCCTACTCTCTACAAGTCGATCAAAAG
This sequence comes from Planctomycetaceae bacterium, assembly GCA_020638995.1. Classification (GTDB taxonomy): domain Bacteria; phylum Planctomycetota; class Planctomycetia; order Pirellulales; family Pirellulaceae. The sequence goes on from JACKHM010000006.1 coordinate 112,450, forward strand.
CAGCGGGAAATCGACCAGCGTTCGGTCGGTAGTACAAATCAACGGAACACGTCGCCAATCGCCAGCGTCGCGATTGGCGCGTATCTGCGTGGAATCGTTCAAGAGGAGTCACACACGAACTACGACGATGCAGAACGAGCGTTCGCGACGGTCGCTTCTTGGGAGCCGAGCTTTGAGGCAGCGAAATTCGATCTGGCACGAGTTCGTGCAGGTGTCCATTCCACGTCGGGAAATGGTGTTGTTTATGTGTTTACACTGGTCGGACGGGGTCCATTCAAAGAAGAAGCATTCGCCGAAGCAACAAGTGATGCATTATTGATTGCCGATCGGCTTGTGAGTGCCGTGGGACCACACACGCTGCCACCCACCATTGCTCCTGTGAAGGTGCCTGCGATCGTCGTACCGCTAAACGCGATCGACTCTGTTGCAGTCGATGTCGATGGCACGCCGACGGCACGCACCCAGGCGGTTACCGACGTCGGAAAACTTGCAGTCGCCCAATTCGAGGCTGAGCGGCAGGAAGTTATTGCGCGAGCGGTGGTTCGTCGCGTTCTCAAAAAAGCGGCTGTCTATGCCACAAAAGACGCCTTGGCGGTCGACGATGGGATCTCGAACTTTGCCTTTGACGCAGCGGGAGTCGTCTGGGAAGCGACCGAAAAAGCCGATACCCGGTGCTGGGGACTGCTGCCGGAGACGATTCAAGTTCTGCGACTCGAACTACCCGCGGGAACACACCAGCTGACGTTGCGACCAGCTCGTCAGGGGCAACCGATCGGAGCGGCTCACACCGTCGGCGTGGAGGTCTTTGATGGGCGAAACACGTATGTCCTCGCATCATTTCCAACTCAAGACCTCGTCGGAGGAATTCTTACATCCCGACCTGCGGGCACGCGAGCTGAAACACAGCGGAGCCCACGCACCCACCAAGCCGCTCTCCCCGCCGCTGCTCCTAGCAAGACCTCGGCCTTCATGCTACGGTAGCTGATTCACTCCAAGCTGCTGTTGCTGAGAGAATTGTGACGTTCCGCACGAAAGGGAATACGGTGAGTGGCCCAGACTTTAGCAAGTCCGACTTGATCCCCGCCATCGCCCAGGATGTTGATTCCGGCGATGTGTTGATGCTTGCTTACATGAACCAAGAGTCGTACGACGAGACGTTAAAAACGGGACAGGTCTGCTACTACAGTCGCAGCCGCCAGAAGCTTTGGCGAAAGGGCGAGGAAAGCGGCAATGTTCAGAAGCTGCATGCGATCTATTACGATTGTGACGCGGATACGCTGCTTGTGAAAGTCACACAAATCGGCGGTGCGGCGTGCCACGAGGGATACAAGAGTTGCTTTTTCCGCAAGGTCGATCCCGCGACCGGCGAAATCGAAGTCGTGGGCGAACGAGTTTTTGATCCGGCTGTAGTCTACAAAAAGAGTTAATTGATGACCGGCAACATATTGAAGCTAGGCATTCCCGCGGGAAGCTTACAGGAATCGACTGCCGCCTTGTTCAAGCGAGCGGGCTATAACATTACGTTCTCGTCGCGTTCTTACTACCCTTCCATTGATGACGACGAGATCGAGTGTTTGTTGATACGGGCGCAAGAGATGGCCCGATACGTCGAGCAAGGTGTACTCGACGCTGGCATCACGGGCCGCGACTGGGTCGTGGAAACGGAAGCTGACGTCGTCGAAATCTGCGAACTCGTCTTTTCCAAAGTCAGTCGCCGACCGGTTCGCTGGGTGTTGTGCGTTCCCAACGACTCGCCGATCAAGACCGTCAAGGACCTTGAAGGAAAGCGAATTGCAACCGAAGCAGTAGGGCTCACCAAAGGCTATCTCGCGAATCACGGCGTGAATGCCAAAGTCGAGTTTTCATGGGGAGCTACGGAAGTCAAGCCACCAAAGCTGTGTGATGCAATCGTCGAGGTGACGGAGACGGGCAGCTCGCTGCGAGCGAACGACCTGCGGATTGTCGATGAAGTCATGCAAAGCACTACGCGTTTTATCGCGAACAAGGATGCTCACGCGGACGATTGGAAAAGGACAAAGCTCGATAACATCGCGTTGATGTTGCAATCTTGCCTCGCCGCCGAAGGCAAAGTCGGCTTGATGATGAACGTCGAGCGAGACAACATAGACACGATCTTGGAACTGCTGCCGGCATTGCAGAAGCCGACAGTTTCTTCTCTCTCTGACCCACACTGGGCGGATATCAATACGATCGTGGAGGAACGATTTGTTCGCACGATCGTCCCTCAATTGAAGGCGGCCGGAGCAAGGGGCATCGTCGAATATCCGATCAACAAGATCATCGAATAGCGAATCACAAAACCGCCGTGACGATCCGATCTCCGGAGTCGAGCCCCTATGCCTTTCGTTGCGACAAAGACGCTGGGACGTTGGCTCACATGGTCGATGGTGGCGGTTCTGGTAGTCTCCGTCACGATCTGGATCGTGCGACGAGAGACGGTGCCTTCGAAGATTGTGATTGCCACTGGCGAAGAGGGCGGATTGTATTTTGCGTTGGGCGCCGACTTGAAGGCCTCGCTGCAGCGACGTTTACGCCGCGAGCCAGAGGTCGTCGCGACGGCAGGGTCAATTGAAAACGTCGATTTGTTAAGAAGTGGCGGGGCCGATCTGGCGATCGTGCAGGGAGGAGCGACGGCGCTCGACGATCTGACAGTCATCACACCGTTGTACCCCGAATTGGTCTTGGTCATCGTCCGTAAAGAACGCGGGATCGAGGCAATGCCCGACCTGTTGGGACGGAACGTCACCTTGGGGCGCGAGGGGTCGGGGATGAGAGCCAGCGCCGTCAGTCTGCTCGCACGATTCAAAATCCAACCCGAGGAGTTCGGCAACAACGACTTGTACTTTCGGCAATTGCTCGACACACCCGGACTCGACGCGGCCATCGTAACGACGGGTATCGAGAACCGTGATGTCAACGAGGTCTTGGAAACAAACCAATTCACGCTGTTGCCCGTTGTCGACGCGAGCGCCGTCGAGATGCGCGATCCGTATTTTCGCCGGATGGAAATCCCGCCGGGATTGTTTTCGGAGCGGCCGGCCGTTCCAGCTCAACCTACTCTCACATTGGCGACGACGGCTTACCTGGTTGCACGTCACGACGCTCATCCGGACTTGGTCGACGCCGCACTGGCGGCGATTCACGAGGAAAACTTGCGACTGCGTGTGCCGACCTTAATCCCTCGCCACGAATCGATGAGATGGGTATCTACGCGGTTACACTCCGAAGCCCATCGCTATTTCCATCCCTCAGACGATATCGGGTTCATGGCGAACGTGATGGAGTCGTTGGCGGCCGGAAAAGAGCTTTTGTTTGCTTTGGGCGCGGGGATCTATCTACTCTGGCACCGGTGGAAGCGATTGCGCGACCGGGAAACTCAAGAGATAATTCGCCGCCAGAAGGACCATCTCGATCAATTCCTGGAAGAGACGCTTCGAATCGAGGCGGCACAAATGAACACGACGGACGTCGAGAAGTTGCAGAAGTATCTGGACGATGTTACTCGAATCAAGCTCAAAGCACTTCACGAATTCACCGAGGAGGAGCTGCGAGGCGACCGGAGCTTTTCAATCTTCCTGACCCAATGTGCAAACTTGATCAGCAAGATCCAACTGAAAATCGTCTCACAGGGACGCGGTTGATGCTAGTTTGAACATCGCGCCGGTTAACAGTGTTTTGTTACCGCTAAGTCATTGGGTTGTGTATGACCGTCTCTGCCAATTTAAACGTGCTCCACAATTCACCTTGGGAAGCTCTAGCACGACCGGCGGCACTCTAGCTTCTGAATATCACGATGTACTAATCCTTGGCAACGGAGTAGTTTGGCACCGCGACCGGCGCTTGAATCGCGATTTTGGATGGGCCGGCTTGGTTAAGTTTTTCGATTAGAGTGTCGGTCGAGTACCAACCCCGCAGCACGATCGGCTCGTTAGGACGATCGGCGGGGAATATCGCAAGCACCGGAATCTGCTTGCTTCCTAGTAACTCGAGCATCTCGCTGATCTCGGCATTCGCCTTCGTCCAATCGGCGAGCAATGGTATGACTCCGTTTTGTTCGACAACGGATCTCACGCGATCTGTGTTCAGTGTTTTTACTTCAAGTACCTTGCAAGTTGGGCACCAATCCGCTGTGAAGTCGACCATTACGGTCCGCCGCTCTGACGTGTATTCCTCCAGTTTGCCGACAGTAAACGGCTGCCACGGGAGGTGATGGTCAACACTTTCAGCATTGCCCGACTCCACCGCAGTGGATGCGGTCACGCTGCGCTCGGATTCGCCAGCCGCGACGTTAATTGCTTCTCTGTAGCGCTGCGACATCACATCCTCTAACCACATAAAAGCAAACAAACCGATCATCGCTGCGAACGCAGATGCGCCCGCCCATGAACGTACCTTATCGAGAAGATCTGCGGTCAATGACGTGCGGCCAATCCACCAGCACGCGGCCCAAAGTCCAAACAAGAACGTAGTCGTGGGGAGCAACATTGGCCACGGAAGGTAGTTCATGATCCAGATTACGGTTCCCAGCAAAACAAACCCCATCGCTTGCTTAAAGGTGTCCATCCACGCACCGGGCTTTGGCATAAATCGCATCAACGCAGGATACGCACCGATCAACAAATATGGCGCCGCCATCCCTAGCCCCAGGCAGGCGAAGATAATGTAGATCAACACCGGCGGTTTCCCTGCACACCAAGTCAATGCGCTGCCAATCATAGGACCGCTGCAGGGAACCGCTAAGATCGTTGTGACGACGCCTTTTGCGAATGCCCCGCTGACGCCTTCTTTCGCAGCCAGATTGTTTGCTTTTCCCGATCCTACAAAGCCTGGAATCGGAATTTCCCAAACGCCGAGGAAACTCAATCCCATCGCAAAAACAACGGATGCCATGGTGACGTTAAACACACTCGACTGGTTTTGTTGCCCCCATCCCAAACTCCACACCGCGGCCAATGTTGCCAGCACCATAAACACGGACAACAGCCCCAGCGAGTACCAAAGGTTAAGTGCAAATGCTCGTGATCGGCTTTCACCGGCCTGTTGGACAAACGACATGATCTTGAGTCCAATCACCGGCAAAACGCAAGGCATGAAATTCAAGATAAATCCTGCAACGAAGGCAATGCCTACCATGACTACGAGAGGCTTTTCCTTGACATCGTCCTCGACCGTCAACTGTGACTTATCAAAGCGTATTGCAGTGACTTTCTCCGGCGCAACAGCCGCCGATTGATCCGCCGAAGCTGCAGCGTCTTTGTACTTTCCGTCTGTGAATCGAAGGGGCGACTCGCCGGGAACGGTCGCTGTGGCGACTTCGATGGTGCCGCGAAATGCTGCCCCAGTTGGAAGATCGCATTGGATGAGCGTGCAGGTCTGATAGCCGATCAGGCCAGTAATCTCCTGCGGCCCGAGTGCGGCGTCGGTGGGGATCGTGATCTCGGCGGACCAACTCACGGGTTCTTCGTGGAAGTACACGATTGGCTCTTCTTCGAGTCCCATCTCGTGTGCTATCGGTTTCACCGACGCAGTGACGTCCGATGTTTCCCAGCCGCTGGGCTCATCAATCACGATTAATGTTGGCTTTGAAATCAGCAGCGGGTCTTTCAAGGCGTAGGCGTAGACATGCCAATCGGCTTCTGGCACAGCGGTCAGCGTCAGCTTTACAGTGTCGCCGGGCCGTACCGTCGCTGGCTCGATCGTTCCTGTTAGCGTGAGGTGAGCCGCATTCGTCCGAAATTCCGTTGCTTCGGGTATTGCTTGATAATAGCCCGCGAATTCGGCCACGATCGCCTTGTTTGCGATCGGGATACAGGCACCTTCGTCTTGGCAAACCTGCCCGTCGAACCTTACTTGCAACTTGGTTGTAGTTGGGTCGACGCCCTCAGCGAGTTGAATTGGCGCTGTCCACACTACCACGCCATCGTGCTCTTCCACAGGCACATCGAAGAATTCGTACTGCTTGATATGTGGCGGAATGTCGGGAACGAACTTGCCTGTGATCACCGCTTGTTCTGAGGAGGCGAGCTTGATCACTGAAGTTTGAGGGCCGCCTGGAAGCTGTGTAACCGAATAAAGGTGCCACTTGGGTTCCATCGTTGCCGTCACCGACAGCGCGCCCGCACGACTGCCTTCAGCGATCCGATACTCAGCAGAAAACGTCGCCTTCTCGCCACCCGCCGCGCCGCCTAGACCAGGGATTCCCAATTGATCGATTATGTTCAACTTCGGCAGTTCTGAAGCGTCTTGAGCCGGGGCGACCGTACCGGTGAACAAGAGCAGTAAAGCGAAGAGCTTCGAAACGGACTGGGGTTGCCGATTCATGCGGAATTACCTGTAGGGAGTTTTTTCGGGCAAAGTGAGATTCTAGGGAATTTTGATTTTTCGGGTCAACGGACGATCGTGATACATTCGGCATTATCGTCCGTGCATTATAGGCGGGACAGCATTATCGTTTGACGCGTTGCCGCCCATTTCGACGCACTGTTACAAGCTCGTTACAAATGGCGAAGCCGGAGCAGTATCTCGTCCAATCGATTCAAGACGCGTTGGCCATCTTCAAACTGCCGGCACTCGACTGCTACCCAATGCAACCAATTCATTCCCGACAGAAGAACCGTGCTTCTGTCGAATGCGTCGACCAGAGTCATTTCGTCGGGCGATAGTGGTAGCACAGACTGATACGCCTCAAGACCTCGCTTCCATCTGTCCCGAGTATCTCCAATCAGACTTCCGAGAAGGCGCGCTATATCACAGCCAACGTGGTCGACTCGCATGGCTCCGAAATCCACGAAGCCACTAACCTGGTTGGCCTCGAATAACACATGGTCGTGCCAGATGTCGCGGATGCAGGGCTGAAGGCGCACGCGCAGCTTGCTGGCGGTCGACAGCAACATCTGGATTCCCTGAGCGTGTTTGTCAAAGAAGTGCAAGATTGAGGTAGCTCGCTGCTGAAACTCAGGCCAGTTCAGCGCCGTGAGGTCGCGCGACCAGTCGCTTGCGTCCAGAGCCAAGAGTCGGCGTAGGTGGTCGCCACGGCTCAAGATGCCGGGCGCGGGAGAGGGTGGTGAGTTCGCTGGCCTAGTGGATAGGTGAAATCTCGCCAGCGTCTGCATCGCTGCATCGAGTCGCTCGGAAGTTGGATTCGCATGGAAATCAGCGACCCCTGGCAACCACCGAGCGAGTTCCCAAAAGTGTCCTGCCAAATACACGATGGTGGACCCATCTCGCGAACGAACCGGCAGCGGCAACTGGAGAAATCCTTGTTCGACCGCGCGGAGGAGCACATCGTGAATCGCTTGAAGCTGTGTGCGGCTTGGGTGCTCCTGTGGCCAACGCCTTAGACAGAGCTGTTCGTCCTCGGACTGTATCTTCCAGAACCTGGCGCCGCTAAAGCCCCCGGCTCCCCCCAGAGGATTGATCGTTCGAGCCGTCACATTCGGGAAGTGGCTTAAAACCAAATCGACCGTGTGAAGATCAGACATATCTTGCAGGGACTCGCTTCCGACCCAGATCGAATTAACCGACTCGCCAACAAATTCGGCAAAGCTCTCCCGTCTGTCCCAACTTGCCGAAGAATTTCGACGGCGTCTAAAATGTAACGATCGCACATCTTGGACGTAAGAGTCGCAATCGTCTAACGATGGTGTATATTTTACCTACCTTGCTTAGGTGCTCACCGTGACAAAATCGCGCGCTGGCATTCAAGCCTCGCGCGACCCTGCCTATTTTGCCTAGGAAATAAAAACCATGAATCCAAGCCCTCTCCGTAAATTGCTTCTCGGACTGTGTGTCGGACTGACTTTCGCAACGTACGCGCTCGCTGACGACACAGCTCCATCCAGCGACGAGTCGGCGAATCCGAAGGCGGTGGAAGCAGCAACCAGCTCATCGAGCGAGGCAAGCAGCTCGTCCTCGACCGCTGCAAAAGCTCCGGCTCCGGCGCACGTTGCAATTTTGAAGGACGCAAAGACGCATACCGGAATGCTGACGCTGTACCAAAAGGAAAGCAAACTGTACGCGGAAATGAGCGGATCGGATTATGGCGCCGAGTACATCGTGCTGATATCGATTGCGAAAGGTGTCGGCATGAACCCGTTGCTTGGCGGGTACAGCTGGGGGTTCGGGGACGATTGGGTTTGGACATTCCGAAAGGTTGACGACCACGTTCATGTAATCCGAAAGAATGTTCGTTTTGAGGCCAAAAAGGGGTACCCCGAAAACTTTGCTTTGCAAAATGCCTATACCGACAGTGTTCTGTTCAGTCTGCGAATTGTCTCCAAGGGCCCCAAGGGCGGTGACTTGGTAGACATGACACCGGTGTTCATGAGCGACCTACCGCAAATCAGCCAGTTCCTGCCAGGGTTCGGCTTTACTTCCGATCGGTCAACATGGGCCGCTGTGAAAGCGTTTCCGAAGAATATTGAGCTCGAGGTCGCGGCGACTTACGCGTCGAGCGGTCGTTTGGAGTACGAGACGGTTGCCGATTCGCGCGGGATGACCATCAATGTCCATTACTCGATTAGTAAACTGAGTTCAACCGGCTATCAGTCCCGCATGGCGGATGACCGCATCGGGTACTTCCTGACGGTTCGTAAGGATTACAACAAGGACAGCGACCGAGATCAGTTCGTGCGGTATATCAACCGCTGGCACCTGGAGAAGCCGCCTGGAGCTACCGACGCTCCCTATCCTCCGAAAGAGCCCATCATTTTTTGGATCGAGAAGACAGTGCCTCACAAGTATCGCCAGCCGGTCCGCGAAGGCATTGCAGAGTGGAACAAAGCGTTTGAAAAGGCCGGATGGTTAAATGCGATCGAAGTCCGACAGCAGCCAGATGACGCGGACTGGGACCCTGAGGATATCAACTACAACACGTTTCGCTGGATCACTGCGGACGCAGGCTTTGCAATGGGTCCTTCTCGCGTGAACCCCTACACAGGCCAGATTCTCGACGCCGACATCATCTTTGATGCGGACTTCTTGAAGTTCTGGAAGGAAGAGTTCGAGACATTGTCGCCCGATGATGTGGCTGCAATGACAGGCGGCGCGTTGAATGCACCTGCGGATACGTCCTCACGAGCGTTGGGAGTCGCAAGAAAGCACCCCGAATGTCGGTTGAGCAACGGTATGGCTAGCCAAATGGCGTTCGGGACGACGGCGATTCTGGCTCATGCGGCGGATCCCAAGGTCGCGGCCGAGATGAAAGAGAAATTGATCATGCAGGGGATGAAGGAAGTTACGATGCACGAAGTAGGCCACACGCTGGGCCTTCGCCATAACTTCAAAGCCAGCAAGATGCTCAGTTTGAAGGACGCGAACGATACAAAAAAGACACGCGACGTCGGAATGGTGGGGTCGGTGATGGACTATAACCCGTCGAACATCGTGTCGAAGGAATGGGAGCAAGGCGATTACTACACGACCACGCTCGGCCCTTATGATTATTGGGCCATCGAGTATGGCTACAAGCCGCTCTCGGGTGGAACGACCGGCGAAGTCAAAGAGTTGGAAAAGATTGCTGCGCGAAGCGGCGAGCCCCAACTTGCTTATGCGACGGATGAAGACACAGTAGGCAGCGATCCTGATCCGAACTCGAACCGATTTGATCTAGGGTCCGATGCTTTGGAGTACGCCAAGATGCGTGCCCAGGTTGTCCAAGAGATCATCCCCGAGCTAACAAAGCGAACCGCGGAGGAAGGCGACGACTACACGCAGACCCGTCGTGCTCTGAACATCCTACTTTCACAGCACGGCCAAGGTATGTTCTTCGTCGCACGATATGTTGGTGGTTTGAATACCAGTCGCAGCCACCAAGGCGATAAAGATGCCAAGCCGCCCATTGACCTGATCGACGCCAAACTACAACGTGAAGCCTTAAGCTTGCTCGAAGAACAAGTCTTCAGCGACAAGCCCTATCAGTTCCCGGATGACCTGTTCAAGTACTTAGCAGCTTCAAATTGGAATCACTGGGGAACTTCAAATACGAATCGAAAAGACTTTCCACTGCACGACGTCATTTCGATGTGGCAGACCCGAGTGCTGGATCAACTCACATCTTCGACGGTCCTCGAGCGAATTCACGATATTGAGCTCAAGGCCGCTACTGACGCAGACGTCTTGACGACCGCAGAGCTCATTGAGCGATTGACCAAGTCCATTTTCTCGGAACTTGATACGGTCAAGGAAGGCGACTTTACCAATCGCAAGCCCGCGATCAGCAGTTTGCGTCGCAATCTGCAACGCGAGTATTTGCGGACGCTCGCCAATCTGGCGATGGGTCGCACCTCCGCGCCGGACGACTGCCAAACGATTGCTTACGCGGATCTGTCGTCGCTGGAGGCACGTATCGGTCAAATGCTTAAGAGCAACGTCAAACTTGACAGCTATTCGCGAGCTCATTTGGTTGAATCGGCAAGCCGCATTCGCAAAGTGCTCGACGCAGACTTATCACTTTACAGCCCGTAGGGACTCAGTCCTAAATTGATTGAACAGAGACGCGGCCCAGAGCGGTGCATGTCCCGCTCTGGGGGCTATTAGGCGTACTCTACATCGCGGAACTGCTTGAAGCGTTAGCAGTTAACTCGCCGGCTCTACCTCCTGCGGCCCCTAAACTGTGGCCTATACTTTAGTCGGACGGGCGCCCTTTTTGCGCCCTGGGGCGTATTTTCGCCTAACGGCAAGGGCTACGGAATCAATGATCACCGACCACGAAAAACCAATCTCGCTGCGCGACATTGCACGAATTGGGTTTCGGCACATCTGGCTCGGCTCATGTGTGTTTGTCCTCGTCAGTGGTGCCGCTGCCGCCATCGCTTACTTGTTGCCAAAGTCGTATGCCTCGGAAGGTAAGTTGTTTCTTCGGATAGGTCGCTCCAGTGTATCACTTGATCCAACTGCGACAGTCGGTCAAGTCGTGCCACTAACCGAGTCGCGGGAACGCGAATTGAATTCATCGTTGGAAATCCTGAAGAGCCACGAGCTGCTCGAAGCGGTCTTGAAAGAGTTGGGGCCGTTGGCGGTTCTAAAGCAAGATCGATCACTGATCCAGCCTGTCGCAGAAGATTCTTCACACATTGATGAACTCGTCTGGGATAAGGCACTTATCAAGTTGAAGAAGATGCTCAAGTACGATCCTGGTAAAAACTCAAATGTGATTACCGTCTCGTGCCTTGCCCGATCTCCGGAGTTAGCACAGCAGATTCTGGAGATCTACTTTGTCGCCTTTAAGACGCATCACCTGGAGTTAAACCGTACGGCTGGCTCCTTCGAGTTTTTTGACGAGCAGGCAACGCAACTCAAGGCACAGTTGGAGACAGCGAAGCAGCGCCTTCGGGAGGCGAGGAATTCCATCGGAGTCACGTCGATCGAGGACGAGAAACGTCAAATCGAGCAACAGATATCTTCGCTGGAAAAGGCCATCGCCACGACGCAAGCCGCAATCGCCGGATCAGACTCCAAGTTGCGCGTTTTGTCGAAAGTCTACCCTGATATCGAGAGCGAACAGGTCGGCGATATCTCCTCTCAAGCACTGACGAACATGAAAGCAGAATTGTACAAGCTCCAGATCCTCGAAGGCGAATTGGCGGCGAATCTCGCGCCAACTCACCCGCGCGTCGTGGCGCTGCGAGATCAAGTTGAGCAGTCAAAGCGATTGCTCGCGCGACAAGAATATGCCTCTGAACAGAGCAACGGCTTATCGCTCCGCGCGAGTGCCGAGGAACTGCAGCGACAACTTGACACCGAGAAAGAGAAGTTGCTGAAGCTGAACGACGAGAATATCAAGATGCAAACCCTCGAACAGGAGTTGAAACTGATCGAATGGAATTACAGCAAGTACCAGGACAACCGTGAACAGGCCAGAATCGATGGAGCCCTGCAGAACGAACGAATCTCAAACGTCAATATCGCACAGTATCCGACGTTCCGCCCCAAAGCAGCCGGCCTGAGCAATCCTGTCATTCTCGTGCTCGGCGTATTTGCTGCGGTGTTTGCGTCGTTGGTCGTCATCCTCGTCAGCGAGTACATCGACGATACGTTTCAAGTCCCGGAAGATTTGGAGGCGACGTTCCAGGTGCCGGTTGTGCTTTCGGTGCCGCGATCGCGTTCTCAAGTATTTTCGCTCGGATAGTAAGGCCGTTAGTGATGGTTCACACGTACAACCGCTCAAGAGACGCTGGCGACACGGCATTCGCGGTCCGTAACGAGCCAAGGGGAGGAACGCCCTACCACGGTCTGGTTCGCGAGCTACTGAGCCGCTGGACAAATGAGACGACTGCGCCGGTCATCGGCATCACGAGCGCCGGTCATCGATCCGGGGTTACGACAATCGCAGCACATCTCGGTGTGTGCGCGGCGGAAATCTCGCACCGGCCTGCTTTGCTGATCGATTGCAATGCGAATTCATCCGATCTGCTTGCTCATTTTCGCACGTCGGTCTCGTGCGGTGTCCGTGAAGTTGTGGCTGGAGATTATGCATTGGACGATTGCGTCTATGAGACCTGTGTTCCGAACCTCTGTATTTTGGGGCCGGGCAACGGGACTCGCGGAACCGCAAACGCCAACGAGGCTCAAGGCTGGCTGAATCTGCTGCGCAAAGCCAGTCAGAAGTTTGGAGTAGTCATCTTGGACCTTCCACCTGTTGCCGGTCTGCTCTCGGAAGTCGCATCGTTGCAAGGTATCGACCGCCTGCTGTTGGTCATTGAAGCCGAGCGGACGCGTCGTCAGGCGGTTGCACGCACGAAGAGTCAGCTGAGTCGAATAGGCATAGAACTGAGCGGCATCATCCTGAATAAGCGCAGGAAACATATACCAGGTTGGATCTATCGGAGAATTTAAAGAGGCAACAAATAGCCCCATCCTGAAGTGTGTGGCACGCCACTGTATGCGTTTGGGTGAAGTGTTCGCGGGCCGAAGAGCCATTTGTTCTGGTGATCAAGCCAGTGATGTGAGTCCGTTTCGATGAAATACGAGTCGTGCAAGCTGCAAGATCTGACCCAGGGCGACATCGCCAGGTGGGCGGAGTTGCAGTGCGCAGACCGACGCTATGCGAGTTCCTTTTTGCGTCCGGAATTCTCTCAATGGCTTAGCGAAGTGCGGGACGACACGGGCGTCATTGTCGTTAGACAGGGCAATACCGCAACGGGCTTTCTGCCCTACGAGAGTGTTCGCGGCGTCGGCCATCCTGCGGGAACTCCACTTTCACTTTGCCAAGCGATGGTCGCTGAACCAGATTGCAGGTGGGATGGATTGGCTTTGCTGAAAGCAGCCGACCTGAATCGCTTCGTCTTCGACTACTGGATTCCTGGGCAGGACGAGATCACTCCGCACTGTACCGTCGTTGCGGAGTGCTCGTATATCGATCTTGAACGTGGATTTGATATCTATCGGAACGCCGTTCGACGCCGGGGGTCGCGAGTATTCAATGAGATTCGACGAAAGCGATCGATGATGGTTCGTGACTGCGGGCCGGTAGTTTGCGAGTTATGCAATGATCCAGGCGTCATCCGTCAACTCGTGGCCTGGAAATCAGAACAATGCCGACGTACGCATGTTGCGGATGTGTTTCGCTTCCGTTGGTCCGTGGAACTGCTGCGCCGAGCCGTTGAGTCCGGTACAGCAGCCTGCGGTGCGTTGCTGTGGGGTCTGTATTCCGGCCAGCGGTTGGTTGCCGTCAATGTCTTACTTCGATCGCATCAGTTCGCATCCGGTTGGTTCATGGCATTTGATCCGAGCTACGCAAGGTACTCGCCGGGGATGATTCTGATTGAGGAGATGCTTCGACAGCTGCCCGCGATGGGAGTTACCAGACTCGACATGGGAAAGGGTGTGTCGGGGTACAAACGGCGCCTCATGACGGGCACCACATCAGTTTATGAGGGCATCATCGACACACAACCTGCTATTCGTGCGGCATGGGTACAGTGGCAGCAGACTCGCAACTGGCTACGTCACTCCCGGTTCAGGCCAATTGCGCACCGCGCCAACCGTGTACTGTCGAATGTTCGCTGGTTCATGGGAAGAAAATACTAAGTCGGAGAGACGACGTGAGTGAAGCATCGGACAATGCGAAAGTTCAAGAACGAAGAGCACGCGTGCTGCAGCTAGCCTACGCATGCAGTCCGTGGCGTGGATCAGAACCGGGCGTTGGTTGGAACCGTGCCATCGAAGCAGCGAAGTACAGTGACGTGTGGGTCATTTGTGAAGGTGTTGAATTCGAACATCAGGTGCGAGGACACCTCGAAAACATTGGGGAGATTCCGGGATTGCAATTTCGCTTTGTTCGCAAGAGTCGCTTGGAGCAAATGCTCTCTAAAGTACCGGGTGTCTATTACATCGCGTACCGCCTTTGGCATCGCCGCGCGTTTCAGGCCGCCGAACAACTTCACGAAGAAGTTCACTTCGATCTCGCCCATCAAGTAAATCTGTGCGGGTTTCGGGAGCCTGGCCAACTTGGAAAGTTGTCGATTCCCTTGATTTGGGGACCGGTCGGCGGCACGCAGAATTACCCCTGGATTGCGATTCAACAGGCCGGGTTCTGGGGTGGTACTCAGGAAGTGATTCGATCGATCGCGAATTCATTGCAACTCCGATTTAGCCGCCGTGTTCGCCGAGCCGTTCATCGGGCGGACTTGTTGCTCGCTGCTAATTCAACGAGCCAATTGCACTTCGAACGGATGATCTCAAAAAGTGTTCCGGCACTTTGCGAGATAGGCAGCCCGGCAGTTCCAGCGTCTCAAGCTGTTGAGCGGACCCGACAGACTCACTTAAATGAACCGCTCCACTTGCTGTGGGTGGGGAATTTACACGCATTCAAAGCGCTGCCGCTTCTGTTGCACGCGATGTCGATGCTGCCGGATTTGTCTAAGGTTCAACTGCGAGTTGTCGGCTCGGGACCACAGCGAAAGCGGTGGCAACGTATGGCTGACAAACTGGGGATTTCAAATCGGATCGAGTGGGTCGGCAGAGTTCCAGATGTGAAAATACAAACGCACTATTCATGGGCGGATGCGTTTGCATTCACCAGTCTGAGAGACACAACCGGCACCGTCGTGTTGGAGGCACTCGCCAACGGATTGCCTGTTATTGCGGCCGATCATCAAGGCGTAGGAGATATCGTCAACGAGGACTGCGGTATCAAGGTGCCCGTCGCGATTCCTCGCAAGATGGCGACTCATTACCGAGATGCGCTTTTGAGGCTGTTAGATGATCCGTCCATATTAGCAAGACTGCAGGCCGGAGCATTGCAGCGTGCTGCCGAATATGCGTGGCCGGAACAAGGGAAGCGGATGCGTGATTACTATCGGCAAGTCTTGGGAGATGCATTCCTGTGGGACGGTCGTTCCGCTGAACAGGCAACAAACACAACCGTCCAGCATGCATGAGAGTGGGAGAAAAGTTGTGCCATCTATCGATACTGTAAAGAGTTCCGCAGGGCAGGTAAGCGCCTGCCTGCACCGGGTGCTACCGGCCACGCCGGAAGATGCCGTCGGAATACTTCTATATCATCGCGTAAGTCCTAGTATCGACGGCATACGCGAGCCGGATTTCAATGTCACGCCGGGAGTCTTCCGAGGCCACCTCGAGGGATTGCTGGAGCGAGGGCACAATTTCTGCAAACTACAGGAAATTCTCGACCGCAGCGCCGCCGGTGAAGCAATTCCAAGTAACACCACGATACTGACGTTCGACGACGGGTTCGAAAATGTCTACTTGAATGCGTGGCCAGTGCTCCGGGAGCTGAAGATCCCGGCGACTCTGTTTCTGAATACCGCCTATCTCGGCAGCCGCATTCCGTTTCCCTTCGATCCTTGGGGGAACGAATTTCAAAGCTTGGTCCCGGAGAGCAGCTATCGCCCGCTCACACATGAACAGTGCCGTGAAATGCATGCGACCGGCCTGATAGAACTGGGGGCACATACTCACACACATGACGACTTTCGAAACCGGCCCGATGCGTTTGCGAAAGACTTGGAAGAGAATCTTAAGGCCTTGCGCGAGGCATTTGCAATTGATCGTATTACGTTTGCATTTCCTTACGGACGAGTTGCGATGGGGTACGCAGGTGGTGAGTTGACTGAGGCGGCACGCCGGGCTGGAGTTCGGTGCGCACTGACAACGGAGTGTGACCGAAATCTTGCATCAGGCGACGCCTTCAGTTGGGGCCGTTGCAATGTTTACGAATGGGACACGCCCGCGACGCTGCAGGCAAAACTCGCCGGACGGTACAACTGGGCGCCGAAACTTCAAGAACTTTTCACAGGGACGGGCAGATAGAGTATGCCACTTGGTACCGTAACGACACCCGAATCGCCGGCAACGATACCTCGCAAGCACCTGCTGAAGCGAGGTCGCGAGTTCGTCAGTAGATATCTCGAATCGAGCGTTTTCCGTAGCGGAATCGGTTTGGCAGACCAAGCGATTGTGAGCGGGTCGCGTTTCGTAGCGACGATCCTGCTGGGACGCGTCTGCGGCGCCGACCAATTGGGTCAGTATGGTCTTGGCTTCACCGTAATCGTGCTCATCGCTTGCATTCAGAATTCGCTGGTCACTCTGCCGTACACGGTGTTCGCTCCGGGAAAGCAACGAAGGCGAAGCGGGTTCTACGCAGGCAGCGTGTTTCTGCAGTACGTGACGCTCGCGGTCTTGGCGTCGTTGCTCGTGGGAGCATGCTCAATGACGCGGGTGGCCATGCTCGGAGGTTCAGAGTTGGTCGAGGTCTTTGCCGCGATCGCCGTTGTCGCACCGGCGATTCTGCTTTGGGAGTACTCGCGTCGATTTGGATTCGCCAGCTTGAATGCGGGACGTGTACTCATACTGGATTGCGGTGCGGCGATTGCATTTATCGGCGGCCTTCTTGGACTCGCGATGTTCGAGCGGCTATCTGCCGCAAACGCTTATCTTGCGATGGGAGCCGCCTATGGACTCGTGAGCGGAATTTGGTTGCTTCGTCGCAAAAGGCGATTTCGCTTTAGTCTGTCGCTTGCTCGTCGCGAACTGCGACCCCATTGGCAATTTGGGCGATGGGTATTCGCAAGCGAAACAGCGCTCATGGCTCGCAGCTATGTTGTGCCGTGGATGGTCGCCGCATGGATGGACGAGACGGCAACTGGAATCTTTGTCGCTTATGCAACAATCGTTGTGCTCGCAAATCCCGTACTCATAGGTCTCAGTAATGTATTGGCACCCGATCTTGCATTTACATTTGCTAGTGAGGGAGTCATTGGGGTTCGTCGCTTTGTCTTTAGAACAACCAGTGTTGTGAGTGCGGGGATGCTGGCGTTTGCTGTCATGCTAACGGTTGTTGGCGAACGGCTAATTACCACCGCCTATGGAAGCGATTTTGGCGGGTATCAAATGTGTGTTGCGATTCTATCGCTTGGCATCCTCGCCGAGGCTATTGGGATGCCTAGCTACACGGGATTGTGGTCGATCGGCAGACCTCATCTCTGCTTCGTAGCTTGTCTTGCGGGGCTGGCAATTACGGTGGGCCTTACGGCAGCCTTGACGAGCCGGTTCGGAATTACGGGGGCTGCGGTCGGATATACAAGCGGCAAGATTCTTTCCGCACTGTTGCAGATCATTGCTTTCATGCGAGTTACACGTCCGGTGATTCAAGGGGTAAATGGATGAGCACCCTGTCGTCCTCACTGGATACTCGCGAAAAACTCAATGTTCAATCGCGAAGCATGCCGAAGCCGTCGCTCGGTATGCTTTACGCAATTTCCGTTCCGCTGGCCGCCGGTTTTGTGCATTTGTGCGAATTTCGTGTCGGCGGTTTGATGGTCAGCGGATACGTCTGGATGCTGATGCTGGCGATTGGTTTACTAATCTTTCTCCTCGATAACGCGTTGACGTCGCGTCGCCGGATATCGTTCCCTTGGATCGCCTGGATGCCGTTCGCAAGCTTTGTCTGGCTGTCGCTCGTTTGGGGAAAGGTCGATCGCGAGACGATTCAAGCAGCTTGTCAGATTACGATGCCGATATTCGTAGGCGTCATCGTCAGCGTCTTCGTTCGGTCTGAAGAGCAATTGGTATTGCTGTTACGAGCGTTCCGATGGAGCCTTGTTTTTTTGGCTGCCGGCTTTGTTGTGAGCTACGCCCGGGTTCGTGGCGATCTCGATGGCGTTGGTTTTCGAATGGGATCGCTCACGTGTATTCTAATAGGCGCTAATTACTTGACGTCGTCGAGTAAGTCACGTGTCGTCGCTTGGAGCGGTTGGTTAACCTGCTTGGCGATGGCGGGTGTGTGCGGTGCTCGGATGGCAACACTGGCGATCCTCGTCATGCCAATCCTTCGACCGGAAGTGGGCAAGTTTTGGGCGAAATTAGCGGCGGTTCTCGCAATGCTTGCGCTGGGCGTCGGGATCTTTCATACACCGCATTTTCAAGAACGCTTCTTCCATGGCGGCGAGGGCGGTTCGTTGCAAGATGTGTTCTACGGAAAACTGAACACTTCGGGCCGCTTTGAGGCGTGGCCGCTCATTTGGGACAAAGCCTTAGAACATCCGCTCATAGGGGCCGGAATCGGCGCCAGCGGACCCTATTCCGATGTGGTGAGTAATTTGGGAGGCCATCCCCATAACGACTACCTCCGGGTTTTTTTTGATTTGGGGAGCGTCGGGAGTGTATTCTTTTTTTTGGTCATCATTTGGCAGTCGGCGAGCCTGCTGCTGCTGATTCGACTTAGCGAAGGACCCGTAAAACATGCCTTTGAGGCCGCCTGGCTCGGATGGATTATGTTCCTGTTTACGTCATGCACCGACAATACCTTGGTCTATTGCGCCGCCTATATGAATCCCTTGTTTGCATTGATAGGGGCGGGATACAGCATTTTCCGGCAACAGCGACACGTTCGTCGGACCACGACGGCAAGTCTGCTTTCCGCGACGGGAGGTGACGCCCGATGAAAGCACTCCTGTGCCACAACCACTACCGAATTCGCGGTGGCGAAGATCAGGTCTTTCTCGACGAGGCTCGCTTACTCGAGTCCCGTGGCTGCGAGGTCGTGCGCTATATTCGTTGCAGTGACGAGATCCAAAAGATGTCGATGTTGTCGACAGCTCGTAAGACACTTTGGAACCAACAATCCTATCGCGAACTTCGTACCGTGATCCAGCAGGAGCAGCCCGATGTCATGCACTGTACGAACACGTTCCCGCTGATCTCGCCCGCTGCCTACGCCGCCGCGCGCGATGAGCAACTGCCGATTGTTCAGTCTCTGCATAATTTTCGGACCGTCTGCTGCAACGCTTTGCTCTTGCGCGACTCTAAGGTGTGTGAAACCTGTGTGACGAAGAGTGTTCCATTGGCTGGAATAGCCCACCGTTGTTATCGCAACAGCTACGCAGCGTCAACTGTCATGGCGGCGCTTATCGCGATCCAACGCCGCCGTCGCGCCGTCGACGACCCCGTCGCACGCTATATCGCCTTGTCGGAATTCTCGAAACAGAAGTACCTCGCGGCCGGGTTTGCTGCGAATCGCATCAGTGTAAAGCCGAACTTCGTATCGCCCGATCCTGGCCCGGGAAGTGGTGGCGGTGGTTACGCTCTATTCGTCGGTCGCCTGTCCGAAGAAAAAGGTCTCGACGTGATGCTCGACGCTTGGTCGCGAATGAGTGACCCCATTCCGCTAAAAATCGTGGGTGATGGCCCACTTGTCAGCATGGTTGAGCGGGCCCAACGAAGTGATACACGTATCGATTGGCTCGGTCGGCGGCCTGTCGAGGAAGTTTACGAGCTCGTCGGCGAGGCGGTCTGCTTGGTGGTACCGTCGGTGTGGTACGAGATTTGTCCGAAGACAATCCTCGAAGCCTTTAGCCGCGGAACGCCCGTGGTCGCATCGAAGCTCGGAGCCATGGAAGAGTTCATCCGAAACGGTGAAACCGGTTGGCACTTTGAAACTGGAAATGCCGAGGCGTTGGCCAGGCAGATGCAGCGAATATTCAAAGACACCGCGTTAGCAACTCGTCTTCGTCCGGCGGTTCGTCAAGAGTTCGAGGCCAACTACACAGCTGATGTCAACTTCGACCGACTAATGGATATCTATTCATTAGCGGTAGGCAAAAGTTTTGAGACTTTGAACGCAGTGTGACTTCGCAGCCATCGCGAAACCATCAGGAGTCTAAAGAGATACAGGAAGTCGTCGTGCTGGTGGAAGAAACCGGTGGCGTTTGTCAGCGGCTGCCCACCGGCGAAAGTCAAAACCTTGGCCACACGGAGGAACATCTCATCAATCATTTTTTCACGACTGCATTGCTGTTTCGATGTGATCATGCAGGTCGTAACGCGGCAGCACCACGGTGACGTTTGTTCCTTGACCTTCGTTACTGGAAACCTCGATCGTCCCACAGCATTGCTCCACTAGTAATTTGACCACCGCCAATCCCACTCCGAGCCCAGCTAGGCGAGTCGGGGCTGCACGATAGAAGAGTTCCAACATGCCGGTCGCTCGACCTTCGGGAATCCCCATCCCATTGTCGGTAATGCGTAATTCATACCCCTCCGAGAGCGCGCGGAGTTGCAAGCCCACTCGTATCTCTCCCTTGTCAGAATCGCGGTAGCGGAGCGCATTCGAGATGAGATTATCGAGAATATGCCGCAATCGAGCTGGAAACCAATCGATTGAGTCGGGTTGAAGATCAAGCCGCAAGACGGCGTTACCTGCACCACTCAGACGCTGTTGCCAACGGAAGACGTGCTCAGCAAGAGGGCGTACGGCAATGGCAACTACCTGATCAAATGATGGATGGTAACCTGTTGGCTCGTGAGTGTCGCGAAGCAACTCACGAAACACGTGACACGCTTGTGCAATATCCACCAGAGCATTCGCTTCGCCCTGGGCGCGCTCTTCGCCCCTGCAAAGTGTCGCTACAAGTTGGACGTGGTCTTGCACCTCACGCTGCAGAAACTGATCGCGTCTCCGCAACCGATCCACTTCGAGCTCGAGTTCAGCAGCATAACGCATCATGAGTTGGAGTTGTCCCGACATATGTTCATTCAATGTGTTCACTGAGTCGTCCTTACTGAGTCGTCGTGGATAGAGCCGATCCCTTATCGAGCACCGAACAGCGAGATGACAAGCACCCTCGCAGCTCGAACGAAACCGAGACTACTAATCATTGCCTTTATTTTCGTTTTTCAACTTTCGCTCTTCCTTCGGACTAAGTACGGCCTTCTTCTGCTTTTCTTTTTTGGCTTTGTATTTGCTTCCTACGTCGACCATGTTTGTCTCTCCGTGATGCAATGCAGGAATTCCTGCGGTTAAAATCGTCGCGACGGGACCGCGCGACATCTTGTCCACGGGGCAGATATGGGCAAGTGGGGCGGTCGCGCCGACAACTTAGCTACACTCTAGAATCTTGTGGTGCGACTAGTGATCATGTCGCGTTCCGATCCAAAACTCCCTGCAAGATTGCTTTCCAGGTCGGATTGAGCTTCAGCGTGACTCTCTCGACGCGCCGATCTTTATCGGACTCGAACTCGATCTCGAATCCAGCCTTCGCCAAAAACTCGTTCGGACTCGTGCCTGCCTGACATGCTAGCCAGAATCGCTCACTGCGCACCGTCTTCTCGCCCTTTGTCATCGCGGTAGCAGCAATGATGGCGTCGACCGACTTTGTAACGTCTGCAATTTGGCTGCTCATCATTTCCTGTCGCAGTCCATCGGCCCATTCTTTCCAGCGTTTCTTCTCTTGAAAAGTCATTCTGAGTCCTCGAGTGAGTTTCGATACTGATTTGTCGCTTTGAAGTTCATGGCTAGTTGATGTCGTTGCGTTGTTTGAAGTAGGCAGGCACTAGATCGATGTAAGCGTCGAGCAGCACCGTGCCTCGGAATGAGGGCGTTGGCGATGCTATAAATCTGCATCCGCGAGTAGGCTGCTTCATCAATATCCGGATTGGACGCAATGAGCTTTCTGTAGCCCTCCAGCGCTAGTGGCACGTTGTGTCCAGTAGAGCGCGCTGCTTTAGCCGCCGCATACTGCTGGCTTGCATCCGGATTTTCAGGTTCGTTTTGCATCGATGTTGCTCGTCGCTATACGTTGTTCTTGCGCCGAGATTCGCGTTTTACGAGCTTCTGTCGCGCCATCGTCTTGACGTTTTCAGGAGCATCCTCCATGGCCGCGACCTTTTCCAAGTCCTCGACGCTTTTGCCGTAGTTCCCCGCCGCCATTTGCACGAGTCCGCGATTAAATAGTGCCATCGCTTTCACGTCCACAGGCACGCCATCCAACTCGATTGCTGCGGTGTATTCGTCAATCGCAGCTTGGTGATCGTGTTCCCGCGCGGATCGCATCCCGCGGCGATACAGCCACAATGCTTTGCCTCTCTGAGTTAATAAGCTCTTGACCCAATGAAAGACATTCATCATTCACCTCCCCGTGGCTTGCCAACCGGCTGTTCGGGTTGTGGCCGATCAGGTCGTCGCGGATCGGAAGAGGACAATGGCGGCTTTGGATTTCGGCCGCGCCCTTTTGGTAAGTGCGGACGTAATTGCGTGTGAAGCGAGCCCATTCGAAACGCGACGGCAATCGCAGCAGGCACCTCGGCTTCGGCAAGGACCAACGCAGCGCGACTTGCCGCCACTCTGGCTTTCATCTCTTGTGCGTCCGCCACTGCTTCCGCTCGACGTGCCTCGGCACGCGCCCGCGCGACTCGCGTATCCGCTTCAGCTTGATCGCTCTGCAAGCGAGCGCCGATATTCTCTCCGACATCAATGTCAGCGATGTCGATCGAGACGATTTCATAAGCGGTATTAGCGTCCAATCCGCTGTCGAGCACGCGTCTGGAGATCCGGTCTGGCATCTCCATGACATCCATATGTGATTGAGCTGAACCAATTGCGGTGATGATGCCCTGACCGACGCGTGCAATGATGGTCTCTTCGGTCGCTCCGCCGATCAGTTGATCGATGTTGGTGCGAACGGTCACGCGCGCTCGGATTCGCAACTCGACACCATCCATCGCGATTGCGCTGATGGCCGATCTACCACGAGTATTTGTTGCGGGACAGTCAATCACTTTTGGCGAAACACTCGTACGAACCGCGTCCAGTACGTCACGTCCGGCGAGATCGATGGCTGCAGCGCGGTCGAAGTCCAAATCGATTCCGGCTCGATGAGCGGCGATAATGGCTCGAAGAACGAGCATCACATCGCCGCCTGCCAAAAAATGCGCTTCCAGGCGAGCGGTACTCATTCCCAGCTTTCGATCGGTGTCTAACCCGGCCTGCGTACCCATTATCTTGGCCGCGACAATCATGCTCGGCTTTACTTGGCGAAAGCCCATGCCGATCAAACTGAGGAAGCTCACATCCGCGCTGGACATGTACGCCTGAAGCCACAGCGCCCCAAAGTTGAGCGTCACAAGCAATGCGACGAGTGCGATAAGTACTGCGACACCGATTCCGGCAAAAACGAAGACATCGATTCGGGACAGCGCGGCGAGCTGGATCATTTCCATGAATACGACCGCCCTTCGCCAAACAGCGATGCCCAGTTAATCGTCACCGCCTGTCTGTTCGGTCGGTGAAGTAGCGTCTGATACTCAGTCTCAGATGCGCGAGTCTTCGAGCGTCGTGCCGAAGCCCAGGGGTTAGCTGCCGTCAGTGAATTGATCATCGCTCCTCCGAAAGAGAGGAGGGGCCCAAGTGCCTTCGTGTTGAAGCCGTTGCATGGTTGCAATCGCATCACGACGAATCGGGAACGTCTCCCAAACTGAATCGAAACGTACGCTCGCGAGCACACGACCAGGCCACAGGCTGAATGTGCAAAGCCCGGAGGGGATGATCGCAATATCCCGCTGACTTCCAGCACATTCTGAAACTTGGGTAGTATTTGTCATGCGTGCCGTATTCCTTCGATCAAGCTTATCCTCGCCGTTGCTGTTTCGCCTGGTGCGGTTTCTTTTTGCTAGGTCGCCCATTGGAAGACGGTTGTCTCTCCGCTTCGCCGTAATCTTCGCAGCGTTCTCGCACAGAGCGATACGGCATGCCTTCGCTACGTTCATACCGTTCAGCCCGAAGGAACCAAAACGCCAACCCGCCGGTATTGTGTGCCGGCGTTCTCTCCGCGCGTGACGCGCGCACTCCCAGCGATCCCTTTCGACCAGTCTTCTGCCAGCCGCGGCGCTCCATGATCATGCGGACCAATACGCCGATCGCTTGCCGGAACCGTGCGTTGCGTCGAACCTGAGCATCGCCCAGGAACTTGTTGACCTCGGACAGTGACTCCAACTCGCGAACGACTCCCGCTAAAGGCGAGCGATCGTGATGAAGTTCAGACTCGTCCATCCGCCGCTGGCGATTTGCGTCATTGAAGAAATCCAAAATGACGTCAAAAGGCTGACTCGCATCGTTTACAACGTCAGCGAACGTCTTTCCTTGTCGATCATCCAGAAAGTCCTTTCGCGTCACCCGTGCCGTCGTCATTGCGTAACTCCCCAATGCCGTTGAGATCGCACTCTACTTCAAATTAAATGTCATGCACATACAAATATTGTATGTCCTATTGTGGGATATGCAATGCCGGTCTTGCGAAATGGCGTTGCTTTCATCGGAAATCATGGAAAGGTTAAATTCTTTTTGCCTCTTCAAGCCTCGCCTGTGATTGCGTTTACGGCAAGCGTACGCGATCCTGTCGCGTACGCTGGATCCGATTCGTCTCGACATGCCGCAACGATACGCTATGCTTGTCGCATCGTTGTGCCGCGATTGACATTCTCGCACTGCATGTGCCTTCTCCGTGGCTGGCGATCGACAATTTAGAGAGGATCTTAGTCATAGTACTTTGGACAAGTTGTTGTAACGGTCGAGTCGGATTCTCGTTCGGACCAAGCTTTCTTTCGGGTTCTCTCTGGTTTCGTTATTAGGCTCCTGCTGATTGTTCCAGCGCCCACGGCTGGACGTCTTCCTGGTGCGTTTGCGCCGCTAGCCATTCAACACGTGTGTCAACTCGCCCGATGCGCCGTTAGCCCGTGTGTAGCCTCCGGGAGAACCGGAGCCCTTTTGTTTCTTTTGCAGGAGTTCTTGAATGAACATTTATGTAGGCAATCTAAGTTTTGAAGCAACCGAAGCGGACATCGAACAAGCGTTCGGGGAGTATGGCGAAGTGCAGACGGTGAACATCGTCAAGGATCGCGAAACAGGCCGCTCGCGCGGGTTTGGCTTTGTGGAGATGCGCGACGCCCAAGCCGCGAAGCAAGCGATTGACGGTGTAAACATGAGAGAGATTGCCGGTCGTGCGGTGACCGTCAACGAAGCTCGCCCGCGCGACGAACGGCGTGAGGGCAGTCGCGGCCGCTGGTAGAAGCTGCAGGACTTGGCCAAGCAAGTTCCCTGCCTTCGTAGGCTGGGCTACTTGTTCGATTCTTCAACTGCCCTGTCACGCAGACGCCGAACGCTGTATGTTCGCCGCCGCCAAGTTCAGATTCTTCAGCAATCGAGACATTAATGGCCAAAAACCGAAATTCGTTCGAAAAGCATCAGCGTGATGCCAAAAAGAAGCGCAAAGCAGAAGATAAGCTGGCCCTGAAACGGAAAAAGCAGAAGGACTCGGAGCAAGACGAGGGGCAACCAATCGATACGACTGCTGCAATCGATGAGCCGACTGAGAACTGACGATCTACGCCCGATTCCACGGATGGAGAGAGTTCGCAATGCGTCCAGCAAAAGAACTGCTCATTGCAAGCAGGGAGTTCGCTCAAGAAAATCGTTGGCTTAGCTGGTGGCATTTAAGCTGGGCAATTGGACTTTTCGTTGGCATGCTCGCCATCGCCGTCAGCGATCTGCCAATCGCTGTCCGGGGCGCAACGAGTATCGTCGCCGGACTGATCGGAGTGCGGCTGTTTATCATCTATCACGATTTTCAGCACGGCGCGATCCTCCAGGACTCGCCCATCGCGACTGTCTTGATGTGGTTCTATGGCATGATGCTGCTGAACCCGCCCAGCGTGTGGAATCGCTCCCACAATCACCATCACAAGAACAACTCCAAAGCCTTTGGTGTCAACATCGGTTCGTATCCCGTCATGACAACCCATGACTTTGCGTCAGCTTCGATCGCCAAACGGATCGCATATGCGATGGCCCGCCATCCGCTAACCATACTGTTCGGCTACTTCACAGTATTCCTCTGGCGGATGTCGCTTCAGCCTTTCCTGTTGAATCCGTTAAGACATATCGACGGATTGCTTGCGGTTCTACTGCACGGTGGCGTCATGATGCACTTAGGCAGGCAAGGCCTGGATGTCTTACTCTTTGGGATGCTGGTTCCGTCGTTCGTAGCATCTGCGCTGGGGGCATACCTCTTTTACGCCCAGCATAACTTCCCTTCAGCTAAGCTGAAACGGCGCGCGGAATGGAGCCACGTCGAGGCCGCTTTGCATTCGTCAAGCTTTATGGAGATGGGGCCGCTGATGAATTGGTTCACGGGTAACATTGGCTATCACCACGTTCATCATCTCAATGCCCGCATTCCATTTTACCGACTGCCAGAAGCAATGGCGGCATTGGAAGAACTGCGATCGCCGGGAAAGACGTCATTGCGAGTGCACGACATAATTGCGTGCTTGCGGCTGAAGCTCTGGAGTCCCGAAGAGGAGCGATTCGTGAGCTTCAAGGGAATTTGAAGCGGATAATCCTACGGCAACTCGCACCTTCGCTCAACGTCCACACATCGTCATCGCCTCAAACCCAGCTTGCGTGAGAGAGTACGCTCCTTTGAATTGCTCCTTCACGAGCAAATCTCTTTCCGTCATTCGCTGAAGCGCAACTTTATGCTTGTCCAAATCGGGGCCGAAAAAGCATAGCATTTCCCCAGGAGTGACGAGAAACTGGCGGAATCTGCAAAAGACAGACCTCTCCGATTGTGAAAACATGGTTTCCTCTTGTATCAGTTGGTTGAAGTCGTGTCGACACTGCGCATACGGTCACTCCACGGGCCGCACATTTTCGGCACGCGGTCCCTTCGGTCCTCGGCCTTCTTCGTACTCGACCGATTGGTTCTCGCGCAACTGCTCGATCGTGGTACCCACCAATGCGGAGTGATGAAAGAATATCTCACCCCCCTCGCCGTTGATGAATCCAAAACCTTTGTCCGCGATCAGCTTTTTGATGGTGCCTCGAGGCATTTCGATTCTCCAGTATTATGTGAGTAAGGGATGACGCATCTGGCTGGGCGATTACCCAACTCATGAGACCACGGCTCGACGCCTTCGAGACTTCTTTTGCGGGCGTGGCGTTGCTGTGTTCTTCGAAGCACTTGGCCGAGTCCGTGAGTTGCTCCGCCGGAATTGACGTTCCGCCGGAGCTTTTAGGCACCGCTGGGACGTGGCCTGCGAGTCGGCATCTGCATTTGCCGCGTTTTTCGGTGGGGCGGCTCGCGATACCGACTCGCCTGCGGTGCAGCCGAGTTCTTCGGCAGCGATCGCCTTTCCGATAAGCCTTTCGATCATCCGCAGGTATTGCCGCTCATCGCGTCCGCAGAACGAAACCGCTCGCCCGGTTGCTCCCGCCCGCGCCGTGCGGCCAATGCGGTGGACGTAGGTCTCAGGCGACTCGGGTATGTCGTAGTTGATTACATGCGAGACACCCGAGAAGTCGAGCCCGCGCGATGCGAGGTCGGTTGCGACCAGAACGGGAGGCCTTTGAGAATTGAATTCACGGATCGCGGCGCCGCGCTTGGATTGGCTTTTGCCGCCGTGGATCGAGACGGCTCGAATTCCGTCGCGTTGCAGGCCGCGAGCGATCTTATCCGCTCCACGCTTCGTGCGTGCGAACACGAGCGTCCGCGAACGGCGAGTTTCGTTGAGAAACCGCGTCAGTACCGCTGGCTTGTCTTGCCGCTCAACTAAGCAAACGGATTGCGACACGCGATCGGGCGTTGAAGCAACTGGCGTGACTTTCACTTCGAACGGTCGCCTCAGCCATTGTTTTGCCAAATCACGGATCGGCTTCGGCATCGTGGCCGAAAACATCAGTGTCTGGCGATGGTTCGGAACCAACGCGACGATCCTTTTCAAGTCATGGATAAAGCCCATATCGAGCATCTGATCGGCTTCGTCAAGAATCAGAACTTCCACCGCACTCAGCTTGATGAATCCCTGCTGGATGAGATCTAGCAGACGGCCGGGTGTTGCGACGAGGACATCAATTCCGGCCTTCAAGGCCCGCACTTGCGGCTGTTGCCCAACGCCGCCAAAGATCACCGTGTGTTGGACATTCGTGTACTTGCCGTAGGTCGCCAAACTGCCACCAATTTGCGCGGCGAGCTCGCGGGTTGGCGTCAAAATGAGAGCGCGGATGGCTCGTCCGCTACGCGGAGGCGTGACGTCCTTCGCGATACTGGCAGCCGGCATCAGGCGTTGCAAAGTGGGCAAGGTAAACGCAGCGGTCTTGCCAGTTCCGGTTTGAGCACAACCGATTAAGTCGTGCCCCGCAAGAAGCTTGGGGATGGCTTGCTGTTGGATGGGTGTGGCTTCTTGGTAACCCGCAGCCTTGAGGCTACGGAGCAATGGCTCGCAGAGTGCGAGTGATTCGAACTTCATTCGGACCTAACTTTCTTTCGACAAGAGGACGATTTCGGCAACTCACATGGCTGCCGTTGCGTGAATAGTTGTTCGTCCTTGCGCGGTTATGCGCAGCAAACGAACAGCCTTTGATTCAGGAGCAAGAGAATCAGTCACCGTCGAAAGGAAGATACAAGGATGTCACGGCATTGCGCCAGTAAACATCCAGGTGGCCGCAGTCTCGAATTTGAATGAACACGACACAGCAAATCGGTGTCGATCTCGCGCCAAACTATATCGAGTCTAGCACGTCGATGTCTCGTGCGATAGGCCACGCGTTCCCATGATGAGCGGCGGCATCGATTACCGAGTCCATTTGGCAATTCTCAAAAGATTCATCAGAAAGGCTATCTAGTTCGGCCGCCACTCGTGTATGCTGAGCGAAGCGAATTCAGCAACGAGCATTTTCGCTCAACCACTCATTGTGGGATCTGTCTGCCGGGCGAGAGTCGGCGTTTCGACCTTTCCCTCCAGCCCGTTCTCCGGGAAGCCTGGCTCTGACTTCAATGGTTCGTAACCCACGGCGTGCCGTCTCTGCGCGCCTGGGCCGATCTCTGCTGGGATGTCCAGCATTCTTTTCTTTCGCGAAACCCTTATGGGAGTTATTACGATGACATTCGGCAACCGACCTAATGACAAGACAGTTCTAAAAGACGTCAACAAGCGGCTGATGCGGATGGGAACACAGTCGAAAGTCACCGCATCCGTAAGAAGTGGTGCGGTTACACTGACCGGCACGCTGCAATTTGAAAACCAGCGGCGCGTTATGATTCGAGCAGCGAACCAAGTTAGCGGTGTTCGAAATGTTGTTGATCAAATGACCGTGAAACCAAAGCAGCGGGCGGATGCAGATCCATCTCGGTCGCGTGGTGTTTAACATTAGCCCGCTACCGCGATTTGCAACGCGTCACACCAGCCTGCGCTCGCTTGGCGTAGAGCTTCTGAGCCAAGCCAGCATGGTTTGAAACGATGGAGTCGAACCGTGCACCGCATACGGCGCATTCGGTTGCAAGTTCATCGTGTATTGCCACCTTGCATTGATCGCAGCGCATCGTCCGCATATCGGCGATAATTGAAGCCGTTTGCAGTTGAACGTCGCTCATAATTGGTTTCCTCGTTGCTGAATGGATTGGTGTTGTCCTAAGCCCTGATGCGATGAGGTAACAATCGTCTGATCTGCCCACGTAACCTCCACAAGTTGTCGTAAAGGAACCGTGAATAGAGTCTCGTTGCCACACTACATGCCGAGAAGTTGTGTTCAGAAATAGACGTGACCACAATCGCACGTTTTACATCGGACGTGAGACTGCTTCTTACACTTCGGACATTTCTTGACTCGCCATGTCGAAGGCTTTGCTTCCGCCACTTCTAACTTCCGAGCAGCCTTGAGCGCGTCAGCACGAGCGGCATCGGCCTGCCGAACAGCACATTGCGGATGAATGCCTCCCTGCGAGTACGCTCGATCGCCGCACACTGGACACACCTTGCCACTCGGTCGCGACACTAATGGAGTAGGCTTCTTTTCACTCATCTGGCGATACCTCCAGCCAGGCACTCAGACGGCAGTTCGCGCTCGCAGCGCATTCTTAATGACCGACACGTCCTGCACGACGGCTTTGTACAACGCTTCTGGCGACGCCCGCGTCGAGCGCCGAATACAGCATCACGTGTGGGGCGAAATACCGACGAGATTCGGCTTCCGTCGCTTTTTTCGCGATGTGGCAGCAAGCAACACTGCCTTCCGCGACAAACACCCGCTAGAAGAAAGGAGAAACTGAGAGCAATTTTCCCACACGTTTAACAACTAGTCTACGCTACGACGGACGCTACGTCTACGGAGTGGATTGACACTCTTTGCATCAACATCACAGGTTTTTGAGTCTTCACTTCGTGCGTATTTCAGAGTGCTATTAAGACGTTCGCGTGGAAGTGTCATCACATCGCGTTTCCAGATGCTGGACTAAAGGTAGCGACCTGCTGCCTCGCTGGCGGTGATTCGGGCTCTGGTAAGTGGTCCCGGAGTACAGGCTATTCGCCATTTTCAGCTGCCGCGTCGTTGAGTACGGCGATCTGGGGTTCAATTCGAGCGAGCCACCTGGGGACGTCAATTATGTTTGGAAGTGTTGATTTAGAAACATCTGTGTCTTTAGACACTTGTGTAAACATCGCATTTGTGTCGAAACGCATCCGTTCGAACAACACCGGAACCGAGATGTGATCTGTCGGCACGTCGCGAATCCCCACAGGTCACGTCTCCCTGAAATAGAGTTCCGAAAATGTCAGTATCCTTTCTGCATATGGCGTCGACCAATTCGGCACACATCTGGGGCATCAGGTCGGCACCGCGTTGACCTGGATTGCCGCTCGTGTGGCATTCGATCATTGCTAAGCATTCTTCTTCCTTGGTCTCTGCCGCAAGAGCACAAACCATCGCCGTCAGCCGATCTTCAAATGCTTACCCGCGCCTGACGCCGGATCTCTGGCCGAGTTGTTCCGGGTTGTTGAACAGCGATTTCGTTGCCGGGAAGGAGAACTGTTCCTTTACCACTAGGCACAGATTGCCTGGCAAGATCTCGCTCTGGCAATGAAAAGACGCTGTTGTTCGATGATGCTCTTCTTGGATCGCCGCGACAACTGTAAGCTCGGTTCTATCGACGTGTCAAATCTGGCAAAACGCACTCCGCCTACGTAAAGCGAAATCGAAGGCATAATGAGCACGCCGATTCCAGCGTCACTAGATGTCCTTGGTCACCGAGGTTGATTTGCTTTGTAAGAGGATCGCTTCGGCTAGCTCGCGCGAGTGTCGTGACACTTATCTGGCAAGTTGCGTTTCTATTAGCAAAGGTCGGATGGTCGAATGATTCTCGCTGGACGAGTTAATGAGAGGTGCGTCTTATTCGTTTTAGAGGAAGTCACCCTCCTCGAAGATCGCATCGACTGCCGCGAGGAGGTCGTCTTCGTTCGAGACGCGTTCGAGGTCGTCGCGGTGTGACAGGTGGCCAAGTTGTGTTGTAGCCCGTGGTACACTTGCAAGCGTCGACGTCCATGCTAAGTCGACGGCTATGTCCGCTCTGCCGTTCAACGGGTCACCGTCGAATTGATAGTGTCGTGGTTCGAAAATGTCGGCCAGCACAAAATCGACGCTTTGGGTCGGTACTTCGCCCTCAGCGATTATTGTCGAGACGTTGCTGGTAATGCGGTTAATGATCAACAAGGCGTCGAGAGGGGAAAGGACTCCATCGCGTGAAGTATCGAAGAAGTAGCCCGGGAATTGATCGAGACTGGACGCATCACGCAATCGGCGCTGGCTATCTGTGAACTCAGGTCCATTTAGCTCGTTGATCACGATTAGCACGTCGATTGGTGCGACAATTCCATCGGCATTGACGTCCAGGTGATTAGTTGGATTACTCCAGTCGAACGGCCCCACCAACTCCAAAATAGCAGCATCCTGTTTTAGGACACGAATAAAGTCGCCGTTATCAACGAATGTGCTGTCGACACTCCAACCGACTCCGATTTCAAGATCGTCACCAGCATCAGTTATTACGCGCAAGTGTCCACCCGGTGGGGAGAGTCTGGCGATATCCGCTCCGGTCAAAGCAACTGAGTTGTTGCCGCTGCCGCGAGCGTCAATGGCTTCAACGCCGCGTACGAGAGTTTCGTCGATCTGCGCCAGATCCACATGTTGTTCGCTTCCGCTAAGGCGGAGCGTGTCGTAGCCTTGGCCTGCGTCGCCCGCGAGTAGCCCACTGTAGACCATCTCCACATCGCCGATGGCTACTGTGTCGTCCCCGTCCGCTCCAAATATCTGAACGCGACTTAATGCCGCCACGGGAACGCGGATCAGTTCCGTCTCGCCCGACGTCAAGACAAGTTCGTTGTTCTCCGTTGTGACCTCAAGTGTCCCCGACACTGGCGGGCGTACGGTTAACGAAGCGCCGTTTGGTTGATCGCCATCAACAATCGTGAAACTATAGTCTTCGACTTCTCCATCTGGCGCAGAGCCTGTGGGCAAGAGTGCCCCCGCGGAACTGAGACGGAAGCGTGCTTGTGTTGTCCCAGGTATGGCTCCGACGGGCACAGCAACACTTAAAACATTCATTCCAGCATGGACATCTCGGCTCGCGAAAACCTGTTCGGTATGACTCCACACGCCGTCATGATCGAAATCAATCCAACCGTCAAGCTTACCGTCCTCTGACACAGTCACAGCCAGACTCGCCGTGGTTCCAGTCGACTCGGTAGTCACGATACTGCTGACCGTGACGATTCCGTCTTCGTCAGCGCCGCCCGCATCGTCGCCGATACTCACGATATAAGGCGTTCCCAATTGCGTGTCGTTGAGTATCGCGTCAATCTCGCTGTCGACAAACGACCCCAGGCGAAGTGAGCCCACGGCATGTCGCGCGCCGTTCATCGCGAGGCTAGTCGGATATCCAAACAGTTCGGGGGCGTCGCCGAAGTCCATCTCAGATGCATCGACCGTGATCGAGACCGTGGCGTTGTCTGTCTCATCACTCGGCGTGCGAACTTCGTAGGTGAAGAGGGCGACGCCTATCGAGTCGGTGGGCGGCGTGTATATCAACCGATCGTCGGTCAAGTCACTCGGCGTGCCGCGATCGTCACGCGCTACCGAGCCAAGAGTTGGTTGGGTAAAACTAGCCAGCAGGATGTCATCGACGCCATTGCCATCGTTAGCCAACACGTCCAATGTGATCGGAACACCGCTTGTGGTGAATGCCGTGTCATCCGCGGCCAGCCGTTGGATGATTGTGTTCGAACCTTCATTGTCAATAAACGTATTGTTGCCGGTGCCGCCATCCAGCGTATCGTCGCCATCTTCGCCAAACAACTCATCATCACCGGGGCCTCCGAAGAGCGAATCGTTTTCAATCCCGCCGAAGATGCGATCGTTCCCTTCTTCGCCGAAGAAGCTGTCCGCGCCCTCTTCCGATTCAAGGTGGTCGTCACCCTCACCCCCATGTAGCTCGTCCGCGCCGAGTCCACCCAGGACGATGTCACGTCCCCCTTCGCCGAACACTTCGTCATCGCCGCCGCCCCCGACCAGGAAGTCAAAACCATCGCGTCCGAAAATCTTGTCGTTGCCGTTGCCACCAAAAACAATATCGATATCGTCTCCTCCAAAGATACGATCGTCTCCGGTGTCGGTCAGTCCTAATGCATTCGTTGCATTATCCAGTGCCCCGGTGGGATCGCCGAATAGCACGCTGAGCGCAGCCTGAAAGAACTTTGTCGAAAACGAAAATGGATTCAGACTTGTCAGCGAATCGCCGAGGATGGCGTTGGTTCCATCGCCGCCTGTAATGATGTCATCTCCCGCCCCACCGATGATCAAATCGAGCCCATCGCCGCCTTGGATAATGTCGTCCCCTTGGCCTGCAGGAACCAATCCGACTTGCACGTTGATGTCGCCATTTTTTAGTGCATTCAGCGCAAACAAGCTGGGGACGTTGAACTGGAACGTGTCTCCAAGAATCACGTTCGTCGCATCGCGACCACCCACAAGAAAGTCGCCCCGCCGCTGGCCGGGTGGAGTCAAGGCGTTCTTGGTATCTCGGCCACCAACAATCAAATTGAATCCCGTCCCGGCGTGGATCTCGTCGTCACCGTTGTTGCCAAACAACAGATCGACAGCACCTCCCTCGTCGCGAATGTCGTCTGGCCCATCGCCTCCGATCGCAATCGTGAAGCTATCGCCGCCGCGAATCGTATCCGCTCCCGTTCCTGCAAGCCCCGGCAATTCGAAGCTCGTGTCGATGGCGTCAAAGTTTTCTTCGATTGTCTTGTCGAGCGATACATTGCGAAAGTCAATCGAAACATCTGCGCCCAGGTTCAACGAATCACCCATCAGGATGTCAAAGAAGCCATTGCCCGTGAGTGTGTCGTCACCATCGCCACCCATCAGAAGATTGAAGCCACCCGCAGCACCTTCCAAAATGTCTTGGCCTTCCCCTTCGTGGTCGATGCCGTTTTGAACGATGCCGAACTGAATACCAAAGAAGACAGGGATCCGTCCGTTGAACTCGATTGTGAAGATGTCGGTAAACGTGGTGGGGATACCCAAAAATCGGAAATCATCGCCAAGCAAGACGCTGCCACCGATATCTGCTGGAATGCCGTCTTCGGCCGGAGTAGCAATCAGCGTATCGCTACCACTTCCGCCAACCATGATCGAGAACTTGCTGTCGTCCAGCCCACCGACTCGCAACGTCTCTTTGTTGCGTATGCGGTCGCCCAACTCACGCAGCTCTACGGCATCCGCGTCGACGGTTTCGACAAGCTCGGTGAGCTGCGTTCGTTCGCCGCCACCACGCAATTCGTCGTTATCTTCGTTTCCAAACAGGAGATCAACCGTTCCGCCGCCCGTGAAAAGATGGTCTTCGCCACTTCCGCCAAACGCTAGGTCCAGTCCGGTCGATCCGATGATCGTATCGTCGCCAGTTCCTTCGAGGCTAAAGTCCACGTCGACCGAGAACAGCGACAACGCTTTCGAGAGCCAGCCGCCGGACTTGGTTCGCCGTTCGGTTTCATTCTGGCTATCGGACTCGGCGGCATCTTCGAAGCCAATGTTCAGCGTTGCCGAAAAACTGAATGAATCGCCAAACAGCAGCCCAGTGCCTTCGCCTCCTTCGAGATAGTCGTTGCCATAACCTCCGACTTGAAAGTCGAAGCCACGACCGCCAGAAAGCACATCATCGCCCTTGATGTTTTCATCACCCGGCCCCACCGCGAACCCGGCCGAGAGCTTGCCATTGCCGAAACCGGCGAGAATATCATCGATATTGGAATGCACTCCAAAGTCGAGCGTGTCCCCCAGTAACACATCAATCCCGTCGCCACCGCCCAACGTATCGTTGCCATCGCCGCCAATCAGGAAGCTTCCCGAGTTACTTCCTAGAATTGCATCGTTGTCGGCTCCCCCCAATGCAACCGTAAACCGTGCTGCACGGTCGTTGATCGTATCGTCGCCGTCGTTGCCAAGAATGACATCGATCGTGCCGCCATCGGCCGACTCGGTGTCTTCAGGCGGGAGTGCAAAGAATATATCGTTCCCCGCCCCGGCTAACACCAAGTCGATTCCGCTGCCGCCGTAGATCGAGTCGGTGCCCTCGCCGACCAACGAGATTCCCGCTTCGAGTTCGAACGCGGTGGGAAACGCTTTGATGGCTGCGTCCAAATCAGGTGCTTCGATCAGCGGTTGGAGATCGAAGCTGAGCGTGGCATCAAGTCGCAAGCCGTCGCCAAACAAGATGCCGCCACCGGCGCCAGAACGGAGTTCATCATCGCCCGGTCCGCCAAAGATCACGTCAAAGCCGTCACCTCCGTCGATGGTGTCTTGTCCTGCGCCAAAGTGGGCAACATCGAGATCGACTAACTCAATCTTTCTCGCCGCTAGATTCTGGAGAAAGCTGCGAAGGACTTCGACGTCGATGTCAAACCCTTCGCCTAGCAGAACGTCCGTGTCGGCTCCGCCAAGGATGTTGTCGTTCCCCGCTCCTCCCACCACCATGTTAACGCCGTCCCCTGCACGAATGATCGTGTCTGTGGTTACGTCGTGTTGCACGTGAATGAAGTCATCGGATGAGGAAGCTACGATCAAGATCTCGCCAGGTGTGGAAGCAGTCGCGGACCGAGCAGGCATCGCGGCATCTGCCAGTTCGAAGCTGAAAGTCAGTTCATCCGGGTTGCCCTTGGCGATCATTACATCCTTCGAACCGGGGCCTGTTCGGAGTACGGCACGATTATCCGCGGTGAGATGAAATCCGCGAAACGGCGCGAACGTGCCGCGATCAAGTGCGTTGGCATGGGTTGCGTCGCCGAAGGCAAAAAGTTGCTGAATGTTCGCGTTACCCAACGCGTTGGTGAGGAAGCCAAACGCTGAGGCATCGATCAACAGTTCGTGGCTCCCTTTATCTAACGCCTCGTTTGCCGACTCGTTAATCAGTTGCAGCGTTCCGCCGCTACTGATAATTGTGTCGGGTGTGACCGTGATTGCCCCGAGACTTTTGTCTTGTTCGTCGAGTGCATCATCGGAAGATTGCACGATCGTGAGTGTTACGGGCCTAGAAGAATCTTCCGGCAACGTGTACTTGATCGTGACTTGGCTGGAGATGCCTTCTCCACCAAAATCGGTCACTCGCGGTGCTCGTGCTTCATCTCCCCGCGGCCCACCGCCTCCGACGTTGAAGTAGACGAGGGCAGAGTCAAACCCTTCGATCGCAATATCCATCCAGCCGTCACCATCGAAGTCACCTTGATACAGTTCATCCGATACAATGTTAACCGACTGAGAGGCGGGGAATGTTCCATCGCCATTTCCAAAAAGTAACGTGAAGCCATTGAAGCCTTCCGGATTCACGAGTACGTCTGACTGTTGGTCGTTATTGTAATCGCCAATCAGCAGTTGCTTAGTCCCCGCTTCGGTACCCGAGTCAACGGCGATGCGTGGGTTGAAAGTTCCATCCCCATTTCCTAAGTAGACCGATAGCTCTGGCGAGTTGCCAGCGAATACTAAATCCTGCTTTCCGTCACGGTTGAAATCGCCCGCCCTAACATTTGCAATTGAAAACGAATTCAAATCAAACTCGAAATCTCCCACGTCGAAAAACGGCAGTCCATCGTCCTCATCACTGTCGTCCGATAGCAACAGTTGCAAGTACCCATTTACTCCGTCACTCTTTCCGTCGCCATCGAAATCAGGAAGGGGACCTTTTGAAACAAGTTCGTAGCTGCCGAATTGAGTGAAATCTGTCGGGCGACAGTTACTGTTTTCGTCATAAACGCAAAACGGGTTCTGTTGCCCATTAACCACTTCCTCCGGTATGTAGGTAAGCGTTTCGAGGGTGGCTCCCTGGTTCACTTTGATGCTATAGTCTTCAAAGTCCAAGTAGTTATTTCCGTCGAAGTTCATGGAAATGGGATACAACGCATCAAAACGAAATGATGGACGAAATGTGGCGTCGCCATTTGCCAAATAGAGTTGGGCTTCAAGATCGGTGCCGTCGAAGGGCACTCCATCCACGACGATAAGGTCATCAAGACCATCACCGTTTACATCGCCGGGGTTCTTAAAGTCGATATCCGACGGAAGTGTCTCTTGCAGTGCCGCTGTATCAAACGAGTTGAGCATCCGATCCGGCGAGCCGTAACGCACTTGAAATTCGCTGTTAGCGGTGGTGTCGTTCTGGAAGATTCCAACCAAGTCATCGTTGCCATCGCCGTTAAAGTCACCGTTTGCCCCCGTGTAGGCGGCAACAATCGTGTTGTTGTTGCGAAGATTGTATCCAGGCAAGATGTGTGGCGCTTGGAGCGTGCCATTGCCGTTGCCCGGCATTAATGCGACGAATCCACCCGTAGAGAGTGAATGACTGGCGTAGGCCACATCGAGCACACCGTCGGAGTTGAAGTCGAGCGGAGTCGCATAGCCGCCGTAACCAGCGATGCTTGCATACAACAGAGGGCTGGCAAGGTCACCCGCACTGTCGCCCAGTAAGATTGCTACGCTGCCTTCTCGGCTTGCGATAACATCGAGGAGCCCATCGGCATTAAAGTCGGTTGCTTCAACGGAGGTGCCGGAGAATTCGGGGGTCGCTATTTCCTTGGCCGCGGCAAATGTACCGTCTCCCGCTCCGACAAGTAGTGACACACCCTCCGCATTCACAGTCGTGACATCAACAATGCCATCGTTGTTGAAGTCCCCAATTTGAAGATCGCTCGGATCTTCACCGACTGGAAACCGCTGTGGATTTCCGTGGAATGTGCTGTAAGGCCAAAACGTGCCGTCACCAAGTCCGTGGAAGATGCGAACTTCATGAAAGGTTTCCAGCGGCCCGCCCGTCGATTGTCGGACGGTGCGCACGATGGCTGCATCTAGGTTGCCGTTACTATCAAAGTCACCTGCCACGACAGCCTTTCCACCCGAACTGGAAAAGGAGATTCCATCTTCAAAGGTGCCATCGCCTCGACCCAAGAATACGATCAGCCCATAACCCAGCACAAGCAAATCCACACGACCGTCGTTGTTGAAATCTCCATGGGTAATGTCGTTAGGATCTCCGCCGACGGGCAGACGAAATTCCGACGCAAAGAGACCTTGGCCCGCGCCGAGGAGCACTGACACATCGCTGCTGGAACTATTCACCGTTGCGATGTCCGACTTGCCGTCGGCGTTGAAGTCCGCGATCGTGACGGCAACAGGTTCCTCTCCGACGGCGAACGATTTACTCTCTTGAAACGTCCCATCACCGTTCCCTAAGAGTATCGAAATACTATTTTCGATCGGGCTCAGCGTTACTAGATCGGGAAACGTATCATCGTCGAATTTACTGCTTGCAATCGCGGTTGGGGAATCACCAACGGCGAGAGTATTGGAGAAGTCGGGAAAGAGGTGGATGGGCGAACCCTCGCCCTCCGCAAGTGGCGAACTTGTGACGACACTGGAGGTGAGATCAAATCCGGCCCCAGCTAGAACCAGTCTCGCTTCCAGAGCTTCGCCGAATAAAACGAACTGAGTCTCTCCAAAGCCACAGCGCGCCCGCTTCCGAGATCGACGGCGTTGTGTATGGAGCCGTCCGGCAAGTCTTCTCAGAAAGTCAACTTTCGGCTTGACCGATGCGAGCCGCGTATGGACCGTGTTGTGTAGATGTCGAGACTTACTGAATAGCCTCGCTCTCAGTCGTCGCATTCTGGGGCCTCTTCAGTGCTACTAATCATTGCTGGAAAGCACTGAAGGCTTAGGCTGCGTAGACGCACTTCCCAGCTTGAATGAATATTATAGCCCACCGCTGTTATTTTCCCAAGCTGCTTATTCTCAGTCTGCAATATCACTTTTCATTGATTGAACGAAGCGTCTAAATTTGCCGAGTAACTTTATTTCCACGGTGTTCCTAACGAGTTTTGGAGCGCCGCGGAAATGAAACTCACAGGCAAATTCAGTAGTTCCCAATTGGGCTAATTGGTATGTGTGAACGCAAGGTCCCTCAAGAAGATGACTTGGTGCCAAACATGTCATTCCAAGGAGGGAAACCATACGCTCACGAGCGGATTGCATCCTTACGAAAGACGAAGTTCACGGCTATGCCAATCATT
Source organism: Planctomycetaceae bacterium (assembly GCA_020638995.1). Classification (GTDB taxonomy): domain Bacteria; phylum Planctomycetota; class Planctomycetia; order Pirellulales; family Pirellulaceae. The sequence continues at coordinate 152,143 of JACKHM010000006.1, forward strand.
CGTTAGCGACGGAATTGAAACTGGAATATAAAGTCAGAACATGCACTGGAAGCAGGGTGACTCAAATCCACTTGATCGCGGCCGCGCGGGATGTGTCGGAGTTCGCTGCCTGTCGCGATTTGACCGATGCGCCCTTCGATCCGACGATTCGCAACGTGTTGGAAGAAAGGTTGCCAGAGATGGTCGCGTGGGAGACATCTGAGTCAGCGGGTCGAGGCGTGATGGAATAGTTATGTATTTCTTGTGGGGCGGTGATCGACAAGTTTTCCACTGCGAATGTCGTCTGGGGAAACGGGTTAATCGGTCATGCGGCTCGGTTTTTCAGGTGTTCGGCTAACGGGGATGTCGTCTCCGCGAGACGTTGGATGTAGCGTTTTTCGTTGTAGGCTTCTCCGGCTTGCCAGCAGCGATAGATGATTCGCAGCCACTTGTAAGTCAACGCACATCGCGCGACTTGAGTTGACTTGTGGCGAGCCAGTTGCGATTCGTAAAACGCTTTGGCCCAGCGGCTGTTGGTGATCGAAAGACCGGCGAACTCGTGAAATGTTTGCCGCAAGAACTTGTTGCAGGCCCAATGACTGCTGACGAAGCGTTGCTTGCCGCTTTGTGTGGTCAGCAGCGCGATGCCGGTGGCCGAGACCAATTGCTGGGCGTTGCCATAACGCGAACTACTACGTTTCAACGAGATGCTGCTCTGGGTCACCCAAGTCATCCAACGCCTACTCCATGCCGATCATTCCCAAGGAATTCAACGCCAAGCCGTACGAACGATTTGTGAGATTTAAGAAATGAAATCCTCTATTGGGAACTACTGAACTTAGGAACACGGGAAAAATAACTTCGGCGAAACCAAAGTAGCCATCACACTCCGTGGGATGATTAGCAGAAGATATAGCGAAGTTGTTTTTCCCGTGTTCCTTAGCATCGCGGAGGTAGCTCGGCGCAGGAGGTACTATGGCATGGACCTGTGCAGGTCCTGCTGAAATTAGTCTGATTGAACTGGGCTCGTGAGACTTCAACCAATTGATGCAAGTCCGCTCTTCGCTCCGGCGGCGGAAAGACCTATACTCATACCTGTGGGAGCGTAAGGTTTGCCAATCCGATAGGGACGAATTGGTCGCCTCACCACATCCACATCGAAGCCGTTTCTAGGCCGCTTATTAATTGTCCCACCGGATTACAGCATGAAGCCCACACAAGGCTTGTCAGCCGAAGCCAATGAGATTGCAAATGCCGTCTTCGAGCAGGTACGGTCGATCATTCCACCAGACATCGAAGTCGATCTCACGTTGGAAAGTTCGTTGTATGAGATCGGTGTTGATTCGCTTGCACGAATGGGCGTGATCAACCGTCTCGAAGAAGCGTTCGTCATTCGTTTCCCAGAAGACATGTTGTATGACCTCGAAACCTGTGGGGACTTAATAGAGTGTGTTCAAGAGATTCTGGCCAAGAAAACCAGTCGCGGTGCCGCACCCAAAAAGCAAGTGGCAGCCAAACCGGAGCCAGCGGAACCCGCCGCGCCAAGTGATGTTCGCCCTGAGCATTACAATGTCGAACTCTTTCCTGAGTGTGTGGCTTTCGATCAGAGATTGACCGGGGCGGAGGCTGCTGGGTATTCGATCCCGTTCTTTCGAGTGAAGGAACGCGTGAAAGGGTCGAATGCCTGGGTGAACGGAAACGAAGTCATCAGCTACACCAGCTTTGACTACTTAGGACTTGCAGGATCGCCGCGGGTCACCGCCGCCGCCACGCGGGCAATAGAGCAGTTCGGGACGAGCGCATCGGCCAGCCGATTGGTTGGTGGTGATAGCACAATTCTCGCTGAACTCGACCGCGAGCTGGCAGCCTGGATTGGCACAGAAGCGGCGTTAGTGTTCCCAAGTGGCTACGGAACAAACGCCTCCGTACTTGCTCATCTGTTCGGCGCAAACGATTTGATTCTGTATGACGAGTTGGCGCATAACAGCATTGTGCATGGCACGATGACTTCCGAGGCGCAACGGCGTCCGTTTCCACATAACGACTACGCTCACGTAGACAAACTATTGAGGGACCTCCGGTCCCAGTATCGACGCGTCGCGGTGGCGGTAGAAGGCGTCTACAGCATGGACGGAGACTATCCCGATCTGGCGAAATTCATCGATGTCAAATTGCGGCACAAGGCCCTGCTATATGTTGACGAAGCGCATTCGATTGGCGTGTTGGGTAAGACCGGTCGAGGAATTTGCGAACACTTTGGAGTGGATCCAAATGATGGCGACTTGTGGATGGGCACTATCAGCAAGGGACTCGGCAGCGCCGGCGGCTACATTGCGGGGCGTCACAAGATGATTCAATACTTGAAGTACACGACTCCCGCTTTCGTGTTTGCGACTGCGGTACCACCTTCCAGTTCTGCGGCGTCGCTGGAGGCGATCCGATGTCTGCGCGACGAACCAGAGCGTGTTGAGACTCTTCGCGACCGGTCGGCTTTGTTTGTGCGACTGGCCAAGGAACGAGGATTGAACACCGGAGAGAGCCAAGGCACCCCGGTGGTACCGATCATCATTGGAGATTCGATGCGTTGCATTTGGCTGTCTCATGAATTACTCCGCAACGGCATCGACGCACAACCGATTCTCTATCCTGCTGTCCCTGAAAGCCTGTCGCGACTGCGATTCTTCATTACATCGAATCACACTCCCGCGCAAATTGAACAAACCGTCGACACACTGGCCGACTGTATTGCCGCAAGCCAGCAGTAGCCGGCATTGACATCCTACTACCGACGCGGTGCCCTTCCGCTTGCCGCCTCCAGCGATGGGTAGCTTGGCCCCTGATGGCTCAGTGTTTGCATTCCGGCCTTGCGAACGCCGCAATTTCGGGCTCGGAACAAATCGCCCATCACTTCACGCCCTGCGAGGGGTGTCCCGTGGAAACGCGGAAGCTTCGCCCTTGAGCTATTCCTTGGTCAGTTCTATACTTCCGTGCAGCGGCTGAGCCTGGAGCTCCGATTTCCAGCTCGTTATGGACTAACTAGAATCACGGGCCGCAATCGCACCTTACCCCGAAATAAACGGCAACGGACGATGAAGACAGATCGAAGGCACGAGTTGCAAACTAACGTCTTGGCTGACTGGATTGGCAAACACTTGCAGCAGTCGCAAGGCTATTCGAAGACCGTCCTGGCCTTTATTCTCCTCGCCGCTGCCGCAGCGATCGCCGGTTCGTTTTTGATTAAGGATCAAGCGGCTCGGTCACAGGCGAGCTGGAACCAATTCTTTCAGGCATTCGGCGAGCGCGACCCTGAGGCATTGGGGATCGTTGCAGCAGCAAACCAAGGATCGACAGCCAGTGTCTGGGCCTACTTGGCAGAGGCTGATTTGAAGCTGGCGGAAGGAATCGGCGACCTCTATACCAACCGAGACAACGCGAAAAAGAACCTTCAAGAAGCAGAGAAGGATTATCTTGCCGTGGATCGCTCCGCGACCGAAAAACTCCTTCGCGAGCGGGCTTGGTTTGGACTCGGACAAACTTACGAGTCCTTGGCGGACATCGACAAGGCAAAAGAGTATTACGGCAAACTGATCAGCAGCGCCCCGACGTCGGCGCTCGGTAAGGAAGCACAGCGACGTTCGGATGTCTTGAGCGATCCCTCTACAGCCAAGTGGTACAACTGGTTCGCGAATCAAACTCCGCGACCGCCAGCCATTCCCGGTATGCCAGATGGTCTGGGCGTTCCCGATCTTCCCGGTGACTTGAGCGAGCTTTCGGATCGACCGGATCTTTCTCTTCCAGGTTTGCCAACGACAAGCGTTGACCCTGTTTCTGTTCCGCCGTCAACCGATCCAGTGGCTGAGCCTGACTTGAACAGCCCAGCTTCAGAATCGGATTCGGCTGATTCCGAAACAGCGAGTCCGACTCCGGAAAAGGGTACCGAGTCTGCTGCGGAGAAGCCGGCTGCACCTGTTGTAGGCGACACCCCCGCCGAGCCGCCTGCCCCCGAGTCTGTCCCAGCTGCAAGTGATTCGCCGGTCGAGCCAGCAGCATCGCCGGCGGGCGAGGACGCTTCGGAATAAGCAAGTGGCAGCGCAAGATCCCGGTGAGTCTTCGTTAGTTCCGGTCGAACGGATTGTTGGCGAAGAACACGCGGACGCTCGACTCGATGGTTATCTAGCCTCTCAGTTTACGAACTACAGCCGCGTTAAGCTGAGGCAGGCGATAAACGCGGGCGGTGTTCAGGTCGATGGAAAGCGAACAAAGGCCTCGTATCGGCTTCGTGCTGGCCAAACCGTTTCGATTGTACTTCCGGAGATCGCAGCCGAAGGTCCCGAGCCGGAGGACATCCCGCTCGATGTTCTTTTCGAGGACGATCACCTCATTGTCGTCAACAAATCGCCTGAAATGGTTGTACACCCGGCCAAAGGACATTGGTCAGGAACTTTGACAAGTGCTTTGGCGTTCCGCTTCGGACAACTGAGTAGCGTGGGAGGACCCACGAGACCCGGTATTGTCCATCGCCTGGATCGTGAAACGAGCGGGGTGATTGTAGTTGCCAAGACGGATCAGGCTCATCTGGGACTCGCTGCGCAGTTTGAAGCTCGAACCACGGAGAAGGAGTACACTGCGATTGTCATCGGTACCTTGGATCGCGACCGCGACGTTATCGAGCAACCTATCGGTGTGCATCCCTATCATCGCGAAAAGATGGCCATTCGACCCGATCACGAGACGACACGCGACGCTAAGACGTTTTACGAGGTGATCGAACGCTTTCGAGGTTTTGCGTTAGTGAAGGTACTGCCGAAGACAGGTCGCACGCATCAGATCCGAGTGCATATGGCTCATGCTGGCGCACCAGTCCTCTGCGATCGCCTCTATGGTGGTCGATCCCAGATCACTCTGGGGGAAATCACTGGAGATGAGGAAACGGACGTGTTGTTGACGCGACATGCCCTGCACGCACGACGATTAGAGCTCACGCATCCAATCACCAACGAGTGCGTTGAGTTTGTAGCTCCCTTGCGAGATGACATGGAAACTTTGCTCGCGACACTTCGGAACTATCGGAGCCTTTGATATATTCGGTTGGCGTCTGCCGGTGCGGGTAATTGGACTGCGTAATACGCGGATGATCGAGTCGGGTTTGGCGAGTCAGAGTTTTTTGTCCGCGAAAGAGAGGAAGTCGAAGCGATGAGTAAGATCCGGTGGGGAGTGATCAGCACAGCCAAGATCGGCACCGAGAAAGTTTTGCCGGCGATGCAAAAGTCGAACTTCTGCGAGATCACTGCGATCGCGTCACGAAACCTTGAAGCGGCGCGGGCAACTGCCAAACAATTAGGGATCGCGAAGGCGTACGGATCTTACGAGGAACTGCTCGCCGACGCCGAGATTGACGCCATCTATAACCCACTGCCCAATCACTTGCATGTGCCCTGGTCGATTCGGGCACTGGAAGCCAACAAGCACGTGTTGTGCGAGAAGCCGATTGGACTATCTTCCGCAGAGGGCCAGCAACTCGTCGATGCCGGAAAACGCCACCCGCATCTGAAGCTTATGGAAGCGTTCATGTACCGTCACCATCCCCAGTGGCAACGGGCTCGCCAAATCGTTCGCGAAGGCGGCATTGGTCGGTTGTGTACGATTCAGACCATCTTTTCGTACTTCAACAACGACGGCAGCAACATCCGCAACATGGCCGATATTGGTGGTGGCGGTTTAATGGACATCGGTTGCTACCCAATCTCTCTGTCGCGTTTCATTTTTGAGTCCGAGCCTGCTCGCACCTTCGGTATTGTCGAGAATGATCCAAACTTTATGACTGACCGACTGACTTCGGCGATACTTGACTTTGGCAATGGAACGTCGACATTCACTTGCTCGACGCAAATGGTTCCATGCCAGCGCGTGAATATCTTTGGCGACACGGGACGCATCGAGATCGAGATCCCGTTCAACGCTCCTCCCGACCGGCCCTGCAAGCTTTGGCACCAACGCGGAACCGAGATCGACGAGGTCATCTTTGACACTTGTAACCAGTACGCTATTCAAGGCGACCTCTTCTCGCAGGCCATACTTAGCAACACGCCCGTGCCCACGCCTATCGAGGATGCCGTCAGCAATATGGAGGTGGTCGAGGCGATTTTCCGCAGCGCTAATTCCGGCTGCTGGGCGGAAGTGTAAATCGGTCGGGAACGCTCGGCCTGAATACTTGCAAGCGAATCGTAGGTAATCTACTCGTGGTACCCGTTCACGATTGTCTGGCAGGCGAATACTGCAACTCTTTACCCGGCCTTTGAGAAGCGGACGCGGTTTTGCACGATAACGATGCTGGTCGCCCTACGTAAAGCTCTCGCTTCGCAAACGACCGGTAGTTTCCCGATTTTGTTATTAGCGACTCGCACGGCGCAGTGGCTTGGTCGAAGCCTTCTTCTGCCCAACCGCGCGAAAGCCCAGTGGCTCATCTTCGGGGAAGCGAAAACGGTCAAATCGCTGCATTATCTCAGGGCACAGCCCGAATCTGCCGCTCATTGCGAAAGTGTCTGCTGACCGGTAAAATCCCCTGTTCGATGCGGGCGGCGTGATTGGGCTTCTGTTAGGAAGTGCCTCATTTCTCGCCCCTAGCTTGCTGTTCGAACAGACCTTTCTCCCACTCCCCTGACCTTACACAGACAGCCCTATGACGAAATCCGACATCGGTCTTACGATTTCCCAACAAGGTGACTTAGACTTCGTAGCTCTCGGCGCGCTGGTTCACCGTCTGGATCCCGGGATCATACCTTTCCACAAAGCGACAGAGTGCCAAATTCACGTCAGTGGTGGCGAATTCAATGTTGCAGCAAATCTTTCGAATTGTTTTGGGCTGAAGACAGGCATCGCCGCCGCAATGGTTGATTATCCTATCGGTGCGTTGATTAGCGAACGCGTCCGCGCGATGGGGGTGAAGCCGTTTTTCAAGAACTTTACCCACAACGGCGTCAACGGCCCCAACATGGCGACCGTGTTCAGCGATCGTGGGCACGGCGTCCGTGCTCCCGTCGTATTCTATAACCGCTCCAACGAAGCGGCGGCGCAGTTGAAGCCCGGTGACATCAAGTGGGACGAAGTGTTTGCGGGTGGCGTCCGCTGGTTTCACAGTGGAGGTATTTTTTCGGCGCTTTCGGCCACAACTCCCGAAGTCATCATTGAAGGCATGCAAGCTGCAAAGGCTGCGGGCGCAGTCGTTTCGTTTGACCTGAACTTTCGCGAGAAACTGTGGGCCATCTCCGGCGGATTGGAAACCGCGCAAGACACAATTGGACGCATTATGGCACATGTCGATGTGATCGTGGGCAACGAAGAAGATCTTCAAAAAGGACTGGGCGTGCCGGGGCCGGAAGTCGCCTCGGAATCGAAGCTCGATCCTTCGACCTTCTTTGGAATGATCGACCGCGTGACTGAGAAGCTACCGCACGTCAAGGTCGTCGCAACAACCTTACGAGAGGTGCATACAACCAACAACCACAGCTGGAGTGCTGTTGCGTGGGTCAATGGCGAGACACATGTCGCCCCCACGTGCGAGTTGAATGTTCTAGATCGCGTTGGTGGTGGTGATGGCTTTGCGGCCGGGTTCTTCTACGGAATACTCACGGGTGCGTCAGCCGAGGAGGCTGTGCGACTTGGTTGGGCGCATGGAGCGCTGCTGACAACATTCCCTGGCGACACCACGATGGCGACTCTGGATCAAGTTAAGGCGTTCGCCAAAGGCGGTTCGGCGCGAATCCAACGGTGAAACGAACAGGACCGACTACCAGCGACCAGCAATATTTAGAGGTGAGGGTACTGAAGGCATGAGCGATCTGTGTGATTTCGGGCTGATTGGGCTCGCCGTGATGGGCGAGAATCTGGCATTGAATGTCGAGAGCCGCGGCTACAAGGTGGCGGTCTTCAATCGAACGACGGAAAAGGTCGACGAGTTCATAAATGGTCGGGCTGCGGGCAAGAACTTCGTCGGCTGTCATAGCGTTGAGGACATGATCAAAAACCTTGCGCGTCCTCGCAAAGTCATGATGCTGGTGAAGGCAGGACCGGCGGTGGATACGTTAATCGAGCAGATTCTCCCTCTGCTGGAGCCCGGCGATATCATCATTGATGGCGGTAATACGCACTTCTCCGATACAGAACGACGGACGCGATACGTCGAGGAGAAGGGGTTTCTTTACGTCGGTTCGGGTGTTTCCGGTGGAGAAGAAGGTGCGTTAAAGGGCCCCAGTTTGATGCCCGGTGGCAGCTATGCTGCGTGGGAGCACATCAAGCCGATCTTCCAGGCCATTTCCGCGAAAGTCGGGCCAAATGGCGATATCCCGTGCTGCGAGTGGGTCGGCCCCCGCGGGTCGGGCCACTACGTGAAGATGGTTCACAATGGCATCGAGTACGGCGACATGCAGCTGATTTGCGAAGCCTATCTCGTGCTGCAAGACGCTCTCGGGTTGTGCAACGATGAACTTTACGATGTCTTCGATGAATGGAACCGCGGTGAGCTTCAAAGCTACTTGATCGAGATCTCGCGCGACATCTTTAGCGTCAAGGACGACCTTGCCGATGGCTACATGGTCGACAAGATCCTCGATGTCGCCGGGGCAAAGGGCACCGGCAAATGGATGAGCCAGCTGGCGCTCGACCTGGGCGTTCCCAGCACACTGGTCACTGCGGCCGTGTATGCTCGCGGCCTTTCTGCTCAAAAGTCATCACGCGTCAAAGCGAGTAAAGTTCTGCGCGGCCCGATGGACCGCGTGCCCGGCGACGCGGAAACACTCGACTTCGATGGCGAATTGAGCGAAGCGATGCGGATGGCGGCAGATCCGAAGCTGAAAAAGGACTTCATAGAATCTATCCGCTTGGCGTTATATGCGTCGAAGATTTGCAGCTACGCACAAGGCTTTGTTCAGTTACAAGCCGCCGCTGCTGAGCATGATTGGGAACTGGATTACGGCCAGTGCGCTATGCTATGGCGCGGCGGGTGCATTATCCGCGCACAATTCCTTGATCGCATTACGGAAGCGTTCAAAGAGAACCCAAGCTTAGAGAATCTCTTGCTTGCACCTTACTTTACCGAAGCCGTGCATAGGGCTCAATTCTCATGGCGGCGCGTCGTCACCGTTGCGACGCAAATGGGCTTGCCGGTTCCGGCATTTAGTACCGCTCTGGGATACTACGACAGCTACCGCCGCGCGTCGTTGCCAGCAAACCTGCTGCAAGCTCAACGCGATTACTTTGGCGCACACACTTATCAGCGGATTGATCGTGAAGGGACTTTTCATACCGATTGGTTGTCGCTCCGTAAGCCGCCGAGTGCATCGTAGTGGGTGTGAGTCGCCGCCTGCTTTCTCACACCTTGCATGAACTCGTTCAGCCCTATCTGTCACCGAAGAAAGTCACATGATGTCCTCTGAATATCTCCAACAATTGTTCAGTCTCGATGGTCAAGTAGCGGTCGTCATCGGAGGTACCGGTGTGCTCGGCGGAGCATTGTGTGATGGCCTGGCGGGTGCGGGTGCTCACGTCGTAGTATCAGGGCGAAGCGAAGAGCGAGGGGGGCAGCGTGTGGATGCAATTGTTGCCGCCGGCGGGACGGCGTCGTTCAAAGCCGTGGACGGTACGAGTCGAGAGTCGATTGTCGCCTTGCGAGACGCGATCTTGGCGGATCATGGCCGAATTGACGTCGTCGTCAACTGTGCCGGCGTCAACTCGGCAACGCCCTACGAAGAAATCACAGATGAAGACTGGCATCGCATCTTGGATGGCAATCTATTCGCGACGCATTTGGCCTGCCAGATTCTTGCGCCGGCAATGGCGGCACAGGAAACAGGCGGTTCGATCATCAATATTGGCAGCGTCACGTCGCATCTCCCTTTGTCTCGCGTTTTTGCCTACTCCGCCTCCAAGGCTGCTGTAGTCAACCTCACCCAGAATGTTGCCCGCGAGTATGCCACCAAGGGTGTGCGAGTGAACGCCATCTGTCCCGGCTTCTTCCCGGCAGAGCAGAATCGCAAAATTCTGGACAAGACGCGCGTTGCAAATATCCTCGGCCAGACACCCATGGCGCGCTTTGGCGAACCAGAAGAGCTGATTGGTGCCGCGGTGCTGCTCGCGTCACGAAAGGCAGGTTCCTTCATAACGGGAGCCGCTTACTATGTCGACGGTGGCTTCACTGCAATGCGATTCTAACTGCGCGGTCAGCCCTGAACGCGGCAGGGAGAGTCCGGAGAGTAATGCTTCCGATCTGATTGCGTGGCTGAGAAACATTCAATCTATGGGACTGTCCACCGGGCAGCGTGCTCGGTGAGTGCGAAACAGATGCAATCCACTTCGATCCGCTTATAAGCCGGCGAAGTAGTTGTAAATTGCCACGTCGATATTGGTTTCCGTCAGCACGAATGCCTGTTCGTGAAACTCGCAGAGGTTCTTCACCTGGAGCAAAACGTCGCGCGCGTGACAGAATCTGAGGGATCGCCCTGGAGCGCGATAGTGCTTGTTCAGTAAGTAGTCGACGATCTTTGGATCAAAGCTGAACCCCATCTGCGTCGCCGTCCTGCAGAATAAAGCGCGAAAGTCGGCTTCGCTGGGATCGAACACCTCGACCTTGTAGGGAATACGCCGGAGAAACGCTTCGTCGACGATTTTTGTTGGATCTAGATTCGTTGAGAATACGAGCAATTGAGCAAACGGGACTTCGATTTGCCGACCGGAGGGGAGCGAAAGATAGTCGTGGCCTTTCTCCAGTGGCACAATCCAGCGATTCAGCAACTCTGTGGTCGTGATTCGTTGACGCCCAAAGTCATCGATCACCAGGGCTCCGCCGTTGCTTTTCATCTGTAGAGGTGCTTCGTTGATACCGGTCGCCGGGTTTCGATTGCACTCTAACATTTCAAGTGTCAGTTCACCGCCGGTAACGACGGTTGGACGTTTGATTAACACCCAGCGTTGGTCAACGCGGTTGGCAACGTCGAAGTCGTCATCCTCGGCTTCGTAGTGAACGGCTTCGTGAGTACTTGGGTCGTAGAGTCGAATGATCTCGTCGGTTACTGTGATCGTGCGGGGAATCCATACGTACTCGCTGACCGCTCGGATGACGCGCTCCGCTATGCTGGTCTTGCCGTTACCGGGCTGACCATACAGGAACAGAGCCCGCCCGGCGTTCACGGCTTGCCCAATTTGGCTGACAACGGCGGGCGGAAGCTGTAACTCGGCAAACGCACGTTTGAGGTCGGTGAGGCGAGGCTTCGACTTCTCGATCGACTGTTTCCACACACTCTCGACATAATCCTCTAGGTTGACCGGAGCCGCACCAAAGAACGTACAGCGTTCGTTGCGTTGTCGCGCGCGCATGAGTCCTGTGTCAGTCAACTCGTAGAGATAGTCGTTCATCGGCGCCGAATCACGATACGTCACTAGCATTTGAGACTTGAGTTCTAACAATACCGGGCAGATCAATCCAAACGGAAGTTTGATCTGACTTGCGATGTGGCGCCCCGCAGCACTACCTCGGTTTAACAGGAACTTCAGGATCAGTCCCTCGATCTCGGCAAAGTTAAGCCCTGCTGCTTCGATACTTTGCGGCTCGGATGGAAAAAATCCATGCGTTTCCGAGCGCGACGGACGGCGCGGTAGCGGCGCGACGGCGGCTTTGATCGGTTCTCTCGATAGTGCGACTGTTTGCATGGCAAACCCTGTTCTGAGAAAATCATCGGCGAGTCCAAAGTAGGAACATGTAAGTCTAGGTTGCGACATGCCCAGTTCACTGGAATCCAACTTTGGGAGTCTTTGGAAACACAGCTCAAGACGACAGGCCCCTGCGATGCAACCGACGCGATCGGTACGACCGGAACTCGGTTTTCAACAGCCCTGCGATGATATGCAGATTGCATGTTCTCACTCGTCGCGCGTAAGGTTACCCTGGTGCTTATCCAGGACACCCATTTCTTCTCATTGCCCGGTTACGTGGCCTTTCGATTGGCAGGCGTCATGATCCACGTCCGCGAACTTACAAAAACTTACGCCGATCTTCGACGCGGTAGCTTCACGGCGGTGGATTGCATTTCGTTCGATGCGTCACCGGGCCAGATCTACGGTTTGCTCGGTCCAAACGGCGCCGGGAAGACGACTGCGTTGCGCATCCTGAGCACGATGTTGCAGCCCTCTTCGGGCAAGGCAACGATCAACGGGTACGATGTTCTTACTGAGCCAGCCTTGGTCCGCCGCCAGATCGGCTACGTATCAATGAACACCGCGGTTTACGATCGCATGACGGCCTGGGAAATGGTCGAGTATTTTGGGCGGTTATACGGAATTGAAACCGAGGAACTTCGCGATCGTATGGAGACAATCTTCGCACGTCTCCAGATGAATGAGATACGGAATCTGCTCGGTGCAAAAATGTCGACCGGTATGAAGCAGAAGGTCTCCATCGCGCGAGCGATCGTTCACGACCCGCCGGTGCTTATCTTTGATGAAGCAACCTCGGGGCTCGACGTTCTCGTCGCGAGAGCTTTGCTAAAAACCGTTGCGGAACTACGGGAGCAAGGCAAGTGCATCGTCTTTTCGACGCACATCATGCGGGAAGTCGAACGGCTTTGCGACCGAATCGCAATTCTGCATCGTGGTCATATTTTGGCGGAAGGAACACTAGGCGAGTTGGCTGACCGTCACCAGGAACCAGACCTTGAAGAACTGTTCTTTCGACTGATTTCAGAGCATGACAGCAAGCAAACCGACCAGCTTGCGACGCCAGTGTAACGAGTTGAACTAGCTTTGCCGGGGCGGCAAAGATCGCACAAGGATTTAACCTTTATGAAGTGGGCGAACGTCAAATGGATTTATTTGCGTGAAGTACGCGATCAGCTTCGAGATCGACGCACGCTGTTCACAATTGCGGTATTGCCCATCTTGCTGTATCCGCTGTTGGGCATGACGTTTTTGCAAGTGGCTCAGTTTTCTCGTGAACACGCGACTCCGGTGCTGTTACTCGGTGCCGACTCGCTTCCGGAATCTCCGCGTCTGCTTCACGAGGGCAAGTTCTCCAACGAGTTTGCCTCGGAGCGAGATGCGAAGCTGTTTAAGCTAACGGTCGAAACCGGATTGCCGGAGGGTGTGTCTCTAGCGGAATTGCGATCTTGGTCTGAGCAGCAGATTCAAAACGGGACGTACGATGCGGTTGTTTATTTTCCTGATGCGTTTGCTGAAAAGCTTAATGAGTTCCGTACACGAATGCAGGGCGAGCAGAACGAAACGGAATCGCCTCGACATGACGCGACCGAGGACGTTATTCCTGAACCAGAGTTATTCGTAAACACGGCGAGCGACAAGTCTCGAATGGCGCGTGATCGCGTGGACAGCGTGCTTGCGCGTTGGCGGGAGTCGATCGTAGTCGATAACCTCCGCGATCGACGCATTCCGCCGGTTGCCACAAGGCCCTTCAAAGTGGTAAGCACGGATGTTGCCCGGGAGCGGAGCCGTCGCGCCGCAGTATGGTCGAAGATTTTGCCCTTTATCGTTTTGATCTGGGCACTGACCGGGGCGTTTTATCCGGCAATCGACCTCTGTGCCGGCGAGAAAGAGCGTGGAACACTCGAAACACTTCTGTGCAGTCCCGCCCAACGCAGCGAAATCGCTTGGGGCAAGTTGCTGACGATCATGACATTCAGTATGGCCACATCAGTGCTCAACCTGTTGAGCATGGGTGTGACGGGGGCATTCATCGTATCGAGAATTGCGATGCTCGGTGGTGACGCCACCACCAAACTCGCCGTCGGGTCACCGCCTCCGACGGCATTGCTGTGGTTGTTGCTGGCGTTGATACCGTTATCTGCGCTGTTCAGCGCGGTCTCGCTCGCCATCGCCGCCTTTGCAAAAAGCTCGAAAGAAGGCCAGTACTACTTGATGCCCGTCCTGATGATCACCTTACCGTTAATGATGCTGCCGATGATGCCGGCAACGGAGTTGGACCTCGGCATGAGTCTGATTCCCGTCACCGGCGTCATGCTGTTGTTGCAAGCGTTGATTGAAGGGCAGTATTGGGAAGTTGTGCGATTCGTTCTGCCGGTGATGGGTGTCACTTCACTGTGCTGCTTACTCGCAATGCGGTGGGCCATTGACCAATTCAACAAAGAGTCGGTTCTATTTCGTGAAAGCGAACAGTGGGGGCTCGGCATCTGGCTGCGCCATTTGGTTCGCGATCGTCGCGATACACCGTCTCTCGCCGCTGCCGTGCTGTGCGGAGTGTTGTTGCTACTGATTCGTTTCTTTGCCAGCTTCCTGTTCGAAACGCCAGCGACCTGGGACCGCTTTGCGACGACGACGGTGATTTCGTTGGTCGCGTTCATCGCGACGCCGGCGATCGCCATGTCCATGCTTCTCGCACGCAGCCCAATGAAGACGTTATTGCTCGGTTCAGCCCGATTTGATGCTGCGGCGATGGCGGCATTGCTGGCATTGGCCCTGCATCCGGCAAACGTCGCGATGGGTGTACTCGTTCAAAAAGTCTACCCGTATTCAGCGGATATCCTCGAGCAACTTCAAGCCTTCGAATCAGTCATCAATGGTGCGCCAAATCTATGGGCTGTGCTCCTAGTGCTTGCGGTCACGCCGGCAGTGTGCGAGGAGCTTGCTTTTCGCGGATTCATTCTGTCCGGTCTGCGGCATATGGGACACAAATGGGTTGCGATTCTTGTGACGAGTGTTTTCTTTGGGGCGGCCCACATGATCTTGCAACAATCGCTGACGGCGTGTGTTGTTGGTATGGTGCTTGGCTATTTGGCAGTTCAAACGGGCAGCCTCTTGCCAAGTGTCACCTATCATCTGACTCACAATTCTTTGTCGATGGTGTTGGCGATCGCTGTACCAAAGTTGCTCGAGTCGTATCCGGGACTTAGCTTCCTGTTTTCAAACGGAGAAACCGGCACTCTCTATCGATGGCCGACGATCGTTGTAGGCGCGGCCTTGGGAATTGCGATCCTCAATTGGTTCCGAAACTTGCCGTACGAGCACACCAAAGAAGAATCGCTGCAAGAGGCGCTCGATCATCAATCGGCTCGGGTAGCTGCCAAGTCCTGAGCTGAGCCTATCGAGTCGAGAGAGATGATTCGGCGGAGGTTCGATCAAGTTCCTTCGGTCGACTTCCGGCGAAGTATAGGATTCCTGCGATCATTAACTCCGCGGCCATCCAACAGACCCGGAGTAGTACCGCAGCGGCAATCGCCACCACTTGGCCAAAGTGCGGTCGAAGCAGTGGGATCATTACCAACTCCCGCACGCCCATTCCGCCCGGCAACAGCGAGAGAAATCCTGCTACCATCGCTAACGAGACAGTCGCAACCAGCAGCGGAAGATCAGACAACGCTGGCAGCGTATGCTCGCCGGGAATCGCCTTGGCCGTGGCCCACAAGCTGAGCCCGAAGAACAGACAGCCGGTCGAGATCAGTGCCCAACCGGTTACCATCAACCTGGCATCAAGTCCGTCGAGCGCTCTTTCGATATCGGGGTTAGCGCGATGGACCTGCAACAATCGAAGCGCTTGTCGAAAAAACGGTGGGTAGGTTGGTACTCCCGCACCGATAGCAAGAGCAATTGCCAAGAGAACAAACCCAGGATCGGATCGCAATATCGTCCCGAGTAGCAGGGCGGCAATCACCGCACCAACGGACATTAATGTCAGTGTTTCGACAAAGACGCTCGCGGCGGCGACCGTCGTATCGACGCGGTTACTTCGAATTAGTCCAGTGCGGATAACGACAACCAGCGCTTTACCGGGAACATACTTCCCGAGATGCCCGATGTAAAAGGCTCGAACAGTCTCGCCTAGGGTTGGCTGCTGGCCCATCGCACGCAACGTCTGCCACCAAAAAATGCAGGACGGAAACATGCCAATCAGGTAGAACAGCATCGCTAAACAAAGCCAATCGAACCGCAAGGCCTGCCAGTCGATGCCTTCTTTAGCGAACTCACCGCGGGCGTTGACAAAAGTGCGCCACACACCCCACGCAACTAGTGTCAAGATTAGCATCCGCACAACGAACTTAATTCGGCCTTTCGTTCGCGCGCCCTGGCCGCGTGCATCTGAGGTCACAGAGATCTCCTGGCGTGGCTTCCAACTGTCGGGCGTATTGTGGTGGCAATGTGGTCGGTCAGCAATACGGAATCCTGTGCTACAATGCCACGCGACTCGACGAAATCTTGTGATTTGACTTCGACTGAGAGAAACCTAGATGACCCGATTGGTATCGTTTGGTGTGCTTGTTGGAGCGATTGCGGTCATTGGCTTTTTGTTCTACCGCGTTATCTCGGGGTTCTTATTGCCGATGTTTCTGGCTGCCTTGTTGGTAGTCATCTTCCAGCCCTGGTTTCGTTATTTCATTGTGAAGTGCGGCGACCGCGTTCACCTCGCCGCACTTCTGACAACCATTTCAGCGATCGTCGTCGTGATTGGGCCGGCAATCCTGGTCTGTGCGTTGGCTGTCTGGGAGCTTTGGCCCGGTGATGGAGCTACGGGACCTACGTTTTCCGATTCGTTGGGAAGCCGACTGGCTGGACTGCGAAAGTCTTTGGAGGATATTTCACATGGGACGCTGAAATTGGACGTTCGCTACGACGCAAAATCCTGCGTCGATGATCTTCGCTACATTGAGTCGTCGATCGCTAGTCTCCGCAAAGACGCGGCGGTCGGTGCGACTTATCGGGGTGACGAGTTGGCATTGGCAAAGTTGCTGGATGCGATCGACGCCCTGAAATCCATCATCAAACGGGACGAAGATTCCTCGGTGACGGTAGACGGAACTCAACAACCGTCACCGGATTCGCGTGCCAAGCTGGACTCGGAATTGCTGAGTGAAGTCTCGGAAACGCTTCGGCAAGCCGCGGACGGCGAGGCGATAACCCCTGGTTCACTTCAGTATCAATTACTGCTGGACGAAGCCGATAGAAGGTTTCGAGTATTCGTACTTGCGTTGTATGACAACTCCGCCAGTGTTTGGTTAGCAGACTTGATGCATCCAACCGATGACGAACTTCGAGCGCTGAGTGGCGAGTTGTCGACGTTCGTGCCTGGGCTGCTCCGATCGGTTGGCGGAAAGACGGGATCGATCGTAGCGAACACTGTCCTGACGCTCGTTGTGACTATCCTGGCGTTTTACTTCTTCCTCGCAGACGGACCGCGAATGGTGCAGACCGTAATGCGACTTTCGCCGCTTGACGATCAGCACGAACGGCAACTTGTCAACGAGTTCGATCGCATCAGCCGAGCGGTTGTGCTTGCGACCTTGCTATCGGCGGTCGCACAAGGACTGCTGGCAGGAGTAGCCTTCTGGTTAATCAGCCTGAGCGTCGAAGAATTTAATTTCGTTTTTTCACTGACGCTTCTCACCATGGTGCTGGCGCTGATCCCGTTTGTGGGTGCCGCATCCGTCTGGGTACCGGTTTCGCTATGGCTGTTTTTCCATTCTCCGGCCAGCGGTGGCGAACCTCATCGACTGGCCGCGATCTTGCTAGCGGTTTATGGGGCGGGTGTCATCTCGATGGCGGACAATGTCATAAAACCTTTGGTTTTACATGGCCAATCGAACTTGCACCCATTGCTAGCGCTACTCAGCGTGCTGGGCGGTGTGCATGCTTTGGGGCCGATCGGAATTCTTGTTGGTCCGATGGTTGTTGTGTTTCTGCAAACTTTGCTCAACATCCTGCATAGCGAATTGATGACGATGGAGCGTGTCTCGGACACAAAGCGAGGCCGACAGACGCTCCCGGCCATTTTGTCTTTACGCCAACGGCGGTTATGACTACATTACCGCAAAGGTGAATGGAATCATCGCATTTCTTGAGGGATCAGGCGCATGAACGGACTCAGCCTGTTGGTTGTTTTAGCCGCAGTTGGCGTTGACGTCGGGTGGGAATCTACATCGACAGGCAAACTTGCGTACACCATTCGCATCGAGTCGCTCCTGATCGATAAACTCGGTGAGGGATCGGCGATTGAAAGTCTCGTCGATCAGAGTGATCGCGGATTACGCAAGTTCCGAGTGGTGGTTGGTCCGAAGAGTCCACAGACGGAGAGACTCGCCGCGGCAACGGCTAATGAAGTCGACTACGGATGGCGGCCCAACGACAGTAATGGCATCGACTATTACGTACAAATCAGTCGCGAGCGTCTCGAGACTCTCGCTCGCGGAATCCCGCTTGAATGCGAAGTGCACCCCGACGTACCGGAGATCGAGAAAATCTACGTCTTTGTAGGTGATACGCCGCTACCGCGTGAATTGCCTCAGGGAGCCACTCGTCCCATGACCCCGCCTCGTGACATAAGCAGCATCGGCGACTCACGCGGAGGGAATGTGGCACCTGTCTCAGGTACGGACAACAATATCAGCGCACCCCGATACGGCAGCACTGGCTATGGTTCCCAGAGCAACGTCGCCAGCACTGGCACCGATACCAATCGCAACACAGGCTATGGGACGCAGCCACAGGTTGGCAGCAATAGCAGTTCCGCGTACGGCCCCGCAGCGCCAACGGACTATCGCAATCAAACGACCGTTTCAACAAATGGCTACGGACAGTATCGCGATAACACGCTGCCCGTGCCTCCGCTGGATACCAATCGTTCAACAAACTACGACTACTCACGCAATCAGTACGCGCCGCAGGTGGACCAGTACGGTCGACCACTTACAAATCCAGCACCGGGCCCGGCTGTTGGCGCACCACAAGGACAAGTTCCTTCTTACGGTGTTCAATCTCCGACCTATACGACTTCGACGACAAGCCCACCCGCGACGAACCCAGCCGCAGATGCACTCGCCGCAACATTGGCTTTCACACAATCGCAACTGGAAAAGGCCCAGTTGGAAAAGGAGCGATTGGCACTCGCCAACCTCAAGCCTGAAACAAAAATCGAGGTGGCCGAAGCAAAGCCTTCGTCCAAGCCTCTTATCCTTACGACACTTGCATTATTCGCATCAATTGGTGCCAATGCATATCTTGGTTGGTTGGCGTGGAGCTTCTTCTGGCGTTTTCGCGATGCAGCGAGCGATCTCTCTCGGGCTCGTTCCAGTGCGTTCCCGGCCAGTAGCATTGCAGGTCACTAGGCGGTGGGGCACCGTGGTCCCGTCTGACGGGGTGGTGGACGTTCATCATCTGGAAAGTGATGGCCACGATGCTCTGCATCGGCGGCGAGCCGACCTTTCAACGAGTGGCGGGCGTCTGATTTCTTGAGCTTGGGTGTGTGATTCACGCATCGATCGGTTGTGGCGATTGCCGTGAGTGCGATTTGCGCGGTTGTAGAGAGCGAATCGTTCGTACACTGTTGCATTTGGGCAACGCCGCGTTGTTGTTTGACGACGTCATAATCGCGTGCTACCGTCTAGTGTCTCTTTTAGTTTCAGTAGCTCTTTACGCCGTATTCCGGGGGGAAGTCGCGAGATGGGAAGCACTTTGATCGTGGCGACACTTGTCGCCATTAGCACCGTTGGCCAAGTTATCAGTGAAGAGAATCGCACCAAGCAAGACGAAGCCTTTCAACAATGGTGGGGAACCGATTTTGAGTGGAAGTTTGACGAGTTGCCTACGAAAGGTTCTGTGCCCGAGTACCGTATTCCCTACTCCGGATACATCTATCCCGACACGGCTGGCGGGACGGTTTCGGCTCTGAACAAGTACGATATGGCTTTCAACGGTCGTCGCTACTTGGCGACCGGCCACGAGCGCTGGGACACGACGGCCTTTCAAGAGCCAGTTTCCGCGCCTAGGCGTGGCCTATTTGGACGCGTCTTCAGCACCAGTACGCGGATGGCGACGCCGCATTGGCACGGCCACTGTAACGGTTGGACATCGGCAGCGATTCGGCACGCGGAACCTGTCAACAGCGTCGTTCGCAATGGCGTGACGTTTACGCCAGCCGATATCAAGGGCTTGCTGGCTGAACTCTACATCTATAACGAAATGAATGTCCTTGCAGGGTCAGAGACTTATCTGGACGCAGCTACTTTCCACGCGATTATCACCAATTGGGTTGGTCGAGGCGAGCATTCCATTGGTATGGAAGCCGATCCCGGCAAAGAGAAATGGAATTACCCGATCTATGCCTTCGCCAGCTCGAATGGTCGAATCTCGGACCGGCAAGTAGAAGTGAAGATGAATGTTGCTTACGCGAAAGACAGTCGGGGCGAGTTTCAACAAAGTCCTCGCTATTCAAGTCAAAAGTACTTTCACTACTACCTGAATCTCGATGAGGATGGAAAGATTGTCGGTGGTAATTTTTACCGAGACAGCTCGCGAATCGACATGTTGTGGATTCCACTCAGCCCGAAGGAGTCTGGGCAGCCAGGCCACGAACGCGGAAATCCATACATCAAGGCCAGTGAGATCCTGTCGATTTGGCGTGATTCGGTCCCAGAGGAGACTCGCAAGAAGTGGCTAGTGATCGATCAACCAAAACCAGATCGTGTCAGCGAAATCCCCACAGAATTGGTCGCGTTAGTTCCGCTGCAAGAATTTCCTGATCCGGTGGTCGAGGCGCAAGCACCAGCTCCTCCAGCGGAAGATTCCGAACCGGCTGCACCAACGACGGATACTGCGGCCGCAGTTTCTGACGAAACCGAAGAGGCTGCACCCGCACCTCCGTCGGCCGAATCGCCACAAGCAGCCGAGGATGATGCGACAACTGTCTCGGAAGAAGCCGGCGAAGTCGCTCCCACCGAGGCGTAAAGTTACTGAGGCGATTTAGGCAGACATCAAGTTCGAAAAAAACGATCGCAAGTTTGCGATCGGCTATCAGACGCACACCTAAGGCCGTCAGGCAGTTCTTTCGGAGCTACCTGACGGTCTTTTTGCAGGTTGGTCTGCAATCAGGATCTCCGGTTTTTCGGGCTTTCCTTTTGGCGATCGGCTCAATCCCCTCTCAAGTAAGCTCTTGCCACTCGGAACACGGTTTCTTTTGGTAAAGATTTCTTTCTTGAGTGCGCTATCCGCCCTAACTATTATCGAAGATGGCTTGACACAAGATTATCGAAGATGGCTTGACACAAGCAATTCGATTCCCTAGACGTTCGCCAAGATTTTACTAACCGTAGATTTACGATAGGTTCGTTTTGTGTCGAATTATGTTCTCTTGACCGGTTCAACCGGTTTGTTGGGGCGTTACTTAATTCGGGATCTCTTGCTAGCGGGGCAGCGAGTGGCTGTTCTCGCGCGTCCTTCGCGAAAGGAAACCGCGACCGAGCGAATCGAGTCGATTATGCAAATGTGGGAGTGCGAGTTGGGACAGCTCTTACCTCGCCCGATTTGTCTCGAAGGTGACATCTGTTCCGAAGGGCTCGGCTTGGACAAAGCGTCTCGCAATTGGGTTGCGGACCACTGTTCAACCATGTTGCATAGCGCGGCGTCTTTGACGTTTCACTCCGACGGCAGCGGCGAACCGTATCGAAGCAATGTTGGCGGCACCCAAAATATGCTCGGCCTGTGCCGCGAGACGGGGATTCGTGACCTTCACTACGTGTCAACCGCCTACGTCTGTGGCTTGCGAGATGATATCTGTCGCGAGGACGAGTTAGACGTTGGGCAAAGCTTTCGCAACGATTACGAGAAAACAAAACTGGAAGCCGAAACGCTGGTCCGAAAGGCCGACTTCCTCGATCAATTGACGGTTTACCGCCCGGCTGTCATCTCAGGTGATTCGAAAACCGGCTACACGAACACTTATCACGGGCTCTATCTCTACCTTCGTTTGATGGCGATTCTTGTTCCGCAACAAGATCTTGATGAACATGGACGTCGATACACGCCAATTCGATTGCCGATGGCAGGTGACGAACGTCGAAATGTCGTTCCGATCGACTGGGTTTCGGAAGTTATAACGCATTTGTTTCAAACTCCAGAAGCACGCGGCAAAACATTCAATTTGGCACCTCAAAAGTGTCTAACACCACGGGACATCATTGACGCCGGTTACAAGTACTTCAATTCGACCGGCGTAGAATACGTGGGCAATACGAAGATCGATCCGACGACCTACAATCGCTTTGAAGCGGAGTTCCTTCCCAGCATCGGCATGTACGATAACTACGAAGCGACAGACCCAACTTTCGATTGCACCAATCTCCGCAAATATGCTGGCCATCTGCCCTGTCCCGTTATCGACGACGAGATGTTGCACCAGTACATCCGGTTCGGCGAGGAAGACCGCTGGGGCAAACGAAGACACCGTGCGATACCATGCCGCTTCGATGCCCTGCAAATCCTTGAAACGCTGAGTCGCTCGTGCCAGAAGAGGCCGACGAGCGGACGGCCATTGGACTTTTTTGCTCTGGAGATTATCGGACCCGGGGGTGGACAATGGTCGCTTGCGATGAGTGGAACTCATTTGGTCAACGTCACACGTGGCGTGCATGAGAAGTGCGAGAAACGCCTTCAATTCACGCAGGAAGCATTTACCAAGCTCTTCGAGCAAGAAGGTGACAAAATTATCGCTTCATTCAGTCGGCAGTTTGCAGAAGATTCTGTGGATCGACGTGACGACTGGCACCTTAATCAACTCGATCAGCCAGGGACACCTATCGACATTTATGTGGCCAGTCCAGACTAGCGATCGCGATCAGAACGATTTTCGGACACTGTTAAATCCCGCTCGCCGTTACAGGACGCCGCGACCAAATTCCGCAGTCCGTCGTGAGTTCACTTTGCACATGAGTGTTATCGAGTTTAGAGGGATACGATTGTCTGCGCCGATCTGCGAATTGTCGCGGCGGGCTTTGTTGGAAAGGCAATTCAATGAGGGCGCTCTATCTATTTGAATTCTGTGACCAAGATTGGATTCCGTCGGGCGCCCGGGAGTGCCTGTTCGAAATCATGGATGCATGCAACTCCGGACTTCGGTCATTCAATCGCCAAGTTGCAGACGCTGTGCTCGACATCGCAAGCACTGAGGGAATTAATCGGATCGTAGAACTTGGCGCAGGCAGAGCGCCCGTTACAGCTCAATTGGCAGTGGACGAACGCGCTGCCGACCTTACATTAGTTCCGTGCGATATTACGCCCAATGAAGCTGTCTATCGCCAACTGGTGAGCCGGTTTGGCGATCGCGTTAAACCAATCTACAGTTCCGTTGATATCACCCAATCACATGCGGAACTCGACTCGTCGGTGCTTGTTATGGCAGGGATGATGCATCATGTTCCGTTTGAGCTTCGCCCCGCCGTGATGGATGCACTCAGCCGATCGAGCTCGACGATGGTAATCTTCGAGCCGCTAAAGCGTTCTTTGTTATCGATGTTTTTGGCCTCGCTGGCCATCGTACCTGCCTTGCTCCTGCCGATCACTTTCTTCGGTCGCCCTGGTGATTTGCGGCGTATATTCTGGTGCTGGCTGTTCCCGATCGTACCTCCGATGTTTGTGTGGGACGGAGTAACGAGTTGTTTCCGACAATGGACCGCGATAGAGTGGCAAAACCAGTTCGATCGGCTCGACGGATTGGCGAAGGATGTAGAAGTCCGTTCAGGGTTCAACTCGCTCAGAATTCGTTGGTCGGGATCGAAGTCTCAGCGACGGTTGCCCGAATCGTCCAGGCCAATTGAAGATACGTCCGCACTCTAGACCTCTCTCTCAGAAAAACTCGCGGTGATCTTCGTGCGGGGCACCGCTTCGGGGCTATATCTGTTATACTGAGAGAAAGGCTCCCAGATTGCCCATACGGCCTATCGTTACAGGGGCATGGTCTCGTATCTTTACCCCCGCAAATCGAAAGAAGAGCGCACCGTAAATTATGAGCCCGTTTCAAAGACTTCGCCAACGCTCGCTGAAGAGGCTCTCGCGTGGTCCTCGCCAACGCAAGTTGCACGTAGAGCAACTCGAGGACCGACGCCTGCTGGCCGCATCACCTTTCGAGGCCTCCTTTGATTTCGGTACAACATCATCGCCGGTGGCGGGTGGTTTTACACGTATCAGTGAGTCCACTCGATACACGGGTGATAAAGGTTATGGCTGGACAAATGGCACGATCAGCAGTCGAGATCGCAACGTCGGCAACGCCGCCGAGCAAGACTTTAACTTTACCACCGACGGTACCTTCGCCGTTGACGTTCCCAACGGCGAGTACGAAGTAACCGTTGTCGTTGGCGATCTCGGTCGGTACGCCCACGACGATGTCGGTGTATTTCTAGAATCGGTTCAACGAGACCGAGTGACGACGAATGCCGGTTCGCTGTCGCGTGCCACGCACACTGTCGAGGTGACTGATGGCCAACTGACACTAAGGATCGCCGATCTCGGTGGTCGTGATGCGAACGGTTGCATTGAGTCGTTGGTGATCAAAGCTTCGGGCCCCGTTGTTCCAGTGCTGTCAGTGGATCGCGTACGCGAGTACGAAGGAAATAGTGGGACGAGAGATTTTGTCTTCATGGCAACATTGTCATCGTCAACCACAGAAGCCGTTAGCGTACAGTACAGCACAAGTGACGGAAGTGCTGTTGCGGGTAGCGACTACACTGCGAGCACAGGCACACTTGATATCACACCCGGGCAGACAAGTGGCGAGATCCGAATATCGGTGAGCGGCGATTTAGTGATCGAACCTGATGAAACATTTCATGTAAACCTCAGTAACGTCGTTGGGGCTACTCTGGAGGTTGCTCAAGTCACCGGCACGATTGTGACTGACGACATTCCACCCACACTCAGTATTCTCGTCTCACCCACCAGCGTCTCCGAAGGTGCTGGTGCTGGAGCAGCGGTAGGCACAGTTACTCGTTCTGGAGCGACTGACGCTTCTTTACGCGTTTCACTAACAAGTAACGACACTGGCGAAGCGAGCGTGCCGCCGTATGTAGACATCGAAGCCGGTCGTAGTACAGCCCAGTTTGCGATTACTGCTCACGATGACACTGAGATCGACGGCCCGCAAAATGTCACGATCACTGCCTCTGCGTCAGGACTAGCCCCGGGCAGTGCGCTGCTGCAAGTCACCGATGACGATCGCCCACCATTTGAAGCGCAATTCGACTTTGGTACCTCAAGTTCCCCCGTGGCGTCAAATTCGACACGCATTCACAATGGCTCTCGCTATTCGAGCGTCATTGGATATGGCTGGGTGTCTGGGGCCATTTATGCCGCTGACCGTGGAACGACTTCGCCACTAACGCGTGACTTCAACTACACTCAAAGCGGAGTTTTTGCCGTCGATGTGCCGGACGGGTTGTACCAAGTCGACGTGATATTAGGAGACCTCGGACGTTATGCCCACGACTATGTGGGTGTCTACGTCGAGAACGCACTTGTCGAAACCGTTTCGACAAGTGCGTATCAAATCAAGCATCTGACTCATGAAGTCGAAGTCACCGACGGTCAATTGACACTTCGTCTACAAGACCTCGGCGGTCGCGATGCGAATTGTGTGATCGAGTCGTTGACAATTCTTTCCACAGGGCCGATCGTACCTCCCGCACCGGTTGTTCCGACGTTGTCTATTGGCGATGCACAGATTAACGAAGGCAATTCTGGCACTCGTCAGATTTCGTTTCCGGTGACGCTGTCATCTACTGCGGACGTGGATGTAATGGTGGATTTTGAAACGAGTGACGTAACCGCTAACGCAGGTGAAGACTACACTGCAACATCAGGTACAGTTCGAATTCCTTCGGGCACGACCCACGGTTCGATTCAAGTGATCGTGATGGGGGACGAAAAACTCGAACCGGACGAATCCTTCTTGGTGACGTTGAAACACTCGGTCGGTGCGACGTTAAGCGATCACCAAGCTACGGGTACGATCCGCACGGATGACTTGCCGCCTAAACTTAGCCTCTCGATCTCGCCGACTTCGATTGTGGAATCAAGCGGTCCAAACGCCGTGACCGGTACCGTGAACCGAACTGGCTCCACGGCATCATCAGTCGTGGTCAACCTCGCAACCAGCGACGCGAGTGAAGCTAAGACGCCTCAAAGTGTAACGATCGAAGCAGGCAAGAGTGCGGCATCGTTTGTGATCGACGTAGTCGACGATCCCGATGTCGATGGCACACAGAACGTCACAGTTACCGCCTCCGCAGCAAATTACGATTCCGGGAACGCGGTTTTGGAAGTGACAGACGACGACCGACCTCCGTTTGAGGGGCATTATGATTTCGGAACAACCAGCTCACCGCTAAATCCCGGCTTCGTTCGTGTTAGCCAAAGTACGGGATACTCGAAGGACCGAGGATATGGTTGGTCGGCCGGGGCGATCTACGCAGCGGATCGAGGCGTCGGCTCGGCACTTGCGCGCGACTTCAACTTTACGCAGAGTGGCACTTTTTCAGTCGATGTGCCGAATGGTCGCTACGAAGTCAAAGTCATCCTCGGTGATTTAGGCAGATATGCGCACGACAATGTGGGTGTTTATCTGGAAGGTACGAAAGTCGATTCGGTATCCACGGCTGCTGGCCAAGTCGTAACTCGCAGCTACGAAACCGATGTTTCTGATTCGCAAATGACGTTTCGAATCACAGACCTTGGGGGGCGAGACGCGAATGGCGTCATCGAGTCGCTCGAGATCGTGAACTCAGGCCCTATCGTACCGCAGATTTCTATCAACGACGTGAGTATGAGCGAAGGAGATAGCGGCACTAAAGATTTCGTCTTTGATGTCACACTTTCAGATAAAACGACAGTTGACGTAACCGTCGATTACGCGACTCGCGATGGTCAGGCCAAGGCCAGTAGCGACTACGCATCCGTGTCTGGATCTTTGCGATTCACGGCTGGACAGACGACTCAATCAATTCGAGTCCCCGTGACAGGCGATGGCGTGATAGAGAGCGACGAGAACTTTTTCGTCGTCTTGAGCAACGCGGTGGCCGGTGTAGTTTCGGACGACCAGGGTCTTGGAACGATTCTCAATGACGACTTCCCACCGACGCTCACGGTAACGATAGCGCCAACTAAGTTCTCAGAGTCGGCAGGCTCACACGCCGCGACCGGAACTGTGACTCGCACGGGTCCCACCACGACGTTATTGGCCGTCGGGCTGACTAATAGCGATACGAGCGAAGCGGACTTCCCAGCGAGTGTTGACATTCCGGCGGGCGAGACGTTCGCAAGTTTTCAAGTTATGGCGAAAGATGACCCTGAAAGTGACGGGACCCAAGTCGTTACGATTACGGCGGCGGCAGTTGGCTACGTCACCGGACAGACTCAGTTCCAGGTAACCGACGACGACATTCCGCCCTTCGAGGGCTTCTTCGATTTCGGTACTGCGAGTTCGCCACTGTCGCCAGGTCATCACAGAGTGGCTCACACAACGACCTATTCCGCTGGGCTAGGCTACGGATGGGTTGCTGGGGCAATCGACAGTCGAGATCGTGGGTCGGGAGGTCCGGTCG
Organism: Planctomycetaceae bacterium; assembly: GCA_020638995.1. Lineage (GTDB taxonomy): Bacteria > Planctomycetota > Planctomycetia > Pirellulales > Pirellulaceae. The sequence continues at coordinate 179,496 of JACKHM010000006.1, forward strand.
AACGCGATATGAACTACACCGCCGACGGCACCTTCGTGGTCGATGTACCGAATGGAAGCTATTGGGTTGATTTGTTGCTTGGCGACAAGGCTTCCTACGCCCACGACGCGATGGGAGTATTTCTGGAAGGCGTTCAATTGGCGTCGGTCTCGACGGCTGCAGGACGAGTGGTGAATCGTAGCCTTAATGTGGAAGTCGTCGACGGACAACTCACGCTGCGATTGCGGGATCTAGGCGGTGGAGACCAGTATGTTGTTATTGAAGGGTTGAGGATACTTCCACAGGGGACTGACGAGCCGCGATCGAATGCTTGGTGGCCCGCGTATCGAGATATTCCGAACGCGTTATTCACGGCACCAACCCAATCGGGTGTATACGAGTATTACACTGTCGACTCAACGTACGAGTATTCCGCGACGAACATTCGCGTGCTCTTGCCCGAGGGCTATGATCCAACAGTCGAATACCCAGTTATCTACGTGTTGCCCGTTGAGAAGAACAATGGGCGGCAGTTCGGTGACGGGATGACTTCAATTTACAATCATGGTTTACACCGGCAGTATGACGCCATCTTTGTTTCGCCTACATTCTCCGAAACTCCTTGGTACGCCGACAACGCTTCCAACGTCGCTCTCTGGCAAGAGACTTACTTCCGGTCCGTCATCGTTCCATTCATCGAAAAGCAGTATCCGGTGATTGACGGCCCTGATGGGCGGCTTCTGTTGGGGTACAGCAAGTCAGGTTACGGTGCGGTGAGTATGTTGCTGCGTCATCCAGACTACTTCGGACGAGCCGTTGCATGGGACGCACCCTTGGCTATGAGTAATCCGGCGGATGGATGGGACTTCCTGAAAGTCGTGGGCACAAGACAGAATTTTCAGAATAACTACCAGATTACAAATCTAATTCGAAGCGAAGGCTACAAGCTGAAGGACCAGCCTCCCCGTATCATTCTCCAGGGATACAGCTATAGCTTTACAAGGGCCGACCACGCAACCGTCGATGCACTCATGACAAGTCTCGACATCCCGCACATTTATGAACCTGGGACTTACCGCTCCCACCTCTGGGCCAGCGGCTGGCTGCCCGACGCGGTCGATGCATTGTTAGTTGAGACGTAGTCAGTCGACGTGACTGTGTGACCTCGGCAAATCGCTTGCGCGAACTCCACTCACTTGTAACGCCTCCAATTGGGGCCAACTGGTGGGCTTTGTCAATTGCGCAGCGACTATGTTATACGGAGCCGACCAGAAGCGACCGTACCACAAGATGTGCCGACTTACGGCCAGTCGTAGCCGTTGAAAATGCGAGCCGAGTTGAGACTCTTTCGTGTTTGTCTTTTGCAACGCCATTGGATTCATTGCCCAGTTGCCGTCGACCGGGTGAAGTCCGTGTGGTCGATACAATCGGCGCACGTCCCCACTGAAACGCCGGTTTTCCCGCAGATGCGTCACAACGGACGGTCCGATGTACCAGAAAGGCGCGTGGACCAATAAGTAGCCCTGATTGCGAATCGCGGCAGACAAATCGCCGACCACGTCAGTTGGCTTCGGAATATGCTCCAGGACGTCCAGGCACACGACCGCGTCGTAACCCTCGGACTGGACCTGTTCATTCGCCGTCAGAATTTTCACATCTACGTCGTGGTCTTCAAAAAGTCCTGTGGCAAACTGAATTCCGGTTTGTGAAACTTCAAGATATTCGACGTTATGACCTGCGAGTGCCAGGTACAAGCTGTCGAATCCCAACCCATCACCGAACGTCAGGATTCTCGCCGGGCCGGAAATATGCTGTTTTAAAAATCGACCGATCCACTCGCGAATCCGATGTTTGGCGAGTGTGCGGTTCCAGACAATAGTCTCGAAAAGGAACGCATTCGTGTCATTGTAGAAATCGCTCATCTCGGCAGTCCACTTGTACCGAGGCAGTCCCCGATGATCAAAGTCTTCCCTGACGTTCACGCCTAGCTCGCGATTCTCTTTCTGAAGACGCCTGATGACTTCTTCTGTCGTAATATCCGTGACACTAACCAATCGCCGTACCAAATCGACTGAATCGTCCAGTGCATTGCGGAGGAGGTCCGACTCGCTTGTACTCTTGGTCATGGCATAGCCTTCTTTGGGAGGCGTTTCAGTGCAGCTTCGTGATTTTCGTAAGTCACTGTGCTAACACATTTTAACTAGAAGCTTTGCGGCGAACTAGTTTTTTCACTCTACCGCAGGGCCCCTCGAACCTGGGAATGTAGGAAAAAGTACACGGAAGGGAGAGATTTAGTTCGTTGTTGAAGCCACATTATTCCCGATTACTATTAACACTCTACGAGGTAAATTTAGGAGTGCGGAGGCTGTTACTCCCACATCTAGGGCCGAGCGAAATCACTTTTGAAGTTGTTTTCGCAACTTCCCGTCCTTCAACTTACATCGGTTCGGCAAACAGCGACCGCGACCGCTCGGATGGTCATGGGAAAAATCGATACAAGCGGATTGACCGAGGCCCAAGCCACGCTCTTGATGCCACTTTGGGCTCGCGCACTGGAGAGTCGACGCGAACGACCCATCCTCCGCGACACAAAGGCAGAAGAAATCGTCAAGAGTTTAGATTTCGACTTCGATCTGTTCCGGAAAAAGGCTGTACCCGTCGCTGACTACTGCCTTCGCGCAGCAGTGATTGATCAATTAGTTCGTCAATTCTTGGAAAGGAACGAACCTGCGACGGTCGTCGAGTTGGGAGTTGGCCTCGATACGCGCTCAGAGCGATTAGATAATGGGAAGACGACGTGGGTCGAGTTCGATTTGCGAAATGCGATGGATGTCAGGAAGAACTTTTTCGAGAGTACCCCCCGGCGAGTCATGATAAGTGGATCGCTGCTGGAATCAAACTGGGTGGAGCAAGTCGTTCCGCACTGCAAGGGTCCCACCTTGTTCGTAGCGGAAGGTGTCCTCTATTTCTTCAAGCAAAAGCAAGTGCAGGAGATTCTTGCCCAGTTAGTCGAGCACTTTCCAAATTCTGGCCTGATTTTTGATGCTCAATCGCCGTGGTTCCTCAAGTTGTCGAACCTTCGACACCCGTTTGGTGATTCGCATTTAGACTTTAGTCTTGCGAGTGTTAAGAACATCGAGACTTGGGATGAACGGCTCCGCGTTCACAAATACGTAGGATTTGGCGACTCGCCCTACTACGACGCTGCCATGCCCCGCCTGTCTCAATTGAGACGGTGGGGGCGGTATCTTTTTCCACCTGTGCGACACCTTTTTAAGATTGTTCACGTTGTGTGGTGAGCGAAGCCGCTGATACCAGAGAATCGCAAGGCGCGTAGAAGAATATAGGAAATTACGCGACCATGTACATCACCGCCTGCATAGCTCTCGGGCTTTGCCTTGTACTCGCTGTCGGCCAAAGTGCAATCGTCGCAGCCTTTTTGGCGGCTTTGCTGCGTCGTCCAAAGACCGCAACATCAGATACTCCACTCCCGAAGGCAGCCGTAGTTTTAGCGTTACGGGGACCGGACCCTTTCCTCGGTACGTGCCTGCGGCGACTTTTGGCACAAGAGTATCCCGACTATACCGTTTTCATTGTCGTCGACAATGAAAAGGATCCCGTTCACGAAGATTTGGACAGGATTCTATCCGAGGCGACCATTAACAACATCGTCGTCTCGAACCTCAAGAATCCGTTGGCCACATGCAGTCTGAAGTGCAGTGCTTTGATTCAAGCAGTCAGCGAGCTAGATGAGACCTACGAAGTAGTCGCATTTTTGGATGGAGATGTTTCACCACATGCCACTTGGCTCGCCGACCTCATCACGCCTCTCCACGACCACACGATTGGGGTTACGTACGGAAACCGTTGGTACGTTCCGACGGACAAGACATGGGGTGGATGGGTTCGATACTGCTGGAATGTGGGAGCAGTCGTTCAAGTCTGGCTGAACGGAATCGTATGGGCCGGCAGTATGGCAATGAGAGCTGACACGATCAAACAAATTCAATTATTGGAAGCCTGGAGTAAAGCGTTATCCGTCGACGCCACGATTCATCGCCAACTCGGCAAGTACAAATATGATGCGCGCTTCGTACCCAGCGTCATGATGGTCAATCGAGAAACCATTTCTTTGCAGCGGTTCGTGGGCTGGATGCAACGACAGTTGGTCGCCGCGAAGTCGACAGGCAACGGATTCCGACTCGTCAGCTTGCATGCACTAAACCTGACTGCTACGCAAGTGTTGGCGGTTGGAATAGTGTTCTTCGGGTTGATTACTGGGGATTTATTGGCGTCAGCGCTCGCAGCGACCGGACTGGGCGCATACTGGGGAACGGCACTTTTGTCGATCGCAGCGATGGAATGGGCAATCCGCCGAATGGTCAAGCGAAATGGAGAAGACATCTCTTGGAGAGACGCACATCCGATCCGCTCACTTCTACCGTCTCTCTTGCTGACTCAAGTCGTCTACCCGTACGCACTCGTAGGAGCACGCTCGCACAAGCAGGTTTCCTGGCGCGGCATTAAATACGACATTCGCGGTTTCGGAGATGTGCTCATGCGAGAGTATCATCCGTACGTCGAATTGCAACGAAACACGAGTACGGAGTCTGTCGTTTAGCCAAAAGACAGAACGCAGTTTGGCGGAGAATTCAACAAGGCTCACTGTACGGTCACCGGGTGGGCACAGACTTTGGCGCTGTGTACCATAGACGCCATAGATCGGCGGTTAGCCGAGTGTTGAACAACTGACTAAGATCCAGGAGAGCGGTGATGGAAAAGTGGCCAATTGGTGTGTTTACCAGCGTTGACGCAGGACTTGGTGTAAAGCTTGAAGTCGCGTCCGAGTTAGGCATTCCAACAATCCAGTTGCACGCTCCGGCCAAGGCAACTCGCACGCAGGCCAATGCAGACAAATTCCTTGCGAGGTTGGCTGAACTAGGAATCCAACTGACCTGTGTGTTCGGGGGCTTTGAAGGCGAGAGTTATGCCGATATCCCTACGGTTTCCAAGACGGTCGGCCTCGTACCACCGGAAACGCGTGCTGCAAGAACGCAAGAGATGAAGGAGATTGCCGACTTTGCCAAAATGCTAAAGTGCAATGTCGTCGGACTGCACTTGGGCTTTGTGCCTCACGACACGAACGACCCTTTGTACCAAGATGTTTTGGCGGTGACTCGCGAACTGTGTGACCATGCCAAAGCGAACGGCCAAAACGTCCATCTGGAAACGGGACAGGAGACGGCCGACGCACTGCTGCAATTCATTGGCGATGTCCAGCGCGATAATCTGTTCATTAACTTTGATCCAGCCAATATGATTCTTTACGGAACGGGCGAGCCGATCGAAGCGTTAAAGAAAGTCGGAAAGTACGTTCGCAGCATCCATTGCAAGGATGCCAAGTGGGCAGCCAATCCCGGCAAAGAGTGGGGACAAGAGGTGCCGCTCGGCGAAGGAGCAGTTGGAATTGAGGAGTATCTGCGTACTTTGAAAGAAATCGGTTACACGGGACCGCTGACAATCGAACGCGAGATTCCACAAGAACCCGATCGGCAGAAAGCCGAGATCAGTCATGCCAGCAACCTCTTGGCTGAATTGAAGGATAAGGTTGGGTAGTGGCACACTCGATGACTTTGGAAATTCAACTGGTTCGATGGTGAGCCGCGGTTCCTTATCGAAAGTGCTTAGCGTCCAGCGCCGAACTGTTGGCGGTCATTGACGCGAACATGCATATTACGGCAGTCGCTAACCCGTCAACCTGTTACTGACTGTCGCCCGCCCGCCGCTTGGCCGCTCTCGCGAGATATGGCCGTTGCCGGCGTAAGCCCTTCCCTGATCCCTCGTTCGTTCACTTCATCGAGCGAGACTTTACTCCTTTGCTCTCGGTTGATGCGTAGCCAATGAGCGATTCCGTACAAAGCATATTTGCGGACCATCGTGAGTCTCCCAGCCTCAGTTGCGTCATCATCCTTTCATTCAATTCGACGCGACAAGGCGGAGCCGAGTTCCAGAGTCTTTGCTAAAACTTCACCGAAATCGGCTTCCTTACAAGAGTCGATCGATCCCTACACGGACTCTGTCGCGAACGCAGTCTCCTGCTGTTCCGCAGCGACATAAAATCAGCGAGTCGCAAACAGCCTGTTGCACTTTTGAGACAAAAGGTAACCATCGCGATTAGCGAATCGCAGAGTAGTCCGTCGCTTTCATGTAGATCGACTCGGGACGCTCTCGCAAAAACTTACCGTCTTTCTGTGATTCGGCTGCGACTTTCCGCCATTCGTCGTCACTGCCAAACGCCTTCCACGACGCTTGAGCGGCCGCGGGACTGTTATGGCGAATGATGTAGATGAGCGTGTCCTTTGAATCGGGTTCGTCGACCGGATGCCAGTAAGCAACATTCTGTATACCGTGTCGCTCAAACAATCGCATTGTGTGATCGCGGAAACGGGCATCGAGTCCGCTGAGCTTTCCCTCGTTACAACGATAGATCCGCAACTCGTAAACGCCATCACTGTTCTTGTTGTCGTTCTGGAACTCTGGCGAGTAATCGGTCGCGGTCATGAATACCGAGTCCGGCGCCTTGGCCAAGATCTGACCGTCAACTTGCGACGCTTTGGCAACCACTTTCCATTCAGGATCGGCCAGGAACGCTTGCCAGGAAGCTTTCGCGGCGTCGCGACTCGCGTGTTTGATAACGTAAATCAGCGTATTCTTCGACTGCGCCTCATCAGTCGGAACCCAGTAACCGACGGATTCCATACCATGCTTCTTGAACAATCCAACGGTATGGTCGCGAAATCTTGCGTTGAGATTGTCGAGCTTACCCTCGTTTGTCGTGTAAGTTCTGAGTTCGAATACTTCGGCTTGCACCGTTAGCGGTTGACTTGCGATTGCAGTCGCTAAGGTGGCCGCCGTTAAAAGATACTTGGCTTGGTGGATCATCAGTTTCGACTCCGTGTATTGAACGCCTAAAAATGTGATTTACTTGGTCGACTATCATACCTACTCGCCGAGCTGAAGGCGATTCGGACACTCAAGTCGCTCCCAGCCGGTGAAACGAAAATCACCGACGCCGTATTAGTTCACGTCGAAGGAATGACGCAACTGGAATACCTCGGCCTTCGAGGTAGCAGTACACCAGTGTCACGACCGCAACCAGCGTCCTAACCGAGAACCTCGGTCGCCAACGGTTCGGCTTGTCGGGAGGGGTGGTCATATAATCGGCGTGAACATAAGGTGAAGCATCATCAATGCAAAAGCAATAGCGAGCCACTCGACGACTGTTAATGTTGGCACATGAATGCCAGCAATCTGCCTAACTTTCACGACAGTTGGTATTGCTATAGCCATTAGTCCGAAATCTGCAGCCAACAGAACGGCAAAGTGTCCCATGAAGATAGCCAAGCTGATTACCACAACCGCAACGAGTTTGAACAGCGATGCAATTGAGAATTCGACTGGTTCGTACGGATTCTCACTGGCGTTGTCTTGCTCGCTGGACATGACGGCATTGTAGCACGACAGCCGTTGCCATCGGCATTCACAGAGCGGACTTCAATCGCAACCGTTCTGTCACCAGAGGCGGGCAAATGCGAACTCCAGTTCGCTTTTCGATTTCCGTTCAATGACGGATAGCCTGAAATGATTGGCAGTAGGTTAGCTCGTCGCTCGTTTTGCTATCATGTTGCAACCGATGCGGGCAGAGACGTCCCAGACGGTTCAGGAGATTGAAGAGCAGATGGGAAAGTGACTGCAACAGCCAAAAGAACAACCTTTCTTCCAAGGAGAAGGCGATGGCAAAGAAACCCAAGCAATCAAACCCATTCACGGGCCGCTGGCGAATCGTCTCGATGGAGCCATGGGACCAGGAATTCATTGATGATGAGGAGGAAGGCTATATCGAGTTCGAGGACAAAGATTTGGGTTCATTCCACTTTGGCTAGTTCCACGGGAACATGGACTGCCAACTGACGACTAGAGGCGGCGTGCCAGCCGTGGAGTGGTCCTGGGATGGCAACGATGAGATGGATGCGGCCCAAGGCCGTGGCTGGGCAGTCCTAAAGAACGAGGAACTCAATGGGATGATCTACTTTCACAATGGAGATAGATCGGAGTTTGTGGCGAAGAAGAAAGGCTAAATTCATCCGAACCACCATGGCTTCACCCTTCGTCAAATACCTCCTCGACATGCTCAGCGACCTCGGTGACGTCCGTTCCCGAGCCATGTTCGGCGGCTACGGCATCTATCACGAAGGCGTGATGATCGGTCTGATCGCCAGCGGCGTGTTCTATCTCAAGGTCGATGACGAGAACCGGGCTGCATTCGAGGCCGAAGGCAGCAAGCCGTTCACGTATCGCCGTAAAGGCAAGACGAAGGCGGTAGCGATGTCGTACTGGGAAGTGCCTGTCGATGTCTTGGAAAACCGCGAAGATCTCTACCAGTGGGCTCGCGACGCTCACGCGGCGGCAGTTCGATCGAAATCGAAGAACCGCAAGCGGAAGTGAGCTGCATCAATCGCAGTACAGAAAGACCGACTTGCCTGTTGCACGAGCTTCGACGCAGATTGTGCAGAACCCACGCACCGCGAACCAGATCCCCGATCAGCCCGTGGCATTGTCGAAGATAGAATGCGATTCCGACCTTCGGTTCAACCGTTCACTCCCAGTACGGAGCCTTTTCCGGAATCACCCAGCGAACACCGCCGCGTGGGTCCGGCACGTCACCATCGTACCGAGGAATGACATGGACGTGGACGTGCGGCACGGTCTGGCCAGCAGCGAGGCCGTCGTTCAGCCCGATGTTGAATCCAGCTGGTTGATGTTCAGCGACAAGTCGATCCCGCACCCGTTCTACGAGGTCCCACAATGCCAGCTGCTCATGACGCGGCAACTCGAATAATGTCGCGACGTGTTGGCGTGGAATGACGAGCGTGTGGCCGGGCGAGACAGGATAGCCGTCCTTAATGGCGAATGCGTGCTCGGATTTGAGGACGAATGCCTCGTCGGTGAGCGAGCAGAAGGGGCAAGAGGTTTCCAAGGTATTGGCTCCGTGATGCCATGCATGTTCTGGTTGGAGATAGTTTACGAGTTCGATGAGTGAAACTCCAATTTGTAGCTGGTAAGTGTCGCCTAGCAAAGTATGAGAACAGCATCCGGTGCTCGGGGCAAATTCACGACGAGTGGCCTCTATCGCCATTCGAGAATTCCTCACTATCTGGGCGACATCGCGATTCTGCTGGGATGGATTGTGCTTTCAGCTTCGCTCTGGACCATCCCTGTATGCGTCGGAGGCATCGCCGCCTTCGTGCTCACACCGTTTGCCGAGGAGCCCTGGCTGTTCAAACAATCTGGTTCTGCCTACGAACAATACCGACAACAAGTGAGGAGATTCGTGTAGAGGACCGACACGGCCATTTGATGTCGCATGACGACCGCGGACGTAACAGGACGTGAACTAATGAGCGGTCGGCTGGGTTGTGCCGCAAAAGCAACTGTCGAACGCGGCTGTTGTTGACCGAGGTTTGACCGCATTCTACGATAACAGTGTTGGAAGTCGTTTTGGAGTTAACGGTTAAGATGCTCTCGCAACATTGTATTTCGCTCCTCATGACAGCACTCGTGCTGGCATGTCCCTTTTGCGATTGCGGTGAGTGCTGCGGGATGTGCCCGTCTGCCGCGTGCGTCGATTCTGACAGCTGCGATGAGGCCGTTGAGGCAGACTGCGGGTGTGGCTGTGGGCGGGAGGCTGAGCTTCCGTGCGACCACGACGACAGCGATGACTCCAAGCATTTTGATTGCTTCTGTAACGGTGCAGTCCTGAGTGACGCTACGGATTGCCCTGATCACGATTCGCCCGGCGGCCTAGTTGACGTCGTGGTGACGGACAGTTTGCGACAGTTCACGGGCACTCAGGACTCCGACCTATCGTTCATACACCGCTCTCACTTCCCTCCGCTTCTATCAGGCCGGGATATCTGTACGCTGCTGGGCTCTCTCCTGCTCTAGTCGATTCGCTGGCGCGTCTCCCGCATTGCTTACGGCGATCACCGCCGATCCGCATGCAGTTCCGTTGCGGTCCAGGATCTGATCGTGCCTACGACCGTCAAGGAGAAGGGAACTCGGTTTGTTGAGAAGCCTGAAGACCGCAGAAGCATTGAGAGATTAGGATGAGTCAAACAGAAAGTGACAGTCAACCTGTCGACGCACCGACCGCAGAATCTGGCCCGTCAGTTGTTGAAGCACCCCGCGACCTGCGTCCTTCGCAACAACTCTTGCAACGGATCGCCGGGCTCCTACCGACTGTTGCCGTTCTGACCTTGCTGAGTGCGATTGGCTTCTGGGGACATCATTCCGGCTGGGAGATTCCGAAGTTCTCGGAGCTGACTTCCGGGGTGAAGACCGAGGGTGTTGATTGGTGCGAGGAGCATGGTGTACCGGAAGCTGAGTGCATCGCCTGCAACGCGGACTTGATGCCGAAGGGACAGTTGTATGGTTGGTGTAAGGAGCATGGTGTCCACGAGTGCGTACTTCATAACCCACAAACGGCACAACTCAGCGAGTCTATTGAGATTTCACAAGAAGATTTCGACCGAGCCGCCCGTGCAATCGCGTTGCGTCCCCGCACGAAGAACGATCCCGGATGCAAAATGCATCTGCGTCGGATTCAGTTTCCTTCGAGGGCGGCAGCCGACAAAGCAGGCATCGACATCGGTTTGGTGGATAGAGGCCCAATTGAGGAATCGATCTCTGCCACCGGTGAGATCCTCTACGATCCCACTCGCTTGGCCCGCTTGGGTTCTCGAAGTGCCGGAACGGTATGGCAAGTCAGGAAGAACGTCGGTGATCGAGTACGGAAAGGCGATGTCCTGGCGTTGATCGATGCCGCAGAAGTGGGCAAGGCGAAAGCCGAGCTGCTCGACGCCCTGGCCCAGGTCGACTTCCATACGAAGACGGTCAACCGTTTGGCTCCGCTTGCTCAACAAGACGTTATCCCTGGCTCTCGCATGTTGCAGGCCGAAACGGATCAGCAACAAGCAGATATTCGTCTTCGAAGGGCGGAACAAGCATTGAACAATCTCGGCCTCTCGCTTCCACTCGACGAGTTGAGACAGTTGCCGGATTTGCGAAGAGCGAGCCATATCCGATTTCTCGGTCTCCCGGAGGCCGTCCAGGCAGAACTTCCAGCTTCTGTCACGAGCAACAACTTGATTCCCTTGGTCGCGTCTCTCGATGGATTTGTCATCGAGCGTGAAGCTGTAGCGGGCGAAGTTGTCGATCCTTCACAGTCGCTGTTTCAGATTGCTGATACAAGGCGGATGTGGCTGGTGCTGAATGTGCCTCTGGAAGAAGCGAAGCGAGTGGCTGTCGGGCAGAACATCAGCTTTCAACCGGACGGGGATGACCACGACCACGATGGCCTAGTGACATGGATAAGCACGAAGGTGGACCGGGAGACCCGCACGATCAAGGTTCGCGGCGAGTTGCCTAATGACGATGGGCATTTGCGGGACGAGTCATTCGGGATTGGCAAGATCTTGCTGCGGAAAGAGCAGGAGGCCATCATCGTGCCCAGCACGGCGGTCCACTGGGAGGGGTGCTGCCACGTCGCGTTCGTGCGGGACAAGGATTACATGCAGGAAGGTTCCTACAAGGTCTTTCACACGCGATCCGTGCGGCCTGGCGTGGTGACGGGAGACTACACCGAAGTGGTCGCGGGTTTGTGGCCCGGCGAAGTAGTTGTGACGGAAGGGAGTGGCGTATTGCGAGCGGAGTTGCTCAAGGGCAATCTGGGTGCTGGCTGACTGTGTGAACAATGACGGTCCGGTCGGACCGAAAGTGACGCTCATGCCGAACGCGAATCAGGCAGCAAGGAAACACGCGGATGCTCAACTGGATCATTGACTTCTCGCTCCGCAATCGAGCCATTGTGCTCGTTGCGGTCGCCGTCGTGCTCGTAGCTGGTGCGTGGTCGTTGAAGTACATCGATATCGATGCGTTTCCCGACACGACGCCCGTGATGGTGCAAATCAACACGACCGCACCTTCGCTATCGCCGGAAGAAGTCGAGCGACAGATAACATTTCCCATCGAGCAATCGATCAGCGGTTTACCGGCATTGGAAAAGCTCCGCTCCATTTCCAAGTTCGGACTCTCGCAGGTCGTCGTTGTGTTCGAGGATGGCACCGACATCTATTTCGCCCGGCAGTTGATCACTGAGCGGCTCACGACGGTCGAACTGCCAGCAGGCATCGAGCGTCCGAAGATGGGACCGGTGTCAACTGGCTTGGGGGAAGTCTTTCATTACATCGTTCGGCTCGATGGCGTTGATATCTCCTCGTTGCCCAGAGAGAAGCAGATTGAGAAGCTAACGGAACTTCGCACCATTCACGACTGGGTAATCAAGCCCCAACTACGGACCGTGAGCGGAACTGCGGAAGTCAATAGTTGGGGCGGATACGAGAAGCAGTACCAATTGCGGATCGATCCGGAACGGCTGATCAAGCACAGCCTTACGTTTGACGAGGTAGTCCAGGCTGTCGAGCAAAACAACCACAACGTGGGCGGCGGCAACATCACACAAAACAGCCAAATGCTGCTGGTTCACGGCATCGGTCGAACTGTAACCATCGAGCAGATCGAGAGCATCGTCATCAAGGCGATGGACGGCGTTCCAATCCGCATTAGCGATGTGGCCGACGTACAACTTGGACACGAGATACGACGAGGAGCTGTGACCGCTGATGGACAGGGCGAAGTGGTCTATGGGCTTGGCTTCATGCTGATGGGCGAGAACAGCCATGAAGTCACCAACAAGCTCAAAGACAAGATGGAAGAGATCAAGACCACGCTGCCTCCTGGCGTGGAAATCGAAGTAGTTTACGACCGCACTGAGTTGGTCGACCACGTCATCGAGACAGTTCAGAAGAACTTGTTCGAGGGTGGACTGCTGGTCATCGCAGTCCTCTTCATCTTTCTCGGCAACTTGCGGGCTGGATTGATTGTTGCGATGGCAATACCTCTCTCGATGCTCTTCGCATTCTCGGGAATGCTGCAGTTCGGAATCGCGGCTAGTCTACTTAGCTTGGGAGCAATCGACTTCGGCCTCGTCGTCGACAGTTCCGTCGTGATGATTGAAAACTGCGTGCGGAAGCTGTCGAACGGCATTCCGCCAGGAAAGACGAAGATTGATGTTGTGCGGGATGCGGCGGTCGAAGTGCGTAAGCCGACGATGTTTGGCGAACTGATCATCATGATCGTCTACCTGCCGATTCTTACTCTCGAAGGTGTCGAAGGAAAGCTGTTTCGACCGATGGCATTGACCGTCATCTTCGCACTGGCTGGTTCGATGATCATGTCGCTAACATTGATGCCGGTGCTTGCAAGTTACTTCCTTCCCAAGCGATTGGAAGAACGCGAGCCGTTTTCAATACGGTTGATCAAGCGACTGTATGAGCCTGTGTTGCATTTCACGATGAATCACAAGCTGGCAGTGATTGGCATCGCACTCTGCCTGCTGCTGGTCGCGTTTGGATTGATCGCACCCAATTTGGGCAGCGAATTCGTTCCCAAATTGTCGGAGGGTGCCCTTGCGATCAACGTGGTGCGTCTCGCGGGAACCGACCTCGATGAATCCATTCGATACAACACACAAATGGAGCGGGCGATCCTGAGTGAGTTTCCCGACGAGGTGGAACGCGTTTGGAGTCGTATCGGCAGTGCCGAAGTGGCTACCGATCCTATGGGCGTCGAACTCACGGACTTGTTTGCCACGCTAAAGCCGCGAAGTGAATGGAAACGAGCGGCGACGCAGGATGAATTGACCGAACTCATTCAGCATTCCTTGCGTGAGATGCCTGGCCAGCGGATTGCGATGACGCAGCCGATTGAGATGCGGCTCAACGAGATGATCTCCGGCGTCCGTTCGGACGTGGCCGTGAAACTGTTCGGCGACGACTTTGAAGTTTTGATGGACACAGCCGAAGATATCGAGAAGGTCCTGCTGTCCATCGATGGACATGCCGATGTGGCTGTCGAACAAGTTACCGGCCAGCCTGTCCTGCAGATCAAGGTCAAGCAGGACGAGATCGCCCGTTACGGCGTCTCGGCCAAACAAGTGCTTGATCTAGTCGAGTCACTCGGCAGCTTTGAACTGGGCGAGGTTTTGGAAGGCCAGCTTCGCTTCCCGCTAATCGTCAGGCTGCCTGAGCACATACGGTCCAGCCCGGCAGCAATTAGAGCCATTCAGCTCCGAACGCCGTCGGGCGAACGGATTCCACTTGCTCGGCTTGCCGACATTCAACTGACCGAAGGTCCTTCCACGATCACACGAGAGTGGGGATACCGTCGGATCAACATCTCGTCCAACATTCGTGGTCGCGACATGGGTAGCTTCGTCGCCGAAGCACAAAGACGAATCGGTGAGGAAGTAAAGCTGCCACCTGGTCGGTATCACTTGGAGTGGGGCGGTCAATTTGAAAACCTCTTGACTGCCCGCCAGCGGTTGATGGTCGTGGTTCCCATCGCGTTGGTGCTGATCTTTGGCCTTCTGTACTTCACATACAACAACATTATAGACGCCATCCGCGTCTTCACGGGTGTACCGTTCGCATGGACTGGCGGAATCCTCGCGTTATGGATTCGGGACATGCCTTTCTCCATTTCAGCGGCAGTCGGTTTCGTCGTGCTGTCAGGTGTGGCCGTGCTCGATGACATGCTGCTTGTATCCTACATCCGGCAACTACGTCGTCGTGGAGTCGGTCTCGAAAAGGCAGTCGAACAAGCGGCCATGACGCGACTGCGGCCAGTCCTGATGACTGCACTGGTGGCAAGCCTCGGCTTTGTACCGATGGCTCTCAATACAGGAATGGGAGCCGAAGTTCAACGACCACTTGCGACCGTCGTCATCGGTGGCGTTATGAGTGCGATGGTCATGTCGTTGCTCGTGTTGCGAGTGCTTTACATGGTTTTCGCCGGAACAGTGCGACAGCGGCCAGTCCACCCAGAAGTCGCTGAGTTGCAGGAAGAATTGGCCGTACCAATTGAGCATTGAGAAGACGCAACGACTATCGTTGCACTTGTTAGCCCATACTCGAACTGAGGTCTGACCCTCAAGGAGGAACTGATGAAATCGATGTTGTTCAAACAGACTGCCCTGTTGTCGATCTTCGCGTTGGCCGTGGTGGTAGGTGGTTGCAGCCAGCAAGGGAGCAGTAGCTCGACGCCAGTGGCAAATGCATCGCACGTCGAACATGAAGGACACGACCACGGTGATGAAAGCCACGGTGGCTGGTGGTGCGTCGAACACGGCGTCCCAGAGGAGGATTGCAGCATGTGCAGTGCGAAGGCAGCCGACAACTTCAAAGCCAAGGGCGACTGGTGCGAAGAGCACAGCCGTGCCGAATCACAGTGTTTCATCTGTGAACCGTCACGGGCGGAGAAGTTCGCGAAGCTCTACGTGGCAAAGGTTGGGCACGAGCCACCCAAGCCGGAAGTAGCCGACGAATAGGGTGACTGGCGGCGACAACTTACGGCCTTGCTGAAGCCTGTGCTCGCGAGAGCGATGTCAATGAGATGATGTAACCTGCGGCCAAGGGCTCCGGCGGTGTAGTCGATCCGACTTCTGATAGCTAACCAAAAGGCACCCGCGAAATCTGTCATCTTCCGCCATACAACTCCCGCTTCGCCCGGCACTGATCGCCAAAACGAAGCGGGAGTCTCTCGTCCGCGTTCACGCGTCGGGCTCCGGTTTCATTGCCAAAGCCTCGCGTTGCAACTGAGTTTGTTCGTCGCCCAATAGTTACGCCACTTTCGACCACAGTTCTTTGATCTGTGCTCCGCTGGTTGCAAACCAGACCGTATCGAGCAAATCTTCCTTCTCTTGTCGCAAGCGAACAATCTCCTGCCCGCGTTCAAGTTCGGCGAGCAATTCATCTTCATGAACAGCCTGCCGACGCTTCACCGCGTTCTTGACCTCGTTATCATGCTGATACGCGAATTATTCGTCTATATCGGAAACGGGAACTCTGCGAATACGAGCCGTGCTCTCAGTCACGACATTCTGGAGTTTTCAGCGCGAGTTCTCGCGCCGCACCGACCGCCAGCTGCCCATTTAACCTTTTGATTGATCCGCGTGACCCTGGAACGAAAATGGGGCCATGGGAAACACAATATGTACGCAGAACAAATACGACCACCGTCTCAAGGAGCTCGTTCGCTCAACTCAAGACATCACTTGTGCCGTTGGACGCGGGGGCCCTCGATCAACAGCACGCGGCTGGCTAAGGAACACGGGAAAAATAACTTCGGCGAAACCAAAGTAGCCATCACACTCCGTGGGATGATTAGCAGAAGATATAGCGAAGTTGTTTTTCCCGTGTTCCTAAGGGCGCCGACCGCCGAGGTGATTTCGATCGATGTGGTTTAGCTTGATGCGATCAACCTACAAAAGGAGGTCCCGCAGCTTCGAGCCAGGCTGCAGAAGCTCAGCGCGTTGCTGCGGGTTATGATCGTCGTGCTCAAACTGTCAGGCTACTCACTGAATCAAGAGAGAGTTCCCGACGGGAAACAGAAACGCCACTTACTGCACGCCATCGATTGGTCACGTCCAACCTTGCCATTCCGTTCGGTGTTGCGAGTCATACGCCTCTCACAGTCCCGATATCATACCTGGACTCGTAAAGAGCAATGTGAGTTGAACGACAGCCCGTCCTGTCCCCAAAACATGCCACATCAGCTCACGCCGGGCGAGGTGCCTTTATTGAAGACTTCGTAACTGGCGATGGTTACCGACATGTCCCAACCGGAACGCTGGCCCTTCTCGCTCAGCGAATGGGCAAGGTGTTCGCCTCAACAAGCACTTGGCGTCGATTGGTCGGTAATCACAAATGGCGACGAGCTAGGCAACGTGTTCATCCGGCCAAGCCAAAGGTTGGGATCCGAGCCTCAAAGTCCAACGAGATCTGGCACGTCGACACTTCCATAGTCCGGTTGCTTGACGGTAGCAAAGCGTATCTTCACGCAGTCATCGACAACTACTCCCGCCGCATCCTGTCGTGGAAGGTATCTTCAACATTCAATCTCGTTGCCACGGTAGAGATTCTGTTAACCGCTTTGCAAGGGATGGTTAACGGAAAACCGATGCTGCTTGCCGACGGTGGCGTTGAGAACTTCAATGGTGCAGTCAATGAACTTGTCGAATCGGGACTACTCAATCGCGTCCTGGCCCAAACGGAAATCACGTTTTCCAACTCGATGATCGAATCGTGGTGGCGAGTCCTCAAGCACCAATGGCTATTCCTCAACAAACTTGACTCGGTCAGGACAGTCGAGACGCTGGTGGCGTTCTATGTCCAAGAATACAACTCAAGCCTGCCGCACTCGGCGTTTCGCGGGCAGACATCGGACGAGATGTACTTCGGCATTGGAGGCAAAATCCCGACAGAACTTGAGACATCGCGGAAGAAGGCCCGCGAGGCGCGAGTGGAGGCCAATCGGAAGCAAATGTGCCGTGCATGCAAGCCACCGGTCGTCATCGCAAAGTGAACTGATTTGACACGTAATCGTTCACCAAGTCGTGTTCACGGCTGCGCGAACTGCGGCCAAACGACCTATTCGACCAGCGAAAACGCAGTAACCAAAGTAACCAGTGCGTGCGTGCCGTCTTAATGTCCGCTCCGGGGACCTGTTCAGGCGCTCACGCGAAAACCCGCGCTGAAAACTCCGGAATGTTGTGACCGGCAGCACTGCGATGGACCACAAATGGACCATGTAGGCAGCAGCGACGAAAAAAGGACTCACAGCGATTTGCCGCAAGTCCTTATTTTCATTGAAGTACGAGAGACAGGACTTGAACCTGCACACCTTTCGGTACTAGATCCTAAATCTAGCGCGTCTGCCAATTCCGCCACTCTCGCATCGGTGACTACTTATCTTTAATCGTCGAGAGCTAGATCTCCCTCCGTAATCATTGTAAAGCCTTTCGCGTTCAGTGTCTCCATTGCCAGATCAGGGTTATCGACCATTAGAGCAACAGCTGCGTTTCCGTGGGGGCGAACGATCAATGGGTAGGCTTGAACTATGTTAATCTCCGCCTGCAAAAGTGCCGTACACACTTGTAATAACGGTTGCTGACCATCTGGTAGCTCGATTCCGATCAGATCCGACTCGATCATCGCCAAACCAGCTCGTTCGAGAATCTCGCGTCCTTGCTCGGGGTGGCTCAATAGAAATCGGACAAATGCACACTCCGTCGCATCGTTTATCGACAAGGCGACGATCCGCACCTTGCTGCCCTCGAATCGCCGCACGACTTCGAGGAGTTGGCCAACCCGATTTTCCAAAAAAACCGTGAACTGACGAATCGTGGGATAGTCCTTCCCGCGGATCGTTGCAAAATCAAGGCCGGTGCCTTCGCCAATACTCATTCAAGCGACTTTGAGTTGAACTCGTTAATCTATCCCTGAAAACGCCCCTAACTATAAAAGGACATTTGAGTTTGGTCAACTCAGACATCTCCGTAGACGGAGGTCGCAGCCCTGTTTTACAATGGGACAATGCGACACAGAATTCAACACATCCTCGCCAGACCGTTGGCTGCAACATTGGCTCGAGCGATCGTTATAGGTTTGATGCTCGTCAGCTTGCAGCAAGTGCGGATTACCGCTGTGGATGCAGCAGATCCCGGCATCAGGGGCGCTGCCAGTGAACTCGTCGCCCAACTCGGGCATAAAGAGTTCGCGATGCGAGAACGCGCGGCCGTTAAATTGATTGCTTTGGGAGCGGACGCAGCGCCAGCCCTTCGGCTGGGCGTTGAGAATCCGGATCGGGAGATTCGGTACCGCAGTGCGAAACTGCTCGAATTGGTGTCTGAACTCGATCTCCAACGCCGGTTCGATCTGTTTAAGAATGATACGGATCCGAATCAGGATTACGGCTTGCCGGGATGGGATTCGTATCGCGGCGTGGTGGGAGATAGCCCGGCCGCGCGAGCAATTTTCGTTTCGATGCACGAAGATGAATCCCAGTTGTTGGGGCGAATCCAGGACCCGCCGAGGGCACTTGCCGATGCACTATCGAGTCGCTGCGACCAATTGCGAGGACAAGCAATGTTTGGGCGCGTGCAAGTCCGGCTTGGGACGATCGCGACTTTGCTGTTTTTGTCGACTCAAAATGATGTTGAGATATCCCCCCTGGTGCAATCCGTTGTTTATATGGCCTGTGGTAGCTCGACGTTCGAGGACGCCGTCGATACGGGGCCAGGACGAGAAGTGCTGGCAACGCTTACTGAGCGTTGGATCGCGCGCCAGCCGCTTCAAGGCATCACCTACGCGTTGCACCTTGGTTTGTTCAACGACTTGGAGGGATGTGTCTCGCGAGCAAGGGAAGTAATGCAGTCTCCGGTCGCTTCTGGTTCAGATCGAATCTATGCTTGTCTCTGTCTTGCGAAGTTCGGCAATTCGACAGACTTTCCAATGTTGGACGGCCTACTTCAAGACGTCAATATCTGTGCGCAGGCACAAGTTGACGGGGAAGTTGTGGTGACAGAGATGCGGGACTTAGCGCTGGCCACTCTGGTTCGGCTCGCCAAACAAGACCCGAAAGAGTTTGGCTTCGATCGATTGGTGCTTGACCGAAGATTGGTATTTAACCTGCCATCGCTCGGATTTCGGGATGAGCAGAGCCGTGTCGCTGCGCTCGAGTCCTGGCGAGCCTATCAAAGATCGCAAGCAGACGGATCTCGCTAGCTAACCGCCAATCTCAATGAACCGCGAACGGCCCCCTGCCAGCGTTCGAGTCGCTCTCGTTCTTGTTGAACGACACTGATGAGTTGATCGTGATCTACAGGCTTTAGCAGGTAGTCTGCCGCGCCATGTTCGATCGCCTCGCCGATTCGATCCCACGTCGAGTGAGCCGTCATAAAGATGACTCGCGTCCACGTATTGTACTTGCGGGCGCGTTTCAGCATCTCGATGCCATGCACTCCGGGCATCTCCATATCGGAGATCAAGATGTCGCAGCGTCGTTTGCTGAGATAGTCGCTGGCATCTCCCGCGTCGGTCGTTGAATAGATGTCGAGTGCGTTCCCGAAACTTCTTGAAAGAAGCGCTTGAGCAACACGCACTACACAGGGTTCGTCATCAACAAGGACAATACTCGTCTTACGAGTTGAAGTCATACCCGTCTCCCCATCTCACCAAGTTTATCCCCGCGACAAAATCGATCTGCATCGAAAACTTACGCCGCTCCCCTCCAATCGGCCACCTCTTTTTCGGGAATTTCGCACTTGACCAACTTGTGCCGTTCCGGTTGTACTGCCCGCGATGATGCTCGATTCAGACAAATCCTGTGTTCGTAGGCCGTTGACGAACCGACCGCTGCGCCTCAATTGCTTTGTGACCGTTCTCGCCTTCCCGGCAACGGACTAGCTGGAAGTCGAGCCAGCAGTTAGCCGGATGCACCATGCGGAACAAATTGTGGGAACACGTGACCTTAGCGACGAGCAACTGGCTGCCGAAGCCGCCCGAGAAGGTTCAGATGGTCCGGCATTTGTGGCAATCGTTGACCGCTTTCAAGACCGAGTGTGGCGAGTCTGCTATCGCCTTATGGGGAATGCCGAGGACGCTAGCGATGCTTCGCAGGAGGTCTTTGTACGGCTCTTCCTTCAGCGGGCACAGTTCGAAGGCCGGAGCAAGTACTCGACGTGGATGCACGGAATTGCCATTCGCACTTGCTTAATGATGCGGCGAGGACGCGGTCGCCGCAAAAAGCATGAAGAAGTTGCACAACAGCACGGGACCGAACGACATGAGAGATCGCAGCGCGATTTGGCAGCGACGGCAATTGATGTGGAACAGATGCTTGAGATCCTCGAAGACGAAGACCGAGCCATGCTGATTATGAAGTACGCCGAGGGTTACAACTACGAGGAGCTATCTGAAATGTTTGAACGCTCGGTGAGCGGCTGCAAGATGCGACTGAGCCGCGCCCGCGACCGCCTGAAGGAACGGTTCCCTGAACATTCATTTGGAAACGACGAGGATTGATCATGCCCCACGATCTATTGCGTACCCTTGCGAACGACGGCGTGCCCGATCGACCATGCGAAATGAGCCGCCGAGTTCACCACCGTCTAAATCCGTTGTTGATGACGCTGCATTTGGCCGAGTTCGTTTTACAAACCTTGCCCTACGCTTTCTTTCACTTTTTGAAAGCACTATTCGGTGCTTGTCTGTTTAGCTTTACCGGCGAGTTCCGGAACGAAGGAGATAACCATGCAAAATGAGAATAATCCTGTCGCAGAAGTTGGCGAATTTGCTGCCAACGAGATTTCGCAGGCGGCCTCGCATTCTACAAATGCGATCGTTGAGAGCTTTACGTCTGCCTTCTCTCAGGTCATCGATTTGGCTCCGAAGGTGGTCGCAGCGGTCGTCGTACTCGCCGTTGGCTACATCGTCGCGCGGCTCGTAGCCAATGCCGTATCTGCCCTGGCCGAAAAACTTGGCCTGCACCGCGCTGCGGAAAGAAGTGGTCTGTCCAAATCGATGGAACAGGCCGGCGTTACTAGAACCGTGCCGCAAATCGTCGGTACAATTATGTTCTGGCTGTTGCTCTCGGTGTTTTTGGTAGCTTCATTTGACATTCTGGATTTGCCGGGTGTAACGGGCGCGATCGAAAAAGTCGTAGCCTACATCCCCAAAGTTCTCGTAGCGACTGTTTTGGTCGTCATTGGATTGCTGCTGGCGGCATTTCTGCGCGGGGTTATCGCGACGAGCGCTGATCGCGTGGGAATCTCGTACGCACAGCAACTCGCCAGTGCCTGTTATTACATCTTGGCTCTGATGACCTTCATCGCCGCCTTCGAGCAACTTCAAATCACGTTCGAACTGTTGAACTACGCGATTCTGATTGCCTTCGCCGCCATCGCGTTGGCACTCGGCTTGAGCTTCGGCCTCGGGGGACGTGACGTAATGGCCGGGATTTTGTGCGGCTACTATTTGCGACAGCGGTTCCAAGCTGGGGACCGCGTCTCGGTTGCCGGATACGAGGGAACGGTTCGCGAGGTTGGCCCTGTTTCAACCATCGTCGAAACAAATGAAAACGGACTGATGCATCGACACTCTGTGCCCAACAGCATGATGCTGAACGAAGCCGTTCGCTAGGCCTGAGCTCTTTGTCGCGGTCCTCGCCGGTGTTTTGCAACAGGACGCCTGGAGCTCGGGACAACAACGACACTATGAAAGCAAGCGACCGCGCCGGAATCCTTCCGGCGCGGTCGCTTTTGTTAACGGCTACGAGATCCATCTCGATGAAGGTGTTCGACCGTATTCCTTCCCGTGCGGGCGAGGAGGACTACGCCACTAAGCGGAAAGCCGACTGCCTTTCCCTCACGCCATCAACAAACTCTTCGAAGATGCGGACATCCAGTGCTGAAGCGGATTCCGCCTCCGGGTGGAACTGGGTTCCGATCGCAAGCCAATCGTCCGTCACGCTCTCGATAGCCTCAACCACTCCATCCGGGCATCGTGCGGTCACCGCAAAGCCCCGTGCAACCTCGTCGACCGCCATATGGTGCATGCTATTAACTCGAATCTCTCCATCACCGTAAACTCGCTCCATCAGAGTCCCAGGAACCACGTCCAGACTATGGCGGTGATTCGGATCCTGGAGATCTTTATGGGGGATCGCGGCGGGAAGGTCTTCGGCAATGTGCAGGAACAAGTTGCCCCCTTGAGACACGTTCAGCAGCTGCATGCCGACACCAATACCAAACACCGGCATGCGACGATCGCCGATCAAACGGATAAGTTTGCGATCAAAAGTTTCGCGGCGAGGCTCCATCGGACGAACCGTAGGGTGCAGCATGAAGCCATCCCGGCGCGGATCAAGGTCCTGACCACCGATCATGACAAAGCCATCAAGTCGGTCCAAAATCGCTTCAATGTCTGAGCCGTCTTCCAGCGGTGGCAAGATAATCGGAATACCGCCAACAGCCGTGATACAGTCGTAGTACCCTGCACACAAATAAGAGAATGCGGGGGCGTCTTTCTGGGCGTTGCGGAAATCTGCGTTGAGACCGATGAGTGGCTTCGACTGCATGAGGTGAACCTCCCTGATTCGTTGATGAGTGTCTCCATGACACTTGCGTTAACGGCGACGTTGTCGTCAACGTGGTCGCAAAGTCTACGTTCCCGACACAACTTCGCAACACGCAATCCGTATCTTGGGTTGACAATTCACCAGAACACAAGATTGTGTGCAAGCAGTCGTGGTTGCTAGCAGTTGAACGGCGATTTGCTACGTACAAACCGATGGACTATTCGCACCTTAGACGATCGAGAGACAAGCCGATCACGTTTCCGTTGAAGGGACTTGCAAGGCTCCGATTGCAGGGGTTCCCGACCGCAAGCGTTACGCGAAGGCAGACGAGACCGGTGCCCGAGCGGGTTGGCAGGTTTCCCCCAACCAACGATTGTTGCGTCTGTGCTCGCGGTGCTCGATCTGCGGCTCCCGTGATGATAAACGCCCTTTGCCCAACAAGTTCGGCGATTTCACTGCACGATTGCCGATGCGCAACTCCCCTATCGATATTCAGATTCCACCTTTCCGATTGCTTGACGCTTCGGCGACGGGCGTGCAACACTTAAAGCGGTTCGCAACCGACGTTCATCTTTGATTGGGAGTGGTTGCGTGGTGTATCACAAGCCCATTCACATCTTGGCTATCGAAGACAGCGAGGTCGATATCCATCGGCTTAGCGCTGCATTGCAGGGAGTTGAACAATTCCCCTTCGAGCTGAGTTTCGAGCGACGCCTCGCCTCCGGATTAGTCTCGCTTGCGAATGCGACATTCGATGTCGTGCTTTTGGATCTTATCCTGCCGGATAGCGCGGGACTTGAAACCGTAGAGCGTGTTCATCGCGTCGCGCCTCACACGCCAATCATCGTGTTAACTCACGTCGATGATGAGTTGAATGCTGTCGAGGCGGTTCGCCGCGGTGCTCAGGACTACTTGTTCAAGGTCCAGCTTGACGGCTTGCTCGTCTCGCGCGCGATTCGCTACGCCATGGAACGGAAGCGTGTCGAGCGCGCATTGAATGAAAGTATCGATGCAAGACGCGAACTAGAGTCGGAGGTGCTACGCATCAGCACTCGTGAACAGCAGCGGATCAGTCAAGATTTGCACGACAGCGTCGGCCAACAATTGACCGGCTTGAGCTACCTGGCACGCAGCCTGGCGAAGCATATGGCCGATACCTCGCCCTCGCAGGCGGCAGACGCACAAATGATCGTCGAAGGTTTACAATCCGCATTGACCGAGGTTCGCAACGCGATTCGTGGATTGGCTCCCGTCGAATTTGACTCCGAGGGACTGATGGCCGCGATCAATCAACTTGTGACCACGACCGCCGCTCGCTGTGACACCTTATGTCAGTTCGTTTGTGATGAGCCGGTCCTAATCGAGAATAACACGACTGCAACGCACTTGTTCCGCATCGCCCAGGAGGCACTGCACAATGCAGTCAAGCACTCTCAAGCCGAACGAATCCTAGTCCATCTGCGGTACGCCGGCGATCATGTGGTATTGCAAGTTTCCGACGATGGCAAAGGACTAACGATGCACTCGGGCGGTGAATCGGGTTTGGGGTTGCACATCATGCACTATCGCGCGCGAATGATCGACGCCACACTGGATGTATCCTCAAACTTCAAGCAAGGAACTTGTGTTACCTGCAGCGTGAAACGGGAGGTCGCTTATGTCGACGACGATATCTAGAACAAAGACGCGTCCATACCGAGTTCTGATCGTTGATGACCACGCGCTCGTGCGACTGGGACTGACACAATTAATCGCACACGAGAATGACCTTCAAGTATGCGGCGATGCCGGTAACGCAAATGAAGCCTTGCAAAAGATCAAGTTGCTGCAACCTCACCTGGTGGTGCTCGACATCTCGTTGCAGCAAGGCAATGGCATTGAATTGACCAAAACTCTTAAGATTCAGTTTCCTGACATCAAAGTTCTCATCTCGTCGATGCACGACGAGACACTGTTCGCAGAGCGGGCCCTGCGAGCCGGCGCAGTCGGCTATATCAACAAGCAAGAAGCCGCGGACAAAGTCATCGACGCAATTCGGCAAGTAATGGATGGGCAGGTCTATCTAAGTGTGGAAATGACGAGTCATTTGCTGCACCGACTGGGAAACCACCGGGAGGACCTGCTTCAACGCCCTACAGTCGAATTACTTTCGGATCGCGAGTGCGAAGTGTTCGAGCTGATCGGACACGGAATCCCCACTCGCGAGATCGCAAAACGATTGCACTTGAGCGTCAAGACGATCGAAACGCATCGTGAACACATCAAGGAAAAGCTGGGATTAACCAACGGAGCTGAACTTACACGTCATGCTGTCCAATGGGTGCTAGAAGATAGCTGACGCATGAGGGCGAACCTTGACGCGAATTCAACTTCGTACGGGCGACCTACACCAGAAGGCTGATCAAGGAAAGTTGTCGAACGTCGAGCCAAATGTCATTCGTTGCCGGCGTGGAATCCCGAAACTCCTGAGAGGAGGATTTACCGTCGGAGTAATCCCGGTCGTAGTTGCTCTTCATTTTGAAGTCCCGTTTGGCATCTGTACCGCCGTCACTCTCAAACGCGCCGTCAGTTGTTCGGCGGTCGGGCTGATCAAAGTCCGTAGGGCGATTCACGCTCGATGGTATGGCGGTCCCGGATGCAGTGGCGAGGACAGCCAACCCAACTAATACTGCCAAGGCAATCTGAATTGGATCCCACCGGTGAGTCCCAGTGATGTGGGCAATTCGTCTCATGGCATCACTCCTTTTGTATTCGAGTGCGGCAACTTTGCCGTAGCGGTACGTTTATGCCAAACTGACGTGAACCCGCCGCTGAGTCATGCCTTGGGAAGCGGCGACACCGTGTTATCAAGTCGATCGCGACACGGCTTTTTCCGGTCATGCAACTCGCAGGCAGAGCAAACTTTCTTGCCCCGCAGCAAAAATACAGTTCCTGCCTTCACTAAGATTGACTTTCTTCGTCCAATATTAAGCTTCATCGCGTTACCTCACCAAAGAACTCCGTTGCTTGTGATCTTATTCCACGGCAATTTCGGCGGTATCAGGCGAGAAATGCTTTTGGGATCGGTGATGCACTCGCCTTAGAATCGGGGATTCCCTGACTCGCACAGCAGCAAAGCCCCAACTTGAGCGAGTGGAACGCGTCGTCCGTCGGAAACTAGTTGTCGGTCATTCGCCTAGTGCCGTAACCGAAGAAAGATCCTCACGAGCGATCGAATAATCTCTGCACTTGGCCAAAATCCGGTGAAGTTACTTGCAGAACCGGTCGGAATTGCTAGGCTAACGTGAGATTTGTCTGAGATCTCAGATCTGCGGCACATCTCTGACACACGAAAATTCGGAGTTCGTTCGCGCCGGTCACATCGACGAGTCAGTGCCCTCACGACTTTGGCTATCGCTGTGATGGCGGTACATCAACATGAATAGCCGAAGGAGAATTAAGAGCGATGATGATAAGTTTGCGATATCCTTCTCTCTGCATCATCGCGATTTTCGGAGTTACGTCCCTCGCTGACGCGCAACAAACGAGACCGATCGCTCTTTATGACTTCAATGAGGACGGCGGTGACACGCTGCGAGACGTTTCGGGTGTTGGCAATCCGCTGGACTTGAAGGTCGAAAATTCCGCAGCCATCCGGCGCGTGAAGGGCGCGATCGTAGTTCAATCGAACGCATTGATCACATCGCTACGTCCTGCCAAGAAGCTGATCGACGCGATCAAGAAGTCGAATTCAATTTCAATCGAAGCCTGGCTGAGGTCAGCGAACGACTCGCAAGCCGGTCCATCGCGAATCGTCTCCATCTCAGCGGACCCCAGCAACCGCAACGTCACGCTGGGGCAAGACAAAGACTTTTATGACGTACGTCTGCGTACCACCGGCACCGACCGGAACGGCTTGCCTTCAACAAACAGTCCCAAAAGGTCGCTTCAAACCAAACTCTCTCACGTGGTCTTCGTTCGCGACGCAGGGGGAACGACGACGATCTACGTCGACGGTAAGCAAGTCGCCCGCGGAAAGGCGAGTGGCAACTTTAGCAATTGGGACGGTAGTTATCGGCTTGCGTTGGCGAATGAGATGACGAAGGATCGACCATGGATTGGCGAGTTGCATCGTGTGGCGATCTATGATCAAGCACTCGCGCGTCAAGAGGTAGAACGCCTGTTCGCTGCTGGTGTTGAGACGCTGTACGCTTTCCCGCCACAGGCAGGCGTAGCGAACTTTCCATCCCAGACGTTCAACATCCATGTTGCTCCGCTGCTCGCAAAGCATTGCCTCGAGTGCCACGATTCAGCAATCCGAAGTGGCGGACTCGACCTGTCGAGAAAATTGGCAGCTTTCAGCGGTGGCGATAGCGGCAAAGTGATAGAGCCCGGTAACTCCGGCGATAGTTTGTTGTGGGATTTGATCTCGTCCGACGAAATGCCTAAGGGGCGGGCGCCGCTGTCACCCAGCGAAAAGGCGACCTTGCGTAAATGGCTGGATTCAGGGGCGGAATGGTCTGTGGAATTGATCGATCCCGCAATCTATAAACACGCAGTTCATTCCGGCGACATTTGGCTACAGCGGTTAACGATTGCGGAGTATATCGAAACGGTTCGTGGCACGGTCGGAGTTGACATCGCAAAGGAGGCTCGTGAACTTCTGCCTCCAGATATGCGAGCCGACGGCTTTAACAATACATCCTATAACTTGGGAGTTGACCTCAAGCATGTCGAGGCTTACGGCAAACTGGCCGCAATCATTGTCGAACGAATGGACGTCTTGAAATTTGCGGCGAGGTTCTCCAAGAGCACTAAGCTGTCAACCGACGACACGATGCGCGAGCACGTTGCTTCCATGGGGAAATGGCTGCTACGTGGGCCACTCGACGAGCGGGATGTCAATAACTTCAGTGGCATTGCGACAACGGTTGCCAGTGCCGGCGGTGACTTTAAACAGGCGATGACTTATGTCATCGAAGCCATGCTTCAGTCGCCACGATTCATCTATCGCATCGAAGACCAGCGAGGCGGCGGCGCCGTGCGACCCGTTGGATCCTATGAACTCGCGTCCCGTCTGAGCTATATCTTGTGGGGAGCGTCACCTGACGAGGAACTTATGCGTGCTGCGGATAGCGGAGAGTTATCGGAACGCGGCAAAGTTGAGGAGCAAGTCCGTCGGATGCTGAATGACTCGCGAACGGTCGAACGGTCATTACAGTTCGTTTCGCAATGGTTGGACCTTGAGCGACTAGACAATTTACGTCCAGATTCCAAGAAGTTTCCAGACTGGGATGCGCAGCTTGCCGCAGACATGCGAGCAGAAACCTTGGCGTACTTTCGAGAAGTCGCCTGGATTCAGAATCGACCACTTTCCGATCTGCTTAACGCGCAATTCACCTTCGCAACCCCGCAGTTGGCCAAACACTATGGCTTCGAGCCGACCGGCACGACGATATCGCGGTACGATGTGTCTAAAGTACCGGGGCGTGGCGGATTGCTGACGCAGGCAAGTGTATTGACGGTGGGCGGTGATGGCGCGTCGATGGTATCGCGAGGGCTGTTTGTCTTGCATGACCTACTGCGCGGCACGATCAATGCACCTCCGCCGTGCGTAAACACGACACCGCCGCCGACCAAAGCGGGTCTCACCCAGCGTGGAATCGCGGAAGCAAGAATTGCAGACGTGAATTGTGGTGTCTGCCACGTGCGATTCGAGCCTTTGGCGTTCGGTTTGGAGAAGTTTGATGGGGTCGGCGCTTATCACGAACGGGACATATATGGCAACGTGTTGCGTGACGACGGCGAGCTTCTGTTCCCGGGCGAAGCGAAGGCGGTTCCTTACGCTTCATCGGCGGAACTAATGGATTTATTGGCGGCCAGCGAGCGGGTTCGCGAGAGTCTGACTTGGAAGGTTACCCAGTTTGCACTAGGCCGGCCTCTCGATGCAGCAGACGCGCCCGAGATCGCAAGAATTCACATAACCGCTCAAAAAGACGGCGGTACTTATACCAGCTTGGTCACCGCAATCGTCATGAGCGATTTAGTGCAACTCATTCGAACGGAGAAACAGGAATGACGAACCGCAGAATCACACGTCGCACGATGCTTCACGGTACCGGGGCGATTGCCATTGGGTTGCCGTTGCTCGAAGAGATGGTGATTTCGTCGGCCAACGCCGCATCGCAGCCCGACGTACCGGTTCGAGCGTTCAATGTCTTCTTTGGGTTGGGAATACCGGCCCCGCTTCAGGCTGAAGGGTTTGACGGAGTGCTCGAACCGCTTCAGCCCTTGGACGACAAACTGCTAATCATGCGCGGTGTCGATCATGTGCGTGCTGACGAAAAGGGTGTCAACGCGCACTACGATGGTGCTTCCGCGGCGTTCACGGCGGAACCGCCTGATGGCGAGGCGAAGGCGGGTGGAGCTTCGATCGATCAGATGATCCGTCGAGCCCATTATCCCAATGGCTTACCGTCCGGGATGGTACCGACACTCGTGGCTGGAACATTTTTCCGTCGCAGTCGCGTCGGACGCTACGTACATAGCTACAACCCGGACGGTACAGTGGCCGCCACCATGCAAGAAAAGCCACGAGACTTGTTCGACCGCGTCTTTGGAACCGTTGCAGTATCCGGCGACGCTGCTGACGCAAAGCAGCAGCGATTAAAACGAAGTGTGCTCGATGCCGTGACTGAACAATATAAGTTTTTTACGGGCTCCAATTCGCCACTAGGCGCGACATCAAAGGCCCGCGTTGCTGAGCATCTGGAGCGCATTCGTGAATATGAGCAACGGGCGTATTCCATGACACACAAAGTAGCCGGCGCTCCCGACCTGCCGTCGGAATCAAAGTTACTGCATGGCGGCGAAGCCGATCCCGGAGGCATGGGCATCGATATCACACTCGATGACCTTTCGTCGGAGTGGCGGCTGATGGCCGATTTGTACGCACTGGCGATCGAAACAGATCGAGTTCGGTTCGGCGCTTTGACATTCCTCGCGGCCGGCGAACGCATTCGGCTAACCGGTAACTATGAGTACGAAGGTCGGATGCGATTTAAGTTTGATGATGCTGCTCAGCACAAGGCCTCTGGCGACAAAGGTTGCAGCCACGAGTGGTGGCACAAGTTCAATGAAAATAAGAAGAATGAGCAGCTGCGTGCTCATGCGCACATGAAGATGCGTGAAGTCGCCTACTTCCTTCAACGGCTCGACGGCAAAGAATCCGTTGAAGCGAATGGTAAGTCGATTTTGGAGAACTCGTTGATCACTATTTCAACCGAATCGGGCGATGGTCGTCACAACGATGTGAAACGCGAGCTGACGGGTGTTTTTCACGCCATTACGGGCGCCGGTGGCCGTTTCAAGACGGGACAGATTGTGGACGTCAATGCCGAAGGTCTTGATGTCTACAACACGATGCTGGCCGGAATGGGAGTTTCGGAAAGACTTGGTCCTGAGAAACGCAAGGCAATGGCTATCGACACCATTCTCGCTTAATTACCAGCGATCGATGGCCATATTTGACACAATCTTCATTCGGGCGACCTGGACAATGAACCGACGTCGTGTGTTGATGGGTGCGAGTTTCCTCATCTTGCTTTCGCAGTGGCTGTTTGAGGTGAAAGCGGCGTGGCCGATCCCAGCTTGGGAATCGGTCCATCCGCGGGCCGCCATGCTTGACGAGCAGCAGCTTCGAAAAGCACGAGACTACGCGCAAACAGGAGGCGGCTCGGGATACATCACTCGAGGTGGCAAACTCGTGATGTCGTGGGGCGATCCGGATAAGCGGTACGATCTAAAATCGACTACGAAATCGTTCGGTGCGACTGCGTTGGGAATTGCAATTCTCGATGGCAAAATCGCACTGAGCGATCTGGCAAAGCAACATCACCCAACCTTAGGCGTACCGCCGGCAAGCAACAGTCAAACCGGCTGGATCGATCAGATCACCATCCTGCATCTGGCGACACAGACAGCAGGATTTGAAAAGCCCGGAGGATACGAGAAACTATCGTTCGCACCGGGGACGAAGTGGGCGTATAGCGATGGTGGACCAAATTGGTTAGCTGAATGCGTGACGCTGGCCTACCGCCGAGACGTCAACGATCTGATGTTTGAACGCGTGTTTACGCCGTTGGGAATCCAGCCGTCGGATCTCGTGTGGCGTGGCAATAGTTATCGTGAGAAGACGATCGACGGCATTCCTCGGCGGGAGTTTGGTTCGGGGGTCAGTGCCAATGTCGATGCCATGGCAAGGCTTGGGCTGCTCTATTTGCGCCGCGGGATGTGGGATGGGAATCGCATACTCCCGGAAGAGTTCGTCAAACAGGCCAGTTCGACGGTGGCTGCTGTCATTGGACTGCCCGAAGTCGACCCGAAAAACTATGGCAACGCTTCGGATCACTACGGGTTGCTGTGGTGGAACAACGCGGACGGCACATTGGCTGACGTCCCTCGCGATGCCTACTGGACGTGGGGTCTGTACGACAGTTTGATCGTCGTGATTCCCAGTCTAGACATCGTTGTGGCCCGCGCCGGTCAACCGTGGAAACGGAATGGGACCGGCCACTACGATGTGCTGGCACCTTTTCTGGGCCCCATCGTGGCTGCGACGAAGTACACAGAATCGTGCGGGGCCGCAGAAGACATTCTAGAACGCGGGCCCGGTCCGAAACGCACGCTTCCATTGAAATCTACGACAAGTACGCCGCCCTATCCGCCGAGCCCGATCATTGCGAAGGTGGAATGGGCGCCTGCGGAAACAATCATTCGTCAAGCACGTGGTAGCGACAATTGGCCTCTGACGTGGGGCGACGACGGCAACCTTTACACCGCGTACGGTGATGGGAGAGGCTTCGAACCGTTGATCGACAAAAAGCTAAGCATGGGCTTGGTACGTATCAGCGGAACGGCCGACAAGTTTGCGGCGGTCAATCTGCGTTCACCGAGTTTCGAGTCACAAGGCGATGGAGCACGTGGAAAGAAGGCGAGTGGGCTACTGATGGTCGATCGTGTGTTATACGTATGGGCGCGAAACGCGGATAATTCACAATTGGCGTGGTCATCGGATTATGGCAAGACGTGGACCTGGAGTGATTGGAAGATGACCGAGAGTTTTGGTTGTCCGACGTTTCTGAACTTTGGGTGCAATTACGACGGTGCTCGCGATGAGTTCGTGTATCTGTACTCGCACGACAGTGATAGCGCTTATGAACCTGGGGATCGCATGGTTTTGGCCAGAGTCCCGCGAGACCGACTCCGGCAGCAAGACGCATACGAGTTCTTCACGGGAATGAACGAATCTAACGAGCCGCAGTGGAGTCCCGATGTCGCGGAGCGTTCGGCGGTCTTCGCGCACGCGGGACGTTGCTATCGATCTGGGATTACCTACAACGCAGCCTTGAAGCGATATCTATGGTGCCAGATCATTCCGGGACCGGACACTCGATTCGAAGGTGGCTTTGCTATCTATGATGCTCCCCAGCCCTGGGGCCCCTGGTCGACAGCGTACTTTACGGAGGCGTGGGACGTTGGTCCTGGCGAAACCGCCAGCATTCCGACGAAGTGGATCAGCGCCGATGGACGGACGATTCATCTTGTATTTTCCGGAGAGGATCATTTCTCCGTTCGTCGCGCGACGTTAAACTTGACACAAGAAGTGTCCGCCTCCCAATAATCGCCCGTGAGTAACTCCGATGACGCATCCGGTGCTTCGCATTGGCCGCCCTGAATCACAGATCATTTCGCGTCGAAGTTTCGTGCGGGCTGGAGCGCTGGGCATCGGCGGGCTGACGCTCTCGGACTTGCTTCGCTTCAGGGCCGAAGGCGCGGTGCGTTCATCCGCTGCCGGAACGAGTGTCATTTTGTTTTGGTTGAGCGGCGGCCCTGGACACATGGAGACGTGGGACCCAAAGCCGATGGCGCCGTCCGAATATCGTGGGCCGCTGCGCGCAATCGATACTAGTGCTCCCGGTACTCAGTTCGGCGAATTGCTGCCGTTGCAAGCGCGCCTCGCAGACCGATTAGCCGTCGTGCGTACCGTCAAACACGGTTCTGGGGACCACACGAAGGGCAACCACTGGATGTTGACTGGCTTTGAGGGGCCCGCCTTTAATGCTCCCGACAATCGCCAACAGCGACGGCCGGCGATCGGCGCCGCAGTGGCTCGTGTGCGCGGGGCCAACAAACCTGGAATGCCTCCCTATGTGGGCGTCCCGCACTTGCGTGGCGGTACCGACAACTTGTTTCACTATGCGGCGTACTTGGGTGGCGGTTGGAATCCGTTCATCGTGAATTCCGATCCAAACGAACGCGATTACAGCGTCAAGAATCTCGACTTGGCCGGAGATCTCACGTTGCAACGCATCGCCAGCCGCCGTGAGTTGATGTCCGATTTAGATCGCATTCGAGCGGCAGTCGACCCAACGCTGGACGATCTCGACGAACACCAACAGGCGGCATTTGACTTGCTCACCAGCTCGCGAGCTCGCGACGCATTCGATATCTCGCAAGAGACGGAGAAGGTGCGTGATTACTATGGTCGGCACACGTTTGGACAAAGCGCGCTGGTTGCTCGTCGTCTCGTCGAGAACGGTGTTACGTTTGTGACGGTGAACTGTGTGCCGTGGGACCATCATGGATCGCCGGGGCAGTACAAGACCGAAGAAGGCGCTCGGCTTTTGATCCCACCGCTCGATCGCGCCATCGCCGCGCTTGTGGAAGATCTGATTGAGCGTGGCATGTACGATAAGACGCTGGTCGTCGCGATGGGCGAATTTGGACGCACGCCACGCATGAATGCCAATGCCGGTCGCGATCACTGGGGAAATACGTTCAGCGTCCTGTTTGGCGGTGGAGGGATGAGAATGGGGCAGACAATCGGTCGGTCTAGTGCTCGGGGCGAGCACGTCATCGATCGGCCCTTCGATCCGCAGGACATTGCTGCCACGATTTACCATCATCTGGGAATTGATGCCCAGTCCACTGCATTTAATGATCACATGGGCCGGCCGCTTGCGTTACTGGATCGCGGCGAACCGATTCGCGAATTAGTAGGATGACCCAGATGAAACCGCTTTTGCTTCTGAATCGACTGTTTGTGATGCCGTTGCTTCTGTCCAGCGTCGTAATGGGGCAAGCAGACGCCGCCGACCAACCGAATGTTATCGTCATTCTGGCAGATGATCTCGGATACGGCGACTTGGCATGTTACGGCCATCCTAAGTTCAAAACACCGCACCTGGATCGTATGGCAGCTGAGGGCGCTCGTCTGACTCAATTCAACACGCCGATGCCGTTTTGCGCACCGACACGCGCATCGCTGCTAACAGGACGCTATCCATTTCGCTGTGGCATGAATGGTAATCCAGCGCCCGATGGAGGGCCGGCGGCCGATAACTTGGCACTTCCAGCCAGCGAAGTATTGTTGCCTCAAATGTTCAAACAGGCCGGTTATGTAACAGGAATGATCGGGAAGTGGCATCTTGGGCACAAGCATCCGAATCAAATGCCGACTGGGCGGGGATTCGACGAGTATCTCGGCATTCTCTACAGCAACGACATGCGTCCGGTGGAATTGATCGAAGGGACCGAGGCGATCGAATACCCGGTCGTCCAAGCCACACTCACGCGTCGTTATACAGCACGAGCCCTCGACTTCATTGGGCGAAACAAGAGCAATCCGTTTTTCCTGTATCTAGCTCATGTCATGCCCCACAAACCGCTGGCCACAACACAGCAGTATTACGAGCAAAGCGGCGCGGGTTTGTACGGCGACGTATTGATGGATCTCGATGCCGGTATTGGTGAAGTGCTCGGCAAGATCAAGGAATTGGGATTGGACGAAAACACCTTCGTGGTGTTCACGAGTGACAACGGTCCATGGTTCGGTGGCAGCACTGGAGGATTGCGTGGCATGAAGGGCAGCACTTACGAAGGCGGTTACCGCGTTCCATGCATTGCTCGGTGGCCCGGAAAAATCCCCTCAGGCCACGTAAACCACTCGCCAGCCGTAATGATGGATGTGTTCGCGACGGTGCTGAGCGTTTGCGGTTTGACGCCGCCGGCGGAGCGAGTTATCGATGGCCGAGACATCATGCCGCTTTTCACGGGCGATGCCGCGAGTCCACATCCGGCGATCTTTGGTCAGCGAGCCGGGCAACTCGCAAACGTTCGTGACAGCCGATGGAAGTTGCACGTCGCTCCCCCACGCGATAATTTCGCAGCCCTTCACAAACCGGGAGAGCGCTGGATTGATCCGCGCGCGCCCGATGGTGTCACGATTCTGGCACCGTACGAGCAACCACAACCTAGTGAGCATCCTGGCTTGTTGTCGGGAGTCGCCCCTCAACCGATGCAATTGTTCGATTTGCGTTCAGATCCAGGGGAGCAAACCGACGTCGGGGAAGCAAACTCGGACGTCGTGACCAGATTGAGGAGTCTATACGACAAAATGGACCTCGATGTGTCACTTGCCGCAGCGAAAAAGCTGTGAATGGTTGTGGCGATTCGCGTACTACTCGCCTAATTGATTAACTCCGAGAGATTCTCTCCATGTTCAAACTGCATACGATTGTTTGGATGGTTGTCACATCGCTGGTTCCGGCCTTCCAGTCGCGCGCGGCAGACAAACCGAACGTATTGTTTATCGCGATCGATGACTTGAATCATTGGGTCGGCCACCTCGGACGCAATCCGCAGACCCGCACTCCCCATATCGATCGTCTAGCCGAAATGGGAGTCACGTTTACGCGAGCGAACTGCGCCGCGCCGGTTTGCAATCCTTCGCGTGCAGCGTTGATGTCAGGGATGAGACCGGGGACGACCGGAGTCTATGACAATGGGCAAGATTGGAAGCCCGTCATTGGCAAAGACAAAACCTTGACCACGCAGTTTTTGAACGCAGGCTATAACGTATTCGGAGCCGGAAAGATCTATCACGGCAGCGCTCATCGAGATGGCGAGTGGACCGAGTACTTTGACAAATCCGGTGGCAGCAAGCTAACTCTGCACCCGTCGGCGAAGGACGATGGCGTCGGTGGCATCAAATTCGGTCCACTGTCCAATCCCGATGAGGATATGCCCGATTACAAAGTCGTCAGCTACGGGCTGGAGAAGCTCAGGGCCGAGCATGACAAACCGTTCTTTCTGGCGATCGGGATCGTTAAGCCACACATGCCGTTTAGTGTGCCAAAGAAATACTTCGACATGTTTCCCCTGGAGACGATTGAACTGCCTCCTTATCGCGAAGACGATCTAAGCGACGTACCGCCATCGGGATTGAAGATGGCACGTCCGGAGGGTGATCACGCGCAAATGCTGAAGTCGGGCCGATGGAAGGAAGCCGTCCAAGGCTACCTCGCGACGATTGCGTTTTGCGATGCGCAGGTCGGACGATTGATCAATGGCTTGAACGATTCGGAATATCGCGACAATACTGTTGTCGTCTTGTGGGGTGATCACGGCTGGCACTTAGGCGAAAAGCACCATTGGCGAAAGTTCGCCTTGTGGGAAGAGGCGGCGCGTACGCCTTTAATCTGGCTGGCACCGGGATTGACGAAAGCCGGCGGCGTATGCGAACGCCCGGTGGATCACATGACAATCTATACGACCTTATGCGATCTGGCCGGGATTCCAATTCCGGCTCATGTCGAAGGCCCCAGTATTCGGTCGCTATTAGCAAATCCGAATGCCGTTTGGGATCAGCCTGCGGTTACGACGTTCCACCGCTACAATCACAGCTTTAGGAGCGAGACTTGGCGGTATATCCAGTACGCTGACGGTGGCGAAGAACTCTATGATCACAACGCCGATCCCTACGAGTGGGAAAACTTAGCGGATGATTCGCAGTTTACTAGTGTGAAGGCAGGACTGTCGAAGTGGACTCCTAAGAAGAACGTCGCCGAATTGCCTCGCACTCAGGGCGACAAGGGAGCTGGCAAGAAGCAGAGGAAAGTAGCGAGCGAGGAACGGCAGTAGTGCGTCAGCATCTGATCGCGGTGAATTCACGGTGGTAGCCATCACCTTCCACGTGATAAACACGCATTACTAGAAAAGCGATGGCTACGTTCTTTTGGACACGCCCTCGTCCGGTTATCGGGTTTTCCTCCATTTCGCATTGAGCTTGTGGCTGATTCGTGTATCTGCTACAAGCTCCCCGCTTCGCTGCGCGCATCTCGAATTGATCTACTCACCAGAGGCCAAGGATGGCTCTGTTCAAGAGGAAGTTCCTCCGAAAGATTTCTCCAACGCAACTGATCGTTGGGTATGCTAGTTCCGGGTTGCCCTGGCCACTTCGATGGATACTGGCAACGCGCACCGTATCCAGGATTGTCTTTTTCCTCGTACCAGTATTGCTCACCATAGGTGTACTGACGCTCGACTGGTCCAACGGCTGGCCGACCTTTTCCTACAATCGCGAGCGGGCGACGGCGATCAAGGAGAAGGCAAGCGGGATTGTTAAAGAAGTCGGTGAGCATATACCTGACGGTGTCACCGAACGAATCACCGAAACGATCCGAGAACGAATCCCAGATAGCATCGCTGTCAGACGTTGGGCGGGCGAGGAAATCACAACTCGACCTCCCGCGATGAGCACGGCTCCTTGGAGGACATCGTCAGCGGAATCGTCGCCGCCTGTATCGAGTTCAACGATTCGAATAGCCAGTTTCAATATTCAGGTCTTTGGCACGTCGAAAGCCGGTAAGCCCGATGTTATGCAAGTTCTTGCGGATGTCGTCAGGAAATTCGACATTGTGGCGATACAGGAGTTGCGTACTACAGACGATTCAGTGTTGGAATACTTCCTTTCGCTGATCAATTCCCAGGGCGGCGCCTATCGGTATGTCGTAGGACCGAGGCTGGGCCGGACGACGAGTAAGGAACAGTACGTCTTCGTATACGATGCGGCTCGGATCGATGTTGATCCTCAATCGATTATTACGGTCGCGGACCCACAGGATCACCTGCACCGAGAGCCAACAATTGCGCTTTGCCAAGTTCGGACCGATGGATTACAGCCGGGATTTTCCTTTCTCCTCGCGAACATCCACACTGACCCCGACGAGACGGATACGGAACTCGACGCGTTAGCGGACGTTTTCGTCGCGTTACAGACCAATGGGTGGCGCGAGGACGACGTGATTCTGTTGGGAGATCTCAATGTTAACTACAAAAAACTCGGTCGGCTCGGACAACTCCCAAACATCGCGTACACCGTTCACGGCGAGCCGACTAACACACGCGGTACGAGTTCGTACGATAACATCGTCTTCAATAATCTCGCGACGACTGAGTTTATGGGTAACTCAGGGATCGTGAATCTGCAACGCGAGTATGGCTTGAGCATGGACAAGGCGCTTGAAGTCTCGGATCATCTGCCCATTTGGGCCGAGTTCGACATGTTTGAACACGGCGTCAATGTTCCCCTAGCTTCACGACCCAATGTGGCTCCCATCGGCACGGGGCAAGGGCGACTTGTCGAGAACCCACTCTTGCGCCTGCGCGGCCTGCAACGCTAACGATAGCCGCCGGTCACTTCTTCTTGCGTGGCTTTGGCTCCGGCCCCAAGTCGACCAGCCCTCGGACGCGGTCATATTCTGGATTCACGCAACGCGATCGCCACTCTTTCAGGACGGCGAGCAATGCCGCATCAGACTCCGGATACTGGCCTTGGTCATCTGTCTCTTGCATCCAATTCGAAAGCAGTTGCCGGTGTTGAGCGAGAACTTCGGCATACTTGGGATCGCCGGCAATATTGTTCACTTCGTGAGGATCCTTCGTTAGGTCATACAACTCCTCGGACGGTTTCTGGGCCCCGAAGAACAACATTTGTGTCGCATTCATCTCGTTGGCGGCCATCATGCGACGCAACTCTTGCGAGACAGGCCAGGGATCTTTGTAGCTGGGCTGCATGAACGGTCGATCGGTAAGGAAATTGCGCAGGTATTTGTACTTGGGCGTGACGACTGCGCGGATATGTTCGATCGTATAGTCGCATCGATCACGTGCAGCGACGACGAACTCGCGAGGCTGGTAGTCCGATGCGAAGACAAATCGCCCTTCCATGTGTTTGGGAACTTCAATTCCAGCCAAGGCCAATGAAGTCGGTCCGACATCGATACTACTGACTAAGTCGCTTCGAACTTCACCCGAAGCGATGCCGGGACCGGCCACCACAAAGGCCATATTGATCCCGCCCTCGTACAGGAACTGCTTGTCACGATGCAATTTGTAGCCGTGATCGGACAACAAGAGAACTATCGTTTTATCGTATATGCCGTCCTTCTTTAGCTGTTCCACGATCATGCCGACTTGTTGATCGGTCCACTTGATACAGTCGTAGTGATGAGCGATCTCTTCACGCACGAGCGGAATGTCTGGATAGTACGGCGGAACCGGAACAGCGGCGCGGTCCACCTTCTCGGCGTCTTCAAACGGAGGTCGATCCTTTCCACCCTTTAGCTGAATCTGGCCAAAGAACGGTTTGTCCTTCGGGCAATTCGCCCATTCGTCACCCTGGAAATTCATGGCCCCATAACTGTCGTATAAATTGTCCTTGCTCCAGTCAAAGTTGTAGTCATCCTTCCCGTCATTAAACGTGTAGTAGCCAGCTGCGCGAAAGTACTCGGGAACCGTCTTGATGCCCCTGGGAAGCTGATGCGAATCAACATACTCGCCAATTCTCACGTTGCGATGACTGCGATGTTGATGAGCGCCAATCGAGGTCTGCATCATTCCAGTCACGGTGCCGGATCGCATCGCAGAGCAAACGCCCGCGCACGTGTAGAAGCGGTCGAAGCGTACGCCGGTCTTTGCCAACCGATCGATGTTAGGAGTTTCGGCTAGTTTATCGCCGTAACAACCGAACCAACGGCTGACATCTTCGAGATAGATCCACAAGATATTTGGACGTTCGATTGCCGCAACGGACGGCGATTCGGCGCAAATCCCGGGAGATGTCAAAGCGAGAATGATACTTGCAGTCAAAAACGCGTACTTCTTCATGGAGTCCTCCGAAACTGGTAGTATGCGGCTCGTGCCAGTATACTCTTGCCCCGTGCTATATGCTGTGAGTCGCCATGAAAAAACTGTCTGCAGAACAACTTTGGATGACCTGTCTGGCGATAGCGACGTTGTTTGGAGTACTTGTCATCGGAGCCAGTTCGGCGGCAAATGACAAACGACCCAATGTGTTGTTCCTCCTCACAGACGACCAGCGTCCAGACACCATTCACGAACTGGGCAACGCAAGTATTGATACTCCGAATTTAGACGCGCTCGCCCGGCGCGGAGTGTCGTTTACTCGCGCCGTCTGTGCAAATCCAATCTGCACACCCAGTCGCGCAGAAATCCTTTCCGGATGCAGCGGCTTCCGAAATGGCGTCATCGACTTTGGCAAGACGATTGATCCTGCATTGAAACTCTGGCCGCAAACGATGACCGAAGCGGGGTATCACTCATGGTACGTCGGAAAGTGGCACAACGACGGCAAGCCGGTACAGCGAGGGTATGAACAAACCCTTGGACTATTTACCGGAGGAGGTGGCAAGTGGTGGAAGGATCAAGTCGATTGGAAAGGCACGCCGGTCACCGGGTATCGCGGATGGGTATTTCAGGATGACGAACAACATCTCTTTCCGGAACGCGGAGTGGGCTTGACGCCGGACATTTCGGGCAAGTTCGCTGATGCGGCCATCGAGTTCATTCGCAGCAAACCGATCGAACCGTTCTTCTTGCAGGTTGCCTTCACCGCCCCACATGACCCGCTCTACTTTCCACCAAACTTTGAGTCAAAATACGCGGCTGACGAACTACCTCTGCCGGAGAATTTCTTACCGGAACACCCTTTCGATCACGGCAACTTCGATGGACGCGACGAGCAATTGCTGCCCTGGCCTCGAACGCCAAAGATGATCCGCGAGCTGCTTGCCGTTTACTATGCCGTCATCTCAGATATGGATCATCAAGTCGGACGTATTGTCGCGGCGTTACGGGAGACAGGGCAATTCGATAATACAATCATCATATTCTCTAGCGATCATGGTTTGGGGGTCGGCAGCCACGGACTGCGTGGCAAGCAAAGTATGTACGAGCACACGATCAATGTGCCTCTAGTAATCGCTGGTCCCGGCATTCCGCAAGGCCAGGTCAGCGAGGCTCAGGTCTATCTGCGAGAACTTTATCCGACGACTTGCGATCTAGTCGGGATCAAAGTTCCAAACACTGTCGAAGGCAAGAGTTTTGCAAAAATCGTAAAGGGTGATTCGAACCATACACACAACCACGTATTCTGCTACTTTCGCGACAAACAACGCATGGTTCGCGATTCACGCTGGAAGCTGATTCACTATCCGGCGATCGATCGCTGGCAGTTGTTCGATCTTGAGGCGGACCCGTACGAGATGAGCGACCTGTCGAAGGACGAGACGAAAGCCAACGTCATGACAAGGTTGCGTGACTTGCTTCATCGGGAACAGGTTGCAGCCGCCGACCCACTTGCCGCCGACTAGACGCCGGTGATGTGAGGCCGAAACATGAAGTAGACCGCCCCCAGGAGGCAACAACCGGCCCACAAGTAGTCCAACGTCAGCTTCTCTTTCATATACAAAATCGAGAAGGGAACGAAGATAGACAGAGTGATCACCTCTGGCAGCATCTTGAGTTGGCCAAGCGTCATGACTTGGTGACCGACACGATTTGCCGGAACCTGCATCAGGTATTCGAACAAGGCAATTCCCCAACTAGCCAAAGCTGCTAGCAGCCATGGTTTAGAAGACATGTTCTTCAGATGGCCGTACCAGGCGAAAGTCATGAAAATGTTGCTGCAACAAAGCAGAGTCACGGTGACCAAGTACAGACGCATAAACCACTCCGCAAGAAGTCGAGAGAAAAAGTCGCGATTGCTTTTCGCGGTTGTTCGGACGGATCGAGTTTCTCCTCTAGAAAGTCCGTCTGAACAAGATCGGCGTCAATCGACGGTT
Source organism: Planctomycetaceae bacterium (assembly GCA_020638995.1). Lineage (GTDB taxonomy): Bacteria > Planctomycetota > Planctomycetia > Pirellulales > Pirellulaceae. Next base: position 221,534 of record JACKHM010000006.1, read on the forward strand.
CTGCGGCCGTAAAGTGTTCCACACACTGCAATGGCCGCGTTAACAGCCAAGCCAAACAGCCCCGGATGAATGCCGGCGACTTTCGAATAGTCCGCATCGCTGAATTGATCGACAGCGAGAATCCCAAACACGACCGCTAGTCCGGCAATGATCCCGAGCAAAGTAGGAGTTGCGCGAAGCGTTGGCCAATGCAAACCGATAAAAAATGCCGGAGCGAGTTGTACGAGCAAGTCGAACTTTCGATCCAGTAACTTGACAAGTGTCGTATCCCGCAACTGAATCGCAAGAATGACGAGCACGGCGATCAGCGCCCATGAGCAAATCTTGCCAACTCGTGTCAGGTGCTTTTCCGTCGCTTGCGGGTTGAGGTACCTTCCGTACAAGTCCTTGGTGAGCATCGACGAGATTGATAACAGCACGGAATCGGCTGTCGACATGATGGCGGCGAGGATCGCAGAGAAGAGAACGACCACCAACCAACGCCCGACCAGCGAGTGCTCTTGAACTCTGCGGCAAATCACCGTGAGCAGTGTATCGGAGCGGGCCAGATCGGGAATATGTGCCAGACCGATAATGCCAACAATCAACGCGATCAGTGCGGTTGTCAGTGGCAAAAACGCCATCACGATCAGGCTGCGACGCAATGTTGTTGCCGAGTTCGCGGCGTAGATACGCTGAATGGCTTGCGGATATAGTGCTCCTCCGATACCGACAATCAATACATAGCTCGCCCATTCGCGTGATCCTGCCCAGTTCGGAGGGGAGACCTTTTCGGGAGCCACTTGCCGGACAATCTGCGTTGCCTCGGCCAGCGAGCCGAACTCGCGAAACACCAAAATCAAGAGCACAACGAATCCAACCAATAACACCGATCCTTGAATCACATCGGTCCAGGCAACAGCGCGAAATCCGCCCAACGTCTCGTACACGACAATGACCAAGGCGAGAATGATTACGCCGCCAGCGTAGGCGCGAATCGGATCGAATGTCGTTAACCCCTCCACGGCATTCCCCATCGCCATTAGTTGAGCAAGTAGAAAATTTGCAATCGCGATGATCATTAACAGCGACGCAAGGCAACTTAGCGCCGGCGAACGAAATCGATGCTCGATAAAATCGGTCGGAGTAATGAAACCTTGATGCTTGGCCAGACGAAATAACTTGGGGGCTAACAACAGGTAAAAGACGACGATTGACGTCATGAAGTGGACACAGACGGTCCAAGCGAAACCCACACGATAAGTCTTGCCCGTGAAGGCGAACAACGTATTGCCGCTGTATTGAGTCGAGTAGAGCGTTAACAACAACACAACAAAGCCGATGCCGTTGCCGGCAAGGTAAAAATCTTTTAGCGAGTTCTCTTCACGTGCGCGATAGCCAACCAAGCCGATCACGACGAGACTCGCCAAGTAGATCCCGATGAAAACCATCTCGCCGGGCGTAAATGGTATGAGTTGATCGTTCATGAACGGTCCCCGTCTGCCTGCTCCCCGGGCCAGGGAGCGTTTAGCAGCCACGCCGTATAGCAGGATACGAGTGCAGAGCCGACCAGCGCACTCACCGCCCACCGCGGCATGCCAAACAGCGTGACGTTTGCACCAGGGATCCAATGCCAGTACCAAGGGACCGACAAAACCAGCAACAGGCTGTACGTTAACCAAACTTGGAAGGAGTTACGCATGAGCGGATTCTAAGGGGTTCGCGCGGAACGGTCAGCTAGAGAGAACTTAGCTACCGCTCATTGAGTGAAGACGATTCCTCGTGCCACTCGGGCGGCAACTCGATGGGCAACATTACCGACACGATCGTGCCTTGTCCAACGACGCTATGAATTGTGGCTTTGCCGCCTAGCAGTCTCGCTCGCTCACGAATTCCCTCCAGGCCGAAATGGTGATCCCCGATCTGGCTAATGTCAAACCCGGCACCTCGGTCCTCGATTTGAATCTGGAACATCGATCCGGTTTGTTGGAGTCGAACTTCGGCGTCTTGCACGCCCGCATGACGACGTACGTTGCTCAGAGATTCCTGGACGATCCGAAACACCATGCCTTCGAGCATCGGTGCCAGCCGATCAAATTCAACATCGTGAACGAATGTTACGTTCAACCGTTGAATCGATTGTTCTTCGGCGACCAAGTAGTTTATAGCTTCGACCACACCCATCTCGTCGATGATCATCGGCCGCAGCGTCGTGATCATGCGCCGCCCTTCGCCGATGGCCTTGCGCAGCAATCCGCGCAACAAGATCAACTCTTGCACGCAATCCGCCTCAATCGGTGCTACGCACTCGATAACCGTTTCGAGAGCCATCTGTGCGCCGACGATGTCTTGCACAAGACCATCATGAATGTCGTACGCCAAAAGTTGGAGCAGTCGCTCATGATGCCGAACGAGGTGGCGTTCGGAAAGCTTGCGTTCGGTAACATCCTCAGCGATGCCCAGGATTTGCGTTGGGGCCCCGCTCGCGTCTCGCTCGGTCACGACCTCCCGTCGGCGCACCCAGCGCCAGCGCCCATCGTGATGCCTCATTCGGCACTCACGGTCGATAACCTCTCCCTCTCCGAGATCCGCGTAACTCCAATCGCGGTGCCGTACCAGATCGTTGGGGTGCGTGTGGCATTCAAAGAATTTTAGCCCCTGGCTCGTCACGTCAGAAGCATCATACCCAAGAAGGTCGGCAACACGCTTACCAACGCACAGCAGACGTTTGTCGAGCAAATCTGCACTGTACGCAAAAACAGGCAGGTGCTCAAAGAGAACACTGCAGACAGGCGGACGACTAGTGGTACCATCACGCGGTCGTACTTCTCTGTCCATCAACTTCGACCGGTGGGCTGAAAGACGATAGGGCTGCGAAGAAGCTCGCAACCCAAAGACGAATTCCTCCGACAGTGCCGCTACTTGCCGAACCAACCGCCTCCACCTGCAAACGCCTTCAATGCTTTCTCTTCGTCTGCGAGGATCTTGAACACTTTGTTGAGGCGAGTGATCTTGAAGACTTCGAGAACATTCGGAGAAATGTTGCAGAATTTCAATTCAATTTCAGCAGTCTTGGCTTTCTTGTTTAGAAGGACCAACTTGCCGATCATCGCTGACGACATGAACTGGACGCCCTGGAAGTTCAGCAGCATCTTCTTACCTTGCGAAGCAGCAGTAACCATTTCCATCAACTCGGAGCCGATTTGCTGGATGCGAGCCTCGTCGAGAATCTTTGCGTCCGTAAAGTTTACGACTAAGACGCCTTCCTCTTCTCGCGACTTCAGTGACGACATAGTGGTCTTCCGTTTCGAATTATCTAACTATCGGTCGATCCGGTTCGGTTACCCCGAACTGCTAATACCTAAACAAGTTAGCATGGCGACCGCCAAGTTGCAATCAACCCTGGAAGATTCGCCGGCCTGAGGTTCACCGTCGGGAGTCAAACTAGGTCCAAATGTTGCGATCGAGCATCCGGTAGTTCACCGCTTCGTGCAAATGTGACTGCTGGATATCGAGGCTCCCGTCCAGATCAGCGATCGTTCTGGCAACCCGCAAGACCTTGTCATGCGCCCGAGCGGAAAGTCCTAACTCGTTGACGCTAGATTTCAACAGATTCGCACACGGTTCGTCAAGCGGGCAGAAGCGACGAATTTGCTGGGATTTCATTTTCGCGTTGGAACGCACCCGGAATCTCGCGAATCGCTCGGATTGGAGTTGACGGGCTGCAATCACTTGTGCCCGCATTTCTTCGCTCGACGTCCCCGCGGTGCCCGCTGTCAACTCCTGAAACGGCACGGCTGGTACTTCGATATGGATGTCGATCCTGTCGAGCAGCGGACCGCTGACCTTTGCCATATAACGCTCGATTTGTGGCACCGAGCAGTGGCAATCGCGGCGCGGATCGTTTCGATACCCGCAAGGACAAGGATTCAAGGCCGCAATCAGGATAAAGTCTGCTGGGAAGGTCGTCGACGTGAGCGCGCGAGAAATCGTCACGGTACCGTCCTCCAAGGGCTGACGCAGCACTTCAAGGGTCCGACGATTGAATTCGGGTAACTCGTCGAGGAACAGAACGCCGTTGTGCGAGAGACTAATTTCGCCTGGTGCCGGCGTGCTCCCGCCACCAACAAGTCCTGCGTCGCTAATCGTATGATGCGGGTCGCGGAACGGTCGCCGAGCCATTAGCGGCTGGCCAGCAGCGAGTCGACCCACCGCGCTGTAAATTCTCGTGGTTTCGATGGACTCGGCTGCGGACAACGGAGGGAGAATTGTCGGCGTTCGCTTTGCCAGCATTGTCTTGCCCGATCCTGGAGGGCCGATCATCAGGAGGTTGTGTGCTCCTGCCGCTGCGATTGTCAGGGCTCGTTTTGCCATCTCCTGGCCGCGGACGTCGGAAAAGTCGTCTTCGTACGCGGAGAACTTGTCGAATAACTTTTCAATACCCGAGGGTGTTGGTTCGATTTCTAGTTCACCCGAGAAAAAACCAACCGCCTGCGAGAGGCTTTCAACCGCGATGACTTCAATATCCTCGACTACCGCGGCTTCGCGCGCGCTCGCCGCTGGGACAATCAGACCGCGAAGTCCCTTCTGCCTTGCGGCGGCAATTGCCATCGAGAGCGCGCCCTTCACGGGCCGTGTGGCTCCTTCGAGTGACAACTCGCCAACGACTGCATATTGCTCGAACATGTCGGCGCCAATTTGACCACTGCCGGCCAAGATTCCAAGCGTAATCGGCAAATCAAACGAAGCTGCCTGTTTCGGCAACTCGGCTGGGGCCAGATTGATGACGATGCGGTCCTGTGGACGCAAAAAACCTGAATTGACAATCGCCCGCTCAACCCGGTGCGTACTCTCCTTGACCGCGGCTTCGGGCAGTCCGACCAAGACGGTCTTCGGTATCGCCCCGGGAGAGACATCTACTTCGACTTCGACGGGAAGCGCCTCGATCCCGAGCAGCGAAAACGTGTTTAGCTTTGCCAGCATTGGAGTACCCCTTTGTTTGCGAACACGCCATTGTGAGGGCTGCTGAATTCAGAAGCAACCAGCGGTCGGCACAAGCGCCGGCGTGAACACGGTACGATATTGGCTTCTGGTGCCAGCTGGCACTTAAATTGCGTGCGATATAGTACCGGAGGCTGTTCATGTTCCAGCTATACCGAAATTCTGCGAAAATTGGCTTGGTGGGAGCCATTGTCGCTTTTCCCGCTTTTTCCAGGGCGGACTTCCAGGAACGTGCGGAAGAGCGCGTAAGCGTGCAAACACGGTCAGCCGAAAAGCTGTATGACGGCGAGCCGCTCGAAGTGTGGCGGCGGCGATTTAGCGATATCGATCCAAATTCCGAATACGCGGCCGAGTACGCCGCTGGATTGTTAGAGATCGTCGCGGATCGTCAAGCACCTGACAGCATCCGCGAGCGTGCGGCAACAACGCTTGGACGGATCGGCAAGCCAGCTGTTGCCGCAGTGCCCATCCTAGGCGATATCCTCGTCGACACCGAGGAGCCGCTCTTGAATCGATTGTGGGCCGGTCGGGCACTCGGCTACTTCGGCAAATATGCAGCGCCAGCCACCAACGAGCTGATTACTTTTCTCTTCGACGAAGGTGTTCCAATACGTCATCGTCCTGTGCCAGTCGAGGCTTTGGGGTTGATCGGAAGCGGCCACCCGAATGTTGTACCGGCGATGATACGCCTGTTTCAAACAGAGCCTACGGAAGACGGCGTTCTATCGGCGAGTGATGCGACGCTATTAAGAGAGCTCGCAACGGAAGCGTTTGCTTTGATGAAAGAGGAGGCGGACATTGTAGCTCCGCTCTTGATGCGAGCCATTCGCGATCCGTCAGAAGTGGAATCCATTCGGCGAAAATCGGTCATAGCGATCGGGCAAATCGGATCGAATGCGGCTATCGCCATACCGGTCCTCGTCGAATCTTTAGAGTTCGATTCGTCTGAGGCTGTCCGTGACGAAGCCGCTCGTGCGTTGGCCAAGCTTGGCGAACCAGCGTATGTCGTCATGCAACGGTACCTTGCACATCCCGATCCGAATGTTCGTTGGCGAATTGCGTTCGCGTGTGGCGAAATTAAATCGCCTCCACAAATCATCGTCGACGCAGTATCGAAAGCCGTGTTGGATTCCGACGAGTTGGTAAGTATCTCCGCAGCGGAGTCGCTCGGAAAAATAGGCACCGATCGTCGGGACTTTATCAAAGCAGCAATTGCACTGCTTGAGAGCGATGATCGACAGATCCGCATGCGCGCCATGCGATTGATCGTCGGGCATAGCCCCTTGTCCTCGGGCGAGATTGCCGCCATCGAAGTTCTCGCGCAACACAATCAGGCGGAGACCTCGCGGCTGGCCCGTCTGGTTCTACGGAAGTTGAAGGACACGAACGAGTAGCGTTTTCCAATCGCTCGTTACGCAACCAACAAACGATCTGGACAGAACGGAGAGCTTCGGATATCCGACGATAGGCGAGTCGTTATGCCAATGCCGAATTCGTCCCGCTTCGTTACACCAGGATGTCCTTGATGATACTCCCGTGGACGTCTGTCAGACGAAAATCGCGACCAGCGTGTCGGTAAGTCAGTTTGGTGTGATTGATGCCGAGCAGGTGCAGGATCGTAGCGTGCAGGTCGTGGACTTCTACTTTGTCATGCACGATTGATTTGCCGATCTCGTCTGTTTCCCCATGAACGATGCCACCCTTGATACCGCCACCGGCCAACCAGATCGAGAAGCAATCGCCATGGTGGCCACGACCATTCTTGCCTTCTTTTGTAGGCGTGCGTCCAAATTCTGTGGCCCACACGACTAGGGTTTCGTCCAGCATATTGCGTCGCTTGAGGTCTTTGATGAGCGCCGCGATTGGTTGATCGACTGCCTTTGCAAGCGGTTCGTGCTCTTTCATCTCGCCATGCGAGTCCCAATTGGGGCGGGAACCCGTGTCAATCAATTCGATGAAGCGGACACCTCGTTCCGCCAGTCGGCGTGCCACAAGACACTGCCAACCGAATCCTACGTTCTCGCCCCGCTTGAGCGCATACTCGGCGAGTGTCGCGTCGTCTTCGCTCGCAACATCGAACGCTTCCGGTCCAGCGGTCTGCATCTGAAACGCCGTTTCGAAGGACTTGATTCGTGCGGCGAGTTGCAGATCGTCCCGCCTTGTTTGTAAATGGCCGCGATTGAAGGCATCTGCCAGACCGAGTTCCAACTCCTGGATTTCGCGCACCCGTGTACGGGGCTGTAGATTCTCGATCGGATGTTCCCCAGGGATAACTCGTGTGCCTTGATGGTAGGCTGGCAGAAAGTCACTGGCATAAACTTGCGTTCCACCGTAAGGCAAGTGCGGGGCGATCACGATGAACGAGGGTAGATTCTGGTTGAATGTCCCGAGTCCATAACTGACCCAAGATCCCATGCTAGGCCGAGCAAATGTGGGTGACCCCGTGTGCATACCGACCGCTGCCTCGGTGTGGTCGAAGTGGGCTGACTTCATCGAGCGGATGACGCAGATGTCATCCATCGCTTCACGCAGCTGCGGAAATAGGTCCGTGACTTCTGTTCCACAACGCTTGTTGGCACTGTAAGGGAATATACTTCCCATCAGCTTGTCTTTGCCGCTGCCGTCACGCCCGTTTGTAGATGGCTTTGGGTCAAATGTTTCAATGTGCGAAACACCGCCGGTCGCAAACAGGAAGATTACGCGTTTTGCCTTGGCGTCAAAATGTGGTGATTTCGGTGCAAGTGGTCCGGAAGACGAGACGCTGCTTCTCGCTTCGTCTTCGGCCAGCAATTCGGAGAGGATTCCCGGCAGGATGATCGACCCGCTCACCATCGAACGAATAACCGAACGCCGCGTTATTGGATAATCTAGCGAGTTCATCGTTCTATTCTTTCTAGTTCGCACTGCTTGTATCTCCGTTGAACTTGCAATCAATCCACATAGAGAAATTCGTTCGTACGAAACAAAGCACGGGCGAGCCCGGACCAACACTCGTGTTCAAGTTCGCTTTCAGGCGTACCGAGCGCCAGGAGCTTGTCACGCAGTTGTCGCAAAAACTCGTCCGCAATTGAGCGTTCGTTGTCAGACGGCGGTCGTCCGATCGTTGACTCGAATGCCGCCTTGAGTCGATCTGCGCTATTCTCCTCTTCACGCAGTAGACGTCCGGAAAATGCGGTTGCACAGCGGTGGATAAACTCGTCGTTTAATAAATACAAAGCCTGCACGGTCGTCACCGAACTATCGCGAATCGCGGTTGAAGCATTTCGGTCGGCACCATCGAACGTCGTGAAAAACGGCTTCGCGTTTAAACGAGCTGTCATCAGGTAGACACTGCGTCGATTGCTGTCGTAGCTGTCCCGAAATGGGTGATGCTGTGTGAACTGCCACTTTTCGACAGGTGGAAAGGGATGCGGTTCGACCATCATCGAAGCGTCGAGTTCACCGCTGATCATCAACAAAGCGTCGCGAAGCGACTCTGCGTCGAGTCGATGTCGGCTGAATCGCCAATGCAATTCGTTGTTGGGGTCGATCGAAGGAGGATGAAGGATGATGGAGGAGGACAGAGTCGTATCTGACTTCGAGTCGAGCTGATATGTTCGCGAGTTCATGATCAAGCGATGCATGTACTTGATCGACCAGTTACTCTCCATAAAACGCGTGGCAAGCCAGTCGAGCAACTCTGGGTGAGTTGGCAGTTGGCCGCGTGATCCGAAATCACTGGGAGTCTTCACCAGGCCGGAACCAAAGTGATATTGCCAGATGCGGTTCGCCATGACGCGAGCCGTAAGTGGATTGTCACGATCGGTTAGCCATTGCGCGAGTTGTAGTCGGCCGCTCTGCCGCGACTGTTCGTCGCTGAGACGTTGACCGCCGAACAAGTCCGGGAATTTGCGTGGAACGAGATCGCCGGGCTGCGTGGGTTCACCACGGATTTGGAGATAGGCGTCGCCGACTTGATCGTCGGCGACGGCATAGGCCAATTCTTCACTTGGCTTACCGTCCTTCACCAACGCGACAAAATCACGCGGCACTTTATCGAGTTCGATTCCGGGAAACGCGTACTTCGTGCTCTCAAAGATTCCGTACAGTCCGTAGTAATCGGTTTGGAGTAGTGGATCGAACTTGTGGTCGTGACAGCGAGTGCATGACAACGTCAGCCCAAGCACGACGCGTCCCAGATTGTCGATCGTGTCTTCGATTGTCAGATGTTGTGGATAGTTTTCGATCACGGAACCAAACCGTCGCGAGATCGCAAGGTAGCCCGTTGCGATCGTATGCTCATTTTGCTCGGCATCGCTGGCGGCTGGCAGCAAGTCACCGGCAATCTGCTCCTGGAGAAACTCGTCATAGGGCTTGTCACTGTTGAACGAGTCGATGATGTAATTGCGATAGCGATATACTTGCGGGATCGGGTAGTCCGAGTTTTCGCCAGCGGTGTCGGCATAGCGCACAAGATCCATCCAGTGCCGCCCCCAACGCTCGCCGTACTGACGCGAGCCCAGCAATCGATCGACGACGCGCTCGAATGCCTGAGGTGATTGGTCGTTCAGAAACGCATCGATATCCGCGGGGGTCGGTGGAAGCCCGGTCAAGTCGAAGGTCGCACGCCGTATCAGCGTCCGTTTGTCGGCTTGTCCAACTGGGGCCAGCTTTCGTCGTTCCAACGCAGCAAGAATAAAACGATCAAGATCATTGACTGGCCATGTCGCATCCTGCACGACCGGCGGCACCGGGTTTGCGAGGGGCTTGAAAGACCAGAATTCTCGAGCCTTCTCCACATCGATCGACTTAGCCGGAATGCGGGTCGCACTTCGTCGAGGATCGGGCGCACCCATTCTGACCCACTCCTCCAGGCTTGCGATCTCGACATCCGACAGCTTTCCATCTGGTGGCATTTGGATCTCGTCGTTCTCGTATCGCACGGCGGTGATCAGCAGACTGTGCTCCAAATCACCCGGCACGACGGCTGCTCCAGAGACACCACCGCGACGGATCGTTGGTGCCGAGTCGACAAGCAGCCGACCGGCGACTTCTTCCGATTGCTCACTGTGGCACTCGTAACAGCGTTCGACGAATAGCGGTCGTATTCTTTGTTCAAAGAAAGTGAGGGCCTCCGCCGACAACACTTGCACATTCTCGCCATCGTGCTCGCCTCGCCAGACCTCGATCCCGGAAAAGTTAGCGGCGCCGCCTCGACTCGTGATCACTATCTTTTTGTCTTCGACTTCCGTAAACCAAGGTCCGAGTCGCTCCCAGCGACCTTCTGAACCACTGTTGTAACGGTGCTTCACCTCACGACCATTGACTGCTATGTCATAGGTTTCCGGGTTATTGTCTTCCCAGACGTATAGAAACACGCTGTACCGACCGTTGGGCACATCCGCGAGTTCGATACGATTTCCGCCCCAGCGGCTGGATCGAATCATCAATGCACGTTCCGCATCCGTGGAGGGTAGCAAGTTGACTTGTTGCGCCTCAAAGGCCTTGTCTTTGCAAAGGTAGTGCTTCGCATCCTTGCCCTCCCAACGCTGACCGTCAATCGTCACCGGCGGACCGTTTAAATTCAGCCCACGATAAAACGTAGCAGTGCTGTTGTCGGCTCGGAGCGTCGAAACAGAAGCGACGTACAGCAAAATTAATAACCCCGACCGTTGGCTACCGGCGGCGAGGCGTAAGCAGAAACTGCTTGCCATATTCCAAATGCTCCTTAAGGCACCCCGCTGCGCGATCCGCATCACCGGCCAAAATCGCCTCGGCGATCGCGGCATGCTCCTCAACGCTTGCCGCATTGCGATCGCGATCCTGTTCGAGCACACGAGCAATGACGCGATGCATGCGTTCGCGCAACTGTAACATGACTCGCATGAACTCCCGGTTGCCGTGGAACTCACAGATCATCATGTGAAATTCCGTATCAAGTTGGACCGCTTGAGAGTAATCGTGAGTCGCAACCATGCTGCGCTGCTGGGCGAGGTTGTTTGTCAGACGCGTTCCCTCGTCGTCGGTCAGCTTTCCAGCGACCATTCGAAGTACATGCGATTCCAACGCCAACCGAATCTCGAATTGGTCTGCTATCTCGTGAATCGACAACTCGCGAACGACAATCCCTTGTTGCGGGGACACGGCGATAAACCCCTCCGACTCGAGCCGCTGTAATGCGGCTTTTACGGGGGTTTTGCTCATCGTCAAACGCTCGGCCAATTGACGTTCGGAGAGGAAGTCTCCTGGCGAGAAGGTCGTATTCAGGATCAAGCGTTTTAGCTCAGCATAAGCGCGGTCCTTGAGCAGTGACTTGGTCGTCGCGGCTTCACGACGTTTTCCAATCGCTTCAGTCTCTTTTGCCGTAACGGACATTTCTGACTCTCTCGACAAACCGATATCCATCTGAGATCTCAGTGTGGTGTACCGACCACGAGTTGTCAATCGAGCGTTCGGTGCAAGCTCCCGAGATCCTACCGCTTCGTCGCGACCTTTCCCGGAAGTTCCTGCGGGCGAGGGTAACCTTCACAGAACTGCACGATCAGCTTGGCGATACTTCCTGGGAAAGGGCGTCGGTCGACGGGGCACCCGAATGTAGTTTTGCCGCGTGTTGTGCGATGCGACCGAGGTCGTCAAAGAAGGTATACAAGACGGGAATGGCCAACAACGTGAGTAGCAACGAAAGCATCTGACCGCCGACTGCAAGTACGGCAATCGAGCGGCGTTCTTCCGCGCCCGGTCCTGTCGCGACTAACAGCGGCAGAAGGCCCGCGACAAAAGAGAGCGTCGTCATCAGGATCGGACGCAGACGATCGCGGTTCGCACGCAAGATTGCCTGATGACGACTCAAGTCCTGTTCCCGCAGAACATTCGTATGATCCACCTGCAGGATCGCCGCTTTCTTTACGACACCAAACAGCACGAGCACTCCGAGCGCCGAGTACAGATTTAGCGTTTCGCCTCCCCAGTACAAACATAGCAATCCGAATGGAACCGCCAGGGGAAGCGACAATAGAATTGTCAACGGATGGACCAAGTGCTCGTATTGCGCGGCAAGCACGATGTACATGAAAACGAATGATAGAATGAAGGTCCAGCCGAAGTCTTCGAGCGTCCGTTCCAGCTCACGTCCCCCGCCAAGCACCTGGGTACCGAACCCTGGCGGAATTCCTATCTCCTTCGCGGCTTGCTGCATCGCGGCGATGCGATCTCCCAGTGCATAGCCCCCGTCGATATTGGCCCGAACCGCGACCATTCGCTGACGGTTGAGACGATCAATCCGCGAGGCCGCCAAGCTGTACTCGAAGTTCACGACATTATCAATGCGAGTCAGTACAGGTGCATAGCTTCGCGCCATGCCGTCATTGGAATCTACATCGTCCCGACGGTTGGTGCGCACCTGAAGTTGAGAAATAGATTCGATATCGCCACGGTCGATGCCCACCAGTCGCAGTTCGACATCGTACGCGTCGTCGATGGTCCGGTCGCGATACCGGGAAACCCGATCGTCACCACCAACGGCAACTCGCAAAGTATCCGCGATCTCGCGAACATCGACCCCCAGAGCCGCAGCCTTTTGGCGATCGATACTGGCCAACAATTCCGGATTGTCAATCCGCAGCGTCGAATAGACATCGACGATGCCGGGCAGTTCAATAGCCCGCAGACGCAGCTTGTCGCTAAACTCCAACAGCTGATCGATATTGGGCCCAGTGATAGCGAAGTCGATGTCCACCGGTGCGCCCTGGCGTAGCGAGGTCAGATTGCGGACGGAAATCTGCAAGTCGGGTATTGTCCCTAACTTCCGTCGAATCTCTGCCATTTTCTCCCGTTGTGTGAAGTTACCCCGAAACGCGGCCTTTGGCTCGCCGTGAAACAAAGCTGTCAAGAATCGCGTGAACGAAAACGTGCGCTCGTTGGTATCTTGCAGACGTACAAACAATTCCGCACGATTCACGTCCCCGAAACTGCGAGTGCCAATGGTGGTCAGCACTGTCTCTACGCCGCTGGTATTTTGCAGTTCTGCCTCGACGGCATCAAGCGTCTCACGCATTGCCCGCAGGCTGGCGCCTTGGCGAGCTTCGAGACGGATTTCGAACTCCGATTCGTCAACATTCAATGGGATGTAATCGCGTTTGACCAGCGAGGCCAATGGAATGTTGGATGCAATCACGCCGATGACCAGCAACAGCACCAGCCAACGGAAACGTAATGACTTGCCCAACATCCAAAGATAGGCATTTTCAATCCGCTGGTAGAAACCGCGGCGAGATGCTGGCCCACCGGGGTTCGCCAAACCGGGCCGAAGCAGCTTGCTGCACATCATCGGCGTCAGCGAAAAGCTGACCAACATCGACACGAGAATCGCGACCGTCGCCGCAACGCCAAACTGAAACAACATACGACCGGTAACGCTCGACAGAAACGAGACGGGAAGGAAGACGATCACTAAGGATAGGGTCGTAGCGAGCACCGCGGGCCCAATCTCGCGAGTCCCAGAGATCGCTGCCTCGACAGGTTCCATTCCCTTTTCTTCGATGCAGTGAAAGACGTTCTCCAAAACGACGATCGCATCGTCGATTACCACACCAACCATCAACACCAAGGCCAGCATTGTTACGTTGTTTAAGGTGAACCCAAACAGTCGCATGAAGGCGAAGGTGGCGATGATCGAAGTGGGGATGGCGACCGCTGCGATCAAGGTCGAACGCCACGAGCGCATAAACAACAAAACCGTAATGCAAGCCAGAATACTGCCAGAGATAAGATGCCGTTCAATCTCATGCAACGCAGCCACGATGTAACGCGACTGGTCCTGGATGACTGCGACTTCAACCTCTGGAGGCAGCAGTTCGCGGCAGCGTGGGAGCATGCGTTTGATGCCTTCGATCGTCGACACGGTATTTTCGCCCGACTGCCGCTGTACTTGGAGCACGACCGCTGGTTTGCCGTCTAATCTCGCCAATGTTCGGACTTCCTTGGTCCCGTCCTGTACTTCCCCCAGATCGCTGATTCGCACCGGTATGCCATTGATCGTGGTAACGACCAAGTCGGGGAAACTGCGAGAGTGTTCAACGCGGCCTAACGTCCTGAGTCCGCGTTCACGATGCCCCTCGTCCATGCGACCGCCGGGAATTTCGGCATTTTGACGCACGATCGCTTCACGGACCTCTAAGATCGACAATTGATGAGCGGCCAATCGGCGCGCATCGATGTTGACCTGTACCGCCCGGTCTGCAGCACCGACGATTGTCACTTGTCCTACCCCACGCGACGATTCAATAACATTCTTGACGAAACGATCCGCGAGCACGAATAAATCGCGCGGGGCTCTTGGGCCAGAGACCGCCAGTGTCATAATCGGCGATGAATCCAGATCCTGCTTTTGGACGATGGGTGTTTCAATATTAGGAGGCAGTCGATTCAACACGCTGGCCACCGCATCGCGAACATCCTGCGTAGCCGCATCGATATCGCGGTCGAGTTGAAACGTGACGATGACGAACGAGCGACCGTCCGCCGAGATGGACCGCAACTCTTCGATTCCCGCAACAGTTGCGACTGCGTCTTCGATAACCGAACTTACTTCGGATTCAACCTCTTCAGCTGCTGCGCCGATATAGGATGTGCGAATGTAGATCTGCGGCAGGTCCATGTTGGGAAAGCGATCAACACCCAATTGTGGAAATGCCGTCACACCGGCCACAACAAAAGCGGCGATGAACATCAGAGCGAACACCGGTCGCCTGACGCAGATCTCGGCGAGCCAGTACATGGGTTTAGTTCCTTCGCTTCGGCATTCTATCCGGCCGTTCGACCCGAAAGTGTGGGTTCCGGTTTGGTTTCAGACACGGGTTCCCCTGAACCATCAGGTTGTTCATGGAGGTTTCTTACGGGGATATCGAATTTGTCGGGGACGTCGAGTTCGTTCGAGCTGCGAATTGGTTCGATCCGCGCGACGCCGCCTTGGGTGCCATCGGCCAGGATGATATCACCAGCGCTCAGTCCGTTCAGGATCTCAACCCCATCAAGTCGTCGTGGTCCCGTTAGCACTTCTTGTTCACTAGCCAGACCATCAATCACCTTCCAGACTTTCTCTGCGCCGGCGAACTCGACGACCGCTGCCGCAGGTACGACCAGCGCGACGGCGTTTGGATTCACCACCAATTCAGCCTCGGCGAAGAGTCCCGTACGCAGCTGGCCATCACTGTTTGGCAACTCGGCTTCAAACATTAATGATCGGCTCGCCTGATCTAACGTAGGACTAACGCGAGTCACATGAACAACACAAGATTCATTGACGCCTTCAATCTGTAGACGAACTTCCTGTCCAACCGCCAACTCTTGGGCGTGATGTTCTGAGACAGTGCCGCGGAAACGTAGTGGATCAGTCCCGACGAGCGTAGTGATCGGGGCCCCTACCGGAACGTAATCTCCCGGTGCCACATGCCGTTGCTGCACAACTCCAGTGAATGGCGCGACGACTTTCGCGTAACGCAAGCGTTCGATGGCCTGTGCCAATTCCACTTCGCGAACGCCGATTAACGCGATCTTTTCTCTCGCCGCGTTCATTGCACCGGCATATCTGGCCTCCGCCACATGCTCGTTGGCAACGATCTGATCGAATTCAGCCGGCGATATTACCCCCTCGGACTGTAACTCCTGGGCGCGAATAAGACTCGCTTTGGCTTCATCCCACAGGGCTTGCTCTTGACGAACCGGCGGCGAGTTCTCGGGCTGAACCGATGCGACGGACTGCTCGGGCATCAACCCGATTGCGGAACGCGCCTGTGCCAGCTGCGAGGCTGCCTGATCGACTTGCAGCTGAAACTCAGCTGTGTCTAGCTCGACAAGTACTTCGCCACTGCTCACCACATCGCCAAGCTCGACGAAAACCTTAGCGACGCTGCCCGCGACCTTGTTACCTACCGAAGCAACTTCGTCAGCAACCAAGATCCCCTGGCTTCGTAAAATCAACGGCCAGCTTTGCGGTTGGACCGTGAATACCGCCGCTTGGCGCGTTGGCGGAAGTTTCGTGGGCGGCGGTCCATTGGTTTGGGAAGACTCGTGACACCCAATCGCGATCAACGTGACGCCAACGACGAAAGTCAGTGTGTCCACACGAACGGAGAGCAGCAACAACGACCGGAGCAGAGCGGACATGCAGGGAGAGTCTCGATACGGCGGTGGCGGGCGAAAAGGCGTGACGCTCTGGTGGATTCGGTGGGCGGGCGACCGAATCTCCTGCCTCCAATCTAACCTGCTGACGATAGCGAATTCAACCACCTAATTCCACCAAGCCTCGTCCGGCTGAGTGGCAATGGCATACACTCTCGGCCAGCAGTTCGAGGTGCGTTCCTATTTGACTGCGCATTACGCAAATTGCTCGTCGAGCTTGTCGACGATGATGTTGCCGATGTTTAACGAAGAAGTAGCAGCTGGCGAGGGGGCGTTGTTGACATTGATGACATTCTCCGATGCTTGAATTACAAAGTCGTCCACCATGTCGCCTGCCGGCGATATCGCTTGCGCTCGAACGCCGGCTCGGGCCGGCTTCAAATCCTCGCTGCGAATCTCCGGCATCAGCCGCTGCAAGGCTTTGACAAACGCGGCCTTGCTGAATGAACGCCACATCTCACCGGCACCGACTCGCCAGTATTTGGCTGCGAGACGCAAGAAGCCAGAGTAGGCAAGCGTCTCGACCAAATCACCTACATTGATGTCCGTCTTGCGATATCCTTCGCGCGCAAACGCCAGCACGGCGTTCGGACCACACTCGACGCCGCCATCGATCATGCGGGTAAAATGAACGCCCAAAAATGGAAAGCTGGGGTCGGGCACCGGGTAGATCAAATTACGACAAAGATGCTGCGAATCGGGCTTGAGCTCATAGAACTCACCGCGAAAAGGAAGTATTTTCGCGTCGGATTGATGACCGGTCAGTTTCGACATGCGATCGGATTGCAGCCCGCAACAGTTAACCGCAAAGTGAGCATTGATGTCACCCTGTGCCGTCTGCAGCACGAGAGAACCGCCACTACGTTGGAGGCCCAATACGCGAGCGTTGCAAATTACGTCGCTGCCTCGTTCGTGAATGATCTCCGCCAGCCGCTCGCCCACCCGACGATAGTTAACGATGCCAGCTTCTGGTACATGGATCGCTCGTACACCTGCCGCGTGCGGTTCCAATTCTCGTAATCGATCGCGATCGATCATTTCACATGCAACTTCGTTAGCCTGACCGCGTTCGAAGATTCGCTCCAAGCGCGGTATCTCGCTATCGTCAACCGCGACGATGACTTTGCCGCAAACATCGTAGGGAATTCCTTCGGCTTCGCAAAATGCTTCCATCGCTCGCTTGCCGACACGGCAATTTTGTGCCTTCAGCGAACCAGGCTTGTAATAGATTCCTGAGTGAAGCACACCTGAGTTGTGTCCCGTCTGATGCGAGGCGACTGCGGACTCCTTTTCGAGAACTGCAACTCGCTTTTCGGGGTGGCGCTGCAAAAGCTGGTAGGCTGTTGCCAAGCCAACGATCCCCCCGCCGATAATGGCGACGTCCACTTCCTTCATCGGAAAATCTCGCTTCAAACAGGGTTAGAGCGTCTTGAGTTGCGTATCGAGTTTTTCGACGACGCTTTCAACTTTGGTCGCTAAGCGGCCGGAATGTCCTCGTCGGTAGTCCATCTTGGCCGTACAAGTAATCCGATCGCAGTCGGCCGCCATCGCCTTCATGCAGTCCCGGAGTACTTCGAGTACTTGATCGAGTTCACCTTCGACGATTGTTCCCATCGCGTGAAGGCGGTAGTCCAGACCGCTGGCATCGATGATTTTTAGGCTGCGGGCGACATATTCGCTCACGCTCGTCCCTTTTTCCAAGGGTGCAATGCTGAATTCAAGTAATACCACAGCAGACACTCCAACTTTCCATAACCACAGATTTCTCGTCCGGCAAGTCACGATTCTGGCTGGAATTCGCGATACATCAAGCCGATACAATCTGTAGATACGGTATTGTTGGCATTATGCCTACCCACCCGACACCTGGCACAATACCCATAATCCGTCCAATCAGCTTAGGCGACGCTTCGTCGGAGTACCAACTTAGAACGCTTCCAAGCGACTTGTCCCCGCATCTATTCCTCTGCTTCAATTCCAACTTTCATACCCCGGCGACATTGAGGCCGGCCCCTTCCACTGATCCCCTCACCACACCCCGACCCAACCCCGCCCGATCGCAGTTTGGCTTGCGCTCCGATACAGCTAACTAGTCGATCAAGCGACCACAGGAGTTCGACTCGTGTATCGCGCCGCTGTCATTGCCATCGTTTACATTAACCTTGTTTTCGTTGCTTCCGTGCGAGCCCAGTCACCGGATGCAATGCCACAACTGGAAAGGCTGCCGGGCTACGAGCCGTTCGAAGGCTATGGAACGCCGCGTCCGCTCGAGGACTGGCCGCCGGCACCACCCGTTAGTGACGGGTGGTGCCATCAATTGCTTCCGGATGGTTTGATCTTTGACAACTACCTAGCGGGAACCAAAGAGTCACGGCTTGCTTTGCACTACTTCTCCATCGCCAACGATAGTTCGTTGTTCGATGGCATCTTGGGTGCGCGTATTGGGATCTGGCGATACGGGACGACGAATGTCTTCCGTCCCGAAGGTTGGCAGTTGGATGTTGAAGGCAGCGGACAAGTTCGGTTGGATATGCCACAACAACGGGATGTTCGTTCGGTCGACTTCCGTGCGGGCGTGCCGCTAACTTACGGTTACGGAGCCCATCGCGTTAAATTTGGCTACTACCACTTGAGCTCACACGTCGGCGACGAATTCCTGCTGAAAAACGCAGGCTTTAACCGACTAAACTACTCCCGTGATGTCTTGATCCTCGGATACTCGTACTATGTCACTCAGAAACTGCGGGTTTATGGCGAAGTTGGTTGGTCATTCTACTTCGATATCTGTGACCCGTGGGAGTTTCAGTTCGGTGCCGAGTATGCTCCTTGCGGAGATACCGGATTCCGCGGAGCTCCTTTTTGGGCTGTCAATGCACAACTTCGCCAGGAGGTTAACTATGGCGGTGCCTTCACATTCGAAGCCGGTTGGGCTTGGCGAGGTGCAAACGCCAATATGCTGCGCACGGGGTTATTCTATCTTAACGGCAAGAGCAATCAGTACTCATTCTATGACGAACACGAAGAACAAATCGGCGTCGGATTGTGGTACGACTTCTAATCACCTTGGTCAGTGCGATCGTCTTCCCTGGATGAGTTAACGAACGGTTTGCCTCAGCACGACGTGCAGTCGAGGAAATTTAAAAAATTGCTGGCCGTCGTTTGCTGTTCGCCCGGAGATTGTCAGAGTAAACTACAACTCCCCCGCAGACCTCAAGCCAGTTACTCCCTCACGCCCTCCGGACGATGAAAATGGCTACTTGTTCACGTTGTTCTCTGACGCTCGCGTTTTCTCTTGCCTTCAGCATATTCGGCCTTCGTCCCGCAGTCTCAGAAGATCACTTAAGCGATCTGCAGACGAACGCGATCGATCGCAATTATTCCGAGGCAGCGCATTGGGGTTGGCAGTCGAAGAACTATACGTTGTGGGGCACGCACTCGAATCGATTGATTCCTGTCTACACTTATGGGACGAAGGACGCGGGTGCCGGAATCGATCTTCGCGACTACATCGAAGACAAAAGCTGTTATCGAGATGCGGCGAGACTCGAACAGATCTACGGTTATCTACCCGGACACACGGTCTCGCCCACCGCGGACTACATGGATCAGACGGACATCTTCCGAATTCAACAGGCCGCGTTGAATGCCGGACGGAAATACATCTTTCTTGTTGTGTTTGATGGCATGGACTGGCAGACCACGCGCGCCGCGAGCATCTACAATCTGCATCGCGTCCCCTATGACGAGGGCCGTGGCATGGGCACTCACTTTCAAGAGTATATGGCAGGTGGAACGAGTCAGTTTGGCTTTATGTGTACAGCGCCACACAACGACGGAACAAATGTCGATGTCGATACACAAACCGTTACCAATCCCGGAGGAAAGGTGCGCGGCGGTTACGATCCCGATCGCGGCGGGCCGAATCCCTGGACACCAGGCGCTGATCCGCAGTACTTGGTCTCCGAGCCAAAGCAAGCGACCGATCGCCATGCATACACAGATTCTTCCAGTTCGGCCACAAGCATGACGGCGGGGATCAAAACGTATAACAACGCCATTACGCTGGATTGGCAGGGAAAACCGGTGCGGACCATCGCTCATATCGCGCAAGCCCGAGGTTTGAAAGCTGGTATCGTTACGAGCGTTCCTATCAGCCACGCCACTCCGGCCTCGGCTTACGCCCACAATGTGCATCGCAATGACTACCAGGATATTACGCGCGACATGCTGGGCTTGCGTTCGATCAGTCATCCCGATCAACCACTCGCAGGGTTGGATGTTGTGATCGGAGGTGGGTATGGCGAAGTGCATGCAAAGAGTTCGGGACAAGGCAAGAACTTCGTACCTGGTAACGCATATTTGACAGACGAGGATCTCGCAACCGTTGATGAAAAGAATGGCGGTCGCTACGTCGTTGCTCAACGCACGACTGGCCAGCGCGGTGGTGATGTCCTCGCGCGGGCGGCTTCTCAGGCGGCCGATGGCGGCCTGAGATTGCTCGGATTCTACGGCATCGGTGCGGCCAAGGGACACCTTCCTTTTCAGACGGCAAACGGCGACTTTAAGCCTGTTCCCGGTCGCACGAAAAAGGCAGAGCACTACACGGCAGCAGATATCGCGGAAAATCCGACGGTCGCAGAAATGACATCGGCTGCGCTGACAGTTCTACAGAAGAGCCATAAAGGGTTTTGGTTGCTTGTCGAACCTGGCGATGTCGACTGGGCAAACCATGACGACAATCTCGACAACTCGATTGGCGCCGTCAACAGCGGCGACGCCGCCGTAAAGGTGATAACGGATTGGGTCGAAACGCACAGTAACTGGCAAGAGTCGCTGGTCATCGTCACGGCTGACCACGGCCACTATCTGTTCCTCGATCGTCCAGAAATGCTCGCCGAGCAGGCCAGGGCGGCACGCTAATTCCCGATGGACGATACGACGGCATATCACGAAGCCGGACACGCCTTTGCCGCCGTACGACTCGGAGCCCGGGTTCGTCTTGTGACCATTGCACCAGACGACGATGATGGCCCACGGCGGTACGGAGACACACAGCTGGAGTGGGACCATTCGGCTTGCAGTCCTGAGGAGATCGGTTCGAAGACAATCTTAGTCGCGTTGGCGGGCCCCGTTGCGGAAATGATCTACAGCGGCGATCCCTACCACCCCGGGTTTGTGCCGGAGTGGAGTTCGGACTGGAACCTGGCTTGGGAGGCGTCCGCGCCGTTGCATGCTCACGAACCCACACGTCTCGCATTTCTGGAACAAGCGACTGCCAAGATGTATCGTTTGCTAAACCGCGACGACAACTGGGCTGTATTGGCTTCCATCGTCGATGAATTACTCGCCCATGAAACGATCGAAGGCGACGTTGTACATGACATTGTTGGTGCAGGGTTCAGCTAGTTTGTTTGTTCAACGTAAAGAATGCGAGTCGCTACCTCAATGAGTTTGAATCCGTTGGCCGTGGTTTGCAAAACGCACTCACGGATGCATTGCCGGATGTAGCAGTCTGGCGGCCACCACCGAGCGGTATCGAAACTCTTTCAGAAGCCAACTGCTAAAGATCATTATTGAGCAACGAACTAAGCTTCCACCGTCAACGACAGCTGTTCGATCGCGGCGTGGCCGGACTTTCGGAAAGGACGAGGGAGTGGTTGGCCGATACCCTTGTCGTCGATTGTGCGGCATCGGAAAGTGTACTCGCCCGGCGCGAGTCCCGGCAGCAAAGCGGCCCAGTGAACCATCGACAAACGAATCGGCCATCTCGTCGGTTGCCCAGTATCTGGACTGAAGCCCAGTGTTGTTGCTGGGATACGATTGTCGGTGATCCCGCCGCCCCAGGCTTCCGGAGGTGCGAGGATGTTGGCATCCGTCCACGGTGCTTGCGAAAAGTATCGATCGTTCGCGGGCAGTTCATCTCCGTCGCGATGCACCCATACCTGTACCTTTTTCAAGCCCGAGATACCCACCTGAGCATAGCCTGTCACCGGAATTGGCTCGTTCGCCTTTACTCTTCCAGGAAGCGAGAGCGTAGCGCAAAAGGTTTTCAGCGGGCTGTCGACATCGTTGTTTTGTTCGGCGTATGTGTCGTTCGCATGAGCGAGATTAGAGAGATAAATGTGTGTCAGCCACTTGATGCTTTTAAACCCATAACCTTCGGGAAACACAAGGCGCACCGGGCCGCCGCGCTCCGGAGATAGCCACTCGCCGTTGAGCTTGTAGCAGAGAATCACCGGAGGAAGATCGAAAGGATCTTCCAGTACTCGTCCGACGGGCAGTGAACTGCGAAACATCTGCTTGGGATCGTCGTTGTGATACCCGTAGTAGAAGACTCGCCGCACGTTCTCTCGCGGTTGTGTGAGCCATAACACTTCACGCAGCGGCACACCTTCCCAGATGCCATTACCCAACGGACAGCCAATGTTCAGACAAGTCATCGCCTTGGGAAAGCTGACGGCGTGTTGTTCGGCCAACTTCAGCAGCGCGTTGAAATCGAAGGGCGTGTTCGCCTGTTTGGAGAACGTAGCCCCGAGTTTCGCTGGATGCTCGGGATCGCTCAAGAGTTCGAGTGTCCAAGTATCGCGAGTTAGTCCGACGGCCGTCCTTTGCTCTTCCGTAAGCGAGTGCGGTTTTGGATTGCCCCGCGAAACGTCTCGAAATTTATCGGGATGAGTCAGCCAGGAATCGAGAGCGTCGAGTTGTTTCTGTAGTTTTGGATCACGCTGGCGATCCTCGGCCAGCAGCGGAAGTGTACGAATGGCCGCCAATCCTGCCATACCGCTGCCGAGAAAAAAACGTCGCGTCAGCCTCGTGTGCTCCCCCAAGAAAGTTGAAGATTTCCGATTCATGCCATGCCACTCCGGATGGTCGAACTCAAACGATCACGCCGGCGTGATTGTAGCACGTCCAGTCGCAAGTGCGAATCAATTTGGCTTGATCGGAATGTTGATGACCAATCCGGCAACACGCCGTTTGGTGCGAAGTTGCGTCAGCGCTGACTCATGACACTTCAAGCAGGACGCGAACAGAGTGATGGCGCCCACGCGACGATACATGCCGCCTTCGACCTGCTCGTACTCTTCTTCGCCGGTCGACAAAACCTTAACGGCTTGCTTCTCGAACTCGCTTTCAGCGTTGTGGTCGATACTCATCGCTTCGGTATTGACTGCGATCCAACGTGTTTCCCCACGAGTCTCTTCGTCGACCCAATAGAACACCTCTTCGAGCACGCGTGCTGGTATCGGAGTCCTGCCACCTTCCCGAAAATACTCGCGATGCACGGTGTGAAGGGTCGCCTCATAAGTGCTATGCAGCAGCTTTGCCTGGCGTCGCGCTTCGTCGACTGTAAGTACCGGAACGTGTTTCTCCGCCACTGTCTCGCCCTTGTCCTCCGGTGGGTCCGCTTGCAGCCGCAGAGCCACAGCCGGAACAAACAAGACAGCGAAAGATGCTATTGCGACGAACGCCCTGAATTTCATGCTGTAGTTCCTTGCATGACAAAACAATAACTGGATGCACAGGTCCAGTTTAGCGGTTCCAGCCCCGTCGAGCAAGCTCAAGAGAAGCGTCAAAACGCAAACTTCATGCTAGACGTCGGGGCTGACGCACGAATTTGATGCTGAGGACGGACGACCGGCGACCTACGCGAACAGATCTTCGACGACTCGGCCATGAACATCCGTGAGGCGGAAGTCACGCCCCGAATACCGATACGTGAGTTGTTTGTGGTCGAAGCCCATTTGGTACAAGATGGTAGCGTGCAAGTCATGCAAGCTGACAGATTCTTCGGCCACTGCGAGCCCGAACTCGTCCGTCGATCCGTAGGCAAAACCACGCTTAAACCCGCCACCGGCCAGCCAAATCGTATAGCCATCAATGTGATGATCTCGGCCCACGCGATTCGGATCCATCGATCCGGATTGTGTGGTCGAAGTGCGTCCCATTTCGCCGCCCCAGATCACTAGCGTATCGTTCAACATGCCGCGCTGCTTTAGATCGGCAAGCAATGCTGCGATCGGTTGATCCGATTCGCGGGCGAGCTGTTTGATGCGAGGTACGATGCCTGAATGGTTGTCCCAGGGCTGTCCGCCGCCGTGATAACACTGGATGTAGCGAACCCCTCGTTCGGCAAATCGACGAGCGATTAATAGATTCCGGCCATGAGTTGTTTCACCGTACATTTCGCGAATATGCGCCGGCTCCTGCGACAAATCAAACACGTCTGTGCCGGCGGTTTGCATTCGAAACGCAAGCTCCATGGAATGGATGCGACTCTCCAACCGTTCGTCGCCGGGGCGCGCTTCGCTGTGGCGTTGATTGAGGAACTGAGTCAGCGCAACCTGCGCCCGCTGAGAGCCCGCTCGAATATCGTTGCGAGTGAGATGCGGAATCAACTGCTTTCCGGAGCCTTCGGTGTCGATATGAGTGCCCTGATAAACTCCGGGTAGAAACGCGCTCGTCCAATTTCTGGATTGGGCCGTCGGCAGACCTTGGGGGCAAAGCACGACGAAACCTGGAAGCTCATCGCTTTCATTGCCTAACCCGTACAACAGCCACGAACCAAGGCTCGGGCGAGGCAACGTCGAATGACCGCAGTTTGTTAGCAGCAACCCCGGTGTGTGGTTCGCGATTTCGCCTTGCATCGAGCGGACAACGCACAAATCGTCAATGTGCTCTGCAGTACGCGGGAACAAGTCGCTGACCGGCAAACCAGATTGCCCCCGTTGCTCGAAATGGAAAGGTGTACCAAACAACACCCCAACGCGATTTCGCTGCGTCGGCTGGAGTCTTGCTTTGATCGAGTCTGGCAACGGTTTCCCATCCAATGCCGTCACTTCCGGTTTCGGATCAAACGTGTCAATCTGCGAGGGACCGCCGTTCATGAACAAGTGGATGACGCGTTTGACCTTTGCGGGAAACTGCGGGGCACGCTGTGCAAGCGGTGATTCAGTGACGGCTCGCGATTGCGGGGCGGCTTTCAGGGAACCAGAGCTCGCAAGCAGACCACCGAGCGCTAGCGATCCGATTCCGCAGCCGCTCCGGCTGAGCAGTTCGCGACGCGAGAGACATCGCAGTGAATTTTTAGAGTCATGAATAGGTCTCATCGGTTCACTTTCAAATGCAGCACTCAGCGTACTAATCGAGGTATTGAAACTCGTTAGACATCAGCAACGCCTGCGCCGCGAGGGGCCAGGGAGACGTTACTTTAGTTGGCCGCTTGGGTGGCTCGACATAAAAGCGTTGCTGTGAATCAACGAATTTTGAAACTCGGGCGATCTCGGGCGGGGCAGCTGCTCGCTGTAGGATCGCGCCAAACAGATATTCGACTCGCAACTCGTCGGACTCACACTCCTGGAACTTCGCGGAAGCCGTGATGGCCACTGACTGGTCGATAACGAATGGAGCGTTCATTGTAAACAGTGCTTGCGGCGCGACGATGCTCTCATCGCGACGCGGCTGCGTTTGCATCGGCGTCGGGAAATCAAACGCCCGCAAAGTTGGATCGAGGTTAAATCGGTTGACATATCCGTAGATCGCGCGTCGCCGCGTGTAGTCCTCTCCCCACAGTTCGCCGGATCGTCCGCGAGGCGTCCGATCTAGCTGGCCAGCCACTGACAACATGCTGTCGCGAATTGCCTCGATCGAAAGGTGTTTTCGGTTGGCTCGCCACAGGAGAGCATTCCGCGGATCGATCGCAGCCATGTCGTCGCGATTCAGGCTGCTCTGCTGATAGACACGAGAACTCACAATTTGACGGATCAAATGCTTCATGGACCAGCCATGAGCGATAAAGTCCGACGCCAGCCAATCAAGCAATTCGGGATGCATGGGCGGCGAACCTTGCAAGCCGAAATCGGAAGGCGTTTCGACAAAATACGCCCCCAATAACATTCCCCAAACACGATTTACAAACACGCGTGCTGTCAGCGGGTTAGTCGCATCGACAATTCTGTCAGCCAACTGCAATCGCCCGCTGGTGTCTTTGGGAAACGGCGTTTGCGTGGCATCAAGGATCGATAAGAAGCGTCGAGAAACTGCCTTGCCTTTCGATGCCGGTTCGCCGCGAATGAACACGACAGGCTCGACGGGACGAGGTCGCTCTTGGACCACCATCGCGTGCGCCGGCGCACCGGGATGAAATAACAACAGCTCGGCCAATTCTGTCTCACGAAACTTCTCTGCAACCGAACGGTTGTTGTTTGCTGCCTTCTTGCCACCGGCACCGTTAATCTTCTTGTCGATCGATTCTCGTCGCTTCAGGTAGTCAGCTAGGTCCTCAGAACTTGCTTCGTATCCGGTGATCGTGGGCTGTTTCGTTTCATCGAGCGGGTTGACGCGAACAACGGACGAGAAGATGCCGTGCAGAGCGTAATAATCTTCAGTTGGGATCGGCTCGTACTTGTGATCGTGACAGCGCGCGCAGGCTGCTGTTAGCCCCATCAGGCCTCGCGTTGTGATATCGATCCAGTCGTCGATCGCTTCGGGTTGGTCTCTGTTCGCGTGCGGGCCGACCGCAAGGAACCCTAGAGCCGCAAGTTCCGGGGCGTCGGGTGAAAGGTCCATCAGGTCCGCCGCAAACTGTTCACGAATGAATTGATTAATAGGCTTGTCGGCGTTGAACGACGAGATTACATAGTCGCGATAGGTAAACGCGAATGGAAAGTAGTGCGGCGTACGTGTATCCGGTCGATAGAAGCTGTCGGTATCGGCGTAGCGCGCAACATCCAGCCACATGCGGGCAAAGTGTTCACCGAACGCTGGTGAGTTCAACAACTTTTCGACAAGCGACTCGGTCGTAGATTGCCAGTCCTGTATGCAGGCCGCGACAAAGGCTTCTACATCAGTACCGTCTGGGGGCAGGCCAGTCAGGTCGAACGTCAGCCGTCTCATCAGCGTCCGAGGATCGGAGGCCCGCGAAGGCGTCAGCTGGTCCTGTTTCAACCGAGCGTAAACAAATCGATCGATTTCACTTTGGTTCCAGTGGCTATCCGCGGCCACCGGAGGTTCAATACGAGCTACCGGTTGAAACGCCCAATGCTGCGAGGCTTTCTCGAACAGATAGCCTTGATCGCCGAGTCGGGAGAACTCGGTATCGCCGAGATCTTGCCTTGGACCAGGGGCACCGCGCGTAACCCACTGCTCCAGTATGCGGACCTGTGCCGCATCAAGCTGTTCCTCCGGTGGCATCTGCAGTTCTTCGTCCTCGTAACGGACGGCCCTGATTAGTAATGATGCATCTGGCTCGTTTGGCAATACCGCCTTCCCGGTGTCGCCCCCCTTCAGCCATCCGGCTTGACGATCCAACAGCAGGCCCCCTTGCTGCTCTCCAGCTTCCTCCGAATGGCATTCGTAACAATGCTCGGCCAAGATGGGGCGAACACGGCGCTCAAAGAAATTCGCACCTTCCGTGTCCTCGACTGCATGCGCGACAAGACACGTTAGCGTGATCGCCACCGAGATCGCGAAACATCTGTTCATCGGTAGAGTCAACTTCATTGCACCTGTTTTCAAACCAAGCCAACGATATCTAGTCTAGCTTTGGGTGCCCGGAACATTCTAGGCGGATTCATCGTCTCGCTTGAGTCAATCCTGCAGCGTATACGGATCTCCAAGGCGTTCCATTTCGCGTTCGAGAAGCATCTTCAGCTCCATTCGCTTTGCGGCATATTCAGCGATCTCGGCAAGATCCGTCTGCGCAGGTTGAGGTGTGTGATGGAGCAATTCGGCGACTTCCGGCAAGCGGTGCTCGTCGAGAAACTCCTTTGGGTTCTCGGCAAGGTTGAAGAGTTGCGTCTCACGAACATGCCCTTCCAGCACATCGTATCGGATCAACTTCCAACCGTCCGCTGTCTTGATGGATCGCATTCCAGGCTTCGTGCCACCGCAATAAACGCCATACACGACGTCTCGAATCCGATCGGCTTTACCTTCCAAGACCGGTCGAAAGCTTTTGCCTTCGACGACACTCGGCACATCGATTCCGGCGAGGTCGCACAGCGTTGGGAAGACATCCAGCAGGTAGATAAATCCGGACGCGTGGCTGGACGGCTTAATGCCAGGTCCACGGACGATAAACGGCACTCGCCATGTGTGCTCGTACAGATTTTGTTTGCCGGTCAGGCCGTGTCGCCCCACGGCGATACCATGGTCGGCGGTAAAGATAACATACGTATTGTCTAACTCGCCCATCGATTTGAGTTTGTCGAGTACTCGCCCAATCTGTCCGTCAATGTTCTCGATACAGGCATACTCACGCCCCAGTTCGTTCCGGATCGTGGCTTCGTCGCGCCGCTTCAGCACGCCTTGGACATGTTCTTCGTCGCGTAGTCCCGGATGGCCATGATGAAACGGATGCTGAGGTAGGTAGTTGATTTGCAAAGGTGGGGCCTTGGGATTGGCCTGTTCGCTTGGTCCGCGATTATCGGCTCCATACTTGGCTGCCAACTCAGGCGTTGCGTCGCGCGGATCGTGAGGATGCGAAAAACCAAAATAGATCAGGAATGGATCAGTATCTTTGTTGGCTTCGCGTTCATTCAGATACATCATTACCTGGTCACCATGCCACTTGCTGCCCGTCTCGTCGGTTCCACCGCGTTTCGTGGCGATCCTGCTGACGGTAAACAACTCGTTAGCCTCGTTAAAGCTATTTCCCCTCTTGCAGGTTCGCATGGTGTCGTATCCGGCACGATTGAACGCAGCCGGCATGCTTTGCTGCGCCGCTTCCGCACGAAAAGCCTTTTCAAACTTGAGTCCAGGGCCATTTGCGCCGGGGATATTCCAAACGGTGCGACCGGTCATGATCATCGTGCGCGAAGGCGTACACACGGCCCCCGACCACGAGCCCATATGGTGTGCGTCCTGAAAGACCATTCCTTCTCGCGCCAAACGATCGATATTGGGTGTTTGGCAAACGGTATTACCATAACAACTGAGTGTTTCCGGCGACTGGTCGTCTGTCAAAATGAAGAGAAAGTTAGGTCGATCGCCTGCCACCAGCGATTGCGGAGCAGCGAGAACAAACAGCAGTACCGATACAGCAAACTTCAAAGCCATGGGATCGTATCCGAGTTGAAGGAATTTGAGTTAACAACCGTCAGAGCAGCGATCTTTATGTTAACAGCTGTCGGCGCGGGATTCCTTGGCCAACCGACGCTTGAGCGACCATTGCCTGTCTTTGCAATCCGGGGCTAGCGATTGGTATCAGCAACCAATCCGACGATAAATAGGATCCAAGCGATTCCCCAGACCAGAGTCATGAGTCCGCCCATCACGATGCCGATCCAGGCATGGACGCTGCCCTTCACGACAGGATTTTGCTTGCGTTTCTTCAAGCCCATGATACCGAGGACGAAAGCGGGAATCGCCAAGAACAGACCGAGACACGGGAGCAGCGAAAAGAGGCCAAGATAGTAAGCCAAGAGAGCAGGCATATTCTTGTACGGAATCACCCCGCCTGTGGAATCTCCCTGATCCTGACTCGCTGGCAGCGGCGGGGCCCCAGGTTGCCATTGAGGCGAATAATTATACGGATTCTCGCCAAATGGATTTTGCGGTCCTTTTGCCATCGCAATGTTGCCTCGTGAAGTTTGCCGTTCAATTGATCGGCGGATTTTAGCACTGCGTTCCGGTTCCCTGTAGCCAACTGGAGTAAGTCCCGCGACCAACCGCGGGTGGTCTTAACCGTAAGTTCCCCCACCTTGAGGGCGACTACTTAATTGAGTTACGATAACTGGCTGATTGATTCTCCGATTCGCGGTCGCCGACTTTGGCGGCTCGAATCTATTTGGTCGTCAGAGGATTTCGGAGCAAGGTCATGGCATCGCTTATCGTCGTCGAGCAAGGCAAGAAGACATTGTTCGACCTGCAACCAGGCGTGAACCTCATCGGTCGGCATCCCGACTGTCAAATAGAGATCGTGCAAGCGAGTGTCTCCGGAAAGCACGCCGCCATTCATGGTGAGAACGGCGTATTCTACATCGAGGACACCGGAAGTCGAAATGGTACGTTCGTAAATAAGCAGCAAGTCACGAGTCGTGTCAGGTTAAATCACAACGACATGGTGCAGTTCGGCGATGCGGTTTCAAAGTTCGAGCAACCCGAGGCCGCCGCGGCTCCGAAACCGGTTGTTGCTCCTGCGCCCGCACCGACGCCCGCTCCGGCGCCTTCAAAGTCGTCTGCCGCTACGGTGAGCGACATCTCTGGGACCGTGGATGGTGCCATGTTTGGCACGATCGCGCTCGACGACGACACGGAAGAAGATACAAACATCACTGGCCAGATGGCGAATCAAGGCCGTTTTGGCATCCTCGACACCAACCCGGAAGCAAAGCTGAAAGCCGTCCTGGAGATTAGTCAGGCCTTGGCCGGAGAGGTCAATCTCGATGTTCTCTTACCGAAAATCCTCGACTCGTTGTTCAGCATTTTTACATACGCCGATCGCGGCTGCATCTTGCTGAAAAACGAGAAGGGCGAAATGGTTCCAAAGGCCATGAAACATCGCCGTGAGGGCGAGGATGCTACGGTGCGGTTGAGCCGGACCATCATCAACAAGGTGCTCACAGATAAATGTGGTGTGATGTCAGCCGACGCTTCCATGGATGACGCGTTCAGCGGCAGCCAATCGATCGCCGACCTCAAGATCCGGTCGATGATGTGTGTTCCCTTGCTGGGTTTGGATGGTGAACCGCTTGGCGTCTTGAGCATCGACTCGCAGAATCCGCTAGGCCAGTTCGGACAGGACGACCTGGAAATCCTGATGACTGTCGCCGGGCAGGCTGCGCTGTCGTACGAGAACGCACGGCTGATGCAATCGTATGCACAGAAGATGAAGCAAGATGGCGAGCTCGTGATTGCTCAAACGGTCCAACGCGCCTTGCTACCGACTGCGTTTCCCAAAGTGGAAGGTTACGAGTTTTATGCGTCGTATGATTCCGCGCAAGCCGTCGGCGGCGATTACTTCGACGTGTTTCCGCTTCCCGATGGCAAGGTAGTGTTGTCGTTCGGCGACGTCGCCGGCAAAGGTGTGCCTGGCGCGTTGATCATGTCTCGAATGTCCAGTTGTGTACAAAGCACAATCCGCCACGTAACCGACTTGGAAGAAGCCATTTGTGCGATCAATGATCACATGTGTGACAGCGCGGTCGAAGGCCGGTTTGTCACCTACGTACTCGCGATTGTCGATCCGGCGACTCACACTTTTAAGCTTTCAAACGCCGGACATATGTCGCCAATTATCCGCCGCGCAAGTGGGGAAGTCGAACAATTCGACGAAGAACTGGTAGGCCCGCCGATCGGGGTTGTCGATGGCTATCCGTTTGACACAGAGACCAAATCACTTGAGCCAGGTGATCTAGTCGTCTTGTTTACAGACGGCGTTGATGAGGCGATGAATTTTCAGGATGAATTCTATGGCGGCGACCGTTTGCTTGAGTTTGTGAAGAACGGACCAGCGAAGGCGGACGAACTTGGAAAGGCTCTACTCGCTGACGTTCGCAAACACGCCAATGGGCGACCGCAGAATGACGATATCACAATCATGACGTTCGGTCGTAATCCAGAATGACGGGTGGACGACAGCGACTGATTGGGAAGACGGCGATCGTGACTGGAGCCGGTCGAGGCATTGGTCGTGCGATTGCAGTTGCACTTGCGAGTGAGGGCGCAAATCTTTGTATCGTCTCCCGCACACGCCCTCAGTTAGACTGCGTCGCAGCCGAGATTCGTCAACTCGGTGCCAAGGTGCTCGTTGTCGAGTGCGACGTCACCGACTTGTCCTCGGTTGAGTCCGCCGTGGCCGAAACCGCCGCAGAATTTGGGCGTATCGATATATTGGTCAACAACGCGGGTGGCGGTGAGGAACGAAAGACCGTCGGAGAAGACGATCCGGAAGTATGGCGAGCGGTTGTGGAATTGAATTTAATGGGAACCTACTATTTCAGTCGTAGTGTGGTGCCCCATCTTCGCGACGCTGGTGGCGGCGCGATCATCAATGTTGGTTCGGGGATGGGGCACCAACCGCGTGCCGGAAACAGCTCGTACAATGCCGCGAAGGCGGGCGTTTGGATGTTGACGCGGTGCATGGCGATGGAACTTGCCGATCAATCAATTGCGGTAAATGAGTTGGTTCCCGGGCCAGTCGCTACCGAGTTAACCGCGGCCATCTTTAAAGCACAGTCGCCGCATCCGACGATCCCCGGCGAGTGGGTCAAGTCTCCGGAAGAAGTGAGTTCACTGGCGATTTTTTTAGCGACACAGGGTCCCAAAGGGCCCACCGGCCAGTCTTTCAGTTTGGCACGCCGCCCCCTGTAATGCCCGCGATGAGTTTTCGCTAACCGTCACACGCTGCACAACCGTCAGTATCGCGGTGTTCGAATTGACCGTAGTGGTCGGTTAAGTCTGGCAGGATCGTCGGTACGCGCGTCCTGACTGTAGGGGTTAGTCTTGCCGGTTGAGAACATGCGAGTGGGCTACTACACAAGTGGTTGCTGAAATGACCGAACAACGGCTGTGGGGCATTTCGATAATAGGAAGGAGATAGGAATTGCGTAAGCGGAGTGCGCGCAGCTCACGCGATTTTTGCCAAGGGACGGATTTCGGCGGGACGAATCGGATTCGCCCCGCATCGCTAGTAGTGAATGGAGTCGTTCGTCAGTGCAACGCAAGTTTTCGGTGCGACGTTTGTTTGTGCTTGCCGCAATGGGGATTGTGGTAGGCCTTTTCGCCGTTCTTGAGAACTCTCGAACGCCTGTGACTGCGGCTCCTCACACCGTCAGTCCCGTGCCGCATCCGTTCGATCCAGATTGGCTGGACGTGAAAATCATGATTGAACGCAAGTGCCTCGGATGCCATCGCGCCGATCTCAAAGAACGAGCGGACTTTTCCAGCTACGAATCGCTAGTCGCGGCAAAGACCGAGAGCGATGACCCCATCGTTAGCCCGGGCAATCCAAGTAACTCGGTGCTCTGGGAGTACGTTGCCTGGAACGCGTTGGCCGAGGCCGACTCACCTCATCCCGACGAGCCAATGATGCCAGAGGACCGCCACGAGTGGTTGACGGCAGGGCAACTTGAAATCGTTCATCGCTGGATCAAAAACGGAGCATTACAGTATCTGCTCCCGGATACGTGCAACATTCGGCCTTTGATGGAAACCGACTTTCCATCGGCCAAACAATGTGCGCCTTGTCATGAGCGCCAGTACGAACAATGGGCGCGTTCGATGCATGCTTACGCGCAGAACAGTCCTGTGTTTGAAGCATTCAATTTGACCCTAACCGAACGCACCGGCGGAACGATCGGGACGTTTTGCACTCGCTGTCATACTCCGATAGGAACAGCGCTCGGCGAAAACGGTTCACGCAGGAACATTCACCGCTCGCGTGTGTCGCTCGAGAGCGTCACCTGTGTAGTTTGCCACCGGCGTAAACACGGTCAATACAAGAACAACGGTCGCCTGGTTGCTGAACCTGGCGATTTGCTCGAAGCGTGTATGTTCGGGCCATTCGATGACTCGGTCTCGGCGAATACGTCTCACCCTTCCGCAGGTTTTCCTTATATCAAGAGTTCACAGTTCTGTGGCGACTGTCATGACGTGACGGCGCCAAACGGAGTTCGCAACGAAGAAGCGTTTTCGGAATGGGCAAACAGTCCGGCCGCGAAGGATGGAATCACCTGTCAGAACTGCCACATGGGCCCCGTCCAGGGTATCCCCATCGCCGACAAAGATCGCCCTTGGGGGCCGGCGGCAGTCGTGCCAGGCGTGCCCGTCGAGAAAATGCCAGTCCGTCCCTTGTCCGACCATACGTTCGCAGGTCCTGACTACTCACTGTTGCCCGATACAGAGTTTCCCTTCAAGTTAGATTGGATGTATGAAGTCGATTACCGCGATGACTCTAAGTTGACCCCATACCAGTTTAAAACGCTTGAAGAGTTGCGCCGCAAAAACCGTGAGTCGCTGCGGAAGGCCGACGAGAAACGCTATGAAGTGCTCGGCAACGCGGCCCGGCTCTGCGTTACTCATCCCGACCGCGCGGCCCGAGGGGATCGCATCCCGGTTCATGTGGACGTGCAAAGCATATTTGCCGGCCACAGTTTTCCCACAGGCTTCACGGCGGAACGACAAGTCTGGGTGTCGGTCGAAGTCTTGGGGCCGCAAGGGCAATTAGTATTCGCATCCGGTGGGCTCGATCACAACCAGGATCTGTTAGACGATCACAGTCATGATGTGATTACCGGCAAGCTGCCCTTCGACAAGCACTTGCTGAATTTCCAAAACAAGTTCACGGCTCTCTCGAACAAAGGGACGGAGCGAACCGTCGTTGTCTCTGTCAATAGGCACATCTCGCCGACTACGGTACTTCGCCCCCAAACAATACCTGCGATCTCGTATGGACGATCTCTCGACTTTCGCATTGCAAAGGCAAGCCTGCCACCGCTGAAGGCGATCGGCCAAACTTACCCCGTTCGTCTTTTGGACTGTCCCGGAAACTATGTGGTGCGGGTCAAGTTAAACTTCCGCCACCTTCCGCCAACCTTGTTAGATCATGTCGGCGTCCCGCATTTAAAACATTTGCTCGAGATCGTTGTGATCGATGAGTATGAGTCCACCATTCGCGTTTGGTAGTCAGGAACTTTTGCCCTCGTGAACCTCCGTCGGTCAGACATCCGTTGTCTACTTTTGGCAGCTGTCGTGCTGTCGAATGCCGCGGCTACCGATTTGCGCGCACAGTGGCAGTTGCCGACAACGGCACCTTCCGCGCAAGCAACGCTCGCTCGGCAGGCATTGAACTTACAACCGGAGGTCTTCGAGCCCGCTCCGAACGCTTTCGCTTCTCCCTCGCCGAGTGATTTTCCCGCACTGCCACCCGATCCGTATGCCGCTGAACGAGACCCCTTGCCTCCGTTAGAGGAGGAATTGTGGCATCACGGCGGCTCGTACCTGTACGCGCCAGAGGGTGATCACTTGAATTGGCCACCGCCCGGCGCGGACGAACACTTCGATCACCTG
Source organism: Planctomycetaceae bacterium (assembly GCA_020638995.1). Taxonomy (GTDB): domain Bacteria; phylum Planctomycetota; class Planctomycetia; order Pirellulales; family Pirellulaceae. Next base: position 256,679 of record JACKHM010000006.1, read on the forward strand.
CGTTTACCGGAAGATTGGATCGCCCCTCAACCGTGGACCGCCTATTCTGAATTTCTTGGTGCCGATCCCATCTTCCCGCGCGGCAAATGGTTCGGCGACAACGCGTACACTTGGGACCCGCGGTTCGTTGGCTACGGCGGCTACTCGTTATTCGCCTTCGCGTTCGAAGAGAATAACTTGCGTCAGGATGTAATTGGACATCAACTCCGCATCGATCTCGATATGCAATTGACTGGTACGGAAAGGTTTCACATTCAGATGCGACCGCTGGGCGAACGCAATACCGGCGGCTCCTACTACCAGTTCAGCAATCCTGACGGCTATGTGGACAATTCGACGGCTGAGCCCCAACGCTACTGGTTTGAAGGCGAACTACATAGCATCTTCGGCGCGTACCTCGATCCCTTTGCTGTGACGGACTACAACTTCGTCGTTGGCAAGTTTCCCTTTGCCCTGCATAATTTTCTGTTGATGAACGACGAGATACTTGGCGTCGTGCTGGCGAAAAACACGATCTACCTGGGGCCACTCAGTAATCTGAATGTGCAGTTGATCTACGGTGCTAACGACGTCGACGCTTATCCCAATGCCGACGGCACCTTGTATGGAGTCCATGCACAAGCCGACCATCGTGGTAATTTCTATGAGGCGACATACGCGTACGTTGCTCACGATTTTGACGCGTCGCGGGATTCACATTTTACTGCCCTTAGTGGGACCACGTTCCTCGGTCCCTTTTCGCTGACGGGGCGCGCTCTGTTAAAGTACGGCGATCAGGGTGGACTTGGAAGCGGGCAATTGTTCACCGTCGAAAGCAATCGAGGACAGTATCTTCATCAAAATGCCTTCGGAATCGATGAGAGAGTGTACTACTGTAACGCGTTTTACAAAACCGCAGGTTGGAATCCGATCAGCGGTGGAAACTTGAACCGGCTCCGCACCGCATTCGAGACCAATCCACTCGTCCGAATCTCCGTTGGATCTTTACCCGTGCGAAACTTGGGGATTGCTTTGGGTGTCCAATTGTTCCGTCACCACCAGGACGAATCACTGATCCCAGAGATTGCATTTGAGTCGCCCGACGGCATCGCAGTTGCGGGTTTCGGACTGCGGTACCTTCGGAAGACTGGTTCTCGATCCGCATTCGAGGTGCTGGCAACATTCACGCTCTCGGATGACCCGAGATTTGACCGAGAGGGCGTCTTTACCTCCTACAACATTGACTTTTAAGCCCCAGCGAGTTGTGCTCCAGATTCCCAGGCACGTGCCCTCGCGGAGAATGAGAATATCCGCTAATCTTGAGGCAGTGATTGAAGCAATTCCGGCCAGATTCAGATTCTTTCTCGCTGGGCATTTTTGCCCACCGGTTCCTGAACAGCACCTGACGCGTTCGATCATGTTTTGCAAACTGCTATGGCAACCGCTGGTTGCCGGGCTAGCGCCTGTCGACTTGACAATAGCGATGGTTTGCATTGTTGTTCGTCCGCGATTCACACCCAGGTAAGGCTTATTCGAACCCTCCGAAAGCTCGATTTGCATCAAGTTCTCCGGAGCACCCCTTGTGGCGATTCCTGCGGAAGTCGTCTGTTCGAATGTTCCTTTCGCGAATGTCCAGGAAGCAAAATATGTCCCCCTCAGAGATCGAAGTTCCGTCCGAAGAACTCAACGTCGAACTACAGTCCGTCGAGACCGAAGCGTCTGAAACCTCGCCCGAGAACGGGTTCCGTCCGCTCGGACTGAGTGAAAACCTGCTTGCGACAGTTGAACGCTCGGGCTATTCCGAACCGACGCCAATTCAGGCTCAGACTATTCCTTTACTGCTGCAAGGCCGGGATGTTCTCGGCCAAGCTCAAACGGGCACGGGGAAAACTGCGGCCTTCGCTTTACCGTTGCTTGATCGAATCGACCTGTTCAAAAAGCAAACTCAGGTTCTAGTGCTCGCCCCGACGAGGGAACTGGCGATCCAAGTCGCCGAGGCATTCGAGAAATACGCCGGCAAGATGCGAGGATTGCGCGTCGTACCGATTTATGGCGGACAAGATTATCAACTTCAGTTTCGGCAATTAGATCGGGGTGTGCATGTGGTCGTCGGTACACCGGGCCGAGTGATGGATCACATGCGCCGCGGCTCCCTGAATCTGGATGATCTCCAGTGCCTGGTGCTCGACGAAGCCGACGAGATGCTGCGGATGGGCTTTGCGGATGACGTCGAGTGGGTGCTCACGCAGGCGCCTGCAAAGCGGCAGATGGCACTATTCTCGGCAACTATGCCGCGGCCTATTCGTCAGATTGCTCAAAAGCACTTAAAGGATCCTGTTGAGATCACGATCGCACAAAAGACGGCGACTGCCGACACGATCAACCAACGCTACATCGTCGCTTCGCCACACCAAAAGCAAGCCGCGCTGGCACGTATCCTGGAGGCTGAACCCACGGATGGCGTGTTGGTGTTCGTGAAAACACGAGCGACTACAGAGCCGCTTGCCGAGTTCCTTGCGCAAAATGGCCTAAAAACGGCTGCTTTAAACGGTGACATCGCGCAAAAGCAGCGTGAAAAGATTGTGGATGGCCTGAAAGCAGGCAAGGTTGACGTGATCGTTGCAACGGATGTCGCCGCGCGCGGATTGGACGTGCAACGTATTAGTCATGTTATTAACTACGATTTGCCGTTTGATAGCGAAGCGTACATACACCGGATTGGACGAACGGGACGAGCGGGACGGAGCGGCGAAGCCATCCTGTTCGTGCATCCACGCGAACGGCGATTGTTGAAGCGACTGGAGCAGGCAACGCGGCAATCGATCGAGCCCATGGACCTGCCATCGAATCGTACCATCAACAAACAGCGAGTGGCTCGTTTCCACGAGCGAATTACGCAAGGTTTGGCACACAAAGAGATCGATACCTTTCTGGCAATCGTCGATCACTATCAGCGCGAGCACCCTGATGTTGCCTTGGAGCAGATCGCTGCCTCCCTGGCTTTACTCGCTAACGAAGAGACTCCCTTGCTTGTCAAGGACGAACTGAAACAAGCCACCTTTGGTACTGACTCGCATCCAGAATCGGGCGATAGCCGCACCGGAGCAAAGAAACGCGATTTTCAAAGTGATCGTCGTGGTGGTTCTCGACGCTGCGATGCTGGTATGCAGACATTCCGTATCGAAGTTGGTCGCAACCACCAGGTACAACCGGGCAACATTGTCGGCGCGATTGCAAATGAAGCGGGAGTCAGTAGCGAATCGATCGGCAAGATCAAGATCTTCGATCACTTTAGTACGATCGATCTGCCCGACACCCTGCCGCGCCATCTACTCGATGCTATCGATAGCATTGTGATCGGTGGTCGCAAACTACGCCTCTCCCGCATGGAAGAGTCCAGACCTCGCCCCGCACGACTCCAGGAAGGCAAACGCCCTTTCAATAAGCCGAAGGGAAAGCCTAAGTTCCGCAAGAAGCAATCTTCGGATCGATAAAACGGGGAGGTTGCGACAATCTCTGGCACCGGCTTCGCAAGTCGCTAATGTGTTGAGAAACTCTATCCCGAGTTCACGACGGCGAAGCCGAGCGGCGATTTACGGCAAAGAATTTCTTGCGAGAACGAGTTCTGACGTCTTGCGAGAAACTTCCTCGCGTTCGTGTTCCGCCTCGGAGATCACTTGTCGAACTTCGCGGCGCGATGTCCAGTAGTAGACAACGCCTACCGCGGCGATCGCGATCGTGACGATTCTGTAAGCCAGCGCCACCAGGACACCAATGACTTCACCTGGCCCATTTGCTGGCACGTAGACATAAAGCTTTTCCATCGCGAATTCAAATGTCCCAAGCCCACCTGGCATAAACGGAATAGCTCCGGCAACATTGCTTAGGGGCACGATAATCATGTGTTCGCCAAGCGTTGGAGTTTGGCCAAACAAGCCTCTTGCGATCAGGAATATTGAAACAGCAAGCATCACGTGGACGACCATGCTCATCGCCAGGATAAGGCTCATGACGTCGTACCTGTTTCGAAACATGCGAACCGATTCAATCACGCGTCCAATGGTATGCCCGACTTTAGGAAGTCCGGTGACAAACTCGGAAAGGCTGCCACGAGTGAAGCCAGGCACAAGTACCATCATGATGCACACAGCGCCAAAGGCTGTTGCGAGGAGTGTCGCATTGCAGATCGCAGCGAGTGCGGTAGTGGACTTGGAAATACCGCCGAGCAGGATAGCCCCGCTCGTGACTAACAGCAACGCGTAGAGTCCGATCATGCGATCGACCAGCACGGTCGCGACTGCCTCAGCACGACGTTTTGATTGTTCACGCGCGATGAAAACCGCCTTAAATACGTCACCGCCGACGCTGCCGACGCCGACGAAGTTTAAGAGGAATCCAAGGAAACCCAAACGAAACGCATCGCTTAGCCGAAAAGGGATATGCAATGTTCGCACCAACAGATACCAACGGACGAACGTGAGGCAGACTGCCAGCATAGCCATCGCAAATGCTAGTCCAAGCGTCACCCAGTCTTTTTCGCGGTCGCGAAGGTGCTGCAAATCTTGAGGATTAACCGAGGCGAGCAACCACAAAATGATTGCCAGCGGCAGGAGGACTTTCAGCAGCGTGATGATCGTCTTCTTCAACTCGGCCTCCACGGGCGCTCAGAGATAATCGCCAAAAGAGACTGAGATACCTCACACCTTGGGTTAGAGCAAGGTGAGATTGCGAGAGTCGATGCTGCTAGCGACCCGATCCGCGTCGAATGTTACTCGATTTCAAAGATCGCTTCGATTTCGACAGTGATGTTTCCCGGCAACGATCCCATGCCAACAGCGCTTCGTGCGGCAATGCCATTCTCATCTCCAAAGACTTGCGCCATCAGTTCGCTATATCCATTAATGACCGCAGGGTGTTGCTGGAAATCTGCCACGCAATTCACCATCCCCAGCGACTTGACGACTCGCTTAACTCGGTCGAGGCTACCCAAGTTGGCCTTGAGCGTCGCTAGAATTGCCAAACCCGTTTGGCGCGCGGCCTCGTAGCCTGCCTGTTGATCGACTTCTTGACCGACACGACCACTTAACAAGGTGCCGTCAGACTTTAGCGGTCCGTGCCCTGAAACGTAGGCCATATTGCCGGCAATCACGACTGGTTTATAGACACCCTGGGGCTTGGGGGCTGGAGGTAAATCGAGCCCTAACTCTTCAATGCGTTTGTCCGCGCTCATGATCCGTTTCTTCTTGATGAGGGGTTTTTAGTAAGAGTTCAATGGTACCGGACAGAGTATATGCGATCTGAAGCACGCACGAAACGAGGTGACTATAACCGCAGCATCTCTCGCAACGAGTGGGCCACTGTATCGGCATCTTGGACGAGCCAAAACGTAACTGAACCGATCATCAGCAGGGCGAAAAACACGAGACTGAACCCGTATGGATTTCGAACCGATTGCACTTGTCGCAATGACGTGGAAAGGGTTTTCTCCAGCCGGTGCCAACCGTCGTAGCTCTGATGTGGGCCCGCTGCAATCAGTTGAACATTTCGCATACCGGGTGAAGCCTCAACGTGCAACTGCACCCCAAGGTTTGGAATGATCAAGCACTCACCAGCCCAGCGAGATTCGCGATCGAGATCGTTCACCAATTCTGCTAACATGGGTCGGACTTGATCAGGCCGAATGTTATAAATCACCAATCGCGGCCGCATCAGCAACACGAATAATGTTAAACACATTGCGTAGAACGCAAGTAGCAAGGCCCAAACGAACACGCCGAGTCTCAGTATCGTCGCCTCGGGGACGAACAACTCCATCGGTCCAACGACGACAAATCCCGAAATAGCAACACCAAGGGCAGCCGCGTCCCGGGCTCCGTTGGTGACCAACGGGCGACGTGAAAGGTTGATCACACCCAACAAGAGCAGGTAAACGGAGAGGGGTGACAACGCGATGCAAAGATGGAGTGGGTCCATGAATGGTGGTGATGCCCTTGGCGGGCAAGTCCTCGGCGCAACTATTTCACGCCAGCAAAGCGGCTGACGAGGTCGGTTTATCTTAAGTTTGCAGCGCATTGTGGTCAACGGAATCGGAAGCAGGCCGCGACCTGCCGCGTGTATCTCAATGTCGCCGAGTTGACCCACGATTCGCGGCCAACTACGTTGTTCTCTGATCTAGGAATGAGTTTAACAGCCATCGTGTGAGGAGTTTTCTGCTATGCGTGTTTTGATGCGACTTGTGTCTCTGTCGGTATTGCTCCTCGTGAGCAACTTGTGCCAGGCGAAAGTGCCTTTGAACGGATTGACCGACGCCGAACAGAGGAGTGGTTGGGAACTCGCTTTCGACGGCAATACCACCAAAGGCTGGCGCAATTACAAGAAGGATAAAGTGAGTGACGGCTGGGTGGTCAAAGATGGATCGCTTACACGCGCTAATAAGGGTGCCGGGGACATCATCACGGAGAAGAAGTACAAGTTCTTTGAAATTTCTCTGGAATACAACATCTCACAAGGTGGCAACAGTGGGCTTATGTTTCATGTCGTCGAGACGGACGGGCCACCTTGGCGCACTGGGCCCGAAGTACAAATCCAAGACAACGTAGATGGTCACGATCCGCAGAAGGCAGGATGGCTGTATCAGCTCTACAAGCCGGTAAAGCCGGCATGGGCGAAGAACTTCGAGGATCTTGCTGGAATCTCGACGCCGGATGAAACGGATGCGACGCGGCCGGCAGGTGAATGGAACAACCTCTATCTTCGCATTGCACCGAAACAATGCGAAGTCGCGATGAACGGCGTCAGCTATTTCAAGTTCAATTTGGGTGATGATCAGTGGGATAAAATTGTCGAATCTAGCAAATTTGCAAGATTTGAAAACTTCGGCAAGGCGGGAGAAGGTCACATTTGCCTTCAGGATCACGGGAATTTGGTTTCTTTCAGGAACATAAAAATACGCGAGCTATCGGACGAGGGACTGCCTCCAGAACCTAAGGACGAAAAACTGGCCCTGCGGGGATCTCTCGCTTACCCAAATCTCAAGTGGGATGGATTTGAGGGTGTCGATGACCAAGGCAAAATCCGCGAATTGCGTCCGATGGAACTGACTCACGCAAATGATGGCAGCGGGCGCGTCTTCGTGGCAACGCAACGTGGCGTGATTCACGTATTCAAGAACGATCCAAGCGTCGAAAAGACGCAAATATTTCTCGACTTAACCGAGAAGGTTCATGACTGGAAGAGTCCCGGATCGAATGAGGAAGGCTTGCTCGGATTGGCGTTTCATCCGGCCTATAAGACGAACGGCGAGTTCTTTGTGTACTACACATCGTCGGATATCGAATCTCGCACTTCGATCGTATCACGTTTTCGTGTCTCCAAAGACGACGTGAATCGGGCCGATCCGACTAGTGAAGAAATCATCATGAAGATTGGCCAGCCGTTCGCCAATCACAACGGTGGTTCGATTCTCTTCGGGAAAGATGGGTATCTGTACGTTGCACTCGGCGACGGCGGCGGACGTAACGATCCGTTTCGCAACGGTCAAAACCTTGGCGAGTGGATGGGTTCGCTGTTGCGAATCGACATCGACAAAAAAGACGCGGGGAAGAACTACTCCGTTCCTGCGGACAATCCATTTGTCAAACGTGAGGGAGCCAAGCCCGAGATCTTTGCCTACGGCTTCCGCAACCCTTGGCGGATTTCCTGCGATCCGGAGACCGGCACCATTTGGGTCAGCGACGTCGGCCAAGACTTATGGGAGGAGATCGACATCGTGAAGGCCGGCGGCAACTACGGTTGGAGCTCCCGCGAGTCGACTCATGCCTTCGGCAACATCGACGCCGCTCAGACGGACGAGTTGATCGAACCGATTTGGGAATACGATCACCAGATTGGAAAATCGATCACGGGCGGTCATGTCTATCGCAGTTCGAGACTGCCAGAACTACAGGGAGCGTACTTGTACGCGGACTATGTGACGGGCCGCGTCTGGGCGTTGCAGTACGACGTACCAACGGGAAAGGTTGTAAACAACTCGAGCATCGCCTCATCCGGTATCCCGGTTGTAGCCTTCGGACAAGACGATCAAGGCGAAGTCTATTACATGATCGGCAGCGTCAATGGACAAAGCATCTTCAGGTTCGAGCGGTCGGAGTAGCGCGTTCGACTCGGCATAGATTAATGAGGTTTTGGAAAGCAAAAAAGGGTTGCTGCGATCAAACTGCAGCAACCCTTTTTGATGTGGGCGGTATTGGACTCGAACCAACGACCTCCGCGGTGTGAGCACGGCGCTCTAACCAGCTGAGCTAACCGCCCAATTCGAGCGATCGACTGAACGCTCATTAACTCCTAACTCTAGCTTATCGTTTGTAGGGTGAACAGAAGCCTGAATAGGCGTGCGGCGAATACAAGGCACATTGACCGAAACGTGCTATAGCATCTTGGGTGGCTTAGAACGAATCCAAACTGCTACGCTTCACTTCTCAGAAACAGGCCTTGATATGTCTCCCGTTGGAGCAGACTCGTCCTTCGGCTCGCTCGGCGGAGGCTCAAATTTGGGAGCGGTTGGTTCGTCGTAATCGTCATAGTCATCGTACGAACTACGCTTAGAAGAATTTGAGTGGGAACCTGTGTAGGTGTCTGTGTAATTGATCGACGACTGAAGATCGTTCAGGCCTTTGCGAAACTGAGCATAACTCTGACCAAGCGACTTAGCCACTTCTGGCAAACGCTTACCGAACAACAGCACAGCTACGATGCCGACGATCATCAATTCTTGAAATCCAAGGCCAAACATGGTACTTGCCTCGTGTCAGGGCAGAAGTTGCATCCAACAGTGACTCGTCACGACCGGATTTGCCAAGCCGCAAATGCGACCGGCATCGCAGGCCGCAATCCCCGATTACTCGTCGGACTTGTCGTTACCGGCCGATTCGATGTCGTCCTCGATGCCTTGCACGCCCTTCTTAAACTCGACGACCGACCGACCGGCGCTTCGCATAAGGCTTGGGAGGCGATGTCCGAACAGCAACAAGGCCAATCCGGCGATAATCAACAATTCAAGATGACCAGGCATCCCGAACATGCCAAACAAAAGGGGGCTTGTCATAGCAACGCTCTCGCTCAAAGAAGGTGGGATGACGGGATCAAGCACACGAACGGCGGCGAAAGCGGGTAGGTACCCAGAGGGGTGCCTCCTGGACCAAACCTGTGTGTAACCACACCAAACTAGTGTGTGTAACCACGCAACCAATTACGCGGTTGACCCATCAACCCCAATTCTAACGCGAAGGCCTCCCATGTCAAATGGGAGGCTAAGGCTGGGACAATTAACGTAACACCCGGTAATTCGGCGTTTCGCGGCTGGCGGCTGCTGCGGCGGGACCAAGCTCGTAGACGGGCAGGTAGCGGTAATAGACCTCCAAGCACAGCGTTGCCATTGCGGTGGAATAAACTCGACCGCCATACGCCCCCCATACCGTCTCGGGCGAAAAACTACCCGCGTTTTCCCCGCTGCGTTCCTGGCGGACTAGTAACTGCTCCTGAAGGGCGTGATTCCACTGTGACCAAGTCATCTCGCCTAATTGCAACGGGGATGTTCCGTGATCGAAGCGTGATTGAAATAACGCGATCGTCCCATAGTACCAGTAGTAAAGGTTCGCTTGGCCGCCACTGGGCACCATTTGCCCTATGTACCTGATTGCCTCTTGCACCGAAGTCTCGTCCTGCTGAATGTTCAGAAAGTACCTGCAGGCCAGCGCCTCGGCGGTCATCGTTTCCGAAGCACGTTCGGTGGGACGATAGCTCGCCAAACCGCGGTGTTCCCCTTTCGAGACACTGCGAAGGAAGCGAATCATGCCTGCGCGAGACTCGCCCGGGACGGTGATGCCTGCTAGTTCCGCACTCTTTAACGCCATCACCTGCCAGCCAAACTGGCTCATATCGCCCTGATCGGCAGGCTGATACCGCCAGCCGCCTGTTCCCGAATCCTGAGCTTTGATCGTATATTGCACGGCGCGCTCGACGTAAGTGCGCATCCGGTGATCGCCCGTCATTGCATACGCTTCACTGATTGCCAGTGTTGCCATTCCGTGGCAATACATCCGCGCGAACAATCTCGCCTGCCCAGCAAGGTTTCCATCTTGGGCTTGCTGTCCCAGTATAAACTCTAAGCCGTGTTGCACCGTCCGCCGATACTCGCCTTCGAAGTGCGTATGGCCCGCGGAGAGGAAAGTGAGTAGCGCAAGACCGGTAATGCCGTTATCCGCATCCATTCCCGCGCCCTTGCGGTCGTGTCCCAGTACCTTTGTCTCTTGTCCGCCCCCAAACTGAACCGCGCTCCAGCGTCCGTCGGGCGATTGATGTGCTGCCAACCATTTGAGTGCCGCTTCAACCGCCTGCTCGGTCTGTTCGCTACCGCCCTGCTGCTCGATCAGAGCCATACGACGTCTCGCCATCCGCATTTGATACACTTCGGGAAGAGGTGCACCATCGCCAAGTCGACGTGCTGGTGCGCTCATGCCGCTATCCAGACTGGATTCCGCAGGTGCAATTTGTGCTTGTAAGCCCCTGTCCGCCGCTCCGCCTTCGTTCCCGTTGTGCTGCGTGTTAGCGTCTCGGTTGTCCGCTGGCACGGCCATATCGAATGTTGACGGTCTTGCCTCAGCGATGTCTTTTGAGAAGTCGACATCTGCCAGACGCTGTAGCGTCTCTGACTCCGGCAGCAGTTTCGGCACTTCTGCCACCCCATTGGTGCCACCCATCGGTTGCACTTGCGGTTCCGGTGCTAGACGCTCCAAGGGTTCCGCAGCAGGGAGAGCGGGCAGCGGTTCCGTCGAGGAAGTAGGCTCTGATTGAACGACCTCAATTGCACTTGGCTCAGCGGGCATGAAAGTTTCTGCCTGGGGGCTGGGCGGAGTAGGGATGAACTCTTGGATATCCGGTGTCGATATCCGAGGTTCTGTCGCGACGACTGCGAAGTCCGGTGGCTCAGTCGTGCTTGGTGGTACGCTAGTCTCTACTTCGAAGTACTGCTGCCCGGGACTGGCAATATCGGGAGTAATAGCAAACTCGGCGGGATACTCGTTCCAGGGCCGGAGTTCGCGAGGCGTACTCACAGTCTCTGCGTCGTGCGACACAAAGGCGAGGCGAATGACTTCGTTATTCTCGGGTGCCGGCGCGTCGAAGATCAGGCGTGTCCCATAGGCATATGCAAAAAACAAAATGTGCGCAAAGACGGACAAGACGACACATTTCGACAACGGCTGAGCCTGTCCCCAACGTGTTTGCATAAGAATCAGCAAAGCCACGGTCAAGATCGCCAGCCCCACCCACACGACAATCGCGAGGGTTTGCGAAGCAGTCGCCTCCGCGAGTAACGGTACAAACTGCGGCGCTTCGGCAAACGCCGAGAGGTCGAATCCAGGCAATAATTCAAACAGCCCCGTCATTTGTTCGTTCTATCGTCCTATTAAAATTCTGACTTATTGGGGGCGGCTCGCAATTCGAACCGATATTCCCATGTCCGTCACACCCGCCTCGCGACAAGCCCCCAGCACGGTGGCGACGTTTTGAAAAGCTCCTTCTGCATCGCCTCTCACGAGCACGCCTAAGTCCGCGTAATCGGCATGGGCCTGAGAAAGCCTTTGCACCAACTCCTGAATCGTCACTGTCTCGCGATCCAATTCGATATGACCGTCATTAAAGACATTTATCACGCGGCGTTCTGGTGCCGGCGTCAGCGTCTTGATTTCGGAAACTTCTGGCACCTCGAGGCCGAGCTTTCGCTCTAGCTCTGTGAACTTGGTTCCGACCATGAAAAATATGATGAGCAAAAACACGACGTCGATCATCGGTGTAAGGTTGAGCGTGGGTTGTTCGTCGATATGTGTTTTTAGGGGCATTGTGCTATTTGTCCTTGTGCCGAATGAACCACTCGGAATTAGGCCGCCTTATTCCCCGACGACCTCGTGGCGTCTCGCGATCGCGCGTCGCCTGCGATCAATGCAACCAGTTGCTGGCCCAATGAATCGAGTTCAACGACTAACTTGTCAACACGGCCGACGAAGAAGAGGTAAGCAATCAATGCGGGTATCGCGACGGTCAATCCGGCGGCGGTTGTCAGCAAGGCTTGGCTGATCCCTGCTGCAAGCAACTCGGGGCGTCCCATCGCATCCGCCGTCGCGATGGCGTTGAATGCGCGTATCATTCCAAGCACCGTTCCCAACAAGCCGAGCAACGGGCTGATCGTCGAAATCCCATTAAAAAGGCGAAGATAAGCTCGCAGGCCATTGGTCACTCGTTCACCCGCATCAATAATCGCCTGTTCAACCTCGACCGATGGTCGCCCCCACTTGTTGACGGCTCCCGCGAATACTTCAGAAACCGGACTACCGTTCTCTTCGCATAGCTCCGCCGCGGCCTTGCGATCGAGTTGGCCTTCGGCAATCTGCTCCAGGAAGCGACGCACAAAAGGTCGCGGAATCACGCGGCCCCGACGCAAAGCGATTGTTCGCTCGAAGACGAACACGAGCAAGATGAACGAGCACACGCCGATGGGCAACATCAACGGACCGCCATCCCGAATCACTTGCAACAAGTTCTTTGTAGGTATTGAGATCTCATCAATAGCGGGTGTCGCAAGGTTACTATCCGACGAACCAACTGTTGGAGTCTGCGAATGTCCCATGCTTAAGCTTGAGAATAGCAGTGCCAGCGACATTGCTCCGGTTGCGATGAACCATTTTGTACGTGATAGTTTGCTCATCTTGATCGTCTCCTCCGGCGGGAGCAGTTGCGTTGATATTTAGTTGTTAGTGCCTGCTGCCGAACGCTGAGCAACTCGTAATCGCTGCGAAGCATCGGCGGCGTATGAGGTTTCTGGGTAGTCTCGCAAGAGTTGCGTGTAAAGCTTTACGGCCTCACGCCACTCGCCCGATTGTTCGTGACACTTTCCTGCCTGCAACAGCGCGGCAGCTTGCCACTGTGGATAGGCATACAGGCTTACCACTCGGTGATAAGCTTTTACAGCCGAGTGGTAATCTTTCTGATGAAAGAAACTTTCTCCGATCATCCACTGAGCCATTGCTGCTGTTTCCGTTCGTCCACCGGTTGTCGATCTCACGACTCGGGTGAAGGCCGCTCGCGCTTCCGTGAATCGAGCCTGCATACTCAGACAGCGGCCAATCACATAGTCTGCTTCGTAAAGCTGCCGGAAATCCGGAAACTGCTCGCCGATTGGCTTCGCGGTCTCAAGTGCTTCGGCCCATTGTTCCTGGTGAGCCAGGCATTGAGCCAGACGCAGCGGGACCATCGGTGACCATGTTGTATGTACTTCGCTGATATCGTCGGCGAGCTGGGCGAATAGACGAACTGCTTCTTGGTAATCGGTACGCCGAAATGCCGCTTCTGCCACCCAGTATCGCGCGGGCAAGCACAGCTCACTTTGCGGGAAAGCGTCGATTAACCGATTCATCGGTGCTGCGACGTCGTTCCATTTCTCTTGCTGCGCGGCGAGTTGCCCTTGCAGATAGAGCGAATGCACTCGCAGACGCGAGTCGAGTTCTGAACTGAGCAACTGCTCGACGTAAGTAGTTGACGTCTCAAGTTCGCCTCGCTGAAACGCTCGTTCGGCAAGACGGTACGCTGCATCCGCCCAGTACTTGCTTGTGGGATGGTCGCTCACCAAACGCTTGAACATCGCATCAGAGTCTGCCGGCTTGCCAAGATCCGTCAGTACCCACGCCAGCTGGTATAGTACTGCGTCAAGTTGCTCGATCGTCGGAGTTCGCATTAATAATTCCTCAAGCAACTCCTGAGCTTCTTGATCCTGCCCAAGACGATCGTGCAATCGCCCCGCCTCGAAAAGCGCGAGGGATGCTTCTGGCGAGTCCGGATAGTTCGTGGTCACCAAGCGATAAGCCGTTAAGGCGGCGTCGAACTTTTGGGCCTGCTCCAAGCTGCGCGCTCGCATGAGCCCGGCCCTTGGGGCCTCGTTCGACATCGCTGCCTTGTCCAACAATCGACCAAATGTGTTGGCCGAGCCGTCGGTATCCCCGGCAGCCAGTTGCAGTTGACCGAGACCTGCCAACCCCTTGGCAATGAATTCTTCAGGATTCGATTCAACGGTCAGCTGGGCGTACAGCTGTCGACCGAATTCAACATTTCCCTTAGCAACCGATTGCTCGGCGAGATACAGCGTCGTCGGAAGAAAGGCTGGCGAATCGGCATTGTGCTTGCGATACTGTTGGTACGCTTGCTCCAACTTTTCACGTTTATCGGTCTCCAAGTAGCAAATCGCCAGCTTGGCGCGACAAGTCGCCGCGTCGGCCCCTCCGGGTTGTGATGCGAGGTAAGCGGAGAGCGGTTCGATCGCTTCCTGGAATCGCTTCAGCTCTATCAACGCCCCAGCAGTCGCAACGGCGACATTATCTTGCAATACATCTGCTTCGTCTGCCGGATTGATCTTCGACAGTGTATTCAGCGCTTCGTTCGCCCGGCCCGCCGCTAAGAGACAGACACCCAAATAATACCGATTCGACTGGTCTTCGCTTGTCGCTCCCGCTTCGAGCGACTCAAACACCTTGATTGCATCGTCATACCGAAGTTGCCGTAATGCCATTCGGCCTGCGAGTTGTCTGACGTGTTTTGCCAAGAGGCTCGAAGCGTATTGTTCTTCAAATTCTCGCGCACAACGCGTAAAGCGTTCGTCGTCGCCATTGGAAAACGAGAGGACGCAGTCCTCATATAGCGAGTCGTCCGCCCAATCACTGGTGGGCCAACCCTTGTAGACCCTTTCATAATGCTGCGACGCACCATCCGAATCGCCCATTCCACGACACGCCTCTGCCTGTCCGAACTCGAATGCTGCGGCTAGAGGGTGTTCGGCGGTCAGGCCCTGGCCGCGCGCAAACACTTCCATCGCGGCAGAAGCATCACCAGCCTTGAGTAATGACATTCCCGACCAGTAGTTGGCTTGATCCACCAAAGGGCTTTCAGCCAGTTCTTCACCGAACTTTCCTAGGATCTCAATCGCATTGTCGTACTGCTGCAATTTGTACAGCAGAATTCCAGCACGAAGGTGGGCATCGTCGAGCAGGCTGCTTTGCGTGTTCTCGGCCAGGAACTGATAGAAACGCAAAGCTTCGTTGTTGTCGCCCTTTAGCTCCAAAGCCGTAGCGAGTCCAAATCGGACTTCGCTCTTCAAGGGACCGTCGGGAAAGCGGCGGATCGCTTCGCGGTAGTAACTCTCGGCAGCGATTGCTTCGCCAGCATCCACAGCAATCTGGCCGCGATATGCAAGCGAATAGGCGTTCAGTTTGCTATCGCCGAACTCCTTGTCAAAGGCTTCGAGCTCGATGTGTGCCTCGTCATGCTGGCCGTCCAAAAACAGTGCTTCGGCAGCGCGAAACTTTGCCTGCTGGGCCAACGGTGACTTTGACGCCCGAGTCACGACGCGCAAGTAATACGTGCGTGCATCGGTATATCGCTTGAGCTGCAACAGCGATTCACCAAGATAAAACGCAGCATTTGATACTCTATCGTCATCTGGGAACTGTCCAAGGAACGCTTCGAACTCTTCCGCTGCTAGCTTCCACCGGGAATGAGAATAGTGGTCAGCCGCGAGCGAGTATTGGTCGTCGCGTTCGTTGGCCCATAGTGCCGACGCAGCGCATAACAACAGCGCCCCAACCAACCACCCCACGGAATTTTGCGTCCTGTACATCCTGTACGTGTCAGATAAGATCTGACTCCTGTCCATCCTTGGACGAGTTCACAATCGCCAACTGTACTCCGATCGTCTGTTCGCAAACAAGTCCGAAGCAGCAGCGGAACCGATCGACGTACTTGCCTACGCACGAGGCGCAAAGAAAGGTCGCCAATCTGTTTGAGATATCGGATCGTTGGTGAACCTGCGACATGTCACCGTTGATTTTCCGATTACGCGGTCGCTAGCACGCCTCGCGTGCAATCAAATCTCCCGCGAGTTCTCCAGCTTTACGGTAGGACACGACGTTTCATCGGAGGCGGGACCTGCGATCATTACTTTTCAAATGGCAGCCTCAAAGTTCCCGAAGCACCAAAGTACTCAGAGAGCGGCAAGTGTGTTTGTAGAGCAAATGCCCGCCCTCCAGCAGATTTCAACTCCCGACCGGCTGAGCCGTAGACGCAACTGCGTCCACACTGGTGTTCCTTCGCCGCTGCCAAATCTCGCGAGCTCCTCGAACCACCACAGGCTCGAAGTTCTTTCGCAGGTAGTCGAGCAGAGGCCCGCGAGTCCGCAGGGATGAGGGCTCTTGATGATCTACTACGACGCAGACGCGTTGTCGGAGGTCGATGGCGGCGATGATTTTCTGCTGCCGATCATCCGTGAACAGGTCTTGCCAGACAGTTGCATTGAATCCCGTCGGAGGCTCGATGCCGCTCCAAACGTAGAGGCTGTTGTGACCGCTCGGCAAGCACACAAATGTGTCGGCTCGCTCGCGCAGTTGCGCAACCGTCCAGCACTCCTTCGCAACGACATCGTCGGGAAGTCGCAAACGGGTCGCGCCGGGGAGTTGCAGGCCCGTGAGACGAGAACGCTCGTAACTCAGAAAAGTCGCGCGACACAAGGCCGTTATTACAACTAGCCCGATCAATCCCGTCACCAAACCTCGTGCGACTGGAAGCATTTGAGGCTGATTGTCTCGAAGAGTCTTGATCCCGTCGTGGATCGCAACGAGCATCGCCAGAACCAGAGCTAGGGATCCGATCGCCATTTGCGTTCCGGGGACTGGGTGTGCGATCAAGGGTTGTAATGCGGCGACAAGGCATAACGTAAGTCGAGCAAAGTCCGCATTGAAGTCCGTGCTCGTAGTTGTCATTCGGCCAGAGCGAATTGGGAGCAAGATGATCCAAACGTAAGGAGTGAAGTAACTGACGAGCAGACCGATCTGTCCACGGTCTTGCGAACCGTGGTAGAGCGGTTGAAAGGTCTCGACGAGATGACGCATGGTAGCCCCCGCCAGTAGCACGACGGGGACAACGTAGACGACTTGAATCCAAGTGCGTCCAGCTAACGCTCTCCGCGCGGCGAAGATTGCGACGCAAGCAGCTACCGGAGCGAAAGTATGAATCGGAGGGGCATGATAGTGACTGCTAACAAAACTCACGTGTTGAAGCAAAATACCTTCCGACAGCCCCTGCCAAGATGTCCCCGCCGCGATGGTGCCTAACGCTACGACCGTCGATACCAGAATCAGCGCGCTCCAAAAGTAGAATACGTGGCGAAGCTCTAAGATCGGGCTGATTCCGACGCGTCCACCTACCCAAAGTGTCACGCCGATAGACAAGGTGAGCAGCACTGGGAACCTATACCCAGTGGAGCTGAACAACTCGTGTCGTCCAATCAAGATGGGCATCACGACCATTGCAATCACAATACTGCTCAGCAACAACTTGCGAATACGCCCGTCTTGCGTTGCAAAGAGCATCGCTGCAGACAGTGATAACGCTAGAAACAGCCCGACGTTGATCTTCGTCATCAGGCACAGTGCCGTCGCGATACCCATTGCGACGAACGATCTTGAATCGACCGAACTTGTATTACACATCGTAGCCAAGAACACACAGGCAGCCACGGCAAGCAAGCACAACTCTTGCGGATGTCCTGGCTCCATCGCCAATCTTTCCAAATGGAACGCGACGAATAGTAGGCCAATCATCGCGAGAGATCCCGACCGAGTGACTCGATACAGCCACGCAGCCGCCAGCGCCGAGACACCCGTCCAAACCAGCAGTGTCTTGAATCGTGTTATGTCATGTGTCACCGGCCATTCGGTGACTTGGTGAACGAGTGACGAGAGCCAGTAGTATGCAGGCCCATACTGCGAATACACCTCATCGTACAAATTGCCGCCGGCCATAAACTGGCACAACGACACCATGACGTAGCCTTCATCGTCATAAGAGGCGAACGAAGAGAACAGCCTTTGATACCCGGCAACGCCGACGGCAATCGTGGCGATCGCGAATGCGGTGAAAAATCTAAGTTCGACGCAGCGACGCAGCAGTTTTACCGAAGGCTTTGTAAACATGGGACTAAGTCCCTATGGGCTGCGACGTGAAGTCGTCGGCACACGTGCTTGGAGCGATGATTGTCCGCAACGCCTCGACCTCGGCAAAAGTCTCTTCTAAAGCATCTTCGGCTGATTGTCGGGTGCTACCTTCGGAACGATAGTTGACGTAGTCAGCCACGATGAATTTCGGGCGATTGCGAACTTGGTCGTAGATCCGGACAACATACTCGCCAAGCACACTGATACCTAACGCATTCAACGCACCAAAGAACGAAGCGATCATGATGCTGGAAGTCCAACCGGGAATGGCAAGCCCTGTGACACACTTGTGATACAGCGTAAAGCCCGTAAACGCGATGCAAACAATCAGAGAAAGCACAGCAATCCCATAAAACAAGCCTAGCGGCGCTGAGGAAAACGAAAACAACGCAGTCTTTGCAAGTGAGCAAAGCCCTAGGAAAGACACGCGAGGTTGCAAGTCGTGTCGGGCAAGCCGTTCAACCACCACGCCAGTTTGCCGGAAGCCTACCCACGACCTTAAACCGGCATAGTAGCGATCGTACTCGCCCATCTTCAGAAGATTGTCCAAGACGCGGCGATCGATTAATCCAAAGTTGCCGGCATCGTGCGGCATTTGCGTCGTTGAGAGCATCCGCAATACGCGATAGAAGGCATAGAAGAGTGTTCGCTTGACGAAGCCTTCTTTTCGCTTTTCCCGAATCGCATAGACGACGTCAAATCCTTCCTGCCATTTTGTCACAAATTCGACCAAACAACTTGGTGCGTCTTGCATGTCCGAGTCCATCACGACGATGGCGTCGCCGGTCGCATTACTAAGTCCAGCGTGCAATGCTGCTTGATGCCCGAAATTACGCGACAAGTGGAGCACATGGACCATGGAGTCGTTGCGTGCAAGTTCGTCCAGAAGTTCCGCACTACCATCCGTTGAACCGTCGTCGACAAACACCAATTCGACTTCGCACCGTGTCGGCACCAGGGAGTCAACCACTTGTTCGTACAACGACCGCAGAACAGCGACTTCGTTATAAACAGGCAGCACGATCGAGATGGTGCTCTTTTCGAGAGACTGTCGTTTGGATGCCTGGCTCATTTGCGAAGTACTCCCACTAGTGAGAGTCCGAACGGAGACGTGGCTTTTCCGAGCCAGCTACGTTCGCAAGAGGCCATCGACAACAACATGCGGTTCATCAGTGGCGACACACGGGGAAAGTCGGGCTTGTTGTTGCGCGGCAAGCATTTTTGATAGCCGCGAACAGCGATGGCAGCAGGCAAGCTGAACGAATTCCAGTGACTTAGCCACTCAACTCTCAACGAAGCATCCGCGGCATCTTGTTGAAGTGTTCGAGAGGTATAGCGACGAAAGTGTCCGAGGCTCTCGTCCCACTTGCTGTACAGCCAAGGGTAAGCTGGTACCGTGACGATGATGCCGCCATCTGACTGAAGAACATTCGAAACATGCTTCAGAACTTGCACCGGATCCGACAAATGTTCGAGGACATCCAGCAAGACCGCGACCCGAACAGACTGCGGTTCGAGCGGCCAAGGTCGCGATAGATCATGTTGCCTGACGTGTTCAAGCCCTCTTTCATGAGCGTGCTTGATGGACTCTGGCATGATATCAAAGCCATGAACCTCGTAACCAAGTTCACGAAATTCGACTAGATTTCGGGCCGACCCTACTCCGCCCTCGACCAGAATGCCCGGCGGCGGAAAGTGCTTGGTGAGCAATCGGGTCACGAGCTTCCGCTTGGCCACATGCCACCAGTACGAATCTTCGAGTTCAATCAGTTCGTCAAGATGACTTGGATCCATGATCGCCGGTGGGATTGTAGGGAGTTGGCGGGTTGTAACAGGCGGGGAACGATTTGCGCACTGCAATCGCCGTGAAAACATACCTCACGGCTAGGCTCAAGCAAGTTTTCGAGCAGTCGCGGAGCGATGCATTTCACGGTATCTTCAGCCTCATGAGGACCGCGACTACCTATTCCCTGAATGCTCGCTTCGTTTTTCCGATCGATCGTCCGCCAATTCGGGATGGATGGATTACGGTTTCCGATGGCCGCATTGACACTATCGGCAACCGCCCTGTGGGCGAACGTCACGAACTAGGGAACGTCGCGATTCTGCCCGCGTTTGTAAACGCTCACACACACTTGGAATTCAGCAATCTCGACCAGCCGCTAGGTCGCTCCGGTATGAGATTTACAGACTGGATTCGAGAAGTCGTGCGATGGCGAAGAGAGGCGAGCGATCGAAATTCAGGTATCGACTGGCGTTATGACGCGATTCGATGCGGCATCGCAGAAAGCTTACGTTGCGGAACGGCAATGTTCGGAGAGATCGCAACACTGCCGCGGTCCGAAGGTGACGGGAGATACGACGCAATGCAAGGCGTTTGCTTTTTGGAGCTCCTTGGATTGGCCGACGAACGACATGACGAATTACTGGCCGCGGCGAAGACGCATCTTGCGACCTCCCGGAGCGGAGGGGCGGCACTTTCCCTCGGATTGAGTCCTCACGCACCGTATACCGTCAGCCAAAGATTGGTCGAGAGCGTCGCGAGTTTGGCCGCGCGTGACCGAGTCCCTGTCGCAATGCATCTCGCCGAGACGCAGGAGGAGCTCGAGTTGCTGCGCTCCGGAAGCGGACCGTTTCAGGAACTGCTGGCCGAGTTGGGTGCGTGGCACGCGAACGTAATTCCGCAAGGCAGCACACCGCTCGATTATCTAAAGATACTCGCGAAGGCGCACCGGTCGCTGATTGTCCACGGCAACTACCTCACGCGTGAAGAGATTGAATTCGCAGGCCAGCAGCGAGATCGGATGTCGGTGATCTATTGCCCTCGCACACATGCCTACTTTGATCATGAACGCTACCCCTTGCATCAGATGATCCGTTGTGGGGTAAATGTGGCGTTGGGGACTGATTCACGAGCGTCGAACCCAGACTTGAATATGCTCAATGAGTTTCGATTTGCGGCACAGCAGCACGAAGACATACC
This sequence comes from Planctomycetaceae bacterium, assembly GCA_020638995.1. GTDB lineage: Bacteria > Planctomycetota > Planctomycetia > Pirellulales > Pirellulaceae. The sequence continues at coordinate 277,730 of JACKHM010000006.1, forward strand.
GCTCGCAACCATTTTGCGATTGGCAACCATCAACGGAGCTCTGGCTCTGGGAGTGGAAAGGTCGCACGGAACATTAGCTCCGGAGAAGCGGGCGGATCTTGTCGTCATCCCGGTCGCCGAGGATGACCCGAACGACCCACATGAGTTGCTACTTGCCACGACGGGTCATATTAGGATGCTCTTTCGCAACGGCCAACAAGTCTTCCCTGAGATCAACTGAAACGCGTGCACAATGTTCAATGTTCAGAGTGTTCGTATGAAGGCCATGGGAAGTGGAGTGTCAATCGCTCTTTTGCTAATCGTTTTTGCGGTGGAGGTGATGACGCTTTCACTGGGCGTGCGTGCAGAAGCTCAACTCACGCGTTTATCGTGCTCTGATTTTGACCCAGCATGTGGTGTCGAAATCAGCGATCAAGGCTCCACAGTATTGCTGACTTGGCCAATCGGCGACGAGCGGCATGCCAGGCTGGCATTCAATCTTTCCACAGCAAAGCCACTTATCGACTCCATCGCAGTCGCCCAGCGACCGGACATGCGATTCGAGACGATTGCCGAGTTGCTCGATCCCATACTGTTGCTCCGAGTCGGACCACGTGATCTTGAGAAACGTCGTGGCTGGACGATTTTCTTCGACCGTATGCAAGAGAAGCCGAATGAAGTCTTCCTTGCAAAGTTAGACAGGACCAAGGCTGTCGCATCGAGTGGAGCGAACCGGGCTACGCTGACGATCGGTGGGGTTGAAGCGGGAAACTTTCGCGGTGAGATGCGTTGGACCTTCTACGCCGGAAGTCCGTTCGTACTTCAAGAAGCCGTCATACGCACCCACGAGGCTGGCACAGCAATTCTTTACGACACGGGATTGGTGTGTCGTAATATCAAGCCGAAACGTCTGTTGTGGCATGATCCGCTAGGTGGATTGAAGTCAGAATCCACCGCGTCGGTAACTGCGGCCCAGCGACTGGCTGTCAAAGGGCGAACGATCTGCGGCGAATTCGAACGAGGATCGGTTGCATGTTTTCCCCCGCCTCACCGCTATTTCTATCCGCTCGACTTTTCTGACAATCTAGCCAACATCTGGGTTGGCCCGGGATACGATGAGCAGACAAATCCTTTTGGCTTTGGGATTCGGCACGATCCTCGCGGCGATAATCGGTTTGTTCCTTGGTTCAACGCGCCGCCCGACACCGATCAGGAACTAGGCATGTTCCTGTTCATCTCTGACGCATCGGCCAAACAGACTCTGAATGAAGTTTTGAAATTGACCAGAGGCGATTGTTTTGCCGCACTCCCCGGACACGTTGTCTTTACGAGTCACTATCACGTTGAACATACGCGCGAGTTGCTTGCTGCGCAGTCTCAGGAGGCAAAAGCGAAGTCCGGCATCACGGTCACCTTGCCCTCCGGTGGCGAGTACCGCATTCCGTTGCGATTGCAGAACCCGGGATTCGTACGCACCTTTCGTGATCTCGGAGTCGATGCGGTTCACTTGGCCGAGTTCCATTTCGGCCAGCCTCCTCACATGCAAACCGATGAGCGACTTCGACATCTTGAATTGCTGCATGCGGAATGCCAGCGTTTGAGCGATACCGGCTTCCTGCTGTTACCCGGCGAGGAGCCCAATGTCCATTTGGGAGGACACTGGATCAGCCTCTTTCCAAAGCCAGTTAACTGGGTACTAAATCGCCCCGAAGGAACTCCGTTCGTGACCGATCATCCGAAACTCGGGAAAATCTATCACGTTGGCGAGGCTGCAGATGTTTTGCGACTACTGAACGAGGAAGGCGGACTAGCGTGGACGGCACATGCCCGTATCAAGGGATCGACGGGATTTCCCGATGGTTATCGGCAGCAGATGTTCTTTACTTCTGATCGTTTTCTCGGCGCGGCGTGGAAGGCGATGCCCGCAGACCTATCAAAGCCGCGTCTCGGATCGCGAGTGTTGGACCTCTTGAACGACATGTCGAATTGGGGTAATTCCAAATACGTGCTTGGCGAAGTTGACGTCTTCCGAATCGAACCTGACCACGAGTTGTATGGTCACATGAATGTCAATTATTTACGGATGGACGAGCTTCCGAAGTTCGCCGATGGTTGGCAACCGATCCTTGATACGCTACGAGATGGAGCGTTTTTCGTCACCACGGGCGAAGTGCTGATTCCTGAATTCATCGTGAACGGAAAAAGCTCTGGCGAGAGAACAACAGTAACAAGCGATGGCCTTGCGACAATGAGGCTTGACTTGGAATGGACGTTTCCTTTGGAATATGCCGAGGTCATCAGCGGCGACGGTCGAGCGGTCAAGCGTCAACGAATTGACCTCTCGAACACCAAGGCATTTGGACGCGATTCGCTGCTGATGAAAGTCGACCTGGGCGGGCAACACTGGGTGAGAGTCGAGGTGTGGGACATAGCAACGAACGGTGCTTTCACGCAACCGGTTTGGCTCGATATGCAATAGCGAGTTAATACGCTTGTCTCACTCGCTCTCCCGAATTCCCTGAACTTGAATCGTGGGCACACTGATTGCTTCCGTTCCACCGAGCTTCGTTCGCGAGGAGCTGGGGTGATACAAGGCGTCCGGCTCGTGTTCCGCCCACCACGCAGCGGCCATCCTGTCGGTCCATTCGCTCGCACAATCACAACTCGCCAAAGCCGCCTCGAGGCTTTCCGCGTTTGGAAATCGATCGTTTGCATCCTTTTGAAGGCAACGCAGCAACACTTGCTCAACATCTGCGGGAACGCTCGAGCAATGTTGTGACGGCGGGATCACGGCACGAATGTGATGAGCCCGCAATGTCTCAAACGCATTCTTTCCGGTGAAGGGCGGCCGGCCCGTAACCATGTAGTACCCGACCGCTCCCAAGGCATAGATATCCGACCGACCGTCGGTCTTGTCATAGTCGATCGACTGTTCCGGTGCCATAAACGCGGGCGACCCGCTGAAACCGGTCGTGGATGATCCAGAGTCATCTCTTTGGGAATCATCGACGGTTTGTCTTACCAGTCCAAAGTCCAGTAACTTCGCGACGTCGGCGATTCCCCCTCGGCGTGCGGCGAAAATATTGGCCGGTTTGATATCTCGGTGAATCAATCCTATCGCATGAGCCTCGCGAAGTGCACAACAAGTTTGACGCAGCAAGTGCACGGCTCTGGCACTTGGCATTGGCCCATGTCGTTCGACCAATGCCTCCAGGCTCAAGCCTGGCAGCAGTTCCATCACATAGTAAAAAGTTCCGTCATCCGTATGGCCGTAGTCAAAAATCTCGACAGTATTCCAATGCGAGAGCTTGGCGGTGGAACGAACTTCGCGTTCGAATTGCTCGATCGCTTTTGCATCTGCTTCGTTTTCGGGCTTGATCAATTTGATGGCACAAGGGCGCTTCAGCATGCGATGCTCGGCCTCATAAACCACGCCCATGCCGCCAAGAGCAAGCGGCTGTTTGAGATGGTATTGCCCCAGTTGTCTGGCGCGGAATGCCTCGCGGCGAACCGAGTTGATGATGTGAGTTCCAAATACGGCCACGACGGCAGCAACTAGAGGCAACGGAACCGGATTTGTCAAATCGCTGGCCGCGAGGGCGAGATCCGCGTCTTCCGATTTCCATCGCAAAGAGAACAGCACAAGGTATGGCGAGCACGCCGCAGGAATGAGCAGCCACGCAGCTCGCTTCCAGGTGTTGGGTACGAAGATTCCATACGTCAAGATTGCGACACTACACGCGCACAAGAACTGGTGTTGTGCGGCGACAGCCGAGACGGCGTCGCCGTCACCTGCAAAGGCTTCAATGCGTACGTACATCATCATCAACAGGTGGAATGCGAGAGCACCAAAGTTGACCAACTCAGTCGCGCGTAGCTGGAATGTGCTCAGCGAGATGTTACTTCGCGAGACAAAGTAGGTGGAAATGAATACGAGCAAGACGCACGCTCTCACCGCCACGAGCGGAACATTTCCGATGAAGAGATTGCCTACGAACGCAGCGGAGAGAACGATCGAGACAATTAGGGACGCTGCCATAATCCGACGACGCAGTAACGCTGCGGTCTCGTCAGAGAATCGGGGGCGATGCGTGCCAACAAAACCGACTATTTCGCGCGACCGTTCCACATCTCTCTCGTAAATCTGGGGCAGGAGGCTATCTAGTGTCTAGGAGTATGCAGTTAGTCTTGAATGGAAGCAACTGATTTGCTAGTCCTCACTGATTCGATGCGATCGTGAGGGGCGGTTTTGACTCAACAGGCAGAACCTGGCCTCCTCAGTTACAATTCGAATCGAATGGCATCCTCGAAATGTCGTGCCGTGCAACTTGTTCCTCCCTGCTGCTGAGTAAGAAGTGGAAAAGCCTGTTCGTATTGCGTTTGTGATCACCGAACTCGAATTTGGTGGAGCGGAGCGTTGTTTGGCGAATCTTGTGAGCCGGCTCGATCGCAAGCAATTCGATCCGATCGTATGTTCCCTAAAGCCTCGTCCGATCGAGAATAAAGACTCGCTCGTCCGGCAAATTGAGAACGCAGCTATTCCCGTTCACTTCCTGAATCTAAGGTCGCCGCTGAACTTCGTGAGCGGAATGCAACATCTCAAAATACTGCTTCGACAGCATCAGGCAGAAGTCGTGCAGACATTTCTGTTCCATGCGAATGTCCTCGGCGCATTTGCTGCAAGCTCTGCCGGTATTTCGAAGATCTTTAGCGGCATTCGTGTCGCTGATCCAGCCTGGTGGCGGATGCGATTGGAAAGGTATGCCCTACGGCGCGCCCAAAAAATCGTGTGTGTCAGCCAATCGGTCGCCGATCAAGTCAGGTCGCGGGGAAACTATCCATCATCAAAGCTTTGCGTAATACCGAATGGTGTCGAGTTGAAGGACTCCTCGTCGGAAGTTTCGATTGACTTAGCGCGACTTGGCCTGCCAGACGATCGGAGATTTCTTGTTTGCGTCGGTCGACTACACAAGCAGAAGGGCTTTGACTGGTTGTTGGAACTTGCCCCGAGGATGTTGCAATGTCTTCCGGGCCACGATATCGCGATCGTAGGTGAAGGACCCGAACTCGCGGCACTCGAAGCCATTGCCGCTCGCTTGGCAATTCGTAGCCGCGTTCATTTTCTGGGCTGGCGACCAGATGTACCGGAGCTAATGCGCGCTGCGGAAGTCTTGCTGTTGCCGTCGCGGTGGGAAGGAATGCCTAATGTGCTGATTGAGGCGATGAGCTTGGGGACACCTGTCGTCGCGACTTCGGTCGAAGGAGTCGATGAAGTGCTTGGTCCACTTGCAAAGACGGAGGCCGTTTCGCCCGGAAATGCCACCGCTTTCATCGAAGCAGTGTGCCGAGTTGTCAGATCCCCTGAACTGCGAGAGCAACTGAGCCGCGAGAATCGAATTCGAGTTCAGCGTGAGTTCTCGCTGAAAGGAATGATCGACAGTTACGAACAGTTGTATTTGAATTGAGGAAGTTTGCTACCGTTGTCGTGTGCCAAATCAAAGCTCGATATCGATCCACGTCAGACGATGATCGGACGCCTCTACTAGCTCGTGGCCAGGCGATTGCGTCGCAGGCCAAAACACGCCAACTTTAACCGTCCGTAGCGACTTACTCGGCAAGACATAGTCGAGGCGAAGATTGCCAACACTACGATCGGTAAAGTCGGTCGTGTCATGTGACGGATTCCCGCGGTGCCGTGTGTTCACTCCAGCGTCGAAGGTGTTCTTCTCGGTGGCGCCCTTACTTGCCGGAATCGTCACGCTGTCCACAAGCGGATGTCGGAGCAGCTGATTGATTGCGTCTGCTGTACTGTCACCGTCAAGCGGGTCAGCGTTCATATCACCAGCTATGACGAATCTTGCATCGGCTGATAGCCCTCCGCGGCGTTGAGCATCGTCATAAATGTAAATACTCCGCGAGGCATCTATGTAGTCTGCCCAAAAGCGGATTTCGTCGTGATTCCGTCGCCCATTTCGATCTTCGGATCCATCAAACACGGGTGGCGTGGGATGGGCGCACAGAAAATGGACGGTTTGGTCGCCAATCTTTAAAGGCAAGTCCCAGTGACTCTTGGAAGACAACCGCAAGATCGCCCTTTGATCTTCGCCATAGTAGGAGCCCGGAAGTAGTGAATTCGGCATGTCCCGCCACAGGAAAGTTTGAAAGGTACGTACCAACGCGACCTCAATGGGGAAGCGTGAAAGCACGAGCATTCCGTATTGACCCGGGAACTCGCCGTAGCCGAATGCATCACCCGGACCTGCCGTACTGCCATCCTGATCGAGATCCAGTCCACTGGGAACGCCTGTATTCACGGGTGCCAGGTATCTGAACTTGTATTCAATCGGGCTTTGTTTGTTCTGAGCGATCGCCAAGTAGTTCGCCGCGAAACCATCAGCGGCGAGGCCTCGTTCATCGTAGTCAAACTCATTTATCAACAGGACATCGGGACGCACGTGCTGGATGATTTCGGCTATCTGCTGCGCTTGTCGGTTATTCGGCAAGCACAGATCTTGGATCAAACGGCCTGCGGCTGGGCGATTGAGTGACGCATTGAATGTTGCGAAGCGTACTCGCGAATCATCCGCGTCTACGCCGTTCGTAGCGAGCGCCAAGCCGAGTATCAAAATGACGTGGGGGACGAAGCAATTAGGACGTGGCATGCGTTTTCTCGCACTACGCCAGCTTACTCAGGCGACGAAGCAACCATTCGAGACACAATACACCACAGATCAATCCCATCAGCCAAGTCATCAGAACTCGCTCAAACTGTTTATCCGGTGTGCCGGACAAGTAGGTGACTTGATCTTGCGGTTCGAGCAAGCTGGCGATCGGTGCGCGTCCAGCGCCGCCTCGGTTCAGGGCAGCATCGAATCCCACGTAGTAGGCGCCGCCGGTCTTGTCAGCCAAGTCTTTCAAGAGTGCGTCGTTACGCTGTGGTTGCTCGGTTTCGAGCGCCGGAATTCTCGAGCGAACTTCACGACTTAGCAATTCGTCCGGTGCGCCGTGCGGAGGCTGTAGCTCGACACGATAATCGCCTTCGAGAACTGCCGTAAACTGAGCGGAATACATTCCCGCTCGTGCGGCATCCTCAACTTTGCGCATTTCCATGTTCGATCGCCGACCGTCGGGTGCGACGAGCGACGCCGTAACTTGTGAAGTGGTCAGCGGCTCGTGCTGTGCATCGGTAAGGATCGCCTGAACCGAAATATGATCTCCGAGCAGGCAACGGTCTTTGTCAACCAACAAGATGCCACGACTCGAATCTCGCAGCAACCGGCCCTGTGAAGCCCAGCGAATCAACTTGGTGTAGTAAGCCTCGAAGTATCCATCTTGAATCGCCCGCAGACGCCACATTTCGCCGCTGGCCTGAAACAGTACTCGGCCCGCGCCGTAGAAGTGTCCAGCCAGATAGATCGGCAATTCTCCATCCATCGAGGTGTTGGGGTCCGAGAATCGAGCGTACACCCGGGCACCCGGCTTGGGGTCTTTAACAGCGTAGTACCCATAGACTCCCTCGAACGACTGCCAAGCTTGCTCGCTTAGCAACGCATCATCCTCCAACCACAAGAACTCGGCATCGCGACCATCTTGCGTGAACTGCAACGGCCAGGGTGTTTCCGCCGCAAAACGACCGAGGCTCAGTGTGGCCGAACCGCGACTGTAGAAGATTACGGGGTAAAGCCCTTTGATGGTTTCGATTTTCGAGTTCGATTGCACTCGGCTGGCCCAACGCGGTGTGTGTACCGGGCCAGCGACAACAATCAAGCCACCCGCCTTTTCGGCGACCCAGCGTTCCAGTAGTTGAATTTGGTCTTCGGCAAGTTCGTTCCAGTCCGGATCAAACGCCACAATGCAATCGTATTCGAACAGTTCGTTAACGAGGCTTGGAAACTCGTATATTAAATCGTCGGCCTCCTGCGCCATGCCAGGCTGACCCGTTTGCAAACATACAACCACGGTTGTGTCACGGTCGCGGTACAGCAGGTTCCTTAGAAAGCGGAACTCACGTGAAGGTCCACCAGCAAAGAGCAAGACACGATTCTTTCGTTCGACAATCTGAACCGTCGCCGCCCGCATGTCGTCACGTGAGTCCTGGTCTTCCGCAGGAGGTATGATCCGCAAACGATAAGTACGGCGACCTTGCTGTGTCGGCGACACATCGAACTTGAGCGAGACAATTTCACCATCTGGGCCGAGCGTTACGCGTCTTTCTTCTTCGAAGGTTTCTTGAGCCGCCGCGTCGCTGGCATTTGCTTCGGGAAGCGACACCAACTCCACTCGGACTGACCGCCCGACTAACCCATATGCCTGGACATATCCTGTCATACTGAAGCTGTCGCCAGGATAGACTCGCGGGGGAGCTTCGAGATCGACGACGCGAACATTTGCAGGTCGCTCTTCGCCACCCAGTCCCAACGTGAACACCGGAATACCGGCATCTTTGGCGAGATTGGCCGCATCATCCCCTTCGCTGCCCGCATTGTTACCTCCGTCGGTAATGACCACGATTCCGGCCAACGGTCCACCGCGTTCTCGATTGGTCAGGTAACGTACCGCATCGGCCAAACGCGTTTCGGTACCACGGGGAGCAAGTGCCTCAGACCAGTCAACCTGCGGAGTTTCCGGAACCGTAGAAACCGGCGCGGGCTGACTTGGCGTTTGAGTCGACGGCGCCTCGGCATTCGCTTCTTCAAGGCCAAGCGTCGCCACTAATGAAATATCCGGGAAGCGAAGGTTCGCGACTGCAAGGACCACCAAACCCGCGATCATTGCCACCATGCCGATGAGCAAAGTCCAAGACCCATCCCCGTCGGGCCGACGTACGCCGAACAACATCGAACTGACAAAGGACAACAGGCCGACGCCAAACATAACAATCGCTGTTATGGCGGTGAGTCGCGCACCGCGAAGATCCGAGTCCGCGCGGTCAGTTATTGTTTCACCCAAAGTGGTTTCGCCGGCTAAACCCGTCTTCGGCAGTGACGCAACTTCTGTTGGTGCTGCTCCTTGATCGAAACGATAGACGACAACATCGTGGGCATTCCGAAGCCCCGCTACCAATTCGCCGCGTTGCATCTCGTCGACAACGGTGTCGATGCGTCTGTTTCTCTGGCCTGTGCTGCCCGTGCCATCTTGAATCCCCATGCTCAGGCTGGTGTCGATCAGGACCAACGCACGCGAGTTTTTGATGATCTGGCGTTCGGAGCGTTTTTCCAAATCGAGAAAATAGAAAAGGATGCCCGCGAATGCCAGCGTTCGGAGGACGAACAATGTCCAACGCAATGGCTTTGGCAGCTCGGCACTATCAAAGTAATAGGTGGTTGCAATGTAAGCGACAACCACTACAACGCCTACGAGGAGAAGCAACCACTGCCACCATTCGGTCATCGATTGCAGTCGGGAGAATTGGTGGTACACAGAGCTTTCACTCATCGCGAGGAGATTTGCAAACATCAGTTAGCAACTCCTTTCGCCGGGTGGTAGCTTGCGGAGTATGCCAGCAGTTGTTCGCCGATCAGAATCGCGATGAGCAAGCACATCACGAGGAAACTCCGGTTGTAGCCGGCCTGCTGAAATAGATCGTACGCGTATTCGTCGGCTTCGCGGAATTTGATCGCAAGCGGCTTGAGTCGCGTTAGCAATTCTTGTGATCCCGCAAACGCCAAATCTCCTTCGCTAGGATCTGGATTCAATGCGTAACGCCGGACGTCGAATTTACCATCGCGAGTTGGTGCCCATACCTCATAGATCCCGCTACGATCAACTCCAACCCCACTGGTTTGAGAGGCACGGTCATCAAGTTCAACTCGCATCAACGGCGAGCCCGCTTCGAGCGGAACGGCCGAGCGTTGCTCGACAATCGTCTCGTCCTTGATGCTGCCCGGAGTAACAAACGACACATCGTTTAAATACTCGTCTGAATTCAGCGTGAGCGAAATAGGCGAACCGACGAGCCGTGAGTCCTCGTGTTGATTAGACGCGGCTAAATAGGCTTGAAGTTTCAGGGCAGCGACGACAAAGCTCGGATCGTGAGCCCAGTTGTTCCACTCGGGCGATAGTGTCGTGAGGAACGCAATTACTCGACCGTTGCCGAATCTCTTTTCAACAGCCAGCGGATCGCCGTTTCGCAAACGCGCGAGAACCTCGATCGGTGCATCCGTCGATGGCGCCCAGGCAGCGGGTGGCTGAAGGTAACGGCGTATTGCAACGAGTCGGACGAAAGGATTGCGTTCGCCGAGGAAGATACTGAATACCGGATGATTCTCAACTTCAAAATCGGGAACATTCTCAAGCAATTCAAGGGGCAAATCGTTGGCTCGGTCAAGTGGCAATGGAAAGAAGCCTTCGCCCGCACGATACAGCTTTTGCGTGTAAAAGGCCGCGTTGACTTGCTCGCCGACAAAGATGCCAACACCGCCGCCGTTGCGAACATATTCTTCTAAGTTTTGCACTGCGCGGTCGTCGAGTTGCTGAACATCAAGCAAATACACAACACGATAGGCTGCCAAGGATTCAGGGGTCGTGTCGCGTAGGAATGCCGGCGTCTTAAGATCGGGCCGGACGCCGGTATTTGTGCGTTGCCCTGGCTCAAATGCGGTCGAGAGGAAATAAGCATGCTTCTGGTCGAGACTGCCGTCGATCACTAGCACGGGGTCCCCCTCGGCGACGTTCACGACGCACCAGCGGCGGTTGTCGGTTACGACCGCGTCGTCTGATAGAATCGCTTCAACAACCTGTGGTCCAGGCTGAGGAAAAAACACTTGCACGCGGCGAGTTGCCGATTCGCCGGCCGGTATCTCTTCGATCAAAACCGTTGGAGGTTCATCCAGCTTGGAAATGACCTCGCCGGGTTCACTCGATGCTACGACGGCAGGGTCGTAAAAGTGCGTACGGACTTTTACTTGGACGTTGCGTGCGACCTGATCGCTGCTATTGCGAACTGAGACAGTAACAAACAGCGGCACGCCCGCAGCGCGAGTACCTGGCTCTGGTTGAAGATCCGTAAGGGTAAGATTTGCCTGCGTCTTGTTGACACATCCGACAAAGTGGATATCCGCAGCGTGGTTGTTGGCCTCACGTAAAAGTGTCAGCAATTCACTTGGCGATTCCCATTCGCGTTCGCGAAAGTCCGAGAGGATGTACACGATGTTGTTCTCGTCTTGATTTTGCTCCAAGAGTTGGTTGAGAACGACCATCGCCTGCTGAGCACCGGCTGCCAGCTCGGTAACATTAAAGCCGCGACGTTTTTCTTCGACCAAGACGTCGAAGTTTGAATCCACAATCTCGGCGTTCAAGTCAGTAATCTGGGTTACATCGGCGTCGGCGGCGTCGCGATCGATGACGCGAGCCGCTCGCGAGAAACGAATCAGCGTGAGTTTTTGCTGCGAGTCTTGGTTCATAGCCTGAGTTGCAATGTTCCCGATTGCCTGTTTGGCTTTATCGAACGCACTCGCTCCGCCCGACTGTTCGGCCATCGAATAGCTATCGTCCAGCAATACAAAATGGTGCGTCGTGGTCGATCCAAACAATGCGAGCCACTGTTTTTGGGTAATCCATTGCGCGACCATCGCCACTACCAAGGTGATGGCAGCCATTCGCATCAACAACAATAAGAGTTGCTTCAGCCAAATCCAGCGACGATGTTTTTTATAGCTGCGGAGCAAAAAATCCATCGCCGCCCACTGTACTCGCTTTCGGCGCATCAAGTTGATCAAGTGAATCAACAGAGGAGCCAGTGCGAGCAGGAATCCCCAGGTTAGCGCTTGATGGACAAAAGTCATTACGAAGCTCAGCGTCGGCTGTTGAAAGGTAAATGGTAGGGTGAATCAACCAAATCTGTTTGGCCAATCCTCAAGGGAGTTGCTTGGTAAACGAGCGTTTCAAAAAGTAGCGTTCAACAGTTCCGGACGTATCTCGATGAGAACTTGAATTTACTGTTATTCAGTTTTTGCGGTGCATTCCAAGGCGTGTGCTGAGGTACGAGGCGAGTACAGCGTCGAGCGGGTGGCTAGTTCGGATGAGCGCGTAATCGACGGTGTTGCGGGCGCAACCGCGACGGACTTCATCCAGGAATTCGTTGACCGCATTCAAGTAACCTTCGCGCAGCGCGCGGGGATTGCAGTTTAAATAATCCAACGACTCGAGGCCGTCGAATCGCGTGGGCCCGTTAAACGGGAAATCTAGTTCGTCGTCGTCCATGATGTGAAAGACCATCACATCATGTCCCCGTCGACGCAGTAGTTTCAACCCTCGGAGCACTGCCTGGGGATCCGTCAATAAATCGGACACAACGACCATCATCCCACGTCGCGGATACGTTTCAGACACCTTGCGGAAAATCCCATGCATATCGGTCTTGTCACGCGGGGTGGTCACCGCCAGGGCGTCAATCACAGATTGCAGATGTGTGCGCTTGCTGCGTACCGGCACCTTGGTGCGAATGTCGTCATCGAACGCAACACAGCCCACAGCGTCTTGTTGCTTGAGAATCAAGTACGCCAAGCTGGATGCGACAGTGCATGCGTACTCGTACTTATTTAACGGTCCGTTTCCATAAGTCATGCTGGCGGATGTATCGACCAGCAACGTGCAACGTAGATTTGTATCTTCCTCGTACTGTTTAATGACGAGACGATCCTGCCGCGCCCACACTTTCCAGTCGACGTGACGCAGGTCATCACCAATCGCGTACTCGCGATGCTGGAGAAACTCGACCGATTGGCCGAAGTACGGGCTGCGGTGCATTCCCGATAGGAAGCCCTCAACAATATGCCGAGCCCGAAGTTCCATCCGCGAAATGCGTTTGATGGCCTCAGGATGCAAAAATCTTTTGGAATCGGGCATCGGTGGTGAGTTCATCTTCCTTGGTGGGAGTTACGGCGAGCAGACGGTCGATGATGTCGTCCTGTGTCACGCCGTCACTTTCCGCAGCAAAGTTAACGACCAAGCGGTGACGAAGAACGGGCTTGGCGAGCGCCTGGATATCGTCTGTCGATACGTGGGTTCGGCCATGGAGCAGTGCGCGGGCCTTACCCCCAAGAATCAAAAACTGAACCGCGCGAGGACCAGCGCCCCAGCCCACCATATCTTCCACGAAATCCGGAATGCCGGGGCTTCGAACGCGAGTCTGTCTGACTAGTGAGAGAGCGTAACGAATGACGTGGTCGGACACCGGAACCTCTCGAACCACTCTTTGCAAATCGAGGATCTCTTCTCCGCTGAGCATCGGTGCGACTGCCGTCGATTGCGATGCGGTTGTCCGGCGCGCCACTTCAAATTCTTCGTCGAAGCTCGGGTAGTGTACGAAGACCTTGAACATGAAGCGGTCTTGCTGAGCTTCAGGAAGTGGGTAGGTACCTTCTTGTTCAATCGGATTCTGAGTCGCGAGCACGAAGAACGGGTCGCCGAGCTGGTGTTGGACCCGACCGACGGTGACTTGTCGTTCCTGCATGGCTTCGAGCAAGGCCGCTTGCGTTTTGGGAGGGGTGCGGTTGATTTCATCGGCAAGCACGACGTTGGCGAAAAGAGGGCCTTCCAGAAAGCGTCGCTCGCGGGTTCCTGTCGTCCGATTCTCTTCGATAATCTCTGTGCCCGTGATGTCAGCTGGCATCAGGTCAGGAGTGAACTGAATGCGGCTGAACGAAAGACTGAGCGTCTTGGAAAGCGTGCTAATGAGCAGCGTCTTCGCCAGTCCCGGGACTCCTTCCAGCAAGCAGTGCCCGCGACTGAACAAGCAAATCAGCAATTCTTCGATCACCTGTTGTTGACCAACAATGATTTGCGATAACTGCTCGGTGATCTTCTCCCGGGCTTCACCCAGCTTACGAACGGCAGATTCGTCAACGACAGGCGTCTCGTGATTGTGACCATCTGTGGCCATGCGATAGCACCTCAATTAAGTTCAACAAAACCGCCATCCAAAGCGGTTGGGGTGGAACTCGCGATTCACGCAAAGCGAGATTTCAACGAGCTTTTTTCGGTCTGTTTCGGTTGTAACTCTCGGTCTGCTCACAGCGGCCTCTGTCAAACCACCTTGCCGGGGTAAACAGCCATTTCGGCCCTGTACGAGTGTAGCACCTGGAAAATTATTACCTAGCCTATGTGTTCCGCATACTTTACGAGTGAGAGGAGGGATCAGTTCTTGGGCGATTCGTCGTCGAAGGGCGTGCCCTGGCCTTCGGCCTGGGTTTGCTGCTTCAGGGCGTTGAAAAGCGATCCCGCGATATTCGCAAGAACGCTGCCGCTGGAAGTCATGCTGGACGCCGAACCAGTCTGGGCAGGGGGTGTTGGAGGCGTGGGGGTATCCGTGAATTTGATCGTGATTGATTGGCCAGGCAGCGAAATCGTCGATTCGGTTCCGGAATCGTTGGAGACTACGTTGAACTCGTTGACCTGGGTCGAAATGTCTTCCTTCGAGTAAAGAACCCGTCCGTCACGGCGATCGATGCAAAGCACGGAGGCCTGCTTTACATTGTCAGGTGCGAGAACATTTTGGGGATTAGAAACATTGCGCACGAACCACAGCGCAGGGGTGTTTGAAGGCTGCTGGAGCACAAACCCATGTTCGTCGATGTATGCGGGAACGGGCCATCGCAGGCGTCCGGTCGTCCGGTCGATCATATACATTCGACTCGTTGCGACTGGCGAATTGAACGGGTGGGCGTGGCGAACCGTCGAGGAACTCTCATGATTCTGGCTCGGATCGATATTCGCGAACAAAATATAGTCATCACCGCTCGGGACGACGCGGAGCGAGTGTAAATATTCGTCGCGTTCGAGCCTGGTACGAATCAGGACTCGATCACCTGTCAATGAATGGATGACAAAGCGACCGTTAGTATCCAGAATTGCGACCATACCATCTTCGGTAAGTGTCGCTTTCGCATTCTCGCTAACATCTTCGGACCACACGTCGCGCTGGTCCCAGATGTCTCGGAGGTAGAGTCGATACCGTCCGTCGTGTGTGTCCCAAGCCAGTATGAAACGCTCATTCAGCGTCCAGCGTGATGCCTCGGCCGGGAGCTGTCGCTGGCCGAGTACCTTGCCATCAGTCATACGATAGATGGTAGCTTCGTCGACATTCGTATCGTTCCCCCCGGGCGGAATCACGACAACGACGTCGGAGTCACCAGAGATCGTAGCGCCCTGCTCGATACCGGCTTGCGACCAAGCCAGTTTTCCTGTGAGTGGATCGACGCAATTCAAAGTGCGGTTTCGCTGATAAATGACTCCCTGGCGCGAGACCGGTCCGAGCGAACTCACCGCACGTCCAGTGTCGTCCAAATTGGTCTGCAGCGGACGAGGCAGAGGGTCAAACGGCGGATGCGACTGCCGAGCCCGTTCTAAGTCTGACGTTCGCGAAGTCACAGCAATCCGCCAACGAACTGGTTCATTTCTCGCGAGGGTTGTGGGTAGCATGTCGACGCCGATTAAATCGGCTCCGAAATAGACAACGCCAAGCTTTCCGAGGAGATGCACTTGATCCAGTCCGTTCTGGCGAACGCGTTCGATGGACACTTCCATTAACTTTTTTCCAGAGCGATCGCGAGCAATCACGGCGTTAAACCGAGTGTCAAATCCAAATGTGACGCCGCCATTTGACTGGCCGCGATCGGTATGTACAGGCAGAGTCATCAGTCGCGAAAGTACTTCGGAACTGGATTGGGCTGGACTTTCTTCGACTTCGGCGGCTCCCCAGGGCCAGCCTTTACGCTTCCCAAATTCGTCCTTCAATGCCGGGTCAGATTTTGCTTCGGCTAACAAATCTGCTCCCGTTCGCTGGCCGAGACATGGGGTCGACGAAAAACGCGATCCAAGTTCCTCGTAGAATCTCGCGGCGGTCTCGCTTTCACCAGCACGCTTGTATAGCAAAGCCAAACGCGAGGTCGCCTCGCCAGCCATTTCTTGGTCGCCACTCTGACGTAACGGAGTGAGCAAGAGCTCCGCTTCGACCAATCGATTCGCTTCAACGAGGCGGTCGACGTAAGCAACGCGAATTGGATCACAGGCTGAGTGAAATCCAAAGTGATCGAGGTCATGCTCGAGTTCCGCCAACGAACGCTTCTCGCGTGAAGCCGCGCGTTCTGCGATGTGCGAGGTCAGTTGCGTGCGCACGGCCTGATCGTCCGACTCGAACAATTCGACCAGCCTTGCCTGAATCCACCGGTCGGATCGGACCGTCCAATTCGAATCCTGCTCGATCATTAGCGGCTCTGAAGTGTCCGACCCGCCGAGCGATTGCGAGATCTCCGCCAAAGCGAGATATGCATCCAAAGCACGAGACAATTCGCCTAGCTCTTGGTAGCCCGCGGCGGTCAGTCTCCAGAACTCCGCTCGCTGGGCTGGCAAATCGATTAGAGGTTGGACTTGTTCCGAGAGATCACGATGGGCGGCAAAGTCCGATCGAATCGCGGACAGGAACGTGGAGACCAGCAGGCCGCGCACTGCATCGTCATTTGGATTTAATTCGTGTGCTCGTCGCAAGACTCGAAGTGCCTCGTCGCTCTTTCCGGCGTAAAGAAATAACTCGCCTCGGCGAGCGAGCGCCCAAGGGTCGTCGGCATTTTCTTGAAGGCGGTCTGCAACGCGCCTCTGCAAGGATGAAATCTGATAGAAGGCTTCGACCGAGCCAGCCGCGTGAGACACGACCTCGTCACGATAACAAATCAAGTTGCCCAGCGGAGTTGGTGTCGGCGTGCGGCGGACGATCTGTCCATCGGCCAGCGATATTTTGAGAAGCGATGACTTTGTCGTAGGCAGGAAATAGAAATCGCCACTATGGAAGCCTCGGCCGCTTGGCATTTCGGAATCCGCTTGCGACAACTCGAGCGGGCTTGCCCATGCAGGTTCCCCTGTATTCATATCAAGTGTCACAAGCTTATGCTTGCAGACGACCAACGCTCGGCCTTGATGAATGCAGCCAATGTACAGAGCGTCGCTCAAATCGTCGTCCCGCGGCACTTCCCAGCGAGCTTTGCCTTTCTCCATGTCAAGGTCAAGACAAATGAACTTATCTTCATCGACTGGTGCGACAAGCGCGGCTCCGTCATAAAGCGTGACTGAAGCGTCGAGCCATCCATCTTCCATTTGATCCTGTCGAATTGCGAAACCCCGATTGAAGGCGAAGGGATTGGATCGCTGGGCCTGTTTGTACTGATAGCCCCACATCAACGATCGCGTTGCAACATCAACTGCGACCACTGCACCCGCCGAAGTTGGACAGACCATCACACCGTCAGAGTAGGACGGAGTTGCCCCCGCCAAGCGGCGCGTTATGTCTTCGTCGATGGGAGAGCTTTCAACATGAGCCAGCTGTTGTGACCATTGGTGCTTCCCCGTCGCTGCGTCTAAGACTACAAGCTGGATATTGTCGCCCAATTCCGCGAGAGCGTATAAGTGACCTGACAGTGGCAATGGCGGCCCCAGAAAAAAAGCTCCCGCCAATTTTGGCTCGTCCAGACCCGTTTCTCCACCGATCATCCAACGCAATGAACCTTGCCGCTTCAAGTCCAATGCGACGAGTTGATTGTGGCTTTTCGGGGAATCCTGACTACGAAATCTCAGCCCGCCGATTCCAGGACGAAAGGTGCCGCCCATTGGCATGGCGTAGTGAAGATCGTCCAGCATGTAGACCGCTTCGCCATCGCTGCTAACCTGACCATAGGGCACATCCTGCCACAACCGCTGGTCGCGTTTCTCACGGCGAGCCGCCAATTCGTCCCCGCCAGTTGCCGAACGATTCGTAAGTGAAACGTCGTCATAGGAGGCGCTCCACCACGGATACTCCCACACTCTCTTACCCGTCTCAAAGTCGATTGCGAGTAGCCGTTCAGGCGTTCTCATCAGAATCACCTCGCCAACGGCGAGCGGCTGAACGGCGGGTACGGGAGCTACACCCTGTTCGGTCTTGTCCAGCCGAATTTCCTCAATCAAACTCTCATCAGTCGGATCCGACGCGGTTGGCACACGCCAGCGATAATTGGGCAGCGGTAGATCGCCCGAACTAGTGGCGTTGCGCGAAGCATCTCCGCGGTACATCAACCAGTTCGTCGCCTCCCGTGGGGCAGAAATCGACTTTCCGGCACGTTGGTTGGTCAGCCAAAGCTCGATTTGGGAATCGCTCGGTCGTTCAGCGAGATTTTCTTCACCAAATGGCAACGCGAAGCCGGGTGAGTGCGAACGAAGTGATTCGAGCGATTTCCGAGCCTTCTCGGGACGATTTGCCCGTGCCCAGCAAGCTGCCGAGAGCAGCGACAACTCGGGCTCGAAATTTCGGGTAGCGGTTGGCACTTCCTGGAGGCGTTCCAAACACATTGCCGCTGCTAAAGGATTACCTCGGTCGAGTTGAAGACGCCCCAAGAGAAGCGTTGCCTCGTAACCAGCATTCGTATGAAAGTATTTCCGTGTAACTTCCGTGAGCCGGTTGATATCACCGCTGGTAACCGCGAGGTGCAGTAGTTCCTTCGCGTCTGCTCCGAATTGCAGTTCGTAGAGTTCGCGTGCTGACTCAGGGAGTGAACCCAATAACCGTTCGGCTTCCCGCTTCAGGCTGGAGCTAACGACGACTGTATTGATCGAGCCGTAAAAGAAATCTTGCGCGATATCGTCGCCCAAGTCCTCACCAGTCTCCTCGGCGAGCAGCTCGCCTAACTGGAGGACTGCATCACCGAATCGACGCTCCTCGATGGCCTGACTGGCTCGCACCAGCCGCTGTCGAAGTGGCCTTGGTGCCGAACGAAATGTTGACCCGAAACCGTCTTCCTGGGCGACCAGCACGACAGGTGGGTACGCGAAGATTGCCATGAGCATCGAGGCGACAAGGCTGACTACGACACGTCCAGTGGCTGTATTCATTGAAAATCGGCTCTTTTCTTGTTAATTCACTTTTTCACCTTCAAGGGAACACGCGCACTGCCGTCGAAAGTCGCATGTCCAGGAATCCTGGAGGCAGGTTTAGGCGACTCCATGTTTTCTAGCGAGCCGGTGATCAATTCGTCCTAACCCTTTGTGAAAAAGAATCTTATTAAAATGGGTGGTCTGTGGCAAGTTTCCGTTTTTGCACTCAAGCATACGTGGGAAATTGAGAAATCGGCTTCGGTCTGCAGGACGATTGTGGAAGCTGCTGAGCTCCGCAGCGACGTCAGAACGTCGGCAGGCATAAAGATTTTGGCGGTTTTTGCGGCGTTTTGCCGCTTGGCCTGCTTGCAATTTTGCTTCGAATGCTTCTAATCATCGCGTTCTGAGCGTAAACAGACGTATGTGGTCCTATAACTCAGGTAAACCTTACTAAGGAGGGTAAACCGCCATGGCAAAAGTGGCAGCCACGAAACCGCCCACAAAGACTGAAATCCTCACCAACATCGCCGAAACCACCGGCCTGACAAAGAAGCAGGTCCAGGCAGTCTTCGACGCGATGACGGATGAGATTGGCAAGGCCGTTGGCAAGAAAGGCCCCGGTGCTTTCACAATTCCAGGATTGTGCAAGATCGTGCGTCAGAACAAGCCAGCTCTGCCGCGACGCGAAGTCCGCAACCCAGCGACTGGCGAAATGGTCTGGGCTGCACCAAAGCCAGCACGCAATGTCGTTAAAGTGCGACCGTTGAAGGCCCTAAAGGACATGGTCTAAGCTCGCGTCTCTATCGCTTGCGTTAAGCCTCTTAAACCACTCGATTCACCTCGGATCGAGTGGTTTTTTTTGTGCAAATGGAATGCGGCGATCGGGACATGAGTTCGCAGTCCAAAAAAGCAGGACGGCTCCGCATCGCGCCAGAGCCATCCTGTTCCAACTAACCTCGGGGCAATATCTCTAAATAACCTTGATCTCTAAATAACCTTGGTTTTGCCGGGGACTGGAATGGGATACAGTCCGTTCTCATCCGGTTGAACCGGAGCTTGGTCATCCATCGACTTGAAGGCGTCGAAATCGGCGAGAGCTTTCTCGGAGTTGATCGCGTCATCCCACTTGATGACCTTGCCTGAGTAAGTTGCATCGCGACCTAAGATCGCCGTCATGGTGCTCTTCGCACCATATTCGCCTTCGTTCGGCGTCTCACCGCGACGAAGTGCTGCGAACAAGTCGTAATGCTCAACCTGATGGCCGTCACCCTTGCCGTCGTGGCTCCAAATTAGTTCGTGTTTGGAGTTATAGATCTTACCACTGAGGTCCGCGTATCCCTTCGTACCATGAGCATGTTCGGAAACATTACTCCAGCAGTCTTTGATGTGACGGCATTGGCTGATCATCTTGACACCGTTTTCATAGGTGTACTCACAGAAGTGATGATCAAAGATCTGGCCGTGGTCGATACCGTTTCGGACTTCTCGACCGCCCATACCATTGCACTCAACCGGATATCCTTGGAGCAACCAATTACTTACGTCCAAGTTATGTATGTGCTGTTCGTTAATATGGTCACCGCATAGCCAATTGAAGTAGTACCAGTTTCGCATCTGGTATTCCAACTCAGTTTGTCCATCCTGACGCCCCCGAACCCAAACTCCGCCACCGTTCCAGTAGACGCGGGTCATTACGAGGTCGCCGATCGCTCCGTCCCAAATCTTTTGAACTGTCTCCAGGTAGCGATCTTCGTGATGTCGCTGTAGTCCGACAGCAACGGCGAGATTCTTCTTCTTCGCTTCCTCATTCGCGGCCAGCACCCGTCTTACGCCTGCCGCATCGGTTGCCACAGGCTTTTCCATGAAAACATGTTTGCCGGCATTGACGGCGTACTCGAAATGCAGGGGGCGAAAGCCCGGCGATGTTGCCAAGATCACTAAATCGATGTCCGAGTCTATGACGTTTTTGTAGGCATCAAAGCCGACGAACTGTCGATCTTTGGGCACATCAGCATGGTTACCATGTTGGCCTTTTACTGTTCGGTAGCAAGCCTGCAGGCGGTCGGCGAAAGCATCTCCCATGGCAACAAGTTTAACTTCGCCGTTTGGGTTGATGTCCGTCTTTGTCATCGTATTTAATGCCTGCACCGCAGCACCGGTACCGCGACCACCGCAGCCTACTAGACCGATCTTGATGGTATCGCTGCCGAACGCATGTGCCGCGCGGGCAATACTCAGCTTGCCGCCGACGACCGCTCCGCCGGCCACAAGCATTGACGATTTCTTGATAAAGTCGCGTCTCGACGTTGAATCTTTCTTTGCCGGCTTTTTTGTATCAGTCATACCTGACTCCTTAACGGGGGTTGCACAAGGCGTTTGGTGTGAAAGCGCCTGTCGATTTAATTGACATCAAGCTAGAAGCGGAAACTAGCATAACTGGGTGTCGAGCCTGTTTCAATCATTGCCGCATCGCATGGGCAGGCAAATTGCAAGATTGCAACCGGTTGGGAGGGGTAATGTGGAAAGAAGCATCAGTTTTAGACTTCCCGCCTTACGTCGATTGGAGTGCCTCCAGTTGAACTTGAAGTCTCGCTTGGGCTAATTACCTTAGAACTTACGGGGTGAAAGTCTCTTCTGTTCGCGAATCTCTGAGCGAGTCAATCGATGAAAGCCATTCAGCTGCCATTTATCACCATGGCTGTCGCAAGCTGCGCCGCCGCGGTCTGTTTTGCTGAAGACCAGCCCGCCGTCGAAGAATTGCCCGCCACCGCATCCCAAGCCTGTTGCGGTCCGATCGTGACTTATCGCAAGGTGTACCTCAACGAGACCTTGCCCCAACTGGGTTCGCGTCTGTACGACAATGTCGATTACGAACTGAAAATCCGCGCTCTCACCCGCGACATTAACGTCGCCGAGGCGGAACTTGCGGTGGAACGAGACCGCGAGCGAGTTTATGACCGGTACTTCTCTAAATCGACTGCGCTCTACCTGACCCGCCAAGAGACGAAGCTTTCGATTGTGAGACTTGAGGAGCAGTTGAAGCTCCTTCGACAGCAGAAACTATTGGCTCTGCGGCATCGAAATGACCAAATCAGGTATCGGGAGCTTCTGCTCGAAGCAGGGACGGCGCGGCTATTCCTGACCAAATAGTCATCCTCAGCCTCGCGAACGCGTCGGGCGTCAAAGCACACTACTTCAAGTCACCTGACGCGATCAGACGCAAGATGCCGGCTGTGCGTTCGTGCCAGCCGCCTTCGCTTTGGGCTGCGATCTACGAACGGCGGATGGACCGCCAATCCGAGCGTCCAACGCCGTCTCGCCAGCCGCTGTTCTGAGTTGGATCGGAATTCGGCCCTTTAGAAATGCCCCCTCTGGTCTCTCGCGCGACGTTGCAGCAGAATCTTTTTTGGTTTTATGCCATAAAGACTATTGACTTTGTGACGGCGACACTTGAGATTATTAGCCTACCCGTAAACAGGGTAGCTTTGCGCGAAAATACCAACTTCGGTTGCTGTGATTATTTTTCCGGGAGATCCGATGATGTCGTTTGCTGCTCCTTCCTCCATCCGTAAAGATCTTCGCAAAAAGACTCGCAATTCGCGTTCTCGTCTGAACAAGCGGCACTACTTTTTCGAAGCTTTGGAAGAACGCTTGAACCTATCGTTGATGTTCATGGAAGTGGAGCCCAACCAAAGCGCGACACCGGGAGATTTCGATGGCGGAATCCTCGCTGCTCAGAATGTTGCACATCCTGGCCTGACGGACGGAGTGGTCGACAGTGTGACGATGGCGACTACAACGGGACTCGACGCAGACTTTTTCCAATTCAGGGCCGTGGTTACTGGCGAAGTCCATGTGGCTGTGATTAATCGTGGAGGTGATCCCGGCGGCGATGGAGGGACGGATTACTTAGACGTCCGTGTATTCCGCGAAAGCCCTCTTAACAGGGACGACACCGCCGATGGAGCCGTTGGCTTGGCAAACCAGTTATTCCAAAACCAAATGTACAGCGGGGACTTTAGTGCCTCAGCAGATGAACTGTTCTACGTCCGCGTCGTGGGTGATGCGGTCGACGACGACGCGAATTACGAACTTCGTATCTGGAATACCGAAACTACAGACAGCTTCGGCGCGGACAATAATTCGGCAGGAAACGCCGAGGTGCTTGGAACGGTCGATAACACGAGCGGTCTCACCGCGGCTGGTACGATCACCCAGCCGGATCGAGACTTCTATGAATTCGACGTAGACGATGCTGGCCGCGTCAGCGTGACGCTCAATATGCCCGACGGCACGGGATATCCATTTGGCCCGGGTGGAAATCAACCGACTAACTTGGGAGTTCGCGTACGCGACGCCGGCGGTACCATTATTGCGACCAGCAACGGCACGGCTGGGGACGTGGACGTCGCATCATTCGACGTGGATGCACTGAACGTGGGCAACACTTACTACGTCGAGGTATACAGCGGCAGTTTCGGACAGGTGAATTCCTACGACCTGGACATCAGCATCGTCGGTGCGCCGGAGGGTCGTGTAACGGGCTACGTATTCGAGGATTTCAACCAAAACACGTTCCGCGATCCGATGGAGTTGGCGCTTCAGTACTTCAACGTGAACATCGACATCGATGATGACGGCGGTCCAGATCTCACCGCAATGACCGATGCCAATGGCTACTACAAGTTCGAAAACTTGCCTTTCGGAACTCATCGAATCTCACTCGAGCCGCAACCTGGATTTCATAATGTCTACCCGGCGGAGCCCAATAGCTCGTACGTGGTTTCGATTAATGCGGACAACCTAAATTCAGACCACATCGATTTCGCGACGGTCGAAGCCGACTTTGGCGATGCGCCCAATTCTTACCTGACGCTGCTTGTCGATGATGGCCCCCGTCACACCAATCGCGGTCCGATGCTCGGAAGTGAGCGCGATCCGGAATCCGACGGTTTCGATTCGATGGCTGATGGCGACAACTCAAGTAACACTGACGATGAAGACGGCGTTACTTTCACGAGCCCAATCATTCAGGGAACGCTCGCCACGGTGGACGTTGAGGCGTCAGGTGATGGACTCCTGAATGCTTGGATTGATTTCAACGGCAATGGCGCGTTCGAGATGTCGGAGCAGATTTTTACCAACGAGCCCGTTACTGCCACGACGAACAGCTTGATGTACACCGTTCCCGGGACAGTCGTCGCTGGGCCAAGCTATGCTCGATTCAGACTTAGCACCGCAGCCAACCTCAAACCCTTTGGTCCGGCTCCAGACGGTGAAGTAGAAGACTACGTGGTCGACATCCTTCAGAATACGATCGGGATCAGCAATGTTTCGATGAGCGAAGGGGATTCGGGGACAACCACATTCACCTTTACGGTTACGCTCAGTGCTGCCAGCACGTCCGATATTTCAATCAATTTCGCCACTGCCGATGATCTCGCAGAAGACGAGAACGGCGATAACGACTACCAAAGTAACACAGGAAGTTTAACCTTTGATTCATCGCTCGGAGAAACCGTGAAGACGATTGATGTCTTGGTCAATGGCGATGGCATCGGCGAACCCGATGAGACCTTTTTCGTGAATCTATCCGGGCTAACCGGAAACGCCGTGTTTAGCAACTCGCAGGGAGTCGGTACGATCATCAATGACGACTCCGGCCTTTCGATCGTCACGACAGCATCTTCCGATCAGGCCGAGGGCGATTCGGGAAATAAATCCTTCACTTTCAATATCAATCGCATCGGCTCTACTGCGGGTACAACGTCAGTCAACTACTCGGTGGCAGGAAGCGGCACGTACCCTACGGACGCTGCCGATTTTTCGGGATCGACCAGCGGAACCGTGACCTTCAATCCGACGGTTGCAACAATACCCGTTACGATTTCGGTGGTCGGGGATCGAGACGTCGAAGAGGACGAAACATTCACAGTGATGCTGAGCGGGGCGACAAACGGTGCCGTCATTGTCGGACCTACGGCGCAAGGAGTCATCCGGAATGACGATGCCGACCTATCGATAGCGGCATTAGACGCGAGTAAGGACGAAGGCAACTCGGGTACTACTCCTGCGACGGACTTTACATTCCAAGTGACTCGAACTGGTGACATAAGTGGAGCTACCAGCGTTAACTATGCTGTCACTGCCTCGGGAACGAATCCCGTTGATGGAACTGACTTCGAGGGAGGCTCGCTACCCACGGGCGTCGCCAATTTCCTAGCAAATGAGTCCGCGGTAACGATCACAATTCCCGTCAACGGTGATACAGTCGCTGAGGCCGACGAGGAATTTACCGTGACGCTGTCTTTACCCGCGGGAAATGAGGACATCGTCACCAGTTCGGCAACCGGCACAATTCAGAACGATGATGGCGCTTCTCAAGTTTCGATCACCGCGCCTGCAGCAACCTCGGAAGGAAATACAGGTACGACGCTGTTCAGATTCACGGTCACTCGAACCGATGGATCGGGTGCTGCGAGTGTTGACTACACCGTCTCTGCGGCGCTGACGAACCCAGCCGACGCGGTCGACTTAGTGGGGGGATTCACCTCCGGAATGGTGATGTTTGCGGACAGTGAAACCGAAAAATACATCGACATCCTGGTGCAGGGCGACACGGTCGATGAACCAAACGAACAGTTTATCGTAACCCTATCGAATCCTTCACCGACCACGACAACCTCGATTGGGACCGGAACTGCGACTGCAACAATTCTTAACGATGATGGCGCAGGGATCTTTGGGACAAAACAAAATGCGCTCGGCGGTCCTGTTGCAGGCGTCACATTCGAGTTGTTCCAAGACAACACCGGTGGAGTGGGTGTGGGAGTATTCAATCCCGCCTCGCCGTTTGATCTCGCCCCAACCGGCGTCGACACAGTTGTTCGAACCGCGGTGAGCGGTGCCGACGGCGTTTATCACTTCGGAGGATTGCCAGACGGACTCTATTTTATCCGGGAGGTACCTGTTGCCGGCTGGCACCAGGACACGCCAGCAGCCCCGAATAACAGTTTCATCACGGTCGCCAACTATGTCAGCGGCACCGCGATCAATGTGGATTCGAGCGGCTCAGCGACGCCCAACGGCCCTTTCACGAATTCCCGCTGCTACGACAACCAGTTCGAGACTTCCGCTGACTTGAACCAGGTGATCAAACCGACCCGTCCAGGCTTGCTGACAATTGAAGTGATCGGCGATCCAGGCGTAGCCTTCACAGCAACGAGCAGCACGGGCTCACTGACCGGTCTGAATGCGAGTCTTGTAAAAGTCACAGATACGAGCATCGCGAGTCGAGGAACGGGCAACCGAGCGAGGGTAGATCTGATCGTCACACAAACGGAAATCGATGCCGGCAAGACTTACTCGATCGTTGCTACTGGTGCGGGATCGAGCCCGACACTCTTGGTGGCGAACTCCGTTGTTGTTGACACGGCTCGAATCTTGCGAATTCAAGGCAGCAGTTGTGGTGATGTCATCGTTGTTCGGGACGATCCCGCGTCAGGTGGAGCCGACTCGGACGCGGAATCGATATTTGTGGGGTCGTACTCTGGTCGGTTCTTGGACTTTAACAATGGTACCGATCTCACTCCAAACTTCGTGGGTGTGAAATACGACGCCGCAATCATGAACGCAGCATTCGATTCGCCAATCATTGCCGGAATTCAAATCTTTGGTGGTGACGGCAGCGACATCGTGCGAATTGGAGACGGAGTTCGCCAAGATTCATTGATCGACGGCGGCAATGGTGACGATCTCCTTCGGTCTGGGGCTGGCCGCGCCACCATTCGTGGTGGAAGCGGAAGCGATTTCATTGTTGGAGGTGCAGAGAACGATATCCTTTACGGTGGTGATGGGGACGACTTCATCGAAGGGCTTGCGGGCGGAGATCGCATCTTTGGAGATAATGGCAACGACCGATTGTCAGGTGGTGCCGGGGATGATCCGCTGATCCGAGGCGGAAACGGTGACGACCTCCTCTCAGGAGGCATTGGGCGGGATCGCCTCATCGGTGAAGTCGGGACGGACGAAGCTTATCGCGAGATGAATGGTGCTAGCTCGGTGGACATCTTTGTTAGTGCAGAGACCATTAACAACGTCGCAACCGCGACTTCTGGCCCACTCGACGCGGGTGAGACTTATCTCGGAAATCTCATCGATCGATTCTGGGCCGACACGAGTCCTTCTGATGCCTTTAACGACACGCTCGATGAAATCATAGGACAGATACTCCCTTAACGATCGAAACCCCTTGAGCGAGAGCATTTCGACGCGTGCTCAAGGCTTTGAGTTATGGAGCAAAGGATGCTCTCGCGCGACGATTCGGCGAGCGGCATTTGTGAGCGTGCCCATCGTCTGCTTGGAGGTAATTTCCTGACTGGCATTTATTTTCGCAACTAGGATTTCTTGGTGTTGTGGCGAGCGGTGGAAAGCACGTAAGGTTCAGATCCGCCGGAGTTCAGGGCGTGATCTCTCCTAACCCGTGGTGACCAAAGGACTTCACAGTTCGTCACCCGAAGGCTATACTCCGGGCTTAATCGACGCGCGCGATCCTACTACGCTGCGTTATCTCCCCCGGGTTAAGTTGCAGATCAGAAATCAGAATATGCCGAATTCGGACCCTAAAAGTCATTGGAAGTCCCTTGCCATGTCATTAGGTGCAGAGATTGCACCGGAATCGAGCGCAGAAGACGAAGCTGCTAAGCAGCTTGAATCGCAAGCTGCGCCGGTCGAGCAGCAGGCAGTTGTTCCAGAACCAGAGACAGAATTGCCCGTTACTGAAAATGAGGCACCTTCGCGCCCATCGCCGTCTCCGCCAGTTCCTAAGCAAAAAAAGAAAAGCCATTGGAGTAGCCTACTTGGTGCGTTAGGGCTGGAGTCGGCGACGGAGGAAAGTCCGGAGCCAGTTGAAGACGCGCCTCCTGCGACCTCGGCAGAAGTCCAAGATCAATCGGCCACCGTCACAGCCGATTCGGGATCCGGCCATTTGGGCGCTGAACCTGACGAAGAAGAGTCTGACCCTCTGGTGATGAGTTCCGAAAATGTAATTGACGTGGTTGCTTCGGCGGTCGTTGATGACGACGACGGAGAGGAGCGGCCGCAACATCGTCGAAGACGCGGCGGTCGTCGTAATCGTCAACGCGAGCGTAAGGTTTCGCTCGTCGAAGAAAATGATCAGAGCGACGCCAGTGACGAAGGTCTGGAAGAGATTGCCAGCGAAATTGACGACGAGATGCGTTCGGAAGTTGAGTCCGTTGAGGATGAACGTGAACGGCCACGTCGACGCAGACGGCGCGGGCGTCGTCGATCTGCCAGTACTGACGATATTCGCACTGACGATGTAAACGCTTCGGATGAAGAATCCAGCGACCTGGAAGCGAGCGGTGAACAGGCCGAGGATGAGGAACGGGAAGAGCGGCCGCGCCGACGAAGACGTCGACGAGGTCGGCGGCGACCTTCGGAAGCCGTGGCCGAAGTTGAATCGGCGACTGATGAATCGGAGATCGATTTGCTCGGCGAAGATGATACCGTCGACGAAGAGGATGAA
This sequence comes from Planctomycetaceae bacterium, assembly GCA_020638995.1. Classification (GTDB taxonomy): domain Bacteria; phylum Planctomycetota; class Planctomycetia; order Pirellulales; family Pirellulaceae. The sequence goes on from JACKHM010000006.1 coordinate 306,093, forward strand.
GAGCGACCCAGGCGTTCGCGTCGAAGACGAGGCCGCGGTCGCGCCGCCAGCGAGCTAGATAGCGATCTAGATGAGGTATCCGGCGACTCGGACATTCCCGATAGAGTTGACTCCACTGTCGAGCAGGACAGCGAAGATGACGAACGGCCAGAACCGGATGAAGAGCGGCCCCGTCGTCGTCGTCGAAGACGCGGTAGGCGGCGTAGCGAGTCAGCCGCAGACGCTGCCGAAGTTGATCTAGACCGAGAACTCGCCGATCCAGATGAGCCGGTCGCCGAAAGCGATGATGACGAGGAAGAAGAACGACCTCGACGCGGTCGACGGCGGCGGGGTAGAGGCGGTGCGCAACGCGAACGCAGTAGCGAAGGAAGTTCTGAAGAGAACCACGGCCTGGATGACGAAGGTGGCGACGACGAGAACAGTCCTGAAATGTCGCATCGAAAGTTGCCCTCGTGGGCAGAAGCCATCGATGTCATCGTGCAGGCAAACTTGGCAGGTCGTTCTAAGTCGCGCCCCCCGCGCGGAGGCAATGGCGGGGGACGGGAGCGCAGGCGATAGACTGCCCGACAGCGCCCTGGTGCCGCGCGTAGAACGACAACTTGGTAGTCTCGCTGCGTTCGCCCATCATCACTTGATAGCGATGGCTTGTTGCAGTGGACGGAGAACTTGGTCGATCACGTATCCATCCACCAGTTCCTGGCAGACGTCCGCCAAACGCCGCATCGCGGTTTCAAAACTTTCCCCAGCCTCAAGGCTTCCATAGCGGCGAGCCGTCAAGTAGACGCTGATTTGATCCTCGGGATAGTCGCCGGTTCTTACATGATAAGCGGTCGTTCGCGTCTCGACGCTCAAGCGACACTGAGTTCGACACTCAGAGTCGAGCGCGAACTGAATCGACGGCTCGTTGCAGATAACGGTGGCGCCCGGAATCTCGACAAGTCGTTCAAAAGCCGGCGTCATTCCCAGCGCTTCGACCAGCAATTCATTGTGGTTGCCGCGATACGTGAAGTCGAAACCGTACATGACGTTCAACGACTCGCAGTCGATTGGGCTGATCGACAGGGCGTAGGGTGCGTGGTCCAACACCATCGAGTGCTGTTTCAAAACGTCCTCAATGGAGGATGGGTTCACTTGACCAGAGCAGACTCGCCGACTCTCCACCGCAACCCATCGGTAGTTCCCTTGGTCTTTATCCTCTTCCAGGACAAACTCGCCGCGATCCCGATTGTAAAAGTTCCGCATAGAGGGGAACTGCCTTCTCATCTGCTCGAAAAAGTGCAGTACCGTCTCGCGAGTTTGGGGAAGATCCATCTCGGTATTTAACGTCATGTTAACATAGTAATCGTCGCTAAACGCGTCGTAATTGTGCATTCGAGGAACTCCCGAAACGGAGAATCGAAGGGACGTCGGCTAATCCACTGGCAAACAAAGGGGGAAAAACATCTGGCTTCCGACGAGTTGTATGAAGCGGGCCTCAGTATAAAATAACCCGCACAACAGTTTCAAACCGACCGGAAACACACGCCTAACGTCTGATGTGAAGGCAACTTGCCATGACTTCTCCATCGTACGCAGGGAATCCCCAAATGGCTAGGACCCCATGCAATGGAGGGACCTGCACATGCGTGTTCGAGTCGGACTTGGGGTGGATGGCGATTCGCTGGAATGAGCACCAAGTCTCGCGATTGACGTTCGGTCATTCTTCGCCGCGAGCCGCGGTGCAGCATCTCGCCGGTGACGAAGAGCCAACCAGCGTGTCCGGGCCGATGAAAGCCTTGATTCGACGACTTCAAAGGTTCGCCGCGGGAAAACGCGACGATGATTTTCTTGACGTTTGCTTGATTCTCGCTGCGATGACGCCGTTTCAGAAAGCTATCATCGAGCGATGTCGTAAGATCCCGGTCGGCGAAACTCTAAGTTATGGGCAACTCGCCGATGCAGCGGGATACCCTGGTGCGGCGAGAGCCGTTGGTTGTGTCATGGCGAAAAACAGATTTCCTTTGATCGTTCCATGCCACCGCGTACTCGCGAGCGGTGGACGCATCGGCGGGTTTTCTGCGCCCGATGGAATTCGAATGAAACAGCGGCTGCTCGCGCCGGAGCAGCGACTTCGGCGTGCGAGGTGATTAAGATCAGCGTGCCAAGCCCGCCGCGATAGTGACGGGAACAGGTGGATGACCAAGCCGAAATGTGTCGCAGTCGTAGCGATCTTCGGCGGTCTAGTATCCGAGCCTTATAGAAATAGGATATACCGGTCGAGGGCCCACGTATGATGTTCCTCGGCTCTGTTTGAAATACTCAATTTGAGACGCGGTTTTACTGAGACTAGCCATGAGAAAACTATGTGCAGCTTTGCTACTCTTCCTGCCAGCAACGGTCCTCGCGCTGCTCGCAATTGGCAGCTGGAACTCAGCGACGGGGCACGAGACAACGCGAAGGTCGCACTATCTGGCAAGGGAGTTAGCTCAGGCCGAAACCGGTGTAAACGCCGAAGACCTTGATCAATTGCCAACTTCGCAATGCCAGCTGCAAATCAATGTCATGATTGATGGAGAAGATCTGGCCGTCCCCGCAGTGGTTAGGATCGTCAATCCACAGACCGGCAAGACAATACCGCTGAAGGGCGAGATTCATCGAAACTTGAACTGGTATTCGTTGGATCGTTCGGCAACGGTAAAAGTTCCTCAGATGAAGCTGCGAGTGGAAGCTATTCGTGGCCTAGATACAGAAATGGCAAGCACGGAGCTTGATCTCGACGGAAAGACAAGCGCCAGTGTTCAGCTTTCATTGAAGAAGTTCTACGACGCACATTTCCGTGGTTTGAGGGGCGGTAATACGCATTTGCACTTGATGAAGATGACGCATGAGGAAGCCTTGCACTACCTCCGAGTTGTGCCACAAAGCGATGCGATCGACCTTGTCTACTTGTCGTACTTGCGCCGCATCCCCGACGAACGGCACTACATCTCGAATCAAATTGTTGCTGACAGCTTTGCCGGTGGCAGCCTCCAACGTCTTTCGCAACAAGGCGTCCTATTCGACCACGGCGAAGAGCACCGTCATAACTTTGGACGGGGTAGCCAAGGTTATGGTCACGTCATGCTGCTGAATCTCGAACAACTAATCCACCCTGTCAGCCTTGGTCCAGGAATCATGGGAGAGGGAACTGACGATATCCCCATTCAGCGTGGAATCCGTCAGGCGCACGCGGATCAGGCGACAGTGATTTGGTGCCACAACACCTTCGGTTTCGAAGATATCCCGAACTGGATGGCAGGACTTGTCCACGCACAAAACATCTTCGACGGCGGAACACATGGCACCTACGAAGACACTTTCTACAGGTATCTCAACTTAGGGCTGAAGGTTCCATTCTCGACCGGCACGGATTGGTTCATGTATGACTTCTCCCGAGTTTACGTTCCCATGTACGACGAGCTAACGAGTGTTGGGTGGCTGAAAGAACTGCGCGACGGTCGATCATTTATTACAAATGGCCCTTTGCTCGAACTCGATGCCGAACGCGGTGGCTTGGGGGAGACATTGACCCTTCCGGCACCAAACCGAGTCACTTTCATGGGCAAAGCGATGGGACGCGTGGACTTTGGAGAGCTGCAGATCGTGTATAACGGACAAGTTGTAGATCGTGTGGCTGCCAAAAAAGAAGGTGGTTACTACCATGCAGAAAAGCACTTTCGAGTCGAAATCACCGGGCCGGGTTGGGTGGCATTACGAATAAAGCCGGATGCAAATACGAACGAGCTGGGACGTCCACTATTTGCTCACACCAGCCCAATCTATCTCGAAGTCGGCGGCAAGAATATTTTTCGTGAAGAAGTTGCCAAACAGCTCATAGAAGAGATGAATCAAAGTAAGATCTCGATCAAGAAGCTCGGCAAGTTCACCAACGACGAGGCACGCGACCAGCTGATCTCCGTCTATGATCGAGAGATCGAAAAGCTGGAGCAACGAATCAAACAAGAGCGTTCGGAATGATTTGGGACTTACACTGCCATCTGTCAGGCGTTCCCGGGAATACTCCCGAGGAACGTATGACACAATTGTTGCGTTACGCCGACCGCATGGGGGTCGAGCGGTTGGTGGTGTACATGGGCATGCGGTGGTCGCAAGATCCTTCACCCGCAGATTTGCGTCAGCAAAACGATGACGTGCTGCAAGCCATCAGCCACTGGCATGATCGTGCTTTTGGATTCGTCTATCTTAGCGCAAATCACGTCGACTCCAGCTTGGAAGAATTGGAACGGTGTGTTGCGCGGGGACCGATGGTTGGTGTTAAGTTGTGGGTCGCAAAGAAGTGTGATGATTCACAAATCGATCCGATCATTCGCCGCGCGACTGAGCTGAATGCGGTGATCTTTCAGCACACTTGGTTGAAGACCGACGGGAATTATCCTGGTGAGTCAACTCCCATGGACCTCGCGAAAATGGCAATGCGACACCCCAAGGCCAAGTTGATTTGCGGCCACGCGGGGGGGGATTGGGAACGTGGAATCCGCGCGATCCGCTCGCAAAGGCACGTTCCAATCGGAATCGGTGGCTCTGATCCCACAGCTGGATTCGTTGAGTTTGCTGTTCGGGAACTCGGCGCGGAGCGTGTCATCTATGGAAGTGACATCGGCGGACGAAGCTTTGCATCCCAATTGGCGAAGGTCCAAGGTGCGAACATTTCGGATCGTGACAAACGCCTGATTCTGGGCGAGAATCTGAAGCGGATGTTGCTGCCTATCCTGAGGGACAAAGGAATCCGCATCTAGATTCCCGCCCGGCGAAAACTCTCTCGCCGAAAAAAAATCTTTGGATCTTTGCGCGCGCTGTAGGGCTGTGCGTCGTTTAGGGCCATTGTATTGACTTTCACGCACACGCCGCCGGGCCTTGCCACGTGACCATACGTAACTCGTATGGGTACGTGCCGGCGCGTGTATTTATGGAGTTCGATTCGTTGAGCAGCCGTGAACACAACTCCGTTCGGTCTATCTCGCTGGAGCAGTTGATTGCGCTAAATGACGAAATGGCGGGGTTGGTGCGAAGCGGGATTCCATTGGAGTCTGGGTTGGTCAGGCTGGGACAAGATATGCCCGGGCGATTGGGACGTTTGGCAAGTTTTCTTGGAGAGCGAACCAGCGCCGGCGAAAGTCTCGATCAAATCCTTGCCAACAACGAAGACCGCTTCCCTCCATTGTGGCGCGCCGTCGTGCGTGCGGGTTTGCGATCAGGAAGGCTTTCCTCCGCGCTCGAATCGATGGCCACGACCGGGCGCCGCGTCGTTGAGATTAGAAGTGCCTTTGGCCTAGCTATGGTCTATCCGATGATCGTTGTGATGCTTGCGTTTGGATCGTTTGTCATGCTGACAACCAAGCTTGCCCCGATCACGCTCGATGCCTACGAAGACTTAACGGTGTCCAGCGATCCGCTCCTGCAATGGCTGGTCTGGTTGGGATCTAGCGCCCGTTGGTGGGGAATCGCAGTTCCTGTGTTCGTGTTCGTGTGCGTTTTATTGTATTGGTACAGAACCAGTCGCGCAGCGCTGCCCGCTTCAATTACGAGCAAGCACCGAGGAGCGTTGTTCAAATCGTTGCGAGACGGTCGTATTGCAGCGTTCACGGAGATCTTGGCGCTTCTAATCCGACAACACGTACCGCTACACGAGGCACTCGAACTAGCCGGTGCTGCGTCAGGCGACGTACAGCTCGCCGGTAGCTCCAAGGCCCTTGCAGGCCGAGTAGAGCGCGGCGAAGCGTTAAAGTTGGACGACGATGCTCTGATCGCATTCCCTCCGCTCCTGGGCTGGCTAATCGCGGTCGGAGGGCATCCGGAACAATTGGCACAGACGCTGGCCGAAATGGCCCAGCAGTATCGCGAGCGTGCTGAACGCGCCACGAACTGGTTGACACTCTATCTTCCGATTGTCATCACAGCGGCGGTGGGCGGATCGGTCGTGCTTCTGCAAGCCTTGGCAGTATTTCGCCCCATTTGCAATCTGCTCTTCGAGTTGGGGAGTCCACTCTAGTGCCACACTACAAGTACACCGCACGCGACAGCGAAGGCAAACAGTTCACGGACAAACTCGAAGCTGACTCCGAGCAAGCGGCACGTCAGATCTTGGAGACGCGCGGCTTCGAGATCAAAGAGTTGGCGAAATTATCCAACGAATCGCGGCCTCATCTCTCAACGGATGAATCGCAACAGGTCACTACACGATTAGCACAACTTGCGGGTGCATCGCTGCCTCTGGCCGCTGGGTTACGCGCAGCGGCCGACGATTGTGGCAACCGTCGCGTGGCACAGGTCATGCACGAAATCGCAAACCAAGTGGACGGTGGACGTTCGCTGGAGGATATCCTTACCAGCTCACCACATCTCTTTCCGCCTCATGTATCGGGACTGGTGTTGGCAGCGACGAAAACGGGGAATCTCGGAGCCGCTCTTTCGGAGTTCCTTGAACATCAACGAAGTGTACGCAGTTTACGACGAGCGATAACGCGAGGACTTAGCTACCCGCTGTTCGTTCTCTGTCTTGCCGTGGTCGTCTTGTTGGTCATCTTGTTCGGAATCTCGGACCCATATATTCGGCTATTTGCCGAATTTGACCTTCAACTTCCGCTGAGTACGCGTTTGCTCATATGGTGGCGAGACTATGGTGTCGTGTGTGCCGGTCTGCTTTCCATCGGTGTTGTGGTCATAACCGTCGTGCTTAGGCTGACCTTGCCACGCGCAAGTTGGTCGCGGGTCATTGCGCGAGTGCCAATCTTTGGCCCACTGACCTACTGGTCAGGAATCGCCGAGTGGTGCAGCTTGGTGAGTGTCCTTGTCAAGAATCAGATCGGACTGGCTGAGGCCTTACAGCTGTCGGCAGCGGGGATCGACAGCGCATACGTCGGTCAGATTTCCAAGGATTTGGCCAGGCAAACGGCCGATGGTCGTTCGCTATCGGAGCTTCTGGCAACCAACCGGCCGTTTCCTGTCTCCTTAGTGCCGCTTGTTCGTTGGGGCGAGCGAGTTGGTTTGTTGCATGAAGCTTTTGGGACTGCCAAAGAGTTATTCGACCGTCGCGTGCGAGTGCGAGCGCTCATGCTACAGTCGATTCTGCCACCCATCCTGTTTGTCATCATTGCATCCAGTGTCGTGATGGTGCTTGGTGCATTATTCGCACCGCTCACTAATCTGGTTCAGAGTTTGAGTTAGCATGTTTGACACCACTCTTGCCGCCGTAGGGCCATTGGCTTTGATCGCCTTGGGGCTGATGCTCCTTTGGGCAGCAAGTTACCGCAGCGACACCTACATCTACGCAAAGTCAACCGACTTGGTCGCAGCGCTTTTGCGCGTGCTGGGATGGACGATGCTGCTCGTCGGTTTGTTTATCATGCTTGCGTTCATGTCACATGTCTTCGCGATTTTTCTGTGGATTGCGACCATCGTGGTTTTGATATCAGGAGTTGTTCGTTACTTCGCAGCCGAACAACAGTCATTGCTGTGGGCACTGACGGTTGCTGCTGAACACGGCATACCGCTGGAATCTGCGGCTCGGTCTTTCTCCGAAGAACGCAACGATCGGATCGGGGCCCGCGCCGCATTGTTGGCAGATTACTTGGAAGCTGGAGTTCCCTTGTCTTTGGCGCTAAAGCGATCTCGAACCTCGGTTCCCTCCTCGATAGCACTGGCGGCCGATTTGGGACAAGAGTCCGGAGATCTTGGACTCGCGTTGCGGAACGCTGTCGTTCAAATCGATGACAGCGAGATGACATTGCGTTGGACGCTGGAAAGGCTGTTTTACGTCGCATTCGTCGTTCTTTTTAGTGGTGCGGCGATGTCATTTCTGATGGTGAAAATTGTCCCAGTATTCAAGCGGATGTTCGCAGAGTTTGAGATGGAACTCCCATATGCAACGGAGATGCTAATCGCCGTTTCCGATATCCTTTCGAGTGGATGGCCGTTACTATTGCCCTTGGTTGCGATTTGGTTGCTGATCGTCATCGTTGGTCTCTTCTGGTACATGGGAGTCGCACCGCAGAACCTACCCTTGGTGAACCGGTTTTGGTGGTCCGCTGATTGTGCGCTGGTTCTGCGATGGCTGGCGACTGCCGTACGTCATCGGCGACCACTGGCCGACTCGATCCGGACTCTCGCGTTGCGTTTCCCACACTATCGAGTAAGAGTGCGTCTTGAGCGAGCGTCGAGCCGCATCGATCGAGGCGCGGACTGGTGCGAAAGCTTGCGTGCAGCCGGAATCATACGCCGACCCGAAAGCACGCTTTTCAAAACAGCCGAAAGAGTTGGCAATCTCGACTGGACGCTGGAAGAGATGGCGAACAGCGGCGTCCGTCGAGCTGCATATCGCATTCGCGTCTGGATTAGCGTTCTATTCCCTGTTGCTTTGTTGACGCTCGGGGCGCTGGTGCTGTTCATCACAGTCGGCATCCTCATGCCATTGATTGCCATGATTCAGGGTCTCGCATGAAAACCAAATACCACTCCGCCAAACGGTGCAATCACGGCACGATTACACACGAAGCGACAATAGCAATTGTGTTAGCAACTGCTGTGATCCTGGGAACAGCGCAAACGCTTGCCTTCATATCACACCAGCGGCGCGACGTTGATCGAAGGATACTTGCGTCGCGCGAAGCCGGCAACTTGATGGAGCAAGTCACGGCGAAACCGTGGGATCAGATCACGACGGATACACTCGCTGAGTTGGCGTTGTCGGAAGAATGCGCTACGTCATTGCCTGAAGCTCGTTTACAGGTCAGTGTCGCCTCTGCTGCCGATAGCATCGGAAAGCAAATCACGCTTGAAATTGATTGGGTTACCATGCCAGACCAGCGTGTCGTGCCGCTGCGTTTGATCGCCTGGCGATATCCAACGGAGGGCAGACAATGATGAGACGTCGTGACGGAGTCACTCTGATCGAGTTGACCGTAGTTCTCACTATCTTATCGCTTGTCTGGTTGAGCGTCACATGCGTGTTGTATTCGCTGTATAGGGCCGATCAACGACTGCGGGACGATTTACAGCGTGACCACGCACTGGACCGCTTGGCGATGCGATTGAGACTTGACGCTCACGCAGCAAGTTCGGTTAGCGTGAATAACGTCGACGACAATATCTCGGAACTTGTCCTGACGGTCGACGGCACGCGATCTGTTCACTACAGCGATTTCGAGGGCGGAGTCTATCGAATTGTTCGACAAGGCGAGGCAGTGATTCATCAAGATGCTTTCTTGACCGGGCGCGGAAAGACTGAATGGCAGATCGAAACTGGCCAAGTTGGGCGGTTGATTGACGCGACGTTAACAGTGCAAGTAGTTCCCGTGGGTACTCGTTGGACACGGAACATCAAGGCGGCGGTCGCTCGACATATCCCGGTCACGGAGGCATCCCAATGACATCCGTTGGAAACAAAAGGACTCGACTAAAACTTCGGCATGAAGCTCGAACACGTAGCGGCATGATCCTTGCAATGGTGCTTGTCGCGCTGCTTATCGTGATGATGTTTGGAGCAGGTCTGGCGAACTCGTTTGTTGCTCACCGGCAATTTGCTCGTCTGCGAGAGCAACAACAGCAAGCGTTTTGGATCGCAGACTCCGCGTTACAGCGAGCTACCTACCGACTGGCAACGGATCCTGACTACAACGGCGAAACTTGGAATGTTTCCGAGTTCCTTGGCGGGAGGCCGACCGGGTCGGCGGTTGTGCATATAAAACAAGTTTCCGAGTCGGAACGATCTCATCGTATCCTGGTCGACGCACGCTATTCGGTTAGCGGAAAGAGAGAATCGGTCGAGCATCGCGAGTTGCTCGTTTCGGCGTCTCCAGATTGAGTTTTAATTCAACACCAAATCAACATGCCCAGGAGGCTCGCCGTGAGATACAAACAGAAATTAGCATTTACACTTGTCGAACTCTTAGTGGTGATTGCGATCATCGGGATCCTCGTCGCCTTATTGCTTCCGGCGGTTCAAGCCGCGCGAGAAGCCGCGCGTCGAATGAGCTGCATGAACAACCTCACTCAACTGGCAATTGCCGTTCAAGGATACGAATCGGCGTTTCGCGTCTATCCGCCAGGATCGATCAATGACAGTGGACCGATTGTCAACGTCGCGCAAGGATATCACCATAACTGGCTCAGTAAATTGCTACCGTATATGGAAGAACAGACGACCTATCAGCACATCGACTTGAGCGTGGGGGTTTATGATCAAAAGAATGAGCCGGTGAGAAAGCTCACGCTCAGCTTCCATGGTTGCCCGTCTGACCCCTGGGCTAACGGTCCGAGTTCGGCGACCAGCTATGCCGGTCTTCATCATGATCAAGAAACTCCCATTGATGTCTCGAACAACGGCGTTTTCTTTCTCAATACGAGCGTAGACTATGAGCAGATTTCAGATGGAACTTCGAACACGATTTTCTTAGCGGAGAAGTTTGCCGATCAACAACAAGACCTCGGTTGGATGTCAGGAACGCGTGCCACCTTGCGAAACACCGGCACGCCACTTAACTCGATGAAAACAGGTCCGTGGGGCGCGCGGCCAGTCGATCAAGACACCATCGACCCACTGGTTGTAGGAGGATTTGGTAGTCACCACCCAGGTGGCGGCAACTTTGCTTTCGGAGACGGACACGTTCGATTCATTTCCGAGTCTGTCGACATTCCAACCTATCAGCAACTTGGCCACCGAGCGGATGGCAAGTTGCTAGAGCGAGAGTTTTAGGAGAGGTGTTGCTCGGTTGCTGTTGCTTTTCCAATTTCGTGGGAGCCAAACTGCCCAAGATCTTGACGCAAACTGTCGGAGAGACGCGAACCCCGCGACGGTCGGAACGCGTCGCAGACCTTCGCGATCGTCTCTCACTAACTTGCCCCCCCTCGGAGCGGATTCTATGACGCAGCTGCTTCGGTGTTGCATATGGGATCTAAGGTGTTTTTCCATCTATCGCTATCGTGTCGCTCCAGCGCGGTCGTCGGAACACGCTGAGTCGTGGGTGGATAACAAGCGAGTGCACTAGGTAATGACCGCCCGAGGTCGCAGCCGCCACTTGACCACCGCGCGCAACGCCCAGTAAATTAATGAATTACGACAAGCGTGCGGTCGTAACTCGAGTGACCTCCCAGCAAATGGCAAGGTCGACTCTTGCTGGCCCCTAACATCCACGGATCCTCGCGGCGGACTCCGGTCTAGAAATAATTGCCCAGGGGCATCCCATAATCTAAGACGTCTAGTTCGATGGCTGCGGCAAGCATCAATCTCCAAACTACGGATGATCCACGCGACGCCATTCACCGCACGGTGCAGGCGCTCGCAGAAGGCAAACTTGTTGCGGTTCCCAGCGAAACGGTCTACGGTATTGCGTGCAGTGCATTAAATGAGCGTGCCGTCGCCCGTCTTGCTGAACTGAAGCAGCGATCCTCCGAACATCCATTTACTTTGGCCATCAAGAGTTCGGACGACGCCCAGGACTATGTGCCAACGCTTTCACCGCTTGCTCAACGTCTTGCTCGGCGATGCTGGCCAGGTCCCGTGACGCTCGTACTTGACAGTACGCATGCGGATAGTTTGCTAGGCCAATTGCCGGCTTCGGTTCGCGAGGCAGTTATCCCGAATGGATCGGTGGGACTCCGCGTCCCTGCACACGACGCGCTACTGTCAATCTTGCGATTGACCGCGGGCCCACTGGTACTGACAAGCGCGAATCACGGGAAACAGAGCGATGCGGTCAATGCCGCCGATGTTGCAAAGCTGTTTGGTGACGAGATCGATTTAATTCTCGATGATGGTCCGAGCAAATTTGGCCAACCCTCTTCAGTGGTGCGCGTCGGCGACTCGAAACTTCACTTATTGCGATCCGGAGTCATCACCGATCAAGTTCTCAAGCGACTCGCAAGTCATCTCATTGTCTTCGTATGCACCGGAAACACCTGCCGCAGCCCGATGGCCGAAGGACTCATGCGACAGCGAATCGCGGAGCGATTGAACTGCTCGATTAACGAACTAGAGGACCACAACGTGATGGTCATGTCGGCGGGTATTGCAGCGATGTCAGGGGGACGTGCGAGTGCCGAATCGGTTCAGCTGATGAAAGAACGTGGAATCGATATCGAGAAACACGAGAGCCAGCCGTTAAGCGAGCGGCTCGTGCGATTCGCAGACTTGATCTTAACGATGACACGCGGACATCGCGAGGCAATCATCGCGCAATGGCCGGATGCGGCGGCTCGGACGAAAGTCGTCTGCCGTGATCAGTCGGACGTGAGTGATCCAATTGGCGGACCGATTGAGAGATATCGTCGGTGTGCGGAACAAATCGATTCGCAATTGGCAAATTGGATCGACGAAATCGACTTTGCATCGATACCAAGCATCGTGCGGTGCGATGAGTCGAAAACAGAAGCCAACAATTCAGGAAAGTAGGACGAATGCAAATCGCGATCGGAAGTGACCACCGTGGCTATAGCATGAAGCTAAAACTGGCCGATCTGCTTACCGGGCTGGGGCATGCAGTTTCGGATGAGGGCACACACAGCACCGAAAGTTGCGACTATCCCGACATCTCCAGCGCGGTCGCAAAAAAAGTCTCGTCCGGGGAAGCCGATCGCGGAATTCTGATTTGCGGTACCGGTATCGGCATGGCGATTACGGCGAACAAATTTCCCCGCGTACGCGCGACAACATGCCAGGACGAAATTACGGCCGAGATTTGTCGTCGGCACAATGACGTAAATGTACTCTGCTTGTCAGGCGATTTGTTAGGCGAGAGCCGCCTTGATAATCTGCTGCGTGTGTGGCTCGATACGGAGTTCGAGGGAGGGCGCCACGCGCGACGGTTAGAGAAGATCGCCGAGATCGAAGACTCTTGGTGCTAGCGTCGCTGCGGCCCGTGAAATCGGGAAATTCTGCGCAATCGGCAAATTCTTGAAGTCACGTGCTCCAAAGGTCCGACAGCCTTACAGAGCGGTTCTTCGATTGCGCGCGGTCAAATTTCTTCGAGGTTACCCATGGAGAACATTCAATTCCCCGAGTTGGTACAGCAGTGGACGAACGATGTACTCGTTTGGGTCGGATTCGGGACCATCGTTGGGCTGCTGGCAAAGGCGATTATGCCTGGTCGCGACCCGGGCGGAGCGGTTGCAACCCTGGTCATGGGAATCGGAGGAACGATCATAGGTTGTGGAGTGGTTTCGTACTTCTATGACGGCCAAAGAGTAACGCCGATCAGCCCACTCGGATTGGCCGTGGCAACGGGCGGTGCGTTCATCATTCTGACATTTTATAAGCTGCTTGGCGGCTACTTCTTTATCGAGGGCGAGGTACCAAGGCGTCGAGTTCGCGCTCCACACACACGACGGCATCGCGCTCGAACCGTTGAGTACGACGATTGATTGCACTATGCCGTCACGTGAACTATGCCGTCGCGACGATTGCCGCGAGTTGTTCTAGCAACTCGCCGGGGATCACTTCGGAATCCTCAGCGCCTTCGTACAAATCATCTTCGAGCGACACAAACTCGGCACCACTCGACCCACCAAATTGGTGCGGGCTTACATATTCGTCGGCGACTTCTACGAGTAATGATGCGCGAGTTTCATCGTTCATCACGCTCACCTCTTCAGTAGAAGAACTCACTGAAGGGGTCGATGAGTCGGTCTGCGCGGAATTCGAGGCTGCTAGATCCAAGGCGACAATTGGGACCGTCACGTCAGAGTTCTGCAGAGTCGATGTAACTAGTTCGAATGGCGAGGGAGCCTCAACTGGGTGACCAACGATAGGTTGATAAACTTGCGTATCACTTGGATCCTGAACCGGTGCCTCGCCTTCCGCTACCGTAATCCCGCTCGCCGCAGTTGCGGCATTTGTAACAGGCGTTTCAGCGACCGATGGAGCCGTTAAGGCCGAATCTGCCGCTATAGTAGCACTAGGCAATCCCTCGCCATTGGCACCGTTCGTATTAGCGGGAGCGACCACTTGAAGGTTAAAAGAACTACTTCCTCCCATGATTTGTACCAAGTCCAAACCATTGCGTTGGCCGAGCAGTCGAAGTCGTGAGTCATTCCGAGCAACTTCACTGGCCATAGTCTGACCAGCAGCATCCGTCACTTCGATTCGCAGATTTGCTCCGTTGCCGGTTAAGGTAAAGTTCGCATCGGTGAAGCCCTCCCACCCGGTACCGAGCGAATACCACTCCTGTCCCGAGGTACCAACTGCAACGTGAGCATACTGCGTCGGTGACGCAGTGCTGATGTCGCGGAGCGATATGAACGAGGCTTCACGACCACGAACAGCGATCTGGTTGCCTGTACTGTCTGCGTCAGAAGTAACAGACAACGCGACAGAATTCGTATCGTTCGGAAGTAAGAAAGTCGGCGTCGCGGTCAATAATCGATAGCTGCCTGGCGCGATCGCAAAGTATTTGAAGTTGCCACCGACCGTACTCGCCGATGCAATGCTATTTTCGAGGCTTGTGCTGCCACTCGCAGGAAATAGCAGCACTTCTAATCCCCCGAATCGCTCGCCGCTCGACGTAACATTATCCTCCGAAAGCCGCACAAGCGAACCTTCCAGTACCCGTCCCAACAACTCGCCAAAGTTGTTATTAGTCCCGTTCGTTCCTTCCGTCAGTGTGATCGTAAATTCGTCATTTGCCGACACGCTGCCTCCTTGCGAGCCGATGGTATCCTGGCCATCTACGATTGGCACGCCGTTTCGCTCGCCGGTGGGCTGAGTCTCAGTAATCGTATAGGTTCCGGGTGCCAAGCCAGTGAAAGTGTACGAACCGTTTGACGTCGTCGTGGCCTGTCGTGATACGTTGGTTCCGTTGCTGTCGGTTCCATTCAACGCAACCGTCACGCCTTCAAATCCCTCTTCGCTGGAATCGCGTATTCCATTGTTATTGCTGTCGACGTAAACGAAACCGGATAGGCTTCCGGGTACGAAATCGACGACGTTCACGGTTGCCGTTGCTTGAGATGTCAAGCCTGTCCCATCGTCAATTGTGTAGGTAAAGGTGTCGGTACCTGTGGCGAGTCCGCTCGATGGGAACGTCGTGGGAGCGGTGTATTGAACGACTCCGTTTACCAGCGAAACGGTGCCGATTGTATTCGTGTCATCGACGGATACGACGGTCAGCGTTTCTGTACCCGCGGGGTCAGGTGCGTTCGAATCGTTGGTCAGCACGCTTAACGTATTGCCGCTCGAACCTTTCGCGACCGAAAACGTATCGTTGACCGCCGTCGGCGCGTCGTTGGTATTGTTCACAGTAACGATGACGGTAGCGGTCGAAACTTGCCCGCTTCCAGCGGTTGCTGAATACGTAAATGTTTCAGTTCCAAAGAAATTGTCGCCGGAGGGACGCGAATAGTTCAGTTTCGTTCCATTTTCGATAATGGTGACAATTCCACCATTCGTCGGAGTGCTGACTGTGGTGATCGTTAATCCCGTGCCTGTATCGTTCTGAAGCACATCAAAGACGGTATCGACGCTGCCTTCATTCACCGTGAACGCGTCGCCGCCAGCACCAGTTACCGTCAGCGTCACCGTCGCTTGGGAGGTGCCGCCATGACTATCAGTGATCGTGTAAGTCACGGTGTCGACCCCGGTGAACCCCGTTCCCGGCGTGTAGTTGAGTCCCGATCCACTCGATGCGACAGTGATGGTGCCGTTTCCGCTCAATTGCCCGACGCTTTGTACCTTCAGCTGGTCAGCGTCGATGTCAGTGTCGTTCGCCAATACGTTGATAAAGTTGTTTGATGTCCCAGCCGTGATGGTGGCAGTATCGTTAACAGCTACAGGAGCATCGTTGATCGGGTGAATTTGGACGGTCACATCCGCTGTCTGGTCATCCGTACCATCGCTCACCGTATAACTGAAGTTGATTTCGCCGTTAAAGTTCGTAGCGGGCGAGTACAACAAACTCTTGCCGTCCGACGCAATCGACAAGCCAGCCGTCTGAGGTGATATCGAAGTGATTGTGAGGTTTGCATTTGATCCCGACAGCGAAGTGTCGTTTGCGAGAACATCAAGGGTAATGTTGGTGCTATCCTCATCGAAATTGAATATGTCGTCGTTTGCACCGAAGCCTGGGTTGATCTGGAGTTGTGTGGCGCCGTAGACGACTTGGTCGGTCGGGATTGCGGTGCTTATGCCTAGGAGCAGAACATCGTGGGCCGGTACATCTTCAGCCGGGTTGCCCACGAGATGCAACGTACCAGATCGGGTCGCTTGGAATTCGACGCTGAAGATGTGGAAGGTGCCTGGGCCAACACCATTGGTGTCGAAGTTCACAGCACCGACCTCGTTGATTTCACCACCCAGAATTGAACCCGCTCGAACATTCGCAAAGGTTGGTGAGTAAGTGATATTGCTTCCTGCGGCTAAAGCCGATTCAAACGAAATGTCTTCGTAGAAACCGAATGTTCCCAACGCACTATCTCGTAGATCCGTCACCGACACATGCAAGAAGAACGTATCTCCAACGGTTACCTCGCCAATTTCGGTCGAGTCTGGGTCTGAGTCAGCTGTAATTTTAAATGATGCACCGAGCAGCGGTTCATTGGTGACACGAACTGAAACTTGTTGAAGCGTCGCATTTCCAGCGACGTCGGTCGCCACGATCGTAAAGTTTTGCTGTCCAAGTTGACCAGCAGTAGGCGCCCACGAGACGAACCCTGTCGACGGGTCGATCGTTGCACCCGCGGGAGGGTTCGCCAACGAGTAGGTGACTCCGTTCCCTTCATCAGCGCTGTTCGCGTCGTAGCCAATATCATTGTCGACAATGGCACCAGTCGGCGCTATCGATGTGAATCCGCCGGGAGGAACTGTATCAATCGTGATGGAAAGGCTAGGGCCTGCCGGTCCTTGAACACCATCTACCTCTTGAGTTGCAATGATCGAATGTGCGCCATTTGGCAGCGAAGTTACACCGTTGGTAGTAATTGTCACGCCATTGTTTGCAGTCCCTTGACCGATCAAAATGCCGTCCGCAAACAGGCGAACGATGGCTCCGTCGACGACACCGGACACCTGAAATTGCAACGCATTACCGGCACTGCTGTTGTTGAAGTTCGTGATATTGTCAGAACTGTTGCCGCTATCTGTAGCCGCCAACAAATCGATTCCTGTGGGAGCAACAACATCAAAGTTTCCAAATCGTACGTCGCTAACCGTTTCGCCACTTCCCAGCGTGAACACGACTGGATTTGCGGTTGTAAGAAGATAGTCTCCCGTCTCCACTTGTCGAATCGTGTGCTGTCCCGCGGCCAAGGCCAAAGAGTAGGTGCCATCTTGAGCCGTCGTCGCGGAAGGTTCGCCCGGGTCGTTCACGCCGTTGTTGTTGGTGTCGCTAAACACAACGAAACCACCCAGTCCGGTTTCTCCTGTGTCCAGAACGCCATCGCGATCCGCATCGGCAAACACGGTTCCCGTGACGGTGCCGTCACTGGCATCTTCCGCTTCGACGGTCAACGACTGGACGTCGAATAATGTTGAGTTGCTTTGCAGCAGTCCCAGTGTAATTTCCGGGACGCTCGATGTGTCGAGATCAGCGTCGGCGACGTAGAACGTGATCGTCTCTTGACCGACAAAGCCAGCGTTGGGCGTGATCGTGATATTCGCTAGCGAGGTCACCGGTCCCGTCGGAACGGTGATTGTGAAGTTCGTCGGCGTGACTACACCGAACTGGCTGGCGTCACCTTCGACGTCAACGATGGGAAATTGAAATGCCGTACTCTGTCCCGACGGTACTTTGATTTCGGTGACTTCGCCTAACCAAGGGAGTGTATCGCTCGTGTCAGGTTGGACGTTTACGGTGAATGTACGAGAGAACTGTTTGCCGCTCCCATCTGTGGCGGTGACGGTGATCGTAGCTGTACCCGTAGCACCTGGAGTTGCCGACAACATCACAACGGCGTTTTCGTTGTCCGTAACGATATCTACGGAGTTCATGACGACGGTTCTAGGATTCGTCGTCGAATTATTGCTGATCGCTTCGCGAATCTTCTCGCCTTCGACCAGTATCCCAGATACGGAGTGATTCCCGTCCAGATTTCGCGTGGCAGTTTCGGTGATA
The DNA here is from genome assembly GCA_020638995.1 of Planctomycetaceae bacterium. Lineage (GTDB taxonomy): Bacteria > Planctomycetota > Planctomycetia > Pirellulales > Pirellulaceae. The sequence continues at coordinate 324,167 of JACKHM010000006.1, forward strand.
AAAAACTGCGAGTCGTTTGTGTCGTCGAACGATTTTGCGTACGACAAGACGCCTGTACGATTGTGCTGTAATTCGACATTGAATTGATCGTCAAAGTCACCCAGCGTCGAACCGCCGGTTCCGTCACCCGCTGTTATATCGCCGCCCTGAATTACGAATCCGTTGACAATCCGATGAAAGGCCACGCCGTCGTAATCGCCAGCCTCGGCCAAAGCGATGAGTCGTGACGTGGGGCGTGGGGCCCGCTGTTCAAACAGCTGGAGGTTCATTTTACCCCAGCCATCCACATCGATGATCATGCTGCGATTGTTCTGGAGCAGCGTTGCTGAAACAAAACTGGGATCGCTGCTTGTCACTTCGTAAGTCAGGTCTCCGCCGCCGGGGTCGTAACCGTCGAGTACGATGTGCAATGGTGAACCGCCAAACAGGGTGACGATTTCATCGCCGTCGGAATCCACGTCGCTGGAGTTGATATCACCGTCATCAATTGGTGCGATGAAGGGCTGGTCCGAAGAGGGAATCGCTACGCCACTACGTTGCGAAATCGTCGCTAAAGACAATTCGCCCTCCAAACGCGTACCGTCGGGGAATTCCCACGTCGGGAAGCTGGTAATAGGGACACCGCTGGGATTCAATGTTGTGTCGCTGCCGTCACCAACCGCGTTAAGCGTCACAGGGCTGTCGAGGTTCGTGACCTCGATGAATGGCAGAAAGTCCGCTCCATCCTCAAACAGCTCTTTGGTCGCGGTGCAGTGCGGACACCAGGCTGCACCGTAGAAACGTGTTCCCGATGCGGCGAGTGCTTTCGCGAAAGCAACAAGATCCTGAGCCGCTTCCCCCTCGGCGATGACGGCGCCCTCACCCTCAGCGAAAGGCGAGACAGATTGGATCGAACTGTACTCGCCGTGCAGGTCTAACAGTGGCGAATCCTGCAGCGCAACCGGAAGGTCGGCGGCGAGCAAGACACGCGATTCCATAATCTCAAAGTGCCGCACGGCTCGCTGACGCTTCTGCTGGCGACGACGAAATATGCGTTGGAGAGCTCTGCGGAGGACGTGGCGGTCACTTTGCATTATGTTTGCCTCGGTTCCCGAAAGAAGGATGGCGAATCAGTTTCAACTTTTCAGAATACGCAGGATGGCAAAATCTGTCAGTCAATCCGCGAGTTATTTGACGTCCATCTCATTTGCCGGTCACGATTTAACGCTATGTTCCAGACAATCCTCAACGTGGGAACATCCGGTCACGAGTCTAGTGTCCATGTTCCTAGTGCCGAATGGCCGCACGATTGTCACAGAGCGTATCGCGTTTTTGACGTTTCGCACGACCAATGAGTTCCCCGTTGGTGCGGTCTGGCTGCCTCGCAAGAACGTCTTGCAAAACGGAGGCCAATTGAGAGAACTAGCAAAAACAAGGGTTTTGCACGCCGTCTACGTCGGGCGTTATGCTGCTTGAGAAGCGAAAACGCAACGCGCGTGGCACTTTTTCAACGGGCCTCATGGATTTCAGGCTGGTCGAACTCCGTCTTGCACATACCGCAAAAGTCTTAAAAACCGCGATGTGTTTCGTAGTAAGCGGCGTGCCAAGCGGCTAGAATCGGCACCTTGTCAGCCCCCAGGATCGCTGGCGTTTTTCACCAACCCAGATGCGAGTTCTCCATTTCATGTCCAGTAGTAAGCAAGACGCGAGCAATACTCCTCCTCCAGCATCACGCCCCTGGTACCAACGGATTGGCCCGGGAATCATTACCGCTTGCGTGGTCATCGGTCCAGGGAGCATCTTATCGAGCTCAAAGGTTGGCGCAACAAGTGGCTTCGCCTTGTCTTGGGTCGTCGTCCTGGCTGTGGGATTCATGATGATCTACATGATGCTCGGAGCACGCTTGGGAGTTGCAGCCGGTCAGTCACCGGCGACTTTGTTGACCGAACGAGTCGGACGCTGGCTCGCAGCATTGATTGGCGTTGGAGTGTTCTTCATTTCAGCGGCCTTTCAGTTCGGGAATAACATTGGTGTTCACTCGGCGTTCAAGGAGTACGAACAGTACATCACTAAAGTCCCGTTCATGCAGGTGGATTATGTGGTGGTGCTCTTTAATGTCTTGGCCATCTCCTTCGTGTTTGGTTTCAGGAATATGTATCGCGCTCTGGAGCGCCTCATGATGGTGTTCGTAGGGATGATGTTGCTGTCATTTGCCATCAATTTGTTCTTCGCCAAGCCTGATCTCGTCGAGTTCTTTGCCGGTTTCGTTCCTGTACTGGGAATCATCGTCAGCGGCCAAGACCCTGCGGATCTACTGAACATCTCACTGCTCGCATTGGTCAGCACAACATTCGTCATCACCGCCGCGTACAACCAAGCGTATCTCGTCCAGCAGAAAGGCTGGGGGAAGGAAGATCTTAAGGACGGGTTGCTCGACGCACGTATCGGATCCGTGATCATGGGATTGATCACGATCATGCTGATGTCGACGGCGGCTGCTGCGCTCCGCGGCCAGGAACTCGCCCATGTGCATGATGTCGCGTCCGGCCTACGCCCCGCATTTGGAGCCTGGGGCCATACCCTGTTCTGCCTCGGCCTGTTTTCAGCGGCCTACTCGTCCTTTCTCGTCAATTCTATGATCGGCGGCTTCATTCTGGCCGATGGTCTCGGCTTGGGCAGCAAGCCATCGGAGTTAGGCCCAAAGATCTTCACGACCGTGGTCCTGCTAACGGGCATGATCGTCGCGTTACTAGTACTCAAAGCCAACTTCAATCCGGTGCCAGCCATTGTTGCGGCCCAAGCCGTCACCGTCCTGGCTGCGCCTCTCGTTGCAGGTGCCCTTTGGTGGCTTACCAATCGCCCTGACATAATGGGCAGCGATCGCAATTCGACGACCGTTAACGTCCTCGCTGGAATCGGCTTCGTCTTGCTGCTCGCCATGGCAGCGTATACGGCTGGTGTATCGATCCCCACAAATGTCAAAAAGCTGCGGCAGCCGCAATCTGCGACGATTCCGACTACTTCGGACCAAGCGACCGTCGGAGCAATCCCCTGCGCATTTTTTCTTCCTCCACGCTTCGAAGAAGTATGCGAGGTGGAATGCCAGATTCGTGGCGTTCGCTTAAGTGGCTGAAAAACATTGGCGTTACGAATCGGGTGTGTCGTCGGCATTAATAGACACTAAGCCGCCATCGCGGACCACCGCCGGAGCATTTGCCGATTCTACTAAATCGCAGTTCATTATTTCCGTTCGCGAGAACCCTTCGGTTCGAACTTGAGCGACGCCATTGTTACCGACGAGGCACGCTATGATTCGAACACGTGATGCACCTCCAACAGAGATGCCGCTACGACCGTTACCTCGGCAAGTCAGTCCCACAAGTGTCGCATCGAATACGCTGTCATGTGCGTTGACGCCATCCAGTTGAAATCCCTGGACGACCAAGTCGGAAACGACAATGTGGCGAGCTTCGTAGAGCGTGATTCCAACCGGCAAAGACGTATGAGTCAGGTCGTATTGCCTCGGCAATCGATCCTTCTCGACGCGGAAATAGATATGACGGTCGAACAAACACCACTCGAGCGGTTGCAGCTTGGGAAACCCTACTTCTCGATCAACGAATAGCCTCACCAGCGGCTTGCCGTCAAGAAACAAGGTTTGAAAACTTGTCCTAGGTGCTCGGAATCGAAATACATCGTCTTCAACGTGCTTCCACGAATCTTGGGGCACTGGCGCTGAGCCATCGAGTGTCGCACCATTCCCAATGATTTCGAACGGACGCGCCGCAATGCCAGTGTGTTTACCCGCTTGCAGAGTAACACTCTCGCGATAGGGTTCTCCGGTGTCCGAAAGTACGATCCGGTCGGACCCTTGAGCCAATTCAAGCGCTCTTCTCAACGATCGCACCGGTCCCCCAGCCCGACCACTGGTTCTAATGGTCGACCCATCGCGACGATCGTCGCCTGCGATGTTGTCGACGTAGATATCACGCCCAGCCCCAATCTGAGTGAGCATTAGTAGCAGGAGGAGCGTAAGACTTGATGATTTGCGCATGCCCGAATAGGGGAAATGGGTACTATAGGAGGATTGTGACCGACGGCCTGGGATTGTCCACGAGTCGAGTTGTCGCGTCAAGGAGAACTTATCAAGAAAAGACTGCGAGTGCGTCTATTCCCGTACACTTCGTTGTTACCAGAAATTCCGCACGCATGACGGTGAGTGTCGCAGTACGATCGAGAGATTCGCTCAGCAACCCGTTGGAAGTATTGAATCAGCAAACAACAAGAGAAGCGTCGGAGAGTGACTCTCACACCACACGATCATCAGGTGTTTTTGCAATAGCCCGATCAAGGGTGGCTCGCGAGGAGTTGCCCGAGCATCGTAGATCGTGCCTAACGAGTTCGGAACGAGTGGCTCACCGCGGTATTCCGCCGTCAATCAAATTTCGTTCGATGATGAGACGTTCAATCGAGATTTTCGCGCGACGCTTGAAGCACCCTCCAAAAGCTGCGCTCCACGGGATTCAACCAGCGTAGGTTGATTGTGAGTGGATGCTAAGGAACACGGGAAAAACAACTTCGCTATATCTTCTGCTAATCATCCCACGGAGTGTGATGGCTACTTTGGTTTCGCCGAAGTTATTTTTCCCGTGTTCCTAAGAGCGTTGCGTGCCTTCCTCCAGGTCGATACGGTTTTCCTCGTCTATCCAATAAAGTCAGGTGTTCGAGAAATGAATCAGAATTTTTTTAGTTAGGCGCTTGACATTCTGGACATCGAAGACACAATGAGGGAGTTAGGTACCTGACATGTCTCCACTCATGCCAAGTTACTGCCCCACTTGGCGGAGACAACACTTCTAGGCCTCTTCAGGTTTCTGCCCCACCTGGAGAGGCCTTTCCTATTTCTTGCTCGCTCTCTACGAACTCAATACATCTGCGAGGCGTTCGTATTGATCCCGTAGGATCGCGTGTTAGAACTAACGTCGAGAATTCAAAGCGAATGTTCCGAAGTCGCGCTCGGAGCGTTTGAGGGCTGTGAGCGGGTAGCTCGACCATCAGGTTCCGTGATCTGTCATGCCATCCCAGCGGATTCGACTGTTACATGTTTTGCATGAGGCCGGTTGGTTGCCCAATCATGCAAACTTAGCGTTTGAAAATGGCGATGATCTTCTTCCGTCGATTCTTGCCACATGGGCCGACTACGATTGTATGTCGCTGCCGAAACGAGAGCGACTTCGATTCGAAGAGAAACAGTCTTGGTTATTGGAGCAGATGACGAGTGGTGCGCAACTCACTTCCCTTCCGATAACAGATGATCAACTGGGAATATCGCTCGGTGACCGACTGGTGTGGTGGCCTCATGGAAGGCCAGATCGTCGACTTGTCGGAATAGTTAGTTCTCGGCTCGGTCGACGTTTGGATAAACAAGTGGCTTGGCTTAGCGTGTTCCGCGCGGCGTGTTCGAAGATCAATCGCGACCATGATGTTCTGCTTACTGCAGCATCCACGACACCCGAGCAATTCGTCCAGCGTGCTGCCGAACTGTTTGGTGTTCAAGTCGTGTTGATGATCTGTCCTCGGGAGGCCGAAAAAATACCTGCATGGTTCAATCGCGTAATTCACCAACAAAGGTTGGTCCGCAGAACGAACGTGTTTCCGGGATTTGTATCACCGGAGCTTCACACCCTTTCCGCCGGTGCGTTGCGTCGCACGGACCTCACGAATACGCCGCTTCGCGACCGAATCGTTGTGTCACTGTCTCAAAAGCTTCTAGTCTTTCATCTTCGGCGAGCGGGCCATTTGGACCGCTTGGTTCGCGCGAAATTAGAAAGTGCGAATACCGCGACAGGGTCGGTAGTCATTGCGCTCGGAGCAGAGCTGATTAAGCGAGACTATGCCAATGAACTACTTGATTCAGGGGCAGTCGGATGGGTTGTTCTATCATCAACACAGTCCGATTTGACCTCGACTTCATTTCTTCCAAAGACAGACTCAGCATCGATCGTCGAGTTGCCCACGGATGACGATTGGCATTTGCTCACTCACTGCACTAGATCCCAATCGGATGGCTGGCCCGATCAATGTTGGACGAATTACTTGGATGAACTGTTACTGAACACTGAAGCAATGGATCGCTCAGCGTTTGCGTCGCTTCAGAGGATTATCGCGATGCAACGACTAATTGCTACTTCGCGGATGATACGAGGGAACACCGCCGTTGTATGTTTTACCGCAGTGCCGGTGAATGCATCGCTCAAACTTCGTACGTTTCGGTCGCACCTCGGACGATGGGACTTTGAACCCTATGGCATCTGTATCGACCGCCGGTGGCTACAGGAAAGAGGCTGCGCTCCTGTTGCGTACGGCGACGCATCCCTTTGGGACTCGCTTACCCCGCGCGAGCGTCCATTCTTTCAAATGCAGGCAAGCACAACTCGTAGAACTTCTCGAGTGATTGATTGGACGGTCGAACAAGAGTGGCGGCACGTCGGTGACCTCGTTCTGAACGAGTTGCCAAAGCACAAAGGCATCGTCTTTGTACCAACTGAGGAAGAGGCGAAGCGATTGGCGGTACTCAGCCGTTGGCCGGTGGCTGTGCTCGACGGCGCCCGGACCGTCGATTAGGAGTTTGAATAGCTAG
>JACKHM010000007.1 GCA_020638995.1 Planctomycetaceae bacterium
GCGACGCTAGAGAGCTCCGGTGCGATCGCGGGAATCGGGCAACTTATCTCTCGATTTGGTCCCGAGATGTACGACTATCGATTGTTCATGTAGCTTGTAGCCGTCATTTGCGTGGATATCATCGAGGGTTCGAAAGGGACCGGCCTGTTAACTTTTCGGGGTCTGTTAATCAGAGATTCGGAGAGTTTTGGCGAGAGATTTCGGCGTGCGGAAGGAACCTAGCGGGTTCCTTTCGGACCCCAAGAATCCTCTCTCGAACCAGAGAGCGCGACGTGGCCAGCGGAATCGTCGTAAACCCTTGCGGAATAACGCCAAGAACGCGATACGCCCGGCGGCCGATCTCTCGACGCCGGGCGTTAACTGGTCGGTGGTTTCTTTCCGCAGAAAAGAAACGAGCTCCCCCGGTAGGACTCGAACCTACGACCCAGCGGTTAACAGCCGCTTGCTCTACCAACTGAGCTACAGGGGAATGTTTGATGGCCTTTGAATCACCATATTATTTCGTCGCCCAATCACTGACAAGGCGTCAAAGTGAAACTCTACCTCGTAGTTGAACAAAATTGGCGTCATAGCCACACCGGCGTACGATTACGGCTACTGTTAAACGAATGCAGTAACGATTCGGTCGGTTTTGCCGATCTTATCGATCTTGAAATCACGGCATGTCCCGAAGTATTTCCGTTGCTGCGTTCTTTCCGCAGACGCCCATCACACCACCGCCGGGATGACTGGCTGCTCCACAGAGATATAGGCCGCAGATCGGAGAGCGGTGGTCTGACCAGCCTGCAACCGGGCGGAAACAATAAAGTTGGTGAAAATGCATTGCTCCCTGCATGATATTGCCACCGGTGAGTCCGAATGTCCGTTCGAGGTCAAGCGGACTTAGGACCTGACGGTGTTCGATCGCTGCTGAAACATTAGGCGCATAACGGGCGAGTTGCTCGACGCATCGATCAGCGAACGACTCTTTTATGTTGTCCCAATGCAATCCCGCCGCAAGTTTGTACGGGGCGTACTGGACAAATATTGACAGTATGTGTTTGCCCGCTGGAGCGATTGTTTTGTCGACACTCGTCGGCATGGTGATTTCAAGAACCGGTTCCATGCTCGGGCGACCGTACTTCGCGTCGTCGTACGCTCGCTCGATATAGTCCATTGTGGGACCAATATGGATCGTGCCGTGGTGCTGCGGGCCAATGCCGTCGTTTGGGCAGGCCGTAAAGCGAGGCGGTTCCGCTAACGCCAGATTGATTTTTGCGGACGCTGACGAGTAATCGATCTTGGCTACGCTCGCACGAAAGTCGCCCGGCAAGTCCGACGGGTTCACAAATTGCTCAAAAGTCAGATGTGCATCGACGCTACTGGCAATCACGGACGATTCGAGAAACGAATTGTCGGCTAACAACACCCCGTGGACCTGGCCTTTTTCGCTGATAATCTTGCTGACGGGTGCTTCGCGACGTATGTCAACTCGGAGTTCGTGACAAGCATGCTCCAACGCCTTCGCCAGCGCCCCCATTCCTCCCTCAACATACCCCCATACGCCACGTGCGCCCCCGGCCTCTCCCATAACGTGGTGCAACAAGACGTAGGCCGTGCCCGGAGCGGAAGGCGGTGCGAATGCACCGATAATGGCATCCGTCGCGAGTGTCGCTCGCAGCACTTCGGACTCAAACCAGCGTTCGAGAATCGGGCGTGCGGCGCCTGTGATTAGTTCGATTGCATCGGGGAATTCGCCCTGCAAAGTGGCAAGCGCTTGATATAGTTGCCAACTTTTTCCGATATCGCGCAGCCGCTTTCCTAAGCCTATTTTTCGACGTTCTTTCGGCAATGGCAGCGGATCAGGAGCAGCTTCAGACAACACGGGTTCCAAGGCGCCGGCCACTCTTTCCAGTAACGCGTTGTAGCGGGGATAAGCTTCCGCGTCCTGAGCACTGAATTTTGCGATCTCTTGCTGATTGAGCCGCATTTCAGGGCCCATGAGAAGTGAGCGACCGTCGAGCAACGGTGTGAAAGACGACGGATTTCGTGGCAGGATGTTCAAGCCGTAGTGTTTGAGTCGCAACTCACGAATGATCTCTGGCAAGAATAGGCTGATTACATACGCGGCCGTCGAAATCTTGTAGCCTGGCCAAAGCTCTTCTGTCGTTGCACATCCTCCGAGTACATGTCGGCGTTCCAAAACGCAAACGGACTTACCGGCTTTCGCAAGATATGCTGCTGCGACAAGGCCGTTGTGGCCGCCACCAATTACGATACAGTCGTATCTCTTTGTTTGTTTCATCTGCTGCTAAATCCCGGTTCGACTAGAAGTTCAAAATGCCATCTCCGCCGGTGACGGCGGCGATTGTAGCCGAACTGGCGTGAACGCCGTTATACCGGACTGCAAACTGCAATTTCAGAATCGACTGGATATAGCTTGCCTCAGACCGACGACTCACCAACCAAAAATGAATCGGAGCTGCGAAACAAGCTGCAATCGCGATTGCTCATTCTTGTGGCTGCCGTTCTGTGGAGCACGAGCGGATTCTTCGCAAAGTCGCCGTTGTTCGAGGCTTGGCCCAAGGAAATGGACGGTTGGCCTGTGCGCGGTCCGTTGTTGGCTTTTTGGCGAACGACATTCGCATGCGTTCTGCTGTTCCCGCTCGTGCGACGTCCGCATTGGACCATGAAGTTGATCCCGACAACGCTCATTTTTGCTGCGATGAGTGCCGCTTTTCTAACGGCCATGACCAAGACTAACGCTGCGAATGCGATTTGGCTTCAGAACACTGCGCCCGTATGGATCTTCGTGGTCGGAGTGCTCGTACTCGGAGACGTTGTTCACCGGCGAGATTTTTGGCTGCTCGGTTTTGCCCTGGCCGGTGTCGGATTGATTTTGTGTTTCGAGTTGCAAGGTCAGTCGATTGATGGAACGGTGTACGGGCTTTTAGGAGGGCTAACCTATGCGGGCGTCGTCATCTCACTTCGTTGGCTACGACATGAAGACTCGGCTTGGCTCGTCGCGATGAACCACTTTGTGACGGGCGTCGTGTTGCTTCCCTATATTATCTACCTGGGGATCTGGCCAAGTGCGGGACAGCTCGCATTCTTGTGCGCCTTTGGGATTTTTCAGATGGGTTTGCCCTACTGGCTGTTCGCGCGAGGCTTGAAAGGGATTCCGGGGCACGAAGCTTCCGGGCTCGTGTTGTTGGAACCGATCCTCGTGCCCGTGTGGGTCTTTCTCGCTTGGCGAAACGAAGCCAGCTACGAACGCCCTGCTTGGTGGACATTGGTGGGAGGCAGTTTGATCTTGTTCGGACTGCTCTGCCGGTACGGGAGATTCTGGCGCAGGGAGACGGATCTCTGTCGTATAGGTAATCGGGACGATCAACTTCGGCGCGAAACAGAGGATCGGGATGGCGAGCGACAGGAATCCTAGCAGTTTTCTGCTAATTCCGAGATGTGCCGTATCGTCACTCGTCGGCGGATGATCCGTACCGATCATGAAGAGCACGAGCCCCACCATCAGCGCCAAGCCCAGCGAGGCGGCACCCACGATCATTGCAAGTATTGCCACTCCCATGAATGCGCGCGCGATCCAATGGGCTCTCTTGCCGAACAGTGCATAGGTAATGTGCCCACCGTCAAGTTGTCCAACAGGCATCATATTCAGTCCCGTGACAAGTAAACCGACCCAACCGGCCATAAAAAAAGGATTCAGTTGCGAATGGGCCGTCATCTGGCCGGGCTGATATCCTTCCGGCTGGGCTGCGTCCATCATCAACCGCACGGCTAGGGGCGAATCGAATTGATACGGCCCTGAAACTGGAACGGTTAAGTCGAGGCGTGTGATACCGATCCAAGTAATTGGAATTGCGATCACCAAGCCAGCGAGCGGCCCAGCAATCCCGATGTCAAACATTTCACGACGATCCGCCCGCATTCCATCCATACCGATTACGGCCCCCATCGTGCCGATCGGGCTAATCACTGGTAGAGGAATGAAGTACGGGAAACTTGCCGGTATGCGATAGTAGAGGGTCGCTAGAAAATGTCCCATCTCGTGCGTCAATAAAATCGACAAGACGCACGCTGCATAAATCAAGCCATCCTGCCAGTGAACGAGAATCGCAGTTCGCAGCGGAATCAAACTGCCTGCCTGCACGGGCTCGGTGATTAGAAACTGCCACGTGTGCCACTGCGTCGCACCCGCGAGGAAGGTGGAGAAACAGGTCAAAATAAAGAGATTCAGGGGCAGCAGCTTACGGCGGGGCCGAACCCGCAAACTTCGGCGCTGCAATTGTTTTGGTAACGGCGCCGCAAGTTCGGCTTGAAAAACAGTCTGCGCCGCGTCCGGTGACTCCGTGGGGGCCCCCTGGCCGATCACAAGGTCATCACCGTCGTCATTGCAAGCAGCTGGCGTCGTCTCATCCATGCCGGGAGCGTTTCTCTGCGAGTGATCGGAGTTCAATTGCTTGAAGTAGACTTTCGGGAAGCGAGGGCCTCCGAGCCCACCGATTGCCAGTGTGTCGGGATTGCCAGTGTGTCGGGCTTTGTGGTTCACCACTCTATCTTCGTAGTTCGCCACTCTAATTTCTGTTTTGGTACTCTCGACGAGTCCATCACCTTACAGGATTGCACGCCGACCCGAAACATCACCCACTACTTGACGTGGTATACAGCGTGCGATTCCCAGCTTCATGGCTACTGGCATATTTCCCCTTGCTTTGGTAGTTTTCTAGCTTTCACGTGACCCTACCATTCGCGGTCGACAGGACGCAAACTATGAAACAAGCCATCGCCGGAGTGACACCTAGCGCAGTCCAAGAGGTCACTGTAATGGATGCTTGGCCTTCGATTGCAAAGTACACGCTTGGTCGCATCATGGGCCAGCTGTTCGGAATTCAGGCTGGCATCTACATCTTTCGTGTCGGAAACTTGTTCGCGTTGGCGGGAATTCCGTTTTGTCTTGCGTTGTACTTTTACCGTCTTGCTCCTTCCTTTTTTGGGGCTCCGTTCCACGGAGGGTTCTATCGGTTGACCAATCGTCGAGTGGTGGTGCTACGAAACGAGATCAAATTCTCGGGTCCTTCAATTCTGCCGACGTTTGTTTTCGGCACCGAAGTCAAATCGGTCGAACTGGATCGGTTCGATTCGATCGCGGTCGAGCGATTGCCGGGACACAAATGGTTTGACGCGGGCGACTTGGTATTCACGAGGGATGGCGTTGAGACGTTTCGTCTAGAAGCTGTGTCGCGCCCCGAGTCCTTTCGCCATACTTGCTTGAAGTCGCACGCTTCGTACGTGGGAATCAAGCGAGCTCTTGAGCGACAACCCGTGCCTGCTTAGTTAGCTGCTTCACGACTAGCTGCAATGCCCGACTAGCCATTTCTGAGGACATTGCTGGCAACTCTTTGTCCTGCTTCAAGGTCTGTGAATGATCGAGCGGCAGGTGAACGAACGCGGATTGCGTCTTCAAGTTCATCGCCTCGGTGAAGAAATGCGACAGGTAGAGCGTCGCGTTACACAGATAGGACCCGGCATGGTAGGACACGGTGGCGGGAATGCCGTCCGCGCGCAGCAAGTTTGACCATTCGGCAAGCGGCAGCGCGCTGCGGTATGCCACGGGGCCATCCTCGACCAAGCGATGAAACTCTTCCGCCCGCTGCTCCGATCGGCCTCCGATGTTCAAGCCAATGGATTCAAGCCTTATCGATGCCGCCCCAGGCGCTTGTCCCAAATGAATCGCAAAGTCGTAGTCAGATTCCAGGTCTGTTCGCAAACGTTGGGTAACCGCATCGAAATCAACCGGATAGAGCCGCGTGGTAACATTCGCATTGGGACCTAGCTGCTTCGTGAATTCAATAAGCGCCAGCCAACTCGAGTTTTCGTTCCAACCGCCGTAAGGTTCGAACGCTGTAATAAATATCCGAGGCATAACTAATTGTCCTGATCGGCGATCCGGCATCGAAGGAGCGTCAGATTACACTCGCGCCAAATCCATGTTCATACGGGCTTTTGACTATACCGGTGCCGGGAGGGGGAATCAACGAAGTTACCGCCGTGCAACTTGCAACTGGCTAAGGAATGCCGTAGCATCGAAGTCGTCTCGCAAGGCAACCCTCGATTTATATAGCCCCTCGAATACTGCACGGCCAGCGATGCACTCCAGTCGACTCTTTGTGTTGATCAGTTTGTGTGGATTGTTCCTGCTGGGTTGTGGCGGACCGTCAGAGCCCGGTCGGCACGCAATTCAGGGTGTCGCCAGCGTCAACGGCACAAACATCGCTAAAGGATCAATCAGTTTTTTCCCAGCACAAGGAGTCTCCGGTCGGCCAGTCACAACTGTAATCGAGGCAGGCGAGTATCATTTCACAAGGGAGAACGGACCTTTTGCAGGCGAACACCGTGTCGTAATCGGAATCGAAATTGAGCCAATATCGACCGTCGAAACCGCCTCCGCAGGAGTTTCGACCGGGCTGTCGAGCGGCATTAAAGTCGCCCCGCCGCCCGAAGATGCGAGGCGGCGACGGCCTGGAACTCCGAAGATCACTCCGCCGAAGACGCAATGGGAGATTCAGTGTACGATTGAGGAGAACGGAGACGATCAGAAGGATTTTGTGTTGAGCGGTTAACGGCCAGGACCGCTTCTACTATCACAGGGGACATCGGTATGTATGGGAGAACGCGTCGTCGCGGCTTCACACTTGTCGAGTTGCTGGTTGTAATCGCGATCATTGGCATTTTAGTGGCGTTGCTGCTGCCTGCCGTCCAAGCAGCGCGCGAGTCAGCTCGGAGGATGAGTTGCTCGAATAATGTCAAGCAGATCGCTCTTGCAATGCATAACTATCACGATTCCTATCGAGTGTTTCCATCCGGCAGCATGCAGCCTGTGTTCGGTTCCTATTCGTGGGGGTACTTGGCATTGACGCTCCCCTTCCTTGAACAGACTGGAGCACATGACACGATCGACTTCAGCCAGCAGCACTGCGGCAACCATCTCAAAGCGCTTCAAGCAGCCGGAGGTGGAGACCCCGCGTCCAACTTGATCGATTTGTTTACTTGTCCCAGCGATCCCTCCAGCGACCGTTCGCTGCTGAGCGGGCCAACGGGGCCATTGCCGGCCTCGGGAGATGTGGGCGTTTTATACCCTTCTAACTACATGGGGATGGGAGGAAGCAACGACCCCGATACTACGAGTGCATTCTCTGGCTGCGTTGCTGCTGGAACGACAAGCACATTGCCGAGGGCAGGAAATGGGGTAATGTACCTCAACAGTGGCAGTCGATTCGCAAGCATCATTGATGGGACTAGCACCACGATTCTAATGGGCGAGCGCGGGATACCGCGAGATCTCGGTTGGGGCTGGCCGATATGTGGCGGCTGGGAGTGCGAGCACTACGTTAGCTCGACGTTAGGATTTTACAAGGACGATAGCGATCCGTACTTCATCGCGGCTCAACATTTATGGAGCTGGCATCCCGGCGGAGCATACGTCGGCTTGGCGGACGGCAGCGTTCGCTTTCTCTCTTACACGATCGACTACAACACTTACCTGGCACTCTCAACGCGAGCGGGTGGCGAGGTTGTCGGCGATTTCTAAGCGGGTTCGATACGCAGCTATGCATCACGATTGGGAAGTGGGTAGCTTGCGGCTACCGTTGTTGATCACGGGGCTCGCGGGCGTTGCCGGGTATAACGCTTTCCGTTACTTGTCGGCTAAATATCCGGGTCAGGTTATCGCAACTCGGCGAGTGGATAATTGGCCGCTGCGTGGAGATGGCATTATTGGCTGTGACGCCGACGATGGCGACCGACTCGCACGCCTTTTTGATCAGTATCAGTTTCAGTCTGTGTTGAATTCAGAAGGTTCTTGCGCGCTGAAATCTTGCGAACTTGATCCACAAATGGCGCAGCGAGTGAACGTCGACAGCGTCGATAATCTACTCACGACAATCGAAGGCAGCGATGTGAGACTGGTGCATCTTTCTATCGATCTCGTTTTTTCGGGTCGTGGCGATGGGCAACATGTCGAAGAAGATCCAACCGATCCGGTCACGGTTTACGGCAAGACCATGGTCGCCGCAGAACAATTGATACTGACGCGTCGACCGCAGGCGTGTGTCCTGCGAATCTCACTACCGATGGGCGTCAGCTTTAATGGTCACGCCGGCGCCATAGATTGGATACAATCTCGGTTCAAAAAGTCTAAGCCCGCGACTTTGTACTACGACGAGATTCGATCGCCAACCTACACCGATTGCCTGAGCCTGCTGTTGGAAGACGTACTTCGACGTGACTTGGCGGGCTTGTATCACGCGGGTGGCCCGCGACACCTCAGTCTGTATCAGATCGCTCAGGTGATTAACCGAGTCGGCGGTTATGATCCCAACTTGTTGATCGGGTGCTTTCGCCACGAAGCTGGCCCGCTGCCGCCCCGCGCAGGCAACGTCACGATGCAATCCGAGAAGTTGATCGAAGCGTTGGGGTACTCTCCTTTCACACCTTGGCCCTGGTTTGACGAACACTACCCAACCGACCAGGAATGGCACTACGGTGATGGCAGGTATCGATGTGGCAGCCCACAACTCTTGGAATCGGTTCTGTACCAGAACCCCAGTCGAAACGTGGTTGCCCGCAAATCGTTGTGACTTGCTTGGAGTTCCCCCAATCTGCGGATACACTCACTGCTGCTGAGGTCGGAAGACCGCAATCGCATAACTTCCATAGCTCGTTGAGATTTTCCAATGTTATCGAGAAGTGTCAGCTTTGAGCGAGGAAGGCGCAGATCGCAATCCTGATGGCAGTACTGAAGGCGACTCGTGGGTTACCACCCGGAACGATCTGCGAACTCGGATCGGAAGCTTTAGTCGTCGGGCGCAATCCGAAGCTCTGCGATCTCGTCCTAGAGCACTTCGCCGTAAGCCGCGAGCACGCGCGAATAGAACTGGTGGATGAAGCCAGATATGTACAAGACCTTGGCAGCCGTAACGGTGTTCTTGTCAACGGCAAAGTCATTAAGCCAGGACCGGATGGCCGGCAGCGTCTGTACTCCGGCGATCGCATCGAGATTGCAGCCTTCGAATTCATTTTCACCGAAGACCCCTCGACCGAAGATCTTGTCGTGATGTCGGACGACACAGAGATCCCCAGCATACTCTCGACGCTGGATTGTTCCTCAGACAGCTCGCACTCTGATAGTCCCGTCGTGCAGCCTGATAAATTGCAGACTCTGGTAGGAATTATCGAACACCTATCGCGCGAACTCGACCTGAATCGGGTGCTTCCAAAAGTCATATCGAGCCTCTTTCGTGCGTTTCCGCAAACGCAGACGGGTTGCGTCTTACTTCAAGATGAAACCGGCGCTTTAGCTCCGATGGCAGCACAAGTTTCTCGCGGAACTCAGACTCCAGCAGCCATCTGTAGCAAGATCGCGGACGAAGTCGTACGAATGCGATCAGCAATTCTCGCGTCCGGCACGAACTCCGACTCAACTCCCAGTGCCGAATTTACAGCCGATGACGCGCTACGACACTCGGTGATCTCAGCGCCTCTATTAAATGGCGATGATAAGGTCTCCGGAGTCTTGCAGTTGGAAACTGCCGCCGAAACCGATCAGTTTACTTACTCGGATTTGGAGCTGCTTTGCGCGGTCGCTCGCCATCTCGCCGTCGTGATTGAGAATTCCCGCCTGCATGATCTTGCTCTGCGCGAACAGCGATTTGAATTCGAAGCACGTTTTAGGAAACTCATCGAAGACTCGATTCAGGGGATTCTAATTCACCGGATGTTCAAGCCATTGTTCGTCAATGAGGCATGGGCGGCGCTGCATGGTTATTCGACGAGTGAAGTCCTGGCAATGGAGAGCATTTTGCCTTTGATCGCTCCACACGAGCGCGAGCGAGCGAAGCAATTTGCAGAGGCGCGACTGCGAGGTGATGGCGTGCCGCCACGGTACGAAGCGCAGGATCTGCGGCGCGACGGCACAACGGTCTGGGTGGAGAAGTTCATCTCGGTGATCGAGTGGGACGGTCAACCGGCCGTACAAACTTCCTTAATCGATCTCAGCCAGCGCAAGGAAGCCGAGGAAGCTTTACGCGAAGCCCATGATGAGATGGAGCGCCGTGTCCGCGAGCGCACAGCAGAACTTGCCACCGCAAATCGCCAGCTTCACGCAGAAATACTCGAACGTCGACAAGCCGAAGAGGAACTCGGCGAGTCCGAGTCGCTGTATCACTCGCTAGTGGACCATATCCCGCTATGCGTCGCCCGAATGGACTCAGTGGGAAAGTTCACTTTCGTAAACAACGCTCTCTGCAAATTGTTTCGCCTGCAGGCACACGACATAATCGGACGCACGGCCTACGACCTGTTCGGTACCGAAGCCGCCGCGTTGCACCGCGCGTTGGACGCGAAAGTCACCGACACTGGAGAACTTTCAGAGCTCTACGAAACGGTACGTTTGCCGAGTGGGCTCGAGTTCGACGTACACACGATCAGGACGCCGATCTACGATAGCGAAGAAGACGTCATCGGGACACAGCTGCTCTTCTGGGATATTACCGCACAAAAGAAAACCGAACAGGAGCGTAATCGATACGCAGAAGAATTGGAACGCAGCAACCGCGATCTCGAGCAATTCGCCTATAGCGTGTCGCATGACCTGCAGGCTCCATTGAGAACGATCTCCAGTTACTGCCAGCTATTGCAGCGACGTTACGCCGGGCGATTCGATTCGGAGGCCGATGAATTCCTAGCGAGTTCGGTCGAAGGCGCGCGGCGAATGAAGCGTCTACTGGACGATCTTCTCACGTATTCACGCGTCACGACTGATAAGCATCCGTTTGAAGAAACGGATTGCAATATGGTACTTGCCGAAGTCCGGAATAACCTTGAACTACAATTGCGAGAAACGGCGACCGAGTTGACCAGTGACAAGCTGCCCGTCATGCTTTGCAACCGTACGCAGATGATGCAGCTTTTTCAGAACCTCGTGGGAAACGCAATCGCCTATCGAAGCGATCGACCACCAAAGATCCACATTGGTGTTCGAGAGTGTGAATCGGAATGGGAGTTCTGCGTCAAAGATAACGGTGTGGGAGTTGAAGAACGTCAATTTGAACGCATCTTCCTCGTTTTCCAGCGTTTATTCGCCGAGCACGAACGACCGGGGTCGGGAGTCGGGTTGTCGATCTGCAGGCGAATCGTCGAACGTCATCAGGGCCGAATTTGGATAAAATCGGAACTCGGCAAGGGAAGTGAGTTTTACTTCACCATTTCGAAGAGGCCCGTTCAAGGTCAGATTGCCAACCCCAGTGGGTCGCCTTAAGAATTACGTGACCGAATGCGGTCATAGAGCAGCAGACCGCTGATCGTTTTAGCGTCTTGAATTCTTCGTGATTCCACAAGTTCGATCGCTTCTTGCCAGGGCACGATCAAGTTCTCAATTTCTTCGCCCGCTTCCCGAGCGGCCCCCACTTCCTTCAAGTCAGTTGCCAGAAAGAGATGCATCTTCTCGTCAAGGATCCCTGGTGACAGATAGAACTGGTGCAACTCTTGCATAGCCCCAGCTTCGTACCCCGTTTCTTCGACAAGTTCGCGATGGGCTGCTTGGTCAGCTGGCTCTGGCGGTTCAAGCGTGCCAGCGGGCAATTCGATCAGCGTCTGATTCACTGAAACGCGGAAATTGCGAATCAGACATACATGATCGTCGTCGATCATTGGCACAATTGTCACTGCGCCGGGATGTCGAACTACTGCACGCGTCCGAATGCTGCCATCTGCCAAAGGACGATCGACCTCTACCACATAGAATCGACTGGTTACTAGCAGCGGTTCAGAGGGCACGACACGGCTCCGAAAATCTAGGTGGTTAGTAGGTCAAGCCCGCACGGACAAGTGCCGTGTTGTCGGCGTTGATATCGGGAAGGGCCGAGTTGAATTTCGCCGTTCGGGAGAAGACATAGCCTACTTCGATACGATACCCCGCCCCGCCGTTGAATTTGCGTTCCAGTCCAAGTAGGACTCGGTAGTCGAGCAGGGTCACGATATCTGCCACGCCACCTTGATCGTAGGCGAAGCTGTTGCCCCCAAATTCAGCACCCAGATAAACCCAGTCCTCGTAGCCGGGACCAACGTCGATTCGATGGGAAAATCGAGGTCGTGGGAAGATTAACTCGTAGTGCTGGTCAACGCTTGGATCCCATATGAATCCACCCGCTGGCAGCACTTTCACATTATGGCGGTTGAGGTAAAGAACGCCGAAGACCATCTGCAACTTGCCGGGTACCCAGTCGTAACGCGCAAGAGCTTTTCCCGTAAAGCGAAATGCATCGCTCGTACTGACCTCGAAATCTGTATACATCGATGGTGCGACTCCGATAATCGCTGTCCAGCGATCATTGAGTCGCGGCACCCACAGGAAATCTACATAAGCTTCGTATAGCCTTGGTGGCAGTGAAGGTGCAATCGGGCCGTCTAGATATCGAACATTGAACGTGGGCGTAATCAATAGCGGCCACTCGCGCTTCGGCAAGGGCACCGCCACTGTGAGCGAAGCATCCAATTCATTCACCCCAAAACTGTTTGCACTGCCACGATCGATAAAGGCTCCCGTAAAACATGCCTTCTGAAAAAATCCATCCTTAAACTCGGTCACGCGACCGATTGTGCCAGGGACGTCCTCAATCGAAAACTGTTGCGGATCCGCGTAGTCCACAAAGGTCTCCGCAGGTGCCGGCAAAAGTTCAGGTATCTGCGCAGAGGGCGATGGAAGCCGAGACAACTGCGAATCAAATCCATCCGCAAGCGGCAAGAAGTAGTTCGCGGTAGGATCGGGTCCCTGGTACATGATGGGAATATGTTCAAAGCCGGTCGCAGAAGGAAGTTCCTGCGCTTTACCGGCCGCGCTCTGCAGCAGAATCACAACTGCGGTAATTAGTCGCCAATTCACCGAATTTTCGGCAGTTGTGGCCATAGGCACTTTTGCGTCTAGTGAGACACTAGTACGTCACACCTCCGCGCACCATGACAGAACTGTCCAGACTCCGCTTGGTGAATGGTCCGGATGCAAATACGAGCTCGCGGTTAAAAACATAGGCGGCTTCGACGAAGCCGCGAACGCCGGTTTGGCAAGTCCATTCAAATCCGCCGCCGACTCGGTAATCATTTAGATCAACCCGCCGGTCACCGCCGGCCGGCACCGACTTTGTCGCTCCGAGCGGTACTAGAGGGTTCATTAGGACGACAATGCTTCGGTCGATCGTCCACGATCCGCCGCCAATTTCTCCGTTCACATACCACCAAACGTCTGTATTGCCAAACGTCGTCAAGTACTGCGCGAGCTTCGGCTTGGGAAAGTAAATATCGAACCGTGTCTGAGGGTTGGGTCGCCACAGGATGCCGCCTGCCGGCAATAACTTTAGATCGAGTCGATCCAAGTAGGTGACACCGCCCTTCAAAGCAACAGTTGGCGTTAAACCCAAGACCAACAGGCCGGTTCCCTGAAAACGCACGCTGTCCTGAGTGACCGTATCGAAGTCTGAGTAGACACCGACACTGAAGTCAATGTCGCCTCCGAATTGCGGCGTGATCATCGGTTTCCAGCCAAAGTCCAAGTAGGTGCTGTACACCTTTGGAGGAAGTTCGGTTGGAAAGGAGCCTGCCGGCGCGGTCAGCGGAGTAAGTGGGTTACCCGCGGGAGTTGGGACTGTCGGGAGCGGATCCGTCGTCGGACCATCCCACACTTGGAAAATGAATCCTGGCGAGACTTGCAGAGGTTGCCCGCTGTAGAAGAAGTTCGGGAAGTTAACCGTCGTCGCAAGTTCGATGTCATTGGTCGACATTTTGACGGGCGAATCCCCGCCACTGACCCACGTATACGTCATACGCACATCTTGAAACAGGCGGAGATATTGGCCGGTCTGAGGCTGTGGCAAATACCAGTTCGGTAAGTTGATTCCGTTCGGAAACAGCACGGGAGGCTGCTGAGGATAGGCACCAGGAGTATACGTTGGACTCGGCACCTGGTAACCCTGCGGCCCGATGGTTTGAGGATACTGGGCCTGTGGATACTGGGCCTGCGGATAGACTGGCTGAACGACACTTCCCTGGCTGCTCGGTGTCTGCCAGAAGGGCGCTGTTGTCGCGCTCGAGCTCGGGGAACTCGCAGAGGGGGGCAGCAGAGAGGGTGGCTGGGAAGCGGCATTCGGATTCGTCGAGTAGGGATCGAATCGCGGTGGCCCGAGTGTTGTAGAAGGGGTTTGGACGAGTTGCGAGTTGGGTTGTGGTACCGGTGCAAGTGGGTTACCGGTTACTGATCCTTGATGCTGATAAAAGGTTTCGGTAACCGTACTCTCAGGAATAGGAATTCGCTGAGCGCGTACAGCATCAGTCGCTAGCACGACGAGCGCGATCGAGCAACCTAAGCCACACAGCAAATTCCGCACGTTTTGCCTCAAGCGCAATATAGTCGATTGACGATAAGAGGAGATTCCTTGAAGGGGCGGTGTAATTAGCAGAGATCACGCGATAAAGTCAAGGTCGCTCTTTTCAAGAAATCAGTTCATCTGGCGTTCGCCGATAACGTCCCCGCGATAACCGCGTCAAGCTTGCAGATCGCCATCGATGGTGACTGTTCTCGATGGTTGACTTCACGTAAGCTCAAGGCATGAGACAGATTTACCTTGACTATAACGCCACGACGCCGATTGCTCCGAGTGTCCAAGAAGCGATGCTTCCGTTTTTAGCGGAGCATTACGGTAATCCTTCGAGCAACCATGCGTTAGGCCGCGCTTGCCACGAAGCGATTGAAGACTCTCGTGAACGTGTTGCTTCTCTGCTGGGGGCCGACCGCGACGAAATCTTGTTTACCGGTGGTGGGACGGAGAGCAACAACCTTGCGATCAAAGGCGTCATGCTGGCACGTGCGCCGGTGTTCGACGGTCACCTCATCATTTCGGCCCTCGAACATCCTGCGGTTGCCGAGCCCGCCAGGTATATCGAGAAGCTAGGATGTCGCGTCAGTGTCGTGGGCTGCGACGCCGATGGCGTCGTCAAGCCGGACGCTATCGCTGCGCTGCTCAGGCCGGATACGAAGTTGGTCAGCATTATGCATGCGAATAACGAAATCGGAACCGTTCAACCATTGAAAGCCATTTCCGAAGTTTGCCGCTCGAAAAACGTCCTATTTCATACCGACGCGGCGCAATCGATTGGTAAGATTCGCACCTACGTCGAGGAACTGGGTGTCGACATGTTGACGATTGCCGGGCATAAACTGTACGCACCCAAGGGTGTTGGTGCATTATATGTGCGTCAGGGCGTCGCACTGGAGCCTTATACGCACGGGGCTGCACACGAAGGAGGCTTGCGGCCGGGGACCGAGAATACCGCCTTCATCGTCGCGCTCGGACATGCTTGCTTTCTCGCGGGAAAGGCCGTTGAGGATGCGAGCGACCGAATGGCGGATCTACGAGATCGATTGGCAATGAAGCTGCGTGACGCCATCGGAAGCGAATTGACCATAAATGGAGCGAGGGCCGAACGATTGCCCAACACATTGAGTGTGAATTTCCCCGACGTCAGTGGCGGCGAGTTGCTCGCGCGAACACCAGAAATCGCTGCATCGACTGGATCGGCGTGCCACGCGGGTTTGACGAAATTGTCACCGACGTTGGCAGCCATTCGATTGGCTCCCGATCGAGCTCGAGGCACGGTTCGATTGAGCGTCGGTTGGTACACCTCCGAAGAAGATATTGACCGCGCCGCGGAGTTACTCATCGGCGCATGGGAAAGCTTGAGGTAGACGTGGCTGATTCGAAACGCCAATCGACCGGAGTCCCCGGTCTTGATGAAATGCTAGGCGGTGGCTTGCTCCCCGGCACTTTAACAGTTGTCGTCGGGTCGACCGGGATCGGAAAAACGCAACTCGGCCTGCAATACGCCCATGCAGGTCAGTCCGACGAGTCTCGGCGTGGAGTTGTGTTCGATGTTGCCGCGCGAGGTGACTCGCAGAATCATGCCGAATACGCTCGAAGGATGTTCGGTTGGCCGCTGATATCCGTTCCCAGTGAGCGGCATCCCGAGCTGGAAGGATTCTTCGAACGTAGTTCGCACGGAGACTACTTACACGTGTTCGACTATCGCGGGCAACGTGTAACGAAGCATGACCTCGATTGGGACGAATGGCGTAGCTGGCAAATTGAACTTAACGCCAAGTTGCGTGCAGCGATCGCTTTTCTTTACGGCAACTTCGTCTCAGGCACACGCCGGATCGTCATTGATGGCATCGAGCCGACGGATCGCCCTCAGGAGTCCATTCAATTGAACCTATGCGAGTATGTCTACCATCAGGTGTTGCGGAAGGACCCAGAATGGGTGGCTCGCGACTTATTTCGCGAACGATATCGCGTTCATGCCGATGCTGCAGCAAAGGCCATTTATGATACTGCCGGGATCGGTTGCTTGATGTTATACACGTCTCACGAGTCGATGCTCGACGACTTGATTGCAAGACACCTCGACGAAGGGGATGCAATCTCGAATGCAAACACCTTGATTTACATGGGCAAGATCCGAGATGGCAATCGCATCGGTCGCGGTCTGTACGTTGCAAAGCACCGAGGAAGCGTCTGTTCTGACGAAATCGTCCCTTATCAGATTGATGATCGGGGCGTATCGACACTGTACTGATAGTGTCGTCAAACTTCTGGCAACCGTCTGGCCTTGTCGAGTTTGGTGCCGTTCGCTCTGATGACGGTTGACTAGCCTCACCGAAACCGCCCGCCGGATGGAAAGGATTTCATGTCTTTTAGTGCACCGTTTTACCGGTGGCGACCCCACCCTTGGCACGGGCTTGATCCCGGGAAAGACGCCCCCAATGTCGTTGAAGCTTTCATCGAGATTACGCCGTTCGACTTGATCAAGTTCGAAGTTGACAAAGTCACAGGCTACTTGCGCGTCGACCGACCACAACGCGGCTCTTCGCAGCCCCCAGCTTTGTACGGATTCGTGCCGCAGACCTACTGCGGTCGACGAGTGAGCGAACTCTCTCCGAAAGCCAAACGCGGTGACGGAGATCCGCTTGATATCTGTGTTCTTACGGAACGACCGATTGCACGATCCGAGATTATTTTGCGAGCTAAAGTCGTTGGCGGCTTACAGGTTGTGGATGGCGATGAGGCCGATGACAAAATCATCGCCGTCATGGCAAATGATAACGTCTGGTCACACATCAACGAAGTCTCTGAGTTGCCGCAGGCGATCGTCGAAAGATTGCATCACTACTTTGCAACGTACAAGAACATGCCGGACAAAAAGACGATTTTGACGATCGAAGGCATGTATGATGCAAATCACGCACGGAAGGTCGTGCAAGCGTCGCTCGACGACTACGACGACGAGTACGGTCGCTAGATCTTGCGCGTTTCCAGATTCGGCTAAACGAGCGGCATTACATTAGCGAGCAGAAGTGTCATTAAGAAGCTAACGACGCCCAGCACCACCAGCATCGGCGTCCAGGACTTAAGGGCTTCTACTTCCGTGAGTCCGCCCATCTTGGCAAATATCCAAAACCCACTGTCGTTCATCCAAGAACCCACCAGCGACCCGCCGCCGATGGCCGTTGCGAGATAGACGGGATGAAAGCCGAGCAGTTCGGCAGGCGGTACACCGCTTCCTTCTATAATCGCGGCCATCATCGCGGAACCGACGATCATCGCGGCGGTACTGGATCCCTGTGCAACCTTTAACACCATTGCCAAGCAGAATCCGACGATCAGCAGGAGGAAGCCTGATCCGCCCACCGCGAACAGAGATTCAATCGCCACGCCAACTTCGGCAGCTTTCAGCATCGCGCCGAAGGAAAAACCCGCTGCCGTAATGAGAATGATCACCCCGCCTCCCATGAGCGAATTCTCGACGACTTGAGCAACTTCGACGGGCGCCAAACCGCGTTGTTTGGCCAGCATCCACAAGGCCACCACGGTCGACAACAGCAACGCAAAGTTCGCATTTCCGAAAACATTACTCACCCCCGCGGCTTTGGCCAGCGTCTGGGCCTTGGCGTCGGTGATGCTCGCGGGAGCGCGAATGGCTTCCGCGAGTTCCTTGTCGGAAGGCCGCGCAATGCCCGCTTGAATTAGTTGCGGTTTGACGGCGCTCTTAGCCGAGGTCTCCAAGACCGTGTTTGCCGAAATCAGCAGAACGGGTAACGCGACAGGCAAAACGCTCAACCAAAGCGGCGGCAGATCCTCGTCTGCCAAAGGCTCTGGATCGGGTTGATTTCCGACTTGCCGCATCGGCACCGGCATCCAGCGATCGGCCAGGCTGGAACAGATTAATCCGGCGATGGCTGAGGGCAGCGCGACTAAACCGCCGATCAGGATCATGATGCCCACGTCGATTCCCAACGTCGTTGCCATGACCAGCGGGCCGGGAGTTGGCGGCACTAGCGTATGAGTGATCGCGCCGCCAGCGGCGATCGCCATGATGTATTTCAAGTACTGCTTTCCAGTCGTGCGGTGAAGCGAGCGAGCCAACGGCACGAGCAGATAAAACACGGTATCGAAGAATACAGGCACCGCAAGAACAAATCCGCTGCCCATCAATGCGATCGGTGCGCGTTTCTCGCCCAGCAGCTTGAGAAAGGCCCGTACGATGCGATCGGCGGCTCCGCTGTCAAGCAGGCAACTACCGATTACGGCAGCCAACGCAATGACGATCCCGATGTTGCCAGCTCCTGTGCCGAATGATTCCGCAACGCGCGTCATCTTTGCAAAGAAGGGGCCAGGTGACATAAGACTGACCACAATCGCGGCACTGATCAGCGCGATGAACGCATTCACCTTGAGCGCTATGATCAGCCCGAGCACAACCGCAACTCCAACACCTAGTCGAACGAAAGGCCAGACAAGATCTTGCTTCGGCTCTGCTGCTGAGGAGGCGACCGTCGCTTCCGGAGGCGGGGACTCGCTGGTTTCGACCGTAGCGTTTGACTGCTGTTCTGCCGCGGGCTCGGGTGCGTCTTGCGCCAAGGTCGGCCCTATGAAGCTGAGAAGAAGTGCGACCGCCAAGAACGGGCGATACGAACATAGAACGGAAGTCTGATTCATAATACGAGTCAATCTGTTAGCTGCAACGACGTTGAGTGATGAAATTGAGCGAGTCAAAAGCATGGCATAGGCTACGGCGCAGTTCAAGTAGCAAGCTAAAGAGTTCTGCGTCCTTGCCCCGTCAGAGGTTGAATAGCCAGATTTTATTCCGGATCACGAACTCTGAACTTGTGCGAGATCATCTGCACTAAAAATGTATCGTCCGGCTCGTCATCTCAGTCTTTCCGCTGCCCAAACGGCTAACTTCTCGCGAAATATTTTGGCGTTGTGACGGATATCCACTGGCAGCGAAGGATGCAGCAGAATGTCATGAACCGGATTGGTGAGCGAGTTCGATTTTACGAGCTCCCACAGCTCGGCGAGCAATTGCTTCTCCTCCTGAGGTGACTGGGGGCGATGTTCCGGCCAAGTTTCGACGATCACGACGGGCAACTGACGATGAGGTTCGCCAACGCCGACCAGAGCGGACCGATAGACCTTGGCGTGCTGATTCACAATCGCCTCGCAAGGGATCGTGAACATGGTGCCCTGTACGCCTTCGACGCGATGAGATTTTCGACCACAGAACCAGAAACGATCTTGATCGTCGAGATAGCCGACGTCGCCCATGCGATGCCAAAACAGATCGCCATCGCGGACCTTATGAAATGCATTCGCATCCGTGCGAGTCACGTACTCGGAGGTCACGACCCTGCCCTGAACCATCAGTTCGCCAATCTCGCCGCGAGACAATTCTTCGACCTGACTCATGTCGGCGAGCGGTCCGTCGTCGATCTTTATCACTTTCCAACGGATGCCGGTGAACCGTGAGCCGACGCAAGTGCCCTTGCCACGCACACTCTGTTCTGCCGTTTCGGTCAACACGACACTGGCGGCGATGGAAGCCACCGGTAGCGACTCGGTAGCACCATAAGGCGTGTGGACATCGCCCTCAGGGTGGATCGCGTCTTTCATGCGCCGCAATACATGTGGGGGAACGGGAGCGCCCGCCGAAAGCACGCGACGAAGGGTGGACAATGTGACATCATTGTCTTCGCAGTAGCGACCTACGGTGTTCCACAAGGCGGGCGAGCCAAAGGCCTGAGTCGCATTCCAATCGTGAATCGCCTCGACGATGTTGCGTGGATCGACGTCCGCGGGACGCGTGAAGTCCATATCCGGAATGACGGTCGTCACGCCCATGGCGGCGTTGAACAAGGCAAACAACGGAAACCCCGGAACGTCAATCTCACCGGGTCGGATGTCGTAATACTCTCGCAACTGTTCGACTTGCATGTTGAAGTTGCCGTGACGGTACAACACGCCCTTGGGTGGCCCCGTACTGCCGGTTGTAAAGATGATCGCCGCTGGGTCCGATGCCGTGGTGCGACTCGGCTTAAAGTCTTCGGGCGGCATGGCCCGCAATCGATCGAGTGTCGGCCCACCCCAAAACCAACGGCGTCCCACCGTGACGTTGTAACGAGCGTTTCGAAAACGGTGAGGCAATAGTTTGCGAATGGCTTGGGCAAGGGAAATGGCAACGAATCCCTCGGGTTCGGCTTCGTCGAGGCATTTAACAAGATTCTTACGCCCCATCCCGGGATCAATCAGGATCGTGACGACTCCGGCCTTGAACATGGCAAATACCAACGCAATGAAATCGATGCCTGGCCGCACCATCAACGCGATCCGCATCCCGGGGCGAATTCCGATCTCCTGCAATCCGGCCGCAATCGCATCGGTGTCGTGATCCAATTCGGCGAACGAGAGATGGCGATAAACTCGCTTGCCGGTTGCATCACGCCCCAGCGGTTGCACCACGCCAACGGCATCCGGAATCTGTCGTGCGGTCGCGGAAAGGCGAAATCCGACGTTGACGAGCTCGTTGGTCACGGCAGGCACCTTAAGCTTCCTTTCGTCGCCGCGCCATATCGGCCACAGTATCGAGCAGCAATGCCGCAATATCGGTTTGGATCGTTCTTGCCAAAGCCTTCCAACCTGGCACCGCATTGACTTCTAGAACAAATTCGCGACCGTCTCGCGCGGGCAAGATATCGATTCCTGCGATTTGCGCGCCGACCGCTTTGGCCGCCGAGCGTGCCAGATGGGCGTAGCGATCATCAACTTCGAACGGCTCGGTCGAAGCACCTCGCGCAACATTCGTTCGCCAATCCGCTACATTGACCCGCTTCATTCCGAACACTCGGCTGCCAAGCACGAACAACCGGATATCGTATCCGCAGTGTTCGACGAATTCTTGCACGTAGATCACGGCATTAAATTGTGCCAACATCGAAAACGCTCGCAAAGCAAGGTTTTCGTCGGTCAATCGAGTGATGCCGCGGCCCTCGCCACCGAACAGCGGCTTGATCACGACATCGCGGCCGAGTTCCGCAAACGCGAGCATCGCGTCGTCAATGGTTTGGCAGACGATTGTGCGTGGTGTAGCCAGCTCCGCATCAGCTAGTTTCATGGACGAAAGGTACTTGTCCACGGCTGCCTCAAGCGAACGGGGCGAGTTGACGACGGTCGTGCCTGCCGCTTCGAGTCGCCCCAGTGCATCCATGCGAAAGACAACTTGTTCGAGCGACCCTGGTGGCATCGTACGGACTATAACGGCGTCAAAGTCGCTCAGGTCATTTCCTCCCGAGGCTAGCCGATGTCCGCTGGGACCGATCGTCGCCGACAGTTCGGAGAACGAACGCACTTCGACTTGATGTCGCGTCCCTCCGGCCCTTGCCAAATCGCGAAAGTACCAGCTATCAGAGGCCGCAAGGACTGCGAACTTCATGCTGCGGCTCACGACGTGAATGATTCGTGGATCACTTGCGGGTCAGTCTCGCCGAATCTGAACGCGGTGCCCGTGTCGAGATTGTTCAGAACGACTCGAGCCGGACTGAAGAGCATAGGGTCGATCTTGTAGAAGTCGCGTTCGTATCGATCGAAGATTGCGGCAAACGGCTGACCGTGATCGGGCGAAGCGGAGCTCGGTATCTGCGGGCCAAATTCCCGCAAGCTGTCGTCGTCACCGGTCACCCACAACGTCACTTCGCCGCCGTACAGAACGGCATCGTTCGTCCGTCCAATGCCCACGAGATCATCGGCCGCGATGGGCGGTAGCGGCGCGACGCCGAATCCGCTGCGCACTCGTTGGATGTCGAAACCAACTTCATGAAGCTTATGTAATGCGGTTTCAATGGATCTTGCCACGACTTGGATCGATCCGGCAAGACTGGCCGTTGGAGCGACCATCAAGGTTAGATGTTCGGCAGCGATTCCGCATTCTTCGGCCACGTGGTGGCAGACATCTTCATGCGGCAGCTTGGCTGTTTCGAGAATGCCGATGACGGCGTTCGCCGCTTCCTTGAATCCGATCTTCTCGAACAACGTCTCACGACCACGAATCGCCCGCATCGGACCAGAGCCCATTGCAAAGAACTTTTCGCCGGCGATTTGCCAGCCAGCGTATTGTGACGCCATACATGCTGCGACCGGTTGATCGGTTCGCACTGCGACGGATGGGCCCGGCCACAGTTCGAGATTTCCCGGCGTAAGCTCCACGCGTCCGAGTCCCGCCATGCACACTTCGGCCAGACCGACACCGGCTTCTAACCCTCCGGGCACATGGACTCCACAATCAATGATTCGTGCGCCAGTTTCATCACGGAGCACGGCGATCCGTAGTTGAGTCGCACGTTCGACGAGTTGCTCGCAGCGGGCCAGCGCTAGTTGGTTCAAATTCATGTCGCCATCTTCCGCGATTCGTTTCCCAATGACAAGGGATCCGGAAAGGGTTGAAGTTGGAAGCAGGAGGGATGAATCTAAAAGGGGTTTGTGTTACCCTCTTGCTCGTCCGCCACCATACTGTTCTTCCTCCTGCATCTTTTATCCATGCCAAGTCTAACCATTGAGAACTACGTAAAGACTGTGTATCAGACTTGCGTGCGGCAGGGGAATTCTCCGGCAGGGACGGGACAAATCGCGACGGCGCTTAGCGTTTCGCCGGGAACGGTGACTAGCATGCTCAAAACATTAAACGAAAGCGGTCTGGCGGAATACACACCCTACGAAGGCGTTCGGCTCACCGAGAGTGGGCGCAAACTTGCCCTCCGCGTTTTGCGGCGACATCGGCTAATCGAGCTCTTTTTGTCTCAGACGCTAGAACTGTCCTGGGACGAAGTCCATGAAGAAGCAGAGAACATGGAACATGCGGTTAGCGATCATTTGATTGATCGCATTGAGAAGTTTCTAGGCTATCCGACGACAGATCCCCACGGTGACCCGATTCCGCGAGCTGATGGTACGATCGACATTACCCAGAGCCGTAGCTTGGCCGAAGCTCCTGCCGGTGAGTCCTTTCAGTTGGTTCGCGTTTTGGATCAATCGCCGGTGTTTCTGCGTTACTTGAGTGAGAGCGGCCTGTCGCTGGGAGTTCGAGGCGAAGTTGCCGCTAATCGACGCGAGGCTGGTGTCGTTACCGTGACCATCGACGGCACAGATACTACGCTGGCACGCGACGTGGCCGAAAAGTTGTTGATCGGAACCTCATAATTCGTCGTCCCGCGTATTCCTCAACGAAATGCCGGATCAAAGCCGAGCGACCGTCTCGTGACCGACAGTTGACCGCTGTGCAGACCCTCGTGCCAAACCGCCATTTCAAAAACCGAACCAATATCCGCGAGAAAACTAGGCGTGCCTTCAGGCGTAGCCCTGGCGAAGTCTTCCTCGGTTAGCAAATCAAAGATGCCGAGCAGCACCGCACGGCGTTCTCGCATAAACGCGAGAACCTCTTCGACGGAAGGGTAGTCGTTCGGATCGCTCGTCGGATGCGATCCCACGCCAAACTTTTCGGCGAATCCTGCGCGCTTGACGGCTTGCTCAGGGGCGACAATTGAAATGAAGAAGTTGTCTGTATTGGCCATGTGGCCGACAAACCACAATGCGTGATTTGCGCCCTTGTGAACCATCGCCGTCCATGCTTCTGGCGTTTTGAAATCTTCCAGGTAGCGTTCGCTGGTTTCGCGTGCGGTAACGAGTTGCCGACGTAGTCGTTCTTTGGGACTCATTCGTACAGACCGATCTGGCTAGGGGAGACGGACGTGGGCACCACGGAAACACTCGCTATCAAGATCATGATTTCCGAGCGTTGTTCCGACGTGTTCTCGTATTTTCTCTGACAACCTTCAAGTCAGCGATCAGCTTGTGAGCTGCTAGCCTAGCGTCGGATGCTCGCGATGGAACCCCGTCGCCTGCTGATAGGCATCCGCGACCGCCAATAGACTCGATTCGCCGAACAATCTGCCGGTAAACGTAATGGCGTTCGGTGTTCGAACACCATCCCCTTGTTCGAAGCCATTTGGCGACACGACCGTAGGATGTCCGGTCAGGTTCGTAATGGCCAAATCGTCACCGCCGACATAACAATCGATGCCGGACATCAATGTCTCCATCTCTTTCATCAACATGGTTCGAAGTCGATTCGCACGCAAGTAGTCAACGGCCGATAGGAAAGCACCTTGACGAAATGAGTTCGGCCAAGTGTTCAGTCCTTCGGTCACATTGTTGCGATTCAATTCGTCGAACACGGTTGCGGCTTCCGTATTTAGCACTAACGTCATCGCCCAAACGGGAAGCGAGTCTGGCAATTGGATTGGACTCAGTTGAACACCCAGTTTTTTTAGAATACGAAGCTCCTCACGATCCTCGATCACATCGCCCTCGGAACTCAAATACCCAACGCGCAGCGTCGACAATTCACGCTGCAATGGCCAGATGAACGGTCGGTTGACCGCCGTCCCATCGCGACCGTCGTGCCCGTGAATGGCACCGAAGACGATGGCGCAATCTTCGAGCGAGCGACAAATGGGTCCGATCTTGTCCATCGACCATGCCAATGTCATACACCCATATCGGCTGACTCGCCCGAAGGTCGGTCGCAGCCCACTCGTGCCGCAGCGGCGGCAAGGCGAGACGATGCTACCCAATGTTTCGCTGCCCAACGCGAAACCAACCAACCCAGCAGCGACGGCCGAAGCGGAGCCGGCTGATGAGCCGCTCGATCCCTCTTCGATGTTCCAAGGATTGCGCGTCATCCCTCCAAACCACTTGTCGCCCATTGCCAAAGCCCCCAGCGAGAGCTTTGCGGCGAGGACGGCACCTGCCTGATCCAACCGCTCGGCGACGGTTGCCTTGACATCCAACCGCTGATCGCGAAATGGCGTCGCGCCCCAAGTCGTCTTGTATCCTGGGTAGGCGATCAAATCTTTTGCACCCCACGGAATACCATGCAATGGGCCGCGATAGTGGCCGCGTGATATCTCGTCGTCTGCCTGCTTGGCTTGGCTTAATGCCAAGTCATCCGTGAACGTGACCACACACTTTAGCGTCTTGTCAAAGCGATGAAGCCGATCCAGGTAAAGCGTTGTCAACTCCGTCGACGAGACTTGTTTCGTGCGGATCAACCCGGCGAGTTCATTCACTGAGAGGAACGCAATCGCTTCATCTCCATCTGGCTTGTCGATAAGTCCCGGGTTCGCGTGGACGTCACTGCGGTCGAGTTCTTCGGCGTGATGCATCGTTGGAGCCGCGTTGAATAGCAGCGCAGGCGGCACGTCATAACCCACTGTGACGTTTCGCATTTCCGCCACTCGCCCTAAAGCAGATTGCACGCGGCGTGCAACTTGATCGCGGTCCACGTCGGCCAATTCGAGGCCCGCTACCCACTCGGCCTGCTGGATCATTTCCGGTGTGACCGTCAACGTCGCGGTCACTTGTTGTGCGAGAGCGCGGTGAAAGACGGCAGTTCCGATCCCGAGTCCGGTGATCGAAGCCAGCACGGCCCGACGATCGCACTTTACTTGGCCTCGATCTTCGGCGTCGATTGTCATGTTTCACTCAGGCATTCGATTCGGAATGCAATGCGACGCGATTTCCCTCGCTGTCTAGGATCAAAGCGCGAAATCCATGTGGGCCGATGGAATGAATTTCCTGGACGATGCTGCCACCGTGTTCCTCAGCCTTCGACACCGCATCGTGAATTCGTCCGTTAACATTCAGGTAGAGCAAGATCCCGCCAGACGAACTGATTTCGTCCGGTTTTGGGACCAAGCAGCCACCGTTTCCATCTTCGTGATCCATCACGGAGAACTCAAATTCGTCGAAGTTTTCCTGAGTGACCCCGATCCCCAATACCTCGGCATAGAACTTGGTCGCTCTCGTCAGGTCGGCGACCGGTATGTCGAACCACACGGCTCGATTCTTTTTGTAATTGAATTCGCCCACGTCATGCTCCCTTTCGTCTTCCTCGCTTGGGACCTTTGGGTTTGAAACGCCTCATGCTGCGGTTCCTCAATGCGCAAACGCAAATCTCCTGGCGGTTGAATGCCAGTTGGCGCGCCCGCACGTGTTTGTAGCCCCACGATCGCACTCGCTCAAGATAAGTGGGGATTTGCCTTGCGAGATCCCACTCTGGCAGCTTCAACGTAAGCAACATTCCGCGGACATGAATGTCTTCGTGGGCGACGATGGCCTCGACAGAGTCGAGCGTATGATTGGGGGCGACATTTGCGTCCGCGAAAAGCCATCGAACACGAGAAAACTCGCTGCGTTTCACTTCAGCAGCTCGAGCGCGAATGTGTGCAAAGGCAGGGTTGGCAAGAATCAGTGCATCCATCTCAGCAGGATCGACGCCCAACACGTACATGCCGCGTTCCAACAACAGCTGCGCAGCTCCTCCCGGAGCACTGCCAATTTCCGCACATAGATCACCCTTTGCCATCGGCAACTGTGACCAGCGAAGTGCTTCGGCCAATTTAAGATACGCCCGATTAATCATTTCCGTTCGTGGTTCGATTAGTGGGACTCCACCGGGCCAGCGAGTCGGCAAAGTCGCTGCGCGATGCCAGCCGATCCACCATTCATTCGGCTCGACCAGCACACAATCAAGAATCGCTTCGCCAGAGCGAGCCGTGCGATTAATGGGAGTTGGACGGTCTTGGGCGCGAACGGGACGGGCATCTCGAATCAGAACTGCCACTTCATCCGCCAAAGGCGTTCGCCCTGGCTCGAAACCTTTCGAGCCAGGCACGGTTTCGTCGCGCTGCCAGACGTGAATGTGATCGACAGGCAACTCCTCTAGCAGTGGCCACACTCCGTCCGCGAGTCCATTCGCCTGTTCGCCAGCTACCTTGCCGAGCGAGAATCCGTGCGTACGCGCGAATACCGAACGAATGTCGAAGTCGAGCGCAAGCTTCACCGATTCAGGAAGCTTCCAAGTTACGAAACCTGGTCGGGAGTACGACAGTCTCCAGTCGGGCCAGATTTCGGCGAACTCGATCTTGAGCGCGTTTTCGGCACCGTACTGACAACTGGTGAACAGGTACTGCGATGGAGTGTTCAAACAAACCTCTGACGGCGGATGAGCAGAAAGCCAACTTCTGGATTCTTCAGATCGCTTACAAGACTGGCAGCGTCGCTGGAAAAGCGATACATGGGGTGACGGTTTCAGAACGCCCGGACACCGCGATGTCGCTCACGACACGACCCCACAGGTCTCGGCAGCGACGAGCGAAGCCAGGATTTTGCGTTTCCCCGTAAACGACCTACGGGCGTGCATGACAATGTAGTTGTCGACCAACGCGACGTCGCCGTTTTGCCACGGAACGTCAAACGTCAGCTCCTCGGCAATCTCTGCGGCCAGGATAACCGCGTCGCGGTCCAACGGACTTCCGTCCCCATGCATGATCGCCTTGGAGGGATCATTGCGGGTATCTTTCCAGCCTTTGAAGGCTGCAATCAGCTGATTGAAAAATGTTTTTCGTCCGGGTGCGACTTCCCTGACGGCCTGTAACTGTGGGGTTGTCGCACGAAGACATCCGTCGTCGAGCCATTCCCAAGTGTAGTTCAGCTCGCGCATGCGAGCTTCGGCATCCTCGCGGGTTTCGCGTCGGAACGTGCTCTGCCAGCTTCGCCCCATTCCGGACGCTGGATCGTCGACCGAAGGCATCACGTTCGTGTACCGAAGCCCCTTTTCCTCACACGCACGCAAGAAGTCTGGGCAGCGTTCCGCCAATTTTTCGTAGAGCACATCTGATCGACAAAGCGGTGTAGCACCGCCGGTCTCGGCGGCCTGCTCGCAGAAAAACAGTAGTTTGCTTGGATAGATCGGTGTCTGTGCCATTTCATGATGCAAGTAGATCGTCACGTCGGCCGGCGCTTCGTTCGCCGAGAAGACCCGTTCTGTGAAGTTGGTTCGCACAGCATTCGACAGCGAGTCCTTGTACGCGAAATTTGGGTAATCAAATCCGCTGATAAAGGCATCGAAATCGTGGGGAGTTTTGAGCGGGAAACCGCGAAACAGAATTGCGCCATGTTGCGTGAGCTGTTCTTCGAGGGCTGTGCGCTGGCTGGCCACCCAAGCTGTCGTTGCGGCGAGCGTCGCGTCCGGCGATTGACAGGCCAGCACTAACGGGAACACCAGCCCGTCATAGTTTTGTTGATCGGGTACGGATACGGCAGCTACGCTCGGATGTTGTTCCGACATCTCGACCTCATTCCTTCAGTGAGTCATGTGTGAGGGGAAATACATTCTCCAGCCAAGCCTAAACAGGAGGTCTCCTTGCGGGAGCGAGGTAGGCTCACCACAATCAATGTCGCATCCGCCGTAGGTTAAGCCAAGTAGGTGTTCGCCATGTCAGACACAGAATCCACGTCAGACACAGATTCGTTGCGGCTCCGCGTCGTGCAACTCGAAGAACTCTTTTCGCACCAAGAGCATCTTGTCCACCAGTTGAACGAGGCGGTTGTGGATTTGCGGAGGGAACTGGCGGTGGTCGATGCGAAATGCCGAGAGCAAGAAGGCCGACTGCGTTCGCTCAGCGAAAGCCAAGAAGCGTTTAGAGATCCGCTCGACGAAAAGCCTCCACACTATTAACCCCTCCCTCGCGTTCGCGAGCATCGCGGGGGAACGCTAGGGAATGGAACCGTAGTTACTCAAAAAGTGAGGAGTTATCGCTGGGAAAATTGGCGACCGGGTCTCGCTAGTCGTCTAGTTCGCGCAGTTCGACTCTACGGAAATCGATGGGGTGGCTCTCCGATTGCAGCGAGATCGTTCCGCCTGACAGCATTTTGTTGCCGCCCGCTTGTTCAATCAACTTCTTTGCGTTTTCGTCTCGTTCGTCAAGTTGCGGCTTCGTGTATTCAAGCACTAGATCGCCATTGATGTAATGCTTGATCGACTTGTTGCCTCGCACCTCTACTTCGGCTGTCACCCACTGTTCACCGTGGTACGTTTTCGACGAAGAGTTTGTACAGTGCGGCTTGAACAACTCTCCCTTCATCACGACATTTGTTCCTGGCGTACAAAGATTGCCCGTCGTTCGTTTTTTCACTCCATCGCCACCAAGCAGTTGAACTTCGATCGACACGGGAAAGTCTTGATCCTTGGTCATGCTTTCGGGGGTTTGTCCGTGGATCATGATCCCGCTGTTGCGGAGTGCCCACCCGGGGCCTTCGTTGACTTGCTCTCCGACGAAACGATACTCGACACGGATGACATAATTCTCGAACGGTTGGTGATAAAAAATGTGGCCGAATGTTTGGCCGAATTTTTCGTAGGCGTCGTAACGCACCTTCATAAGGCCGTCTTCGACCCGAAACGTATTTCCAAAATTGTCGTCGAGGTCGTAGCCTGTCAGCTTTACCCGCCAACCATCGAGATTTTTGCCGTTGAACAACGGAATCCATTCATTCTCTGCAGCAAGCGAATTAGAAAGGATCGCGCCGGCGAATCCGACACAAGCAATCAGGAGCTTTGTAGTCCGGGCATCCATCGTGAGGTCACCGTTCCCTTCAATGAAAATGATCTGTTGGTTACTTGCTCGTCCGTCGGAGAACGCTTGCGGGCTTTTGTGTGCGTCCAGCACCGCACCGTCTCATACCAGAGTATTCTCTTGGATGTGTTGTGGGAAGCAACCGTCGCTATTTACAATCTAATTGGTTGTTGCAGCTTAGCTTTTGCGTCGTGTGTCACAGGCTCTGCCAGTGCAACCCCACTTTGCAAGTCAACTTGGGAAGCACTGGCCCAACCGGTCACACCCTAACTTCCTTCTGGTTGTAATAATCTGTTAGGCATACTATCACTCCTGGCTTATAAATTAGCCTTCATCCACTACGAATCACGACACTAGTGCCAGTTCCAGCCGACGCCCGTGAAATTGATCGACTCGAAGTCAATGCATCCTGGTTACTTCGGTTGCGGTGGGTCGCAGTCGTCGGCCAATTGCTGACGATAGCGGTCGCCAGGTTTGCAATACAAGTCGATCTGGAGACGTTGTCGCTGCTGGTCGTTGTCGGATTCACCGCGATCAGCAACGTAGCGTTTGCTTACTGGCTTCGCACGCATACTCAACTGCCGGAGCAGGTTCGAGTGCGACGCGATCCCTGGGTGCTCGCAGCCGTGATGGGTGTTGACCTGCTATCCCTAACGACACTGCTGTTCTTGTCAGGTGGTCCGGCAAATCCGTTCACGATCTTCTTTTTCGTGAACTTGGCCCTCGCGGCGGTCGTCCTGCCCACGCGATCCAGTTGGTGTTTGCTGCTTCTGGCGATTGGCTGTCTGGGGATCTTGCTAGTCATCCACGTACCGGTTCCAGCTCTGAGCAGGCCGGTGATCCTCGGTGCGACGCTGCAGCTAACATTGCAGCAAATCGGATTGGTAGTCGGAGTGGCGTTGTGCGCGGGAGTAGCGATCTACTTCATCACACGCGTTACGCGAGAGTTGCAGGAACGTGAAGCGGACTTGCGTCAGGTCGAGTTGCAGCGGGCTCGGAGCGATCGGCTCGAAGCGTTGGCGACACTGGCAGCCGGGGCGGGGCACGAATTGGCATCACCCCTGTCAACGATCGCCGTGATCGCGAAAGATTTGCAGCTGCACCTCGATGGAACCGACGTTCCCGACACCGTGCTCGACGATATTGGATTGATTCGTAGCGAGCTGGATCACTGTCGGAAAATCCTGGACGGGATGGCCAGTGGGGCCGGTCAGTCACTGGCAGAAGAGATGCTTCCTGTGACCGGTGCGCAATTGCTCGAAGAAACTCTTGAAGGTTTGTCACGCCGTGACCGCGTCGAACTGAAACACGGCGAAACATCAGCGAAGCAACCGATTGTTGTACCTTTGACGGGGATGGCGAATGCACTGCGCGGCTTAATTCGAAACGGTCTTGATGCCAGTAATGCTGAGGAAGTCGTCGAGGTGTCGACGCAGACGCTTGGTGATTCGATCGTCATCACGATCGAGGACCGAGGTTGCGGCATGACGCCCGCCGTTCTCTCGCGGGCGGGCGAGCCCTTTTTTACGACCAAGGAACCGGGGCAAGGTATGGGGCTGGGGCTGTTTCTAACTCAGAATTTACTGCGTCGGTTGGGAGGTAGCCTGACACTCGACTCGTCGCCGGGCGTCGGTACCAAGTCCATCGTTAGGCTGCCCATCGCGAGGTGCGAGGGGTAAGCCTGCGACAATTTACCACATTTTACACAGCGATATATGTTTATAAAATCATGAATAGCGATCCGATGAAAGTCGGCAACGAGGTGAGTTGAAGATGATCGAACAAACAGCGTCCGTGCTATCCGCCACTTCCCAGGTTTCCCATCAGACACTGCTGTTGGTCGATGATAGTGCTGCGTTTCGTGAGCGTCTTGCGCGAGCCTTTCGTGATCGCGGTTACGAAGTTCACACGGCAGGCAACTATGACGAAGCGATGGGTGTGGCCCAAGAAGTCGCTCCCGATATGGCTGTTGTCGATTTACGTATGCCAGGGCTGTCAGGTTTGAGCCTAGTGCGTGACTTGAAGATGCTACATCCGGAGTCACGCGTTCTGGTATTGAGCGGATTTGGTAGCATCGCAACTGCGATTGATGCGGTGCGATTGGGAGCGACGAATTTTTTACCGAAGCCCGCCGATGCGGATGACATACTCGCGGCGCTCGAAAGAGGCGAGGCCGAAGTAGCCGAAGTGCCAGAAACCGAGCCCGAGACACCTTCGCTGGCTCGTGCCGAATGGGAACACATCCACCGCGTTCTGGCAGACTGTGGCGGCAATATCTCCGAATGTGCTCGCCGGCTCGGGATTCACCGCAGGTCACTGCAAAGGAAACTTCAGAAGCGAGCTCCTGACTAGCTCGCGGAAAGTACGGAAATGAACGGCGCGTTGTTCTTTGCCGAATTGCCACCGACTGAGCAACTTGACGTATCGAGCTTGCTTGCACGCAAGATAGCTTTCATTGATGGCTTGGACTATACCGCGACGGCTGATGACGACCTGACCGATTTACATCTCGATCGGAACTCCGTACTGTCGGCCGATGCTGAGTTGCGGATATTTACTCAGATGAATCGTTGCTACTACTATGCTGCGAAATTTCATAATCGGGACGATGGTGACGCAGACCCAATCGGCGAGGACTCGTTTGTTAGAGAATTGATGCGGGGCGACGAACTGCGAAATCAATTGTTGCTGGTCTTTCACAAATTGACGGTTTCGATTGCCAAGAACTTTGTAAGCTCGCGTCACAGTTTGGAAGAGTTGGTAAGCGAGGGGAATGCAGCATTAATCCGAGCCATTACGCTATTTGATCCGAGCCGTGGGTTTCGATTTAGCACGTATTCGACCTACGCCATACGGCGGTGCTTGGCGAGGTATGTTAGCTCGTCGCAACACACTTATGCGACACCCGTGGACTTTCGAAGTGCTCCACCGCTAGCCGATCAACGCCGCTGGACCTTGCCCTACCAGCACGCGATGGAATCCGGTGTTGAATGGCTGGAGTCGGCCCTGTACGAGCTCACCGCGCGCGAACGCTATATCGTACGCTGCCGGTTTGGATGGGGACGCGAGTTCGAACCCCGAACCTTGCAAGAAATCGCCGCCGAGTTGGGGGTATCTCGCGAACGCGTGCGGCAGCTGGAAGCGAAAGCAATCCAGAAGCTGCGGCAAATCGCATCCGGCATGGATATCGCAAATCTGTAGAACGGATGCGAAATACGTTCGACGAATCGAGACAACGCGCAGAACTTTCGACTCTTCTTCGAACGTCGCAATATCTTTAAGTGCTATACGCGTCGCGGTACAATGCGGCGATGAAAGCGATAAAAGTCCATGAGCAAGATGGTTGCAAGGTCGTCCGCTTTCAAGCCAGCAAGCTAACGGCGGACGACCAGATTCTTCACCTCAGCGACGAGCTGAAGGAAGTGCTCGAATCCGTGCCGTCTGGCTCGACTTTGGTCTTGGACTTTCAAGATGTCGAGATCGTTGCGTCCATGCTGCTAGGCGATCTCGTGACACTCAGTAAGGAGGCGTCACGGCAAAAGGTAGCTCTCCAACTTTGGCATCTGTCGTCGGACGTCTTGCGTGTTTTCAGCATGTGTCAGCTCGATCGACTATTCGACATCGTTTTTGATGAGCCGGTAGACTAAACCGCCCAATCGCCAAAGCCTGGTTGTTCGGAGCAACTTGACAGCGAGTGCTTTGTCTTGAGCAGTAGATCTGCCCGCATGATCGGTCCACCGATTGATCTCGGCCGCGCAAGTTGCGATTCACATCGCTCATGGATAAGATAGCGGCTTCGCAGTTGTTCGGTCGCCGGAGTGGCTTTCGCCGCATTGAGATGCAGAACGAGTGCGGGCGGAACTGAAG
Organism: Planctomycetaceae bacterium; assembly: GCA_020638995.1. Lineage (GTDB taxonomy): Bacteria > Planctomycetota > Planctomycetia > Pirellulales > Pirellulaceae. The sequence goes on from JACKHM010000007.1 coordinate 33,770, forward strand.
GGCGGCATTTTTTACCCGAGGCAAGTCGCGAATGTAAACGTGACCGCTAGTTGTCCCGGAAATCGGTCAGGAGTCTGTTATGACATCACGACTTGATTCGCCGAACTGTACTGCGCATGTGAATTCTCGCGAGCGCGAACCGTTAGCCGTCATTGGCATTGGCTGCCGATTGCCGGGTGATATCAACTCACCTGAGGAATTCTGGGACGCGTTGCTCAGCGGCGTCGATGCAATTTGTGATGTTCCGGAAGATCGGTGGAACCATGCGCGATTCCACGATACGAATCCAGAAAAGTCAGGCTGCATTCGGAATGCAAAGGGTGGGTTCATAAAAGGCGTCGATCAATTCGATGGTGAGTTCTTTGGATACTTCCCGGCCGAGGCCCAACGGATCGATCCGCAACAGCGTTTGCTGCTGGAAGTAACACACGAGGCCATGGAAGACGCCGGAGTGCGCCGCGATCAGATGAACGGTTCGCGCACGTCCGTCTTCGTCGGTTCGTTCATGTACGACTACTTGTGTATACAGGCAGCTGCCGAGCATCGCGACGAAATCAGTCCATACGTGGTGATGGGAAACGCGATCTGTTCATTGGCAAATCGAGTTTCCTATAACTTTAACCTCAAAGGCCCCAGCGTTTCTCTTGATACCGCCTGTTCCTCGTCTTTGACGGCAATTCACTTGGCCTGCCAAAGCCTATGGAGCGGAGACGCTGAGATGGCGATTGCTGGCGGCGTCAATCTGATGTTGCGCCCGGAATCGTCGATCATGTTGTCGAAAGCTGGTTTTTTGAATTCGGACCAGTATTGCAAAGCCTTCGACGCATCCGCAAACGGCTATGTCCGTAGTGAGGGTGTAGGCGTAGTCATCCTAAAACCTATCAGCAAAGCAGTTGCTGATGGTGACGCCATCTACGCACAAATCTGTGGCACCGCCGCAAACCAAGATGGTCATTTGCCCGAGGGGTACACCGTCCCCAACTTGCTGTCACAAGCGGCTTTATTAGAGTTCGCCTATGAATCGGCGGGAATCGATCCTACGACAGTAGATTTCGTGGAGGCTCACGGGACTGGGACGCCCGTGGGCGATCCTGTCGAAGCATCTGCGCTTGGTTCAGTACTTGGGTTTTCGAGAACACCCGACCAGCCGAGTCTGGTCATCGGCTCTGTGAAGACAAACCTCGGACACCTGGAGGGCGCTTCTGGAGTTGCCGGCTTTATTAAAGGTGTTCTAACGGTCCAACGTGGAGTTGCTCCGCCAAATTTGCATTTCCATCGACCTAATCCATCCATTCCTTGGGAATACTATCGCTTGGAAGTGCCCACCAGCCCGATGCCGCTCGGTCGTGGCGACCGTCCTCTTACGGTTGGTGTGAACTCATTTGGAGCGGGAGGCGCTAACGCGCACATCGTTCTTCGGCAGTGGGTCGAAGCTGCCTCGTCTCGGTCGAAGCTGCCGGTCGGCACGAATGAGGACGTTGCACCCGAATTCAAATTGTACTCACTCAGTGCTGCTAAACGCGATTCGCTTCGGGCTCTAGCGCTACGCCATGCGGAATTCATCGAGACTAGTGAACATCCTGTCGAGGATATCGCGTGGTCCGCATTCACGCGGCGCAGTCGCTACGACCACATGTTAGCCGTAGTGGGCACGAACGCTTCCGACGTGTCAGCGAAACTTCGCAAGTTTGCAGATGGTCAAGTGAGTTCGGAGACCCTCACTGCAGTCGTCAAACGCCGAAAAGAGCCCAAGCTCGCGTTTGTTTTCTCCGGTCAAGGCGGCCAGTGGCCTCGCATGGGCATGCAGTTAATGCAGCACGAACCAGTGTTCCGACGATCTATGGAAGAAATCGACGCGATATTCCGGGAACTCTCCGGTTGGTCGCTCATCGCGGAGCTTGAGAGAGACGGAAGCGAATCGAACGTCAACAATACGGTAGTTGTCCAACCTGCAGTCATGGCCATTCAGATCTCGCTGGTCAGATTATATGGCCACTACGGCATCCACCCAGTTGGAGTTGTAGGCCATTCGATCGGAGAAGTCGCCGCGGGCTTTGCAGCCGGTGCCTTGACACTCGAACAAGCTGTTCAGGTCATCTACTATCGTTCCCAAGCTCAAAGTCGGGCTGCAGGCAAAGGCGGCATGTTGGCAGTCGCGCTTGCGCCGGACGATGCCCGACAGCTGATTGAACGTCAAGACGGAGTATCGATCGGTGCCGTAAACGGACCACAGATGCTCACATTGTCAGGAGATCTGGAGCCACTACGAAAGATTGCCGAGGCGTTAGAGATGCGAGGCATTTTTAATCGTTCCGTCAATGTCGAAGTCGCGTATCACAGCCACCACATGGAATCGATTAAGGATGTCATGATGCAGTCCTTATCGCGTGTGCACGGCGTGAAAGCTGAAATCCCACTTTACTCTACTGTCACCGGTGGACGTGCAGACGGCTTGCACTTAAACGCCGAATACTGGTATCGAAATGTACGCCAGCCAGTCCTGTTCACAGACGCTCTGCAGGGGATGGTAAAGAACCGCTTCGACACGTTCATCGAGATCGGTCCTCACCCGGTTCTCATACGTGGCGGCGAGGCGCTCATTGACGAACTTGGCGCCGACGCCGTGATGGCTCCGTCGATGACACGAAAAGAACCGGCGGTGACGGTGTTTCTACAGAGTCTGGCGTGGTTGGCGGCTCGTGGGCTGGAGCCTGATGCCGCGTTGATTTTTGGTACCGATTGTCGGTATGTACGCCTGCCCAAACACCCTTGGCAACATGAGCGGTATTGGTTCGAGGCGCCCGATGCCATGGAGAATCGATTGGGGAAGCACGAACATCCGTTCCTGAAAAGCGGTACTCAATTCGCAACTGAAGAAGGGTTTGCAGTTTGGAATGCCGCATTGGATCTCAATAAATTTCCGTACCTTCGCGATCATCGAGTGGATGGCGAAATCGTATTCCCAGGGACCGGGCATCTGGAACTTGCGTGGGCCATCGCGCGCGAGCAGATTGGTCATGAGTCATTCTTTCTCGAAAACCTACAGTTCGATTCTCCTTTAATCTTCCCGGAGAATAGCCGCCACCCTCTGGCGGTGCGGTTCGAGGTCGTCTCGGGTGAGGGAGATTTTCATCTCTGTAGTCGATTGGCTGACGCGTCCGCAGATGCGCCGTGGTCGAAGCATTCCTCCGGTCGAATCCATACTCTGAACGACCAGTTTGTTCAGACGGACGAAGTGTTGGACGACCTCCACAAACGTTTTCACGACTCGCAATCTTATCTGGTCGAAGAGTTTTACGAGAACTTAAGGGCGGCGGGTTTAGACTATGGAGAAAAGTTCCGTTGCATTAAGCAACTACAGCACCATGAGCGTGAACGTCACCAGCACGAATGGCTGGCGCGGTTGCAACTGCCGGACGAACTGGCACATGAATCAGTTCGGCAAAAAATCCATCCTGCACTCCTCGACGCCTGCTTACATGTCATGTTTGCAGACTGTCACCGCGAAGGTGACTCGACCAGCGTCTATCTTCCGTATCGTATCGACCGAATTCGATTTTATCGTCAACCCTCAAAAGAAGTCTGGTCGCATGTTCGAATAACTCGGCGTGACCGACAATATCTATGTTCAGATACGTCGATTTTTGACGATGCTGGTGAACTCGTGGCCGAGGTCCAAGGGCTAACCTGCAAACGACTGGTTGGAGCGGGTTCGCAGAAATCCGACACGCTGTACGATGGCTCTTACGAATACCAGTGGGAACCCGTCGAACACGGCTCCGAACATAAACGCAACTACGACTGTAAGTATGCAGTCATAATCACGGATGCGGCGAATCTCGCCAACAATCTATCAGCTCAGTTTTTGACAGAGGGTATCGAACCGTCGATCGTGTCGGCCGCCGACACTCTGGCACTCGACGAGGTTCTGCAACGTATTCCACTCGATCGCCGATCGCTTATTCTATTTGCCGCCGGAATATCGAAGCAACCGCCAGCGTGGGAATCCCTTGCAAAGTACCGGCCCGTTCCAACGCTGATGCATCTAGTTCAGACCTTGCAGGCACGGCAAGGCGTCCCGCGATTGGTCGTAACAACAAGCGGTGCCGCAGGCGTAGAGGGCGATAACGACCTTGCCTTGGGGCAATCGATTCTCCATGGCATGACTCGCGTCATAAAGAACGAGTGTCCCAATATGCCGGTGACCGTGATTGACTTAAGTTCCGGGATCATACCCTGCGAACTCGATTCACTTTTCCACGAATTGTTGCACAACCGGTTTGATCAAGATGAGTCGGAGATTGCGTTACGTGGAGAGAGGCGTTACATCCGGCGATTGGTTGCCGTCGAGCGTGAACGCGCTGAACAGGAAGCTGTCACCGTAGAAGCGGGGATCGGTGGATCGTATCGGGCCGAACCGAGTGATGCTGGAGTACTCGACCAAGTTGCATTTCGCCGTCTTCCGCCTCTAGAGCCGGGCGAGTTGGAAGTCGAAATTGCAGTCGAGGCTGCAGCTCTGAACTTCAAGGATGTTGTAAATGCGATGGGTGTTTTGCCTGCAAATGCCGTTGCTGGTGGCTTGGCTGGCGATCGCCTCGGCTTTGAGGTGAGCGGTCGCGTTCTCCAGACTGGCGATCGAGTCCATCACCTTCAGAGCGGCGATCCGGTAGTCGCACGAGTGGCAAACGGCTTTAGCGGTCGCGTGATCGCTCCATCACATTGCGTTGTGCCCCGACCACTGGCGCTAACGCCACAGCAAGCCGCGGCGATTCCAGTCGTTTACATCACAGCATGGTATTCACTCTGTCACCTTGCGCGAATGGAACGGGGTGAGACCGTACTGATACACTCTGCCGCTGGCGGCGTCGGCAACGCAGCCATTCAGTTAGCACGTCGCGCGGGGGCAACGGTGATCGCTACCGCGGGCACGAAGGAGAAACGCGCGTATGTTCGAAGTCTCGGCGTCGAGCATGTGTTCGATTCTCGTTCCCTCGATTTTTACAGCCGTGTGATGGAAGTGACCGAACAGCGAGGCGTGGATATCGTTCTCAACTCACTGACCGGTCGCTTCATCACGCAAAGCTTGAAGTGCCTCGCGCCGTTTGGCCGCTTCGTCGAAATTGGTAAGTTGGATATTTATCGCAATAGTAAACTCAGTCTGCTGCGATTGGGCGAGAACATTTCCTACTTCGTCGTGGACGTCGATCGGCTTGCCGCTCAGAAGCCGGCATTGCATCACCAGGTGCTGACAGAAGTTGTTGCGATGTTCGAACGCGGTGAACTTCAACTGCCGGAAATTACACAATTCCCTGCCTCTGAACTGACCGAGGCATTGAGGTTTATGACGCGGGGAACGCATCGCGGGAAAATCGTCCTCTCGATGGAGGATGACCAAGTTCAGACGCAGCCGCCGCGTTCCTTGTCACTACGATCGAATCGCACCTATCTGATTTCTGGCGGCGCGAGCGGCTTTGGGCTTGAGGTCGCGCGGTGGATGGCGGACCGCGGTGCTCGTCATTTGGTTTTGGTCAGCCGCAGTGGCTGTAAGTCGCTTGCGGATGAAGCGGTAATCAACGAGATAAAGGAACTCGGCGTTGAAGTCCGCTTAGCTCAAGTTGATGTTACGGATGGTGCGACAGTAAAGAGGCTCGTGGAGGAGATCGAGGGGACGCCACATCCTCTAGCCGGTGTCGTGCATGGTGCCGCGGTACTCGACGATGCGTCGCTATCGGCCATGAATTTGACTCGTTTCGCGCACGCGTTTAACCCAAAGGCCCAAGGCGCCTGGAACTTGCACAGAGCAACCGAGGTGGTTGGGGCCGAGCTCGATTTCTTCCTCATGCTCTCCTCGATTTCATCTGTGTTAGGTCTGGTTGGCCAAGTAAACTACGCCGCCGCCAACTATTTCCAAGACGCGCTCGCGCACTATCGCAGCCAGCGAGGATTGCCTGCAACTTCCGTCAATTTAGGCGTCTTGGGAAAATACGCAGGTATGTCCAATATCGAAGACAACGATCTCGATCTTGTCGGACTGTTGGAAAGTCAGGGGATGTACGTCATGCCCTTGGCGGATGTACTTGCCAAGATCGAAAACGCCCTGATTCAACGACCGGTACAGCGGATGCTGGCAGCCCTTGACTGGCCGTGGTTCCGCATGGCGTATCCACATCTCGCCCGCGATGGGCGGTTTGTCGAGTTGATGAGCGACGCGGCGTTGGCGCGAGTGGCCCGCTCCAAAAGTACGGGACTGCGTACAGAGCTAAATGAGTTGAGTCCCGAGGAGGCAACCGATCGACTGCAGGAAGCGCTGGCCGCATCATTAGCGAGAATTCTTGACGCCGATCCAGGGCGAATTGACGTCAACACGTCTCTCGATAGCTTTGGCTTGGACTCGCTAATGCTAACCGACTTCCAACTATCAATTGTGCGGATGCTTGACGTCAATGTTCCGCTAATCAAACTGCTCAAGGGCCCGAGCATCGGAAGTCTATCGGCTGAGTTGTTGACACAGTTAGATAGCGGTGAGGGTGGGGAAGAGGAATCAACAACGGATGCCCCAATGAGCGAGCCTAGATTCGCGCTCGCCGAAGTCGAAGGTATCGAAATCCTAAGCCCTTGGCTCATCCGTGGACGCTCTGAACACACCGCCACAACACGATTAATCTGCTTCCACTCGATGGGTGTCGGCGCTTCGCTGTTTACAAACTTCTTGTTACAGCCACCCGCAGGATACGAAATCTTTGCAGTGCAGACGCCGGGGCGTGAAAACCGAAGCGACGAAGCCGTCGCGCAAAGCGTTGACCATTTAGTCGACGAAATCGTCCCCCAAATTGGACCGCTTTTTGATCGGCCAGTAGTAATTTGGGGGCACAGTTTCGGCGGCATTGTCGCCAGAGAAGTCATCCGTCGCCTCCGGGAAAGCACGGGATGCGAACCGATGCACCTGTTGGTAACTGGCACAATCGCCCCGCACCTGATCAAGAGTTGGCAGAATCGCGAAGTCATTTTAAAGTCCGCAGTGACCGAAAACTCACCGGAATACTTGATGTCACTCTCTCGATATGTGGATGACCCCGAGTTGTTGAAGGCAATCCTGCCTGGACTTCGGCGTGACTATCCTTTGTTAATGCCTTATCAGTTTGAGAACATCACGCCATTTGAGTTCCCAATCACGGCCTTCGCGGCCCGACAGGACGAAGTTGTATATTGCGAAGAAGTTGAGGAGTGGCGTCAGCATACCAGTGGCGGTTTTGAATTGATTGAAGTAGACGGCGACCATTGGTTCCTTAATCGCAACCGGGAGCAGATCAATGCGGTGCTGCATAATATTGTCGATGGGAATCGTGCGAAAGCGGTTCGGAACGTCGCAGCACCAGCGAAGATTAATATCGGGGAGTAGGCCGCTTACGAACACGTCTCAGCTCTTGAATGAGGATGGCTATAGGGCACATGACCGACCACTTGGAGATTTCACCTCATGATGCAAAGGAGCTTGATAGCCGCGTGATTGGCGGCCGTTATCGCACCGTACGTCTACTTAAAAAGGGTAATGACACGCGTGCTTTTCTTGCCTCGGACGCGACCGCGGGAACCTCCGTAGTTGTCAAGACCGCGGCCGCGTCGTCTTTCTCCGCATCTGCTCGCATGCGACTTGAACACGAAGCTCAAGTCTTGTCGCAGGTTGGCGATGGCGTATTCGCTCCGTTGCTCGACTTCGGATTTGCGGACGATGAAGTGTACCTCGTAATGCCCTATGTCCCTGGAGTAACTCTCCAATCGAGACTTAAGCGGGGCCCGCTTACCGTGCTTGATTCAATCATGGTGGGGCAAGCACTCCTCGCCTCGCTTAGCGAGGCTCACGCTCACGACATTCTGCATCGAGATATAAAACCCGCAAACGTGATCGTAAATGACGGCGATGCGCTGCGCGATGTCACCCTGATAGATTTCGGCTTAGTGCGTAGCACTCGCACTGACGAGAGTCTCCGAGACCATTGGGTGGGAACGGCGCAGTATCTTTCGCCTGAAGTAGCAGGATTGCTCGACAAAGAAGTAACGGTCTGTTCGGATCTGTACGCGGTGGGGATCGTGCTCTTTGAGTGTCTCGTCGGCCAGCCGCCGTTTCAGGGGGATAGCGTGGGCACAATCCTCCGAAAGCAAATGGCATCGCGTCCCCCAGAAATTCGCAGCCTGGGATTACCCGTTCCGCGAGTTTTGGATGAAGTGATCCAGCGACTCCTGAGGAAGGACCCCCGCGATCGATACCAATCTGCTGATGCAGTGATTTCCGATCTCAAGGAAATCGCGGCAGCATTGCGACGCGGTGTGATGGAGCCTTCCCTCGTGGTGGGTCTCCACGATCGTCGGAGCACTTTAACGGAACCAGCATTTGTTGGACGTGATCAAGAATTGGATTTACTGACTTCCAAGCTCGCTGCCACACAGGCAGGTCAAGGTGGGCTAGTGCTGTTGGAGGCCGAATCGGGCGGCGGAAAAAGTCGCTTGCTCTCAGAGTTCTCGCAGCGTGGTGCAACGCAGGGGGCCTGGGTGCTTCGCGGCCAGGGAACGGACCAAGCGGCACAACGGCCGTTCCAAGTACTGACCGGAGTCATCGATGGTTTGGAGACGACCACTAACTTGGAGCCAAGTGTTGGCGAGCACATTCAATCGAGTTTGGGAGATTATCTCCAAGCGGCATGTTCCGCGTTGCCGCAATTGGCGCACGCGTTGGGTGTCAGCGTTCCTACCCAACAGGGCCCCGAAGAGCACGGAGAGACTCGGAGTGTTCAGGCGCTCACGGCACTATTGGATGCGTTGGGATCCACCGGGCGCCCCGTTTTGCTGCTGCTGGATGATTGCCAGTGGGCGGACGATCTGACGATTAAGGTCTTAAGGAATTGGCAACGTCGACGGGACGACACGCCGCACCCGGTGCTGCTGGTCGCAGCCTTTCGATCCGAAGAAGTCCCGCCTCATCACCCGCTACGTGAACTGTCGCCAACATCGGAATTAAAACTTCCCACATTTCGGGCTTCGGATGTGCGTCAATTGGTCGAGTCGATGGCTGGGCCGTTGCCGGACGAAGCCGTGGATGTGATCGAAAGATTGGCCGAAGGAAGCCCGTTTATGGCGGCCGCCGCAGTAAGAGGCCTTGTGGAATCTGGTGCACTCGTACCGACCGGTTCCGAAGAAGCTGAAGGAGCATGGCGTGTGGCGCCATCGGCCATGGCCGATGTACAGTCCTCGCGACATGCAGCAGCATTCCTTTCACGTCGTATCGAGTTGTTACAAGAAAGCACGATCGAGCTGCTTTCGGTGGGTGCCGTTCTTGGCAAAGAGTTCGATCTATTCACGGCATCGAAACTAGCGCGGCATACTTCCGCGCAAGCGATCACAGGGATGGACGAGGCACACGAGCGGCACATCATCTGGACTAAAGTGAAGGACGGTCGGTGCGTCTTCGTACACGACAAACTCCGTGAAACTCTACTCGCTCGTTTGCCAAACAGAGAGCTTAAAGAAGTCCACCTTCGAGCGGCACTTTATATTGCATCCGAAGCCCCTGACCAACACTACGACCTGGCTTACCATTTCGATGCTGCGGGAGAAAGCGATAGAGCCTTACCCTTCGCACTTGCTGCCGCCGAGGATGCTCGCGTTCATCAATGGCTGGAGACCGCTGAACAGCAGTATCGCATTGCAGAAAGGGGCGTTTCTGATGCTGATGAATTCACTCGATATCGTATTTCTGCAGGGCTGGGCGAAGTCCTAATGCTACGTGGCCTCTACTCGCCAGCCGCTCAAATGTTTGCAACAGCCAGTTCTCTAGCCAAGGATGATTTCACGCGTGCCCAAATTGAAGGCAAGCTCGGCGAGCTCGCGTTTAAGCAGGGCGACAATAAGGTTGCGGCTGAGACAATGAAACGTGCGCTCGGGTTTCTGGGGTGTAATGTTCCCTCTCATTCTGCGGTGTTTGCGACCCTACTGTGCTGGGAATTGTTCGTGCAAATGTTGCATACCGTCTTTCCCAAACTGTTCCTGGCACGTCGTCGCTTGGAAGGAGCAGAACGCGAGTTCCTTGCAGTGCGGCTGTATATCGCCCTGTCATACGCTTATTTTTTCGACCGATTGGTCCCCTGCTTTTGGGCGCATTTACGGGCCTTCAACATAGTGGAAAGATATCCGCCAACACGTGAACTAAGCCACGTCTGGGCATCCCACGCCCCTGCGATGTGTTTGATTCCCTGGCTGCGGCGTGGTGAACTCTACGCAAAGAAATCACTTGAAATCCGCAAGGAACTTGGTGATGCCTGCGGCCAAGGCCAGTCGTTTCACTACTGGGGTGTGGTGCACTTCACCGGAGCCCGCTTCGACGATTGCATTGATAAGTGCGCCCAGGCGGTTAGCCTGCTCGAACGAACCGGGGACTTTTGGGAAAGGAATATGGCCAAATGGCAGAGCGCCAATGCGGTCTATCGTAAAGGTAATCTGACGCGCGCGATCACCGAAGCCGAGCAGTTGTATGAAGTTTGCAGCGAAATGGGCGACGATAAAGTATCGGGATTCATCCTGGACGTTTGGTCGCGCGCGTCGGGCGGGAAATTGCCGGCCGAAATTGTCCAGCGAGAAATGCTGAAAAAGCGGAACGACGTTCAGGCTACGGCTCAGGTGCTACTGGCAGAAGCGGTGCGTCTTGTCGGACACCGAGAATTAAACCAGGCCGTTAAGGTCCTCGCGCAAGCTCGTCAGGTCTGCCGCGAAGTGGGAATGATGAATGCGTGGGTCTCACCGGTGCTTCCCTGGCTGGCAACCACCCGCCGATTGCAGTGGGAAAGTGCAGCTGAAGATTTGGTGCCAGCGCGCCGCCGCCGCTTACTCAAGAGTGCTCGGCGAGCTTCTCAAAATGCCTTGGCTGTAGCCAGGAAGTTCCAAACGGACCTGCCCCATGCACTGCGTGAGGCAGGGTTTGTGGCGGCGATGCAGGGTTCGGCACATACGGCGCGGCGATACTTTGACGAGAGTTTGGTGGTTGCGGAGTGTCAGGGAGCTAAGTTTGAGCACGCTCAAACGCTTCTGGCGCGGGGACGCGTCGGGCTAGAGTTGGATTGGCCCGGTGCCGCCGAAGACGTCGCTAATGCGCGCGACGCATTGCAATCGATCGGAGCGGACTTTGCAATCGACGGGACTGCGATGCAAGAGGGTACGCCAGCCAAGGCTGCGACCCTGTCGCTAGTCGATCGGTTCGATAAGGTGCTTGAAGCCGGCCGTCGTATCGCCTCAGCGCTCTCACGAGTCGCCGTTTTCAATGAGGTTCGCGAAGCAGCGGACGTATTACTTCGCGGAGAACGCTGTCTCTTGCTGAAACTGCAAGGCGGCGATGTGGGAGAAGATCTCACAACGGCGTCCGGTGAAATCGAGACAGAGTATCGCAACAGCATGGCGGAACGTGCGATTAGCACGCGGCAGGTAGTTGTGCTCACTGAAGAGTCTTGGGCTGACGAAGACGATGCTTTGCTTTCCGGAGTGCGTTCGGCGCTTTGCGCCCCGGTTTTTGTCCGCGGAGCACCCGCTGGCTGCTTTTATGTCGATCATCGCAATGTCAGCGGCTTGTTCGGTGAGGACGAGAAGCGACTTGCCGAGTTCATTGCCACGATTGCGGGTGCAGCACTGGAAAACGCCGAAGGTTTCGCTGAACTCCAACGCTTAAATGAGACGTTGGAACAACGCGTGGCCGATCGAACAGCTGCGTTGGAGGCGCGCGCAAAAGAGCTTGCTGTTTCCAATTCCGAATTGAAACGTACTGCCGCCGAGTTGCGCCGCAGTGAAGATGAATTGCGGCTCGCGAAAGAGGCGGCCGAACAAGCCAACCGCGCAAAGAGCGATTTCCTCGCGAACATGAGCCACGAAATTCGGACGCCGATGAATGGCATCATGGGAATGGCTGAACTCGCTCTCCAGACAAACCTCACGCATCAGCAAAGCGAGTATCTCAACATCGTGATGCAATCGGCAGACTCGCTGCTGCGGTTGCTGAACGACATTCTTGACTTCTCGAAGGTCGAAGCCGGCAAATTGGAGTTAGAGAAGATTGACTTCCCATTGCGAGACAGCCTCGGCGATGCAATGCACACGTTTGGGTTAAGTGCGGCGGCGAAGTGTGTCGAGCTAAACTACCTTGTCCCTCCCGATGTTCCTGACATGCTAGTCGGTGATCCAGGGCGACTTCGGCAGATCATCGTAAACCTCGTGGGAAATGCGCTCAAATTCACGGAACAGGGTGAAATCGTGGTTACCGTGACGGCCGAAGCGGTTGAGGAGTCTCACGTTGAGTTGCACTTCATGGTAAGCGACACAGGAGTCGGAATCCCCGAGGACAAGCTGCAAAAGATCTTCGAGGCGTTTGGCCAAGCAGACACATCGACGACCAGACGATACGGAGGCACAGGCCTGGGGCTTAATATCTCTCGGCAACTCGTCAATCTCATGGACGGAGAACTCTGGGTCGAAAGCGAACTCGGTGAGGGCAGCGAGTTTCATTTCACCGTCAGATTTGGTATAGCGAAGGGTGCTCCACGCCACTCTTGGTTCAAAATCGAAGAGTTGTCGGATATGCCGGTCTTGGTCGTGGTCGACAACAACACGAACCGCCGAATCCTCCAAGACGTGCTAGTGAACTGGGGGATGAGGCCGTACCTGGCTGCCGACGGCCTCAACGCACTGGCACAACTCGACGAGGCTGTCACTGACGGCGATCCGTTCAGACTCGTCCTACTGGACATGATGCTGAAGGAAATGGATGGGTTCATGGTGGCTGAGCGGGCACGGAAGGATCCACGCTTGAACGATTGCAAATTCATCATGTTGTCTTCTGCCGGACTGACCGACAACTCGACGCGTTGCGAGGAACTGGGCATTGCGTATAACCTCATCAAGCCTGTCAAGCAGTCGAACTTGCGCGATACTATCTTGCGAACTCTGAGCGACGATAAAAGGTCGGAAGTCCAAGTCAGCACCGCCAAGCCACAGGAAGACACACTGCCCCGAAAGTCACTACGAATTCTGCTGGCCGAGGATGGGCTGATTAACCAGAAAGTGGCTCGTGGATTGCTCGAGCAACGGGGCCATAGCGTCGTGATCGCAAATAATGGCTGCGAAGCCGTCGCAGCGGTCGATAGGGAAGTCTTTGATCTGGTCCTGATGGATGTAATGATGCCAGAGATGGATGGCTTCGAGGCGACAACCGTCATTCGCGAGAAGGAAGAAAGGACGGGCCAGCACCTGCACATCGTCGCAATGACAGCTCACGCGCTGAAGGGTGACCGCGAGCGTTGTCTGCAAGCCGGAATGGACGCTTACCTGTCCAAGCCCGTCCAGCCCAAAGCGTTGTACGAGTTGATTGAGGGGATTTCCGGTTCGTAGTCCTCCACAGCAGGGGCCGCTGCGCACTCCTGGCCCCAAAAGTAATCTTGGACTCACAGGTTCATCGGGCAGGGCGAGTCGCCGGATCTTCGGTCACATGGCACGGTCGAAGACTCTTATAAGCTTCACTCTCAAGCAACGCCTCAACCTCATCCTGATACGCGAACTCTACAGCATCCAGGTTGAGTTTTGTGTATAGCGAATCGAAATACTTCTTTCGGTCTCGCATCACAGACTGACCGTGTAAACTCACTTGATCCAGGGTCGCGTAATTGGCCCGAATTAGATCCAGAATCGCGGACTGGCGTCGTTTAATCTCACCGTTAATACCAGCTCGAATTTGCTCATCAGTAGGCTTGGCGTCGCCTTCCAGTGAGAATCGATACACGGGAATATGGCAGCACAAATGACGAAGCAATGCCCGCGGGCGGGGGTCAAGGCTTACCGCGACATGGTCAAATTCGTGCCCAAGTAAACGCGACTCCCACACTTCTGGCCGATAAAAGTCCACAGGCATGCGAATGACGTGGCGCAAGTGAGGGATTGGTTTAATATTTGACGGCGTGACCGAAACATTTGTAACGCCGTTTTCAACCTGCGTCTGGTATTGGTAATCGTACGACCAGTCCATCTTTAGAAAGAAGTCGGTCTTGCCGATTGTTGCCGGAAGGTCCCGAACAAAGGTAATCGTGACTTCTCCCTCACGAATCAGCGGCAAGAGGCGGGATGGTGCCGGTTTATCCAGAATGGCATCGCGAAACGCTAACTCAAGATTGATTCGTGATTCGAACTCGTCTGCCGGGGCCGTGGAAGGGGCGAGGCAAAGGCAGGCCATCATCGAAACGAAAAACGAGATTCGTTTGTGCATTTGCATCGCGGAAGCCTGCCGCTGAGTTGCCGAACGCGGTGACAAGTCTTGGAGTGCGTGAATCCTGATTATGCTCACTTTGAAACGCAATTGATAGTGAGACGAGCGTTCAGTGCGATTAGTCGTCGGCGAGGCTGCGCCGCAAAAATGGATATGCTGTAACCAAACTAATGCCCGCGATGCATAACAACAACACGCTGCCAGCGACGAAACTATCGCGAAGTACAACTTGGTGTATCAGGCGGCCTTGCTCCATGCTGGCATACTCGCCGAGCCACCAAATGATGGGCGGAATCATCAAGTACTGACAGACTTGGATCGTGCTTGTGATGCGTCCGATCACTTCTGGCGAGGCCTCTCGCTGCAACGCCGTATTGGCGAGAATCCCAACGGTATGCGCACAGGCTCCGAAACAAGCGAGCACGACTGCAGCCGTGGCCAGATTCTCTGTGAAGCTTACAGCAAGGCATGAAATCGCGGCTCCCACCAACGCGACCGTCGGCAGTGTCGCCCGCAGCTTGAATCGGCGCAAAAACAAGGGCAAGCCAAATCCACATCCCATTGCTCCAAAGCCGTAGGCCATATCAAGCACTCCGAAGCCGGCGGACCCAGCCGAGAGTACGTCTTTGCTGAAGCCAACGACCAAGACATTTAACATCTGTGCCGAGATTCGAGGCACAATTGCAAAGAGCGCAAACAAGAAGAGCGGCCAGTCGCTGCGAACATGTTGGAGTCCTTCCCAGTAGTCGATCAAAAAGCTGCTCTTCGTGCTCGCGTCACGAAAGTGCGTTTTGTCTGCAAACCAGCGGGTGATTGTCAACCAACCCAAGACCCCGATTGATAGCGATGCCGCGTCAATGGCAAAGCAGCCGAGCGCGTCTATCCAATAGAACAAAATGCCCGCCAGTCCGGCGCCAAGTAAATAACCACCTTGAAACAAGGCCGTATTCAGGCTGTTTGCGTGCAACAGTTCTTCGGTCGTCAGCGAGTCCTTGAGATAGGCGAGAAGAGCATTCCAGTACACGCCGTGCGCGAGTGAGGACAAAGCACCGTACAGGTACAAATACTCCACTTGGAAATGCCCTGTCACCATAATCACAGCGACCGCGCTGCTGAGTGTTGCCAAATACGCGCATGTCGCGGCGAGTATCAACCGGCGATTCCAGCGGTCGACCAACACACCGGCGAAGGGCATCACGAACAGGGATGGTACCCAATACGCAAGGATCAACCATGCCACCGAGGACGGGGACGAAGTATCGGTGTATAAAATCCAATACGACCCGATGAAGTGAAATCCGCCACCCATTGCCACGAGCAGCGAGAAACTCATCAAATACCGATAGCCAGCTCGGCGCAGTGGGTTGGATGGGGCGAGAAATCTCGTGACTTCGCTCATCGTACCCCAATTATGATCTCGACGAGCGACGTCAGATACGTCGCGAGTACTCTGAACGGGCGCCGTTCTGTCAGACCGAAGACGTCACTGCTTTGAGGATTTCTTCGATTTGCTGGTTGAACTGCGAACGCGGCAGAACCCTGTCGCAACCCGCTCGCTCGGCGGCCGACAATAGCGTGGTATCGACGTGGGGTCCATAAGCAATGATCTTAGACGCTCCAGCGAACTCGCGCACGTTGCCAATGAGATTCTCGACGTCAAGTGCAGGGAGTCCCAAGTCGATGATCACCAACGATATCTCTTCGCTTGCCATGTAGTCATCGGTTGATGCGACGACATCGATCGTCACTCCCAATTTGCGAGCCAAGCTGCACACTCGCGACGATAGAAAGAGATCTTTTGTCAGATACAAGACGCTCATGAATCTACCTGTGCTTTAGACCGCTTCGGGACCAGACTTGCCGGTGCTAATGCGATACGCTTGATCGACTGGCACTACGAACACTTTCCCATCGCCGATATTGCCGTCAGAGCCTGTTCTCGCCACCGATTCGATAACCTCCAAAGTGCGTTCGAGGAAGTCGTCGTTAACAACGATTTCGAGTGCCACTTTTCGTAGCAAATTCGTCTTATACTCGATGCCACGATACATCGCGGTCTGCCCGCGTTGACGTCCGTATCCCAAGGCGTCGCAGACCGTCATCCGCTCGACACCAATTCGCGCGAGCGCCTCCTTAAGCGGGCGCAGCTTTAACGGTTGGATGACGGCGAGAACCAACTTCACGAAACGATCTCCGAGTGACTGCAACCGAAACTGATACGATACTTCACGGCGAGCCAATGGCAAGGGTAATGCCACGAGATCGTCTGACTGCCCAGACAGCTTCACCGCTCAATAGCGACAGATTTTGTCGGCGACGAACGATTGTTTCGGTTTGACTTGACGTTTTGTGACGTCGAAAGATAAACTTCGAAAATCTAAGTTGTCTCATATAGATGGTTTTCGAAAGGCGGGTAGCACGGATGTCACATACGCTCGGAGTCGTCGAAGTTCCCACGTTTTCCTACGCGTCGATGGCTCACTCGCTAACGACGCGAAAATTTGGAAATAAGCCTTTATTCGAGTGGGTCGCGCGACGAGTAACCGAGGCGATATGCATCGATCAGGTGCTGATCGTTGCCGATCCGTCCTTCCGCGAAGTGGTCGAGCGTTTGCTCCCGCCGGATGTCGCCGCGTACTTCGGAGCCCAACACGATCCGTTGTCGCGCCTCGCAGCTGCAATTCGCAAAGCAGATGCCACGTCAATTGTTCGTGTTCGTGCCGACCGTCCCTTTGTCGATCCATCTTTAATCGATCGTTTGATCTGCGATGCGCATGCTCATCCGGGTTGTGACTACGTCGGCTACATGTGCCGCGACGGGGGCTCGTTGTTGCAGTCCCAGTTAGGTATTTTTGCAGAATGGTGCAGCGCTGATGCGATCTTTCGTTCCGATCGCGCAGCTGCCGATTCACTGGATCGGCAGCATTCCACACGCTATGTCACGTCACATCCCGAGCACTTCCAGCTTAGATTTCTGCCCACCCCGATCGAGATCGATCGCGACGACATTCGTTTGGCAATTGATCACGAAGAAGACTGGGAACATGCTCACGTCATCTACGATGCCTTGGGACCCGAGCGACTTGATTGGCGTCGAATCGCCGAGTTGCTCGCTGCCCAACCCGAGTTGCGGCGGAAGATGGCATCGCTGAACCGCGCGTGTTCGACCGTCGACTAGGAACGTGATGAGGTGGTGGCGATGCTAGCTGGAGCTGGTGTGGAATAATCGATACAACCGCTATCTTCGCTCTAAAGTTCCTCTCTTGAGATGCCGAAGTTCATTGCGGCGGACTCGTTCTGTTCGCGCAAGACTCCATGAGAGAGGCGTATTGATGCTCCGCAAGCTCTACTGCACCGGATTATTGTCCTTCGTCGTTTCTTCGATCGGATGCGCATTGTGTTGCAGCCCTGACGATTGCAACTACGGTACCTACGGCGGAAGATGGCAACGATATGATATGGCCAACGGCCGTGTGAGTTCGATCTTTGCTGAGGCTGGTTATGATTCGCTGGGCAAAGAAGCGGCGCCCGAGCCCGCAGCTGAACCCGAACTCATTCCCGGTGATGATCAAATTCAACCAATCAGTTACGACGACGTCTCGTCTTACATCGAGTAGCAAGTCTGCTTGTCGGCAACGATAGTTTGTCCCCGCCTTGCGTCTTTTGCCTGCCCGCGTTCTCTTGCGTTTGGTCGGCACACTCTTTTCTTCTGCTCTCGGCTAAGTTACGGTTAGGCTTCTCATTTGCTAGCTTCCGTGCTTCCCTCGTCGAGTAAAACAACATGCCCAGCAGCGATTCGGCACAACACGACGTGCCAGCCGCCGATGATGTAACTCTCACCGAGACACCTCCAACCGCGATCGGCGGCATCCTCCGTCGGCTCGGTCCCGGCCTTATTGTCGCGGGATCGATTGTCGGGTCCGGAGAATTGATCGCCACGACAAAGACGGGTGCCGAAGCTGGTTTCTGGCTTCTATGGCTCATTTTGATTGGATGCGTCATCAAGGTTTTCTGCCAAGTGGAGTTTGGTCGCTACTCGATCGTCACCGGCAATTCGACGATGACCGGGTTGGCTGAGGTCCCCGGTCCCGGTATTCCTGGACGCGGAAACTGGCTGGTTTGGTATTGGTTTTTGATGTGGTTCGCCAGCATCGGACAGTTGGGCGGCATCGTGGGTGGCGTTGGTCAGGCTTTGTCGATCAGCATTCCTCTTACGCAACAGGGGCGAGATTTTAACGAGTATGTTGATCGAACGACCGAACTCAAGGTTAACCGCGCGGAACTCGCTTTGATTGAGAATCGTCCGTCCGGAGGCGATGAAGGTCGCATCAACGAATTGCATACCACCATCGCACGGTTGACCGAAGAACTCGCTGGCGTAGAGGAGGTGACATCGTCGTACGACGATCGTATTTGGGCGACAATTATTGCGGTTGCGACGGCGGTGATATTGGTCTTGGGGCACTATGGTTTCATCCAGAGCTTTTCAACGGTCATGGTATGCGGTTTTACGCTGGTGACGGTCGTCAATCTCGCGTTTCTGCAAGCAAACGCTTCCTGGGCGGTCACGCTGCAGGATATTGTCAACGGCATGAGCTTTCGGTTGCCTCCGAACTCAACAACGGCAGTCGCGACAGCACTCGCCACCTTTGGCATCATCGGCGTCGGCGCCTCGGAACTCGTTACCTACCCTTACTGGTGCCTGGAAAAGGGGTATGCCCGTTTCACTGGGCCGCGAGATGAATCGCAGCAGTGGGCCGATCGTGCGAGTGGCTGGATGCGAGTGATGCGATGGGACGCGTGGTGTTCGATGGTCGTCTATACCTTCGCCACGATCGCCTTTTATTTGCTCGGCGCAGCGATACTTGGACGGACGCAGTTGAATCCCGAAAAGAGCGAGATGATTCGGACGCTGGCTGTCATGTACGAGCCGGTGTTTACTGAATCGGCCAGTCTCTTGTTCCTGTTCGGCGCCTTCGCGGTGTTGTACTCAACCTACTTCGTCGCCAACGCCAGTCATGCCCGCGTGTTCTCCGACACGCTTGGCGTACTGGGGGTCGCATCGAAGGACTCGGCGGCGATTCGACGACGTGTACGAATTCTTAGCGGATTTTTCCCGTTACTTTGTGTCGCGATGTACCTGTATTTTCCGAATCCCGCCAAGCTTGTGCTGATCAGCGGCGTCATGCAAGGTATCATGTTGCCAATGTTAGCGGGTGCGGGCCTTTTTTTCCGCTACAAACGATGCGACGCCAGGATCACACCCGGGAAAGTCTGGGATACTTTCCTTTGGGTCTCCGCCATCGGAATGCTGGTGACGGGACTGTGGACGGTGTGGTCGACCGTAGCCAGCTAACCGCTGCCTATAAATCGCCTGGAGTTCGATGTTTTATTCCAGACTCGCGAGAAACGCTAATAGGTCGCGAACCTGTTCCGCAGTCATCTCCTGCAGTTGCAACTCGGGCATTAAGGACTCCTGCTGAGGAGTTGTGAATTCGACTTCGTTCATGGCAACCGATACTTCTCTTGCTTGTGCGTCTTTCAGACGAATCATTTCCTCCGATCGTTCGATCAACACGCCCGTCAGCACTTGTCCATCAACCGTTTCAACGAGATGGGAGACGTATTTGGGATCGATCTTCTTCGAAGGCTCCAGGATGGCCTCCAACAATTCCGCTTTGTTCAAGCGTTTTCCAATCCCCGTCAGGTCAGGTCCGACGGCACGCCCCTGATCAAGAATGCGATGGCAATTCTTGCATTGCACACCGTCCGCGTTGAAGAACAATTCGCGCCCGAGATGAGCGTTGCCTTCAATTTGTAAGATTGCGACGGGATCGATCGACGCCCCCAATCTCCGCGTCCGTCGTTCGGCCGGTAGAAACCGTTCAAACAGATCGCGGACCTGGATGTCGGTATGTTCCGTGGCGAGTGCGATCGCTTGCTTCGTCTGGGCCACAGTCAAAGCCCGCGAATCGATCGCGTCTAGCAAACGCAAGGCACCGCTGGTCGTTGAAAGAGCTTCCAGCGTGCCTTTTTCGTTTTTTACTTGTCTCGCAATTTCCTCGCGTTGCTCGTCAAGCGACGTGGAGACTGCCGACTCTGGCACTCCTGTGGGTAGCGACGCGATCCATTCGCGCAACATCAACACTCCATCGACGTCAACTTCCGATGAGCCAATATAGGGCATACGTCCACGTCCCAGTTTTGACATTCGATAAAGTAACACGCTCCGAAAAGGATCGCCTGCCGCCAGGACGTCAGCACGATGAATCCCAAATGTTCCTTGAGTCGGACGTGCTTTTAATAAGTTCGTTTTCGCGAGCGACAAGTCGTGCTGCACATCCATCGCCGCGGTTCCGCCACCACCCCGTTGATGGCATTGAGCACAATTGACGTGCAGATATGCTCGCGCGCGAGCCTCGAGGGGCGCGCTTTCATCATGTGGATTTGCCATGCGTTCATTGCTATTTGTGGCTATCGCAGTGAATAGCCCGAGGCGTTGAAGAGTCGTCAATTGGTTTGACGCGACCGCTCCATCTTGAAAATCTCGATCGAGTTGCGAAGGTACAAACCCGTAGATCGACCCGCCCCGGGACGTGTGGCACAACATGCACTCGGTGCTGCTGGCAAAGTGCCATGTCTGCTCCCGGCTACCGCCTTCCGACTCGGAGTCAAAGATCTCGAAGCTGCGGTCGAATGCTCGATCTGCGTTCAACTCAGCGTCCGTCTGCTCGTCGTTCCACACATAGGTATACCCTCTCCATATGTCGACGTCGTAGTGCAGAATCTGTGTCTCAAGCCGTCTCAAACTGCTGGCGTTGCCGCGTTCCATTTCGAGCGAAATCGTTTTCACAAGAACGGCGTCGGTGGGATAGCACCAGTTGCCCTTGATGACTCCATTTTGCGTGTCGTTTCTATCGTATATTCCGAGGCTGGTCAGGCCGGGCAGTGCGATATAGCGTGACGCCACGGCTCCATCCATCCACGGTTCGGCGTTGATGCTGTAAGGCACGACACCTGGGGCCATCGAATGTTCCTTGACGGAATCGAAGAGCCCCGTTTCGCTCAGCTTCGTTGGAAAAGTTGAGTTGGCTGCAGCAGCGTCATTTTCGATCAGACGATGGATCGTCCCATCGTATCCGACAACATACAGTTCTCCCGCACTGTCGACGCCGAAGCAAATGATCGCTAACGGCGTGTCGACAATCTCCTCAAGCGACACAACGCGATCACCGTTATGGTGTAACGCCCACATTTTGCCAGTGACGTAGTCGCCGTAGATGTATCGACCTTTGAGTCGCGGCAGGCGCTGGCCTCTGTACACGTAACCGCCCGTCACGGAACGCGATTCGATATGTGAGTGAACCGCGGTTGGCTCAACAATGGGTGACGGGCCACGTGGGCGTTCGCCGTGTACGGGCTGAGGCCCTTCGACGAGGCTCCAGCCATAATTCGCGCCGCGTTCGATGCGATACACCATCTCCCATAGTTCCCACCCAACATCACCGACCCACAAATCGCCATTCTCCGAGTCGAAACTCATACGCCATGGATTTCGATGACCGTACGACCAAATCTCGCCGCGTGCGTCTTCCAGGTTGACAAAGGGATTGTCGGAAGGAACCGCGTAAGCTCGTCCTTCTTCGGCGTTATCCACATCGATCCGCAAGATACACGCCAACAAATTCGTAACGTCTTGCCCGGACATGAGCGGATCGGGAGGAAAAGCGGGGCCCGCATCGCCAGTTGAGATGTACAAGTAGCCGTCGGGACCAAACTTCAAACACCCCCCGTTATGCCCGCCCGACCTCCAACTGAGTATGAGCCGTTCACTTTCGGGGTCAATCGTCGGCGGCTCTGTGGGCAAAACTGTGAAGCGTGAAACTCGCGTACCATCTTCGATGTTTTCACCAACCGTGTAGCAGATGTAGCAGAATCGGTTCTCAGCGAACTTCGGGTGGAATGTCATGCCATAAGCTCGGTCCATCTGCGGTATCGATGCACGCAGGTCCACGAGCAAGTCTGGCGCACGCGCGGCCTGATCATCGGGGAACGAATAGATTTTTCCGTGTAGTTCGACGACGAACAGTCGGTCCGTTCCCGGCGCGTTTGTCAAAACGACCGGGTTCGTGAATTGCAAGTTTGGGAACTGCCGCTCTGTTCGATAGGGCGAAGGCGGATTCGGCGAACCGGTGATTCGCGAAGTTGTCCAGGGAACGCGTGTCGCGGGCGCTATCGTCTCGGCTCCATTTGTCTGTGTCAAAGGCAATGAAAGCCCGGCGAGAAGCGTATAACAGACCGTCGACGTGAGGTAAAAAGCAAATTCTCCTCGACAGCGAGTTGCGTAATTATCCATGATGTCCCACGTGGTGGAAAAAGATGTGCTGCGGTCGGTGCTGAAACGCGTGCAGCCACGATTATTGGTGGCGCAACGACGGATTACAAGCAACATCACGTCATCTTGATGGAATGATCATCGTCGCTAGAGAGAGGCCTTGGCGACGGGGAACAATCGCTGCTTTGCCTCGTCGCTCAAGCTGGTCGCATACTCGCTGATCTCGTAGGCTTCGGCAAACTCAATCGCACTGCCCAACTGCTCTCCGTAGACATCCACCAATTGCGAGCGAAATCTGTCCGCCACAGCTCTCGCACGTTTTGCGAACCAGCCTGCCAGCCACTCCCTTTTGCCTTCATCATCGGCAGGCACTTGATCGATGACGCCACCGTTGTAGGGCAGCCACTCATAGACCTGGGAGCGGTGGCAATCCAGCATCGCGACGATACGTTCCATGTACGCGGTCGTGTCGACCACCACATCGGGGCTGAGCGGATTCGGCTTAGTGAACAAGTCGGGCATATAGGCGACAACAGGATCTTTACGCAGCGACTTAGTGTCCGACGCAACGAGCGGAACGGTTACCAAGTAAGAAGCATCTTGCACTAACTGGCCAACGGCACGGTGATCGGGATGATAGTCGTTCAGCCTGTGCGTTAACACGAGATCCGGGGCGTAATTGCGGATTTCACGAATGATCCGGTGGCGAACTTCGAGTGTGGGCTGCAAGCCTCCGTCTGGGTACTCCCATACTTCGTATTCGGCGCCAATCATTTGACCAACCGCCGCTGCTTCCGACGCGCGGATGTTGATCAGTTCTTCTGCGGTTCGTTCATGATGACCGGCGGCTCCATTCGTCACTGAGACGATCTTCACAGCATAGCCCCGCTCGCGATAGATCGAGATCAGCCCTCCAGCGTGGAACTCGGCATCGTCCGGATGAGCGCCGAGGACGAGCATGCGAGGAGAGTCGATTGTCATACCTGTATTCCCTGTTTCAAATGAATGTGCGTTCGAGTTGAATCTTGTCTATAGCTTTAGCTTTGCCAGCATCTCGCGAAGTAGCTCCATGGGCAGGCCGATGACATTCGATTCACTGCCCGAAACGATGTGCAACCAGTCCGGCCCATCTTGATATCCAAACGCTCCGGCCCTGCCTTCCCACGCATCAGAGTCGAGATAATGCTGCAATTCATCGCCGAAGATCTGCTCCATCCACAGTTTCGTAACATCGACACGCTCGACCACAACGTCAGAAGGTCGTTGCCACAGGCAAAGGCCGCTGTACACATAGTGCGTTTGGCCGCTGAGCAAAGTCAACATCTGGCGAGCATGTTCCAAATCACGCGGCTTGCCTAGGACTTGACCACTGCACTCGGCGACCGTATCACATGCCAGTACAATTCCCGCCGGAACGCGGGCGGCAACATCAGCTGCTTTTTGCCTCGCAAGACGCGAGACCAATTCGTTCGGTGTTTCGCCGCTACATACACCACATTCGGCGCTGGGATGAGGCGCAATGACCTCGAACGTGTATCCTGCTTGTTCGAGCAAGTGCCGTCGCTGCGGCGATTGACTGGCAAGGATTAATCGAAAATCTTGATCGGGCATCGTCTCGACATGCAACGAGGTCAATGGCAAGGTGAAGATTCCAAAGCTGAAAGTACTTTACGAAGATAACCACTTGTTGGTCGTCGCGAAGCCCCCTGACATCCCGACGATGGGCGTTCCCGCGGACAAAGTAAGCTTGATCGATATCGCAAAGCAATACATCAAGGACAAGTATGCGAAGCCAGGAAATGTCTACCTGGGAGTCGTCAGTCGCCTGGATGCTCCCGTAACCGGAGTTTTGCTCATCGCACGCACTTCAAAAGCCGCGGGACGACTGGCGGAACAGTTCCGAAACGGATCGGTCGAGAAGGTCTATTGGGCAGTCGTGGAAGGAACGCCCGACCGCACGGAGGGCACTTGCGTCGACTGGGTTCGCAAAGACGAACGTCACCGCAAGATGCACATTTCTGCCAAATCAAATTCCGAGGCCAAGGAAGCCAGGCTAACTTACCGGACCTTACAAGAAGTGGCAGGTGGAACGCTGCTTGAAGTACGGCTCGAAACGGGACGCAAGCATCAGATTCGCCTCCAGTTGTCGCATCGGGGCTTGCCCATCATTGGCGATCGCAAATATGACGCGAAGCAGCCATTTGCCGCGGGCATCGCCCTCCACTCGCGCCACTTGAGATTGCAACATCCCGTCTTACGAACAGAACTCGAAATCACGGCAGAACTACCCAACAGTTGGCGAGTTTTCGGTATCGACCCTTGAGCGACTGCGTGGGCGCGGTGACGTTCGTCGAAAAGAATCGCTCGCGTCGTTGCTTGCTGATTGCCGACAACATTGGGGGCTACGTCGGGGATGTCCTGCTAGCGGCGCATCCCGTTCCATTGCCTATTATTCTCCAAG
This sequence comes from Planctomycetaceae bacterium, assembly GCA_020638995.1. Lineage (GTDB taxonomy): Bacteria > Planctomycetota > Planctomycetia > Pirellulales > Pirellulaceae. The sequence continues at coordinate 58,853 of JACKHM010000007.1, forward strand.
CCGCCGAAGCCTCGACTCTCGTAACAGCTCTGGTATGTGTCATTTGCAGCTCTTCCCAAGATTGGAACAAGATGCGGAACGAGCGTCCTCGACTTCCGAAACCGATGCCACCCGGAAAAAGATCTCGGTGACAGCACAATCCGTAACTTGGGCCTTCTTGAGATACTTTTGGGGCGTGCTGATCAACTTGCTGGAAGCCTCGCGACGCTGGCAACGCGACGACGCGGGATTGCTAGCGGCTTGTGTTGCCTATTACGCGACGATCTCCCTTTTTCCATTGCTGATGGTTCTGATCGCTGGCCTGGGAGTATTCTTGAAGTTCACATCCGTGGGACAAAGCTCGGAAGAATTTGTGCTCACGGTGATCGCGCAGGAGACGACGCAAGATGTGGCCATGCAGGTCAATGCCGCGTTTCAACAGATCGAGCATCAAGCATTGTTGAGCGGTCCACTGGCGATGGTTGGTCTTGTCGCTGCGGCCATGGCCGTGTTTGCACAGTTTGATCGTGCGTTTGACAAAATCTGGAAGATCGATGCGCCCATGTTTGACGGTTATGTCTCGGCCGCTCGACGCGAGATTGCACATAGATTGAAAGCCTTTGTCGTGCTGCTGAGTCTTGGCTGCGTGGTGGCGTTGTTCTTCTTCGCTAGTATGGCATTGGATGCCGTGATTCATTTTAGTAGCGAACGATTTCATATCACGCCCTACGTGTGGCGGATAACCAAAGTCATGCTCAGTATCGGCCTCAATGCGTTTGTCTTCACTGCGGTGTATAAGTGCTTGTCAAAGATCCCGGTTGGCTGGTTACACGCAGCACGTGGAGGACTACTGGCCGCCGCGACGTGGGAATTGGGCCGTTTGATTCTTGCTACTTATTTCACCATGTCCAAATACGACGCATATGGAATTGTTGGCGCATTGCTGGCCGCAATGTTGTGGGCCTACTATGCGAGCAGCGTCCTGTTCCTGGGTGCGGAGTACGTGCAGGTGATTCGCGAACAAGCAATTCGAAGTCGGCGCGAAGAGTCGTTTCACCGCGCCATCGCACAGCAAACTCAATTCCGCCACAGGCTTCGTCGCATTCGGCCACGCGCTGTGGTTCGCCGCGCCGCCTGAGCCTACTCTTTAACGGACGAGTTGTCGGCGGTCCCTTCCAGCGACGTACCGGGCTCTTTTGCTTGATTCGGCTCCTCGCTTGCTTCGACTTCGGTAGCAGTCTCGAGTCCGTCCGCTTTGATTGGTGGAACAAAAACGGGGAATCGGCGTTGGATTCGATCTTCGACCAGCTTCATGACGACTTGATCGAGCATCTCTTTGCTGGCTTGGCATCGGCACACAACGGTGGTCACGGTGCCATCCCACCGTTCTTTATGATGACACTCAGGGCATTCCCAAACGCGGCGCAAGTCGTACTTAAGTCGCTCGAACGGACCCTTCATCGCCTTCCTCACTGGCTCGATTTCGTCAGACCTCTATGCCGTGCTCGCCGTTTTCTATGGTCGCCGTTTTCTATGAGATGAGCCGCGGCGATAGCTAAATCCAGCACGCGACAAGGCCAGGGTGTATGAATCTCAGCGCCCCTGAGCAGCGTAGTACGGGTTTCGTCCGGCAGCATGGTCGGTGACGTCCATAATGGCACCGACTTCAGGAATCGCTTGGCGAATCGCCGCTTCAACACCGTACTTCAAAGTTACCTTTGCTTGACCACAACCTTGGCAACCGCCACCCATTTGAATGAAGAGATTGTTCTCGCGAACGTCAAGCAGATGAACGACGCCACCGTGACTGGCTACTGAGGGATTGATTTCCGACTCAAGAATCTCCTCGACTCGCGCTCGAATCTCTTCGGCGGATGGGATGCTGCTGCGGGTCGCTTCACTTACCGCTGGCTCGCCCGAACCAATGTGTTCGCGAATGGCGGCACCGATCTTTGGACCGATGACTTGCCATGGATCATGAGCCCCTTTGTTCACCGTGATTTCGTCGTGCGAGATAAGTACCGCAGTCACTCCTTCAATGGCAAACAAACGGCTCGCCAAGTCTGAGCCTTCCGCCCTCTCCCGTTTACCGAAGTAAAAAGAGGCTTCCGGATAGACGGGCCTGTCGACCGTAAATCGGCACGAGTTGTCGGTGATGGGCGTCGCCGTTATGCGGATGTCAGATGAATTCATGGTCTATCGCTCCTTGGATCGTGTTTTTCTCAGTATAGCAGCCTTCGCGACGCAAGAGTAAGGGCACGACTTCGCCTTAGATACCAGCTGACGATGCAATATGTGGCTTCGCGGGCAATGAAGCGAGCATCTCAGCGATTTCGGTCGTGGTATCCGCCGAGTCCGGAATGCGTCGCAATACCGCCGACTGGTCGGTGCACAAGACACGTTGAAGCAAGTGGACGGTATTCGATGCCAGCTCGACAAACTCGGATGTTTGTGCCTCCGTCAGTTCGTTACGCACAAGTTGCACTTCTGTCTCTGTTCTTCGCCGGTCGAGCGTCACGAGCCGACCGCATTCGGCCTTAACGAGCTGACCGTTCCAGAAGCCTCGCCGTAGTTGGCGTTTGTTGTTGAATTGAAAAACCGGATCAGGGCCGATGAAGATACTCAACTCGCCGTCGCGGCGCATCCCAACGACAGCAGGCTCCGACCCACTTGGCAATATCAACTCAACGCGCCGCACCAACGCCGTGGCCTCACGCATCAAGTCCTCTCGATCTCGCTCGTAGCGTGCCATAGCAAGGCTCCTTTTTGAGAATGCGTCTCACCCACACTTTGCTGGTTGAATGCGTGGGATACGGAATGCTCGACTTGTCGATTGGTGAGGCAGCCTCTAGTATCTGGTTACAGAAGCTTGGAGCACACAACTGAACACTTCAGCAAAAAGCAGTTCCTTACGAACGACTTCAACACAAACGGGAGTTATCAATGGCCGCATCGAACGAAGAAGTAATTGGCATGCTCAAGGAAGCATACTCGATGGAACTCGAAACCGTAATGAATTACTTGGCGAACAGCACCAATCTGGATGGTGTCCGCGCCGAGGAAATCAAGAAGTCCTTGGCTGCTGATATTACGGAAGAGTTGATGCATGCACAACAACTTGGGCAACGCATTAAACAAATCGGCGGCGTCGTACCGGGATCAGCGGAAGTCAAAGGAAACATCGGCGGACAACAGCAACCGCCCAACGACACAACGGATGTGATGGCGGTGATCGAAGCGGTGATTGAAGCCGAGACGAATGCCTGCAACCAATACAAGAAAATCATCCGCGCAACTGACGGCGAAGACTATGTGACGCAGGATCTCTGTATCCGGCTGCTGGCCGCCGAAGAGGAGCACTTGGTTTTGTTCCGCGGCTTCCTGAAAGAGTATTCAAAGGCATGACCCCCATCGGCAAAGTACGCGACCATGAGTGCTTCCGTTGCGCCGGATTGTGAGCAGACCGTCGTCGCGTTTGCCGTCAGTTATGCCTCGTCGCGGCCACGATGATTTGGCACCGGCAGCGTCGTCAGATTTTGAACAGGCGTGGGCTGGCTGCTCCCGTTGGTGGCTAGACCGCGTCGTGCGGCGAGACGAGGCTCGCTCAACACCCGCACCACGACATACCATAACACCAATACCACCGCGATCACGCCGACCAGAGCCCATATGCCTTCACGCTTCAGCTTCGATCCGAGACTTCGAACCGGTTCGATGGCTTTTGTATATCGTTCCTGAACCAGCACGATCATCTGTTTCTGGTCCTCGGGGCCTTCCGGCAGACGAACCCACTCGGTTGCCGGAATCCAGTCTCCCTGTAGGTGCTCGCCTCCGTCGGCTTGGGCGACTGGGTCCAGATATCGGTAGTTTGCGTCTGACCGAATTCGTAACAGCTCCTCGTCACCCACATAGAAGTGGCTGGCTTCGCCTGTGCGTGTCGCTCGTCGCTGATCGAACAACGGATGCTGAAGAATAACACCGTAGTTTGGGCCGCGCCGCCCGTCGATCAAAACAGCGAATCGGTCGGGATGCGAGTTCGTCCTCAGGTACGCGAAGTCGCCCAAATTGACCGTGATGGCGAGAACTCCGATCACTTCAGACTTGGGGTCGTTATTTGCGAAGATCGGCGTCGATACTGCGACTTTCCAAATGCCGGTGGTCGTCGATTGAAAGGCCGCGGAGAAGTGTGTGTCCATGATCGGCTGGACGTCATGCGGCCCTTCGTCTTGCCAGGCATGATGGTCATCACTGAGGTCGGCAGCGCCGCCGTGGAAATACGTTCGGTAGGAATAGTTCCAGCCGGCGGATCTATTCACCGTATTCGGGTCATCGTATGCGGCCGCCAACATGCGTCCAAGCTTGTCGACGACAAAGATACTTGCGAGCTTCAGCTCCGATGGCTCTTTGGTAAGGCGTTCAAAATACGAGTTGACTCGTTGCTGGAGATAAGCGTGCAATTGTTCGCGCTCCGGGTCTTTATAGAACGCCGGCCACGACTGTTCGATATCCTTTGATGTGGCCGTTGGGTGATTCAACTGCCGCACCAAGTCTGATTCGTCCACCGCGACAAACAACTCATGCAGCTTTGGTTGCTCAGCTTCATTTCGAGCTGCGCGGAAGTATCGGCGGATTTCACCTTCGATCGAACTCGCCGCAAACTGCGCCGCAAAGTCATTGCTTTCGCGAGCCTTGAGCATCACGAACACTTCCGACTCTTTCATTGCATCGTCATAACCGCGCAACCCAAACAATGCCATCACCACGAACAACAACATCGGTCCGACAAAACCCAAGAACATCAGCGGTCGGCGGACCTTGGCGATTTCTCGGGAATTCAGAGCATCGATGACGGCTTGAACATTAGGAAATCGCCGATCAGGGCTAACGGCAAGGCACCGGTCGACGACTTCGATTAATGCACGATCCATTCCAGCGACGCGCCGATGATCGGTGGGAACTGGCGCAGTCGCAATTGCACTTTTGTAACGAGCCAGCCTCGCTTCCAGATTCGGGGCGGCTTCGATACCTTTCACATGCTGTTCGCTGCGATAAGGCGGAGCACCGGTTAACATGCAATACAGGATTGCTCCCAAAGCATACACGTCCCACTGGGCATCCGGCATTGCTGTTAAGTCGGCCTGTTCGGGGGCCATATAGAACAAGGTACCCAGCGAGGGTGACTGTTCGTGGGACAATCTGGACTGGCCAAAATCCGCCAGCCGCGGCTTGTTATCTTGATCCAGCAGAATGTTCGCGGGCTTAAGATCACAATGCAAGACGCCTTTACCGTGGGCATGCATCAGGCCGATGGCCACCTCGGTAAAAATGTCCGCCGCTTCGGCAACTGGCAATGGGCCGGTTTGCCTCAGCAATTCTTCGAGAGATCCCTTCTCGATAAACTCCATCACGTAATAGGGCGGATCGGAGTCCCAGCCAACATCCAGAAGTTGCACCACATATCTATCGGTCGACAGGTAGACGAGCTTTTCGACCTCGCGCGACAGAAGTGTCCAGTCGACTCCCGAGTGGTGGGCAAAGAATTTGATTGCCACTTGTCGCCCGGTGTTTTGGTCGATACCCACCCACACTTCACCGTAGGCACCTCGACCCAGCAAGCGTTGGGCGTCGTACCCGGGCACATCGACAGGCGGACGCGTAGTCTTTAGACTCAGCTCGCGAGCCTGCCGTTCCTCTTCGGTCGATTGATGCTGAGTGCGGTCGGTGGTCATGTTCCCGATATCGTATCACTCTTGCTGTTTGCTGAGGAGTCGCGTAATGCGAACCCTGCCGATGTCGTTGATTCTGTCCTTCGTCACTTGCACAGGAGTGCTGAATGCACAGGAACCTGCCGCCCCAGATACGGGAGAACATGTGCGGCGAGAGATCCTTTTGAAGGACTTTCGTCCTCGGTCGAAGCTAAGAGTCCAGCAGACAGATTTGCAGCGGGCCAAGTTTCCTGCTGTGGATCTTCACACGCACTTTCGACATCGCTTTCGCCACTCGCCGGAACATCTCGATGCATTTGTCGAGTTGATGGATCGGAACAACATCGCAGTCTGTGTCAGCTTGGACGGCCAACTTGGAGATGACTTTCGCGAGCACGCGGCTTACTTATGGACAAAGTATCCGAATCGCTTTTTGATCTTTGCCAATATCGACTGGCGAGGAGACGGTGACGCTGACAGACCCGAAACGTGGGCCTGCCATCGAGAAGATTTTGCTCTACGAACCGTCGATCGCCTTGCCGAGGCAAAGCAACTGGGTGCCAGCGGGCTCAAGTTGTTCAAGCAATTTGGCCTGGGTTACCAGAATCCGGACGGCTCTCTCATGGCGATCGACGACCGGCGGTGGGATCCGATTTGGAAAGCATGCGGCGAACTCGGGTTGCCCGTTATCATCCACACCGCAGATCCCGCAGCCTTCTTCGACAAAATCGACGAGACGAATGAGCGTTGGGAGGAATTGCATCGGCACCCCGAGTGGAGCTTCCCCTCGGACCAATTTCCGAGTCGGGAAGCGCTGCTGACCGCTCGGAACAAAGTAATCGAGCGGCATCCCGGAACTACTTTTATCGGAGCTCATGTCGCAAATAACTCGGAAGACCTTGCCGCGGTCAGTCAATGGCTGCGCGAATTTCCCAACCTGTACGTCGGCTTCGCTTCGCGAATCGGCGAGTTAGGGCGACAGCCCTATACGGCACGGCGATTTTTCCTCGAACATGCAGATCGAATTCTGTTCACAACCGACGGACCCTGGCCCGAGACAAGAGTACGGCTCTATTGGCGGTTCCTCGAGACCTTCGACGAGTACTTCCCATACGCCGAAAACGACTTCCCCCCCCAAGGATTCTGGAACATCTACGGAATTGGCCTGCCCGACGACGTGTTGAAAAAGGTTTATTTCGAGAACGCTATGAAGTTGCTTCCGGACTTGGAGGCGAAGTATGAATTCACGAAATCGAGAAAACTGGAGCACTAGGAGTTCTAGGTTGATTTGGAAGTTCCTAATTTGAGGCATTTTCCGTACAATTCTCGAAAGTTGTCCCCCAAGGACCGCGAAGTAGTGACATCGTAGTCGACGTCCTTAACCCCTTGGACGTACAATGATTAGGCTGGTTAGCTGCTAATGGCGAACGCGTGTGCATCACGCTTCAGGCGGCCTTTGGCCTTGCGGCTGGCGATTGAACCCACGCCCTTAGGCAATCTGTGCCGATTTTACCGATATGGCAAACAATCCCGACGGTCCTCGAATTCCAAAAAGCATTCGCCGTGCCCTGGCTGGCTTGCGATGGCGGATTCGTGCGTATGTCATTGTCGAAGGTTTGTCCGTTGCGGTCATTTGGGTGTGTGTAACATTCTGGGTTGGCTTGGCCCTGGACTATCTTCCTGTACTACTGGGAGCCGACGAGTTGCCGCGTCCTGCGCGAGCGGTCGTTCTGGCGTTTATCGCAATCGTTTTGGGCGTAATTCTCTATCGTTGGATCTTACGCCGCGCGTTCGTACGGATGGCCGATCGCAGCATGGCAATCTTGCTCGAACGCCGATATCGCCAATTTCGCGACAGTTTGATCACTTCGGTCGAATTGAATGCGGAACGCAAAGGTTTGGATTTCCACAATGCCAAGATGCTCGCCCGTACCGAAGACGACGCATTGCAGAACCTAAGTCGCGTCCACCTGCGTAGCATTTTCGACGCTAGGCCGTTGCTGTTCAGCCTCATCGGGGCGCTAGTGCTTGTCGCTTCCATTGGTGGTGCCATTGCGGCCGATCAACATTTCGAGGCTGGATTATTGGAACTCGGCTTTCGCCGCCTCTACCTGCTCGAGAACGATCCATGGCCGCGAAACGCGGCGATCGAGATCGTTGGCGTGCAAGTCCGGCAAGACGAACTTGATGTGAGCCGCGACGGTGGTGATTCGATGCTGACTTTCCACGGAAGGCGATTGAAAGTCGCTCGCGGAGCAAGCGTCAGTCTATTCGTTCGCGCCGATGCTGGTGCGAAAACAATCCCTGAAGTGTGTTCGGTCTACTATACAACGGCCGAAGGCGATCGAGGGCGAGTGAACATGACTCGCGTCGGCGCGATTCGCAATGGCTATCAAAACTATCGGTACGACGGCAAGCCCCTCAAGGCGATTCTTAGCAATGTTAGTTTCGATGTAGTCGGATTCGATCACCGTTTGCGCAATTATGAAATTGAAGTCGTCGACAGTCCGGTTGTTGTTGCTGCAGCACTCGATTGCGTTTTTCCCGACTACATGGTGAACGAGACGCTGGCCACTTGGCTACCACGTACCGTTCCGCTTACGACAGCTACTCAGCTGCCCATAGGTACTCAATTCACGCTGCACGCTCGCGCGAACAAGCCCTTGGCTGGTGCAACACTCCGAGATGTCGACTCTGGTGACGACCTTTCAATTAGCGTTCACGACGACGAAGTCGAATTCGATGTAACGCAACTTGAAGGAAATCTTTCACTCGAAGTCTCGTTGCTAGACACAGATGGAGTGCGGTCCGAAAGGCCGTATCGAATTTATATCGTCGGTGTCGAAGACGAACCGCCGATGATAAACGTGCGATTGCAAGGAATTGGGACCGCGGTGACTCCAGATGTCGTAGTCGCGATTCAAGGACGGATCGAGGACGATTACGAAGTCGCCAGCAGCGCGTTCGAGGTCACTGTCAACGATGGCGATGTGCGAACGCAGGAATTCGAGCTCCAACCGGGCGGCAAAGCAAATGCATCGATCGATTTTCGTGAACAGCGAAGCTTGAGCGACGGAATTAAGCTGCAACCTGACGACAGGCTCAGTATCGCCGTAATCGCAACTGACAAATACGATCTGGGTACGAGTGCGAACGTCGGCGCCGGTGACCATTATCAACTCGAAGTTGTGACTCCCGAGAAACTGTTGTCGATGCTAGAGTCGCGTGAGCTAGGTTTGCGGCGACGGTTTGAGCAAATCCAGGACGAGGTGGCCGAGCTGCGGGAGTCGTTGGTGCGAGTGAAGAACGAGGGGCCAGCATCGGCGGACGCCCATGCGGAATCCGTTGGCGAGGAGGCATCGGAGTCGGAAGTCGCGGAATCCAAAGTTGATCGCATTTGGTCGTTGCGACTATTGAGAAGCCAACGAGCAAAGCTACAGAGCGAGAAGTCGGCACAGGAGACTCTTGGGGTCGCCGCCTCGTTCAGCGATATCCGGTTGGAGTTGGTCAACAACCGCGTCGATTCCGAGGATCGCAAGAATCGCCTCCAGGAGCAGGTTGTCGACCCACTCGAACATATCGGCCTACAGCTATTTCCCACCTTGGATGAGCGACTTGATGCGTTAGGCAAGCGGTTGGAGGCTCAAGGGAAGCAGTCGCATGACCCTCAGGCCGAAGATTTGGAAACCGTGGCATTGGCGACATCGGCTGTAGAACAAGCCGATGAGATCTTGCTGGCGATCGATGCCGTCTTACAAAGTATGCTGGACATAGAAGATTACAACGAGTTGCTCGATCGCGTGCGAGACTTGATTGCCGATCAGGAAGGATTGTTGGAAGACACGAAGAGAGCTCAGAAGCAACAAGTTCTGGACTTACTTCAATAGGAAGGGACGATTCCAATGCGACCGCTTACTTTACGCTTGCTGGGAATTATGGCGATTGTGGTGAGCGTTGCAGGGCACGCGACATCAACCAGCTTTGCGCAAGATGCTGCGAATACAAACGAAAACCGTTCGGCGACAGACGAATTGCAGCGTAAGGCCGCAGTGATCGCGGCTAGTTACGACAAGCTCGAACAACTGATTCTCCGTATGGCGGAAATCGAAACACTCACCAACCCACAGCGGGCTGCACTACTAAAGAGAGCCGCTCTTCAGTCTTCCGAAAGGCGGACAAAGAAACAGCTAACGGATTCTGTCGCTCTGCTGATCCCGCCGGCTCAATTGAAGCGAGCCATCGACGAGCAGGAGCGTGGCTTGGCCGATATGAAAGCATTGCTCGAACTGTTGCTGAGTGAAGATCGGGCGGATCGTTTGAAAGCCGAGGAGCAACGCATACGCGACTACATCAAAGAAGTCGAACGCCTCATTCGATTGCAAAAGAGCGCCGAAGGCCGCACTCGCGGCGGTGCCGATGCAGCTAAGTTGGCCGACGAACAAGATCGTATCGCCAGTCGGACAGAGGCTTTGGCTGAGGAGATTCGGGAAACAGAGGAAGGGGGAGCCGATAGCAAACAACGCCAAACAGGCGGTGAACGGGAACCCAAGGAATCGGATGGCGACGGCGAGCCCAGCGATGCAAAGCCTGCTGAGACGAACCCCGGCGAGCCGAAAGCCAGCGAGCCGAAAGCCAGCGAGCCGAAAGCCACGCCAGGGCAACCAGCTGAGTCCCCGCAGGACGCAGATCCCAACGCACCAGATCCGGAGTCGGCACAGCCACAGCAGAGCCCATCCCAGAATGGTGAACCAAAGCAGAGTGAGTCAAAGAACAATCAATCCCAACAAAACGACCAGAACCAACAACCGCCGAATGAACAGAGCAACCCGGCACGTAAACGCCTGGAAGCTGCGGAAGAACGCATGCGAGAGGCGCAACAGCGACTTGAAGAAGCCAAACGGGATGACGCGGTCGAGGAACAAGAAAAGGCGCGTCACGAGTTGGAAAAAGCAAAAGCCGAACTTGAGGAGATATTACGTCAACTTCGCGAGGAGGAAATCGGGCGGACGCTGGCGATGCTCGAAGGTCGATTTCGACGTATGCTGGAAAAACAATTGGAGATCTTCGAGTCGACCAAGCGGCTCGACAAGATCACGCCCGACGAGCGCGGACGACAAGTTGATATCCAGGCGAGCAAACTTGGGTTCGACGAGACCAAGTTAGCCGTGGAAGCCGACAAGGCGCTCTTGCTTTTACACGAAGAGGGATCTTCCGTTGCATTTCCAGAAACCGTTGAAATGATGCGAGACGACATGCAAAAGGTTGCGGATCGTCTATCCGCGACGAAAATTGGCACCATCACGCAAGGAATCGAAGAAGAGATCATCACTGCACTCGAAGAATTAATTGCTGCGTTGCAGCAAGCCCAGCAAGACCTTGAAGAGAAGAAGGAACAAAATCAGCAGCAAGGTCAGCCACAGCAGCCGGGCGATGAACCGCTTGTCGACAAGATCGCAGAACTGAAGATGATTCGAGCGTTGCAAATGCGAGTGAATACTCGAACAACTCGCTACTCACAACTGCTCGACAATAGCGACGATATTGTTGGCCAAGCTGAGGACGATGAGTTGCGTGATTCGCTCGTCCAACTCGGGGAGCGACAAGACCGGATTCATGAAGTTACCAAAGATATCGTTTTGGGAAAGAACAAGTAGGGTCATTTGCAAAGGACCGATCATGGTTTTCCGAATCGAGGCCTCTAAACCGCCTGTCGGCAACATTATTGGAGTGTTGTTGCTATGCGCCATGACTGGTTTCGGTCACGCTCAGGACGATCTCGCAAAACGCGTCAGTTGGATGCAACCATCGCCCGCGGAAGTAAAGGTTCAGACGTTACGATGGGTCAAAACGCGAATGCCCGATGAGGCAACCCTAAAGGAGATTGATGCTCGCTGGGGCGACGAGACCCTGCCGGAGACCGGCGTCGCTCTCTTGGAGCACGTTGCCCTGACGATTGCATTTGTCGATCCTGAAGTGCGGCCCATCGTCGATCTTTGCAGCGGCGTCGCACCTCGGCGTTTGTCGCTTCCGGTGGAAGTTCTATTTGACGAAAGCCGCGAGCCATTCGAACGCAGTAACTTGCGACTGTATTTCGCACAGTGGCTCGCGCAACATGCGTTGTACGACGAAGCCTTAGAGCAATTAGATGGACTGACTCACGAGGACGTCGTCGACCCCGCTTCTCTCTTGTTCTACCAAAGCGTTGTTCATCATCGGTTGCTGAACAAGGACGACTGCCTGGTTTCCCTTAACTTGCTCCTGGAGAACGAGCAAGAACTTCCGAGGCGTTATCTAGCGGTTGCGAAGCTGATGGAATCCGACATCAAGCCGCTCAAGAAGGATTCTCTCGACGAGGTCTCACGGTTAATGGACGATATTCAACGGCGATTGAATTTTGGTCGCGCCGGCACGCGCGTCCGTGATGAGGAAGAGGACGTCATTGCGAAGCTTGATAAGATGATCGAAGATCTCGAGAAACAGCGACAAGAATCACAACAGGCGAGCGGAGCGGCCAACGGAACGCTTCAGCCCAGTAAACCAGCCGACGATTCTCAGGCGATGGGCGGCACCGGTCCCGGTAATGTGGACCAGAAGCGACTTACGAATGAAGACGCCTGGGGCAATCTGCCGCCCAAAGAGCGACAGGAGGCTTTGCAACAGATTAGTAAGGATTTGCCAGCACACTTCCGCGATGTAATCGAAGAGTATTTTCGTAAGTTAGCTCGTGACGGTGGTAACTAGCCTGATGTTGATAGCAATGTTGAACACACTATTTATCGCCACTTTGGTCGGATTGCCGTCGATTGAAGTCATTCAACTCGACGGCCAGACGCAAAGCGGGCGGTTGGTTTCGCTTTCGGCCGACCAAGTTGTCGTAGAAACTGCTTCGGGACCCCAAACGCTGGTGACACGCGAGTTGTTCGCGATTCGGTTTCCAGAAGCCCTGTCTGACGAAGACCTCGTACCTATTGAGCATCCAGTCTGGGTAGAGTTCATCGACGGTTCAAAAGTGCAGGCAATGGGATTTTCAGTGGATGCCGGTCGGGCGACGGTGCAACTGAACGAAGGCGACTCCCTGCTCGCCGCGACTCGGACACTGCGAGTGGTACGGTTCTTCAAACCTACTTCTGATTTGTCCGAGCAGTGGGACAACATCGTGTCAGGCGATGAAATTGCGGGCGACGTTTTGGTGATACGTAAATCACGCACCATCGAGGATGCTGACGGAATCGAGCAAGAATCGGTCGGCCTCGATTCGCTTGAAGGAATTCTCCACGAGATCAACGACCAGTATGTCGCGTTCGAATTTGACGGAACGCGCGTCGAAGTCCCAAGGTACAAAGTAGAGGGCATCGTTTATTCTCACCGTGGGTCGAATCGTCAGCCGGACCCGACGAGTCGAGTGAGCCTGCTCGACGGCTCCGCCTGGAACATGAAGACATGCGAGCTCGATGGCGAGATTCTGAAAGGCATTAGTGTCGGTGGCGTTCGGCTAAGCCTGCCACTTTCGAGCGTTGCAAAGATCGATTTTTCGATCGGCAATCTCATATTCCTTAGCGATTTAGATCCAGATACGTTCGAGTGGAAATCAGACCTCCACACGCCGAAGACGCCCTCAGTGGTTTCGTCGTGGTACCGTATCCGAAAGGATCAAGGATTTTACGGCGGCCCCTTGCTGTTGGACGGCCATTCGTACGAGAAAGGTCTTGCGCTGCACAGTCAAACGAGACTGAGCTATCGTCTGACGCGAGAGTTTAAGCGATTCGCCGCAACAGCGGGGATCGACGATCGATATCGTTCGGAAGGCAATGTGACGCTAAGTATCAGCGGCGACGGTCGGCAGTTGCTGTCCGCGAATCTGTCTGGGGACACGCAACTAAATATCGACTTGGACCTTCGTGGGATTCGACGGCTGGAGATTTTTGTTGACTACGGCGACGATCGCGTGGGATATGGCGACTACCTGAATCTTTGCAACGCGAGGCTAATTAAGTGAACAAGTTAGTTCAGACAATCGCGTTTGCGGTGCTCTTGGTGGTTCCGCTGTGCTGGGCCAAGATTGCGAGGGGACAAGTTGCCGATGCCGTCCGAGACGCCGAACAGCAGCGAATCGCCGCCGTAGCCAAGGCGTCAGCATCGACCGTGGCGATCTTTTCTGCGGACGGAAATGGAGGCGGCTCGGGTGTTGTCATTTCCCCCGATGGCTATGCCCTGACGAATTTTCACGTCGTGCAGCCAGTTGGCGCTTATATGGAATGCGGCATGTCTGACGGTCGACTGTATGACGCCGTGCTTGTGAGCATTGACCCAACAGGCGACGTAGCACTGATTAAGCTTTTTGGCCGCGACGATTTCCCGACAGCGGAAATGGCCGACAGCGACCAAGTGCGTGCTGGTGATTGGTGTTTCGCTATCGGCAATCCATTCTTGTTAGCGACCAATTTCGAGCCTACGGTGACGTACGGCATCGTCTCAGGCGTTCACCGGTATCAAGAGCCCGCGGGGACGATCTTGGAGTATACGGATTGCATCCAAACGGATGCCGCCATCAATCCAGGCAATTCAGGCGGGCCGCTATTCAATTCCGACGGCAATTTGATCGGCGTGAACGGTCGAGGCTCGTTTGAGAAGCGGGGACGAGTCAATGTTGGTCTGGGGTATGCGATTTCCATTAACCAGATCAAGCACTTTATGGGATACCTTCACAGCGGTCGTATCGTCGATCACGCGACGCTAGGTGCCACGTTGGATGCGGACGAGGAGGGAAGGGTCGTTGTGTCCAACATTCTCGACTCCTCCGATGCCTATCGACGCGGATTACGATATTCCGACGAAGTTGTGTCGTTTGGCAATCGCACGATCGATTCGCCAAACGCTTTCAAGAATGTGTTGGGGATTTATCCCAAGGGATGGCGGGTTCCGCTGAGTTTCCTTCGAGATGGCGTACGTCACGACATTCATGTTCGCCTGGCAGGTGTACATGCCCGCGAGGAGCTACTCGCCAAAATCCAGCAGGCTCCAGCCGAAGAGATGCCGCCAAAGCCAGCTCCTGAACGCAAGGACGATCGCCCCCAAGACGGGCAATCTGAAGACGAAGGCCAAGAAGAGACGCCCCTCCTGCCCCACGATCAAGCGTCCACCGTACCGGATGAATTACAGCCATTCATCGAAGAACGCTCGGGATTTGCAAACTACTACTTCAACGAGTTGAATCGAACGCGAGTTTGGAATGCGTTTCATGATGCGGTTGGCGAATTCTCAGAGGCTCATGGCAACTGGCAATTGTCCAGGGGTGACGAGTTCGCCGTGACGCTCGGTGATGAGACGTCGTCGATCAAAACCGCGAACGTGACAGTGTCACTCGATCCAGAGAAAGACTTATCACAGCAGCTGATGCCCCAAGGCAGCGGTGGGATGCTCACAGCACTGCATCTATGGCGTCGCCTGCTCGTCGAGGGGCCGACCGGGTTTGGTGATGTTGTCTACGTCGGTCGCGCACCTATAGTAGGCCACGAAGGTCTCTTTGAAGTTCTGCTCGGCACATTCGATGTCGTCGAAACGCACTTCTACTTTCACCCGATTTCCGGAGAGCTACGCCTCGTGGAGATGACGCCCGATCCTGGTGTCGACCCCTGCGAGGTCGAACTACTGGATTATCGAGACATTGGCGGCAGAAAGTTACCACATCGCATGTTGATTCGCCACGGCGATAACGCGGTACTCGACGTCGAAGTCAAATCGATTCACCTGTCTGCGACAGAGAAGCCGGAGACATAGTCAATGATCCACCGGCGGTCTCGAATCGGTTCAACGGTGCTTGCCCTTGTGATCCTGAGCGGATGCTGGGCGAACACTGCTCGAGCAGTTCAATCGTTTGCAAACACCATTCAAACCGTTCAGCCGCGAATGGTGAAGATCTATGGCGCGGGAGGGATTCGCGGGCTCGAGCCGTATCAAAGTGGTTTTCTGATCTCGGCAGATGGCCACATTCTAACGGCGTGGAGCTATGTCCTTGATACCGACAACATTGCGGTTGTCCTCAATGACGGTCGCCGCTTCGAGGCCGAAATGCTCGGCGCCGATCCAAGGATTGAGATCGCAGTCTTGAAAGTCGATGCCACCGAATTGCCATTTTTCAGTCTGGACCAATCAGTCGATCTGAACACCGGGTCACGCGTACTGGCGTTCAGTAACGTATTCGCGGTTGCTGCGGGTAACGAGCCGGTCAGCGTGCTACATGGCAGTGTGTCAGCTAACACAAAGCTTTCCGCTAGGCGCGGCGCTTACGCAACCGCATATCACGGCTCGGCATACATCTTGGACGCTATGACGAATAATCCGGGTGCCGCCGGCGGTGCATTGACTGATCGCCGAGGGCAGCTTGCGGGGATTCTGGGCAAAGAGTTGAGAAACTCACTTGACAACACTTGGCTCAACTATGCAATTCCAATTCCAGAGATCAAGACATCCGTCGACGAGATACTCGCCGGCAACTCGCGTCCCATCAGTTCCGAACCAGATCGGCGTCGACCAGTCGAGTCGGTGAGCCTGGCGTCGCTTGGAATCGTCCTCATTCCAAACGTCGTCGAAAAGACGCCACCCTACGTCGATCGCATACTGCCGAAGACGCCTGCCGCTGAGGCTGGCATTCAACCAGACGATCTGATCTTGTTTGTCAATGAGCGATTCGTCAATTCTGCGAACGTACTCCGAAATGAGTTGTTGTACATAGACCGCATCGACGAAGTGCGAATCGTTGTACAACGCCAACAGCAGTTAATCGAAGTGTCGCTATTTGTTGAGTAGTCCATGCTATGAGTCAATTTGCCCGCCGCTCACTAATTCTATTTCTCACTTTGGCCGCGTCCCTTAGGTGCATGGCCGCACAGGACGAAGATATCGCTGCCCTGGAAGAACAGTCCATGACGGCGGCTGTGGCAAGAGTCGCACCATCCGTCGTTCGCATCGAAACGGTGGGAGGTATGGATCGCATCGGTGAGGTTTTGCTTGGGGATGGCCCGACGACTGGTCTGATCGTTGACTCCGATGGCTTCATCATTTCGAGTGCGTTCAACTTCCTTGGCAAACCGAGTTCGATCCTTGTGACTCTGCCGAGCGGCAAGCGAACTCCTGCCGAGGTCGTTGCGCGAGACCATAGCCGAATGTTGGTGCTCTTGAAAGTCTCGTCGGACGAACCGCTGCCAGTGCCTGAAGCGGTACCGTTGCAAGAGATTCAGGTTGGGCAGTGGTCACTCGCAGTTGGGAGAGCCCTCGATGCTCAGCGTCCAAACATGTCTGTGGGTATCATCAGCGCCAAGGACCGCGTTTGGGGTAAGGCGATTCAGTCCGACGCCAAAATCTCGCCCAGCAACTACGGTGGGCCGCTTACTGATATCCGAGGCCGTGTACTCGGCGTTCTCGTTCCGATGTCGCCTAACGAGACGAGCGAAATTGCCGGTGCGGAGTGGTACGATTCTGGAATTGGGTTCGCGATTCCACTGGAAGATATCAATCGATCCTTGCAAGTCATGAAACAGGGTAAGGATCTGTACCCTGGCTTGATGGGTGTTGCGTTAAAAGGCGGCAGCATATACTCGCGACCCGCCGAAATCGCCGCCTGCCAAATCAAATCACCGGCCTTCGAGGCGGGTGTGCGTGCTGGCGACACGATCGTGCAAGTTGACGGTCGTCCGATCCAGCGACAGGCACATCTTAAGCACGCTCTGGGCCCGCGATACGCAGGTGACACGATCCATCTTGTTCTGAAGCGAGGTGAGCAGAACGTCGAGGCTGATATAACACTTGTCGAGACTGTGGTTCCGTACGAATATCCTTTGCTCGGCGTGCTCCCACAGCGTGATTCTGCAGGCGCGATCGTCGTCCGTTATGTCTTTCCCGACAGTGGTGCCGCAGATGCGGGGATCATGATCGGAGACCGAATCATGAAGGTCAATGAGACAGAGGTGACGGATGCCCCCTCGTTACGTGTTCTGCTGGCGAGTCTCGAACCGCAACAGAATGTCGAAGTGATGGTCGATCGGGACAACAAACAGATTTCAGCCACAGTGACGTTGAGCTCTCAGCCAACAGATATCCCGACTAGCCTGCCGGCAACGCGTCAAACAATCGCTCAGGCTGATGCGAAAGTGAATACTGGCTTCGTTGAGGTGAAGGTTCCAGAACATGCCAACGCTTGCCTGGCATTCGTGCCCGCTAACTATCGTCCAGAGGTACCGCACGGCGTCGTCGTCTATTTGCGCCGCCCAGGTGAATTTGACAAGGAAGCGTTGCTGTCGCGTTGGCGTCACGTTTGTGAAGCGAGCGATCTGATCTTCCTCGCACCACAACCGCTCGATACCGAACGCTGGATGCCGACAGAAGTCGAGTTCGTCCAAAAAACGATCGAACAAGTGATCGCAAACTACTCGATCGATGAAGCGCGCGTGGTACTGTACGGCGAGCAGGCGGGGGGCGCACTTGGCTTTCTTTCCGCATTTCGCAACCGTGAACTCGCCCGAGCAGTTGTGGCAATCGACGCTGCGATGCCGGTCAGGTTGCGAGTTCCGGACAACGACCCTGTCTATCCGCTCGCGATTCTCTTGACGCAAGCCGCAGAGTCACGTGTGGCCGAACGTGTCGAACAGGCAAGTGAGCAGCTGCGTGCGATGAAGTATCCCGTAACCATACTACCGGTGCAGTCCGCTCAAACTTTGAACGAAGATGAGTTCGGACGAATCGCCCGCTGGATCGACATGCTCGATCGCCTTTAGTCGGCAACTCCGGATGCACGTTAGGCCGGGGATTCTGGTCACGTGGCTTGAGGCGAAGCGAGCGGCAACGCATAATGGCGAAACGTCCTTCACTACAAAACATGCGTTGAGGTGTCTCCATGACAAGTTCGCTATCGCGTCGCCGTTTTCTTGCCTTGAGTGCCGCTGCTGCCGCCGGTGCCTCCTTCTTTGATTCACCAAGGGTTTTGAAGGCAGCTGGCCTCTTGCGCGACGACGATCCGTATCATGGATGGCCGATTGGTGTTCAGAGCTACTCGCTCCGGCAGTTCGATTTGCATCAGGCGGTTCGGCATATCCAGGGTATGGGACTGCATTATGTCGAATTCTATAGCAAGCATTTATCTCCGGACGCGACGGACGATACCATTGCGGAAACAAGGAAGTTGTTGGCCTCCGCGGGGATTACTCTGAACGCGCACGGAGTGAATGGGTTCAGCGCGGATCACGAAGCGAACCGAAAAGTGTTTCAGTTTGCCAAGAAGGCCGGCATCAAAAACATCACCGCGAATCCAAAGCCGGACTCGTTTAGCAGTTTGGACAAGTTGGTTGCCGAGTACGATATTCGCGTCTGCATCCACAATCATGGACCGGGTGCGCTGTTCGACAAGTCGGACGACACGTTGAACGCGGTAAAGGATCACGATCCCCGTATTGGAGCGTGCGTCGATACAGGCCATTACATTCGCAGCAATGAAGACCCCGTTGAAGTGATCCGCAAATTGGGCGATCGCGTATTTGCAGCACACATCAAGGACGATACCCATAAGGGCGACAAGGGATCGCATAATGTTGTCATCGGACAAGCGAATTTGAACGTCGCCGGAGTGTTCAAAGCATTGAAAGAGATCAACTTCCCGGCGGACGGATCGATATCATTGGAGTATGAAGCAAATCCGGAGAATCCGATCGATGACATGAAGCAGTGCTTGGCAGTCGTGCGAGAGGCGCTGGCAGAGACCGCTTCGTAATTGATTTGCGGGGCAATTCGTTGGTCTCGCCAAACGATGAAATGGATCTCAATCGCATCGAGTCACTGGGGCTCGTTGCGGGAACATGGATGGTCAAGACTGCATGGAAACGTTGAACGCCAACCTCTACGATTACCCTCGGTACTATGATCTCGTTTTTGGTTCCGACTGGAAGGCCGAATTTGACTTCCTGAAGGCTTGTTTCCCGAAACATGCCACGGGTACGGTTCATCGCATCTTCGAGCCCGCTTGTGGGACTGGGAGACTGATGTATCGTTTGGCGAAGGCGGGCTTCGATGTGTCCGGATTGGATCTGAACGCCAAGGCCGTCGCTTACTGCAACGAGCGATTGAAGAGGCACGGCTTTCCCGAATCGGCATTTGTCGCAGACATGACCGACTTTCGACTGAAGCGAAAGGCAGATGTCGCATTCAATATGATTAATAGCTTCCGGCATCTTCGTTCAGAGAGTGCCGCGAAGAGCCATTTGATGTGTGTCGCGAATGGCCTCCGAAAAGGAGGCTTATACGTTCTCGGGTTACACCTGACGCCAACCGGTTGCGCTGCATCCGAGGAAGAATCGTGGTCTGCCTCACGCGGAAATCTTTGCGTGAACACGCGGCTTTGGACAACGCACCGCGACCTGACAAAGAGGTCGGAGACCTTCTCGATGACGTTCGATATCTACACACCAACAAAGAGCTTCAGGATCGAGGACACGATTTCGTTTCGCACGTACACGGCAAAGGAGATGTCCCTCCTCGTCAAGAACGCTGGACATTTTGAGATCGTCGCGACCTACGATTTTTCCTACAATGCCAAGCGGCCCATCGAGATCGATAGCCGAACTGAGGACGTTGTTTATATCCTGCAAAAGCAGTAGTGTATTTGGCAGTCACGGAATGCCCTTCCCCGTCATCCTAACGGCCAACCGAACCTATTGTGTCTCTACTGCCTTCTAATGCTGCTCTCGAATCCAACGCCGATTTGCGGGAATTTTCGGCTTTGCTCTTGGCTGCGTTGGGGTGTGTGTGCGAGTACGATTCGGATGGAGTCGCCGTATATGCGATTCCAGAACCGTTACGTGCTAGGCTGGCTTGTGGGGACAAGCTGCATTTAAGCTCGACAGACGCTAAGGCATCCGATAAAGCGCCCGCGACTCCATTTGACCTACAATCGCTGCGCAACCTAGCCAATGAACTGATCGCGACGCAAGGTGTTGTGTGTACCGTTCCCGCCTCGCAACCAGAAAGCGTGCGTGAAGTCTCTCAGAGATTGTTCGATGCTTATACGATCGATGGTGGTAGCGTTCATCTGAGTGGCTGTACGTTGGAAGATCGCGCGCTGCTTCGGGTCAGTTGCGTGACTTCGTCTGAACCTTCCGCCGACAAACTTTTGATAAAGCATTACTTTGTCACTTTGACGGGAGAGCCAATCGATATTGGACTTATCGAAGGCCTCGGCTTGCTGCACGTCGCCCTCCCATCAAGGACGATTCGAGTGACCGTGGATCAATGTGATCGGTGGCGGTTGGTCGCCGAAAGAGCAATAGCCGGAGTTGATCCTGATTCGGAAGTGCTGCTGACCAGTGTCGTATGGTGCAAGTATGCAGAAGGCAAATTGTCATTCGTGATTGGTGATGCAACAACTTCGATCACATTTTCAGGCTGGGCACAACAGTTCGTTGATGGGAGCGTGAAGCCACCGCCGCTTGTCTGTGCTGCTACGGGGGTGCGTTCGTACCATCTGGCCGCAACAGACGATGGGAGCATTGCTCCTTTTGAGGCGATCGGAACGTGTTCGGAGTCTGGAAAAAGAGTCCTGTTATCCGAGCTCGAAACTTGTCAGATCACGGGACGAGGGGCGTTGCCCGATGCATTTGAGACATGCCCTGTAAGCGGTGATCGTCTACTCCGAAGGGCTCTCGCTGCTTGCACCAACTGTCAACAATCAGTGAGTCCAACCGCCTTGGCAGATTCACGCTGCACTGCTTGCCGCTCACTGATGAAAGTAAGTAAGGATGATCCACGAATGGCTCGACTGTTAGGGGAATATCCAAAACTGGATCGTTGGCCGCGGTGGAAGCTGGCGGAAACAGCCTCTGTCTACGTCGTTGTGGCGGCCTCTATGACAAAGCGACTACTAATTGTGCTTAATAAGAATGACCTTGTCGTGCTTTGGCTCGCAAAGGGTTCGCGATTCACTAAAAAATGGACCAAGGCAACGGATATCGACCGAGCGACTTATTTGCAATAAACTCGCGCCTACGTCTTGCGAAAGATGCTGCTGCCGAGCGTTGCAACGACTACGCCCGCAGCTCCGACCGCGCAGAGTAAAGCTCCTAGCCAAAGAACCCTCTTCTTCTCGGCGCGGAAAGCTCGAATGTTGACGAAAACATTTTCCCCTCGAGCTCCAAGACCGTGTTCGCGAATTCCTTTCCAAGCGGAATAAACTTCTCCCAGTGTCATGTCATCAATCGTTTTATCGAACGATTCAAGTTCCACTTCGCGGCTAATATCGGGAGCCGAACGAAGTCCCGCATTTCCGAAGAATGCCACTACCGCCCCGATGACAACCAGAGCAAACGATCCCGCGAACGTCATGCCGCGAGCTGGATTCCACACTGACGCTGGAGGTAGCTGAGTCGTCGCCTCAGGGACAGGTTCCAAATCTAGCACGCCCCGTAATGTCGGCACTTCGAGGACCTTACCGCACTCGCAGGCAATCTGTTGGCCTGCTTGTTTGATATCGACGGCAATCCCTTTGCCGCACTCACATGGTAATAGGTACTTCGACATGGTTAGTGTTTCGGGTCTTCCTAAGCGTGTGAAATATGAGTACCGATCTCACTCGGCAGCAGTGGGCCCGCGTTTGGTCCACCAAGGCAATGTAATGCCGCCATCGATCAATAGGCTCGCGCCGGTCATATAGCTGTTCTGCGGATTGCACATGAACAGCACTGCCTCGGCCATCTCTTCGGGTGTGCCCAAGCGTCCGAAGGGCAAGTTCTTCGCCGCTGCGTCGATCGTCTCATCGCTCGCAAACTTGCGTTCTCCGGGAGTATCAGTCCAGCCCGGTTGAAGCGTGTTGACTCGGATGCGATGTTCGGCAAGCTCAATCGCCGCAGTCCGCGACATATGCTCGACCGCAGCTTTAGACAGGTTGTAGGCCATCGAACGTGGGACAGGGACGAACGCGTGTGGTGAACTAACCAGCACGATGGCGCCGCCTTCACCCTGCCTTATCATCTGTCGCGAAGCGGCTCGTAGCAAGTTGAACGTGCCCCACATCGTGACATCGACAGTTCGACGAAAGCCTTCCATATCGGCCTCGAAAAACAGCTCTCTATCGCTGAAAGCCGCGTTGGCTATTGCGATGTCCAAACGGCCAAGTTCCTCGACGGTGCGCGATACCATTGCTTCGACGGCGGTCAGATCGCTGACGTCGGCTTGGCACTTGATCGCCCTCGCACCTGTGTTTTTCACAGCTGCGACGACCTCATCAGCTTGTGATTCGTGCGATCTGAAGTTCACGACAACCGATGCCCCCGCGCGACCTAACGCAATAGCTATCGCGCGTCCTATCCCTAGACTTGCACCTGTGACGAGGGCGACGGACTCACTCAAATCGATTGCTTGCATTACGTTGGGTAGATTGTTTTAGATTCTGTGGGAATTAGGTTTACGTCCGCCGAGGAGCGTCATGTTAGCTTGACCTCGACGGTGAATACAAGCATTGTCGGTGTGAGCCGGTACCGGGTCGTCTGCTGTCCGCAAATACGGTGCCGACCGAACAATGGTTCAGCACGTTTGCAAAAGTTCACTAGAATCGCGGCCGGAGCAGTGCTCACTCGCAGATAGAACATCCTGACATACGCGTAAAGTTTTACTTTTTAACTGGCTCCCAACACTAGACTTGAGAGTTCCTCTAGTTAGAATTTAGGCACGTCGCGAGGAGGCGGAACTCAGTCGCCTCGCGGTACACTTGTGTCGGTACCACGGGGGTCAGTACACAGGGGGTGCAACGCGAGTATTAACACTCCATCCCGGGAAAGATATGGATATCGTTCCGGCCCAAAAAAGCGTTTGGCGTACCCACCACAAAACTCCACCTTGATCCCCCGATGGATTCCTTCACAAGGGATCAACATCGCCAGCTTGTTGCTCGATGTTGTTGATCAACAGGTGAGTCGAACGATTGGGATGAGATTAAGGAGCCCTCGTTTGCTCCGCAATCGCAATCTTTTACCATTTCCAGGATGAAGCCAGACAAGTGCTCACTTGGTGGTAGAATTGCTTGATTTGATTCGGACACGGATGTCACGAACGCCAAACTTGAAGGTGCGACGACGCAACACGCCGAGGATGCGGTTCGCGATCGAAACCACCGAAGCGTTTGGGACGAAGGATGGATTCGAGATTTCGGTGTTCCGGTCAGCTTTGTTTCTAGCGTTAGGAGTCTTGTCTTGTACGACACGCTACTCGATGATTTCGAGGACGATTTAAAGACACGAGCTTCAGAGGATGAGGAGGGATTTGCGAAGTTGCCCGCAGACGAGGTCGAAGATGATGACCTCGATTCTGACGATTCTGATGATGTACAGGCTGCATCTGACGAAGATGATGACGAGTTTTTGATTTCAGCGGAAGACAACGAGTCGTGGTCAGACGATCCGGTCCGGATGTACTTGACTCAAATGGGCGAGATTCCGCTGCTCACTCGACAACAAGAAATCTATCTTGCAAAGAAGATCGAAGTGACTCGCCGCCGCTTCCGGACGAAGTTGCTGGAATGCGACTACGTCATTCAAATGGCTTATAAGGTTCTCAAGCGGGTTCACGAAGGGGAGCTCCCCTTTGACCGTACTGTACAGGTCTCCGTTACTGACCGCCTTGAGAAAGAACAAATCCTTGGTCGTTTGCCGTTAAACTTGCAGACCTTAGAAGTTTTGCTCAAGCGAAATCGACATGACTATCGAATCGCTCTAAGCAAATCGCAGCCCAAAGCCAAACGCCTGGACGCTTGGCGACGACTCGCTCGCCGCAGGAGACGTGCTGTTCGATTGGTTGAAGAACTTGGTTTGCGAACGCAGCGGATCGAGACGATGATCGGTGTGCTGGAGGATTTCAGCGCTCGGCTGAATGAACTTCAGAGACTGATCGCTGAGCACAAGAAGGCACGTTTGCCGGCCTCCGAGCGTCAGCAGTGGTTGGCTGAGTACCGCAACATTTTAATACACACCCACGAGACTCCCAGCAGTTTGCGGAATCGTGTGCTGTCACTTAAATCGGTTTACTCGGAATACCAACAGGCGAAACGTGAATTGTCGGAAGGCAACTTGCGGCTTGTAGTTTCGATTGCAAAGAAGTACCGCAATCGCGGCTTAAGCTTCTTGGATCTAATTCAAGAAGGGAATGCCGGTTTGATGCGAGCTGTGGACAA
>JACKHM010000008.1 GCA_020638995.1 Planctomycetaceae bacterium
GGCTTCTCCGTCGGCGGCCCGCTTGCCGTCCCTGGTGTGCTGCGGTGTGACGAACGCTTGGTGGTTTGTCGGGGTGGACGCGGCGCATAAGCGGTGGTCTTAAAACGAAGTGGCGACACTTCAGGATTGGCACGCCTTCGGGCCGGAAAGGGCTTCCGGCCTTATGATTTTTACCGCAGGTCCAGCCTGACAATCGGGTGCAGTTTCTCAATTGCAACTCGTGTGCATCAGCGTCGAACCGCTACTTCGATGAGTTGTCTAAGTGACTTGCGCCGTGCGAGTTAGCAACTATCTCTCAAATCTTTCCGACCGTCTGGCCTTCAGTTTGCTTACCTCGACGACCCAACCTGCTGCTTGGCTTCGAAATTTGGGAAGGCATGACCATGAGTACCGACTCGCACACGGATCTGAGAAATGGTTCTGAATCGCCCCTTGTTAAGTTCCTCGACAATTTCCTGCAAGAGAGGAATATCAAGTGGGTTTTGACTGCCGGAATGATGATCTTACTCGGTTCGTCATTGATGATGGTGACGCGCGGGTGGGATGAGCTGGATGCAGCTTGGCAGTACCTCGTCATCATTGCTTATACGGGTACGATTTTTGGGGCTGGGTATTGGAGCTATCACAAACTTGGATTGCGAAAGACCGGGACCGGTCTGCTCGCTTTATCCACGCTTTTGATTCCGTTGTCGTTCGTGGCATGGTATTGGATCTGGGATGCGTCGGATTCTGCGACCAGCGGCGGAATGGCAGCCGGCTTGTTGCTCTTGAATGTGGGCGTGGCGGCGGTCGCAAGCTGGAAAATCTTTGCTCACTTTTTGCAAGGTCATCAGCTAACATTTGTAGCAAGCTATCTCGCGTTGAGTGTTGCAGGCGCAATCGCTCCCTGCATTCGTGAGACAAGCGAGCCTTGGACGTGGCTAGCGTCGTTGACCTTGTGGGCTGTATTCACGGTTGGCGCGGTGAAGGTAAACCGCCATGTGTTCTGGCTGACCGAGGAACAACGCAAACCGAGGATCTTTGGCTTCTTTCCCGTTCTGCTGCTGGGCTCTCAGTTTCTACTGGTCTTTGGTTTGAACTTTGCCGGTTCGATACCGAGTGATTGGTTTGGTCTGGCGTGTGCACTTGTTGCGATACCAGTGTTGCTGACTGCCGACGCCGTTGCTTATGTTTTCCAGCAACGAACCGGCGATCTTGTTCGCCCGATTCCTTGGCCGATCATGTTGCCAATCGTCGTCGGCGTGATGCTGTGTGCGACGGGAGTCGCGCTGGCCGGGGCCGGACTCCTGAACGGTGTGCCTTACGCTGTTGTACCCACTGCTGCACTGGCAGCGATCTTGATGGCGTTGGTCGCGCGTCGCACTGGGCACGCTGCATTCGTTTGGGCGATGCTCGGGTGTATGACACTGGCCTACAACTTCTCGCCGGTATTCTTTCAAGAGCTCGTCATTGCTGCTCGCGATCGCGGCGCAAGTGCGTTGAATGAGTCGAAGTTGCCCTATGCTTTCTACGGTCTGACCTATCTGCCATTGATTCTGGTCAGCGTATCGGCAGCGGTTCAATTGGAACGCCGAAAAGTCGAGCTGTTCGCGAAGCCAATGCGTCTGTTCTGTGCAGGTATCTCACTCTTGCTGTTGGCGGTTTCGGTGACACATGCCAAGGCGTTGTTTCCTGTGGCCAGTGCCATGACGCTGTTAATCGCGTGGCAGGCGAACGCGTTTCATGCTCGGCGACTGGCGGGGGCGAGCATGATCGCGTTTATGATTGCTTCGATCGGAGCGACTTCGTTTGCCAATGGTGTTTTAAGTTTAGGGTTGGGCAGCGAAATTCGGTTTCTATGTCCAACGATTGCGGCAACGCTACTGTTGTTGGCTGGTCCGAGATTGAACGCCTGGATCGATCATCTCTCAAACGTCGGTTCCGTGCCCACGCGATCCGTTCCAGCTTCGCAAATTCCCGGCACGATCTCTTTGATCGCGACGCTTGGGTTGGCAGTCGTTTGGATCGCCCAGCAAGGTATGCCAAATCAGCAAGTGTCCTTCGGCCCGAACTTGCTGATCTTCGGTTTGTTGGCTGCTCATTCGTTGGTGTGGTTGAGGCCAGCTGTCAGTTGGGTTGTATATGGATGGTCCGCCTGCGAGTTGCTTCGGCTTGGTGTTGAGTCGCGTTTGGAGTTCGACCAACTGGCGTCGATCGCCATCCTGATACTCGGTGCCCAATGGTTTGTCAGTTACCTCCTGGACCGATATCCGGATCGTCGTATTCGGCAAGCATGGAGCTCGGTGATTCACACCTCAGCCGTTGCGGGACTGTTGTTCGCAACACTCAGCTTCGCCGTTCCGGACATGTTTTGCGAGTTGCTTTGGGACTCCCATGAGTCGACCGAGTTGTTGTTTTGGGTGCGGGATATTTTGTTGGTCGCATGGTGTTTTGACGCAGCTCGGCGTCCGAGGGTAGCGACGAACGGTGCCGACAATGATTTCCGCTGGGAACGATTCGCCCAACCGTTGCCGGCGTTTTTAGGATGCCTTTGTGTACTCGGTTTTGTCGGTTGCGGGCTGCTTCGGTTGGGAGGTCGCGACGCAGCGGAGTGGCTTCCCGTAGCATGGTCGCTCACCGCAGCGAGCGCGATCCCGCTCGTTCAGAATTCACGCCAACGGTTGCTGCGGCTCGCTGTGACGGATGCCGAACCATCGCGCTACTTTGCACTTCGAGCCGTCACACTACCTGTCGACATCACGATGTGCGTCATATTCACGTTGTTCTCGGCGCTTCAGCTCTTTTTTTACACACCAGCACTCGTTGCCGCGGGCTACGTTGGTTTGGCTGGGCTACTCGCGCTCTCGTTCCTTCGAAGGAAACTCGCCGTGAGCAACATGACCGCTGTCGTATTGAATTGGACGCTGATCCTCGGCGTGGTGCGAATTGGTGTAATCGGTGAAGACCACCTGCTGGAATTGCTCGATCGATATGAGACTAGTTCACTCTGGTTCGTGTCCTTGCTCAGCGCTTTCAGTCTATTGGCGTGGCAGAAAGTGTCGGACGCTAAGCATGTACATGCTGACATCGCGTTGGCTCAACGAGTTGCGTTGCGGTTAATGTGCGTCGGGGCCTTGCTGCTGACACTTTGCGAGCCATCGGTGTCCATGGCCCAAGTTGTCGCAACCTTGCTGACGATCTCGATACTCTTTGCTGGTGAACTTCGAGCGGCCCTGCGAACGCAGGATGCATCCCGCGTGTGGGCAGCCGAAGCGATAGTGATGGCAGGCGTGGGCTACTTCCTGTGGTTCGACATGCTGTCGATTGAACACACCGTGGCACTATTCGTGCCGTTGGGGCTTGGCTGCGCCGCATACGCCGGGGGCGTGCTTGCCGTTCGCCGAGACGAGACGAGTGTTCTGGCACCGCCGCTACTGGCGTCGGGCCGTTGGCTGCCGTTGGCAACCGTCGGTGTCGGCGTCGTTCGGCATCTGGCAACGCTAGAAGAGGCCGGTTGGCTTGGGATCAATAGTCTGGCGATCTTGCTGGCCGGGGGATTCTACTTTTGGCAGGCCATCGAGCGGCGAAGCAAAGGTTTCGCAGTGCTGTCGGCTGCGATTCTGAACATCGCCATCGTTTTGCTCTGGAACGAAATTGGCTTGTCCGATCCACAGTTCTATATGATTCCGATCGGTATCAGTGCGCTGGCGCTTGTTGAGATTCTCAAGCGAGAGATTCCTGTCGTTTGGCATAATCCGTTGCGATATGCAGGGGCGCTCACGATTCTGGTTTCGCCAACCTTTCACATCGTCGACAAGTCTTGGCTGCACCTAATCGCATTGATGGTACTGGCCACGGTCGTGTTGCTCGTTTCAATCGGACTACGTTTGCGGGCGCTGATGTACACGGGCCTCGCGTTCTTGATCGCGGATCTCGTCGCGATGGTGATTTGCGGTGGGATCGATCACCCAGACCTGCTTTGGATCGCCGGCATCGGATTCGGCGCCGCCATCATTACGTTGGGTGCCATCTGCGAAAACAATCGCGAGAAATTGTTGCAGCGTATGAGAATCGTTTCCGCACAGATGGAGCAGTGGCGGTAAGCGGCAAGTTTTCAGTTTTCAGTTTTCAGTTTTCAGTGTTCAGTGTTGGAATTGCTGAAAACTGAACACTACAAACTTAACACTTTCCAAGGAGACCTACGATGAGTTGGCTAAATACCTTTTCCTTTGTGATGCGAGCGAATGTGACGACTTTGAAAGAGCGGTTCAGTGATCCTGAGCGGATGCTTCATCAGCTGATTATCGACATGGAGCAGGAATTGGGCCGTGTTCGCGAGAGTGTGGCAGGTGCAATTGCCGACCAGATTCAACTCGAACGGAGAGTACAGAAAACTCAAGATGAAGTGGACCACTGGAGTGAACGGGCGACCAGCGCGATTGGACGCGGTGATGAATCGTCCGCCAAATTGGCTTTGGAACAGAAGCTGATGTCACAGCAGCGGGGTGATACGTTAGCGACTGAACTCGTCAAGCAGCGTGAGCAAACCGATAAGCTGCGCAGCGCTGTGCAAGAGCTCGAAGACAAAATTCGCCAGGCCCGACAGAAGCAGACGTTGTTGCTCGCGCGCCTGACGCGTGCCGAATCATCGACTCGCATCAATCAGGCGTTGAATCGAGTGCAAAGCAAATCCGCGTTCGCCGAATTTAGTCGATTGGAGCAGCGTGTCGAGCGAGAGGAGGCGATGTCCGAGGCCTATGACCGGCTGGAGGGACGCGACCCGGTGGCAGAAGACTTGGAACGCCAATTCGAGGAATCAGATCGGAAAGAGCGACTAGAGCGAGAGTTCGAGGAATTGAAGAGCCGTGTGCAAGAATCAGCGCAGTAGTTTTATGGCGAGCCTTGCAGCGGATGCAGTGAGCTTGTTCCGAACGTGGTGGCAACAAGATCGAATTCGGTCGTCGCCGCGCGAGGGCAAGCTCCTGCGTCTTGCCCCGGGCGCGATTCTGTGCGTGGATGGAAATACGATTGAAGTTCTCTCTCGCGAAGTCATTGAGACCACCGGTGGCTCAATCCTCCGATATCACTGCTGTGGCGACAAATCGCACTCGGAACTGTGGGTTTCGGTGTCGCAGGTTCCTTCCGCTGTCTGGTGTTGCGGTGGAGCTGAACAACGGCTTGTCGCTGACGAGATCGAGGTGTGGTCCGTAGGAGGGAAGGACCGCAACCTGTAGGAACGACCGTCGCCAAGTACAATCACAACAAGCGTTCACTTCTCCCATAAGACAATCACCCTTTAATCATGCCCTACGAACTCCGACTGTTTCTGGTGGGTGCGACGGCGGTCGTCGATACGGCACTGTTGCTGAGCATTTGCGAGCAGAGCAATTGGCGACGAACGACGTTGCCAATCGTGACACTGATCGTTGGCGTGTGGCTGTTTCACGGCGGTGAGTTTGCAAATTTGTTGCTATTTCGAAGCGTGGGAGATTGGGCCGAAGCAGCTCGGTGGGGTGCCATGTCGACGATGAGTGTGGGGTTGCTGATGATGCCCTGCGCCATGCTACATGGGGTGCTCCGTGTCTGGCGTAGCGGTTTTGAGGTCAATGTCCCTACGTCCCCCGCGTTGTTGTTCAGCTACTTGCCACTTTTGGTCTTGCCTTCTATTTGGTACGGACTTTCGACTCAGCCGGGCGAAGAGTTTTTGAAGCGTGTGGACGCTTATCTTTGGCCGTATCTGGTTTTTGCCGGTGCGGTGAACGTCGTGGCGGTTTTCGTGTTCCACCGTCAACGGTCGAGGACAGAATCAGCGGAACTCGGTCGCTTCCTCCTGGTAATGCAACTGTTCCTCGGGCTACTCACGAGTCTTCTCTTTATTGTATTTTGCGTTGGCGATCCGGGTTGGCGAGATGCCCAATCGCCGCTGCTCATGGCGATCGTGTTGTTGCCCGTCGCTCCCGCCATGCTTTTTGCATATTTCATCATTCGCTATCGCTTCATGCGACTGGTGGTGGAGCGAACGCTCGTCTACGGCGTGATCTTGGTGGCGGCACTATTGTTCCACCACTTGATTCTGTATCGCATTGCCGAGCCGTTTGCCGACCGGTTACGCGTCGATCTCGGAATCCTGGAAGGGATTGTTGCTCTTTTGCTTGTCATGTTGTATCAGCCAATCCGATTCCGTTTTGCCGAGTCGCTGCGTTATCTGATGGGAAGAGGCCGAGAGGACATTCGACTGCGAACACGAGAATTGGCTGTTGAGATGTGGCAACATCTATCGGATGAACCGGAGATGCTGACCCGATGGTGTGTGACAAACTTGAAGGAATCGTTTCAGTTGGAGTGGGCCTCGGCTTGGTTGTTCGACGATTCAGGTGTGTCCCTCGTCGAGTGCTGCGACGATCGCCGAATCTCGGCATCCGTGATCGCTCGGCTGCATCAAGCACTTGAATCCCACTCGCATGTTGCATGTCGAGGGCCGAGTGCAACAAATCAAGCGGCATGGGAGGTTCTCTCCGAGTTGAGCGGTTCGTTGGCAGTACGTGTTACCCATCAGGGCATTTCCGGACTGCTCCTGCTCGGGCGAGGGCGTCGTGGAAAGGAACTGGGTGATGAGGAGACCAACGCACTCTTGTTGTTAGTGGAATTATTCGGCGTTACGCTTCACAATCATTATTTGCAAAAACAGCAGATGATCGCTGAACGCAGAGCAGCGCAAAATGAAAGGCTCAGCACGCTCGGCTTGCTTACCAGTTGCATCACGCACGAGATAAAGAACCCACTATCGTCCATCAAGACCATCGCCTCCGTTCTCGCCGAGAGCATTGACCCTGGTGACGAGCGGGTAGAGGATCTGAACCTTATTCTCGAAGAGGTAAACCGACTAACCGCAACAACGGCTCAGTTTCTAAAGTTTGCGCGACCCACATCCGGTGACAACGACCGTTGCGACGTGACGTCCGTAATGCAAGGCGTTGTTCACGTGCTTTCGCATTTGGCGAAACAACGTCGTGTACAAGTTGAAGTCGATTGCGAGGAGAAAGTTCCACTGATTGTGTGCTCGGAAGACATGCTACGGCAAATCGGTTTCAATCTGGTGTTAAACGCCATTGAAGCCACGGGTCCGAATGGGCACGTTCATATTGGTGTTGAATGTGAAGCAAACCTGATCGTGCTGACGATCAGCGACGACGGGGTTGGGATCGCTGACGAAATCAGGGCTCAGATCTTCGAGCCGTTTATAACTTCGAAGACGACGGGAACCGGGATTGGATTGTACGTCGTCCGGAGAAGCGTTGAAGAATTGGGGGGAACTGTTGATTGTGCAACTCACGCGTCGGGTGGAACCTGCTTCACGATCAAGCTTGCGTTGGATAAGCTACGATGCGATTGTGAGCCATCCAACCCGAGCACCTAAATGATAGATTCGAGGCAGTTGCGGATTCTGATTGCCGACGACGAGCGTCCCGCGCGGTACGCCATGCGCAAGGCGTTGGAGAACGCAGAATATGAAATCGTCGAGGCAGAGAACGGGCAGGCGGCTGTTGAGATGCTCCAGGACGATAGTTTCGACCTTGTCTTTCTCGATCTCTCCATGCCAGTTCTCGATGGTCGAGGCACCCTAGAACGACTTGGACCACTGGCGCAGTCCACGGAAATTATCGTTGTGACGGCAGACGACAGTGTCACGTCGGCTGTCGATTGCATTCGGTTGGGGGCAGCGGATTACATCACGAAGCCGTACGAGGTTGAGCAGTTGCGCGCGATCGCTCGTCGAGCGGCGAAGCGAGTGTCGCTTGAACACCGCCTCCACCATCTGCAATCGCAACTAGACGAGAAGCGTGCGTTCGGGGCACTGGTCGGTGTGTCGCAGCCGATGCGTGACTTGTTTTTCCAGATGCAGCGCGCGGCCCGAGCGCCGATCGATATTCTGATTCGAGGTGAAACGGGCACCGGAAAAGAATTGATCGCTCGGGAAATTCACCGCTTGAGTCATCGGGCCGACGGTCCGTTTGTGGCTGTGAATACCGCGGCGATCGCCGAATCGTTGGCCGAGAGCGAGCTGTTCGGGCACGTGCGGGGTGCGTTTACCGGCGCGGATACGGACCGGAAGGGCGTCTTCGAGCAAGCGGACGGTGGGACGCTGTTTCTCGACGAAATTGGCGACATGCCGCCTCCAGCTCAAATCAAGATACTCCGTGCGCTACAGGAACGCACGATACAGCCTGTGGGTTCTACGAAGTCAATTAAGGTTGATGTCCGTGTTGTCACTGCCACGCATCAGGATCTCGAACAAGCGATCATTGACCACGGTTTTCGGCAGGACTTGTACTATCGAATCAAGGGCGTCGAACTGCACGTACCGCCGTTGCGACGCCGGCGCGAAGACATCATCTTGCTGGCGAACTTCTTTCTTGAACGGTCCGCCAGCAATCTGCCTGCTTCGCCCCAATTCGACACGCGTGCGGTCGATCAGATGTTAGCCTACGCTTGGCCCGGCAATGTCCGCGAGTTGGAGCATGCTATTTCGGCGGCGGCTGCCATGACAACGGATGGTGTGATCCACGCAGGTGATCTCCCCATGTGTCGGACAATGAATGAAGCCTCGACAGATGCGTTTGCGGATCTCGTCGACTTGCCACTCACGGAGGCAAAGGCGAAGCTAGTGGAAGCGTTTGAGGAGCATGCCATCTCCCGCGCTTTGAAAATGCACGGCGGCAATGTCAGTGCCGCCGCTCGGCTACTCGGCGTTCACCGCCAGAGTTTGCAGCAGAAGATTTCGCAACTTGGCATTCGTGTGGAACGCTCGTGAATTCGTCGACGGGAACTTCATTGATTGAAGCTCATTGCATCGGTCGAAAGGGCCCGTTAGATGCTTGGCTGATCCAAGACATCTCGTTTGCGGTTCAGGCGGGTGATCGAATTGCGCTGATGGGGCCAACCGGATGTGGAAAAACCGTCTTATTGAGATGTCTGGCAATGCTCGATGCGATCGATTCAGGATACATTTCGTGGCGGGGCACATTGCCACAGCTGGAAGAAATCCCTGCTTATCGTTCGCAGGTAATCTACCTATCGCAACGAGCGCATTTGATCGACGGAGGCGTTGAAGAGAACCTTCGCCTTCCCTTTTCGCTTGCCGTTCACGGTAAACGACGCTACTCGCGCGAAACCATTCTCGGCTATCTGAACATCCTTGGTCGCGACGAGCGGTTCTTGACGCTTGATTCGGGAAACCTCTCGGGCGGCGAGACTCAAATTGTCGCATTGTTACGCGCGATACAGCTCGCCCCAAGGCTCTTGCTCCTCGATGAACCCACGGCATCGCTAGACGAGACGACAACACGTCAAATAGAAAGGCTTGTCGATGTGTGGGGCTCCGAATCGCCGATCGAACGTGCGTTCGTGTGGGTCACCCATGACTCTGCGCAGGCATTACGGATCGGGGACCGCCAGCTTCGGTTCCTGGAGCGACAACTTGCCGAGGTGGAAGGGAAGCAATGAACGCGTCCTATGTCGAACTGTCGTCGCTCCAAGTTGCGGCCGCTGCATCGTTGATCCTGGTCAACGCAGGCATCTCGCTGTTGCTTCGACTTGGACTGGGAAAGTCGCTGTTGATCGCCAGCGTCCGCACGATCGTGCAACTGCTGTTGATCGGTTTTGTTTTGCAGTGGGTGTTCCAGGTTGAGCAGCCGGCTATCGTCGTGATCTTGTTAGCGATCATGACAGGTATCGCCGGGCATACGGCATTTAGCCGATTGTCGAACAGCTATACAGGCATGTTGTTTGATACGATGATCGCGGTTTGCGCGAGTTCGTGGATTGTGCTCGCGTTTGCCATGGTTGCGGTCTTACAGGGGACGCGATCGTGGCATGATCCCCAATATGCGATCCCGTTGCTCGGAATGATCCTCGGCAACACTCTTAACGGAATTACCTTAGGACTTGCCAGCGTGCTCGACAGCTTCCGCTCGGGCCGAGGCCAGGTCGAGATGTTGCTTACGCTTGGTGCTACGCGATGGGAAGCCGCTCGGGAGTGTGTTCAAAAATCGCTTACGACTGCGATGACGCCAATCATCAACTCGATGATGATTGTCGGTATCGTAAGCTTGCCCGGAATGATGACCGGCCAGCTTCTCTCCGGCGTCGAGCCCATTCAGGCAGTTAAATACCAAATTGTGATCATGTTTCTGATTGCTTCGGCGACGGCACTTGGGAGTGTTGGGGTCGTCCTGTTGGCCTATCACCGATTGTTCAACCGAAATCACCAATTCCGATACGAGGCGATTCGGCCGCGAAAGTGACTTTGTACAAACACAGATTGAGGATCTCTTCGGAGTTCCGTTGTGGAATCCGATGTGCAGACAGTTGCTTGGGTCGCTTTCGCAGGGAGTCCTACGAGAGATCAATGGTGGTGCTTGGTTTCAAAGCCGACCTTTTTCAGAAATGCTTCCCACTTATGGGCTTCAGCATGATCCTTTAGGTTAAGCGAGCGCCACTTGGGGCAACGGAAGGCCACGTCAATATGGTTGCCATGAGATTCCTGCTTGCACTCACAACCGATGCTCTTGAAGGTCTCGTAATACTCCTTGGCTTGGCTCGCCTGATCAAAATGAAGCGATCTCCACTCCATTAAGCGGAATTCAACCTTTTCCAACGAATCTGCTCGGAGCGAGCAAACGGTAAGACTGCAACAGCACAAAGCAGCGATTGCGAATAGCTTCAACGTGGTCACGGCGATTCCTTTCACGATCCACATCGACAAAATGATTGCTCCTACCATCGGCAGTCGATGGCTTGCGAATTGAGGGCAAGTGCGACGAAGGTTTCGCTAGCACCATGTACTTACCAAGCTGGTCTGTGAGATTAGAATAGCGAAACGTATCTGCGACTGAGATTTCGATATAGCAACATCCATGACAATCGACAACCTGGACTCGAACCTAGACGACTACCGTCCCGGTCTTAAGCCGCCGCGTTTTAGCCTTTCGGCGTTGTTCGGTGCGCTCAGCTTGCTTGGCGTGTTGTTTGCGGCGATGAGTTACCTGGGCGCGTACGCAACTTTATTAGCGGTTTTGTTCGCGTTGACCGTTGCCGCGCATGTAGCTGGCAATGTGCTGGGAACACAACTGCGAGCTAACGGTAATCGGTCGTTGCCTCCGAATGACGATCCTCGGCCCAAAAACCCTCGCGTTAGCGAGAACAACTTCGCACCGGCGTCACAGCTTCATCATCGCTCGGCGCTGGGTAGGCCGATCATTGTTACGACCGCGGTGGGGTGCGGAGTTGGCGCGGTACTTGGCGGCGTTGGATTGATGCGTCTTATGGAGCATCCGACACTTGTGTCGAGCGTTTTGGGCTTCATCGCCTCGGGAGTCCTGGGAGGCATTTGGACGTTCGCCGCTTCGAGTTTCCTACAGGTCGCGTCCGGTGCGCTGCGTCAAGCGACGCGGGACACCAAACGCTAATCGAACGCTGCTACTCGACTTCCTGAACGACTACGACATTATGCGCGTGTGCGATCAGCTCGCTTCCCGTGACGTAGACCACTCGGTCGCCTTTCGCCAGCAGACCGTTGGCGCGCCCCCAATTGTCAATAAACTCACGCAGCTTCGGCCCGTCTCCCACAGGGGCGTCTGGTAACGGCAGTATCCCCCAAAACAATGTCATTCGTCGCAGTGTTGCTTCGTTGTTGCTGACACCAACCACGGGGGTTGCCGAACGGAATTTCGCCTTCACACGCGCCGTTCCGCCACCGTTGCTGGCGATCACGATCAACTTTGCGTTGACGCGTGTCGCGATTTCAGTTGCCGCGTACACGGAAGCTGCGGTAATTGGATGCACGCCTGAAAGAGCAGCGATTGGCACGTCGTCGACATCCGTTCGCGATAGGGCGCGTTCGGTGCTCAACATGACTCGATGCATGACATCGACTGCTTCTCGTGGATACTTGCCGATCGCCGTCTCGCCCGACAGCATGCATGCATCCGCACCATCGAGGATCGCGTTGGCAATGTCGCTAACCTCGGCCCTCGTGGGACGCGGCGAATCCTGCATGCTGTCTAGCATCTGTGTGGCGACGATGACGGGCTTTGCCAAACGCTGACAGACATCGATGATCCGCTTCTGGACGACCGGCGTCTCAGCCAAGTCAATTTCCACGCCGAGATCGCCGCGCGCGACCATTACGCCGCCTGCTGCGAGAACGATCTCGTCAAGATGCTCTAATGCCTCGCCCTTTTCAATTTTAGCGATAACGAGTGCTCGTGAGTCCAACGATCGGACTAATTCCTTGAGTTGTTTGACTTCGAAGGGAGACCGCACGAAGCTGAGGCTGATGAAATCAGCACCGGCTTTGGCGGCCCATGTTGCGTTCGAAATGTCGGCTTCTGTCATTGCGGGAACCGTAAGTGCGACACCTGGCAGGTTCACACCTTGACGGCTTCGTATCACACCGGCTGCTGTTACGATGCAGCGTGCAGAATTGGTGTCTTTCTCGATAACTTGCATGCTGACGGTGCCATCAGCAAGCATCACTCGATCGTTCACGGACAATTCGGACACCAACGCTTCATAGGTACACGTTAGGTCGTTGGGTCTGTCCGAGTTCGCTCCTCGGATAAAGTGAAACTCGGCACCCAGGGGGCAGTCTTTTGGATCTTCGGACAACTGACCTAGGCGAATTTTGGGACCCGCCAGATCGACGAGAATTCCGATCGGTCGCCCAAAATGTTCGCTGGCTTCGCGAATTGAATCGAAGGTCGTCTGATGTTCGGTACGAGTCCCATGTGCTGTGTTAATGCGAAACACGTCCACGCCCGTGCTGATCAATTCGCGGAGCATCTCAGGTGATTGGCAGGCAGGGCCCACGGTCGCAACGATCTTTGTTCGCGATGCGAGATTAGACGGGGCTTTTGAGTTTCTGGGTTTGGACATGACATTTCCCTTGATGATCAATCCGTCGTTGACCATATTTGCGCGTCGCGAGACAATCTAGTGGAAATCTGCGTATGCCGCGAGTCGCCCACTGTACTAATCAGCTGAGACCTGTTCGTTGACATCCGATAACACCGAGTCGTCACCGCGCATGCGTCGTATTGCGACGTTCACGACTGCCGGTTTGCTGGGGGTGGCAGCTGGTATCGCCGCCTTGCTAACGATTGTTCTGTTGCGGCATCAACAGTCGCTTCCCAAGCTCACTCCTGAGGGATTTCGTGAGGCGAAAGTGCGTTGGGGCGAAAGGGGGCCGTCAAGTTACGACATCGAGGTTTCCGTAACAGGTAGGCAGGCGGCGGTTTACCATGCAGAGGTCCGCAACGGTGAAGTAATTGCGGCCATGCGAGACGGTGAAGTGTTATCACGCCTTCGCACCGTCGATACATGGACAGTACCAGGAATGTTCACGACAATCGGTTCCGATGTTGCAAATCTGGAACGACACATAGCTGGGACCGCCGACGTCAATACTCCTCAAGTACTGCTTAGAGCGCAATTTGACGAGCAAACGGGCTTGCCGTTGCGCTATCATCGCACTGAGTTGCGAAAGTGGGGACCGAATATCGAAGTCATGTGGGAGGTGACACGGTATCGCGCTGTGCCGTAAGGCGGATCGATCGTTTCACATCCCGGTGTCCTCGGTGCCGGAACGAGTGTTGTCAACATCCGTGTTTTTCCAACTTTGCCCGCAATGCGTCGGACTCGAAGGGCTTGACGAGATAATCCGTGACTCCTGCCTCTATCGCTTCGAGTACACGACGACGTTCACCTTCGGTGGTGATCATGATGATCGGTACTGCGGCATCTTGTTGGCGGATGGCTTGAATCACTTCCAGCCCGCTTTTCTTCGGCATATTCCAATCTGTCAAGACGAGGTCGAACCCACCGGGCGAAAATGCTGCGATGGCCGATTCACCGTCTCCGGCTTCGGAAATATTGTCTTCATTAATCCCGAGTGACAGAAGCGAACGTATGATAATCTTCCGCATGATTCCGGAATCGTCAGCCAAAAGTACTCGTGTCATTTGTGCATCTCCTAGTTGTTATGTGGACCAAGTCCTACTTGAATCGCAAGATCTCCCCATTCGCACGTAAGTAGAATTGTCTCCAATTCAACCTGCTTGAGAAACTGAACGGAGTGCCCTTTGCCGGTCACGAGACTGGGTAGTCCCATCGACAAGGAAAACTCCGCCAGCGCGGTCTTTGCAGTTCCAGCGATGATGTTCGCCAACTCCCCCGTCGCATCCAACACATCGTCCGGCGTAGGCTCGCCGCCGCCGCCGAGCATTGCCCGCGTTGCTTCTATGGCAACTTGCTCGGACAGATCCAAGATCATCGACCCGACCAGTTTTCCCGAAAAGCCAATCACCGCTGTGATTGTCGGCTCAAACGTCCGTGGTTCACGACGCTGTACCGCTGTGCCGAAAGTGGTCGCGAAAACGCTAACTGCCGCTCCAAAGAACGGATCAGCATAAGTTGTCGTTTCTGTCATCTAACTTTCTCCTTGTGCAGAGATTCGCTTTGGTTCGTTACCGAGACGACATGTTTAGTATTTCTTGACTCATTGCCACTTGTTTGCGCCCCGGCGTAGGCAGCGCTTGTGCTACACGAAGCTCCGTGTCGCCGAGCTTGATAACACTCGGTTGATTGCCCTTATCCAACCGATTGCCATCTTTGTCCGCGATCAGCCGGACGATTGGTGTAGCGTACTTGTTGCCGTCGCGTCGTAAGACTTGGGCCGTACTTCCGTCCGTCAATACCACGAAG
Organism: Planctomycetaceae bacterium; assembly: GCA_020638995.1. Taxonomy (GTDB): domain Bacteria; phylum Planctomycetota; class Planctomycetia; order Pirellulales; family Pirellulaceae. Next base: position 14,743 of record JACKHM010000008.1, read on the forward strand.
CTGTGCAGCGGGAACAGAGATAGGATGTGCAACAGATGGCGTACAACGTCGCCGTCCACTTGTCGCTGGCCTGATTGCGTGAGCAGACATTCCATTGCGGCATACGGCATTAGTGCAGGTCGGAATGGCCGCGGTGACGTCAGTGCCAGATAGGCATCAGCGACATTCAAAATGCGAGCGAAGGGATGGATCTGATCTTTGCGGCGTTCTCGAGGATAGCCTTTACCATTGGGCCGTTCATGAAGTTGGTAGCACACGATCGGGACTTCCTTCGGAATTCCCGAGACTTTCTGCAACATTTCTAATGCAAGCACAGGGTGCTTCTTAATCGCCACTAGCTCGTCTGAAGTTAGAATCCGCTCGGCAAGCCGTATTTCTTCCGGCACGCGAATCATTCCCCAGTCATGTACCAGACCGCAGATCCCGATCGTGCGAACATTAGTCTCGTCGAGACCCATCTCCACACCTATTGCCATCCCTAATAAGGACATCTGTAAACAGTGCTCCGATAGTGACGGATCATGGCCGACCTCGGATGCCACTGTGAGGACATTCTCGGCATCGCCCAGCATCGCAGTGAGATATTGGCCGGTTGTCGCCGCCAGCTTGGAACCGGCGACTTGTCCGCCGTGCAAGGCGTTTTGCATCATCGAGTCCAGTTCCCGGCTGACTTCTTCATGTTTCTCGATCAACTCGGCGCGTTGAACTTCGTCGTAGCCACGGCATCCATGTTGTCTCATGCGTTCCTTAATGGCTTCTCCGTCATTGCGAACGAACAGGCCACCCGACTCGATGAGTTTGTCCAAATCATTCGAGAACTTATTGCTCAACGTGTCATCGACATCATCGGGTAGGAGACTGGCAGCCAACGTGACGTGGCTCAAATCTTCGGAATGAACCATGACTTCTTGTATGTCGTGCTCTCGCAGGCGGCGTTTGACTTCGCTCGTGATGCGCGAGCCTTCGGCCAAAAGTAGCCGGCCGAACGTGTCATAGATAGGCGATCGCAACTCACGGCCTACGATCAGCGATTCCAAGGCCACCGACTCGCGCTCAGCCGAGTTCGTCTTCGGTGCATCCAAAGTTGCGGCTTGCCCACTCGTACTCATGCTGCTCAACTACCTCGAACCAAAAATTAAAGTGCCACTGCGATGGCCGCTTCGCGGATGGAGTGGTTGCCGACGGAAGCCGGAACGATCTTCTTGCCATTGTCCAACCGCGATGTGTCTCCGCCCGCCTCCTTGGCCTGCTTCATGACGGCTGCGAGCGACGCTAAAACACGCGATGAAACAGTTCCAGGTTCAAACGAGGCAACAGCACCGCTCACCGTGAACTTGACATTGTCTTGCGGCAATCGGAATGCAGTCGCACCCAGCGACTGACGGATGTACTCAACGATATCGCCCGCTTCCTCAACACTTTGCTTGGGACAGACCAGGATATAAGTTCCTCCGCCCAAACGCGACGTAAAGGAAGTGCCGTTTCGGCAGATCTCGAAATTCGAGATAACTCGACCGACTTCGTCGGCCAGCACATCGGCGACTCGTGTACCTAGTTGAGTGTTGATGCCGTCGAAGCGATCGATGTCCAACAACGCGGCACAACCTGGCATCGACTGCTTAGACAAGGCACTAGCGAACGCAAAGTGTGCTGACAAGAACTCGTCGCTTAGATGTTCTTGGACGGTGTTTCCTTCGCCCGCAAGATTCATAAGCATTTCGATACTGGACTCTCGTAAGGAGTGCGCCATCCGGATAAGCCTACGTACTTCACGGATCGCGGCAGACAGACCGTAGTCAGTTCCGGACGAGAAGGAATCGGACGACAGATTGTTCAATGTTGTTTCGACCTGAGATGCTAGATTCACCAGTGCGGATTCGAGCTGACGCAGGCCACTCGGTTCATCGCCTTTGTTGTCTTTGGAGTGCGCTTCCGACACATGAACACTGACTTGTTCCAAGGTGGGCAACCATGTTTCCATGGTGTGGCGTAACGCGTTGAGTGGATTTCGGAGCGAGTCGGGGTCCGGCTGCTCGATTGCCAGCAACTGGCATTCGACTTCCACGAACTTTGCACGAAAGTCGTTGACGTCCAGACGTACGATTTGCATCGCCGACTCGACGAAGGAATCCGTATCGATACCGGCCATCGCTAGTCTTCGCAGCCACTCCTCGGGGCAGACCGGTGGTTCTTCAGCCGCCACTTGGTTCGCACCAGTGTGCTCGGTGGACTGGGAGTTCACCTCCGCAGCGGAGTCACGTTGGTCGCGATTGGCTGCGCCCAAGAATGTGACCATCACATAGATTCCTGCAAACGCGATGATGTGCAACATTGCGATTGCAGTGATATAGTCGCTCACGCCGTGCCCCCCACTGAACCTGCTCAACCGCGAGAACCGCGGCAATACACGTGGAGTATAGCACGTGAAAAGGCGCGTAACGCCTGTTTGCTCACACGTGAACTGCGTTCTATCTTTGAGCTCAACATCGGGTCTTCCCTCGGGGTTGCAGAGTCCTTGGAGTTGCAGGGTGCGGGCAGAGCATATCAATCCGTTTGTCGTCGCGACTGTGAATGCGTTCGAGACGTTGGTCGGGTGCCGAGTTACGCGTTGTGGATTAGAACTCAAGACCGATTATGCTCCGACATTCGACATCAGCGGAATAATCGAACTGCGTGGTTCAGCGACGGGAGTTGTGGCGATCAGTCTCAGCCGTGACGCGGCCCTGGGAATCACCGGTGCATTATTAGACCTATGCCCGACAGAAATCGACGCGGAGGTCGTAGATGCCGTTGGCGAACTGGCAAATATCATCGCCGGTGGAGCGAAGTCAAAACTTGAAGTGTTGGAGATGAGCATTTCGTTGCCGAAAGTCATCTGCGGCCAGAGTCATAAGATCGAGTTTCCGGCCGAGGCCAAACCAATCTCGGTGCCGTTCGATTCACCCTGGGGGCCGTTCTGTATCGACGTCGGTTTGACTTACTGAGAAGAGATCAATTCGTACAGCGTTCAGATTATCGCGTTGACACGTAACGATGTTAACCTATCTTTCCGAAGACGTTGGCAGCAGCTTGGGGGTGGAATATGTGGCTGGGGATACATCTTGTTCGCCGAGGGGTGATCACTTCGGAGCAGTTGTTCAGCGCAGTTGAACTCCAGGCGTCACGTCGACCACCGCTCGGCCAACTTGCGATTAAGTCCGGCAAGATGACGATGAAGCAAGTCTTCGCTGTTCTATCCCGGCAAGCCGATTGGCGAGGAGCTTTTGGTAAGACCGCTCGGGAGATGCGGCTGCTTACCAAACGCCAACTTGCTGACCTGTTGTTGCTACAGACCGAAAGCACGCCGTCCTTGTCCGAATTGTTAATCGAGATGCGACTAGTGACTCCCGAAATTGTCGCACATGAGTTGGCAAGGGCTCGCGACTCGAAACTAGACCATTGCCTGCCGCTCAGTAAAGACAGTCAGGGTATCGACTCATCACTTCCCGCGTTTGTCACGAACGTCCAATCCGAAGCGTTTGCACACGCAAATCAGACAAGTGAGTAAGAACTAGCATGACATTCGAAGATCCGGAACTCGTCAAAGAGTTCGTCATCGAGGCTAATGAACATCTGGCCGACATTGAAACACAGCTGCTCGACATCGAAGCCGCTGGTGCGAACATTGATGTCGAATTGGTGAATACCGTCTTTCGCGCGGTTCATTCGATAAAAGGTGCCGCAGGATTCATGGGCTTCTCGACGGTTCAGACGCTTTCACATAGCCTGGAGAACGTCTTGAACATGCTGCGAGAAGCCTCGCTGGTTGCGACATCTCCGATCATGGACGTGATGCTTCGGGCGGCGGACTTGCTACGCAACTTGATCAACGACATCAATAACTCGAACCACGTCGATGTTTCCGAGCTTGTCCGTTCGCTGGAAGCGATCGCAGCCGGACAAACAGTGGAGCGGCCTGGCGTGTCGGCTGAAGAAGACTGCGACACGGAGTCGTCGACGGCTACGAGCAACGATGAAGCCTTCGGTGCGGTCGATCTGTCAAGTCAACGGGCTGAAGAAGCCGTTGCGCAAATTCAGACCACGGTCGAACCCGATTCCGTCGTAGCAGCGGCAAAGGAGCCCGTCGCATCGTCTCACCCACAGCCCGCAGAAACCAGCATCCGTGTCTCTGTCGATGTACTCGACAACCTCATGAATTTGGCCGGTGAATTGGTGCTTGGCAGGAACCAACTGGTTCAGACGGTGGCATCGGAGGAGAAAGTGGGGTTGGATGCAGTCTCGATGCGGCTGGATCAAATCACAAGCGAGTTGCAAGAAGCGATCATGAAGACGCGAATGCAACCGATTGGCATTGTCTTCAACAAGTTCACCCGCATCGTCCGAGACTTGAGCGCTAAGCTCGGCAAGCAGTGTGAGTTGCAGATCGAAGGCAAAGATGTCGAAGTTGACAAAACGATCATCGAAGCGATGGGCGACCCGCTGACACATCTGGTTCGAAACTCCGTCGATCATGGCGTTGAAACTCCCGACGAACGAACCGCCAAGGGTAAACCTGCGGCGGGAACGCTTCGCTTGCAGGCATATCACAAATCCGGAAAAGTCCGAATTGAAATCAGTGATGATGGCAAGGGAATTGATCCGGCCGCACTTCGAGCGAAGGCTGTGTCGAAGGGCCTTTTCACGGCGGAGCGAGCCGATGAAATGAGTGATCGTGAAGCCGTGCGCCTCATTTTTCATCCAGGCTTCTCGATGGCAAAGGAAGTTACGGATGTTAGTGGCCGCGGGGTTGGCATGGATGTCGTTCGAAGCAATATCGAGCGGTTGGGAGGGATTGTTGAGGTGGAAACGCAAGTTGACGTTGGAACCACCATCATCGTTACTCTGCCGCTAACGCTGGCGATTGTCCCTTCGCTCCTTGTGGAGTGCAGTGGCGACCGTTTTGCCATTCCACAAGTCAATATTGCCGAATTGGTTCGTATCCGGGACCACGAGTTAGCTTCACGTATTGGTCGAGTGCATAACAAAGAGGTGTTGCGTTTGCGTGGCAGCTTGCTTCCGCTGGTTCGTTTACGGGACGCACTCGGCGTGACCCAACTTGACGATCAGAGAGTTCAGCACGCGGAGTCGAGAAAGCAAGTGCGGAATATCATTGTGGTCGAGTCGGGGCCACTGCGCTATGGATTGATCGTGGACGACTTATTCGACTCGGAAGAGATTGTCGTCAAACCGCTCGGTCGCCATATCCGTTCGTGTCCGTGTCTGTCTGGCGCCACCATCCTCGGGGACGGTCGCGTGGCCCTCATTTTGGATGTTGCTGGTATTGCGACGAAGTTGGAGCTGCGCGAATCGCAGAGTCAAAACCAACTTGATTCAGAGAACGCGGTAGAAGGAGTCAGTAGTGCCAGCGAAACTCAGCCCGTGCTTCTCTTTACCAGTCATCCGCAAGAGCAGTTCGCGGTACCAATGACCATGGTTTCGCGTATCGAACGAATACGCCGCGATCAAATCGACTGTGTTGGCGGGCAAGAGCTGTTGCAGTATCGAGGCACATCGTTGCCTTTGATCAGTCTGGAAACTGTCATCACGGCCAGGCCGCGCGAAGAGCGTGATCGATTATTCGTCGTTGTTTTTGAAGCGGTTGGGCACGAGTTGGGTTTGATCGCACCTGAACTCGTCGATATTCGACAAGTCTCCGCGGAATTTGACGCCATGACCTTTGGTGAGGCGGGCGTCTGTGGCTCACAAGTGATCGATGATCGGACGACCCGTGCACTCGACTTGATGGCACTCGCCCACCTCGCGAGGCCGGAATGGTTTGTGAAGCAGCAGGCGAGCGCCAAAATCGAGCCCACACGCGTTAGTAGACCCGAATCAAAGCCACTGTCCATTCTGTTAGCCGAGGACTCTACCTTCTTTCGACGACAAGTTAGGGGAATTCTTGAATCGGAAGGATATCGCGTCATTGAATGTGAGGACGGACAAGTTGCTTGGCACACATTGAAATCGGGACACGAAGACATTGATCTGCTTCTGACAGATATCGAAATGCCTAATATGAATGGGCTACAGCTGAGCCGACACGTCAAGGACGACGATAACCTGCAGCACATTCCCGTGATCGCATTGACGTCGCTGGCGGGACAAGAAGATGTCGAGCGAGGACGTGCGGCTGGGGTCAATGAGTATCAAGTCAAGCTTGATCGAGACAATCTGTTAGAGGCCGTTCGCCGCTACGCACCGATCAACAAGTTGCAAGCAGCAGGGAGTGGAAAATGACGACTGCGACCATCGCGGCGCGCAGTGCCGCAAAGACAACGACGCAGATTTCAACCTTCTTCGTCGGTGACATTCTCCTCGGGCTTGACATCAGTCATGTTCAAGAGATCAACCGGCATCTTGACGTGACGGCCGTACCTCACTCGCCCAGCTTTGTTCGCGGCGTCATCAACTTGCGAGGCGAAGTCGTGACGGTCGTCGACATGCGGCAAGTCCTGGGACTTGCTCCTGTTGAGATTACGAAAGGTAGCCGTAATGTCGTGATCCATTTCGGCGGTGAGCTGGTAGGACTGATGGTCGATCGCATCGGAGACGTGCTGACCATCGCTGACGACGAAATCAGTCCACCGCCAGCTCATATAAGGGGGATTGAACATAAGTGTTTCCGAGGTGTGCATGCCTTGGAGTCGGGCATTGTCGTCATTTTGGACGTCAATCAGGTACTTGCGGACAGTTAATCAGCCAAAGGGTAACGGCAAAGCCAGAGCTGCTGACTTGATATAAACAAAACGATCATCTTCACGGGGAGCATTTTCGATGAAACTACGTACGCGTCTGATGTTGACCTTTCTGGGTTGCGGCCTGATTCCACTGGTGATTGCCGGTGCCGCGAGTTATCTATTGGCCAGTCGAGGTGTAGAAGCCGTTGCTACCAAGGCCAATTTGGAAGAACGAGTCACGCAGTCTCTGAATGCCCAACGGGCACTCAAGAAGTCGCAGTTGGAACACTACTTCGGCTCGGTACGAGACCAGGTAGTCACCTTCGCCAACAATCCAGCGACGGTCGCAGCGATGCAAGGTTTCCGAGCTGCGTTCGCATCGAACTGTCAAGAACGAGACTTGAAGCCCGAGGACATTCAACGCTTAAAGGGGGAACTGGCTGCCTACTACAACGGTCCGTTTGCCGCCGAATTCCGCAAGCAGAACGATGGCGAGCAACCTGCCACGACTGACGTGCTTGATCGATTGGATGACGCCTCGATTGCGTTGCAGCATGCGTATATCTCCAGGAATCCAAACCCGTTGGGCAGTAAGCACACCTTGGACAAGTCGGACACGAATTCGACCTATGATACGCTTCACGCGAGCTTTCATCCGAGCACGCGCGAGTTTCTCGAAAAGTTCGGTTACTACGACATCTTCCTGGTCGACATTACGACGGGAGATATTGTCTATTCGGTATTCAAGGAGTTGGACTTCACGACATCCTTAGCCGATGGTCCCTACTCCAATACAAATCTTGCTGAGGCCTTTCGAAGTGCTCGAGATAGTGCTGATCGTGGCAGCTTTGCGTTCGTAGATTACCGACAATACACACCTTCGTACGACGCGCCAGCCAGCTTTATTGCTGCACCTATCTTCGACGGTGAAGAGAAGATAGGTGTTGCTATGTTCCAGATGCCGCTCGACCGCGTGACGGACATCATGACGCAACGCGACGGTTTGGGGGAAACCGGCGAGACGATTCTAGTGGGTTCGGATTATCTCATGCGTTCCGATTCATACCTCGATCCCGATGCCCGTTCGGTGGTCGCGTCTTTCCGAAATCCGACAACGGGGATGGTTAAGACCGAGGCGACAACTGCAGCAATCACCAAGGGAGAGTCCGGCGTGGTTGTCACGACGGATTATCGCGGTGTCGAAACCGTGATCAGCTACGGTCCCGTTGAGTTGCTAGGGGTTACCTGGTGCCTGAACGCTAAAATGGATACGGTCGAGGCCTTTCGCGAGATGAACGAAGTGGCGGTTGCATCGTCGGAGGCGACAAGTAGCATCGCCTGGGCGAGCATCGCGTTGGTCGTCCTGACGGGCGTTGCGGTCGCAGGCGTTGCGTGGTGGTTCACCAGGAAAATCACTCCAATGTTGTTGTCAGCCGCGGACAATCAAGGACAAGTGAATGCGATTGACAAATCGCAAGCCGTGATCGAGTTTAACCTCGACGGAACAATTCGCACTGCGAACACCAACTTCTTAAAAGCCGTTGGCTACACCTTGGCGGAGATCCAAGGGAAACATCATAGCATTTTCGTCGATTCAGCCTTTGCCCAAAGCAAAGAGTACGAGCAGTTTTGGGAGCGACTGAATCGCGGGGAATTCAATGCGGCAGAGTTTCGCCGGGTGGGGAAGGGTGGCAAGGAGATTTGGATTCAAGCCTCTTACAATCCAATCCTGGACCACAATGGAGAAGTCTTCAAAGTCGTCAAGTACGCTACCGACATCACCGAGCAGGTTGAAACTCGCAATGCCGCGGTGAAGCTGCGAGGTGTCGTCGACAACTCGGACGCGGCCTTTATGATGGTCGACCGCGACTTCGTCGTCACTTACGCCAACGAGAAGACGAACGCTCTGTTGGCAAAGTACCAAGACATATTCCGAAAGTATTGGCCAGCCTTCGATCCGAAGAAAATTCTGGGGGTTTGTATCGACCAATTTCATAAGAACCCCCAGCATCAACGCGATTTGTTGTCTGACCCCAGTCGCTTGCCAATCAAGACTGACATTCAAATAGGCCCGGTGACGATCGCCTTGACCGTTACTGGTTCGTTTGATTCTGAAGGAGCCTACATCGGCAATACGCTGGAATGGAAGGATGTTACAGCGGAGCGAAAACAAGAAGCTTCTGATAAAAAGATCGCGGCGTTTCAGGAAGCCGAAGTCGAGAAGATGTCAGCGATTATGGCGCGAATTGCACAGGGAGATTTGACGCAGGTTTACGAAGTTGCCGAAGCCGACGAAGACACGTCGCTAGTTTCGAGCACATTCCGTGGCATTGCCGACGCGGTGAACTCCATGTGTGCCAATTTGCGGCAAGTCATTGGCGGGGTCGCCAGCAACGCCAGCCAACTCGCGAGCACGTCGACCGAATTGGCGGCTACGGCCACACAGCTTGCCAATGGTGCTGATCATACGACCGGCCAGTCAGCCACCGTCTCGGCGGCTGCCGAAGAAATGTCGAGCAATATGCGGAATATGGCAGTGTCGACGGAGCAGATGACGACGAATGTTAAGTCGGTTGCTACTTCGGTTGACGAACTGACGACGAGCATCTCGGAAATTGCCAAGACCGCTGAGCAAGCTTCGAGTATTGCGGGCACGGCGGCCCAGCTAACTCAGTCGAGTGACGATACGATCGCTCAGCTTGGCACGGCTGCCGAAGAGATCGGCAAAGTGATCGAAGTCATCCAGGACATCGCTGAACAAACGAACTTGCTGGCTTTGAACGCGACCATCGAGGCCGCACGAGCTGGTGAGGCCGGAAAAGGATTTGCCGTGGTTGCCACCGAAGTGAAAGAGCTGGCTCGTCAAACGGCCGGTGCGACGGAGGACATCCGCAAGCGGATTCAAGCGATTCAGGGATCGTCCAGCGAAGCTGTCGAGTCGATTCGCAAAGTCGGTGACGTTATCAAACAAGTGAATCAAACTTCGGCAACGATTGCGTCTGCCGTAGAAGAGCAAAGCATCATCACGAAAGGCATCGCTGCCAACGTCAATCAAACAGCTCAGGCAGCCAGTACGATTTCGATTGGCGTGACCGAGTCGGCGACTGCGTGCGACGAAGTCGCCAAGAGCATCACCGGCGTCGACCAGGCGGCACGCCAAACATCGAGTGGCGCTTCGCAGACGCAGACGGTGGGTGCGGAACTCTCGAAACTTTCGGAACAACTCCAGTCTTTGGTTGGTAAGTTCCAGTTGGCCAAGGACAGGGCTCAAGTTGTTGGGAACGCACACTCGGAAGCGAATGCGTCGCGCGGTCAGAACTTTGGAGCTGCAGTCTAGTTCGTTCGAGTCTGTTGACACTGGTGCGTCGAGTCCTTTCGCTCGACGCATCCAGTGGATGCAGACGCCGCTCGTTCACTACTTTTTAATTTGGAGTTTGCGACGTGCGAGTGCTTGTGGTTGATGATTCGACGCTATTCCGCAAGTTTGTGCGGGATGCGTTGCTCGAACTGCCTGACGTGGAGGTCGTCGGTGTTGCGGCAAACGGTAAGATCGCGCTGGAGAAGTTGGAGACATTGTGCCCGGACTTATTGACGCTCGATATCGAGATGCCTGAACTGGACGGTCTTGGGGTCTTGCGCGAGCTACGGCAGAGACACTCGTCGGTCGGTGTGATCCTGCTCAGCGCGTTCACTGGCGCCGGCGCTCGCATGACGACAACCGGTCTCGGCCTGGGAGCATTTGACTTTGTCCTGAAGCCTACCGGCAACAATGCGAAGGACAGTCTCGCGACGCTTCGTAATGATCTGCTTCCCAAAGTGAAGGCGTTTGTTGAGAGTCGTCGAACAAAGAACAGTCAATCAGTGTCGAGACGGCTTGCGAGTGATGTTAGCGCGAGTCCCTGTACCGTCACTGAACATGCGACGCCTGAGGTTATCGTAATCGGAGTTTCGACCGGCGGACCTAAGGCGCTGGCGACTCTGTTGCCAAAGCTACCGGCGGATCTGCCCGTGCCAGTCATGATTGTCCAGCATATGCCGCCGCTTTTTACGGCAACTCTGGCAGCTGACCTGAACCGCGACTGCCGTCTGAATGTTTGTGAAGCCCAGGACTACCAACGAGTCGAGCCGGGAAATATCTACATTGCGCCTGGGGGAAAACAGATGGGCTTGGTTGGTCATTCGAGGCCACGAGGCGAAGTTGGAGTCTCCGTCCCAATGAGAATCCGCATCACCGACGACGAACCCGAACGTGGCTGTAAGCCCTCAGTCGACTACCTCTTCCGATCTGCGGCTGAAATCTATGATCATCGAGTGTTAGCTGTCGTCATGACAGGTATGGGGGATGACGGTACTGCCGGTTGTCGGATTCTCAAGCAACACGGAGCGCAAGTGGTTGCTCAAAATGAGGCGTCCTGTGTTGTTTATGGCATGCCCCGATCCGTCGTTGAAGCGGGGCTGGCTGACATCGTTTGTCCACTCGATCATATCGCCACAACCATTGGGAAACTTGTTGGTCAAGGACGATTGCTGTGCAAATGACTTCCCAAGACATCGACGCCGTCTGCGGGCTGGTACTCGATTTGTGTGGCGTCTATCTGGACGAAACGAAAGCGTATCTGATCGAGTCTCGACTTGGCACCTTGGCAAAACGCGAGGGTTGCTCGTCTTACGTTGCCCTGACGCAGCGCGCACGCGTGACGGGCGACTTGAAGCTCAAACAGGACATCGTCGACGCCATCACGACGCAAGAGACTCTGTTCTTCCGCGACAACTCGCCATTCGAGGCACTTCGCAACAAGGCTCTACCCGAACTGTTCGACGCCAAAGAGAAGACACCGTTTCCGAGGCGTATCCGCATCTGGTCGGCCGCCTGTAGTACGGGACAAGAGCCTTACAGCATCGCGATGACGCTGATTGACTTAATTCCAGATATCGAGAGATGGGACATCCAGATCTTGGCTACGGATATCTCGGACGCGGCGATTGCCAAGGCAAGTCGCGGTGTCTACGCGGAACACGAAGTCGCTCGCGGCGCAACGGCCAGTCATCTCGATCGTTATTTTGTGCGAGAACAACAGAATTGGCGAATCAGCGACCGCGTCAGGTCGCTCGTCGCATTCCGCAGGTACAATCTTCACGATTCATTTCACTCGCTTGGTCAGTTTGACGTAGTTTTCTGCAGAAATGTTGCCATCTACTTCACACCAGAAGCTCGACAACGGTTGTTTTTCCGAATCGCCGACGCGATGGCAGCCCACAGCTATCTCTTTGTCGGCGCGTCAGAGTCCCTAATGAACTATGGCGAACGCTTCCAACCCCAGCACCATTGCCGATCCGTGTTCTATCAACCGAATTCGGATCGCACGATGTCGGTGGGCGTACGAAAGTGAGCAAACGCTTTTAGATGTTGCGGACGACACCAACCACAACGCCGATGACGCTGACATTGTCCAGATAAATTGGATCCATCGACGAGTTCGCGGGCTGTAGCCGGACACGACCCTGTTCCGGAAACCAGTACTTCAAAGTCGCTTCACCATCATCGGTTTGAGCGACAACCATTTGCCCTGTTTCAGCGCGTTCTTGTTTTTTGACCACCACAAAGTCGCCGTCAGCGATTTGCGCTTCGATCATCGATTCGCCACGTACTCGGAGCGCGAACAGCCCGTCCCGGGAGAACATTTGGCCAAAGTCGACTCGGTCGTCTTGCTCGAAAGCCAGACTCGTCAGGCCCGCTGCAACCGTACCTGCCAGAGGCATACCGCTGGGCTCCCGCGCGGCGCCGTGCGTCAACTCGATAGCCCGGGATTTGTTTGGGCTGCGGCGGATCATGCCTTTCTTCTCGAGCGCCTTAAGGTGGCACATCACGCCATTTGGCGAGTTGATTTCAAAACGCTCCCCGATCTCCCGGACGGTTGGCCCGTAGCCTCGATTCACAATCTTGTCACGGATGAATTCGTAAATGTTGGCTTGGCGTTTCGTCAGTTGATCGAGTTCGGACATTCAACAAACCTTTCGCGGTTCGGAGGCGGCACCTAAACTAGGATTGTTATAATATACAACCGTACAGAGTCAATAGCGCATGTACAGTAGTTTTCTGACAGATGGTTGACGCATTAGGCACCCTATGCACAACCAGCAAGACTAGCCCGCAGTGTGAGGGTGCGTTGAATTCAGCGGGAGAATTGCCTGCATTGAACGCCGTCTAAAACGTAGCACATGTTCACTGCTGAGGCTTGAAAAATCTAGAAAGCAACGCGTTATTTGCTATGACCCGACCTGCGAGCTAGATTTCATACATTAGACGTGATTTCCAGAATGCGTCTAAAGCAAGTGTGTCGACACCGAGAGCCTGCATGTTCCGAGTTTTCCGATTTCTGAAGTCTGAAGACGGGCCAGCCGCCGTTGAATACGCGGTTTTGTTGGCCGGTATTCTTGCGGTGGTGATCGCGGGAATTACGCTTGTCGGCGGACAAACGGGCAGCTTCTGGAGTAACAATCAGAGCGAGCTTGACGCGGCGCTCGGCTCGAGTGGAAGTACCGGAAGCTGAATTGCAGCCGCGATCTGAAAATTTGGCAGAGCTTAAAGAGGTACGCCATCCCAGCGCACAAAGGCTTCGAGCGCGAAGAACTCCGGTAGCCCAATCTGGTTGTAACGAGCTGCGGTACCTTTATTTCGATCTTCCGCCCGCTGCCAGAATTCTCGCGGATCAGAGCCGGGAAATAGTGCTTCGTCCTTCTGGCTCTCGTGCATAAAGATGGCTTCCCGCTTTAATTCCATGTCGCCGGGGCTCAAGGGAACTGCAATCTCGATTTCGTCCAGTTCGTATTCCTGCCATGCGCCGCGATAGAGCAGTACCTCCGGTCGCGATCCGGCGGCTTCTTCAATTTCGCGGAGTGCTATGAAAATTGCTTCCGCGCAGACTCGATGCGTGCCGTGAGGATCGGAGAGATCGCCGGCTACATAAACTTGATCCGGTCGCACGCGCTCGACGAGCTCTCGAATGATAGCAACATCGTCTGGACCGATTGGCTTCTTATCAACCGCGCCGGTTCGATAAAAGGGCAAGTCCAGGAAGTGCAGATTCTGTTCCTCACAGCCGACTCTCAAGGCACCTGCCTTCGCTTCGCTCCAGCGGATTAAGCCTTTGATCTTCAACACAGCTTCGTGATCAAATTGCCCGGGTACTTTCGTTGTTAGCGCCTCGTGAACGGCAGCTTCGACTTCGGAGGACTTCTTTTCATCGATTCCGAACAGGCGATTGTATTCCGTAACCATGTCCGCTACTCGGCGAGCATCGTGATCGAATACGGCGATGTTGCCACTCGTCATATAGGCAATATGCGTCTCGTGTTGATCTTCGACCAAGCGAATCAGCGTCCCTCCCATGCTGATCACATCGTCGTCAGGATGCGGGCTGAAGCAGATTACGCGTTTCGACTCGCGGCCGGCGGGATGATACTCGATCGTATCCATCATCCAACGAAACACGCGGTGGGCGAGCGTCGGTGCGGGGCCGTAGTGCCTGAGCAGATAATGCAGGTTGTGTTGGCGGAAGTCGTCGTCATCAAGCTTCAGGAGTGCCTTGCCGGATTGTTCACACAACCAGATCACGGCACGCTTGATCATCGAGTCCGTCCATTCGACGCCGCCTACGAGCCAAGGTGTTGTGACTGCCGAAAGACCCTTGGCTGCCGCCAGATCTACCAACACCGAAACATCTTCGTGATCTTGCAAATAGCTCGCTGGATTCCTGGCTGACACTTCGTTTTCCAGCGTGTCTCGAACGATCGCGGATTTTGATTCACCAAGTGCGATTAGCAAAATCTTTCGCGATGCAAGGATCGATCCCAGCCCCATCGTGATCGCCTGCGTGGGGACATTCTCTTCGCCAAAGAAATCGCTGGCCGCATCGATGCGCGTCACGGGGTCCAGCGTGCAGAGTCGCGTGCGGCTATTTCGAATGCTGAACGGTTCGTTGAATCCGATGTGTCCGTTGCGGCCGATCCCCAGCAACATCACGTCGATGCCACCGGACTGCTGAATCAAGGTTTCGTAGGATTCGCAGAATGCTTCGACCTCTTCGAGCGGCAAGGTCCCGTCCGGAATATGTATGTTCTCTGCCGGAATATTGACGTGGTCGAACAAGTGTTCGCGCATCCAACGCTGATAACTCTGCGAACGATCTGGATGAACACCGTAGTACTCGTCCAAGTTGAAGGTGACCACGTTCGAAAAATCCAAGCCCTCTTCTTGGTGCATGCGAATCAATTCACGATAGACGCCGACCGGCGTTGAACCTGTCGGCAATCCCAGCACCGCATTCTGTCCAAGAGCGTTGCGTTCCCGAATTACGCTCGCCATGATTTCGGCGACGCGACGAGCGAGATCCTTTGCGGAGTTAAAGACATAGGCAGGCAGTTTCGCACCGGAAACGAGTCGGGCAGCTGTATTTGTCGAAGGTGTCTGAAGCATCTTTGCCAACGGATAGATTCAAGAATTATTCGGTCCTACGAGGCTCGATTCAGAATATCTGTTGAGCTGACCCAACGCAAACCGGGGCGTGAGGCTAACGGTTAGGCAGTCGTGGCAATTCGGTCTCGTCAGAGGGATACGGGCGATCGACGAGGCATCAGGTTCAAACGGTTGCGAGGTTATCGCGATGGATGACTTCTTGGTACGGGCAATGTCCGAGGACTTGGGCGATACGATCTGACTTCAGTCCTTTGATGCGATCGATTTCTGCGGCCGCGTAATTTGTCAAACCACGCGCCAGTTCTCTTCCCTGAAGATTGCAAATCGCAACAATATCCCCCTTCGAAAATGCACCCTCGATCCCGGAGATGCCGATTGCTAACAAACTGCTTCCATTTTGGGCAATTGCACGACAGGCTCCATCGTCAAGCAGAATCCGGCCCCTGGGGGTCGCCGAGAAACCGATCCAGCGTTTCCAAGGGCTGACGGATTTTCCCTGAGCCACAAAGAGTGTCCCCACGCTCTCGCCGGACATGATGCGGCCCAGCGTTCCAGGCTCGTGGCCGCTCGCGATGATCACATTTTCGCCAGCAGCCGTCACGATTTTCGCCGCCCGCAGTTTGCTGGACATACCCCCTTTGCTGTGCCCGGTCTTCTTGTCAACGGCGAATCCTGCGGTCTTCTCGTCTAAGGCCGTCACAAGCGGCACAAGTTCGGAAGTGCTTGCGGACGGATCGCCCGTATAAAGTCCCGAAACGTCAGACAGAATCACGAGCAGCGGAGCACGGACCAAATTAGTCACCAAGGCGGCTAGCCGATCGTTGTCTCCGAAAGTCGTGGCTAATTCCTCGACGGCGACGGTGTCGTTTTCGTTGATAATCGGAACGGCGTTCAGCTGTGTCAGTGCGAGCAGCGTATTGCGAACATTCAGGTATCGCTGTCGGTCAT
Source organism: Planctomycetaceae bacterium (assembly GCA_020638995.1). GTDB lineage: Bacteria > Planctomycetota > Planctomycetia > Pirellulales > Pirellulaceae. The sequence continues at coordinate 30,883 of JACKHM010000008.1, forward strand.
CGAGATCTTCGGCGGTAAGTAGGACTTGAGCCGCGTGGCGTCCATGCTTGCGGAAAGTGCGATCGTAAGTCTCGATTAACTTCGCTTGGCCTATCGCGGCGACAGCCTGAAGTGTGGCAAGATCCGTAGGACGCTTGGATAAACCAAGTTGACTCATACCTGCTCCCACCGCTCCTGAGCTGACAAGGATCGCTCGTCGCCCCGATTCCTTGATCTCGTTCAATTCTTCGGCCAGACGAGCAATGCGAGCTTCATCGAGCGTACCGTCCGGGTGAGTCAAAACTCGCGTGCCGACTTTGACGACCACGATCGTTGCGGCAGCGATGACTTCTTGGCGAAGCAGGTCGGGCATAGAAGAATTTCAGGTCGTGGCTAAGGGATGTCATGTTGGAGATCTGCTGAAGCTTTGACAGTAACCACAACATGAGTTTACGACAACGGGCGCTTGGAGTTGTGTGCCGATTCGGTTTGGGAGATTTCGGTTCCTTGTGGATTCCTGCTCACCCGCTTAGAATAGGGCACGTCGTCAGACATCTCTAAAATTCGCCGCCGGAACTGTGCCAACTCCGTGTATCTTCCATCCTACCTCTTACCGGTGACCTAGCGTTACTGGAAGGACTTCGATGAGCGTACTCCACCACGAATGCGGTATTTGTGCGGTCTATCACCTGCCAAACGCCCCCACGAGCGAGATTTGCCCCGACGGCCCAGAACACGCTTCACGGTTATTGCCTCGGATGCTGCTCGACATTCAAAATCGAGGGCAGCTCGCCGCAGGCATCACCACTTTTAATCGCGATCGCAAACAACTGATCGATACGCACAAGGACATTGGGTCGGTCACCGAAGTCTTTCGGCTCGCACATCGGGAACCTTGCGAGCGGCTGATGCAGAAGTATGCCGGGCAGGCTGGGATTGGGCACGTTCGCTACGCCACCTGTGGCACGGAGGATCGCAGTTATGCCCAACCTTTTGAACGGCATCACCTGGAAAAGCGAAAGTGGTTTAGCTTCGGATTTAACGGCCAATTGGCCAACTATACAGAGCTTCGTGACAAGCTTCTCGAAGACGGCGATCATCATCTCGCGCGGGAGACCGACACTGAAATCCTGATGCACGAGTTCAGCCGTGAACTGTCGGGTGATCGTGAACCGTCGCTGGACAAGATGATGCAAAATGTGGCCAGTCGGCTCGACGGTGCCTACAGCCTCGTCTTTATCAATGCGCGCGGCGAGATGTTGGTGGCGCGTGACCCGTTGGGCATCAAGCCACTCTGTTATGCTTTCGATGGCAGCTTGTTCGCCGCGGCCAGCGAGAGCGTCGCATTGTTGAATCTCGGCTTTGCGCCGGAACAGATAAAATCGCTCGAGCCTGGACACGCCATTACGATTGCGGATGGAAAGTTCAGCTTGGTGCAATATGCCTCCGGTCGCGACCGGGCTCATTGTTTCTTCGAGTGGATCTATTTCGCCAATGTTGCGAGTACGCTGGACGAACGTAGTGTCTACCTATCGCGCACGGCGTTGGGAGTGGAACTAGCCAGGTTGGAAGCGGAAGATGGCAGTGTGAACTACCAGGACGGCAATACGATCGTTGTTCCAGTGCCGGATACAAGCAAAGCCGCTGCGGACTCAATGGCTTACGAACTCGGGATTCCATCGCAGGAAGGACTGATTCGAAACCGTTACTCGGGGCGGACGTTCATCGAAGGCGGCTCGGGACGTCGGAAAAAGGCACAGACCAAATACACTCCGCTGCGGGAAGTGCTCGAAGGGAAAAGAGTTTTCCTGGTGGAAGATTCGATTGTTCGATCCACGACGATGCAAGTGTTGTTGGACCGGATTAAGGACTTGGGCGGGGCACGAGAAATTCACGTGCGAGTTGCGTGTCCGCCGATTGTGGCTCCCTGTTTCTATGGGATCGATATGCCGACGGTCGACGACTTGTTCGCACCCAAGTTTCTGAAGGGTGGCCCGCTGACCGATGAAGTGCAACGAGCAATGGCAAAGCAGCTTGGTGCCGACTCGCTTCGATATCTTCCCGTGGAAGCGATCGCCCGCGCCATCAATCTTCCCGGTTCGCAACTTTGCCAGGCTTGTATCACTGGCAAGTATCCGACACAACGCGGTCAAGAGCTTTATCAAATCGATATGAAAGATGCCGGCAAGCCGAACACCGTTCGACGCGCCTACGAGCGGACTCGAGTTGTTGCGACTTCCTGATCTGTAAGTTCCGCTGGCCCACGTCGTTCCACGAACCAATGGCTGCCAACGCACCGCAACTTGATATCACTTGCTCCAGGCAGTTTCCAGAATGGATGGCCGAGCAACGCGTGAGTTTGGCATTCACGACGTATCAGACTGGCAAGCTATTTATGATTGGCTTGCAGCCAAACGGTCGGCTATCGATCTTTGAGCGGACATTTAACCGCTGCATGGGCTTGTACGGTGACCGGCAGACCTTGTGGATGAGCACGCTCTATCAACTCTGGCGTTTGGAAAATGTCGTTGAACCTGGGCAGGCGGTTGGTGAGGGATATGATTGCCTGTACGTGCCGCAGGTTGGTTATACGACGGGTGACATCGATGTGCACGACATCGTCGTGGCGGACAGTGGGCAAGTTGTCTTTGTTAATACATTATTCAACTGTCTTGCCGGGATTAGTGAGACGCACAGTTTTTCGCCGATCTGGCGTCCGCCCTTTCTTAGCAAGCTGGCCGCAGAAGATCGTTGTCATCTAAATGGTGTTGCACTAGATCGAGGAGTGCCTTGCTACGTAACGAGCGTCAGCCAAAGCGATATCGTCGACGGCTGGCGCGATCGCCGCCGCGATGGCGGTTGTGTTGTTGATGTAGAAGCGAACGAATTGTTGACTACCGGCCTGTCGATGCCTCACTCGCCGCGTGTCTATCGCGATCAGTTGTGGCTGTTGAATTCTGGAACAGGCTACTTTGGTCGTATTGATCGCCAACACGGTAGCTTCGAGCCGTTGACCTTTTGTCCCGGCTATCTTCGTGGCATGGCGTTTACCAATGACTTCGCCGTGGTCGGGCTATCGCGTCCGCGCGAGAACAAAACCTTCACGGGGCTGCAACTTGACGAGAACCTGGCGCAACGAGATGCCGATGCGCGATGTGGCTTGCAAGTCATAGATCTGCGGTCCATGGACATCGTCCATTGGCTAAGAATCGAAGGCATCGTTGCCGAACTCTATGACGTGGTCGTGTTGCCCAACGTCATGCGACCGATGCTGCTCGGATTCAAAAGCGATGAAATCCGCCGAACGCTCTCAATCGGCAAGGCAACAACGCTTCGGTAGGTCGCGCCGAAGATTCACTTCCGCCGCGGGAGACTGGCGCTCCGGAGCCAGAACTGCTCGATCACCTGGATCAGGTTATTAAAGCCATCCGGGCCATGTGGCTTTTCTAAATAGCAGTTTGCCTGAAGATCATAGGCTTTTTGGATGTCTTCCTCATTGTTTGAGCCCGTTAAGACGATGACCGGGATGTCTTTTAGGTGCTCGTGTTGCTTGATTGCCGCCAAAACTTCGAAACCTGACATCTCCGGAAGATGCAAGTCGAGTAAAACGACATCAGGCCGAGGTGCGTTGGTGTACTCGACGCCGTGGTACAGAAACGACAGCGCAGACTCGCCATCGCGGACGCGATGAATGTTGTGTGGCGAATCGCTTGCGGTAAAGTACTCCTGCAGTAGCTTTGCGTCCAAAGGGTTATCCTCGACCAGCAGAATCTCGCGAGGAACGGTCGCAGCAGTCATTGGACTAACTCCCTCTCAGAAGTTGTTAAGTCACCAGAACTGAACTTTAGTTTACGCTCGTCGGCAAGCAATACAACCAGCAAATCCGCGGAACGATTCAGGATCTGCGGCTCTCGGGAAGATCTGCGGCTGAGAACTGTGATGCCGGAATCGATACCCAGCATCGAGTTCTTCGCGATTTGCGCCAACACTGTGCGGGGAATAAAGGCCGAGTAATCTCAGCAACTTCTTGCGCGGGAATGGAGTAATTGGCAGCAGCTAATCGTCGGAATTGTGGTTCTCGTGGACGACAAACTTCCAGCCAACGTCTGCCTTAGATACAACATTGCAGTTCGTCGCAATCCTCCACAGGGCCTTCGGAATTGGCGTCGGATCGTACAAGTAGAGTTCTGGGAAGGCCGTCTTCAGTGCTTCAGTCGCTCGCTTTGCGTTGTAATGAGGGATCCGAGCGTCGACATGATGTGCGACGTGAGTACTGCCTATTCGATGGTGCAAGAAATCTAACACCGGTCCATAAGGTCGATCGATTGTCATGAAGGCGCCAAGAACCCACGACCACTCTTCGTCTTCGAAGTGCGGTACATCGACGTCGGTGTGTTGTAGCCACGTATACAGCACAAGCCAAAAATTCACAAACAGGTAGGGCCCAACGTACAAAGCGAGTACGGGTACGATCG
>JACKHM010000009.1 GCA_020638995.1 Planctomycetaceae bacterium
TACCCTCGTCCACTCTCATCTACGAGGCGACTCGATGCGTGTTCTACGCGGAGCCAAGGCGCTGATCACTGGCGCTGCAAACGGGATAGGTCGCGCTATTGCGCTACGTCTTGCGCAGGAAGGAACAGACTTATTCCTCGTGGACGTTGACATTCGAGGTCTCTCTAACGTGGTCACCGAGGCATCGCAAAGAGGTGACGTTTCCGTGATAGGCCATCAGTGTGACATCAGTTCGCCAAGCCAAATATCGCAAGCAAACTTGGCGATGCTGGACCGATGGGGGGAGTTAGATATTCTGGTAAACAACGCGGGCGTTTGCTTCTATGGGGCGACGCTCGAAATGACGGACGACCAATGGCAGCAGCTTCTTGCGATTAACCTGATGGCTCCCGTTCAATTCGTGCGCGAGTTGGCACCGGTACTGTTGTCCCGCCCAGAATCGCACATTTTGAACGTCGCGAGCATGTACGGTTTCATCGCCACGAATCGCTGTTCGGCGTATCACCTTAGCAAGTTCGGCATCGTCGGTTTCAGCGAGGCACTACGAGCAGAGTATGCCCGGCGAAGCTTGGGCGTCACAGCGCTCTGCCCTGGATTCGTCTCGACCGACTTGTTCCGGTCGATGCCCAACGTGGACTCTGGCCGGACTCGGCGTACACCGCCTCGTTGGGTCTGCACGACGCCAGAGCGAGTCGCCGACAAAGCGGTACGAGCCATACGTCGCAACTCTCGCATTGCCTTAGTTACACCTTTGGCATACGCAGCTTATTACACTCGGCGATTCGCACCTGGGTTGTTGGATACGCTCTATCACGTGGGGCGTCGTTCAAGTCATCGAATCAAGGTAAGTGAGAAAACACCCCTACCGTTGGAATCACGGCAACGAATCGCCTAGCAATGGACGTAGACTGCGAACGGGTAGGAAACGCATTAGAGCAGCACACGGTTGCTCCGAAGACGTCGCGGCAAAATAGATAGTCATCACTCATGGAAACAGAGTTAAAGCTGATCGATCACGCAGGGTACCGCGTACCAGTCTTGAGCGGCAATCCGCGCGCGATGGGAATGCCATTGATCTTCTTTCACGGCATTGCCGGTTCCGTCAACTTCTGGCCAGCGCTAATCCCGCCTAGTCTCAAGTATCGCCGCCGATGGCACTCGATCGGGCTACCTGGACACTTTCCACACGAGTTTGCTGCCGACTCGTGTTCAAATGCCACCATTTCTGCGGAACACTTTGCGGACATATTGTCCGTCGTGGTGAAGCGATTGACCCTCTGCCAGCCAGCCGCCCTGATTGGCTATTCGACCGGCGGATTCGTGGCGTTAAACCTTGCCGCTCGCGAACCTGACTTGGTTGCAACGGTCGTTTCAGTCTCGGGGTTCGCAAATGGAAAATGGCACGGCATTCTAGGCTCACTTCAAAAAGTCGCAGGATACGGCCAAATCGGGCGCCGCGTGTGCGCAACGATGTGGTCGCGGATCGCTTCCAACCCAAAGGTATTCCGAAATCTGTTGCTGCGCGCAGCCAGGGACCTAGAGCCGCGCTCCTCTGAACGACAAGAACTCATGAGTCTATTAGTACACGATGCCATACAGCAGGAACCCACTGCTATGGCCGAACTCCTCGCCAACATTCGGCGATTCGACATCCGCCCCATTCTGAGAAATGTGCGCGTACCCACGTTGATCGCAGGCGGCGACCTCGACCCTATTATTCCGTATGAACATACTCGCGAGCTAGCTGACCTTGTCCAGGACGCCGAGTTGGTGATCTTTTCCGGGGTAGGGCACCTCTTTTTCGTCGAGTGCTCCACCCTTTTCCGGGAAGTCCTGAATGACTGGGTCGAGCGATATTGCACATCAAGTGAATTGCGACGGGCCGCGTAACGGCGTACGGAGACTCTAATGAAAGATAGCCGAGTTTGTATTGTCGGAGCCGGTGCATCGGGAATGGTCGCTGCAAAAGTTTTGAAGCAACGCGGTATTCCTGTCGATTGTTTCGAGATTGGCACAGATATCGGTGGTTTGTGGCGATACAACAACGACAACGGCAGATCCGCAGCCTACGAATCGCTGCACATCAATACTTCGCGAAATCGAATGCAGTTCTCGGACTTTCCGATGCCCTGCGATTATCCGGACTTTCCGCACCACTCCCAAGTCCTGAAGTACTTTGAAAGTTACGTCGAACACTTTGCGTTGCGCGATTGCATTACATTCCGCACATCAGTCCGGCATATCGCACCACGTGAAGATGGCCTTTTCGATGTGACGGTTCAGGCCCGAAGTGGTGAATCCCGATGTCGACAATACGCAGCAGTCATCGTTGCCAACGGACACCATTGGAATCCCAAGTTCCCGGAGTATTCCGGTGAGTTTCATCGACAGACATTGCACGCACACGACTACCGAACACCTGATGCGTTTCGTGGGAAACGCGTGCTCGTTGTCGGTATTGGCAATTCGGGATGCGATATCGCTTGCGAGGTCTCGCGTGTCGCCAGCAAAACATTTCTTTCAGCTCGTCGCGGGGCCCACATCATACCAAAGTACATTTTCGGTAAGCCGCTGGACCGTGTTGTACCGCGTTGGGTCTGGCAACACACACCTCTGTGGTTGTTTAAGCGCGTCTTTAACCTGGCACTCCGAATTTCGCGGGGTGATTTATCGCGATTTGGCCTGCCACGCCCTGGCCATCGCCTTCTGGAAGAGCATCCGACGATCTCGTCTGATCTCCTTAATCTAATTGGGCACGGCAAGATTCAGATCAAATCCGCCATTCGCGAGTTGCAAGGTGACGCTGTTTCCTTCGACGACGATAGCGTAGAGCCGATCGACGCGATCATCTATGCCACCGGATACAATATCAAGTTTCCATTTCTCGACGACACTGTTCTGAATCCCAAGGGCAATCGTGTTCCCCTGTATAAGTACGTCGTCCATCCCGACTACGCCAATCTATTCTTCGTAGGGCTCGTCCAGCCTTGGGGCTCGATAATGCCTCTGGCAGAACAGCAAGCAGAATGGATCGGCGACCTGTTATCTGCGCGTTGCTCGTTGCCTAACCGTGAAGTGATGCTTCGCGACATCGATTGCACAAACTCGGCAATGCAACGCAGATACGTGCGTTCTGAGCGACATACTATCCAAGTCGATTTCTACCGTTACCTCGCCGAACTCAAACAAGCGAGGCGTCACGCTGCGAAGAAATCGAGTCGTGCAAGGCCGCACCTTGCCGCTTCCGCAGACTCTCGCCGTGCAGCGTAAGAGAATTGTAAACGCATTACGCAAACCGCGAGAGACCGTTGAGGTGCGGTTCGAGTCATACAGGTCAAGTGCGCCAGGATCGACGCCCGACGAAATCCAGAAGCAGGCCGCGATGATGAACTAGAACCTAAGGCCCGAACCGGCGTTGCAAATGAAGTTGGCGGAATCATCGCTGAGTCCCCAGAACACTCGGACGCCTATTTCCCAGTCCGGGGTGATGAGGTGATGGATGCCCGGTCCTGCATAGTGCTGAACATAGTTGTTGTCGCGGTCAACGCTCAGCAAGCCGAAGTACTCGACGTGTGCCAACCATCGTTCGCTGCCAACGGGGCCTTTGACAACAACGGATGGTGCCCACTCAGTAAAATGATCCTCCTCGTCGGCCAGCGTGAACCAACGGAGCCCGCCATCGATCTCCCAGCCCTCGCCACTCTTCCAACCGAACGCATACTCCAGCGAGAAGTCTGTGTCATTCGACTCGCCGCTGGTCGGTGTATAGCCAGAAACAATGAGTGAACTGTCCGGCATCCAGCCTTCCGCGTCTGTCAGATAGGTTTTCGCGCCATAAATGAGCAGACCTTCTTCAGTTCGCTCAGCGCCAGTGGCTGCCAAGTGATGTAGCTTGCCGACCTCGTATGTCCAACTGAGTCGCAGTTCGAGCCAGTCCTTTGCGCCGTATCGAGCCAGCAAATCTGGGTAGAGGTGCCCCTCGAATTCCGCATCCTGGTCCATGAATGTGTAGGATCCTTCTACGACGACGCGCCCAGCGCCAACCGTTCTAGGCGAGCGAGTGAATGAGTCGCGGTCCGTTTCGATCGTCGCGTCCTGACAGTAGGATGACGCCGCGCAGCAAAGCACCGCAAGAATACAGTAAATCGCTCGTGCGAACCCAATTTGTGGCATAGTGCTGTTTGAATCGTGAACGGAAAACGCGGGGATACGGCAGAGATTCTGTATCGGACGCTGGATTGGGTTGCTATAGCTCCTTGCGATCGTTCACTCAAAAAGAGTGCGTCAGTATCTGGATTTGACGGAAAAATCGGTTGTCGAAAGGATGAAAGTCACTCTTGCGGAGACCCTTTACCCCTTCATCCCTACCAACGCTGCCTGCGGGTAACCGCAGAGTGAGCTACCGGCTGGGTTCAAAAAAGTAATTACAGTGATTACTCTCTGCTAGTCTAACGTGCACGATATCGAATCAATGGAGATTGAAAAATGAGACGACCAGCGGCTTATATCTTGGCAGGAACACTCATGTTCCACATGGCTCTCAATTGCAGACTTGTTAATGGCGAAGAATTCGCAGATATGATTAAACGCATTCCAAGTTCGGCAAATGCGCTTGTCATGGTAGACGCGAAGGCGTTGTTCGATAGTCCGATTGCAAAGAGCGAGGGATGGGAAGTTGATCGGGAGAAGCGATTCGCTGCTGGCCTAACAAGCCTTCCTCCGAAAGCTGGCAAGTTGATGCTGGCCGCAAATCTCGACGTCGAGTTGATGCGGCCACATTGGGAAGCGGCGATCGCGGAGATGGAGGCAAAGACCATCATCACGTCTTTGGCATCTCGCATCGGCGGCGCGGTTGACCGTATCAGTAACTTGCCAGCGATTCGGTTGCCAGACAATAGTTTTGTAGTTCAGTTTTCAGATGGGACGTTAGGCACGATGTCACCTGCAAATCGCCAAGAAGTGTCTCGCTGGATCAATGAAGTAAATCGCAAGCCTTCGGCCTATTTACAAGAGGGAGTGCGTTACGCGGATACTAACGCGCAAGTGATTATGCTGCTCGACCTGCGGGATGCGTTTGCCGCACACGAACTGAATCTCGACAAGCTGGCCTCGGTCCAGAACTCGAGCATTGACAAGGCGGACTTGAGCAAACTAGTTGCGGGCGTCGAAGGCGTCATGCTTGGAGTCACTTTCCGCGACCAGACATACGGGCGGCTGAAGATTGATTTTAATCAGGATGCAAGTTTAATCTCCGAATTAGCCAAACCATTGATCTTAGACATCATCGGAGCTTACGGTGTGATGATTGATGAGCTCACCGAATGGACCGCGGAAGTCAAAGGTAATCAAGTCTTCCTTGGTGGTCGTTTGACGACTCACGGCCTAAGTCGGCTGGCCAGCTTGACGCGGCTTCCCACATCGGCCTTGCATATTGAAACTTCCGATGGATTGGATCAGCCAGCAGTAACGGAACTTGCAAATACATCAAAGCCATCTGTGCTCGAGTCGACTCAAAAATACTATACGTCCGTAACCCACCTACTTGAAAATCTGCAAGCGAAGAAGGGCGACTTGAAGACGATGGGGCAACTCGCCCAGTGGTTTGAAAACTACGGGCGTCATGTGGACCAGCTCCCGACGTTAGGAGTCGATAAGGAAATGTTGGAGTACGGTGCATACATTTCGGCTCAGTTGCACAGTGCGTCGATGGGGCTCAAGGGGGTCACGATTCAGAAGCGAGTCGACGAGGTTTCTGCAACCAATCAGACGCGAATTTACGGGGGCGCGCTCGGCAATGTCAGCCAAGAGAATTGGCAACAGAGTTCCTACGGATACTATGATGGAAGCTTTGGCGGAAACTACGGACGGCGTATGGAGACCAATGCGGCGTATGGGATTGCGAGAAGTGGTGGATATGCTGGAGCTGTCAACTCGGAACTGCGGCAACAGCAGCAGGCCCAAACTGCGGTCCGAACGCAGGCGAGAGCAACAGCGGCGACCGGCGTGCAGCAGATCGTGCAAAACATCCAGACCGCCTCGACTCAAATTCGCCAATCGATGACGGAGAAGTACCAGGTTCAGTTCTAACGCGTCGTAATTCCGCCGAGTGGCTGCCGCGGTGTAAATTCGATAGTGGCATCGGGCACAAGCAGAGTAGAGGCAAGAGCCCCGCCAATGAGTCTTGTCGCGGATTCTCATTGGTGGGGTACCGTGCATTTGTCTGCTCCGATCGCGATTGAGAATTCGGAGCGGCGCCGGCTAACTCGATTCCTTACGGAGAATTCTAGGGAATGGGAATGGTGATCCGCGCGACTCACACGAGTCTTCGATTCTGGTGAGTTCTTTAGCTCCTAAGTGTTTCGCCAACGCTTGCTGGGACTCGCACGCTGCACGAGCTTCGCCATAGAGTTGTTTTGCCGGACCGGCAATGACCCCGCTGTCGATGCGCTCGCCCTGTCTCGCCTCATCAATAGCCTTCAGATGCTACATTGCCGCTCTGTGGTGCGACGAAATACTCGCTACCAACTGTTTTGTCATCTCGTCGTCAGGCTTAATGTTTGCTAGTTCCTGATTGATCTTTATTGCCGCATGAAGGTTGCTGCGACTTGCCTTCGTGTGCGTTTCAATGACGGGCGACGGGATCTCGTCCTGCGTCTGGGCGTAGTGATACAACAGTTGCACATGATCAATGGCACGATCATGGACAGTCAGTGCGTGAGTCGAACCGTAGGTCAAATGGGAAATGCCAGTTCTCTCCTGGGCATACAAGCTCGTCGTAAAAGCCATCGGCACCAGGGTGAAAAAAGATTACAAATCGCAAGTTCTTCATGAGAGGAGCACCTTCTTTGAAAACAACTGAGATCTGTAACGCGGGGAGAGAGGTCACGAATAGGGGGTGACAGCGCCCGAAGTACACATAGTGCGCCGGTGGTTGTCAGCCAACAATCCAAGTAAGCTAATCTGCTGCTGGTGACTCACTGCTGCATCGTCTTCATATTGGCTTAACGTATGCACGCTCTTGTCACTTTCAACTCCTGGACCAGATCGTCACATTGTAGATGATAACGAGTAGCGACGTCACGAAATATGATCGTGGTTTCGCGACGAGTTGCCTTCTTAATGGCGAGCCTAGCTCGTTTCAGATAATTGCTTGAGGAAGAGATTCGAATGCTGAAGCCCGACCGGTTGTGCGCCTTCAGCGATGGCGTGGTCGCGATCGCGATCACGCTGCTCGTACTGGGGCTAGAAGTCCCGTCGGTTCATGATGTTCCGGAGCAAGAGCTGCGAGATTACATCCTTGGAGCGCTGCACCCGATACTCGGTTTTGTTTGCAGCTTTGTATTAATCGGCATCTATTGGCTACAGCACTATGCCGTCTTCCACTTCATAGATCGGGCGGACCGGATTCTTGTTGCTTTGAATGGACTCTTTTTGATGTGCGTTTCGTTCGTTCCATTCCCGACGGGGATTCAGGCGGCCTATCGTGATGACGAACTTGCCATGGTGTTCTACGGCGCCGCTCAAGTCGCCTGTAGCCTGGCACTTCTAGCACTCTGGTTGTATGCAAGCCGAAACCATAGACTTGTTCTTCAAGGAATTTCGCCTCAGGCGATCAACTCTATGACATGGCGGATTGCGATCACCCCCGTGATCAGTCTCGCGGCGATAGCTCTGTCGTTCCTCAACCTGACAGCAGGCCGACTGATTTTTTTGGCAATTCCTGTGGTTCACCTATCGCATCACAAGGCCGATTCGGAATGGAGCAAAGCGAACGACTCGGTCGACGCTTCCAGAGAATAATCGCTTCAACACGTTTTCCACGAAAAACGTAGCCGTCTAGAAACAGGACGTCCACGACAGTCCGAGGAGACAACGATGCCCCTTCATGATAAAGATTCAGTACGAGAAATGCTTGATGATGAGGTCTACGCGTCCACTGACCTTTCGGTAAGCATGCCTAAATACAAGTTTCCACAAGTGGAGCAGAATCCTCGTCATGCCTATCAAGTCATCCATGACGAGTTGATGCTGGATGGTAATTCGCGTCAAAACCTGGCTACTTTCTGCCAGACGTGGGCTGAGCCCGAGGTCCACAAGCTGATGAATGAGTGCATCGACAAGAATATGATCGATAAGGATGAGTATCCGCAGACGGCGGAAATCGAAGGCCGTTGTGTACACATGCTGGCCGACTTGTGGAATTCTCCGGCCGCTGCGAACACGGTCGGATGTTCGACGACCGGTTCGAGTGAAGCGGCGATGCTGGGAGGCATGGCGATGAAGCGCGCTTGGGAAGCAAAACGCAAAGCTGCCGGCAAACCGATCAACAAGCCGAATCTGATTTCTGGCCCGGTGCAAATCTGCTGGCACAAGTTCACGCGGTACTGGGACATCGAACATCGTGAGATTCCGATGGAGCACGATCGGATGATCATGACACCCGAGGAAGTGCTCAGCCGAGTCGACGAGAACACGATCGGTGTGGTGCCGACCCTGGGAGTAACTTTCACGTGCCAATACGAGCCGGTTAAGGCCGTCGCGGAAGCCCTTGATCAACTTCAGAAGGACAAAGGACTCGATATTCGCATGCACGTCGATGGTGCCAGCGGCGGGTTCCTCGCACCGTTCTGTGCGCCGGATTTGGAATGGGACTTCCGCATACCACGCGTCAAATCGATTAATGCATCGGGACATAAGTTCGGCTTGTCGCCACTGGGAGTTGGCTGGGTTATTTGGCGCGAAGAGCGAGATCTTCCAGAGGAGTTGATCTTCTGGGTGAACTACCTCGGGGGCAACATGCGCGATATCGCCTTGAATTTCTCGCGACCCGGCGGTCAGATCATGTGCCAGTACTACAACTTCCTACGCCTCGGACGGGAAGGATACCGCAAGATTCATACAGCTTGTTACGACACGGCGAAATTCATTGCCCGTGAGATCGAGAAGCTGGGGTCATTTGAAATCATCTACGACGGTGACATGAACGGGGGTATCCCTGCGCTGTGTTGGAAGATGAAGGATGGCGTCAACCCTGGCTTTAGCCTCTACGATCTTGCCGACAGGCTCCGGAGCCGCGGTTGGCAAGTGCCCGCATATTCGCTGCCTGCTAATTGCCAGGATTTGCCGATCCAGCGGATTCTTGTGCGGCATGGCGTCAGTCACGACCTGGGTGCATTGTTGGTGGAGGATATGAAGCGTGCGCTGGACTACTTCAAACAACATCCAGTGCAGACGCCCATGACCAGCAAAGAAGCATCGGGCTTTCATCACTAAAGGCGCCCAATGGTGGTCGATCGGAACAGGGGAGTATGCCTGTGGACCCTCGAAGCAACAAGATAGAGCTGTCCACAAAGCGGCCCATAGGGCGTTGGATCTGTCTGGGACTGTTGTTGGGCATAGTGTGCGGCGTGCTGTTTGGTGAATACTGCACCGTGCTACAGCCAATCGGCGATGCGTATGTCGCCCTGCTGCAGATGACCGTCCTCCCTTATCTTGCCGTCTCGTTGATCGCCAAAACGGGACGCCTTGATTTACTACAAGCCCGCAGATTGGGCATCGCGTCACTTGTCACACTACTCCTGTTGTGGTTGATCGGCGTCGCGCTTGTGGTGGCAATGGCAGCCCTGCTTCCGCCACAGGAAGGGGCGGCGTTCTTTAGCCCGGACGCGGAGCACGTCCAACCTGGTGAGATGGATGTTCTTTCGACGTTTATTCCCACCAACGTATTTCGTTCGCTCGCCGACGAAGTAATTCCGGCCGTCGTGGTGTTTTGCCTGTTCCTCGGCATCGCGTTGATCGAGGTCCCGGGCAAGGAGCCATTTCTCGATTTCCTGGATGTCTGCGTCACAGGTGTAGGACACATTAACACGTTTCTCATTGGACTGGCGCCGGTAGGCCTATTTGCGTTGACGGCCACCGCGGCAGGAACTTTGCGACTCGACGAACTTGCACGGCTGCAAGCCTATCTCATCATGTTTTCGCTGGCTTGCGCTGTGGCTGTGTTTGGAGTGCTACCCGCCCTGGTTAGTAGCCTCACCACCATCCGCTATCGAGATTTGATGCGAGCCGCGCAGGAACCAGCGCTGACGGCAATTGCTACTGGCAAGTTGATTGTTGTGCTGCCGCAGATCATAGACAAATGTGAGCAGATGATTAAAAGCACCGAGGGCTCGGGTTCTGCCATGAAGGAATCAACGCCTAGCGTCACCGTGCCATTGGCCTACCCTTTCCCGCATTTTGGAAAGATCTTGGCGTTTGTCTTTATCTCGTTTGCAGCTTGGTATACGGGCAGTGGATTGACCCTCGCGCAAACGGCGAGTTCCGCCGCTACCGGTGCGATTTGCAGCTTTGCCAGCCCGCTCGTCACAATCCCCTACTTGTTGGACGAATTTCACTTGCCGCATGACCTGCTAGAGTTATTCATACTTCCAGGGTTTGTGACAATGCGATTGGCGGACGTCGTTGGCGTATTGCATTTGATGACGCTAACGTTGATCGTGAACGAAGCGATTCATGATCGACTTTGCATTAGGTGGCGTCGGCTAGCCGTAAGCACGGGTATGCTGCTGCTGTGTTTGGGGATGTTCGTCGCAGCGGGGCGGTGGTACTTGTCAGCGACCGCGCTGACCTACGACTTGGATGACCGACTGCTCTCGCTCCAAGTTCCCTCGCCGCACGACAACGTCGTCGTTTACACGAAGCGTCAGGAGGTTGCCGATCGTGATTCTACAACGCGCGGAACCCTTGATCGCATCAGGTCAAAGCACGTCCTTCGCGTCGGATATCATGCCGATCACTTGCCCTACTCCTTCTTCAATCAAGCGGGACAGTTGGTCGGCCTGGACATTGAATTGATGCATCGGTTGGCGGCACGTTTGAAAGTGCGTTTAGAATTCGTGCCTTATGACTATGCTACGGTTCTCGACCAAATGGAATCGGGCGAAATCGATATGGCAATTGGCGGTCTAATGATCGCTCCCGAGCGATTGTTGCAAGCCGGTTTTACCGAGCCGTATTCCACCGCCACGGTATCGGTTTTGATGCGCGACCACCGACGCGGCGAACTCGAATCCTGGGACACTCCAGCGATGCCTGAAGGCGTGAAGTTAGCCGTCATTCATCAGGACTTGGCGAGTGCCGCACGGCGCCACTTACCCAACGCCGAGATCATTGTGATCGATTCCTACTCCTTGTTCTTCGACGCCACCGGCAAGGGACTCGATGGATTGATCATCGCCGCCGAAGAAGGCGCCGCTTGGAATGTCTTGCATCCCGAATTCACCGTCGTCGTTCCCCAGCCAACCGTGCAGCGGCCTGTGAGTATGGCCGTTAGATCCCAGGACGAAGAATGGCTTCGCTTTCTCGATCGCTGGCTCGACATTGAGCGCATGGATGGTTCCCTGGATCGACTGCGCATCTATTGGGTGGAAGGCGGCGGAACGCAAGATCGGTCGCCGCGCTGGTGTTTGCTGCGGGATGTGATGCACTGGATTCGTTAAATGCTTCAACTATTGCATTGATCACAAAAGGAATCTGCCGACCATGCCAATCGAAGATGTTGTCTACTGCGATACCGCTCTTCGAGAGTGCTGATGTGAAAGGACACTTTTGGACGATCTGCCGCTACTGTGTCAGCGAGAAGTTGCTGACCTATTGTGGCGTGGCCAGCAGCGTCACGGTTCTGAATTCGCTTGGAATCGAGGCACCGGATGAGCCTCAAATCTACCCTTATAAGATGTTTACGCAGGAGAATATCTTCCCCGATGCAGTATTGCACCATCGACGTCCCTTGGATGTCGAAAAGGGAGGCAACACGCTGGAACAACTCGCCAGCATCGTGAGTTCGTTTGACGTCCAAGTAGATACACATTTCGCCGATGCGTTGGACGAAGGCGGTTGCCGCGATGTCTTGGTCGCCGCGTTGCAGTCATCCGACCAGCGTGTGATCATCGACTTCAATCGCAAAATACTGCATCAAACTGGCAGTGGGCACTTTTCGCCCCTGGCGGCCTATCACTCGGGCGAAGATCGATTTCTGCTGATGGACGTGGGCCGCTACAAGTTGCCTCCATGTTGGGTTAAGGCACAGGTATTGTATAACGCGCTGACGGGAGTCGATTTGACTTCTCAAAAGTCCCGCGGATGTTTGATCATTACTCCCCGCGAGGCGTCCACGAGTCATTCACAATCCTAAGTTCAACACCTCGGAGGAGATGCCCCATGTGCCGTTGGCTTGCTTATTCGGGACCAGCCATTCCGCTGAGTACTCTTTTGACGCGTCCGGATCACTCGCTGATCGATCAGAGCCGTCACGCGACACAGAATGTCGAAACAACCAATGGCGACGGAATTGGCGTCGGGTGGTACGGCCAGGATAAAACACCGGGCGTGTATCGCGATACACATCCGGCGTGGAACGATGCTAACTTCCGACATCTCTCCGACCATATCCGGTCAGGGCTATTCTTGTCCCATGTTCGCGCTGCGACTGGAACGCCCGTGCAGAACACGAACTGTCATGAATGGCGTTAACTTATCCGTAAGTGTTTACGGTGCAAGTTCATTTTGTAGCTGGCATCGAGGCCTTTTCATGAGTGGGTATTGTTTGGGGCGACGCTTTCTGACGCGCGGTTCGAGGCGGTGACGTCGAAGTGGGTTGACGATGAGATTGGGGATGGAGTCGCCGGGCCTTGCGGTTTGTAACCAGCGTAAGGCATCCGTGAAACTGATGCGGCGAAAGTCGACTTGTTGTTGCTCGGCAGCGATCAATATGACTTGTCGGACCAAGTTGTAGATTAAAGCGAAAACGTGCAGCTCCTTGAGGACACCGTTAACGGTCGTGCATTTCAGAACGTCCATCTTCATCGTCGTTTTCAAGTGTCCAAAATTCGTTTCGATATCCCAGCGATCGCGAAACAGAGTTGCTAAGTCCGACGACTTGTACTTATCCCCGTCAAGCAAGGTTGTGGCAAGCGTGATCGTCCGTGTGCGAAAGCCTCGCTGAGTAATCGTGTAACGCAACTCGCGAATCACCAGTGACCCTGGTAATGCGTCGAACTGCTCAATAGACATCCAAGTTGGACAACTCGTTGGCTTGAACCATTCGACAACTTGATCGTTGTTGCCAAGCTGTCGTAGCCAGCGCGAACGAGGCAGCCCCTTCTTGCCGCAGCTCTTGCCCTTGCCTGGCACCGTGTGAGTCCGCCCCGGTGTAAAGTC
The DNA here is from genome assembly GCA_020638995.1 of Planctomycetaceae bacterium. Classification (GTDB taxonomy): domain Bacteria; phylum Planctomycetota; class Planctomycetia; order Pirellulales; family Pirellulaceae. The sequence goes on from JACKHM010000009.1 coordinate 13,219, forward strand.
AACAAGCAACCGTTGGTGAATTCGCAACACACCGTGCGTGCCACGTTGCAGTAACAAAGCGAAATGAGCGAACGAACAGAATCCTCGGTCGGCAACCAACACATCGTTCGCTCGCAATTCTGGATGCAACTCAGCCGTCTTTGCCAGATCATGTGTTCGCAACGGAGCTGCCAGCATCTTCGTGATCATGCCTGTCCCTGCGTGCATCATGGCCAACCAATGAGCCGTGGGAAAGCCGCAACCTGCGCGTTGGCCTCCTGGCTGACCGAAGTGTTCTTGCAACTCATCCGTATCAGGCATCGAGAAGCTCGAGCCATCCACTAAGAAGACGCGATGTCCAAACCAACGACTCTTATCGATGGCGTTGTCCTGAAGTTGTTCGACCGATCGCTGCAATAACGTCTTCAAAACATCGAGCTTCAATCGCGTCCTTGCTTTGCAATAAGCGGCTGCCGTGAAGACGAGGTTCGACAGATGAGGCAAGTGTGCGCAAGCCGTGTTGCCATGCAAAACTTGCAGGAAGAAGACTTGCACAGTAACGATCGGATTGAGCGTCGATTGTCGCCACGTCATGCCGTGGTCGCGGCAGGCTCGTTCGATTGCCTCGGGACACAATTCTCGCATCCAGTTCTGCTTGAAGTGTCGAATGACATCCGTGATACTTCTCATGGCTGAGTCCTCCTTGCCAATGGAAATGTTTGACCAAATCCACTACGCAGGAGGCTCAGCCTTCGATCATGAAAGCAACGCTACAACAGCAATGCTTAACCACCACCAGCACATAAGATGCGATAAGTTAACGCCATTCCGAACTGTCATCCTTTCACGTTCGAGAATTGGTTGTTTCAACACAATGGTTCCGTGCCAGAGTTTAGTAAAGTGAAACGCCAGCTAATGTTCGATATCGCTCCCGAGTTGTTTCCCTTCGTCGAAGGCTCGACAGACTCGGAGGTATTGTTTTTCTTGGCGTTGACTCTGGGGCTCCGCGACGATCCGTTGGCAGCCCTGTCGAAAACCATAGGACATGTCGAACGAGTTCGACAGGGGGCCGGGATCGAGAGGCCGATTTACTTCAGCGCCTGCACGACCGACGGCGAGCGGCTGTGGTCGGTACGTTACTCGAGCAACAACGCGTCGCGAACGCAGTATCACAGTCGTCACATCCACGCCCTGCAAGACCTCGACGGCAGCTATGACCCACTACCGGATGGCGCGGTGATCGTGCTTTCAGAACCCTTGGACAAGTTGAATGATCATTGGGAAGCCGTGCCCGAATTGGCGTCGCTCATCGTTGAAAAGGGCGAAGTAACGATTTGTGAGTTCTCACCGGAGTGACCCTAGATCGGGATGTGGCAGTATGGACTCCGAGGACCCTCCTAAACGGATCTTTGCCTTGTTTCCAGACCAATGGAAGCGGTTGACGTCGCATGGCTGTTGTGGTTTTGTGACGCGCCAAGTTTTCCAACTACCCGACGACCGCAGGTATCATTGGCAATCGCGCCGTCACCGCAAAGGTCGAGGTGGAGTGGTTGAAATCGCTGGCGAGTTACTACCGGTTGGCGGAAAGCGGCGTTTGCGTTGGTGGGGATGGGAACCAGATAACTTAACTTGGTGGATCGCGATCACCTTTACATTTGGATCGGCGCTGTTGATTGTGGGCTCCCTAGGCCCCTTCATGCCGAACCGGGTGGTGCATGCAACGACCTTCAGCTTTTTTGGTTCGCTTTGCTTTACCATCGCGAACTACATGTCGCTACTGGAAATGTTCAACGCAGACCGAAGGACGCAAACGGAGGTTCGGCGACTGGATTCTCCCGGCACCGAGAACGCAGACGATGTCACGACGAAACGGATCCCCAAGTTTCGTTGGTGGGTGTGGATGCCGCATCAGTTGCCCTTTGTTGCAACTATGATCATGTTTGCTGGTGGGTGGCTGTTCAAACTCTGTTACATATTCGGAGTACTTAAATGGCTGAACTGGGTCGAAGTTGACATTTTGATCAACGTGCCCGGACTGGTCGGATCGGCATGCTTCCTTGTCGCCAGTTACCTGTATATCGTTGAGGTTGTCCACAAGCCCTGGGGCGTTCAAATCAATAGCATCAGTTGGTGGAGCGCGTTCACCTGTTTGCTCGGATCGGCCGGTTATACGATCTCTGGGATTTACGGATTCTTTGGTGAAGGGCCAATTCTGATCGAACAGAGGTGGGGCAACTACGCGGCGGTGTTCGTTGGTGCCGTGCTCTTTTTCATCAGTTCGTTTTTGATGATCCCCGAAGCACTAGACCACTCGTATGACGATGCGTGCGAGTGAGAGTCTGGCTCGGCGAAGGCTAACGCATTGCAAGTTAGTACGAAATGTAAGTCAGCAAACCTAGCAAAAAGGCATTGTCGATATTGCCTGTTCCGCCCGGCGTTATGATGTACTGCACGTCCGGCGTCACAGTTAGAACATCATTAACGTACCAGTTGTACGAACATGAGACGACTGTTTCCGTTGATTGACTAGCAAGCGAGTCGCTGTACCACGCTCGGGCAAAGCCCAACGCAAGCGTGTCTTGTTCGCGACTACCGCATGGACCTTGCCACACGACGCCACCGTTCCAGTAGTACGGGAATGTAACGATTTCATCGTCCCAGGCGTAGGTGAACGCCGTCCAGAGGTGAATGCCCTTGTGGGACAAGGCATCAGGCTCCCATACCTTCTGCCGTACGATGAAGTACAACGACGCCAGTCCAGATTCCTTGCCACCCGAACCGTCAACGAAATCGTACTGGCCAGTATCGGCATAGCCACCGAACTTGAATTGTCCTGGAAGACACCCTGACGCCTCGCGTTGCGCATCGGTGGCTTGCCAGCGGTAAACAGCCTCGCCAATCAATAGTGATCCCTTGCCAGGTTGGAAATCAAACTGGAATCCACCGTACTTTGGATCGGCGAAGTCTCTGGGAAAGCCGTTCATGAACGACACTTTGAATTGCCAGTTTTCGTTGGGTTGCCACTTAAGTCTCGCGCCCCAATTCGAGTAGGGAATGAGGCTGAAGTTCGGCGAATTGAGACCCAGAGAACCGATGTTGAGACGGTAGGCCGCGCTTAGATATTGCGTGAAGAAGTCGTAATCCAAACCGTATTCCCAGCCCGTG